>CBDDHH010000004.1:0-965168 GCA_965228345.1 Alphaproteobacteria bacterium | reverse complement strand
CGTAGCCCAGTTATCGACTGTGAACGTCAGATCAACAGAACCCGCTTGGGTTGCCCCGCCATCACTCGATACGCTCGCCGCTGCACCATCATCGCTGGATACCGTCACAGTAACATCACCGCTCGGCTGCGTATTCAACTTGACCGTAAAGCTGTCCGTGGCTCCTTCATCCATCGAAACACCAGCATCGGTAGCGGAAACCGTAAGGCCGGGGCTATCATTGTCCGTTACAGAAACGCTCACCAATACGTCTGTAACGTCCAGAGTGTTATACTCCTCACCTGCAACACCAAAGCTGATCGACGGGGTTTCATCACGCGTGTCATCGTCTTCAACGCCTGTAACTGTGACGGTTTGCTCCGTAGCCCAGTTATCGACTGTGAACGTCAGATCAACAGAACCCGCTTGGGTTGCCCCGCCATCACTCGATACGCTCGCCGCTGCACCATCATCGCTGGATACCGTCACAGTAACATCACCGCTCGGCTGCGTATTCAACTTGACCGTAAAGCTGTCCGTGGCTCCTTCATCCATCGAAACACCAGCATCGGTAGCGGAAACCGTAAGGCCGGGGCTATCATTGTCCGTTACAGAAACGCTCACCAATACGTCTGTAACGTCCAGAGTGTTATACTCCTCACCTGCAACACCAAAGCTGATCGACGGGGTTTCATCACGCGTGTCATCGTCTTCAACGCCTGTAACTGTGACGGTTTGCTCCGTAGCCCAGTTATCGACTGTGAACGTCAGATCAACAGAACCCGCTTGGGTTGCCCCGCCATCACTCGATACGCTCGCCGCTGCACCATCATCGCTGGATACCGTCACAGTAACATCACCGCTCGGCTGCGTATTCAACTTGACCGTAAAGCTGTCCGTGGCTCCTTCATCCATCGAAACACCAGCATCGGTAGCGGAAACCGTAAGGCCGGGGCTATCATTGTCCGTTACAGAAACGCTCACCAATACGTCTGTAACGTCCAGAGTGTTATACTCCTCACCTGCAACACCAAAGCTGATCGACGGGGTTTCATCACGCGTGTCATCGTCTTCAACGCCTGTAACTGTGACGGTTTGCTCCGTAGCCCAGTTATCGACTGTGAACGTCAGATCAACAGAACCCGCTTGGGTTGCCCCGCCATCACTCGATACGCTCGCCGCTGCACCATCATCGCTGGATACCGTCACAGTAACATCACCGCTCGGCTGCGTATTCAACTTGACCGTAAAGCTGTCCGTGGCTCCTTCATCCATCGAAACACCAGCATCGGTAGCGGAAACCGTAAGGCCGGGGCTATCATTGTCCGTTACAGAAACGCTCACCAATACGTCTGTAACGTCCAGAGTGTTATACTCCTCACCTGCAACACCAAAGCTGATCGACGGGGTTTCATCACGCGTGTCATCGTCTTCAACGCCTGTAACTGTGACGGTTTGGGTTTGATTCCAGTTACCGCTTGTGAACGTCAGTTCAACAGAACCTGCTTGGGTCGTTCCATTATCCTCAGATACGCTCGCAGCATCTACATCACTGCTCGATACCGTCACCGTAACATCACCGCTCGGCTGCGTAGTCAACTTGACCGTAAAGCTGCCATTGGCTCCTTCGTTCATCGAAACGCTGGTCTCAGAAACCGTGATGCCAGGCGTGTCATTGTCCGTTACAGAAACGCTCACCGTTGCTGCCGTAAGGATGCCATAGCCGCCGTCTGTGGGGGTTAGGGTGATCGTTTCGGTTTCATTGCGTGAGTCATGGTCTTCAACACCCGTTACCGTCACTGTCTGCGCTGTGTCCCAGTTAGCGATTGTGAACGTCAGCGCAACGGACGCTTCGTCTGGTGTTGTGTCGTCATCGCTCGACACGCTCGCAGCAGCACCATCACTGCTCGATACTGTTACCGTCACGTCCCCAGCGGGTTCTTCGGCCAGGGCGAGCGTGAAGGTGCCGCTGTCGTTTTCGTCGATCTCCAAGGATGCTTTTGAAATATCCAAGGCAGGATTTTCGAGGATGTTGGTCACCGTTACGCTCAGCGTTTGGGTCGTCGTGTTGGGCGGTGTGGCTGCGTCGGATGCTGTTACCTCAAGGGTATAGACGTTGTTCTCATCCGCATCGGCTGGGGTTTCGTAGTCGGCTGCGCCGTTGGCGCCGTCGGTGTTGAAGGTCAGCTCGGCTGTGGATGTATTAAGGGTGAAGTCGCCCTCATCGTCCCCGCCCGTGATCGCGTAGGTAACGGGGCCGTTGGTATCCGTGGCCGCCAGGGTCACGACGGCTGTTGTCGTGTTTTCTGGTGATTCGATCGCGGCATCGCTGGTAAAGGCTGGTCCAGTTAAATCTGCGGTTCGTGACAGCTGTAAGGCCTGGGTATTGGCCCCGCCTGCGGTGGTCAGGGCCGCGCCCGCCGCCACATCAATCGTCACCGATGCCGCGTCAAGGGTCGGTGTCACCTCGAAAGTGTAGGTGTCGCTATAGTTCTTGCCCCCATCGGTGGTGACGGTTCCTGTCGTCTGGAAATTGTCTTCATCTGCATTCGCAACGCTCACGTCATCGAGGTCAAAGTCTGTCACGGGTTCGGAGAAGGTGGCGGTGACCGTGAAGGTGCCGCCAACAACTCCATCGACGCTGGTCGCAAGGGTCACGGACGGGACCGTGACGGCGGCGGAGGCGGCGCCATCGTCCACGCCATTGACCGCCAAAACACTCACCGTGTAAGATTCGCCATTGGCAAGGCTTAGGACCTGAGTCGTCGCGGTAGCGGCCTCGGTGAACGGCGTGTAGGTGGACCCGCCATCCAGGTTGTACTTGTAGGCGCTGATGTCAGGGCCGCCGTCGTCGAGCGGGGCGTCCCAGGACAAAGTGAGTTCCCCGTCGCCAGGCGTGACGCTCAGGTTTGTGGGCGCGCCAGGTGCGGCGGGGATCCGACATAGGGTGACTGCATCGGCGTCGGAGCCGCCTGAGGTCAGGGTGAGCGTGGAGACGCCTGCGGCATCAAAATGACCCCAGTTCGCGTTGGCTGCGTCGGCGTCCGTTTGCGCGCCGCTGATGGTTGCGCCGTTTAAGGCGTAGGTGATGGAGCTGGAGCCAAGCGTTTGCACCCAGGTGCCTGTATCGACCACGTAAGACGCGCCGTTCTCAAAGTTGGCGACGGTGGAACTGGAATGGGGGGCCAGCACCAAGTCCAAAGGTGAAGAGAAGGTAAAGGTCAGGTCCCCTGTCCACTGGTAAGCGCCGCTGCCGTCGCTCGTTGGGGTTGCGCCCGTGAGTGTTACGTTGGTGTCCGAAGCGACAATTGGCACACACGTGTCGCTGTCGTAGAGGCTGCCCGCGTCGGTCGCGGCGGGAGTAAGGGTGATGGTGTCGCTTGCCGCGCCCGCGTCAACTGCATTGATCGCCCGCACCTGCACCTCGTAGGTCGTGCCGTTGGTGAGGGTTGGAGTTGTGAAGGTGTTGGCGGTGCTGCCCGTGGCGGTGTAATTTAAGCCCTTGTCTAGGCTGTATTCGTACCCCGTGATGGCCGACCCATTGTCGTTGGGCGCGGTCCAGGTCAAGGTTAGGGACGCATCACCCTGGGCGACACTGAAATCTGAAGGGGCGTCGGGTTCGGTGACAAAAGTCACCTTGGCCGGGTTAACTGTATCGGTCAGTTCGACCCCGTCGGCGGGGGTGCCAACGTAAATGCGGACGTAGTGATCGCCCGAAGATGGAGAAGTCAAGGTGGTTTCATAGACGCCTGAAACCCCTGGGTTGGTTTCGCTCACCTCGCTGAGGGCCGCGCCCGTGATGTCTCCCGCACTTTCATCGCTGCCGTCCTTCACAGTCCAGCTAAAGTCGGCGGCCTCCAAACCAGGTATCGGATTCCCGAACTGGTCGTTCACGTATAGGGTGAAGGTCGAGGAAGGAACAACCGCACTTGTGTTGCTGGTCTCGTTGGACGCGCTTGACTGACTTGCGTCTGCCGCCCCAGGGATGAAGGTAAGAGCGGTGCGAGCTGTTTGTTGCAGGTCATAGAGAGTATCATCGACGTCTATCATGATTCTAATGTCGTATGCTTGCGCGACTTGGGACGTCAGATCAAAGTTGTAGCGTGGAGAGTCAGTCGTAATTTCCGTAAAGGTGTCAGATTTAATGGCGACACTATTACTCAGGAGTGTGTTCGTGCCTGGTTCGTAGGCAACTGCTTCGAACTGATCCCAAGTAAGCCCCCCAATGGTGTTGCCGTTTTTGTCCTTAACATAGGCATAGAACCCCGCGGCACCGTCAACGCTGTATTGTGTCGTTGATGAGTCCAACAAGCCGAAAGATGAAGTGACACTTGATATTGGGCCTGGGATAAAGATCACTTCGGCCTCTGAATCGAGCGCGGTTCCACCCAGCGTTGCGGTGATGGTTACTGTTTTTGCTATCGTCCCTGTGGTCAGGGTCGCCGTATAAGTTCCGTCGCCTTGTGAAGTCGGTGTATAGGTGCCATCCCCGTTGGATGTCACACCGCTAAAGGTGCCGTCGGTGGCAGCGATCAAGAACTGCTCGCTAGCGTCCGATGTCAGGTTGTTTCCGTATTGGTCCTTGGCCTGGATTGTTAGAGTTGTGGACGTGGTCGTATCGGCCACCAATTCTGTGTCCGCGGCCTCAATTGTTGAGGTCGTGGCGCTCGCCGCGCCAGGGACAAATGTAACGGTTAAGGGCGAACTCGGGTCCGTGAGTTCAACACCCTTTGCTTGGAGTGTCAAAACGTGATCGCCGACAGTTTGCGAGGTTAGGGATGCGGTATAGACGCCAGCGGTTGTCGTCTCAGCGAAAGTGCCCAAGTTTGCCACGCCGATGTCATCACCGCTGGTGTCCTTGATGGTCCAGGCGAAATCTGTGTCCGCATCTGACCGCACCAGTCCCGTAATTGGATTTTGATAAGCATCCTGCACCGTGATCGTGACGGTTGAGGACGCATCGGTGGAGACACCTGTTGTAGGATCGGCAACGACTGAAGAATTAGCCAGAGCGACAGCCGCTGGGGCGAAGGTGACGCTTAGGGCGTTGCTGGCATGGGTGATTTCGGCGCCATCTAGGCTGACCTTAAGGACGTGTTCCTGGGCCTTGGTGGATTTGAGTGTGGCGATGTAGATCCCGTCATTGTTGTTGGTGTTGGTGAAGTCGGACAAAGCATATCCATCAATGGTGTTGCCCTCGCTGTCCTGCACCGTCGCGGTGATCTTCGTCACGTCGAACCCTGTTATGGCAAAATCGTTTGCGTCTTTGACCGTTACGGAGATTGTGAAGCTGTTGTCCGTATTCGTATTATCACTATCAGCAACGGGCGCGGGTTCCGGCGCATCCACTGCGACCGACGATTTTGCCAAGTCAAGGACTGTGATGTCCGTGGCAGTCACAGCCAAAGACCCCGTAACGTCCTTATAGCCCCCTGAGTCCTGTGCCGATAAGGTGATGGTGGCCTCTTCGTCGTCGGTATCATCGTCGGCAGTGCCAGACACCGTAACGGTTTGCGCCACATTCCAATTGCTCACGTCGAAGGTCAAGAAGCTCGTGGGATTGTCAGGGTCGGCAAGGTTCGCAGCGGTCGCGATTGCGGGATCGTCTGAACTGAGCTCAAGGACCACCTCCCCGCTCGGCTCCTCAGCCAACCAAACACCGAAGGTTGCAGTGCCTGCTTCAGCTACTGTGAAGCCGTCAGGAAAGTCGTCAATCACCACCGCCGGATTTTCGACTATATTGGTCACCGTCACGGTCAGCGTTTGGGTCGTTGTGTTGGCGGGATCGACACCGTCGGAGGCTGTTATCTCCACCACAAAGGCGTTGTCCCCATCGGAATCCGCAGGGGTCTCGTAGTCGGGCGCATCGTCTGAACCAGTGTCCCCATCAAGATCAAAAGTAAGCGCCCCCGTAGCGGTGTCGATCACAAAGAGCGCAGCATCGACGCCACCCGTGATTGCGTATCCTGTAACGGTGTTATCGTCCGTGGCGGTCACCGTGATGACGCTTGTCGTGTTTTCTGCCACATTGACGCTGGCCGCGCTTGAGAAAGCTGGCCCTGTTACATCGGCTGTCCGCGATACCTGCACGGCGGCGGTGTTGATGCCGCCATGGATCGCTTCGGCTGCGCCTGCGCCTATGTCGATGGTTACCTCGCCACTGCTGGTCGGCGCGACGTCGAAGGTGTAGGACTCGTTATAAGCATTTTCGCCGGAGGGTTGGAGATTGGATGCGGTGCCATTGCCGACACTGATGTCACCAAGCTCAAAACCCGTCACAGCCTCGGAGAAGGTTGCGGTGACTTCAAACGAGGCGCCGACGACCCCAGTCTTGGCCGAGAGCGACACGGATGGGACCGCAATGGGGTCCGTGGCGACGCCAACGCCAGCACCGTCGCCGTTGTCCTGGGTGCCGCGATTGATCGCCCGTACAGTGACGCTGTAGGCTGTGCCGTTGTTAACACTTACGCTCTGGGTGGGGGTCGCACTCCCCGTGCTCGTATAAGATGTCCCGCCGTCTAGGCTGTATTGGTAGTCGGTTACTTCGTTCCCGCCGTTGTCCGATGGCGCGGTCCAGGACAGATTGAGTTCCCCAGCTGTCGCGCTGGCGGTCACCGTCAGGTCTGTCGGGGCGTCGGGCGGGCTCTGTTCCGATGGCGTGGCCGTGGCAGACGGCAGTTCGGTTGAGTTTGGGTCTTCGTTTACGTCGGTTACGCCGGCGTCGTTGACCGCGCGGATCTCTACGGTTCGGGAAATTCCATTCTCCAAAGGAGAGATCGTAAAGCTATGGACGCCCGTGATCACGCTGGTGGTGTAGGCCCCATTCATGGACGTAAAGGTCGAACTATCCACACTGTATTGATAGTCCGTGATCCCAGCCCCCTCGTCCTTTAGGGGAGGTTCCCATGTCAAAACCAACTTCGCGTTCCCGGCCCTCAGATCGAAGTTCTCGGGCGAGCCAGGCTTAGAAATGAAGGTTAAGGTCACTGGGTTGGTGCTGTGAGTAAGGGACTCCCCATTGGCATAGACTGTGACAAGTTTCTCCCCGATCGACGCGGGCCCCACGGTAAAGCTGTACTCACCGTTGGAGCCTTCGGTAATAGCAAGAGCCCCTGATTGATCTTGGCTGTAGGTGTAACTCGTGTTGCCGTCATCCAGGACCGCCGTCAATTTGTCGTAGCCCAGCACTGGAGCGCTCGATGAATCGAGCAAGGTGACGGTGAGGGTGGCAGATCCCGTAGATGACGGAGTATAGGTGTCCGCCGCGACCGATGAAAGGGCAAGGTCGGGCAGGGGCAGGAAGGTGACGCTTTGGCTTTGGGGCAACTCGGAGGCGTTCAGATAGGCGGTCACCGTTGCGTCGCCCGCGCTCGAAGAGCTCAAGGTCGCTGTATAAAGGCCGCCACCGACGTCGGTAAAGGACGCCCCATTCAAGTCCCCAAACGTCCCTAGGTCATTATTTGAACCATCTTTGCTCACACCCTGGACATCCAGCCCCACTATGCCCGTCCCGACCTTGTCCTTGGCCGTCACCGTCACCGTTGCGGTTTCTCCGTCGATAAAGAGGCTTGCAGGGTCAATTTCGAGCGTTGAGGCGTCAAGATCCAGCCCGGCGGTCCCCCATAGGGGGTGGAGGTTAGAGCCGAATAGGGTGGCACCCGACGCGAAATTTAGTGCATTCGTAACATTGCGAACGTCCCAGCCCTTCAAGTTTCGATTGAAGGATGTGGCGCCGGTGAACATGTTCTCCATGCTTGTTACCGCTGAGACATCCCAATCACTGATATCGTGATCTCCCGTATAGTTCACAAAGGAATCGGACATGTCGGTGATGTTCGATACGTACCAATCGACGGGACTATAACCTCCAGAAGTAAAAGTGGGGCTTTCTCCCTTCGTCGCAGTGTCAAAATCTGCCTGGTTGATGACGTACTTGTTGTTGCATGGATTAACTTGACCATAGAAGCTGCTTCCTGTGTGGTCACATTCCTGAACACTTGTATTGGTCCAAATTGGGCGAGGTAGGATCCACGCTGTTGCACTTAAGTCAAAATTTGCTGGGACGTTTCCGTTGAAATTGGAAACATTCCAGCCCGAGAGATCTTGGTTAAAGCTCGATGCTTGCTCGAACATACCAGTCATGTTGGTAGCGGCCGACGTATCCCAGCCACTAATGTCCCCATTGAACGCGGTATTTGACTTGAACATATCCTTAAAGGTTGTAACCGAGCTGGTGTTCCAGCTGCTTAGATCTGGTTCATGGACCCCTCGTTCGAACGCAAGGTCCATCCTAGTGACACTTGATGTATCCCACTTATCCACAAGAACCGACACGCCAACGGATTCCGACATAAATCGTTCTAAGGTCGTGTTTTTGGAAACATCCCAACTATTTAAGTCCAATACAATATCGTCGCCCACGCTACTAGCCTGAAAGAACATCCACTGCAAACTAGTCACATTGGAGGTATCCCAGCCCGAAATATCCAAATCATTGATTTGGCTCAGATCAGACGCATAAAAAACCGCAAACATGCTAGTTACGTTGGTGGTATACCATTGACTTGCGGTGTAGATTAAACCATCAACCGTATGGGTTAAATCACCATCGCTAAAGGGTCTCGCATTATTGAAATCCGTTTGACTAATGACGAGTTTTCCGTAACAGGGGAGCGTTGTATCGGTCTCGCTAGTGTCGTCGCCGTAGAAGAAACTGGTATTTTCCCCGTCCGTGACCTGGCACGCTATGGGAGGCGTTGCCGCCCGCACCGCCGACACAGGCACCAGCGCCAGGAGTCCGGCACCCAGGCCCAGCAGGCCGAAGCTTCGCGCAAGCCCCCCAATTTGTCGCCAAAGGGGCCAAGGCCTCTCTAAGGCCTGCTTTGCGACGGTGTTGTTCGTTGCGAGTTGCATGAGCTCAATCCTCTGTTCTTATGCAAACCAATTTAAAGGCCTTAGGTGGCACAGAGTCCCTCGCTATTTGTAGCTGGCTCTGTGACAAAGTGAAGTAAATTTTTTGTGACGAAAATAGAATAATTTGAATTTGTCATTCTTACACGCAAGTCTCTTGGCAGGCAAGGGACATTTTGACCGCTTAGGTTAAGGACTTGCCGCCGACTGATGCATAAATGTCACAGGTGGGGTGGTTGAGTTTCAGCACAACATGACTCCGCGCGAAGCGACGTCGCAGGGCCGGCACCGTCCGTTCGGGCGGCTGGCGGCCCGTGATGGATGCCGCGACTGCGCGCGGCAGGACTTCGCGTTGGGGTGGTTGTGTTTTCTAAGGACCTCGTTCGCGCACGAAGCCACGCCGCAGGGACGGCACCGTCCCTTCGGGCGGCTGGCGGCCCGTGATGGATGCCGCGACTGCGCGCAGCAGGACTTCGAACGGGGGGGTTGAGGTGTTCGGGGACCTCTTTCTCGCGAAGCTAGGCCGCAGGGACGGCACCGTCCGTTCGGGCGGCTGGCGGCCCGTGATGGATGCCGCGACTGCGCGCGGTATGACTTCGCGTTGGGGTGGTTGAGGTGTTCGGGGACCTCTTTCTCGCGAAGCTAGGCCGCAGGGCCGGCACCGTCCGTTCGGGCGGCTGGCGGCCCGTGATGGATGCCGCGACTGCGCGGCAGGACTTCGAACGGGGGGGTTGAGGTGTTGGGGACCTCTTTCTCGCGAAGCCAGGCCGCAGGGCCGGCACCGTCCGTTCGGGCGGCTGGCGGCCCGTGATGGATGCCGCGACTGCGCGCGGCATGACTTCGAACGGGGGGTTGAGGTGTTGGGGGTGTTGGCTTTGCATCCCTAGCCGCCTACATAAGTCGCATGAAAGTTGAATTGACAGCCGCCGCCGCCGCCCGCGTTGCCGCCCTAGCAGACCAAGAAGGGAACCCCAGGCTCATGCTGCGCGTCGGCGTGTTGGGCGGGGGGTGTTCGGGGTTTCAGTACGACATCGGCTTTGCCGAACAGATCGAGGGGGACGATCAAGTCTTTGAAACCGATGGCGTCAAGATGGTGGTCGATACGACGTCGCTGCCGTTTTTGGATGGGGCGAAGGTGGACTTTGTTCAGGAACTGATCGGGGCCTCGTTTCGGATCGACAACCCCAACGCCAGCGCCTCGTGCGGATGTGGCAGCAGTTTCTCGCTGCTCTAAGCGATCGATGAAAGTCTGTTCTTACAATGTCGCGGGTATTCGCGCCCGCGCAGACCACTTTTGGCCCTGGTTGGCGAGGGTGAGCCCCGATGCTGTCCTGATCCAAGAGGTCAAGGCGCAAGACCAAACCTTTCCTTTTGATCGCGCCCAGGCCGCGGGATATGAGGCCCATCTGGTCGGGCAAAAAGGGTTTAACGGCGTCGCCATCCTCACCAAAGGGCCAAGCGAACGGGTTATGGACCGCCTGCCCGGTCATGAGGACGAGACCGCGCAAGCCCGCTATCTGGAGGTCGATTTTGCAGGCGTTCGCCTGGCCTGTCTTTATCTGCCCAACGGCAACCCCGTCGAGGACCCCCTTAAATTCCCGTACAAACTGGCCTGGATGCAGCGCCTCCATGCGCGCATGGCCGCAACGCTGGCCTTAGAAATTCCCGCTCTCTTTGGCGGCGACTACAATGTCTGCCCCACCGCGCACGACCTATGGGATGAGGCGGCAAAAGGCGCGGAGGCGCATGTGCATCCGAAAAGCAGGGCGGCGTGGTTCGCCATGAAAAACCTGGGCATGACCGAAGTGCGCGGCACGACACACGAGTTCACATTCTGGGATTTCAAGGCGGGCCGCTTTCAAAAAGACCAGGGCCTCAACATCGACTTTATGTTGGTGACGCCGCACCTGGCAGACCGCCTGGTTTCCGCCGGGGTTGATCGCGACGCCCGCGTGGAACGCGGCAGCAAGCCCTCAGACCATGCGCCCATATGGGCCGAGTTCAGCGCCGAGTAGGTCCCGAGCCTTTGCACCCTTTTCGCGCTAGTCTCGGTTCGCCGTGATTTTGGACATTTTCCTAAGTGCCCCGGGGCTCTTGCTCGCGGCTTTCTTTGGCTCGCTGATCCAACGCATCGCCGGCATGGGGTTTGGCCTCATCCTCTCGGGGTTTTTGCTTGCAATCTACGATCCGTTCACGGCGGTTTATGTGGGTGCCTTCATGGGCCTAGGTGTCACCGTCGCCACCATGGTTCAGCTCTGGGACCATCTGCAATGGAAGGTTGTCTGGCCGGTCATCCCCCCCGTGCTCATCTTTATGTCAGTGGGCTATGCCCTCAGCTTCGCCCACGGTGAGACCGCGTGGGTGCGAATTTTGTTTCAGTCCTTCGGCCTGCTGGTCATTGTTTTCGCGGGAATCACCTTGGCCGGACGGGCGTCGCTTGCCAACTCCTCCCTGCTCGCCCGCCCCTGGATCGGCGGCAGCGCAACGGGGTTTATGAGCGGAACCATCGGCATACCTGGGCCCACCATCGCGCCCTACTTCTTCCGCCGCGGCATCGTGGGCACGGCCTTTACCGCCTCAATCTGTCCCTTGTTCCTCCTTGCCTCCACCTCCCGCATCGCCCTGGGCAGCGGGGCAAGTTTTGATACGAACGATCTGCACATCGCAGTGTTCGGGGCGGTCCTGGCCGTCGCCGCTGTCTATGTCGGCGGCGGCCTATCGCGCTTTTTTGGCCCCAAGGTTCAGCGGCGTCTGGTCATGGCGCTGGCCGCCGCAGCAGCAGCGCGCCTGAGCGTCTCCCTAGTCCAACTTGTTTCTGCGACCTACCTTGGGCTCTAGGACCAAGGGTCAAAACGGGGCCGCAGTCGCGGCCCTTATACCAGCGAATAAAAGAGTCATTTTAATTCGCCGCTGGTCTTAGGTGCGTCCTGGCGTTGCGGGCACAATCAAGGCATCGACCGCCATCGCGGCGGTTTGGGTCACAACGACGGGGTTCACATCGATTTCCGCCACTTGATCGCCCAGAGCTGCGCAAGCGCAGGAAAAAGCACTAAAGGCCCGGGCGGCGGCGGCCATGTTGTGGGCTGGTTGCCCGCGCACGCCATCGATCAAGCGCGCCACACGCAAACGGCGAATCATGGTCTCGGCGTGCTCTGCGCCAAGGGGCGCACGCGCAAACTGGCGCTCGTCAAACAAGTCGACCAGGGTGCCCCCAGGGGCGACCATGACGAGCGCGCCAAAGTCGGGGTCAAAAACCCCCCCAAAGGCAAGCTCCACCCCTGGCTGCGCCTGCATCTGCACGGTCACACGCGCCCCCAAACGTGCGGAAAGTCGCGCATAGGCCGCCCCTAAGGCCCCCTCGTCCTGCAAATTGAGGATCACCCCGCCCGCGTCGGTCTTGTGATCGAGGCCCGGTTCCGCGGTTTTGAGGACGACAGGGTAGCCCAAATCCGCACCTGCGGCGACCACCGCCTGCGCATCCAAGCAAAGACGGCTCTGGGCGCAGGGTAGGCCGAATTCGGCGAACAGCTTAAGGCTCGTGACCTCATCCAACTCGCGGGGAAGCGGCCGGGGCGGGGGAAGGGTCGGCGGGGGCACGGCGGGCCTGCGGCGCGCATCGGCCCAGGTTTGCAAGCATCGCGCCGCGTCCAAGGCAATCGCCGCGCCATTGAGGCACGGCACCCCTGCCTCGGCCAGATCCTCCCCCAGCTGGCGATTGTGGGTTTGGCCAAAACTGGTGTAGAAGAAGACGGGCTTGTCGGTGCGATCGACCAATCGCTTGGCGTGCCCTAGCAATTGGGGCTCATAGACAAAATCGTCGCGCAAGTCCGCCTCAAACCCCAGCATGGACACTTCGGGCGCTTCGGCGAGGAGGGTGAGGCCGCGATCGAAGACTTTGGGATAGGCGTCGGTAAGATTTCCTGCGCAATCGAGGGGATTGGAGGGGTCCAATTCGGGCGGCAAGGCGGCGCGGAGCGCGGCCTTGACTGCCGCACTCAAGACCGCGAGCGGGGCGCCCCGCGCCTCGGCCAGGTCCACCTGCATTTCCCGAAGGCCGCCGCTGTCGGTCACCAGCCCCACGCCGCCTGGGCCTGGAATACGGCCCGTTGAACCCAGAAGCGCCGTATTCATAAGGGCATCGACCGTGTCAACGGCAAGGGCGCCGCATTCCTCAAACACCGCCGCATAGGCCGCGTGCCGCCCCACCAAGGCCCCCGTATGCGACCGCGCAAGGCGGGCGCTTTCCTCCGTGCGGCCTACCTTGCAGATCACGACTGGTTTTCCTGCGTCGCGGGCCAGTTTGAGGCTGTCGATCAGTCCCGCAGGATTGCGCGCGCTTTCCATAAAGACGGCGATTGCTTTGGTCGTGGGGCGGCGGGCGGCGAAGGCGATGTATTCATCCAGGCTCGCGCCAATTTCCTGCCCCGGGGACGCCATAAGGTCGAACCGAAAGCGCGGATCGTTCATGCCGAGCACCGAAAACACACTGCCCGAATGGGCGATGAGGGAAATCCCGCCAGGTTTCATATGCGCGGCGGGGTAGAACCCCGCGACCAACCTGGTTTGCATATTGATAAGGCCCATACCCGACCCGCCGCAAACGGGTAGATCGGCCTCCCGCGCGATGGCCTTGAGTCGCGTCAGGATAGGCGTTCCCTTGGCCGTTTCGCCGTGGCACGAATCAAAAATGACTGCAGATTTGGCGCCCACTGCGAGAGCATCAAGCAGGGCGCCCTCCAGATTGCCACTCCCCAGCCCCAGCACGACCAAATCAGGCGCGTAACCCAAGTCCTTGAGCGAGGTCAGCGCCTCCTGCCCCAAAATCTTTCCCCCGCGCGGATTGATGAAATCGATTCGACCGCCATACCCTGCAGAACGTGTCGCCTTTGCCAGCCGCTCACCAAATGACCCAGGACGTGCCGACGCTCCCAAGACCGCAACGGATGCCGCGTCAAACAGAGGCGCAAGGCGATGCACCACCTGGCTAGCCTTTAAATCTGGGCGGACGTTTTTCGTTGAACGCCCTGGACCCTTCGGTAAAATCCTCAGATTGCAGCATACGTTCGTAGAGCGGCATATCGCTCTTGCCCACCCAGGCGCGCCGCGAGGCCGCATGACCGTCCTCGACCGAGCCATGACCGTATTTCCGCATATATTCCTTTAAGGCCCGGGGAACCAGCGGCGCACCCTGGGCGATGGTGTCCGCCACCTGGCGAGCCTGATCCGCCAGCTGGTCCCCACGAACAACATCACGAACCAAGCCCCAATGCTTGGCCTCATCGGCGGGCATCTTCCGCCCTGTTAGAATGAGGTCCATGGCCACGTTGGGGGGAATACGGTGATGCAGCTTTTGAATGGCTCCCGCATCGGGCAGGAAGCCGTGCTGCATTTCAGGTAGCCAAAAATACGCATCTTCGGCGCAAACGATGACATCGGCCCCCAAAGCCAATTCAAAGCCCCCGCCGATGGCGCCCCCCGCAACGGCAGCAACAATCGGTTTGTAGAGATCAAAATACTCGGTAAGGCCGCCCAGACCGCCGGGACCCAGGTTAAACCCCAGCTCGGAATCTGCGCTTTCCCCAGCGGCAAAGGCCTTGAGGTCCCACCCCGCAGAGAAGATATTTTTGGCGTTGCCAGCACTAGAGAGCAGGCCGACTCTCAAATCCTCATCCTCATTCAATCGCTTGAATGCCGCGTGCATATGGGTGCTAAGCGCGAGGTTGATGGCGTTGACAGGGGGCCGGTTCAGGGTGACCTCCAGCACCGCGCCGCGCACCGTGACGTCAATCAGGTCCGACATGGCCGTTTCCGCACGACGCCCGACACGTCAAATTTCGGCGAACACATGGGTCTCCGCTTTCGCACCAGGGTGGCACACCGCGCCCTTTTCGGTCGAGCCGACGGTCTGCGCATAGCGCCAAATCGCGCCGGAATTGTAGTTGTGGCCGCGGGGTTGCCACCGCGCACGGCGCGCGGCCATGTCAGCGGCGTCCACATGGACCTCAAGGGTGCCCGCGTCGGCGTCGATGCTAATCAGATCGCCGTCTTGCAGGAGGGCGATGGGGCCGCCCACCGCTGCCTCGGGACCGACATGGCCGATGCAAAACCCCCGCGTTGCGCCGGAAAAGCGCCCGTCGGTAAGGAGCGCCACCCGATCCCCGCGCCCTTGCCCGTAAATGGCCGCCGTTGTCGCCAGCATCTCGCGCATGCCCGGGCCGCCCTTGGGGCCCTCATAGCGAATCACCAGCACCTCGCCGTCGGCGTAGCGCTGCTCCTGCACCGCCGCGAAGCACTCTTCTTCGCATTCAAAGACTCGCGCCGGGCCGCTAAAGGTGCGCTTTGTCATGCCCGCGACTTTGACGATGGCCCCTTCGGGCGCCAAATTGCCCTTGAGACCGACAACGCCGCCCGTGGGGGACAAGGGGCTTGAGGTCGGGTACACGACCTTCTGGTTCGGGTTCCAAGCGATGGCCTCGTGGTTCTCACCCAGGGTTTTGCCCGTCACCGTCAATTCATCGGTGTGCATAAAGCCGCCCTCGATCAGCGCCTTGATCAAAAGGGGCACGCCCCCCGCCTCAAACATGTCCTTAGCGACATACTTGCCGCCAGGCTTGAGGTCGGCAATGTAGGGCGTATCACGGAAAATATCGCAGACATGGTGCAGGTCAAAATCGATGCCGCATTCATTCGCAATGGCGGGCAGGTGCAGGCCCGCGTTGGTCGAGCCGCCCGAGGCCGCAACCACCCGCGCGGCGTTTTCCAGCGCCTTGCGCGTGACGATTTGGCGCGGGCGAAGTTGCTGTTCGACCAAGTTCATCACCGCCACGCCCGACTTGTAGGCGTAGGTATGACGAATCTCGTAGGGCGCGGGCGCCCCTGCCGAATGCGGCAGGGCGAGCCCAATCGCCTCTGACACGCACGCCATGGTGTTGGCGGTAAACTGCGCCCCGCACGACCCTGCGGAGGGGCAGGCCATGCATTCGAGCAGATGCAGATCCTCATCCGACATGCTGCCGACGGCGTGCTGGCCCACCGCCTCGAACAAGTCCTGGACGGTCACGTCGCGGCCCTTGAAGGTGCCAGGCAAGATCGACCCCCCGTAAAGAAAAACCGAGGGAACATCGAGGCGCACCATGGCCATCATCATGCCCGGCAAGGACTTATCGCACCCCGCCAGCCCGACGAGGGCGTCATAGCAGTGGCCGCGCATGGTCAGTTCCACACTATCGGCGATCACCTCACGCGAGACCAGGGAGGATTTCATGCCCTCATGGCCCATAGCGATCCCGTCGGTGACGGTGATGGTTGTAAATTCGCGCGGGGTTCCCTGCGCCGCCTCGACGCCGCGTTTGACCACCTGCGCTTGCCGCGTAAGGGAAATGTTGCAGGGGGCCGCTTCGTTCCAGGTCGTGGCGACGCCGATCAGCGGCTGGGCAATGGCCTCGTCGCCCAAGCCCATGGCATGCAAGTAGGAGCGATGGGGCGCACGCGCGGGGCCAAGGGTTGTGTGACGGCTGGGCAGTTTTGACTTGTCAATCTTGGCCATGGTGCGTGTCTCCCGCTGGTGAACCTTGGCCTTAACCAAAGACCAAAACCGCGACCAAATCAATGGGGGAAGCGTGCAACCTTGTCGTGGCGCAGTGGTGGCGTGATGGTTCCTCAAGTCATTTGTTCCCACCGACTTGGGAGGCGCTATAAGCCTCCCATGGAACCCATGAATTGGCAGCAGGTCGAGCGAATTTTCTTGGCCTCCCGTACTGACACTTGCCCTTATTTGCCCGATCAGCGTGAGCAAAAGTTGGTGACGCTGATCCAAGACGGCGACACGGACAGCTTTGCCGAGCTCACGGATCACGGGTTTCGCCGCAGCCATCAGGCCGCCTATCACCCCATCTGCCCCACTTGTCAGGCGTGCAAAGCCTTGCGAGTGCGGGTGCAGGACTTTCGGCCCAACAAGACCCAGCGCCGCTTGCGGCGGCGCTACGCGCATCTGCATTTGTCCCTGGACCCGCCCGTCGTCGATGCGGCGCATTGGGCCCTGTTTCGCGCCTATGTCCGTGCCCGACACCCCGACGGATCGATGGCGGCCATGACCCAAGACGCCTTCGCCGAAATGGTCAGCGACACGCCCGTGGAGACGCGATTGCTCACCTGGCGCGAGGGCGGGCCCGACGGGGTTTTGCTTGCAGCCTGCATCGCGGACCTTTTGCCCCAAGGCCTGTCGGCGGTCTATTCCTACTTCTGCGTCCGCCCCGCCTACCCGTCCTTAGGCACCTTTGTGATCCTAGACCTGATCGACACCACGGCCAGAGCGGGTTTGGACCATTTGCATCTGGGGTATTGGGTCAAGGGCGCTAAGACGATGGCCTACAAGGCCCAGTTTCACCCGTGCGAGATTTACAGCCAGCGGCGCTGGCAGGCGCTTCCCAAAGACCCCCAAAGTGCCTAATACCAGCGGCGATTTAAAATGACTCTTTTATTCGCTGGTATAAGGGCCGCGACTGCGGCCCCCGTAGCGGCCCCGAGATCGGCGGACACGCGCCTCGGGGTATAAGCGAAGGCCCCGTCGGAGGCGAAACGCAACGCGTTTCTGCCGTGAGACATAAAGCGGCTAAAAAAGTGTCAACTTTTTTCGCCGTTGGTATAAGGGCTGGCTATGTTTGTCTTGACCCGTCTTTGCCTCATCGCGCCCCCTCTTACCCTGGCTCTGCTGCCCCAATCCGCCCTTGCGGCCGACTCGGCCTATGCGCTGGCGGGGGATCAGCTCGGCCTTCTTTGGGGGATCCCCTTTGCCGGGATGCTGCTCTCCATCGCTTTGTTCCCGGTGCTGGCGCCGCACTTTTGGCATGAGAATTTTGGCAAGATCGCGGGATTTTGGGCCCTGTGCTTCCTTGTGCCCTGCCTCCTGCTGCTCAGCTGGCAGACCGCCCTCTTCATTGGGCTCGAGGTGCTGTTTCACGAGTATAGCCCCTTCATCTTGCTGCTGCTCGCCCTCTTCACCGTCGCAGGTGGCATCCATATCAAGGGCACGCTGAACGGCCATCCCGAAACCAACCTCACCATCCTTGTGATCGGGACCCTGCTCGCATCCTGGATGGGCACGACGGGCGCGGCCATGTTGCTGATCCGCCCGCTGTTGCGCGCCAATAAGGACCGCAAGTATCGGGTCCATACCGTCGTGTTCTTCATTTTCTTGGTGGCGAACATCGGCGGGTCGCTGACGCCCTTGGGCGATCCGCCCCTGTTCTTAGGTTTCTTGAACGGCATCAGCTTCTTCTGGCCAACCCAGGCCATGTTTTGGCCCATGGTGTTCGTCAGTGTGCTGGTCGCGCTAGTTTACTACCTGCTCGACCGATTTTACTACTACCCCCGCGAAGACGCCGCCGCCATGAAGGTATCGGACATGACCCCCCACGCGCCGATCCAGATTGAGGGATGGGTGAACTTTGCCCTGCTGGCCGGCATTGTAGGCGCGGTGCTGCTTTCGGGCACTTGGACGCCCGACTGGCAGCCCGTCAAAATCTTCGGCGTGGACTACAAAACTCAAAACCTTACCCGCGACGTGCTGCTCGTCCTCATCACCCTCTTGTCCTTGCGCCTTACCAACGACGAAAGCCGCGCCAACAATGGCTTCAACTGGTTCCCCATTCTTGAAGTTGCCAAGCTGTTCATCGGGATTTTCTTGACCATCGCGCCTGTAATTGCGATTTTGAAGGGTGGATCGACGGGTGCGCTCGGGTTCGTTATCGACCTGGTGTCGGGCGCGGACGGCGCGCCGATCCCTACCGCCTACTTTTGGGCCACGGGCCTCTTATCTGGATTCCTGGACAATGCCCCGACCTATCTCGTGTTTTTTAAGGCTGTTGGGGTGTCGCCCGAGGCATTCATGACCACCTTCGCAACAACCCTCTTGGCCATCTCCATGGGTGCGGTTTTCATGGGCGCTCTGTCCTACATCGGCAACGCGCCCAACTTTATGGTCAAGGCCATCGCAGAAACGGAAAAGGTAGCGATGCCGACCTTCTTCGGCTACATGGCTTGGTCGTTCACAGTCCTCATGCCGATCTTCGTTCTGGTCATGTTCGTGTTCCTCTAAGACCAACTCCGCTAAAAATTGACATTTTCAGCAGAGTTTTGTCTCACGGCAGAAACGCTTCGCGTTTCGCCTCTTTGGGGTTGCGGTCTCACCTCGCTCGCTGCGCTCGCTCAGCCCGACCCTTTGTGGGGCGGTCTCTACTCGCTCGCTGCGCTCGCTCAGCCCGACCCTTTGTGGGGCGGTCTCTACTCGCTCGCTGCGCTCGCTCAGCCCGACCCTTTGTGGGGCGGTCTCTACTCGCTCGCTGCGCTCGCTCAGCCCGACCCTTTGTGGGGCGGTCTCTACTCGCTCGCTGCGCTCGCTCAGCCCGACCCTTTGTGGGGCGGTCTCTACTCGCTCGCTGCGCTCGCTCAGCCCGACCCTTTGTGGGGCGGTCTCTACTCGCTCGCTGCGCTCGCTCAGCCCGACCCTTTGTGGGGCGGTCTCTACTCGCTCGCTGCGCTCGCTCAGCCCGACCCTTTGTGGGGCGGTCTCTACTCGCTCGCTGCGCTCGCTCAGCCCGACCGCAGGACCGGGCCTCCGCTTCTACCCCGAGGCGCTTTCTTAGCTGATCTCGGAGCCGCGTGTTTTTGGCGCGGGCGTTCCCTGCGCCCTTCGGGCTTGGAGCCCAAGGGTTTTGTGCGCGGGCGTTCCCTGCGCCCTTCGGGCTTGGAGCCCGCTGCGGGGGCCGCAGTCGCGGCCCTATACCAGTTCATAAAGAATCTGTTTCAAGGAGAACTGGTATAAACCCTGGACCTATGACAAAACCCAACCTGATCGGTTTGAGCCGCGATGACTTGCGGGACGCTGTTGTGGCCTTGGGGCATCCTGCCTTTCGCGCCAAACAACTTTGGCACTGGCTCTACCATCGCGGCGCGCGCGATTTTGAAGTCATGTCCAACCTTTCCAAAGCGTTTCGCCGCGACTTGCAGGCGGCCTTCAGCCTCACCCGCCCCCAGGTACGGCACGCCCTCAACTCCGTCGATGGCACCTCTAAGTGGGTGCTCGCCTTCGACGATGGGCAGGAGGCCGAAGCCGTCCATATCCCCGAAGCCGACCGGGGCACCCTGTGCGTCTCTTCACAAGTCGGCTGCACCCTCACCTGCAAATTCTGCCACACGGGCACGCAGCGGCTGGTGCGCAACTTGACCGCTGCGGACATTTTGGGCCAGTTCATGCTGGCCCGCGATGCCTTTGGCGAGTGGCCAACGCCGTCAGGGGGCACGCGCCTGATTTCCAACGTCGTCATGATGGGCATGGGCGAACCGCTCTACAACTACGACGAGGTCAAAACCGCCCTGCAAATCCTGATGGACGGCGAAGGCCTCTCCCTATCAAAGCGCCGAATCACCTTATCGACCTCGGGCGTCGTGCCCGAAATGCGCCGTTGCGGGACCGAACTCAATGTCAATTTGGCCGTGTCTTTGCACGCCGTCGACAACGATACGCGCGACGAGATCATGCCGATCAACAAGAAATACCCGCTGGAAGTCTTGCTGGACGCTTGTCGAACCTATCCCGGCGTTTCCAATGCGCGGCGAATCACCTTTGAGTATGTGATGCTCAAAGGAGTCAACGATAGCGACGCCGACGCCCGGCGTCTCGTCAAGCTGCTGGCGCGCATCCCCGCTAAGGTCAATTTGATCCCCTTTAACCCCTGGCCGGGCTCGCCCTACGCCTGTTCCGACCCGCTGCGCATTGCACGATTCCAAGACCTAGTGGTCAGCGCAGGCCTTTCGGCGCCTGTGCGCCAAACCCGGGGCGAGGACATCATGGCCGCGTGCGGGCAGCTCAAGTCCGCATCCCAGCGCCTATCGCGCAGGCAACGCAACCAACTCGCCACCGACCACTTGCGCGCCCAAGTCGCGGCAGTTGACTAAAGCCCTGCGCCCTGCGGGCTTGGAGCCCAACCCTTTCCTGCGCGGGCGTTCTTGGAGCCCAACCCTTTCCTGCGCCCTGCGGGCGGCGCCCTGCGGGCTTGGAGCCCTGCGGGCTTGGAGCCCAACCCTTTCCTGCGCGGGCGTTCCCTGCGCCCTGCGGGCTTGGAGCCCAACCCTTTCCTGCGCGGGCGTTCCCTGCGCCCTGCGGGCTTGGAGCCCGCTTGGGAGGCCGCAGTCGCGGCCCACTACCAGTTCATAAGGAGTCTGTTTTAAGGTGAACTGGTATTAGCTCTCCTTAATCGCTAGTCCTTCGCGACAAAGCGCCCTAGAGGGAAGGTCAAGTCGGGCTGACTTATGAATCATTCGCGCCAACAAAGGACATAAAGCCATTCAACCACATCAGCACAAATGCGAACGGCTTTAAGGGCGGGCTCCATGGGCGATACCCCTGTCCTCTCGCTCCTAAAGCATCTGGCCGATCCAATGGCGGAGGTTGATGCCCTAATCTTGCACCACATGCGTTCGGACGTTGCCTTGATTCCGCAAATCGGTGAGCACCTTGTCGCCTCGGGTGGCAAGCGTGTGCGTCCGCTGCTGACTTTAGCGGCGGCGCATCTGGGCGGGGCCCCGGATTCAAAGGCCGCGTGCCAACTGGCGGCGGCGGTGGAATTTATCCATACCGCCACCTTGTTGCACGACGATGTCGTTGACGGGTCTGACTTACGTCGGGGCACCGCGACGGCCAACCAGGTCTGGGGTAACAAGGCGCCCGTCTTGGTCGGGGACTTTTTGTTTTCGCGCGCTTTTGAATTGATGGTCAAGGTCGACCGCCTTGATGTCTTGGGGGTCCTGTCTGCGGCCTCGGCAAAGATTGCCGAGGGGGAAGTGCATCAACTCCGCACCACGCGAGACTTGGCCACCACGGTTGCCGACTACGAGGCGGTGATCGGCGCCAAGACCGCCGCCTTGTTTGCCGCCGCCACGCACGTTGGCGCGCTTGTCAGTGGCGCAGCCAGGGATCAGGTTGCCGCACTTGCGACCTACGGTGCCAACCTGGGCCTTGCTTTCCAAATGGCCGACGATGCCCTCGACTATGGGGCCAAGTCTGCCGACATGGGCAAGGCAGCCGGCGATGATTTCCGCGAAGGCAAAGTTACCTTACCTGTGATTTTGGCTTATGCAGCTGG
Source organism: Alphaproteobacteria bacterium (assembly GCA_965228345.1). GTDB lineage: Bacteria > Pseudomonadota > Alphaproteobacteria > UBA7985 > UBA7985 > CAXQZM01. Next base: position 943,137 of record CBDDHH010000004.1, on the reverse strand, counting down.
CGACGCGGGCGAGCGGGCGTTCTGGCACCGAACGATCCGAGATCTCAAGCAAGAGGACGGCGATCTTGATCAGGCCACGGCATTTTTGGACACCCGCGGGACGATTCAAGAAACCTTGGACCGGGCCGCCGCCGCCGCCGATACAGCCCTGGGGGCTCTGGATTGCATTCCGGCGAGCCCGCTTAAGTCGCTCCTGATCGATTTGGGACAGTTTGTCGTCCATCGACCTCATTGAGAGCAGTTTTCCTTAAAATTGACTCTTTAGGAACTGATATAAGAATTGGAATGAGTTTCCCCATTGATTTTGCCGCCTTGACTTTGTCTTGCCGCTGCAGCAGAGCGGGCATATGGCCAGCTTGGGACCTTTTGTGCTTTGCGACGCGCCGCGCGCGTCCACCCTTGGCCTCGTCTTTTTGCTAGATCTAGACCTAAGTCGCCCCTGACCGGGGAGCATGCCCCTCGATTGGGGCATCGGGCAGGGGACTTTCATACACAAGCGATTTCAAGAGGGGCTTCTGGCCCCGTATTCTAAAGGTCTTTCACCATGACAGCAACTTCTCAAACCGACGCGGATCGCGTTCTCATCTTTGACACCACCTTGCGTGACGGCGAGCAGTCCCCGGGCTGTTCCATGAATTTAGAGGAAAAGCTCGCCCTTGCCGAATTGCTCGACTCAATGGGCGTGGACATTATTGAAGCGGGGTTTCCCATCGCCTCCAAGGGTGATTTTGAGGCGGTCCAGGCCATCGCCAAACAAACCAAGCGCGCCACCGTGGCCGGGCTTTGCCGCGCGGCCGAAGGAGATATGGATCGCGCTTGGGACGCCTTGCGGCACGCCGAACGTGGGCGTATCCACACCTTCATCTCGACCAGTCCCGTCCATATGAAGTACAAGCTGCGGATGGACCCTGACACAGTTCTGGAACGCGTACGAGCATCGGTCACCTACGCCCGCAATTTAACCGATGATGTCGAATGGTCACCCGAGGACGGCACCCGAACCGAAACCGACTTCCTGTGTCGCACGGTCGAAGCGGCGGTCAAAGCCGGCGCCACGACCATCAACATCCCCGATACGGTCGGCTACTTGGTCGCCGATGAATACGCGCGGCTGATCGCCATGTTGTTGGAGCGTGTTCCCGGCCTGGACGACTGCACCCTTTCCACCCACTGTCACAACGACCTGGGCGTTGCCGTCGCCAACTCCCTGAGCGGCGTTCTTGCGGGCGCGCGCCAAATTGAATGCACCATCAACGGCATTGGTGAACGTGCGGGCAATGCCAGCCTAGAAGAAGTGGTCATGGCGCTGAAAACACGCCACGATCGCTTGCCCTTTACCACGGGAATAGATAGCACAAAACTGGTGCGGGCCAGTCGCCTACTGGCCTCAATCACAGGCTTTAGCGTACAACCCAACAAGGCTATCGTTGGCGCCAACGCCTTCGCCCACGAATCGGGTATTCATCAAGACGGCATGTTGAAAAACGCCGAGACCTACGAAATCATGACGCCCGAAAGCGTCGGCTGGACCGAATCTAACTTGGTCATGGGCAAGCATTCTGGTCGCCATGCCTTCAAATCCAAATTGGCAGAACTGGGCTACGACGATCTGGGGGATAAGGCCTTTCAAGATGCCTTCACTCGGTTTAAGGACCTAGCCGATCACAAAAAAGAGATCACCGACGAAGACCTGATCGCCCTGGTCGATGATGCTGCCGTTCGGGTCAATGACCGCGTGCAATTCCAAGGCCTCAAAGTCCATTCCATCGAACACGGCACCGCCCAAATCGACCTAAGCGTTACAATCGACGGAGAAATCAAAACGATGGCGCAAGAGGGCTCGGGGGCCGTGGACGCCATATTTAAGGCGCTCAAATCAATCTCGGGCTCAGAACCGTCATTGAAAGTCTATCAGGTGGCGGCCGTCACCGGCGGAACCGACGCCCAAGCCAAGGTAAGGGTGCGATTGGAAGAGGATGGTAAGACCATCAACGGCCAGGGGACCGACTACGATACCCTCGTCGCTTCTGCGCGCGCCTATATCAACGCCCTGAACAAGTTATACCAACGGTCATAAAAAGTGACCTTTTCATGACCGTTTCGTGTCTCACGGCAGAAACGCTTCGCGTTTCGCCTGTTTGATGCGGTCTCACCTCGCTCGCGCCGCTCGCTCAGCCCGACCGCGCGACGGGGCCTTCGCTTATACCCCGAGGCGCTTTCTTAGCTCATCTCGGGGCCGCGTGTTTTTGGCGCGGGCGTTCCCTGCGCCCTTCGGGCTTGGAGCCCGCTACGGGGGCCGCAGTCGCGGCCCTTATACCAGCGAATAAAAGAGTCATTTTAAATCGCCGCTGGTATTAGGGGTCAAATCCCACCGTCATGTGCCCAAGGCGCTGGAGCTACAAAATTAGGCCCGTGGCCAAACCTGCCAAGATCGCGCCGCCAAGGCCAAAGACCAGGTAGAGCGCAAAAACGGGCGGGCGGACCAACGACCAAACAGCGACGGCAGCGGGGATGCATGTGACCCCGCCGCCAATTAGGAAGGCCATGGCCGCCCCCTGCGGCAATCCCTGCTGAACAAAGGTCGCGACGAGCGCGGGCGCTGCGTCACCGTTCAGGTACGCTGGGATGCCCACCAGCGCCGACAAGGGTACTGTCAAGGCCCCTAAACCCGTTAGCCAATTCACGAGCGGCGCGACTAGGTTGAGTTGGAGCATCAGCGCCTCCAGCACAAAGGCGAGAGTGAGCCATTTGCCCAGGAACAGGGTCGTCGAACGGGCGCTGGCAAGAAACATCTGTCGCCGTGGTGCCTCGTTCCAGAACTGCCAGACTAGGGGCTTGCTTCCTGCCTTCGCACCGCTGTCGCAACAGGACTTGGGTAGGAGGCCCGTGCGAAGCACAGCGCCCGCCGACAAATCAAGACGGAAGGACAGAGCGTAGGTGGTATAACCGCCGACGGCACCGATCAACAGCGCCAACATCATCTTGGTCGAGGCAAAATCAAACCCCAAGAAGTGCCCTGTAATGGCGTATTGTTCAGGTGCCATCAGCGGGCTTGCCAACCAAAAGGCCATAATCGGCGCCAAGGGCACCCGCGCCACTAGCATGGCTGCAATCAAGGGGATTACCCCACACGAACACAAGGGCGAAAAGGTCCCCGCAAGGGCAGCCAAAGCAACGGCCAGTGGTTGATTGTAACGGAACGCCCGATTGACAAGTTCCGACGCGTCCGAGGCTACGGCATAGGCCCCAATCCCCACTGCGATGGCGAAAAACGGGGCGATGTAGATCAGTGACTCGAGAACAAAAGCCGGCTGACTAATCTGGGTAAGGTGGACATGACCCGCATGCCCGCCCGAATGAGCATGGGGCGAATAGATGAGCGCATAGCCCTGCGCCTCTAAAACAACCCAAAGCAGCGGACTGAACGCGATGAGGACCCAAGTCCAGTCGATTTTCGCGAAAGGAACGGGCGTGCGAGATGCGAGAGCGTCAGACATGAGGGCAATCCTCCTCAAAACCCACGCAACAATTGCGGGTCAAATCGGCAATCAACTGGTCCATCGCTGCGCCACAGACGTAGCAACGGATATGGCGACCCTCGCGCACCCGCTCAATGAGTCCTGCGGACTCTAAGGTCACAAGATGGTGGTTGAGGGTTGATCCCGCCATACCCAAGCGATCGGATATGCGGCCCGTCTTCAGCCCATCTTGCCCCGCCACCACAAGCAAGCGAAACAGCCTCAAGCGCGGCTCCGAGCCCAAAGCCGCAAGCTGAAGGGCACTACGAGACAAGTTACTCCCCCATGTGCCTTTGGCGTGCAAGGAGGGATCATGACCAAGATCTATAGGGGGGGTTTCTGCATTCATTTCGACATATCTAAAATTATAGAAATAAAAAACAAGTAGGCCCGATCTTTTTTTGCGTCCGCCCAGCCAAACGCTCGTGCAACCTCGCAGACGCCCAGGTCTCATACCAACGGTCATAAAAAGTGACCTTTTCATGACCGTTTCGTGTCTTGTCTAATGGAATATGAGCGTTTTCTTGCCGCGATGCTAGATCATTTGTGGTAAGCTTGACGCGCCGATTTGGGGGTGGCCACCCCCAAATCGGCGGCGGGGCGGGATCGTTCGTGTCTAGGTGCTGCGTTGCAGGCACCGTTCGTGAGTTTGATCACCCCGTCTTTCCTACAAGTGGCCCGAATGGATACTAGGGAGCCAGCTGTGCGTCCCGTATGACAAGAAAGGGAACGGAAAGATGTCACAAGTTACCATCGGAATTGATGTTTCAAAAGCCCAATTCGATATTTTTGTGTCAAATGGCCAAAACCATAGCTGCAAGCCCAATACCCCTTGCGGGATTAAGGCTCTCATCAAGACCTTGAGCAAGCTTCCTGATTGCCTGGTCGTTTTTGAGGCAACTGGCTTCTATCACAGAGCCTTGGAACGTGGCCTTGCTCAAGCCCAAATCGCTTACGCAAAGGTCAACCCTTGGCAAGCGCGATGCTTTGCCAACAGCATCGGCCAACTCGCAAAAACCGATAAGGTCGATGCGAAAATCCTGGCACTCATGGGCCAAACCCTCCCCCTTGAGCCCACCAAGATACGCGATGAAGTCATTGAAACTCTTGGAGAATACCAAAGTCTTCATCAAGGGCTTGTGCAAACGCAAACGCAGTGGAGCAACAGGAAGAAAGTCGTTACCGATAAGGCCGCTGTGAGGCTTGCAACGAGAATGCTCAAGACCCTCGAAAAGGAGATCGAACAGCTAACCCTCAAGACCAAGAAGCTCATCGAAGCCCATCCTGATCTCTTGGAACGCTTTAACATCTTGATCACAATCCCAGGGATTGCGGCACGAACAGCCATATCCCTTCTGACCAACATGCCAGAGCTTGGCACACTCAGTCAGAAAAAGATCGGCGCTCTAGCTGGCTTGGCTCCTATGCAATCCCAATCAGGAACGCTTAAGGGTGTCGCCCGTATCAAGGGGGGAAGAGCTCCTGTACGCAATGCCCTCTACATGCCTTCCTTGGTTGCCATGCGATACAATGAAGACCTAAAGGATTTCTTAGAGCCGCCTTGTCGAAGCCGGAAAGCCGAAAAAAGTCGCCATCATCGCCGTGATGCGTAAGCTGATCACGCTGGCAAATGCCCTCTTGCGGGAAAACAGAAAATGGTCACAAATTGCCCCTTGATTTATCATGGATACTCACGGCAGAAACGCTTCGCGTTTCGCCGCCCCTTCGCTTATACCCCGAGGCGCGTGTCCGCCGATCTCGGGGCCGCTACGGGGGCCGCAGTCGCGGCCCTAATACCAGCGATCATAAGAGCCATTCATAATTGCCGCTGGTATTAGCCGTGCCCGGGGCGCCCCTGAACTCTCCCTTGTGTTTCCTTAGGTAGGGCCCTAGGTGAAACCCATGCTCGGACGTATTTTAGGCATGCTTTCGGCTGATATGGCCATGGATCTGGGGACGGCGAATACGCTGGTTTACGTCCGGGGACGCGGTATTGTCCTAAACGAGCCCTCGGTCGTTGCCATAGCCGAAGTTCGGGGCCGCCGGCAGGTGCTGGCAGTCGGCGATGAGGCCAAGATGATGCTGGGCCGAACCCCCGGAAACATTTCAGCTATTCGGCCCTTGCGCGATGGGGTCATAGCCGATTTTGACGTGGCCGAAGAAATGATCAAGCATTTCATCCGCAAGGTCCATGGCCAACGCTCCTTTGCCTCCCCACAGGTGGTGATTTGTGTCCCCTCCAGTTCCACGGCTGTCGAACGCCGGGCGATTCAAGAAAGCGCGGAAAACGCCGGCGCGCGCCGCGTCATGCTGATCGAAGAACCCATGGCCGCCGCGATCGGCGCCAACTTGCCGGTGACCGAAGCAACGGGGTCTATGGTCGTCGACATCGGGGGTGGCACGTCTGAAGTCGCGGTGCTGTCCCTTGGGGGGATCGTCTATGCCCGCTCCGCCAAGGTTGGTGGCGATAAGATGGATATGGCGATCGTCAACTATATGCGCCGCGCGCACAACTTGTTGGTGGGCGAAGCCTCTGCCGAGCGTATCAAAAAATTGATCGGGTCCGCCTGCCCGCCAGAGGACGGCGTCGGCGGAACCATGGAGATCAAAGGGCGGGACTTGGTCAAGGGCGTGCCCAAGGAAATTACTATTTCCGAACAGCAAGTTTCTGAGGCCTTACTAGAGCCAGTTCGAGAAATTGTTGAGGCAACACGCATCGCCCTGGAAAACACGGCCCCGGAATTGGCCGCCGATATCGTCGACAAAGGCATTGTTTTGACCGGAGGCGGATCGCTGCTGCGCAATCTTGATTTTGTGTTGCGCCACGCGACGGGCGTGCCCGTGGCCGTGGCCGATGATCCCCTGTTATGCGTTGTCCTGGGCACAGGACGTAGCTTGGAGGAGATGCGAAACCTTAGATCTGTTCTGCTGCAGAACATCTAAACCGCCATGAACGCTCGGCGACCCCGATCCCAGGACGAGATCAGCCCCCTAGCCATCTGGTTCCAGCGTTTTTTGACGGTTGTTCTATTCCTGCTCTGCGGCCTGGGCCTCGCCGCCGATCGGCTGTTTCCCGATCGAATTGAGGCCCTGAGGGTCAGCACAACGGACTTGCTTGCACCCTTGGTGGTCTTTGCCAGCAGGCCGGTCCAGTGGGGCCAAGAGGGGATTCGAGGCTTTCAGGCCTACGTGCAGGCAACCGAACTGGCCATAAAGTCGGACTCGATCGCCGCAGAACGTGATTTTTTGCGGCTGGAGTTGGCACGCCGGGACGCGCTGATTAGCAATCTACGTGCCAACGTTAATCTGCCGCCTGACGGGCTAGAAACTTATGTAACTGCCCGCGTATTCGGGCAGGGGTCAAACTTGTTCACTGCTAGCCTGATCCTCAATGTCGGCGAAGACGACGGGCGCGCCCTCCCCGCCGCGACAGGTGGCATTCGCCCTGGGTTGGCGGTGATAACGCGCAAGGGCTTGCTCGGGCGTTTGCAATCAGTTGGGAACAACGCCTCTCGCGTTCGCCTGCTGACCAGTCAAGATTCCGCTCTTCCGGTCCTGGTCGGGGAATTCCGCATTCGGGCCACCGTTTTTGGGCAAAATGGCCCGTTGCTGACCTTGACAACGGAGGAAGGTCTCCCAGGAACCATTCGCGTCGGCGACCGAGTCACAACCTCCACCATTGATCCTGACTTTCCCTTCCTATTCTACGTCGGGCAAGTGACCCAAGTTGTGCCCGAAATCCGCGTTTTGCCCGCCGCACTCGAGACACCAGGGTTGAACGAGTTTGTGCAAGTCGTTTTGACCGAGCCTCTGGATCAACAGGTTGAGGGACTTGAGCCCAGCGGAGTCTCATCACCATGACGCCGCAGGCCTTGGACATGTTGGCCAATGAGATGGCGTCCGCCCCACTCTTGCCACGCTTTCTCGCAGGTCTTGTGGTGCCCCTAACACTGATTCTCGCGCTGATCGCAGGTATCGTCCCTTGGGCAACCGATCTCAATCGCTTATTCATCCCCGACGTTCTGGCCCCCGTCCTTTTTTTTTGGTGCGTTTATCAGCCGTCTTTCGTGCCGCTGATTTTCGTCTTTGGCCTCGGCTTAACGGCGGACATTCTGGACGTTAGCGCACTAGGAACCCAAGGCGCTGCCTATATGGTCTTTGCCCTGCTCGCCAAGTCGCAGGGGTCCCAACTGGTTTCACTCGGCGTGCTTTTCAACTGGGGGGTGTTCGCGCTCGCCATGGCAGCTTTGGTGATGATCCAGTTTCTTTTCTCAGTCCTCGCTACCGCTCCGGTTTTCGACCAAGCCCTCCTGCCCGCGATCTTAAAATCTCTGCAAATTTTTTTAACCACAAACCTGGCCTATTTGGGCCTCTACCTGCTGCTGGGGGCGGTCAATCGCCTGTTACCTGCCCCCTCGGCCCAGGGGCAGGCCCAACGCTGATCCATGGACCGCAAGTTCGCCCAGCCGCCTCCCATATCGCGGGGCGCGGTCTTTACTCGCCGAACTTTGCTATTGGCCGGCGCGCAACTCGGGGCGTTTGGGCTCATTGGCTCGCAACTTTATAGACTGCAAGTTGATCGCGCGGCGGAACTGGCGGCCCAAGGCCGCAACGTTATCACAAAGCACGAATATACCCTGCCTCAGCGCGGCAGCATCACCGATCGTTCGGGTCGTGCCCTCGCATTCAACCGTAGCAACCGGGTCGTGGTGCTGCGCATTCGCGACTATCCCAACCCGCCACCTCAGCGCGACGGTCCCCCAAAGGAAAATCTCGCGCGCTTCGCACGCAAATTCACTTTGGACGAAACGACGCAAACGCGCATTCGCTTGGATTTGGACTTTGCCCTGCGCCTTATCCCCGCTGAGTTCTATTTGCGACAACTCGCGCTGCTGCCGCCAAGGATCCAAGAATCCGCCGACTTTATCGACCTCGCGCGCCTTATCTACGCCCAGGAGTTCGATGGTCGCGACACCGACGCCATCGCCGTCGATTTCGCCCAAGAACGGTTTGTGACTTTGATGGACAATATTTCCAGCACGCAACGTGATCTAGTGCAAATTTCCTTAGCCGATATGCCGCTTGTTGAGATCACAACCCGCTTTCAGCGCCAATACGAAGGCGCAGACGATGACGAGGCAAGCGGCGAAGAGGCGGCAACCTTTGCCTCCCTCTCCCATGTCCTGGGCTACACGCGGCGCGTGTTTCGCGAAGACTTGTTTTCCGACAGTGACCCCATGCTCGCCCTCCCCGGCGCGCGGATTGGGGCGACGGGCATCGAGCGTGCTTACGATCCTACCCTGCGCGGCATCGCCGGTCGGCGTACCTGGCAGATCACAGGCGGTGGGCGCAAGCTAAAGGAGTTGGGCGTAATACAGCCGATCAAGGGTCAGGACCTTAGGCTTACAATCGATTTACCACTTCAGCGCGCGGCCGTAGGGCTGATCTCCCCGCACCCCGAGGCGGCAGCGGTGGTGCTGAACATTCATAACGGCGAAATTCTCGCCATGGCCTCGCAACCATCCTACAACGGCAATGATTTCGTTCCACGAATCAGCACTCCTGCCTATCAGGCCTACTTGGACGATCCTCACAAGCCCCTGTTTGCCCGCGCTAGTCAGGGCTCTTACCCGCCCGGTTCCACGTTCAAAATGGTCGGCATGTTAGCGGCTTTAGAGGCGGGCTTTGACCCCTCTACAACCATTAACTGCCCTGGCTACTACGAAGTGTCAGGACAACGATTTCGATGCTGGAAACGTCGCGGCCACGGCGATGTCGATATGCTCGGTGCCTTGCGCGAGTCTTGCGACGTTTGGTACTATGAAATGGCAACGCGATTGCAATTAGAACAGATGCGGCGGGTAGCGGCCAAGTTTGGCTTTGGGACCGCCATGATCGAAAACTTCTTCGAACAGTCAACCGCCCTCTTACCTTCACGCGCCTGGAAAGAACGCAATCGAGGAGAACCGTGGGTGATCGGGGACTCAATCCAATTTGCCATTGGCCAAGGCTTCATGCTGACAACCCCCTTGCAGCTGGCGGCCATGACCGCAAGCATCGCCAACGGTGGCTATGCTGTGCGACCGCACTTTGTGCGCACCGACGGGTTCTTTGACGCAAAGGAGTCCCTGGGCTTTCAACCGCAAAACCTCGAACTTATCCGCCAAGCCATGTCGCAAGTAGTTAACTCGGACACGGGCACAGCTCGCAGCTCTTCTCTAGAATTACCTTGGGGACCAGAGGGAAAAATTTGGCGTATTGCGGGCAAGACGGGTACTGCTCAAGTCACAGCATTGCCCCCCAACGAGTCCGAGGAAATCGACGAGGACATTCCCTATGATAAGCGAGACCACGCTCTGTTCGTCGGCTTTGCCCCGCTAGAGGACCCCCAGTTTGCAGCGTCTGTTGTGATCGAACATGGCGGCTCGGGTTCCGCCACAGCAGCGCCTGTGGCGCGCAACCTGCTGTCCTCAACTCTTGCTCGCTACGTCGCAGGAAAGCTCATATGACCGCCGCCCTCCGCGATCTAAATGCCTGGGTGGAGCTGGAGGCCCGACGGTTGCCCACGACGACCTTTTCAGATCGGCTCAACCGCTTCAACTGGCCACTTCTCATGCTCGTCTTGGTCGTGTCTGGCGTTGGCCTTTTCAACCAATATGTTGTCGGGCAAACCACACCGAACAATTTTTTTTGGGAGCACATGCTGCATATGGCGGTTGGCCTCGTGGCTTTCGTACTTGTCTCACTAATCGACGTGCGGTTGCTGCGCCAACTGGCCTTCCTGGGCGCAATGACGGCCCTCATTTTGTTGCTCATCGTGCAAAATTTTGGGTTGGAGTTCAACCAATCGACCCGCTGGATGCGTGTCGGCAGTTTCACCTTGCAGCCGTCAGAAATCGCGCAAGCTGCCTTGGTCGTCTATCTCGCTTCCTACCTGGAAAACCGCAGTCATGAGCAATTGGGCAATCCGCTTTGGTTGATCCCCCCCGCCCTTATCATAGGGTCCATGGCCTATTTAATTTTCCAGCAGCCTGATCTCGGCACCACACTTAAGCTGTTGTTACTGATGGGTCTCATGATCTTGTGTTCGGGCATTCGCTGGTGGTTTGTGATTCTAGTGGGCCTCCTCATTGTGGGCTTAGGCACGGTTCTCATCCGCGGGCCCAACCAATTCTTAAAGCCCTACCAAGTCGATCGGCTGACCTGCTTTGTCTTGGACGACGCGGAAATTGAACGCCTGGCCGATGCGTCCCCTTGCGACCAGCCTCGCCAAGCCCGCATTGCCATCGGCGGCGCCGGGGTCTGGGGCCATGGGCCATTGCAAGCCCCGCAATTGCAATCGCTGATCATTTACGAACCCTACAACGACATGATTTTGGCGGTCCATGCCGAACAATTTGGCCTCGCGGGGACCCTGGCCTTACTTGCCCTAATCGCGACCCTGGTGCTGTTTGGATTTGGCGTTGCAGTTTCGTGCAAGGCACAATTTACTCGGCTTCTCGCCCTCGGCGCCGCCGTCAATTTTGGCCTCTATGCGACCATCAACTTCATGATGGTCCTATCCCTCCTCCCCGTTGTAGGGATGCCGCTGGCGCTCCTTTCGAAAGGGGGAACCGTTACCGTCATCGTTTGGGCCTGCTTCGGCCTCATCAACAATGCCTGGATTAACCGCCACTTGACCTTGGAATCTGACAATCAAGGCCTGCCCTAATACCAGTTCTCCTTAAAACAGACTCTTTATGAACTGGTATAGGGCCGCAGTCGCGGCCCTTATACCAGCGATCATAAGAGTCATTCTAAATCGCCGCTGGTATAAGTGAAGGTCAAGGGGTTTTCATCGGCGGGGCAAAACAGCTACTGGTCCCTGCTTATGAACCCTTCGCTCCCATTCCACGTTTGTTCCATCGGCAACGCCATTGTTGACGTTTTGTCGGAGGCCCCCGAAAGCGCAGTGGCAGAGTTCGACCTGAACAAGGGCAGCATGACCCTAATTGATGAGGCTCGCGCCGACTATCTCACGTCTGTGATGCTTAGGAGGGTCGAGGAAAGCGGAGGTTCAGCGGGAAATACGGCTGTTGGCCTCGCCGGGCTAGGTGCCCGCTCCGCCTACATCGGCAAAGTCAAGAACGACGTTCTGGGGCGAGCCTTTGCGGAATCCATGCGTCGGTCGCAGGTGCACTTTAGCACCGCATTGGCGAGCAAGGGTCCTGCAACCGCCCGCTCCTTGATTTTCGTCACGCCCGATCATCAACGCACTATGAACACCTACTTGGGCGCCTGTGTGAACTTAGGGCCCGACGACATCGACCCAGAGATTGTGCAAAATTCTGCTGTGACCTTTATGGAGGGATACTTATGGGATATGGAGGCGGCCAAAGCCGCCTTTCGCAAGGCCATAGATTTGGCGCACAAGGCAGGCCAAAAAACCGCGCTGTCCCTATCGGATCCCTTTTGTGTCGAGCGGTTTCGCGACGAGTTCAAGCAGCTGATCGAACGCAAAATCGATATCTTGTTCGCCAACGCTGATGAAATCTGTGCGCTTTACCAATGCGACTACGCCGACGCGCGCGAACAGATCCGAGGCAAGGTAGAAATTGCTGTGCTCACCAAAGGGGTCAAGGGATCGGAAACCATCACTGCGACCCAGACCCTTCCCTGCCCCATCATACCCGTCAAGCATCGCGTCGACACAACCGGAGCTGGCGATCTGTTTGCTGCTGGGTTTCTATATGGATTGACCGATGGTCAGGACTTGCAGACCTGCGCCTTGCTCGGTTCTGCCGCCGCCGCCGCCATCATCCAAATTTTCGGCGCACGACTGACGGCAGAAGACTTAGCCTGGGTGAAATCGGTTGCTTAAAAGCCAGTTTTTGGCGAACGAACTCGCCACCATCGCTGCCGCCAAGGCCCTGGCCCCAAAACTACGCCCCCGCCAAGTCATCTTGCTGGACGGCCCCCTGGGTGCAGGAAAATCCACTTTCGCCCGCGCCCTCATCCAAGCCCTTCCCGGGCCCAAGGGGGAGTCTTGCGCTCAAGAACCCGTCCCCAGCCCCACCTATACCCTAGTGCAAACTTACGTACGCGCCCTTGGAATGGTGGGGCACTTTGACCTTTACCGCCTTACCAACCCTGAGGAGATCTGGGATCTGGGCCTGGAGCCAATCCTCGAAAACGGCTTGGCGCTGATCGAATGGGGCGACCGCCTAGGCTCCCTTCGGCCCGCAAACGCGCTGGGGCTTCGGTTTGAAGATCAGGGTCAGGGTCGGCACCTCTACGTCGAGGGGGGCACACTGCCAGAGATCCCCGAGCCTGAACCCTTTGTTGGCAGGTCTTATACCAACGGTCATAAAAAGTGACCTTTTCATGACCGTTTCGTGTCTTGTCTAATGGAATATGAGCGTTTTCTTGCCGCGATGCTAGATCATTTGTGGTAAGCTTGACGCGCCGATTTGGGGGTGGCCACCCCCAAATCGGCGGCGGGGCTGGATCGTTCGTGTCTAGGTGCTGCGTTGCAGGCACCGTTCGTGAGTTTGATCACCCCGTCTTTCCTACAAGTGGCCCGAATGGATACTAGGGAGCCAGCTGTGCGTCCCGTATGACAAGAAAGGGAACGGAAAGATGTCACAAGTTACCATCGGAATTGATGTTTCAAAAGCCCAATTCGATATTTTTGTGTCAAATGGCCAAAACCATAGCTGCAAGCCCAATACCCCTTGCGGGATTAAGGCTCTCATCAAGACCTTGAGCAAGCTTCCTGATTGCCTGGTCGTTTTTGAGGCAACTGGCTTCTATCACAGAGCCTTGGAACGTGGCCTTGCTCAAGCCCAAATCGCTTACGCAAAGGTCAACCCTTGGCAAGCGCGATGCTTTGCCAACAGCATCGGCCAACTCGCAAAAACCGATAAGGTCGATGCGAAAATCCTGGCACTCATGGGCCAAACCCTCCCCCTTGAGCCCACCAAGATACGCGATGAAGTCATTGAAACTCTTGGAGAATACCAAAGTCTTCATCAAGGGCTTGTGCAAACGCAAACGCAGTGGAGCAACAGGAAGAAAGTCGTTACCGATAAGGCCGCTGTGAGGCTTGCAACGAGAATGCTCAAGACCCTCGAAAAGGAGATCGAACAGCTAACCCTCAAGACCAAGAAGCTCATCGAAGCCCATCCTGATCTCTTGGAACGCTTTAACATCTTGATCACAATCCCAGGGATTGCGGCACGAACAGCCATATCCCTTCTGACCAACATGCCAGAGCTTGGCACACTCAGTCAGAAAAAGATCGGCGCTCTAGCTGGCTTGGCTCCTATGCAATCCCAATCAGGAACGCTTAAGGGTGTCGCCCGTATCAAGGGGGGAAGAGCTCCTGTACGCAATGCCCTCTACATGCCTTCCTTGGTTGCCATGCGATACAATGAAGACCTAAAGGATTTCTACAACCGCCTTGTCGAAGCCGGAAAGCCGAAAAAAGTCGCCATCATCGCCGTGATGCGTAAGCTGATCACGCTGGCAAATGCCCTCTTGCGGGAAAACAGAAAATGGTCACAAATTGCCCCTTGATTTATCATGGATACTCACGGCAGAAACGCTTCGCGTTTCGCCTCCCCTTCGCTTATACCCCGAGACGCGTGTCCGCCGATCTCGGGGCCGCTTGTTTTTGGCGCGGGCGTTCCCTGCGCCCTTCGAGCTTGGAGCCCGCTTGGGGGGGGCCGCAGTCGCGGCCCTATACCAGTTCATAAAGAGTCTGTTTTAAGGAGAACGGGTATCAATACAAATACGAACGGCTTCAAATGCGACTATCCTTGGCCTCTTGGGCCGTGCCAAATCTTGGCATGCTAGGCGGAGCGGTGGCGCTGGACAAGGATCGCAGCGTATCACGGACGAAGGCGATATGGGCTGTTTCTTCGATTATTTCTGCTAGATACTGAGCTCCCCGCATGTTTTCTGCAACGGCAATAGTGCCGTGGTTGGCAAGAACGGCGGCCTGAACATGTGGATCGGTGAATACTGGGCCAATTTCTTCTGCTGTTTGTGGGCCGCCCTCAGGGGACAAGGGAACCAAGGGCATGCGGCCAATTTTTTCGATGGTTTGCACGGTTAAGCAAGGAATTTCACGACCTGCGCTGGCATAGCCTGTGGCCCATGGGCTGTGACAATGGACAATGGCCCGAATCTCTGGACGCGCTGCGTAGATGGCGAGGTGAAAGTCCAAATCCTTAGACGGCCTAAAGTGCGACGGTTCGAGGCTCCCATCTAGATGAGCCACCTGCAGGTTGTCGGAGGTACATTCATTAAAGCCGATTCCCGACGGTTTGATGAGGATCGAGTCATTGTTTTCAAGGCGAATGGACAGATTGCCCCCCGCGTTGGTTTGCAGTTTGGTCTCAAAGCATCGCTTCGCCGCCCAGATGAGCAGCTGCGCCTTGGCTTCTTGATCGGACTTGGAGACTGCCATCGCGGTTGGTTCCTCTTGTTCAGTGCGGGGGGTGCTGGGCGCACCATTGACGGAATAGGTCGGCGACAAGGCGCGCCGTTTGCGTGTCCGCAATATGGGTGTCGAGTTGGTGCAAATGGAAATGCCTGCGCTCGGCCTGGAGGGTCTGTAGGCAGATTTCGCGCAGGCGCAGATTTTCTAAGCAACCGCCAGGGCCGTCTTGGCTGGAAAATCCGCCCATGGGCACGATCAGATGGGCAGGATGGGGGTTGGCATTGAGGAGTTGCGCCCAGGCCTTGGCGACCTTGACCATCTCCGCATCTGCCAGAGCCACATGGGTGAAGTTGGCGGAGTGGTGAAAACGCCGCCGTTGTCGTAGGTTAGGCGCCGAGGCCTCGGCGGGACTGAGGCTGACGAAGTTGAGCCCGCCCGGCAAAGCAATCAACGGGCAGGTCCGCATGGCCTGCAACCGCGCCGCAAGCGGGGCATGGTCGCCGCCGATCAGATGGCGCGTCAGTTCGTGGGGCGTAAGGTCGATCAGAAAATCGAACGCTTGGTCCTGGATCATCCGGCCCATGGCCACCCCCCCAAACCCGTTGGCATGGAAAATGGACGCCCGATTTTGCGCGGGGCCAAGCGCGGCAAGCAGGCGATTCGCCGCCGCGTCGGTCACCCCTAGGACGGAGATGGCCAGGCGCGGTGCGCCCCCTTGCCTGGGCCGTTCGGGAACATCTTTGAGGCTGGCGACTTGCCTTGCCAACTGTTCAAACATCTGAAGCAGCAAAGGACCCGATCCCTTAATATCGATGGGGGAAAACAGGCAGCTTATCAACATGCCGCTGGTGGCCACGCGCGGGTCGAACGTTAGCGGCGCTAGCAGAAACTTGGGCTTCATAGGGGCAAGGTGCCGAAACAGCGCTAAGGCCAGCTCAGCGCCCGTTCCCCCGCCCACGGCAACGAAGGCCACGCATCTCTCTTGCAACTGTTGCATTTTGCCCTGTGCTGCAGCCAAGACCCGATCCAAGTGTTCGCGCTTGCTCACCGTCACGGGCGAGTTAGTCGACAAATCAAGTTTGACGGGCTCGACGCCTGCGCGCGTCAGGGCTCGCGCCAAGGCGTCCAGCTCTTGCGCTTTCGTATCCCAAGTTCCTAGCAGCGCGACCTTTGCGGCCATGGGCTAACCCTTGACCGCACCTGCGGTCATGCCCGTAACGATCTGCCGTGACGCCAGCAGGGTAAAAATGATCGGCGGGATGGCGAGCAACATGCCCGTGGCCATGATGACCCCCCATTCGATGTTGAATTCAGAAGTATTATTCACGATCAGCATAGGCACGGTTTGGGTATTGCGGTCAGCGAGCACTGAAGCCAACAAAAATTCATTCCAGGCAATGCGAAAGGTGAAGATGGCAGCGGCAGCCAAGCCAGGCTGGATGAGAGGCAAAACAATGATGAAAAACACTCGGTAGGGCCCGGCGCCGTCGATTCGGGCTGCCTCCTCTAGTTGGCGGGGCACTTGCACGATGAAACTCTGAAGAATCCAAATCACAAACGGCAAGTTCATGGCGATATAAATCAAAATGATGCCGCTGTAAGTTCCCGCCAGGCAAACGTCGCCACGTTCGTTGAACAACTCCTTCAGGTACGCGCCAAAGGCGGTGTCCTTGTCGATGCAAAAGGTATTGTTCCACAGCCCAAACACCGGAACCAAAAGAACCGCCGGCGGCACCATGCGTAGAATCAAGGTGGAAAGGGACAGGGAGTCACGGCCGATAAAGCGAAAGCGGACGATAGCGTAAGCGGCCATGCAGCCAAGAACCAGGGTCAAAACCGTGGACACGAGTGCAATGATCAACGAATTGAGGATCGAATCACCGATCTTAAATGGGCACCGGCGCAGATGATCGGGCATGTACCAGAGCGCATCGCACAAAGCCGTCTCATAGTTCTTGAGCGTGGGCATAAACAAAAGTCCTGTCGCGCCCGAAATAATGTCACGGTCCAACTTAAAGCTGTTGATGAAAATAAAGTAGATCGGACCCAAAGACATGAACACCAGCAACGCCATGAGGGTCAGCAGGGAAGAATTGCGAACGTTAAACTGCGACAAGCTGAACATACTTAAATCTCCTCCTCCGCTACACGCGCGGCAAGACGCGCCTGCTGCCGCTCGCGCATTTTAGTGAACGCGAACATACCAAGGGTCAAAACCAGCAGCAGAATCAGCAGCAGGTTCGACATGGCTGCCGCCGTCCCCAGGTCGCGAAATTCCGTCGCCGTGCGCCAGATCCGCAAGGACAAAATCTCGGTGGAAAGACCAGGGCCGCCGCGCGTTAAAACCAAAATCACTTCTAATACCTTGAATGCGTCAATGAGGCGAAGCAACAAGGTGACGATCAGGACCGGCATCATAAGCGGAATTTTAATGTGCCGAATCTGTTGCCAGGTGCTAGCACCGTCAATCCGCGCCGCCTCAATCGCCGATTTAGGCAGCGATTGCAGCGCCGCGATGGACAAAATGAAAATAAAGGGCGTCCATTGCCAAATGTCGGAGACGATGACGGCGGTCAGGGGATAATCGCTCAACCAATTGACGCCCTCAAATCCCCAGGCCTTGAGCGTTTTGTTGATTGGCCCGACCGTT
The DNA here is from genome assembly GCA_965228345.1 of Alphaproteobacteria bacterium. GTDB lineage: Bacteria > Pseudomonadota > Alphaproteobacteria > UBA7985 > UBA7985 > CAXQZM01. The sequence goes on along the minus strand of CBDDHH010000004.1, from coordinate 925,544 downwards.
GGATGGTACATGTAGCGCCAGATTAAGCCAACCACTACGGGCGCGATCATCATAGGCAAAATGAACACGGTCCGTAACACCGATATGCCTCGAATATTGCGATCGAGCAGCAGCGCCAAACCAACACCTATGAACATCTCCGCAAACACGACGATGAAGGCAAAGCGCAAGGTGACCCACGTGCTTTCCCGAAAAGCCGCATCGCCCACAAGTCGCACATAGTTTTGCAAACCGACAAAATCGGTTTCCGCGATATGCTGACTGGAATCCCAGTCGCGAAAGCTACCCCAAATCATATAGAGCAGTGGAAAGGCTAAGCTCAGGATCAGGATGGAGGCCGCAGGCGCAATGAACACGTAGGGCGCAAGGCGGGACAGTCGCGATCTAACCATAGCGTCGGCCTCCTGAATAAAGAAAGACCGCTGGGGCACAGCCCCAGCGGTTTAGGGAGGAAGTTGTCGTCAGTACATTATTGCCAGGTGTAATAGCCCGACTCATCCATGAGCTGACGGGTCCGTTCGGCGACACCGTCAAGAGCCTCCTGAATATCGAGATCCTCGGTCAACACCTTTGACAGGGTCGTGCCGAGGTCGGCATTGATCTGGCCCCATACGGGGATGATCGGACGCCAATCGGGATCGGCATGTTCCAAGGCCTCACCGAAGATCGCCATATGTGGGAAAGCTGCGTTCACCTCGGGGTCCGCGTGCGTCGAGAACCGAGACGGGTTACCACCAGCGAGGGCTACCAGTTTGTCCCCCTCCTTCGAGGTTAACCACTGCATGAGCAAAAAGGCGGCTTCCTTGTTTTCAGCATTGGCCGGAATGCCGATGCCAAAGCCCCCTGTTTGACTGCCCCGGCGTACACCCATGGGATGCATGGCCCAGCCAACTTTCCCGACAACGTTCGATTCATCAGGATCGTTGATACGACCTGCCACAACCGTTGTGTCGAGGAACATAGCCGTGTCCCCGTTTAAGAACGATCCTGAGGCCTCACCAAAGCCAAAGCTGGTTGCCCCTTCAGGCCCGCAATCGACAATTTGCTTGAGCGCCTCGGCGGCGGCAACGCCCGCGGCATTGTTCACAGTTGGATTCCAGGCCTCATCAAAGATGCGCCCGCCGAGCGGGGCTAGGTGCAACAGGAACGCATGGGAGGCATGGTGGCCAGAGGCCGCACGTGAGCTAAGCCCGCCCATGCCCGGCTCCAATTCGGGGATGAGGCACGCAAGCTCTAGCATTTCCTCGTAGGTTTCTGGCACCTCCAAGTTGTGCTTTTCAAAAATGTCGGTTCGATACCCCAAGATCGAGGTCTCGGAGCCATAAGGGATCCCAAAAAGGGATCCTGTGACGCCAGATAGATACCCTCGATCCCCCCCTGCAAAGCCAATATTATAGACATATCCGTCGATCAGATCTGCTGAATCGTAGTTGGGATCTGCCAGGCGGGGATTCATGAAATACTTGGCGAGATTTTCCAGTTGATCAGCGTAAACGTAATCAGCTTTCGAGAATACAACGTAGGCGATCAGGTCATATTCGCCCTCCTCCTGCGCCAATTCGAGTGTTTGGCGCTCGCGCATGCGCAAATAGGGTAGCTGATCGACCTCCACCTCGATTCCTGTTTGCGCCGTGAATTCAGGTAAAATGTCCATGACCGCATCATAGTGGGGGTGTGCTGGAAAGTTCACGATCAAGGTTTGCCCGCGGTAGTCCGCGTAGGGGTCGGATTGGGCGTGGGTGACAGCAGCGACGCCCATGGCACTAAGGCCCGTCGTGGCCAGCATGATGAGTTTTTTCAACATGGATACCTCCTGTTTTGAGTTGAGGGGTTAGAGTGCTTCACCTGTTTGCTCATCAAACAAATAAAGCTCCTTAGCAGACACTTTGAAATCAACGGTTTGATTCAAAGCGATTCGGTCCAGAGACTGGATCTCAACGCGCATTTGCGCGCCGCAGAGGTCGCACAACAAAACCGATTGAGACCCGATGTACTCAGACACCAGAATTTTCATAGTGAGCAGCAGATCCGCCCTTTCCGTCGAGGCCTCCTGCGCGAGCACGAGGTCAGAGGGGCGAATGCCTACGACGACCTGCTTCACAGCTGCGTCGCGCACGCGCGCTGCGACAGGCGCTGAGAGCGAGACCGAAAAACCCTCACCCTGCAAGGCCAAGATCCCGCCCGCATCCATCACGTTGGACGGCAAGAAGTTCATGGGAGGGGAGCCGAGAAAACCCGCAACAAACATATTGGCCGGGTTCTTAAACAGCTCCTCCGGCGTTCCTTGTTGTTGGATGACTCCTTGCTTCATGACCACGATTCGATCCGCCAAAGTCATGGCCTCAATTTGATCGTGGGTAACGTAAATGAAGTTCTTCTGAACACGATTGCGCAGCAACGCCAATTCTGCGCGCATCTGCCCGCGCAACTTGGCGTCGAGATTGGATAGGGGTTCATCGAACAAAAATGTGCCACTGTCGCGAGTCAAAGCCCGGCCCATGGCGACCCGCTGGCGCTGACCGCCCGACAATTCAGCGGGCTTGCGCGTCAAGCGGGCTTGCGCGTCAAATAGTCCGACAAGTCCAAAATCGCGGCAACATCGCGCACTAAACGCATCCGTTCCCCTTGCTTTACGCCTCTTAGTTTCAGGGCGAAAGACATGTTTTGGGCGACGTTCATATGAGGGTAAAGTGCATAATCTTGGAACACCATGGCGATGTCTCGATCCTTGGGCTCCAACTGGCTAATTGGGCGATCATCGAAGTAGATTTCGCCTGCACTAATGCTCTCCAGACCCGCGATGGATCGTAGCAAGGTGGACTTACCACAACCGGAAGGCCCGACGAGAACAGTGAATTCGTTCGGCGCAAAGCTCAGATCAATATTCTTCAAAACCTGCAAGCTGCCGTAGCTTTTGCATAAGTTAGCAATTTCTACTCTCGGCACACTCCACTCCCCAAACTTCAAAAAGCTCGATCTATTGTATTCGATGTCTGATGTAAACATACAAAATCATTTTGTTGTGTATTTAGATATGAAACTGTGATAGGCGGTCGCTTGTGATTGCGGCGAGCTGGGCGATCCTCACCCTGCTCATGTGCAGTTCGGGAGGATTGGATGCGAACATCGGACAAGATCGAAACGGAACTCATCGCTGACGTCTCCGCCGGCATCCTTTCACCGGGAGAAAGGATTGATGAGGTCGCGCTTGCAACGCGATTTCAATGCTCGCGCACACCGATTCGCGAAGCTGTTGCAGGACTGGTCGCCAAAGGCGTTTTGCAATCGCAAACGCGTCAAGGGATTTACGTTCGCACCTATTCCCGCGAGGAGCTAGGCGAAATGCTGGAAGCTATGCAGGAGCTAGAGACGATTTGCGCGCGCCTCGTGTCCCAGCGCCTGACGCTGCTATCGAGATCAGAGCTGGAATACGCTCAGAAGCAATGCCGAAGCGCGGCTGAGGCAGGGGATTTTCCGGCCTATTTGCGTGCCAACGAGGCCTTCCACCAAGTGATCTACAAGGCGACCCGAAACCGCTTTATTTCTGAAATCGCGAGTGAGTTTCGCCAACGCACCGGACCCTTTCGGGCCAAGAAATTCGCCTCGGCGCAAGACTTGCTCGATTCCGCCGACAGTCACGATCGCCTGCTCGACAGCATATTCTCCGAAGATACCAAGATCGCGACCGAAGAAATGCGCATTCAGATGACACGAAGCTATATGGAAGCCCTTGCCGCCAATCTTTGAGGATTTGGTTCAAAAAGTATACAAACTTATTGATTTGCATACTTTGCTGTGCTTTCGGATTGAAAAACTGAAGCAAGGAGATTCGCATGGGCGTTGCCGACACACGAATTTATCCCATCAATACGGGTTGGCTGGAGGCTGACTTGGGCACCTACATTTTCTGGAAGGGCCCGGCGGGTAAAAAAATTTGGAACCCATGCTATTGCTACTATATCGACACGGGTGATCATAAGATTTTGGTAGATACCGGTTTGTGCGACGAAGCGCGGGCGACAAAGTACCATCATAAATGTGAAAAACGCGGGTCCACTGAGGTACACTTGCACCTACGCGAGCGGTTGGGGGTCGAACCCGGCGAGATCGACGCGATCGTCTTCACACATCTGCACTGGGACCATGTCCAGAATATGAAGGAGTTTGCCAACGCCCGCTACATCGCGCCCAAGGCCGAGATCGAAATGGCATACAACCCCTTGCCTCTGTACTACCGCACCTACGAATGCGGCATTTTAGATATAGAACCTGCTTATGCGGGATGCGTGTTTGAGGCCGTCGATCAAGAAACCGAAGTGTTGCCAGGGATCAACATGTTCCATACACCTGGGCATTCGGTCGGGCATATGGCAGTCAGCGTGGCCACGAGCGCTGGTGACATCGTCATTTGTGGGGACGCAATTTTTCAGTCGCGCAATTTGGAACCGAACCCGAGCGAGATGTGGCGCTATTGGGTGCCAGCTCGCTTTGTCAACTCTGTGGAAGGCTGGAAATCCGTCGAAGAGATCGACAAGCGCGCCGATTACATCCTGGCCTGCCACGACGCCGCGTGCGGCGAATCGGATGTTTATCCTTTTGAAGGCATGCCTTTGCGCAAACGCCGACAGTTCATTCCCGGTTTCCCGTTTTACTTTGCCGACATGCCTGCGGGGGCGGCCGCCAAAGCCGCTCCTGCCATGACCGCCGCAGAGGCCGAGACGTACCTCTCTGAGCTGGTGCCGCCAAGGCCCGATCACTAAAGGCTGCAGTGACGCAGCGGATCGAAAGCTTGCTGGAAATCGCCGAGCGATTTTCTGCACTGGTTTTTGACCAATGGGGCGTGCTGCACCAGGGTCACACCGCCTATCCACGGGCCATTGAAACCCTTGAACGGTTGCGGTCTCTTGGCGTTCCCATGGCCGTTCTGTCCAATTCCGGCAAACGGGCCGCGCCCAATCTGCGGCGGATTGCGGACCTGGGATTCGATCCTAGCCTGTTCCAGGCGGTTATGACCAGTGGCGAGGCTCTATGGCGCGACCTGAGATCCCGGCAAATGGCAGGACTTGAGTGTTTTGCCGTCGAACGCACGCCAGGCGACGCTCGGCGCTGGGCCGAAGGCCTAACGCTCAGCTTTACGCCCTCACCCGAAGATGCGCAGGTGCTCCTGCTCATGGGCGTGCCCGACGGGGCGCATCTGGCAGACTTCGAGACTTTGCTGACCCAAAGATTCGAAGCGCTAATCTGTTCCAACCCAGACCGCCGCAGCCCGCGCGGTGACGACTTAAGTGTCATGTCTCCTGGTGCCTTGGCGCATCGCTTCGAGGAGCAAGGGCACGACGTGACCTACTACGGCAAACCTCATGTGGCTGTCTTTGAGTCTGTTGCGCGCGATCTTCATGTTCCCCTCACACAGATCTTGATGGTGGGAGACAGCTTGGAACACGACATAGCGGGCGGTGCTGCGGCAGGATGCGCCACCGCCTTGGTCTGCGGTGGCCTCTACGCCCATCATTTCTCCAATGGCGGTGATTTGGGTACCTTGACACGCGCTTTTGATGTCGAACCCGATTTTTTGATCGATACGCTGCAATGATACCAATTTTCATAAATGGTGACCCATTCATGAAAATTCTGGGTCTCACGGCAGAAACGCTTGGCGTTTCGGCTTTTGGGATTGGTGTATCTACTCGCTCGCTCAGCCCGACCGCAGGGCGGGGCCTTCGCCTATACCCCGAGGCGCTTTCGTGGCTCACCTCCGGGCCGCAGTCGCGGCGCGTATACCAGTTCATGAAGAGCCATTCTTAAGGAAAACTGGTATGACGCCTCTTGCCCTGCCAGATGATTTCCGAGCCCTTTCGGCCAAGCTAGGAAAGAATCCCTTGCAGGTCCAAGGGCCCGGCGGCAATACGAGCATCAAAGGTGGGGGGCAGATGTGGATCAAGGCCTCGGGTACCGAACTCGCGCACGCACAAAACCAAGATATTTTTGTTCGGGTCGATCAGATCGCCGCCGCGCGCGAAGCGGCGGGCGGGGGCGATGGTAGCTGCACAGATACAGTCCTGGATCCAAACTGCGATCTGCGACCCAGCATCGAAACCACGTTTCATGCGCTGCTGGATTGGGCCGTGGTGCTCCATACGCACTCGATCGTCACGCTAGCCCACGCAACCTCACGGCCAGGACTCGTGGCTTTGAAGAAGAAACTCGCGGGCTTGGCGCCCGTATGCGTGCCCTACCGCAAGCCTGGGGGCGACTTGACCCGGGCTATACAAGCACGCATCGCACCAACAACACAAGTCATCGTCCTGGAAAATCACGGGCTGATCATTGCCGCCGAGTCCGTAGGGGCGGCGGCCATGCTACAAGGCGAAGTGGAGCGACGGCTCGCTTTGCCCGCCCAACCCATGAGCGGGGCAAGGCCATCGGCGCCCGCGCCCGAGGGATATGAATGGCACGGCCCAGGCGCTCAATTGGCGCAGAATCCGGCTCTTTATCAGCAGGCCAAATCGGGCAGCTTCTATCCAGATCATTTGGTATTTTTGGGCAGTGGGCTCGGGGATTTTTCGGCTGGCATCGACGTTCCCGCAGCGCTTGTGCCGGGGCAGGGCCTGCTGGTTCACACCCAGGCAAGGGACTCAGCACGCGCCATGGTGCAGTGTCTGATCGACTTTTTCGCCTACAAACCCTCAGCATGGGTTCCGGAGCCCATTGGCACTGACGCGGAGGCGGCGTTGCAAAACTGGGACGCAGAGAAGTATCGCCAAGCCCTTGCCAAGAACCCCGTATCCACCTCCTAGGATTTGGCGCGCATGACCTACACGACCGCACTCGGGATTGATCTGGGCACGAGTGGTGTTCGCGCCGCAGTGGTGAGGGCAACGGGCAAGGTCGTGGCCATAGCGAAGGTCCCGCATCGGACCCAAACCCCGGGGGCCATTGATGCCAGCCTTTGGTGGGACGCCGTTGTCGACTGCCTCCGCCAGCTCGCAACGTTTTGTGACTTGCAACACATTGACGCTCTTGGGGTCGATGGCACCTCTGGCACCTTGGTTTTGGTCGATGATGCTTTAATGCCTGTAGCACCTGCGCTCATGTACAATTCTTCAGGTTTCGAGGCGGAAGCCGCCGCGATCGACGCCGTCGCTCCCGCCGGGCACATTACACGAGGTCCAAACTCGGCCTTAGCACGAGCCTTGCGACTTCGCACGCTCGATAGGGCAGACCGTGGGCGGCACTTGCTCCACCAGGCTGACTTCATTTTGGCCCAGTTTGCGCGCCAGTCCCTTGGGAGCGATTGCAACAATGCCCTCAAAACAGGATTTGATCCCGCGATTGAACAATGGCCCGATTGGTTTAGCGACTTGGGTTCGCTACTGAACTTGCTCCCACAGGTGCGTCCTGCGGGGACGCGTGTCGGTACCGTCCATCCCACCGTTGCCGCCGATTTGAACCTTCCCGCCCATATGGCCTTGCACCTTGGTACCACCGACAGCCTTGCGGCCCATGTGGCAACGGGCGCGCTGGCGCGCGGCGATGCGGTCACCAGCCTGGGCACGACCATGGCGCTTAAAATCGTCAGTGAGCGACGGATCGACAACCCCGCCCTGGGGCTCTATAGCCATCGGCTCGGCCCGCGCTGGTTGGTCGGCGGCGCCTCAAACACGGGCGGTGGAGTCCTATCGCAGTTCTTTAGCCCAGAGCGGGTCCGACTCTTGAGCGCGCGCATCGACCCGCGTCAGCCAACAGGGTTGAACTACTATCCCCTGGCCAGTCCGGGGGAGCGATTCCCAGTCTCGGACCCTTACTATCCGCCCCAACTCGACCCACGGCCCCAGAGCGACGTTTTGTTCCTGCAAGGACTGTTGGAAGGCATGGCGCAAATCGAAGCACGCGCCTACGCCAAACTGGTGGAGCTGGGCGCGCCCGCCCCGAGAAAGGTTCTATCGACTGGCGGCGGTGCCAACAACAAGATTTGGCAACAAATTCGCGCCCAAGCCCTTGGCCTGCCCGTTGAAGCATCCCCCACTTCTGAGGCGTGCGTGGGCGCAGCGAACTTGTGCTTTATGTAAATCTTATACCAACGGTCATAAAAAGTGACCTTTTTATGACCGTTTCGTGTCTTACGGCAGAAACGCGTTGCGTTTCGCCTGTTTGATGCTGTCTCACCTCGCTCGTGCCGCTCGCTCAGCCCGACCGTGCAACGGGGCCTTCGCTTATACCCCGAGGCGCTTTCGCGCCGATCTCGGGGCCGCTTGTTTTGGCGCGGGCGTTCCCTGCGCCCTTCGGGCTTGGAGCCCAAGTGTTCTGTGCGCGGGCGTTCCCTGCGCCCTTCGGGCTTGGAGCCCAAGTGTTCTGTGCGCGGGCGTTCCCTGCGCCCTTCGGGCTTGGAGCCCGCTTGTGGGGCCGCAGTCGCGGCCCTTATACCAGGTCATAAAGAGTCTGTTTTAAGGTGAACTGGTATAACCCAGGGACGTATATGCTTAGGCGTCGAGAATTTCTAAAACTTGCGACCGGAACCCTGAGCGCGGGGGCGTTACCGCCGCTCGGTCAGGCACAACCCCAAGACCTCTTCAAAATTCCGGCAGAAGACAGGCTCCACGAGGCAACATTCATGCAGTGGCCTTCGACCCTGTCGATCTATGGGGACACTTGGTTTTTGCGAGAAACGCAGAAAACCATCGCTTTAATTGCCAACACCATCGCAGACTTTGAACCCGTCATTCTGCTTGCTGATCGCGCACACCACTTGCTGATCCGTCGCCAAGTCGGTTCCAATGTGACACTTTGGAACGTGGCAACGCAAGACCTATGGTGCCGCGATTCGGGTCCACTGTTTGCCCGCAATCCGTCAGGGCAGCGCGCGGTTGCGGGGATTCAATTCAACGGCTGGGGCGGCAAGCAAGTCCATGAGCTGGATGCCCTTATCGCCCGTGCGGTGGCGGACTCGCTGGGTTTTCCTTACTTTGAAACGGGTTTGGTCGGCGAAGGCGGCGGCATTGAACAAGACGGCCACGGTACCCTCCTTGCCCATGAAAGCTCCTGGATCAATAGGAACCGCAACCCCGGATTGAGCAAAACCGAAGTGAGTCAGAGGCTGGAGCACGCCTACGGTGCCAACCGAGTAATTTGGGCGCCTGGGCTCGCTGGGCAAGACATCACGGACTACCATATCGACTCCTTGGCGCGCTTTACTGGACTAAATCGCGTGCTTGTGAACCTGCCTCGCGACCCAGATCCCTACGATCCCTTTCATACGGCTGCCCAGAAGACGTTGGCGAAGTTGAGCGCTGCAAAATTGGATATTACCCAGATCTACGAACCCATGTATCGCCGGGGCCGCAGTTACAACTTTGTCGCGTCCTACGTAAATTACTATGTCTGCAATGGCGCACTCCTAGTTGCTGAATTTGGCGATACGGAGATGGACACCGCAGCTATTGCAGCCCTGCGTGAGGCCTATCCGGGTCGAGAGATCGTACCGCTCAACGTTGATATCCTTGGGGAGCTTGGTGGCGGGATTCATTGCGCGACCCAACAGCTGATCGCCTAACCTCGGCATGGGTTTCTGGTATTGGCGCTGATTGATACCAGCGGCAATTATAAATGACTCTTATGTTCGCTGGTATAAGGGCCGCGACTGCGGCCCCCGTAGCGACCCCGAGATCGGCGGACACGCGCCTCGGGGTATAAGCGAAGGCCCCGTCGGAGGCGAAACGCGAAGCGTTTCTGGCGTGAGACAAAACTCCGCTAAAAATGTCAATTTTTAGCGGAGTCGGTATGAATCGGCGGCAAGGCTTCAAGTTTTTCGGGCGCGGATGCTGCCAACGTCGATTGGTTCAAGCGTCTTGGACTTCAACCTCAAGGCTGTTGTTGTCAAACAGACTCTAGCGTTCGTTCGTTAAACGACACTGTAAAGCACTCGATCTGATCGCCTTCTTGCAAATTCTCGTAGTTTTCGAATGCCATCCCGCACTCATAACCGTTGCGAACTTCAGGCACTTCATCCTTGTAACGCTTCAGCGTTTTCAGGGTCCCTTCATGGATCACCACCTGGTCGCGGAGCAAGCGCACGCCACAGTTGCGCCGCACCACACCTTCGGTGATTTTGCACCCTGCGATATGGCCGACTTTGGTAATATGGAAAACCTGTAGAATTTCGGCATAGCCGATGAAATCTTCGACCCGTTCCGGCTCCAACATGCCGCTGAGGACGTCGTGCATATCGTCGATCAGCGCGTAAATAATGGAATAGTAACGGATGTCGATGCCCTCGCGCTTGGCTGCGTCGCGCGCCTGGGGGTTGGCGCGCACATTGAACCCCAAGATCAAAGCCTTGGAGGCTTTGGCCAAGACCACGTCGGATTCGGTTATGGCTCCTACTCCCGAATGCAAGATTCGGATGCTAACCTCCTCATTACCGAGGTTTTCCAAAGCCGCAGCTATGGCTTCGACCGACCCGTGAACATCGGATTTGAGCACGACGGGAAGTTCTGAGATCTTGTTGGCCGAAATGTTGGAGAAGATGTCTTCCAATGAGCGGCCCGAGGTTTTGGCTGCCTTGGCCTCTTTTTCTTTGGTGATCTGAAATTCGACAATCTCGCGCGCCCGCGCTTCTGAATCAACCACAATAAAGGGCTCGCCCGAGGCAGGTGCTTCTGACAGGCCAAGAATTTCAACCGGTTGGGCAGGCGTTGCGGCTTTCATTTGTTGATTACGGTCATCAAAAAGAGCGCGCACCTTGCCCCAGGCCTTGCCCGCGACCAAGATCTCGCCTTTTCGGAGGGTCCCGCGCTCAATCAACAAAGTTGACACAACCCCGCGACCTGTTTCTAACCGTGACTCGATCACGTTGCCTTTGGCAACGCCAGAGGGATCGGCCCGAAGCTCAAGCAGTTCGGCTTGGAGGTTGATGGCCTCCTCCAGCCCCTCCATATTTTGACCCGTTTTGGCCGACACATGGACTGCCTGAACTTCTCCGCCCATTGACTCGGTCTGAATATTGAGTTGCAACAGATCGGTCTCGATCTTTTGCGGCAGCGCGCCTGCGACATCGCACTTGTTGATGGCAATAATTATAGGCGCGTCCGAGGCCTGAGCATGGCTGATGGCCTCCCTTGTTTGGGGCATGAGGCCATCGTCGGCCGCGACGACGATCACGATCAAGTCGGTAACATTGGCCCCGCGGGCGCGCATTTGGGTAAAGGCGGCATGGCCTGGAGTGTCTAGGAAAGAGATTTTTTTGCCCGACGGCATGGTGACTTGGTAGGCGCCAACATGTTGGGTGATCCCCCCCGCCTCACCCGACACGACGTCAGACTTGCGGAAATAGTCCAAAATTGATGTCTTGCCATGATCGACATGACCCATGATGGTGACCACGGGCGGGCGGGCGGCGAGATTTGATTCATCTTCACGCACGTCGAACAAGCCCTCAACGACGTCGGATTCGGCGACGCGGATGAACTTGTGGCCAAATTCATCGACGACCAGTTCGGCTGTATCGGCATCAATGGATTGTGTCGCCGTGACCATCATACCCATTTTCATGAGCGACTTGATCACATCGGCCTGCCGTTCAGCCATGCGGTTGGCAAGTTCTGCCACAGTGATGGTCTCGGGGATCGTGACTTCTCGGACAATTTTTTGACCCGCTTCTAGGGCTTCGCGCGACTTAGCGCGTTCCTTCTCTCGACGTCGCTTGACCGACGCGATGGAGCGCTGTCGCTCTTCATCTCCCGCCAAGGCTTCGGCAATGGTCAAACGCCCTTTACGCCGCTGGTCGCCACCTCTTTTTGGTTGTGGGCGTTGGGGTTGTGCGGTTTCCAACCTTTTCGACTTGAGGCGCCCGCCGGCGAGCCCATCGCCGCCGGTGCGAGTCTTGGCCTGTTCCTGCATTTTGGCGCGGGTTTCTTCGGCCCGAGCCGCGCGTTGTTCGGCCTCTTCAGCAGCGCGCTTGGCTTCCTCGCGCGCGCGTTCCTCGGCTTCGCGTTGGGCCTGGGCCTCCTCTCTGGCCTTGCGTTGTTCCTCCATTTGGCGGGCTTGTTCGGCCTTGACCGCCTGCCCCTCTTGAGCGCGAGCAAGCGCGAAGGCCCTCGCCTCGCGTTCGGCCTCCGACAGGCGCGCCTGATCTGACACACTTGTACTGGTCGTGGTTGTGGGGGCCGCTGCAGGCGAAGCGCCGCTGGTTTTTTTGCCAATCAAGGCGCCGGAATCGAGGGTTGCCGCCGTTTTTGGTTTTGCGACTGCGGGCTTGGCCAGGCCAGGTTTTTTGATGTTTAGCAACCCGCTGGTCTTCTTCTTTGTCTCCACAGACACCGCAACGGTCTTGCCGCGGGCAAATTTCTGATTCACAGTTCCTCCAGCGCGGAGGGGTTTCTTATCGTCTGACATAAACTGGCTTAATCTTCTTCTAGGGCTTCGGCGTCGCTTAGACGGGGCTCATGGAACTTTAGCGGCAAAAAGTCACGAAACTTATGGGCTAAGGCCCAAAAATGGTCCCCTTTTGCGGCATGAATAAAGGCAAGATTGGTGACACGGGGTTTGCCAAGCGCCGCGCCCAACTCCTCGACTGTTGCAAAGGTCAGGGCGGGGAAATCTCGAGCCAGACCTGCGAGCCGTGCCCGGGTGTTGGCGGTTGCGTTGCCAGGTAAGATCAGCAAGGTTAGCTTCCCCCGGTTAGCGGCGGCGAACACCGCGTCTTGACCGAGAGCCAAGTCGCCTGATCGGCGAGCGAGTGATAGTCGCGCAAGAAGATGCGCCTGGATCAGCGCCGCAAGGTGGTCTGCAAACTGCGGCGGCATCGTAACCCTTTGCTTGAAGGCGCGGTCAAAGGCCCTGGTTTTGCTTGCTTGAGCCAGTGCGGCGCGTGTTGGAGTTAGGTGCGCGCCACGGCCGGGTAGTTTATCGCCCAAATCTGGCGTCAAAGTGCCGTCGGGCGCCAACACGACACGCAGCAGTTGATCCATGGCCACGACCTCGCGCGTGGACACGCAGCGGCGCTGGCGAATTTTGCGGCTTAGACGCTCATCGGTGTCTGGCAAGTCGAGAGGGGTGGGCGAGGGCAAAGCATTGTCCCCTACACATCTTCAGTGACGTCCGAGCCCGCGGCGCCATTTTCAGGGCCCTGACTACTGATCTCTAGATCTTCCTCGTCCTCAAACCAATGCGCCCGCGCCGCCACGATAATCGCCTGAGCATCTTCTTCATCAACGGCGTAAGCCGCCAGAATTTCCTGGAGTTCATCGGCGGCCAAATCGGCCAAATCATCACGGCTACAGATTTGCGCTTCGCCTAGGGCGATCAGCAATTCGTGGCCAAAAATCTCCAGGGCCACCAAATCATCTTGCACGCCCAGGGCGCGCCACTTGGCCTCCATTTCCGCCTCGCGCTGTTCAACAAAAGCCACCGCCCGATTATGCAATTCGGTGGCAAGACCTTCGTCGAACCCGTCGAGTCTGGTCAGGGTTTCCGGGTCGGCGCTCGCCACATCGTCAATGTCGGCAAAGCCCTCGGTGGCGAGCAAATTGGCGATAAATTCATCGGCGTCGAGGGCCTCGGCGAACAGGGCTGTTCGCTCATGGAACTCGCGTTGGCGCTTCTCACTGTCTTCGGTTTCGGTCGAGATGTCGATTTCCCAGCCCGTTAAGTTAGAGGCGAGACGAACATTCTGCCCCCGTCGGCCAATGGCCAGTGATAGTTGTTCATCGGGAACGATCACTTCGACCCGGCCCGCATCCTCGTCCATGACAATGCGCGAGACTTCAGCGGGCTGCAAGGCATTGACCACAAATCCCGCCTGATCTTCGGTCCAGGGAATGATGTCGATCTTCTCTCCCTGCAGTTCCTTGACTACGGCCTGGACGCGCGACCCGCGCATCCCGACGCAGGCCCCAACGGGGTCGACAGCACTATCATTGGAAATCACAGCGATCTTGGCTCGTGAGCCTGGATCACGAGCAACGGATTTGATTTCAACCACGCCCTCATAAATCTCGGGCACCTCCATGGCGAACAACTTGGCGAGGAAAATGGGGTGCGTGCGGCTCAAGAAAACCTGCGGGCCGCGCTGTTCCTCGCGGACGTCAAAAATATAGGCGCGAATCCGGTCGCCAACCCTGAAGACTTCGCGCGGGATTAACTCATCCCGACGCATCGTGGTTTCAGACCGGCCGAGGTCCACCGACACATTGCCAAACTCCACGCGCTTGACGAGGCCGTTGATGATCTCGCCTTTGCGGTCCTTAAAGTCCTCAAATTGCAAAGCCCGTTCGTACTCGCGAACCTTCTGCACGATCACTTGTTTTGCGGATTGGGCTGCGATGCGGCCCAAATCAATTGGCGGCAAGGGTTCGATCAAGAAATCACCGATATTGAGCCCATCCTGATAATACTTGGCCTCGCTCAAGGGGATCGCGACGTTGGCGTGTTCTTCATCTTCTAAGGCCTCGACGACTTCGCGGTGGCGCGACAATTCCATCTCGCCGGTTTTTGGGTCGATGACAGCGCGAATATCGTGTTCTGGTCCGTATTTTTGCTTACCCGCGCGCGCGACCGCTTGGGCCATGGCCTCCAACACTTCCTCGCGCGTGATGCTCTTTTCACGCGACACCGCATCGGCGATGGTCAACATTTCCAGATTGGGTGGGGATTTCAATGAAGTTGCCATGTCTCAAGTCTCCAGAGTTGCGAGCGCCGGCGGGAACAGACCCTTGAGCGCCGCTTGCGCTAATTTATCGTTCATCACAAGTTTGGCCTTGGCAAGTTGCGAAAATTCCAGCTTGCCGAGACCTTGATCCGAAACAAAAGCGATCGTCTGCCCCCTCACGCCCGCCAATTCTCCGCGATAGCGTTTTTGCCCGGCGAGCGGCTCGAGGGTTTCGAATTTGGCGTCAAAACCGACGTAACGGGCAAAATCTTTCAGCCGCGTCAGGGGGCGATCCGTCCCTGGGGAAGAAACCTCTAAGGTAAAGGCGCCCGCTATAGGATCCTCCACATCCAGCACAGCACTGATTTCTCGCGATAGCTGCGCGCAGTCGTCAAGACCCATGGCTCCCCCGTCCTTTGGGTCCACCATAAGTTGCAAATGCGCGCGCCCGCCGCCCGTATTGAACTGAAAACGCACAACCTCATAACCCAAATCATCGATTAGGGGTTCGAGCAAGGTTTCTAGATCAGCCATAGGGCCGCTGAGTTGTTCGAGGCGGGTCAGGGACAAGGCCTTTCAAGTCGTTCGGTGAAGGTCCAACAAAAAAGGCGCCGCTCTTGCGAGCGCCGCCCCTAAGGATCGGTTTGTAGGTTATAAGTAGCAGGAAACGATAACCAAGACAAGCCCCGTGTTCGGTGGCCTTGTCTCAAGGGTTCTTGCCGCGCATTTGTCAGGCTTCGCCGACCGTTTCGATCATGGCGGCGCGCAAGGCGGCCTCGGGTTCATGATTGGCGAGCAAGACAAGCTGGAAGGCAGGATAGAATCGGTCGCATTCCCCGATGGTAACGTCGATCATGTCTTGAACCTGTTCTTTGGCGACCCGGTCTTGGCCACGTAGCAAGAGACCGTGGCGAAACACGGGCTTGCATTCTTCGTCGGCGAATTCAAAGTGGCCAATCCACAAGCGGGCATTGATTAGGCACATGAGTTCCATAATCAGGTCCTTCTGCGCGTGCGAAACAGGCAAATCCATCATAGCAGCGGTGTGCAGGGCCTGCAGTTCGGTTTGCCAAAAGCAGTGCAAATGATAAGATGTCCATTGCCCACGAGTGAAAACCAGCAACTCGCCTGTACTGGGTCGGGTCAACTGCAAACTTTGGTCGAGAGTCAGGACATCCTCGACGGTGTCGATGGGATTTTCTAAGAAGGAACCTAAGACCAAACTCAAAATCGAACCTCTAACTAAATAGCCGAGTCGCCACCGTGACCACCGCTACATATGCCCCTGTCATGGTTCGCGACTCGGGGAAAGGTGCTTTCTTGACTCGAGTCGTTTCAGTTGGGGATTCTTTTTTATACCAGTTCACCTTAAAACAGACTCTTTATGAACTGGAATAAGGCCGCGACTGCGGCTCCCGTAGCGGCCCCGAGACAAGCTAAGAAAGCGCCTCGGGGTATAAGCGAAAGCCCCGACGGAGGCGAAACGCGAAGCGTTTCTGCCGTGAGACAAAACTCCGCTTAAAATGTCAATTTTTAGCGGAGTTGGTATAAAAGGTCACTTTATATGACCGTTGGTATCAGTTGGTTGGGGCCTCGCTATGGGTGGGGCTTAGTTTTCCCCCTATGCGAATGGGGGCGGCCTTAATGGCCAGTCCGGTTGTCAAGTCAGCTTCAACGTAGAGTCCCGTGAGGGTGGCGCTGCCTAAGGCAGGCGTCAGACGCCCCGCGTTGCGGCCCGTCGCGAAACGGCGAAGCGGGGTTTCGGGATCGAACCCTATGACCGAATGGTAGTCACCAGTCATACCCAAATCACTCTGGTAGGCAGTCCCCCTGGGCAAAATCATGGTATCAGCTGTTGGCACATGGGTATGGGTGCCCTGAACCACCGTGACACGCCCATCAAGATGGTGGCCCATAGCCATTTTCTCCGAGGTTGCTTCGCCGTGAATATCGACCAGGATCGCCTTGCAGGTACGACCGAGGCGATGGGTCTTGAGCAAGGCGTCAGCGGTCTGGAACGGACAGTCCAGCGCGGTCATGAAAAGGCGGGCCATCAGCTGGAGGATCACAACGGGACCCTTGGGCGTCATCAGTTCGCACAGACCGCGCCCAGGGGTCCCGGGGGGATAGTTAGCAGGGCGGATCAAATTGGCTTTGCTGGACAGCAAGTGAACCGAATCCTTGTGATCGAATGCATGGTTGCCGGTGAGCAAGGCATCGACGCCCGCAGCTTCAAAACCCGCCACCATTGCAGTGTTGTAGCCAAATCCGGCAGCGGCGTTTTCAATGTTCAAGACAGCAAGATCTAGCTTCAGTCGAGTTTTGAGCACTGGCAAATAGTCGGATACAGCCGCTCGCCCAGCCCGGCCCACAACATCGCCGAATAGGCCAACCCTTAAGACCATAGTGTAACCTTGGGTTCGGCGCCGAACTCATAGAGGCGGGTAGGGGTCATTACTCCATCTAGCCCCATGTCGGTCGATTCGAAATTCAGTCCCGTGGCGCTAAGTTGCGCATCGTAGGCAAAGCCAACGGCAACAACATCCCTTAGGGCGCGAAACTTCGCTAAGGTTCGATCATAGAACCCGCCGCCGTAACCGAGCCGATAGCCCGCCCGATCAAACCCTACCAACGGCACCAAAATCACGGCGGGCACGACTTGCGGGAGGCAAGGCAAAGGTTCCAGGACCCCAAAAGCCCCTGGGGCAAAATCACGCGGTGCCGACGCGACAAAAAAGGCCAGCGGCTGCGCGGGAGCGAGAACTCTGGGAAAGGCCAGCGGCAGGTTCAGCCGGTCGGTCAGGGGCCCTGGGTCGCGCTCAGTCGCGATGGGTTGATAGCTGCCCACATACCCATCCACGCTTGCCGCGTCGCCGATTTGAGCCTGAAGCCAGTCAGCCATGAGGCCGAAGGCCCCCTCCGACGGCTGGACTTTTTCGTGGGCATGAGCCTTTTTTCGGGAGGCCAGCAAGGCTTTGCGCACCTCATGTTTCGTCATGGTCGTCCAAATGGATTGATCGTTTCATGGAATCGCCCAAATAGTGCTGCCTAACGGCGGGATCGCGAATGATCTCCTTGGGGGTTCCTGCCTTAAGGATCGTGCCGTCGTAAATGATGAAGGCACGATCCACCATCTCTAGTGTTTCGCGCACGTTGTGGTCGGTGATCAGCACTCCTATCCCGTAGGTCTTGAGCTTTGTGACCAGCGCGCGAATATCGGCAACGGCGATGGGGTCAACGCCAGCGAAAGGTTCATCAAGCAAGATGTAGGATGGTTCGGAGGCAAGGGCGCGGGCGACCTCGACCCGTCGGCGTTCCCCCCCCGACAGGGCGGGAGCTGGGGCCTTGCGAACCCGCTGCAATCCAAATTCGTCCAGCAATTGTTCCAAACGCTGTTTTTGCGCAGCACGGGACTTGCCCGTTAATTGCAGAATGGCACTGATGTTCTGTTCCGCATTCAGGCCTCGAAAAATGCTGGAGTCCTGCGGTAAGTAGCCGATCCCAAGGCGTGCGCGCATATACATGGGAAGTTTGGTGATATCCTGCCCATCCATTGTAACGGTGCCCGCATCGGCCTTAACCAAACCGCACATCATATAAAAACTCGTGGTTTTGCCCGCGCCGTTAGGCCCCAAAATGGCCACGACTTCTCCACGCTGAACGTCGAAATCAATTTGTGAGAGCACGGCGCGACGCCCATAGGATTTTTTGAGGCCCTGGGCCACCAACCCGGTTGCTGAGGAGCTGGGGTGTGTAGTCATGGGCTGAAAAACTCCAGCGCTTGCGCGGGGATTGCGGCATCGGGTGTTAGGATGAAGGTGTCGTTAGCCAAATCAAAGGTCGCAGCCCCACTCTTAAACGTTCCGTCGGGACCCGTGACCTCCACCCCGCCGCGCAAAACCAGTTGCTCGCCGTCGGCGCTACTGATGATCTGTTCACAGGTCGCGCGCGCGGTCTCATTGACGAACTGTATGTTGCCAGCGGCCAGCAGGCGGACCCGCCCTGTCTCCTGTTCGGGTAGGGTCACTTGCACTTGCTCGCCAAATACGCTCCCTTGGTTTAAAACAAAGGTTGCGCCGCCAAAGCCATAGAAAACTCGGGCATCCAAGTCCCCGCGCATACCTCCCTTGGCTTCCAGCCGCTGGCTGTCAAAGGCCATCAAAACGGGCGCGCCAAAAACTTCAAACTGAGATAAGTTGTTCTTCAAAGTGAGAGATTCAGCCTGGACCTCGACGCCTTCTGCGCTTCGCAGATAGACCTGGCCTAGCAAGACGGCACCGTCTAAAGTGGCGCTTGATGACCCAGGAGATGTAGGCCGAACGGCGTTCTGCAATATGGCCTCGTTTGCCAAGATAAAACTGCCATCATCATGCTCGATTTGGACGCCGCCGGTAAGGTGGGTGATTCCCGCTCTTTGATTACGCTTTATGCTGTTGCCAATGTGAAGACGAATATCACCATCATCGCTGCTCAAGACCAAACTGATAGCAGGGCCTTGGGCGGGGGCGACATGGGAAAGGCTGGCCAGCCCCGCCAGAATCGCCGAGAGAACCAGCCTAACGTAAGTCAAAATTCCCTTCCTCGTCTGCGGAAAATCCAGTTTCGGAGGATAGCTGGCTCCCCTCGACAGAAACGCGTGTTTGCCCAGTGGATCTGATCTGCCCTTGGGCTTCGTCGATCAAAAGACTTTCGGACAAAAGATAGTCCTCCCCGTCGTAAGCGGTAACCCCATGTTTTAGATCGTAGGCCCCCGTAGGGGTATCGGGGCTGGCTAGTCCGACGATGAGTACAGCTTCCTCCTCCTGGCGAATGCTGAGCTCGACGACGAAGGGGCGGTCGAACCCTTCGATGTCGCTGACGGCTGCCGCGCGGGCTTCGGTGCCGTTGAATTCACCCTCCAAGACAAGCGCACTTAGGCCAAGCAATTGGTTTTTCAGCGGTCGGTTGGCATCCTGCAATAGGGCACTGATCTGCACGCCCTTACCTTGCCCGACCGAAATCAGATCAAAGCCGGCGGAAAAGGGCCAGATTAGCACGAAGTAAAAGAGGACGAGACTAGCGATGAGCGACGGCACGAACACCAGCAAGGCGTTGTGACGATGACGGCGTTGCACCTCGGTGCGGGATTGGGTCATATTGCAAGACACAGTGGGCTTAGCCAAGACCTGCCCGCAGCAACTCGTGGATATGGATCAGGCCTGAAAATTGGCCCTCATGGTCGCGCACCAACAAGGCGGTCACGCCGCGATCGTTCATGGTTTTCAACGCCTGTGCCGCAAGATCGGTCGGATAGACCCAAATTGGGTCGCGGGACATAAGGTCTTCGGGGCTTTGTTGGATCAGGGGCAGGTGCGAGTGGCGGCGTATATCACCGTCGGTGATCAGACCCGCTACCTGCGTGCCCGCCGTAAGGACAATGAGGCCGATTCCGCCAGTGTTCATGCCCTCAATCACCTCGGCCATAAGGGCGGTGACGGGACAGGTTGGCACTTGTTCCCGCGTCCGCTGGAGTTCCTGGACCGTCAGAAGATCCAGTCCCAGCTTGCCGCCGGGGTGGAAGCGATGAAAGTCTGCGGGTTGGAAGCCGTTGACCTGCATGAGGCAGACGCACAAAGCGTCCCCCAGGGCAAGGGTCATGGTCGTAGATGTCGTCGGGGCTAGGCGCAACGCGCAAGCCTCGGGCACATGGGGCAACTGTAGAAACACATCGGCGGCCCTGCCGACCAGAGAGTCGCGCCGCCGTGAAATGCCGATGATCGGCAACTGCTGCCTTCGTCCATAGGCGACCAAATCGCGCAACTCATTGGTATTGCCCGAGTTAGACAGCAGGACCAGGGCGTCCTTGGGTTCGATCATGCCCAAATCGCCGTGGCTCGCCTCCCCAGGATGAACGAAGAAAGCGGGGGTTCCTGTACTCGCCATAGTCGCTGCCAACTTGGCGCCGATGTGACCCGACTTGCCCATGCCAGAAAAAATGACCCGGCCTCGGCACCCTCGTAGCACCTCAAGCGCCGCCAAAAATTCTTGCCCAAGGGTTTGGGCCAAGGCGGTGATACCGCTGGCCTCGACCTCCACGACGCGGCGTGCAAGGTTCAACAGGTCAATCAAGGCCTCAGCCCGCGTGCGCGAACAGATCGCGGCCGTCCCAACCGAGCAGGTCGAGCGCGGCCCGCGTGGGTAGAAAATCGAAATGGGCTTGCGCGAGCCCGAGGCGGTCCTCCCTGCGCAGCATAAGAGTAAGACGATCTGCGACTTGATGCAGGTGCAGGACATCGCTGGCCGCGTAGGCCAATTGTGCTTCGTTCAACGTTTCCGCGCCCCAGTCAGAACATTGCTGGGCCTTACTTATATCGAGATCCAACAGCTCGCTGCACAAGTCCTTGAGGCCATGGCGGTTGGTGTAGGACCGCGCGAGTTTGGACGCGATTTTGGTGCAGAACACGGCGGGCACGTCGATGCCCAAGCCCGCTTTCAGCGCCGCGAGATCAAAGCGAGCGAAATGCATGAACGCGGGCCCAGGCGCGGTTTCGATCAAATGTTTTAAGTTGGGGGCCTGGGTTTGGCCTGGAGCGATCTGGACCAGATGCGCCTGACCGTCGCCGTTGGAAAACTGCACGAGGCACAAGCGGTCACGCCCATGGACCAGCCCCATGGCTTCGGTATCAATGGCAAGCGACCCTGGGCAGTGAAACTCCGCGGGCAGATCGCTGGCATAAAGATGAATGGCCTCTGGCATGGGAACGCCCTTAAGTCGTTCACGTTCAAATGTCTAATACCAGCAGCAATTGAGAATGACTCAAGCAGCCCGGCTGGTGTAGGAGGACTGGAACGACCTCGCAGGAGAACCCCATGGGACTAGAATTTGTTGAGCGGGTGTTTGCGGCCAAGACCCCCGAAGGCCAGCGCGACATTTACGATGAGTGGGCCGCATCTTACGAACAGGAGGTCTTTGCCAACGGCTACCGCACCCCTGCCTTCATCGCGGCGGCTTTTGCCCGCTTTGTGCCCTTGGACGCGGGTTCGGTTTTGGACGCCGGGTGCGGCGGCGGTTTGCAGGCCGAACCTTTGGCGATTTTGGGCTACGGCCCGCTTGTGGGCCTCGACATTTCGCCGGCCATGTTGTCGGTGGCGCGGTCCAAGGGCATTTACGCCGAGTTGCACGAAGGGCCCGTGGGGCCCGACCTGCCCTTTGCCGACGGACAATTCGCTGCCCTCATTTCAGCGGGCGTGCTCTCACCCGGCCAGGCCCCGGCCACGGCCCTCCCTGAACTGGCCCGGGTGACCCGCGCGGGCGGGGTCTGCGTCTTTTCCCTGCGTGGGGGCGCGCGCACCAGCCCCGACTACTTGGCGACTTGCGAGGCCTTGGTCGCCGATGGTACCTGGTCGCCGCTCTATGAATCGGGCCTGTACCAGGTCATGCCTGTGGCCGAGCCCGACGGCCTGCACGAGGTCCGCGCTTACCAGGTCAACGCCTAAAGCTCGCGTTGCGAGCAGGCGCGCACCTGTTGACACGGGGCCGCGCCATCGGACAAGGCCCAGCGGCGCTGTAAAACAAAAAAGGAGCGGGGCCATGCCCACGACCATCCTCGGTTCCGACGGGACCCCTTGGGAAATCATCATCGGCATGGAGGTGCATGCCCAGGTCATTTCTAAGTCCAAGCTGTTTTCGGGCGCCTCGACCGCCTTCGGTGCCGCGCCGAACCACCAGGTTTCCCTGGTCGATGCCGCCATGCCGGGCATGTTGCCGGTCTTGAACGGCGAATGCGTGCGCCAGGCCGTGCGCACGGGCCTCGGCCTCAAGGCGCAGATCAACCACTACAGCGTCTTCGACCGCAAAAACTACTTCTACGCCGACTTGCCGCAAGGCTACCAGATCAGCCAGCTCTACCACCCGATTGTCGGGGAAGGTGCCCTGACGATTGCGCTCGCCGACGGAGCGACCAAGACCATCGGCATCGAACGGCTGCACCTGGAACAGGACGCGGGCAAGTCGATCCACGATCAGGACCCCGAGCGGTCCTTCATCGACCTCAATCGCACCGGCGTGGCGCTGATGGAAATCGTGTCCAAACCTGACATTCGCGGGCCAGAGGAGGCAGCGGCCTATATGGCCAAGCTGCGCAGTATCTTGCGGTACTTGGGCACTTGCGACGGCAATATGCAGGATGGGTCCATGCGCGCCGACGTCAATGTCTCGGTCCGAAAAGTTGGGGAAACGGCGTTTCGCACCCGCACCGAAACCAAGAACATGAACTCGCTCAAGTTCATCCAGCAAGCCATCGTCGCCGAGGCGCAGCGCCAAATCGACATTTACGAGAGCGGCGGCGAAGTGGCGCAGGAAACCCGCCTGTTCAACCCCGACACGGGCCAGGGCAGGTCCATGCGATCCAAGGAGGAGGCGCACGACTATCGCTACTTCCCCGACCCCGACCTGCTGCCCGTGCAACTGTCGGAGGCCTTTGTCGCCGACTTAGCGGCTGCATTGCCCGAGTTGCCCGACGAAAAACAGGCGCGGTTCGAGACCGACCTGGGCTTGTCGGCCTACGATTCGGGGCAATTGGTCATGGAACGCGACAAGGCGGCGTTTTTTGAGGCGGTCATGGCCGCAGGCATCGCCGCCAAGCCCGCCGCCAACTGGGTGCTAGGCGACTACGCGGCGGGCCTCAAAGACCAGGGCGCCGACTGGGGCGCGGGCCGCGTCGATGCGGCGGCGCTGGCCGAATTGATCCGCCTGGTCCTAGACGCCACCATCTCCAACCGCGCAGCCAAAGACGTGCTGGCGCTCATGTGGGACAGCGGCAAGTCGGCGGCGACCCTGGTCGAGGAACAGGGTCTGCGTCAGGTATCCGACACGGGCGAGCTCGAGACCCTTATCGACGGTCTGCTGGACGCCCATCCCGACCAAGTGACCAAGGCCCAAGAAAATCCCAAACTGATCGGCTGGTTCGTCGGCCAGGTCATGAAAGCAAGCGGCGGCAAAGCTAATCCAGGCCTGGTCAATAAACTCCTAGCAGCAAAGTTGGGATCGGGCTGAGTCCATCTGACCAAGCGGCCCATGCAAGGGGAAGACCCTCGCCCATTCATCCCCTTGTCCCAAGTCATTCTGCGATTCGCGCAGAGAAGCCGCAGAATCCAGCACGGAATGGCAGCGGGCAGAACAGACCCAGCCCCTCACTCAAAACCTCTCCTTCTGACGACACGATTGCCCTAGCCCGACAGTCATCGACAGAAATATGAACTGAGGAGATAACAATGCCCACGCGACGCGCCCGCTCGGCGGTTCAACAAATCGCACTTATCTTTACTGCCCTATTTTTCTTTCTAACCTTCGTTTCACCGCCCTTCCCCTGGTGGTTCGCGGTCGGTGTCGTTGCCTGGTGTATCGCATCCGTATTCGCAGAACTGCATCTTCGAACGGGTCAAGGACGAAAGACCGCAAAGGACTCGCTGTTAGAACCCCAGCTCTATCGGCGCTGGCTAAAATGGGTCTTGGATAAGCTTCTTTCCAAATTCACTCCGCAGGTGCCCGATCAAGTGGGTTTGTGGGGTACCCTTCGCGTATCCCTCAACTCGGCGCTCTTGGACCGCGCCCTCTTGATCGCCGTGGCTTATCCAGTGCTGGCGCTCTTGGGGTTTTGGGTGTTTGGACAGCCTGGCCGCCTCGGGGACGTGACAGTTCTGCCGCAAGGCCCGCGTTGGGATCGCGTTCTGGTTGCGGGGTATTTGGTTTTAATAGCGCTTGCCAGCATTCGGGAAAGCACCAAGTGGTTGAACTTTATTCGCTGGAACAATCGTTGGTCACTTGTGCTTGTTTTTTGTCTTGTCACCCTCGCGTTCGCGCTTTTTACAGAGTACCCTGGTGCTGACGCAGTCGCATTCGCATTCGCAGGCGCAATTCCTGCGATTTACAGACGGTTGGCCTCGCGTGGATATTTGGGTTTGTTTTGGCGGCTTTACGTCCTCTTCTGCATGGCTTTGCTTCTAGCAATGGTATGGGCGCTGGCTAGGTTTGGCTCTTGGTCCGAAGTGGATGAGCAAGCCCGAGGGCTTTTCATTTTTCTAGGAGTCCTCCCCTTCATCAACGGGCTCTTCGATTGGGTTTCTTACGGCGTCACTTTTGGTTTCTTGAAACGCGGAATGGCCAAGGGCGGGGCTTGGCCGTTCTTGTTTGGTATTCTGGACTTGGCCTTTGCCCTCATGGCCTTCTTTGCCTTGGGCCTGGCCTTGGGCGGCTCCATTCTCGCGCTGAACTGGCTTGCGGGCGCGGAAATTTTCAGTCTTGCGGCCCTGATCGACGGCATTCGCAACACACCCGAAGCCTATGGCTGGGTCTATCTCATGCTGTTTTCAACCCTGCTGCCAACCGTGCTGCACTTTTGCCTTGCGTTAGTCAGTTGCCAAGCCTGGCTGGCGCATGTGCCACGCCTGCGCACCTTGACGGAGCGGTGCATCGACACCGCGCAGAACAGCACTTTGAGCGCCTTGGGAGCCGCCCTTCTGGTCGGGGGCCTATGGGTGCTGATCCCCTGGCTCGCGGTGGGTGCCGGCGCCCTTCTGCTACACTTTGGCTGGGACATGCTCACTGGCGTCGGCGGTGCCTACTTGGCCTTTTTCGAGGCGCGATTCGTCCGCTGAAGCCCTAAGCGGGCGGGAGAGGTATATATCGGAGGTTGGTCAAGTGGCCCTTCTGCGCTTTGGTCGAAACCTGGTATAATTTCTCCGCCCTCGCGGTGCTGGTCCCACTTCGTCGCGACCGCCGTAGAGGGCTAGGAAACAACGGGTGATGGATTCTGCGACCTCGCTGCGCTCGGCGCAGAATGACATTTTCCTCGTGCCATGTTCTGGCGCTAATCGGTCGGTTGGCGTGCTTTGCCCTGCCCAGAAAAAGGGCGGACCTGAGGCCCTAAATTTAGCAAACCCCAATCCGAGCCCCCTTTTGATGCCCCTGCTGCGCTCAGATCAACTCGACTCGATGGTCGATCAGCGGTCTGCTCCCCGCGCCGAGCGCCGCAAGGCCCAGATCAAGGCGCGGCAAGACTTGCGCCATAAAGAAGGCCGCGAGATGCGCTTGCTCGCGGTCCCCCTGGGTGGCCAGCGCTCGCTTAACGAAGCCCCAACCTGCGACCAAGTAAGCCAGAGCTTGCAGATAGGGGGTGGCTATCGCGGCCTGGGCCTCGGGCGCTTGGTCAGTGGCCAAAATGGTGGGCAAGGCCGCAGCCATTTGATCCGCAGCGCGGCGCACCGGCGCCGCCAAGTCTTCGAGACCTTTGCTTTGAGCGCTTGCCAGAGTTGCGCGTACATCGGCGAGCAACTCTCTAACACCCTGGCCTTGATCGCGCAAGGTTTTGCGGCCGATCAAGTCGAGGGCTTGGATACCATTGGTACCCTCGTAAATCGTAAACACGCGGCAGTCGCGGGCCAGCTGCGCCACCCCTGCTTCCTCAATCACGCCCAAGCCACCATGGACTTGGATCGCAAGGTTGCTCACCTCCACCGCGGCGTCGGTCATGAAGGCCTTGGCTACGGGGGTGAGCAGATCAATGCGGCGCTGATGTCGGGTCGCCTTAGTTCCTCCTAAGCGCGCCAAATCGCCCGCCACGAGAGCGCTGTAGCCTAGGTCGCGGCTGGCGCAGGTAAGGGCCTTCATCAGCAGCAAGTTGCGGCGCACGTCCATGTGCTGGATAAGGGCCATTCCGCCCTGGACGCGATTCTCGGCATAGGCGCGGGCGGCTTGCAAACTGCGTTCGCTGACCCCAGCGCCCTGAAACCCAACGCCGATGCGCGCCTTGTTCATCATGGTGAACATGGCCGCCATTCCGCCCCGTTCCTCGCCGACCAGCCAACCCGTCGATCCTTCGTGAACGAGGGTGCAAGTTGGGGAGCCGTGAATGCCGAGCTTGGCCTCTATCCCCGCCGTCTGCACCCGATTGCGGCGGCCGTCGGGCAGTACCGAGGGAACCAGGAACAGACTGAGGCCCTTGGTGCCCGACGGCGCGCCGGGCGTGCGGGCCAGGACGAGATGGACGATGTTGTCCGCTAGGTCCGAATCACCCCAGGA
This sequence comes from Alphaproteobacteria bacterium, assembly GCA_965228345.1. Lineage (GTDB taxonomy): Bacteria > Pseudomonadota > Alphaproteobacteria > UBA7985 > UBA7985 > CAXQZM01. Next base: position 898,842 of record CBDDHH010000004.1, on the reverse strand, counting down.
AATGTAAATTTTGGTTCCCTTCAGCGACCAACTGCCGTCTCTCCGGGGGGTGGCGAGGGTCTTTAAGGCCCCAACGTCGGATCCTGCTCCCGCTTCGGTCAATTGCATGGTGCCGACGAAGCGCCCATCCAGCAAAGGTGGGACGTAGGTCTGGATCTGGTCCTGGCTGCCGTGTGTCACGATCGCCTCGGCGCATCCTTGGGTCATGCACAATGACAAGGCAAAAGCCACATTAGCGGCATCAGCCAATTCCAAAGCTAAGCTCGAAACCGACCAGGGCAGGGCGAGCCCGCCCAGGTCTTCGGCAAAGGGCAAAGCGAGCCAACCCTTGTCGCTGACGTGGCGATGCGCCGCGTGCATCTCCGGACCGACGGTGACGCGCCCGGCGTGCAGGGTGGGCGGGTTTCGATCGCTCCTATGCATCTGGGGAGCTAATACTTCCTCGGCCAGCTTGGCGGCCTCCGTCAGCAAAGCGGAGACCATGGCGTCGTCGAGTTCCTCGCTCAGCAAAGCCCGTCCGCCCGCTACGTCCAGCAAGGAAAGCAGCATGTCCTGCTGCGGCGCGATGTAAGGCAACATGCTCCTACATGCAGGCCTCAGGGCTACCCGTCAAGACGAACAGGACACGATATTGGCGAACATAAAACCAACTCCGTTAAAAATTGACATTTTTATCGGAGTTGTGTCTCTCGGCAGAAACGCTTCGCGTTTTGCCTCCGACGGGGCCTTCGCTTATACCCCGAGGCGCTTTCGCGCTGTTCACGGGGCCGCTACGGGGGCCGCAGTCGCGGCCCTATACCAGTTCATAAAGAGTCATTCTTAAGGAAAACTGAGATAATACGATCCCTTATCGCGCCATCGCCAGCAGGGCCTCTGTATCCAGATGAGCCGCCAGGTGCGTCGCAAGATCGTCCAAGATGCGGTCGATCTGCGCCTCGTAGGCTAGGTCGCTGGTCGGGGCATGCAAACTTGTCAGCCAGGCTTGACGGAAGGCGTCGGCCGCAAACAGGCCGTGAACATAGGTGCCGACCACCCGTCCCGATGCGTCCTGCGCCCCCTCGGCCCGGCCGGCCAAGTCCAGCACGGCGCGCGCGGTGTCGGCCCCTTGGGTTTGGCCGATGTGCATTTCGTACCCTTGGATCGACTGTCCCGTCGCTAAATGGACGCCCGTGACCGCGCTCAGGGTCTTGCGAGCCGTGAGGCGCGTTTCAACTTGCAGCAGTCCCAGGCCTGGCACCGACCCCGCTGAGCCTTCGAGGCCCGTGGGGTCGTGGATCTGGGTGCCCAGCATTTGGTAACCACCACACAAGCCCAGCACCCGCCCCCCACGCCGCACGTGCGCGACTACATCGCCGTCCCAGCCCTGCTGCTTGATAAAGGCCAAATCGGCGATGGTAGCCTTGGACCCCGCCAAGATCACAAGGTCGGTGTCGGCGGGTAAGGCGTTCCCAAGGGTTAAGAACTCGACGCACAATCCTGGTTCCTGCCGCAACGGGTCTAGATCGTCAAAGTTGGCGATGCGCGGCGTGCGCAGGATCACTACCTTGATGTTCCCTGATTGCGATGACGCATGTTCTAGCGCCAGCGCGTCTTCTGCGGGCAACCGCGCAGCGTCGACGAAATAGGGAACGATCCCAAAGCTGCGCAGGTCCGTATACTTATGGATCGCCCGCAAACCGTCGTCGAACAAGCTGGGGTCGCCGCGAAACTTGTTGATCGCATAGCCCGCCAGCAGCGCGCGTTCTTGATCAGAAATCAGTCGGTGGGTGCCGACGAGCGCGGCTATAACACCGCCGCGATCAATGTCGCCGATCAAAACTACCGGGGCCTGGGCCGCGCATGCAAAGCCCCAGTTGGCGATATCGCCGGTACGCAAATTGACCTCAGCGGCGCTGCCCGCCCCCTCGACCAAGACCAGGTCCGCTGTGTCGGTCAGCTGGGCGAAGGAGTTTAGCACCGCGGGCAACAGCTGCCCTTTGAAGGCTTGGTAGTCAGCGGCCTTGGCGTTGCCGCGCATGCGGCCTTGCACCACCACTTGCGCCCCCACCTCCGACTGCGGCTTCAGCAAAATCGGGTTCATATGGACGCTCGGCGCGGCGCGACAGGCGCGGGCCTGCAGAGCCTGGGCGCGGCCGATTTCACCGCCGTCGGCGGTCACGGCGGCATTGTTGGACATATTTTGCGGTTTGAACGGGCGCACAGTCAGGCCTTGATTGCTGAAGTGGCGGCATAGGCCCGCAACCAGCAGCGATTTGCCAACGTCGGACCCCGTCCCCATAAACATGAGCGCCTTGGCGCGGCGCGGGCTCATGTCTCGTGGTGGCCTGCGCGCACGGGGGTCGATCTTAAAATTCGATGCCCCTTTGCGCCTTCACATTTTGTTCCCGGAACGGATGTTTCACTTGTTCCATTTCCGTGACGAGATCGGCGATGGCGATCAACTCGTCCTTGGCGTTGCGGCCCGTGACAATCAGGTGCAAGTTGTTCGGTTTGGTGCGCAGCGTTTCAACGACGCTGGCAATCGGCAAGTTGTCGTAGCGTAAGGGGATATTCAACTCGTCCAGCAAGATCATGTCGAACTTCGGCTTGTCGCCATCGCTGGCGGCGATCCAGGCTTTTGCCTGTGCCCAGGCAGCTTCGGCGGCGCGGATGTCGCGGGCCTTGTCTTGGGTGTCCCAGCTAAAGCCCTCCCCCATGGCCTTGGTTTCGACTTGATCGCCAAACTTTTCCAGTGCGTAGCGTTCTCCGGTTTCCCACTTGCCTTTGACAAATTGGATGATGCCAACGCGCATGCCGTTGCCCAAGGCACGAAAGACCAGGCCAAAGGCCGCAGTGGACTTGCCTTTTCCCTTGCCCGTATGAACGATCAGCAGGCCCTTTTCGACGGTTTTTTCGGCGATCATCTTGTCCCGCGCCGCCTTGCGCTTGCGCGATTTTTGATCAGCGCGGTCCAGGTCCGCTTGGCTCATGACCTCGAGTTTGCTGTGCATAGACATAGATTTTCTCGCCTTCATCTCTTAGGGCCCTATCTTGGGCCTAAATGCGATAAAGGGAAGACCAAAACATGATAAAGACATCCCGATTTCTGGCTCGGCTCTTTGGGCTTGCTGGATTGCTTGGCGTTGCGAGCTTTGGCGCGAGCCACGCCCAAGGCGACACGCGCCTGTTCCTAGCGGGAACCCAGCCGCCCAACGCGGACATGAGCTTTGTAGAACTAACCTGGCTACCCGACGCGCGCGGCATTGCCCCTGGGCTGACGAGTGTGTTGGAGCTAGATGCACGCGTGCCCCTGGCCATGGAAACTTGCGCCAACGCGCAAGATCTGGAGTTGAAGGTCGCGACCACCAACAATGTTTTCGGCGGGTTCGCCCTGCAACTGGGGTTCGATAGCGCCGACAATGCGGCCTTCCCTGATCTACTCGCCTGTATCCTGCCCGCCGTTGCGGCGCTGGAACCTGACGATAATGTGTTTCGGCGCAGCCAGCAGGCGTACTATGACGATATCGGACTTTTGGATTATGTGCTCTCCCTCATGACCCAGTTCGGCTATGGTTTGGCGCGGGAGGAGTTTGCAGACCCGGTCTTGCGGCCCTCGGAATTGTACAGCCTGACGCTGGAGGATTATCGCAGCGCCTGGCCGTCCCTGTTTGAGGCGTCGGATCTCTACGCCGTCGCCGTTTCGCCCACGGGGGTTGCGGACCTGTTGGTGGCAATCGATGAGCAAATTGACAAGGACTATGGCCGTCCGGATCAAACCGTTTTGCCTGAACAACCCCCCTATACGGCGGCCCCTTTAGAGGGGCTCGGGGTGAAAGTTCCCGGTGTTTCCCGGTCCATTTTTCAGGTGAATCGTGTGTTTACGCCGTCCGTCGTCGCCAGCTTGTCCGAAGGGCGGATATTTGACTTCATCATCAATCAGCGCCTTGATGATTTCCGCCAGGCTGAGGGCGTCGACCCAGCAGACGATTTTTTCACTTGGGAACCCGACGAGACGGAGATTGCTCCGGGTGAGGACTTGCCTCAACCACCCGTTCCAGCAGAAGGATTTGCAGGCTTGCGGCCCAGTTTTTTCGCGGATCGACAGCATATAGCGGCCTTTACCTTCTTGTCGCTCTACATCGGGCCACAACCTTTTGCCCCGACACTCGATCGTCAAATTGCCGCGCTGGAACACGCTATGACCGCGCCCTTTACCGAAGCCGAGTTTTCTGACGCCCTAGCGGAACTGAGCCTAGACTATTGTGCGCTGGAGCCAACCGAGAACATGGCGCAGTCCAACAGCGTTTGGCTGCGCGAGGACTTGTTTCATGGCCGTGCCGAGACGTTTTTGATTGAGGATGTCATGGGCTGCGACACCCTTAGCCTTGATCGCGCGAACGAAGTCCGGGAGCAGGCCTTGACTAACTCCGCGACCCTGCTGTTCGGCTTCGGGAATATACAAGAAGACCCCGAAACTCTGAGGCGTTCCTTTTGCGTGGTCGAAGACGTAGGAAAGCTGGAATTTGAATGCAGCAAGTCGGACTATCAGATTTGAAGCGGGTCCCAAGTTGATGGGAGCAGTCGATTTGCAGGAATATCCTTGCCCATAAAGAACGTCCAGCCGTACAGCCGATTCAAGACAAATGCGAATGGTTTCAAGTCAAGACATGGTTGACCCTTGGGTCCGAGCGACCCTGCCTTGACCGTGCCGCCGCAACAGAACTCCGCTATAGCGGCGCTGCCTGAAACGGGCGCGGGCCTGTTTTTGGGCGGTGCGCACTTTAAGAAGGGCGTGGTGGATTGGGCGGGGCTGCCGCCGGGGGACCGAGGCGAGGTGGCCCTGGCGGGACGGTCCAACGTTGGCAAATCCTCTCTCCTCAACGCTTTAACCGGGCGCCGGGCGCTGGCGCGCACCTCCAACACCCCGGGGCGCACGCGCGAGGTAAACTTTTTCGATCTGGCGGGGCAATTTTACTTGGTCGATTTGCCAGGGTACGGCTACGCCAAAGCGTCCAAGGCCCATGTCGCCAAGTGGGCCAGCATGACGCGGGCCTACCTGCTGGGTCGGGCGTCGCTCAAGCGGGTCTATCAACTGGTCGATGCGCGTCACGGGCTCAAGGCCATCGATGGGGCGCTGATGGACGCGTTGGACGCTGCTGCCGTGTCCTACCAAGTCGTTTTGACCAAGGCCGACAAGATCGGTCGTGCCGACGCTGAGGCTGTGCGGGCAACGGTGGCGGCAACCCTCGCGGAGCGGCCTGCAGCCTACCCCGAAGTCTTGCTCACGTCAGCGGAGAAGAAACAAGGAATTGAAGCCTTCCAAAACGCCATATTCGCGGCCCTAGAACGCTAATCTCAAAAGAAGGAGAAGGCGGCCTGGACTAGTCCGTTTGCGCGACCCGTTCAGCCATCAGGGCGATCATTTCAAAGGCGATCGCCCCTGCCGTGAGGGCAGTAATCTGGTTGGGGCTGTCCTTTGTCGGCATGAGGCAGACGATGTCGCCGCCGACAATGTTCATACCGCGCACCGCCCTTAGCAGGCCGACCGCTTCGTCGATGTCGAACCCCTTTTCGCCCGGCTCCAGGTTGGCCACTGCAGGGGCGATGGTGGGGTCGAGGCAGTCGAGATCGAAGGTGATATAGACGGGCCGCCCCGCAAGCACTTCCTGGATCTGCGCAATTACGTCGGCCGCGCCGCGCTGGCGATAGTCGGCCATGGTGACGACCTGGTATCCATAGTCGTAGGAGGGTTGCAGCCAGTCGAGCGTGCGCGCATGGCCCCGCAGTCCGATCTGCATAGAATGGGTCGGGTCTACCTGCCCTTGGTCGGCCAAATAGGCGCCCCAGTGCGCGGCAGACTTTTTCGCGCCCAAAAAATGATCCACTTTGGTGAAGACATCCGTATGGGCATCCAAATGCAGGAAGCATAGGGGATCCCCGCTCGCCAAAGCCCCGCCGCCCAAAGCTTGGACGATCCCGCCAGTAATGGAATGGTCGCCGCCGATGGAAACCGGGCGCGCGCCTACCGCATCGACCCGTCGGTAAAAATCGGTAATTTGCTGAATACAGTGTTCGTTGTCGTTGGCACGTGGGAAGGGCACATCGCCCAAATCGACGATCTTGGCGCAGGTCCAGGGGTCGAGGTGAAAAGGCGCATGGACGCGGCGCTGAACGGCAGAAACGTGGCGCAGTGCCCGCGGCCCTAGGTGCTGGTCGCGCTCCGTCGTTCCATTGCCGCCAGAGTGGGGAACGCCAATTAGGGCCAAATCCGCCCCGCGCTCCCCGGTTTCGGGGCAAAGGACCCCCTCGGGGCCTAGGGTCGCCATGGGGCAACGAAACAGGGTGGGGATGCCCCACCAATAGAGATTTTCCATCATCGCCCGGTCGTGGTGTTCGGCCATGGGTGTCCTCGCGTCTGATACCAACGGTCATAAAAAGTGACCTTTTCAAAGACCTCTGCATAACACGATTCTTCAAAACGAAAGCACAAAATGTTGGCATCAAACGTCCTAGAAACAACTAAATGTTGATTCTTGCGGCGTTCGCCGTTTATTATGCAGAGGTCTTTTTCATGACCGTTTCGTGTCTCACGGCAGAAACGCTTCGCATTTCGCCTCCCCTTCGCTTATACCCGGAGGCGCGTGTCCGCCGATCTCGGGGTCGCTACGGGGGCCGCAGTCGCGGCCCTTATACCAGCGATCATAAGAGTCATTTATAATTGCCGCTGGTACAGCCAAGCCGTCTTAAAATGATCACATTTTAAGACGATAAGCTGAGCGCCCATAAAGGATATAGCGAAGCCGCCTTCGCTCAATCATACCCACACAGCCTTAGGGCAAGGAATTTTTGCCGGAAACCCAAATGCGAAAGCCGTGGTTATTTTTCCTGGTGAATGCTATAGGCGGCCTCCTCTTTGATTGCAGGTATCTTATGCTCTCGTCTGATGCTGCCAAAACTTGGCTCGACAAGGCCTCAACCCTGCGCGAGGCCCTGCCCTATATGCGCCGCTACGCAGGCCGCACGGTCCTGATCAAGTTTGGTGGCAACGCCATGGTTGATCCTGAGTTGATCGCTGCCTTCGCCGCCAATGTGGTTTTATTGCAACAGGTCGGCATGCGTCCGGTTGTTGTTCACGGTGGCGGCCCGCAAATTTCGCAACGGCTGGCGCAGCTGCAGATTGAGACCAAGCACATCAACGGCCGCCGCGTGACCGATACGGCGGTGATGGAAATTGTGGAAATGGTGCTCGCGGGGTCGGTTAATAAGGGCCTTGTCGACGCCATTCGCCAGGCTGGCGGGCGCGCCATCGGCATTTCGGGCAAGGACGGTGGCCTAATCCGTGCTCGCAAGATTTTTGGACCCGACGGGGAGGACTTGGGGCATGTTGGCGAGGCGGAGCTGGTCGACCCGTCGATCCTCGCGACACTGGAGGCCGCCAAGTACATTCCGGTCATCGCACCCATCGGCTACGACTTGGCGGGCAAAACGTACAATATTAATGCCGATTCTGCCGCAGGCGCCATTGCGGCGGCGCTCGGCACTCGGCGATTTTTGTTGCTGACAGACGTTCCAGGGGTATTGGATCGGGACTCAAATCTGTTGCCCGATTTGTCGGTCGAAGACGTTCTGGAGCTGATTGCAACGCAGGCGGCAACCGGCGGCATGATCCCCAAGCTGGAAACCTGCGTCGCGGCGGTAGAGGCTGGGGTCGAGGCTGCAGTCATCATGGACGGGCGGGTGCACGACGGCATCTTGCTTGAGCTGTTCACCGATATCGGCGCGGGAACCCTGATCCGTGCCGCAGATTAAAACCGCGGTTTTTCCAGTTGCTGGCTTGGGGACGCGGTTTTTGCCCGCGACCAAGGCCATGCCCAAGGAAATGCTGCCCATCGTTGACAAGCCGTTGATCCAGTTTGTTGTGGAGGAAGCCCGGGCGGCGGGCGCCGAACGGCTGGTGTTCGTCACAGGCCGGTCCAAGCACGCGATCGAAAACCACTTTGACCACGTTGTGGAGTTGGAGAAGGTATTGGCAACGCGCGGCAAGCAGAGCGCCCTTGCCGAGACCATGGCGCCCATCGGCAAGCCGGGAGAGGTCATTTTTTTGCGCCAGCAACAACCTTTGGGCCTGGGCCATGCCATTTGGTGCGCGCGGCACCTGACTGGGGACGCGCCCTTTGCCGTGCTGCTGGCCGATGACTTTATTCGGTCCGACGTGCCAACCTTGGTCCAAATGGCCGAGGCCTACGCGGGCGGGGCCTTAGTGGCGACCATGCCCGTGGCGCGCGCGCAGACGGGAAACTACGGCATCATTGCCCCTGGGGTGGGGCCAGGGCAGGTGGCGGGCCTCGTCGAGAAACCCGATCCTGACGACGCCCCCTCGACCCAAGCTGTGATTGGCCGCTACATTTTACCCCCGGAGATTATCCCAATCCTCGCCGATCAGTCGCCAGGCGCTGGCGGGGAAATCCAGTTGACCGATGCTTTACAAGTGCTCGCCGCGCGTGGCGACGTGCGGGCCTTTAACCTACCAGGACAGCGCTTTGATTGCGGGTCCAAGCTCGGCTATATCCAGGCAACTTTGGCCACGGCCATGGCCCGCCCCGATCTCGCCGAGCGTTTGCGCCCCTATTTGTCGCAATTTCAAACGACATAAGCAAATCGCAAGCTATCTCTCTTAAATATCCTCTTGTAGGAACCTGTTTTGGGGAGACCTTATGTCCAATGCCGCCGCCACATCCCGCCGTTCTGCGCGTTCTGGGGGGCGTGCGGCGCGCCTTGCCATGCGCGCCGCCCCCCTGACGGAGGACAAGCGCCCCGTTCGCCCCGGCATGGAAGGGGGGCGTTATCAACCCCTGCGGGAGGGTGACATTCACAAAATCCACAATGCGGCGATACAGTGTCTGGAGGAAATCGGTATGGCCGATGCACCGCAATCGGGCGTCGAGGTCATGGTCGCGGCGGGGGCAAGCTATCGCGAGGGGCGCCTCCACTTTTCCCAGGACATGATTGAGGACATGTTGGCAAAGGCCAATCGCCAACCCGTGCTTTACTCCCAGGACGGTCAGAATGACCTTTATCCTTATGGCAACCGTGTCTACTACGGCACGGCGGGGGCGGCCGTGCATGTGGTCGATGTCGACGCCAGAACCTACGCAGACTCGACTTTGGCCGATTTGTATCAGGCCGCGCGCCTCACCGATACTTTGGACAATGTGCATTTTTTTCAGCGCCCCCTGGTTTGTCGCGACTTGACCGACAATCGGGAAATGGATCTCAATACGCTCTACGCCTCGATCAAGGGCACGGCCAAGCACGTCGGCACGAGCTTTGTCAATCCACGGCACGTCGCCGAGGGCTTGCAGCTAATCTACGAGGTTGCGGGCGATGAGCAGGCGTTTCGCGACAAGCCTTTTGTCAGCTTGTCCTGCACCCACGTGGTGCCACCGCTGAAATTCGCCACTGAATCTTGCGAGATTATGGAGGTCGCGTTGCGAGGCGGAATGCCCATCCTCATGCTGTCGGCGGGGCAGGCGGGGGCGACCTCGCCCGCGTCGGTGGCGGGATCGGTGGTGCAAGCGGTGGCCGAGTGCCTGGCGGGTCTCGTTTACGTCAACGCTATCCGCCCTGGCCATCCCGCTATGTTCGGCACTTGGCCCTTTGTTTCTGACCTACGCTCGGGTGCCATGTCCGGAGGGTCGGGGGAGCAAGCTTTGCTGTCGGCGGCGTGCGCGCAAATGCACCATTTTTATGGTCTGCCTGGCGGTGCGGCGGCAGGAATGTCGGACTCCAAGATGCCCGACATCCAGGCGGGTTATGAAAAGGGCATTACCTGCGTCATGGCGGGTCTGGCGGGTTTAAATCTGGTCTATGAAAGCGCGGGCATGCATGCATCCCTGTTGGGATTTTGTATGGAAAGTCTCGTCATCGACAACGATATGCTTGGCCAATGCATGCGCGCTGTGCGCGGGCTGGAAGTGACCGACGAGTCAATTTCGATCGACACCATGCGCCAGGTATGCCTTGAAGGTCCGGGTCATTACTTGGGGTCCTCGCACACCATGTCGCTCATGGAAACCGAATACCTATACCCCAAAATCGCTAATCGCCTGTCGCCCAAAGAGTGGGCCGAGGTTGGTAAACCCGATATCGTCGCCGACGCCCAAGCCTATATCAAGGAAGTTATGGCTAGCTCAGCGCCCGCCCATATCAGTGCCGAACTAGACCAATCGCTCAAGGCCAAGTGGCCCCTAAAAGTCTAATTCCAGTTCTCCTTAAAACAGACCCTTTATGAACTGGTATCATTCTCATTCGCCGCTGGTATCAGCCGCGGTTCCCATCCCTTGATGAACGCCGCGATCCCACACACAGGTCGCGCGACAACCTTCACGAAATTCTGCTTGCGGCGCCGATAAATATCACCTAACACCACCTTATTTATTTTGAGTCTATATTCTAAGAACATGAAATTTCTATCCTTTTTGATACTCCTCGTTTTTATAGCGACGACCAGCGGGCGACCAGGGCATGCACAGTTGGTGGAGTCTTTTAGCTCTTCTGGCATCCAACCTCAGGCCGCCGCCTTTGATCCAGGTTTGCCCTACTGTCCGCCGCAGGTTGCAGGTTTTCCCGAAAGTATGGCCCCTGATGGCCAACCTTGGGCCCCCGGCCTCAATTGCGTTATGGACACTTTCCCAGAGCCAAAGAGTGCAAGGGGGGCTGATATCTTGCCCGTCAATGCCGTTGACCTCAGTTTGGTCGGCGATCCCACCGTCCAAAACGCTTCGCCCAACCCATGGAACGGTGGGGGGTTTGGGGCGGGCGCTCTTATGCCTGGTGCCCCATTTAGTCAGGCCTTATCGACCTTGCAGGGTCGTGCTGGTATTTCCTATGCGAATTGGCCGGACTATTTGGGCGCCGATCAAGGGCAGGAACATCTTTCGTTTCTGCTCGATTTTGAAATGGGCCCAGGCGGGTTTTTGAACAATGAAGATGGTCTGGGATGGCGCCTCATCACCCTTGATGTGCTGGAAGGTAAGCTCTCGCTCAATTGGAAAGGCGAGCAAAAGTACATGGATGGGACGGACGGGATCAATAGCGTCGGGAATCAGTTCCATTTTGAGGCTGATCTGGTCTTAACAGGACCCGTGGCGTCCTACGAACTTGAGTATTCTCAGCCGCTCAGCGGTTACAACGGCTGGACGGTATCGGGCGCGATCCTTACCGAATTTCCCATGCCAACGGGTACGTTAACCACGCGCTTGGGCCTGACCCACGGCTCGAAATATTGGATGCAATCCTACTACGGAATCAGCGAATCTGAGTCTGAAGCCAGCGGCCTGGCGCCTTATTCTCCGAACGCGGGTTTGCGCGATGTTTTCTTCGACGCCGCGGTGGACATCCCCATTGACGCGTCTGTGGGGCTTGAGTTACGCGGGGGGTACAAGCGGCTGTTTGGCCCCGCAGCAAACGCGCCGCAAGTTGATGACGCTGGTTCCGCGAACGACTTTAGTGTCGGTCTCTCGCTCTACTATCGCTTGTAGCGGACAAGACGTCGCCCCATGGTCTCCCGTCCAATTGCCCCAGCGCCGATCGCAAAGCGCGCCCCTGTCCGTCATGACGCTCACGGGCAGATACGCCTGGATGCCTATGACTGGATGCGGGCCAAGAACTGGCAAGAGGTCATGAGCAATCCCAGTGCGCTTGACCCAGAAATTCGCGCGCATCTGGACCAGGAAAATGCCCATTTTGCGAGTTATTGGACCGATCGAGAAACCAGCAAGGCGGTCTTGTTTGAGGAACTCAAGGGTCGAGTAAAGGAGCAGGACGATAGCCTACCGACCAAACATGTGACCCATTCCTACTGGTCTCGGTTCGAAACGGGTCAACAATACCCCATTTTGATGCGTGCGCCCACCGCCGACCTAGCGGCGGCGGAGGTGGTTTGGGATCAAAACCGCGCAGCCGCGGGCCAGCCGTTCTACGCCCTCGGTGTCGCTGCGGCGGACCCGAATGACCAGCTCATCATCTTGGGCGAAGACACAACGGGCTCGGAGCAGTACGACCTGCGGGTCTATGACATGGCACGCAGGATTTTCTTGCCCGATCTGTTGCCCAAAACCGGCGGGGGCGGTGTATGGGATGCCACGGGCGAGAGTTTTTTTTATACGCGGCTCGACGCCTGCCATCGCCCTTATCAGGTCTTGCGCCATATCCTCGGCACCCCAGAGACCGAAGACCAACTGGTCTTTGAAGAAACCGACCCAGGGTTCTTTGCAGGGGTTTCCAAGACCAATTCGGGCCAGTTCATTTTGATTCAAACGGGCGATCATATCACGACCGAGGTCCATGTGCTGCCCGCCACCGCGCCGGCACAGCCACCGCGCTTGATCGTTGAACGTCATACGGGGCATGAGTATTCCCTAACCCACGCGGGCGACTGGTTCTACATTTTGACCAATCAGGGCGGGCGCGCCGTCGATTTTGAGATTTGCCGTGCGCCCGTCGCCGATCCGGCCAGGGACCAGTGGCAGGCGTTGGTCCCCCACCAGGCGGGGCATTTGATCCTAGATCACTTTACCACGTCCCAATACTTAGTCCGCATGGAGCGGCGCGCAGCCCTTCCGCACTTGATCGTTCGCGATTTGGCGACGGGCCGGGAACGCGATCTGACGTTCGACGAGCCTGCCTATGCCTTGGGCGCCGGGGTCGCCTCGGGCGATTTTGAGGATCAGTTCATTCGCTTCACCTATTCTTCCCCCGCCACGCCCAACAGTACCTATGACCTTGATCTGCCCAGTGGCACCCGTACTTTACGCAAAGTCCAGGAGGTGCCCAGCGGTCATGAGGCCAGCGACTATCTGGTCGAACGCTACATGGTTACGGCCCGCGACGGCGCGCAGGTGCCCCTTACAATTTTACGCCGCAAAGATCTGGAAACTCCTGCCCCCGCTTATGTCTATGGCTACGGATCCTATGGCATGGCTACTCCTGCCAGTTTCTCTCCCCATGCCTTCTCGTTGGTGAACCGGGGCCTGATCTACGCTATCGCGCATATTCGTGGGGGCATGGAACAAGGGTATGCTTGGTATTTGGATGGCAAGGGTGGTAAGAAACAAAATACCTTCAATGATTTTGAAGACTGTGTGCGGTTCCTCATTGATCAAAACCTCAGCCAAATTGGCAAAATCGCGATCGAGGGCGGCAGTGCGGGCGGTTTGCTCATGGGCACTGTCATGAACCAAGCCCCCGAGTTGTTCGGCGCTGTCGTCGCCCATGTTCCCTTCGTTGATGTCCTCAACACCATTTCCGACCCGAGCCTGCCCTTGACCCCCATGGAATGGAACGAATGGGGTAACCCAATTGAGGACCCAGAGGCTTATGCCGCCATCGCTGCCTACAGCCCTTACGATCAAGTCCGGACACAAGCTTATCCTCCCCTAATGGTGACAGCGGGTCTCACCGACCCCCGGGTCACCTATTGGGAACCTGCTAAATGGGTCGCCAAGTTGCGGGCGCACCGCACCAACGAGGAACCGCTAATTTTCAAAACCAATATGGAGGCAGGACACGGCGGCCGCTCAGGGCGCTTTGAACACCTGCGCGAAAAAGCCGAGGCCTACGGATTTATCTTGGATGTCTTATACCAGCCTAAAAATTAGGTGATTCTTGTCCACTTGCGTTTGGCTATCGACCTGAAGGCGACTAGTCTGAATGCTTGGTTTCAAACAACACTTGGCCTTAGGTAGCGGGCTCTGACGTATCATCGACGGACTCGTCGGGGGCAAGCAAGTCAGGCGACAAATCCAACCCTTGGATGTCGGGCACGTTGCCCTCGCCGAACAGCTGTTCAAGAATGTAGGGGATCGTAAACCCAAGGCCAACAACAACGCCGATCAAGATCAGAACGCGCGCCCAAGAAAAAATGCGCCGGAAAATTTGCTCCATGAAGAACCAGGTAAAAAGGCCCAGAACATAAGCCCAGGCCCCTGGCATGTCGTTGACGCCCTGCCCAAGGGCCACGGCCCAATCAATAAGCACCTGCGTTAAGGTTGCGAGATTTATAGATTCCACACGTCCTCCGATCGTTTGGTGCTTTGCCCCACCCTGGAGCGATCTTTTCTTTAGGCTCCAATTCGTGTGACGCAAGAAAAAGCGTAAGCGTCCGTTGAGGGAGACCTTGAAATTTTTTAATGTTGCTGACGAGGGCGGCGAGCTCCCAGGGTTATATCCGTTTTCCTTAAAAAAACCTCTCTATGAGCTGGTATAATACCAACTCCGCTAAAAATTGACATTTTTAGCGGAGTTTTGTCTCACGGCAGAAACGCTTCGCGTTTTGGCTTTTGGGGTTGCGGTCTCACCTCGCTAGGTTCGCTCAGCCCGACCGCTGGACGGGGCCTCCGCTTATACCCCGAGGCGCGTGTCCGCTGTTCTCGGTGCCGCTGCGGGGGCCGTAGTCGCGGCCCTATACCAGTTCATAAAGAGTCTGTTTTAAGGAGAACGGGTATAAGGCCTTCCAACTCGGACCGGCGCAGGGACCATCTTGACAGTTCCGTCGTCCTGGTCTGTGCGAGCGATCATGACCGAAGAGCCTTTCTGGAAGACGCGGCCCTTGAGCCGCATGACGCCCTCGCAGTGGGAGGTGCTCTGCGATGGTTGCGGGCGCTGCTGTCTGTTAAAGCTGGAGTATGTGGACACCGAGGCCGGAGTGGACGATCAGTTTGCCTATACTTCCGTCGCCTGCAAGTTACTGGACTGCGATACAGGCCATTGCCGTTCCTACGTTGATCGTCTGTCATATGTGCCCGATTGTCTGGTGCTGACTCCCAAAAACCTGAACGCACACAAGAACTGGTTGCCCGAAACCTGCGCCTATCGACGCCTGGCGGAAGACCGGGACTTGCCACCTTGGCACCCACTGCGAACCGGAGATCCCGAGAGCGTGCGCGACGCTGGATACAGCGTTGCAGGCTGGTGTTGGTCGGAACAAGATTTGGAAGATGAACGCGACCTCATTGACCACACGATCGCGCCTCTGCACCTCAGCGAAGTTCTGGGACCTTTGGGCTAACCCTGATTCTGAATAATATAGCGAATGCGCCTTATACCAACGGTCATAAAAAGTGACCTTTTCATGACCGTTTCGTGTCTCACGGCAGAAACGCTTCGCGTTTCGCCTCCCCTTGGCTTATACCCCGAGGTGCGTGTCCGCCGATCTCGGGGCCGCTTGTTTTTGGCGCGGGCGTTCCCTGCGCCCTTCGGGCTTGGAGCCCGCTACGGGGGCCGCAGTCGCGGCCCTATACCAGTTCACAAAGAGTCTGTTTTAAGGAGAACGGGTATAAGACCCGCGATCAAAAGAGTCATTTTCAATCGCCGCTGGTATTAGGCCTTCGTTGGCGCACACGCATGCTCAAGTCGATTGTTCCAATTTACTTGGAATTCGCTGCAGCCGTAGCGGTCCTAAGTTGATCCCCAGATTAGGACTGGCGATAGCGGTATCCCAGATAGGCGTAGCGGTTAGGCCAGTTGCGCAAGGGGCCTGTGTCAATATGAACAAAGTTGCTACCAGGATAGTAGCCGACGCCGCCTGCAGTTAATTTGAGCGCGGCGACATGGAGATCGGAAATCGAAACTCCATGGATGTAAAAATCGACGGCCTGTCCTTTAACGTGGTAAGAAAATTTCGCCACCCCTGCCATGCGCCGGCGCATGGCCTCGTTAGTAGAACGCGCGCGATAGCCGGAAAGCATACTGATTTCGCGACCCTGGAAGATGTTTGAAGCTGCGAACAATTGATCATAGACGCCAGGGTCAATGGCAGCACTGCGTCTGGCATGGCGATCACGGAATAGGTTGTCGAGTTCCGCCAAGGCACCTGTGTCGTATTGGCCATTGCGAAAATAGTTAATGTTGAGCCGTTCGCTCAGATTAACGGCATGTATATTGAGCGTGCGATTGTTGCGCCCTAGGCGCCGACTAAGGGCGTCGCTGGGCGCGGTAACTTGCCTGTCGCTAGCGCGCAAATCGGGCGAACCGGTTGCCAAAACAAGCGCCGGATTGGCGAGCGGATCGATCTCCTCAATATTGAGCTTTTCGGGGATTGACCCGTTTTGCCGTGCCAGAGGTAGGGGAATATCGGTCGCGAGACTTTGAGTCGAACTTCCGTCGATGCTGGGCCTGGGCAAGGGCAGAGCGATATTTTCAGGGGCCACTTCGGCAAGTGGAAGACTGTCTTGCTCGCCCGTATCCATGAACTCAATGAGCTCGGGAATATCACTCAGACTTGCTGATTGGAACAAGTTTTGTGATCCAAAATCATAGAACACGTCGCCGTGCTCGGCCTCAGCATGGGTAAAACCCATAGGGCTGGGAGTCGATGCCGAGGCCGAGCGGCCAAGGCCGACCCCAAGCACATAGGAAGCGCTGGCCGCCAAGGCACCCCGAAGGCCTGACACCAAAATCTTTCGACGCGATAGTTCTGTCTCACCCCTAGGGTCGGGATCAGAAGCACAAGCGCGGTGTGGCCGTGCATGCGTCGCTGTTCGCGATCCTTGTCCCATGAATTAGCCCCGAATAAACACCAGAGTCTTCCTCCAGATTATGTTGCTCCAACTTTTGCGCAATGTCAAAGTAAAGATGCGTTCTATATTACTAGAGGCTTTTGGAAACTTAGACAAGCGATTTCCGAGTCGATCATGTCATACCAGCGGCAATTATGAGTGACTCTTATACTTGCTGGTATAAGGGCCGCGACTGCGGCCGCCCAAGCGGGCTCCTAGCCCGAAGGGCGCAAGGAACACCCGCGCCAAAAACACGCGGCCCAGAGAATAGCTAAGAAAGCGCCTCGGGGCCGCAGTCGCGGCCCTTATACCAGTTCATAAAGAGTCTGTTTTAAGGAGAACTGGTATAGTGGCTTTAGGACGAGGCCGATACCGAGCCCCGTCTAAGGATTCACGATCTAGGCTCAAAGCCCTTGCGACGCAAGGTGAGATGACTAAATGCAGGGGCCAACTGACTCCTCCTGATCGGACGCCCCCATGGCCTCATACCAATACATCTTCGTCATGAAGAGCCTGCGTAAAGCTTTTACCAACGGTAAGGAAGTGATCAAGAACGGCCATCTCTCGTTCCTCCCTGGTGCGAAAATCGGCGTCGTCGGCCTGAATGGCGCGGGCAAGTCCACCCTCCTTAAAATCATGGCGGGCGTGGACCTGGAGTTTGAAGGGGAAGCCTGGGCGGCTGAAGGCGTCAAGGTTGGCTACTTGGCACAAGAACCCCAGCTCAACGAACACAAGACCGTCGGCGAAAATGTTGAGGACGGCGTGCGCGAGATCAAGGACTTGCTCGACAAGTTCAATGAGGTATCGGCGCGCTTTACTGAGGACTTAAGCGACGCGGAAATGGACGCTGTGATCGCCGAACAAGGCGAATTGCAGGAGCGGATTGACGCCTTGGACGCCTGGGACATCGACCGCCATGTACAGATCGCTATGGATGCCCTGCGTTGCCCCCCCGCTAGCGAGGCCGTCACCAACCTATCCGGCGGTGAGCGTCGCCGTGTCGCCCTGTGCCGCTTGTTGCTCAGCGCGCCCGACATGCTCCTGCTCGATGAGCCGACCAACCATCTCGATGCTGAGTCGGTCGCGTGGCTGGAACATTTTTTGGCGACCTACAAAGGCACGGTGGTGACCATTACCCACGACCGCTACTTCCTCGACAATGTGGCTGAGTGGATCTTGGAGATCGACCGAGGCCGCTTGCTCCCCTATGAGGGCAACTATTCACAATGGTTGGTGCAAAAGCAAAAACGCCTCGACCAGGAAGAAAAGGAAGATTCCGACAAAAAGAAGTACTTGGCCCAGGAGTTGGAGTGGATTCGGCAAGGGGCCAAGGGCCGCCAGTCCAAATCCAAGGCGCGCATCGCCTCCTACGAGGAACTGGCCTCGCAGGCCAAACGCCAGGAATACGCGCCGGGGCGGATTATCATTCCCGCTGGCGAACGCTTGGGTGCTCTTGTGGTCGAGGTTCACAACCTAAGCAAAGGCTTTGGCGGTGAAACCTTGATTGAGGATCTGTCGTTCAAAATTCCGCGCGGGGCCATCGTCGGCATCGTCGGCCCCAACGGCGCGGGCAAATCGACCCTGTTCAAGATGCTCACGGGCCAGGAACAACCCGACGCCGGCGAGGTGAAGCTCGGCGAGACCGTTCAACTGGGCTACGTCGATCAATCGCGCGATGCGCTAGACCCCAAGAAAACCGTATTCCAAGAAATCTCCGACGGCCTCGATATGATCTCACTCGGCAAAAACGAGATGCCGAGCCGGGCCTATGTCGGTGCCTTCAACTTCAAAGGCGCCGAGCAGCAAAAATTGCTCGCCGACGCTTCAGGCGGGGAGCGCAACCGCGTCCACCTCGCCAAAATGCTGCGCTCGGGGGCCAATGTTCTGTTGCTCGACGAACCGACCAACGATCTGGACGTCGATACGCTCCGCTCGTTGGAGGAGGCGATTTTGAAGTTTTCAGGCAACGTGTTCGTCATCTCTCACGACCGCTGGTTCCTAGACCGCATAGCAACCCACATGATCGCCTATGAGGGGCAGGGCCAAGTCCTGTTTTTTGAGGGCAACTATACCGACTATGCCCAAGACTACCGCCGCCGCTACGGCATCGACGCCGACCACACCGGCGCCGCCGCCAAGCACCGCAGGCTGACGCGCTAGCAGATTCCGGCTTTGCTTTTGCTAGCAAGGGCACGATGGCTTGCCTCGTCGTGGCTTTTGTGGACGCGGATTGGAAAGAAAAAGCAATGATACCAACTCCGCTTATACCCGAGGCGCTTTCTTAGCTTGTCTCGGGGCCGCTGCGGGGGCCGCAGTCGCGGCCCTATACCAGTTCATAAGGAGTCTTTTTTTGAGAACCGGGATCATTCTCAGCCGCCGCTGGTATAAACTCGTCATAACTGTCTTCGAGATTTTTGAGAAGATCGTCGAAAAGTGCGGGGAGGTTTGGAACTTTTTTGCCAATGATAAACCGCGTATCATGTCAATCACTCAAAGAAATTGAATAGGCGTCAATTGATCCCACCGTTGGTATAACTCGGTTGAATGACCCTAACTATGCTGCGCGCGCAAGTCGGCGAGGTCCGATTGCAGACGCCTTAGCAAGACCTCAAACCCCTGATCGTCCAATGTCCGCTGGTACCTGCCCCGAAAATCGGCAACGAGGGAGATCCCGGAAAAGCGCACGTCACGGAACTGATAGCGCCCGTCGTTGGCGCGCGTGACCCAGGTAAGGCGCACGGGCCGGTCGTTTGCTTGCGCGAAAAGCGTCTGAATTTCGGTGTTTCGCCCCCTTTGCCGCGCCCGGATCACGTCAAATTGTTCCCCATCGTAGCCGTCCAGCCAATCGATCACGGTTTCGATAAGGATCTGACGGAACAGGGGGGCATAGGCCTCTTGCTGATCTGTGCTCAAACCCCGCCATCGGGTGCCAAGGGAGCTGCGCGCCATCTGGTCCAGGTCAAATCGGGTATCGACCAACGTGGTCGCCCAAACTCGCCGACTATCGTAGGGCGCGGCGGGGTCTCGATTGAGCGGCAACCACAACGTTTTGACATCGTCAATAATGCCTTGCAATACCGCAGCGGGGTCTTCGCTGTCCGCGCGGCCCCACGCGCTGGTGAGCAAGACCGTCCCTAGGATCCATACCGAAACTCGCTTCATCGCAGCACTCCCCTGTATTGACTCCAGACCTCTCATTCTTTCGGCCCTTTAGCCTGCAATCACTTGTCGGCCAAGTGTGTCCCGACAAATGCGACGGCACTAGAGGTTCATCGCCACTCGAGTTATACCAACGGTCATAAAAAGTGACCTTTTCATGACCGTTTCGTGTCTCACGGCAGAAACGCTTCGCGTTTCGCCCCCCCTTCGCTGATACCCCGAGGCGCTTTCTTAGCTCATCTTGGGGCCGCTACGGGGGCCGCAGTCGCGGCCCTTATACCAGCGAATAAAAGAGTCATTTTAAATCGCCGCTGGTATAACAAGACGTTTATTGCGCTCGAAGCACGGGCGCGGCGCAGGCGCGGGGTTTGTCCGCGCGCCTGGACTTGCTTGTCGCAACCTTTGCTATAGAGCCTCGATAATGAACCTATTTCGTGTCATTGCAGTTGTGCTTATGGTCCTTGGCCTTGTTGCGGGGGTCAGCGCCTTGGTCTTAACGGGCGTTTACGCCTGGGCTGGGCGCGCGCTCGGCCTGGTCCTTCCCGCAGCGGCGGGGCTTGGATTTGCAATCGCCTGGTGGCGCAAGGCTGCGGTCGCATCACGTTCCTCATGAAAATCTTGCAGCGGCACCGTCGGCCGTCAACATGAAAGTCACCGCTGCCAAGGTTCAGGGGTTCGTCGCTGACCCGCCTGCCTCAATCCAGGCCTTTTTGCTGTTCGGACCTGACCGGGGCCTGGCCGCGACCCATGCGCGCACCCTAGCGCAGCAAATCGCCCCCGATGATCGCGATGCGCCGTTTAATCTGGTGCGCCTTGAGCCTGAGGACCTGCGCGAGCACAAGACCCGGGTCGCCGACGAACTGGCGGCCACGACCCTTATGGGCGGGCGGCGCGTCGTCCGGTGCGACGGGTTTGGCGAGCTCGAGCGCGAGGCTATCCTCGACGCTCTGGCCGTCGCTGCGGATGGTGACAACCGCCTGATCGTCACGGCGGGAGACCTGAAGCCCGCATCCAAGCTGCGAAAAATGTTTGAATCCAATGATCGGTGCGCGGCCTTGGCTTACTATGGGGACGAAGGGCGGAACCTGACGGACCTGATTCGCCATACCTTGGGCGCGGCGGGAATGGAGGCGGATCGTGACGCGCTCGATGCCTTAACTGCCGCACTGGGCGCTGATCGGTATTTGAGCCTACGCGAGCTTGAAAAACTCGTTCTTTACAAAGGAGCGCCAGGGCGCGTGACCGCCGACGATGTGGGCGCCGTCATCGCCGACGCGGCCCCGCTGGGCATCGATACTTACCTCTATGCCCTGACTGCGGGCGACCTCAGGGGCGCCGACGCCGCCCTGCAGCGCTTGATGGACGATGGGCAAGCGCCGATCCGTTTGCACAACGCCTTGACCCAACACTTGGCCCGTTTCACCCAAGTGCTGAGCAAAGGCAGTGATGTAGCCGAGGCGGCAAAGGCGCTCCGTCCTCCCCTGTTCTGGAAGGTTAAAGACACCTTTTTAACCCAGGCCCGACGCATGCGCCCCGCGCGCCTGGCCGCCGCGGTGCAGGTGACCCAGCAAGGCGGGGTGGATCTTCGGGTCAGCGCCCTGCCGCCGCCCCTCGTCCTCTCGCGCCTGACCCTTCGCCTTACACAACTGTTCCGCTAATACCAGTTCACCTTAAAACAGACTCTTTATGAGCTGGTATAGGGCCGCGACTGCGGCCCCCGTAGCGGCCCCGAGAACGGCTAAGAAAGCGCCTCGGGGTATCAGCGAAGGCCCCGTCGGAGGCGAAACGCGAAGCGTTTCTGCCATGAGACATAAAACGGCTGAAAAAGTGTCAACTTTTTTCGCCGTTGGTATAAGAGTCCCTCACAATTGCCGCTGGTATTAATACCAATGCGAATGGCCTCAAATTTCTGGTTTTTGAGAGCCCTTGGTCTTGAAGGGTGTTTTGGGGTTCCCATATGCGCCTTCAAACGACCATAGAGGCCAATCTCGCTGCGCTTCTAGCCTAGTCCCGCCCTGTTAAATCAACTCGCGCAAGGTCTTGGCACCCGATCGGATCGGTTAAGGCAGCGAACCTGGTCTGCTAACTGCAAAGGACACAACATCATGGGAAAAGTTATCGGCATTGACTTAGGCACCACCAACTCCTGCGTTGGGGTCATGGAAGGCAAAGACGTGCGCATCATTGAAAACGCCGAAGGGGCGCGCACAACCCCATCCATGGTGGCCTTTACCGATTCAGATGAACGCCTCGTCGGCCAAGCCGCCAAGCGGCAGGCGGTTACCAACCCAGAAAATACCCTATTCGCCATAAAGCGCCTGATCGGTCGTCGCCGCCATGACCCCGCTTTGGCGGCTACGTCCCACCCTGTCCCTTACAAAATGGTCAAGTCCGATAAGGGCGATGCCTGGGTCGAGGCGCGCGGCGAGGCCTATTCCCCACAGCAGATTTCCGCCTTCATCTTGCAAAAAATGAAGGAAACTGCCGAGTCCTACCTCGGCGAAACCGTCACCGAGGCTGTTGTTACGGTTCCTGCCTATTTCAACGACGCCCAACGTCAGGCGACCAAAGACGCAGGAAAGATTGCGGGCCTGGAAGTCAAACGCATCATCAACGAACCCACGGCAGCGGCCATGGCCTACGGTCTTGACCAAAAGGGCGAAGGCACCATTGTGGTTTATGACTTGGGCGGGGGCACGTTTGACGTGTCGGTGCTGGAGGTTGGCGACGGCGTGGTCGAGGTCAAGGCTACCAACGGTGACACCTTCCTGGGCGGGGAAGACTTTGACAACCGCATCATCGACTACTTGGCCAACGAGTTCCAAAAAGGTCATTCCGTCGATCTGCGCAAAGACCCTCTGGCCCTACAGCGTCTAAAGGCGGCGGCTGAAAAGGCCAAGATCGAGCTGTCCTCCGCCACCGAAACCGAGATTAACGAGCCCTATATCACCGCCGACGCCTCGGGACCCAAGCACCTGGCGCTGAAACTATCGCGAGCCAAGTTGGAAAGCTTGGTCGACGACCTGCTCGACCGCACCATGGTTCCGGTCAAAAAAGCTCTCGATGACGCAGGTCTCAAGCCTTCCGCGATTGATGAAATCGTCTTGGTTGGCGGCATGACACGCATGCCCAAGGTCAAGGAAATCACCAAGCAATTCTTTGGCAAAGAGCCGAACCAGTCGGTCAACCCCGATGAAGTTGTGGCCCACGGCGCGGCCGTGCAAGGGGGTATTTTCCAGGGCGACGTCAAGGATGTCTTGCTGCTCGACGTCACGCCCCTCTCGCTCGGCATTGAGACCCTGGGCGGGGTCTTTACCCGCCTGATCGAGCGCAACTCGACCATCCCCACCAAGCAGTCGCAGGTCTTCTCAACCGCCGAGGATAATCAGGCCGCCGTCACCATCCGCGTCTCCCAGGGCGAGCGCGAAATGGCCGCGGACAACAACATGTTGGCCCAGTTTAATTTGGAAGGCATTGCCCCGGCCCCGCGCGGCTTGCCGCAGATTGAGGTGACCTTTGACATCGACGCCAACGGCATCGTCAATGTCTCTGCGACCGACAAAGGCACGGGCAAGGAACAGAAAATCACGATCCAGGCCAACGGCGGACTGTCGGACGAAGAGATTGAGAAAATGCGCACCGACGCCGAAGCCAACGCCGAAGCCGACAAGGCCAAACGCGCCTTGATCGACGCCAAGAACCACGCCGATGGGCTCTACTACTCGACCGAAAAGCAACTCAAAGAGCATGGCGACAAGATCTCTGAAGATGACAAGGCGGCTATCGAAACCGCCATGGCCGAGCTCAAGGACGTGATGGACGGGGACGACAAGGAAGTGCTCGACACCAAAACCCAAGCCCTGGCCGAGGCAGCCATGAAAATGGGTCAGGCCATCTACGAGGCGTCGAACCCCGAAGCCGCAGCAGAAGCCGCCGCCGACGCTGAAAACTTCGACAAAGAAGATGTCGTCGATGCGGACTTTACCGAAGTGGATCAAGAGCCCGACTCTGAACCCAAATCTGACGACAAGTAAGCGCCCTTGTTGAGACCTTGGGGGCCGTAAGGCCCCCAAGCTTTTTTGAGGATCCCCATGGCCAAACGCGATTTTTACGAAGTGCTTGGCGTCTCCAAAGACGCAGACGACAAGGCACTGAAATCTGCTTTTCGCAAGCAGGCCATGCAGTATCACCCCGACCGCAACCCAGACGATGCCGGCACCGAAGCCAAGTTTAAGGAAGTAAACGAGGCTTACGGCGTCCTCTCCGACGCGCAAAAGCGCGCCGCCTACGACCGGTTTGGGCACGCGGCCTTTGAAGGCGGGGGCAGCGCGGGAGGGGCCCGCGGCGGCGGTTCCCCCTTCGGCCAAGGGGGCTTTGAGGGTTTTGGGGACATTTTCGAAGAAATGTTTGGCGGCGCCCGCAGTCGTGGGCGCGGACGCCAGGCCCAGGGTGCCGATACCTCGTTCAAGCTCGACCTCAGTCTCGAAGAAGCCCATCAAGGCCTCAAGAAATCCCTGAAGGTTCCAACTGCGCAGATGTGCGCGTCGTGCCACGGCTCTGGGGCCGCAGCGGGGGCGCAACCCGTAAGCTGCAAGAACTGCGGAGGGCGCGGTGCCATTCGCCGCCAGCAAGGGTTCTTTTCGGTTGAGCAAACCTGCCCGTCATGCCGCGGTGAGGGCAAAGTCATCGCCAACCCGTGCCGTTCTTGCAAGGGCCAAGGCCTGACCAAGACGACCAAAACAATTGAGGTCGATATCCCCGCGGGCATTGAGGACAATATGCGCATCCGCATTGCGGGCAAAGGTGAGGCAGGTCGCCGAGGCGCCCCTGCTGGCGATCTCTACATCTTTCCCGAAATTCGGCGGCATCGCATCTTTGAACGCGACGGGTCCGACCTACACGTCACCGCGACCATTGCCATGACCAAGGCGGCACTGGGCGGAAATTTGGAGGTTCCCAGCATTGACGGCAAGCGCCACCGCGTTACCATACCCGAGGGCACAAATTCAGGGGCGACCTTCCGCCTGCGCGGCCTCGGCATGAACATCTACGGGCGGCAATCGCGCGGGGACATGTATGTCGATCTCAACGTTGAAACGCCAACCAATTTGACCGACCGTCAGCGCGAGATTTTGCAAGAATTTGAAACCGAAGGCGAAAACGCCTCACCCAAAGCACGCGGTTTCTTTGACAGAGTCAGCGAGTTTTTTAAAGGATAATATAGCGAATGCGCTTTAATACCAACTCCGCGCCGCGAAGGGTTGGCTCAGCGTGCCTCTGATGCGCTCAGAGTCGGCAAAATCGAGGGAATCTTCAATTCGCTTTTTTTCAAGGACTAGCAGGCAAGGACCCTAGAGCCTATAGGCGCGACTAGATTTTCCTTCAAAAGATGAAAGACCTTGGCCCATGTCCCGCACATTTTCGATTATCAAGCCCGACGCAACCAAGCGCAACATCACAGGCGCCATCAACAAAATGATCGAGGACGCAGGTCTGCGCATTATTGCCCAGCGGCGGATCCAAATGTCCGTGACGCAGGCAAAAATGTTCTACGAAGTCCATGCTGAACGCCCGTTCTATAACGAGTTGGTGAATTTCATGACCTCCGCGCCCGTTGTCGTGCAAGTGCTGGAGGGCGAAGATGCCGTGGCCAAGTACCGCGATACCATGGGCGCCACAAATCCCGCCGAGGCTGCCGAAGGCACGATCCGCAAGGCCTTTGCCCTGTCCATCGGCGAAAACTCGGTCCATGGTTCTGACTCCGACGAAAACGCCGCTATCGAAATCGCTCAGTTCTTCGACGACAGCGATATGGTGGGCTGAACCTCCCCTCGCCGTTCCTTTGAATCGAGTGAATTTTCAATTCATACCAACTCCGCTAAAAATTGACATTTTTAGCGGTGTTTTGTCTCACGGCAGAAACGCTTTGCGTTTCGCCGCCCCTTCGCTTATACCCCGAGGCGCTTTCTTAGCTTGTCTCGGGACCGCTATGGGGGCCGTAGTCGCGGCCCTTATACCAGCGAATAAAAGAGTCATTTTAAATCGCCGCTGGTATTAGACTTTCGCGTCCTTGACGTCAGGACTCGCGTTCGACCCCGACCAGCAATTCTTCGCCCAGGGGTTGCACTTTTAGCTTTGCGCCCTTGGTCGCTTCACCGCGAAGGACATGGTCGGCGAGCTGATCTTCAAGATTGCGCTGGATTAGCCGTTTCAGGGGTCGCGCACCGTAGAGTGGGTCGTAGCCGCGTTGAGCCAGCCAGTCCCGCGCATCCTGGCTTACGTCCAAGGTCAGTCCCTGCTCCTTCAACCGTCCGTGCAGTCGGGCCAGTTGAATGTCCACAACCCCCCCCATCAGATCGGGCGACAGACGGCCAAAGAGCAGCATGTCGTCCAGACGGTTCAGAAATTCGGGGCGGAAGTGACCGCGGACAACCTTCATGACCTCGGCCTCGATCTCCGGATCGCTGACCGCCTGCTCGGTCTTGGCCAAAATGGACGACCCCAAGTTCGAGGTTAAAATGATCAAGGTGTTGCGAAAATCCACGGTCTTGCCCTGACTATCGGTCAAGCGCCCCGCGTCGAGAATTTGCAGCAGAACGTTAAACACATCGGGGTGCGCCTTCTCGACCTCATCGAACAAAATCACCTGGTAGGGCCGCCGCCGCACCGCTTCGGTCAAGGCCCCGCCCTGGTCGTAACCGACGTAGCCGGGCGGCGCGCCGAGCAGCCGCGCGACCGAGTGCTTTTCCATATACTCGGACATATCAAGGCGCAGAAGGGCGCTTTCATCGTCGAACAAGAAATCGGCCAACGCTTTGGTCAACTCGGTCTTGCCAACCCCCGTGGGGCCGAGGAAGAGGAACGATCCTTGTGGGCGGTCAGGATCACAAAGGCCCGCGCGCGCCCGGCGCACCGCTTTCGATACGGCCTCAACCGCACTGGTTTGGCCCACGATCCGCTTGGCCAGGGCGGGTTCCATCTGCAGCAATTTCTCTTGCTCTCCTTCGAGCATGCGATCCATGGGGATCCCGGTCCAGGCTGCGACGACGCCAGCGACCTGATCTGCGGTCACTTCCTCCACCAACGTTTTGGTCTCAGCGCTGGTTTCCATGTGGCTCAGGCACTTTTCCAATTCTGGGATCAGGCCGTAGGTCAGTTCCCCAGCCTTGGTTAAGTCGCCTGCCCGCTTGGCGATTTCAACATCGGCGCGCGCGCGATCCAACTGCTCCTTAAGGTCGCGCGCCTGAGCGAGTTTTTGCTTTTCTGCTTGCCAAACTGCCGTCAAATCGGCGGACTGTTTTTCCAAATCCTGCACCTCCAAGTCCAGATCGGCCAGGCGTTCCTTTGACGCTGGGTCCTTTTCCTTTTTTAGGGCTTCGCGTTCAATCTTCAGAAGGACAAGACGGCGGTCGATTTCATCAAGGTCGATGGGCTTTGAATCCACCGCCATGCGCACCCGCGCAGCGGCTTCATCGACTAAATCGATGGCCTTATCGGGCAAGAACCGATCGGCAATGTAGCGATTGGAAAGGGTTGCCGCCGCCACCAGGGCCGTGTCCTGCAAGCGAACCCCATGGTGCAGTTCGTACTTTTCGCGCAAGCCCCGCAGGATCGAAATCGTCTCGGGCACGCTGGGTTCACCGACAAAGACCGGCTGAAACCGACGGGCAAGGGCTGCATCCTTTTCGATATAAAGGCGGTATTCGTTGAGGGTGGTGGCGCCCACGGCGTGTAGGTCGCCCCGCGCCAAGGCCGGTTTCATGAGGTTGGAGGCGTCCATAGCGCCGTCGGTTTTTCCCGCGCCGACGAGCGTATGCAGCTCGTCAATGAAAACCAAGGTTTGGCCGACTTGAGCCACGATCTCCGACAAAACGGCCTTTAGCCGCTCCTCAAATTCACCGCGATACTTGGCCCCCGCGATCAGGGCCCCCATGTCGAGCGCCCAGAGCCGCTTGCCGCGCAGGGACTCTGGCACATCGCCGTTGACAATGCGCAGGGCCAAGGCCTCGGCCATGGCGGTTTTGCCGACCCCCGGCTCGCCAATGACCACGGGGTTATTCTTGGTCCGGCGGGAGAGAATTTGGATGACCCGGCGGATTTCTTCTTCACGGCCGATGACGGGATCGAGCTTGCCCGATTCTGCGTCCGCGGTCAGGTCGCGGCCATATTTTTCGAGGGCTTGGTAGGTCTGTTCGGCGCTGGCGCTTTCGGCGGTGCGCCCTTTGCGGAGCGCGTCGATCGCCGTCTTCAACTTGTCGGCGGTCACCCCGCCCTTGGCGAAAGCCTCCGCCGCTGGTCCTGAAACCTGGGTCAGGGCTGCCAACAGCATTTCCGAAGTCACATATTGATCCCCGCGCTGCTTGGCCAACTGCTGCGCCGCCTCAAAGATCTTGCCCGCATCGCGATCAAGCATGACTTGCGTCACGCCCGTGCCCGAAACCTTGGGCAAGGACGCGGCGGCTTGTTGCAAATGTTGGGCAACAAGGCCAGCCTGCCCCCCCGCCAAGTCAGTCAGCTTGATCGCAAGGCCGTTGGGGTCCTGCATGAGGGCGAGGCCCAGGTGGACGGGCGTCAAATGTTGGTGATCGAACTGGCTGGCGAGGCCCTGGGCGGCCTGCACCACGGCCTTGGCACGGTCGGTATAGGTGTCAAACTTCATCGCTTCTTTCTCCTGTTCTGGCCTGGCCCCTAAAGATCAAGTGGCAACCAGGCCGATTGCATGAGCCCCTGCCCGCGTTCGGCGCAGGGGGTATGCGAATGAGGTGGGCATTGCGTCTTGCCCCTTCAAGATCAGGGCCCTAGAGCACGGCCAATGACCAACCCGACGCGCGCCGCCTATCCCCTCTATCTGCTCCCTGGTGACGGCATCGGTCAGGAGGTGATGCGTGAGGTTCGCCGCGTCATCGACTGGTTCGGCGCCGAACGCGGTTTGAATTTCGATCTCGATGAAGGCCTCGTCGGCGGGGCGTCCTTCGACGTTCATGGGGTGCCGATCACCGACGCGGTTATGGATCGCGCGTTGGAGATGGGCACGGTGCTGTTTGGCGCGGTCGGAGGACCTCAATACGATACCCTAGACTTTGACCTGCGGCCTGAACGGGGCTTGTTGCGCCTGCGCAAAGACATGGCGCTATTTGCCAACTTACGCCCGGCAATTTGCTTCGATGCCCTGACCCACGCCTCCTCCCTCAAGCCCGAACTGGTGAGCGGGCTCGACATTTTGATCGTTCGCGAGCTGACGGGCGGTGTCTATTTCGGCGAACCCAAGCATGTGATCGCGTTGCCCGACGGTCAGCGCGAGGGCGTGGATACGCAGCGCTATACAACCGAAGAAATCCGCCGCATCGCCCGCGTTGCTTTTGACCTCGCGGATAAGCGCCAGGGCCTCGTGCATTCGGCTGAAAAATCCAACGTCATGCAATCGGGCGTTTTGTGGAAGGAGGAAGTGAGCCATGTCCATACCCACGAATTCCCGCACTTGCGCCTAGAGCATATTTTAGCCGACAACTGCGGTATGCAGCTCGTGCGCACGCCCAAGCAGTTCGACGTGCTGGTTTGCGACAATTTGTTCGGCGACATGCTCTCCGACGTTGCCGCCATGCTTACGGGGTCCTTAGGCATGCTGCCCTCTGCGTCCCTTGGGGCGATCAGCCCCGAAGGCACGCGCATGGGCATGTACGAACCTGTTCATGGGTCGGCGCCCGACATCGCGGGCCAAAACAAGGCCAACCCGCTCGCGTGCCTGCTCTCCTTCGCCATGGCATTGCGCTATTCATTTGACTTGGGTGGCGAAGCGGATTTGCTGGAATCAGCTGCCGAAGCTGTGCTAGCGAAAGGCTATCGCACAGGCGATCTTATGTCCAAAGGCATGTCCCTAACCTCGACAACGGGCATGACCGACGCCATCCTGGGCGAGTTACAAGCGGCGGTATAAAAGCACAAACACCGAGTCTAGGCAGGCCATGTTGAGGGTCGTTTTGGACCCACTCATACCAACGGTCATAAAAAGTGACCTTTTCATGACCGTTTCGTGTCTCACGGCAGAAACGCTTCGCGTTTCGCCTCCCCTTCGCTTATACCCCGAGGCGCGTGTCCGCCGATCTCGGGGCCGTTTGTTTTTGGCGCGGGCGTTCCCTGCGCCCTTTGGGCTTGGAGCCCGCTTCGGGGGCCGCAGTCGCGGCCCTATACCAGTTCATAAAGAGTCTGTTTTAAGGGGAACTGGTATCACGTTCCAGTTTGGCCTGTGGACGCAAAAGCCAGAGGCTTTGACGGTTCTTGAGACCGTTGTTTCAGGGTGTCCTCAAGCGACTCGATTTGGCTTTTGGCCAGATCGACTTGGTCGCGGCTAGTTGCCAAGGCACGTTCGCTCCGGCGGGCACGGCGGGTTTGTTGCGCGGCTTGGCGACGGGCCCCACCCGCAAAAAACCACCCTAGGACCAAACCGCTACCAATGCCGAGCAAAGTGAACAGAACGTACCAAAGCCCTTGGGGCAGACCAGGCCAGCCGAAGGGCAGAGGCACGCCGCCCTCGCCCCACAGGCCGACCAACCTCAAGGGAACAAGCTCATCATTTGAGTAGACAAGCCAAAACACCAGAGCCATCAGAGCCAAGAAAAAGGACCCACCAAAAAGGGCACGCAAAAGGCGCATACTAAAGATCTAGACGCCCGACCCTGGGGGCCGCAAGCACGTTGGCACCCAAAATTTCTGCTTTGCTGGGGTATTATTCCAGTTTTCTTTAAGAATGACTCTTTATGAACAGGTATAAGGGTCACGACTGCGGCCCGCCAAGCGGGCTCCAAGCCCGAAGGGCGCGGGGAACGCCCGCGCCCAAAACACGCAGCCCCGAGACAAGCTAAGACGCCTCGGGGTATCAGCGAAGGCCCCGTCGCGCGGTCGGGCTGAGCGAGCGTAGCGAGCGAGTAGAGACCGCATCAAACGGCCGAAACGCGAAGCGTTTCTGCCGTGAGACAAAACTCTGCTGAAAATGTCAATTTTTAGCGGAGTTGGTGTTAGTCCAAAGGAGTGTTCAAGCGACTATGCAAGGTTTTGCCAGTCTTGAAAAATGGCGCCCGCTTCGCCGCAACATGCACGGGCTTACCATTGCGTGGGTTGCGGCCAACGCGCGCGCCGCGATCTCGCACGGAAAAGGCCCCAAAACCACGGATTTCCACGCGGCGACCTAGCGCCAAGGCTGCCCCAATCTCGTTGAATACAGTATCGACAATGCGGGCAGCATCACCTTCGGGCAAGTCAGGGTTTTGGGTGGCGATTGTTTTTACCAATTCCAAACGTGTCATAGATTTGCTCTCATCTCCCAGCCCTTGCGTTTTATGCATGGGCGTCAAATTCCGTACGGACCACTTAGGATCGAAAAACTGCGCGAGTCTAAGACCTGTCCAAAAAAAGAGGGATTCCAACGTAGGTTGTTGCTGTTGCGCCATAAGCGACGGCGCCAACGCGAGAGGGCTGTCAGTTTGCGGCGAGCGCCGCGCTTAGTTCCTGGGCTATATCCTGCGCGGCTAAAGCGGCCAAATCCTCCCAAAGCGCCTCCTGCGTGTCCAACGCAAGGGTCGGCAGCTGGTGTTTGGCAAACAGGGAGGTGCGGCGCGCGGTTCCCGACCAAATTTGCGACTCGCTAGCGTCGAACAGTCGCGCCGAAAGAGTAAGAATTTCGACGGCGGTTTGCAAATCGCTGCCTTCATCCAAAGGCACGCGCGTTTCGGTGCTTACCCGCGCCTCAAGCCGATAGCGCGGCGGCAAATCAAGTCCCTGGGGATCAAGGGCTACCAACAGGGCCAGACGGGCTATCTGACCCTTTCGATCCGCCATCGGGGCCACATCAACCTCGGCCAGAGCTGGCTCAAGTTTGCCCGACGCACGTAGATCGCAGGCCGACAACGCAAAGAGAAGGCATAGGACCAAACCGGAAATCCGAACCATGGACCATGGTTCTCGCTGCAACGGTTCGAAGTCAAGAATAGAAATCCAATAAATTCCTATCGTCAGCAATTCGCCGCTTTGTTATACTAGCGGCAACTATGAGAGACTCTTATATTCGCTGGTATAAGGGCCGCGACTGCGGCCCTCGTAGTGGGCTCCAAGCCCGAAAGGCGCGGGGAACGCCCGCGCCAAAAACAAGCGGCCCCGAGATCGGTGGACACGCGCCTCAGGGTATAGGCGAAGGCCCCGTCGGAGGCGAGACGCAACGCGTTTCTGCCGTGAGACACGAAACGGTCAGAAAAAGGTCACTTTTTATGACCGTTGGTTTTATAGGAATTTCATGCAATTAAGTCGTCTCAGCGTCCTGGTGTTCTTGGCCCTGACCCTACCCGCCTCCTCGATCAATCTACAGGCTGAGCAATCCACGGCCCTGTCCATCATGGGTTCTGAAACCGGCCTAGCGTTGCCAAGGTTTGTTACCTTCGCACTTGACAAAGGGCGGATGCGGGCCAAACCGTCAACAAACCATCGGGTGCTCCATGTCTATGTCCGACAGGGGTTGCCGTTGAAGGTGTTGGAGGAGGAAGGAAGTTGGCGCCGCGTTCAGGATCATGACGGCGTAGAAGGTTGGATGAACAGATCCCTTCTGAGCAATGATCGGGGCTTTCGGGTCATGGCACCGCTTGCCAGGATGTATCAAAAGGCCGATCTAACCAGCGGCGTCAAAGCTGAGCTACAAGCAGGCGTCGTTGGCGCGCTGACGCGCTGTCGTGACGACGGCTGGTGTCGCGCGGTCTTGCCAGAAGTATCAGGCTGGATTCAGGCAGGCGATGTCTGGGGCGTTCTGCCAGGCGAAGAATTCTAGAGCGGATTCCAAGCCGATTGGAACCCGCTCAAGGAACCCAGGGCTATTTCATCAAATTCGATTCAATCCCTCACGCAAGCTCATTTGAGCACTTCCCGGGCGTAGGGGCTTTAGCTGGGTCTCCGCGGGGGACCATCCACTCAAAAAAATCATGTCAAAGGTAGCCGTGACGCCGCCGTGCCCGTCGGGGAACCGCTTTGCGTAAATTTGTGCAAAGGTTGGCCAAAACGAGCGCGGCAAAATGCGTCGATCCTGGGCCCTCAGGGCATTGGCTTGGCCCAGAGCGCGCAGATCTCGCAACAGTCTCAGGGGCTGGGTAAAAGCAACGCGAATCACCTCATGGTCGACAACGGGCAAGGCAAATCCGGCCCGCTGCATCAGCCCGGCTGCGGTCGGTAAGTCCATCATGGGGGATACACGCGGCGCATGCGCACGCCCGCACAGCTCCTCGGTTTCCAATAGGCAGGCCCGCAACTCGAACAAAGTCTCTCCCCCCAACAGGCAGGCGGAGAAGAATCCATCGGGCCGCAAAGAACGCCTGATCTGCACAAGCAGACCAGGAAGATCATTGACCCAGTGCAACTGCAGATTCGACAAGACCAAGTCAGCGCCCGTGGCGGCTTCGGGCCAAACTTCGCATTCACCGTCGAGGCAAAGCTCTGGTTGCAGCAGGGGGATTGCCCGCGCCAACGCCCCAAAATCGGTCCCGTGAAAGACTACATGACGAAAGCGACGCTGAACCAGCCCAAGACGATCTGCCAGGGCTGTGGCGCCCTCGTCAAACAGCCATCCGGTGTCCTTTTGCGCCGTCGCTGCGCGCGCCCGTCGCAAGGCCCGAATTGCAGGAGCGAACATATAAAAGGAATCCATGGTTGACCCTATAGCAGCGGTACAAAAAATTGACATTTTGGGGGTTGCATTTTGTCTTTCGGCGGGAATGCGCGGCGTTTTGGGGTTGCGGCTCACCGCACCTGCGCCATCCAGGCCTGGAGCCCAACCTGTCTGCGCGGGCGTTTCTAAATGTTGCTGGTATTGAGCCTCAATCTAGGCAACAAGTACGAGATGTTCCGGCGGTTTCTCTTGCCCGTGATCGACTTTGTTCTGCCCCCGACGTGTGCTGCTTGCGGCGAAATCCTGTTGGGTGGAAACCTGGCCGCAGGCCTATGCCCGCCTTGCTTTTCCGATCTCACCTTTCATGAAGGGCCGCAATGCCGCCAATGTGCGGCCAAGGTTGGCCTCCTGATTGCCAATAATGATTTGCGCTGCGGTTCTTGCCTTCGAAACCCGCCCGACTTTTCTCAAACCTACGCGGGCCTGATCTACGCGGGCGTTGCGCGGCAGTTGATCTTAGGGTTGAAACACGGGCGGCGGCGACCTCACGCCCACTTGCTAGCTTTGCCGCTAAAGGAAAAACTGTCAGTCTTGCCCAGGGGATCGATACTAATTCCCATTCCCCTGCACCCGATGCGGTTGCGCCAGCGCGGATTTAATCAGGCGCTCGATCTCGCCCACGCCCTCAATAAGGAGAGGCACTTTGAGGTCTGGATAGAGGAGTTGATACGGATAAAGCCCAGTCCCAACCATCGTCAGCGATCCGCGCGCACGCGCCGCGAGCATGCGCGCGGCGCCTTTGCGGTCAAACACCCAAGGAGGATCAAGGGGCGCACTTGTGTTCTAGTTGACGACGTCGTTACCAGCGGTGCTACCACCAGAGCTGCCGCCAAGTCCCTAAAACGCGCAGGTGCCGCAGACATCTTCGTCTTTGCTGCAGCGCGCGCCTTAACTAATACCAGCGGGCATAGGACACGACATTAGTTGCTGAGGGAGTGGAGATGTGCATCCTATGGGGATTGTACAACCGTGAATCGAGTAACCCCATGATCCGCGAAACCATCGGCTCCCTCAGCGCCCAATTATCGAAGTCCCTGCCGTTAAGCAAGAACCGTCTTGAAGTTTTGGGGCTCCTGATTGTTGGAATGGCCAACTCTCGAACAACAAATCTGAGCCACATAATACCAGCGGCAATTATAAATGACTCTTATGATCGCTGGTATAAGGGCCGCGACTGCGGCCCCCGTAGCGGGCTCCAAGCCCGAAGGGCGCAGGGAACGTCCGCGCCAAAAACACGCGGCCCCGAAATCGGCGGACACGCGCCTCGGGGTATAAGCGAAGGGGCGGCGAAACGCGAAGCGTTTCTGCCGTGAGTATCCATGATAAATCAAGGGGCAATTTGTGACCATTTTCTGTTTTCCCGCAAGAGGGCATTTGCCAGCGTGATCAGCTTACGCATCACGGCGATGATGGCGACTTTTTTCGGCTTTCCGGCTTCGACAAGGCGGTTGTAGAAATCCTTTAGGTCTTCATTGTATCGCATGGCAACCAAGGAAGGCATGTAGAGGGCATTGCGTACAGGAGCTCTTCCCCCCTTGATACGGGCGACACCCTTAAGCGTTCCTGATTGGGATTGCATAGGAGCCAAGCCAGCTAGAGCGCCGATCTTTTTCTGACTGAGTGTGCCAAGCTCTGGCATGTTGGTCAGAAGGGATATGGCTGTTCGTGCCGCAATCCCTGGGATTGTGATCAAGATGTTAAAGCGTTCCAAGAGATCAGGATGGGCTTCGATGAGCTTCTTGGTCTTGAGGGTTAGCTGTTCGATCTCCTTTTCGAGGGTCTTGAGCATTCTCGTTGCAAGCCTCACAGCGGCCTTATCGGTAACGACTTTCTTCCTGTTGCTCCACTGCGTTTGCGTTTGCACAAGCCCTTGATGAAGACTTTGGTATTCTCCAAGAGTTTCAATGACTTCATCGCGTATCTTGGTGGGCTCAAGGGGGAGGGTTTGGCCCATGAGTGCCAGGATTTTCGCATCGACCTTATCGGTTTTTGCGAGTTGGCCGATGCTGTTGGCAAAGCATCGCGCTTGCCAAGGGTTGACCTTTGCGTAAGCGATTTGGGCTTGAGCAAGGCCACGTTCCAAGGCTCTGTGATAGAAGCCAGTTGCCTCAAAAACGACCAGGCAATCAGGAAGCTTGCTCAAGGTCTTGATGAGAGCCTTAATCCCGCAAGGGGTATTGGGCTTGCAGCTATGGTTTTGGCCATTTGACACAAAAATATCGAATTGGGCTTTTGAAACATCAATTCCGATGGTAACTTGTGACATCTTTCCGTTCCCTTTCTTGTCATACGGGACGCACAGCTGGCTCCCTAGTATCCATTCGGGCCACTTGTAGGAAAGACGGGGTGATCAAACTCACGAACGGTGCCTGCAACGCAGCACCTAGACACGAACGATCCAGCCCCGCCGCCGATTTGGGGGTGGCCACCCCCAAATCGGCGCGTCAAGCTTACCACAAATGATCTAGCATCGCGGCAAGAAAACGCTCATATTCCATTAGACAAGACACGAAACGGTCATGAAAATGTCAATTTTTATGACCGTTGGTATGAGATAGTTTACGGGACTGTTAACCCTCTGTGCCTTTATCCCAAGGCATGAAATCTTAAGCAAACCTCAAGGCATGTCTCCGCTAACTTTGGCCTTTCAGAAACGCAAAGACGCCGTGCAGGGTGGAAACTTCGCGGCGTGTGAGCGGGCGGCGGGTGAAGATGTTTTTGACGTTGCGGATCATGCGTTCGCGCTTCTCTGGCACCGTGAAGAACTGTCGTTCGGACAAATCGCTGATTAGCCGATCCAAAAAGACATCGACATCGCCTTTGGGTGCCAAGGCGGGCCTGGGGGTGCCCACTGTCGGTTCCAGGGTTGTGGCGGCTTGCCGCCACTCGTAGGCTACCAGCAAGACCGCTTGGGCTAGGTTAAGCGAAAAGTGTTCGGGATTCATGGAGATGTGCAGAATGCTATGGGCCTCGGCAACCTCGTCATTTGAAAGTCCGACGGATTCCTTGCCAAACAAAATGCCGATCTGCCCGGGCTCGCGCGCCGCTTCCTCAGCGAATTGCCGCGCGCTGACCTCAGGTTTGTTCTGCTCGCGTTGCCGGGCCGTGGTCGCATAGACCCGAACGCAATCGGCGATGGCTTCGCGTACATCCGCAAAGACCCGGGCCGCATCCAAAATGCGATCCGCGCCGCTGGCGAGGACATAGGCACGTGCATTGGGCCAGCCATCCCGCGGGGCGACTAAGCGCAAATCGTCGAGGCCGCAGTTTATCATGGCCCGAGCAGCGGCGCCGATATTGTCGCCCATTTGCGGGCGTACTAAGACGACGCAAGGTCTCTTGTTCATCGCAACCGCGTCCTAGGGCGGCCCTGTCGGGGGAAGTCATGGCGACTGTCATCGTCTAAGGCATGAATTTTGAAAGTCAGCATCAAGACGATCCTCCTTTGCCAAGCTGCATGGCTTTATACCAACGGTCATAAAAAATGACCATTTTATGACCGTTTTGTGTCTTGTCTAATGGAATATGAGCGTTTTCTTGCCGCGATGCTAGATCATTTGGGGTAAGCTTGACGCGCCGATTTGGGGGTGGCCACCCCCAAATCGGCGGCGGGGCTGGATCGTTCGTGTCTAGGTGCTGCGTTGCAGGCACCGTTCGTGAGTTTGATCACCCCGTCTTTCCTACAAATGGCCCGAATGGATACTAGGGAGCCAGCTGTGCGTCCCGTATGACAAGAAAGGGAACGGAAAGATGTCACAAGTTACCATCGGAATTGATGTTTCAAAAGCCCAATTCGATACTTTTGTGTCAAATGGCCAAAACCATAGCTGCAAGCCTAGATAGTGTAGTCACGAGATGTTTGCCCACAGAGCGATACACCTGATATGGATAGCTGCCATGAATGAGGCGGCGTTTTTGGCATATGGTGTTGCGATTCCCCTCCATCGTTTGAGGTGGAGGAAGGCATTTTCAACCAGATGCCTGATTTTGTAGAGGTCTTTGTCATACTCGCGCTGATGCTTGCGGTTCTTTTTGGGCGGGATGACGGGCGTCATGCCCTGGCATTTAGCCTGGTCTAAGATGTCTTGGGTGTCGTATCCTCTATCGGCCAGCAGATAGTCAGCGCTTAATCCTTCGATAAGCTTCCCAGCTTGCGTGCAGTCAGCTCTGGCACCATGTGTAATATGCGCTCTGATCGGCAGACCAAACGCATCCACGGCCAAATGTATCTTGGTATTGAGCCCCCTTTTGTGGCGCTCATCTCCTGATTGCCTCCTCTGGCCCCTGCGGCATGGGGATGAACCTTACAATGGCTGGCATCAATGATGAGCCATTCATAATCTGGCTCTTCAATCAGCACCTCTAGCAACTTCTCCCATACGCCCTTATCGCGCCAACGGATAAAGCGGCGGTGCGTATTGCTCCAGTGGCCAAGATCAGGGGGCAAATCACGCCAAGGCGCACCCGTTCGCATGATCCAGAAGACCGCATTGATGAAAAGGCGATTATCCTTGGCCAATCCACCCCAACTGCCCTTACGGCCAGGCAAATGGGGCTCTAACAGGCTCCAGGTTCTATCTGAGATGTCGTGGCGACGATGAGCTTGACGATGAGCTTTGGGCATAAAGACCTCCTAAGCTCATGGAATCGCACACTTATCGCGCCATGTGAATCCCCTAAATCTTATCTCGTGACTACACTATCTAATACCAGCGGCAATCATAAATGACTCTTATGATCGCTGGTATCAAAACCCTACGGGAAGTGGGCGACCATTGATGGTGGGAAAACCCGATTGTTGGAATTCGAAGCTGAACATCTTCCAACCGTCCGCGTCCTCTTCGGCAAAGCCCAAAATGGCGGCGAGTCCCACCGACCCGAAAGTGAGGAATTGAGCCAGGGTGCGGTCGGGTACCCGGGCCGCGCGTTGCATAGCGGCGATGACGGGCCGCAAGTCCGACAGGGCGAGGCGAAGGTCGCCTATGGCCAGCAGGTCAGCGTCGGGGGCGTAGGTTAGGGTCCCGTCGAGATTGGCGCCCACCAAATCGGATTGATAGCGGGTCCCATCGAGGGTTAGGCTCATGACCGGGGCTTGACCTTCGTCGGTTGGGAAATATCGGGTCTCAACAAAGAGACCGAAGAGATCGCGCCAAATCGCCCCGGGGATGGCGCCGATTTTGAGTCGTAGGTCTAGGTGTTTGGGTAGAGCGGGCTGCAGCAAAGTTGACCAGGCAGGCTCGTAGCCCGCGACCAAATCTGGGTAGTCAAGCTGCAGAGCGTTGAGGCGCAGGCTGAGGCCCATGTCCTTGGTGTTGGGAAGGCCTGTGTAAGGGCTGCGGAAGTTGAGATTAAAACCGCCGTCGTCGAGAGCGAAGTTGGCCTGTTCGGCGGTGCTATCCAGGCGCACATCTTGGGCTTCGCCGCGCAGTTGTAGAGCGCCCATGTGGCCAATCAGATGACTTAGAGCCGCCGTTTGCACTCCCTGCCCCTTTGCAAGGAGCTGATGGGTTTGATCGCGCCGAAGGCCGGTTATATTGAGGCCAAAGTTGGCCGCGCCAACGCGCACGTCCAAAACGCCACTGGGGGCATCAATGCTCAAATCGCTAAGAGTCCCTGCAATGATGAGAGATAGGTTCTGGCTCGGAACTTGGTCAAGATCCTGGCCCAGATCTTGACCCACATTGGGGGCGGCAAGGTCGGCCTGCAAGGTGAAGTTGCCCAAGGTGGTCAGCGCCATGGTTTCGCGTGGTCCCTGGTCGCGCAAGGCCATCCAGCGTGGGCGGTAGTCTTGTAGCGACACGCTTAGACTAAGGCCACTAAGGTCGCTCGGCAGGGGGCGAGCTTTGCCGCCTTGATTGAGGGCCTCCTGGCCTGAATCCACCAGCAAATCAAACAAGCCGTTCAGCAGCACCAGCACGTCGCCCCCCGTCGCAGCCTCATTGGCAAGGGCCAAACGCACCTCGAGCTGCTCGACGCTCTCTTGGTAATCCGCCACGTCTTGCATATCGGCTGCAAAGCCCACAGCGGTCATAGCTAGCGTCGGGACGCCCTCAAGAGGGCCGAGGCGCATATCAAATTGTTCAAGGGAGAAGCGACCCACAGGGTGATCGTAGGCCAAATCCTCGAGGCCCAGGGCCAACCGGTCAAATCCTTGCCGCGACAGCGAATAAGTACCGTTGAAGTAAGTGGGCCGAAACGAAAGACGCCCGCCGTCGGCCATGGTCATAGTCGTGCGAATGTCCTTGACAAAGACCTCCACCAAATCCCGTGTTTTGGGGGCGAGGGTGAGCGACAGGTCCGTGCTAAAGGCGGGCCGACCTGGAAGGCGCGGGCCCATGATTTGCGCCTCAAAACCTCGTCCCTTGGGCCTGATTAGCAGATCATCGTAAGCAATTTCGGAAACCACCAGCAGCGGGTTTTGGGTGGAAAGCAGTGACTCAACGATCAGTTGAGCCTGGGTACCGCCCAACTGCGCCTGCGCCGATGCGGCCCCGAGCCAGGCGAGAGCGAAGAAAAACCGATGCATGTCCCTCTGGTCCCTAAATATCCAAGTTCGACACTTCTAAAGCCTTGGTCTGGATGAAGTCGCGGCGCGGCTCCACCGCATCGCCCATTAATGTAGTAAAGACATCGTCCGCCGCCTCGCCATGGCCGATTTTCACCTGCAGCAAGGTGCGCGCGTTGGCATCCATGGTGGTTTCCCATAGCTGTTCTGCGTTCATCTCACCCAAACCCTTGTAGCGGGAAATGGATTGGCCCTTGCGCCCTGCCTCCAAAATCAGGCTGGCCAGGTCGCTGGGGCCAAACACTTGCGCGCGCGTGTCTTTGAGTTCCAAAATTGCGGCCCGTTGGAACAGGGGTCGCAAGACCTCGCCCAGCTTCGCAAGGCGGGCGGCGTCGATCCCTACGAAGGTCAAGGGATCAAGCCGATGGACTTGGCTAACCCCGCGCAAAATGCGCATGGCCTTAAGACCCAAATTGGAACCCGGGCCGCGCTCATTGCTCGGGTCGCCCTCGGTGACAACCTCGACGTCCCAACCCTTGGCGTAGTCGGGCTCGGGCGCGTTCATAAAGGCCGCCATCCGCGCGCCAACGCGCTGCCAACCTGCGGCGTCGCGGCGAGCCTCGCCCTCAAAAGCGCCAGCCAAAAAAGCCGCCTCCACCGCGCCGCGATGGCCGACGCGGCGGGTCAGGGCCTCAATGGCGCCTTGGGCGGTGAGACAGTCGCTAACTAAGGATTCCAAATCTGGCCCCGCGCGTTGCGCGCTGTCCTCAACCAGCAACACCGCGTCCTTGATCCCTTCTTTGAGCAGATGCTCGCTTAAGGACCGCTCGTCCTTCAAATAGGTTTCGGAGCTGCCCTTTTTGGCACGAAACAAGGGGGGCTGGGCGATGTAGAGGTAGCCCCGCTCGATCAGCGCCGGCATTTGCCGATAGAAGAAGGTTAGCAACAAAGTGCGTATATGGGCACCATCAACATCGGCGTCGGTCATAATGATGATCTTGTGGTAGCGGAGTTTTTCGATATCGAATTCATCGGCGCCGATCCCCGTCCCGAGGGCGGTGACCAAAGTGCCGATTTGATCGGAACCCAACATGCGGTCAAATCGCGCCCGCTCCACGTTCAAAATCTTCCCACGCAGGGGCAAAATCGCCTGGGTTTTTCGGTCCCGCCCTTGCTTGGCAGACCCGCCCGCAGAATCGCCCTCCACGATCAAGATTTCCGCCTCCTCAGGGTTTTTGGACTGGCAGTCGGCGAGCTTGCCAGGGAGGGAGGCAATGTCATGACCGCCCTTTTTGCGCGACAGCTCGCGGGCTTTGCGCGCCGCCTCACGGGCGGTGGCCGCCTCGACAATTTTGCCGATCAGTGCCTTGGCCTCGGCAGGGTGTTCTTCCAACCAGTCGCCGAGTTTTTCGTTGACCAGCGCCTCGACCACGGGCCGCACCTCTGAACTGACGAGCTTGTCTTTGGTTTGTGAGGAAAATTTGGGGTCGGGAACTTTGACCGACAAGACGCAGGTCATGCCCTCACGCGCGTCCTCGCCGGACAGGCTCACCTTCTCTTTTTTTAAGAGGCCGCTCTCCTCAGCGTAACGGTTGACTTGCCGCGTTAAGGCGCCTCGAAACCCCGCCAAGTGCGTGCCGCCGTCGCGCTGAGGGATGTTGTTGGTAAAGCACAACATGGTCTCGTGGTACGAATCGTTCCATTGCAGCGCGACCTCGACATTGATGCCCTCGCGCTCTCCACCCAGGGCAATCGGCGCAGCGAAGGCTGGGGTTTTCTTGCGGTCTAGGTAGGCGACAAAGGCTTCTAAGCCGCCCTCATAAAACAGGTCCGAGGTTCTGGGGTCCTCAGCGCGCAAATCACTCAAGACGATTTTGACGCCCGAGTTCAAAAAAGCCAGTTCGCGCAAGCGCCGTTCCAGCGTTTCGAAGTCAAATTCGGTCTTGGTGAAGGTCTTCGGCGAGGGTAAGAAGGTCACTTGTGTGCCCTTTTCGCCCGCACCGGCGTCTCCTACGACCCGTAAGTCGGCCTCGGCGTCGCCGTGGCGAAATCGCATGGCATGAACTTTGCCGTTGCGAACGATGCGCAGGTCGAGAGTGGTGGACAGGGCATTGACGACCGAAATCCCGACCCCGTGCAAACCGCCGGAAACTTTGTAAGAGTTTTGGTCAAACTTGCCACCCGCGTGCAGCTGCGTCATAATGACTTGGGCCGCCGACACCCCCTCCTCCGGGTGCAATTCGGTCGGGATGCCGCGCCCATTGTCCGACACGCTGACCGATCCATCGGCGTTCAGGGTCACGGTGACCGTATCACAATGCCCCGCCAAGGCCTCGTCGATGGCATTGTCGACGACTTCGTAGACCATGTGGTGCAGGCCGCTGCCGTCGTCGGTATCACCAATATACATACCTGGACGCTTACGAACGGCGTCCAACCCCTTCAAAACCTTGATGCTGTCGGCGCCGTAATCTTGGGGGCTTTGGGTCGGTTCGTTCATAGGGCGGGCTTAGCGGACTCTCTTAGGAAATCATAGGCTTAAGAGGCCGTCGGGCAGGCGAAAGACCGTGGACCGATCGGCAAGTTCGGGCAGCACCAAAGCGCCCTGATCGGTGCCCGTAATCCAGGTTTGGGTCTCAAGGCGCAACAGCTCCGCCATTAGGGCGGCGCGGCGATCGGCGTCCAGATGCGCCGCCACTTCGTCGAGCAGCAGTAGGGGACGAATTCCAGCAGATTGCAGCAGCCGCGCCTGCCCCAAAAACAGCGATAGCAGCAGGGCTTTTTGCTCTCCCGTTGAACACTGAGCCGCCGGCATCCCCGTAGCGGCGAAGGTGACGGCGAGGTCGGTGCCATGGGGGCCGCGCAAGGTTCGCCCTGCCGCCAGGTCTTGTGGGCGATCCTGGGCCCACTGATCGGCCCAGGCCGATTCAACGACGGCGGCGCTGTCGGCGCTCAATGCCGCCTCCATCGCGCCTTCCAGGGCCAAGCGCGCGGCGGGGAACGGCCTAGATCCCCGGGCGACGGCGGTCGCGAGTTGCGCCACATGGGCCCGGCGGTGGTGCGCCACTGCGACGCCGTGGCTGGCCATGAGCGCCTCAAGCCCCGTCAACCATGCGGCGTTGGGCGCCTGGCCCTGCATCGCCGCCTGACGCAGCAGGGCGTTGCGCTCGCGCAAGGCCCGATGGTAGGCGCTGACCTGGCGGCGATGATCGGGAAACAAGCCCATGACAAAGCGGTCAAGCAAGGCGCGTCGAT
Source organism: Alphaproteobacteria bacterium (assembly GCA_965228345.1). Taxonomy (GTDB): domain Bacteria; phylum Pseudomonadota; class Alphaproteobacteria; order UBA7985; family UBA7985; genus CAXQZM01. The sequence continues at coordinate 855,689 of CBDDHH010000004.1, read as the reverse complement.
CCTCGGCGGGTCCGCGAAACAAGGAATCTTCTAAAGGGGTCAGAGCAACGGTCGGTAACAGGGCCGCCAGGGCAGTGCCGCTGCTGGCCTTGCCGTTGAGGCGGCGCACCCTCCCCTCGGCGCCGAGCGCGAGACTGATCTTGTGCAGCAAAGGCGGCGCAGAGATTTGCGCCGCCACCACCCACGCGGGGTCGCCGACATGGTCCCGACGCCTTAAGTCCTGGGTGCGCGCACCCCGCAGGCCGCGCCCCCCGCCCAAGATCGACACGGCCTCGAGCAAGTTGGTCTTGCCCGCGCCGTTGGGCCCGATCAAGTACAGGAGCGGGGTTTGCGGCACCTCAAGGTCAAGATGGGGGTAGGACCGAAAGTGTTCGAGGCGCAGGCTGAGAATCATGGGACGTCCAAAGACTCGCCGTCAAGGCCTATGGAGAGGTTATTGGGTTGGCGAGTCCGCGCCTCAAAGGCCCTCGGCGTGCCAATGTAAGTGCGCCTCAACGAAGCTGGCGATGTAAAAGTAGGAATGATCGTAACCCTCGCGCATTTCCATCCGCAAAGGTTGGCCTGCGACGGCGCAGGCGTCGCGGAATCGCCAGGGTTGCAGCTGTGCGTCCAAAAAGGTGTCGGCGGTCCCCTGATCGACCCAGAGCTCGCGTGGATGCCGCGCGCCGTCCTCGACCAAAGATGTTGCGCAGTGGCGGCGCCAAGCCGATTGATCGTCGCCGAGATACGCCGCGAACGCCTTTTGCCCCCAGGGAACTTGCGTCGGGGCGACAACGGGCGCAAACGCCGACACCGAGGCGAACAGGTCTGAGTATTTGAGCCCCAGGGTCAGGGCGCCGTGCCCGCCCATCGAATGGCCGCTCAAGCCCAGACGTCCTTTGGCAATCCCAAACTCCTCGTGCAGCAGCGGGATCAGTTCGCGGATCACATAGGTTTCCATGCGAAAATGCTTGGCCCAGGGAGCGACTGTGGCGTCGAGGTAAAAGCCCGCACCCTGGCCCAGGTCGTAGGCCGTATCGTCGGGCACCGCCGCTCCGCGCGGAGACGTATCGGGCATGATGAGACTCAGGCCCAGATCGGCAGCGACCCGTTGCGCGCCCGCCTTGACGCTGAAGTTCTCGGGACTGCACGTCAGGCCTGCCAAGAACATCAAGCCTGCCCCGCTAGGTATTGCGGGGGTAAAAACCGCAAATTGCATGGGGCCCTGGGTTGCCGAGGAGGCGTGTTCGTAGGTGACCTGGGTGCCGCCGAATACCTGGGCACGACTGAGTTCGGTGAGGGGCATGAGTTGGCCTTTGCAGTTGCGAGCTTTGGGCGGATACCAAGGCCCTTGCGACGGCCCGCACCGTTGCGACCGCCTCAACTTGCTTGGCACCCTGCTTTGAAACTCTATATGAACAAAAAAACGACGATAGGAAAGCCATGACCCAAGCCCACGACGTCCTAACCTTCTGGTTTCAAGACCTGAGCCCCAAAGACTGGTGGGTGGGCGGGGCCCATATCGATGCCCATATCAGCCAGCACTTTGGCACCGCCGTGGCGCAAGCGTTGCGCGGCGAGCTCTCCGCTTGGCGCACGTCCGCGAAGGGACGTCTGGCAGAAATCATCTGCCTCGATCAATTCACCCGCAACATCCATCGCGGCACTGCCGCCGCCTTCGCGGGCGATCCCATCGCTCTGACCTTGGCACAGGAAGCGATCCTGGGCGGGCACGATGCCGACCTCTCACTCGCCGAACGGTCCTTCCTCTACATGCCGCTTATGCACAGTGAATCCCTCGCCATTCATGAATGGGCCGCGAAACTCTTCGACCAAGCGGGCATGGAGCAGAATTTGGAATCCCTGAAAGAACATACGGAGGTAATCGCAAAGTTTGGCCGCTACCCCTCCCGCAATGCCGCCCTGGGACGCGCCTCAACCCCTGTCGAACTGACCTACCTCAAAGACGGCAAAACTTGGGGCCAGGCCTAAATCTGCCCCGTCCCCGCCGCCCTAGCCCCAAAGGAACCGCCATGACCTTGAGCGACCCCACCCGCAGCGTTCTGGACGCGATCGGCAACACTCCCATGCACGAGATCACCAAGATGGATACGGGACCGTGCCGACTGTTTTTGAAGCTGGAGAACCAGAACCCTGGTGGGTCGATCAAGGATCGAATCGGGCTGTCCATGATCGGTGCCGCCGAAGACAGCGGGGCCTTACACCCTGGGGGCACGTTGATTGAGGCGACGGCGGGCAATACAGGCCTGGGCCTCGCGCTCGTCGCGGCGCAGAAAGGCTATCAGTTGGTTCTGATCGTTCCCGACAAGATGGCCCAAGAGAAGGTCTTTCATTTGCGGGCGCTCGGGGTTCGCGTCATCACCACACGTAGCGACGTGGGCAAAGGCCACCCCGAGTACTATCAAGACATGGCCGAGCGCATGGCCGCCGAAAATGGTTGGTTTTACGTAAACCAGTTCGCCAACCCCGCCAATCCCCAGGCGCATTTCGACACCACGGGCCCCGAAATCCGTAAGCAAGTGCATTTGAGCGGCGCGGGACGCGTCGATGCCATGATCTGCGGCGTCGGCAGCGGTGGGACCTTAACAGGCCTCAGCCGCTACTTCGCCTCGGTCGAAGAAGGCACACAGATGGTACTAGCCGACCCCGAGGGGTCGATCCTAGCTGCCTACATCGAGACAGGCGAAGTTCCTGATCAAGTTGGGTCTTGGTTCGTTGAAGGGATCGGCGAAGACTTTATCCCGCCCATCGCGGATTTTTCGAAAACTCATTGCGCGTACACCATTCCCGACGGCCTAGCTTTCGCGACGGTGCGGGAACTTCTAAAACGAGAGGGACTCTTAGCAGGATCCTCCAGCGGCACCCTAATCGCAGCGGCTTTGCAGTTTTGCCGCGCGCAAAGTGAGCCCAAGAACGTCGTCACCTTCGTCTGCGACCGGGGCGATAAGTACCTTTCCAAGGTCTATAACGACTATTGGATGCAAGATAATGGGTTCTTAGACCCGCCCAAAGCGGGCGACGTGCGCGACCTGATCACCCGGCAGCACGACCAGCAACAGGTCATAACCATCAGGCCTGGCACCGATCTAGCTGCGGCGTACCGCCAAATGAAGCTCTACGAAATCAGCCAACTGCCGGTCATGGCCGAAGGTAAGCTGGTCGGGCTGATCGACGAAGAGGATTTGCTGACCCACGTCTTCACCCAAGGCGGCAGCTTTGAAGGTCTGGCCTCAGATGTCATGGCGCGCGACCTCAAGACCCTCGACCTAAGCGCTACCCAGGGCGACATCATGGCCCTTTTGCAACGCGGCCTAGTGGTGCCCATTGTCGATGCGGGACGGTTTTACGGCCTGATTACCAAAATCGACATGCTCAACCACATGCGCCTCAGCGCCAACTAACCTGGCCGCCTACCCGCACGCTAGCCCGCTCCGCCTTCTAACCCAGGACCTTCGATGACCAAATCCAATCAACAAGGTTTTGCCACCCGGGCCATTCACGCCGGCCAGACCCCCGACCCAACTACGGGGGCTATCATGACACCCGTCTATCTGACCTCGACCTACGTGCAGCAAAGCCCAGGTCAGCATAAGGGCTATGAGTACTCGCGCTCAGGCAACCCGACGCGCCGGGCCCTCGAGGACTGCATGGCGGACCTGGAGGGCGGCGCGCGCGGCTTTGCCTTCGCCTCAGGTTTGGCCGCCGAGAGCACGATTTTGGAATTGCTGAAGGTCGGGGACCATGTGGTGGCAGGGGACGACCTCTATGGGGGCTCCTATCGCCTGATGGCCAGTGTGCGTCAGCAGACCATGGGACTCGAGTTTAGCTTCGTGGATTTTTCGGATCCAGAGGCCGTGCGTGCCGCCATTCGGCCGCATACCAAAATGCTATGGGTCGAAACGCCAACCAATCCGCTCCTCAAACTCTGTGACCTTGAGGCCATAGCGGCCCTAGGGCGCGAACGGGGGCTAATCACCGTCTGCGACAATACCTTCGCCAGTTCCTATGTCCAGCGTCCCTTAGAGCTGGGCATTGATATCGTTTTTCATAGCGCAACCAAGTACTTAAACGGCCATTCGGACATGGTCGGCGGCATCACTGTGGTGCGCGAGGCGGGCGAGCTTGCCGATCGCTTGGCCTTTCTGCAAAACGCCGTCGGCGCGATCATGGCCCCCTTCGACAGTTTTTTGGTGCTTCGCAGTCTCAAAACCCTGCCCGTGCGGATGCGCGCGCACTGCGAGAATGCGTGCGCCATCGCCGCGTTTCTGCAAAGCCATGGCAAAATCGACCGCGTCTTTTACCCCGGCCTCACCTCCCACCCCCAGCACGACTTGGCTGCACGGCAGATGAGTGGCTTTGGCGGCATGGTGACCGCCGTATTGAAAGGTGGCCTCGAGCCCACGCGCAGGTTTTTGGAGCGAACGCAACTATTTGCTTTGGCCGAATCCCTCGGCGGCGTCGAAAGCCTCATCGAACATCCCGCGATTATGACTCACGCCTCGGTTCCCGCTTCGATCCGCGCGCAACTGGGCATCGACGATGGTTTGGTGCGCCTGTCGTGCGGGATTGAAGACCTGGACGATCTAATCGCGGACTTGGATGCCGCGCTGGCTTAACATGATTGCTGGATCCCATACCTGATACCAGCGGTCATAAAAAGTGACCTTTTCATGACCGTTTCGTGTCTCACGGCAGAAACGCTTCGCGTTTCGCCTGTTTGATGCGGTCTCTACTCGCTCGCGCCGCTCGCTCAGCCCGACCGCGCGAAGGGGCCTTCGCTTATACCCCGAGGCGCGTGTCCGCCGATCTCGGGGCCGCGTGTTTTTGGCGCGGGCGTTCCCTGCGCCCTTCGGGCTTGGAGCCCGCTACGGGGGCCGCAGTCGCGGCCCTTATACCAGCGATCATAAGAGTCATTTATAATTGCCGCTGGCATGACAGGCGTGGTTAAAATTCCACCACGGACCGGATCGACTCGCCTGCGTGCATGAGATCGAAGGCAGTGTTGATTTCGTCAAGCGGCATGGTGTGAGTGATCAGGTCGTCGATATTTATCTTACCGTCCATATACCAATCGACAATTTTCGGCACGTCGGTTCGCCCCTTTGCACCGCCAAAGGCGGTTCCGCGCCAATTCCGACCTGTCACCAATTGGAATGGGCGGGTCGAAATTTCGGCGCCGGCCGGCGCCACGCCGATGATAATGGAGGTGCCCCACCCCTTGTGACAGCATTCCAGAGCCTGGCGCATAACCTCAACATTGCCGATGCACTCAAAACTGAAATCGGCGCCGCCGTCGGTTAAGGCGACCAAGTAGGGCACCAAGTCGCCCTCAACCTCTTTTGGGTTGACGAAGTGGGTCATGCCAAACCGCTCGGCCATGTCCTTGCGGCTCGGGTTAATATCAACGCCGACGATTTTGTTGGCCCCTGCCAGGCGCGCGCCCTGGATCACGTTCAGACCAATACCGCCGAGTCCAAAGACCACGATGTTGTCGCCGGGCTGAACTTTCGCTGTGTTGACAACCGCACCGATGCCCGTGGTGACGCCGCATCCGATATAGCAGACCTTGTCGAAGGGTGCGTCTCTACGAATTTTCGCCGCCGCGATTTCGGGCATGACCGTGTAGTTGGAAAAGGTGGACGTCCCCATGTAGTGGTAGAGAGAGTCGCCGCCGAGGCTAAAGCGCGAGGTGTGGTCGGGCATGAGACCCTGGCCTTGGGTTTCACGGATAGACTGGCAGAGGTTGGTCTTGCCGGAGGTGCAGTAGGAACACTCCCGACATTCGGGCGTGTAAAGTGGGATTACATGATCGCCGGTTTTCAAGGACTTGACCCCGGGGCCGACCTCAACGACGACCCCAGCGCCCTCGTGACCCAAAACCGCAGGGAACAGCCCCTCAGGGTCCGCCCCCGACAGAGTAAATTCATCGGTATGGCAGACCCCAGTCGCCCGAATTTCGATTAAAACTTCGCCCTCGCGAGGGCCGTCCACATTGATAGTTTCAATGCTCAAAGGTTTGCCCGCCTGGTGTGCAACGGCTGCGCGCGATTGGATCATGATTTTTCTCCTCAAAATTTGATTTGTAGAGGCCTCGGCATAAATCAGAGAGCCGAAAGTTGATCGTAAGATATAGTGCTTATCTCGCTTTGATCGCGCCACATACTGTGGCTCTTTGGTCCGAAATCGAATTATGCTGAGGTCTCTTGTAACAACATATTACAGAAAAGGCACCGATTCGTCATTCGTGCTTATGTCGAAGGTCGTTTGCAACGAACCTTGACACCAATACCAACGGTCATAAAGCCAGATTTTTTATGACCGGTTTTTGTCTCACGGCAGAAACGCGTTGCGTTTCGGCCCTTTTGGGGCGGTCTCGCACCGCTCGCTCAGCCCGACCGCAAGACAGGGCCCTCGCTTATCCCCCGAGGCGCTTTCTTAGCTTGTCTCGGGGCCGCTGGTTTTCGGCGCGGGCGGTCCCTGCGCCCTTCGGGCTTGGAGCCCGACCGTCTCGTGCGCGGGCGTCCCTGCGCCCTTCGGGCTTGGAGCCCGCTTGGGGGGCCGCTGTCGCGACCCTTATACCAGCAAACCTAAGAGTCACTCATAACTGTCAATGGTATAAGTTCGAGCGCTACGTCGGCTGCTCTCCCGCCTGGCCACTCGTCCATGGGTCGAGTAAACCCACGCAGTTGCTTGATTCTTTATCCACCAGAGTCGCGAGGAATCCAGCCTACGTTTAATTGGAACTAGGCGCTGTGTTGACGTGAGGATCAAACGAACATCGTTTTCAAGCGTCAGCTAATCGCAGACTGCCAATTCTTTATTTCGCCGCTATAAATTATCATCATGGATAAACCAAATCTTCTCTTCATCGGCGGTGGGAAAATGGGCAGCGCTTTGATTCGCGGCCTCCTGGTTCAGAAATTTCGGCGAATCACTCTTGTTGATCCCCAGGTGCCCACTGATCTGGGAGATATCAGCGTTTTGCCCCACATAGGGGCGTACAACGGGCCTAGACCCGATGCCGTAATCTTGGCCATCAAACCGCAGCTTATGGACGCGGTTTTGCCGCCCGTGGCGGCGCGGTTGCGAGGCAGCTTGGTGATTTCCATCGCGGCCGGCAAGACCCTTGACTTCCTCAAAGGAATTTTTGGGCAGGACGCGCCCTTGGTTCGGGCTATGCCCAATTTGCCCGCCGCCCTGGGCGCGGGTATGACAGGATGGATCGGCACCCTCAACCTTAACGACCCGCAAAGGACGCTCAGCCAACGCATTTTGACCGCCGCGGGCCATGCCCATGAATTGGCCGACGAGGCACAGATCGACGCCTGGACCGCCCTTGCGGGCAGTGGGCCAGCCTATGTGTTCCATCTGCTCGAATGCCTGAGCGCCGCGGCGCAAGACCTAGGATTTGACGCAACCCTAAGCCGAGACCTAGCGCTAAGAACCGTTGTGGGCGCTGCGCAACTGGCGAATCAATCGGAGGAGAGTTTCGCGACCTTGCGCCAAAATGTCACCAGCCCCGGCGGCACAACGGCGACCGGGCTCGACATCCTCATGCCGCGCCTTCCCGATCTAATCTTGCGAACTGTCAAAGCCGCCGAACAGCGGGCCAAGGAACTGGCCAGCGCTTAGCTTGGAGCGCGCGCCCAGCAACGCCGCCGGGACATCAGGTGGCCCATGCTTGAGAGCTGCCTATGCCAACGGCAAAAAAACTGCTGTTATAAGCAAGGAATCTTGAAGTGCGCAGCGTCGGCACCGTCCATTCTTGTGATTGACGTTCAGTGATGGATGCTGCGACTGCGCGCAGCATGACGCCCTGGGGAGGTCTATACGCGGCCCGAAGAAATTGTCATCTTGCTACCCCGCCGGGGGGGGAATTGGACCGGGCATAAGCGCCGACGCGTTGTTTTAGCCTTCCGCTGCTATCATTCCTTGGTCATGCCCGCTTTTTTGAAGGCTTCCCCCAGGATCGACCCCAGGGCAGCACCTGAATCGGCGGAGCCGTGCTTCTGCATGGCTTCGCGCTCTTCTGCCTCTTCCAGAGCACGGATCGAGAGATTGATGCGGCGCGTCCGGGCGTCGAGCTGGGTAACTTTGGCGTCGATGCGTTCGCCGACGGCAAAGCGATCGGTGCGCTGCTCGCCACGATCGCGCGACAGGTCCCCCCGCCGGATATAACCATCGACCCCATCGGCAATCGCGACCGCCAAGCCGCCGGACTGAACCTCTTTGATCGTCACGGTCGTGACTTGACCTTTTTTCAGATCGCCAATCGCGACCGCGTAGGGATCGGCGGTAATTTGCTTAATGCCCAGGCCGACGCGTTCCTTCTCGGTGTCAATTTCCAAAACCTTGGCCTGGACGAGATCCCCCTTTTTGTATGACGCCAGTGCTTGCTCGCCTGACTGGTCCCAGGACAGGTCGTTCAGATGCACCATGCCGTCGATATCGTCGCCGAGACCCACGAACAGGCCAAACTCTGTGGTGTTCTTGACCTCACCTTCGACGAGGGAACCAACAGGATATTCACGCTCCAGCTTGATCCAGGGGTTTTCCTGAGTTTGCTTGAGGCCCAAGGAAATGCGCCGCTTCTCATTATCGATTTCCAGGATCATGACCTCGACCTCTTGGCTGGTCGAAACGATCTTGCCTGGATGTACGTTTTTCTTGGTCCAGGACATTTCGGACACATGAACCAGGCCCTCGATGCCGTCCTGCAACTCGACAAAGGCGCCGTAGTCAGTGATGTTGGTGATCTGGCCAGTGAGGCGTTGCCCGGGCGCAAAGGTCTTGGACTGGGCCTCCCATGGGTCTTCCTGCAGCTGCTTCATGCCCAAGGAAATGCGCTGGGTTTCTTCGTTGAACTTGATTACAACGACGTCAACAGACTGGCCGATGGTCAAGGCTTCCGACGGGTGGCTGATGCGTTTCCAGGAGATATCGGTGACGTGCAAGAGTCCATCGACACCGCCTAAATCGACGAAGGCGCCGTAGTCGGTGATGTTCTTGACAACGCCGTTGAACCGCTTGCCTTCCTCCAGACCTGCGACGATCTCGGCGCGCGCTTCGTTGCGAGTTTCTTCCAAAATCGCGCGGCGGGAAACGACTATGTTGCCGCGCATACGATCCATTTTCAGGATGGCGAAGGGCTGCTTGACGTTCATAAGCGGTGCTACATCGCGCACGGGACGGATGTCAACTTGCGAACCTGGCAGGAACGCCAAAGCCCCGCCCAAATCCACGGTAAATCCACCTTTAACGCGATTGAACATAACGCCCTCGACGCGCTCCTCAGCTTCGAATTTTCTCTCCAGCTGCACCCAAGCCTCTTCGCGGCGCGCCCGCTCGCGCGACAGACCGATCAGGCCATCGCGATCCTCGTACCGCTCAATAAAGACATCGACCACATCCCCGACTTTTACCGTAGGTTCCTCTCCCGGCAGGCTAAACTCCCTCAGGGGCACACGACCTTCGGACTTGAGGCCAACGTCGATGATGGCGTTTTCGTTTTGGATTTCGATAATGGTACCGGCAACGACGCTGCCGGTCAGGGACGTTCCAGAGGATTCGCCGAACAACTCGGCGAAGGATTCACTTGTCATGCTGTTTTTGGTTTCTATTGGCGGGGCAAAGGCAAGAGACGAGAAAAAAAGCCCCAAGAGGTGGTAAGGTGAACAAAATCCCGCCAGTCTCGGCTGCTTGCGGGGGGTGAGATCGCGACCTCTAGCGGGACTCTCGCCAAATGGAAAGGGCTGATTTCAGGACTTGCGCCGCGTTTAGGACGCTGGTGTCGATGGCATGAGCGTCCGCGGCCATGGCCAAGGGGGCGTCCTGCCGCCCTAGGTCGTGAGCATCGCGGGCGCGCACTTGCGCCAACACGGTGGCGAAAGGCGGGCGGGTCGCAGGGGGCAGTTCGTCAAATCGCCGCCGCGCCCTTACCTCTGTGCTCGCGCTTATGTAGAGCTTTAGATCTGCATCGGGAAAGATCACCGTGCCGATGTCGCGCCCATCGAGGACGGCACCGGCCTTCCCCGCGGGCGGGTTGCGGCCAAAGCGGCGCTGGAAGGCCAGGAGCGCCTGGCGGACGCCGCGTTGCGCTGCGACTTGGGACGCCAGCTCGCCCGTTTCGGCGCGGCGCAAATCGGGATGATTTAAATCAAGGGGCTCGAGGCCCTCAGCAATGTGCGCGGCATCAGCGACGGCTCCTGCCGCCGCCGCCTTCAACGCCACGGCCCGATAGAGGGCGCCCGTATCGAGGTAGGCGAAGTCAAGTGCGTGGGCGAGGGCGCGGGCCAAAGTACCCTTGCCAGCCGCCGCTGTGCCGTCGATGGCGATCACCTTGCTCATGCAAAAAACGCGTCAATTTTCGCCTGCGTTGCGGCACTGACTTTGAGGCCCATCTTGCTGCGTCGCCACAAGAAGTCGTTGGATCGACGGGCAAACTCGTAGGTCGATACGTGCGCCAGCTCGGCCATATAAACCCCGTCGCCGAGAGGCTCGCCCAGGCGCTCAACCATGTCGAAGGCGTAAGTACCATAATTGCGCAGTAGGCGATGGGCCAAATCAGCGGGCATCTGCGGCGCGCTGGCGCGCAAGTCGGTCAAGTGGGCGGCGAAGTCGAGGCTCATGTCCCCCCCTGGGAGGGTCGCGGTGCGGGTCCACGGCGCCGACATGGGGAGCAGGCCATCAAAGTAGGCCAGCGCCTGCTGCGCTAAATCGCGCGCAACGGTCAACTTGCCCCCATAGACCGACAGCAGCGGGGCCTGATCGGGACCTCCTTCAAAGTCAAAGCTATGGTCCCGTGAGACTCTTTGCGCCGCCTTACCAGGTTCGAACAACAAGGGGCGCACGCCGGAAAACCGCCAGACAATCTGATCCTGGGTAACAGGGGTATGGAAATAGCGCGACACCGCCTCGCACAGATAAGTCGCTTCTGCGTCAGTGCAGCGCGCCGCCTTGGGATCGCCCGTGTGATTGACGTCGGTAGTGCCGATCAAGGTAAAGTCCCCCTCATAAGGAATGACAAAGATGACCCGGCCATCGTTGTTTTGCAGCAGGAAGGCCTGATCGATCTCGGTGATTTTTGGCACAACAATATGGGACCCGCGCACATGGCGCAGCTGGCCCGGTTGGTTCTTGGCAATGACGTAGGCGTCGACCTTATTGGCCCAGGGCCCGGCGGCATTGATCAGAGCCTTGGCCTGCCCATGCATGAGCCGCCCGTCGTCGCCCCGAAGGGTAAAGTGCCAATGGCTACCGTCGGCGGCGCGGCGCGCGCTCGTGACCTCGGTTCGGGTCAGAACATCCCCGCCCCGCTGCACCAAGTCCTGGGCCAGAAGCACCACGAGGCGGGCGTCTTGCACCCAGCAATCGGAGTAGGAGAACCCCTTGTTGTAGCATGCCTGCAAGGGATTGTTGGCGCCAAATTCCTTGTCAAACCGCACGAAGGACGACGAAGGAAGCGCGGTGCGCTTTGCAAGATGATCGTAAAGGAACAGCCCCGCTCGGATCATCCAGCGCGATCGCTGCGCCGGGCTATGAACCAGGTGAAACCGCAGGGGCCAAATGATATGCGGGGCCGCGCGCATCAGCACCTCCCGCTCGGCTAGGCTCTCACGCACCAGCTTAAACTCGCGGGTTTCCAAATAGCGAAGGCCGCCGTGGATCAATTTGCTCGAAGCGCTCGACGTCCCGCTCGCCAGATCATTCTTTTCCACTAGTAGCGTTTTGATTCCCCGACCTTGGGCGTCGCGGGCGATGGCCGCGCCGTTGATGCCGCCGCCGATGACAAGCAGGTTGTAGATCATAGCGTACCTTAATACCAATTTTCACAAATGATGACCCATTTACGAGAATTTTCGCTCTCACGGCGGAAACGCTCCGCGTTTCTGCCGTGAGACAAAGTTCCGCTAAAGATGTCAATTTTTAGCGGAATTGGTATAAAGAGAGACCTCAGCATAATTCGACTTCGGATCAAAGGACCACAATATGTGGTGTCATAAAAGCAAAGTTAGCACCATATCTTGCTATCAACTTTCGACCCTCTGATTTACGCTGAGGTCTCAAAGAGTCATTCTTAAGGAAAATTGGTGTTAGACTTGTTCGGGTTTGCATCGAATTGGTTGAATGGCCTTAATTCCTTTTTTGGCGCGGATGTTCCCAGCGTCGATTGCTCCAATCGACTTGAAATCCGCTTTAGGCCCTTTGGTCGATAAGGTGAAGGTAAGACCCCGCGACCGACCCAACTTTCAACCCTTGCGGCCCGAGATCGGCGCCGTGGGCGTCGCGGCTCCTAAACAGAGCCTGCCCTACGCCCTGCCAGGCGATTTGACTGTAGTGAAATTCATGACCGCGCCAACGCTGACCCGAGGCGCCCCAGGCAAAGTCGGCCAAGACCCCGACTTCTCGATAGCCTAAGTGGCGCGTGCGCTTAGCAAAAGTGGTGACGAGCGGCAACAGGCCCGCCATGTCGTGACGCTTGCCCTCGGCGTCAACGATGGCATCTCCCAAGACCATGAACCCGCCACATTCGCCGTATATAGGCACTCCTGCGGCGGCGGCAGCACGCAAGTCGGGCAGAAAGGTCGGGTCCGATGCGATGGCCTCCAGATAGGCTTCGGGATAGCCGCCGGGCAAAAAAATCGTCCCCCTGGGCACGTTCAAGTGCGGGTAGGCGAAGGTCAAGCCTAGGTCGGCACGCCGGGCGCCCAAGGCCCCCACCAGATCAGAGGTGGATTGTACTGGACCGTGCAGGCGAGTTGATCGCGTGGTTCTTGCCTCATTCGCGAAATCGGCAAGCGGCAGAAGCGGTTCGGCCCAGCGTGCCGCCCGCGCCAAAAACGCGGGCAGGTCCGCCTGTTCTTCGGCCAGGTGCAATCCCAAGTGACGGCGCGGCAAAGTAAGGTCGGGCGCGCGCGGTAAGCACCAGCAGGGCAAAAAGGATCGCAAGCCTTGGCGAATCATCCGTTCGTGACGGGGGCTCGCGACGCGATTGAACACGGCGGCGACGATACCGAGGTCGGGATCGCGCAGGGCCAACCCCTCGGCGACCGCCGCGGCCGTTTGCGCCGACCCGGCCGCATCGACGACGAGGATCAGGGGCCAGCCCGTGGCGCGCGCTAAATCGGCGGTGGAGCCAGGGCCGTCGTGCAGGCCCATGACGCCCTCCACCACCGCCAGATCCTTAGGGCCGACGCTCGCAACCAGGCGAGCCAAGGTTTCGGGGCGCATGGCCCAGGGGTCGAGGTTGGCGCACGCCGCCCCGCCGGCCGCGGCGCTCAAGTAGGTCGGGTCGATATAGTCAGGCCCGACTTTGAAGGGCCGAACCCGCTGGCCCGCCGCTTGAAAAGCGGCAATCAGGCCCAAGGTTAGGCTTGTCTTGCCCGCCCCAGAGCTGGCGGCGGCAACAATTAGGCCTCGCGCCAATTGAGCTGTTTCCGCAAACGCGCATTGGCCCCGATGACGATTAGGGCGGGCGAGCCGAAGCCTGCGGCCCGAACGTCGGTGACGGTCGAACCCACGGTGGTGTCGAGGACACGCATGGTCGGCAGGGTCGCGTTCTGGACCACGGCAACGGGTTCTTCAAGGGGACGCCCCCCCGCGATCAGGGCCGCCATAAGGGCCTCCAGGTGTTTGATGGCCATGAAGATGACGAGGGCGGGGCTGGATTTGGCAAGGCCCGCCCAGTCGACATTGTCGGGCACCTCCCCCGTGACCGAATGCCCCGTCAAGAAGGTCACGGCGGAATTGGTGCTGCGGTGGGTCAGGGGAATCCCCGCGTACGCCAGGCCCCCAATACCGCTGGAAACGCCGGGGACGAACCGAAACGGCACACCTGCCTTCAGCAGCGCCAGGGCTTCCTCCCCGCCCCGGCCAAAGACCAAAGGGTCACCGCCTTTGAGACGCACTACGCGCTTGCCCGCCTGCGCGAGCTGGACCAGCCGCGCGCTGATATCGATCTGCTTGGGGCTCGCGACGCCGCCGCGCTTGCCCGCAAACACAAGCTCGGCGTTGGGATGCGCCCAGTGCAAAATTTCTGGCCCCATGAGGGCATCGTGGACCACCACGTCGGCCTGCCGCAGCGCGCTCAACCCCAGCACGGTCAGCAAGCCAGGGTCGCCAGGCCCCGCGCCCACCAGCCACACATGGCCGGGCGCCAAGCGATCTAGGGCCGAAAGATCGGGCAGGGACAGCGACATGCAAGGCCCCTATCTTGGGTTGAAGAGGGCTTCTATAGGAAAGCGACCTATGGACCGGGGAAAAGAGACACCCGCACGGACTCCGAGCACCGAAGGTGCGAAAGAACCATCCGCGCGCCATGAGCCGCCGCCGCTTCGACGCGGCTGGACCACGGGCGCTTGCGCCACCGCGGCCACCAAATCGGCCCTCGCCGCCCTGCTCGATGGCGCCTTTTTGGATCCTGTTGTCATTTCCCTACCAGGGGGCCAGCGACCTGCCTTTACCTTGACTCGGCAGGAGATGGGTGCGGGTTGGGCCTTGGCTAGCGTCACCAAGGACGCAGGCGACGATCCCGACCTGACCCACGGTGCGCAAATCGAGGCGCGGGTCGCCCGCTGCGCGCGCCCGGGCCTGCACCTGATCGCGGGGTCGGGTGTCGGCACGGTCACAAAACCAGGCTTGCCCATCGCCGTTGGTCAGGCCGCCGTCACCCCAACGCCGCGTGCCATGATGACGGCCGTGGTCGCCGAACGGCTGAACCTGGACCAAGAAGGGCTCAACCTAAGGTTATCGATTCCTGGCGGCGCGGCGCTTGCCGAGCGGACTTGGAACGGGCGGCTCGGCATCGTCGGTGGCTTGTCGATTTTGGGCACGACCGGCATCGTCGTGCCCTACTCCTGCGCTGCATGGATCCACTCGATTCACCGCGGCATCGATGTGGCGCGGGCGGCGGGGTTGACACACGTGGCCGCGGCGACGGGGCACCAGTCGGAACAGGGCCTCCAAGCCCTTTATGGCCTGCCGCCCCATGCCCTGCTCGACATGGGCGATTTTGCCGGCGCCTTGATGAAATATCTGAAGGCCCATCCCGTGCCACGCCTGTC
This sequence comes from Alphaproteobacteria bacterium, assembly GCA_965228345.1. Taxonomy (GTDB): domain Bacteria; phylum Pseudomonadota; class Alphaproteobacteria; order UBA7985; family UBA7985; genus CAXQZM01. The sequence goes on along the minus strand of CBDDHH010000004.1, from coordinate 840,627 downwards.
GATCGCTGGCGGTGTCGGCAAGCTCGCCAAGCTGGCCCAGGGTCACGGCGATCTGCACTCGGCCCGATCTCAAGTCGATTTGGACTTTCTGCGCCAACTGAGTGGCCAGGACTTGCGCGGCGCCAGCACCGCGGCCCAGGCCTTGCAAGCGGCGTCCCATCCTAAGGCGTTGGTTGAAGCCATCGCTCGGGAAGCCAAGTTACAGGCCGACGCACGTTTGACACCCGACATCGGCGTCGATGTGCAGGTCTTTGATCGGTCGGGCCAGCACTTGGGCGGCACCCGTGCTTAGGGCGCTGGTCCTCGGCGGCACGCGCGAGGCGCAGGCGGTGGCGACGGGGCTGCTGGCGCATGATTACGCGGTGACGCTGGCCTTCAAAGGCTTGACCGCGCGTCCCCTGGTCCCCTCAGGAGTCGCGCGGCGCATCGGCGGCTTCGGCGGCGCGGCGGGCTTGGCCGCCTACCTGCGCGCCAGCGACACCGACCTGCTGGTCGATGCCACCCATCCCTTTGCCGCGACCATGTCGTGGAACGCCTACCGGGCGGCCCGCCTGTCCTCGACGCCCTTGCTTACGGTTCGGCGCTCCGCCTGGGTGCGCCAGCCAGGGGACCAATGGCGGGCCTTGGCAAGCCTGCCCAAGGCCGTGCGCCGCCTCCGTCATGAACGCCCGCAACGGATCGTGCTCGCCTTGGGCGGCCAGGGGGCCGAGTTGTTTCGCGCGTGCCCGCAACATCGGTTTCAGGCGCGGGTCCTGATCAACTCCAAAACCGCCTTGGCGACCTCTCCCGCCCATCGCTGGCGCAGGCTGGACCTCCTCAGGGTCGCACCCCAGCGTGACCTGGACGATGAGCTGCGTGGCCTCAAGGGGTTCGCCGCCGATCTGATGATTGTCCGCAACGCGGGCGGCGGCCAGGACGCCAAGCTCATCGCCGCGCGTCGCCTGTCCCTACCCGTCTGGATGATCGACCGTCCCGCCATGCCGCCAGTGCCGCTATTTTCGTCGCCTTCGGCGCTGATTGCCCGGGTCGCGGCGGGCATGGGCGGCCCATGAGCCTTGCCCAACCCGCCGCCCCTGCGCCTGCCCAAGCCTCCCTGCGCACCCGCCGCCCAACTCGGCGCAATCGGCCCCTGAACTTGGACACGAGTGTCCCCAGCCCCTGCCAATCGCTGTGCCAGATCGACAAGACCGACGGTACCTGCCTGGGGTGCCGGCGCACCCTCGATGAGATTCGTACCTGGATGATCATGAGCGCTGAGGAAAAACACGCGGTCTGGGACCGGCTGCGCGCCCTCTCCGATTGTGCCTAACCACTTGGTTTTGGGCGGGCGCCGTTCGGGCAAGTCCGCCTTTGCCGAGGTCCAGGCCCGCGCGCTCGGCCTGCCGCTGACCTACGTCGCCACTTCCCGTGCTTATGACGCGGACCATGCCCAGCGCATCGCCGAGCACCGCCACCGCCGGGCGCAGCAGGGCTGGCACCTCCTGGAAGTGCCGCGGCCCCAGGAATTGCAGGGCGCGCTTGCAACCTTGGCCGCGTCTCCCGCTGCTGTGGTGGTAGATTGTCTTTCCATGTGGCTCAACAACCTGTTTTTGGATCAGGTCGAGGTGCCCGCTCTCCGCCTGCCGTCGGGCCCGGCCCAAATGTTTCTGGTGTCGAGCGAGGTGGGGCTCGGCGTGCATCCCGAAACTGCGCTGGGGCGCCGCTACGCCGACGCCCTCGGCACCCTCAACCAGTCCCTCGCCGCCCAGGCCGACAAAGCGTGGCTGATCGTGGCGGGGTTACCCCTGGCGCTCAAGGGTGCCTCCAACTAGGGTCGGCCTGCTCATGCTGCACAAAATTCCCGCCACCATCATCACGGGCTTCCTGGGCGCGGGCAAGACCACGCTCGTGCGCCACCTGATGGAACACAACCAGGGCAAGCGCCTGGCCCTGATCGTCAACGAATTCGGTGACGTCGGCGTCGATGGCGACCTGCTCAAGTCTTGCGGGCTGGAGGGGTGCAACGAAGATTCGATGGTGGAACTTTCCAATGGCTGTCTCTGCTGTACCGTCGCTGACGATTTTGTCCCGGCCATTGAGGCCTTGCTGGCCCTGCCGCAGCGGCCCGACCATATCTTGATCGAAACTTCCGGCTTGGCTTTGCCCAAACCGCTAGTCCAGGCCTTCACCTGGCCCGCGGTCAAGTCCAAGGTCACGGTCGATAGCGTCATCGCCCTGGTCGATGCCCGCGCCACCGCCGACGGCCTGTTCGCGCCAGACCCGCAGGCCCTGGCGGCCCAGCGCGCCGCCGACCCCGGCCTCGACCACGAAAGCCCACTGGAGGAACTCTTTGAAGAGCAACTGGGCTGCGCCGACCTGATTCTCGTCAATAAGACCGACCTGATCGACGCAGCTGAACAGGCGCGCGTCACCGCCACCTTGGGCCAGCACAAGCGCGCTGCCGCGCAGCTGCTCTTGGCCTCGCACGGGCAGGTCGACCCCTGCGCGCTCCTGGGCCTCGGACTGGCGGCGGAGACGGATTTGGACAGCCGCCCCTCGCACCACGATGGCGTCGAGGAGCATGAGCACGACGATTTCGCCACTTGCGTCCTCACCGCCCCCGCCACGCTCGACCGGGACGCGCTGCTCGCCAAGTGCCAGGCAGCAGTGACCCGCTTTGATCTCTATCGCCTCAAGGGCTTTGCCTCTGTGCCCGGCAGCCCAATGCGCCTCGCCATCCAGGGCGTGGGGCCGCGGTTCCAGGCCTATTTCGACCGCGATTGGGGCGCGAGCGAAGCACGCCAGACCCGCCTGGTCGCCATCGGCAGCCAAGGGCTTGACGCGGCAGCCCTGCAGGACTTCATGAACCAACTCGCCGCTTGACCCAACGTCTGTTCATATTTGGCCTGGGGTATTCGGCCCAGGCCCTAGCGCAGACTTGCTTGGAGGCGGATTGGCACGTCAGTGGCACGGTGCGGTCCGCCGAAAAGGCCGCGCGCTTGCGCGCCCAAGGCGTGGCGGCACACGTTTTCGACGGCGCAGCTCCCGATGCAACGCCTGACCCCGATCTGCTCCGCGACCTCCAGGCCGCCCCCCATATCCTACAATCGGTCGGGCTGGTCCAAGGCCAAGACCCGATCCTGCCGATCTTCGCCGCGCATCTAAGGCGCCGCCCGCGCGCGTGGGTCGGCTATCTGTCCACTACCGTTGTCTATGGTAATCACGACGGCGCGTGGGTCGATGAAACGACGCCCCCCGTCCCCACGACCGACCGCGGCAAAGCCCGCTTAGCAGCGGAACAAGCCTGGGCGCGCTTGCCCGTGCCGCTCCATATCTTTCGCCTGGCGGGAATCTACGGCCCAGGTCGCAACCTGCTGGTCAAACTCCAAAGCGGCAAGACCCATACCCTGACCAAGCCTGGGCAAGTGTTCAGCCGCATTCACGTCGCGGACATCACCAAACTGGTCTTCGCGTCTTTGTCTGCCCCCGTTGCAACCCCCGGCACGCCCGAAATCTACAACGGCGCCGACCAAGAAAGCGCCGCCCCCGAAACCGTCGCCGCCTACGCCGCGGCCCTGCTCGGAGTTCCTGCGCCCGCCTTGGTGCCTTACCAGGAAGCGGCGCTCTCGCCCATGACCCGCAGCTTCTACGCCGACAACAAACGGGTCAAGGCCGAAAAAATGCGCCACCTGATCGCTACCCTGACCTACCCCACCTACCGCGAAGGCCTCCAAGCGCTGCTGGCAACGGTGCCAGCGGGATTGACGTGCCCCCCATAAGTTCCCTCGTTTATTTTGAGAGTCCGCTAACCTGCATATTTGAAGGAGCAGAGAGATGGGCAAGAGCAGGTTTACCGAAGAACAAATCATTGGGATGATACGGGAGCATGAGGCAGGCCTTCCGACTAATACCAGCGGTCATAAAAAGTGACCTTTTCGTGTCTCACGGCAGAAACGCTTTGCGTTTCGCCGCCCTTCGCTTATACTCCAAGGCGCGTGTCCGCCGATCTCGGGGCCGCGTATTTTTGGCGCGGGCGTTCCCTGCGCCCTTCGGGCTTGGAGCCCGCTACGGGGGCCGCAGTCGCGACCCTTATACCAGCGATCATAAGAGTCATTTATAATTGCCGCTGGTATACCTATCAGCAGGGTGCAAGGAACGTGGGTCTAGACAGACGCAGGACCTTCACATCTCCAGCACCAGACGCGCATCGTCGGACATCTTGTCTTTGGACCAGGAGGGCTCCCAAACCAGATTGACGCTCACAAGTCCGACCCCTGGCACGGCTGCTAAGGCTTCGGCGACTTGGCCGGGAAAGGTTCCCGCCACGGGGCAGCCTGGGGCGGTCAAGGTCATGTCCACCGATACAGCCCCGTGTTGGTCTAGTTCGACCCTGTAAATGAGGCCCAGGTCGAAGATATTGACGGGAATCTCGGGATCGTAAATCGTTTTGAGGGCTGCGATGAGCTGTTCTTGACGCGCAAAAGGTGGATCGCACGGCTGGCCGGCGGTGGCTGTGAAGGTCGCGCCATCAGCATGGAGGGTGGCGCCTGGGATGAAGTCCGCCAGTGTCTTGCCATCGTCCAGCAGATGCGGCGGGATTCGTGTCATCTTGTGCTTGCCGAACTGGTGTTCAAAGGAGCGTCAAACATCAGGGCCGCCGTCCTACTCGGTCGTCGCCGCCGCTTTTCGATGCAGCGCGCTGTCGAGCGTATGCCACGCCAGGGTGGCGCATTTGACCCGCGTGGGGAAGGCGCGCACGCCGCCCAAAACTTCCAAGCGCTGAAAATCCTTGCGGATTTCCATCGAGAGGTTTCCTGGCGATTCACCTATTGCGAGCTTGTGGAAAGCCTGAAACAACTCCATGGCTTGGGTCCGCGTCCGATTTACCAAGACTTCGGTCAAAAGCGAGGCTGAGGCCTCGGAAATGGCGCATCCTTCGCCTTGGAAGCTGACGTCCTCGATGACGCCGTCGTCGTTGATCCGAAGATAGAGCGCTAACTTGTCCCCGCACATAGGGTTGTTGCCGTAGGCCTGGTGCGTCGAGTCCTCAATCGGCCGCTTGTTGCGGGGGTTCTTGCCGTGGTCCAGGATGATTTCCTGGTAGAGCTCGGTCAGGTCATCGAACATTAGATAAAGGGTTCCTCCGAGGCGGTCATAGGCGAGGTGGCGGCGGACCCTGTATTGACCACCGTGTCTGGCTCAAACAGGAGGACGTGGCACAAGACTTCGGCCTTGGGGCAGTGCTCAACCCCGCGCGGGACAACATGAAATTCACCAGCCCCAATGTGAACGTCGCGATCATGATACTGGATGGTCAACTCGCCCGAGTGCACAAAAAAGCACTCGTCAGCGTCGTCGTGATGGTGCCAAACGAACTCGCCTTGAGCCTTGACCAACTTGATGACTTGCCCGTTCAAATGGGCAACCCGCCGCGGCTGGAAAGTCTCCTCAAACTGGGCGAATTTGTCTTGGAGCGAGACGGTCCCTGTGTGGTTTCTCATGAAAAAAACTCCTGAACGGCGCGGACAGCCTCACCCAGTTTTTCAACTTCCCCAAGTGTGTTGTAGGCAGCAAAGGAGGCGCGCGCGGTGGAAGCAAGGCCGAAGCGCTGCATAAGCGGTTCGGCGCAGTGATGGCCGACGCGAATGGCGATCCCTGCCCGATCCAAAAGGGTTCCGACATCGTGCGCATGGGCCTTGTCGCACAAGAACGACACGACAGCGGCCTTGTTGGGCGCGGTGCCGTAGATCCTCACGCCCTCGATTTGATTGAGGATCCGGTGCGCCTCCGCCACTAGCTCGGCCTCATGGGCGGCGATGGCCTCGACCCCCAGGCGTTCAACCCAGTCGAGCGCTGCCGACAATCCCGCCGCTTCGATGATGGCGGGGGTCCCTGCCTCAAACTTGAAGGGCGCTGGTTTGAAGGTCGATCCGGCAAAGGACACCGAGGCAATCATGTCGCCGCCGCCTTGCCAAGGCGGCATAGCGTCGAGCGCCTCGTAGCGACCATAGAGCACGCCTAAGCCCGTGGGGCCGTAGAGCTTATGGGCGGTCCAAACGTAGAAGTCGGCACCCAGCGTTGCCATATCGACTTTGCGGTGGGTGACCCCCTGGGACCCGTCAACGAGGGTAAGAGCGCCCGCCGCCCGCGCCTCTGGGATCAAAATCTCCAGCGGCAAGACCGTTCCCAGCACGTTGGAGATGTGGGCGCAAGCGAACAGCTTGACCTTGCCAGATGAGAGTTTGGCACGGAAGTCGTCCAAATCGACGATACCTTCGTCGTCGATGCGCACGACCCTTAATTCGGCACCCGTTGCCGCGCAAATCAATTGCCAGGGCACGATGTTGGCATGATGCTCCAACTCGGTGATCAATACTTGATCGCCCGCGCCTAAGGCGTTGCGGCCCCAGGCCTGGGCGACAAGATTGATGGCTTCGGTTGTATTCTTAGTGAAGACGATCTCGCGGTCTTGCGCGTTCATAAAGGCCGCGACTTTAGCGCGGGCGCTCTCAAAAATATCTGTGGCGCGTTGGCTCAATACATGGACGCCGCGATGGACGTTTGCATAGTCCTGTTCCATGATCCTCGCCATGGCGTCGATCACTTGGCGAGGTTTTTGCGTGGAGGCGGCGCTGTCTAAATACACCAAGGGCTTGTTTGGGTAAGCCTCCTGATGCAAGATTGGGAAGTCTTGACGGACAGCAGCGACGTCAAAGCTCATGCAAATAGGCCTCCACGCCCCGCTCAAATACCTCCTTTAGTACCTCGGGCGCGTGGTTCAAAAACTCGGCAAGAAAAGCACGGATCAGCAAAGCACGAGCCGCCTTTTCCCGAACCCCCCGCGCGCGCAAGTAAAATAGGTGATTCGGGTCCAGATCAGCGATGGTTGACCCGTGGGAGCATTGCACGTCGTCCGCAAAGATTTCTAGCTCGGGCTTTGTGTCGACCCGCGCCGTATCGGACAACATGAGAGCGCGGTGCATTTGATTGCCGACGATTCTTTGGGCGTCGGAGGCGACGCGAATTTGCGCCTGAAATACCCCGCGCGCCCGCTCGCGCAGCACCCCCTTGTAAACTTCATCGCTGCTAGTCTCCGCGACTGAATGGTCAATACGCGTAAGGGTATCGCTATGGGCCGCACCCGCGACCAAATAGACCCCGTACAAATCAGCATGGGCCCCCTTCCCCGTCAGCGCGACGTCGATTTCATTGCGGATGTAAGCAGACGACAAATTGAGGACATGGCTGCAATAGTGCCCACCCTCGGCGACTCTGACGTGTGCGCTGGCGTAAGCAGGGGCGGCCAAATGGCCGTCAAAAATGCGGACATGGTGCAGGCGCGCCTGCGGGCCAATCGTGATCTCATGGCCAGATGACCCTGGAGACACCCACTCAACCAGAGTGTCATCGCCCGTAACGGCGAGACTTTGGCGCGGCGGGGGAAAGGTAAGGCTAGCGAGTGCAGTGGCATCGGCATATCGCCAAGCCTCATCCCTTAGAGTTGGAACGGCGGTCACGGGGGTCACGCGGCTTCTGCAACTACTTTGTCGTACCCCTCTTCCTCCAACCTAAGGGCTAGCTCGGGCCCGCCCGATTCGATGATACGGCCATCGTAGAGGACATGAACGTGGTCGGGCTTGATATAGTCGAGCAAGCGTTGGTAGTGCGTGATGACCAGAAATCCGCGTTCAGGCGAGCGTCGCGCGTTCACACCGTCTGCGACAACGCGTAGGGCGTCGATGTCGAGGCCCGAATCCGTCTCGTCCAGAATGGCGAATTTGGGCTCAAGCAAAGCCATCTGTAGGGCTTCAAACCGCTTCTTCTCGCCGCCCGAAAATCCGACATTGACCGTGCGCTTTAGCATGTCGTCGCTGATGTTTAGACCGGCGCCCGCGGCCCGTGCCATCCGCAAAAACTCCAGGGCGTCCAGGTCCTTTTCCCCCCGTCGGCGACGTTGGGCGTTGAGCGCAGTGCGCAGAAAAGTCATGGCCCCAAGACCGGGGATTTCGACCGGGTACTGAAAGGCCAAAAACAATCCGAGTGCCGCGCGTTCCTCTGGATCCAGACCCAAAAGATCGGCGCCATCGAGTTGGGCGTTGCCTGCTGTCACCTCGTATCCAGGGCGCCCCGTCAACACGTAGGAAAGAGTCGATTTGCCCGACCCATTGGGTCCCATGAGGGCATGAACTTCGCCCTTGGGGACATTCAACTCCAGACCTTTGAGGATTGGCTTGGCGTCGGCCTCAATTTGGGCATGGAGATCAGAAATTTTGAGCATGGGCAGCATATAGGCGCAGCACCCAAAAAATAAACAAGGCAACTCTGATTCGACAGGTTTGCTTATGATACCAACGGTCATAAAAAGTGACCTTTTCATGACCGTTTCGCGTTTCACGGCAGAAACGCTTCGCGTTTCGCCGCCCCTTCGCTTATACGCCGAGGCGCTTACTTAGCTTGTCTCGGGGCCGCTTGTTTTTGGTGCGGGCGTTCCCTGCGCCCTTCGGGCTTGGAGCCCGCCACGGGGGCCGCAATCGCGGCCCTATACCAGTTCATAAATAGTCTGTTTAAGGAGAACTGGTATAAAACGGTCCAAAAAGTGTCAACTTTTTTGGCCGTTGCTACTAAGAGATCATCCATGACCGCCTCATCTCCTCGGCTACTGGGCCTCGTTCCATTTTCCAAGTCAGGGAACTTGGCGGGGGGGATTCTGATCACCCTGTCCATGTCCCTGTTCGTGTTGAATGACAGCTTGATGCGTAGCTTGCAGCAGGTCGACAATCCCTTCGGCGTTGCGGTCTTGCCACTGTCGACCATCATCGCTCTACGCGGGACCTTGGTGGTGCTCATGCTGGCTTTGCTCGTTTTTGCAGTGGGCGAGCGGCCAGCAATCACAGCTGTGCTAAGGAACCGATGGAACTGGGGCCGCGGGACGGTGGAGGCAGCTCTGACGGTGGTTTTCCTCTCTGCCTTACCGTTTTTACCCTTTGCCATTGCCTCCACCCTGATCGCGTCCAATCCCATCTTCCTGGTCTTGCTCGGGATTTTGCTGTTTTCGGAACGGGTCGGTTGGCGGCGCTGGCTCGCCATCTTTATTGGCTTTGGCGGCCTGGTCCTCACGTCCATGACCATGGATGCGGGCGACTTTGATCAGAATCAATTCCGCTGGTGGGCGATCCCCGCTTGTTTGATCGCGGCGGGGCTGGTGGCCTTTCGCGATGTCTTCACACGTTATATCGGGGATCAGATCCCGCCAGTCACGGTGGCCCTGTGCTCCGCCCTATGCGTTATGTTGGCAGGGTGGACTTACAGCCTTTGGGGCTGGCAAACCCCCGATTTGCAGCAGGTTCTTATACTAGTGGCGTCCAGCTTCCTCATCATGTTCGCCTACGTTACCGCCGTGTTCGCGATCCGCCTGGGGGTTTTCGCCGTTGTCGGCCCCTTACGGTTTGTGTCGCTGGTGGTGGCCTTTTTGCTCGGCATTTTTTTGTTTCAGGAACCTTTTAGCTGGGTCGGGTTCTTAGGCGCGATTCTGATCGTCGGCGCCGCCATTTGGATCCTACTGCGGCAGGCGCAGCTAGACGACCAGGTCAAACAGCCCTAGGCCCAGCGCCGTTACGACCGTCAAGGCCCAGACGTACCAGAACAGCCGCAGTGCGGCGCGAATATGGCGGGGCGTTGCTAGGCGTGTTCCCCGGCCCATGGCGGCGTCCCGGGTCAGTTCCCCGCCGTAGCGGCGCGGCCCAGCTAGGGACAGGTCGAGAGCGCTGGCAAAGGCCGCCTCAGGCCATCCGGCGTTGACCGACCGATGCTTAGGGGCGTCGCGAAAGGCGGCAAACAGGGGCACCAAGGTGCCTTTGGCTAAGGCGACCCAAAACGCCGTCAGCCGCGCGGGCAGCCAGTTGACAAGGTCGTCGATGCGGGCGGCGGCTTTGCCGAACTGTTCAAACCGCGCATTGCGGTGGCCCCACATGCTGTCGAGGGTGTTGATGGCCTTATAAGCAAAGAGGCCCGGCAGACCGAACAAGGCAAACCAAAACAGCGGCGCGACCAGCCCGTCGGAGGTGTTTTCTGCCAGACTTTCTATGGCGGCGCGCGCCACGCCCGCCGCGTCCAAGACCTCCAAATCGCGGCCCACAATCTGTCCGACGGCGGCACGGCCAGCCTCAAGGTTTTGCTCAAGGCCCTGGGCCACGGCCCGCACATGCTGATCCAAAGACTTGGCGGCGAGCCCAACGGACCCGATCAAACCCATGAGTATCCACCCTCCGCCAACCCAAGCGTCCAACCATGCGCACAAGATCTGCAGCATAAGGCCCAAAAGGGTGGCAAAACTCACGACTCGGAGCCAGGCGAAGGCACCGCGCTGAACCCGCTGCGCCCCGCGATTGAACACCTTTTCCAGGCGCGCCGCAAAGTCGCCCAGCCAAACGATGGGGTGGCCGATCCGCGCCCACAGAAGGCGCGGTTCGCCAAACAGCGCGTCGATTCCAAGGGCGATCAAAATCGCCGCCATGACGCGAGTGTCGAAAAAAAATCCGTCCATGGACGTTCTTTGGGAGGAATCGACGCCTAAGTCGAGCGGCATGAGCCAGACCCACGCAACTTCGATTCCTGCCCTCGACATGCCCAAAACAGCCAAAATTGGCGTCATGATCTGCGGCCATGGTTCTCGCGATCAGGATGCGGTTCGCCAGTTCAATCAAGTGGCGACGGGGCTGAAAACCCGACTGCCACAATACAGCGTTGAATCGGGGTTCTTGGAGTTCGCCACGCCCATTTTAACCCAAGGTCTCGACAAGTTGCGCGACCAAGGGGTCGATCACATTTTGGCGGTTCCAGGTATGCTGTTTGCGGCGGGTCACGCCAAGAACGATATTCCCACGGTTCTCAATCGCTATGCCAGCGAGAACCCAGGCGTGCAGGTCCACTACGGCCGGGAACTTGGGATCGACAACAAGATGATGCGGGCGGCAGGCGCGCGAGTGGAGGCGGCCATGGCCGCGGCGGATCAGGCCCAGGGGCATGTCTCGCCCCACGATACTTTGCTGGTTGTCGTTGGACGGGGCGCGTCTGATCCCGACGCCAACGCCAACATTGCTAAGATCACCCGGCTCTTATGGGAAGGCCTCGGCTTTGGCTGGGGCGAAACGGCTTATTCGGGCGTTACATTTCCGCTCGTTACCCCGTGCCTGGAAACCGTGGCGAAGCTCGGCTTTAAGCGGGTGGTTGTATTTCCTTACTTTTTGTTCACGGGCATTTTAGTCAAGCGGATTTACGATGCTACCGACGCAGTGGCGCGGCAGTTTCCTGGCGTTCAATTTGTCACAGCATCCTATCTCAATGACCATTCTTTGGTTCTCGATACTTTCGCCGACCGTGTTCAGGAAATCTTGGAAGGCGCCAATGTCATGAACTGCATGAACTGCAAGTATCGCGAAACAGTGCTGGGGTTTGAGGATGAAGTGGGAATGGTGCAAGAATCGCACCACCACCATGTGGAAGGCATCGGCACGGGCGCCGCTGGGCCGCATGATCAGGGCTCTACGCACAGTCACAGCCATGACCAGGATCACCACCATCATCCCTATCCGCACAATGATCATCCCATGGGGCCTCGGTCCTTGCCCGGAACCGTTGAAAACGGCCAAATTGTGTGTCCGTGCGGCCGTTTTGCCTGCGGGAAAGACCAGTTAGCGCGGCTATAGAGCCCTCTGACAAAGACACCGAACAAGAGGCGGAAAAGGCATAGCCAGGGGCGCGCAGATGGCTAAAGCGAAGTCCAAGTCGATTAGAACAATCGACCCCAAGGAACATCTGTGCCAACCAAGGAATTAAAGCCATTCTACCGATTCAATACAAATGTGAATGGCTTTGAAGGGCAGCTATTCGGGATGCACGGGATCTGACACGCGACGACCATGACCCTGCTTGCGTATGAAAAATCGGCGGAGGCGATCTACCGTCAGTCCTTTGCCACCATCGAGTCGGAGGCGGACTTGTCGGCCTTTGCCCCCGCAGATCAGTCCGTGGCGTTGCGCATGATCCATGCATGCGGGCAAGTGGATCTGGCCCAGGACATTGTGATGCGCCCAGGGGCCTGCCTCGCAGGTGTTGAGGCCTTGCGCCGGGAGGCACCGATCCTGTGCGACAGCGCCATGGTTGCGGCAGGGCTGTTGCGGACCATTAGCAACCCCAAAGTTGTTGAAATTGCGACTGCCGCGACGGCGGTGCGCGCGCGCCAATTGGAAACGACCCGCAGCGCCGCTCAGGTCGATGGTTGGTTGCCCGATTTGGCCGGGGCCATCGTGCTGATCGGCAATGCGCCAACCGCTCTATTTCGCCTACTAGAACTGCTGCACCAGCACCCCGAAGCCAAACCTGCCTTACTGATTGCCTGTCCGGTCGGGTTTGTCGGGGCAGCAGAATCAAAGCACGCCTTGATAACCCAAGCCCCGGACGTCCCTTACATCACGGTACGAGGGCGGCGCGGTGGCACACCGATTGCAGCTGCGGCGCTCAATGCCTGCGCGCTGGTCAGAACGCCATGATCCATATATTTGGGCTCGGGGCCAATGGGCTTGCCTCCTTGTCCGAAGGGGCAAGGGACGCGCTCAGTGCATGCCAAACCCTGTTCGGCGGTTCCCGTCATTTGGCCCTGGTGCCCGATGGCCCCGCCAAACACCCTTGGCCGCGCCCGTGGCGACTGCCGCTTGCCGAGATTGAGGCAGCCCAGGGTCCCGTCGGGGTGCTGGTCAGCGGCGACCCCTCTTGGTACTCGGCGGCCAAGGGCCTCGTTGAACACCTCGACTGCCAGGTCTGGCCCGTGCCTGGTGCTTTTTCCCTTGCTGCCTCGCGCTTGGGCTGGGCGCTGGAGGAGGTGACGTGTGCTAGCTTGCACGGGCGCGGCCGGGACACCGCCGAAGAGATGGCCAGCACCCTAAGCGGCACGGGCGGGCGTCATCTGGTCTTGAGCGATCGCACCAGCCTCCGTCACTTCCTCGCAGCGCTTGACCAGCTTGCGTTCACGCCGCTGACGCACCTGACGCTGCTATGCGACTTAGGCGCAGCGCAAGAACGGATTGTGACGCTCGACCTCGACGCCCCAACCGTCCCCAACACCGATTTGTTGACCCTTGCCATCGACCTCGCGCCCGCCCCGCGCCTGATGCTTGACGCTGATTTTTTGCCCGATCATGCCTTTGCAAGCCACGGCAAAATCACCAAGTTCGACGCACGACAAAGCGCAGTGGCGCACCTGGCACAGGCAGACGTTTTGTGGGATGTGGGCGCGGGCGCGGGCACCGTCGGCCTGCAAGCCGCCTATACTCTACAGCCCCGCCAGGTATTTTTGATCGAACACGAGGCCCAAGCCCTTGCGATGCTGGACCTTAACTGCGCCAATTCTAGCGCCCCTGCTACGATCATTGCGGGGACCGCGCCCACGGCCTTGCACGATTTGCCGACCCCCGACGCAATTTTCATCGGCGGCGGGCTCGGTGACCTGGCGGTCTTGCCGTTTTGTTACCAGGCCCTCGCGCCCCAGGGCCGCTTGGTGGCCCATGCGGTAACACTGGAGTCCGAACAGGTCTTGCTTCACTTTTTTCGCGACCATTCCGACGCCCAACTCAGTCGCCTCCAACTCAGCCAGGCCCACGCTGTTGGCCGCTTGCACGGCTGGCGACCCGCCATGCCCCTGACCCAGTTGGTCATCGAAAAACCATGAACTCAGCTACCCATGAAGGCACGCATGCCAAGGCGCCGGTACAGGCGACGCTGTACGGGGTCAGCGTTGGCCCTGGTGCCCCCGACCTTCTTACCTTGCGCGCGGCCTGCCTTATCGAGGCGTGCCCTGTCATCGTCTATCCCTGCGCAGAAGGGTTGGAACCCTTTTCCCGAACCATCGCGGCGGCGCATTTGCGCGCCGATCACATCGAAATTCCCCTGATCATGCCCATGGTCGCTGATCGGTTCCCCGCTGCCGAAGTCTATGCCGCTGCCGCCAAAGCCATAGAGGCCCACCTGACCGCAGGACGCGACGTCGCAGTCTTATGCGAAGGCGATAGTTTGCTCTACGGTTCCTTCATGTACCTGTTGGACCGCTTGCGCCATGTCCCAGTGGAGGTGGTGCCGGGCGTCTCTTCCCTATTTGCCGTATCGGCGGCAGCGGCCTATCCGCTGGTCAGCCGCAACGAAACCTTGACCCTGGTCAGCGGAGCCCTGGACGATGCAACCCTTGGCGCCAAAATTGACGGCGCCGACGCCCTGGCAATTTTTAAGGTCGGTCGCCATTTCGACCGTCTCAAGGCTCTGCTTTCTCGCCTGGGCCTTCTGGCGCACGCGACCTACGTTGAGCGCGCCAGCCTCGACACGCAAGTGGTGCGGCCCTTGGCGCAGGCGACGGGAACGGCGCCCTACTTTTCGATGATATTGGTGCGCAAGGGTCCCCTATCGTGACCCCGGTTCGGTTAATTTGCCCGACGCCTGCCAGTTTAGCTCTGGCCCAGGACCTGCGGGCGAGCCCGACGACGAAGGACTTGGATTTTGACCTTTGGACCCGCCCCAACAAAATCCGCGATGGTCTCGACGACGCCCTGGACCGAGGCCTTCCGGTGGTCGCCGTTTGCGCGCTTGGCATCGTCGTGCGGTTTTTGAGCGAACGAGGGTTGCCCGACAAGGCTGCGCACGCGCCTGTGCTGTGCGCCGGCGAAGCGGGACAGGCCTTTATTCCCGTCTTGGGCGGCCATCGCGGCGGCAACGCCCTGGCCAGAACTCTCGCCACCGCCACGGGCGGCGAGGCTCTGATCACCACCGCCAGCGATCAGACCTTCGACATAGCTTTGGACGAACCACCCGCAGGTTGGGCTCTTGCGGCAACGCCCAAGCAGTTCTCAACCTTCATGCAGGCCCTGCTGGAAGCGGGGCACGCCGACCTGAGCGATGCGCCCGCCTGGGTCCAGGCCAGCGCCGTGCCGCACCGCGACGGCGCCTCGTTGAAGATTGTTACGCACGGCCTCAGCAGCGCGCAGGTCTTGGCCTACCAAGAAACCGCCCGGCTGACGGTTGGTGTCGGCTGCGAAAGTGGGTGCCCGCGCGCCGAAATTGACGCCCTGCTTTCCGTCGCCGAAACCCAGCTCGGGATCGACCTGGACGCCGCTGCGTTCGCCTCCATCGACCTCAAGCAAGACGAGGTGGCCTTCGTTGAGCTCGCGCCCGACATGCGGTTTTTCTCCGCCGCCGATCTCGCCGCGCAGGTCGTTCCCAACCCGTCCGAGATTGTGCGGGCGGAGGTCGGGACGCCGTCGGTTGCCGAGGCCAGCGCTCTGGCGCTCGCCGGGTCGGGTGCTGAGCTAATCTTGCCCAAAATCAAAAATCGCAAGGCCACCCTCGCCGTCGCCCGCGCCACCGCACCCCTCCTCGACCCTTTGCCAGGACGGGCGCGGGCGCATTTGAGCATCCTAGGTCTGGGCCCCGGGTCCGCAGACCTGTGCAGCGGTCAAGCTTGGAGTGCCTTGAAGACCGCCGACGCTTGGGTCGGCTATGGGCTCTACCTCGACCAGGCCGAGGCCTTTTTGGGCTTTGCGCCCGCACGCCACGACTTCGCCTTGGGCGATGAGGAGGCCCGCTGCCGCACCGCCCTTGACATGGCAAACCAAGGGCAACGGGTGGCCCTGATCTGTTCGGGCGATCCGCAAATCTACGCCATGGCGCAAGTGGTTTACGAACTGCTGGCCCGCCACAACACCAAGACCCTGTGGCAACGGATCTACGTTGAAACTCTCCCTGGAATCACCGCCATGAACGCCCTGGCCGCCAAAGTTGGCGCACCCTTGGGCCATGATTTTTGTGCCATCTCCTTGTCTGACCTCAACACCCCCTGGGCGGCGATTGAGCGCAAGGTAGAGGCCGCTGCCACGGCCGATTTTGTAATTGGATTTTACAATCCCAAGTCACGAAACCGCCACTGGCAACTCTCCCGCGCCCTTGAGATTCTGCGGGAACATCGACCCGCCGACTGCCCCGTGGCCTATGGTCGAAACGTTGCCCGCGCCGATGAGATCATCGTGCGGACTACTCTCGCGTGCTTGAACCCCGAGGAGATTGACATGTTCACCTGCCTCATCATCGGGGCCAGTTTCACCCAGCGCCACCAAGATGTCATCTTTACGCCGCGAGGCTACAAACTTGACGGTGGAGGTTTTAGACACTAGGCTAGGTTCCTGGCTTTTTCTCAAACCAAACATCAAACGGACATGACGGGCAGTGCAAGAAATCGTGTGAGTCGAGAAGCTGTGGAGGACTTTGGGGCACGGAAATTTGCGGCCCATCGGCAGGCGATGACGAAGCTTTCCGAAAAACGCCAGTTCCGAAACAGATCAATCAAGAGCTTCAAAGTTGGCGGGGGTTTTTCTATCAAGTTCTTGCAGGTTTCGTAACATGCGTCGTCTTAGCGATCCTGGTTTGGGTTCTTGTCGAATCTAGCACTCTCAATATCTTCAGTTCTTGACCCAACCTAAAGTCCATTTCATCGGCGCAGGTCCTGGCGACCCCGAGTTGCTGACTCTCAAGGCCGCGCGACTCATTCGCACGTGTCCAGTCTGCCTTTACGCAGGCTCGCTAGTTCCCGAACAAGTGGTGGCCATTGCACCCGAAGACGCGACGGTGGTGGATACGGCACCCTTGAACCTTGATCAGATTATGGACCTGATCGACCAAGCCATCGCGGCGGGCAAGTCGGTGGCGCGTGTGCATTCGGGTGACCCGTCGCTCTATGGAGCGATCGCCGAGCAAATCCGCCGTCTTAAGACCGCGGGCATCGGCTACGACATCACGCCAGGCGTGCCAGCCTTTGCCGCTGCAGCCGCTGCCTTGGGCCAGGAATTGACGCTGCCCAACGTGGGGCAATCGCTGATCGTGACGCGCACGGCCATGGAATCGAGCGCCATGCCAAATCGCGAGCACCTATCGGTCTTCGGCCAAAGCGGCGCGACTCTCGCCATCCACCTTTCCATTCGCAACTTTCGCAAAATTGAGGAAGACCTGATCCCGCTCTACGGCGCCGACTGCCCCGTGATCATCGCCTACCGCGTTGGTTGGCCCGATCAACTGTTTCTCCATGCCACCCTGGCGACGTTCGCCAAAGCCGCGCGCAAGGCTAAAATTACCCGCACTGCCATCGTCTTTGTTGGTCGGGTCCTGGACGCAGGCGACGGTTTTGCCGATTCCGCGCTTTACCATCCCGACCATGTCCATATTTTGCGCAATAAGAAGACCAAGGTAAGCTTGCCGACCATGGCCTAATACCAGTTCTCCTTAAAACTGACTCTTTATGAACTGGTATAGGACCGCGACTGCGGCCCCCGTAGCGGCCCCGAGAGCAGCTAAGAAAGCGCCTCGGTGTATAAGAGAAGGCCCCGTCGGAGGCGAAACGCAACGCGTTTCTTCCGTGAGACAAAACTCCGCTAAAAATGTCAATTTTTATCGGAGTTGGTATAAAGCTGTTCACCGGATATAGGACGGACAGCCGCTCGCTACATGGTCCGCGAGGCGATCTTCCGAATAGGGCCCCCTTCGGTGATCATGTGCGGGGCTTGGCGGATGCGGCGTGCTTTGGTGGACTTGCCCAGAGAGCGACGAGTAACAACGGACAGGACATCCCAAGTCGAGACCAAAAACCCAGGATCGCAGCCCGGGATCTGATCGCCCAAGGCGGCACGCAGCTTGGGAAGGGCGTAGAAGGGGATGGACGAATAGAGATGATGCTCAACGTGGTTTTCCATGTTCATATAGAGAAAGCTGGCCCACCAGGAGCCTCGAAATGAGCGGGTGGACTTGCGAATGTCGGGATCGTCCTCCTGCAATTCGGCGTGTTGCAATAGGGTAAAGGCCAACATGACGGGGGTTCCGATCAAGTTGGGTAAGATCAGAAACCACAGGGGCCATCCGTAGCCCAGGGCCAAGGTCACGCATAGAAAAAGGTAAGCAGCGACAAAGATCGCTTGATTCCGCCGCGCGGCGCGCCATTGGGTGGCGGGGATGACAGCGCGCATCATAGGCGATGGGCGCCCGACCAAGAGCCGCAGGGTCACCTCAGCCTGGAACCGACGCAGGCCCCAGCCCGACGCCTCAAGCAGCCAACCGTCCAAGCCCATGGGCGTGTCAAAGGGCATCTGGCTGTCTTGGCCGATGTACCAGGTGGCCTGATGATGGTTGATGTGGCTGTAGCGACGATGGATCGGCTCCTCGCCGTAGAGCCAGGAAGTTAGGTAGAACACCGCTTCGTTTAGCCAGCGAGTCTTGAAGGCGGTCTTGTGCGCTGTTTCGTGCGAGAGCGCGTAGGTGGGCACCATCAAAGCGATGCCGTAGGGGACAAGCGCCGCCCAAACCCAAACGCTGCCGCGCGCGAGCGCCACGAGCGCGCCGAACGCCAAGAGCACCAGGAGCCAGACTGCCAAGTAAGCGAGGCCTGGGCCGTCACTGCGTTGGTTCAAGACCTTGAGCGTCTGGGGTGCAATTTTGACGCCCGAGGAGGCAGCGTTGGTGGCTTGCATAAGGTCTCCAGCACCAGGGACGCATAGTTTCCAGCCATGCGCGTGCTTTGAATCGATTGAATGGCTATAGAACGACGCTCTTTCTAGGTTTGCGAAGTCCGACCTCCCTTCCCTTCTCGTGTCGCTTTTGCTTGTCGGAACGCGATCCCGACGCTAAACCTTAGCTATGGCGTCTTTCACTATCCTGTTTCACGGACAGCCCGATCTAACCGATCCCGAACAACAGCAGGCTGCTTTCACAGCCTACAAGGCTTGGACGGCACAATACGGCGTGACCTCGCATCCTTTCCGCGGTCGGCCGAGTTGCCATGGCCCCAGCGAACCTGCCACCGATCTTTCGGGCTATGGCCTGTTCGAGGCCGAAGACCTGGCCGCGGCCCAGGCCATTGCCGACGCTTGCCCCCATGGGCAATACCGCATGGTCGAAGTCGTTGAGACTGTGACATTCTAAGGCGGAATTGAAGCCTCATACCATCTCCGCTAAAAATTGTCATTTTCAGCGGAGTTTTGTCTCACGGCAGAAACGCTCCGCGTTTCGCCTCCCCTTCGCTTATACCCCGAGGCGCGTGTCCGCCGATCTCGGGGCCGCTACGGGGGCCGCGGTCGCGGCCCTATACCAGCGATCATAAGAGTCATTTATAATTGCCGCTGGTATAAGGAGTCTCATTTAATGAGAACTGGTATCAATCCTTCGCGTCATTGAAACTAGACCCACTTCACGATAAACTGAAAAAGAGCTTTTGCGTGCAAACAAGGTCTTGTCGAAGTCAGGTTTGGCTGATTCTAGCCTTTTTATGAGAACCTTCAAAATCCTTAAGAAGCAACCGCGCCTGTTTTTCCGCTTAAGTGGGATAAGGGTCAGCGATTTTGACGACATTTCAGAGAAGATTTTGCCGCTTTGGGAGGCTCACAACCATCAGCGTCTATCTCGCCCCCATCGCCAACGCGCGATTGGGGGCGGGCCAAGCCATAAGCTAAGCTTTGAGGAGATGCTGCTTTTATGCCTGATCTATTATCGGACTTACATCAATCATGAGTTTCTGGGTTTGATATTTTCGGTTTCAGATAGCACGAGCATCCGAACCGCCAATACAATGACCAAGCTATTGGCAGGCCATTTTCAGATGCCCGAGCGCAGGCTTGCTTTAAGTGAGGATGATAAGGAGCAGCTCATATATCTGATGGTCGATGGGACCGAGCGCCCCTGTCAGCGCCCCAAGAAATCGAAGGGCCGAAAGAAGATCTACTCGGGGAAAAAGAAGCGCTTTACTCATAAGCATCAAATTGTCGTCGATGATAAGAAGCGCATTCGTGCTTGTGGCCCCGTTCACCCTGGGCGCAAGCACGACAAAACCCTTTATGATCAAAGCCATCTGGACAAGCCACCAGATACCCTGCTCTTGGGCGACTTAGCTTATGTAGGAACCAACTGCGAAGTCCCGATAAAGAAATCCAAGAACCAAAATCTAAGCCAAGAACAAAAAGACTACAATAAGTGGTTCAGCTCTATGCGCGTGAAGGTTGAGCATGGCATTGGACGCATGAAAAAGTTCAACATTTTCTCTGACATCTCCAGAGGAAACCGACATGAGAACATGATTGCTAAGAATGTCGCGGCTCTGGCAAACATCAATTTAAAAATTTGCTGAGATAAGCACTAAGGGACAAGTCCGTCTGTTTTTTATCTCCCTATTGAGAATCAGGTCTACTAGAGGCTTCCCCTTTAGAAAGGGTCAAGAGTCGGTCTTTTTGGCCGAGGCTTTGGCGCGTTTTCGTTCGACTTCGGCAGCTTTTTTCTCTTCTGTTTCGGTCTTGGTACCGCGCATGATCACCATCTGTTGCAAGACCGATAGGAAGTTGTTCCAGGTCCAGTAAATCACCAACCCTGCGGGAAAGGTTGCCATAAAGAAGGTGAATATGATCGGCAGGAAGCGCATGACCATGGCCTGGGTTGGGTCCGTCGGGGCGGGTGAGAGGCGTTGCTGCCAGACCATGGTGAGCCCCATGGCGATGGGCCAAATTCCCACCGACAACAGCGCCAAGATCCCCCCCATCTGAAAAATCGCCGGCAAATCGTAGGGTAGCAAGCCAAAGAGGTTCATCCAGGAGGTTGGGTCGGCGACGGCCATATCTTGGATCCAGCCAAAAAACGGCGCGTGACGGATTTCCAGCGTGTTGAATATCACTTTGTAGAGCGCAAAGAAAATCGGAATCTGCACCAGCATGGGCAGGCAGCCCGCGATGGGATTTGCCCCCTCCTCACGATAGAGCGCCATGGTTGCCTGGCTCATGGCCTGGCGATCGTCGCCGTGTTTTTCGCGCAAGGCCTCCATCTTGGGTTGCAGTTTTTTCATTCGCGCCATGGATCGGTAGGAATTGTTGGCGAGCGGGAACAGGAACGCCTTGATAATGATGGTGATGATTAGGATGGCGACACCCACATTGCCAACCGCATCGCCGAGCCACACCAAGGCTGCCGTCAGCGGCATGGTGAAGTACCAAAACCAGCCAAAGTCGATGGTAAAGGCGAACTGTTCGGCCCCAAGTTGCGCCTCATAGGTTTGCAGTAAGTCGAGTTCCTTGGGTCCTGCGAACAGATCAAACTGGAATTCAACGGGATTTCCGGGCGCCAAAATCACCGGCTGTCCGCCTACTGCGTTGGTCAAGTTGGCTTGAAAGAACCCTGAATCCTCAATGTAGTCGTAGGATGCGACGGCGGCAAAACTCGGGTCGCGAATCAGGGCGGACATGAAGTACTTGTCGGCCAAGGCAATCCAGTCGTTGCCTGCGGGTTGCGCGAAGGCGGCGTCGGCCATTTGGTCGTAGGCTTGACGTTTGACGCGCCCCTCGTCGAAATAGGCGAGGCCTTGGCGGGCCGTCCATATGGTTTCAACCCCTGGCATTCGTCGAAATTGCCCAAGTGCATCGGTTTCCCCTTGCCGCAGCAAGCGCGCGCCGAGCAGCAAGCCCTGTGGTTCATCGCTCACGGCCTCCGCCCGCAGGGTCACGCCGTAGAGGTAGGGATCCTTTAGGGTAAGCTCTAGCTCAATCACCGCCGTTTCTAGGTTGGTGCTGCGCAGGATATAGGACCCGTCGTTGCGAGTGACCGTTTCAAACACCAAATCGGCAGGAACCAGCCCGGTGGCGGTGCCAATTTGGGCGTAGGGCTGAAACATATAGGCTAGGGCGCCTTCTTCAAACTGGAACAAGCCGATCTCAGGGCTACCGTCGGCGATGGTTTCGCGATAGTCGGTGAAGGTCTGGTTATAGAACAGGCCAGAGGAAACATCGATCTTGCCATGGGCAACTTCTCGGCCTTGGGGATCGACACTGTTGATCGCTAAGGTTCCCGCCTGACCAAAGCGGTCCAGTAAGGTACTGCCAACGCGGTTGTAGGCTTGGGGTTTCGCCGCATCCTCGACCACCACGGGGACTTGTTCGGTTTGGGACGGCACAATCGGCGGGGCCAGCATGAGGTAAGCGACGTAGAGCAATCCCATGAGGGCCATGGCCGTAATCATGTTGGACATGGGGACTTGCCCCTGGGGGCCGCCTGGCTGGTTGAACATGGAGTGCTACTTTCTCTCGTCTAGTTTGGGCACAGGGTCAAACCCGCAACCGCCCAAAGGATGGCAGCGGATAACACGATGCCCCATTAAATAAAGCCCCCGCAGCGCGCCGTGGCGTGCCAAAGCTTCCAGGGCATAGAGACTGCATGTGGGTTGGTAGCGGCACGACCGCCCGACATAGGGCGATAAGGTGTATCGGTAGGCGTAAATGGGCAAAGCTACGAGCCGTGCGGGCCACGACATGTGGCACCATAGGCGCGCTGCGGGTGTTCGGTCTATAGCATCAGAACTTGACATGAAACGTCAAGAATGGGGGAAGACTTGGGCGAGGGCCGCGCGCAGGTCTTGGTCGATCTGCGCGAACGGCGCCGCAACGGTGGCCGCGCGGGCGATGAGAACGATCGCCCACCCCTTGCGCGCCAAAAGAGGCAAGACGTCATTGGCCACGGCCGTCAAGCGCCGCTTGGCGCGATTGCGCGCCACAGCGTTGCCAACCTTTTTTGAGGCCGTAAAACCTAGAAAAACGGCGTCTCCTAGGTGCGTTTGGCGCG
Source organism: Alphaproteobacteria bacterium (assembly GCA_965228345.1). Lineage (GTDB taxonomy): Bacteria > Pseudomonadota > Alphaproteobacteria > UBA7985 > UBA7985 > CAXQZM01. The sequence goes on along the minus strand of CBDDHH010000004.1, from coordinate 817,980 downwards.
CGCGCTGCTTGGCATCGGCCTGCTCGGCTTCAGTGAATTCCAGCACCTGCAATACCAAGGTCCGCCGTGCAACTTTTCGACCCCTGGTGGCAACTTTTAGGAATTGAGGGCGGGCTTTCAGCCGCACCAGAGCCAAGGCGGCGAACACCTAAGCCTATCTCAAACAAACTTAAGCGCTTAAGTTTTTGCGCCCCTTGGCCCGACGCGCAGCTAGGATGCGACGACCGCCAACGGTGGCCTTGCGCGCACGAAAGCCATGGCGACGTTTCCGCACGAGGCGGGAGGGTTGATAGGTACGCTTGACCATAAAATGACCTTCTCACAAATTTAGGCAAACCCGCTCAGGTCTTTCTGCCTCAGGGCGCGGGGCCTAGGGCCTCAGGCCGCTGCCGTCAAGACGGCTTCGCGGTGTTGGCGGCCTCAAGGGCCTCCATCCGCAGCTTGAGCGTTTCATTTTCTTCGCGCGCCTTGATTGCCATGGCGTGCACAATCTCAAATTCCTCTCGCGTGACTAGGTTCATATTCGCAAGCGCGCGCTCAAGGCGCTGATGAAAAAGCGTTTCGACTTCGGTACGCATGCCGTTGAGCGCGCCCATGGCCCCGCCAGCAGCGCGGGCGAGGTCATCAAAAAAGCGATGGTCGGTTTGCATGGGTCGGAGTCCTTATATTTTGCGCTGATTCCCTATATATAATACCAACTCCGATAAAAGTTGACATTTTTATCGAAGTTTTGTCTCACGGCAGAAACGCTTCGCGTTTCGCCGCCCCTCCGCTTATACCCCGAGGCGCTTTCTTAGCTTGTCTCGGGGCCGCTGCGGGGGCCGCAGTCGCGGCCCTTATACCAGTTCATAAGGAGTCTTTTTTAATGAGAACTGGGATAGGGGGCTACATCAAACAAAAAAGTCCCCAATAGGTTTAGAGATTTGCCGCGCCATGCTTCGCTTTGACTATCCCGTTTGGATCGATCCTGTCATCTTCAGCCTCGGTCCGGTACAACTGACCTGGTACGCCCTCGCTTACATGGGCGGATTGATCGCGGGTTGGCAGATCATTCGCCGCCGCGTCGTTGCGGATCGCTTTGGGCTGAGCCCGACGGATATTGATGACTTGGTTCTTTACATCTTGCTGGGGGTGATCCTGGGCGGGCGCGTGGGGAATTTTCTATTCGGCTGGGGGCAGGGCGACTTTTGGGCGCAGGTGCAAGCCCTGTTCTGGCCCTTCCAAACGTTGCCAGATGGCCGCCGCGTGATCGCGATCGCGGGCATGTCCTTCCACGGCGGTTTTCTCGGGGTTGTCTTGGCGGCGGTCCTTTTCTGGTTGAGGAAAAGGCGCAGCTTCGCCCTGATGGGCTTGGCCGATTATCTTGCGCTGACGGCGCCGATCGGCCTGTTCCTGGGCCGGATCGCGAACTTTATCAATCGCGAGCTCCATGGTCGTATTGTCGGAGACCAGGCCTGGATCGGCGTCAACTTTTATCCCGCGGGCAACCCGCCCTACTATCAGAACCAACTCGAAGCCTGCCTGGGCGCGGTCACGCACACCTTGGCCCAATGTCGGGAGTTCTACGACCTGACCGCCTACCGCCATCCCAGCCAGCTTTATGAGGCAGTGGGCGAGGGAGGACTTCTGTTGGTGGTGCTGCTTGCGCTCCATCGACGGGCTTGGGTGCGCGCCCGCGCCGGCCTGATCACGGGCGCGTTCTTGGTTGGCTATGGGCTGGCGCGGACCTTGGTGGAATTCGTTCGATCCTACGATCCGACCGTGGGCCTGAACGCTCTGGGCCTCAGCCGCTCGCAGGAATTGAGCGTGCCCATGGTCCTGGTCGGCGCGCTACTGATCCTTTGGGTGCTGCGCCGCCATCACCATGGCTGACGCGCTGCGCCGCCAGCTGCTTGCCCACATCGGGTGCCAAGGGCCCCTGGGCCTTGATGCCTTTATGCAGTTTGCCCTCCATCACCGCCCACAGGGGTATTACGTTCGCGGGGAAGGGATCGGACGGGCGGGGGACTTTATCACGGCCCCCGAAATCAGTCCGCTGTTTGGGTACGCTTTGGCCGCTTGGGTCAACCAAGCCCATGCTAGCCTTGGCGCCCCACCTTGGCGTTTGGTCGAGCTTGGCCCAGGGCGGGGGACTTTGCTGGCGACGCTCTTGCCGCACCTCATCCGCCAGCCCGCTCACATTCAGTTGGTCGAGGCTTCACCGTCCTTCCAGCGCCAGATCGCCGCCCGATTGGATCGGGAGGTGCAGTTTGTCGAAGACTTGGGACATTTGCCCGAAACTGCCCTGCCGACGATTTTCATCGCGAACGAGTACTTCGACGCCTTGCCCGTTCAGCAGTACCAGCGCCACCAGGGCCAGCAGTTTGAAATCTGCGTCGGTCTCGAGGCGGATGCCTTAATTTTCGTCCGCCGCGGCGCAGCGGGGGTGCCGTGCCCCTTGCCAGAACATCAGGACGGTTGGTGGGAACCTTGCCCTGCTGCGCGGGCGCAGGTGCAGTTTCTCGCCAAGGAACTGCGCGCTGGCGGCGGGGCGGCCCTGCTCATCGACTACGGGTACTCGAGCCCCCCAGGGCGACCCACATTTCAGGCCGTCCAAAACCATGGGATCGCAAACCCCCTCGAGGCGCCAGGCCAGGCGGACCTGAGCGCGCTGGTCGATTTCGGCGCGCTAGTGCAAGCAGTAGAAGCGACGGGTCTTCGGGCCCGGCTGGAAACTCAGCAGCAGCTCTTGGTGCGCCTGGACTTTGAGTCGCTCTTGGCCGCCCACCCCGGGGAAGCGGCCGCGGCCGCGCGCCTGGTCCGGGATGACGCCATGGGTCGCTTGTTTCAGGCCCTCTCCTTTTTTGCCCCGGTTCCTGAACGTGCTAGCGAACCCGCGCCATGACGTGCCCCACCTTTCTAAGCGCCCCCAACCTTCAGCATCCGCAGCTGCGCCATGGATTTTTCACGCGCCTGGGCGGGGTCAGCCAAGGCCTGCAGGACCAGGGCAGGGACGATCTTGCCGTAGGGCTTCATTCGGGCTTACCCCTAGTCGAGGTTTTGGAAAATCGCCGCCGCGCCGAACAGGCCTTTGGCCTGCCCTTTGTCAGCGCCCGCCAGGTCCATGGCGCTGAGGTGGTAACCGTCACCGCCCCCTGGGGCCCAGGGGCTGCCCCCCCAGCCGATGGTCTCGTGACCACCCAAACAGACCTGGGTTTGGGTGTCCTGACCGCCGATTGCGTGCCGATCCTCTTGGCGGACGCGCGCGCGCGCGTGATCGGTGCTTGCCACGGCGGCTGGCGCGGCCTGAAGGCAGGGATTGTTGAAGCTACGGTTGCGGCTATGGTCGCGCTTGGTGCTCAAAGGCCCCAGATTCAGGCTGCCATTGGTCCCTGCTTAGGGGGCCAGTCCTACGAAGTTGGTCGTGAATTTCCAGAACATTTTGAGGGCCTTATTCCCCACGCGACCCTGTTCCAACCCGCCGCGAACGCTGACAAGGTCTTGTTCGATTTGCCCGCCGCCGTTCGAGCATTCTTAGATTTGGCAGGGCTGGCGGCGCCCACTGCGCTCGACCAAGATACCTTCCAGCATCCCAGGTGGTTCTTTTCCCATCGCCGCGCGACGCGGGCGGGAGAGCGCGACCAGGGCCGTCAAATAAGCCTGATCGCGCTTACTACCAACTCCGCTAAAAATTGACATTCTTAGCGGAGTTTTGTCTCACGGCAGAAACGCTTCGCGTTTCGCCTCCCCTTCGCTTATACCCCGAGGCGCGTTTCCGCCGATCTCGGGGTCGCTACGGGGGCCGCAGTCGCGGCCCTTATACCAGCGAACATAAGAGTCATTTATAATTGCCGCTGGTATCAGTTGCCCCTCGAACTGCGCCTTGATCTCCGCCAGCACACCGCTATGGGTCAGGCGATTACCGAAGTGGCGAATGGTATTCTCATCGGGCATGGGCGCGCCTAGATCAAAGCCCAGAAAGCGCATCCAGCTTAAGCGATCACGGATCATAAACTCTGTCCGCGCATCGCTTAATACCAACGGTCATAAAAAGTGAACTTTTCATGACCGTTGGTATTATTGCGGGTGCTCAGCTCTCGTGGCATGGCGGCGATCAGCGCAGACCAAGGAGACTGGCAAAATGAACTCAAAGATCGCCGTCGCGGGCGCAACTGGACGCATGGGCCAGCAAGTGATCGCGGCTATCGAGGCCGATCCACAGGCCCTGTTTCATGGAGGGCTTGGCCGTTCCGGCGAGTCAAATCAGGACCTTGCCGGCCTGGTGGACGGCGCCGACGTGGTCATCGACTTTACCTTGCCTGCGGCCACCAGCCAGATCATGGAGGTGACTCTTGCGGCAGGCGCTGCGTACGTTTTGGGCACAACGGGGCACGTGCCCGCGCAGTTGGTCGCCATCGCGGCAGCGGCGAAGCGTATGCCGATCTTGCACGCTGCCAACTTTTCCTTGGGCGTTAACGTGCTGCTAGGGCTCGTGAACCAAACGGCAAAGGCCTTACCCCAGTTTGACCTTGAAATCCTTGAACTTCACCACAACCAAAAGATCGACGCGCCTTCGGGCACCGCCTTAGCTCTGGGCCAAGCTGCCGCGGCGGGTCGTGGGGTCGAGCTGCGCGATCAAGCGACGTATGCGCGCGAAGGCCAAACGGGCGCCCGCACGCGAGGCGAAATTGGCTTTGCCACCCTACGCGGCGGCGACAACCCGGGCGAACACACGGTTATGCTGATCGGCGCGGGCGAGCGCCTGGAGCTAAGGCACCAAGTCCTCGACCGCCTCATTTTCGCCAAAGGCGCCGTGACCGCCGCGATCTGGCTACACCAGACCTGTCGAGGCCAACCAGGGCTTTACACCATGGCCCATGTCCTTGGTCTTCCTCAGTCTGATCCTAAGAGCACCAAGGTCTAATACCAGCGGCAATTATAAATGACTCTTATGATCGCTGGTGTAAGGGCCGCGACTGCAGCCCCCGTAGCAGGCTCCAAGCCCGAAGGGCGCAGGGAACGCCCGCGCACAAAACAAGCGGCCCCGAGAATAGCGGACACGCGCCTCGGGGTATAAGCGAAGGGGAGGCGAAACGCGAAGCATTTCTGCCGTGAGACACGAAACGGTCATGAAAAAGTCACTTTTTATGACCGTTGGTATGATTTGTGCTGAGGTCTCGTCGCCAACGATCCTAGGTTTACCTAGCCTTGTAGATCAAAGCGATCCAACTCCATGACCTTTACCCAGGCTGAGACGAAGTCGCATATGAACTTACCTTTAGCATCGTCGCAGGCATAGACTTCGGCGAGGGCGCGCAGTTGCGAATTTGACCCAAAAATCAAATCAGCGCGGGTTCCGCGCCACCGCTCGGCACCCGTGCTGCGGTCGGTTCCGACGTAGGTGGTTGCGGAGGCGTCGGCGGGTGCCCACTTGGTGCCCATGTCGAGCAAGTTGACAAAAAAGTCATTGGTCAGAGCCCCAGGGCGCGTCGTCAAGATCCCTAAGTCGGACCCATCCCAGTTGGTGCCCATGACCCGCAGGCCGCCGATCAAGACGGTCAGCTCGGGCGCGGACAGGGTCAGAAGGTTGGCCCGATCAATGAGCATGTCTTCTGCCGAGACTTTAAAGGTTTTGGGTTGGTAATTGCGGAAACCGTCGGCTTGTGGCTCAAGGTAAGCAAAGCTCTCAACGTCCGTCGCCGCCTGGCTGGCATCGCCGCGACCAGGGGTGAAGGGAACCTTGATCTCCTCTCCCGCCGCCTTTGCCGCCATTTCAACGCCGACATTGCCGGCAAGAACGATCAGGTCCGCCAAAGAGCCGCCGACCAACGCATGGATCCCCTCCAGCGTCGTCAAAACCTTGGCAAGGCGCGTTGGATTGTTGACTTTCCAATCCTTCTGCGGCGCGAGGCGAACGCGCGCGCCGTTGGCACCGCCGCGCAAATCCGACCCGCGGAAGGTAGCGGCGGAGGCCCAGGCCGTCGATACGAGCTCGGCGACACTGAGCCCGCTGGCGAGGATTTTTTCCTTGGCCGCGACCACATCGACGGAACCGTCGCCCACGGGAACATTGTCTTGCCAGATCAGTTCCTCGGCAGGGACTTCGGGGCCAACGTAGCGAACCTTGGGCCCCATGTCGCGGTGGGTAAGCTTGAACCAAGCGCGGGCGAACGCATCGGCAAACTCCCCAGGGTTTGCCAGAAATCGCCGCGAGATTTTTTCGTAAGAGGGGTCCATGCGCATGGCCATGTCTGCCGTCGTCATCATGGGCGCGTGCGTCAGGTCGGCCTTGTGGGCATCGGGCACGGCGTCGGCGCCAGCGCCGCCGACGGGGTGCCACTGGTGCGCGCCTGCGGGGGACTTGCCCAGCTCCCATTCGTAGCCAAACAGGGTTTCAAAGTAGGACATGTCCCAAGTAATTGGGGTCGGGGTCCAGGCGCCTTCGATCCCCGACGTGACGGAATCAAACCCCGCTCCGGTTCCCTGAGGATTGGCCCAGCCGAACCCCTGGGCCTCGATGGCGGCGCCTTCGGGCTCAGGGCCCAGGGCGCCCGCATCGCCGTTGCCATGGGCCTTGCCGAAGGTATGGCCGCCCGCGACCAAGGCGACGGTTTCCTCATCGTTCATGGCCATGCGGCCAAAGGTCTCGCGGATGTCCGCGCCCGAGGCCATGGGGTCGGGGTTGCCGTCGGGGCCTTCTGGATTGACGTAAATCAGGCCCATTTGCACGGCGGCGAGCGGGTTTTCCAAGTCGCGCTTGCCTTCGTAGCGCTCATTGGTCAGCCATGCACTTTCACTACCCCAATAAACGTCCTCCTCGGGCGCCCATATGTCTTCACGGCCTCCACCGAACCCAAAAGTCTTGAACCCCATGGATTCCAACGCCACATTTCCTGCCAGCACCATCAGGTCGGCCCAGGAAAGTTTGCGTCCGTACTTTTGCTTGATCGGCCACAGCAAGCGGCGCGCCTTGTCCAAGTTGCCATTGTCGGGCCAGGAATTGAGTGGGGCAAAGCGTTGGGTGCCCGTGCGCGCGCCGCCCCGACCGTCGGCGGTGCGATAGGTGCCTGCGGCGTGCCACGCCATCCGAATCATAAAGGGGCCGTAATGGCCATAGTCGGCAGGCCACCAATCTTGACTGTCGGTCATAAGCGCGGTCAGATCGGCCTTTAGCTCAGCGTAATCAATCGAGGTGAACTCTGCGGCGTAGTCGTAGTCCGAGTCGACAGGGCTCGAAACCGGCTGATGCTGGTGCAAAATGCCAATATTTAGGGCTTGGGGCCACCAGTCGCGATTGCCCTGACCTTGGCCCGCCGCCTCGTTGACGCGATCCGAAGAAAAGGGGCAAACCCCCGAAACTTTGCGCATTTCGTTCATGGTAAACTCCGTAAAAATTAAGTCTTGCAGGGTGGAGATTTAGATCGCCAGACGGGCAGAGCAATATTGCCTTTTATACCAACGGTCAAAAAATTGGCACCCTTGGGCCACCTATTCAACAAAGAAGTGACCTACCTTTAGAAAGGCGTATTTCTATTGAGTCGATTGAGTAGCTTCAATACCAGCGGCAATTATACCAACTGTCATAAAAATGACCTAATTTATGACCGCTGGTATAATGCCAACGGCGAAAAAAGTTGACACTTTTTCAGCCGTTTTATGTCTCACGGCAGAAACGCTTCGCGTTTCGCCTCCCCTTCGCTGATACCCCGAGGCGCTTTCTTAGCTATTCTCGGGGCCGCTACGGGGGCCGCGGTCGCGGCCCTTATACCAGCGACTAAAAGAGTCATTTTAAATCGCCGCTGGTATAAGTCCTTGTTGGCGCGGATGTTCTTTGGGTTCGATTGTTCCAATCGACTTGGACCAGGCCTCAAACTTGGCCTGCGTTGTCTTCGGAATCAAGGGGAAAGGCCATGAGGCGGGCCGCCATGGCGTCCAAGTCGTCCGACCCCAGCGGGCAGGCTGCGTTCTGAGACATGGAAAGGTTGGCGGGGCTCGCCATCGCGGCCGCTAGGTCTTTTGTCTGTATGCCTGCAACGGCCGATGGCAGCTTGGCCTCAATCTGAATGGCGCGCATGAGCCGCTTAAAAACCGCGGGTAGGGCCTGCGCGCACGCTTCTCCGCCGAGCGCTTCGGCGGCCAAGGCGTAGTTGTTTGCTCCCTCAGGACGTGCTACCAGAGCCGGTAGACTCGCCTCCAGCGCGAGGGCCGTCGCCAAGCCATGGTGGATACGGCATAGGGACCCGAGCGCGTGGCTCATGTTGTGACCCATGTGGGTGTTGCAGTTATGCAAGGCCAGGCCCGCCACGGTCGCGCCCCACAGCACCCGTCCGCGTGTCGCCAAATCGTCGCCCTTGCGGACCGCTTGGGGCAAGGATTCCGCCAAGATCTGCAAGGCTTCGAGTCCATAGAGCAGGCCCGCAGCATTGGTGGATTTTGCTGTCGAGGCCTCCAAGGCATGCGCGACAGCGTCGATCCCTGTCCAGGCGGTCAGATGCGCAGGCAGGCTTAAAGTCAGCTCGGGGTCCAAGATCGCATGGGCGAACATGAGTTCCTCGCCCCAATACCAATTCTTGGCGCCGTCGTTGGTGGAAACGATAGCGGTGCGTGTGACTTCCGAGCCTGTGCCTGCTGTGGTCGGGATCGCGATCGCGGGCAAGCCATTAGTTGGAAATGGTTGGGCGCTGAGCGCGTAGCTGGCAGCTGTCGTTCTCGCCGGGGCGATCGCCGCTACCAACTTGGCGGTGTCCATAGCCGCCCCGCCGCCCAAGCCCACAAGGCACGTCGCCTCTAGTTGGCGGGCTTGGGCGCTCAAGGTGTCGATTAATGCCTCCTTTGGTTCTCCCGCGACGTGCGCTACCAGATGGCAGTCCATATGCGCCGCTGACAAATTGGCTTCAACTTGATCGGCGATTCCAAGGTCTGCCAAGGCTTGATCGGCAATAACCAAGACGCTGTCGCCGCCTAGATCCGCAATCAAGTTTGGCAAGGTCTTGAGCGTGCCTGCGCCAAAAGTAAGGGCCGGCACGCGCCCGGTGCGAAATGGCTTCATGGTCGTCTCCCTTCTCACATTGGGCAGTCCACTCAAGCCCCGCGAGAACTCAGAATTTGGCGTTGGTGCGAATAGATAGATATCTATCTCCTAAACTCGCGCTATTTCAGGCCTTATACCAACGGTCATAAAAAGTGACCTTTTCATGACCGTTTCGTGTCTCAAGGCAGAAACGCTTCGCGTTTCGCCTCCCCTCCGCTTATACCCCGAGGCGCTTTCTTAGCTTGTCTCGGGGCCGCTTCAGGAGCCGCAGTCGAGGCCCCTATACCAAGGGACATAGGAGTCATTTTTGATGGCCGCTGGTATTACACCTTTGTCTCGCTGGGATTAATTTCGTCTGCTGTTTGTGCAAAATCAGTTGAACACGCGCCCGTGGCAGTGCTTGAATTTACGGCCTGAGCCGCAGGGGCAGAGGTCGTTTCGGCGAACCTTGCTGGGGTCGATGTCTTGCGGCCATGGCGGTAGATCATCGGCAGAGGCATTTTGCCGCGGAGTCTGCGCGATCTGGCGAAGGCCCAGTTCGTCGGCACGGGCGGTCAAGGCCTCACCGCTCAAAGGTTGCACCTCCCGCATTTCGGGGAATACGGCCAAAACGATTTCGTCCGCCATCACCAAGTTGGGGTCGATGCCCCGTTCCTTGGCTTGCGCTTTGGCACTCGCGAGTTGAATCTCGATTTCACCGCGTTGGCGGTTCAGTTGCTCCCATAAAGGCAACGGCTCCAGGGCCAGGCGCTTAGCCGCATCGCGGCGCGCCAGATCCAGCATGAGCGAAAACAGCTCTAGTCCCTCTTGCTTGTATTCGTTCAAAGGATCGCGTTGACCGAGCGCGCGTAACCCGATGCCCGACTTTAGCTGGTCCATACGCAAGCTATGCTCGCGCCACTGCCGATCATAGCCCGCGATTAAGGCGTTGCGACCGTGGGCCGCGATGAAGGCGGTGTTGGTCTGCTCCCGCATGGCTTGGCGTTGCGCCTTTAGCGCCGCTGCCGCCCGCTGCACAATTTCTTCATCGCCGATGCCAGGTTCCTGCGCCCAGTCTGGAACGGGGAGATCGAGCCCAAGGTCCGCGCGCAACCGCGCCTCCAAGTCCTCGGTTCGCCACTGATTGGGGAACGAGCCCGCTGGCACGTATTCCTCGATCAGGGACGCCGCCGCCTGCGCCATGACCTCCTCCACCAGCGTTCCGACATCGTCGGCGTCCATGATTTCCAACCGCTGCGCATACATGACCAAGCGCTGATCGTTCATGACATTGTCGTAACGCAGGACATTTTTCCGCTGATCGAAGTTGCGCGACTCGATTTTTTTCTGCGCCCGCTCCACCGCCGCGTTCATGTAGGGATGGGACAGGGACTCGCCTTCCTTCATGCCCACGCGCCGCAGCAGCCCGTCGATGTTGCCCGCGAACAGGCGCATCAGATCATCCTCCAAAGACAGGAAGTACTTGGATTCCCCAGGGTCGCCTTGGCGTCCGCAGCGCCCGCGCAACTGATTGTCAACGCGGCGCGATTCGTACCGCTCGGTCCCCAAAACAAAGACCCCGCCCGCTTCGATCACTTGGCGCTTGGCTTGTGCGACTTGATCGCGAATCTTGGTCTCGGCTGCGTCGCGCTTTTTGCCCGCTGGCAGGTCTTTGAGCTCGGTCGCGATGCGCATATTGACATGGCCACCCAGCTGGATGTCGGTGCCGCGCCCTGCCATATTGGTTGCAATCGTGATGGCGCCAGGGGTTCCCGCCTGGCCGATAATCTGCGCCTCCTGATCGTGATGGCGGGCATTGAGTACCTGATGCTTGATTTTGCGTTGCTTGAGCCGCTTCGAGACCAATTCCGAGCGTTCGACCGACGTGGTGCCGACCAGTACGGGTTGCCCGCGATCGTGGCACGCTTCGATTTGGGTCACGATCGCCGTCAGTTTTTCCTCAAACGTCAAATAGACTTCATCGTCGTGATCTTCGCGAATCACGGGCAGGTTGGTGGGAATCTCCGCGATCTCCAGCCCATAAATTTCACCAAACTCGGCGGCCTCGGTCGCGGCGGTCCCCGTCATGCCCGCGAGCTTATTATAGAGACGGAAGTAGTTTTGGTAGGTTACTGAGGCGATAGAGATGGTCTCGGCCTGGATTGGCAAGCCTTCCTTGGCTTCTAGCGCTTGATGCAGTCCGCCACCAAAGCGCCGCCCCGCCATGGCGCGGCCAGAAAGTTCATCAATGATCACTGCCTCGGTCCCGCGCAGTAGGTAGTGGACATCCCGTTCCAACAGATAGTGCGCGCGCAGTGCCATCGTGATGTGATGGAGGAAGGTGATGTTGGCGGGGTCGTAAATCGTCGCCCCCTCGGCCAGCAACCCAGCGCCGACCAGCACAGCTTCGACCTGGCGTTGGCCCTTGTCGGTCAAGGTCAGCGTTCGATTTTTCTCGTCAATCTCGTACGCACCCTCGGGAATCTCGGGCACCAGAGCGTTGATCTGGCGGTACATGTCGAGCGTATCGTCGGGCGCCTTGTCCGAGATGCCGATGGGCGCGCGCGCTTCGTCGATCAAGACCGAGTCAACTTCATCGACGATGGCGAAATTCTGCCCGCGCAAGACCATGGCGCGGCGACTGACGGCCATATTGTCGCGCAAATAGTCGAAGCACAGTTCGTTATTGGTCACGTAAGTCACATCGGCGCGGTACGCAGCCTGGCGCATGGCCTGGCGCATCCCAGGGACGATCAGGCCAACGCGCATGCCCAAAAAGGCGAAGATCGGTCCCATGTCCTGCGTATCGCGCGCGGCCAAGTACTCGTTGACCGTCACGATATGGACGCCCTTGCCAGGCAGGGCATTGACGTAAGCCGCGAACACGGCGGTCAAGGTCTTGCCCTCCCCCGTTTTCATTTCCGCGACGCGCCCTTCGTGCAAGGCAATGGCGCCCATCAGTTGCACATCGTAAGCCCACAGGCCCGTCACCCGTTTGGCCGCCTCGCGCACCACGGCGCAGGCCTCGATCACCAAATCATCTAAGCTCGCGTCCTCGGCCTCAAGGCGCTGGCGCAAGACCTCGGTCTTGCCGCGCAGTTCTTCGTCGGACAGAGCGGCCATGGTCTCGGCCAAGGCGTTGATGTCTTCCGCATCGACGCACAAATCGCGAAGATACTTGGCATTGGGGTCGCCCATCAGCAGACGGGTCAAGGTTTTTAACATCCCAGGTCGGTTCCTATGGCTAAAGTCGCATCGCGCGGTCGGCGGCTTTTAGGCCGCTTAGGCGCCCAGCGCTAGGGCCGATGCATGGGCTCGCGGGTGCGTGCCCCAGCGTTGCGCAGGTTTTCCCGCACTATGGTCAGCAGGCCACCGCTCAAAATGAGGCCGCACCCCAACCAACCCAAGAGGTTTGGCCAGTCGTTCCAAATCGCAATGCTCCAAAAAATCGACACGGGAATATAGATGTACTCAAACGGGGCCACCAGGCTTGCCTCAACATTGGCGTAGGCATTGGCAGACGCAAAGGACAGGAAACCAAACAACAGGCCCGTCCCTGCGAGCCAGGACCAGTGCAAAAGGCTGGGCATGACCCAATCACGGACGACGAAGCTGGCCTCTGGACCCAAGTCCGTCGGCGAAAATTGCTCAAACGGCAGCACACGCACCCCCACAGCCAAGAGGCCACCGACCAGAATGTAAGCGAGGTGCTGCACATTGGCCATGGCCACGGTGCTGGCCCGCCCCGCCATGCGACGCGTTAGGATGTTGTAAAAGGCATAAAACAGCCCCCCCGCCAGCGGCAAAGCGAACACGGGATTGAAGCCACCTTCGCTAACGGGAACCGTGATCAGCAAAACCCCGCCAAGCCCCAAGAACTGGGCCAAAATGCGCCAGACCCCCAAACGCTCGCCCAGCAGAGGCACCGACAGGAGGGTGATGAGCAGGGGCGAGGTGAAAAAAATCGTCGTGGCCTGCCACAGATCCATGAAAGCAAGGCCCGAAAAAAACGCGATCATGGCCAGAGCGATCAAACTGCCACGCAACAACATAAGCCCCCAAACTGCGGCATCGTAGCCCCGAAAACTGCGCCAGGTGGAACGCAGCACCAAAAGACAGGCCAGAATCAGCGCAGCACGAACAACGATAATTTGCGATAGGGATAGGTCCGCACTCATGAGTTTGATCGCCGCATCGTTGAGTGGCATGAGGCCCATGGCAAAAGTCACGAGGGAGAGGGCCACGATGGGATGGTTAAGGTGCAACCACATAGATGCCTCTTGCCGGCGCAACGACGGGCGACTGATTTAGACGCGACTTCGGGTAAGTCGTATTTCAGCGCTCCTGCCAACATGTGTTCAAAATCGTGCCGTCGTCTAATTCCAACTCCGCCAAAATTGACATTTTTAGCCGAGTTGAGACCTCAGCATAAATCAGAGGATCGAAAGTTGATATCAATATATGGTGCTAACTTTGCTTTTATGACACCACATATTGCGGTCCTTTGATCCGAAGTCGAATTATGCTGAGGTCTCGAGTTGGTATAAGACCGTTTGCATTGGATCGGTTGAACGGTTTCAAATGGTCATGGAAAACGACCTTTGGTATTAGGGTTGGCTTACCGACCCGTTCTGCATGTGATTAAGCGTTTGGGTTACCGCACCGATGTCCGCGCCGTCGCTTAAGAAAGCTTGACCGATTCCATGGGCGAGGACAAAGCGGATCGTGCCGCCCTGGACTTTCTTGTCGCGCGCCATAGCTTGCCATAAATTTGGGAGATTAAAGTCAATGGCCGGAAAGTCTGTCAGGTGCGTGGGCAAGCCGAGGGCGGCTAAGTGGCGCCTTAGCCGCGCAACATCTTGTCCGTTCGCCAGACCGAGGCGATGTGATAGATCGAAGGCGCAGATCAGGCCAAGCGATACGGCTTCGCCGTGCAAGATACGCCCATCGTAGGCACCTGCAGCCTCAAAGGCGTGGGCGAAGGTATGTCCAAGATTAAGCAGAGCTCGGCGACCGCTCTCTTTTTCGTCGGCTGACACAACCCGCGCCTTTGCAATGCAGGAGGTCGCGATGGCCTGAGCCAGAGCTTTCGGTTGGCGTGCGAGAATTGCCGGACCATAGATCTCTAGCCAATCAAAAAAATCGGGCTGATTGATCAGGGCGTATTTGACTACCTCGGCGTAGCCCGCGCGCATTTCCCGGTCAGAAAGCGTTTGCAAAGTTTGCAGGTCGATCAGCACCAATTTGGGTTGATGGAAGGCGCCGATCAGGTTTTTCCCCTGTGGCGCATTGATCCCGGTTTTGCCACCAACCGAGCTATCGACCTGCGCCAGAAGGGTCGTGGGGATTTGGATCAGTCCCAGCCCGCGCAAGACAGAGGCAGCGACAAACCCCGCCAAGTCCCCCACTACCCCGCCGCCAAAAGCCACGACCAGATCACCACGCTCAGGAGACTGTTCCAAAATCTGGAACACTAAGTTGCTGTAAGTTGTCAGAGATTTGGAGGCTTCGCCTGCCGTTGTAGGCAGCACATGAACCTTCAAGCCCTTCAGACCAGCCAGGAGGGCATCGCCATGGTGTTCGAGCGCCTTAGTATCGGCGATCAAAAAAATCTGACGGCTTGAAACCTGCGGGCCCAGCCACGTGCCCGCATGGGCAATCAAGTCGTGGCCAATATGGATTTGATATGATCGTCCGCCGAGGGCGACTGGAATAGTTTGCACGCTCAACTCTGCCTTGGTTTTGCTCCGCGACGTCGCCGGCGATTGGGAAAGGAGCCAAAAATATGGCGGTTGACACGGGTCAACAGACGAAGCACCGTGCGGTCAAGGTGACCTTGCCCCGCGGGGCAGTGAACAGGGGCTTGTCTGTAGGTGGGTTCGCGCTCAATCAACAGTTTTTCCAGTACGTCCTGCGGGTTGCCCGCAGCCAAGAGCGGCCGGGTTGTGGAGCGACGGGTTCGCTCGACTAACACCGGGATCGGCGCGTGCAACCAAACGGCAAGGCCCTGCTCGAAAATTAGAGCCCGCGTCTGCGCGTTCATGAAAGCCCCGCCGCCGGCGGCGATCACGCCCGCCTCGCCCGAGCGTAATAGGCGGTCGATGACTGCCCGTTCCCGATCCCGGAAATGGTCCTCGCCAAAGGCGTCAAATATATCACGGATCTGCATGCCCGCAGCGTGTTCAATCGCCTCATCGGAGTCGACAAAGGGAACCCTTGCGACCTGCGCCAGGCGCTTGCCGATAGCCGTCTTGCCCACGCCCATGAGCCCAGTCAAAACCAAGGGGTGACGCGGAACAGGAAGGGAATGGAAGCATTTGACGGCGTTGCGAAGGGCCGTGCGCACCTGCGCGTCTCTGGGCCGCAAGGACCGATCTCTTGACGGTTCCTTGGGTCCGTGAGGCAGGGACGTTGTGGAAAGGGAGGGCTCCACCATGGACAGATCTCTAAGTCCTCACTAAGTGTTTGAACATCCGTAAATTTTATCAAAGTCATCTATGGCGCGTCCCTCTCGCGAAAATCCCTTTTTTGTTTTGCTCATCTTTTTGACTCTGACGGCGGGATTGGCCTATTTTCTGATCCTAGTTTGGGATATTCCGAGTCCGAGCCAGCCCAATGTGCGCTGCAGTGTCGAATCCCAAATTTTCACAGGTGGACGCGTTGATCGCAATCGCCTTTGCGCGCCTCCCGCGCGGCCTTAAGGACGTGGAAGATCTATTTTTTGAGATGATGGCGGCAGAACGCGGCGCCGCCCCGAATACCCTCGCGGCTTACGCACGGGATTTGAGCGCCGTGCACGATTTTTTGCAAAAGCCGCTGGTTGAGGCCACAACCGCGGACTTGCGTGCTTACTTCGCAGGACCAGGCACCACGCTTTCAACGACGTCCGCCGCCCGCCGCCTATCGGCCTTGAGACAGTTCTTTGTATTTTGTGTTGAGGAGGGCGCGCGGCAAGACATACCGACATTGGGAATGGAAAATCCCAAAGCGTGCC
Source organism: Alphaproteobacteria bacterium (assembly GCA_965228345.1). GTDB lineage: Bacteria > Pseudomonadota > Alphaproteobacteria > UBA7985 > UBA7985 > CAXQZM01. The sequence continues at coordinate 801,997 of CBDDHH010000004.1, read as the reverse complement.
GGTCCCTGCCCTCAACCATGACCCGGGTGCAGATGGCCAAGCTGATCAAAACCGCTTCGCGCTCTGCCAGTACGTTTCGCGGCGCTCGCCTGTACGCCTTGATTGAGATCTTGTACGCAACAGGGTTGCGAGTTAGCGAACTCGTAACACTTCCCCTCGACTTTGTTTGTCAGAAACCGGGCCTGATTCCCGTGGTTGGCAAAGGTAATAAAGAGCGTTTGGTGCCCATTGGCGAGCACGCGGGTGCGGCGATACGGGCCTATTTGCCTTTGCGTGAGGCTTGGCTAAAACAGCAGAAGTCGAACGTTCGCCTAACCTCGACTTTTTTGTTTCCTGGAAAGGGAAAAACAGGGCATTTGACGCGTCAGGCCTTGGGTCAGGCTCTCAAAGACGTGGCGGCGGCGGCGGGGCTTACTGCCCTTAACCTCAGCCCCCATAGTTTGCGCCATGCTTTTGCGACCCACTTACTCGACGGTGGGGCAGACCTACGTGTCGTTCAACAATTCCTCGGTCATTCCCATATCTCGACAACGCAAATCTATACCCAGGTGGTGGATGAACGCCTGCACGATATGGTGTTCTATCACCACCCCTTGGCGCAGCGATCAGTGTCCTGTTCGCGTGAGGAAAACGGGTGACGTATCCCAGCGGCACTCATGAGTGACTCTTATGTTCGCTGGTATAAGGGCCGCGACTGCGGCCTCCCAAGCGGGCTCCAAGCTCGAAGGGTGCAGGGAACGCCCGCGCCCGAAAGGGTTGGGCTCCAAGCTCGAAGGGCGCAGGGAACGCCCGCGCACGAAAGGGTTGGGCTCCAAGCCCCGAAGGGCGCAGGGAACGCCGGCGCCAAAAACACGCGGTCCCGAGACAAGCTAAGAAAGCGCCTCGGGGTTTAAGCGAAGGCCCGTCGGAGGCGAAACGCATCGCGTTTCTGTCGTGAGACAAAAAACGGTCATAAAACGGTCACTTTTTATGACCGTTGGTATTGGCAGTGCGAAAATCGGCCAACTTGAAACCCTCTTCCGTCCTGTTGAGTTTGAGCCTAAGGGGCATCTATGTCTGTGACGACTCTGGACTTTGAAAAACCCGCCCTGGAAATTGAGGTGAAAATCTCTGAACTCAAATCTTTGAGCCAGGGTGATTCAGAGTTGACCCCTGACATTGTCGCCCTGGAATCGAAAGCGGCCAAGCTACTGGATCAGGCCTATTCGCGCTTAGACGCCTGGCAAAAAACCCTAGTGGCACGCCATCCTGAACGTCCCCATGCGCTAGACTACATTGCGGGGATGGTCGATGACTTTACCCCTCTGGCGGGGGATCGGCTCTATTCCGAAGATGCCGCGATGGTCTCGGGCCTCGGCCGAATTGATGGGCGTGCAATTGCCATTTTGGGTCAGGAAAAAGGCACCGACATGGAAACACGGCTCAAGTACAATTTCGGCATGGTGCGTCCAGAGGGATACCGAAAGGCCCAGCGCCTCATGCGCTTGGCGGACCGATTCCAATTGCCGATTTTAACTTTGGTCGATACGGCCGGTGCCTACCCTGGCGTTGGTGCCGAAGAACGCGGCCAAGCTGAAGCTATCGCCCAATCGATTCAAACATGCCTCGACGTCACCGTGCCGCTCGTAGCGATCGTTATCGGCGAAGGTGGATCGGGAGGTGCCATTGCCATTGCCGCCGCGAATCAGATTTTCATGTTAGAGCACGCCATATACTCGGTCATCTCCCCGGAGGGGTGTGCCTCCATCCTGTGGCGCGAAGGGGCGTTTGCCAAGGATGCAGCGGGGGCCTTGCGCTTGACAGCACAGGATTTAAGCGAATTTGGCCTGATCGACGGAATCATCGACGAACCTAAAGGTGGTGCGCACCGCCACCAAGAGACCGTGATTGCAGCTACCAAAGCACAGGTTTTGCAGGCGTTGGCCTTTTACGATCATCATGAACCAGCCACCATTCGCCAGCAGCGTCGGGAAAAATTCTTAGCCATGGGGCGCAATATTTAGACATCATCGCTATGGTCCATCTGATTGCCGATGTTGGGGGGACGAACTTGCGTCTCGCAGCTGTCGCAGGGTCCCTAAGGCAGGCCGCCACTGCGCTCTTAGCCCATGAATTTGCGCAGACTGGCTCTTATACTTGGTCGGATATGGGTACCCTTGATGCGGCGCTGGCGGACTTTTGCGAAACCTACAGGCTTACCCCGCCTTTCAAGGCGCTTACGCTCGCCATTGCCGGGCCTGCTTTCGATCATCAGTCGGAGTTTAAACTGACGAATTGGGCGACACCCTTCACACGCAAGCAAATGCAGGCCTGGTCTCCGCAAGTGCGTATCATCAATGATTTTGCGGCCCAGGCCGCCATTGTTCCCTATCTCACCCAAGAAGAGCTCCACCTGATCAAGCCCGGCGTCGAGCGCCCTGGAACCAAGGCTGTTGTCGGTCCAGGAACCGGGCTCGGTGTCGCGGGTCTGGACGTTTCTGGTCAGGTTTTGGCCGGCGAGGGTGGCAATGTCACAGTCCCCTACGTGCGCGGTGTCCCTTGGGCGGGCTTGGAGCGGCAAGTTTCTGCAGGCCGATTGCGCGGGGAAGATGTGTTTTCTGGGCGAGGCTTGGAGAACATTTATATTGCCCAAACAGGCACGCCAATGAGTGCTCAAGACATCAGCGTTCGGGCCCATTGGGGTGAGACCGCCGCCACCGCCGCTATAGATCTGTTTTTCGACTTCGCCGCCGTTCTTTGTAGCAACCAAGCTCTACAATACGGGGCTGTTGGCGGGGTCTATCTGGTCGGTGCCATTCTTATGAAAAACCAAGATTTGCTCAATGCGGATCGCTTTGCAGCACACTTTTGTGACGTCCGAACCCATGCATCGTTTCTGGCAGAAGTGCCGGTTTACCAGGTAACCAAAGCCGTAAGCGGCTTGGCGGGTGTCGCGGCCTTTGAAGCGTCACTTTCAACGAGGTAGGTATCATACCAGCGGCAATTATAAATGACTCTTATGATCGCTGGTATAAGGGCCGCGACTGCGGCCCCCGTAGCGGGCTCCAAGCCCGAAGGGCGCAGGGAACGCCCGCGCCAAAAACACGCGGCCCCGAGATCGGCGGACACGCGCCTCGGGGTATAAGCGAAGGCCCCGTCCTGCGGTCGGGCTGAGCGAGCGTAGCGAGCGAGGTGAGACCGCAACCCCAAAAAGCCGAAACGCAAAGCGTTTCTGCCCTGAGACGAAACTTCGCTGAAAATGTCAATTTTTAGCGGCGTTGGTATGACTCCTATGTTCGCTGGTATCACATGAGAGAACAAAGAAATCGGACGTCAAATTGGCGATTGATCATCATGGATACTATGGGTCGAGGAGGCCGATGGATTTGCGGATCTCGGCATTTGCAAGGCCTCACCGACTCAAGCGCGAACGCGGATCTTTGTAATTTGCAAGCCCCGGCGTTCTAAGATGTCGAAGGACATCTGATCGAAGACATAGGTCTGGCCCTCAATTGGGATTTCTTGGGTTTCGTAGAGCAGATACCCAGCGAGTGTTGAGGCGCGTTCGTCGGAGAAATTCGTTTTTAGTTGACGATTGAGGGTTCGCAGGCTCGTATCCCCGTCGATGTCGTAGGAACCATCGGCGTTTTTGATCAGGGCTGAGTCGGGAACATCGTACTCGTCGTCTATATCGCCGACGATATATTCCAAAATATCTTCTAAGGTCACAATCCCTTGCATGGACCCATACTCGTCGATGATAAAGGCGAAGTGTTCCCGCCGGCTCCGGAAAGCGCGAAGTTGATCGAGCAAGGTGGTGGTTTCCAGCACGAACCAAGGCTTGGACATGATCTTGTCGAGCTCAAGAATCGTGAGATCGCCTCCCGCTCTTTGAATGGCGCGTAGCAAGTTCTTGGCGTGGATCAGCCCGACGATATGGTCGGGCGTGCCGTCGTAGACCGGCAACCGGGTAAAGCTGGCGTCAAGGACCGTTTGCACCAGGGTTGCCATGCCCATGGCCCGATCGACCGCGATCATATCGGACCGATGCGTCCAGATATCTTGCAAGGTCATATCATCTAGATCAAGGATGGAGGCAAGCATGCTGCTTTCCTCCACATGGTCCTGGTCCAAGTCTCGCCCGTGCAAATTGATGGCGCCGCGCAGTTCTTCCTCGTCGGACTCTGCTGTCGGGCTTTGGGGCAGAACCGCGTTAAGGACCCACTGCACAGCCCCCTGGATCAGGGAGACCGGTGGCCCAAGGGCGCGCGCAAGCACATCCAGCGGCTTGGCCGCTGCCAAGGCCACGGCCTCGGGCTGGCGAAGGGCGAAGGACTTGGGCAAGACCTCCGCGAACACAACGACCAAGACCGTCATCACCGCCGTGGCGAAAATCACCCCCCAATCCCCGAACAAGAGAATAAAAACATAGGTTGCGAGGGCGGAGGAGAGAATGTTGACCAAGTTGTTGCCGATGAGCAGGGCAGAAATCCAGCGTTCGGGGTGTTCCTGCAAGGCCAGCGCCCGTCGCGCGCGCGGGTCGTTCTCGCGCTGCGAGAGTTTGGCGGTCGAGGCCCCCGTCATACCGGTTTCGGAACCGGAGAGCAGGGCCGAGCAAATTAGCAGAACACAAATGGCCAAGCTGGCGACGACGATCATGGGCCGATCCGTTCCCGGTGGCCCCATCGGCAGCCCTTTGCTCTGGGTCTTGCCATGACTACTTCCGCCTGCGTTTGATGGGACCGACGGCCCGTTCCAGCGGCCCCAGGGCTTCGGCCTTGGTTTTCTTTTCTTGGTCGCGGCGCCGGGCGTTTTTACCCCGAACTTTGCCCGCTTGGCGACCCGTATCGGGCATGGCGGCGTCCTGAGTCGTCGCCGATCCCATACGCAGATCCAACTCTTCCAGCCGCTTGATTTCGTCGCGTAGGCGCCCCGCCTCCTCAAACTCCAGGTTGGCGGCAGCATCGCGCATCCGGTCTTGCAGCTCGGTAATCAGGGTCGGCAGGTCGCGTCCGCCCGCCTCGATCAAATCTTCATCGCCCGTGGAAACCGTGACCCGATCGCGTTCATAGACCGATCCCAAAATATCGGCGATGTTCTTTTTCACCGACTGCGGCGTGATGCCATGGGCGGCGTTATAGGCCAGTTGCTTGGCACGGCGGCGTTCGGTTTCGGCTATGGCTTGGTCCATGGCCCCCGTCACCTTGTCGGCGTAGAGAACAACCCGGCCATCGGCATTTCTGGCCGCGCGCCCGATGGTTTGGATAAGACTGGTGGTGGAGCGCAAATAACCCTCCTTATCGGCGTCCAGAATCGCCACCAGGGCGCATTCGGGAATGTCCAAGCCCTCGCGCAACAAATTGATCCCGATTAACACATCGTAGACACCTAGTCGCAAGTCACGGATGATCTCGATACGTTCGAGGGTATCGACATCGGAATGGACGTAACGCACCTTCAAGCCCGCCTCGTCCATATAGTCGCTCAGATCTTCGGCCATGCGTTTGGTTAGCGTGGTCACGAGCACGCGATAGCCGCTGTCGGCAACGGCGCGGCACTCGGCGATCAAGTCATCGACTTGGTTGTCGGTGGGGCGCACCTCAATCGTGGGGTCGGTCAGGCCCGTGGGACGGATCACCTGTTCGGCGAACACCCCGCCCGTCTGTTCTAATTCCCAATTGCCCGGCGTGGCGGAAACGCAAAGGGTTTGGGGGCGCATGGCCATCCATTCCTCGAATTTGAGCGGGCGGTTGTCCAGGCATGAGGGCAAGCGAAAGCCGAACTCCGACAAGGTGAATTTGCGGCTATAGTCGCCCTTGTACATGGCCCCAATCTGCGGGACGCCAACATGGGATTCGTCGATGATCAGCAAGGCATGATCGGGCAAGTATTCGAACAAGGTCGGCGGCGGGTCGCCAGGCTTGCGGCCCGTTAAATAGCGGGAGTAGTTTTCGATACCGGCGCAGGACCCCGTCGCCTCCATCATCTCCATGTCGAAGGCGCAGCGTTGTTCGAGCCGCTGAGCCTCCAGCAACTTGCCCTGATCGTAGAGCTCGTCGAGCCGCAGGCGCAAGTCGTTCTTGATCTGCTTGATGGCTTGCAGGATCGTCGGTTTGGGCGTCACGTGGTGGGAATTGGCGTAGAGGCGAACCTTTTCCATGCTGCCTAGCTTTTCGCCCGTTAGGGGATCAAATTCCCAAATGCCCTCAATCTCGTCGCCAAACAGAGACAGTCGCCAGGCCACATCCTCGGCGTGGGAAGGATAGATTTCAATGGAATCGCCGCGCACACGGAACGACCCCCGGGCAAAGGCGACGTCGTTGCGCCGGTACTGCAGCTCGACCAAGCGTTTGAGGATCGAATCCTGACTGCTTTCGGCGCCCACTGCGAAGGTTTGAGTCATGGTTTGGTAAGTTTCTGGCGACCCGATGCCATAAATGCACGACACCGACGCGACGATGATCACATCGTCTCGTTCAAACAGAGCACGCGTCGCTGCGTGGCGCATACGGTCGATCTGCTCATTGATGTTGGATTCCTTCTCAATGTAAGTATCGGACCGGGGAACATAGGCTTCCGGCTGGTAGTAGTCGTAGTACGAAACAAAGTATTCGACCGCGTTGTCGGGAAAAAAAGCCTTCATCTCGCCGTAAAGTTGCGCGGCGAGGGTTTTGTTGGGTGCCATGATCAGGGTTGGGCGCTGCACCGCCTCGATCACATGGGCCATGGTAAAGGTTTTGCCCGAGCCGGTGACACCCAAGAGAACCTGATCGCTTTCGCCGCGTTTGACCCCCTCAATCAGTTCGGCGATGGCTGTCGGTTGATCCCCAGCAGGTTGGAACTCCGATTGAATCTTCAAGGGAACGGCGTCCCCAATCCGATCCAGGGCGGGCGGAGGGACTTGGGCGTCCAACAGGGGCATGGTTTGGTCCATGCCCCTCTTATTAGGGGCGACTGCAAGCTCTGGCAATCAGGCTTGAAGGCCCTATGTGACCCTTCAGCGGCCATGACATATCTTGTTGTTTTTCTCTCTCTCACCGCCCTGATTTTTGGGGCGGACATATTGGTGCGCGGTGCCGTTAACTTGGCCGCCGCCTTTGGGGTTCCGACTCTTCTGATTGGACTTACCATCGTCGCCTGGGGCACCAGTGCGCCCGAGCTTGTTGTTTCTCTGACCGCGGGCCTTCGGGGCGAATACGGCATCGCTTTGGGCAACATCATCGGGTCCAACATCGCCAATCTTCTGCTGATCGGGGGGGTAGCAGCCCTGCTACTGCCGCTGGCGACGCGGGCGCGACACATGTGCTATAACAGTCTACTGTTGCTCCTGGTTTCAGCGATCTTGACTGCAATGGTGATGGTTGGATTTTTGAATCCATGGCTTGGCTTCCTGCTCATTGGATTAAACGTCTGGGTTCTTTATCGATCTTTTCGCGCCTCCGAGGTGCCTGAGGAAGCGAAAGCAGAGGGCTTGACCGCGGCGCGCGCGAGCCTCTTGACCCTAGGCGGTCTCCTCCTAGTCGGCTGCGGCGGTTATTTCTTGGTCGAGTCTGCCCAGGCCCTGGCCAAGTTGTGGCACGTGCCCCCCTCCGTCATCGGCCTCACCGTTGTCGCCGTTGGCACGTCGGTTCCGGAGTTGGCCGCGACCGTCGCGGCGGCACGCCGACGCCAGGGGGATCTGATTCTGGGGAATATTATCGGGTCCAACCTAGCCAATATTCTGATCGTGTTTGGATTCACCGCCCTGTTTGCACCTGGCCGCATTCCCCACGCGGGGGACTATGCACCCGTGCTGGCGCTCATGATGCTGGCGACCCTTGCCTTGTTGGGTTTCGTCATGCTGCAACGGCCCATTAATCGCGTCATAGGCGGTGCTTTCGTATTCACCTATGTTGGGTTTTTGCTACTACCGAGTTTGTTTGAGGGCCTGCATCCATGACTCTACCTTTTACCAAAACCGCCCTGGTGACCGGCGGTGCCAAACGCCTTGGTCTCCATATGGCGCAGCGATTGGCGCAGGAGGGATGGGAAATCGTGATCCATGCCCACAGGTCGATCGCGGCGGGCAAGGAGGCACTAAAAGCCTTAAGGGACCTGGGCGCGAAGGGAGCGCATTTGGTTGAAGGCGACCTAAGGGACGAGGCGGGCATGGCCGCTACCTACGCGCGCGCGGTGGCTCATGTTGGACCGCTTGGGGTCCTGATCAACAATGCCAGCACCTTCGACTACGATGACGTCGCGACAGCAACACGAGACAGTTGGGACCAGCATATGCAGGTTAACGCCCGCGCGCCCTTTGTCTTGAGCCAAAGGGTCGCGGCGCAGGGGAGACCAGCCTGCATCATCAATATGCTGGACCAGCGCGTTTTAAATTGGAACCATCATTTCGCCACCTACTCCATCGCAAAAGGCGCACTGTGGACCCAAACGCAGACCTTAGCCATCGCGCTGGCGCCGCTGAAAATTCGCGTAAACGGCATCGGACCAGGTCCAACTTTGCCCAGCCCGCGTCAGGACTGGGACAGTTTTAAAGCCCAGCAGGTCTATACGTTGCTTGATCGACTGGTGAACCCAGAGGAGGTGGCGACGACGGCTCTTTACCTGATCCACAGTCCATCGGTCACGGGCCAAATGATCGCCGTTGACGGCGGACAGCACCTCAATTGGGCCCCGCCCAAAGACCGACACATGGCGTTGGATGAGTAATACCAGTTTTCCTTAAGAATGCCCCCTTATGAAAGCTGGTATAAGGGCCGCAACTGCGGCCCCCCGAGCGGGCTCCAAGCCCGAAGGGCGCGGGGAACGCCTGCGCCAGAAACAAGCGGCCCCGAGATCGGCGGACACGCGCCTCGGGATATAAGCGAAGGCCCCGTCGGAGGCGAAACGCATCGCGTTTCTGCCGTGAGACACGAAACGGTCATAAAAAGGTCACTTTTTATGACCGTTGGTATAAGGTTGAGGCTTGAGCCGAGGCGCTTTGGGGGCATGTCCCCATGAATAACGCCACCAAAACGGGGCAGGGGGCCAAGCGCGTGTTGCAGGAACCCCTCAATTCGCATCGCTTGCTGGTTGATGCGGTCCGGGCGTGTGCGAGCCAGCGGGGCCTAACTTTTGCCAGTCATTCGCAAGGATGGATCTTGGAACTGGTCCGTGGCGCACAACGGCGCTTCATCTATGGCTACGACTTTGGCCTCAACCGATCTTCGGTTTTTCAACTGATGAACGACAAGGCCGCCTTTGCCGACGCCTGCCAACGCCAAGGAATTCCTGTCGTGCCGCACCGCGTCTATCTGCATCCGCGATTGCAAGGGTATGTCCCTGAGGATGGCAATTGGTGGGCCATGCGGCACGCCTTCGACGCCTGGGGTCAGGATGTGGTAATCAAAAACAACTCGGGTACCGGAGGGAAGGAGGTGATCCGGGCGCGATCGATCCGCGCCTTGGAGCAGACAACCTTTGCCCTGTTCCAAGTATCGCGCGCTATCTGTTTGTCCCCATTCTTGCCATTACGCCATGAGGTGCGAGTGGTGAACGTCGCTGGGCGAACTCTTTTAGCATACGAAAAGGCTCGAACCCAAGTGCAGGGCGACGGAAAGTCGCCCCTGTCTAGCTTAATTGCGGAAGCGGGCATCGACATCGCCCACGCCGCCACCCAGCCTGTGGACGCTGCAACAGGCCAGGAGCTAAGCCTGTTTCAGATTCCAAGAAGGGGGCAAAATGTGTTGCTCGACTGGCGCCATAATCTCGGGCAGGGGGCGGTGCCGGTCGTGATAGATCTGGCCCAGGATCATCCTGCCCTGAAACTGGCGGCACAGGCCCAAGCCGCGCTTGATTTGCAAATGGCGAGCATTGATGTCGTCGAAACCGCTGAGGGTTGGCGGGTGTTGGAGGCCAACAGCGGGATCATGCTGGAACACTTGTGCCAGATTCTCGACCCCAAGGGGCACTATGCCAAGGCTATTTACGGCGCGGCCCTGGACGCTCTATTTGAGGTTGGATAAGAGCGCGATCTATCCAACCAAGGCATGAAGGCGCAGGCAATGCCGTCCGTTGCTGACCCTTGGGAACAAAGGGAAAGAGTCTATGCAGAGACCGTTCGTGCGCCCCGCCCTAGTGTTTGCATGCTGTTCAATGGCACTAGTCGTGGTTTTTTCTAATTGGTTGATGCAAGGCGGGGCGCCACTGGCCGACGGTACGAGCCTGCCGCAAGCCTTCACATGGCTCAATCGCATGACTGGCCAAGACCCGGTATATGGGGTCTTTATCTACGGCCAGTTTACGTTTCCGTTGGCGTTTTTAATCACAGATCTGATCAATCGTTTGTTCGGCCCGGCGCGGGCCTGGGGCCTGATCACGATTGGCGCAATTTTTGGGGGCTTTGCCTCCTACTATTTTGCGACGCCAATCCTTGCCCTCGCCTCGGTCACGGCCTTTGTTGCTGGACAAGTCCTGGATGTCTTGCTGTTCCAACGCTTGCGCCAACAGGTTTGGTATCTGGCACCCCTAGTCTCCTCCGTGCTTGCTAGTTTTTTGGATACGCTCATCTTCTATGAGATCGCCTTTGGCCTGTTAGATTCTTTGGCTTATGTGTCCGTTGATTTTGGAATTAAAGTGTTTGTAGCGTTGGTCGCGTTATTGCCATTTCGTCTGATCATCGCACGCTGGATGGGCAATCCTGTGTTGGTTTAAGCCCTTGAAAGTCCGAGATTTTGACTTCCCCTTCGATGACCGCTTGATCGCCCAATACCCCGTCGAGCCGCGCGACGCGGCGCGCTTGCTGGACTTAAGTGGCCCCAGGCCGGTCCATCGCCGCATTCACGATGTGCCGGCGCTTGTGCGGGCCGAAGACCTAATCATCGTCAACAATACCAAAGTGCTCCCAGCGCGGCTCTACGGATTTCGCGACGCCGTAGCTGTCGAGGTCACGCTGATGAGCCAGCTGACCCCCCAGACCTGGACCGCCTTGGCCAAGCCTGGAAGGCGCCTTAAAGTAGGCCAAGAACTCGTGTTTAAGGGGGACCTGCGCGCGCGTATCGCTCAGAAAGACGGCGCAGAGATCGACCTAGAATTCAACATCAGCGCCCGCGACTTGCACACCGCTATTCGCCAGCAGGGGGCCATGCCTCTGCCCCCCTACATCAAGCGGCGACGCGGAGGAGATGCCAGCGACCTTCGTCAGTATCAATCACCCTTTGCAAAGCACGAAGGCGCTGTTGCGGCCCCAACGGCAAGTTTGCACCTTACCGAGCGAGTGCGGGCGGCCCTGCCCTGTGACCTAGCAGAGGTCACCTTGCATGTCGGCCTCGGCACCTTCGCGGACTTGCGAGTTACGGATACCAAGGACCATGTCATGCACGCAGAGTGGGGAGAGCTCCCCTCTGAGACGGAGGTTGCCCTCGCCGCCTGCCGAGCGCGCGGCGGGCGTGTCATCGCCATCGGGACCACGGCCTTGCGCGTCCTGGAAGCCTTTGGCGCACAAGCACAAACCGGCAACATCAATCTATTCATTACTCCTGGGTATGAATTTCGTGTTGTCGATGTCCTGCTGACGAACTTCCATCTGCCTGCTTCCACTCTTTTCATGCTGGTCAGCGCCTTTGCTGGATTGGCGGAAATGAAGGCGGCCTATGCCCTGGCGCAGGACCAGGGGTATCGGTTCTTTTCTTACGGTGATGCCTGCTGGCTTCAACGTCGCTGATCTCGGGGCGGCCCGCCACCACCGCGAGACCTATAGAATTCTCGAAACCAGAGACCCGGGACCACCTGAGGCAAGGTCTCAAGGCTCATCGCCGTGACTTGCTCATCGCTCAAACTGTCTAAAAGGGCGCCTTGGGCCTGAGTTTCGGCCAAAGTTGCCGCCGTTAAAGTTTGGCGAAACCCCAGCATTTGCGCCAGGAAGTCTCGGGTGGCGTCCGCCGTCTCTAAAGGGAATTGGGCGGACGGGTCGCGCAGACGGGCTCGTTCTTGTCGCAAGGTGCATCGGACCTGCGCGCGGTCCAAAATCATCTGACCGATCATCGTTCCCTGGGCGTCGGTCAAGGGCATTTGATCGCGTAACCGGGCCATATGTTCCTCGAAGCGGTCTGGATTTAGGCGCAAGGGTTCTTGACCGCAGGTACCATCCACAAGGTCCTGAAACTTGACGCGAGTTGATGACCCGCGGTGATGATCGTGAGGATCATGTCGCGCATTGAGCCCTAGATGCAAACCGAGCCCGAAATTGATTCCCAAAGAGGCGAAGAGTGCTATAAGCAGCAAAAGACCAAGAGAACGGCGCATAAGAAACCCCTATTCCAGCGATAGAAACCCGCTATCATGAGCGGTCGTAAACAAGTCAGATTCCGAGGTCGCCAAGGGATCGACCCCCTGTTCGATCAGCAGTGCAGCCTCAGGCAGGGTCCTTAGGCTTGCGGCGAGGGCGTAGGACCCCGACCCAAAGGCCAAAAACGTCAGAACCGTCGCCGCCATATGCCGCCAACTCGCGAACGCACTCCCTTGCTTGGCCGGACGCGGGCGGAGTGCAAGGGCGCGCGCAACAAGGCGCTCGGAGGCTGCGATCTCCTTAGGGGCCGGAACGCTCAGAAAGGCGAATTCGCTGCCTTGTTCGGCCAACTCGGCGAGCCGCATGGCATCAGCGGCTTGGACGTCGGGCAAATCGGGAGCCTTATGGCGTCGGTAGAGGGCGTAAGTCATGGTTTCGTCGGGCGGGTGAGTCATGCCGTGTCCCTTAGTTCGGGGTGTTGATCGAAATGTCGGCGAATTTTGGTTAAGGCCTTGTGCTTGGCCGATCTTACGGTTTGGGCTGCAAGGCCCAGGTCATTGGCCACATCCTCTACGTCTTGATCGTCCTCAAATAATTTGGCCAAAATCACATGCTGTTGCGGCGACAACAGCGTCGCGGGAACAAGGGCCTTGATCGCCTCCGCGTCTTCGTGACTGGGGTCTGTTGAACCCTGGGCCACCAAGTAGGGGGCATGATCGTCGATGTTTTCATTGGCTTGGCGTCGCTTGCGCAAATGGTCGACGCATGCTGAATGGGCGATGACGCCAACATAGGTGCTCAATTTGGCCCGGGTTGGATCAAACCGCCGCAGCACGGCGAAGTCAGCGCGCGACAAGCGGATGAATGCATCTTGGCTCACATCCTCCATATCCATTGGATCCAGCGGGGTGCCATAGCGGGCAAAGCATCGGCGGACCTGCCACGCAATGAGTGGTGCCGCGGCGCGAACGAACCGCCCCCAGGCTCGGGCGGACCCTGCAAGCAGGTCATGGAAGAGGGAAGGTGGGAAGTCCATACAAGGCGTTTCAACTCATCTTACGAACCCGCGTAGGGAAACATCCCCGTTGGCGACGAAATTTTCGAACAAATCGCTTCTGGGGGCGTCGCTGGCACAGAAAATATTGGTCTTGGAGTGCTTGCATCGCTAGAGGCAACGTCAGTGACCAAGTGACAAACCCAAGAGGAATTCATGGCTGACAAAAAAAATGGCGTCGCGGAACCCGCCAAAAGACCTGAGCAAGCTCAGGGCCCCCAGATGCGCCTATTGGGTCAGTATCTCAAGGACGCTTCCTTTGAATCCCCGCACGCGCCGGAGGTGTTGACCAAGCTGCGTGAACAACCCGAGATGAAGATTGACATGAACACGCGCAACCGCAAGGTGGATCGGGGGTTTGAGGTTGAACTGACCATGAAAGCCAGTTGCAGTGTCGACAAGACCCAGGCCTATGTTGTGGAAGTTACCTATGCCGCCGTGGTTGCCCTTGCCGAGGCAGCGACGGATCAGGTGAAGGCGGTTTTGCTGAACGTGGAAGTTCCTCAGCTGTTGTTTCCCTACGTTCGTGCTCTCATGTCGGATTTAACGGGACAAGGATCATTTCAACCTCTCATGATGCAGCCGCTGGATTTTCGCCAAACTTTTGTTAAACGTCTTCAAGAAGAGGCTGCTAAGGCAAAAATTCAGTAGAGGAGATAAGACCAGCGGCAATTATATATGACTCTTATGATCGCTGGTATAAGGGCCGCGACTGCGGCCCCCGAAGCGGGCTCCAAGCCCGAAGGGCGTAGGGAACGCCCGCGCCAAAAACGCGCGGCCCCGAGATCGGCGGACACGCGCCTCGGTGTATCAGCGAAGGCGCGGTCGGGCTGAGCGAGCGGCGCGAGCGAGGTGAGACCGTATCAAACAGGCGAAACGCGAAGCGTTTCTGCCGTGAGACACGAAACGGTCATGAAAAGGTCACTTTTTATGACCGTTGGTATAAGGGGACTCCAAGCCCGCGGGGCGCAGAGAACGCCTGCCCGCCAACCTTAAGATACTGCCCGATTCCCTCCTTGTCGAAGGTTGGCTGGCAAAGCTGGACGTTTTGATTTGTCAATCTTGGTTCTACAAACGTGCCTTCACAGCCTCGACGATCGCCGTTGCACTGATGCCGAAGTGAGCATAGAGATCATCGGCGGGGGCAGACGCACCAAAGGTTGACATGCCCACGAAACCATCGTCGTGGCTCATCCAGCGATACCAGCCCTGGGCAACCCCCGCCTCCACCGCGACGCGCAGCGTACCATCGCCTAAGACTTCGCTGCGGTAGTGCGCGGGCTGTTCGGCAAAGACTTCCATACACGGCATAGAGATGACGGCAGTGGCGATCCCGTCGGCTTCCAAACTCTCCTGGGCCTGTTTTGCCAAATGCAACTCGGTGCCCGACGACATGAGTGTCACTTGCCGATCCCCATCAACATTCGAAGGGGAGTGAATATAGCCGCCATAGGAGGCCCATTCGACCGTATGGTCGTGACGGATATGGGGAACACTTTGCCGCGAAAGCGCCAGCACACAAGGTCGCCCGTCCGTCAAAGCCAATTTCCAGCATTCCATGGTTTCCACGGCGTCGGCGGGGCGCATGACGAGAAGTCCAGGTATGGCCCTTAGGGCAGAAATGTGCTCCACAGGCTGATGCGTTGGGCCATCTTCCCCAACCCCGATGGAATCGTGGGTGAAAACGTAGATCACCTTTAGGCCCATGAGCGCGGCAAGGCGAATCGCTGGGCGGGCATAGTCCGAAAAAACCAAAAAGGTGCCAGCATAAGGAATGAAACCGCCATGCAGGGCCAGGCCGTTCATGCAGGCCGCCATGGCATGTTCGCGCACCCCATAGTTAAGATAGTCACCGCCATGCATCGCAGCGCTGAAATTTCTATGGCTGGCGATTTTCGTATTGTTCGACCCGCTTAGGTCCGCCGAACCGCCGATGAGGGCGGGCACGACAGGAATCAAGGTCTCGAGAGCTTTGCCCGAGGCAACGCGGGTCGCGATCTTGGGCTGCGCCGCTGCCATGGCCTCGATATGGGTCTTGATCGCCGCGTCGGCGCTGTCGGGCCAGTGACCCGCCAAGCGATCTGCAAAAGCGTCTCGGTCTTTATGCCCCCTCAGGCGCGTCTCCCAGGCGCTTTGATCCTCGGCCCCTTTAGCGCCCACCCCCTCCCACGCCGCCTTAATTTCACCTGGGACGACAAAGGCAGGATGGCGCCAGTGCAACTGTTCGCGAATCGCTGCCACGTCTTCCGCGTCGGTAATGGCGCCGTGACCCTTGGCAGTCCCCGCAAACTTGGCGGACCCAAAGGCAATGGTCGTGCGGCACGCAACCAGCGCGGGTCGGGGGGACGCCTTGGCCGCCGCAATGGCCTGGGCTATATCCTCAGGATCGTGACCATCGCACTCGAACGTCTCCCACCCTGCGGCGTGAAACCGCTTGGCCTGATCCTCGGACGTCGCAAGGTCAGTGGCGCCGTCGATGGTCACGCGGTTATGGTCCCAGAGCAGGACCAATTTGCTTAAGTTAAGGTGTCCCGCCAAAGTGATGGCCTCCTGGCTCACCCCCTCCATCAAGCATCCATCACCCACCGCTACGAAGGTATGGTGATCGACCAAATCTGCACCAAACTCGGCGGCCAAGCGCGCCTCAGCGAGGGCAAATCCAACTGCATTGGCCAATCCTTGGCCGAGGGGCCCTGTGGTTGTTTCGACCCCAGAGGTAAGCCCGAATTCGGGATGACCGGGCGTATTCGACCCCAGTTGGCGGAAGTTTTTGATTTGATCCAAGCGTACATCGCGATACCCTGTAAGGTGGAGCAAGCTGTAGAGAAGCATGGAGCCGTGCCCCGCCGAAAGGATGAACCGGTCACGATCGGCCCAGCTAGGGTCTGCGGCATTGAACTTGAGAAAGTCCGTGAACAAAACGGTTGCCACGTCAGCAAAGCCCATGGGCATGCCGGAATGCCCCGACTTTGCAGCAGCAACGGCGTCAACAGACAGCATGCGAATGGATGTGGCCATGTCCTGATGTTGGGGGTGGGGCATAAGGTCCTCTTGTTTGCAAAAGGTTGGGATAAGAGTCGTCGTAGACGCGGACTAAGGCAGTCGCAACAGCGCTCGGTTGCGGCTGGTATTGGAAAGTTCGGCGTAAATCTGTAACCAAGCGTCGGGGCCTGCGCCAAGCGCGGCAATGCGGTCCAAAATTTCCAAGTCCGCTTGGGTTAGCAAGGTCGGTTCGAGGATCGGCGCGAGGTTCCATTGCCATCGTCCCTCATATCTGATGAGCGGCAGGCGACGGAAGGTCGCGCCCATATAGGCCGAAATTAGGCCGCGACTTTCCCCCAAGGCCTGGACCTTATGGATCAGGATCGGCGTATTTGGGGGCAGGGCTAGGTTGGATTGGCCACGGATCGGATGCACCTGAACCACGTCCCAATCCGAAAGGCGGCGAATTTCTGCGCCGTCGTAGCGGTCCCGCAAGGCCAGAATTGCCAGCTTGTGGCGCGCAGTCAATGTTGGGTCCGCCAAGAAACCCTCCGCCTGCAAAGCGCTCTGGCGCAGCCGCGCCGCGAGGGGGCCATAGCCCGTAACCAAGCCCTCAAGGGCTGCCATGTCTTGCGATGCTAGAACCTCAACCAGACGGTCGGCGGTTTCTGCCAAGTTCAAAGTCCGTGTCGGGAGGACAACCCGGTCGCGCACCGTACCAAGTCGCCCGTCGAGCAGCAGCCAAATTAAGACGCTGCAGCCGATCAGCAGCGCCGATAAACCGAACATCAAGATCAGGCGTCGCATCAACTCGATCGCCTTATACCAACGGTCATAAAAAGTGACCTTTTCATGACCGTTTCGTGTCTCACGGCAGAAACGCTTCGCGTTTCGCCTCCCCTTCGCTTATACCCCGAGGCGCGTGTCCGCCGATCTCGGGGCCGCTACGGTGGCCGCAGTCGCGGCCCTTATACCAGCGATCATAAGAGTCATTTATAATTGCCGCTGGTATTAGTCTTGCCATAAGCTCGGGAGGAACAGGGCGATGACGGTCAGTAATTCCAGGCGCCCCAGCAACATGCCCAGGGCCATGAGAATTTTCGCCCCATCGTTGACGTCAGCAAAGCTGCCCGCGGGACCGACGGAGGACAGGCTGCCGTCCTGTAAGGCCAGACCGCCAAGGGCAGGGCCAACGTTGGCGACCGAGGTCGCGGCGGATACCATAGCGCCGCTCAAGTCAAAGCGCGGTTCGACTATGCCCAAAAATACCGCCAAGATGAAGGTCGTGCAGACGAACAGCACGAAAAAGGTGGTCACCGAGGCAATGACCGCCTCGGGAACGGTTCGGCCGCTAAAGGTCAACTTAAAGATGCCGCTGGGCTGGAGCATGGTACGCAGCTGCACCAAGGCATGGCCGAACAGGACCTGAAACCGAAACACCTTGACCCCGCAGGTGGTCGAACCCGCGCAACCCCCGATGAACATGATCAGAAAAATGATCAGGGCCGCAAAGGCGCCCCAGTTCTCATAGTTGGTTGTGCTGTACCCCGTACCTGTGAGGATCGATACGACATTAAACCCTGCGTCGCGCAAGGCCTGAGGCGCGGGTAAGACCTCGCGCGCCGTAAGGACTGCCGCGGTGAGAGCAACCGCGCCCGCCACCAAAACGAAGAACAGGCGCACCTGCGGGTCTTGCACGAGCACCGTCCAGTCGCCCCTGCGCAGGCGAAAGAAGATCAAGAACGGCAATGACCCAAGGATCATGAGGACGATCACCGCGACCTCGATCTGCACGGAATCAAAATGCCCGATTGAGGCGTCGTGGGTGGAATAGCCCCCAGTGGCGATGCTGGTCATGGCATGGGCCAAAGCGTCGAACGGCCCCATGCCCGCCAACCACAGCAAGGCGACCCCGCCCAAAGTGATGAGGCCATAGACCCCCAAAACGGCGGTGGCGATTTCGCCCGCCCGCGGCAACATTTTTTCCGACTGCTCAAAGGCCTCGGTCCGGAACAACTGCATCCCCCCCACTTGCAAGGCGGGCAAGACCGAAAGCGCCATGACGACGATGCCAACCCCCCCGAACCACTGCAACAAGGCGCGCCAGAGGAGGATACCAGGCTGGAGCTGATCGAGGCCAACGAGCGTCGTGGACCCGGTCGTTGTAATGCCCGACATGGCCTCAAAAAACGCAGCTGCCAAGCTGAGATCGAGCGGCGCGATGAAGAACGGGATGGTGCCAACACTGGCGATGGCCACCCAGATGAAGACGGTAAGCAGGAGCGCTTGGCGCAAATTGAGCGTCGGCACCCGCTCCGTACTCGCGAGCATAATCAAGGTTCCTGCAAAGGCCGTGATCCCCGCGCTGACCAAAAAAACCCACGAGTCGGCTGACCCCATAAGCAGATCGCACAGGAAGGGGATCAGCATGGCTATAGCAGAG
Organism: Alphaproteobacteria bacterium; assembly: GCA_965228345.1. Taxonomy (GTDB): domain Bacteria; phylum Pseudomonadota; class Alphaproteobacteria; order UBA7985; family UBA7985; genus CAXQZM01. Next base: position 783,277 of record CBDDHH010000004.1, on the reverse strand, counting down.
GCGTTGATCAGGGCGCCAAGGACAAAGAGATGCAAACGCAAATCCATGGGGAACCCTTACAGCAATCCCCCAAAAAATAAAATTCTTTGGGCGGCTTTTGAGTGATCTCAAGGCAGCGGAAGTTAGATACCAATGACCAACCGAGGACGAGCTCCCAAGCGGGAACGCAACTACTACAGATCTGACTCGTCAAGATAGAATTTGTACCCATATAGTGGAGGTACCCAAGATACGACCCTACAAGGTTAAGTCCATGACCGTTCCATCCCTTGCCTCTGCGCCGTCAGCGTTTCACGCTTCCAGCTCTCAGCCTCAAACTGGCCTTGCCCCTCAATCGGTCATTCGCCCGACCCGTGAGGAAGCGGAGGCGGCTGTCAAAACATTGCTGGCCTGGGCGGGCGATGACCCGGAACGCGAAGGCCTTCAGGATACACCTCGTCGTGTGGTCAAAGCCTTTGATGAGTATTTCCAAGGCTACGCCCTGGCGCCCGAAGACGTGCTCAATCGATCCTTCAACGAAGTAAGCGGCTACGACGACATGGTTCTGCTAAGGGACATTCGTTTTGAATCGCATTGCGAACACCATATGGCTCCCATTATTGGCAAGGCCCATGTCGCTTATATCCCGCAAAACGCGGTCGTGGGCATTTCCAAGCTGGCGCGACTGGTGGATCTATTCGCAAAGCGTCTGCAAATACAAGAGCGCATGACAGCCGACATCGCAGAGGCGCTAGATCGGGTCTTGCAGCCCAAAGGCGCCGCGGTCCTGATTGAGGCTGAGCACGGTTGCATGGCGTGCCGCGGGGTCCATAAGGATGGCGTCGTCATGGTCACCAAAACCTTGACCGGCCTGTTCAGAACGGACCCCGATTTTCGCCGCGCGTTCATGGATGCGGCGCGACCTAAGAGCTACTAAAGACCTCTGCTTTTTTCTACTATGGCAACAGTCATACCAACGGTCATAAGAGGTGACCTTTTAAGACCTCTGCATAATAAACGGCGAACGCCGCAGGAATCAACATTTAGTTGTTTCTAGGACGTTTGATGCCAACATTTTGTGCTTTCGTTTTGAAGAATCGTGTTATGCAGAGGTCTTCTTTTCATGACCGTTTCGTGTCTCACGGCAGAAACGCTTCGCGTTTCGCCTGTTTGATGCGGTCTCACCTCGCTCGCGCCGCTCGCTCAGCCCGACCGCGCGACGGGGCCTTCGCTGATACCCCCAGGCGCGTGTCCGCCGATCTCGGGGCCGCGTGTTTTTGGCGCGGGCGTTCCCTGCGCCCTTTGGGCTTGGAGCCCGCTACGGGGGCCGCAGTCGCGGCCCTTATACCAGCGATCATAAGAGTCATTTATAATTGCCGCTGGTATAAGGGGGAAATTACCGTCCCAACCCCGCACCTCAGGATGTTGCCCCTAGGAAAAGGCCTTGTCCCTGGTTGCGCTTGCGCGGCCTTGTGCTTAGCTTAACGCCATGGCCTACGCTGAGTCCTATCCCTTCGACCTGCTCGCTGACTGGCTCGCCGAAGCGGAAGCCAGCGAAGTAAATGATCCCAACGCTGTCTATCTCGCGACCGTTGACGCCGACGGGCAGCCGAGCGTTCGGACCGTTTTGCTCAAAGGGCTCGAAGCGCCGCGTCTCAAGTTCTACACCAATACCCTATCGCGCAAGGGCCGGAATATGGCAGGTCAAAGTCGGGTTGCCCTGCTGTTCCACTGGAAATCACTGCGTCGGCAAGTGCGGGTGGAAGGGCAAGTCGCGCGCGTCAGTGACGCCGAAGCCGACGCCTACTTCGCCACGCGTCCTCGCACCAGCCAAATCGGCGCCCATGCCTCCTTGCAATCGCAGCCCTTGGACCGCCGCCAGACCCTTGAGAATCGCGTGCGCGATTTAGAACAGCAGTACGCGGGTCAAGAGGTGCCGCGCCCGCCGCATTGGTCGGGCTATGGTCTCAGGCCGCAACAGTTTGAGTTTTGGCGGGAAGGGGCGTTTCGCCTGCACGACCGCGAGGTCTTGACCCCGACCGCCGCAGGCTGGGCCGGGCAAAGACTCTTTCCTTGAAGCGGCCCGGCGAGGCCTGGGCTCGACTTCGGGGCGCCGTTCAGGGTCGCAAGCTCGCCGCCAGCTTCGCAGCCAAGGTATCGACTTGGGGCAGGGGCAGGTGACGATATTAATCCGCGCCCAGGAGTCGGACACGGGGACCAGGTAAACCCCTTGATCGGCGCGCAAGGCCTCAACCTGCGCGCGCGCGTCAGCGGCAAGAGGCTGAACATGCCTTCCTGACCGGCGATGAAGTCGAACCTGTCGCTGTTGGTTTGGCGTGCCAGGGCGGCGCTGAGGCCGCGGCGAATTTGCGCCATGCGCTGGCGGTAGGCGTCTGGCTCAATGCGCCAAGTCAGGGGATTTGAGAATGGTTTTAACAATCTCGGCACCATGGTACGGGGACATGGAATAGAGGCGGCGCGCAACCTGCTCCGCCGCGCCCTTGGCCACTTGCACGAGCCGTGCAGTTTCGCCGATCAGAACCAGCCCGCCTGCACGGTCGTGGTAAAGGCCGAAGTTCTTACTGCAGCTAATACCAGTTCTCCTTAAAACAGACTCTCTATGAACTGGTATAGGGCCGCGACTGCGGCCCCCGCAGCGGCCCCGAGACAAGCTAAGAAAGCGCCTCGGGGTATAAGCGAAGGGGAGGCGAAACGCGAAGCGTTTCTGCCGTGAGGCACGAAACGGTCATGAAAAGGTCACTTTCTATGACCGTTGGTATGACTTGAGGATCGCGTTTTGCCGAGGTCTCCATTTATGAAAGTTGGTATGAGATCGCAAAAAGATCAATCCAAGTCCTCGAGCGTATCGGCCAGGGCGCACGAATTGAGACACGCGAGGGTGTCAGCCAAGGTAAAGGGGGACGACCACCGTATGCCTGCGAGTCGCACGGGCGTGCGGCTGCCGATTCCCCAGAATCCCCCGTCGGGGCAGGGCCCTATAACGTGGCGCGCGCCATCCAACAGGTCAAAGGCGCGGGCAATGTGGTGCGCACGCAGCCCCAAGGTATCCGCGCCGATGATCAGGCGCTTGCGGCCAGGGGGACTTGCAAGCGCGCGCGTCAGGCGATCACCCAGGTCCCCCGGCCCCTGCTGATGCTCCCAGCACAAGCGAAAGTGCCAACGCGGGTCGTGCGCCAACGTGCTCAACCCGAAAATTTGCCGCCGCTGGAATTGCCAGGCGGCTCGCTTGCTCGTGCGGGCGGCAAGGCGGGTTTTACCGACGCCAAAATGCGGTTGCTTTGCGAAGACGATCAGGTCTTTGGAACGGGCCATGGGTGCCAATTTTGACCTTGAGATGCAGGTAAAGGCAAGCGCAGAATTTCATGTGTTCGGCGTCGATGAAGCAGGCCGCGGCCCCTTGGCCGGGCCCGTGGTAGCGGCGGCTGTTCAAATTCCCCTGCAGCTTTGGGATGCCGGCGCGGTCTCGCACTTGCAAGATTCCAAGAAGGTTGTGGCCAAGAAGCGTACAATGCTCGCCGACTGGATTCGCGCCCATTGCTGCTGGTCACTCGCTGAGGTGAGCGTTCAAGAAATCGACCGCCTGAACATCCTAAAGGCGAGCCTGTGCGCCATGGCGCGGGCCTTGGACCAAGTCCCTGCCGACTTCGCCCTAATCGACGGCCCTAAGGTGCCCCCGACGTCGGTTCCCGCCCTGGCCGTGGTCAGGGGCGATGTTCGATCTCGGTCGATCGCCGCAGCGTCGATTTTGGCCAAGGACCACCGCGACCGGCTGATGCAGGCGCTGGATGCAGATTATCCGGCCTACGGCTGGGCGCAGAACGCCGGCTACCCAACCGCGCGTCATCGCCGAGCGCTGAAGGACCAGGGCCCAACCCCGCACCATCGCCGATCCTTTAGGGGCGTTACACCAGCGGTCACTAAAGGTGATTCTTGATATCGGCTGATTTATCCGCGACAAACTAAGAAAGCGCCTCGGGTATAAGCAAAGGCCCCGTCGCGCGGTCGGGCTGAGCGAGCGAGGTGAGACCGCACCAAAAAAGCGAAACGCAACGCGTTTCTGCCGTGTGACATAAAAATGTGACAGAAGCACCATAAAAGGGGCAAAAAAAATCGAAAATCTTAGATCGTGTTGACCAGAAGCAAGCGGGTCGTCACTGCCAATCACAGACTTTTTACCTATTTTTTTGAGATTTTGATGACCGATTTTATTGATGTGGCACGGGCCACTGACACCATTTTGGTGGGCGATTGCCTTGAACTTTTAAAGCAACTTCCAGATCAGTCCATGGACCTGGTCTTTGCCGATCCTCCCTATAATCTGCAACTGCAAAGGGATTTGTCGCGCCCCGATCACAGCGCGGTTGACGCCGTTCGCAACGACTGGGACCAGTTCGAGAATTTTGCGGCTTACGACGCTTTTTCGCGGGCTTGGCTGCAAGAATGTCGCCGCGTTCTAAAGCCCAACGGCGGACTTTGGCTGATTGGGACCTACCACAATATTTTCCGGCTGGGGACGGCTCTGCAGGATTTAGGGTTTTGGATGCTGAACGACATAATTTGGCGCAAGTCCAATCCCATGCCGAATTTCAAGGGAACACGTTTTACCAACGCGCACGAAACGTTGATCTGGTGTAGCAAAGCCAAAGACGCTCGACCGACATTTAACTACGAGGCGATGAAGGCCCTCAACGACGATCTGCAAATGCGTTCGGACTGGATCCTACCCTTGTGCACTGGCCATGAACGCCTCAAGGGTCCGGACGGCAAAAAACTGCACCCGACGCAAAAGCCTGAGGCGCTGCTCTACCGTGTCATTTCGGCCACGACTAAGCCTGGGGACCGTATCCTTGATCCTTTCATGGGGTCGGGAACCACAGGGGCCGTGGCGCGCCTGCTCAATCGACACTTTGTCGGAATTGACCAAGACCAGACTTACGCTAAAGCAGCGCGACAGCGCATTGAGGGGGTCGTGCCGTGCCGCGCTGAAATGACGGAAATAAAGTCGAAGAAAACCGAGCCGCGGATCCCGTTCGGGAACTTGCTGGAACAAGGGCTGATTCGTCCTGGCACGACCCTGCACGGGCCGTCGAGACGGTTCAAGGCGCGTGTAGCGTCAGACGGAACGCTGGTGACATCGGCGCTGCGGGGGTCGATCCATCAAGTTGGCGCAGGGGTGCAAGGCGCGCCTTCGTGCAATGGCTGGACCTTTTGGCATGTCGATTTGGAAGGGCATCTGGTGCCCTTGGACCAGCTGCGTCAAAAGCTGCGGGCAGGGTTGGAAGGCAAGAGCGACCAGGTCTTGCACTGAGCAGGAGATCCCTTAAGACACCTCTATGCTAGAGATTTTGGCCTATGGACTCTTTTTTGGGTTCCTAGGACTGGTTTTGACAGTTGGTGCCCTGTGGGTCCGCGATGTTACCCAACACAGTGACGCTGTCCGACGCAACTATCCCGTCATTGGACGGTTTCGCGGTCTGTTCATAACACTTGGTGAGTTTTTCCGTCAGTACCTCTTTGCCATGGACCGGGAGGAGTTGCCGTTCAATCGTGCGCAGCGGGAATGGGTCTATCAGGCGTCCAAAGCGGGCGGGCAGACCATCGCCTTTGGCTCCACCAAGCCCTTGGATATCCCTGGCACGCCGATTTTTATCAATGCGCCCTTCCCGAAATTGGCAGAGGAAACACGGCCCGCTGCTTCCATGGAGTTTGGCCCTTACTGCGCCAAACCCTACTTCAGCCCGTCGATTTTCAACATATCGGGCATGTCATACGGGGCCATGAGCGGTCCGGCTATCCGGGCGCTTTCGCGCGGGGCCAGTCAGGCAGGGATTTGGATCAACACGGGCGAGGGCGCGGTGGCGCCGCCGCATCGCGATGGGGCGCCTGATTTGGTGTTTCAGATTGGCACGGCCAAGTTCGGTGTCCGCAAGCTTGAGGGCGGGTTTGATATGGACAAGCTGAAGGCCCTGGGTGCGGACGATCAAATCAAAATGTTTGAGATCAAGCTCTCCCAAGGGGCCAAACCTGGCAAGGGCGGCATTTTGCCTGGGGCCAAGATCAATGAGAAAGTCGCGCGCATTCGCGGCATCCCGGTGGGGCAGGATGCAATCTCACCCAATCGCCACCCAGAAATCAAGGACTCGGATTCGCTTTTGGACATGATCGCCTTGGTACGTGGGGCCACGGGCAAGCCCGTTGGGTTCAAGGCCGTCTTCTCCGACGAGTTCTTTTTGGACAACTTGTGCCAAGCCATCTTGCGGCGCGGCGCCATCCATGCCCCTGACTTCATCACCGTCGATGGCGGCGAAGGCGGCACAGGGGCCAGCCCCATGCCGCTCATGGACCATGTGGGCCTACCGCTCTACGAGGCTCTGGTGATCTTAAGCGACCGGCTGATCGCCCATGGTTTAAAGGACCGTGTGCGTGTGGTGGCGAGCGGCAAGTTAGCCACCCCTGCCAACGTTGCCTACGCCCTAGCCCTGGGGGCGGACAGGGCGGTCAGTGGGCGCGGCTTCATGTTCGCCCTGGGGTGCATTCAGGCGCTCAAGTGCAATCAAAACACCTGCCCTACGGGCATCACGACCAACGACAAGCGCTTGCAACGTGGCCTCAACCCCGCCGACAAGGCGGTGAAGGTCGCGACCTACGCGCGCTCGCTCAACGACCAAGTCAGCATGATCGCCCATTCCTGCGGCGTCGAAAACGCCGCGGACTTGGCGCGCCACCACGTGCGGATCGTTCTGCCGACGGGCCGGACGCAACGCGCCGACCAGCTGTTTCCCTATCCTGCTATTCAGTCGATGGTGCGGTGAGCGCAATCGAATACCCACAGAAAATCCAACCTGCTCGTTCGCATGCCAGTATCGGACCGTGTCCAACGCGCTTCCTTCGGCGGGCGCGCGGGACGCCCGAAGGAACGCTTAAAAATCGGGAAGTTTTCAGAAATTGAGCAACACTACGCCCACCCTTTTACTGGGCAAGGCAACGCACCTCAAGCGACCGATTATCGCCTGAACATCGCCAAAGAAAAACGTCATTCTGCGCCGAGCGCAGCGAGGTCGCAGAATCCATCTCCAGTTGACAACGGATGGGGCGGAAGGATCCATCTCCGCATCAGAATTAATCGCGTTTTATCCACAGAGAGGTTAAATAACCTTTATCCGATTTAGAACTTCCTGCCATGACTATTGAAACTTGGTGCTCAAACGTAAGTGGAACAGCAGGCCAGTCGTTGACTCCTTTTGTGTTGTTCACTATTTCGAAAGTGATATCTCACAATAGAATTTCTGATCAATCTATACATTTAATCAAGAAGAAGGAGCTAATCATATGAGTCGCAAACTGATTGAGGAAATTGATGAAATTCGTGTGAATATACGTTATTTCGACAAACGAATCGAGAAACAAGACGAAGATGCGTTTAATTTTGTGAAGAGGGGAATTAATTTTATTGTTTATCGCAACCGAGAAGAATACAGGTTTGTACCGTCACGGTTTGTTGGATATCCTCAGAACACTTTTTCCGAGCACAAAAAAGATCCAGGACACGGCGGAAGGACAACAGCTAAACTTAGCTTACTTTTGGGAGAACCGGACTTCAATGAAGCTATGGAAAAACGTTACAATAAATATTGCGAAAAACTTGGTGTTCAGTCCCGCAGCAGAAAAAGAAGATTTTGGAGTGAAAATGACTTTCAAGTCTTACCAAGTAACGAAAAACCAATAGAAGATGATAACTTCCAATATGAGTACATAAAGGGGTTAAATCGGAAAGGTCACCCAGAATTTCGGCGCGAAGCAATGGAACTTTGGGATCATAGATGTACTTTTTCTGGAAATAGTATCCCCGACGCCCTTGAGGCAGCGCACATACGGCCCCATGCTGACGGTGGTTCAATGAATGCAAGATCAAATTCAATCTTGTTACGATCCGACCTGCATAGACTTTACGATGCCAATAAGATCGCCGTTGATCCTAGCAACGGGCGTATCTCAATCAAAGATGAATTGAAAGCACATTACTCTAAGCTGTCTGGACTTAGTCTGAAACTACCCAAAAAAGGGCCAAAGCTTGGTTCATTTGAGGAACGTTGGAAGAGTTTCTGCGTTTGATGTACAAAAACGTATTGCAACTATGTCACGTCATCGGAACGCGTCAAAAACGCTAGACCAAATTGGTTCATCACTCAACTCTACAGTTGCTAGCTACAAATTTGTTTTAGGTTCGCGCGAAATCCTAGGCGAGAATCGCAGTGGAAAACCAAATCGCCTCTCCCCTTGGAAACGTGCTTGTTGGGCGTCGTTTGGCACGGCACTAGGTTCGTGCCGTCTTTACTTCCTGCCACCGATCCGTGCTGGATCCTGCGACTTCGCTTCGCGCTGGATGACATTGGGTGGGGGCTATATTCGGGTTTGGCGTTCAGACGCAGGTCGATCCATAGGTCAGCGTATCTTTCCGTTCTTATAGGGCCAACAGTTGACCGAACATGGAATTCTGGGGCACTTATACCAACGGCGGGATCAATTGACGTGTTTCCAATTTCTTTGTGTGATTGACGTGATACGCTGCGTATCATTGGCGAAAAATTTCCAGGATTCCGCGTATTTTCACGAGTCAAAAGTTACCGCCGCTGGTATTAGAGTCCCGACATCCCTTTGCGATGTCATGCTGCGCGCTGGGTGACGGTGGTCTAGATTCCCGACATTCCCTCGCGATGTCATGCTGCGCGCAGTCGCAGCATCCATCACTGAACGTCTGCCGCTAAAGCGGACGGGGCTGATTCTTGGTGGACTGTTCCGCTCTTTGTTACGGCGTTCCGCGCGAATTGGAAACAGCTGGTGATGGATCCTGCGACTTCGCTTCGCGCTGGATGACATTGGGTGGGGGCTATATTCGGGTTTGGCGTTCAGACGCAGGTCGATCCATAGATTGGTTGATCTTTTCGTTGTTAGAGGGCCATCAGTTGACTGAACATAGAATTCTAGGGTTCTTAGGCCTACGCAAGACTTGCCAAGGCCCGTTCGGCCAGTTCTAGCGCCTTAAGGCCGTCGCGGGCGTCGGGTACGTCGGTTTTGCCATCGAGTGTCAGGGCGACGAAGGCCTCGATTTCGTTGGCGTAGGCGGTGGCGTAGCGTTCCAAGAAAAAATGCAGCGGTTTCTCAAAACGGATGCCGTCCTGATTGCTGAGGACGACCGTGCTTTCGCGGACGTTGTCGGCCCTTAGCATGCCCTTGGCGCCGTGAACTTCGATGCGTTGATCGTAACCATAGGTGGCGCGGCGGGAGTTGCTGATCGACACCAAAGTGCCCGACGCCGTCCTTAGGGTCGCAATGGCCGTATCGAGATCCCCTGCGGTGGCAACCGCCGGGTCGACCTGCACCGATCCCATGGCCTGGACATGGACAAACTCCTCACAGACCAGGAATCGGGCCATGTCGAAATCGTGGATCATCATATCGCGAAAGATGCCGCCCGAGGTGCGGAGGTAGTCGATGGGGGGCAGGTCGGGGTCGCGGCTCAGGATCGTGACCATCTCAACTTTCCCGATAACTCCTGCGTCGATTTGGGCCTTGAGAGAGACAAAGTTCGGATCAAAGCGGCGATTGAACCCGAGCATGAAGGGAACTGGGCGACGCTGCAGATGCTCAAGAACTTGGCGCACGCGTTCAATATCCAGATCGATGGGCTTTTCGCAGAAAATCGCCTTGCCCGCCGTGGCGGCGGCGACGATTTGCCGGGCGTGCTGATCGGTGGAGCTGCCGATCAGGACAGCGTCGATGGCGGGGTCGGCAAAGGCCTCGGCTTCGGTCATGACGGGGACGCCGCACTGGGCCGCCAAGGCCTGCGCGCTGGGGCCATGGGGGTCGATCACGCAGGCGAGCGCTGCACGTGTGTTGCCCGCCAGGGCCATGGCATGGACTTTGCCGATGCGACCCGCGCCACACAGTGCAACTTTCATATACCTTGTGCCTTTCCTTTTGACATGACTTGTCCTAACAGAATAAATATTCTGTTTCATGTTAAAAGTGAAAGAAAATTCTGTTGACCTTGGATGAGTCCCTCGACGCTGTGATGATCGGCCGCGCAGGCGTAGACCTCTACGGCGACCAAATTGGCGGCCGGTTGGAGGACATGGGCAGCTTTTCCAAATATATCGGCGGGTCCCCGACCAACACAGCGATCGGCGTCGCGCGTTTGGGTAAGCGCACAGCGCTTATCAGCCGCGTCGGGCCCGACGCCATGGGAACCTTCATTTGTGAGGAGTTGGCGCGCGAAGGCGTCGATACGACTCATGTGACGGTCGATCAGAGCGCCATGACCGCGCTGGCAATGTTGGGTATCCGTGATGAGACGCAATTCCCGCTGATTTTCTTTCGCGAAAACTGCGCCGACATGAACTTGAGCGTCGCGGATATCGACGAGGGATTGATCGCCCGCGCCAAAGCGGTGGTGACAAGCGGCACGCACTTTTCCACTGCGAGGACTAAGGCCGCTTCGTTCCATGCGCTCAAACTCGCGGCGCAGCATCAAACTCAACGCTGGATCGATTTGGACTATCGCCCCGTGCTTTGGGGACTCACTGATAAGGGCGATGGGGAGACGCGTTTCATCGCCTCTGACGGGGTGACAGCGCATCTGCAAGCCATCATGCCCCATTTGGACGTAGTGGTCGGAACGCAGGAGGAATTTCATATAGCCGGTGGCGCCGCTGAGACCATGACTTGCCTGCGTACCTTGCGCGCCCTTACCGAGGCGACCTTTGTCGTCAAGTTGGGTGCCGACGGGTGCGTCGTCTTCGACGGTCCAATTCCTACGACCTTGGCGCAAGGTCTGGTCGTGGAAGGATTCCCGATTGAGGTCTTCAATGTGTTGGGCGCGGGTGACGCCTTCATGGGCGGTCTGGTGGCAGGGCGAATGGAAGGGCGCGATTGGGAGGCGGCGTGCCGCATGGCCAATGCCTGCGGTGCTTTTGCTGTGTCCCGCCATGCTTGCGCGCCGTCGTACCCCTCGCGCGTGGAGCTAGAGACCTTCTTGATCGGAGGCAGCGCCCATCGGCGCCTGCGCGAAGATCCCGCTTTAACCCAGATTCATTGGTCGACGACCCGCGCGCGCCGATGGCAAAACGTGCTTGCCTTCGCTTTCGATCATCGCAGCCAGTTGCAAGCCTTGTGCGACGATCCTGTCAAAATTGGCCAGTTCAAAACCCTGTGCGCGCAGGTTGTGCAAGCCGCGCAGGCGCGGCATCCAAACCGACAGTTGGGGGTCCTGTGCGATCGTCGCTTCGGTCAAAAAGCTCTGTTTCAACTGGCCGATCGGGATTTGTGGCTGGCCTCGCCGATCGAATTGCCGGGCTCACGGCCCCTGCGACTGGAAGGGGGAGTGTCCCTTGCAAGCCATTTGCGGGAATGGCCGCGCGAGGTCGCCGTCAAGTGTTTGATCTTTGCCCATCCTGACGATGGGGATGCGCTCTGGGACCAGCAACTTAGGACACTGCACGAGGTGAGTGTCGCGTGCCGAACTTGGACCCTAGACCTGTTGGTTGAGGTCATACCTCCTTTGGATCTCCCCGTGACTGCTTCCACAACGCGGGACAACATGGCGAGAGTATATGGAGCGGGTATTTTTCCCGACTGGTGGAAATTGCCTTTGCCAGCCCCAGGTCAGGAGGCGGAGACTTGGGCGGGTTGGAACGCCCTAATTACCGGCCAAGACCCCCACTGCCGCGGCATTCTCGTGCTCGGTCTTGATGCGCCCATTGCGCACTTGCCGACTGCGCTGAGCAAGGCCGCGCAGGAACCGCTCTGTCAGGGGTTTGCTATCGGCCGCAGTATTTTTGGCGAGGCGGCCAAGGGTTGGTTCGCGGGGGCCTTGGATGCAGACGACGCCAAGGCGCAGATGACGCAGAACTACGAACAGGTAATTTCCGCTTGGACGCGCTAGTTCCCCAACGACAAGCCGCCCATCGGTTTGACATGGTTGTTTTGGGCCGGGCGGGCCTTGATCTTTACCCAGAGCCCGCTGGCACCAAGACCCGCGACGCACAGACCTTTCGCGCCGACATGGGCGGGTCGGCAGGCAATATCGCGGTGGCGCTGGCACGTCTGGGGGTCAGAACCGGTTTGATCGCCCCCGTTAGCGCCGATCCCGTTGGCGACTTTGTTCGGCGCGTTCTGGCCGACGAAGGGGTCGATCACTTGACGCCCGAGGGCCTTGTCGATGGCTCGCGCACCAGTCTTGCCCTTGCTGAAACACGCCCCGACGATAGCCAAGTGGTCATCTATCGCAACGGCGCGTCGGATTTGCAACTTCATGAGGCGCCTGCCGTGGAGGCGCCAATCCTTATTGCCACGGGTACCGCCCTCGCGCGCGAACCGAGCCGGGGAGCGACCTTGGCGGCATTGCAAGCGGCTCAGTGTTCGGTCCTCGACCTCGACTACCGTGCCTATACTTGGCCAAGCGCCGAGGCTGCCCGACAGACCTACACGACCGCGCTCGCCCACACCGATCTGCTGGTGGGAAATGAGGAGGAGTTTGCCTTGCTGGCCGGTCGTGGCGACCCCCTTACCTACGCCCGGTCGATCGCGCCCAATCATCGCTTACTGATCTATAAGCGTGGCGCGGAGGGTGCCATTGCGCTCATGCCCGACGGCAGCGAACAAGCCTTTAACGTCTTTCCTGTGTCGGCACTGAAGCCCTTCGGAGCAGGCGACAGTTTCATGAGTGGGCTCATAAGTCAGCTTTACAAAGGCCATACGGTGGCTGAGGCCGTGCGCTTTGGGTCCGCCTGTGCGGCCCTTGTCGTCTCCCGGCCCGGCTGCGCCAGCGCTATGCCGCGCGAGTCCGATGTTTTTGCCTTTATGGAGCTCTGAGGTCATGCACATTCCCCCCTACGATAACGCCAATCAGGCCGTCGTCGATTGCGACGACCCCCGAACCCCGCTGGTCTACTTCAACATAGTTAAACTGAAGGCAGGTGAGACTTTTACTAGCCAAGTACCAGGGTATGAGACCTGCCTATGCCCCGCCACAGGGACCATTTCGGTAAAAGTAGGCCCTTGGTCAACGGAGCACGTGGGCGGGCGCGGTGCCTCCGTTTGGGACGGTGAACCCAACGCGGTCTATGTGCCCCTGAGTGCCACCGCACAAATCAAGGCCGAGACACCAACCGAAGTATTCGTAGCAGGGGCCAAGTGCACCGAGGCCTATGCCCCCTTCGTCGTCCGCGCTGAGCACATCGACCTGGTGCAGTACGGCAGCGACGAAACCAAGACCCATCGCAAAATTAAGCATCTGCTCGGCCAAAACCCACCGGGTAAGGTCGGGCGGTTGCTAGTGTCGGAGCTTTATACGGTCGGGGCGGGTGGCTGGTCCGGGTTTCCCCCGCATAAGCACGATCAGGACCGCCTGCCCAAGGAATCGCACCACGACGAGGTCTACAATTTCCGCTTTCGCCCCGCCCACGGCTTTGGCCTGCAACTGCTGCAGCGTGAGGCCAACGGCATCGGCGAGGCCGTCCATGTGATCGATGGATCGACCTTTCAAATCGACCAAGGCTACCACCCGTGCGTCGCCGCTCCAGGATACGAAATGTACTACTTCACCATTCTGGCAGGAAACTCGCAGCGACCTTTGGTGCAGTATTTCCACCCGACCCACGCCTACCAGGTCGAGACCATTCCAGGCATCAAAGATATGGTAGCCAAGTTCAAATGAGGGTCCTCTTTGATTCGCACGCGCGCCGTTGGGTAGCCTAGATGCCGCTTGTATCGCTGAAACCTGTTCTGGCTGCAGCAGCAGCGCGCCAGCGGGCGTGCCTGGGTCTCGTGTGCTTGGGCTGGGAAGATGTGACCGCCTACGTGGCAGCGGCGGAGGCGGTGGGCGTGCCGCTGGTCTTGCAGGCGGGCCCTGGCGCGCGCGCCCATATGCCGATTGAGATTTGGGGCCGCATGTTCGCGCACGCGGGCGCTGGCGCCAGCGTTCCCGTCGTGGCGCACCTTGACCACGGGCAAACCGTCGATGAGGCCAAGGCGGCGCTGGACGCCGGCTTTACCAGCCTCATGATAGACGGGTCCCTCTTGTCCTTGGCGCATAATATGGACCTGTCGGCGGCCGTGTGCGATTTGGTGGCGGGCAGTCAGGCGTCGGTGGAGGCGGAACTGGGTCAGGTGGGCTATGCAGGCGGTGCCGCCAGCCACGGCACCGACCCGCTGGAGGTCGCAACGTTTCTAGCGCAGGTGCCATGCGATTGCTTGGCGGTGTCGGTCGGCAACCGGCATCTGCATACCAAGGCGCAGGCCCAGATCGATTGGGAGCGCATCGGCAAAATTGCAGAGGCGACGGATCGGGCGCTGGTCCTGCACGGCGGTTCGGGGATCCGCCAAGCTGACCGGGCACGCCTCGCGTGCGACTACGGCGTGCGCAAATTCAACATCGGGACCGAGCTGCGCCAGGCCTTTGGCGCGGGACTGCGCACGTGTTTGCGTGCGCAGCCAGAGGTTTTTGACCGACTGGCGATCCTCACCGCCGGCGCCGAAACAGTGCAGCGGAAAGCGGCCGACTTACTAAAGGAGAATTGGACCCCATGACCCAAAGACTCGATCCTCAAGCCATAGACCTTAGGGCTTTTCAAGCTCTGGTGGAAGCGTCTTCGCCTGCGCCCGCGCACGCCGCGCGCATGCCCGAAGGCGTGCCCGTCTACGAAGCCGCGGACCTGATCGACCATTTGCACGACGCGCGTCGCGCCAGCTTGTTGGACGAATGGGCGCAGGTCCTCTTGCACGGCGCGGGCGTATTCGTGATCGCCGGGGCGACGCCTGACCGCGCAACTGTCGAGCACGCCAGCCAAGTCTTTGACCAGATCATCGCCCAAGAACGGGCCGAGCAGGGCGGCGGCGGTGATCATTTTGCCGCGGCGGGCAACAATGACCGCATCTGGAACAGCCTAGAGAAGCACGCCCGCACCGACCCAGGAAACTTTGCTGCCTACTACGCCAACCCGTGGATCGACGCAGCGGCGGAGGCCTGGTTGGGGCCGCGCTATCAAATGACCGCGCAAGTGAACTTGGTACGCCCGGGGGGCCAGGCGCAAACGGCGCACCGCGACTACCACCTGGGGTTCATGAGCCAGCAGCAAGCGGCTCAGTGGCCCGCCCATGCCCACGCCTTGACCGCGGCCTTGACCTTGCAGGGGGCCATAGCCCATGTGGACATGAGCGTCGAAAGCGGCCCAACCAAACTGCTGCCGCGCAGCCAAGGGTACGATCTGGGATACCTGGCCTTTCACGACCCGGCTTTTCGCGCCTACTTTGAGAATCGGTGCGTACAACTGCCCTTGCAGACGGGCGATTTGCTCTGGTTCAACCCGGCGACGTTCCACGCGGCGGGGGAAAATCGCACCCAGGATGTGGCGCGCTTGGTCAATTTGTTCCAGGTATCCTCGGCCTTCGGACGACCCATGGAACAGGTTGATCGGTCCGCAATGCTCGCCCAAGTCGAACCCCTGTTCGGTCGGTTCGACGGCTTGGCGCGCCAAGCCCTGGTGCGCGCTACGGCCCAGGGTTACGCTTTCCCTACCGACCTCGACCTTCATCCCCCCGTTGGCGGCCTCGCGCCCGAGACTGACCAAGACCGGTTGCTTCAACAAGGGACCGATTCTAGCGAGGTAGAATGATACCAGAGGAATTATGATACCAACGGCAAAAAAGTTGACACTTTTTCAGCCGTTTTATGTCTCACGGCAGAAACGCTTCGTGTTTCGCCTCCGACGGGGCCTCCGCTTATACCCCGAGGCGCTTTCTTAGCTTGTCTCGGGGTCGCTACGGGGGTCGCAGTCGCGGCCCTATACCAGTTCATAAAGAGTCTGCTTTAAGGTGAACTGGTATTACGCCACGATACCTTCAAGACCCTACACCAATCCTCCAAGGGTCAAAATCTCCAAACCAGCCTGCCTCAAAATCCCGCGAAACTCCGACCAGATCACAAAATCCACCATCACCGTGAATAAAACGGGATATAGAGAAGTTTCAGTGGCAGCTTGAGGGTTGAACTCAACAAGGGTCGTTTGCAATTACCCTTGGGTTTCATTCAAGTCTCCCCGTGATTGACGGGAACTCCAGGTTTGGTGAAGGAAGCGCGGATCGCGAGCGCCGATTTGACGTGCTTGATGTTGGCGGCAGGGGTAAGTTGCTGGGTAATAAACTCGTTGTAGTGATCGACGGTCGTCGCCACGACCTTTAATAGGAAGTCATCTTCGCCCATAAGCATGTGGCATTCACGGACTTCTGGCCACGATCGGGTCAGGGCCTCGAAGGTAGCGAGATCGGTTTCGGCCTGAGAAATCAAGCCGACGTGGGTGAAGGCCGTGATGGGGTAGCCCAGCACGTCCGGGGCCAACTTAGCGTGGTAGGACTGGATCGCGCCCAAGGATTCCAGCCGTCGCACACGGCGCAAGCACGGCGGCGCCGAAATTCCCACCTCCCGCGCTAGGGCGATATTGGAGGTACGTCCCGCCGACTGCAGGGTGTTGAGAATCTGCAAATCGATGGCGTCTAAAACCCGTCGTTCCATGGCCCGCGTTTGCGCTAGGCACTCAATTTACGCAAGCCGCCAGCTTGCAGAAATGTATGATGCTCGGTTCGGCTCCCCAAGGTAAAGACTCCGATTGAATGATGTCGTGAAAGGAGATAGTGTTTCACCCATGGCGTGGCTCGGTCTTATACCAATTTTCATAAATGGTGACCCATTTATGAAAATTTTCGATCCCACGGCAGAAACGCTTCGCGTTTCGCCTCCCCTTCGCTTATACCCCGAGGCGCGTGTCCGCCGATCTCGGGGTCACTACGGGGGCCGCAGTCGCGGCCCTTATACCAGCGAGCATAAGAGTCATTTATAATTGCCGCTGGTATAATAAGGTTTAGGGACGCTCGCCTCCCAAGGCGTGTCGCGCTTGGGCACCTTCGAGATGGCAGGATTCCTTAAAGGCTCTTGCACATTTACTGAATTCGTTGAGTGGCTTTGAGTTTTTGATGGGCGCCGATGGTATTCAACTAGTTCTACTTGGACTCCGCCCTGGGGGCCAAGCTTCTCATGGGAACGCCGCGAGGGTTTGACTCGTGGAACCCTTGGTGGATGCAGAGTCGAGAGAATTGAAAACCTGGTCTTTTCAAGGACGATCGACCAAGAGGGAGCGCGGCCCGCGTGGCGCGTGAACGCAACTCACGGGGCATTGAGACGACCCCTGGTATCAGAGGAGACGTGTATGACCGACGCTCGCCGCCGCCGAGGTGCTAATCGCGCCGCCGCGCGCAAAGCTGTTGCCCTTGACCAGCAATTGCCTCCCATTGAGCGTAAAATCCCTACCTACGACTTGTTCCACGACGAGAGTTTGGAACTGGCCCTCAAAAATGCTGAGATTTTGTTGCAGGAAGTGGGATTGGATTTGGTAAACTGCCATCGGGCGGCCAAGGCCTTCGCCGATGCTGGCCAAGCCGTCACGCTTGTGGAATCGCCGTCGGGGTCGGGGGTGAAAAATCAGACTATTCACAACGTGCGCTTCGACAAGGGCTGGTGCCGCAATCTGATGCAAACCCTGCCGGGGACCTTTGTCCAGCATGCACGCAACAAGGATCGATCGGTGCCCATCGGCGGTAACCGCACGGTTTTTGCCCCCGTCTACGGCCCGCCCTTTGTTATGGACCGGGACGGCGGGCGTCGTTACGGGACCATGGCGGACTTTGAAGACCTCGTAAAGCTGACCTACCTTTCGCCCGCTCTGCATCATTCAGGTGGCACGGTCTGCGAGCCTGTGGACGTGCCGGTCAACAAGCGCCATCTCGACATGGTTTATGCCCATCTCAAGTATTCGGACAAGCCGATCATGGGCTCGGTTACCGCGCCCGAACGCGCCCAAGATACGGTGGACATGCTAAAAATCGTTTTTGGTGAGAACTTTGTCCATAACCAGGCCTGCGCAACTTCCCTGATTAACCTCAATTCGCCCCTCGCCCTCGACGATACCATGATGGGCGCGTTGGAGGTCTATGCCGAAAACCACCAGGCGGTCATCACCTCACCGTTCCTGATCTCTGGGGCCATGGCTCCCGTTTCGGCCATGGGAGTCATGACCCAGGCTCTGGCTGAACTCTTCTCCTCCCTGGCCTATACCCAGTTAGTGCGCCCTGGCGCTCCGGCGATTTTTGGCACCTTCGCCGCCTCCATGTCCATGCAATCAGGCGCGCCGACCTTTGGCACGCCCGAGCCTAGCCACATCATTTATGGCATGGCACAGCTGGCGCGGAAACTTGGGCTGCCGTTTCGCTCGGGCGGGTCGCTGTGCGCATCCAAACTACCCGACGCGCAAGCGGCTTACGAAACCGCCAACTCTCTTAATGCGACTCTCCTGGCGGGCACCAATTTTGTGTTGCACGCGGCAGGATGGCTTGAGGGGGGGTTGGTTTCCTCCAAGGAAAAGCTGGTCATGGACGCCGACCAACTCGCCATGTTGCAAAAGCTAAGCCAAGGCCCGGACTTGAGCGATGATGGTCAAGCCATGGACGCCTTTCGCGAGGTTGGGCCGCGCGGCCATTACTTGGGTGCTGCGCATACGAAACGTCACATGAAAACGGCCTTTTACGACAGCAAACTGCTCGACTATCGGCCCTATGAAACTTGGGCCGAGGACGGCAGTCCCGACACTTATGAATTAGCCAACCGTAAAATGCGCCGCATGCTGCAAGACTATGAGGCGCCTACCCTCGACCCTGCTATCGACGAAGCGCTCTGTGAGTTCATAACAAAGCGGAAAGCCAGCACACCCGATGCGTCATTTTAAGCCGTCATACCAGCGGTCACAAAAGTGACCTTTTTATGACCGTTTCGTGCCTCACGGCAAAAACGCGTTGCGTTTCGCTTCCGACGAGGCCTTCGCTTATACCCCGAGGCGCTTTCTTAGCCGATCTCGGGGCCGCTTCGGGGGCCGCGGTCGCGGCCCTTATACCGGTGAACATAAGAGTCACTCATACTTGCCGCTGGTATTACGTCACCAAGGATCAGGCTTAAACGAGCGTGCTATTCGAACTCATCAGCGCACGATACGAGCGAGGATCCATGCTCATAACCGCAAACGTCGCGACCAAAGATTCTCATCTTGTTTGTCGCGCTATAGTGTGAACAAAGAGCTTAAGCGAGGCACAAAGACCGTTGATACCAACGGAAAAATTAAATGACCGTTGCCCAATCGCGTTTAGTCACCGACATTGTGCGCCTTGGGTCATTGGCAAGGAAGTTCCATGCCTCAGTGAACCGTCCCGGGTTTATCGGCGGGTCCAATTCTCTAAGGAAGACCCATGTCGAACAAAAGATACACCCCCGTTATAATGCGGAGTTTCGTGAGCGTGCTGTGCGGATGCTGTCCGAGCAGCGTGGTTCCTATGCCAGTGATAAAGCGGCCTATATCGCCGTTGGCAGCAGCTTAGGCTGTTCTCCCGATAGCCTTCGCTCCTGGTGTCATCAGGCCCAGAAGGATGCAGGTGAGCGCCCTGGTTTGAACACGGAAGATAAGGCGCGGATCAAAGAACTGGAGCGTGAGGTCCGCCACCTTCGCCAAGCCAATGAGATCTTGAAGAAGGCCTCGGCTTATTTCGCACAGGCGGAGCTCGGCCGCCCGTTTCCCAAGTCGTGAGCTTTATGAGCGATCATATCCAAGAGTTCGGTGCCGAGCCGATGGCGAAGGTTTTGTCCATCGCGCCCTCAACCTATCGCCGTCATGCTTCTATGGCGCGCAACCCTGATCTGCGCAGTCGTAAGGCAAATCAGGATGAGGCTGATCTTGCTGAGATCAAGCGCGTCTATCATGATGAGAGCGATGGCATTTATGGCACCCGCAAGGTTTGGCATCAGCTCAAGTCTGAAGGCTATGCCATCGCCAAGTGCACGGTAGAGCGATTGATGCAAAGGGCTGGTTATCAAGGCCTGGTGCGGGGAAAGCCCGTCATCACCACCAATCCTGATAAGGCACTGCCCTGCCCAGAGGATCGGGTGAACAGGGCGTTCCATGCCTCTTACCCTAACCAGTTATGGGTCTGTGATTTCACTTACGTCAAAACCTGGCAGGGAGATGTCTATGTGGCCTTCGTCATCGACGTGTTTGCACGGCGCATGGTGGGGTGGAAGGTCAGCACCTCTATGACAACGGCCTTCGTGCTGGACGCCCTGGAGCAGGCCCTGCATCAACGCAGACCCATATCGGTAGATGGCATCAAGCCCATTCACCATAGTGATCGCGGCAGCCAATACATGTCCTTCAAATACAGCGAACGCCTAGAAGAGGCAGGCGTTGATATGTCGGTGGGCAGCGTGGGCGACAGCTACGACAACGCGCTCGCAGAAAGCACCATCGGCCTGTACAAAACAGAGGTCGTTGAGCGCATCGGCCCCTGGAAATCCAGAGCAGATGTCGAGTGGCAAACCGCCAGGTGGATCAAGTGGTACAACACCAAACGCATCCACTCATCCATCGGATACCTAACCCCTAGCCAAAAAGAGGAGACATACTTAAAAGAAAAACATGGCTATGATCTAGCCGCCTAACATTTGAACAAATCACCCGCCGATAAACCCGGGACGGTTCAGATTTGCCTGGTCGTTTTTGAGGCAACTGGCTTCTATCACAGAGCCTTGGAACGGAGCCTTGCTCAAGCCCAAATCGCTTACGCAAAGGTCAACCCTTGGCAAGCGCGATGCTTTGCCAACAGCATCGGCCAACTCGCAAAAACCGATAAGGTCGATGCGAAAATCCTGGCACTCATGGGCCAAACCCTTCCCCTTGAGCCCACCAAGATACGCGATGAAGTCATTGAAACTCTTGGGGAATACCAAAGTCTTCATCAAGGGCTTGTGCAAACGCAAACGCAGTGGAGCAACACGAAGAAAGTCGTTACCGATAAGGCCGCTGTGAGGCTTGCAACGAGAATGCTCAAGACCCTCGAAAAGGAGATCGAACAGCTAACCCTCAAGACCAAGAAGCTCATCGAAGCCCATCTTGATCTCTTGGAGCGCTTTAACATCTTGATCACAATCCCAGGGATTGCGGCACGAACAGCCATATCCCTTGTGACCAACATGCCAGAGCTTGGCACGCTCAGTCAGAAAAAGATCGGCGCTCTAGCTGGCTTGGCTCCTATGCAATCCCAATCAGGAACGCTTAAGGGTGTCGCCCGTATCAAGGGGGGAAGAGCTCCTGTACGCAATGCCCTCTACATGCCTTCCTTGGTTGCCATGCGATACAATGAAGACCTAAAGGGTTTCTTAGAGCCGCCTTGTAGAATCCGGAAAGCCGAAAAAAGTCGCCCTCATCGCCGTGATGCCTAAGCTGATCACGCTGGCAAATGCCCTCTTGCGGGAAAACAGAAAATGGTCACAAATTGCTCCTTGATTTATCATGGATACTCACGGCAGAAACGCTTCGCGTTTCGCCTCCCCTTCGCTTATACCCCGAGGCGCTTTCTTAGCTTGTCTCGGGGCCGATACGGGGGCCGCAGTCGCTGCCCTTATACCAGCGAATATAAGAGTCATTCAATCTTGCCGCTGGCATAAGGCGTCGCGCGCGACGGCGAAACCCACGGCGGAAATTTTCCCCTGCTCAGTTGACCACAGGCCAAATCACGACTAACGCCCAGGCCCTGGCAACAACCCAGCCTTGGCGGAGTAGCTCAGTTGGTTAGAGCAGCGGAATCATAATCCGCGTGTCGGGGGTTCAAGTCCCTCCTCCGCTACCAATAAAATCAAGGGTTTAGCGGAAATCCCAGCCTTTCTGAATCAGTTTTAGTCTCTTTTTAGTCACATAAATCTCTTGCGTTACAAGGGGGCGCCATGTTCACCCTTGTGGATGGATCGCGCGCGCATCTTGTACTTCCTCCACCTTCCGCGCTACAGCCCCACCCACCTGGACCAGGCTTATGCCAACGCCCGGGGATCGCGATCTCCTTAACCACAGGAGATGGTGATGAAGTTACTTTGTAAGCGAGAGCTCAAGGAAATGGTCTTGTATTCACCCCAGCACATTGCACGTCTGGAGAAAGCCGACAAATTCCCGAAAAGGGTACAGATCGGGCCTAACAGGGTGGGATGGGTTGAGCGTGAGGTACTCGACTGGCTTGAAGAGCGAGTCGCCCAACGATGCTAACACACGCTCCCTTGGGGGAGTGGGCGGCCTGGGGTGAGAGCCTCAGGTCGTCCTATTTTTCAGATCATGATACAATCAATCCATTAAAGGTAAAACACAGTATCTCACTTCTATGGAAAATTCATTTCAAGGCCTTTTTCCTAAGAAAATTATTGAGGACTTCTTATCCAACCTATCAGAGACAGGTTTGGAGCAAGGTGTTTCCGATCGATTGCGATCCAGCATCCTAGAACAGGGGCATTTTACGGAGAAAGCCCTTCGAACAGCATTATTTGGCGATCCAAATGATTAAAATTGTCTCTATACACATTCGGAAATTCAGAGGAATTATTGATCTCAAAATAGATTTGGGAGGTGAGAACTTCACTATTTGCGGACCAAACGGGACTGGCAAGAGTGGAATTGTCGACGCGATAGAGTTTGTTCTTTCTGGCGATATAACACGATTGTCAGGAGTTGGACGCGGTGATGTTTCCATCAAAGAACATGCACCTCACGTTGATTACATGAGTAATCCTGAAGAGGCATTGGTATCCCTCTGCGGAATAGTTGTGAAAACTGGCGAAGAATTCAAAATCATCCGTAGTGTGGGGAGGGTCCAAGCGCCCAAAATACATCCAAGGACCGAAACCGTCTTATAGACGCTTAATCAAATTGCTGAGAGAAAGAATATTTCTCTCTCGCGTCGTGAACTCATTCAATATATTATTTCAACAAAGAAGGATCGTGCAACTCAAGTGAATGCTTTGCTTCAGCTTGAGAAACTAAGCAACCTCCGTGATACCTTTCAGAAAATTGCAAACGCCGAGGAGCGTTCCAGAAAGGAATGTGAACGTCAAAAACACACTACCACTGAACAACTCACTCAGGCACTTAATATTCCGCAACTTAAGGCGGAAGATCTACTCTTGGAAGTAAACAGTAGACGCGAAATACTTGGTTTAAATGAGATTGAAAAACTGGAAACCAACACTTCCCTCACTGAGGGATTGGCAACCTTTTCGGAAGGAGACACGAAAAAAGTAGTCGATAAGAAGGCAGCTGAAAATGACCTAATGACGCTTCAACAGGAGATAGCTTTAGCAACTTCTAATGACGTACAAATCGCACTTAGGGAGGCAGTCAGAGCGACCAGAGATTTGTCATCGAACAAGATGGCGTGGAGCAGTATCTCAAAGCAAAACTTCCTCAACGAAGCGCTAAATCAACTAAATATTCCTGAGTGTCCTGTTTGCGAAACTTCGTGGGAAATCGACAGGCTCAAGCAGCTTATCGAAGCGAATATATCAAAACTCGATGCTGCAGTATCTGCCAAAAGAAAAGTCATTAAGAATCTTTCAAGGGCACTTGAAATTTTTCACACTTTAGGTCAAGCTATAAATTTGTTCGCATCCTACGGCGAGAAGTTTGAACTCGAACATGATACCAAAACGCTCAAGGCTATTGCCTGTGATATTGAGGTCCATATTAAGGAAATTGAGAGGTTTTCATCTGTGGATACTGTTATTTCAAGTCTGGAAAAACTTGGTGGATGCTGTGAGAACCTAGATGCTTCTTGTTCTGGAGTCCAAACCAAGATTCAAACATTAGAAGAAAAACCTGACCCGCTTGCTGCCCGTGACTTTCTTACAGTTGCAAACGAACGCCTAAACAATTGGCGCGCCGCCTCTCACGATCTCCGAGGCAGGGAAGCTAAAGCAAAAGTGGCAAGGACTGTATTTGATGCTTATGCAAAGACTTATGAAGATGGACTGAACCAGATCTACCTGGACGTTCAAAGAGAGTTTGCCGATTTCTATAAGTTTGTGAACGAAGAGGATGAAGGCGGGTTTTCCGCAATATTGGCTGCAAATCAATCAAGCTTAGACCTTGAAGTAGATTTCTATGGAAAGGGAAAGTTTCCTCCAAGTGCTTTTCACAGTGAAGGTCATCAAGATGGAATGGGATTTTGTTTGTATCTTGCGTTAATGAAATATATTTATGCTGATGAATTTCAGGTATGCGTGTTGGATGATATCTTGATGTCAGTAGATGGACTCCATCGTCGCGCTGTCTGCAAACTCATTCAAAGCAAATTTCCAAACACTCAGTTTGTCTTTACTACTCATGATGAAGTATGGCTTAAGTGTATGCAGACTAACGGCATAATTCGCCCCAAGGACTTCATTCGCTTCCGAAGTTGGGACGTAGAAACAGGTCCGCATGAATGGAAGGGTAGAGAAGTATGGAAAGAAATCGAGGACGAACTTTCCAAGAATCAGGTGAACTCCGCAGCTCACAAGCTACGCTACTATCTGGAATTTCTCTTTGGTGAAGTCTGCACCAATCTTGGCGCTCAGGTGGTTTATCGAGGTGACAATCAGCATTCTTTGGGCGATCTTTTGCCTCAAGGATACAGCCGAATGAAGTATCTACTTAAGGAATCAAGGAAGGTGGCAGAGCTCTGGGAAGATAACGACGGACAAAGGCGGATTGAATCCTTTGAAGATGAAATCGCTAATTCATACCAGGCTACGGAAGTTGAGAAGTGGGCAATAAATTCTTCAGTTCATTACAATACGTGGGCAACGCTTGAAGTTGCAGACTTCAAACCTCTGGTATAGGCGTTCAAGAAACTTTGTGGGTTATTTTCTTGTTCAAACTGCAACACCATCCTGTACCTATCGAGAGTTGATCATCGAAAAGATGCACTCAAGTGTCCATGCAACACCAATAACTACAATTTAAATAGAGGAAAGTAGTGAACTTTAATTTGGGTACCGATTGACGTGTTCGGACGAAATGTAACTCTCAAAACTTGCACATACCACCCTCCCCAACTTGTCTATCCCTATATGCACAAGTTAGCGCTCGGCGTATGCACCTACAAGAGGAAACATAGCATCGCATAGGACTCCCCCACGGGGGAAGGCTTCTGCCGTGACATCTCGGAAACACTCGCTTCGGCGCGAGGTTTTGAATGGAACCTCGATATATGCTTCCCTCACCGAGCGTTTTCGTGTATCTTCCTTCTCAGGGAGGCCGTTATGGAAGTCTGAACCGTCCCGGGTTTATCGGCGGGTCCAATTCTCTAAGGAAGACCCATGTCGAACAAAAGATACACCGCCCGTTATAATGCGGAGTTTCGTGAGCGTGCTGTGCGGATGCTTTCCGAGCAGCGTGGTTCCTAAGCCAGTGATAAAGCGGCCTATATCGCCGTTGGCAGCAGCTTAGGCTGTTCTCCCGATAGCCTTCGCTCCTGGTGTCATCAGGCCCAGAAGGATGCAGGTGAGCGCCCTGGTTTGAACACGGAAGATAAGGCGCGGATCAAAGAACTGGAGCGTGAGGTCCGCCACCTTCGCCAAGCCAATGAGATCTTGAAGAAGGCCTCGGCTTATTTCGCACAGGCGGAGCTCGGCCGCCCGTTTCCCAAGTCGTGAGCTTTATGAGCGATCATATCCAAGAGTTCGGTGCCGAGCCGATGGCGAAGGTTTTGTCCATCGCGCCCTCAACCTATCGCCGTCATGCTTCTATGGCGCGCAACCCTGATCTGCGCAGTCGTAAGGCAAATCAGGATGAGGCTGATCTTGCTGAGATCAAGCGCGTCTATCAGGATGAGAGCGATGGCATTTATGGCACCCGCAAGGTTTGGCATCAGCTCAAGTCTGAAGGCTATGCCATCGCCAAGTGCACGGTAGAGCGATTGATGCAAAGGGCTGGTTATCAAGGCCTGGTGCGGGGAAAGCCCGTCATCACCACCAATCCTGATAAGGCACTGCCCTGCCCAGAGGATCGGGTGAACAGGGCGTTCCATGCCTCTTACCCTAACCAGTTATGGGTCTGTGATTTCACTTACGTCAAAACCTGGTAGGGAGATGTCTATGTGGCCTTCGTCATCGACGTGTTTGCACGGCGCATGGTGGGGTGGAAGGTCAGCACCTCTATGACAACGGCCTTCGTGCTGGACGCCCTGGAGCAGGCCCTGCATCAACGCAGACCCATATCGGTAGATGGCATCAAGCCCATTCACCATAGTGATCGCGGCAGCCAATACATGTCCTTCAAATACAGCGAACGCCTAGAAGAGGCAGGCGTTGATATGTCGGTGGGCAGCGTGGGCGACAGCTACGACAACGCGCTCGCAGAAAGCACCATCGGCCTGTACAAAACAGAGGTCGTTGAGCGCATCGGCCCCTGGAAATCCAGAGCAGATGTCGAGTGGCAAACCGCCAGGTGGATCAAGTGGTACAACACCAAACGCATCCACTCTTCCATCGGATACCTAACCCCTAGCCAAAAAGAGGAGACATACTTAAAAGAAAAACATGGCTATGATCTAGCCGCCTAACATTTGAACAAATCACCCGCCGATAAACCCGGGACGGTTCAAAGCGCACTTTTGAAGAATTTCCTCGTATGTGTCGAATACCGATAGTGCGAGTTTGTTTGCTCGCAGATATAGCCAGATGCCAGCCTGCGCAATCAAGCACAAGGATCGCTTGCGCACCAGTAGCAACCGTTTTGGAGATTTCCGCTAAGTGCAAGTTCATCGCCTCGGTGTTCACATAAGCCAAGACCAGCCCCGCAGCGACACCCCGTTCGAGACAGGCAGCCCGAAGATATAGCTCCATTGATAAGGTGTATCACGCGGGCGAGTGCCCTGAGGCGCCCAAATACGCGTCACTGTGCCCTTCTGACCTACGCGCGCCTCATCCTGAAACCAAACCTCAAGGGTTTTTTCGCGGGCGTAGTCAGGCATCATATCCGTTATGATCTTTGAGAAGTTTTTTTAGCGCCTCCTGGGCCTCTTTGTTGGTTTTGGGGTGTTCGGGCCGCACTGTCATACGCCGAAAACCCAGCTTGTCCAAGTAAAGACCTCTGCATAATAAACGGCGAACGCCGCAAGAATCAACATTTAGTTGTTTCTAGGACGTTTGATGCCAACATTTTGTGCTTTCGTTTTGAAGAATCGTGTTATGCAGAGGTCTTAAGTAGGTCCCCACTGTGCGCTCACTCACCTCGATCTTCATTTCTTGTTTGATCCGAGCTGCTAAGTCTTTGCGGCGCCAACGTACAACGCCATCGCGCTCAACCTCAGGACCAGCCTTTACCCAAGCTGCAAGTTGGTCCATCTCAGATCCTTTGATGCGGGGCTTGGCTCCTGCGCCTTTGCGATCTTCCAAACCCGCAACGCCTTCGTCATTATACCGATGGATCCAATCACGTAGCGACTGTCGGCCCATGCCGCTACTTTCTGCTGCGTACTTACGAGACACACCTTCCAAAACAAGGGTTATGGAAAGCAATCGCCCCCCAACTCGACCGTTCTTCGCCTTGCGTGACAGCGCCCGCTAATCATCGGCACTCTTGTCAAGACGGGTAAGGGGAGCCGCTGCACTCATATCATACTCCTATTCAATGATCCCTGCATCGAATCAGAATTGGATCACCTTGGGAATACCTAAAATTAAAAGTCGCTCATTCTTGCCGCTGGCATTATACCAGTTTTCCTTAAGAATGACTTTTTACGAACAGGTATTACATTCCGAAATACCTAGTGCGGTTCACGAAGCGCGACGCCTGGTATATGTCTCCGTCAAAGTTCGTCCAACGCGGGACCAAAGCCGTCGAGGGACAGGGCGCCTGAGAAAGTCTGTCCCGATGCGTTGGTGAAGGTGAGCGACGCCGCGAAACCATTGCGCATGAGCGCAATCAACTCTGAAGTGAGAGCAAAAGAGGTAATGCAGTTGTTGACCATGCACACCTCATAGGGCACCGATATGATCGAATTTTGATCCACCTGAAAATCAATGCCCGCACGCACGTTGACGTTGGTGGGGGAGGTTAGCTGCGCTGCAAACTCTTCCTCGCCTTGGCGCTCGGAAGGTGCAACGCGAATAATCTGCAAGATGGCAATGTCGCGCTGCTCCAATGGGATGGTTGCGGTCGTTGCCATCAAGCAGGTCTGATCTGGCGAGTCCTCCGGACCTGCGCATCGCAACAGCCAGTCGCCGATTTGCGTGTCCTGTGGTTCCTGTGATAGCGCGCCAGGGGAAAGGAAGGTGGCTAGAGTGACGATCGCTACGCTCCAGCGGCGAGAAATTCGTGAATGAGACGGGGGAATCATGACTTAAGCCTTCTGATATTCTTTCAAAAGATCCACAAATCTATTTACCTCCTCCCGGGTCGTGGACCAGGAGGTGACGAGGCGCACATCTGTGCCGTCGCTAGGGCTAAGACGCCCAGGATAGAACATCGCGCCTGCAGCGCGCAGGCGTTCTTGGGTTGCAAGGGGAATGGGCGCAAAAATCATATTGCCCTCGACGGGAAAATAGGGCGCACACCCCGCGGCACTAAGACCCTCGGCCAAATAGGTGGCCATCACGTTGGCGTGGCGGGCGTTTTCCAGCCATAGGTCTGCTGCCAAGTATCCGAGTAGTTGCGCGCTCAGAAACCGCATCTTGGACAGTAAATGCCCTGCGCGCTTGCGGCGAAACGCGAATTCCTCGGCCCGTGCTGGATCAAAGAACACAACAACCTCAGCGGCCATGCAGCCGTTTTTCGTTGCGCCAAAGGTCAGAGCGTCGGCGCCCGCCCGCCAGCTCAGATCAGCCGCGCTGGCGTTGCTGGCGACAAGCGCGTTGGCAAAGCGGGCGCCGTCGAGGTGTAAGGCCAACTGTTCTTGCGCGCAGAAAGCTCCCAAGGTGGCCAACTCACTGGCGCTATAAGCTGTGCCGACTTCGGTAAGGTTGGTCAGGGAAACAGTGGCAGGTTGGACCGCGTGGACAAACCCCCTACCGTGGATCGCAGCCTCGATTTGTGCCGGGGTGATTTTGCCGTCGACGCCCGCGATCGGCACCAACTTGCTCCCTGGGTTGGCAAACTCGGGCCCGCCGCATTCATCAACATTAATATGGGCCTTGTCGTGGCAATAGACCGCACCCCAAGGCGGAGTCAGGGTCGCGAGAGCTAGCGAATTGCCGCTGGAGCCCGTGGAAAGAGGAAAGGCCACCAAGTCGTCATGATCAAAAATTTGGCGCAACCGTTCCTGAACGTCCGCGCTTATGCCATCGTCGCCGTAGGCAGGAACAGGACCGACATTGGCCTCGACCAAAGCCGCCAAGACCTTGGGGTGGGCACCGGTCGTATTGTCTGAAGCAAAATACATTCTTGGGGCTCCTATTCGCCAATCAGATTGATCTGACCCTTCAGTTCCAAAATGTCGATACCTGCGCACGCGGTGCCGCCCAATTGTAGCTCTACAAGATCGTTAATGACGCGCAGGTCTTCCTGACATCCTTCGCCCAGGCGATAGGAGACGGAGGTGGCCCCGATGGTGAGATTTTGGGCGCCAAGCACGGGGGAGCGCGGCGTCTCGGCGTCAAAAAATAACCGCCAGACAATCGCTGTGCCGAGACCAAAAATGGTAAGAGTCATGAAGGAAATCAAGCCGAGGAGGAGGCGATTGAGTCGGGTGCGCGGTTCCGTCATAGAGCCTCCATATGGCTGCGAGCAGAAAACAGGAAGTGGAAATTCCCGCGCATTGGGCGGGTGAGCGGCTGGATAAAGTGGCTGCCGACCTCTTTGGTCCGTTGAGCCGTGCGCGCCTCAAGAACCTGATTGCGCAGGGGGCGCTCAGCCTCAACGATGAAATCACGACCCGCCCCAAGACCAAGGTTCAAGCAGGCCAACTCCTAACTTTGCAGGAGCCCAAAATTCAAGACTCTTCCCTGCAACCCCAGAACATCCCGATCTCTATTCTCTATGAGGACGCGCATCTCCTTGTCCTCAACAAACCTGCCAGTTTGGTGGTGCACCCTGGGGCGGGCAACAGCTCGGGAACTTTGGTCAATGCTCTGCTGTTTCATTGCGGCGATTCGTTGCGGGGAATCGGCGGGGAGCGACGCCCAGGCCTGGTCCATCGCTTGGACAAGGACACCAGCGGGCTTATGGTAGTCGCCAAGGACACCGAAACTTTGAACGGCCTGCAAGCACAGTTCCGGGCCCGCACCATCCAGCGCCACTACCTTGCCCTGGTCTGGGGGCTGGTTGCCAGTGCCGACGGTACCATTGATGCCCCCCTGGGCCGTCACCCGCGCGACCGGCTAAGAATGACCGTTCGTCAAGACGGCCGTGAGGCCGTGACCAACTTTCGGCTCATGGAAGCCTATGGAACCTTTGCGTGCCAGGTCGCGTGCCGCTTGCAAACGGGCCGGACCCATCAGATCCGCGTGCACTTCAGCTATTATGGCTACCCCTTGCTCGGCGATCCCTTGTACGGCGCGCCGGGTAAGCGCCTGCTCGCTGACGCGCCCGCCGCAGCCCGCGCGGCCCTTGCGCTTCTCCCCGGCCAAGCCCTGCACGCCGGCGAACTTGGCTTCTGGCATCCCATGACGAACGTGCCTTTGCACTTTGAGACGCCGCCGCCGCCTGCGTTTTCCGCGCTGGTGGACGGGCTAAAGCAAGCGTGACCGGCGTAGGTTCCTAGCCTTGGCTTAGGATCGCGGCGAAGAAACCGTCCATATTGGTCTGGGTGTTCGGCAGGGTCCGCAACCATTGCCGCTCGGCTATCCACGTATAGGGCGGTAGAGGACCTGCGGGATCTTGCAGGCGGATCTGGGGCTGATCTTTTTGAAGGGACTCAATCTGTGCCTCCCCTTCCTCGGGGAACAGTGAGCATACAGCGTAGAGGAGGCGACCCTTTGGTTTCAACCAAGTCAAGGCCTGACGCAGCAGCGCGGCTTGGGTTGGAACCATGGCCAGTTGGTTTTGGCGGCTATGGATCCAGGGCCACTCGGGGTGGCGGCGCAGCGTGCCCGAAGCGCTGCACGGCGCGTCTAAGAGCACCAAATCAAAGGGCGCGCTTGGTACATAGTCCAAGGCGTCAGCGCATACCAGCTGAGCGCTTAAACCTGTGCGCTCCAAATTTTCCCGCACGCGCGTGAGACGTGACTCGGACCGATCAAGGGCCGTAACCTGGGCGCCACCCGCCGCTAGTTGCAGGGTTTTGCCGCCAGGAGCAGCGCAGGCGTCCAAGACTCGCAGGCCCGCCACTGGCCCCGCCATTCGCACGGGCAGGCTGGCGGCGAGGTCTTGTACCCACCAATCGCCTGTCTCGAACCCGGGCAAATTGCGGGGGTCGCCGGCGGGAACCCGGCGATGATGAGGTAAAATTTCTATACCCAGGTCGAAGGCGGCACGGGGCTTGAGACTGAGGTCCAGGTCAGGGACGGCGCGCAGCCCAAGCGCCAAGTCCTTTGCCCGCGTCGTGCCAAAATCTTGCGTCCAGCGTTGCAGCAGCCACGGCGGCACGGCGGCGGCAGCGTGCAGTCGCGCCGTCGCTGCTCCCTTGTCCCGCACCAAGCTCCGCAGCACGGCGTTGACCAAGCCGCGTAGGGACTTGGGCGCTAGGGCGACAGTTTCGTTTAAGACCGCGTGCGGGGAGGCGTCCATGACCAACAACTCTGTTGTGCCCAAGCGTAGGGGGCCGAGCGCGGCGGGGGAGAGGCGATTGAGCGGTTCACGGAGCAAAGGCGCGAAGGTAGCGTCCAAGGCGCCATGATGGCGGAACAGGTGGAAAAGAAGCGCCCGTACCAGCGCCTGGTCGCGTGGGCGGAGGTTGCCAAATCTGGAGTTCTGGCGCAGGACGCGATCAATCGGCTGGCGCTGACCTTTCACATGGCCGATCGCGGTCAAGGCAAGGGCGCGGGGGGTCAATCCTTCTTAATCCAGCTAAAACCCAAGTTTAAGAGTGGGTCTAATACCAGCGGCAATTTGAAGTGAGTCCTATAGTCGCTGGTATAAGGGTCGCGACAGCAGCCCCCCAAGCGGGTTCCAAGCCCGAAGGGCGCAGGGAACGCCCGCGCACGAAAGGGTTGGGTTCCAACCCCGAAGGGCACAAGGAACGCCCGCGCCCAAAACGCGCGGCCCCGAGATGAGTTAAGAAAGCGCCTCGGGGTATAAGCGAAGGCCTCGTCCTGCGGTTGGGCTGAGCGAGCGGTGCGAGACCACCACCCAAAAAAGCCGAAACGCGAAGCGCTTTTGCCATAAGGCATGAAACGGTCATAAAAAGGACACTATTTATGACCGTTGGTATGAGCCCAGGTCTCGCGTCCGCTGACTCCTAGAACGCGGGCCTGATCCTCCAGCGCGCGAATGCGATGGGCCGTGTTGGGATGGGTGGAAAACAAGTTATCCAAGCCTCGGCCATTGAGTGGATTGATAATGAACAGGTGCGCGCTCGCAGGGTTCTGTTCGGCGCTAGGTGAGAGGTGCCGCCGTGCTGCGTGGTTAATTTTGTGCAAAGCCGCGGCCAACCATAGGGGGTTGCCACAAATCTGTCCGCCGACGCGATCGGCTGCGTATTCGCGCGTTCGGCTTATGGTCATTTGCACAAGGCTCGCCGCCAAGGGGGCTAAGATCGATAGCAACAAGGTAACGAACAGATTGCGGCGCCCGCCAAAAAACAGAGCGAAGTTGGCCAAAGCCGAAAGCGTCCCCGCCAATGTGGCGGTAAGAGTCATGAGCAAGGTATCTCGGTTTTTGATATGGGCC
Organism: Alphaproteobacteria bacterium; assembly: GCA_965228345.1. Taxonomy (GTDB): domain Bacteria; phylum Pseudomonadota; class Alphaproteobacteria; order UBA7985; family UBA7985; genus CAXQZM01. Next base: position 750,563 of record CBDDHH010000004.1, on the reverse strand, counting down.
AATTCGTGGGCCACGACCCCCGCCAACTCCTCCTTACTGAGCAGCCGTTGCAAACCCGAGGTCACGGCCACGGCTGCGTTGCTGGCGTCGCGGCCCGTGGCGAAAGCGTTGGGCTGATCCTGTTTCATTATATAGACCTTGGGCGTAGGCAGATCGGCGCGCTCGGCCAACTTGTTCACCATGGCAAGGAGGCTAGGGGCCGTTTGCGCTGTGACTTCGCGCGCGCCGTGCATGCGCAGGACGCTTCGATCTGAGTTCCAGTAGGCCCAAGCATTGAGCGCGAGGGCGAGCCCTCCCGAAATCAGCAACCCCCGGGCACCGCCGAGCATGAGGCCCGCAAGCAGCACGAGTGCGGTCAAAGCCGCGAGCAAAAGGGCGGTGCGCATAAGCGACATACTTGTCCTTTCCTTGGTTCCTTTGCATATGGGGATCATGTTCGAAGAATTCAAAGGCCATCGCGTCACGCGCGGCTCAACTCCCACACCCGGCAGGGACGTTGTGACCAAGTCAAAACTACAAGACCTGCTCGCCAAAAAGCGCCGAGCCGCCAAAGCCCAGCAACCCGCAACCGACGAACAAGGCGGTCCCGAAGGCCCCGAACCCACCCGCTACGGCGACTGGGAAGTTGGCGGCCGCGTTTCCGATTTTTGATTGCTGAAAATATGAATATTGCTGCGTCAAACTCCGGTAGAGTCGTACCAGCGGCAATTATAAATGACTCTTATGATCGCTGGTATAAGGGCCGCGACTGCGGCCCCCGTAGCGGCCCCGAGATCGGCGGACACGCGCCTCGGGGTATAAGCGAAGGCCCCGTCGGAGGCGAAACGCGAAGCGTTTCTGCCGTGAGTATCCATGATAAATCAAGGGGCAATTTGTGACCATTTTCTGTTTTCCCGCAAGAGGGCATTTGCCAGCGTGATCAGCTTACGCATCACGGCGATGATGGCGACTTTTTTCGGCTTTCCGGCTTCGACAAGGCGGTTGTAGAAATCCTTTAGGTCTTCATTGTATCGCATGGCAACCAAGGAAGGCATGTAGAGGGCATTGCGTACAGGAGCTCTTCCCCCCTTGATACGGGCGACACCCTTAAGCGTTCCTGATTGGGATTGCATAGGAGCCAAGCCAGCTAGAGCGCCGATCTTTTTCTGACTGAGTGTGCCAAGCTCTGGCATGTTGGTCAGAAGGGATATGGCTGTTCGTGCCGCAATCCCTGGGATTGTGATCAAGATGTTAAAGCGTTCCAAGAGATCAGGATGGGCTTCGATGAGCTTCTTGGTCTTGAGGGTTAGCTGTTCGATCTCCTTTTCGAGGGTCTTGAGCATTCTCGTTGCAAGCCTCACAGCGGCCTTATCGGTAACGACTTTCTTCCTGTTGCTCCACTGCGTTTGCGTTTGCACAAGCCCTTGATGAAGACTTTGGTATTCTCCAAGAGTTTCAATGACTTCATCGCGTATCTTGGTGGGCTCAAGGGGGAGGGTTTGGCCCATGAGTGCCAGGATTTTCGCATCGACCTTATCGGTTTTTGCGAGTTGGCCGATGCTGTTGGCAAAGCATCGCGCTTGCCAAGGGTTGACCTTTGCGTAAGCGATTTGGGCTTGAGCAAGGCCACGTTCCAAGGCTCTGTGATAGAAGCCAGTTGCCTCAAAAACGACCAGGCAATCAGGAAGCTTGCTCAAGGTCTTGATGAGAGCCTTAATCCCGCAAGGGGTATTGGGCTTGCAGCTATGGTTTTGGCCATTTGACACAAAAATATCGAATTGGGCTTTTGAAACATCAATTCCGATGGTAACTTGTGACATCTTTCCGTTCCCTTTCTTGTCATACGGGACGCACAGCTGGCTCCCTAGTATCCATTCGGGCCACTTGTAGGAAAGACGGGGTGATCAAACTCACGAACGGTGCCTGCAACGCAGCACCTAGACACGAACGATCCAGCCCCGCCGCCGATTTGGGGGTGGCCACCCCCAAATCGGCGCGTCAAGCTTACCACAAATGATCTAGCATCGCGGCAAGAAAACGCTCATATTCCATTAGACAAGACACGACACGGTCATGAAAAGGTCACTTTTTATGACCTTTGGTATCAGACGGTGATCGCTTTGGGGGTAATTGGAATGGGCGACTACTTTCCAGCTAGAGCGGCGCGTCCACCGTCCACACCTATCACCTGACCCCTTATCCAGCCGCTGCTTGGAGAAACCAAGAACGCTCCAAGAGAGCCAAAGTCCTCGGCCTCTTCCAGGCGGCCTAAGGGATGGAGCTTGGCCAAAGCGTTCGCCAAGGGAGCCTGGTCGGTCATGGCCTTGGCGAGAGAGGTGTGGGTCAGCGATGGCGCGAGGCAGTTCATCCGGACGTAGGGCGCTAGTTCCACTGCTAAGGCGCGAGTCATAGCCAACGGTCGTAAAAAGTGACATTTTTATGAAAATTGGTATGACTTTCCAAAGAGCTTTGCGGGTTGATCATCGAGCCAGAGACTGTCCCTTACAGGTTGCCGGCCTGCCTGGGGATCATATCTCCCCAAACTCGAGTTTTCATCTTGGCGAGTCGGTCCAGCCATATATGTGTCAGTTCCAGCGAGTCCTGGGTGACTCCTACGGGAATAAGATTGTCGACCATAAATTGCCACTTGCGGTCCTTGAAGGTCCCGTAAATTGGCAGAATCGGTACCTGGAAGCGGATGGAGAGTTGGGCCATACCCCGCTTGACTGCGGCGTCGTACTTGAGGCGGTCGCGATCGGATTCAAAAGCTGTACCGCCATTGGCCATGACCTCGGCTTTGTTGAAGGTTTCAGTCCCCGGTAAGAACCAATTGCCAAAGGGGTAGATGAGCAAGGATTGCTGGGTGAAGGTCTTCTTAGCCGCGCTATACAGGCGCTTCACGGACGCTTTGACCTGAACGGGATCGCAAAAATGGTTTAGATAAAGTCCAACGGGGTCGTGGATATAGCGCCTCAGGATCCAGCGCATGAAAAGACTGTTTCGCTTGTAGGTCCGCAGCTCTGCAGGCGTTTTGCCGTCGCCGTCGGCGTCGAACCTGAGGACTGTACGATAATTTAGGCCGTGGTCGGTCAAGAGACGATTGAGCGAAGACCAGTCGTTTTTCCAAGGTATGGCCGTCGCGACGTTGGAAGGTAGGAGTTTGACGTGGCTAGGTGCAATCATCGCATGCTGTCCCCGTGCAGCCAAGTTCGCAACTGTTTCAAGATGCGTCCGACCGTCGATTAGGACCATGTCTTTGCGCGCCCATTCGTAGGATCCGTTCATGGGCCCCACCCTATTGAAAAGGCTTCAATAAAGAAAGCCAAAGGTCTAAAGTGGGCGCAAACCTAGTTGGAATAGATGCCGCAGATAAGAACCTTGACAGTAAAGGACTTAAAGCCATTCGATCCATTTGAAAGACACGGCTGGCTTTACAATGCGGCTTGGTCCGGAAATTGAAGGAGTTTTGCATGTTCAAAGGCTTATTAGTGGAAAGACATGATCAGGGAGAGGAGGAACGACCCAAGTTCACCGCCACGGTTCAGGATCTCGGCGAGGAGCAGTTGCCCGACGGCGATGTGACGGTCGACGTTGCCTACTCTTCCTTCAACTATAAAGACGGGCTCGTCACCCTTGGTTTGGGTGGCCTTACCAAGCAATTTCCCCATGTGCCCGGGATTGATCTAGCTGGGACGGTCAGTGCTTCAACGACCTCGGATTACGTCGTGGGAGACCAAGTGATTCTAACCGGTTGGCGCTGCGGCGAAATCCACTGGGGCGGGTACGCACAGCGGGCGCGGGTCAAATCGGACTGGCTTGTGAAAAAACCCCAAGGCCTCAGCTTCAAGGACGCTATGGCGGCGGGGACGGCGGGCTTTACCGCTATGCAGGGCCTGCTTGCCTTGGAAGATCAGGGACTGAGTCCTGGGGACAAGCCCGTTTTGGTGCTGGGCGCGACGGGCGGTGTCGGCTCGGTCGCTTGCGCCCTGCTTGCCAATCTTGGGTACAAAGTCACCGCTGTAACGGGCAAGGCCGACCAGATCGCTTATCTAAAGGATTTAGGCGCACACGAGGTGTTAATGCGCGACGAGCACGAGGTGGAAAAGCCGCGCCCGCTCGACCGGGAAACTTACGCTGGGGTCATCGATGCAGCTGGGGGCCATTCCCTGGCTTGTGCCTTGCCGAAAGTAGCCTACGGCGGTAGCGTTGCCGCTATCGGACTGGCGGCGGGCAACCAACTCCATACCACGGTCGTGCCGTTCTTGCTGCGCGGCGTCAATATTCTGGGTATCGATTCGGTCATGGCTCCCAAGACTTTGCGTGAACGAGTATGGCGAAGGCTTGCCACTCACATGCCCAGCGAGCACTGGGGAACCATAAGTCAGGTGGTCGGTTTAGAGGCGATCCCTGCGCTTGCCAAGGATGTTTTAAAGGGCGCGGTCAAAGGGCGCAAAATCGTTGACCCCAACGCTTAAAGACATTTGCGTTTGTTTTGCGTTTGTTTTGCGTTTGTATTGAATCGGCTAAATGAGCGTCTCTTATTGGTGAGAAGGTCCTGGCTGTTCCAATCAACTTGGTTGTGCTATCGACATAAGTTGTTGCAACGCCGTCCCGTGAGCCCCGCAAGTTTCGACCATGTCTGATCTCTCCTCTCTTCAAGCCCGTTTGCTAAATTGGATCGAAGAAGCCCCGAGTCTGAGCGAGCTAGAGGAGGCACGCGTTGCCATTCTCGGTAAAAAAGGCGAGCTGACCCAAGAATTGAAGAAACTTGGATCTATGGACCCACAGGTACGCAAAACCTTCGGCCAAGGCATCAACGCCCTTAAGGACACGGTAGAAATCGCTATTGAAAGGCAAACCCGCCGCCTCAAGCAGGTCGAACTTGAGGCCCAGCTCGTTCAAGAGCGGATCGATGTGTCGCAGACCGCCCGTTCGCGCCCGACGGGAAAAATCCACCCCATCACCCAAACCATCGACGAAGTTGTCGCCATTTTCGGTGAAATGGGGTTTACCTGGGCCGAAGGCCCCGAAATCGAATCCGATTGGTATAACTTTACCGCTATTAATATGCCCGCCGATCATGCCGCTCGGCAGATGCAGGATACCTTTTACTTGGCTGGACACTCGGGCGACGAGGGTTCGCTGGTCTTGAGGACCCATACCAGCCCCGTGCAGGCCCGTACCATGTTGACCCAGGTCCCGCCGATCCGTGTCATCGCGCCAGGGCGTACCTTCCGATCCGATTCCGATGCCACCCACAGCCCCATGTTTCATCAGGTCGAGGGACTGGTCATCGACGAAACCAGCACCATGGCGCACCTCAAGGGCGTCTTGCACGATTTCCTCAAGGCCTTCTTTGGTCTGAAGGACGTGAAATTGCGGTTTCGCCCTTCTTACTTTCCCTTCACCGAACCGTCGGCTGAGGTCGATATCCAGTGCGACCGTTCTGCAGGAAAGCTCATCTTTGGCAAAGGCGAGGACTGGATGGAAATTTTGGGCTCGGGCATGGTTAACCCAAAGGTCCTGGAAAACTGCCGCATTGATGCCACGCGCTATCAGGGGTTTGCCTTTGGTTTAGGGGTCGAACGGTTAGCCATGCTAAAGTACGGGATTCCAGACTTACGCACTTTCTTTGATGGTGACCAAAACTGGATCGCGCACTATGGATTTGATCCCCTAAACCGTCCCAATATGGTCACTGGGCTATAATCATGGTCTTGAGTGAAGGTCAGCAGCGCCAGGCCTTTCTCTATATCGTCACGGGCGCACAAGCCTTTGCTTTTGCTGCCTGGGCCGCGATGTTGAAAAACTTCGCTGTGGAAGTTGTTGGCGTCGATGGTCTTGAAAATGCATTGATCGAAACCGTCCGAGAGCTGCCTGGTTTCCTGGCATTCACCGCAGTCTTTGTCTTGGTCTACATGCGCGAGCAGCGCCTGGCTCTTGTCTCTGTGATTGTTCTGGGTGCGGGGGTAGCAGCAACGGGCTTTTTTTCCAGCTTGTCGATGCTGGCACTCACCACCTTTGTCGGCTCGCTTGGCTTTCATTTCTTTCAAACTGTCTACAGGTCCTTGTCCCTGCAATGGTTTGACGAGCAAACAACACCGCTGGTGCTGGGGCGAGCAGTAAGCGTCAGCAATGCCGCCACCCTTGCTGCGCTGGGATTTTTCATACTGCTGTTTTGGCACTTCAACGTTTCCTACACCTTGGGATACGTGTTGGCGGGGACGGGGGCGCTAGTGTGCGCTATCTATGCCTGGGTCGGGTTTCCAGTCGTCCCCATCAAAACCGACCAGCGCCAGGAGTTCGTTTTGCGCTGGCGCTATGGGCTTTATTATCTGCTCACCTTCCTTTCGGGCGCGCGGCGGCAGATTTTCATCGTCTTCGCCACCTTTATTCTGGTCGATATTTTTCACCTGACCATTGTGCAGATGTTGCTCCTGTTGTTGATCAATGCCGGGCTGAACATGGGAACGGGGCTCTTGCTTGGCCCCGCCATCAATCGATTTGGCGAGCGGTTGGTTCTGCAGGTCGAATATCTTGGTCTATGTCTTGTATTTGGGGCTTACGGTTGGACCTTAGCGAACCCTGGTGCGCCCTGGGCTTTGCCGCTGGTGATCGGCTTGTACATTGTCGATCACATCCTATTCCAGTTTGCCATCGGCATGGAATCCTATTTTAAGAAAATTGCCGATCCGCAGGATTTGGCAGGGTCCGCCGCCGTGTCCTTTTCCATCAATCACATCGCCGCTGTCACGCTGCCCCTGGTCCTAGGGTGGTTGTATGTTCACAACCCCAGTTTTAAAGGGCAAGGCCTGATCGTCGGTGGTCCCACTTTGGTGTTTTGGGTCGGCGCGGCACTAGCCGCCGGGTCGTTTGCCGCGACCTGTTTGATGCGCAAAAACCCTGCCCCGTTTCTTCTATCGCCTGCGGGGACTTGAGTCACGAGACTAGACCCGCATGGGCATCAACACGTAAAGTGCCGTTGCATCCGTCGGGTCGCTGACCAACGTTGGTTTGCTGGTCTCGGCCAACTGAAACCTCACCGTATCGCCGCGCAATTCCCGCAAGATATCAAGGAGGTAGCGTGAATTGAAGCCGAGCTCAATCGGTGTCCCGTCATAGTCACCTTCGACATGCTCCGTCGCTGTCCCTGACTCGGCCGAATTGGCTTGCGCCGTAACCGAGCCTGCCTGCACCATGATTTTGATACCCCGGGTGCGGTCCGCCGCCACCAGAGAAACGCGGTCCACCGCTGCCATGAAGGCGTCACGATCAACAATTAGAGTCGTATCATTGCCTGTTGGGATCACTTGAACATAATCAGGGTAGGTGCCGTCAATTAGCTTAGAGCTTAGCTGCACGTTCCCTGAAACCACCTGGATTCGGGTTGGTGAGATCCCGATCTCCAAAAGTCCATCAATGTCGGCCAACTTACGAATTTCGGCAATAGCTTTGGCGGGAACAATTACCCCGTCAAGATGTTCTGCCCCCGCCGGCGCGGGTAAGGCTACTTTGGCGAGGCGGTGGCCGTCGGTGGCCACTGCAGTTAGGACCGAATCAACCGTGTGCAAATAGATTCCCGTTAGGTAGTAGCGCGTCCCCTCTTTTGAAATGGCGAAGCGAGTCTTGTCAATCAAATCCCGGAATTCCGACCCTGATGCCTGAAATTGGATTGGCATATCTTCAGTGGCAATGGCGGGAAAATCCTCGCGAGGCAGCGTTGAAAGCGAAAAGTTTGATCGGCCGGCCTGAAGACGCAACTGGCTCGTTTCGCCGTCAAGTTCCAAGATAATCTCCAGCCCCTCGGGCAACTTACCTAAAATATCGTGGAATAGGCCTGCAGGTACGGTCGTCGCCCCTGGGATGTTTACCGTACAAGCGACCACCTCGATCATAGACACGTCCATATCGGTTGCGGTGAGGCGCAGTTGGCCCTGGTCGGCCTCTAACAGGATATTGCCAAGAACGGGGATCGTATTGCGCCGTTCGGTAACGGCTTGAACATGGGCAACGGCTCTGGCAAGTTGGGTTCGCTCAATAATAAGTTGCATGCCATTCCTTTCGGGGGAATTCGTCTGAAACGCAAGGCCAAAGCAACGCCAAGGGCGCTCCCCGCAGAGCCTCAAAGTCTCGCAATCTCGCCAGTCTCACAAGCTGCTGACGCCCGTGTGACCTCATCTAACTTGTTTGTGTGTTTCCAGTGAGCACAAGCGCCGTCTAACCGTTCCTCGAGCTCGGGTGCATTCGTGCCTACCGCTTCATTTGTTTCAACCAATCCAATTCAAGGAGATCTCTTATGTCCAAAGTCAAAACCGTTACTGCGGGTCTGATCGGCACCGCCGTTGCAGCTGCTGTCACAACAGCGAGCTTGTCCGCTCCCGCCGCTGCTGAAGCCACCATGGAAAAATGCTATGGCGTTTCGCTTGCGGGAAAAAACGACTGCGCTGCGGGTCCAGGCACAACCTGCGCCGGAACATCCAAGGTTGATTATCAAGGTAATGCCTGGACTCTAGTTCCCGCGGGTCTGTGCGAAAACGAGTCGTTTTGGTCCAAAGTTCTCCCAGGAGAGCGCGAGGGTTCACTGGACGCAATTGAGCGCGATCCTGCGACCTAAGCCGGCGCCCTTATCGGAGCCCAAAACCGCACTGGGCTCCGATTTCTTTTCCGCAATCCGTGTTGCAATCTTTCGACCTCCCAAATTTGGGCCTGGGTGTTGGTTTTAAACCCGAGCATTTCGACGCCATCAACGCCACGCGTCCCGATGTTCAGTTCTTTGAGGTCCATGCAGAAAACTACATGGGCGCGGGGGGCGTGCCTCATGCTATGCTCCGTCGCCTTTGTGCCTCCTACGCCTTGTCGATCCACGGCGTTGGCCTCAATATCGGCAGCCAAGGCGCGCTTGATCTCGCGCATTTGCAGCGCTTGAAGCACTTGGTTCAAATCTACGAACCCGCGCTGGTATCTGAGCATCTCGCCTGGTCGAGCCACGATGAGGCTCAAAACCGTGCCTATCTCAACGACCTGCTGCCCGTGCCCTATACGCGTGCCGTCCTCGACACCGTTGTTGACCATGTTGATCAAGTCCAAGAAACCTTGGGCCGCCGCGTTCTGATCGAAAACCCCGCTACCTATCTGGCCTTCGCCCAGGCGGAGATGGGGGAAGTCGAGTTTATCACGGAGATGCAGTACCGCACGGGATGCGCTCTAATTCTTGATCTAAATAATGTCCATGTTTCTGCCGTCAATCAGAACAGCGATGCCATGACCTATTTAGCGCAGTTTCCTTTGCACGCAGTGCAAGAGGTGCATTTGGCAGGCCATGGCGAGGACGCCGACGATTTTGGCGACCCGATCCTAATCGACTCCCACGACCGCCCCGTGGCCCCGCCTGTCTGGGCGCTCTACGCACGTCTGCTCCATCGTGTAGGTCCGATCACAACCTTGATCGAGTGGGACAATGACATCCCAACCTGGGATCAGCTCTACGGCGAAGCCAAGGCGGCGCAAGCCTTGCAAAGCGCCGCCATACCTACAACCAAGGGCGAGACCCTGGAATGAGTTTGGTCTACCAATCCCATATTCGTAGCGCGGTGCTTGCGGCAGACCTGCCTGCACCTTCCTACTTGGTTGATCACCGCGCGACGCCAACGCCAAAGCGATTCGCAGTCTATCGCAACAACGTGGTCGTATCCCTGGTTGAGGCCTTGATGAGCGGGTTTGCGTCGCTGGTTCCCTTGGTCGGTGAGACCTTTTTTCGCGCGGTCGCGCGCGAGTACGCGGTTAAACATCCCCCCACGTCCCCCCTCATGCTATTCTACGGGGAGGGGTTTGCAGCCTTTCTGGAAACCTTTGAGCCAACGAAAAACCTGCCCTTTTTGCCGCCCGTTGCCCGTATCGACTGGGCCTGGCGCCAAGCCTACCATGCTGCCGACACACCTCCGCTTGGGGCACACGATCTGGGCCGAATCGCCGCCGAGCGATGGAACGAGGCGCGCCTGACCTTACATCCCGCGGTTTGGATCGGCACCAGCGACGTCGCGGCCTTTGACTTATGGCGTGTTGGGCGCAGTGAGTGCGACCCCTCGGACGTTGGGTCCGCGCCGCAAGCATGCTTGGTTGCGCGTCCAGGTCTGAGGGTTCTAGTCAACCAGATCAGCCCGGGCATTGCGGTTGCGCTGCAAAGGGTGCAAGCCGGCGATACCTTGGCAACCGCCCTAGAGGCAGGCCTCGCCGCAGAAGCGGCCTTGGACGTGTCGGCCTTCATTCAACTTTTGATTGATCAGGGCCTGGTCGTCGCAATTGATCTAAACTAACTCCAAGGAGACGTTTGTCATGAAAGCATATGCAATTCTTGCCCTCGGGCGATTTTCTCAGATCGAATCCCGTGGCTGGACCGTTTGGGCTGGCGTAAGCGCGGCTTTGTTATACGTGCGGTATTGGTTGGCAAAACCGTTCTGGAATTCGGGCCAAACCAAGTGGGACAGTTTTCCTTTTGACCTCAGCGACAGTGCCTTGTTCTTGTTTCAATGGGAATATAAGCTCAACTTCGGCTTCACACGATTGGACATGCCGTTTCCCACCCTGATGGCTTGGTTATCGGGATACGCGGAGATCGTATTTCCCGTCCTGCTCGTGCTGGGTATGTTCACGCGCGTCGCGGCGCTAGGGTTGCTCGGCACCACGGTTATCATCCAATTTGTGTATCCGAGCGCGTGGTTGATCCACGGGTCCTGGGCTCTTGCGGCGCTCATCTTGATCGTCGCAGGGGGGGGCTTGGTGTCCCTTGATACGGGCGTTCGCAGACTCATGGGTCTGCCTTTGGGAAAGTAATTTCAACGGCGTTCAGAAAAGACCCTTGGTGTCTAAAGGTGTAATGAGGCCTCAGCGTAATTCGACTTCGGATCAAAGGACCACAATATGTGGTGTCATAAAAGCAAAGTTAGCACCATATCTTGCTATCAACTTTCGATCCTCCGATTTATGCTGAGGTCTCTTTAAATTAGGGCGATCAGCAGAACAGAGGCGAAGATTAATCCGATACCAATCCATTCGGTGCGGCTGGGAAGTTCCCGATAGGCCCAATAGGCTGCGAGAAGTGACATGGGAATGTCGAGGTTTTTGACCGTCGATACCAACCCAGGATGCTGTAGGCCAAAGGCAGTAAACAGTGCTAAGGACCCAAGGACGGAAAACACCCCGATGGCGATCACATCGCCACTGCGCTTGGGAATCAGGGCCCACTGCTCTGGAGTACGCACGTGCACCCAAATAGCCATGAAGATGGATTGGAACATCAGCGCGGTGACCAACACCGTTACGCCCGCCAACAGGGCGGACAGCCGTGTCGCAAGATCAAGGCCCAAGGTACGGACAGCCTCGGTATAAGCAACGCCCGTGATGGTAAAGGCAAGGCCGCAGCCCAAGCCAAAGGCCAACGATATCCAATCAAACACGCGGTGCGCACGGTCGAGCGAGAGGAAGGACTGCGCGATCACGCCCAGAGTTCCCAGGATCAACCCCAACCAGTCCCAGACCCCGATATGATCGTCAGCCAGCGCCAAACCAAAAAACCCCGCAAGACCTAGGGGAATCAGCAAGGCGGACATGAGATTGTCGGTACTTTGATAGGCCACCCCGATGCCAAAGGCGCGCCGCTGAAACAGGCGAATCAGCAGGTCCGTCGCCAAAACCTGGGCCAAGCCGCCCAAGCATGCGAAAAATACGGGCCCGCCGCCAAGGCGCGGGGTATCGGGGGACAGCGCAAGCAAAGACACCAGCACCAGGCTCGCCAAAGGCAGCCCGACCCAATAGCGAGCGGCGTTGGCCATGTCTCGTGACAGCGCAGGACGATCTCCCAGGGGCCGTACCAGGCGACGCTGGTACAAATTGCGCGCCACGTGGGTTAGAGCGGCGATAAGCGCCAGAAGCAGCCAGAATGAACTCATGCCCGCTTCTTGCCCTAACCCTTGCGCGAGGCAAGCGCCGCGCCCATGAAGGTCTTGTGTTCGCATCCGATCCCGCACTGCCAAGCCCCCCTGACCGCGAGGCGATTCGCGCCCGCGCCCGCGCCGAAGGTTTTTTGGCGTGCGGCTTCGCAGCGCCACATGTCCCCCCGTTGCAGCGGGCGCGGCTGGCCAGTTTTGTGGCCTTAGGCCAGCACGGTACCATGGACTGGATGGCACGTCGTAGTGCGGAGCGCGCGGACCCGACCGCCCTGTGGCCGGCGGTCAAAACGGTTATTTGCCTGGGATACGGCTATGGCCCAGACCATAACCCCCTCAGCCGTTTGGATCAAAGCGGCCGCGCCAACGTCAGTGCTTATGCCTGGGGCCGAGATTACCACCGCATCTTGAAGCAAGCCACCAAACGACTGGCGCGGTGGCTGGAGCAGGGAACAGGCGCGCAAGTGAAGGTCTTTGTCGACACGGCGCCCGTTGCCGAAAAGCCCCTGGCGCAACGGGCGGGAATCGGGTGGCAAGGCAAGCATACCAACCTAGTCAGTGGTGCCCAAGGTTCCTGGCTGTTTCTGGCGGAAATTTTCACCGACCTGCGCATCGACCCAGACCCTCCTGCCCGGGATCAGTGCGGATCTTGCACCCGATGTCTCGACATCTGTCCTACCCAGGCCTTTCCCACCCCCTATACCTTGGACGCGCGGCGATGCCTGGCTTACCTCAGCATCGAACACGAAGGACCGATCCCAGAAGAGCTTCGTCAAGCCATGGGTAATCGGATTTACGGCTGCGATGATTGCCTCGCCGTCTGCCCCTGGAACAAGTTCGCTAGCCAGACCCAAGACGCGCGTCTTGTGCACCCTGAAATTCGCGACCTCACCCTCGCCCAAGCGCTCAGTTTGGACGAAGCGGCGTTTCGCAGCCTCTTTGGCGGGTCCCCGATCAAGCGAATCAAGTGGCACCGTTGGATCAGAAATGCCTTGATCGTTGCGGGCAATGCCGACGCAACAGCCTGGGCCCAGGTCCAAAAGACTGTTCAAAATTTCATGCACCACGACGATCCCGTCCTGCGTGAAAGTGCTGCTTGGGCCCTGGCTAAACATCGGGACTTGGGACCGACGGTCGACGAGATCAACACTCACACCAGCGACGATAAAAAATGACTCTTGTTTCCGCTGGTATCAGACCGCGCGATACTCAAATGTGACCCCCGGGTCACCACAAACACCCCAGCGGTTTATAGATCCTCTTCATTGAGCCCAACTAAAGCGCGAGCAAAGGTTTCGGCCTCGAAGGGGCGCAGATCGTCGGCGCTTTCCCCTATGCCGACAAAGTGGATCGGCAGCCCGAATTGCTTGGCGAGAGCGACAACCACGCCGCCTTTGGCGGTCCCGTCTAATTTGGTGACAATCAGGCCGGTCACCTGCACCGCCTTGGCAAAGGTCTGAACCTGGACAAGGGCGTTTTGCCCAATCGTGGCATCCAAGACCAGGATGACGTGGTGCGGCGCGTCTGGGTCGCGTTTCTTCAGGACCCGCGTCACTTTGGCGAGTTCGTCCATCAGGTCTTGATGGTTGGGCAAGCGCCCCGCGGTATCGATCAAGATCAGATCTGTTCCCCTTGATTGCGCTTGGGCGAGGGATTCGAACGCCAGCCCTGCAGGGTCACCGCCCGCCTTTCCTCGTATGACCTCAACACCGGTCCGATACCCCCAGACCGCAAGTTGATCGACCGCGGCAGCGCGAAACGTATCCCCCGCCACCAGCAGCAGCGAGGTACCGGCGGTCGCCTGCATCTGAGCGATTTTGCCGATGGTCGTGGTTTTGCCAGACCCATTGACGCCAACAAACAGAACGCTTTCGGGCCTTGTGTTCCTGCCAAAAACCAAGGGCTGCGCCACGGGTGTCAAAATCTGGCCGATGTTATCGGCAAGCAAGTGCTTGATCTGCGTATCTGTATCGGTTTTCCCTAGCCTTGCCTTGGCCAGTCTTGCTCGCAATTCTGCGGCGAGCGGCACCCCTAAGTCCGCGGTGATCAACACCTCCTCCAACGCATCAAGTCGTTCTTCGTTAACGGCGCTTTGAGTAAAGATCGCGCTGATGCCGCCTGAGAGGTGCGCCGAAGATTTGGACAAACCAAGACGCAGGCGCGTCAACAAACCGGCGTTGGTTGAAGGCGTGGCAGGGTTCGAGCTGTTTGCGGGCAGACCCTCGGGGGTCTTGGTTTTCGTGGGAGGCCCCGATGTCTGAAACGGCCAGCGCATCTCCTAGACCTCCTCTGCGATCAGTTTGTGATCTTCGATCCCTTGGGCGCGCACGTTCAGCAACTGCCCTTGCGGCGCGTCGACGCGATAGGGGGCAAAGTTTTCGGCCCGGCCCAAGCCCCCCGCCTCCATCAAAACGCGCGCGGACTTGCCGACGTGTTGAGACAAGAAGGCCTGATGCGCCCGCACCGCTGCTTGTCGCAAGCGTGCGGCGCGGTGCTTGCGAACAGCAGGAGCGACTTGGGGCATGCGGGCTGCCGGGGTCCCTTGGCGCGGAGAAAAAGGAAACACATGGACGTAAGACAAGCCACAATCGTCGATCAAATCAAGACTGCCTTGAAACATATCGTCGGTTTCGGTTGGAAAACCTGCGATCAAATCTGCACCCAAAGCCAAATCGGGCCGCAAAGCCCGCAAGGTTCGGCACAGGTTCACGGCTTGCGCCCGGCTATGGCGCCGCTTCATACGTTTGAGGGTCAGATCATGACCCGCCTGCAGCGATAAATGCAAGTGCGGCATGAGTCTCGGCTCCTCAGCAATCAGCCGCGTCAAGTCCGCATCGATTTCGATGCAATCGATCGAAGAGAGCCGCAGGCGCAGCAACTCGGGCACTTGTGCCAATAGGCGGCGGACCATCTGTCCCAGGCAGGGGGATCCTGGCAAATCAGGACCGTAAGAGGTCAGATCGACCCCCGTCAACACAACTTCCAGAGTTCCTTCCGCAACCAAGGCGCGTACCTGACGGACCACGTCCCCCAAGGGGACCGATCTGGCCTTGCCCCGGCCATAGGGGATCACGCAAAAGGTACATCGATGGTCGCACCCCTGCTGCACCTGGACGAAGGCGCGGGTGCGATGCCCGTACGACCCGAGCAAGTGCGGCGCCATTTCATGAACGGCAAAAATATCCCCGACGCTTACCTTGGGGTGATCAATCGCCGGGTTCCAGGTTTGGGGGTACAATTTTTCCTCGTTCCCCACCACTCGAGTTACCTCGGTCATGCCCGCGTAGGCGGCGGGGTTGATTTGGGCCGCGCACCCGGTGACGACGATTTCCGCCTCTGGATAGTCCCGGGCCGCGCGGCGAATCGCTTGGCGGTTTTGCCGCTCGGCCGCTGCGGTGACGGCGCAGGTATTGATCACGACGCGCTCGCAGTTTTGCCGGGAGATCAAGTTGGTGACCACGTCGCCTTCGTAGGCGTTGAGGCGACAGCCCAAGTTGACGACCCGCGCAGCCAACGTTGGTTTCGGGGCCGCAGATGCCGTATCAATGGCCTTGGCGCCAAGGTTATCAAGGGCGGTGCTAGAGGTCAAAGGTCCCCTCAAAGGCCAAGGCGTGGGGCCCGCGCATAAGCACATGATTGTCCGACTCTCGCCAGAAGATCTGCAAGTCGCCGCCGTCCATATGGACGGTGAGGTTCCGCTGGCACCCGCCGGCGACCATGGCAGCCACCGCTCCTGCGCAGGCACCTGACCCGCTTGCCTCAGTCAGGCCCGCGCCGCGCTCCCAAACCCGCTGGCGAATCTCGTGTGCGTTTAGAACTTTCACGAACTGAACATTGGTGCGATCGGGAAATTGGGCGTCGACCTCGACTTTCGGCCCCAGATGGGTCACCAAGTCCAACCGGTCGGTCAAAAAGGCGCAATGGGGGTTGCCCAGCTCCAAAATCACCGCGGGCGTTGGGGCCCCGGCAACATGACGGGCTGTGTCAAGAATTGCGACAGGACCCATATCGACCTGAAACTGGCCATCAACTTCCTGGGTGTGCAAGACCCCCGCCAAGGTTTCAATGTCTGGGGCCTGGCCGATTTCTTTGTACAAAATGCTTGCGACGCAGCGGGTCGCGTTGCCGCACGCCTCCGCCTCACTGCCGTCGGAATTAAAAATACGCATGCGGACCTGCGCTTGCTGAGAAGGTTCTAGCACAATGACTTGATCGCAGCCGATGCCTTTGCGTCGATCAGCCAACCATTGCGCTTGCTTGGGCGTCGGCGCATACGCTTGCGCGCGGGCGTCAATCACGACGAAGTCATTGCCCAAGCCGTGCATCTTTCTAAAAGCTCGCTGAACCACTGCTCAACCTCGGTTCTTATTCTAACACGCCGTCCTTACCATAGCGACCCGCCTGTGCCATCCTTCATACCAAGGTTGTGAAGGTTTGACTTGTCCAAGCATTGGCAGACGCAGGTCTCATACCAGCGGCAATTATGAGTGATTCTTATATGCGCTGGTATCAGGGCCACGACTGCGGCCCCCTAAACGGCCCCGAGATCAGCGCGAAGGCACCTCGGGGTATAAGCGAAGGCCTCGTCGGAGGCGAAATGCAACGAAAGCGTCGGGGCAAATTACTCTTGCTATTCCACATCGCCTAGCGGTTGATTTACCTGGCCGAGGGCCTATCGGTCCTAGATCATGAGTACTGAATTTCTCCTGATTGCCACAGTCTTCCTCGTTGCAATGACCTTGGCCGTACCGCTGTCAAAGCAAATCGGTCTCGGGTCGATCCTGGGGTACTTGGTGGCGGGCTTGGCCTTGGCGCCCGTGTTCTTTGCCTTGGGCGTTGACACGGTGTCCTTACAACACGCCGCCGAATTTGGCGTCGTTGTCATGTTGTTTTTGGTGGGGTTGGAGCTGGCGCCACAAACCCTGTGGCGCATGCGTCACGATATCATCGGCGTCGGCGGCGGTCAGGTTGTCTTGACCGCGGGGCTGATATTTTGCGGGATCTACTTTCTTGCCGATGGATGGGCTTGGCAGTCGAGCCTTGCCGTCGCCTTGGCCCTGGCCCTGTCCTCCACCGCGATCGCTTTGCAAACCTTTGGCGAGCGAGGCGAAATGGGCTTGCCTGCGGGGCGCAAGGGGTTCGCGGTGCTTTTGTTTCAGGACATTGCCATCATCCCGATCTTGGCCCTGGCACCCTTGTTAGCGCTGACCCTGTTAGCACAAAATCCCGCCGCCCGCTACGATCCCGCCCACCCGAGCGCCCATGACTCGCACTACGACCATGAGCCTGGTCTTGATCTAACTGGATGGATGACTCTGGTCCCCGATTGGTCGCTGCCCCTGATCATCTTGGGCACCATTGTCCTCATGCTGGCCGTCCAACGGGTCGTGGTTCGTCCGGCACTCCGCTACGTGGCGGGCAGCCATGTGCGGGAAATCTTTGTCGGGTTTTCGATCTTCATGGTTGTGGGCGCGGCCTTGCTCATGTCCGCCCTGGGGTTGAGCGCGGCCTTAGGAGCTTTCTTGGCAGGGGTGGTTCTGGCCGATTCTGAGTATCGCCATGAGATCGAGGCGGACTTGGAACCCTTAAAAGGACTGTTGCTCGGCGTCTTTTTCATGACGACAGGCGCCAATCTTGATTTGGGCTATGTCGCCAACCACCTCGGGCTTGTCCTGGGGCTGGTTTTGGCACTCGTTGTCCTAAAGAGTCTAGTGCTCTATGGCTTAGCGACCGTTCAGCGTTTGCCCATGGGTGATCGACTCACCTTTACGGTCTTGCTGGCCCAGGGCGGGGAGTTCGCTTTTGTCCTGCTGCTAACCTACGGCACCTTGGGCCTGGTCACACCCGAGCAATCAACCCTCATTACCGCCGTCGTTTCTCTGTCCATGCTCGCCACCCCGCTCTTGCTGATCATGGCAGACAGGGTTTTGCGTCCACGCCTGGCCGCACCAAGCGGGGACAGACGCGAAATGGCGGTCGAGGATGAGGGCGCGCCGGTCCTAATCGCGGGCTTTGGCCGTTTTGGCCAGATTGTCGGCCGCGTCTTACTCAGCCAAGGGATCAAGGCCACCGTTCTCGACCATGACCCCGCCCATATCGACTTTGTCAGCCGTTTCGGCACCCAGATTTTCTACGGCGATGCGACGCGTTTGGACCTATTGGAAGCCGCGGGCGCGGGCAAGGCCAAGGTGCTGGTCATTGCCATTGACAATCCGGGCCAGGCCGTCTTGCTCGCCCGTGAGGCCCGGCGGGTCTTTCCGCATTTGACGATTTTAGCGCGCGCGCGCAACCGGACCCACGCCTACGAACTAATCGATGCCGGCGTTGATAGCTTTTGGCGTGAAACTTTCTCCAGCTCCGCCCAAATGGCGGGCGGCGTTCTGCAAGCCTTGGGTAAGTCGGAACGTGCCGCCAACGGTATCTTGAAGAAGTTCACGGACATCGATCGCAAAAATCTTGAGGAAGCCGCCCAGTTCCGAGGCGATCAAGAGGCCTTGCGCGCCCTGGCCCTGCGCAACCGCGAAGAACTCGAAAGCCTCATGCAAGGCGATGTGGAGGAGGAGTGATACCAGCGGCAATTATGAGTGACGCTTATATTCGCTGGTCTAGGGGCCGCGACTGCGGCCCTCCCAAGCGGGCTCCAAGCCCGAAGGGCACAGGGAACGCCCGCGCCAAAAACGCGCGGCCCCAAGGTGAGCTAAGAAAGCGCCTTGGGGTGTAAGCGAAGGCCCCGTCCCGCAGTCGGGCTGAGCAAGCGGTGCGAGCGAGGTGAGACCGCTATCCAAAATAGCCGAAACGCAGCGCATTTCTGCCGTGAGTATCCATGATAAATCAAGGGGCAATTTGTGACCATTTTCTGTTTTCCCGCAAGAGGGCATTTGCCAGCGTGATCAGCTTACGCATCACGGCGATGAGGGCGACTTTTTTCGGCTTTCCGGCTTCGACAAGGCGGCTCTAAGAAATCCTTTAGGTCTTCATTGTATCGCATGGCGACCAAGGAAGGCATGTAGAGAGCATTGCGTACAGGAGCTCTTCCCCCCTTGATACGGGCGACACCCTTAAGCGTTCCTGATTGGGATTGCATAGGAGCCAAGCCAGCTAGAGCGCCGATCTTTTTCTGACTGAGCGTGCCAAGCTCTGGCATGTTGGTCAGAAGGGATATGGCTGTTCGTGCCGCAATCCCTGGGATTGTGATCAAGATGTTAAAGCGCTCCAAGAGATCAGGATGGGCTTCGATGAGCTTCTTGGTCTTGAGGGTTAGCTGTTCGATCTCCTTTTCGAGGGTCTTGAGCATTCTCGTTGCAAGCCTCACAGCGGCCTTATGGGTAACGACTTTCTTCCTGTTGCTCCACTGCGTTTGCGTTTGCACAAGCCCTTGATGAAGACTTTGGTATTCTCCAAGAGTTTCAATGACTTCATCGCGTATCTTGGTGGGCTCAAGGGGGAGGGTTTGGCCCATGAGTGCCAGGATTTTCGCATCGACCTTATCGGTTTTTGCGAGTTGGCCGATGCTGTTGGCAAAGCATCGCGCTTGCCAAGGGTTGACCTTTGCGTAAGCGATTTGGGCTTGAGCAAGGCCACGTTCCAAGGCTCTGTGATAGAAGCCAGTTGCCTCAAAAACGACCAGGCAATCAGGAAGCTTGCTCAAGGTCTTGATGAGAGCCTTAATCCCGCAAGGGGTATTGGGCTTGCAGCTATGGTTTTGGCCATTTGACACAAAAATATCGAATTGGGCTTTTGAAACATCAATTCCGATGGTAACTTGTGACATCTTTCCGTTCCCTTTCTTGTCATACGGGACGCACAGCTGGCTCCCTAGTATCCATTCGGGCCACTTGTAGGAAAGACGGGGTGATCAAACTCACGAACGGTGCCTGCAACGCAGCACCTAGACACGAACGATCCAGCCCCGCCGCCGATTTGGGGGTGGCCACCCCCAAATCGGCGCGTCAAGCTTACCACAAATGATCTAGCATCGCGGCAAGAAAACGCTCATATTCCATTAGACAAGACACAAAACGGTCATAAAAAGTTCACTTTTTATGACCCTTTGTATGATTGGCAAGAGAGGTCAGTGTTTTTTTTGCAAAGGCTCTATATGCGCCGGGCTGTTTTCCCTTTCGCCTAATCCCGATAGTGTGTCCGTAAGTTCGAAGTCTTGAGGCAGGAGGTACCATGAACGTCCATGAACACCAGGCCAAAGCTCTGCTGCGGCAGTTTGGTCTCACCACTCCGGCGGGCCAGGCCGCTTTTTCCGTTGCCCAGGCCCAGCAAGCGGCGTCGGAATTGGCGGGACCGATCTACGTTGTCAAGAGCCAAATCCATGCTGGGGGACGCGGTGCCGGTCATTTCCAACACGATCCAGAGCGCGCCCAAGGCGGCGGCGTGCGCGTTGTAGAGTCCGTGCAGGCGGTCGCAGACAACGCCGCACAAATGCTGGGCCAAACCCTGATCACCAAGCAGACAGGCCCCGCAGGTAAAGAAGTGGGGCGGCTCTATATCGAGGAAGGCGTCGATATTGCGCGCGAACTTTATTTGGCACTCCTTATTGATCGCGCTACGTCGCGCCTCACTCTAGTCGCCTCAACCGAAGGAGGCATGGAAATCGAAGACGTGGCCGAGGCGACGCCTGAGAAAATTCTCTCCCTTGATGTCGATCCTGCGACGGGCCTGCAGGGCCATCATAAGCGCGCGCTTGCCTTTGGTCTTGGCCTAGCCGACAAAGCGCAGATGCGCTCGGCGTCGCAATTTTTGGACGCGCTTTACGCCGCCTTCACCCAACTTGACGCCGAGATGGTCGAAATCAATCCTCTCATCGTCACAGGCAGCGGCGATCTCATGGCCTTGGATGCGAAGATGTCCTTCGACAACAATGCCCTATTCCGGCATCCAGAGCTGGCGGAGTTGCGTGACGTCTCTGAAGAAAACGCCAAAGAAACCGAAGCCGAGCAGCACGATCTGAACTACGTGGCGCTCGACGGTGACATAGGCTGCATGGTCAATGGCGCGGGTCTGGCCATGGCGACCATGGACATCATCAAGCTCTACGGGTCCGAACCCGCCAATTTCCTCGACGTCGGCGGCGGCGCAACAACAGAGCGGGTCACCGCCGCGTTCAAGATCATCCTGTCGGACCCGCAGGTCAAAGGAATCCTCGTCAATATATTCGGTGGCATCATGCGTTGTGATGTCATCGCCCAAGGGGTGGTAGCCGCCGCGAAGGAGGTTGCCTTGAGCGTCCCTCTAGTAGTGCGGCTCGAGGGGACAAATGTTGACAAGGGTCGGCAGATCATGGCCGATTCGGGGCTGCCGATCATCAGCGCAGACAATTTAGCCGACGCCGCCGAAAAGGTCGTCGCGGCGGTCAAGGGAGCTTAGTGCCATGGCTGTTCTTATCGATAAGACCACACGCTTGATTTGTCAGGGGTTTACGGGTGCCCAAGGTACATTTCATTCCGAACAAGCCTTGGCCTATGGGACGAAACTGGTCGGGGGCGTGACCCCTGGTAAGGGTGGGCAGTCACACCTTGGCTTGCCCGTTTTCAACACCGTGGCAGCGGCCAAATCGGCAACAAACGCCACAGCATCGGTCATCTACGTTCCGCCACCCTTTGCCGCCGATTCAATTCTCGAAGCCATTGCCGCGGAAGTCGAATTGATCGTTTGCATTACCGAAGGTATTCCCGTGCTTGACATGGTCAAAATCAAGCGCGCGCTCCTAGGGTCCAAATCGCGCTTGATCGGCCCCAACTGCCCTGGCGTCATCACCCCTGATCAGTGCAAGATCGGGATTATGCCAGGTCATATTCATACACCTGGAAAAATCGGCATCGTGTCGCGCTCGGGGACTCTCACCTACGAGGCCGTTGCCCAAACCACCGCCGCAGGCTTAGGCCAGTCCACCTGTATCGGCATCGGCGGTGATCCCGTCAACGGCACCAACTTCATCGACTGCCTTGAGCTATTCCTCAAGGATCCCGAAACCGAAGGTATTATCCTGATCGGGGAAATTGGTGGATCGGCGGAAGAAGATGCCGCTGCCTTCTACGCTGCGCAGGGGACTCCAAAACCCATAGCCGGCTTCATCGCCGGTCGCACGGCCCCTCCTGGCAAGCGCATGGGTCACGCCGGCGCCATCATTGCTGGCGGTAAGGGCGATGCGCCATCGAAAGTCGCGGCCATGCGCGCTGCAGGTTTCGAGATCGCCGACAGCCCTGCACGTTTGGGCGAAGCTATGCTAAAGGCTTTGAGCTAAGCACGCACGCACCGAAACACGGACTGAGACCTCAGCATAATTCGACTTCGGATCAAAGGACCACAATATGTGGTGTCATAAAAGCAAGGTTAGCACCATATTTTGCTATCAACTTTCGATTCTTTGATTTACGCTGAGGTCTCGGACTGTTATACCAACGGTCATGAAAAGTGACCTTTTCATGACCGTTTCGTGTCTTGTCTAATGGAATATGAGCGTTTTCTTGCCGCGATGCTAGATCATTTGTGGTAAGCTTGACGCGCCGATTTGGGGGTGGCCACCCCCAAATCGGCGGCGGGGCTGGATCGTTCGTGTCTAGGTGCTGCGTTGCAGGCACCGTTCGTGAGTTTGATCACCCCGTCTTTCCTACAAGTGGCCCGAATGGATACTAGGGAGCCAGCTGTGCGTCCCCTATGACAAGAAAGGGAACGCAAAGATGTCACAAGTTACCATCGGAATTGATGTTTCAAAAGCCCAATTCGCTATATCCTTTATTGGCGCTCAGCTTATCGTCTTAAAATGTGATCATTTTAAGACGGCTTGGCTGTATTTTTGTGTCAAATGGCCAAAACCATAGCTGCAAGCCCAATACCCCTTGCGGGATTAAGGCTCTCATCAAGACCTTGAGCAAGCTTCCTGATTGCCTGGTCGTTTTTGAGGCAACTGGCTTCTATCACAGAGCCTTGGAACGGGGCCTTGCTCAAGCCCAAATCGCTTACGCAAAGGTCAACCCTTGGCAAGCGCGATGCTTTGCCAACAGCATCGGCCAACTCGCAAAAACCGATAAGGTCGATGCGAAAATCCTGGCACTCATGGGCCAAACCCTTCCCCTTGAGCCCACCAAGATACGCGATGAAGTCATTGAAACTCTTGGAGAATACCAAAGTCTTCATCAAGGGCTTGTGCAAACGCAAACGCAGTGGAGCAACAGGAAGAAAGTCGTTACCCATAAGGCCGCTGTGAGGCTTGCAACGAGAATGCTCAAGACCCTCGAAAAGGAGATCGAACAGCTAACCCTCAAGACCAAGAAGCTCATCGAAGCCCATCCTGATCTCTTGGAGCGCTTTAACATCTTGATCACAATCACAGGGATTGCGGCACGAACAGCCATATCCCTTGTGACCAACATGCCAGAGCTTGGCACGCTCAGTCAGAAAAAGATCGGCGCTCTAGCTGGCTTGGCTCCTATGCAATCCCAATCAGGAACGCTTAAGGGTGTCGCCCGTATCAAGGGGGGAAGAGCTCCTGTACGCAATGCTCTCTACATGCCTTCCTTGGTCGCCATGCGATACAATGAAGACCTAAAGGATTTCTTAGAGCCGCCTTGTCGAAGCCGGAAAGCCGAAAAAAGTCGCCCTCATCGCCGTGATGCCTAAGCTGATCACGCTGGCAAATGCCCTCTTGCGGGAAAACAGAAAATGGTCACAAATTGCCCCTTGATTTATCATGGATACTCACGGCAGAAACGCATCGCGTTTCGCCTCCGACGGGGCCTTCGCTTATACCCCGAGGCGCTTTCGCGCCGATCTCGGGGCCGCTACGGGGGTCGCAGTCGCGGCCCTATACCAGTTCATAAGGAGTCTTATTTAAAGAGAACTGGTATTAGGCCCTCGTGCAGAGGTCTTAAAAGAGTTAGTCTCAAGGAAAACTGGTGTGGCATAGACCTTCAAAAGCCTCAAGGAATGCAGCCTTGGCGGCGGGGGGCGTGAGCGGGGTGAGGTGAATTTCGCTCTTGGGACGTAGAAATAGCGCGGCGGTTTCTTTGGGCGAAAACCCTGCTAGTTGGGTCGCCTCCAGGTATGCTGCCTGTGAGTCGGCCCGTTTCAAGGCGCGCGCTTCCATGCGTGTCATGGAGGCCTTTAAGCCAAAACGCTGACGAACTGCGGCCAAAATTTGATTCTCAAAATTCTTGTAGTCCAAATTGAGGGCGCGTTTGAACGGACTGATCAAATCCCCGATCACGTATTCGGCGGCATCGTGAAGCAATGCCCCTAGCCGAACGGGGGCAGGATAGGGGCCGCTTTCTTGATCAAGCAAAGTCAGCACCAGCAAGGAATGCTGCGCTACGGAAAAGGCATTATCGCCGAGGGTTTGGCCGTTCCAGCGCGCAACCTTTGACAAGCCCTGGGCGATGTCGTCAATTTCGATATCGAACGGGCTGGGATTGAGCAAATTGAGGCGACGGCCCGACAACATGCGTTGCCACGCCTGCCCGCCGTCGCGACGCATTTAGACCTCAGCAGCGTCTGTTGCGGGACTTAGGTTATCCCAATAGGGCGGGGTGCCAAAATGGCCGCAAACATAGTCAACAAAAGCTCGCACCTTGGGGGACATGTGACGGTTGGACGGGTAGAGCGCATAGATGCCTGTGTCGATGCTAATGGGGCTGGCCTGATAGTCGGTGAGAACAGGCACAAGGGTGCCGCGCCGCAAATCGTTGCCAACCACGTAAGTTGGGAGCAAGATCAGCCCCTGGCTATCGCGGGCAAGGGGCAAGAGGGCTTCACCATTGTTGACGTGAAAGGCTGCATTGATCTTAACATGCTCGACATTTCCCGCCGCATCGGCGAAGTGCCACATGTCGGGATTGACAGCGCGCCTATAGGTGAGACAGCGATGGTCTGTGAGATCCCTGGGTGACTGTGGCTTCTTGTGTTTCTCTAAATAGTCTGGTGAGCAGCACACAACCCGATTGTTGGGCGCAAGTTTCTTGGCGATCAGCGAACTGTCTTTCAGTTCGCCGATCCGCACCACCAAGTCAGCCCCATCTTCAATGACATTAATCATCGCATCGGTCATAGTGACGTCCATTTCAACCTCAGGATAGAGCGTCATGAACCCCGACAGGGCTGGCACAATATGGCGACGGCCAAAGGTTACGGGGATGTTCAATCGCAAGTGACCGCGCGGTTTCGACTCCAGTTCCGCGACCGCCAAGTTAGCGTCCTCAACCGCATGCAAGATGTTGGTTGTCCGCTCGTAGTAGATTTGACCCGCCTCGGTTAGGTGCAACTGGCGGGTCGACCGATTGAGCAAACGGACGCCTAGACGATCCTCCAGCATAGAAATTTGGCGGGAAACCGAGCTGGGTGCCATTCCCAAGGTACGACCTGCCTCAGAAAACGAGCCAGACTGAACGGTCTGTGCGAACAAGCGCATGCCAAAGAAAGTATCCAAGGGTCCCCCTCGTCTCGTCCAACTCGCCCTAAAAAAGGTCCAAATTTGGGTTTTATTTTTGCGTTAAACGCACAATTAAGGCAAGGTATGCTGCATGCCAAGAAGTTTTTGCCGACTCCCGTATGGCGGATTGGGCTCTCATACCAATTTCCCTTAAGAATAACTCTTTATGCCCTGGTATAAGGCCCGCGACGTAGGTTGGAGGCCCCGTCGCGCGGTCAGGCTGAGCGAGCGTAGCGAGCGAGTAAAGACCGCCCCAAAAAAGCCGAAACGCAACGCGTTTCTGCCGTGAGACCGAGAATTTTCATAAACTACCCCGATTCTGGATAGGAACCTGAGATGAGGGGGATTCACAAATCGTTCAATTTGTGATTCTAGGCTTTTGTCTATCACAACGCGAGCCACCCCTCATGAGCCTATCTATCACCAGTCTATTTTGGGCGTTGGTGCGAACAGATAGATATCTATCTGTTCGCACCAACGCCAAATAATGGTCTTATCCAGAACTCGGGTTAAATTGGGTCACCATTCATGAAAATTGGTATAGGGCCACGAAGCCCTGCTGTTTTTGAGCCCTTCACCGAATTTTTCGGCTGTTTTGAGTCGCCCATTCAAAAGTGGATCGCTAGGCCAAGCTTTGGGCGAGGCATAGATTGACGATAGAAGCGCCTCAATCTCTGACCAGTTCAGCAAGCCTTCAGTACAGCCAAGCCGTCTTAAAATGATCACATTTTAAGACGAAAAGCTAAGCGCCAATAAAGGATATAGTAAGCGCCAATAAAGGATATAGTAAGCGCCAATAAAGGATATAGCGAATTCGCCTTAATCAAATTAAAGCGCATTCTCTATATCATCCAAGCTGCGCCTATGCCCGCGTTCGAAATCTTCAGGGATAGTGTCCCGCCGAGTGGTGTAAGCGGTTCGGCCCTTGGTCGGGTTAGTTTAGTTTAACCGCTGATGAGTGTGTTTGTCACGGGCTTATTTTCTCTTTCGATGTTGGTGCCGTTTTCGGGCCATTTGATATAGGTGTTTCTGGCCACGCACCATTCGTCGTTTTGCTCGGCTAAGAGCGCGCCGACGAGGCGTATGATGGCGGCCTCGTTGGGGAAGATCTCCACGGTTTTGGTCCGCCGCTTGATCTCCTTGTTGAGGCGTTCGAGGGGGTTGGTGGAGTGCAGCTTGGTCCAGTGTGTCTTGGGGAAGGCCATATAGGCCAGCACCTCATGGCGGGAAGCCTCCATTGCTGCGGCGAGCTTGGGCCACTGCTTGGCAAAGGAATCCTGAACAACGCTCCATTGAGCTTCAGCGTCTGATAACTCATCTTGCGCAAAGATGGTTTTGATCATGGCCGTGACGACGGGGCGATGCTTAACGCCAACATAAGCGCCCATGTTGCGCATCCAATGGACGCGGCAGCGTTGGCGAGGAGCGTTTAGCACCTTATCCGCCGCCGCAGTGAGGCCGCGATGGTCATCGGCGATGACGAGCTGGACGCCGCGCAAGCCTCGATCAGCTAGTGAGCGCAGGAAGTCTTTCCAGAAGGTCTCCGCCTCACTCTGGCCAATGCCCAGGCCCAGGATAGCGCGTTCACCGCGATCATTAACGCCCATGGCGACTATAGCGGCTTTGGAGACGATGCGTCCGCCCTCTCGCGCCTTGATGTAGGTCGCGTCCAGCCAGAGGTAGGGCCAGGTGCCTTCAATGGGTCGGTTAAGGAAGGCCTGAACCCGCTCATCAATCTCCTCGCATAGGCGCGATACCTGGCTCTTGGAGATGCCTGTGCCGCCCAAGGCCTGGACGAGATTATCGACGGCGCGTGTGGAGACGCCCTTGATATAAGCCTCTTGAATGACGGCGGTCAGGGCTTTTTCGGTAAGGCGGCGGGGCTCCAAGAACGAGGGGAAGTAGGTTCCTTTGCGCAGCTTGGGGATGGCAAGGTTCAGGCTGCCAGCCCGCGTCTGCCAGGGGCGATATCGATAGCCGTTGCGGTGGGTGGTGCGTTCATTGCTGCGGCGTTCGCCAAGATAGGCACCCGTCTTGGCACTGACCTCCATCTCCATGAGCTGCGAGGCAGCGAAGGTCAGCATGTCGCTTAGAAGATCGTGCGATGCGTGGTTTTCAATAAGGTCCAGAAGCTCTAAGCGAGGGTCGGTGGCGGGGGTGTCGATGTGATCGTGTGTCATGTCGGAGTTCCTTTGCGGTGTAGGTTACAAAAAACACCCTAAACAAAAGCTCCGCCACTGCCAGATTAGACAGGAGCGAGGAGGTCATCACCGTCAGCTAGCTGGCGCCGATAACCTCCCCGCTCTTACACCACTCCACGGGACACTGCTCTCGGGGTTGCCAAATAGCCACTGAAATCAAAATTGGCAGGAGGTCTCTTGCAATAGACTTAGACTCCTCCGAGAACTCAAACTAGGCAAAAGCAAAGGACAACGATCTGGCTGGGAGTTTCCTTATTTACGGACATTCTTCGTGAGGACTCCCATTGGCTTGGCTCCGCTGTTCTGTTGACGGACTTAGAGGTATTGCATGTTTAGTTCAGCCAGTCGTCGCGGCCCTAGTGCCCCGCCCCCCCCCGCTACTGCGAAAGTGCGCGAGGCGGCGCGTGCGCCCGTCCATCAGCCTCTGCGACGGGCTGCGGACAATTTGGGCCCACGTGTTTCAGAGCCGGCCAAGACCACGCAGAAGCCCGAACCGAAGTCCCCGACGCCTAAACTAAGCGACGGCGGGCGCCTCAATGTCGGTCGAGACATTTGCCTAACGGGCGAGTTGAAATCATGCGAGAGCTTGGTTGTCGAGGGAGTTGTAAATGTGAAACTGCATTCGGCCAAAAGCCTTGAGGTACTTAAAGATGGCAGTTTTTCTGGCTCCGCAACTGTCGATAGCGCTGAGATCGTTGGCACCTATGAGGGCGATCTAGCCGTTAGTGGACTGCTGATCATCCACGCAAGTGGCCGTGTTACAGGGAACATCAGTACCGCCGAATTGCTGCTTGAGCGCGGCGGCGTTATCTGCGGAAACTTGCAGATGGGAAACAAGGTCAAGCCAAAACGCGCGTGAAAGACGCATGGCGGTTCGCGGCGGTGTCCATGTTTGGGTCGGACGTTTTGTGAGCTCAATACCAAGGGTGGCCTGGAGCAACACTTGTCTGATACCAGGGGCAATTAAAAGTGACTCCTATATTCGCTGGTACAATACCAGCGGCGATTGAAAATCACTCTTTTGATCGTTGGTATAAGGGTCGCGACTGCGGTCCCCGCAGCGGCCCCGAGACAAGCTAAGAAAGCGCCTCGGGGTATAAGCGAAGGGGAGGCGAAACGCGAGGCGTTTCTGCCGTGAGACAAGACTCCGATAAAGTGTCAATTTTTATCGGAGTTGGTATAAAAGACCTCTGCATGAGGGGATAGAGCAATTTTTTGTGCGAACCAGAGGCATATCTGATTACCCAAGCCCTTCATTGGAGGCGCATTTGTGGTCTTGATGCCAAATCTTACATAGATTGATCTGTTTGGAGAGCTGAATTGGAGGCGAGAATTGCAGATCAGAGAATTGGAAGCCTCCTCATGGACCAGATTCCGTTCGTTCCGCTAAGATTGAATGACTTGGTCTATGTGATTTGCAAGATTTGGCGGTTGAGGACGATTTTGTTGGCAGCCTTCAAGAGGTTTTGTGCGATGGCGGCCATAACGAACTGGGCATGGGTTTTGGCCGTTCCGAAGTATCGTGCTCTAGCAAAGCTAAACAGACGCTTCATCGTGCCAAAGCACTGTTCGACGCGAAAGCGGCGCTTTGAGATCAGCTTGTTGAAGCGCTTTTCTGAGGCCCTTAGCGGGCGTCCTCTTACAGCTTTTCGCATGATACCATCGCGGTGTTTGCCCTTCAAAAAGGCACGGTTAGCTTTGGCGGCATAGGCCTTATCGGCCAAGACGCGTGCGGCTTTAGCATTGCGTGCCATGGTCTCAAATTCAGGGCTTTCTGCGCGATTGGCGTGCGTAGTATGGACACGGTCAACAAAGCCCTCCTCATCACAACGTGCAAATCCTTTGAAGCCCAAGGTGCTTTTGGCCCCCTTCTTGACCCAACGCGCATCAGGATCGGCACTATAGGTCATAGCGTCCTGTGCCTCGGCTTCTTCGCCCTCCTCGCGGTCCTTTGGAGCATCGATATAGCTGCGTGGACGCGCAGCGCTTTCCACCAGTGTGGCGTCAATGATCGCAGCCTCTGCATGCTTGAGTTTGAGACCATGGCCTTCGAGTTGGCGGCAGACTTCGGCTAACAAGTCATCATAAACCTTGCCCTTCACCAGCGCGTTGCGAAAACGACAAGGGGTCGTCTCATCGGGCACAGACGCGTTCAAATCAAGTCCGCAAAACATCATGAAGTCCAGGCGGACCTTGAGCGCTCGCTCCAGCTTCGGATCGCTTAGACCATGCCATTGACCGATCAACAGGCATCTGAACAATGAACCGTCCCGGGTTTATCGGCGGGTCCAATTCTCTAAGGAAGACCCATGTCGAACAAAAGATACACCCCCCGTTATAATGCGGAGTTTCGTGAGCGTGCTGTGCGGATGCTTTCCGAGCAGCGTGGTTCCTATGCCAGTGATAAAGCGGCCTGTATCGCCGTTGGCAGCAGCTTAGGCTGTTCTCCCGATAGCCTTCGCTCCTGGTGTCATCAGGCCCAGAAGGATGCAGGTGAGCGCCCTGGTTTGAACACGGAAGATAAGGCGCGGATCAAAGAACTGGAGCGTGAGGTCCGCCACCTTCGCCAAGCCAATGAGATCTTGAAGAAGGCCTCGGCTTATTTCGCACAGGCGGAGCTCGGCCGCCCGTTTCCCAAGTCGTGAGCTTTATGAGCGATCATATCCAAGAGTTCGGTGCCGAGCCGATGGCGAAGGTTTTGTCCATCGCGCCCTCAACCTATCGCCGTCATGCTTCTATGGCGCGCAACCCTGATCTGCGCAGTCGTAAGGCAAATCAGGATGAGGCTGATCTTGCTGAGATCAAGCGCGTCTATCAGGATGAGAGCGATGGCATTTATGGCACCCGCAAGGTTTGGCATCAGCTCAAGTCTGAAGGCTATGCCATCGCCAAGTGCACGGTAGAGCGATTGATGCAAAGGGCTGGTTATCAAGGCCTGGTGCGGGGAAAGCCCGTCATCACCACCAATCCTGATAAGGCACTGCCCTGCCCAGAGGATCGGGTGAACAGGGCGTTCCATGCCTCTTACCCTAACCAGTTATGGGTCTGTGATTTCACTTACGTCAAAACCTGGTAGGGAGATGTCTATGTGGCCTTCGTCATCGACGTGTTTGCACGGCGCATGGTGGGGTGGAAGGTCAGCACCTCTATGACAACGGCCTTCGTGCTGGACGCCCTGGAGCAGGCCCTGCATCAACGCAGACCCATATCGGTAGATGGCATCAAGCCCATTCACCATAGTGATCGCGGCAGCCAATACATGTCCTTCAAATACAGCGAACGCCTAGAAGAGGCAGGCGTTGATATGTCGGTGGGCAGCGTGGGCGACAGCTACGACAACGCGCTCGCAGAAAGCACCATCGGCCTGTACAAAACAGAGGTCGTTGAGCGCATCGGCCCCTGGAAATCCAGAGCAGATGTCGAGTGGCAAACCGCCAGGTGGATCAAGTGGTACAACACCAAACGCATCCACTCATCCATCGGATACCTAACCCCTAGCCAAAAAGAGGAGACATACTTAAAAGAAAAACATGGCTATGATCTAGCCGCCTAACATTTCAGGGGAATCGCTTTTGAAAAAATATCTATGAAGGAGGTGCCAATCGATTCATGAGGAGCGCGTAACCCCATGTAGGAGACGCGCCATGGAAGAGTTTTCCCATATATTCGAAGGAGTTGATGACCCACGCAGGAGCAACGCGACCCGTCACGATCTGCACGAGATGCTGATGATCGGGCTTCTATGCACGCTTAGCGGCGGTGAGGGGTGCTGTGATATGTCCCTGTTTGCAAAGACGAAGGAGCCGTTTTTACGGACATTTATGTCGCTAAAGCACGGTATTCCAAGTCACGACGCGTTCTCTGACTTGTTTAACGCGCTTGATCCAAAGTCCCTTCACAAAGCACTGTTTGGTTTTGTTGAGGATTTTTCTGATCAACTTGGTGACGTGATTGCCGTTGATGGAAAGACGCTTCGCCGCTCGTTTGATCGCGCCAAAGCTCGCTCCGCCCTGCACCTGGTGCAGGCCTTTTCAGTCAAGGAAAAGTTGGTTCTTGGTCAGGTCGCCGTTGACGAAAAGTCCAACGAGATCACGGCTTTGCCTGCTCTGCTGGAGATGCTCTCGCTCAAGGGGCGTATCGTTACAGCAGACGCCATGCATACCCAACGCAATACCGCACAATCTGTGACAGACGCTGGTGGCGATTACGCGCTCGCCCTCAAACGCAATCAGGGCAGCTTATACGAGGACGTGAAGCTGTACTTAGATGATCGTGCGAATACTCAGGTGTGTGATACTGCAGAAGAGATTAGCGCAGGTCATGGGCGTATCGAAACTCGTACTGCTTTGATCAGCCATGATGTTGAATGGCTCATGGAACGCCATGACTGGCCTGGACTTCAGGCAATTGCAAAGGTTAGCGCACGCCGTGAGATTGGAGACAAAATCAGTCATCACGAACGCTACTTCCTCTTGAGTACGCCTGTGTCAGCCAAGCGCACAATTGAGATAACACGCGCTCATTGGGCGATTGAAAACAGCTTGCATTGGGTGCTGGATGTGACAATGAACGAAGATGCCGCACGAAATAGGACAGGCAACGGCCCTGAAAATTTTGCCACACTTCGGCGAATGGCACTAAACCTTGCCCAAACCGAACCCTCAAAGGGATCAAAGAGGGGCAAGCTAAAACGCGCCGGATCGAACGACGAATTCATGCTCGATATGATCAGGGCGGCTAAAAATTCTCAAAAGCGATAGCCCTGCCTAACATTTGAACAAATCACCCGCCGATAAACCCGGGACGGTTCAGCAAGTCTCGCCAAGGGAGCCCTGCACGCACCCGCCAAAGCACAGCCTCCAAGAAGAGACGATTATCTTTTCCAGTAACACCGCGAACCCCATCGCGGCCTGGAATCAACCCTGAAATCCTATCCCAGAGTTGATCTGTGACAACAAAGCGATCTGTGTTCATTGAAACCTCCGTTTTGGAAGCTTGAAACACAATTTTGCAGAAATGGGAATTCCTAATGTCCACGAACCCTAGCCAGAAAATAACAAAAACTCCCCTCTCAGGGAATCCTGAAATCGAAGTCGCAGTTATGCAGAGGTCTTAAGCTGGGAAGCTTATCGAAGGATTAAGCGCTGACTATCTGCTGGCCGATAGAGGATACGACACCCAAGACATCTTAGACCAGGCTAAATGCCAGGGCATGACGCCCGTCATCCCGCCCAAAAAGAACCGCAAGCATCAGCGCGAGCATGACAAAGACCTCTACAAAATCAGGCATCTGGTTGAAAATGCCCTCCTCCACCTCAAACGATGGAGGGGAATCGCAACACCATATGCCAAAAACGCGCCTCATTCATGGCAGCTATCCATATCAGGTGTATCGCTCTGTGGGCAAACATCTCGTGACTACACTATCTAGGTCGGTGCTGCGGGTTTGGCGAGGGGCAAGCGCAGCTCAAAACACGCGCCGCTAAAGCCCTTTGGGCCCTGGTCGGCGGCCAGGTTGATCGACCCGTTCATGGCCAGCATGATTTGCCGGCAGATCGCAAGCCCCAGACCACTGCCTGGGACTTGGGCTGCGCCATCGCGAGTAAAGCGTAAGAAGAGCGAGTCGGCGAACGTGGGATCGATGCCAGGCCCTGAATCGCTCACCCAGATGATCGCGTGATCATCGCGTTGTTCCGCGCGAACATCGACACGAAGGGGCTTTTGTTCGGCACTCGCATATTTGAGGGCGTTAGAAATCAGATTGATAAAGACCTGACGCAGGCGTGCGCTGGTCGCCTTCACGTGGATGTCGGCTAGGGCGGGGGCCAGGGTCACGTCCAAACGTCCCGCATCTTGGTCGCCCACAAACACACTGAGCGCGGCGGTCAGCGGTTGGTCGAGCGAGATGGGCGCGACCTTGTCCCGCCGGGTTGTTTCGGTGCTGTGCTGCACGTCTAACAATTCGTCAAGCAAGCCTGTTAAACGATCGGCCTCCTGGGCGATAATGTTCAAGTACTTCTCCCGCGTTGCGGGCGGCAGGTCCTGTTCGCCCTGCAAAATCTGGGTGAAGGCCTTCAGGGAGGTCATGGGCGTGCGCAGCTCATGGCTGACCTGTGCCAGAAAGTCGTCTTTGAAGCGGTCGAGGCGCCTAAGCTGCACTAGGGCCTGGCGCAGAGATCGGGCGGTTTCCTGCAGCTGGTCGGACTTTTCCTTCAGTGCGCGGGCCTGGTCGAGGGCATGTTGAGTCTGGTCTAGGATCGCGGCCATGTCGTCCATCGACAAGCTTTCGCCCCGTGCCACGCGCGCCACCAGGCGACGAGCCGTGGCGGCACCGAAGGTTGCCGCCATTTCTTGTTCGACTGCATAGATCAGGGCTGAGGTTGCCTGTTGGCCATCTGCGGAAGGATTTTGGATTTTTGCAAACAGGCGGTTGGCCGAGGCCTCCCCCAGCACTTCGCGGGCCAAGACCCGCAGTTCGTCGAGGCCTGCTGAGCGGCGCCAGACCCGGCTCTCGGCGCCCACGCTCTGCTGAAACGCATCAACGAACAGGCGTTCCTGTAAATGCTCTAGCGGGCTGCGGCGGGCGTAGGCAGACACGAGTCCCAAGGCCAAGGTGTTGCCGAGCAGCGACCAAAGCAGCGAGTGGACCACAGGATCAAGGCCCGTCGCGCCGAGCAGGCCCTGGGGGCGAAGCAAGGCAAGACCCAAGGGCCCGTCCTCAATCCAACGGGCGTCGGGAAGGAGGGTTGGCAGCAGCAAAGTATAGGCCCAGAGGCTACCGCCGATGACGAGTGCGGCGAGCGCGCCACGCTCTGCTGCTTGACGCCAGAACAGGGCGGCGAGCAGCGGCGGAAAGAACTGGGCGACCCCGACGAAGGCGATCAGGCCCATGGCTGCCAAGGCATCGGACTGCGCTGCCGTGCGGTAGTAGAGGAAGGCCATGCCCAAGACGAAGACGATCGTGCCTTGGCGCACCGCCAGCAAGCGTCGGCCCAGGTAGGTGCGCCCTTCCTGCGCCGCGAGCCGAAACAACAAAGGCACCACAATGTGGTTCGACATCATGATCGATAGGGCGATGGAGGCGACAATGACCATGGAAGTGGCGGAGGAGAACCCGCCGATGAAGGCGAGCATGGCCATGGATTCGTTGCCGAGCGCAAGCGGGACGGTCAGAACAAATTGATCTGGGTTGGCGTTGGCACCGACAAAGACATGACCGGCGATGGCGATGGGAATCACGAAGGCCGAGATCAGCAGCAAATAGAGCGGAAACAGCCAGGCGGCGGTGCGGAAATGTTCCTCGTCCGCCGCCTCCACCGCTGTAACCTGAAACTGGCGCGGCAGGCACACGATTGCAATGGCGGAAAGGACCAGCAAGGAAACCCAGCGCCCGCCTGCCTGATCGGGCAAAGTGGTGATGCGGCGCAAATCCTCCGGGCTAATCAGGTTCTGCCAGTCTAGGCCGCGTAGGTGCAGAACGACAAACAGGCCCACCCCCATGAGGGCGATCAGCTTAACCACCGCCTCAAAGGCGATGGCGCTGATAACCCCCGGGTAGTGTTCGTCCGCAGTGCCGCTGCGCGCACCAAACAGAACGGCAAATAAGGCCATGGCGGCGGCGACCCAAAAAGCCGTATCGTGCCAGAAAGCCGCGCCTGCGGCTTGGCGGCCGGCGATGAGGTCAAACGAAGTTGCCACCGCCTTGAGCTGCAAAGCGACATAGGGGGTCGAAGCGATCAGAGCGATCAGCGTTGCCGTCGCCGCGACTGAGGCCGATCGCCCGAACCGCGACGAAATAAAGTCGGCGATGGAGGTGAGGCGTTGTTCCTTGGTGATGCGGACGATTTTGCGCAACACGAACCACCAGCCCAGGAAGATCAGGGTGGGGCCTAAGTAAATCGCGGTGAATTCCAAGCCCGAGCGGCTGGCCAACCCGACCGACCCGTAGAAGGTCCAGGAGGTGCAATAAACCGAAATGGACAGGGTAAAGACCCAGGCAGAGACCTGACCGCGTACCCCCGCCCGCCGCGCCCGACGGTCCGAGATGAAGGCGATGAGGAACAGTAGTCCTATGTAAGCCGCGCCAATGCTTAAGGCTAGGCTTGGTGTCACGGCCCGCGCTGTCCGCGGTTGGCGAAGAAGGCGAGGACCACCAGTACCGTCCACAGGCCGAAGATCCATGCCAAAGCAAGGTTCGAACGCATCGCATAGAACCCCAAAGGAGACAGCAATGCCAGGCCCCCCAGGGTTAAGACTACCGCAACCAGACGGCCGCGCATGGGGTCAGCCCCGCGCCATGAGCGCTAGGGCGGTGCGGACAAGATCGGCGTTGACGAAAGGTTTGGCCATGAAGGCACTCGCCCCCACGGCCATGGCGCGTTCCTGGTCGTGTTCCTGCCCGCGCGCGGTCAACACAAACACGGGCGTATC
This sequence comes from Alphaproteobacteria bacterium, assembly GCA_965228345.1. GTDB lineage: Bacteria > Pseudomonadota > Alphaproteobacteria > UBA7985 > UBA7985 > CAXQZM01. The sequence continues at coordinate 714,576 of CBDDHH010000004.1, read as the reverse complement.
TTGGTTAAGCGCCTGGGTACGGATCAAACGTAGGACATCGAGTCCGGGCACGCGCGGCAACATGAGATCGAGAATAATCAAATCGAACTTGGCGGTTTGGCTGGCCGTCAGCGCCAAATCGCCGTCGCGCGCGACAAACGTTTCGCACCCTTCACGGCGCATGAGAAACGATAAGGCTTCGGCGATGCCGCTTTCATCCTCAACGATCAGGACTTTGGCAGGGTCGGTCATGCTAGATCCCATGTCTCAAGAGACCAGAAGCGTCAATCGTTCTGGGAGGCACCCATCCAACAGTGAAGTGTCCCAGCTAGGATATTGGTGGATCCGCGCGAAAGCGCCCGCGACGTAGGTCGGGAGACCCGTCAGAGGTGAAACGCGACGTGTTAAAATTGGTGCATAGTATCTCCGCAAATGGCCTTTGATACCAACGGTCATAAAAAATAACCTTTTTATGTCCGTTTCGTGTCTTGTCTAATGGAATGAGACCTCAGCATAATTCAACTTCGGATCAATGAGCCGCAATATGTAGTGTCATTTGAGCGAGATAGGCGCTACATTTTGTGGTCAATTTTCAATTCTTTGATTTACGCTGAGGCCTCAGAATATGAGCGTTTTCTTGCTATTCTCGGGGCCGCTGCGGGGGCCGCAGTCGCGGCCCCTATATGAGCGAACATTAAGAGTCACTCATACTTGCCGCTGGTATGACATAAGGTGCTCTGACCTGGCATCACCTCTTGGTCGCTGTTATAGGTGGTCCATGATTTCTTTGGTGCACTCGGTCGCTTTTGAGGGCATTGCCACCCGCTCGGTCGAAGTCCAAGTGCAAATCACGGCCGGTCTGCCGGCCTTTTCAGTAGTGGGTTTGCCCGACAAGGCCGTAGCAGAGTCCAAAGACCGTGTTCGCGCGGCCATCGCCGCAATGGGCTTAGCCCTACCTGCTGACCGAATCACGGTGAACTTGTCGCCCGCCGACTTGGCCAAGGAAGGAAGCCACTTTGACCTACCCATCGCGCTGGGGATCTTGGCTGCCATGGAGTTGGTACCCGCCGAAGATCTGTTGGAGCAAGTTGTTCTGGGCGAACTCGGGCTCGACGGACGTCTCATGCCGGTTTCGGGAGCCCTTCCCGCTGCGATCCACGCCAATAGCCATGCCATGGGGTTGATCTGTCCCGCAGCCCAGGGGCCCGAAGCCACTTGGGCGGGATCCTTGCCGATCTTAGCACCCGAAACGCTGCTGCAACTGCTCAACCATTTCAAGGATCCCAGCCTACAGCGTCCCGCGCGACCTTCCCCCCAAGTTGTGGCGTCCTCCTACCCCGATCTGCGTGATGTAAAGGGACAAGAGGCCGCCAAGCGCGCGCTCGAAATTGCTGCTGCCGGCGGCCACAACATCGCCCTTATCGGCCCTCCAGGGGCAGGTAAGTCCCTTCTGGCCAAGCGCCTGCTGGGCCTCATGCCCGACCTGAATGCGCGCGAAGCCTTGGAAGTTTCTATGATCCATTCGGTCACGGGCATGCTGCCCGATGGTGGGCTCGTGACTCGCCGCCCTTTTCGCGATCCGCACCATTCGGCCTCGCAGCCCGCCCTTGTTGGCGGTGGCAGCCGCGCTAGGCCAGGGGAGATTAGCTTGGCACATCGCGGCGTGTTGTTCCTAGACGAGTTGCCCGAGTTTTCGCGGCAAGCGCTGGAAGCCTTGCGCCAACCGCTTGAAAACGGAGAGGTCACGGTGTCCCGAGCTGCGGCTCAAACAACCTATCCAGCGCGTTTTCAACTTGTGGCGGCCATGAACCTGTGTCGTTGCGGCAACACTCAGTCCTTGTCCAAACCGTGCAGCCGCGGGATTCGGTGTTCTCAGGATTATCTAGCCAAAATCTCCGGACCCTTCATGGACCGTATCGACCTAATCCTCGAAATGCCACCTGTGAAGATCGGCGAGTTGCGCGCGCCTGCCAACGGCGAGCCCAGTGCTCAGGTGCGTATTCGGGTCATCGCCGCACGCAAACGCCAGACCCATCGTTTGGCAGACCATGGCCTGGAAACCAACGCAGAAATTGCCGGGGAACTGCTCGACACCTTACTACCCCTTTCGTCAGACAATCAGGATCTGCTCGCGCGCATGGCCGAGCGATTTCGTCTCACAGCGCGCGGTTACTACCGTTTGCTGCGTGTGGCCCGAACCATCGCCGACCTGGCGGGGTCCGATGCTATTGAACGCCCACATTTGCTTGAGGCCAGCGCCTATCGGCCTCTTCTATCGCTCGATAGTTAAGGACGGCCCGGAAACACTCAATTCTCTGTCCCCTCGGGCGGGTTTTGCTTTATAGATCAGGTATGACGACCCTGCAGTCTTCAGAACGGTGCAATTTTGACGTCCTCGTTGTTGGCGGTGGGCACGCAGGCTGCGAAGCTGCTGCTGCTGCGGCCCGCTTAGGGGCGCAGACGGCGCTTATCTCGCTGAACCTCGAAGCCATCGGGATCATGTCCTGCAATCCCGCCATTGGAGGCTTGGGAAAAGGGCATTTGGTGCGGGAAATTGATGCGCTCGACGGCCTTATGGGGCGCGTCATTGACCAGGCGGGCATTCAGTATCGCCTGCTTAACGCCTCCAAAGGGCCCGCGGTACAGGGGCCGCGGAGCCAGGCCGATCGCCAACTCTATCGCCGGGCCATGCAGCGCACATTGGCTGATTCCGACAACCTCTGGGTCATCGCAGGCGCGGTCGGCGACTTGAGTCTCTCTGCAGACGGGAAAATTGAGGGACTGGTCTTGGAGGACGGCCGTTGTATTCGCGGTTCCCAGGTTGTCATCACCACAGGGACTTTTTTGCGCGGCTTGATCCATCTGGGCGCCAAAACCTGGCCCGCAGGTCGTTGGGGTGAGGCCCCCGCCAACCGCTTGTCGCGGAGATTTGAAGCCATGGGCCTTGCGTTGCGCCGACTTAAAACCGGAACCCCGCCCCGATTGCATACCGACTCCATTGATTGGAGTCACTTGGAGCTGCAGCAAGCCGATACAGCACCTGTGCCCTTGTCGTTCCTGACCACGCAAATTCATGTCCCACAGGTGGCCTGCGGGGTCACCTACACCAATCCCCAAACCCACCAGCTGATTTCTGACAACATCGCCTTGTCGGCGGTCTATTCAGGCCAGATTGATGGGGTCGGCCCGCGCTATTGCCCCGCCATCGAGGACAAGGTGGTACGATTTCCCGACAAGACCCGACATCAGATTTTTCTCGAACCCGAAGGTTTGGATGACCCAACCATCTACCCTAACGGCATATCGACGAGCCTACCTCAAAATGTGCAGCAGGCCATGCTAAACACCATCGCCGGTTTGGAACGAGCGCGCATTTTGCAACCTGGTTATGCTATCGAGTACGACTGCGTTGATCCACGAGTGCTGGAGCCAACTCTGGAAACCCGCTGCCAGCCGGGCCTGTTTCTCGCCGGCCAGATCAATGGGACGACGGGGTATGAGGAAGCTGCTGCCCAGGGCCTCATCGCAGGAGCCAACGCCGCCTTGGCGGCGGCTGGCACGGGACGCACTTTCACACTTGATCGTGCGCAAGCCTATATAGGGGTCATGATTGACGATCTCACGACCCAGGGCGTCGACGAACCTTACCGTATGTTCACCTCGCGCGCGGAATTTCGCTTGCAACTGCGCGCGGACAACGCCGATCAGCGCCTTTCGGATTTGGGTCAGGACCTAGGCTTGATCGGCTCGGGGCGACAGGCGGCATGGGCCGCGAAACGGGCTGCCTTGGCCGCCGCAACGGCTGTTTGGTCGCAGGTTGCGCTGACACCCAACGCTTGGGCGGCGAAGGGATTCAACGTCAAGTTGGACGGCTCGCGCCGCACAGCTCTCCAAATGCTGGCCATGCCTGAGGTCACATTGGACCAATTGGTTGGCGCCTTACCCGCCCTGGCTGTTGAACGGAGCGATGTGCGCCGTGATCTGGAAATTCAGGCGCTCTACGCGGGATATTTGAACCGTCAACAGGCCGACGTCGCGGCTTTCAAGCGCGACGAGCGGTTGAAGATCGATCCCGCGCTCAACTATGCCCAGCTTCCTGAACTTTCCAACGAGATGCGCGAACGCCTCATTCGTGCGCAGCCCCCGACTTTGGGCGCCGCATCGCGCGTCCCTGGGGTCACGCCCGCCGCTCTCGTGGCCTTGTTACGCCATGTAAAGCGAACAGGCTGAACAGGTTTAACCGAGAGCTTCAACCATGGTTTCAAGCTTATCAGCTAAATCACCATAGGCGTCGGCGACGTAAGCTTGGGCCTGTTCCACAAGTTCGGCGTTGGGTGGAGCCTGCGTCGCGGCCCCTTCGTGCTGTCGCAACCGTTCTTTTAGCTCCCAAGCTTCGTCAGCTAATTGCAGGGCGGCCATGAGGATGAGGCGCCCTTCCCCAACCTGACCGACTTGATTGATCATGGCCTTGACCTGTCGGCCCACTTTTTCCCCCAATTGTAGAACATGGGCCTCCTGTCCCTTGTCGACAAACATATCATAGCCGCGACCATTGATTTCAACTGTCACCTTAACCATTGTCCGCTTCCCATTTGTCCAAGTGGTCAAGGACCACGTCGATTTCCTCAAGGGCTTGGGTGCCTACTTGGCGCAAGCGCGCTATCTCGGCCTCCAAAGTTTCAATTTTTGCGATCAGGTTCTGGTTTTCGGCGCCAATGGCCTGATCCCCGCTGGCCATCACACTGATCCGTAGTTCAAGGGCCTTGAGGGCGGCCCCTAGGCGGGCTTGGTTTGTGTCGATATCAGCCATAGAGTCCCGTTTGATTGGATTAGAGGGCCTTGTCTAGATGGGCGTTACATCACCACTGCCATATGTTGCGGCAAAGCTTGCTTCAAATTCGGAAAAGCATGCCTCGCTGATCGCCGCGCGCATCGCTTGCATTAAGTCCTGAAAAAACTGCACATTGTGCCAAGTCAGCAACATAGCCCCCAAGATTTCATCGGCGCGGGTCAAATGATGTAGATAGGCGCGCGAGTGTCGTTGGCACGCGGGACAGGCGCATCCCTCGCTCAAGGGTCGCGGATCGTCTTTGTGCCGTGCATTGCGTACGTTGACTTGCCCTCGCCATGTCCAGGCCTGGCCGGTGCGGCCCGAACGCGTAGGTAATACACAGTCAAACATATCAATCCCCCGCGCAACCGCCCCAACCAGATCGTCGGGTTTTCCCACGCCCATCAAATAGCGTGGCTTGTTCTTCGGCAGCCGCGGTGTCGTGACATCTAGAGTTTCGAACATGCGCGCTTGCCCCTCCCCTACCGCCAATCCGCCAATGGCCAATCCCTCGGTTTCCAGGGGCAAGATCCGCTCGATAGATTCTTGCCGCAGATCGGCAAAGACGGAACCCTGAACGATTCCAAACAAGCCATATCCAGGCCGCGGCACAAAGGCAGCTTTCGACCGCTTAGCCCAGCGCATGGAAAGCACCATGGATTTTGCCGCTTGATCCTTGGTCGCGGGGTAGGGGGTGCATTCATCAAAGGCCATGGAGATGGTGGCATCAAGTTTGCGTTGGACGTCCATGGAAATTTCGGGGGTTAGTTGATGCAAGGAACCATCGATGTGACTTTTGAAAGTGACGCCGTCTTCGTTCATGTCCCGCAGTCCTCGCAGTGACATGACCTGAAAACCTCCGGAGTCGGTCAAAATTGGCCCGGGCCAATCCATCAAAGTGTGCAATCCACCCAAACGTTCCACGCGATCTGCCCCAGGACGGAGCATGAGGTGGTAGGTATTCCCAAGAATGATCTGCGCGCCCGTAGCACGAACCGACCTCGCCGTCATGGCCTTGACCGTTCCTGCCGTCCCAACCGGCATGAATACGGGTGTTTCGATGGAACCATGAACCGTTTCTAAGCGCCCCATCCGGGCCCGTCCGTCGGTTTTTTCTAAGGTAAAGGAAACCATAGTGTGTGTTTAGGTTGGGAACGTGACGCTGTCATCCTTATGTTGCGCGGACGTTCAGAGTCCGGCGGCCATACTTGTGGCATCAAGTCGTGGTTCCCCGTGGCCTCGGCGGACGTTCGCAAAAGGCGTCAACTTTCTTGAGAGTTGCGCTAATAACAGCGGCGATTTAAAATAACTCTTTTATTCGCTGGTATAAGGGCCGCGACTGCGGCCCCCGTAGCGGGCTCCAAGCCCAAAGGGCGCAGGGAACGCCCGCGCCAAAAACACGCGGCCCCGAGATGAGCTAAGAAAGCACCTCGGGGTATCAGCGAAGGGGAGGCGAAACGCGGAGCGTTTCTGCCGTGAGACATAAAACGGCTGAAAAAGTGTCAACTTTTTTCGCCGTTGGTATAAGAAGCTCCTATGGATCATGACCCTCGACTGCTGCGCGGTGCCCCGCTGCGCGACCGCCTTATGTCACAAGTTCAAGCGGACTTGGTGGCGCTGCCCCCAATCGGGAAGCTCTGTTCCATCGCTATTGGTGCGGTGGAGGAGGTGAAAGTTTATATTCGTAACCAGCGCCGCTTGGCCGAGCGTGTGGGCATTCCGTTCGACGAACAGTATTGGAACGGTCATATCAGCCAGGATCAGGCCAAGGCGCGCCTGGTGGCGATGAACGATGACCCAAAAGTCACAGGTATTATTTTACAGCGTCCCGTACCTGCGCACTTAAACCCTCGTACCTTGCAAGGCGCGATTCACCCCCTCAAAGACGTCGAGGGAATGAACCCAGCCTCAATCGGCAATATCGTTTATGGGGACCATGCGCTGCTGCCCTGCACGGCGGCGGCGTCGGTCGAACTGCTCAAGTCCACGGGCCTGACCCTGAAGGGGTTGGAGGTTGTGATGATCGGTCATTCAGAAATTGTCGGCAAGCCCGTCGCCCTCATGCTCGTGGCGGAAGGCGCGACGGTGACGGTCTGTCACCATATGACCCGATCTGTTGCGTCGCATTCCCGCCGTGCCGATGCCCTCGTGGTCGCGGTGGGAAAGGCTGGGCTGATCGGCGGGGACATGATCAAGCCCGGCGCCGCCGTCATCGACGTTGGCATCAACCAGACCGCTGACGGCCTTGTCGGGGATGTGAAGATGGACGAGGCGCTGGACATGGCTTCTTGGGTCACGCCCGTCCCCGGCGGAGTCGGCCCTGTCACGGTCTCTATGCTCATGCAAAACGCGCTCAAGGCCCATCGCCGTCAGGTTGAACTGGGGTGGACATTCTAATACCAGCGGCAATTATAAATGACTCTTATGATCGCTGGTATGAGGGCCGCGACTGCGGCCCACGTAGCGGCCCCGAGAATGGCGCGAAAGCGCCTCGGGGTATAAGCGAAGGCCCCCGTCGGAGGCGAAACGCGAAGCGTTTCTGCCGTGAGACACGAAACGGTCATGAAAAGGTCACTTTTTATGACCGTTGGTATAACTGCATCATGGAACGACCCACATCCATGTGTCTTCGTTTGGTTCCGATCAAACATATTGATCCCCTACGCTCAGAACTTCGTCCAAAATCGCAAGTCCATACTTTAAGTCTACCTCGCTGATGTTCAGCGGCGGTGTCAGACGAATGACGTTAGAAAAGAATGAAAGGTAAAGTCCGCGATCCATCGCAGCGGCCATCATGGCCGTCATGGGGGCCGCCGCCGCGCCCTTGGCGGCAAAGGGAACCAATGGCTCCCCTGTTTCCCGATTTTTTACCAACTCGATTCCATTGAACAAGCCCTTGCCGCGAACTTCGCCCAGGATGGGGTGGCGATCAATCATGGCTGTAAGCTCGGTGCGCATGAGCAAGCCCATTGTGACGGCGTTCTCCAGAACGCTTTCGGCTTGCATGGCCCGAATGGCGGCAACCCCCGAGGCGCAGGCGAGTGGATGGCCCGCATAAGTTTGCCCGCCCGGGAAGGGCGTGTCGTGCAACCAGCGCGTCAGGTCGGCGCTGAGGCTCAGCGTGCCCAGGGGCACATAGCCCGAATTGATGCCTTTCGCGGCGGTGATCATGTCGGGTTGCAGGTCCCAATGGTCCACGGCAAACCACTTGCCCGTGCGCCCGAAGCCCGCCATGACCTCGTCCATAATCAGCAAGATTCCGTATTTGCGGCATACCTGGGCGAGAGATTGCAGATAGCCGTCGGGGGGCACCAAAATCCCATTGGTTCCAACGACGGTTTCCAAGATCAGCGCCGCCACCGTCTCGGGGTTTTCGTACATGAGGATTTCCTCAAGGTGCGGCCCGCCCTGATAAATGGGGTCTGCGGAATCGCGGCGGTAGGGGTCGAACATCCGCACCACCCCTGGCATGTCCCCCCGGGTTAAGTGGTGGCGTGGGTCCCCCGTCAACGTCAGGGCGCCACCCGTGGCGCCATGGTAGGAACGATAGCGGGCAATGATCTTCTGCCGACCTGTATAGTGGCGGGCGAGACGGACCGCCGTCTCATTGGCGGCAGCACCGCCCGTGGTAAAGAATGTGCTCACGATATTGGCGGGTGTAATGTCACGGATCAGCGCCGCGAGTTCGGAGCGCGCGTCGTTGCCCATGGCTGGGCCGATATAGCACAGCTTATCGGCCTGGTCTTTGATGGCTTGGACGATCTTGGGGTGTTGGTGACCCAAGTTGAGATTGACCAGCTGCGATTGAAAATCGAGGTAGCGTTTGCCGTCGGAATCCCAGAACCAGGACCCCTGGCCGCCTGCGATGACCCGGGGGCGGATGCCCTGCTTTGACCAAGACTGGACATAGGCCTCAGCATGGGTCTCAGAAACCCAATCTGCGTCGTGGGTGGGATAAGCTGGGGAAAGATCGGTCAGGCTCATGCGCGTGGCAGTTCGCTGGCGGGATCGTAGGCAGGCTGATCGCGCACGACGGCAGGGCGCGGGTCGTTCATAATCACGACCTCCAGCCTTTGGCCCGTGCGCGCGGCCTCGGGACTTACATAGGCAAAAGCGAGCCCCTTATCGAGGGTTGGGGAATAGACGATGGAGGAGACCGACCCCACGGCTTGACCCGCCATCAGGACGGTTTCGCCGCCGTTGCCGTCCGCCTTGCCATTGCTGTCAATTTCCAAATAGACACAAACATAGCGCAACGGTGCGCGCAGGGCCGCGTCCGTCGCCGCGCGGCCGACCCAGGCTTCCTTATCCATCTTCACAAACCGCATGACATCGGCCTCGGGCAGGGTCACTTCGTTGGTCAACTCACCCGAGCCCTTGAACATTTTTTCCATGCGCAAGATGTTCATGGCAAAGGATCCGTAGTCGGTCAGTCCGTGGGCGGTGCCCGCTTGCGAAAGAGCGTGATAGACCGCGACCAAGCCGTCGCGGGGGACATGGAGCTCCCAGCCCAATTCCCCAGCGTACGACAGGCGCAAAGCCCAGCACCTTTGGCCTGCGATGCGAATTTCCTTGGCGTCCAGCCATTTGAACGCGGGCGCGACCAAGCTGTGGTCGGTCACTTGCCCTAAAACATCCCGCGCGCGTGGGCCCGACAGCGCCAAGGCGCCGTAGGCTTCCGATAGGTTGGCGATGGTCACGTCTTCGCCGCTCGCATACTTGGTCAGATGGTCGAGCAAGCGTTGCTCAAAGAAGGCCGCGCAAACGAGGTAAAAGCGATCCTCAGCCAGGGTCACCAACGTTGTTTCCAATTCAATTCGGCCCGAATTCCCGAGCATGTGGGTCAGGCCGACCCGGCCCACTCTGGGCACGCGGTTGGGAATCAGACGGTCGATCAGCGCCAAGGCCCCTGGGCCCGAAACTTCAATCTTGGCGAAGGCAGAGATATCGATCACGCCCACCGCCTTGCGCACGGCCTTGACCTCCGCCATGACCAAGTCGAACCATGGCGCGCGGCCGAAACTGTAGTGATCCTCTTGAGCGACGCCGTTTTTGGCGAACCAGCGTGGGCGTTCCCAGCCATAGACTTCTTCGAAGACCGCGCCTTTGGCCTTCAAAACTTCGTAGAGGGGCGAAGGTTTGACGGGGCGATGGGCATGGCGATTGAAATGGGGGAAGGGGATTTCGTGACGGAGAACGTAGTCCTCCTTGGCTTTTTCGATCTGGTAGGTTCGATCGGCAAACGCGCCGTAGCGGCGGGGGTCAAAATCGCGCATGTTCAGGTCCGCCGCGCCGTGGACCATCCAGCGCGCCAGTTCCCGCGTGAGGCCTGGCCCCCAGCCAATCCCGATTTGGCAGCCGGCATTGACCCAGTAATTTTGCAGGCCTGGCGCCGGCCCGATCAGGGGATTGCCGTCGGGCGGGTGCGAGATGGCGCCGTGGACCTCGCGCTTGATGCCCAGGTCGGCAAAAACGGGCATGCGGTCCAGGGCGTTTTCCAGCCAAGGCATGATACGGTCGTAGTCAGCCTCGAACAGTTCGTTTTCCGCTTCCCACGGGCACCAATCCTGCCAAACTGTATTGGGGTTGGTCTTTTCGTAAATGCCGATCAGACCCGATTTTTGCTCCATCCTTATGTAGCCCGACACCTGCCGATCATCGCGCACTACGGGCAATTCGCGGGGCAAATCCTGGAACTCGGGCACCGCGTCGGTCACCAAATAGTGGTGGGTCATGGAGGTGGCGGGCAGATCGTAGCCCGAGGTCAGGGCGACTTGCCGCGCATAGGTGCCGCCCGCGTTGACCACATGCTCACACCGAATCGTGCCTTTGTTGGTCGTGACTTGCCACTCCCCCGACTGCAGCTGCGTAACAGCCTCGGCCAAACAGCGCTTGATCGTTTTGGTTCCCAGTTGGCGCGCGCCCTTCTCGAGCGCAAAGGCAGGACCCGCAGGATCGACGTGGCCGTCGTCGGGGGTATGGAGCGCCGCCAAAACCCCGTCGAGTTTATAGAACGGATGCTGGTCGCGAATTTGCGCGGGCGTCAGCAGTTCCATAGGAAACCCAAGCGCGCGCCCCACCGAAAGAGTTTGCAGCAGCCAATCCACCTCGTCCGATGTATAGGCAAGCCGCAGCGAACCGCAGCCGTGCCACGTGCAGGATTGGCCCGTCTCTTGTTCCAAAACCGTGCGATAGAGGTCGATGTTGTATCCGACGCAGGCCCCAAGGGTGTAGGAGGAGGTGGAATGGGTGATTTGCCCCGCCGCGTGCCAAGTGGACCCCGAGGTCAGTTCGGCCTTTTCCAACAAGACCAGGTCTGTCCAACCCTCATGCGCCAGATGATAGGCCACGCCGCAGCCCATAATGCCGCCGCCGATAATAACAACACGCGCGTGCGAGGGGAGTTCGGCCATAGTCACTTGCCTTTCTTGGGCGACACTTCTGCAATCGTGGAGTCCAAAGTTTGAAAAAGGGACCGCGATGTGACTTGCAGGTTTTATGGTACAAATGTACCCTCGTCAACCATGAACAGCACAAACGTCCCGAATTCGCCGCAAGACTCTTTGCGGGCGCAGCTGCCCCATCTCAGTTTAGAACAGCGTAAGGCGGCAACCTACGCCTTGGAAAATCCTGATCGGGTTTCACTGGCCTCAACGCGAGAGGCCGCCGCTGCGGCGGGCGTCACGCCCAATACCTTCGTGCGGTTGTCGCGCGTCTTGGGGTACGATGGGTTCAAGGCGTTCAAGACGCACCTGGCGCGCGCGTCCTTTCAACCTTCGCGCCAGGCCTTGGCTTTGCAAGCGCGCACGGCGGCGGGAACGCTCGATACGCTCAAGTATGAGGTGCTGAGCGCGGCTGCAGCAACGCTGCGCCAGCTAGAGGTTAGCGCCACCACCACCGCCTTGCAATCGGCGGCGCAAACCATCCTCGCTGCGCGCAAGGTCTACGTTCTGGGCGTTGGCATGGCCAATCCTGTGGCGCTGAACTTTGCCTATCTTGGGGCCATGGCCCTGGACAATATTGTCGCTTTGCCGCGCGACGGTTCCCAGCCCGTCGATGGCCTGGTGCGCGCGGGCGCGGGCGATACCTTGATTGCCATGACGTTCAAGCCCTACCGACGCGAGGTGGTCGAGGCAGCGGCAGCAGCCCACGAACAAGGCCTGGATCTAATTGCCGTCTCGGACTCGCCCGCTGCCCCGCACTTCACTGACGCGAAGCATCGATTTGAAGTGCCCGTTAGCGGCCCGCAGTTTTTCACCTCGACCGTGGCGTTGACGGCCTTTCTTGAGACGCTCATGGCCTTTGTCATTGCCGCAGCACCCGCTAGGACCATTGAGGATATAGACCGATTCCATGAACGGCGGCATCGCCTGGGAATCTATGTGGAGGATCAATCGCCATGGGTGTGATCACATCGCTCGAGCCGCGCTACTACCTCTCCGATACAGCCTGGGCCCATGAGCAAGAGCGCGTCTTCACCAGCACCTGGATCTTTGCCGCGCACAAATCGGTGATCGAACGCCCAGGGGACTATCATACGGTGGAGGTTGCGGGGGAATCTCTGATCCTCGTGCGCGACCGCGATATGTCGATCCATTGTTACTACAATGTCTGCCAGCACCGCGCGCACCAGTTGGTTGCGGGCAGCGGCCATGCCTCCGTGTTGGTCTGTCCCTACCATGCCTGGACCTACAAGTTGACGGGCGAACTGCTCAAGGGTCCCAACCTGAAAGCCGTCGTGGGACTGGACCGCACGCAGATTTGCCTCACCGCGGTTCAGGTGGAGGATTTTCACGGTTTCCTCTTTGTCAATTTGGACCCCGAAGCCGCGCCCATGGACGCCTGGTTCCCTGGGGTACGCGCGCAGCTAAAGGCGTTCGTGCCCAACATTGATGAACTCAAACCCCTGGAATGGGTGGAGGTGCAGGAGGCCTGTAATTGGAAAGTGTCGGTAGAGAACTATTCGGAGTGCTACCACTGCACGATCAACCATCCGACCTTTTCCCAAGGCGTGGTTAAGCCTGCGACTTACGATATTCAACCGCAGGGCTACTGCCTACGACATACGACTGAATGTCAGAATTTGGCTGACATGACCTATCCCGTCGATCTCGACGCCAACGACTACGCGGATTGCTATTCGTCTTGGTACCTCTGGCCCACAGTGTCGTTCCAGGTCTATCCAGGCAATGTCCTGAACACTTACCATTGGGAGCCGATTGACCCTGGACACGTTCTGCTAAAACGCGGATGGTACACCCCTGGGGGCCAAGAATCCGACGTCATCCGCGCCTTGGCGATCCAGGATCGCGAAACGACCGTTGCGGAAGACATCGGCCTGATCGAATCGGTGCAAAGGGGGCTCAAGTCTCGCGGCTACAGGCCTGGGCCCCTTGTGCTAGACCCCAAGAACGGCGTCAACTCCGAACACTCAATCAAGGCCTTGCACGACTGGATTAGGGAAGCGCACAATGGATAAATACTTGAATTATATCGACGGGCAGTTTGTTGGGGGCTCGGGGGGCTGGATCGACGTTGAGGACCCTGGCACGGGTCAGGTCTTCGCGCGCCAAGCCCGCGGGCTGGCCGCAGACATAGACCAGGGCGTTGCTGCCGCGCGCGCCTGTCACGAAAGCGGCGTCTTGTCCGACATGCGTCCCTGCGATCGCGGTCGTATGGTCCGCCAAATGGGCGATTGGTTGCGCGACCATGTATCGGAAATCGCCCCCTTGCTCACTCAGGAAGCGGGCAAGCCCCTGTGGGAAGCCCAGATCGAGGTGGAGGGGACAGCTCGCTACTTTGAGTACTACGGCAACCAGGCAGAAACTGTGGAGGGGCGGTCGATTCCTTTGGGCAAGGGATACTTTGACTTCACGGTCTATGAGCCCATGGGGGTGAGCGCCCAGATCATCCCGTGGAACTACCCATTGGAGATGACGGGGCGCTCGCTTTCTGCCGCCCTTGCCACTGGCAACGCCTGCGTCGTCAAATCGCCAGAGCTGGACCCTCTGACCCATAAGTACTTTGCCTTGGCGGCCGAGGCCGTCGGGTTGCCCAAGGGGGCAGTTAATCTAATATGCGGTCATGGACAGGACGCGGGCGCGGCTCTAGCGAGTCACGCAGGCATCAATCAGTTGGTCTTTACCGGGTCGGTTGCCACGGGCATTGCAGTTGCCACGGCGGCGGCACAAAACGTTGTGCCTTGCGTTTTAGAACTTGGCGGTAAATCGGCTGGGATCGTCTATCCTGACGCGGACCTAGACGCCCTCACCAGTGACATGCGCTGGGGTTTCATCTTCGGCGCAGGCCAAGTTTGCTCGGCCCTATCGCGCCTGATTGTGATGGAGGACGTCTACGAGGATGTGGTGACCCGTGCAGGTGCTTTGGCCAAGTCGATTTCGGTTGGTCCTGGACGTGACCGTCCCGATTTTGGCCCCAATATGGGGGCCCTGATCTCTGATGCGCAGTGTGACCGCGCCCTCGGCCTCATTCAGCGCGCTCAGAGTGAGGGCGCAAGGTTGGTGGCAGGTGGGCACAAGTTGAACATCCCGGGTCATTTTTTGCAACCCACTGTGTTTGCCGACGTCACTCCCCAAATGGAAATCGCTACCACCGAAGTGTTCGGGCCTGTTTTGTCGATCATGAAAGCCCGACATGAAGGCGAAGCCTTGGAAATCGCCAACGGGACCGACTACGGCTTGGTCGGCGGCGTATTCACCCGCGATCTGGATCGTGCCATGACCATTGCGGGTCGTTTGCGCGCGGGCCAAGTCTTTATAAACGAATGGTTTGCAGGCGGCGTCGAAACCCCCTTCGGTGGCTATGGTAAATCGGGCTATGGCCGCGAAAAAGGGCGCGAGGCGCTTTGGAACTACGTTCAAACAAAAAACATCGCTATCGCGCGCAGCTAACATTACTTTTTGCAAGTCTAGGGTGTCTTATACCAACGGCGGGATCAATTGACGCGTATCCAATTTCTTTGTGTGATTGACATGAGAGGCGGTTTGTCATTGGTGAAGAAGTTCCAGGCATCCCCACACTTTTCGACGATCTGCTCAACAGTGTCGAAGACAGTTACGGCGAGTTTATTTGCGCGCAGATATGCCCAAACATTCTCCATTGGGTTAAGTTCTGGGGCATAATACCAGCGGCGATTTAAAATGACTCTTTTATTCGCTGGTATAAGGGTCGCGACTGCGGCCCCCGTAGCGGCCCCGAGATGAGCTAAGAAAGCGCCTCGGGGTATCAGCGAAGGGGCGGCGAAACGCGAAGCGTTTCTGCCGTGAGACATAAAACGGCTGAAAAAGTGTCAGCTTTTTTCGCCGTTGGTATAAGTCTTCGAGAAGCCAGTCTGCATCGAAAGCCTTGTCAGCCAATAGAGCATCAAAACAGACGCCCTCTATGAGTGGCTTGACCCCTTGCATATCATGGGCTTGACCAGGCAACAGAAGGAAGCGGGCCAGGTTCCCTAAGCCCTCAACCAAGGCAACGATCTTGGTCGTCAATCCACCTCTTGAACGTCCAATGGACTGATTTTGAGCCCCCCTTTTGCGCCACTGGCTTTCTGGTGAACGCTTAACATAGTGCCGTCGATAAGAGCGTATTCAACGTCGGGGTCTTGGTTTAGAGCTTCAAAAAGTCTCTCAAAAACACCTGCTGCGGCCCATCGACGGAAACGGCGAAATTGAGTATTCCACTTGCCAAATTCTGGCGGCAAGTCTCGCCAAGGGAGCCCTGCACGCACCCGCCAAAGCACAGCCTCCAAGAAGAGACGATTATCTTCTCCAGTAACACCGCGAACCCCATCGCGGCCTGGAATCAACCCTGAAATCCTATCCCAGAGTTGATCTGTGACAACAAAGCGATCTGTGTTCATTGAAACCTCCGTTTTGGAAGCTTGAAACACAAGTTTGCAGAAATGGGAATCCCTAATGTCCACGGACCCTAATACCAACTCCGCTAAAAATTGACATTTTCAGCCGTTTTATGTCTCACGGCAGAAACGCTTCGCGTTTCGCCTCCGACGGGGCCTTGGCTGATACCCCGAGGCGCTTTCTTAGCTTGTCTCGGGGCCGCTGCGGGGGCCGCAGTCGCGGCCCTACACCAGTTCATAAGGAGTCTTTGTTAAGCAGAACTGGTATCACCACCTGAACCAGTTGCTCAGCCAAGAAGTCATAGAGCAGCCGCACGGCACGATTGCTGCGCAAGTCTTCGTGGGCGGTCAGCCAAAGCGGTAATTTCGGCGCGCCGTCGCCGATGGGCAAGGCGATCAGGCTAGGAAACCGCTCGGCAAGGCGCGCTTGGCCAAAACCGATGCCCCCACCTGCGGCGATCAAATGCAACGCCGTCACTTGGTCGTCGCAACGTAAGGCAAAGTCTTCGGGCCCAAAGCGCAACCCATAGGCGCGTAAGCCGTCGATAATGAGGGTGCGTTGATCGTCGCCAATCAGGCGATGGGCGCGCAAGTCCTCGGGCGTTTGCGGCGGCGTGCGCGTCGCCAAATAGGCGCGCGTCGTCAACATGCACAGATCGATGTGGCCTAGGTGCCGTGTGATCAGGCTATCTTGGGTCGGCCGGAACATGCGCACCGCGATGTCGGCCTCGCGCCGCAGCAGATTGTGCGTCTGATCGTTGGCGACCAGCTCGATCTGGATGTGCGGGTGACGCGCCTGGAAGGCCACGAGAATCTCGGGCAACCAGAATGTCGCCATGTACTGGCTGGCGGTAAGGCGTACGCTCGCCCTTGTCTCCGCCCCCGCTCCCGACAGTCGGGCGCTGATCTGGGCCGCAGCGTCGGCCATGGCGCGCGCAGGTTCAACCAATTCTAGCCCCAGGGTGGTCAACTGAAGACCCTGGCGGGACCGGACGAAAAGACGCCCCTGGATTAAGGTTTCCAGCTCGCGAATGTGCCGGGAAAGGGTGGGTTGGCTCAGCTTGAGGCGCGCCGCCGCCGCGCTCAGCGATCCCTGATCGAGGCAGGACAAAAAACTCTGTAGCAGATGCCACGGCAAAGATGATCTATTCATTTACGAATATATAGATTGAAATTTTGGCTATGAGTATCCGAAAATTCGTGGGTTAAGTCGTGAGCCTGATCCCTCTTACCCAAATAGGAAACACCATGAAGATCTTGATTTTAGGCGCCAAAGGTCGGTTCGGGCGCCATAGCGTTGAGGCCGCCCTCGCGCAAAACCATGAAGTGATCGCCCTGGCACGAACCTGGGACGGTGACGCCGCGATCCCAGGCCTCGTTCGCACGACGGGCGACGCCCACGACCCCGAGGCCATTGCGGCGGCGGGAACCGGGGCCGACGTGGTTTTGAACGCGCTCAATCCGCCCTACGAAGCGTGGCAAAAATCTTTAGTTCCGCTTACCCAAAGTGTTTTGACGGCTTGCCAAGCCCTGAATCTTCCATTGCTTTCGGTCGGCAATCTCTATGCCTACGGTCCATCCATGCCCGCGCGCATCGGTCCCGATACGCGCAAAGCGCCGTCCAACACCCTAGCCCAGGTACGCTATACCTGCGATCAACTGCTGGCGACCGCCCCCGTCTCGACGCTGCTGTTGCGGGGTGGGGATTTTTTGGAAGGGGTTCAAACGGGGAACTGGTTTGATACCTATATGACCCAGGGTATCGCCAAAGGCCGCTTTGCCTACCCAGGGCCAACAGGCCTTGACCATAGCTTTGCCTATCTGCCCGATATGGCGCGCGCTGCCATCGGCTTGTGTCAAGAACTAAGAGCGCAGACGGGGCATCGCGAAGTACTGTTTCCAGGATACACCTTAACTGGACAAGACCTGTGTCGTCGCAGCGCTCATGCCATGGGTCGGGACTTGACCTTAAGGGGGTTTCCTTGGCCGCTCATGCGACTCCTCAGCCTCGTCTCGCCGCGCCTGCGCGGGGTCGTCGCCATGTCCTACCTTTGGCGCACCCCGCACGCGGTCGCAGGAGAAGACTTTGAACAGATCTTGCCCGACTTCCAGCCGACGCCCGTGGAAGAAGCTTTTGCAACTATGCTCCAAGACCGCCGTAACCTAAGCCAGGGTTAAATCGGACTTTGGCCCTTTTCATAGGCCCTGGCCTGCCCTACGGCACGGGTAAGGATGCGCTGCGACATGGCCTGGCCCTGAGGCGTGGTCATCTTATCTTTGATCCAGCCAAGGTAAGTAAGACACCGCACAAGGAACAATAGGGCCAAAGCTCGACGATCGCAGCCACCATAGCCCTCTATCAGGGCGTCGCGCAGATCGGGGAATCTTGGGTCGGGGAGGCGTTGCACCAGCGCCGTTGCCAAATCGAACAGGGGATAGCCGTAGGCGCAATCGTCAAAGTCGATCAACGCAACCTGATCGCCCTCGACGAGGACGTTTTCTTGCAAAGGGTCGGCGTGGATCAGCTGGATGGGCAGATTGAGCGCCTGCAGTTCCCGCCGAGCTTGATCCCGAACGGCGCATAGCAGGTCCCGCTCACTGTGGTTGAGGTGGGGGTGGTCCCAAAACCTGCCCCAGAGCGGCGTCTCTCCGACCAATCCCAAAGTGTCCCAGCGGGGCCGGTCCAGATCGGCGGGCGGCGTAAGCGCATGGAGGCGGGCGAAGAGGCGGCCCAAGGCACGAAACGTACCCAAGGGGTCGGTTAGGGTGAGCGGGGCCTGTCCGCGACCCAGCGGCGCCCCGGGCAGCCAGGTGACGAGGGAGTAGAGCTGACCATCGCGATCCAGCACCAATGCCTGCGCCCGCGTTAGGACCGGGCGCGGGACGGGCAAGGACTGGTCGGCCAAACTCGCCATCCAAGTCAACTCAGCCTCAATTTGGCGCGATGTTCGAAGGGCTGGACGATGGGCACGGAGGGCGTAGCGCGCGGGTGCGCCAACGGCATAGACTCTGTTTTCTCGCTCGGCATGCAGCCGACACGACAAATCCTGTACCCGCCAAGCTGCCAATACGGAGTTTAGATATGGATGGGAATCTCGCACCGCGGCCACTAGGCGTGCCAGACGGTCCAGAGCATCCGCGTTCCGACCAGAAACAGAAAGGCGCCAAACAGACGGGAGGTCAGGGCCTCGGGTAAGCGCTGGGTAAGGCGTGCGCCCCTGGGAGCCACAAGAACGGTGATCGGGATCACGAGCAGAACCGTCAGCCAGTTGACATAGCCCCAAGTGAAGGGCGGCAGCCCGGCCGTCCCCCAGCCAATCCAAACGAATCCCAACGCCCCAGGTAAAGAGATCAAGGTCCCGACCGCCGCTGAGGTGCCGATGGCGCGCTTGATCGGCGTGCCCTGAACTATCATAAACAGGTTGTTCATAAGGCCCCCCCCGATGCCCATCAAGAGCGAGAGAAAACCGATCACAGTCGCCCCAATTTGCGTCAGCGGCGGCGTGGGTCCGGTATCGCGCCGGCGAGCCTCCTTGGCTTGCAACAGCATGTACGCGGCGATCAGCGCGGCAGTGACGCCAAAAGTGAACCGCAACACCTGGGTGCCCTTAACCCAGTCTGAGGTGGCGAAGGCGAGCGCGCCAACGACGCCCAACGGTACAAACCAAAGATATGTCCGCAAGACATGGCGTTCGATGTTGTCCGCCGCCAGATGCGCCCGCGCTGAGCGCAGAGATGTGGGAACAATGACGGCCAAGGACGTGCCCACGGCCACAAACTGCGCGACAATCGGGTCGGTCCCGCCCCAAACATAGACTTCAGAAAAAACTGGTACCATGACGGCCCCGCCGCCAACTCCGAACAGACCCGCTAAAAATCCGGCGACCAGAGCTGCACTCACCATGAGCGCGGCAAATGCCATCCAGTCCTCCACCAAAATCTCGAACACCTAAAGTACCGACGGCAAAAGTGTGTCGAAGGCAAGAGCATTCTTGGGTCAAGAAACAAAAAACCAATACCAACGGCGAAAAAAGTTGACACTTTTTCAGCCGTTTTATGTCTCACGGCAGAAACGCTTCGCGTTTCGCCGCCCCTTCGCTTATACCCCGAGGCGCTTTCTTAGCTCATCTCGGGGCCGCTTGTTTTTGGCGCAGGCGTTCCCTACGCCCTTCGGGCTTGGAGCCCGCTACGGGGGCCGCAGTCGCGGCCCTTATACCAGCGAATAAAAGAGTCATTTTAAATCGCCGCTGGTCTCAAATACATAGCACATCCCCCAATCGCCGGGAATCCTGAATTGGAAACCTTCCTTATGCAGAGGGCTGTTCGAGATTGTAACGATGAACCCAATCACAAAGTGTTTGGCGATCCATGCCGTAGCATTCACCGGCAAACTTACAAGAACTACCCTCAATAAGCATCGCTATGGCTAGTACCCGGCGCGAAACTTTGGGATCCTTACTCCGCGCTGCAAACTTTCTTAAATCCTTAGCGCTATGGTTTGCGCGTGTGATTGCTATGGCCATAGGTATCTCCTGTTTGCGGGAAATACGAATCACAATACGACCTAGTTGAAAAAACACTTCTACGAGTCAAAAGCTACCGCCGCTGGTATAAGGGCCGCGACTGCGGCCCCCGTAGCAGCCCCGAGAATAGCTAAGAAAGTGCCTCGTGGCATAAGCGAAGGGGAGGCGAAACGCGAAGCGTTTCTGCCGTGACATCAAAAATCTTCATGAATGGGTCACCATTTATAAAAACTGGTATAAGCTTAATGCGTCGATTTTGCGGTAGCTACCCCAAAATCGGCGGCCTGGCGGCTTTCCGAGCCGTGTGATTTTGTTGCGTAAATAAGAGCCGCAAGAGTGCGGGCTTGCTCTGCAGGTTTATCCGCAGAGGTCAGAGCGCTGACGACTGCGACCCCATCTACGCTCGTTGTTAACGCTTGATGCAGGTTGGACAATCCAACACCACCGATTGCTACAGCGGGTACCTCAGGGCGCAAAGCTCGCAGGCGCTGCATCCCTCTGTGACCAAGGGGGGCCCTATGGTCGGGTTTGGTGACGGTATCGGCGTAAGGACCAAGGCCAGCATAGTCAACGCAGTCAGCCCGATAAGAGGCCCAATGGTCAGGGCTGCTGATTGATAGGCCCAGGATCGCCTGCGGGCCGAGGGCAGCGCGCGCCGCCTGTGGATCCCCGTCGCCTTGACCCAAGTGCAGTCCGTCGGCGTCCAGGGCGAGGGCCAAGTCGAGATCGTCATTAACCAGGAATGGCACGCCCGCCGCCGCGCATTGGGCCCTGAGAGTTCTCCCAGCGGACCGCGCGACCTTGGAACTCATTGCCTTGGGGCGATATTGATAAGCGGTTATCCCGCCCGCGAGGGCCGCCGCCAATATTTTGGACAGCCGCTCATGCGAACCGCCGCAATCCTGCGGCCCTGCGACAAAGTAGAGGGGCAGGGCGGCGCGGGCGCGGGTCTTGCGGTTAGCGCTGGCTAGGGCGCTGACAAAGGCCCCGCGGAAGGCACCCATGCCAGCGCGCCCCGCCGCGCGGCCCACCTCGCCGAACAGACTAAGGGCCCGGTCGCCCGACTGCAAGGTTGCGGCAACCGCTGATAGGGCGCAGCCGAACCCGGGCAGTTGTCCCATAATCGGTGAACCGCCAGGGTACCAGGTTTCCTGGTCACCAGCCAGGCACAGATCGCGCTTGCCTGGCCGCTGGTCCGCTTGGGTGACACAGATTTCGCGCGCCGCAAGCCTATCGCGCAAGCGCTTTGGTTTTTTTAGCGCGCGCTGGGTTGATTCGGTTCCCGACCCGCTCGGGCGGCACGTCGCCAGAGTCCATACTTCGCTGGCGTTGCCGCGAATTTGGTTTGGTGGATGCGCGGAGAGAAGGCGCTGGGCAAGGGTCAAGCGCGACGGAAAAACCCCGACCGCGACGGGATCGAGGGTCCAGGGGCGATGACCGCGCGCGCGCACCGCAGCCCAAATAGCCTCTTCTTTGCGGGGGTCGAGTTGACCCAGATTGACGACCAGCGCGTCGGCCAAGTCGGCCAGCTGTGCGCATTCGCGCGGGTCTTCGGCCATGAGGGGCCGCCCGCCGACTGCTGCGACACAGTCCGCCACAAACCCTGCCGTGACGGCGTTGGTAAGGCAATGGACAAGGGGACCGGTCGCGATGGACACGCGGCCTCAGCGGAGAAAACTTGTTTGGGTCACTGCCATGAGATCGGCGCCGCGCGCGGCGAAGGCCCAATAGGAATCGTGAATGGCCTCGGCCAGCGACGACGCCTGCTTGAGCTCTTGCATCAGCTCGGCGTTCGCGGCCTCCGCTGCGGCCATCACCTCCTCGGGGAAGGCGTGCAATTCTACGCCCAGGTCGCTCAATTCTCGAAGCTTCTGACTATTGTTGGCCCACGCCTCGGCTAGGCCATAGCTACTCTCCGCCAAGCATGCTTGGGCGACGATTTCGCGTAAGTGCGGCGCGAGGTTGTGCCAATCGTCGTGGTTCACCAGCGCTTCGGCGGGCCCATTAGGCTTGTTGAACCCAGGGTGATAGTAGTAGGGTGCGGCCTGATAAAACCCAAGGGCAGCGTCTGAAAACGGTCCCAGAAATTCCACGGCGTCCAAAGCGCCCGAATTGAGATTTTCGTACAACTGCGCGGGCGGCAGGCTAACGACGGCGGCGCCGAGCTTGGTGTAGACGGCTCCGCCCAGACCGCTCGCACGAATCTTGAGACCTGCAAGATCGCCAAGGCCGTCAAGGCGCGCGCGAAACCAGCCGCCCATGGTCATGCCCGAATTACCCGCCATAAGCGGTTTGAGCCCAAACGGGGCGTAGAGCTGGTCCCACAGCGCCTGTCCGCCGCCGTGGTAAAGCCAGCCTGCGTATGGTTCAGCGGTCATGCCGAAGGGAACGGTGGTGAAAAAGGCGGCGGCTTGTCCGACTTTTCCGGTCCAGAAAAAACTCGCGGTATGGCCCATGTGAGCGTCCCCGCTGGACACGGCGTCGAACACATCAAAGCCCCCAACGCGTTCCCCCGCCGCGAACAGGATGACGGTCAGTTCGCCATTGGAGGTTTGGGTGATGCGGTCCGCCAGGCGTTGGGCCGTGGTGCCCGGGCCTGGCGCATCGCGGCCCCAGGAAGTCACCAGAGTCCAAGTTTGGCCTGCCTTTTTGGCCAAGGCCGGGGTTGCCAGTCCCGCACTGGCACCCAGGCCAAGCCCCAAAGTCGCGCGTCGGCTGACCCGCCAGTCCTGCTGTCTTCCCATGTTGCTTCCTAATTTTTGGTCCCAAAACACTGCCAGGGCCCTCGAACCCTAGGTTTCCATAGCGCAGCGCCTCCCAAATGAGAAGGTCGCGACACGGCAGATGCCCACTCAACACTAGGAGACGAAAGGCTTGCAGTTTGTGCAAGTAATAAAAGAATGGTCCTTTCTCCTGAAAGGTTCGTTGTTTGTGCGAATATTGCATCAATGAGAGCCAAGTTGCACTTTGGTGGGGCTTGCCTTGCATTTTTTGCATTGGTAATTCTGCCACCATCTCCCTAAATCTTTTTTCAAGAGAACGGCGGGGCCCTTCACCAAACTCCTCCTCCCAACCCTTGGTGAAGATCTCCTCCCAAGCATGGCCCTGCCGCCTCTTCCCCTGAAGACCAGGGGTGTACGAGCAGATGAAAGGACTAGAAAATGATCAAAGCTGTACGCACCGCATACACCAACTGGGCAGAGAACGCAGGTTACGCCCGCGCTGCTCGTGAATTGCAAACGCTTTCCGACCGTGAGTTGAACGATCTGGGCATTGGGCGCGGGGACATCTGGAGCGCCGTCCGCAACGGCAACCGCAAAAACGGCAGCGCGTTCCTCTAGGTTAAGTCTAATACCAGTTCTCCTTAAAACAGACTCTTTATGAACTGGTATAGGGCCGCGACTGCGGCCCCGTAGCGGCCCCGAGATGAGCTAAGAAAGCGCCTCGGGGTATAAGCGAAGGCGCGGTCGGGCTGAGCGAGCGAGGTGAGACCGCAACCCCAAAAGCCGAAACGCAACGCGTTTCTGCCGTGAGACAAAACTCCGCTAAAAATGTCAATTTTTAGCGGAGTTGGTATAAGGACTCACGGCGTTCTTTGGCACGTAAGGAAAGGCCCGCGATTGCGGGTCTTTTTTTTATACCTGCAATAGTTTTGACGGAGGCTTGCTCAGGTCCCCAGAAAGGGGAAGGCGGCGGCTTCTTCAAGTTTTTGTGCTATATTCATAAGTGCGCCTTCCTGGAAGGGTTGGCCGATCAATTGCAGACCTAAGGGCTTGCCATCGCTGGACAAGCCCGCCGGCACCGAGATACCGGGCAAACCTGCCATCGACGTGGGGACCGTGAACACATCGTTCAGGTACATTTCCACCGGGTCGCTCGGTTCGTCGCCGATGGCGAAGGCGGGACTGGGGGTTGTCGGCGTTAGGATAGCATCGATCCCGTCCGCGAACGCCCGTTCGAAGTCGCGCGCGATCAAGGTGCGTACCTTGCGCGCCTGATTGTAGTATGCATCATAAAACCCTGCCGAAAGCACATAGGCCCCGATCATGATGCGGCGCTGAACCTCATCGCCGAAACCTGCCGCGCGGGTCGCGCGGTACATGTCGTGCAACTTGTCGTCGGAGTCTGCAGGTGGATCGACCCGCAGGCCGTAGCGCACGCCATCGTAGCGGGACAGGTTCGACGACGCCTCGGCTGGGGCGATGATGTAGTAGCACGGCAAGGCGTACTTGGTGTGGGGCAAGTTCATGTCGATTAGATGCGCGCCCGCCGCTGCCAACCATTGCCTTCCCTGGTCCCAGAGCGCCGAAATCTCTGCCGACATGCCCGCGACCACGTACTCCCCGGGGACACCGATCTTCTTGCCCTTGATCGACCCGCCGAGCTGCGCGGCGTAGTCGGGGACCGGGTGATCGACCGAGGTCGAATCCTTAGGGTCGTGCCCGGCCATGGCCTGGAGCAACAAAGCCGTGTCGGCCACGGTGCGGGCGATTGGCCCGGCTTGGTCCAAGGAACTGGCGAAGGCGATGATGCCGTAGCGCGAGCAGCGACCGTAGGTCGGCTTCAGGCCCGTCACACCGCAAAAGGCCGCAGGTTGGCGAATCGACCCGCCCGTGTCCGTCGCCGTGGCCCCCAAGACCTGGCCCGCCGCAACCGCCGCCGCCGACCCGCCCGAGGATCCGCCCGGAACCAGGGGCTTGCCGTCGGCGCCGCGCCAGGGGTTGGTCACGGGGCCGAAGGTTGGGTTCAGATTCGCCGAACCCATGGCAAATTCGTCCATATTGAGCTTACCGACAAACACGGCACCCTGATCGCGGAGGTTTTGCGTTACGGTCGATTCGTACGGCGGCACGAAATTTTCCAAGATGCGCGAGCCGCATGTCGTCTTGACACCTTGGGTCGCAAAAAGGTCCTTGATGCCCAGCGGCACGCCCTCAATCACCCCTGCCTCGCCTTTGGCCAGGCGGGCGTCGGCCGCCGCCGCCATGGCCTGCGCCAAGTCGGGTGTTGGCGTTACAAAGGCACCGTTATCCATGTCTTGGCTGGCGGTCAGCGCCGCCTGTGCCAGCTCGGACGCGCTGACCTCCCGCGCCTGCAGTTTGGCCGCCGCTTGCGACAAGGATAATTTTAGAAGCGCCGACATGCGAAGTCCCTATTCCACGACCTTGGGCACGGCGAAGAAGTCGGCCACGCGATCGGGCGCATTGGCCAAGACCTGCGCGGCCTGATCGCCCTCGTGCACCACATCGGGGCGCAAACGCTGGGTCATGGCCACGACCGAGGTCATGGGCTCCACGCCCTGCGTATCCACCTCGGACAGTTGCTCAACAAACCGCAAAATGCTGCTCAACTCCGCCTCTAAGGCTGGTACTCGCTCTGCTGGCAGGGCCAAGCGCGCCAAATTCGCCACCTTGGGCACATCAATCGTCATGGCCAGCGGCTCTATCCCCAGGCCAGCTTGCGGACAAGGGGCAAGGTCGCTAGGGCGAGACTTTAATGCCCATTTATCAGGATCTTCCCCCACCCCGCCAAGTTCCCTCCTACCAGCGGATCCTCGGGATCGATTTGGGCGCCAAGTGGATCGGCACTGCCCTCTCCGACAAGTTGCAACTGACCGCCATGCCGCACAAAGTTTTGCGCCGCCGCCGGACCTTCGCCGCCGATGCCCAAGTCTTGCGCGCCCTAATTAGTGAGCACGAAGTCGGCTTCATCGTCCTAGGCTACCCCCTCTCCCTCAATGGCGGCAAAAACAGCCGAACCCAAGCGACCGAAGCCTTTGCGCGCAACTTGCACCGCACCGACGGTCTGGCGCTGCCGCTATTGCTGTGGGACGAACGCCTGACCAGCCAGCAAGCCAACCGAGTGCTGGAGGGCGAGATGGACCTGTCGCGCGCCCGCCGCGCAGCCCTGGAGGACAAGGTGGCGGCGGCTTTCATCCTGAGCGCGGCCCTGGAAGCCCTGGGCCGCGCACGGGAGGCAGCGCTCGCGACTGCAGACGAGCTCGACGAGGCATGAGCGCAGGCGACCCCCGCGCCGCCTTCCCCGCCACCACCGTTGGGCGGCATTGGCATCGCAAAGACCTGCTGGCCTTAGCCGACTTCAACGCGGGCGAGATCGCTCACGTTCTAGAAACTGCCAACGCCTACGTCGATTTTGGCCGCCAAAGCGTCAAATCCTCGGCCCTGCTCGAAGGCAAAACCGTCATGAACGTGTTTTTTGAAAATTCCACCCGCACCCGCGCCAGCTTTGAAGTTGCGGCGGCGCGCCTGGGCGCCGATGTGGTCAACATGGACGTCATGACTTCGAGCCAGAGCAAGGGCGAATCCCTGCTCGACACCGCCTACACACTCGAGGCCATGCGCCCCGATTTCATCGTCGTGCGCCATAGCCAAGCGGGGGCGCCGCTGTTGCTGGCGCGCAAGGTCGGCAGTTCGATCTTGAACGCCGGCGACGGCGCGCACGAACACCCTACCCAAGGCCTGCTCGACGCCCTGACGCTCAAGCGCCATTTTGGACGCCTGAACGGACTGATCGTCGCTATCTGCGGCGACATCGCCCACTCGCGCGTTGCCCGGTCCAATCTGCACCTCCTGACCACCATGGGCGCGCGGGTCCGGTTCGTCGGCCCGCCCAGCCTCGTACCCAGCACTTTCGCTGCCCTGGGGGCCGAGGTGCATCACGACATGGAAACGGGCATTGCTGGGGCCCATGCCCTCATGATGTTGCGGGTTCAAAAGGAACGGATGGGCGCCAACCTCATCTCTTCCGACCGCGAATTCTTTGACTTCTTCGGCCTCAATCGCCTGCGCCTGGCCCTCGCGGCCGAGGGGGCGCTGGTCATGCACCCCGGCCCTATGAACCGGGGCGTCGAAATCGCCAGCGATGTGGCCGACCTCGCCGACACGTCCAAGATTCGTGAGCAGGTCGAAATGGGCGTCGCCGTGCGTATGGCCGTCTTTGACCTCATGAACGCTGCCCGCACCCACCCCGAAACGCTGATCAGAATTCCCTAATGTTCGTCGTGCCGTTGGTATTTGCGCAGAGGCGCCTCAGGCCGGTTCGACTTGGGATTTTCTATAGCTGGTTTTTGCCATGTCGCGCTTGACCATTTTCAACGCGCGCCTGATCGACCCCGCCACGG
This sequence comes from Alphaproteobacteria bacterium, assembly GCA_965228345.1. Taxonomy (GTDB): domain Bacteria; phylum Pseudomonadota; class Alphaproteobacteria; order UBA7985; family UBA7985; genus CAXQZM01. The sequence goes on along the minus strand of CBDDHH010000004.1, from coordinate 687,229 downwards.
GTCGCGACGAACGCGGCGGCGTGCACCTCGCCGGCGGGCGCATCGCCTCCCTCGGGCCGCACCTCGCCACGGGTCAAGCCCGTGGAAGCGCTAAGTACGCCCCGCCCGACGCCCAGCTCGACGCGCAGGGTCACGTCTTGGCACCGGGCTTGATCGACAGCCGCGTTCATCTGTCCGACCCTGGGGCGACACACCTCGAAACACTGGAGGAAACCCTCGCCGGCGCGGTACGCGGCGGCGTCACGACCCTGATCGGCCTGCCCAATACTCAGCCCGTGGTCGATCGGCGGTCGGCGCTTGCCTACTTGCGCGAACGCGCCAAGGCCGCAGGCCTGGCGCGCCTCGCGCTTATGGGCGCGCTCTCGGTCGGATGCCAGGGCGAAGCTTTGGCAGAGTTGCGACGCTTAGCCGCCGAGGGCGCGGTCGCCTTCACCGACGGCGCGGTGGCGATCCAGAGCGCCCGCCTGCTGCACCAGGCCATGACCTACATGGGTGGGCAGGCTGTGCCCTTTGTCAATGTGCCGCTGGACGCGGCCTTTTCCGCGGGCCTGATGAACGCGGGCCAGCGCGCCCTAGCGCTCGGCCTTCAGGGCCAAAGTCCTTTGGCCGAGACCCTCATGCTGCAGCGGGACCTCAGTCTCGCCGAGGCGACGGGGGCAACCTACGTGGCGGGCCTGGTTTCGCTCAAGTCATCCGTCCATATGCTCGACGGCCGCAGCGCCGTGACCGCGCCGCACTACTTCTTGCTCAATGAACAAGCTGTCGACGGCTATCGGACGTTTGCGCGCACGCAGCCACCCCTGCGCGCCGAAGACGACCGCAAGGCCATCGCCGAGGCCGTCGCCAGCGGGCAAATCGACCTCATCGCCTCCGACCATCGCCCCGTCGATGCCGACAACAAGCGTCTGCCCTTCGGCGAGACCAGCCCAGGGATCGTTGGCCTGGAAACCCTCTTGCCCCTATCGCTGACGCTGGTGCATCGCGATCTGATGAGTTTGCCGGCCCTTTTGCACCGCCTGACCACCCGGCCCGCACAGGTGTTTGGCTTGCCCGGCGGCACCCTGGCCGAAGGCGCCCCCGCTGATCTGGTCCTATTCGACCCCCATGCGCCCGTCCTGATCGACCGCGAAACCTTGAGCAGTCGCGCCCACAACACCCCCTATGAAAAATTCCCCGCCCAAGGGCAGGTTCTGGCGACCTGGGTCGATGGGCGCCAAGTCTTCGCAGCACGGCCCGCCGACCGCAGCCCCCCCGTCGGGTCGACTTGAGGATCCATCGCACCACGGGAAGGAGTCGCGCCATGCAACCGATTCACAATGGGCACGAACGGCGCTGATGCCCGAGGTCATTCTCGCCAGCGCGCTCTTGGCCTCAATCGCTTACTTGATCGGGTCGATTCCCTTTGGCCTCTTGCTGACGCAGGCCTTCGACGGGCAGGACCTGCGCCGTCTAGGGTCGGGCAACATCGGTGCCACCAATGTGTTGCGCACGGGCAACAGAACCCTGGCCGCCGCCACCCTGGCCCTGGACGTGGGCAAGGCGGCCCTGCCGATCCTTACCCTGACCCGGCTGGAGCTCGCTGGGTTGCCGACAGAGCCCTGGTGGCCCGGCCTCATGGCCTTGAGCGTCTGTTTGGGTCATTGCTTTCCCATGTGGCTCACGTTTCGCGGCGGCAAAGCGGTGTCCTGCTTCATCGGGGTTTGGGCGGCCCTGGGGCTCGCGCACGGGCTCGCCGTCGCCCTGGCTTGGCTGGTGGTGGCAGTGGTTTGGCGACGCTCCTCCCTGGCCGCGCTCAGCGCCAGTTTTGCCGCGCCGCTGCTCGTGCGCTCCGACCCCATCTTGACGGCGTTCATGGTCGCGGTGAGCGCCCTCATTTGGGTTCGTCACGCCGGCAACCTAAGGCGCTTGCTGGCGGGCACCGAGCCGCTGATTGGCGTGCGATGATCGCCGACCGGGAAGAAAAAATTGCCCGTTTACGGCTATGGCGCACGCCGCGCATTGGCACCGCCACCTACGCCGATTTGCTGGCACATTTTGGCACTGCGCAAGCGGCGCTCGCCCAGGTGTCCGAGCATCGGCGCGCCCGTGGTCTGCAACACCTTGCCATCCCGGGCCGGGGCCAGGTGATCTGCGAGATCGAGGCGCTCAATCGCTTGGGCGGGCGGTTCCTGTTCGCCGACGCACCCGAGTTCCCCGCCTTGTTGCGCCAGATCCCCGACTGCCCGCCGCTGATCGCAGCTCTGGGCAACACGGCCTTGATGCAGCGCCCGTGCCTGGCCGTGGTCGGCGCGCGCAACGCCTCCCTCAACGGCAAATCGCTGGCGCGCACCTATGCCCAAACCCTGGGCGAGGCCGGCTTCGTCGTCGTCAGCGGCCTGGCGCGCGGCATCGACGCCGCGGCGCACACCGCAGCCCTGCCCACCGGCACCATCGCCGTTGTCGCGGGCGGTTTGGACGTTGTTTACCCCCGCGAAAACGCCGACCTGCATCGCCAAATTGCCACGGACGGACTGATCCTGAGCGAACAACCCCTTGGCATGCCGACGAGCGCCAGACTATTTCCCCTGCGCAATCGACTGGTGTCGGGCCTGTCCTACGGCACCTTGGTGGTCGAGGCCAGCGACCGCTCGGGCAGCTTGATCACCGCGCGGCTGGCGGGGGAGCAAGGGCGCGAGGTCATGGCGATACCGGGCTCACCGCTCGAAGGGCGCGCCGACGGCACCAATCGGCTGATTCGTCAGGGGGCGACGCTGATCGGCAATCGCCATGACTTGATCGACGGCCTGCGCATGCTCACCGCCGCGCATGGCGTACCCCTTGAGCCTGCCCCCAAGACTTCCCGCGACCCTGCGTCCCAAGCCACAAAGGACCTGGGGGAGACCCCCGCAGACGATGCGAGCGAGGCGCTTCTCAGCGCCCAAATCAAGGAGGCGCTTAGCGTCGACCCGATCAGCCTGGAGGCCTTGACCGACGCCTGCACTGGGACCGCCGCGGCGATCCAGGCCGTCCTGGCGGACCTGGAAGTCAGGGGCGAGATCGTCCGTCACCCCGGCGGTTTGATTGCCCTGGCCCCTTGAATTCCCCTTAGAAATCTCGATTTAGGGCGCCATGCACGTCGTCGTTGTCGAATCTCCTGCCAAGGCCAAAACCATCAACAAGTACCTCGGCAAGGACTTTACCGTCCTCGCCTCCTACGGGCATGTCCGGGATCTGCCGCCCAAGGACGGTTCCGTCGACCCCGACGATGATTTTGCCCTGAAGTGGGAAGTTCAGGGCGGCGCCGACAAGCGCCTCAAGGACATCGCTGCGGCGCTCGAGACCGCCGATGGCTTGGTCCTTGCGACCGACCCGGATCGTGAAGGCGAAGCCATATCGTGGCACATAGAACAAGAGATGCGTCGCCGCTGCGCCTTAAAGGACAAGCCCGTGCGCCGCGTGGTCTTCAACGAAATCACCAAGCGCGCCGTTCTCGCTGCCTTCGACGAGCCCCGCGACGTCAATACCCCCCTGGTCGAGGCCTATTTGGCGCGGCGGGCGCTCGACTACTTGGTAGGCTTTAACCTGTCGCCCGTCCTGTGGCGCAAGCTGCCCGGCTCCCGTTCGGCGGGGCGCGTGCAATCGGTCGCGCTGCGGCTAATTTGCGAGCGCGAAGCTGAAATCGAAGTTTTTAAACCCGAGGCCTATTGGTCCTTCGCCGCGCATCTGGATGCCAAGGGCAGCCCCCTGACCGCGCGCCTGATCCATATCGACGGCCAAAAGCTGCAAAAAATGAGCGTGGGCACACGCGCGCGCGCCGAGGCCATCCAGGCCAAAATCGCCAGCGGCGGCACCTACAACGTGACCATGGTGGAGAAAAAACAAGCCCAACGCCATCCGGCCCCGCCCTTTACCACCTCGACCTTGCAACAAGAGGCCTCGCGCAAGTTGGGCTTTTCCAACGCCCATACTATGTCGGTCGCGCAAAAATTGTACGAGGGCGTGTCGATCAAGGGCGAGACCGTTGGCCTGATCACCTATATGCGCACCGACGGCCTGCAACTTTCCAGTGAGGCCATCGGCCAAGCCCGATCCCATATCAAAGCCACCTACGGGGCAGACTATGTGCCCGACCAGGCGCGAGTTTATAAGTCCAAAGCCAAGAACGCCCAGGAAGCGCACGAGGCGATTCGCCCCACCGACCCGGCACGCACGCCCGAGTCCATCCGTACCCTGCTGACGCTCGACCAGATCAAGCTCTATAGCCTGATCTGGCAACGCATGATGGCCTGCCAAATGGCCAGCGCGGTCTTCGATCAAGTCACCGCCGACATAGCCCTGTCGGGCACCGACGCCCAATTCCGCGCCACGGGCCAAACCATGGCGTTCGACGGGTTTATCAAGGTGTATTTGGAAGGGCACGATGACCGCGACGAGGGCGACGAGGCCCAAGCCCTGCCCTCGTTAACACCAGGGCAGGTGTTGAATTTCCTAAAACTCGACGCCAAGGAATCCTTCACCGCGCCACCGCCTCGCTACACCGAAGCTAGCCTAGTCAAGGCCATGGAGGAGCTGGGGATCGGCCGCCCGTCCACCTACGCCTCCATCATTCAAGTTTTGCAAAACCGGGCTTACGTTGCCCTCGACAAAAAGCGCTTCGTCCCCGCCGAGCGTGGGCGCGTCGTCACCGCGTTTTTGGTCAACTTTTTCGAAAAATACGTCGGCTACGACTTTACCGCGGAGCTGGAGCAGCAACTGGACGATGTCTCAGGCGGGCGCGGCAACTGGAAGACCCTGCTGTCCCGGTTCTGGCAGGATTTCACCACCGCCCTCGACGGCACCAAATCGCTGACCATTACCGAAGTCATCGACACGCTTGACCGTCAACTCGGCCCCCATTTCTTCCCTGAGACGGGGGCGGACTTGCGGACCTGCCCGGGCTGCGGGACCGGGCGGCTCGGCCTCAAGCTGGGGCGTACCGGCGGGTTTATCGGCTGTTCCAACTATCCCGAGTGCAAAATCACCACGGAATTAAAAGTCATGGACGAGGTGGCCCATCGCGAACTGACCGCCGGCGGCGGCGGGGATGAAGCCCTGGGCATCGACCCCAAAACCCACCTGGGCGTGTTCTTAAAAAAAGGTCCCTACGGTTGGTATGTGCAACTGGGCACGCCTGGTGACTATGAGGACAGGCAAAAGCCGAAGCGCACCAGCCTGCCCAAAGGCATGTCGGCGAGCGACATGGACCTGGCGGCGGCGCTCGACCTGCTCGCCCTGCCCCGCGATCTTGGGCTCTATGAGGGTGAGGCGATTACCGCGGGCCTCGGGCGCTTTGGCCCCTACGTCAAGTTGGGCAGCACCTACGCCTCGCTCGGCAAGGACGACGACGTTTTGACCGTGGGTCTGAACCGGGCCGTTGACCTGATCGTCGCGCAGCGCGAAAAGCGCGGTGGTGCCGCCACAGCGGGCGTTGAGATCGGCACGCACCCTGAAGACGGCAAACCCATCACGCGCCACAGCGGGCGCTACGGCCCCTACGTCAAGCACGGCAAGGTCAATGCCACGATCCCGCAAGATCAAGATCCCGAGACCCTGTCCGTCGATCAGGCGGTCGCTTTGCTGATCGCCCGAGCGGCTAAAGGCGCGACCAAGAAAGCCCCTAAAAAACGAGCTACCGCAAACAAGCCTCCTGCCAAACGCACCGCCACGACGAAACTTTGAGCGTGCGTCACGCCAGGCCTCGAGCTGACGCTAAGCGCGACCAAGCTCTGCGCGTTGATCTGCAGGACGACGACGGAAACCTTTGGGCCTGGGCTCTTGACCGCAACAAGGCTCCGGTACGAGTTTGGTTGGCGACGGGCAAAGACCTCAATCGACTCAAACTTGGTGATCTCGCCCGCTGCCGCCTTGGGACCGCGCAGGCCGATGGCACCTTAACCGCCACCGTGATCAGCACCCTGCCCGCGTCACACGCCCAAACCCTCGTAGGCAAGGTCGAAGGAACTTGGTTGCGCCCCGCCGACAAGCGCGACCGCAAGCAATACAGAATCGTCGGAGGCTTGAACCATGAGGACGGCCATTTGGTTGTCGCCCGCCCCGGCTGCGCGCGGCGAGGCGCAAGCCAGGAGGTCGAGATCGTCGAGGTCTTGGGCCATTTTGGCGCCGTTGCCGCCATCGCGCCCCTCTCCCTGGCCGAGGCGGGCATTCCCGTGGCCTTCCCCGCCGCCGCCCTTGACCAAGCGCAGGCCGCGACCCCGCCGCGCCTAGACCCCTTCCGCGAGGACAGGCGCGCCGTGCCCTTTGTCACCATCGACGGCGAAGACGCCAAGGATTTTGACGACGCAGTTTACGCCGAACCCGACCCCAAGGTCGTGGGCGGTTGGCGCATTCAAGTCGCCATCGCCGACGTCGCCGCCTATGTCGAACCGGGGTCGCCCCTGGATCGGGAGGCGCAGCGGCGCGGCAATTCTGTCTATCTGCCCGATCATGTCGTGCCCATGTTGCCCGAAGCGCTGTCCAACGGCTGGTGTTCGCTCGTTCCCCAGGAAGACCGCGCCTCTTTGTTGGTGCAGTTGCAGATCGACGCGCGCGGCACCCTCAAAACCTTTGGTTTTGTCCGCGCCCTGGTCCGATCCAAGGCACGTCTAACCTATAGACAGGTGCACGCCTGGATGAAGGGAGACCAAGCCGCCATCGACCCAGCCCTGCACCCGCACATGGCCCATTTGGTCGCGGCCTACGAGGCGTTGAAGTCCGCCCGCCAGCGCCGTGGCGCGCTGGACCTGCACTTGCCCGAACGTCGCGCCCAAATCAGCGCCGACGGCACCCGAGTGGAGGCCCTTGTCGAGCAGACCGCAGGACCGGCCAATCAGTTGATTGAGGAGATGATGATTTTGGCTAACGTGGCCGCCGCCCGAGTCTTCAGCGCGCGCGGCTGCACCGGCCTTTATCGCGTGCATCCGGCCCCGGAACCCGCGCGGATCGAAACCTTGATCAATATCCTCCAAAACACGCCCGCCGAGCGATCCAAAAAGACCAAGGCCCTCGACCCCCAGGATTTTAACCGCATTTTGCGCGCGGTTCGGGGGCAACCCTACGAGGAAACGATGAAGGAACAGGTGCTACGCACCCAGTCCATGGCCCTCTACCGTATTGTCAACATCGGCCACTTCGGTCTGGGCCTGCCCGACTATGCCCACTTCACGTCCCCGATTCGCCGCTACGCCGACTTGCTGGTCCATCGAGCCCTGATCACCGCCTTAAGTCTGGGGCCTGCAGGTCAAGACTTGGCCGACCTGCCGCAAGTTGAACAGACCACGCAACACCTTTGCGAGACCGAGCGGCGCGCCCAACTGGCCGAACGCCAGGCCCATAGCCGTTATCTTGCGGCCTACCACGCCTCAGACCTGGACCATGTATTGCTGGGACGCATCACAGGCCTTACCAAGGCAGGAGTTTTTGTGCGTCTCGCTGCCTCAGGCGGAGACGCGTTCGTTCCTTCCTCCCTGATGGGGCCAGATCGATTTGACTTCGACGCTGCAGCCCTAACTTTGCGCGGGCGCCGTTCCCGCAGAGTTCTTTCCCTAGGCGATCTTTGCACCGTCAAGTTGCGGCAAGCCTCAGCCCATACGGGATCCCTGATCGGGGAATTGATCGAACAAGTTCAATCAGTTAAGCGCGCGCCCGAGTCGGGTATGCGCAACAGGTCAACACGCCCCTCCAAAATCCGGGCCAAAGGGGCAAAAGGCCAGACCAAACTGCGAAATCGCAACAAAACGGGCAAAAAACCAGCGAAAATCTAAGGGGTCCTTGCCTTCCGCAATGTGCCTCCGCAAGGGATTCTCATCCTATGTTACAGTGCTATTGGATCCCCTTGTGCCCTGCGCGCCAGAAAATTGTGCAGGCGTTGCCTGGCCAACGCGGGAAGGCACGCGCAATTCCAGGCACAAAGCTGCCTGCACAACACAGACGTTCTCACACTGCCCGACTGACTCTGCTCGGGGTTTTGAGCTTCAGCCTCGCAGGATGCTCGCTCAGTTCCAGCATCGGCGGGGCTCGCTACGCCTCTTCGAATTATGAATCTAGCACCTCAGGCTGGCTGAGTTCGTCAAGCTATCCGCAAACCGACGCGGGCGCTGGAACCGACCTCACAGCCAACTTCCCGACACCGAACCAGGGCCAGTTCTTTCCAGAAAGCGCCGACTTCTTTTCCGAGACCTTAGGGTTTGTGTACAATTCCTTGCAGACTACTCATGTCACCCCCCTCAATATGAGCGCCTTCACCACTGCAGGGCTCAGGGCCGTTGGGCTCGGCGGGCTGGCGCTGCGCTACCCAACCGATGGTGCACGTGTCGGCGGAGTCTTGGACCAGATCCGAACGCAAAACGGCCCCTGGGCCGCAAGAAACCCTCAGGATGCGATGGAAAGCTATCTTGAGGCTGGTTTGCGAGCCAGTCTAGGCGATGTGCGTTTTACCACATATCTCAACCCCAGCGAGATCCAGCAATTTAATGCCGTGATCGGGGGCATGTCCGGCGTCGGCATTCAAGTTGACTTCGATCCCTTGGGGTTGATTGTCACCAACGTCCGAAGTAACTCCCCAGCTGCTGAGTGGAATGTACGGATAGGTGACCGCATTACCCATGCCGATGGGGTCAGACTCACCGACATCAACACCCTTGAAGGGCGAGCAGAAAGGCTCTCGGGACGGGTGGGTGAAACCCTGCGATTGCAAATTGCAAGCGAGCTAGGCTCCCGCCTCATCACTCTGGTGAGGGTACGACAGACCGTTAATGAGTTTCAGAGCTCCGAAATACGCGGTACTATTGGGTATATCCCGCTACTGGTCTTTGATTCAACCGCCGCAAGCTATGTCTCAGAGACCTATGCTGCCTTGGCCGCTCAAGTGAACTTGAGCGGCCTGATTCTCGATCTGCGCGATGATAGCGGCGGGTCTGTCAGCCAAGCTCTAGAAATTCTTGACTTGTTTGTAGAGGCTGGCAGACCTTTGTTCCGTGTTGGGGGACTTGGTCGCCAAAGCGTCTTGCGGTCGCAACGACCTGCCGTGATTCCGCTCGACTTGCCGCTGGTCGTTCTGGTCAATCAAAACTCTGCATCTGCCAGCGAATTGCTGGCCAGCGCTCTACAGGACAATCGGCGTGCGGTGGTTTTAGGGTCCACGACGTTTGGCAAGGGATCGCAGCAAATTATCACCGCCTTGCCAAACGGGGGAGCGCTGGCCATCACAAACGCTTTCCTATTTCGTGCTGACGGTCGCCCGCTTTCCTATTGGGGCGTGGTACCTAACGTTTGCGGGGCTCAACACGATAAGGCCTTAGACCTCGTTAGCCTGGCCGTCGGTGGCACCCTGCCGAATCTCCCCGCCATTGCTCGGACAGAGACGCGTCAAACCACCTTTCGAAACCTCTGTGCAAGAACGCGCAACCAGAAACGGCACGACCGCGAACTGGCCGAGGCCCTATTGACGGTGCGCAGCGCTTACCAGGCAGCGCTGTTTTAGGCCAAATGTGCGGGAATTGCATCGGTTGAACGGTTTTAACCCTTTTGTTGACGCTGATAGTTCCTGGAGTGATTGTTTCAATCGGACTGGAATCCACTATGGCTGCCATGGATCGAGCGTTGACAGGCGGCGTCCTGGGCATCATAACGTAAGCTACGACGTAATTTTGCAAGGTGCTTCCAAATGGCAAAACCCGCTAGTGTCCTCGTTCGCATGATTTCAACCGCCGACACGGGTTACTTCTACGTGAAGAAGAAAAACACCAAGACCGCAACCGAGAAACTAGAGATGCGTAAATACGATCCTCGGGCAAAAAAGCACGTGATGTTTAAAGAAGCCAAAATCAAATAAGTCGCGACAACCAGCGACCGTTCAAGTTGCTATCCCTAGACACTGAGGATCTTAAGGAAGTTTTGCAAGTCACCGATCCCGAGGGCCTTGGCTGTAGCAGCTAACAAGCTGATCGGAGCAATTGATACAGGGACAAGGCACGAAGCAATGCGCTCATCCCGTCTTATACCAACGGTCATAAAAAGTGACCTTCTCATGGCCGTTTCGTGTCTCACGGCAGAAACGCGATGCGTTTCGCCTCCGACGGGGCCTTCGCTTATACCCCGAGGCGCTTTCGCGCCGATCTCGGGGCCGCTACGGGGGCCGCAGTCGCGGCCCTTATACCAGCGAATAAAAGAGTCATTTTAAATCGCCGCTGGTATAGAGAGTCTTCGGCGCTACCGCCCGCATAAGAATCCGAACTACCGACTTTCCGGTGGTACGTTCGGTCAACACTTCATAGCCGTCTGGTTGGCGCGCCGTGGCTTCGGTTTCCGCATAGATCACGGTATGGCCCGAAATCCATCCCTGTCGAACCAAGACTTCAAGGGCACGGCCGACCAAGGCGCGCCCGTAGGGGGGGTCCAAAAACACCAGATCTGCGGCGGTGGCGGGCACGGGGGCGTTGAGAGCATCTTGTTCCCTGACATGCACCCGCCGAGTCTTGAAGCTGCGGGCGGTTTGGGCAAGCGCAGCGGCTTGACGCGGGTTGATCTCCCAAAGGGTCAGCGTTTTAGCGCCGCGGCTAAGCGCTTCGAACCCCAGCGCGCCCGTGCCGGCAAAGGCGTCGAGAACGTGCGCCGTGGACCAGCGGCCGCGGCCATCTACAAAGCGGAAGTGTCGGTCGAGCAAATCAAAGGCCTGGGCGCGCGCGCGGTCGGTGGTCGGGCGCACAGACCCGTCGGCAGGGATTGGCAGGCGTTTGCCGCCGAAGGTTCCTGCGCGTAGGGTGACGAACCCCGGTTTAGCGGCCACGGCTGTGGTTGGTGCGCCCGGGTCCTGGTCGATTCGCAGATGGCTTGGGGCGGCGTTGACCAGGACGATTAGGCCGCGGTTTGGCTCTGGCCCAGCCCGTTTGGGGCCGTGGGCCTAGGTCGAAAGCTGTCTGCAGTTCCTTCTTTCCTACCTCCCGAACTTCACCTGTCTTAAGGCTGCCGAGCGAAATGGGACCGTAGGAAACCCGGATCAAGCGCGAAACCTGCAGGCCAAAGTGCGCCAAGACCTTTCTGATTTCGCGATTTTTACCCTCGTGCAGGGTCATGCGCAGCCAATGGTTGGCGGCCGCGTAGGGCGGCGGCTCGGGCTTGCCAGGGCGCGGTTCGATCCTCGCCTCAATGGGACCATAGACTTGCCCGTCGATCGTAAGGCCTTGGGCCATGAGGCGCACCTCGCGTGGCCCCAAGCGCCCGAAGGCGCGCACGCGATAAGTGCGCGGCAAACCCGTTTCGGGCAGTTCGAGGCGCCGCTTAAACGCGCCATCGGTGGTCAGCAGCAATAACCCTTCGGAATTGAGGTCGAGACGTCCGACCGCGTGGAGGCGAGGCAAGGATTTGGGCAAGGCCTCAAAAACAGTCGCCCGCCCCTGGGGATCACGTTCTGCCACCAATAGGCCGCGCGGCTTGTGCAGGCGAAACAGGCGGATCGCCTGCGGGTCGGGCAGGGCGGCTCCATCAACGCGAATGCGCGCAGCTGTGTCGACGTTTTGCGCAGGCTCCAGGGTTGGTCGCCCGTCGAGCGAGACCCGCCCCCCCAAAATCCAATCCTCTGCAACGCGGCGGGAACAGAGGCCCGACTGCGCGATCCACTTGGCGAGTCGCTGGGGCTTGGTCTCAGTCATGGGCCCAGGACTCCAAAAAAGTCAGCAAGCTCATGAGGCCCTGGGCCGCGCCGCCTCTAGGGCGCCCTGGCTTGGCCTCAGGATTCCAACCATAGAGGTCGAAGTGTGCCCAGGGCCGATCACCCGCAAACCGCGCAAGGAACAAGGCGGCAGTGATGGCGCCAGCAAAACGGCCGGGGCCGGCGTTCACCAGGTCGGCCACGTCGGACTTCAGGTACGCCTCATAAGGTTGGAACAAAGGCAGGGGCCAGAGGGGGTCGGCCTCGGCGTGGCTTGCGGCCAGCAGTTGCCAGGTCAGGTCGGTTCGATTGGTCAGGTAGGGCGCGATGTGCGGCCCTAGAGCCACTCGGGCGGCACCCGTAAGGGTCGCTAGGCTAATCGTCAAGTCCGCGGCCTCCTCAGCTTCGCCCGCATAGGTCAGCGCATCGGCGAGGACCAGGCGGCCTTCGGCGTCGGTATTGTCAATTTCAACGTGGCTGCCCGAGCGCGCAGCGATCACGTCGCCAGGGCGGAACGCCCCGGCACCCAGCGCGTTTTCTGCAGCCGGGATCAGGACTCGCAGACGCAGGGGCATCGCAAGGGCCATGATCGTCGCGGCCAAGCCCAGGGCATGGGCCGCCCCGCCCATGTCTTTTTTCATAAGGCGCATGGATCCACCAGGTTTGAGGTTGAGCCCGCCCGTGTCGAACGTAATGCCCTTGCCCACCAAGGTCAGCCGTGGCCCTTCGTGCCCCCATCGCAAATCGATCAAGCGCGGCGCCATGTCCCCTGGCCCTGCGGCCTTGCCCACCGCGTCGATGAGCGGGAAGCCCGCGCGCAAATCAGCGCCGTCAATCACCTCGATCTGCGCGGCATGGTCGCGGGCCAGCGTTTCCGCGGCGGCCTGCAAGCCCGCCGGAGTCATAAGATTGGCGGGCGTATTAATTAGGGTGCGGGCCAACGCCATGCCCTCGGCCAAGGCCTGGGTGCGTGCATTGGCAGTAAGACCCACGCAAACGCAGGGACGAGCCTTAGCCTTGAACCGCTCAAAGCGATACGAGTCGAATGACCAGGAAAGCACGAAGTCCTGTACTTGGGTCTCGGTCAAGACGTCGGCGTTCTGAACGTGGATCGTCTCTAAGCCTCGCGCGGCCTGGCACGCTTTCGCTCCCGTCCAAAAACCAAGCGTGCCTCCCGTCGCGCCGACGTAGATGTGCGTGCTGCCATACCCTTGGGTCAGGCGTTGGACTTGGCCAGGGTGGCCTTGAAAATCGTTGGCAGCTAGCTGCGCCGCAACCCCAGGGGGCAACCCATCGGGTTCCGTGACGAAGAAGAGCTGATCCATGGGTAGGTTTCTGAAGGCCGCCGCGGGATGCAAGAGCTAGAAACGAAGGGAAATATCGCGATGACCCGAGAGGCACCAAGCCAGGTCGCGGCGGTACTGGGTCGGGATCGCGTCCAAGGTTCGAATCGCTACGCCCGCCTGTACTTCGCGCAGGAAGGCTTGCAAGGCATCCGCAAGATCTGCCGTTCCTGCCTGTCGCCATGCGACTTCCTGGGCGTAGGTTTGCGCCATCTCTCTATAGAGCGCACGCGCGGTTTCTAGATCGGGCGGGGTGCTTTGCAGGGCGCGATCGATTCTGCTGAAAGGGGTTGTGACGTTCGACACGTTGCCAATAGCCGAAAGCGCAGACTTGAGCGTCGTGAGCTCTTGGTGCAGTGCTTCAATTTCGCTTCCGGCGGCACGTTCAAGGTGACGCCCCAGTGCCGTGACCTGGTCCGTAAGGGTGACTAAAGGCGCGGCGCGACCCAAGTCTGTCAACACATCTTCAAGGTCTCGGTAGGCCTTGTCAAGGCGACGGAAGCCGTTGCGGGCCGCGGTTTCGTCGTTTTGTGCGGCCTGGGCAAAGGCCAAGGCCTGCGCCCATCCCTCGGGTATGTTAGGCGCGATCCCCGCACGAATGGCGTCGCGCTCCCGCCGCCGCACATGGGCATGGAGGTCAGCGTAGGTCCACATTTGGCCGTCAATGTCCCAAGTACGGTTCGCGGCCGCTTCATTGGCCGATTGCGCAGTTTGCAGCAGGGCGATCTGTTCGTAGGACTTGTCCACGCTGGCGCTGGCGGTCAGGATTTTATCAGCCTGATCCGTGGGCAGGATCGAGAGATCGAGTGCCTCAAGCTGCGCAGCAGCCGCCCGCGCTGCTGGCTCGCGGGCGAGCGCGTCGGTGAACATGAGCGGTTCCAGGCACTGCTGCAAGGCTGGTTGTGCCGGCGGCGGCGCCGTTGATCGTAGCAAGGCAGCGTAGCGCGGCATGAAGTTCGCCAAGCGTTCGTTGGCCCCGACGATCATCAAGGCGCCAAGTTGCAAGGCAATAAAGACAACGACTCCGCGATAGATTTGCAAAGTTTTGACCGACGCGTCGGCAACCCCGCGCAAATAGAACAAGGCAAACCCAAAGGGCGGGGTGAGAAACGAGGTCTGTATGTTAATGCCGATCATAATGCCAAGCCAGATGGCCGAAATATTAGCCGTCGGGTCCGCAAGCAAAATCGGCGCCGTGATAGGAACCACCACGACCGCGATTTCGATAAAGTCGAGGAAAAAGCCGAGGACAAACATGACGAGCATTACTACCAAAAACTGCGTCATGAACCCGCCTGGTAGGCCGGTGAGGAAGTCTCTGACCCAATGCTCGCCGCCGAAGGCGCGAAAAGCCGCCGTCAGCATGGCCGCCCCAACGAGGATCAAAAACACCATGGAGGTAGTTTTGGCCGATTCCACCATAACCTCGCGCAGCACATCGTCGTAGGTGTAGATCCGCCAGGTGGACCAAGCCAGGGCGAACAGCAAAACTCCGACCAGGCCCGTCGCCATGAGCAACCCCAGGACATCGCTGGCGGTCTTGTGCGGCGCGCGGATGTTGAGGTCAAAGGTCGTTTGCAAGACCCCCAAGCCCAAGATGGCCGCAACGGCCAAAATCGCCGGCGCGAAGTGGCGCAGTTTCGACGCACCCATGAGGCGATAGCCGGCCATCAAAATGGCGCCCGACGCGCCGAGCGCCCCCGCCTGGTTCACGGTCGCATAGCCCGCCAAGATCGACCCAAGAACCAAGGCGATCAGTAACAACGGCGGCACAAGAGACATGAGGACCGCGCGTAAAAACCCGCGGCGATCCCCCTGGAAGCGCACGGGCGGTGCCAGCGTTGGGCGGATGAGGGCGGTGATTAGTATATAGAGGATATAGATCGGCACCATGAGTGCCGCGCCGGGGATGAGCGCACCCAGGAACATATCACCAGCGCTCGCGGTTCCCACCGCTAGGTCGGTGGGCATCGAGGAGGCGAGGGTGTCATTGGCCGCGCCGTAGGCATTTTGGCGCAGGGATTGGGCGGCGTCGGCTGCCGAAGCCAACTGGTCGGCCAAAATAATCAGTACAATCGACGGCGGAATGATCTGGCCAAGGGTGCCAGAGGCGCAAATCGTTCCCGTCGCAAGGGGGATGTTGTACTTGTTGCGTATCATGAGCGGTAGGGAAATTAGCCCCATGGCAACAACAGTGGCGCCTACGATTCCCGTCGTCGCAGCCAGCAGCGCGCCGACGATGACAACTGAAATCCCGAGCCCGCCCGGCACAGGCCCGAACAGCTGCGACATGGTAATCAGCAAATCCTCGGCAATTTTGGACCGCTGCAGCATGATGCCCATGAAGATGAACAGCGGAATGGCGATCAGGGTATCGCGATCGGGTTCCCAATAGATGGCGCGGAAGTTGGTGACCCCGGTTGAAAAAGTTTTGAGGGCGTTGTCGCCACTGATAGCGAAGTAAGCCGTGGCATCGTTCGCAAAAATCTGCCCCGCCGCTGCCGCGAGCGCGATGGTCAAAATCGCCGACCCTGGCAGGGCAAAGGCAACAGGAAAACCTGATATGAGCGCCCCGGCCATCAGAATGACGAGCAGACCGAGAAAGAGGGCTGCGGGATCCATTAGCTTGACACCCCTTCGGCGTGTTGGCGTCCTTGGTCATTCACGGATGAGAGCAGAAGCGCGGTAAATTGCACAATGAGGGTCACGGCGAGGATCAGCAAAAACCCCGCCATCAAGTACTTGATATAGAGCCCGCCGACCGATTGTTGACCGATTTCATAGTTTAGGATCGGGGCGTTGATAATGCGGGTTTTGTCCCAAGTGCCCGCGACCAATGTGACCCAGGCCAGCGGCAGACCCAGCGTCAACACGCCCCAAAAGTTGGCCCAGTTTTTCTGGCGCTGGGGCAGGTTGGCGAAGACAACATCGACGCGGACATGCCCCCCCGCCAATAGAGTATGGGCCGTGGCAAACAAGAACAGGGCGGCGTACCAGAAACGCACTAAGTCCGATAGGAAGGCTTGCTCATAGGAATAGACGTTCACCATAATCACGATGGCCAGCTGGGCAAAAACGACGAGCAGCGACAGCCATATAAAGCCCAGTCCGCGGGTCACAAAGGCCAAGGCAAAACCGATAAGAACGAGCGGGAAGTGAGCGTTGGCCCCGCGAAAGTGCTGGCGGTTCAGCTTGGCGGCCAAGTCGTCGCCGAACAGGTTGGGAGCCAAGCCCTCAATCCGCAAGAGCGAGATGGATGCATCGACAAGCCCCACAAGGAAGACAGCCCAGAACGCGCCGCGAATAAATGTCTCATTGGCGCTTGAAAGCGCCTCTGACACGCGATCAAGCGGGCGATCACGCCACGCATAGGACATCCATAGCGCACCGCCCATAGCAACAGCGTAGATGGTCGCGGTGAGGAGACCCCCGTCCAGAAGCCGCGCCTGAGCGCCCATATGAATTAGGAAGTTGTTGAGAACGTAGGCGCCCGCAGCCAAGACCATTGCCAAGGCAAAAAAGCGACAAAGGGGATGCCAGGCCTCGGACAGCAAGGCAGGAACCAAAGCCTTCGACGCAGAAGGCATAAGTTACAAACTTGAAAGAGACATGCAAAAGCGATGAGGCTGGACGCATCCAGCCCCATCAACCCATATTAGGTTAAACGCCGAGTACGCGGTTGCGCTGCTCCACGTAGGCTTGGTCAGACAGGCTGGTCCAACCGCCGATATCTTGGCGACCCTTTAAAAACGATGCATGGATGCGTGCGGCCAAGTCAGAGTGTTCTTGGACCTCGGCAAAGACCTCGTCTGACGCGGCGCCAAAGGCATCATAGGTGTCATTGGTAAACTTGCGAACCTCAACCCCTTGATCGTTGATGAGGCGTGCAAGGGCTGCCCCGTTTTTGGCATTGTATTCAGACATCATGACGTCGTTTTCTGTTGCTGCGGCGGCTTCGATTAGGGCCTTGTCGGTCGCACTCAAGCCGCTCCACCAGCTGGCGTTGAACGTGGCAGCCAGCGCTGCGCCCGGCTCGTGGAACCCAGGGAAATAGTAGTACTGCGTGGCTTCGTAGAACTTCATGATTTCATCGTTCCAGGGGCCAACCCATTCGGTGGCGTCGATGGCACCAGAAATCAGGTTTTCGTAAATTTGGCCACCGGGCAGGGACACGGGCGAGGCGCCCAGCTTGGCCATAACGTCACCGCCAAGCCCTGGGATCCGCATCTTCAAGCCTGCCAAATCGTCGGCGGAGTTGATTTCCTTGTTGAACCAGCCGCCCATCTGAACGCCCGTGTTGCCGCACATGAGGCCTTTGAGGCCAAACTCACCGGCCAGTTCGTCCCATAGCTCTTGCCCGCCGCCAAAGCGGATCCAGGCGTTTTGCTCAGTGTAGGTCAGGCCGAAGGGGACGGCAGTGAAATAGGCCCAGCCTGGATGGCGGCCTTTCCAATAGTATTCCGCGCCGTGATATCCCTGGGCATCGCCCGACGCCACGGCATCAAAGGAATCAAAGGCGCCAACACGTTCGCCAGCTGCAAAGTACTCCACCTGGAAGCGTCCGTCAGACAGAGTCGAAAGCCGTTCGGCAAAGCGTTGCGCACCCGTTCCCAAACCAGGGAAGTCGCGCGGCCATGTTGAGACCAACGCAACAGGGACACGGTCCGGGTTAAGGGCAGGGGTCGAAAGACTGGTCTCTTCGACACTGGGGCCGTCAGTATCGTCGCCTCGCCCGGGGCCAGTGCTACGAGAAATAGCAACGCCAGCTGCTACACCAACGGCTCCAGCAACGCCTGCTGTCGCCAAAAAATCACGACGTTTCATGTCTGACTTCCTCCAAAAAAATTACTGTGATCCCGTCCTATTCACGGTTGATCGGATGATTTGTATGGCGTGACGCGGGAAAGGCTTTAGAATCAGGGTTCTAGAACAAGAAACGACCGCTAGGACCGAGCCACGCCATGGGTGGATCACTATCTCTATTCACGACATCATTCAACCGGAATCTTTCCGTGGAGAGCCGGACCGAGCATCTTGGCGGAGATGGGGGTGCCCTTGTGCAGCGCGAGCTGCTGGGCCGTTCGGACATCATCTCGTGGCTGGTAGGTCGCCTTGAGGATCCGCGCTGTCCTGGCCAGGTGATCGATTCTTTGGAAAAACTAGACCTGATTCGCAATAGGGAGAAAGAGCACAGACGGACTTGTCCCTTAGTGCTTATCTCAGCAAATTTTTAAATTGATGTTTGCCAGAGCCGCGACATTCTTAGCAATCATGTTCTCATGTCGGTTTCCTCTGGAGATGTCAGAGAAAATGTTGAACTTTTTCATGCGTCCAATGCCATGCTCAACCTTCACGCGCATAGAGCTGAACCACTTATTGTAGTCTTTTTGTTCTTGGCTTAGATTTTGGTTCTTGGATTTCTTTATCGGGACTTCGCAGTTGGTTCCTACATAAGCTAAGTCGCCCAAGAGCAGGGTATCTGGTGGCTTGTCCAGATGGCTTTGATCATAAAGGGTTTTGTCGTGCTTGCGCCCAGGGTGAACGGGGCCACAAGCACGAATGCGCTTCTTATCATCGACGACAATTTGATGCTTATGAGTAAAGCGCTTCTTTTTCCCCGAGTAGATCTTCTTTCGGCCCTTCGATTTCTTGGGGCGCTGACAGGGGCGCTCGGTCCCATCGACAATCAGATATATGAGCTGCTCCTTATCATCCTCACTTAAAGCAAGCCTGCGCTCGGGCATCTGAAAATGGCCTGCCAATAGCTTGGTCATTGTATTGGCGGTTCGGATGCTCGTGCTATCTGAAACCGAAAATATCAAACCCAGAAACTCATGATTGATGTAAGTCCGATAATAGATCAGGCATAAAAGCAGCATCTCCTCAAAGCTTAGCTTATGGCTTGGCCCGCCCCCAATCGCGCGTTGGCGATGGGGGCGAGATAGACGCTGATGGTTGTGAGCCTCCCAAAGCGGCAAAATCTTCTCTGCAATGTCGTCAAAATCGCTGACCCTTATCCCACTTAAGCGGAAAAACAGGCGCGGTTGCTTCTT
Source organism: Alphaproteobacteria bacterium (assembly GCA_965228345.1). Classification (GTDB taxonomy): domain Bacteria; phylum Pseudomonadota; class Alphaproteobacteria; order UBA7985; family UBA7985; genus CAXQZM01. The sequence continues at coordinate 668,171 of CBDDHH010000004.1, read as the reverse complement.
AAGGATTTTGAAGGTTCTCATAAAAAGGCTAGAATCAGCCAAACCTGACTTCGACAAGACCTTGTTTGCATGCAAAAGCCCTTTTTCAGTTTATCGTGAAGCGGGTCTATTGGCCTTAGGCAGGAACTTCTGAAATGCGTGTCTTGGAAAGGCTTTCAACCAGGTTCTTCTCTGCTGTCTTAAGAACGTCAACAAGACGTTGGTGGACAGCGTGCTCCACGGCGCAGTCCACGTCGTCATGCTCGTTGTCGTTGCCCACTACCAATCGCTCGCCCAAGGCCTCATAGACATCAGCTAGGCTAATCTCTTCGGGCTCCTTGGCCAATCGCCAGCCGCCAGAATGGCCTTTCTCTGATACCAGCATACCAGCATGACGCAACTTCCCAAGCACGCGGCGCACAACTACGGGATTGGTGCCTGCGTGTGCGGCGATGGCACTTGAGGTGCGCACCCGATCGGGGTCTCCAGCCATATGACTGAGAGTATGCAGGGCCAGGAATAAGCGACTGTTTCGTTTCATTCTAAATCTCCCAAAGATATTCACGCCTTATTGATGCCAAAAGCGCGTTTCCATAAACCTCGGACGGCACGTTGCGTTGTGCGACTAGGCGTCGCAAGCCAGGGACCGAGCAAAACTGAGGTCGTCCGACCCTTGCCTCCCGCTCGAAAATCCACTGTTCACTTCCCGCACCGCAGTGCGAACAACCTCCTGTTGTCTGCCATCCGCGATCTTCGTTACTTTACAAGTTCTCGTCCCATTTTAAAACTACAAATTGCACAAGTTTGTAACGAGATTGTTAGCATGTTAACAATTGCGTGCTCAGCCCGACCGCAGGACGAAGTCTCCGCTTATGTCCCCGAGATGCGTTCTTATACCAGCGGCGATTTAAAATGACTCATTTATTCGCTGGTATAAGGGCCGCGACTGCGGCCCCCGTAGCGGCCCCGAGATGAGCTAAGAAAGCGCCTCGGGGTATCAGCGAAGGGGCGGCGAAACGCGAAGCGTTTCTGCCGTGAGACACGAAACGGACATGAAAAGGTCACTTTTTATGACCGTTGGTATTAGACCCCTAACCCGAGACAAAGTGCCCGTGCAGTCCTAGCGGCAGAGTCCCCTCCAGGCGCGCACGATAGACAGGGCCCGCTGCGAGGGCGGCGCCATCGTAAACAGACAGGTAGGTAGCCCCTTCGGCCCAGTCTTGACTGCTGCCCAGGAGCCAAACGCCGTCCCCGCCGGAAGCCTTGGGAACCATGACATGCTCCTCCATCATCTCCGTATCAGCGGCTCGATAGGTTTGGAGGCGTTCCCTATGGCGATCGTAGAGTGCAAGCTGGCCAAACCACGGCGGCGCGGCGGCGTCTCGCTCCGCCTGCCGCAGTGTTAGCATGAGGGTGTGGCGATGGTCACCTAGACTCGCGCGGGGGTCGATCTTCAAAAATTCTGCCGTTTGCAACTCGGGAACGGTCTCAATCTGGCTTCGGCCCGTGCGCAAATTCAGACGAATCTGGGTGTAAACAACCTCGGTCGAAACGTGGCCGTCCCAAGACCCATCCATCATTGCGAATGCAGTATCCAGCATAAAGTCAGGCGTTTCGTGCAAGGTCAGGTCCAGGGTGATCTCGTCGGGACCGCTATCGTAGCCATTGCCGAAGTGAAATACCCAAAAGGGGTCGAGCTCAATTTCCTGCGTGAGGCTCAGGTCGGCCTTGTCAAATATCAAAGCCCGCGTCGGCTGATCTCCGTGCCAGGAATAGAGGCCGAGAATGCTGGCTTCCTCGTCGAGGTGATCGACCTGCAAGGGTGGCACCAGCACCACCAGCTTGGTCGCCGTCACCACAAAATCGTGGATCATGGGCGCGGCATCGAACGGGATCGCCCGTACCTGCTGCAGCGCGCCAGCAGCGTCGATGTGGTAGAGTAGCAGCCCGGCGGGTGCAATCGAATAGCCGATCGACCAGAGATTCCCATCTGGGTCATGGCGTGTATGGGCGCTGAACGGCGCGCCCGTCGTCTCGAGTGACCAGTCTTTGCGACCCACGGTTTCCAGCGTTTCGGAATCGAGCACATGGGCCGACCCCCCTTCCCACGTAGCCATCAGTTCCCCTGCATGGTGCAAGATGCTGATGTTGCCAACATTTTGGCCATCGGCCGACCCGCCCGAGCCTAGGTCGGTGCGTTTGGTACCAAAGGCCTCAAAGAGCATGCGCTGCTGCGTCAATTCACGGCGATTGCGCGCGGTTTCGATCAGGCGTCCCTTGTGCTGCACTCCGTTCGCCCCGATCGTGTACTTCTGCACCATGCCTGGAGCATCGAACCAGTGACCGAACCGCTCCCCGCCTATGTCATGGTAGGCAGGGCCGTTGCGAAATAAGGCCCCTTGCAAACCCTCCGGCATCTGCCCATGGACCGTTTCCATGGCGGTCTGGGTTTGCAACACCTGCGCGCCAACAAACCCCCGCAGCCAGGGCTTGGCCTCCAAGGCGTCAGCAAAGGCATCGAACCGCGCTTGTTCGGGGGTCGATTGGGCACACAGTGGCAGCGACAGTGCGGGCGCGGCGAGCGTTCCTGCCGCCGCGCCTTTCAATAGAGTCCGGCGATCCACGACTAGATCCCGAGCAAATCGACAACCAATTCGCCGCCGCTTCCACCATATTGGAAGCTCCAGTCATCGAACTTGGGGGCGGAAAAGCGAATGGTGGGGTTGCGCGAAAATCCGTAAGGCTCGCTGGGCGCGCCAAATAGGCCACTATTCAGTTCCTCATCGTCGTTGCGATCAAGAAACACCGAAAGCCCGTAAGTGCCCGCAGGCAGATCCGCGATCGCGATCGTGTTTTCGCCATGAACCGCTTCTTGCATCAGCCCAAGCTCGGGCTCTCCAGTATCAAATTGTGCTTGCGACTTGAAAACACCCACCCTGAGTGCACCGAGCTTGCGATCGCCTTCTGGGATCGTAACTTTGACCTGCAAGGTATCGGCCCAGGCCACACCGACAGTTAAGGCAAGAGATGAAATAAGAGTGAAGGCTGCTTTGTACATGTCATGTCTCCTATAGATTGAAGGGCACCGCGAACTTGCGACGCCCCCCACTTTGCCTCCGGAACCCAAGCGGGGCCAGCGCCCGGCGCGGCGTCTTTCGCCAAAGGCTCAGAAAAATTCGTGAGCGCACACCTGCGCAAGGTTCACGAAGCGCGAAATTGTGAAACGCCCTTTGGCATGATCGCAGACTCGTTTCGGGAATGAGACAAAGCGCCCCCGACACCTTATACCAACGGCGAAAAAAGTTGACACTTTTTTAGCCGTTTTATGTCTCACGGCAGAAACGCTTCGCGTTTCGCCGCCCCTTCGCTTATACCCCGAGGCGCTTTCTTAGCTCATCTCGGGGCCGCTTGTTTTTGGCGCTGGCGTTCCCTGCGCCCTTCGGGCTTGGAGCCCGCTACGGGGGCCGCAGTCGCGGCCCTTATACCAGCGAATAAAAGAGTCATTTTAAATCGCCGCTGGTATTATACCAGTTCATAAAGAGTCATTCTCAAGGAAAACTGGTATGAAACTCCCGTTTTCCTTCTCTAAACGGGCGGCAGGTCAAAGCCTGACGAGGTGGTCTCCACCGTCTCCAACCCGCGATGGATTCCGCGCGGAAGAACGTCACCCCACAAGGGACACCCCATCAACAAGACGACTCGTGCCAAAAAACACGCGGACTCTACGGCCGAAAACGGCCTCTTCCAAATCATAAATTCCTAAGCGCGCGTGCTTATACCAGCGGCGACTGAGAATGACTCCTATGTTCGCTGGTATAAGGGCCGCGCGACTGCGGCCCCCGTAGCGGCCCGAGAACAGCGGACACGCGCCTCGGGGCATAAGCGAAGGCCCCATCGGAGGCGAAACGCGAAGCGTTTCTGCCGCGAGACATAAAACGGCAAAAAACGTGTCAACTTTTTTTGCCGTTGGTATTACTTGATTTCGATCGAAGCGCCCGCAGCTTCCAACTTCTCTTTAATTTCGTTGGCTTCGGCCTCTGAAACGCCTTCTTTGATCGCCTTGGGCGCAGAATCGACCAACTCTTTGGCTTCTTTCAAGCCCAGGCCATCGACGACGCTGCGGACCTCTTTAATGACCGCAATCTTGTTGCCCCCGACGGAGGCCAAGACAACGTCAAATTCGGTCTGGGCTTCGGCAACGGCACCCCCGCCGTCAGCGGGCGCGGCGACCGCAACGGCCGCGGGCGCAGCAGCGGAAACGCCCCACTCTTCTTCCAGCTTGGTTGCCAGTTCGGCGGCTTCCAAAACCGTCAAGGTGCTTAAGTCTTTTACAAGTTTATCGAGATCAGCCATTTTCTAGTTCCTCATGTGTGATCGTGGTAGATGTGTGAATCGTTAAAATTAGGCGGCGTCTTTAGCCGCGTAGGCCGCAAAAATACGGGCAAGTTGCGCGGCGGGCGCTTGCACCACCCCAGCGACGTTGGTCGCGGGTGCCTGGACCAAGCCGATGAGTTTGCCCCGGAGTTGATCGAGCGAGGGTAGCTTTGCCAAGGCCCCCACTTCCGCGGCGGACAAGACCTTGTCCCCCATGACCGCGCCCAAGATTTCGATCTTGTCGCTCTCTTTGGCAAAGTCCGCCAGCACCTTCGCCGGCGCCACGGGGTCATCAGCGTAGGAAATTGCCGTCGGGCCAGTCATCAAGTCTGACAGACCCGCCTTGGACGTCTCCTGTGCTGCAATTTTAACGAGCCGATTTTTGACGACCTTCAGCGTTGCCCCCTCGGCCCGCATTTTTTGACGCAGAGCTTGGGACTGGGTAACGCTTAGGCCTGTTTGTTTGGAAACGATGACGATTTCGACGCTGTCGAAAACATGCTTCAACTCGGCAACCATTTCCTCTTTTTGAATGCGATCCATCGGCGGGTCCCTTAACAAAAAGCGTTGGCTTGAAAGACACGCGGCTCAGCGCGCCCTCGGCGATCTGCCCACGATGTAAGGGAGGATTGGCAGACCCGCAGTCTTCCACAGGCACGCTTAAGTCTCAGCTTATCTCGTCTATGCTAGGCGGTTTCCCGTTTAAGGCTCCGGGTTTCCCCGCACACCCCTGGCAGTCTTGGACAGTTTCGTTAGCATACTCAAGTTGCGCATGCCTGACAAGGGTTTATGTCAAAAGGAATCAAAATCGGTCGGGACCCACGTGAGGACCATGCACCCACAAAGGTCTTGTACCAGCGGCGATTGAAAATGACTCTTTTGATCGTTGGTATAAGGGCCGCGACCGAGGCCACCCGAGCGAGCGCCATGGGCGCAGGGAACCCCCGCGCCAAAAAACAAGCGACCCAGAGATCAGCTGATACCAACTCCGCTAAAGATTGACATTTTGAACGGAGTTTTGTCTCACGGCAGAAACGCTTTGCGTTTCGCCTCCCCTCCGCTTATACCCCGAGGCGCTTTCTTAGCTTGTCTCGGGGCCGCAGTCGCGACCTTATACCAGTTCATAAAGAGTCTGTTTTAAGAAGAACTGGTATGAGATGGCGCCTCAAGGTATAAGCGGAAGCTGTGTTGGAAGCAAAAAACGCGACTCAATTCTGTTGTGAAACGCCCTAGGGGCGCAGGTGGCGCAGCGTTATTTTCACGGCTTCTTCGCGTCCTTGCACTCGGCTGTGAGGTCAAATTGCATATAGACGGTTTTAAGCCAGCGCTCAAACTTATACCCAACGTGATTGAGGGTGCCGACCGGAACGAACCCGACCTTGGTATGGGCCCTGATTGAGGGACTGGTAGCCAGCGACTGATCCTGATCGAGGCCGATGACGGCAATCAAAGACTTGAGGCCCAGCACGCGGGTGGCGGCAATCAGATCCACCAGCAAGCGCCCACCAACCCCGCGACCTGTATGGTCGGGATGCAGATAAATGGAGTCCTCTGCCGTGAATTGATAGGCGCTACGCTCCCGAAACGGAGCGGCATAGGCATAGCCAATCACCTGATCATCCTCGGCTGCGACCAAAAAAGGAAACCCCCTGGCTTGCAAGGACGCCCGCTTCTGGTTCAGCAAATTGGACGGCGGCAAAGCTTCATCGAACGTAGCGGTGCTATGAGCAACATGATGAGCGTAGATGTGCTGGCAAACTGGCATGTCTGCGGCAATGGCGGGGCGGACGACCTTGCTTAGGACCATCCTGAAACGATTTCCGAAGGTGAGACTTGGATTCGAGCAACCATCAGGGCGAAAAATTCAACCAGCAAGGCGGCCATTTGATGCGTCGTCGGCGTTTTGTGCGTGCCCGGTGCCAGAGTGCAGCAAAACTCCATCTGCAAGGTCGGCACCTGGCGGCCGTACACTTGGGTAATATGGCCCCGCGCGTAAGGACGATTGCGCGAGACGTGAACTCCTTGGCCCCGCCAGAAGGGGACGGCAATGTGCGATAAGACAGGGGACAAGCTTGTGCCAAACCCATCGCCCAGGACCAGGGGTGCGTGAGAGGCGGGAAACCTGTGCCGCTCTTTCGTCGGTTGATCAGGAGTGAGCGCAAGGCAATGTCGCGCCCCCGCGGGCGCAAGTGGGGGCATGGAATGGAGATCAATTAAGAGACAGGTTCCAAACCATGCGGTCGCCTCTTGGATCAACCCAGTAAGTGCTGCGTGATAGGGTTCATAAACCAGGGAAATGCGCGTCCGAACCTCTGTCAAGGTCAGTTTGCGATCGTAAATCGGTGTCATGGGATCGGCCAGTCTCGGCACGAGACCCAACCCTTCCTCGAACCGCGAATCAGGGCACCGAAGCTCTGGCATTGGCGCAGCGCCCTCGATCAACTCGGGGTCCAACTCTTCCACGCTGCGGTTCAGATCAATGAAGGCGCACAAGTAAAGCGAGGACAAAATCGGAAAGCCCAGCGTTTGCGCGGCGGGCCATGCAAGCTCATCAACTGCCGTATCTGACATGGCGACAACCCGCTGACCCGCCGCTCCAGAGGGCAGCGCAAAGCCCGACGGCAAGCAGGTTCCTGCGTGGGGTGCAGAGACCACAATTGGCACACGCCAATCGGCAGGTCGCGCGAGACGAAATAGAGACTCAAGCGACATAGAATCTTATAGTGACCCATGCCTGCCCTTCGCTCAAGCCCGTCGTGTGCCGAAGACCCAAGATTTTAGTCGGCCCAAGACTTGCCAAGCCCCCCCACGAGTGTTAGCCGCGCTGAACATGGTGGGCGGTTAGCTCAGCGGTAGAGCACCACATTGACATTGTGGTGGTCACTGGTTCGATCCCAGTACCGCCCACCACCATACATCGGAGTCCGACCAAGCACTCCTAGATATTAGGTGTCAAGCCCCGCCCCGTGCGGGCTTTTTGGGTTTGGGAACAGTCTCTGTTTTCTGTTTCACGCAGGATTTTCGCTGATTTAACCCGAGTTCTGGATAAGACCCTTATTTCATGGCAATTTTTTGACCCCAGGGCATATGCAGCCAGACATGACAAGACATGAACAAAGGCATTTGTAGGAGATCGGTGTCGGGTATGCTCGAGGCCCATGGACGATTTGAGCTTGTCGAAAAGGGTTTCAATGATGAAACGTTTTCGCAAGAGCAGCTTATTGATGAAGGGCATGATACCAACGGTCATAAAAAGTGACCTTTTCATGACCGTTGGTATTACCTAACAGCTTCTTTGTGCAACAAAGCCACCAAAAGGTGTCAACTTTTTGCCCGTTGGTATAAGTAGGTCCCATGCGCCAAAGGACCCCGATGCCGCTCAAGTCGTTTGACCACTTAGACGATGTGGGGGCCGAGCGGCGGCTGGCTGCCTACGCTGATGGGCGCCACGCCGCCCTGGTGTCGCGCCCAACGGCTGTGCGGCGCATCCTGGCCTATGTCGCGCTCATCTTGCTGTGCTTACCAGTCCACCTTGCGCTGCGCGCCGTGACGGGACGTGCAATCTGGATGAAAATGTGCCGCTGGTTCCATGGGCGTACCTTGGCCTGCTTCAACGTCAAGCTAGTTGAAGCGGGCACGCCGCATAGAGGTAGCCCCACGCTGTTCGTTTCTAATCACAACTCCTACCTCGACATTGCAGCGTTGGGCGCATGCGCATCGGGCAGCTTTGTCGCCATGGACCAAGTCGGACTTTGGCCCGTTTTTGGGTTTCTGTCCAAGCTGCAAGATACCCTGTTTATCGACCGGCAAGTCAAATCGATCACGGCGCAGCAGCGTCAATTTACCGAACGCTTTGATCAAGGGCAAAATCTCTTCATGTTCCCAGAAGGGTCTTCCTACGCCGCCACTCATATCTTACCGTTTCGATCCTCCTTACTGGCCGTGGCAAAGCATCAAATCGACGGCACGCCCCTGGTTATCCAACCAGTGTCCGTGACCTTCGCCAAGCTCGACGGGTTCCCGATTCCCCGCAGCTTGCGCGCCTTTTACGGCTGGTATGGGGAGTCGGATTTGTTCCGCCACATGTTCAACGCCGCAGGCCTAGGCAAACTCACCGTGCAAGTGGACTGGCACCCACCCAAGACCTTGGCCGACTTTGGCGGTGATCGCAAAGCCCTGACGGCCTATTGCGAACAAAGGGTACGAAGCGGTATGGCCCAAGCCAGAATTGCCTAAACGACCAAGCCCCTACGACTTTGCAGAAGAAACTTCCTATCAAGACTTATGGGTGTCAGATGCCCTGCCGCGCCAAGGCCCTGCAGGGGCCGCTGGTAAGAGCGGCCAAAAAAGACGTTCATTTGACCTATGTTGGATACCTTCAATGACCCTGCGGAAGAAACTTCATATCAAGACTTATGGGTGTCAGATGAACGTCTACGACAGTGAGCGTATGGTCGATGCGCTTGCGCCGCTTGGCTACGGCCTGGTGGCGCATCCCGATGACGCGGATCTTGTGCTGCTGAACACGTGCCATATTCGCGAAAAGGCGGCGGAGAAAGTCTATTCCGAGCTAGGTCAAATCAAGCGGATGCAAAGCGCCAAGGCGGCGCGGGGCGAGCGCATGGTCATTGGCGTGGCGGGGTGCGTCGCCCAGGCCGAGGGCGCGGAAATCATGCGCCGGGCGCCGCAGGTCGAGTTGGTCGTGGGGCCGCAAACCTACCACCGCCTTCCGCGCCTCCTCGAAGAATTGGACCAGGGCGCCAAGCGCGCCATCGACATCAACTACCCCATCGAGTCAAAATTTGACGACTTGCCCGTTTCGGCCCAAAGCAACGGTACGTCGGCCTTTGTGACGATCCAAGAAGGGTGCGATAAGTTCTGCACCTTTTGCGTTGTGCCCTACACACGCGGGGCCGAGATGTCGCGACCCGTTCAGGCGATCGTGGACGAGGCGGAAGCGCTGGCCGCCCAAGGTGTGCGCGAACTCACCCTGCTGGGGCAAAACGTCAATGCCTACCACGGCAGCGACTCCGAAGGCGCGGAGTGGGGCTTGGGTCGCCTGCTACGCCGCCTAGCACAGATCGACGGCCTGGCGCGGCTGCGCTTTACCACGTCGCATCCGCGCGACATGGATCAGGATCTGATCGAGGTCTTCGCCCAAGTCCCCGAAGTCATGCCCTACCTGCATTTGCCAGTTCAAGCAGGCTCGGACCGGGTTTTGAAGGCCATGAACCGTCACCATACGGCGGAATCGTACCTGGCGCTGATCGACCAGCTCCGAACGGCCCGCCCTGACCTAGCGCTATCGGGGGACTTTATCGTTGGCTTCCCAGGGGAAACCGATGAAGACTTTGCCGCCACCTTGCGGCTCGTGACGCGGGTCGGTTATGCCTCCGCCTACTCATTCAAGTATTCGCCGCGCCCCGGCACCCCCGCCGCGGAGAAGGGCGACCCGGTGCCCGCCGACGTCATGGCGGCGCGGCTGCAATCCTTACAGCAACTGCTGGCCGAACAGTCGCTGGCGTTCAACCAAAGCACCGTGGGCACGACCGTTGCGGTGCTGTTCGACAAGCCAGGCCGCAAGCCGGGCCAGTTGATCGGCAAATCGCCCTACCTGCAGTCGGTGGTGGTCGAGGCGCCCGAGCGGTTGATCGGGCAGATTTGTCATGTTCGCATCGACGCCGCGGGCCCCCATTCCCTGAAAGGGGATGTCGTGATCCGCGATGCTTCATGACCGCGCGCGCCCGATTTGACCCGCTCCAGGGTTCTGGCCGGGCCGTTGAGGAGGTTTTGACCTTCGATCAGACCGCGCATCTGCAAGCGGTCTGCGGGCCGCACGATACGCATCTGACCCGGTTGGAGCAAGACCTGGAGGTCTTTATCGTCATGCGCGGCACTCAGCTGACGCTGCGCGGGGCCAAGGCCAATGTGGCGCGGACGCGCCAGGCCCTGAAGGCGCTCTACCGCGACTGCGCCCAGGGCGACGATATCACCATGGCGGACGTCGAGGCGCAAATCCGCCTCACCGACGGTCCCAAGGGGCAAGCGCAGGCTGCCCGCATCGGCACGCTCAAGCCCCGCTCGCCCGGGCAAGGTCGTTTGGTGAAAGCCTTGCAAGCCCACGACCTGACATTCGCCCTTGGCCCCGCGGGGACAGGCAAGACGACCCTGGCGGTCGCCGCCGCCGTGGCGGCGTGGCAAGCGGGCCAGGTCAAACGCCTGATTTTGTGCCGGCCTGCGGTCGAAGCGGGAGAGAGGATCGGGTTTTTGCCCGGGGATATGGCCGACAAGCTCGACCCCTATATGCGCCCCCTCTACGATGCCCTCGGCGAACTGCTGGGAGGAAAAAAACTGACCAAGGCGATCGAGGACGGCAGCATCGAAATCGCCCCCCTGGCCTTTATGCGCGGGCGCACCCTCAAGTCGGCCTTTGTGATTTTGGACGAGGGGCAAAACGCCACGCCCGCGCAAATGAAGATGTTCCTAACGCGCTTGGGCGAAGGGTCCCGCATGGTCGTTACGGGAGATCCGACGCAAGTTGACCTGCCGCACAACGCGCCCTCGGGCCTCCCCCACGCTGTCAACATTTTGGCCCAAGTCCCAGGAATCGCGACCGTCCGTTTGACCGCGCAAGATGTGGTGCGGCACGCGCTCGTCAGCCGCATCGTCGCGGCCTACGATCAACCATGAGGCCGCCGGGTGTCGGGCCCCACGAAGAGCGCGAATGTGACCTAAAGCGCGCGGGCCAAGACGCGCCGCCGTGCCGATACCAAATTCATCCCCATGCGGGGGCTTGGCCCACGTTCGATCTAGCCGATTACCTGGGATTTTTGACCGCTCAGCTATCCTTGCAGGACTGCGATCTCATCACCCTGGTGCTCGCCGACGATGCCTTCGTACGGTCGCGCAATCGGGCCCATCGTGGCAAAGATGCGCCGACCAACGTCCTCTCCTACGCCTCGGACCTCAAGGGCGAGTTGGGGGATCTGATTTTTGCCCTGGAAACCCTGGAACACGAGGCAACAACCCAGGGCAAGACCTTGGATCAGCACCTCAAGCACCTGGTCTTGCACGGCAGCCTTCACCTGCTGGGTCATGACCATGAAACCCCATCGGACGCGGCCAAAATGGAATCCCTCGAAACCCACATCTTGGGTGCCTATGGCCTGCCAGACCCCTATGCGTCCCTCGCCGGCCCCTCCCCCATGCCTGTGCCCAAATTAAACTAGGCAGTTAGCGAACCTCCATGACCCATACTCCTGCCCCATTGACCGACGAGGCGTCGTCGCCGCGAACTTGGCTCGCCATCCTGCGCCGCCCCATCACGGCGCTACTGCGGCGCGGGGAAGCGACCGACCTGCGCGAGTCTTTTGAGGACTTGATCGAGGCCTCAACCGAAGACGAGGACATCGACGAAAATCAGGGCCTCGATACCCAACAGCGCCTATTGATCGGCAACATCTTACGCCTGCGCGAACGCTTGGCCGAAGACATCGCGATCCCCCGCGCCGACATCGTGGCGGCGGCCATGGACGCTACAGCGACCCAGATTTTGAACCTGGCGTTGGAAAAAGGACATTCGCGCCTGCCCGTCTACGACGGCAGTTTGGACAAGATCGTCGGGCTGGTCCATGTACGCGACCTGATCCCCTACAAGGGGACCAAGCGCCCCTTTTCGTTGAAGAAGGTCATGCGCGCGCCGCTCTACGTCTCCCCGGGCAAGCCGGTCCTGGACCTCTTGTTTCAAATGCAAGCCGCGCGGACGCACATGGCCCTGATGGTTGACGAATTCGGCGGCGTCGATGGCCTGATCACGATTGAAGACGCTTTGGAACAAATCGTCGGCGACATAGAGGACGAGCACGATCAAGCCGACAAGCCCGATATCCGCCAACGCGACGATGGGACCTGGATGGTCGATGCCCGCTTCCCCCTCGCCGCGCTGGAGACCGATCATTTGGGCGCCTTTTTGACCGAAGAGGACCGCGAAGAAGACGTCGACACCATCGGCGGGCTCGTGTTCCATCTGGCCGGGCGGGTGCCCGCGCGCGGGGAAATCATCGGCCACGAGAGCGGCCTGTCGTTTCGCGTGACCCAGGCCGACGCGCGACGGATCCGCCGCCTCATCATCCTTCCCGCGGGGCATCAAGCAAGGCGCCCCGATTGACCCAAGCCCTGTCCTGCTGGCTGCTGGCCCGGGGCGGGCGGGCGCGGGCGGGCCTGACCTTCCTTGCGGGACTGGGCGCGGGCCTGGCCTTTGTCCCCGTTTCGCTGATCCCGCTCTGGCCGCTCGGCGCCGCCATAACGCTGTTCTATCTGTTCCATGCTCGCACCAGGGCGGGGCGGCTGGCCCCAAGTTTCTTGTTTTGCTACGGCCAAATGATTTCAGGGCTTTATTGGGTGTCCTTGGCACCGACTGTGAGCCCTAGTTTTTACTTCCTGATTCCTTTGGCGCTGATTGTCTTGCCCGCGTTCGCCGCCCTGTTCGGCACGGCGGCCCTGTTTGTGGCGAGTTGGTTTCGGCGCGATCCTGCGGCCTTTGCGTGCGCCGCCGTGGCGGCTTGGCTGGTCTTCGAATGGCGGCGCGGGATTGACCTGACGGGCTTTGCCTGGAACCGTGCGGGCATGGTCTGGGCCGGCGAACCCCTAACCCTGCAGCTCGCAGCCTTGGGCGGCATTCCCGCCCTTTCCTTCGTGACTCTTGTCGTCAGCGCCGGGCTGTTCTTGATGTTGGTCGCGCGCGCGCGCCTTGGGGGTGCCCTGATCGCCGGGGCGCTCCTGCCCCTGCTGCTGTTCGGGGCCTATCGCCTCGCGTCGGTGCCGCAGGCGGACTTGCCGCCGGTCCCCGACGTTAAGGTGCGGTTGGTCCAGGCCAATGTGACCAAGAATACCTGGGACGGGGCGGCGGTCCTGGACCAACACCTACGCCTGAGCCAGGCCGCGCCGCTGTCGGGCGTCAGCCACGTCATTTGGCCGGAGGGGTCGGTACGCGACTTCCCCGACGCCAATCTCCCCCTGCGCCGGTACATGGCCGACCAGTTGGCACCGGCACCCTACAGTCTCGTCTTTGGGCGGCGAACGCCCGACACAACGACCGACCCAAACGCCCAAACCATGCAACCGCGCGCGGCGCACCTGTCGGCCTACCTGATCGACCATAGGTCCCTTGAGTTCGACACCTACGACAAGTCCAAACTGGTACCCTTCGGCGAGTACATTCCCTACAAATTTATTTTCGACCGCCTAGGATTTGCCGCACTCACTGGCCAGTTCCTCGACCGCGTCCCGGGGTCTGGGCCCAAAACCCTGCAGGTGGGGAACAGCGCCAGGATTGGGGCCTTTATTTGTTACGATTCTATCAACACCGGGCGTTTGGTCGATCCCGCCGACCGCCCCGACTTCCTCGTGACCCTAACCGAAGACGCCTGGTACATCCTGCCCGCGGTGCCCGTGTTGGCCAAAACCCCCGGGCCTTACCAGCACTTGGCCGAAGCGCGAGTCCGTGCGGTCGAAGAGGGCTTGTCGATCGCGCGCGCCTCCAACCCCGGCATTTCCGGCGTCATCGATCCCCTCGGCCGCCTGGCCTCGGCGACCCTGGGCCTCAATGAGTCGGGATACCTTGACGCGCTGATTCCTGCGGCGCTCGGGCCCCCTCTCTACAGCCGGATCGGGCCAGATCGGTTCTATTTGCTGCTCACGGCGGTCGCGATCCTAGCGGCATTTGGGTTTTTTCAAGCGTCCTCGCCCGCCAAGGCGCGGCGCGCGGTCTCGTAGGAAAATCCGCGTCGTCCCAGCCGCGCCATGTCGCGCTGATGATGCGGCGCCGGGTCGGCGCGCAGATGGCCCAGGCCGCGGCGCACGACGTAGGTTTGCGCCGCCGGCAAATCGGGGTCTGATCCAGCGTCGAGACCGTCGGCGAGGGCCTGATCCGCGAGCGCGCGGGGGACGCCGGCGCGCTGCAAGTCGTGCACCATGGCCTGGCGCGAACGCCCGATCCTGACCCCGCGTCGCACGCGGGCGGCGGCGAAGAGGGCATCGTCGATCAGGCCGAGGTTTTGCAACTCGTCCAGCACCGCCTCGACCCAGGCCGCAGCCTCAGGATTTGCGCCCTGCCCAGCGTCAGCGGTGCGTACGCGCTTTAGCAAAACCTGTCGAACCCGCGCCCGCGTACCGCCAAATCGGTCTAGGTAATCCAGTGCCGCCTTGCGGAGGGAGGCGGGATTGACGGCTTTGACTTTTGTTGGCTTTATCCGCATGGACCCTCCATGTCTTCGCTTGCCCCCACCTATGCCCCCCAAAAGATGAACCTCGTCAAGGGGCAAGGCGCTTGGCTCTACGACGATCAGGGCCAAGCTTACCTCGATTTTGCGAGCGGCATCGCGGTCACCAGCCTCGGCCACAATCACCCTGCCCTGACCCAGGCCTTGCGGGATCAGGCGGGCACCTTGGTTCATGTGTCCAACCTTTACGGGATTCCAGCGCAAGAGGCTTTGGCGGCGCGCTTGACCACCCGATCTTTCGCCGATGCCGTATTCTTTTGCAACTCGGGCTCCGAGGCCGTTGAGGGATGCCTCAAGTTCGCGCGCCGATACCACTGGCACCAGGGGCAGGACCAACGCACCGAGATCATTAGCTTCGCTGGCGCCTTCCACGGCCGCACCTTGGCCACCATCGCAGCCGGCGGCAATCCCAAATACACTCAGGGGTTTGGTCCTAAAGCACCGGGCTTTCATCAGGTCGCCTTCGGCGATCTTGCAGCGGCAGAGGCCTTGATCGGCCCGACCACCGCCGCCTTGATGGTCGAGCCTGTGCAGGGCGAGGGCGGCATTCGCCCTCACACGGCGGACTTTATGCAGCGGATCCGCGCGCTCGCGGACACCCACGGCGTCTTGCTGATTTTGGACGAGGTGCAAACGGGCGTGGGGCGAAGCGGGCATTTTTGGGCGCACGAGGCCTACGCCATGACCCCTGACTTGCTCGCCAGCGCCAAGGGCCTGGGCGGCGGGGTGCCTGTTGGTGCCATATTGATGACCGATGCCGTGGCCGTGTGCTTGCGCCCTGGCATCCACGGTTCGACCTTCGGCGGCAATCCCCTGGCCATGGCCGCCGCGCTCGCGGTCGTCAAAACGATCGATCAAGCCGAGTTTTTGCACCAGGTTCAGCAGCAAGGCGCGTACTTGAACGCAGGGCTGGAACGCTTGGCCCAGGCCGACAACCGCGTCGTTGCCGGGCACCGGGGCCTCGGCCTCATGCAAGGCCTGCAAGTCCATGCGGGGATCGACGTGGCAGACCTGGTCGAGGCGACGCGGCAAGCGGGGCTCCTGACCGTCCCTGCCGGGGACCAGACCCTGCGTCTTCTGCCCCCTCTCACCGTCACGCGCGCCGAGATCGACCAGGGCCTTTCAAAGCTTGAAACGGCGATCAAAGCGCTTTGATCAGGTCATGAAGAGTCATACCAGCGGAAAAATGAATTAACATTCATTCTTCGGTTTTATGTCTCGCGTCAGAAACGCTTCGCGTTTCGCCTCCGACGGGGCCTTCGCTTTGCCCCGAGGCGTTTTCTTAGCTTGTCTCGGGGTTGCTTGTTTTTAGCACGAGCGTTCCCTGCGCCCTTCGGGCTTAGAGTCCACTTGGGGGCCGCGGTCGCGGCCCTTATACCAGCGAACATACGAGTCACTCTCTGCCGCCGCTGGTATCACTTTAGCGAAACCTGGTATGAGTTTCGGTTGACACGAGGAGGAACATCTACCTCCATGCGTCCTTATTCTTCGCAGTTTTGCACACAAAGGGACATTGACCAGGAATCCCATTTGTGATTGCACCTCGCCACCATCCACTGACATCTAGGAGAGACTGAAATGAACATGGAAGATTTAGCCGTAAAAGTGGCTGCCGCCACGGGCCAGACGATTGCAGATTCGAAAAAAGCTACCGCCGCAGTGTTTGACGGGCTGCGCAGCGCGCTGGCTTCTGGCGAAGGCATGGTCGTCAAAGGATTTGGCAGTTTTTCGATTTCTGAACGCCAGGCCCGCACAGGCCGCAACCCAAGAACGGGCGAAGCGCTGCAGATTCCAGCGTCCAAATCCGTCTCTTTCAAGGCCGCCAAGGCGCTGAAAGACGCCGTCAACTAATACCAGTTTCCCTTGCCCCGTGCCTCTTATCCGGTGACGGCGGGGTGAAGGTGTTTCGAAGAGCCCACACCCGAGTGTCGCTGATCCTGCAGATCATGTCTTCGCGCTCTTGGTTTGAAGGGAGGCCCCAACGCCGCGGCCTCCCTTTTTTATGACCCACGCCCCCCCGCGCCGGCACCTCTATGGCCGTCGCTTGGGGCGACCCCTGCGCGCCCGGCAGGCCGAGACGCTCGCGCGTGTGCGCCAAACCCATGGCTTTGAGGCTGACGCCTTCCCTGCCCTGGCGGCGCAGTATCGGGAAACTTGGCTCGAAATCGGTTTTGGCGCTGGCGAACACCTGGCCTGGCAAGCGGCGCAGCACCCCGACGTGCTGCTGATCGGCGCAGAAATTTATCTAAATGGCTTCGCCCGCGCCTGCAAACTTATAGAGGAGGCAAAGTTGGACAATGTCCGCCTCTACTATGGCGATGGACGGGCGCTCATGGACTGCCTTGGTCCTGGATCGCTTGCGCGCGCCTTTATCTTGCACCCCGACCCGTGGCCCAAAGCGCGGCAAAGGCGCCGGCGGATGGTGAGCCAACCTACGCTTGACCACTTGGCCAAGCTGCTGGTCTCTGGGGGGACCTTGCGCGTGGCCAGCGACCATGGGGACTATCAACCCTGGATCCTGCGGGTCCTGCTGGCCCATCCCGACTTTGTCTGGACCGCCGCCTGCGCCCGCGATTGGACCGAACGCCCCGCCGACTGGCCCCAAACCCGCTACGAGGCCAAGTCGATTGAGGCGGGCCGCCCGACCATGTATATTGAGGCCCGTCGCGCTTGAGCCTGACACAAGCGGCAATTATGAGGGATTCTCTATGACTTGGTATAAGGGTCGCGACCGCGGCCCCCGTAGCGAGCTCCAAGCCCGAAGGGCGCAGGGAACGCCCGCGCCAAAAACAAGCGGCCCCGAGATCAGCGGACACGCGCCTTGGGGTATAGGCGAAGGCTCCGTCGGAGGTGAAACGCAAAGCGTTTCTGCCGTGAGACAGAAAATTTTCATGAATGGGTCACCATTCATGAAAATTGGTATTCGCCACCGCCTGCTCGCCCTGCTGCCGCCCGAGACGGCCCACCAGGCCAGCCTCTGGGCCCTGCAAAGCGGCCTGGGCGGTCGAGGCGCGCGCCCCGACCCACGCCTGGGCACGCGCCTGTGGGGGCAATCCTTCCCGAGCCCCCTGGGCATGGCCGCGGGCTTCGACAAGGACGGCCAGGTTATAGCGCCGCTCTTGCGCCTGGGCTTTGGCTTTGTTGAAGTCGGAACCGTCACCCCCGAACCACAGCCCGGCAACCCACGCCCCCGGGTGTTTCGCGCTCCCGCGCACCGCGCTGTAGTCAACCGCTACGGCTTCAACTCCGCTGGACATGCTGAGGTCTTGGCGCACTTGCGCGCGTGGCGCGCCCAAAACCCCCAGGGCATCCTCGGCGTCAATTTGGGGATGAACCGGGCCGAACCCGACCCGCTGCGCGCCTATGTCGCCGGGATCAAGTGCATGGAGGCGGTGGCGTCGTACCTGGTCGTCAACCTATCGAGTCCCAATACCCAAGGCCTGCGCGACCAGCAGACCCAAGGGCTCGCGGCCCTGATCCAGGGGATGAAGGCGGCGCAGAGCCGGCCCGTCCCGCTGCTCGCCAAGGTCGCGCCTGATCTCAGCCAAGCACAGATCGAGACCATCGCCACAACGGCCCTGGCCGAAGGCCTGGACGGCCTGATCGTCGCCAACACGACCCTGGACCGCCCGGACGACCTGCCCGCGCGGTTCCGTGCGCAGGCGGGCGGCTTGTCGGGCGCGCCGCTCAGGGCCAAAGCCCTTGCAACCCTTAGGGCCTTCTACGCGATCCTTCAGGGCCGCCTGCCCCTCATCGGCGTCGGCGGTATCTTGAACGGGGCCGACGCGGTCGCGCGGCTGCGCGTAGGCGCCGACCTGATCCAGGGCTATACGGGCTTCACCTACCGCGGCACGGCCCTGATTGAGGAAACTCACCGAGCCATAAGAGCGGCGCTCGACGCCGAGGGGCTCGCAAGCCCTGCCGACCTGAAAGGACGCCCCGGATGACCTGCCATATCGAGGGCCTCGCCGCCGTTTTGCCGCGCTACGACGGTCTCGTCGTTGATCTGTGGGGCGTGATGCACAACGGCGAGGGGCTGTTCCCCGAGGCGGTCCAGGCGCTGAAGGTCGCCAAGGATGCGGGCAAGTTGATCACCTTCTTGTCGAATGCCCCACGCCGCCGCGCCGAAGCCACGGCGACGCTGACGGGCGGTCTTGGCCTCGACCCCCGTCTGATCGACCTTATGGTCACCTCGGGTGAAGTTGCCTGGCAGGCCATGGCCGCCGGACGCACGGCGGCTTGGGGCGCCAAGGCCTATTTCTTCGGCCCGCCGAGGGACACCCATATGCAGGACGACCTGCCGCATGTCAGGTTCGTTGACACGGTGGCGCAGGCAGACTGGATCCTCAACGTCGGGCCCGATCAGGGGTGCCAAGACATGGTCTCCTTTCAAGCCCTGATCGACCAAGGCTTGGCGCGGCGCCTCCCCATGGTTTGCGCCAATCCGGACTTGGTGGTGCGCCGCGGCCAGAATTGGGAGCTCTGCGCGGGCAGCATCGCCCAAGCCTACGCCGAGCGCGGTGGCGATGTCATCTGGTACGGCAAGCCGCATGCGGCGGTTTACGATCAGGTCCTCAAGGCCGCAGGCCAGGCGCCCGCGCGTTTGCTCGCCATCGGCGACTCCTTCAAAACCGACATCCGCGGCGCCCGGCGCCACGGCATCGACGTGCTCTACGTCAACACGGGAATCCACAGCGGCGAAATCGGTCAACCGCTCGATCCCGAGCGCTTGGCCCAGGTTGCCAAGGATCATGATGTTTGGCCGACCTATGCGGCGGATCGGCTTCGGGTTTGATGCCGGCGAAAGCAATAGACCGACCTGCGTCCACGCGCCGAACCCAAGTATAGGCGCCTCCAACCTGACGTCATCCAGCGCGGAGCGAAGCGAAGTCGCAGGATCCAGCACGGATCGGCGGCAGAAAGGATAGTCGGTACGAACCTTGAGCCGAGCTAAACGGCGCGAGGCAGTATTCTCTATAACCCGAGTTCTGGATAAGACCCCGCCCATTCAACAGTGAAGTGCCCCACCTAGAACCTGGCGGAAAGACCAGACTAGTCATGGAGTTCAGACTTTGGGTTTGCGAGAGCTGGGAAACCGAGTGTCCCCGCGGCTAAACGCGGCACCTCCATGAAATGCCAATTCATTGGCTGACTGATGTGTTGGTTCTAGGTGGGGCACTTCACTGTTGAATGGGCGAGTTCATAAAGAGTCTGTTTTAAGGAAAACTGGTATCAATCCTTCGCAGCGTTGGTATTGGCGCTCTTATAGGGTAAGGTGGGCCCGACATGTTCCTTGCCACGTCCCCTTCCCTCATCCTTGGGATTGATCCAGGCTTACGACATTGCGGTTGGGGCTTGATTGCCATGATGGGAAATCACTTGCAACACCAGGCTCATGGCCGCATCAACCCTTCGCCCGCCTTGCCTTTGGGGCAGCGATTGGCGGCCTTGGAAAGCGCGCTCGTTGACATCATGGACACCCATGCCATCGCCAGCGTCGCGGTGGAGCAGACCTTTCAGAATTCCAACCCCCAGGCAACGCTTGCCTTGGGTATGGCACGGGGGGTGTGCCTCCTGGTTCCTGCCAAGCGTGGGATCCCCACGACCGACTATGCCCCCAATGTGGTCAAGAAGACTTTGGTCGGCAAAGGCCATGCCGATAAGTCCCAGGTCGCCATGATGGTCCGTCACCTCCTTGGCGGGGTCGAGCTGCAGTCCGCCGACGCTGCCGACGCACTGGCGCTGGCCATTTGTCATGCCCACCATGGGCAATTTCAGGCGGCGGTCGGGGCATGATCGCGCGTCTTAGGGGACGTATTGAGGCGATCGGCCCCGACTCCGCACTGATTGACGTCGGGGGGGTCGGGTACCTGGCCTTTTGTTCGACGACGACCCTCGCGTCTCTGGCCGTGGGCAGCAAGGGGACCTTGCTGATTTTGACCCATGTGCGCGAGGACCATATTCACTTGTACGGCTTTGCGACCGGGGAGGAGCGCGCCTGGTTCGACTTGCTGCTCAGCGTGCAAGGCGTGGGGCCGAAAATGGCCTTGGCGATCCTTTCAACTTTGACCCCCCAAGACATGGCCAACGCCCTCATGATGGAGGACAAGCGCCCGTTCCAGTCCGTCTCGGGGGTCGGCCCCAAAGTCGCCGCGCGTTTGGTGACCGAGCTGAAAGAAAAATCCCCGACGTCAACCGCGGGCCACCCCTCCCCGGCAACAAGACCGGGAGCGGCAGCGGTGACCGGAACAGCGGCGCTGTTTTCGAACCTAGTATCGGCCCTTGTCAATTTGGGCTACGATGAGTCCTCGGCCCGCCGCGCTGCCCATACCGCCATCCAAGAGGGCGATGAGGCGTCGGATTTAAGGGCGCTGATCCCTGTCGCCTTGAAAGCCCTTGTGTCGTGAGTCGGGCCAATCCCTTGCTCTCGGGTGATGCGCAAAGCGCCGATCAGTCCCAGGATGTGGCGCTGCGGCCCACAACCCTCGCCGACTTTGCGGGCCAGGACGGGCTGAAGGCCAACCTGCGTATCTTCATCGAAAGCGCGCGGCGGGACGCGCGCGCCTTGGACCATACTCTGTTCTTTGGGCCGCCGGGCCTAGGCAAGACCACCCTTTCGCAGATCATCGCCAGCGAACTCGGCGTCGGATTTAGGGCGACGTCGGGTCCGATTATTTCCAAGGCGGGGGATCTGGCGGCGATTTTAACGAATTTGCAGCCGCGCGACGTGCTGTTCATTGATGAAATTCACCGCTTGGGACCGGCGGTGGAAGAGGTGCTGTACCCGGCCATGGAAGACTTCCAGCTCGATATCTTGATCGGGGAAGGGCCTGCCGCCCGGTCGGTGCGGATCGACCTGCCGCCCTTTACCTTGGTCGGGGCCACCACGCGTCTGGGTCTGCTCGCCATGCCCTTGCGCGACCGCTTTGGAATTCAAGAACGGCTCTATGTTTACGAACCCGACATTTTGCAGGCCATCGTCAGCCGCGGCGCGGCCAAACTGGGCATCCATATGGACGCTGCGGCCGCCCTGGAAATCGCCACTCGCGCGCGGGGAACGCCCAGGATTGCCGGGCGTCTGCTTCGGCGAGTTCGCGATTTTGCCGTCGTCGAAAACGATGGGCGCGTTGATCGCGCCCTGGCCGACTTGGCCTTGACTCGGTTGGACGTTGATCACAGCGGGCTCGACGCCATGGACCGGCGCTATCTGAAGGCAATCGCCGATCTTTACGGCGGCGGGCCCGTCGGAGTCGAGACCTTAGGGGCGGCCCTGTCGGAAGAACCTGATGCAATCGAGGACGTGATCGAACCGTTTTTGATGCAGCAGGGCTTTGTGCAGCGGACCTCGCGGGGGCGCGTCTTAACCGCCCATGCCTATGCGCACCTAGGTCTGCCCGCGCCCGCGGTGCCCGACCCCACCCTATTCTCCGTTGCGGCAAACGGTCATGACTGATCCCGCGGCGGGTCAAGGCAGGGAAGGCGTGCACCGCCTTCCAGTGCGGGTTTACTACGAAGACACGGACGCGCAAGGGGTGGTGTTCTACGCCAACTATTTGAACTACCTGGAACGGGGTCGAACCGAGTTGCTACGCACGTTGGGGGCGGCCCCTGCCCAGGTGGCTCAAGATCAGGGCCGGGTTTTCATGGTGAGCCATCTCGACCTGAAATACCACAAGTCGGCAACATTGGATGATGTGCTCGAGGTGCAAACGCGGGTCGCGCATCTAGGGCGTGTACAACTGACGATGGTCCAGCAGATCCATCGGGTGAGCGATTTGATCACGACCGCCACGGTGCGGTTAGCGATTCTTGATTTTGCCGGGCGTCCCGCGCGCCTGGACCCGCGGTTGCATCGGGCGCTTGCCGAACGGGTCGCTGTTGCATCATAGCGGCGGTGGGGGTGGGAGATCCTTGACCCAGGCCGTTGCCTTGTCCGGAGGCCCCGACTCGCTCTGCGCCGCGGCCCTCATGCCTGCGGGCCTGGCGCTGATTGTCGATCATGGCTTGCGGTCCCATTCTGCACGCGAAGCGCAAGTCGCAGCGCAGATGGCGCGGGACTTAGGTCACGAACCGCTGATTTTGAGGTGGCACCCAGGTGAGGCACCGCGGACGCAAGCGGCCTATCGGGCCGCTCGATACGCCCTTCTAGCGCAGGTCTGCCAAGATCGGGGGGTTCAGATTCTCTGGCTCGGCCATCAGCAGGACGATCAGGTCGAGACCTTGCTCTTGCGGTTGGCCAAAGGATCTGGTCTTTTGGGTTTGAGTGGCATGGCCGTGCAAACTTGGCTCGGCAATACGCAGCTTTACCGACCGCTGCTCACGGTCTCTAAGGCGCAGATTTTCGCCTGGCTCTGCGCGCGCAACTTGTCGGGTCTTGAGGATCCGTCCAACACTGATTTGGTCTATCCGCGCGTGCAGTGGCGCGCCTTTCTACGCGACAGTCCTCCCGTCGGGCAACGGCTGTGCGATCTGGTGCGCGCGGTCGGCGCCATGCGCAACGCCGCCGTGGAACAAATCGACCCCCAATGGGTTCACGTTGAGGCCCCTGGCGCCTTGCGCTTGTCGGGGCGGATTCGGGCCTTGGCGCGGCCTGCTCTTGGGTTGCTCTTGGGCGAATGCATCCGCTGGGTCGGCGCCCGTGCCCATGCGCCTTTGGATCGGGTGGTTGATTTTGTGCGCTCACCCCCACGCAGCGGCGCGGCTTTCGCGGTGGGCGGGACCTTGTTGTCGTGGAATCGAAAAGCCGAGCTGTTTCGTTTGGTCCCAGAGGCGCGTGACGGCGCAACTGAGGCCGCCTTGACGGCACGCTGGGCGCAGGGACCGCTTTGGATCGTGCCAGGCAGGCACCGCGAGGGGGGCCTCATCCTGGGCGCGCAACCGCGATTCGATAGGGTCTTTGTCACAAAATCAACGCCCAATCCGCTCGCCAATTGAAAATCTGGAGTTTGCACCCATCTTAGCTCCAGTCCAAGACAAAGGCCCATTGCCATGAATTCTACAAATCGTAACTTGCTCGTCTGGATTGCCGTTGCGGTCGGAGTGTTCGTAACTCTGAACCTGATCGGCACCCCCTTATCGCTGAATCCTGTCCAGACTTGGGACAATGAGGATTTTGTCAGTGCAGTTGAGGGGGACCGCGTTGGGGAGGTGGAGGTGGTCGGCTCAGGCATCGGCGCGACCTTTAATATCACCACGCGTGAGGGAACGCGCGCGAGTTTTTACACCACTAACCCAAGCAAATTTGAAGAGGTGCTGGAGAGCGCGCAAGTTGCCTACACGGCCTCGGCCCCTTCCAGCGGCAACGGTTGGTTCAACTTCATTTACCTGATCTTCATGGTGGTTTTCATTGGCTACATCATCTTTTCCATTCGCCAGGCCCAGGGGGGGCGGGGCGGCGGCGGCTTTGGCATGGGTTTTGGGCGATCCAAAGCCAAGTTGCTGACCGAAAACGAAAATCGGGTCTTGTTTGAGGATGTGGCAGGTGTCGAGGAAGCCAAGCAAGAGGTTGAGGAAGTCGTGCAATTTTTGAAGGATCCAGGGCGTTTCCAGCGCCTCGGGGCCAAAATTCCGCGCGGCCTCATGCTTGTTGGTCCACCAGGTACGGGCAAGACCTTGCTGGCCAAAGCTATTGCGGGGGAGGCTGGGGTGCCGTTCTTTTCGATTTCGGGTTCTGATTTTGTCGAGATGTTCGTCGGGGTCGGTGCCAGCCGCGTGCGTGACATGTTTGAACAAGCCAAGAAAAACGCTCCATGCATCATCTTCATCGACGAAATCGACGCTGTCGGTCGTGCCCGTGCCCAAGGCTTTTCTGGGTCCAACCAAGAACAGGAGCAAACCCTGAACCAACTTCTGGTGGAAATGGACGGGTTTGAGGACAACCAAGACGTAATCGTCGTAGCCGCGACCAACCGCGTCGATACACTGGACAAGGCCCTGTTGCGCCCGGGGCGATTTGACCGTCAGGTGCAGGTTCCCTTACCCGACATTCGTGGCCGCGAGCAAATTTTGCGCGTCCATTCCAAAAATGTGCCTTTAGCAGACAATGTTGATCTTAAACGCGTGGCCAAAGGCACGCCAACCTTTTCGGGCGCGGATCTGGCCAATCTGATAAATGAAGCTGCTTTGTTGACCGCCCGCGCGGGCAAGCGTTTGGTGACGCAGATCGAATTGGAAAACGCCAAAGACAAGATCACAATGGGTCCTGAACGGCGATCACAGCATCGAACGCAGGAAGAAATTGAGCTGATCGCCTACCACGAGGGCGGCCACGCCATTACGTCTCTCTTTGTGCCCCTGAAAAACCCCCTCAACAAAGTCACCATTATTCCTCGGGGTCAGGCCGGGGGCTATGCACAATTTTTACCCGATTCCGACGCCACCTACTTGGAATCCAAAGACCAGTTTCGGGGCCAGCTCGTGGTCGCCTACGGGGGCCGCATCGCCGAAGAGCTGATCTACGGGCAGGAGAATGTCACGGCGGGCGCGGTTTCCGACATCCGCCAAGCGACCCTTCTTTCCAAGGCTATGGTCGAACAGTTCGGTTTTTCCGAAAAACTCGGCTTGCGGTACTATGGCCACAACCAAAACGGGTCCTTTGTTTTGGACAAAAACCATTCCGAAGGCTTTTCCGAGGTCATTGACGAGGAAGTTCGGGCCCTGCTTGAAGATGCCGAGCGCCGCGCCCGCGAGATCTTGATCAAGCGCAAGTCTGCCTTGCACGCTCTCAAAGACGCGCTGCTCGAATACGAAACTTTGACGGCGGAAGAGGTGAAAACCGTGGTTGAGGGAGGAACGATCAGCCGCGAAGATTCGGGCCCCAAGAAACCGCGCGGCGGCATGGCCCTGCCTAAACTTGGGGCTAAGAAACCTGCCCCAGACGCCGACCCTGTACCAGACGGCGCCCCTGCTTGATGCAGGCCAAGGCAATCCTCAAAACGGCGCTCTACGCCGAGAATCTATAGGAAACCGCGACTTTTACCAGCGCGTTCTGACCCTAAGGCCCCGTGCCCAGGAGGCAGGGCCTCATACCAGTTCATAAAGAGTCATGCTTAAGGAAAACTGGTATCAAGATCCTCAATCGCGTCAGCATCTGGGGACAATCCGCCGACGATACCCGTGGGAGAAACGGAATCGAGATACCGCACCACGCCATTGTGCATGGGCGCGGTCAAGCCGCCCTCAAAAAAAGTGCTCCCGTCAACGGATGACAGGGCGGGATGAGACTTGGAAAAGCGCTGCGCGCCCTCGTCTAAGTGGCGGGCGACTTCCGCCACCATAGTGTCGTCCAATCCTTGGGAGGCCACAAGTGTCACAATGAATCCGAGCGTTGCAATCTCGAACCGCTGATCGGGGTAAGAGTCCGATCCCAAACTCAAGGGCGCCAGCGCGCCACGATCCCCGATCAAGGTGGTGATGAGGCGGTCATCGAGGGACAAGAGTTGGCCATCGCAACGCGACAGGCTAAGCTCAATGGACGCCATGGGCGCCGGTCCTACCACAAAAAAGGCATCCAAAGCTCCCCCGCAAAAGGCCCGCGCCATGGCCGTATCGCTGTCGTAGGGAGCAAGGCCAAAATCGCGGGGCCGAAGGCCTGCCTGGGTCAAGACTACATCGATCAGCTGCCGCTGGCCTGACCCTGAGGGCGGCAATCCCAGATTACGACCAGCAAGCTGGGTCAGATCGCTGATCCCCTCGCGTGCCACGACTTGCAGGGCTAAGGGGTAGAGGGCGGCAACGGCGCGCAAGCGATCGAAATTCAGATCGCTATCGGCGCGTGCGGTCAAACTGGTCACCGCAAAGGACTGCCAATCGGATTGGACCAGACCAAATTCCGATCCCCCGCGCAGGACCCGCGATATGTTTTCTGCGGATCCTTGCGTCGGTCTAACCAGACACTCAATACGGTGACGGGGGGCATTCGCGTTGATCAAATCACAGATTGCTCCCCCGACCCCGAAATACCCGCCCCGCACTGGCCCTGTAGCGATGCGCATAAACCGATCGCTCTCAATCGTGACCGGGAACAGGGGAGGCTCCTGATCTTTGACCTCTGCATCCTCGTCCAACGCCGGACGGGGCTTGGGTAAAATCAGTTCCTGATCCGCCGCCGCTGCACCGTGCTGGGTTTGCGCCTCAAGCTGAAGGGGACAGGCCATCACCAGCACGGCGAGCGCCAGCCCCACGACAGAACCTTTTCCAACTGATCTCATACCAGATTTCCTTAAGGATGACTCTTTATGACCTGGTATAAGGGCCGCGACTGCTGCCTTCCAAGCGGGCTCCAAGCCCGAAGGGCGCAGGGAACGCCCGCGCACGAAAGGGTTAGGCTCCAAGCCCGAAGGGCGCAGGGAACGCCCGCGCACGAAAGGGTTGGGCTCCAAGCCCGAAGGGCGCGGGAAACGCCCGTGTCCAAAACCAGCGGCCTCGAGATCAGCTGAGAACGCGCCTCGGGGTATAAGCGAAGGCCCCGTCGCGCGGTCGGGCTGAGCAAGCGGTGCGAGCGAGGTGAGACCGCTACCCCAAAAAGCCGAAACGCAACGCGTTTCTGCCGGAAGAGCGGTAATTTTCATGAACGGGTCACCATTTATGAAAATTGGTATCATGCAGACAAACGCATGCAAGGGATCGGACCCATGCGTGCGCAAATCCAAGAAGCCGGACGCGAGCGCAATCATGGCCCGCCCTTTAACGGTTTTTTGAGGCACAACAACCGACCGAATCTCACCTCAAGAACGGCAGATCCATGGCTACACCGTCTTGGAGTCCCGTCATCGCGGCGGAGGTCAAGCTGCCTGCCCCATCGCTCACCAAAAAAGGCATCATGGATCGTGACGCTTATGGAATTGCGCCCCGGCGCAGGCGATCGTTGATAGCCACCCCCATGCCCTCCTCGGGGATCGGCATAGCGGCGATGGCGCAGGCGCCCGACCCACTCAAGACGTGCAGACCCTCGAACAGGCGCGCTGCCGCCGCCACCAAGTCCCCCGTTGCAGAGAGATTATAGACAAGCGGTGCCGGGGGCACAGACGGCCCGAAGGCGAGCAGTGCCTGCCCAGGGGCAGCGGACCGCCGGTTTAAGAGCAACGGGATCGGCGGAGCGTAGTGGCGGCGCAACTGCCCGGGCGAGCGGACCTGCGCGTCGCCTAGATCCTCCGTATGGGCGTCGAGCTGAGCCTCCTGGCTTTGTACCTCACCGATGACGGCTTCAATTTGGTGCTGCACGATGCCGCCGTGGCGCAGAATTCGCGCGCTGGATTGCGACAGATCGACAACCGTGCTTTCCAGGCCCACGGTGGGTTCCTGCCCCGCCAGGATCCCAAGATCGGGCTCGTCGCCCAGTCGCACATGCGCGGCGCGACTGGGGCTGAGCAGACCCGACTTGTTGGCGCTCGGCGCCGCAATCCCTTGGGGCAGGCACG
Organism: Alphaproteobacteria bacterium; assembly: GCA_965228345.1. Lineage (GTDB taxonomy): Bacteria > Pseudomonadota > Alphaproteobacteria > UBA7985 > UBA7985 > CAXQZM01. Next base: position 640,120 of record CBDDHH010000004.1, on the reverse strand, counting down.
CCGCGAGCGCGCGGGCTTGCGCAGCGCCAGGGCAACGCACCGCAATCGTCCGCGCGCCCGCCGTAACGATCGGGCTGACCTTCGCGCCTTCGTGGCGCGGAAGAACGAGGGTAAGCGGGCCAGGCCAAAAAGTCTCGGCAAGCGCCTGCGCGCGCGCGTTCCATACCGCCAGCCGCGCAGCGTGGGCCGTATCGCCGACATGGACGATTAGCGGATTGAACCGAGGGCGTTCTTTCACCGCATAAATTTTCGCGACCGCCGCGTCGTCGCCTGCGTCGGCGCCCAGCCCAAACACGGTTTCGGTGGCAAAGACGACAAGGTCACCGTTGCCTAGGGCCGCGACCGCTTGATCAAACGTGAACTGCTTCACCCTCTGGTCCCGCTGATGCCATCCTACACATATGGCAGGCTTGACGCCGCCGAGCGGCTATCTTTGCCATAGTCGAAGAGGCTGTCGACATGAATCTCCGCACAATCGATCAGCTTGAAGGGACTCGTCGCTGGCACATAGACGAGTGCTAGGTCGGTTCCAGCCAACAAGACCGCCTCGACCTGCTCTTCATCGAAGAGAACCTTGCAAGCCTGGTCAAAAATACTCCTGTGTGCCGCCCGAGCGGCCCCCGCAGTTGCCATATCCACATAGGCGGCATGAACCTCATCTAATAGGCGACCTTTGGGCGCAACAACTTGGGCGGACGATAGGCCCCCATAAAACCCTGACACCATGACAGCTCGGGTGCCAATCAGGCCTACCCGCCCATAGCCTCGATCTGCGACTTCTTTGTCGACGCAAGAGATCAAGTTGACAACAGGAAGGGGCGACAGCGCGATGAAGGCATCGATACAAAAGTGCCCAGCGATCGACGTCACCGCGACACAGCTAGCCCCCGCCGACGCGAGCCTGTTTGCGAGGCGAAGATAAATCTCAACCTGGGCGTCAGGCCGTGCCTCCTGCACATTCTTGAGCAAGGTCGGAGTATCGGCATGAACGATGGTCATATCCAAGACCTTCCCGTCGAGCGCAAACTTGCGCACTAGGGATCGGTAGTAGTGATCGGTCGCGGCAGGGCCAATGCCACCAATGAGGCCCAAGTGTGCCACGTTCTAGTCCTCCTCAAAAGGGTTAGTATCAAATTGCGTGCGACGGAGAGTAGGACACCCTATTCCACAGTGACGGACTTGGCCAGATTGCGCGGTTGATCTACGTCGGTCCCTTTGAAGGCGGCCGTATGATAGGCGAGCAACTGGACGGGCACGGCGTAGATCAGCGGTGCAACGAAGTCCGCGACCAGGCCGACGTCAAAGGTCGCCCGCACCAAGCTGCCCGCGCGGTCAAAACCTGCCTGATCGGAAAACAAATAGACCTGGCCGCCGCGGGCCCTTACCTCCTGCATATTGCTCAAGGTCTTTTCGAACAAGGGGCCACTGGGGGCGCAGACGATGAGGGGAACCTGTTCGTCGATTAAGGCGATGGGCCCGTGCTTCATTTCCCCTGCCGCATAGCCTTCGGCGTGAATGTAGGAAATCTCCTTTAGCTTGAGCGCCCCTTCTAGGGCGATGGGAAATTGGCTGCCGCGCCCCAAAAACAGCACGTCTTGGGCGAGGGCGATGGTCCGCGCCAGCACCGCAAGCTCTGCCTCCTTATGCAGCAGTTCCTGCATTTTGGCGGGAACTTCCTGCAAGCAACGGACCCGGTCGGCCTCCTGCGCACCCGTCAGGTGCCCGCGCGCGCGCGCTGCCTCGATCGCCAGGCAGGCCAAAACCGCCAGTTGGGTTGTAAAGGCTTTGGTGGACGCAACACCAATTTCGGGCCCCGCCAGGGTTTGCAGCAGGCCGTCGGCCTCGCGGGCGATGGTGCTTTCGCTCACGTTGACGAGCGCCAGGACCTTGACCCCCTCACCCTGCATATAGCGCATGGCGGCCAGCGTGTCGGCGGTCTCGCCCGATTGGGTGAGGACAAGTCCCCCATCGGTGGCGCTAAAGGGGGCTTCGCGGTAGCGCAGCTCACTAGCAACGTCGATTTCAACGGGCAAACGCGCCAGTTGTTCAAACCAATACTTGGCGACCAGGCCCGCGTAGTAGGCGGTGCCGCACGCGGTGATAACCAGGCGACTTAGCCTGGCAAAATCGAACGGAAGCGCGGGCATGTGAACGCGCTGGGTCTGCGGGTTCACGTGCGCATGCAAGGAATCGCCCACGACCACCGGTTGCTCATGGATTTCCTTTTCCATGAAGTGGCGGTAAGCGCCTTTGCCGACAAGGGCGTTCGTGTACTTGGACAGTCGGACGTCGCGGTTAGCGCGCTGGCCCGCAGCGTTGAAGATCTGGGCACCGTCGCGGGTCAGGATCGCCCAGTCGCCCTCCTCTAGGTAGGCCAAGCGGTTGGTCAGATGCGCCAGCGCCAACGCATCGGACCCCAAGTACATGCCCGCATCACCGTAGCCGATGGCAAGGGGCGAGCCCTTGCGCGCGCCCGCGATCACATCGCCACGCCCGCGGAACAGGACCGCGAGGGCAAAGGCACCCTGCAGCTCGCTTAAGGCCGCGGCCATGGCCGCCTTGGGGTCTTGGGTGGCGCGGTAGTGCAGGGACAGGAGATGCACAACCACTTCTGTGTCGGTGTCCGAGGTGAACTGGACGCCCTGGGCCTTCAAATTGGCGCGTAGCTGGTCAAAGTTCTCGATAATGCCATTGTGAACCACCGCGATGTGGCCGTCGCTGTGCGGGTGGGCATTATCGCGATTGGGGATGCCGTGCGTGGCCCAACGGGTATGGCCGATCCCCGTGCGCCCCAGCAAGGGGCTGGCGGTCAGGACCGCGTCCAGGGCCGTCAGTTTTCCAGGCGCCCGGCGCCGGTCGATATGGCCGTCGTCCAGCACCGTGGCCAGGCCCGCGCTATCGTAGCCGCGATATGCCAGTTGCCTCAGGCCCGTCATCAGCGGGGCGGCGACGGCCTCGTCCGCCAAAATCCCAATGATGCCGCACATGGGGTCTAGCCCGCTTTGCGCGCGCGCAGCTTTTTGCGCAAGGCCGCGGCCCCGCCCGCAATCGACCGCACCGCGCCACGCGCCACCACCAGGGTTTGGTCGGGAACGTCGCTGCTGAGGGTCGACCCCGCCCCGACCATGGCGCCCGCCCCGATACGGATCGGCGCGACCAAGGCGCTGTTAGACCCGATGAAGGCCCCCGCGCCGATGTGGGTTCGGTGCTTGGACACGCCGTCGTAATTGCAGGTAATGGTCCCCGCACCGATGTTGGCGGTGGGACCAACTTCAGCATCGCCGACGTAGGCCAAGTGGTTGACCTTGGCTTCTGCCCCCAGGGCCGCTTGCTTGACTTCGACGAAGTTCCCGATCCGCGCCGATGCGCCGACCTCGGTACCCGAGCGCAAGCGTGCGTAGGGACCGATTTGGGCGCCGTCGGCGACGCGCGCACCCTCCAAATGGCAAAAGCCGCGCACATGAACCTGCGCGCCGAGCGTGACGCCAGGGCCCATGACCTGGTAGGGTTCCAAAACGGTGCCGGGGCCAATTTGGGTATCGAACGACAGATGCACGGTGGCGGGGTCGTGCATCGTCACCCCGGCTGCCAGGTGGGCGTCGCGCAGTCGCGCCTGCATCTGCGCCTCCAACATCGCTAATTCCGCGCGCGTATTGGCACCGAGCACCTCGACCTCGTCGAAGGGAACCGCCATGCAGACCCCCCCCGCCGCCGTCACCAGCGAAGCGAGTTGCGTCAAATAGAGCTCCCCCGCCGCGTTCTGATCGCTCAGTTGATCGAGCAGCCCCAGGCACGGATGTGTCCGAAACGCCATGAGGCCGCCGTTACAAAAGCCCAAGGCGCGTTCGTCTGCCGTCGCGTCCTTGATCTCGACGATCCGGTTCAGCCGATCCCCCGCCATGACCAACCGACCGTAGGTCCCTGGGTCGGGGGGACTAAAGCCCGACACCACCAGGTCCGCCTTGGCCGCGTCCGCAGCGTCGATCATGCGCCGGAGTGTTTGTGCGCGGACGAGCGGCGTATCACCATAGAGCACTAAGATCCAGCCGGAAAAATCGCCCAAGGCCTCGGCGATAAGTTGGACGGCATGGCCGGTGCCGCGGCGCTGTTCCTGGATCAGGGTCTCGCCCGGGGTCGCTAGGCCTGCGGATTCTGGCCCCAAAACGGTCAGGCAACGCTGGGGGGCCAACTGTGCGGCCACCCCTTGCACCCAGGCCAGCATGGATTGGCCCGCGATCTGCATAAGGACCTTGGGGCGGGTTGAGTGCATGCGTGTTCCCCTGCCCGCGCCTAGGATCGCAACGGCGAGATCACCGGCCATGGCCTCAGCCTCTAGCGGACATGGAAGGCGTCAAGGCGCAAGCCCGCGCGCTGGCCGTTGACGATCAAGGCCCCGCGAACGGGCAAGGCCGGCGCCCCGTCGGCCAGACTCGCCACCATGACCTCCATTTCGGGAATACTCAAGGTGCCAAAAACTTCGGCCTTGCCCGCGATCGGTTCGAGGGAAAGGCGGCACTTGCGCGCCGGACCCCGGTACTGGCGTGTGCGGACCTGGCTGATGCCCGCGTCGCGAATGGTCGCTTGGTACAGCGAGAAGCCGTCGTAAATTCTAAATCGACGCTCGCAGTTGTCCGCGGCGGCGGCCTTCAGCAACATGAACAGGCCTGAGGAGGGATCGAGTGCCCCGCGCGTCCGCGACAAGTCGAACTGAAATTCTGCAGGAACGATGTACTGGGGGACCGATGTGAACTGGGGCAGGTCGCTGCCAAAGCGGATGGTCTCCGTCCGTTGGACGCCTCTGCGCAGGTCGGCAAAATGCCCCAAGGCTGGCGCTAGGGTTCCCTGTCCCGCAAGCCCCTGGGCCGAAAAGGCCGTGGTAAAGCGCGACGAACCTAAGATCCCCCCCGATTGCAGGGTCATGGAAAAAGCATAGGCCTCGCCCCGCTCGCCTGGTGCGGCGCCGTGGCTGATAGTGACCGTCCCGACAGGTAGGCCGAGCCAAAAAGCGCTGTAGGTACCCGTGATGGTCTGCGCCGCCGCGGGCAGGGCAAAACTCGCTAGGGCTAAGAACGCTGGGATCAGTTTTTTCATGGGGTGCGCCTTAGGGGTAGGCCAGAAAAAATGCATCACAAATTCCGCAAGGGGCGCGACAAGAGCCCCCTTTCGCGGCATTGGTATCAGGTGTGATTTTAGGCGGAAACAGGGAAATTTTGCAAATTTGGGCCTTTTTTGGGGTCAAATGGGCCGTTTGGCGCCTCCAAAACCCATATGTTTTGGAGCATTTTTTGAAGTTTCCTCTTATTCGGAAAATGCCCTGTTCCAATCGATGTCGCTTCCCTCTTATCGAGACTTGACTCCCTAAGATGGCCTCCTGACTCCCTATTGGCGGGCTGCCTCTATCAAAGGTCAAACCGTTGCTGCATTGTTTTACTGCGGCAAACTTAAGCGCAGGCCCTGTTGGCCTGCCAAGTCCAGAAAAAACTGCCACGCGACACGGCCGGAGCGCGCGCCGCGTGTTACTTGCCATTCGAGTGCGGCGGCGCGCCAAACCGCTGGGGCTAGGGCCAACCCGAAGTATTGGCAGTAAGCCGCAATCATGGCCAGGTAGGTTTCTTGATCGCATTTATAGACGCCGAGCCAGAGGCCAAATCGATCCGACAGAGATAGTTTTTCTTCGACCGCCTCGCCCGGGGTGATGGCGTTGCCCGCTTCATTGTCCACCATCTCGCGGGGCATGAGATGGCGACGGTTCGAGGTGGCGTAGAACAGGACGTTGGCGGGCCGGCCCGCAAGCCCCCCGTCTAGCACGGTCTTGAGCGACTTGTAAGCGCCGTCGTCGTAATCGAACGACAGATCATCGCAGTAGATCAGGCACTGGGCCTGGCGGTCGGCCAGCTGGGCGTTCAAGGTGCCGAGGGTGGCAACATCGCTGCGATGGATTTCGATCAGCTCCAGCGGTCGGGCGCTGGCACCGTCTGTTAAATGCCCATGGAGCGCCTTGACGAGGGAAGACTTGCCCATGCCGCGCGCGCCCCAGAGTAAGGCATTGTTGGCGGGACGGCCTGCGGCGAAGCGACGAGTGTTCTCCAGTAACAGGGCCTTGGGCTGGTCAACGCCTAAGAGGAGGTGCAACGGCAAGCGACTGGCGGTCGTCAAGGGTTGAACTTGTGCCAGTTCGGGGTGCCACACATAGGCGTGGATCGGCGAAGATTGCGGCGCTGCACGATCCCCGCGCACGGCGCCAAAGGCGAGCTTCTCCAGCGCTTCGGTCGCGCGTTGCAGCAGGTCGAGGTCAAAATGGCGAGGCGCCAGGCTCATTCTTTACTCCTACCTCTTGGAATATGAGTGGCAAAGCCCCTTATGGCTTGTTAAGCACGCCTGCAATTGGCAGCACCCAAATCGAAAGGATCGGACCGTGGACCAAGGTTACTTTAGTTTCATTTTTATCGCAGGCATGATTGCCATCGTCTATTTCCTGATGATCCGTCCGCAAAACCAGCAGCGCAAGCGCCACGAGGACATGGTGGCGAGCCTGGCTAAGGGCGACAAGATCATCCTGCACAGCGGCATCCACGGCACCATAAAAGGCGTCGACGACACCACCATCGACGTCGAAATCGCCAATGGCGTCGTCATTGTCCAGCAAAAGGCGCTGGTCATGTCGATCGACCAAAAAGCCCCTGAAAAACGCACGACAGCCAAACGCGCCGCGCCGAAGAACGACACTAAAAAGGATGAGCCCGCAAAAAAGACCCCTGCCAAAAAAGCCGCGACCATAGATTCTGACTAATCTTCCCCCAAGCGCGCCCTCCGCGCCGCTTTTCCCAAAACAATTTGGCGTGTCCCCTGGTCCCCCTTGACCTCTTGATCGCCTGATTTAAGCGAAGCTCTCATGGTTCAAATTCCATTCGCCGCCCGAGCCTTTACCTTGTTGGTCGTTTTGGCGGGCCTCTATTTCGCAGCGCCCAACTTTTTCACCCGCAGCATCGATCGATTGGACGAAGATGGGCAGGTCGTCGGCCAGGACTGCTTTGTCCCCTGGCCTTTTGTGTGCCGTCAGATCAATCTAGGGTTAGACTTGCAAGGGGGCGCCTTTGCCAGTTTTGAAGTGGCCGAAGAAGCCTACTGGCGATCGGTGTTTAGGGACGAGCAATTAAGCCTTGAAGCCCTGGCACTGGGCGATGATGAGCGTTTTTGGGACTTGCTGCTGGACTTCACAGATTTGCAGCGGGCTGATGATGGCGGCTGGATCGCGACCTTTGACATTTTGGCCGATATCGACGCCCAAGACTTAGCAGTGGCCCATACCGCGCAGCCCTTTATCCAAGTTCGCCCCACGCCTGAAAACCAACTGATTTTGCAAGTCTCCGGAACAGTGGGTGAGCAGAATTTGCTCACCTTGACCAATCGCCTGATCGAAAGCCTGCGCACGCGCTTCGACGCCTTTGGGATTTCCGAACCCATTATTCGCCCCGCCGGCCCGCCTGGGCGCGTCTATGTCGAACTTCCGGGAGCAGAGAGCGTCCCTGATGTTCCTCCTGGCAATCTGCGCATTTGCTCGGTGCCCACCAACTTTTCGGGCGCAATCGGGGCGGGAATCGAATACTATCCCGCCGCGGAACCTGGGACGGATCCCGTGCGCTTTGCCGACCGCATCGCCGTGGATCGCACCCAAAGGTGCGTTGAAACGGCGGACATCGTTGGCGCTGCGGCAAACATCCAAAACGAAGTCGAAGTCACCTTGCGCCCGTCCGCGGGTCAAATCATGCGCGACCTGACCCGAACAGAATGGAGCAGCGGCCCCGCCGCCCGCTACATAGGCACGATTTTGGATGGTCGTGTTCTTAGAATCGACAGTTTCGAACCCAACTTGGGCACGCGGTTTGTCGTGCGCGGCATCGGGTCGGTGCAAGAAGCCGCAACCCTGGCAACCATCCTACGCGCAGGCGCTTTGCCTGCGGAAATTACCAAACTGGAGGAATCCAAGGTGGGGCCCGAATTGGGCGCACAAGCCGTTGCCGCAGGTCAGTGGGCGGCTTTGCTCGCGGTCGCCGCCGTGTTCCTTTACATGGTGATTTCTTACGGCCTATTTGGCCTGTTCGCTAATGTGGCCCTGATCGTCAACCTTGTCATCATTCTAGGCACCATGAGCTTGCTTGGCTTTACCCTCAGCCTGCCTGGCATTGCGGGGCTTGTGCTGACCATCGGGATGGCCGTCGACGCCAATGTCCTGGTGTTTGAACGGATGCGCGAGGTGTGGCGGCGCACGAACAATGTGGGGCAGGCCATCGAAAATGGCTACGCTCAAGCCCTGTCCACCATTTTGGACGCCAACATCACGACCTTTATCGCCGCGGTCGTTCTGTTCAACGTCGGCAAAGGCGCGATCCAAGGGTTCGCCGTCACTTTGAGCATCGGGATCCTGAGCTCGATCTTCTGCGCGCTCTTGCTGACCCGCATGCTGATTGGGTTTTGGTACGGGGGCGGTCGACGCCTGCTGATGCCCATTTAGGGAAGAGGGTTTATGCGACTTTATTTTAACCCCCTGGCGCGCGAAACGAGGGTGCCGTTTTTGTCCGCGCACAGGACCACACTGGCGGTGTCGACCCTGCTCGTGCTGGCCTCACTGGTCCTGCTCATCGCGCCGGGGCTGAACTTTGGCATCGACTTTTTGGGCGGGACCCAGTTAACGGTACCGCGCGCGCTGGGGCAGACCTTGGTCAAGATGCAGGGCGCGATCCAAGCGGCCCATCCCTTCCTTGCGGGCGTCGAGGTCCAGGCCTTCGGCGACAGCGCCCGCTTCATCATGCCACAACCCGAAGCCGCGCAACTCGCCGCCTCGGGCTTGGTCGAGGCCGATTTCAATGCCCAGCGCCGCGCCGATGCCTTGCGCGCGCTCGCGCTCGATGCCGATGATCCGCGCATTACTTTCGAAACCATCGGGGGCCAAGTCTCGGGCGAGTTGCAAAATCGGGCAATCCTGGCGGTATTGATCGCCCTGGCCGGGATCGCGATCTATATCGCCGTTCGCTTTGAGTGGCGCTTTTCGGTCGCAGCCCTTGTAGCCCTGTTCCACGACGCTTTGACGACCTTGGGACTCTTCGCACTCCTGCAAATGGAACTAAACCTAGAGGTGGTGGCAGCGATCCTCACCATCGCCGGCTATTCGATTAACGATACGGTCGTGGTGTTCGATCGCATTCGCGAGGAAATGCGCAAGTCCCCCGACGAACCGCTGATCAGCTTGCTCAATCGGTCCCTAAACCGTACCCTCTCGCGCACGATTATGACCTCGGTCACGACCCTGCTGGCCCTGCTCATGCTGTTCTGGTTCGCGGGCGCCGATGTGCGGGAGTTTTCAATCGCGCTGATCTGGGGCGTTTTGATCGGAACCTACTCGTCCCTGTTTCTCGCCACGCCCCTGCTCAAGGTCATGGGGCTTTCGTCCAAGGTGTTCGAACGCCAAGAGATCAACTTGGCGGAAATGGAAGACGCCGCGCTCGCCTGGGCCTCGCAAGTGGAGGATACGAGCGTCGAGGACCTGGACGGGGACACCCTCGACCAAGGCTCGGCCCCCAAACGTACCAAAGGCAAACCTAGAAAGCGTAAGAAGTCGTCCTAAGCAGCGCTCATGGACATCACGCCCGAACGTAATCCGCGGACCATCCAGGTCGAGGCCTACGGCGATGGCGGTTTTCGGCTCAACGGACGGCGTTTTGACGGCACGGTCTGCTTGCTGCCGACGGGTGTCACCTGCCCGCGCCTCCGCTGCGTGCAGGACCTGGACGGCAGCAACTGGCCGCCCGAGATTCTCGCCCAAGCCAAAGCTCTTGACGTGTTGCTGGTCGGAACCGGCGAAACCATGGTCCGCGTCCCTCAATCGGCCAAAGACGCGCTGAAGGTCGCGGGCCTGCATTGCGAGCCCATGAATACAGGTGCTGGCTGCCGTACCTTCAACGTGCTCGTGCTCGATGGCCGCAACATCGGCGCTCTGCTCTTTTCAGTATGAACCCGTTTTATTCACGGCGATGGTGGATTTTGTGATCTGGTCGGAGTTTCGCGGGATTTTGAGGCAGGATGAGTTGGAGATTTTGACCCTTGGAGGATTGGTGTAGGGCCTTGAGGGTATTGTGGCGTAAAATGGGCGGAGGCTTTCCATCCTCTGATCTGCAATTCTCACCTCCTATTCAGCTCTGTGAGCAGATCATTCTTTGGGAAATTAGGCACCAAACCCACAAACGCACCTAAAATTAGGGGCGAGGGTAATGAAATATCCCTGGGGGGCGTCCATAAATCAACCTTATACCATCATGCAGAGGTCTTATAAAACAAATCAACGCAATATCCGCGTCCTCAATATGGGGCCGGGAGCAGGGAAGGGGCCTAGGGTTGGGAAAACAACGACAATACCAGCGGCAATTATAAATGACTCTTATGATCGCTGGTATAAGGGCCGCGACTGCGGCCCCCGTAGCGGGCTCCAAGCCCGAAGGGCGCAGGGAACGCCCGCGCCAAAAACACGCGGCCCCGAGATCGGCGGACACGCGCCTCGGGGTATAAGCGAAGGCGCGGTCGGGCTGAGCGAGCGTAGCGAGCGAGTAGAGACCGCAACCCCAAAAAGCCGAAACGCGAAGCGTTTCTGCCGTGAGACAAGACTCCGATAAAAATGTCAATTTTTAGCGGAGTTGGTATGATTAGTGGTGACGCTCAACAGCGTGTGTTTTCAATGGACACTTTTACAGCATGTAGAAAAGACCGAGCTGATGAGCGCCCACTCATAAGGTTGAACCTATTTGAATCAGCTCGCCAGATGATCACGTTCAAACGCTCCATTGCAGTGCGCGCTACCGCGCCAATGGCAAAGCGATCGGGGGCTAGGTTGAGAGGGCAAATCCGCTCCAACGCTGTTCGCACGTCTGGTCCTACAATTTCCAGATGCGCCCAGGAATCGGACTGGTCGGTGAGATAGGCGCGCCCCTGCGCCGCCGACACCCGTCCAGGGGAGAGCGGAGTGCTGGAAAAGGGCAGAACGAGGAAGGATTGATCGTGGGCGAGGCCGAGCAGGGTTTTGCCCTCCTGCGTTTGCGTTTCACCTGGCGCGACGGGACTAAGGCCAAATTCCTCCGCGAGAAACGCAGCAAAGGCCTCCTCCCCGCCCAAAGGAGTCGCCAGCGAAATCAGGGAGCGCGCCGGCACTTCGCGCAAACGCAAGGAACCCCAGCTTTGGTCAAACCCGTCCATGGGCAACGTCGGGAACAGAGTCGGCTTAGTCACGTTGGCGCCTTCCCTCCGGATCAAACATATGGGGCGACAATACTTCAACCACCTGGTCCGTTCCCCTTACCAAATCGACGGCGCGAACCTGCGCACCGATCCGTTCGTTGCCACGTTCTAAGTACCCGAGGCCGATGGAATGGCCAAGCGTGGGCGAATAAGCAACCGAGGTCATATAGCCCAAATCGTGAGCTGCTACCGCCTCGTTCCCGAGGTCGATAAAGTGGGCGCCTGCGGTGAGCATGGCACCGTCCTGCAGTGGCTTGAGGCCAACAAGACGAAAGCCGTCCGCGCGTGCCAATTCAGGTCGGCGGGCGAGCGTATGGCCGATGTAGTCTTTCTTGGCTGAGGTCAGACTCCCGAGACCCATGTTGAGCGCCGTGGTTTGACCGTTCAATTCATTGCCTGCCGGATGTCCCTTTTCGATACGCATGACGCCCAACGCCTCGGTTCCGTAAGGCTCTGCACCAAACTCCTCGCCCGCCGCCATGAGGGCTGCCATCAAAGCCTCGCCGTAGCGGGCGGGCACCGCCAGTTCGTAGGCCATTTCGCCCGAGAAAGAGACGCGGAACAGGCGCGCCTGCACCCCCCCGCAAACGCTCATCTCCGCGCACGCCATAAAGGGAAAGGCCTGCGCGCCTATATCGTAGTCAGAATCGACAATTTTTTGCAATAAGGCGCGCGATTGTGGCCCCGCAACCGCGAACTGCGCCCACTGTTCGGTGACCGAAATTAGCGACACGTCCATATGGGGCCAAAGGCATTGGCGGCAAAATTCTAAGTGTCGAAATACGCTGACGGCGTTGGCCGTGGTGGTGGTCATGAGGAAATGGGTCTCTGCAAGGCGCGCCGTTGTGCCATCGTCCATGACCAACCCGTCCTCCCGAAGCATGAGACCGTAGCGGACCTTACCAACTGGCAATTTGGCGAACGGGTTGGCGTAAATTTTATTAACGAAAGCTGCCGCATCCCGGCCTTGAATGTCGATTTTGCCCAGCGTCGTCACATCGCAAATCCCAACGCGCGACCGGGTCGTTCGAACCTCGCGATCGACCGACTGCCGCCAGTACGTCTCGCCATCTTGAGCGAACCATTGGGCGCGCAACCATAAACCCGTTTCAACGAAGGTAGCGCCGTGGCGTTTGGCCCAAGCATGCGACGGGGTGTGCCGGGTGGGCTTGAATTGCTGGCCGACCGCACGCCCCGCCAAGGCACCAATAGTAAGGGGGCTGCTAGGGGGTCGATAGATGGTCGTGCCCGTCTCAGGAATCGATTTGCCCGTTAGTTCGGCCATAAGAGCCAGCCCAAGAACATTGGAGGTCTTTCCCTGATCGGTTGCCATACCAAGGGTAGTGTAGCGTTTTAAGTGCTCGGCCGCCTCAAACCCCTCCTGCTGGGCGATCCTTATATCTTTGGCGGTGACATCGTTTTGCAAGTCGACCCAGGCGCGGGGTCTGAACCCTGCAACCCAAAGGTGCGCGCTATGCGACCCAACCTCCCCCTGGCCTTCGACCTGCCAGGTCGGTCGCGCTTGAGGGGTGCGACCAAGATCCTCAAGCGCTCGGCCCGCTTGATCCCATCCTTCGTTTAAACACTCAAGCGTATCGTAGGTACCGTTGGCCGCCCCTGCCACCAACTGCCCCGGCGGCAAGACATCTCCAGGGACAAAGGCCGCTATGTCCTCGCGCCACCTCGGGCGGCCGCGCTGATGGCACGCCAGATGAACATTGGGGTTCCAGCCACCTGAAACGGCCAAGCAGTCGACCCGTTCGCGCCGTCCATTTGCCAGGGTTAGATCTCGCACGCGCGCTCGGCCGTTAGTATCGATCAGGTCTTGACCCTGGGTGAGGTCAAAGAGGACGGTTTCCATACCAGCGGCCTCAGCTGCGTGCTGGGTCTCGGCTAGGGCGGGGCCATTGTTGGCGAAAATACCCAGACGCGCGCCAGGACGCACAGAAAAGCGGCGTAAGTACGTACGCACCGCTCCCGCCAACATGATACCAGGGCGGTCGTTGTTGCCAAAGACGAGGGGCCGCTCGATCGCGCCTGAGCAGACGAGCGCTCGCTGAGCGTAGCAACGCCACAGCACCTGGCGCGGCGTTTGGTTGCGGGGGGGGTGCGGATTGGCCTTTATCTCTAACAAACCATAGATCCCATGATCGTAGGCCCCAAACACAGTAGTCCGTGGCAGCAGGCGCACATTGGGCATGGCGCGCAGCGCCGCCCAACTTGCCTCGGCCCAAGCCGCTCCCTCAAGGCCCTCAATGTGTCGAGCATCGGCCTGGAGCCGCCCACCGACCACGAAGTCTTGCTCTGCCACAATGACTTGCGCGCCTGCTTCGCCCGCGTGCATGGCGGCGGCGAGGCCTGCGGGCCCTGCGCCGATAATCAGCACATCGCAGTGCAAAAAACCTTTGTCGTAGCAATCGGGGTCGGCCTGCCCGCTCAGTCGCCCTAGCCCTGCCGCGCGACGAATTAACGGCTCGTAGACGCGTTCCCAAAATGCGGCGGGCCACATGAAGGTTTTGTAGTAGAACCCTGCGCCTAACCAAGGGGCGAGCCAGTCGTTGACTGCCATCAGATCGTGGCGCAAACTGCCGACGTGGTTTTGGCTGCGCGCTACCAATCCGTCGAACAGCTCGGTCTGGGTGGCACGGGTATTGGGCTCTTGATAGGCGCCCTCGCCCAGCTCGACCAGAGCATTGGGTTCTTCTGGGCCGGCGCTGAAGATCCCCCGGGGGCGGTGGTATTTGAAACTGCGACCGACAAAATGCACACCGTTAGCGAGTAGGGCAGAGGCCAGGGTATCCCCGCGGCACCCCTTATAAGCCTTGCCATCGAAATGAAACTGCTGGGGAAGGGAGCGGTCGATGCGCCCGCCGCTGGCAAGACGAAAAGTTTCGGCCATGGTCAGCCTCCCTTGGCTGTGGCACGCGCCACATCGCGCGCCAACTCAACCGATAAAATCTCGTGAGTCAGGGTATTTCGCGTGACGATTAGCCAGGATCGATCTCCCTGTTCATGGAACCACAACTCGCGCAGGGGGCCGGCGGGGTTCTCGCGCAGATAGACATAGTCGTGAAAGTTCTCCGCCGCTGTTGCCGCGGTCCAATCAGGGCGCCCCAAGAGCGCTGCGTCGCCGAGGTATGTGAACTCAGCAGCGTCGCGAGGGCCGAGCAGGGGATGAGGAATAAGCATGGTATGGTCGTCTTTGCCTTAGTGCAGATTGGGCTGTGCCCCCATACCCTTCTCATCAATCATCTGTCCTGCCCGAAAGCGATTAAGACCATAGGCTGTCGCGGTTGCGTGCGGCCGATCGGTGGCGAGTAGATGGGCGTAGCAATAGCCGCTGGCGGGCGTGGCCTTGAACCCGCCGTAGCACCAGCCGCCGTTGAAATAGAGGCCATCGATGCCGGTCTTATCGATGAAGGGCGACCCGTCCATGGACATGTCCATGAGCCCGCCCCAGGATCGCAAAAGCCGGGCACGGCCAATGGCGGGCATGAGGGAAACGCCGCCCTCACACACATCCTCTACCGTCGGCAGATTGCCCCGCTGCGCATAGGAATTGTAGCCGTCTAAGTCCCCACCAAACACCAGACCGCCCTTGTCGGACTGGGACATGTAAAAGTGCCCCGCACCGTAGGTAATAACGCCGGGGATGATCGGCTTCAGCCCCTCGGAAACGAAGGCTTGCAAGACATGCGATTCGATCGGAAGGCGCATTCCCGCCTTGGCCATAACGTGACTAGAAGACCCCGCGACGCAGACCGCAACCTTGTCCGCACGAATATTCCCGCGTGTGGTTCCCACGCCCAGGCAAGTGCCCCGCTCCATCAAAAAACCCGTCACTTCGCAGTTTTCGATCAGATCGACGCCGCGCCGATCCGCCGCATGGGCATAGCCCCAGGCGACGGCATCGTGGCGCACCGACCCGCCCCGGCGCTGCAGCAGCCCTCCGCGAATGGGGAAGCGGGCATTGGCAAAGTTCAAAAGGGGGTAGCGCGCGCGCACCTGATCAGCGTCGAGCAAGTCGGCGTCAGCACCGTGGAGGCGCATGGCGTTCCCGCGCCGCGCGTAAGCGTCACGCTGGGGGTCCGAGTGGTAGAGATTCAAAATCCCCCGTTGCGAAACCATGGCATTATAGTTCAGGTCCTGTTCCAGCCCTTCCCAAAGCTGCAAGGAGAGTTCGTAAAAAGCTTCATTGCCTGGCAAAATGTAGTTGGAACGAATAATGGTTGTGTTCCGCCCGATGTTCCCCGAGCCGAGCCATCCCTTTTCCAGCACCGCGACATCGGTAATTCCGTGCACCTTGGCCAGATAGTGCGCCGTCGCTAGACCGTGGCCACCCCCGCCTACGATTACGATCTGGTATCGCGGCTTAGGATCAGGCCGGCGCCATGTCTGTCGCCAACCCTTATTACCCGTCAAACCTTCGGTGAAAATTCGCCATGCAGAATAACCCATGCGTCGGTGCCAGACCTCATATCTTAGTAAGGCTATCTTAAGAGGAGGCTTTGAACATTGGTTCTTGCGATTTTGAGACTTCTTCTTCCTCTATTCAGACGTTGGCAGCACGCTCAGCTATGCAGCTCGGAACTCAGCGTTGGTGTGGACGCTCCTTGCACTAGCCCAACCCGGAGCCCACCACCGCAGGAGGACCATCCTGCCAATGCCTTACCCTCCTGCACCATCGGCGACGGCAACGATGCGGTGTATGTCATGGTGAACGGGTTTTTCAACCAGTTTTCCGTCGGTAACTATCAGGCGCGTATCTAATACCAAAGACCTCTGCGTTTTGATGGACTTATATCAGCGGCGATTTAAAAAGACTCTTTTATTCGCTGGTATAAGGGCCGCGACTGCTGCCCCCGAAGCGGGCTCCAAGCCCGAAGGGCGCAGGGAACGCCCGCGCCAAAACAAGCGACCCAGAGAATAGCTAAGAAAGCGCCTCGGGGTATAAGCGAAGGGGCGGCGAAACGCGAAGCGTTTCTGCCGTGAGTATCCATGATAAATCAAGGGGCAATTTGTGACCATTTTCTGCTTTCCCGCAAGAGGGCATTTGCCAGCGTGATCAGCTTACGCATCACGGCGATGAGGGCGACTTTTTTCGGCTTTCCTGCTTCGACAAGGCGGCTCTAAGAAACCCTTTAGGTCTTCATTGTATCGCATGGCGACCAAGGAAGGCATGTAGAGGGCATTGCGTACAGGAGCTCTTCCCCCCTTGATACGGGCGACACCTTTAAGCGTTCCTGATTGGGATTGCATAGGAGCCAAGCCAGCTAGAGCGCCGATCTTTTTCTGACTGAGTGTGCCAAGCTCTGGCATGTTGGTCACAAGGGATATGGCTGTTCGTGCCGCAATCCCTGGGATTGTGATCAAGATGTTAAAGCGTTCCAAGAGATCAGGATGGGCTTCGATGAGCTTCTTGGTCTTGAGGGTTAGCTGTTCGATCTCCTTTTCGAGGGTCTTGAGCATTCTCGTTGCAAGCCTCACAGCGGCCTTATGGGTAACGACTTTCTTCCTGTTGCTCCACTGCGTTTGCGTTTGCACAAGCCCTTGATGAAGACTTTGGTATTCTCCAAGAGTTTCAATGACTTCATCGCGTATCTTGGTGGGCTCAAGGGGGAGGGTTTGGCCCATGAGTGCCAGGATTTTCGCATCGACCTTATCGGTTTTTGCGAGTTGGCCGATGCTGTTGGCAAAGCATCGGGCTTGCCAAGGGTTGACCTTTGCGTAAGCGATTTGGGCTTGAGCAAGGCCCCGTTCCAAGGCTCTGTGATAGAAGCCAGTTGCCTCAAAAACGACCCGGCAATCAGGAAGCTTGCTCAAGGTCTTGATGAGAGCCTTAATCCCGCAAGGGGTATTGGGCTTGCAGCTATGGTTTTGGCCATTTGACACAAAAATATCGAATTGGGCTTTTGAAACATCAATTCCGATGGTAACTTGTGACATCTTTGCGTTCCCTTTCTTGTCATAGGGGACGCACAGCTGGCTCCCTAGTATCCATTCGGGCCACTTGTAGGAAAGACGGGGTGATCAAACTCACGAACGGTGCCTGCAACGCAGCACCTAGACACGAACGATCCAGCCCCGCCGCCGATTTGGGGGTGGCCACCCCCAAATCGGCGCGTCAAGCTTACCACAAATGATCTAGCATCGCGGCAAGAAAACGCTCATATTCCATTAGACAAGACACGAAACGGTCATAAAGAGGTCACTTTTTATGACCGTTGGTATAAGCCCACGCTTAAGGATTGGTGAAAAACGCCCCCAATCCATCAACGCGGTGATCTTGGAAAGCGTGTCGTCCTCCCCAAGCCAAGAGGATACATCTTGACGAAACAAATCCATATTCAGACCCTGAGTAAACTCTCAAAGACATAGCAAAACATGCCATCTCAGGGAATCCTTCAATCAAAAAACTCCCTATGCAGAGGTCTTTATCAAGGTCACTTGATATGACCGCTGGTATTATCACGCCCGAAAAATCGACCACAACAGCGCATGAGCTTGGGGTCCGCGAAAGACATGGCGGGACACGCCTAGCTTGACATAATCGAGCCATCGTCGCTGGTGGTAAAGGTTGGCATTGGATCGGGCCCAGGCTTGTAGCCGCGTCGCGCGGGATTTGCGGCGGCGCTCGTAGGTGCCTAGGTCTGGCGCGGTTTGGGCCAATATCCAGGCGTCTTCGATGGCGAGGGCAGCGCCCTGGGCCAAGAACGGCAGGGTCGGATGGGCCGCATCGCCCAGCAAGGCGACCTGACCCTCGATCCAGCGCGGAAGCGCCGGGCGATCAAACAAAGCCCATCGGCGCACATCAGTTGCCGACGCAAGTACGCCTTGGACGCTAGGGTGCCATCGCGCGAACCGAGCGCGCATTTCGGCGAGATTACCGGGCAAATTCCAACCTTCCCCCTGCCAGTCCTTCTGCTCGGTCACACCCACGAAGTTCAGCGTTCCTGGCTCTGGGTAGTATGTGACTAGGTGCTGGCCGGGCCCGACCCACACGCAAGCGTCGGCGGGAATCCGTGCTCTTAAGTCCGCGTCCGCCGCGACCGTCCCGCGCCAAGCTACCTGCCCAGTAAAGCGCGGCCGCTCGGGGCCGTTCATTTGGGTTTGCAAGGCCGAATGCAACCCGTCGGCGGCGACCGTAAATTGATCTGCCACGTAGGCCTCGACCCGATGGCCCATCCGAACCCTCACCCCTTCGGCCAATAGGGCATGAAGGACCGGTCGGCTTATGTGCAAATAGGGCGCCCCGTAAACCCGTCGGCAAAAGCCCTTAAGCGGTGCGCGCATCAGGACCGTGCCCCTTTGCCCGTCGCGCAAGGTTGCTGCCTCGGGTTCCACGGCGGCGGCTTCAATTTTGGCCAGTAGGCCCAGACGGTCCAAGATACGTGTTGCATTGGGACTCAGCTGGATCCCGGCCCCGAGGTTTTCGAACGTCTGGGCTTGTTCATAGACGTGGGGCGCCCAGCCCGCTTGCGCTAGGGCATGGGCCGCAGTTAGCCCGCCGATTCCCGCGCCGACGATGATTGCACGCTTGCTCATTGGACTCGCTTGGGCCTATAACCGGCCCCAAAGAATGTCTGCGTCAGCCAGAGGTCCAAGGCCATTCAAGCGATTCGATACAAAAGCGCCCGGCTTTAGGGGAGATCCTGTCATGGCGAAAAAATCCAAAGGCCTTCCCCTTCACGGTTGGATCAATCTAGACAAGCCTCTGCACCTAAGCTCCAGCGACGCGGTCCTAGCTGTCAAGCATCATCTGCGGCCACGAAAAATTGGCCATGGCGGTACGCTAGACCCCTTAGCCACGGGCATCTTGCCCTTGGCGGTGGGTGAGGCGACCAAGACCGTAGGCTACGCCATGGACGGGCGCAAGACCTACGTAGCTCAGGTTCAATTTGGCCAGGCGACCAATACCGACGATCAAGAAGGCGAGGTCGTAGCAAGTTCAGCCTTTCGCCCTCAATCTATCTTGATCCAAAAGGCTTTGCAGGAGATGGCGGGACGGTGGCTCGATCAGCGCCCGCCCGCCTTTTCGGCCCTTAAAGTCCAGGGTCAGCGGGCCTACGATCTGGCAAGATCAGGGCAAGCGACCGATTTGGCTCCGCGTCGCGTTTGGTTGGAGTCCGCCCGCTTGCTGTCCTATGATGGGGAAATGGCAGGTCTCGAGTTGGAGGTTGGCAAAGGATTTTACGTCCGTGCCTTCGCCCGCGATTTAGGTGAACGTCTCAAAACCCGCGCTCACTTGGCGCAATTGAGGCGCACGGCCGTTGGGTCTTTTGCGTTGGACACAGCGATTTCGCTTGATTCTTTCTTGTCCTTAGACCATCGCGACGCGGTCGCAGCTTTGCTGCCGCTCGAACGTGTGCTGGACGACATCCCGGCCCTCGATCTTGGTCAGGCAGAGGCGTGGCGCCTCAAATCCGGGTTGCCTACCGCCCTGGTCCGCCGGTCCTTGTTGCCGCAAATGGCAGGTTTGATCGACGGCCAAACGGTGCGGGCCCGGGTGGACAAACGGTTACTGGCTTTGTGCGAGTTTAACAAGGCCCGGCTGAGGGTCATTCGAGGCTTCAATTAACGGGGTTCCCCCAGCAAACCAAAGGACCGTTCTGATGTCGGTTATGACCCTAACCAAGCAAGAGATTGTGCAGAAATTCGGCCGCACCGCCGACGACACAGGCTCCCCCGAGGTGCAAATTGCCCTCCTCACACATCGAATTTTAAACTTGACCGAGCATATGAAGGAGCATCAGCATGACTTCCACTCGCGTCGGGGCCTTATTATGATGGTCGGCCAGCGGCGTCGCTTGCTCGACTATCTGAAAAAGAAGGATGCAGCCCGTTACGCTGCCATCTTGGAACCGCTGGGTCTGCGGAAATAGACCATCGTTAAGAAGGGCGCTGCGAAGAGGGGCGCCCTTTCCTCTTTTTAGCGTGTCACTTACCATGGAACGCGCAGAGTCACTAGAAAGGAAGCTCCGCTTTACCCCTTCGTGTCAGGCTTAGCCACTCTCTGAAGTAAGACGCAGGGAAGGGCCCGAGGAACCAGAACCCAAACAAATTAGTGTTTGGGTGATCACCGCACGAGGCAGAAAAACGGATCAAATCAACTTATGTTCAATATTGTACGCAAATCTATGCAATGGGGTGGCCGGACACTCACCCTTGAAACTGGCCGCGTGGCCCGTCAGGCCGACGGCGCGGTACTTGTCACCTATGGGGACACCGTCGTCCTTTGTACCGCTGTCGGGGCGGCAAAGCCCAAACCAGGGCAAGATTTTTTCCCCCTGACCGTGAATTACCAGGAAAAATACTCCGCCTCTGGGCGGATCCCGGGAGGGTTCTTTAAGCGCGAAGGACGCCCGACCGAGCGCGAAACGCTGCTGTCACGCCTCATTGATCGGCCTCTGCGCCCCCTCTTTGCCGAGGGGTACCTATGCGAAACCCAGGTTGTCTGCACCGTTTTGTCTTATGATTTGGAGAATGACCCCGACATGCCTGCTATGGTCGGCGCTTCTGCCGCTCTCACCCTGTCGGGTTTGCCGTTCATGGGGCCCATCGGGGGCGCGTCGGTTGGCTACCGAGATGGAGACTATATCCTCAATCCCAAGGTCAATGATCGCGACGGCATGCTACTCGACCTGTCTGTGGCAGGCACCAACGAGGGGGTGCTGATGGTGGAATCCGAAGCTTCAGAATTATCGGAAGAGATCATGCTGGGGGCTGTGAAGTTCGGCCACGCGGCTTGCAGACAAGCCATCGACCTGATAATTGATCTAGCCGAAGACGCCGCCAAGGAACCACGCGACATCCCCGAACCTGGTTACGACACACAAGCGTTAAAAGCAAAAATCGTCGCCTTGGTCGGCGCAGAGATCGAAGCGGGTTACGGTCTCAAGGAAAAAGAAGCCCGGCGCAATGCCATTTCCGCTGCCAAAGATCGAGCGCTTGAGGCTTTGACCAGCGATGAGATGGAAGGGTACGACGAAGCTGCAGTAGCCAAGAGCTTCAAGTCCGCCGAAGCTGATGTGCTGCGCGGGGCGGTTCTCAAAACGCGCCGGCGCATCGATGGACGCGACACCAAGACCGTTCGTCCCATCGTATCAGAAGTGTCGGTCTTGCCGCGGACCCACGGCTCGGCTCTCTTTACCCGCGGGGAAACCCAGGCGCTTGTCACTTGCACGCTCGGGACGGGGCGCGACGAGCAAATGATCGACAGCTTGGATGGTGAGTACAAATCGCGATTCATGTTGCATTATAACTTCCCGCCCTATTCGGTCGGCGAAGCTGGACGCATGGGTTCCCCAGGGCGTCGTGAAATCGGCCATGGAAAACTGGCGTGGCGTGCAATCAACCCGCTCATGCCCGACCCGGAGGATTTTCCTTATGTGGTGCGGCTGATCTCCGAAATCACGGAATCCAATGGCTCTTCCTCCATGGCAACAGTGTGCGGATCCTCCTTGGCGCTCATGGACGCGGGCGCGCCGCTGAAGAAACCCGTTGCGGGCATCGCCATGGGTCTCATTAAAGAAGGGGAAGATTTCGCGGTCTTGTCCGATATCTTGGGAGATGAGGATCACTTGGGCGACATGGATTTCAAGGTCGCTGGGTCTGCCGACGGCATTACGGCCCTTCAGATGGACATTAAAATCACGTCGATCACGCCGGAAATTATGGAAATCGCCTTGGCCCAGGCCAAAGATGGCCGCATTCATATCTTGGGCGAAATGGACAAGGCTCTGGGCGCCGCGCGGGAAGGCACATCGACACACGCCCCCCAAATCGTGACAATCCAGATCCATAAGGACAAGATCCGCGACGTCATCGGCTCAGGCGGCAAGGTAATTCGCGACATCACCGAGACGACTGGGGCAACCATCGATATAGAGGAAGATGGGACCATCAATATCGCCGCCTCGGACGCGACCAAAATCGAGGCCGCCAAGACTTGGATTCAAGATATAACCGACGAGGCAGAAGTCGGTAAAATTTATCGAGGAAAGGTCGTCAACACTAAAGATTTTGGAGCCTTTGTCAACTTTATGAAGGGCAAGGACGGGTTAGTTCATATTTCCAATATGAAATACGAGCGCGTTGCTAAGACTACCGACGTGGTCAGGGAAGGTGACGAGGTCTATGTTGTGTGCCTGAGCATCGACGATCGCGGCAAAGTTTCTCTGTCCATGAAGGACGTGAACCAAGAAACAGGCGAACGCTTAAACAAGGGTGCCTCTTAGACGACGCGAGCGTGAAACCCGCCGAGTTACACTCGGGAAGTTGCCGTGTCTCAAATGGTTTCAAACCTCGGTACGGCACCTTCTCGCCACCAGACGCCTCTATCGCCTGCAGAGCGGTTGGTGGTAGCCCTAGATGTCGCGGACTTGGACCAGGCTAAGGCTCTGATCGACCAATTGGCCGATTTAGGCCCGATCTTCAAGTTTGGCTTCCACACCTTGTTCAGTGGCGGCCTGGACTTAGCGCGCGATTTGGCACGCCAAGGACACAAAGTTTTTTTGGACGCCAAGCTGCACGACATCCCTCAAACGGTTGAGGGCGGGGTGCGTGCTTTGGCCCGCCAGGGCTTTTGGTGCCTAACCGTCCATGGCCTCAATCAGAATGTCGCCGCCGCCGTAGCTGGCGCGGCGGGAACCGATTTGAAAATTCTCGGTGTGACGGTGCTGACGTCGATGCGCGCACGCGACCTGCGTCGGGACGGTATGACGCGTTCCCTCGCCGACCAAGTGCGGATCCGCGCTGCCCAAACCCTGCAGACGGGCGCGCACGGGCTGATCGCGAGCCCCCTGGAGGTTGCAACTTTGCGTGCAAATGTTGGCAACAGACCTTTGTTAATCACACCAGGCATCCGACCCAAGGGCAGTGATCAGGGCGACCAGCGGCGCGTTGCCACACCTGCTAAGGCCATTGCGGCAGGCGCCGACGCCCTTGTCGTTGGGCGGCCAATTCTGGCGGCGTCGAACCCCTTGGACGCCGCCAAAACCATCCTAGATCAGATTCAAAGCGCGCTAAATTCAAGAATTTGAGGCCTCCTATGCTTGATCAAACCTTGCCCACCTGGGATCTCAGCGATCTCTACGCCTCTCCTGAGGATCCACAAATTACGGAGGATTTGATCGCCGTAGCCGACGAAGCGAAGGTCTTTGCCGCCGCGTACGAAGACAAGGTGGCACAGCTTTCAGGGGCTGACCTGGGCGCAGCCATAGCGGAACTTGAACGGATTTCGGAAATGGCCGGCAAAATCAGCAGCTTTGCCTTCCTCCACTTCGCGGGCCAAGTGACCGACGCAGCGCGGGGCCGATTTCGCCAGTCCGTGACCGAACAATTGACCGCCGCGCTCGAGCCCACCCTGTTTTTCACCCTGGAGTTGCAAGCCATGGATGTGGCCGATTTGGACGCCAAATTGGCAACCCCCGCCCTTGCCGCTTACGGGCCGTGGATCGACACGCATGTTCGACCCTTTGCCGCCTATCGACTTTCCAAAGACTTGGAAACGTTCATCGCCCAGGAAAGCAGCGTGACCCATGCAGGCTTCGTGCGTCTGTTCGACGAGACCATGGCGGCGCTAAGGGTGGAGGTACGTGGGCAAACCTTGAGCCAAGAACAGGCCTTAACCAATCTGCAATCCCCTGATCGTGCCCTGCGGCAAGAATCTGGCCAAGCCATGGCACGCGCCTTGGCCGAGCGATCTGGCGTCCTTACCCTCATCACCAATACCCTCGCTAAGGCCAAGGAAATCGAAGATCGGACACGTGGGCACCAAAGCCCTATGGCCGCGATGAATTTGCACAATGCGGTCGAGGATGAGGTCGTTGAGGCTCTGGTCAGCGCCGTCCGGGACGCCTACCCCAGACTCGCCCACCGCTATTATGCGATGAAGGCATCTTGGCTGGGTTTTGACAAACTCAAGTATTGGGACCGTAATGCCCCTTTGCCAGGGACAGAGGTCAGCGACATTCCCTACGCGGACGCTGTGGCCACCGTCCGCCGAGCTTATGCCGAATTTTCTCCCGTCCTGGCCGAGGTCGCGGCACCGTTTTTTGATCGGAACTGGATCGACGTTCCCGCCCGTCAGGGCAAGGCCCCAGGGGCCTTTGCGCACCCGACCGTGCCCTCGGCCCATCCCTATTTGATGCTAAACTATCAGGGCAAGGTCCGCGATGTCATGACCCTAGCCCATGAGCTCGGCCACGGGGTCCATCAGCGCCTGGCGGCCGACCAAGGCTTGTTTAAGTCGTCCACCCCCCTGACCTTAGCGGAGACCGCGTCGGTCTTTGGTGAAATGCTCACATTTCGAGCCTTACTTGACCGAGATCAACCCCAGGAACAGCGTAGGCGATTGCTCGCGGGCAAAGTCGAGGACATGTTGAATACGGTCGTGCGTCAAATCAGTTTTCATGAGTTCGAGTGGGCGGTCCATGGCGCCCGCAAGCACGGCGAGCTGTCCAGCGACGAGTTGAATCAAATTTGGCTCGACATCGCGAAAAATTCCCTGGGTCCGACCTTTGATTTGGACGCAGAATATGGTGCCTTCTGGTCCTACGTGCCCCACTTCGTCCACTCCCCCTTCTATGTTTATGCTTACGCCTTCGGGGATTGCTTGGTAAATGCGCTTTATCAAGAATATCAAACAGCGCCCGACGGCTTTACTGGCAAGTATTTGGATCTGCTACGTGCAGGCGGATCAAGGCGGCATAGCGAACTTTTGGCACCCTTTGGCCTTGACGCCAAGGACGCCAAATTTTGGGCCAAGGGACTGAATTTTATCAGCGACTTAATTGATGAATTGGAAGCTTTGGGCTAGCCTCGCCTCCCTCATCATTTCACCACTAGCGAGCGCGCAGCCGCTCCGCTTTGCAACTTGGAACATCCAGAATTTCTGGCACGTGCCGGGGGAGTCCTTACGCGGGCCTTACCGAGGCCAAGATACGATCCGCACCGTTCAAGACTATGGGACTTTGCGCGCGCAGATTGCCGAGTTGGACGCAGAAGTTTGGGCCCTGCAAGAGATGGGATCGCCCGCAGCTGCACGGGCGCTTTTTCCCTACCCCGACTGGCACTTGGTATTTTCGCCGCGCTACGATCCCGACGCCCCGCGCGACATATATACCGCAATCGCCCTATCCACGGCGCGAATTCGGGTGGTAGACACGGGCCAGATCGACCTAAGCATCAACGGCCGAAATCGCGTGGGGACAACTGCTCTAATTGAGATCGCCAATCAGCAGATCTGGATCGGCAGTCTTCACTTAAAAAGCGGCTGCGCCTTCGACGATGTTACTGCATCCACCCGCTCTGCCTGCCTCGTCATGTCGGCGCAGTTGGCGCGTCTGGAAGATTGGATCGAAACCCATGAGGGGGAGGGGTTTATTCTTGGCGGCGACTTCAATCGCATCTTTATGGGCCGCCCTTACGGCCAGAACTCGCTCGACCCTACCTGGCTGGCCCTAAATGATTCGTCAGCCCAACCTTTGGCCCTGTTCCCGTTCAGTCCCACGGTCACGTGCCATGCGCACCGCCCCAAAGACCAGGACACATGGCCCATCGACTTCATCGTGGCCTCCCCTCCTTGGGGCACACAAGCGCAGGCAGGCGTTCATACGATTAACCAAGACAATCCGCGCCTTAGCGATCATTGCCCCGTGCTCGTGACTTTTGATCTGCCGCCGCAGGTTGATTAGATCTGTTGACGAATTCGAGAAATACCAGCAAAAAAAACCGCCCAAAAACCCCTAGGTCTTTGGGCGGTTGCTTGGAGAAACACAACCCCAGGCAGGTTGCCCGCCTGGGGGTATTTAGATCTACATTGTTTCGTCAATGTACACGTCGAAGAAGTTCTCAACACAACGACGATAGTCGCCTTCGCGCAAGGCATCGTAGGCGGTTTGATATCCAACCAACTGGCATCTGTTGGGATAACTCCAGTCCTCCTCCCAGTTCAAACCAAGGCCAGCGGCAGATCCGTTGGCATCGAATTGCTTCATGCCCGCGCATCCGAGGACTTCGTCGTCAGGAACGGGTACATCAAAGAAGTTCGCGAACTCCAAATAGTACTCGATCCGGTTGACGACCTGGGCCATTTCCGAGCTGCCACCACACTCAACGCCGCCGTTGATTATGTTAACTGTAACACCAAAGCCGGGTACGAGCCCGTTGGCAATGTCGCTTGCATTGGGCTCCCAAGTACCGTCAATGACGTGTAGCATGGAGGGCTTCGGGGGTTGGGGATAGACGAAGAAGAAAATCGCGCTCGCAAAGTTCAGCCAAGTGTCGGCAACCAGTTCGGGACTATCGAGAAGGACACGAACATCCCCGAACATAGCTTCGGAGAAAGGTCCGTAGTTGTAGTTGTAGCTGAGCTGCTTAGCGCCACGGCCAAAATAGCTCTTGAACTCACCGTCCTCATAGGTACCGCAAGGCCAGGTCTGGCCCTGCCAAACGTCGGGGTTACACTCGCCGTTGTAGCCGCCACGGTCGCCTTCGTTCCATCCCATCTCACGAACATGCACGAGGGCTTGACGCCATTCGGGCACATCCCACCAGTCTGCGTGACCGCCCGTTTCTTGGGCAAAGTGGGCGAAGGTCGTCGCTAGAGAAACGCGGCAAATCTGCTCCGCATCACGGCCATCATCGTAGTCACCGCAATAGGCAGGAAACTTTGCCACAGCTTGCAAGAACTTGCGATAGTCGTATTCAGGTGCCCGCTCTGGGAACAAGAACTCGAAATCCTCACCGGACATGAGTGCCTCTACGCGCTGCACGTTGCTTGGATTGCTCGGCAGTCCTGGGGAAACCTGCTCCACCACATCATTGTCGATGGTCCGTGTTGCCGCTGCCACCTGCTGAAACGCCTCGCTGCTGGTCAACAGCTCCTCATCGAACAAGATAGTGCTAAGCGCCACGACTTCGGCGTCGGCACTCGGGGTATCCCCACTTGCCTCTCCGGAACCACTGCCATCACCCCCTGAATCGCCCGTATAAAGGCTCCAGGCGTCTTGCCAGGCGGTTCCTTCGCCGGGGGCATAGGCCCAGGCAACACTGCCACACCAAGCCTCTGTCGGGCCTTCGATACAGCGATAGTTGGCACCTGCGTTGGAAACGATGGATCCACCCACATAGAACTCACCTTCCTGGTAGGCTGGATAGTCCGAATCTTCCGCAGCAGTTTCTCCTTCGCCATCAGAATCGTCAAAATTAAACAGATCCTCGTCGTCTTGGTTCCCGTCTGAGTCTGATGACTCGCCGGAATCCCCCGAACTCGACGAGGCGCTAGCGACGCCGACTTCTTTCCAAGGGCCCCACTCTAGGGCACCCGGTTCGTCGCCCTGTGTCCACCACTGCGCTTCCCAAACCATGCCGTCCGACTCAACGGTATCTCCGCCTACATAAACACTGCTCGCAGACCAGCTATCGGCAGACATGCTTGGCAGATCACTGTCGGTGTTTTGGGCACTTTGAGATTCTGTGTTGCTGGACTCTGCATCTTCGTCCGGTTCATTCGAATCAGCGGTGGATGTGGACGAGTCTTCAGAGGCTGAAGATTCACTTCCAAGCAGAGACCAAGCCTGCTGCCACGCTACGCCTAGACCAGGTTCATAGGCCCAAGCCGCCCCAGAACACCAAGCGACGGTAACGCCCTCGTTACAAATGTACGTCGCGCCTGCGTTGCTCACAATGTCGCCGCCCGCGTAAGTGGTGTTTTCATCGTAGCTTGGGTAAGATTGCGCCAGCGCGCAGGTTGAAAACATAAAGCCAAGAGCGGAACCCAGGGCTCTTGTAGGTAAGGACACGCCAACCTTGGGCAAGCCGAGTGGCGGAGACAGATCAAGTTTCATTTCACATACCTTTCGAATTTTGCGCGCAACTGCGCTATTTCCAACCAAACACAGCAAATTGGACTTTTATTCAAATTTTCTTGATTTTGAGGTTGCGACTTTGGCCTTGAGTGAAGAATTCCTTTGGCACATCAGCCGTCCCCAAAGAGCCGATTCCGCATCAAACAATGCTTTGGCACCTCAAAACGCCTGTTTGAACTGGCCAGAGCTCGATACTTCGGCACAGCTAAAACTCACGCCCAACTCGCCATGGCTGCCATCGGAAAAAATCTTCTCAAAGCCGCCAACAAAATCTCCCTCAACTGCCAAACCATCGCAATCGCATAAAACAAAACAAATCAACAACCCTGTCTTCAATTAGGGGCGCGGGAGATGAAGTTTCCCCAAAAGTGGACCAAAAATGGATAGGGGCCTATCATGCGGAAGTCTTAAGCTGGTATTATACCAACGGCTAAAAAAGTTGACACTTTTTTAGCCGTTTTATGTCTCACGGCAGAAACGCTTCGCGTTTCGCCTCCCCTTCGCTTATACCCCGAGGCGCGTGTCCGCCGATCTCGGGGCCGCTACGGGGGCCGCAGTCGCGGCCCTTATACCAGCGAATAAAAGAGTCATTTTAAATCGCCGCTGGTATTATTCGCACGCCTTCCCACACTCGCTTGACCCAGGAAGCCTCAGTACCATCAATGGCTTTGCCTGATCTCGAGTTGTTGCCCGCGTGGCCCCTGCACGCAATTAAAAGCTCGTTGCGAACGACCCTTGGTTTAAGACATCAATCAACCAGTTCCATGCAGGCACAAATGGCGTTAGGGTGGGCTCATGCCGCCAGCCTCTGTCATCACAGACATCCCACAAAGCCACGTGCGCAACTTTGCGATCATTGCCCATATCGACCATGGAAAGTCTACCCTAGCCGACCGCATGATCCAGCTCACGGGAACGCTATCAGATCGCGAAATGAGGGATCAAGTTCTCGATTCGATGGAGTTGGAGCGCGAACGCGGCATCACGATCAAATCAAACTCGGTTCGGATCGAATACCAAGGGGCTGACGGCGCGCTTTACGCGCTCAACTTGATCGACACGCCAGGCCATGTCGATTTTGCCTACGAGGTGTCCCGCTCACTTTCCGCTTGCGAGGGCTCGATCTTGCTGGTTGATGCCTCGCAGGGGGTGGAGGCGCAAACCATTGCCAATGTGTATCTTGCCCTCGACAACGATCATGAAATCATTCCTGTTCTCAACAAAATCGATCTGCCCGCTGCCGAACCCGAGCGCGTCAAAAAGCAAATTGCCGATGTGATAGGGCTTGATGCCTCCACGGCACTGGAGGTTTCGGGCAAGACAGGCGCGGGCGTGCCCGAGGTCTTACAGCAAGTCATCGACTGTGTTCCCGCCCCTACTGGCAATCTGGTGGGCGCAACCCAGGCCCTGCTGGTCGACGCCTGGTACGATGCCTACTTGGGCGTGATTATTTTGGTTCGTGTTGTCGAAGGAACTCTAAGGAAGGGTCAGAAAATTCGGTTCATGGACTCCAAGGCCACCTACGACATCGACCGAATCGGCGTGTTCCGCCCCGAACGGGTCGAGGGCACGGTCCTTAAAGCCGGCGAGCTGGGCTACGTAACCGCGGGCATCAAAAACGTTTCGGATTGCCAAATTGGTGATACGATTACCGATGAACGCAAACCGGCGGAGGCCCCCTTGCCGGGCTTCAAGCCTTCCGTTCCCGTGGTATTCTGCGGACTATATCCCTCGGACTCCGCCCAATTCGACGAACTGCGCGCCAGTTTGGAAAAACTTGCGCTCAACGACGCCTCATTCCACTTTGAAACCGAAAGTTCGGCTGCGCTCGGCTTCGGTTTCCGCTGCGGGTTCCTGGGCCTGTTGCACCTAGAGATCATTCAAGAGCGGCTGAGTCGGGAATTCAATCTGGATTTGGTCACGACCGCACCATCGGTCGTCTATCGGCTACGCCTGACCGATGGCAGCGAACAACTGATGCACAACCCCGTCGATATGCCCGATGTCCAAAAAATTGAGCACATCGAAGAACCCTGGATTAGGGCGACGATTCTCGTCCCCGATGAGCATTTGGGGGCGATTTTGAAGCTGTGCGAGGAGCGGCGCGGGATACAAATCCAGCTCACCTACGCCGGCGCACGGGCTCTGCTCGAGTACGAGCTACCGCTCAACGAGGTCGTGTTTGACTTTTACGATCGTCTCAAATCGGTGTCACGCGGCTACGCCTCGTTCAACTACGAGCCTCTGGGTACCCGCGAAGGCGACTTGGTCAAGGTCAGTCTTGTGGTCAACCAGGACCCGATCGATGCCTTGGCTCTCATGGTCCATCGGACCAAGGCCGAAGCGCGCGGGCGGCACTTCTGCGAAAAGCTCAAGCAGTTGATCCCCCGGCAACTGTTCAAAATTGCAATCCAGGCGGCCATCGGCGGGAAGGTCATTGCCCGTGAAACGGTTTCGGCCTTACGCAAGGATGTAACAGCCAAATGCTACGGTGGCGATGCCACGCGCAAGAAGAAACTGTTGGAAAAACAAAAAGAAGGCAAGAAGCGCATGCGCTCAATCGGCAATGTTGATATTCCGCAGAGCGCATTTATTGCCGCCTTAAAGATGGACTCCTAAATCTATTCGCCTCGCCCATTGAATAGGCTAAGTGAGGTTATATCAACGGTCATAAAAAGGTCACTTTTTATGACCGTTGATATTGATCGATTGTGATTGTGTTTATTACGTCCTTAATTTCGTTGATTTTGTCGTCGTTCCATTTGATGTAAACATTTCTAGCTGCCGCCCATTCGTCGCTCTGTTCGGCCAGGACGGCTCCAACCAATCGTATGATGGCCTTATCTTTTGCAAAGATCTCAACGGTCTTTGTGCCTCGCTTGATTTCTTTGTTCACATGCTCAAGGGTTGAACCGTCCCGGGTTTATCGGCGGGTGATTTGTTCAAATGTTAGGCGGCTAGATCATAGCCATGTTTTTCTTTTAAGTATGTCTCCTCTTTTTGGCTAGGGGTTAGGTATCCGATGGATGAGTGGATGCGTTTGGTGTTGTACCACTTGATCCACCTGGCGGTTTGCCACTCGACATCTGCTCTGGATTTCCAGGGGCCGATGCGCTCAACGACCTCTGTTTTGTACAGGCCGATGGTGCTTTCTGCGAGCGCGTTGTCGTAGCTGTCGCCCACGCTGCCCACCGACATATCAACGCCTGCCTCTTCTAGGCGTTCGCTGTATTTGAAGGACATGTATTGGCTGCCGCGATCACTATGGTGAATGGGCTTGATGCCATCTACCGATATGGGTCTGCGTTGATGCAGGGCCTGCTCCAGGGCGTCCAGCACGAAGGCCGTTGTCATAGAGGTGCTGACCTTCCACCCCACCATGCGCCGTGCAAACACGTCGATGACGAAGGCCACATAGACATCTCCCTGCCAGGTTTTGACGTAAGTGAAATCACAGACCCATAACTGGTTAGGGTAAGAGGCATGGAACGCCCTGTTCACCCGATCCTCTGGGCAGGGCAGTGCCTTATCAGGATTGGTGGTGATGACGGGCTTTCCCCGCACCAGGCCTTGATAACCAGCCCTTTGCATCAATCGCTCTACCGTGCACTTGGCGATGGCATAGCCTTCAGACTTGAGCTGATGCCAAACCTTGCGGGTGCCATAAATGCCATCGCTCTCATCATGATAGACGCGCTTGATCTCAGCAAGATCAGCCTCATCCTGATTTGCCTTACGACTGCGCAGATCAGGGTTGCGCGCCATAGAAGCATGACGGCCATAGGTTGAGGGCGCGATGGACAAAACCTTCGCCATCGGCTCGGCACCGAACTCTTGGATATGATCGCTCATAAAGCTCACGACTTGGGAAACGGGCGGCCGAGCTCCGCCTGTGCGAAATAAGCCGAGGCCTTCTTCAAGATCTCATTGGCTTGGCGAAGGTGGCGGACCTCACGCTCCAGTTCTTTGATCCGCGCCTTATCTTCCGTGTTCAAACCAGGGCGCTCACCTGCATCCTTCTGGGCCTGATGACACCAGGAGCGAAGGCTATCGGGAGAACAGCCTAAGCTGCTGCCAACGGCGATATAGGCCGCTTTATCACTGGCATAGGAACCACGCTGCTCGGAAAGCATCCGCACAGCACGCTCACGAAACTCCGCATTATAACGGGCGGTGTATCTTTTGTTCGACATGGGTCTTCCTTAGAGAATTGGACCCGCCGATAAACCCGGGACGGTTCATTGCAACGAGAATGCTCAAGACCCTCGAAAAGGAGATCGAACAGCTAACCCTCAAGACCAAGAAGCTCATCGAAGCCCATCCTGATCTCTTGGAGCGCTTTAACATCTTGATCACAATCCCAGGGATTGCGGCACGAACAGCCATATCCCTTGTGACCAACATGCCAGAGCTTGGCACGCTCAGTCAGAAAAAGATCGGCGCTCTAGCTGGCTTGGCTCCTATGCAATCCCAATCAGGAACGCTTAAGGGTGTCGCCCGTATCAAGGGGGGAAGAGCTCCTGTACGCAATGCTCTCTACATGCCTTCCTTGGTCGCCATGCGATACAATGAAGACCTAAAGGTTTTCTTAGAGCCGCCTTGTCGAAGCCGGAAAGCCGAAAAAAGTCGCCCTCATCGCCGTGATGCCTAAGCTGATCACGCTGGCAAATGCCCTCTTGCGGGAAAACAGAAAATGGTCACAAATTGCCCCTTGATTTATCATGGATACTCACGGCAGAAACGCTTCGCGTTTCGCCTCCCCTTCGCTTATACCGCGAGTCGCTTTCTTAGCTTGTCTCGGGGCCGCGTGTTTTTGGCGCGGGCGTTCCCTGCGCCCTTCGGGCTTGGAGCCCGCTACGGGGGCCGCAGTCGCGGCCCTTATACCCGCGGTCAAAAGAATCATTTTCAACTGCCGCTGGTATAAGGCACAGGGACGCCAAACCGCTTGGAATTTGCCCGTTCAGGGCCTATAGGGGACCCTTGCTTGCATCAAAGAAAGGACCCAAGCCATAGCCAGAGTAAGCCGTTTTGACCGTCGTCCCCCCGTTAAGGATGGCCCACGGTCCAACAGAGACATCACCGCCCGCCAGGTGCGCTTGATCGACCAACGCGGGGACAATCATGGGGTGATGGATACCCGCGCAGCCCTGGACCTCGCCACCAATGTGGGGCTTGATTTGGTCGAAATTTCCTCCGACGGGACCACGCCCGTGGTCAAGATCATGGATTTGGGCCGCTATAAGTACGAAAAGCAAAAGAAAGCGGCGGAAGCGAAGAAGCGGCAAAAAATTGTCGAAACCAAGGAAGTCAAGTTGCGCCCCAACATCGACACGCACGACTACGACACCAAGATGCGCAGCGCCAACAAATTCCTGGGCAATGGCGACAAGGTGAAGTTCACCATGCGCTTTCGCGGCCGCGAAATGGCGCACCAAAACTTGGGCCTTGATGTGCTCAAACGCATTCAGGACGATCTGGGCGACGCCATTCGGATCGACTCAGAACCTCGGTTGGACGGACGCCAAATGATGATGGTTGTGTCCCCAAAGCAACACTAACCCAAGTTGCAGATTTGGCCCTAAGCAGGGCCGTCGAAGCGCCAGAGAGATCTTATGTTTTACGACGCGCAGAAAAACCAACACGGCCTCAGCTTTGATCCTTTTAAGGCCCTGGTTTCTCCGCGCCCCATTGCCTGGATTTCGACTTTGGGAACAAACGGGGTGGCCAACTTGGCGCCCTATTCGGCCTACAACATGGTCTCCACGCGCCCGCACATGGTCATGTTTTCGGGCGCCATGTCGCAGCACTCCACCAAGCACGCGATTGAGACGGGCGAGTTCGTCGTCAATGTCGTGCCCAAGGCCCTGATGGCGGAAATGAACCTGACCTCCACCCCCATTGACGAAGGGCAGAGCGAGTTTGAGCTCGCGGGCTTGCAGCAAGCCCCGTCGCAGATGGTCAAACCGCCCCGCGTCGCCGCCAGCCCCGTCGCGCTGGAATGCACCTTTC
This sequence comes from Alphaproteobacteria bacterium, assembly GCA_965228345.1. Taxonomy (GTDB): domain Bacteria; phylum Pseudomonadota; class Alphaproteobacteria; order UBA7985; family UBA7985; genus CAXQZM01. The sequence goes on along the minus strand of CBDDHH010000004.1, from coordinate 605,957 downwards.
ATAGCGCCACGACCTTGCCCGCGGGCGCGAGCCGCGCCTCGGTTGTTGTCTTCGGCCTCGTGGTGGGGATTCATATCGACGACGCCCTGATCACGCCGCAAGGACGCGTCGACATAACCCAAATCGCCCCGCTGGCGCGCGCGGGGTACTACGACTACGGCGTCTTCGATCGGTCGATTGAACTCAAGCGACCCTATTGATCCATGACCCATTTCAAGACCTTGCTCGCGACCCGCCGTGGCTATGCGTGTTTTACCACCGTTGTTTTTTCTTTGGTCGTTCTTATCCTAGGTGTTCTTTTCGATCTTGAGCTGTCCTTGCCTGGAGTCCTCTTAAGCTCTTTGACTTATTTCGTCTTTATGTCTTTGACGTTCCCCATACTAAAGAGGTGGCAAAGAACATGATTGTCGAACAAATTACCCGCTACCCCATCAAAGGATTCTATGGGCAAGACCTACGCAAGGCCGACGTTACCGATCGGGGTATGGCGGGCGACCGACGCTTTGGGGTCTATCATCCCCAGCGGGTCAAGAACCGCACGCCCGCAGGCTGGTCGCCCAAGGTCAACTTTCTACAAATGGTGTTTGAGGCGTTTTTAGGCGCTTACGCAACCGAATTTGATGCCGCGGGCCAAGTCCTGACCTTGACCGTCGACGGCCAAACCTACGGTCCCTTCGATCTGACGGCGGCGGCGGGTCGCCGCGCCCTATGCACGCAGATCCGCGTCCTTGGGGATTTGGAAGACCCTGGCCCCCTGGAGTTGGTCGAAAGCCATGAACAGAGTTTGACCGACCGCAAAGTGCCCTGCCTTACCCTTGCCAATCCTGCCTCGCTCGCCGATCTAGAAGCCACCTTGGGCCGCTCCCTGGGGCGAGCGCGATTTCGCATGAACGCCTGGTTCACGGGATTGCCCGCCTGGGCCGAACATGACTTCGTGGGTCGGACCTTGCGCCTGGGCACTCTGGAAGTCGAGGTACTGGAACTCGTGGACCGATGCCGCGCCATCAACCTCACCCCTGGGTCGCGCACCTGGAACCCCGACGACATCAATGTCCATATGAAACGCCACTACGGGCACAACAATCTTGGGTTATTGTGCGCGCCCGTGACGCCGGGCAGTTTTGAGGTCGGCGACGCGATCCAACCGCTCTAGTCCGTCGCGGCCCGACCATGACAACCCTGTTCGATCGCGCCCACGCCCATGTCGAAAGTACCCAGCCGCGCATCGTTCTGCCCGAACAGGACGACGCCCGCGTCGCCGCCGCCGCCCAACAGCTTGAATGCCTGGGCTGCACCGTCCTCCCCGCGCCCGCACTCGCAGCACGCGACGAAGAACTGGCCCAACCCTTTTTTGAGCGCAAGCCGGGGATCGCCGAGGCGAAGGTTGCAGAGTACTTAAGGGAACCAACGCACCGCGCCGCCGCGCTGCTCGCACTCGGCGAGGCGGACCTGCTGATCTCTGGGGCGATTACAGAAACCGCCACGGTCTTGCGCGCAGGCCTGCGGGCGGTCGGGCTCTCCGCCGAAGCGCCACTCCTATGCTCGTCCTTTTTACTGAACTTTCCAGACGGTCGGCAATTTCTGTTCGGCGACTGCGCCGTCAATATCGACCCCGACGCGGCGCAACTGGCCCATATCGGCCAGCACCTGGTGCGAGCAGCCTCGGCCCTCTTCGGTGAGGCGCGCTTGGCTTTGCTGTCCTACTCAACGGGAAGTAGCGGCGCGGGACCCTCGGCCGACAAGGTGCGCACTGCCGCAGAAATGTTGCGTCAGCACGGTCTCAACGTCGCAGGGCCTGTCCAGGGCGATGCTGCCCTGAACGCTGAGATCGGCGCGCGCAAGGGCCTAGATGCGGTCAACCCCAACGTGCTGATCTTCCCCCATATCGATGCGGGCAACATCGGCTACAAGTTGATGCAAGAATTGGCAGGGGCGCAGGCGATCGGGCCGCTGTTGCACGGGTTTGCCCGACCTGTTGCCGATTTGTCACGGGGCGCGAGCGCCGACGACATCGTCAAAGTCGCCCTGATCGCGGCCCTGATTGGCGATCCCAATCCTGGGATTTAAATTCATACATGCGGTCGGGACCTTGGAGTTTCTGGACAGCATTTCTTGCCTCCCTCCCCTCTCTGCGCTAGGTTTTTGCACATGAGCCAGTCCGAGACAATCGAAGTAGAGAACGTCAACGTACCAGGTCACGTGAAACGGGTTAATTCGGCTAAGTACCATCATATGCGCGCGGCCTTGATGAAGATCATTCCTACTGTGGCCCCTGGGATTACGCATAGGGAAATGCAGGACCTGAGCGCACCGCATCTTTCAGAACAACTGTTCCCAGGGGGGGAAGCGGTAGGATGGTGGAGCAAAACCGTACAACTCGATCTCGAAGCCAAAAACTACCTGATCCGTTCGCAAACAAAACCGCTACGCTGGTACCAAGCGAGCTGAATTCCCGATCTCCCGATTGGGTTTAATACCAGCGGAAACAATGACTGACCCCTGATATGCGCTCGCACTCTCCCACCCTGGGCCATTGAGGAACGCCTGTGGGACGTACTTTGGCACGGTACAAAGCTCGTGCCGTCCGCACTTCCTACCACGGGTCGGTGCTGGATCCTGCGACTTCGCTTCGCTACGCGCAGGATGACGTCAGGTGGAGGATGTTAGAGCGCGTGAGGGTCATTCTTAATTTCCGTTGGTATAAGGAAAACGGGTACTAGATTCGCTGGTATAGGGGCCAGGGCAAGGAAGGTCTGCGTAGGTTCCCCGCACGAAATAGAGACCCTCTGCTGCGACCAAAGGGCCGCACGCGCGCGGATCAGCAGCGCGCAAGGCCTCGCCCATACGACGTGGGCGCCAGTGACCCTTGCCGACCTGGATCAGGGACCCGACCATGAGCCGGACCTGATGGTGCAGGAAGGATCGGGCGCGGGTTTGGATGATGACGCGCCCGTTCCGTTCGTGAATCTCCAGCGTATCGAGAGTCTTTTGCGGGCTATCGGCCTGGCAATGCTTGGACCGAAACGTGCTGAAGTCGTGGCGACCGATCAGATAGGCCGCGCCTGCCTGCATGGCGGCCATATCGAGCGGCACGCGCACGCTATGAACAGCGCCACGGTCCAAGGCGGCTGGGGCGCGGCGGGCCAGGATGCGGTATTCGTAAGCCCGATCTAGGCAGTCGAACCGGGCGTTGAACCCCGCAGGCATGGCATACACATCCAAGCACGCGATGGGTTGGGGCGCGAGCAAGCCGTTGAGGCGTTCGCGCAGGGCGTTGGCGTCGATCCCAGCAAGATCAAAGCTCACTGGCATGGCCAAGGCATGGACCCCAGCGTCGGTCCGCCCGCACGCCTGGATCGTCGTGGGGCGTCCCGACAGGATGCGCAGGGCCGCCTCGATTTCGCCCTGCACGGTCTTGAGGCCCGTCTGCCGTTGCCAGCCATGGTACGGGCCGCCTTGGTATTCGAACACGGCCAGAAAGGTTGCCATAGACCGGCGCTGCCCCCCTAAATCGACCCTTGGATCTGTTGCAATTTTGTCACATCGAACCCGCCCAGGAACGCGCCAACGGGTTGGGCGCGTTTGCCTGCCCTTTGCAGCTCCAGCAGCTCCACCCCCTTAAAGTTCAGGACGCCACCCGAGGAGGCGCGGGCGTTCAGGACCTTGATCCGTTCCCCAGCAACCTCGAACCAAGCGCCGGGAAACGGCGAAAAGGCCCGGATTCTGCGCGCGATCGTCTCGGGCGGCTGTGACCAATCGATTTGGGTTTCACCCTTATCGATTTTGGCGGCATAGGTCACGCCGACGCTTGGTTGTGGAACGGCGGCTAGGTCGGCAAGTTGGGGGAGCGCCTCGACCAGGGTTTCACCGCCCAGGCGCGCGAGTTTGGTCTGCAAGCTAGCTGTGGTGTCGAGGGGGTCGATCTTCAGCGTGCGGGCCCGAAGCACGGGTCCCGTATCGAGGCCGCGCTGCATTTGCATGAGCGAAATCCCCGTTTCGCGATCGCCGGCCTCTAGCGCCCGATGGATCGGCGCTGCGCCGCGCCACCTTGGCAATAGACTGGCGTGAATGTTGATGCAGCCGTGGGCCGGGGCCGCCAGCACATCACTTGGCAACACCAGGCCATAGGCGGCGACAATTGCCGCCTCGGCCTCGTGCGCGGCAAAGTCGGCGCGCACGGCTGGGTCTTTGAAACTGCGGGGGGTGAGAACCTTCAGACCCTGGGCCTCGGCGAGGGCCTGGACGGCGCAGGGTTGGGGCCGCTGCCCGCGCCCCGCTGGACGCGGCGGTTGGCTATAGACCGCGCAGATCTGATGGCCCGCATCGATTAAGGCTTGCAAGGCCGAGGCGGCAAAATCTGGTGTCCCCATAAAAATAAGGCGCATGGCGACTCCCCGAGGTTTAGGCAGGCACGGCCCCCTTATAGCAACGGTCATAAAAAAGTGACCTTTTCATGACCGTTTCGTGCCTTCCGTCCCATCGACTGCCAGCTGATGATGGAGTCTGCGACCTCGCTGCGCTCGGCGCAGAATGACGTTTTTTTCACACGCGCTCATCGGTCTCGTGACGCGCCCTACCATGCCCAAAAAAGGGCGGGGAATACCAGCGGACAAAAAGGGGCATCCTCAATCGCCGCTGGTATTCGCCTCGCGTTCCTGTTCTTTTTTTAGCTTGGCCAGTTTGCGCCTTAGCATATTGCGTTTGAGGGGGGAGACATGGTCCCAGAACAAAATACCGTTCAAATGGTCGATCTCGTGCTGCGCGCAGGTTGCTTCCAGCCCTGCAAAATGGGCCGTTTGCACGACGCCCTTGTGATCTATGTAGGTGACCCGGACCTCCGCAGGGCGAGTCACATCAGCAAATTGCTGCGGGACGGAGAGACAGCCCTCTTCGTAGGACGCAAGCTCGGCGCTTTGCCAGACGATCTCCGGGTTAAACAAAATACGCGGCTGGCGGGGCGCATTGGGGTCGCGCTGGCAGTCCATGACAAAGACCCGTTCCAGCCGACCGATCTGATTGGCCGCTAGCCCAATGCCAGGGGCCTCGTACATGGTTTCCAGCATGTTGTCGGCCAAGCTTTGCAGGTCGGCGTTGAGCGTTTCCACGGGTGTCGCGGCGGTGATGAGGGTTGGGTGCGGGGCCAGCAGAATGTCGAGAATCGCCATGACCCGCCTATGGGTCGCCCCTTAGCGGGGGTCAAGACGCCTTGAAATGGATCGCTCTCATCACGATATGATGCGGGGTAAACTAAGGAGGCCCCATGGACACGCTCGACCTTATCTCCCCTGGGTTCATCGCCCTGATCGCCCTGCTGATTTTGGCGGTGTTCCTGATCATGTCCGCGGCCAAGACCGTGCCGCAGGGCTATGAGTACACGGTCGAGCGGTTTGGTCGCTATCGCCGGACCCTAAAACCTGGGCTCAGCTTCATCGTGCCGTTCCTCGATCGCTTAGGTTGCCGCATGAACATGCGAGAATCGGTCATGGATATTCCCACCCAAGAGGTCATCACGCGCGACAACGCCATCGTCGCCGTTGATGGGGTGGTATTTTATCAGGTTGGCGATGCGGCGAAGGCGGCTTATCAAGTCAATGATCTAGAACGCGCCATGGAAAATTTGGCCCTGACCAACATTCGAACCGTCATGGGGTCCATGGAATTGGATGAACTGCTCTCCCAGCGCGATCGTATCAATGCCGAATTGTTAATCGTTATCGACCAAGCGACCAACCCCTGGGGTACAAAGGTGACGCGGGTGGAAATTCGCGACATCGCGCCGCCGAGCGATCTGCAGGCCTCCATGTCGCGGCAGATGAAGGCCGAACGGGACAAGCGCGCGCAAGTCCTGGAAGCTTCTGGCACACGTGAAGCGGAAATTTTGCGCGCCGAGGGTGAAAAACAAGCGGCGATCTTGCAGGCCGAAGGCGAGTTGGAAGCGGCCAAGCGGCAAGCCGAAGCGCGTGAACGCTTGGCCGAAGCCGACGCCGCCGCCACGCGCATGGTTTCTGAAGCCATCGCGGGCGGAGACATTCAGGCCGTGAACTACTTTGTCGCCACCAAGTACACCGACGCTTTGCAAAGCATCGCCAGCGCGCCCAATGCGAAAGTTGTGCTCATGCCTATGGAAGCGTCGAATGTCATCGGGTCGATTGCAGGAATCGCAGAAATCGCCAAGGAAACCTTTGGGGCAAAGGACGCAACAGGCCCTGCGCCCAAACCTGCAGGCAAAACCAACCGGACGATACCCAAAGCCTAGGATCAAGGCGCTTATACGGCTAAGCACGTCCCATGGAGTTTCTTGCCCAAACGCCCCTATGGATCTGGTGGCTAGTCTTTGCCATCGTGCTGGTGATTTTGGAAACTGTCGTTTCCGGCTTCGTTTTGATCTGGTTCGCCCTTGGCGCCCTCGTCACCCTAGTTGGGGCCTTGATACCAGGTCTGGGCATCAGCGCGCAAATCGGTTTATTCGCCCTCGCTTCCGTGGCGGGGGTGTTCCTGTTGCGACCCTACTTGCGGGCGGGCTCCAATGTTTTGGAGGATGATCGAGAGCTGAATCGCTTTGAGGCCAACTTGGTCGGGTCGCCTGGGATTGTGACCGAGGCGATCAAGGGCGGTCAGGGCCGCGCGCGCGTTGGTGACAGCACCTGGACCGTCGTTGGCGCCGATATGCCAGCAAAAACGAGCATCCGGGTCGTCAGCGTCAAGGGTATCGTGCTAGAGGTGATGCCCGACGCCGCTGCTTAAATCTGTACGACGGACGCCTCATGTCCCCACAATCCGCAACCTTCCAAAGCGCCAGATCGGCGTTTCCGCCCGACTTTATCTTTGGCTGCGCCACGGCTGCTTATCAGATTGAGGGCGGCGGGGACAGCCGCGGGCGAACGATCTGGGACACATTTGCCGCCACGCCAGGAAATGTAAGGAATCGCGAAGATGGGGCGACCGCGTGCGATCATCTCAGTCAATATGAGCATGACTTGGCCCTGTTAAGGGATCTGGGATTTGCGGCCTACCGCTTTTCCTTTTCCTGGCCGCGACTTTTCCCCGGTGCCGAAACCGCGAGTGCGGCGGGGTTTGACTTCTACGACCGCTTGATCGACACCCAGCTTAATCTGGGCCTGCAGCCCTTCGCCACGCTCTATCATTGGGATTTGCCCAGCGAGATTCAGGACGTGGGGGGGTGGATGAACCGAGAGACAGTGTACCGATTTGCTGACTATGCAGGCGCGGTTGGCGCACGCTTCGGTGACCGCTTGGCAAGCATCGCGACCTTCAATGAGCCCTGGTGCATCACATACCTTTCGCACATGCTCGGCGTCCATGCGCCAGGGTATCGCGATCGTCGCGCAACGGCGCGTGCCATGCACCATGTGCCTTTGGCGCACGGCTTGGCGACCCAGGCTTTGCGGGCCGAGGGCGCTCATAACATCGGTCTTGTCTTGAATATGGAGGCGACGGTCGGCGCCGACGACCAGCCAGCGAGCGCCGAGGCAGCGCGCCGCTGGGGCCGCCTTTACCAGGATTGGTTCTTAAGTGGGCTGTTTCAGGGCGCCTATCCCAGTGAAGTTGTGGACGCTTTTGGGGTCGATTTGCCCAAGGACTTTGCCGCCGATCTGGCGACGATCGCCGCGCCGCTCGATTGGCTGGGAATCAATTACTACACCCAGACCCAGTGGCAGTCCCATGGGCAAGACTTCTTTGATCTGACTCCCTTGCCCTGGCCCGAACGCTCGGACCCGCCGCTGACTTCCACGGGTTGGCGGGTCTATCCGCGCGGCTTAACCGACTTTTTGGTGCGCACCGCCCGCGACTATACGGGCGCGCTGCCGCTCTATGTTACCGAGAACGGCATGGCGTGCCCGGGGACGCACGACCCGCAGCGCATTGCCTATTTCGATGCCCACTTGGGGGCTTGCCTGCGCGCGCTCGACCAGGGGGTCCCGCTCAAGGGCTACTTTGCTTGGTCATTACTCGACAACTACGAATGGGCCGAAGGTTACGCGCAGCGATTTGGTCTTGTCCATGTCGACTACGACACGCAGGCCCGCACGCCCAAGGCCAGCGCCTACGCCTGGCAGCGGTTCTTGATGGACAGTTGAGGGTCCTCGCTACCCCGCCTCGGGAGCAAACTCCAAGGCGACACCGTTAATGCAATAGCGCAGGCCCGTCGGTTCTGGGCCGTCGGGAAACACATGGCCTAAGTGCCCTTGGCAGGTGGCGCAATGGACTTCGGTGCGGGTCATGGCAAAGCTATGGTCGGTCCGTGTTGCGACGGCTGTTTCGCTCAAGGGCGCGGAAAACGACGGCCAGCCCGAGCCGCTATCGTACTTTGCCGTGCTGGAAAAAACGGGGGTTCCGCAGCCTGCGCAGGTGAATTGTCCAGGGTCTTTGACGTGATTGAGAGGGGAGGTGCCCGGCCGTTCGGTGCCGTGTTGGCGTAGGACGCGGTAGGCTTCGGGCGACAGCTTCTGACGCCATTCGAGATCGGTTTTGGAAGACTTGTTGCTCATACTTGGTTCCAGGCGTCACGGGTGAAGACCAGCAGGTCGGCGGTGCGCCGCCGCCAATGGCCCTGTACACGATAGCGAACCGGCGCCAACTCACGTTTGGTAAAATCCAAGTCTTCCAGGAGAGAAATGGAGGCTGCGTTGGACGGCACCACCGTTGCCTCGACTTGTTCCAACGGCCATCGCTCTCGGGCGGCGGAAATCAAGGTCGCAACCCCGCGGCGGGCCAGGCCCTGGCCGCGCGCCTGGGGGACGAGCCAATAGGCAATTTCGCCCTTGCGTTGCTTGGGGAGCGTGCAGATCAGCTGCACCTGACCGACCAATTGCCCTTCATGGACCAAGGCCAGCGACCATCCCCGATCGCGTGCCAACCACTTATGGGTTTGGCGAATGCGCGCGCGGGCTTGGCGCTCGGTAAAGTTGGGCGGGAAGGTCAACATATGACCCTCGGTTCCGTTTTGGGCGAGCGTGGCGCGAATCTGGGATGCAAAGACGGACGCGTCTTGGTCCCGAAAGGGTCGCAGAATCGCGCGCTTCTGCGGGTCCAAAGACAGGCGCGGCAAGGGCGTGCGGGGGGAGAACCAGGACAGCATGGGCGAGAGGCGTCTATACATCCTTCGCCCGCAAATGCCCCTTGAAAGTGCTTAGGTTCGCGGCTAAGCCGCAGGCCTCACAGATGGCGCGTGGCCCAATGGTAAGGCACCGGTTTTTGGTACCGTAGATTGCAGGTTCGAATCCTGCCGCGCCAGCCACTTTGTTGGCGTAGATGTTCCTTGAGGTCGATTGTTCCCATCGACTTAGACTGCAGTCTAGTTGAAGGGTTGTGGAGAGAGGGGGCATGAAAGTGCTAAATTTAATCCCGATCAGCATCGCCTTGTTCGCGTTGACCGCCTGCGAATTTGTAAAAACTGTTCCTCCAGAACCTGCCACTATCACAACCTATAGCCCGCCAGAGGCTTCGGGGTTGACTGGCTTGAGACCCTTTCCAAGTCCCGCTGACTTCTGCCAGGTTATCGAACAAACAGAAGACCTGGCAACGATGCAGTACGAAGGGAGGGCTTTGATCGCCTGTCCCAAGCATGAAACAGGTGCCATCGATGATCGGCGCGCAGCAGGGGCTTTAGTGGTCGGCAATGCCAAACACTGGGTGATTCTCAGCGTGCTCGAAGGTCATATTTAAGACACGATGTCGTAGCGGCGGCTCGAAGAGTCAGACGTTCGTACCCCCGGTATCAGGACGCTAGCACCAAGTGCGAGGTTCCGTCAGAGGTGCGCTCCTTCGAATAGCCCTTAGGTCCAACGACAATTCGTATATGTTTGCGGAGGTTCGAGAAACTCGCGAACCGCACCACGTCCACCGCTTCGTCAAGGTCCAGGACAAGTCGAAACCACCCTGGTTGCACTTGTTCTGCCGACCGAACCGTCGCAACGAACGGCTGCGACAAATAGGTGCCTGTCACGCGCCCACCAGCGCTCCAGCCTAGAGGAGGCAGGTCCCGAATTGCAGCGTGGAAGGCGTTCCAGTCCCGAAAACCGTAGCCATGCGCGACAGTTTCCAGGGCCTCTGCATGGCGGGTCTGTTGTCCGTTCGTGGCCCGATCTTGGCGCAGTGCCTTTGCTTCGGCTTTTGCATGCACCAGGGTTGGCAAATCGCGTGTCATGCCCAGGCCACTCCGTTTCTTTGAAACGAGCCCTGATCTTGGGTGTGAATTGGTAAGGGAAGACATGACCCCGTTTTCCTTCTAGCTCGTGTCGCAAGAAAGTGGGATGGGGCCCGCCTTACCATCCACGCGACATAAGCCGAGGATGAGGAAGATCGTATCTGATCCAGAACTTCACCAAGACAAAAAAGTCAGCGGGCGGCAGGCGTCCAGAGCCATCGCGACCCCTAATCCGCACCGCGCGCGGTCGTCAAGCGTTCTTTTCGCGCGCCGCCGCCAGGCCGCGCGCGAGCCCATCGAAGACAAGGCGACCGCGCTAGTCGGTTTGAAGTTCGTGGTGGGTGACACGCGGATTGGAGACACAGCGTCGCAGAGGCGGCGAGGGGATGCACCCAAGTCGGTTTCAGCATATTGTGCTTGCGCATGACCCCTCAAACAAGGCCGCATGCTAAAAACCCCCGACCGGTTGATTCTTGAGGACACCTGGTCCGACGTGCACGACTCCTATCGGCTGGAAGCGCCGGATTTGGAGCGTTTGCACACCTATCGAACCCAGCGTCTGCGCCAAACTATGGTCGCCCACGATGTGGCGTGCCTGATCCTGCATTCACCCATATCCCTGCGCTATGCCATCGACTACCAGACCTACGCGCTCTATCAATCGCACATGCCTGAGACGTACCTATTTATGTCGCAGGCGGGGCCGAGTGTGCTTCACGGCGCCTACGTCGATTTGCCAGGGGTGGACGGCTACGCCGCCGCGCGCGCCATTTCGTTCTTCTGCGGCGGCTTCAACTTGCCCGAACATGCGGCAGCGCTGGCGGGCGATGTTGCCGCCTACTTGATCGACATCGGTGCGCCCAAGGGCAAGGTCGCCATCGAATATGTCAACCCGTCGATCACCCAAGCTTTAGAACGGCGTGGTATTGAGGTGATCGACGGCAGTCCGATTGCCGAAGCCGCGCGGATCCTGAAATCGGCGGATGAAATCACCTGTATGACCTGGGCCTGCGCGGTTGCCGATTTGGGCATTCAAACCATGCGGCGAGCGTTGCGCCCTGGCGTAACTGAATGTCAGCTTTGGGGCATTTTGAACTATACCAATCTTGCCAACCAAGGCGATTGGCACGATGGTCGGATGCTGGCCTCAGGGCCCCGGACCAATCCCTGGTATCAAGAAGCAACGCAGCGCAAGGTTCAAGCGGGCGAATTGGTGGGTTTTGACACCGACATGATCGGGCCGTTCGGTTACTTTGCTGACATCTCCCGGACGCTCCATTGCGGCCCTGGCGCGCCGACCAAGGAACAGCGGCACCTCTATCAGTTGGCCTACGCCGAAGTGCAGCACAATTTGGCGCTGGTAAAACCAGGCCTAAGCTTTGCCGATTTTCAGGCGCAGGCCTATGCGCAAGACCCGATTTACCACAAGGGCGCCTATACGTGCCTAGCCCATGCCGTTGGCATGTGCGATGAATACCCGCGCATCAACCCTGGGTTTCGCGGCCCCAACCCTTACGACGGGGTTATCGAGGCTGGCATGGTCCTGTGCGTTGAATCCTATGTGGGCGCCGAGGGGGGCAGCCAAGGCGTCAAGTTGGAGCAACAGGTGCATGTGACCGAGACGGGCTATGACCTGCTCTCCCATACCCCCTTTGAAGAATCCCTGTTGCAGTGACGCCGAAATGCCGTCATGCTCTCTGGTTCCTTCTGCAGTGGGGACCTATCCATGCGGCATTTTTTAGACCTTTCCGAGGTGGGCTCGGCGAGTTTACGCACCATCACCGAACGCGCTAAGGCCTGGAAATCGGCGTCGGCCGCACAGGGCGATGACCAAGCCTTGCCTTTGAAGGGCAAGGCTTTGGCGATGATCTTCGAAAAACCTTCAACGCGCACCCGCGTGTCGTTTGAACGTGCCGTTCAACAATTGGGCGGGGAGGCGATCATCCTGTCCTCCGCTGACATGCAAATGGGCCGCGGTGAGAGCGTTTCCGATACGGCCAAAGTCCTGTCCCGCTATTGCGACGCCATTATGATCCGCACCTTCGGCCATCAGATACTGGCCGAGATGGCAGATGCGGCCACCGTGCCCGTCATCAATGGCCTGACCGACCAAGGGCATCCCTGTCAAGTCATGGCCGATGTCATGACCTTTGAAGAGCATTGCGGCGCGATCAAGGGCCAGCGGCTGGCCTACTTTGGCGATGGCAACAATATGACCCATTCGCTCATGCAGGCGGCGGACTTGTTCGACTTTGAATTGGCGGTGGCAACGCCCGAGCCCTTGGCCCCCGATAGGCGCTATCTGAACGATCATGTAACCCTGACCCACAATCCTGAGGTCGCCGCCCAAGGCGCACGCGCGCTGATTACCGATACCTGGGTGTCGATGGGCGACGATGCGGCGGAGTCGCGGCACAATCTGCTGAGGCCCTACCAGGTCAACAGCGCCCTCATGGCACAGGCCGCCAAGGATGCGATTTTCATGCACTGCCTGCCCGCTCACCGCGAGGAGGAAGTGACCACGGAGGTGATCGATGGTCCGCAGTCGGTGGTATTTGACGAGGCCGAAAATCGCCTCCATGTCCAAAAGGCGGTTCTGGGATGGTGCCTGGGGGTGTTTTGAGGCACGCAATCACCTCGTGCATGGTCCGCTAAGGCTGGATTAGATCTTGACCCTTGCGAGCGCGAGCGCTAGCAACGCCCTCTCTTAACAAGCAAACGAACACTAGAGGGTAAGAGCCATGTCTCGCCGTTGCGAAGTTACTGGGCGTGGAGTCCAAACGGGAAACAATGTGTCGCACGCCAACAATCGATCACGCCGACGTTGGTTGCCCAATATGCAGCATACGCGGTTCTTGTCCGACATTCTTGGGGAAACCGTCAAGTTGCGCCTATCAACGCGCGGCATTCGCACCATTGAGAAAAAGGGCGGCCTGGACGCCTTTTTGCTCGGCACGCCAGACACCAAGTTGGGCCCTGGTTTGCAGAAGCTCAAACGTCGTCTGACGGCCGCCAGCGCTTAGCTTCAGGGCTAAGCGGGTGCCAGATTGCGCCCTTTGAGTGAGGATTTAATGTCCTTCGAGCCATTTGCCCCTCTGTGATGCGACGGGCCCTCCTCCCGCTTGTTCTGTTTCTTGGGGTTGCGGTTGGCGGCTTTGTCTATTTTCATGGCAACTCCCCGCGCGGATCCCAGCAGGGCTGGGACCTGCGCGCGCAAACGCACGACGGCCAAATCCAAAGCCTGTCGGACTTGGACGGCGACCTGCGGCTGGTCTATTTTGGCTACATGAATTGCCCCGATGTGTGCCTGAACGCTGCTGTTTCCATCGCCGCGACCTTGAAGTCCCTCGCTTTAAATGCGCCCGAGGCGCGCGTGCGGGTCACCAATGTATTTGTAACCCTTGACCCCGATGACGATACGATCGACGGTCAATACAATGAATTGGCAGCCTATATGGACAGCCGCTACGCTGGCAACGGCGTTGCCATGCGGCCTAAAGACCGCGCAGCGGCCCTGCGCATGGCATCGGCTTTTGGGATTCGATTTGAATACGTGCCCGACGAGTTTTTTCCTTCAGGGTACCGTGTCGATCACGCCAGTCTAATCTTCCTAACCGACGCCCAAGGTCGTATCTTGACCTACTACCCTGATCGCACGCCAGGGCGGGTGATCGCCGCCGAAGTCCAAACCTACTTAGCACGAATGGAAGCAACTTAAGGCGCCCATTCGACAGCGAAGTGCGCTGCCTAGAGTGGGATTGGTTCAGGGTTGAATTGCGAAGTGAAAAGAGCCCCGCTATTAACCCTTAGTTGGCGCGGCTGTTCCCACTTCGGTCCGACTTGAGATTTGCTTTGGCCAAGCTGAGAGGGATATCAATTTACGGTAAAGGATTCACCACAGCCGCAGCGGCCTGTTTCGTTGGGATTTTCGAATACAAACCCTGAAAACAAGCGGTCTTCGCGATAGTCCATGACCGACCCGATCAGGAACATGACCGCCTTTGGCTCCACCAAGATCCGCATCTCAGCAACTTCGATTTCTTCCTCAAGAGCCTTCTTTTAGGTGGCCTACTGGATGAAATAGGAATTGCCCGAGCACCTTGTTGTGGAAGAGACCGCCCCACCAAGGGTCGGGCCAAGCGAGCGGTGCGAGCGAGGTGAGACCGCACCCTCAAAGAGCCGAAACGCGAAGCGTTTCTGCCGTGAGACCAGAATTTTCATAAATGAGTCACCATTTATGACCGTTGGTATTATACCAGCGGCGATATAAAATGACTCTTATGATCGCTGGTATAAGGGCCGCGACTGCGGCCCCCGTAGCGGCCCCGAGATGAGCTAAGAAAGCGCCTCGGGGTATAAGCGAAGGCCCCGTCGGAGGCGAAACGCGAAGCGTTTCTGCCGTGAGACATAAAACGGCTAAAAAAGTGTCAACTTTTTTCGCCGTTGGTATTAGAAGTGTTATATGATTGACCGTCAAATCGTTCTTGATACGGAAACTACGGGCCTTGATCCTAAGCAAGGCGACCGCCTTGTGGAAATTGGCTGTGTCGAGATCGCGGATCTTGTCCCCACGGGTCGTACCTATCAGGTTTATCTTAACCCCGAACGATCCATGAGCGTGGGCGCGTCTCAGATCACGGGCATCACCGACGAACAACTCAAAGACTGTCCACGGTTCGCCGAGATCGTCGAAGAGTTTTTGGCCTTCTTGGGCGATGCTCCGTTGGTGATCCACAACGCAGAATTCGATATTGGCTTTCTCAACGCTGAGCTCGCACGGCTCGACCTCCCCGCTCTGAACCCCGCACGCGTCATCGACACGATAGCCCTCGCACGCAAAAAATTTCCAGGGCAAAAGAACAGCTTGGATGCCCTATGCCGCCGCCTGGGGGTCGATGACAGTCGCCGGTCTCTCCACGGCGCCTTGCTCGATTCGGAGATCTTAGCTGAGGTCTATGCAGAACTTTCTGGCGGTCGTCAGCGAGGCCTCAGTCTTGGCGGTGACAAGGCTCCCCTGGGAGCCTCAGCCCTGGCTGCGCAAACGCTCGCCGCCGATTTGCGCCCCATAGGTATCCAGCGCCCCGCTCGACCCCATGCGCCCACTGTCGAAGAACAAAAGGCGCACGCAACCTTTTTGCAACGCCAGATCAAAAACGCCATTTGGACGCGCTAGCGAAAAGTCAGCTAATACCAGCGGCAAGAACGAGCGACTCATAATTTTAGGTATTCCCAAGGTGGTCTAATTCTGGTTCGATGCAGAGATCATTGAATAGGAGTATGATATGAGTAGACCCGCTTCACGATAAACTGAAAAAGGGCTTTTTGGTGTAAAAAGGTCTTGGCAAAGTCAGATTTGGCTGATTCTAGCCTTTTTATGAGAACCTTCAAAATCCTTAAGAAGCAACCGCGCCTGTTTTTCCGCTTAAGTGGGATAAGGGTCAGCGATTTTGACGACATTTCAGAGAAGATTTTGCCGCTTTGGGAGGCTCACAACCATCAGCGTCTATCTCGCCCCCATCGCCAACGCGCGATTGGGGGCGGGCCAAGCCATAAGCTAGGCTTTGAGGAGATGCTGCTTTTATGCCTGATCTATTATCGGACTTACATCAATCATGAGTTTCTGGGTTTGATATTTTCGGTTTCAGATAGCACGAGCATCCGAACCGCCAGTACAATGACCAAGCTATTGGCAGGCCATTTTCAGATGCCCGAGCGCAGGCTTGCTTTAAGTGAGGATGATAAGGAGCAGCTCATATATCTGATTGTCTATGGGACCGAGCGCCCCTGTCAGCGCCCCAAGAAATCGAAGGGCCGAAAGAAGATCTACTCGGGGAAAAAGAAGCGCTTTACTCATAAGCATCAAATTGTCGTCGATGATAAGAAGCGCATTCGTGCTTGTGGCCCCGTTCACCCTGGGCGCAAGCACGACAAAACCCTTTATGATCAAAGCCATCTGGACAAGCCACCAGATACCCTGCTCTTGGGCGACTTAGCTTATGTAGGAACCAACTGCGAAGTCCCGATAAAGAAATCCAAGAACCAAAATCTAAGCCAAGAACAAAAAGACTACAATAAGTGGTTCAGCTCTATGCGCGTGAAGGTTGAGCATGGCATTGGACGCATGAAAAAGTTCAACATTTTCTCTGACATCTCCAGAGGAAACCGACATGAGAACATGATTGCTAAGAATGTCGCGGCTCTGGCAAACATCAATTTAAAAATTTGCTGAGATAAGCACTAAGGGACAAGTCCGTCTGTGCTCTTTCTCCCTATTGCGAATCAGGTCTAGTGCAGCGGCTCCCATTACCCGTCTTGACAAGAGTGCCGATGATTAGCTGGCGCTGGCACGCAAGGCGAAGAATGGTCGAGTTGGCGGGCGATTGCTTTCCATAGCCCTTGTTTTGGAAGGTGTGTCTCGAGACCTCAGCATAATTCGACTTTGGATCAAAGGACCACAATATGTGGTGTCATAAAAGCAAAGTTAGCACCATATCTTGCTATCGACTTGCGATCCTCTGATTTATGCTAAGGTCTCGTCTCGTAAGTACGCAGCAGAAAGTAGCGGCATGGACCGACAGTCGCTACGTGATTAGATCCATCGGTATAATGACGAAGGCGTTGGGGTTTGGAAGATCGCAAAGGCGCAGGAGCCAAGCCCCGCATCAAAGGATCTGAGATGGACCAACTTGCAGCTTGGGTAAAGGCTGGTCCTGAGGTTGAGCGCGATGGCGTTGTACGTTGGCGCCGCAAAGCCTTAGCAGATCGGATCAAACAAGAAATGAAGATCGAGGTGAGTGAGCGCACAGTGGGGAACTACTTGGACAAGCTGGGTTTTCGGCGTATGACAGTGCGGCCCGAACACCCCAAAACCGACAAAGAGGCCCAGGAGGCGCTAAAAAAACTTCTCAAAGATCATAACGGACGCCCATTCAAGTATGAAGTGCCCCACCTGGAGGGTAGCGGGTCAGATGCGAAAGGATTAGCTTTTCGGTGCGAACTAGGAGGAGCCATCCATGCCCAAAAGCTATCGTCATCTGGCCCATGAAGATCGTTGCCAGATTTATGCACTGAAGAAAGGCGGTCTGAGCCATCGCGCCATTGCTGGGCAGCTATCAAGAGACCCGCGAACGATCAGTCGAGAGATCAAGCGCAACACAGGAGGGCGTAGTTATCGCCATAAGCACGCCCATCAACGAGCTACCACTCATCGCCACAAGGCTTGCGCGCGGCCTTACAAGGCCAGTGCAGATGTGACCCAGTGGATCAATGATCGCCTGGGCCAACAGTGGTCCCCCTGAGCAGATCAGCGGGCGTATGGTTTATGAGAGGGGCGTTTCCCTGAGCTGTGAATGGATTTACCAACATGTGTGGGCAGATAAGCGCAGCGGGGGCGAGTTGTATACGAACCTGCGTCATAGCGGCAAGAAATACAACAAACGCAGCGGAGCCTATGGCGGGCGTGGCTGCATACCTGGGCGCGTGGACCTTGACGAACGTCCCGAAATTGTTGAGCAAAAGGATCGCCTGGGTGATTGGGAGCTCGACACCATCATCGGCGCAAAACATCAAGGGGCTATTGTGAGCGCGGTGGATCGAAAGTCCAAGTTCTGTGTGCTGGTTAAGGTTGCTGACAAAAAAGGCGGTCACCGTCACAGCCAAACTTAAGGAGCGTCTTGGTGCTCATAAATCTGAGGTGCTGACCCTGACCGCTGACATTGGCAAGGAATTTGCAGAACACAAAGACATCGCTTTAGCCCTTGAAGCTGACTTCTATTTTGCCGAGCCTTACCAGTCTTGGCAAAGGGGTCTTATACCAACGGCGAAAAAAGTTGACACTTTTTTCGCCGTTTTCTGTCTCACGGCAGAAACGCTTCGCGTTTCGCCGCCCCTTCGCTTATACCCCGAGGCGCTTTCATAGCTCATCTCGGGGCCGCTACGGGGGCCGCGGTCGCGGCCCTTATACCAGCGAATAAAAGAGTCATTTTAAGTCGCCGCTGGTATTAGACCCTCCAGGTGGGGCACTTCACTCTTGAATGGGCGACAAGATTGGATCAAGAATCTATTTTAACGCGCCAATGCCAAAAAATGAATAGAGCCTGTCATGCAGATAGTCTTAAAGAGTCATTCTTGATGAAATCTGGTATTAGGTAAGCCTATGACAGTCGACAGGACCCTACGCCGCTGCTTTGGTAACGACCCAGGTCAGGAGTCCTATGCCCTCTACCACGATACGCAATGGGGCGTGCCGGTGCACGATGACCGGCAGCTGTTTGAGGATCTGATTTTGGAAGGCGCACAAGCGGGCTTGTCTTATTGGACGATTCTGCAAAAACGCGCCGGCTATCGCGCCGCCTTTCATGGGTTCGACATCGAACGCTGCGCCCGCATGACTGATTCGGAACTTGAGGGGCAAGTGGTTAACCCTGCTATCGTCCGCCATCGCCTCAAAATCTTCTCGGTGCGGACCAACGCCCAAGCCCTTATCAGAATCCAACAAGAGTTTGGCAGTTTTGATGCCTACCTCTGGGCCTACGTTGATGGTCAACCCATCAAGAGACGCCCCAAGACCTTGGCGGAAGCTCAAACCTCGGACGCGATCAGCGACGCCTTAGCCAAGGACCTCAAAAAACGTGGAATGCGCTTCATCGGCACCACCATCGCCTATGCTTATATGCAGGCGGTGGGACTGGTGAACGAGCACCAAGCAGACTGCCACAAGGCCTGATATTGAGGAGGGAACTTGGGCGAGGCCAAGGTGCCGTAGGTCACGTTGGGCTTTGCAGCTAATACCAATTTTCATCAATGGTGACCCATTTATGAAGCTTTTGGTCTCACGGCAGAAACGCTTCGTGTTTCGCCTCCGACGCGGCCTTCGCTTATACCCCGAGGCGCTTTCTTAGCTGATCTCGGGGCCGCTTCGGGGGCCGCCGTCGCGGCCCTATACCAGTTCATAAGAGTCATTCTTAAGGAAAACTGGTATAAGCTCAAATCATACCAGCGATTTTAGGGGTCATTTCTAATGGCCTTTGGTATCAGGCGCTCTTGCTTCGGCCCCTAAGGTGTCAATCGCGCGATCTAAGCTCATGACTTCCTGCGCCTTGGACCCTAAGCGGCGCAAGGCAAGGGTGCCGTCCTTGGCTTCGCGTTCGCCGACCACGGCGATTAACGGCACTTTGCTGACCGAATGGTCACGAACCTTGAAATTGATTTTCTCATTGCGCGTATCCAATTCAAAGCGTAACCCTGCCGCTACCAGCTTGGCTTGCACTTCTGCGGCATAGGCATCTGCTGCCGAGACGATGGTAGCGACCACGCCTTGCTGTGGGGCCAGCCAAAGGGGAAATTTGCCTTCGTAGTTTTCGATCAAGATTCCCAGGAAGCGTTCAAACGACCCCAAGATCGCTCGGTGCAGCATTACCGGGCGCTGGCGGGCTGAGTGGCTGTCGATATAGGACGCGTCGAGACGCTCGGGTAAGACAAAATCAACTTGCAAGGTGCCACACTGCCAGTCGCGACCGATGGCATCTTTCAAGACAAACTCAAGCTTGGGGCCATAAAAAGCGCCCTCGCCTGGGTTCATCTTATAGGGCAGATCCATGGCTGTAATGGCATCGTGCAGCGCCCGTTCCGCGCGATCCCATGTATCGTCGGATCCTGCGCGCGTTGGCGGCCGGTCGGAGAATTTGACCGCCACATTCTCAAAGCCAAAATCACGATATACCGATTTGAGCAGTGCGATAAATCGCTCGGTTTCCGAATTGATTTGCCCGGGCGTACAGAAAATATGGGCATCATCTTGGGTAAAGGCCCGAACCCGCATAATCCCGTGCATGGACCCTGAGGATTCGTTGCGATGGCAAGAGCCAAATTCAGCCATGCGACGCGGCAGCGATCGGTATGAATTTAGATCTTGGTTGAAAATTTGCACATGGCAAGGGCAGTTCATGGGCTTGAGTGCCAAATCCCAGTCTTCATCGGCGTCGCCCGTTGTAAACATGGCTTCGCGAAACTTGTCCCAATGGCCCGAGTCCTCCCACAGTTTCCGATTGACCAATTGCGGGGTCCTAACTTCCTCATACCCTGCTTGATCTAGGCGGCGACGCATATAGGCCTCGACCGTGCGATAGAGAGTCCAACCTTTCTTGTGCCAAAAAACCGACCCGGTCGCCTCGGCCTGCATATGAAACAGGCCCATCTCAGGCCCGATTTTGCGATGATCGCGCTTTGCCGCCTCTGCCAAAAATTCTAGGTGAGCGGTTAGCTGCCGTTTGTCCTCAAAAGCAATGCCGTAGATTCGCTGCATTTGCGGGCGGGTGACGTCCCCCCGCCAATAGGCGCCGGCGACGGACATAAGTTTGAAGTGCTTTCCCACGCTCGCGGTTGTAGGGGCATGGGGGCCGCGGCACAAATCGGTCCAGGTGCCTTGGCGATAGAGGGTGATGGGTTCATCAATGGGCAAGCCCTGGATAAGTTCCACCTTAAAAGGTTCGTGTTGGTCACGAAACAGCGCAAGAGCCGCCTCTCGATCAACCTCCTCACGCTCGAAGGCCGCGCCGGCGGCGATGATGTCGTGCATTTTCGCCTCGATCGCGGGAAAGTCCTCAGTATTGAAGGTGCCCCCGTCGGGCCGAAAAAAATCATAGTAAAACCCATGTTCTATGGGTGGGCCTATCGCGACTTGCGTGCCCGGATAGAGAGCCTGCACCGCTTCGGCCAATACATGGGCGCAGTCGTGACGAAGGATTTCCAAGGCCTCCGGCGCAGCCTTGCCGCGCGCAACAAGCTCCACCGTGGCATCGGTCGTGATCGGCAGGGTCAAATCCTTTATGGCCCCATCAACCTTGATGGCGAGGGCTGCCTTGGCCAAGTTTGGTGAAATGTCCATCGCGAGCTGCTGTCCCGTAGCGGAGCCTTCAAACATGCGTTGAGCCCCGTCGGGGAGGGTTAAAGTAACCATTGAAACCTAAAGTTGCGAGTCTGTGAGATGATCCCTCATACCTTTAAGGGCCTCGAGTCTAACTGACAACAGGAGCCGCAAGTTTAACCACAAAGACAGTGCCTTGGGAGTCGGTTTTTTCAAGACTGAGCGCCCCGCCCATGGCCTCGGCCAGTTTCGCAGCGTTGGCGACGCCCAAGCCCGTGCCCTCACGCTTGGTTGACCCCTTGAAGGGAACGAACAAGTCTGCCTCGGCCTTGGGTGCGATGCCGGGCCCTGTATCGATCAGGCGAAGGCAGACATGGGGCGAATTTGGATCCTCCGCACCTGGTTCAGCAGTTGTGAGTTCGGCGCTGAGCTGAAGGGTCGTTGATCCCGCCTCCACAGCGTTGCGGGCCAAGTTATCCAGAATTCGGTGCAGAGACCCTGTTTCGTAGAAGGCCTCAAAGTCGCCGGGTGCATTCATGCTGAGCCGCACATGGGGCCATCGCACGGACCAGTCTTGTATCAGAGGCGTCAGGCCTGCCTTAAGCGACTGGGCTTCAACCTCTATCTGCTCACCCATATCGTCGCCGGTCGCAAACTTCAGGGTCGCTGCGCACATGTCCACTGCCCGCTCAATAGAGTTGGCTAAGATCGGTGCGGCCTTGGCCACGCGCGGGTCGTCCGAAGTTTCCAGGCTATCGGAAAGCAGGAGTGCGGTGGACAGCATACCACGCAGGTCGTGATTGACTTGCGCGACCGCGCTGCCAAGGGCGGCCAGACGCTCCTTTTGTTGCAATGTGTTGGCGATGGTTTCCTGCATGGCGCGTGTTTCAGCCTCGATGTAGCCGATCTCATCCTGCCGCAAGCTGGGTTGCACCCGCGCCTTGGCGTCGTGTGGAGCCAGAGCAAACTGAGCCAAACGGCCCCGTAGTCGTTCGATGGGTTCAACAATCATGCGCCGAAGCGACAAATAGACTAAGGCAGCGGCAAAGATCGAGATCCCCAACGAAAGCAGCAAGATCCGACCCGAGAAACGACGCAACTCCGCCCGCAGGTTCGTGTCTGGGAGCCATATGTCTACTTTTGCCATACGATCGCGCGTTCGGCCCGACACTCGTAATAACTCGGGCGGTCCCAAGTCGGCCAACAGTCCTAGCGCTTGGCCCACAAAGATAAGCAGATTGCCATGTTGCAAATCGATGACAGGGGCAGGGGTGGGCATGCCTGCGAGAATCGTGCGGTTGCTGGGCAGACGTGCGGCAAAGGCTTGCCAGCCCGTGTCCGTCAACAGCTGGCCTCGCAAGGCAGCGGCTTGCTGCTCGGTAAAGACGCTTGAAGCGGCTTGATCGGGGCCCAGAACCTCAAAGGCCAGCGCCCCTCGTTCAAGTTCAATCACCTTCTCTTCGCCGTACATTTGCAAGGCCCGCCCGATTGAAGGAAGGAACACCAGGACTTCCGCCAGCATGATAAAGGCCAGAGTCAAGCCCAGCAGTTTCGCTGACAAGCCACGACGAGCGCCTCGGATCGCGAGTTTCATGGTCTAGGTTCTAAAGCCGACTGCACCGTCAAACAACTGATGAAGTCGCCGGGATATCGCAGAGTTCAAGTCTGGCCGACCAAAAACACTCCGCATCAGAAAGGTAATACCAGTTCTCCTCAAAACAGACTCTTTATGAACTGGTATAGGGCCGCGACGGCGGCCCCCCAAGCGGGCTCCAAGCTCGAAGGGCGCAGGGAACGCCCGCGCCAAAAACAAGCGGCCCCGAGAACAGCTAATACCAACGGTCATAAAAAGTGACCTTTTTATGACCGTTTCTGCCGTGAGACAAAACTCTGCTGAAAATGTCAATTATTAGCGGAGTTGGTATAAATCCATCTTCAGTTCCCAGATAAGGTCTGAAATCCATAGCACATCCCCCAATCGCCGGGATTCCTGAATTGGAAACCTTCGCTATGCAGCCGCTGGTATAAGATGAGCCCTTTGTCTGCCTCACGAGAGGAAAGAACATGAAGCCGACGATAGGCGCCTGGATCATATCCGCCAGAGCCCCCCGATGGCATCATCAATTGCGTTGGCATACTGAGTTCCGATTGCTTCACTCGTGGCCATGGAAGAAAGAACGGTCCCCGTATCTTCCGATTCTCCGTCAGTGCCCGAAGTATCGCCTTCTTTACCTTCGGTACCGGGAGTGTCACCTTCTTCACCTTCGGTAGCTGAAGTGTCACCTTTTTGACACCATCAAACCATCCTTCATCCAAAAAGATCGGAAGTGAACCCTCAATTTGCCGAGGTGGCGACATAAGAAACACGTTTCACAACTCTTGCCCTGAGATAAAACCTACGTGCGACATAGGGTCAAGCAGCCGAGCCAGGACTTTAAAACAGGCCAGAAACCCCCTGCCATTTCCTACGCACTTGCCCTAACCTCTTGTCATGGATTCACGCGCCCTCCTCGCAACCGAACAGGCGAAAATTGATCAACTGATCGGGACCTCGAATTGGTTTTCCCTGGATCAAGCCCGTATCACGGCCTTTGCGGAAGTAACAAACGATCATCAGTTTATCCATGTCGATGAAGTCGCGGCGGTAAGGGGGCCTTTCGGGACAACCATTGCTCATGGTTTTTTGACCCTCGCCCTCACCGCCCCCATGGCGCTTGAAGCCATACCGCGACTTCCTGGGCAAACCCTAGTCATCAACTACGGCTTTGACAAAATTCGCTTCCTATGTCCTGCTCCAGTGGGTGGGCGCGTGCGAGGACACTTTACCCTAGCCGACGCGCAGTTGCGCGGGCCTGGCCAGATTTTGCATACGTTCAAGACGGTGGTTGAATTGGAGGGATCGGACAAGCCTGCTTTGGTGGCGACTTGGTTGTCTTTAGCAGTGTGTGAGGAACCCACCTAATGCCCCAGGTTTTGGTGTTTGGAGAAAGCCTGATCGACCTAATCCAAACGGGGGAGGAAACGCCAGCAGGTAACCCCATCTACACCGCTTGCCCTGGCGGATCCCCCTACAATGCCGCTCTGGCCTTGGCACATCAAGAGGTCGACGTCGGCTACGCCTGTCCGCTGTCCACCGACGCCTACGGTGATCAGTTGCGGGCGCGACTCGCAGATTTTGGCGCTGCCTATGCCTATCCTGCCCGGGTCGCCAACCCGAGCTCTCTGGCCGTGGTCAGTTTCGTTGCTGGGCAACCCAGCTATCAGTTTTATCGCCAAGACGTCGCTGATCGGGCCGTCGATCGCGCGAATCTTGCCCGCATGCCCCGACCTGACTGGGTACAAATCGGCGGCTTAGCGCTGTGCCCCAAGGCCGACGCCGCACTGTGGCTAGATCATATGACGGCCCTCAAACAGGCGGGGACTGAAATTTCGCTGGATCCGAATGTGAGAGCCGAGCTTGTTGAGGATTGGGACGCCTATCAAGCTACCCTTAGGGCCTTATGCGCCCTCGCCAGCGTCGTCAAACTCTCCGACGAAGACGCCGATGTCCTGTTTCCAGGAACGGACCCCATCACAATTCTCCATCAATTTGGCGTTCCCCTCGTTGCCCTAACACGCGGAGCGCAGGGGGCAGTTTTGTCAGATGGAGCGCAACGCGCGGAAATTCGCCCGGAAAGAGTGGAACCCTTGGGCGACACAGTGGGAGCAGGTGACACCTTCGGGGCGGCCATGCTCGCGCGTCTTATCCACGGTGAAACGAACCTGAGCACGCTTGGCCTCTATGCGGCGACGGCAGCGCGCTTGACCTGCCAGCAAGTCGGATGCCTGCCACCCACCGCCAAAGAAACACGATCGGCGGTCGAGAATGGATCGGCGACATAAGGCTGAGACCTCAGCATAAAGCGGGTTTTCTTGGGCGCATATGAATGTGCTGCCTAATCATACCAGTTCTCCTTAAAACAGACTCTTTATGAACTGGTATTGGGCCGCGACTGCGGCCCCCGAAGCGGGCTCCAAGTCCGAAGGGGGCAGGGAACGCCCGCGCCAAAAACACGCGGCCCCGAGACAAGCTAAGAAAGCGCCTCGGGGTATAAGCGAAGGCCCTGTCGCGCGGTCGAGCTGAGCGAACGCAGCGAGCGAGCTGAGACCGCATCAAACAGGCGAAACGCGAAGCGTTTCTGCCGTGAGACAATACTCCGCTGGATGTCAATTTTTAGCGGAGTTGGTATCATCAGCATCCTTCAAGGGTTCGACGGGGCAAGACTTCACCGTTTTGGTATCAGCACGAGGCTCACGCTGCCCGCACCTGTTTTGTGGATGACCTGGGTGTCAAACTGGGTTAGCCCACTTCCCATGATGGCTGACAACCTGCCCATGCCCTGGCTGGAAGGGCTGAACGAGTCCCAGCGCCAGGCGGTCTTGACCACCGAAGGGGCGGTTCTCATGTTAGCGGGCGCAGGCACGGGCAAGACACGCGCCCTGACCACACGCCTGGCGCATATTTTGATCACCGGCAAGGCGTGGCCGTCGCAAGTTTTGACGGTTACTTTCACCAATAAGGCCGCTCGCGAAATGCGCGAACGAGCCGAGGCCCTGTTAGAGTCGCCCACTGACGGTTGGTGGCTTGGGACCTTTCATGGCCTCGCCTTAAGGATCTTGCGATCCCACAGCGAAGGGGTGGGGCTGCGCCCAAGCTTCACCATCCTTGATCCCGACGATCAGTTGCGGCTGGTCAAACAAGTCATGGAGGGTGAAAATATCGACCCCAAGCGGTGGGAGCCGCGCGCCTTGCTGGCCCTCATCTCCCGCTGGAAGGATCGTGGCTTGACACCCGAGAAAATCAGCGACGCCAACAACACCGACTTTGCCGATGGCAGGGCGCCCAAGATCTACGGCCTCTATCAAGATCGATTGAAAACCCTGAACGCCGCCGACTTTGGCGACTTGCTGCTGCACTGTCTGACCCTATTCCAATCCAATCCTGACATCCTGAGGTCTTACCAACAGAAATTTAAGTACGTCTTGGTCGATGAGTATCAGGACACCAATGTGGCCCAATACCTATGGTTGCGCGCCTTGGCGGGCGGGCAGGGCAACATCGCTTGTGTTGGCGACGACGATCAGTCGATTTACGGCTGGCGCGGCGCTGAGGTCGATAATATTTTGCGATTTGAGCAGGACTACGCTGGGGCCACAGTCATTCGTCTCGAGGCCAACTATCGTTCCACCACGCCCATCCTCGGCGCCGCCAGCGGCCTGATCGCCCACAACGCCGGGCGGCTCAAAAAAACCCTGTTCGCCGCCAGTCATAGCCCAGGAGAACAGGTCCAGGTGATGGCCCATTGGTCGGGGGAAGACGAAGCACGCGCGATCGTCGAACAAGTCGAGACCTTGCAGCGGCAGGGAACCGCCCTGCAAGGCATGGCGATTCTGGTGCGCGCCTCCTTCCTCATGCGCGGCTTTGAGGAGCAGTTTTTGGAAGCGGGGGTGCCGTACCGCGTGATCGGCGGCCCACGGTTCTACGAACGTCAAGAAATCCGCGACGCCCTCGCCTACCTGCGCCTTACCTTCCAAAGCAGCGATGATTTGGCCTTTGAGCGCATCTACAATACGCCACGCCGCGGCTTGGGCACCGCGACGCTGCAGACCTTGCGGACCCATGCGCGCGCTCATGACTTGAACCTGATGCAAGCGGCGCACCACATGTTGACCAGCGACGATCTGGGCACTGCAGCACGGCGCAAACTCGACGAGTTTTTACGTCTCCTGGCGCATTGGCAAGACGCCGCGCGATCCAAGGACCACGTGGCCCTGACCGAGATGGTGCTGCAAGAATCGGGCTACACCGCCATGTGGCAACAGGCCAAAACCGCGGATGCGCCGGCGCGCCTGGACAACCTCAAGGAGCTGCTGACCGCCATGGCCGGGTTCGAGGATTTGCCGCAGTTCCTGGAACACGTGGCGCTGGTGCTCGACGCCTTAGAGGCGGATACGGAAGACAAGGTCACGCTCATGACTTTGCACGCTGCCAAAGGTCTCGAATTTCAGGCCGTCTGGTTGCCAGCCTGGGAGGAGGGCCTGTTCCCCAGCCAACGCACCATGGACGAGCACGGGACCAAGGGTCTGGAAGAAGAACGGCGCCTTGCCTATGTCGGCATCACCCGGGCGCGCCAAAACCTCTTCATTTCGACCGCAGGAAACCGGCGCATCCACGGCCGCGTCGCCGATACCATTCCGAGCCGTTTCTTGACCGAGTTGCCCGAGGAACATGTAGAACTGGCGAGCGATCACGGAACCCGTTCTTACGGCGGCGCGACGGACTGGGGCGCCTTGCATCCATCCCCGTTTGGCCGCGATCAAGCCTACGACACCCCAGGCTGGCGCCGCGCCCAAGCCTACACCAGCACCGCCCCCGCCGCCCCACCACAGCGCGATGTGGAGGCCAAGGGCAACTGGCTAACGGGCCAGAAAGACCATGACTTTCAGATTGGCGAGCGCGCCTTCCACACCAAATTCGGTTACGGCGAAATCGTCGATTTTGACGGCAACAAAGTCTTTGTCTGTTTTGACCGCGCGGGGGACAAGAAAGTCTTGGCGAGTTTCCTGCAACACGCGCACGAAGTATAGGAGCCCCCTTGGTTCGACTGGAAAATCTCACCTTTGCTTACCCGGGCGCCGAGCCGATTTTGCGCCAGGTCGATCTGTATCTAAGCCCGGGGTCGTTTCATTTTTTGACGGGGACATCGGGCGCGGGCAAAACATCGCTGCTGCAGCTTATCGCCATGGAGTTGCGGGCAGGCGAAGGTCAAGTGAGCGTCCTTGATCAAGATGTCGCCGTGTTGGACCGAGAGGCACGGGCGAATTTGCGTCGCAAAATCGGCTTTGTCTTTCAGGACTTTCGCCTGCTGTCCCATATGACGATTCGCGAAAATGTCGCCCTGCCGCTGAAGGTTGCGGGGACCTTTAATCGCCAGGAATCGGGGCACGTGAAGGAATTGCTGGCCTGGGTCGGCCTAGCCGACGTGGTCCATCGGCACCCGGCGGAGCTGTCGGGCGGGGAACAGCAACGCGCGGCGATCGCCCGCGCGGTGATCGCCCGCCCGACCCTGCTCTTAGCCGATGAACCAACGGGAAACGTCGACGATGCGATGGCAAAGCGGCTTCTGCACTTGTTCCTGGAGCTACATCGAGGCGGCACCACAGTGCTGATTGCCACGCACAATTCCACCTTGGCCCACAGCTGCGACCGGCCGGTGCTGTACCTCACCAAGGGGCAAGTTACCCATATGGCCGAACAGATGGAGCCTGCCGCGTGACCCGCATTTCCGATGTCATTAGCTACCTCTTGGCCCTCAGCCGCCCGTCCTTGCGGCTGGCGCGCAGTCCGGAGCGCGTGCTGCTGCCCTTCATTTTGGCCTTGTTGACCCTCGTTAGCATCTTTGCGGCCATCGCGCCCTTAAAAATCGCGCGGGGCAACGCCTACGCCAATGCGCAGGTGGACGGGCACCTGGCCATTCACCTGGTTCAAGGCGCCACCGATCCCCAGACCTTCGCCGATCAAGTCGCGGCGCTGGTGCGACGGCTCGAGGAAAACCAAGCCCTTGCGTCTGTTCAGATCGCCGCGGGTCCCGATCTAGAAGCCAGCTTCGGCGTGATTTTTGGCCAGCTCGACGTTGCCGACCAGCTCTACGGCGGCCTTGTGCGCCTGGATTTGCGTGAACGCCCGGGCCAGAACGCCAATATGGAAAACCTGCAATTCGCCGTCAGCGACATGACCTCCGCCCACATTGACGATTTTCGCACCTGGCGGGAAGCGGGCACGCAGCAGACCCGCCAAGCCCTCTACTTGGGTCTGGGTATTTTTGCCTTGGTGATGGCCCTGGTCATTGCCCTGCTAAGCCTCACCTTGCTTCTAAGCTTGAAGATGCATGAGGTCACCTTGCGGGTGGTTCATCAGCTCGGCGCCACCGACGCCTTCGGCGCTTTGCTGTTTCAATCCACCACGTTCGTGCGGGCGTTGATCGGGTCGCTCTTAGGTGCCCTTGCATCGGCGGGCTTGCTCTGGGGGCTCAATCAATGGCTCGCCGCGCGCGGTGCCATCGGCGCGGCGCAGTTGGGCGGCTTGCAACTTGCCGCGCTGATTTTGATTCCGCTTCTGCTCACAAGCCTGTGCGTTGCCGTCGCGCGGCGCGTTGCCATGCGCGTGCTGAGATCAAGCTACTAATACCAACGGCGAAAAAAGTTGACACTTTTTTAGCCGTTTTATGTCTCACGGCAGAAACGCTTCGCGTTTCGCCTCCCCTTCGCTGATACCCCGAGGCGCTTTCTTAGCTCATCTCGGGGCCGCTACGGGGGCCGCAGTCGCGGCCCTTATACCAGCGATCATAAGAGTCATTTTAAATCGCCGCTGGTATTATCCAGAACTCGGGTGGTCATAAAAAGGTCACTTTTTATGACCGTTGATATCAGAGCAGCCGACAGGTGCCGAAAGATCATCAATGAGGTCCTTTGCCGTTTCCAGTCCAACACTAAGCCGAATGAGAGCATCTGAAATTCCTGCCTCCGCCCGCCCCTCCTCGTTCAACGTGCGGTGGGTGGTGGTGGCGGGATGGGTAGCAAGAGATTTGGCATCGCCCAAGTTGTTGCTAATAAGAATCAGCTTTAGCCGATTGAGGAAAGCAAAAGCTTCTTGTCTGCCACCCTCTACTTCGAAGGCGAGGAGACTGCCACCGGTTTGCATTTGCGCAAGGGCCAAATTGTGTTGAGGATGACTTTCCAAGCCTGGATAGAGGACACGCTTGACGCCGGGAACGGTTTCAAGGGCCCTAGCCACGCACAGGGCTGTTTCGCACATGCGGGTTACGCGCAGGTCTAGAGTCTCCAGGCTTTTGGCAAGTGTCCAAGCGTTGAAAGGGCTCAGGCTCGGTCCCATGTGACGATGATAGTGTTGCAAGTGGTCACTATAAAAGGCCTCGGAACAAAGGACGGCCCCCCCCATACAACGACCCTGGCCGTCGAGATGTTTTGTGGCGGAATAGGCTACCACGTCAGCGCCTTGCTCCATGGGGCGTTGAACAATGGGGGATGAGAAGGCGTTGTCGACGACAAGCAGCGCCTCTGCCGCATGGGCTAGATTGCTGACGGCCTTGAGATCGACCAGCGAGAGGGTTGGATTAGCGGGTGTTTCGCAGAACAGGGCTTTAGTTTGCGAGGGTCGGATGGCAGACTGCCAGGCGTCTAAGTCCGTGCCGTCCACTAAGGTTGTTTCAATGCCAAAGCGGGGTAGATAAGTCTGCAAGACTTGCAAACAGGAGCCAAATAGGACCTTGCTCGCCACCACATGATCGCCGGCACGCAGATGGCAGAGCAGACTGGCGACCATGGCGGACATGCCGCTGCTGGTTGCGACGCAGACTTCTGCGCCCTCTAAGATGCGCAACCGCTCCTCAAACAGTTGAACACTAGGGTTTCCATAGCGGGAGTAAATGAACTTGCCCTGTTCATCTTGATCGCCGCGAAACCGCGCCTCAGCCTGTTCCGCGCTGTCGTAAACAAAACCCGAAGTTAGGTAGAGCGCCTCAGAGGTTTCGCCATAAGCCGAGCGCTCAATGCCGTCGTGGATCACGCGGGTTTGGGGAGCCTGGGCCATGGTTAACCGACAAAGGCCTTTTCCATGACAAAATCGCCAGGGTTCGAGTTGGCGCCCTCGCGCAGGCCCGCCACCTCAGCGAGGGCCGCTACATCCTTGCACATGTCCAAGGAGCCGCAGATCATAAGGCGGTCCGTGTTTGGGCACCAGCCAGGCAGATCCAAGGTCTCAAACAAGACCCTGCTCTTTATCAAGTCGGTTACCCGGCCCATTTGTGCGGAGGGTTCTTGAGTTGTGCTGGCAAAGTATCGGAGCTTGCCCGCCGCGAGGTCCCCGAGGAGGTCATGATTGCGAGTCTGCGCGACCAAACTTTGGCTATAGTCCAACTCGGCGACTTGGCGGCACGTGTGAGTGAGGACGACCTCATCGAATTGCTCATAGACTTCAGGGTCGCGAATCAGGCTGGCGAAGGGGGCAACGCCCGTTCCCGTTGAGATGAGCCAGAGCCTTTTGCCAGGCCTGAGCGCATCCAGGACCAGGGTCCCAACAGGCTTCTTGCCCATCACAATTTCGTCACCGCCCTTAATTTTCTGCAGTCGGGAGGTGAGCGGCCCGTCGGGCACCTTGATCGAGTAAAACTCCAGCTGATCGTCCCAGGACGGCGAGGCAATCGAGTAGGCGCGTAGCAGCGGTTTCCCATCTTTCTTCGGCAGACCAATCATTACGAACTCACCACTACGAAAGCGCAGAGATTTGGGCCGCTCGACCCTGAATCGGAAGAGGCGGTCTGTATAGTGCTGGGTCTCTAAGACTTTGAGTTGGTGCATGGCGCGCTCTATTGCTGCTGCCAGGGGAGGCCGCTTGCCTTCCAACCATTGACCGTGCCGCGACGGCCATGAGCGTTCAAATCACCCTCAAAACCATCGGCGATGTTGGTTAGGTTCTTATAGCCTGCTGTACGCAGGGCGCGTGCAGCGTCCAAGCTGCGAACGCCGCTCCGGCACAGGACGAAAATCTGGCAGTTTTTACTCAAGCCTCGGCCTTCAACCTCTGAAACGAAGTTTGGGTTAATCGTGCCATCGGGAAACCCTTTCCATTCGACAAAAGCACACAAGGGGTAACTGACCCGCCCGACAAAGCTGAGTTCAGCTGTTGTCCGCACATCTAGGATTTTGCCGTTGGTGATTTTCTTTAGCTCGTCGTACGTTTCCGCGGCGGTGAGCGAGTGGATCTGCACCTCGCCCTGATGCCGCTGATCCCAACCCCATGAGGCGGCCAGGCGATCAGCGGTGTTGCTGATATAAAGGTCCCTCGCAGCCTTTGCTATCGCCTCCCGCCAGGCCGTTTGGCCATGGCGATGGACCAGCGCGTCTTCCAGCCAAATCTCATCAAACCCGCACTGCAGCGCCATGCGCGCCTGATCGGGTAGCAGATGTCCCGTCGCCACCAGTTTCGTCTGCGGGCCACGCAGGCGGCGAAGACGCCGGGCCAGCGAAAACCCACGCCCGTCCGTACTGCTTGGAAAGTTGATTTCGAGGACGCCCGCACCATCCAGGCTGAGGTCAGGTTCCCCAGCATCGACCCGCTTGGTCGGGACGATCTGACCTGCCTTGGCTTCGAGGAAGCTTTGACCCTTATCGTGCAAGATCCACATAGGCGGCCTCCTTAAACACATCCTTGCCCAACCGGTCGTAGACCGCGCTGAAGTCTTCTCCAGCTTGACGCGCACGAAGATAGATGTCCAAAATACGGTTGATGACAGTCGGCACTTGATCGGCATCGACCCCTGGACCCAGGATTTGCCCGATGCGTGCGCCCGAATCGGCGCGACCACCAAGCGTGATTTGATAGTTCTCCCGCTCTGCTTTGTTAAGGCCCAGAATGCCGATATTTGCAGCATGGTGGTGACCGCAGGCATTGATGCAGCCCGAAATATTGATGCTTACGCCGTCAAGATCGCCCTTGGTCTCGCGCGGCACCAAGGTCTTACTCAGCGCTTGAGCGATGGGGATAGAGCGCGCGGTAGCCAGGGCGCAATAGTCGAGCCCAGGGCAGGCGATTATGTCACTCGCACTGCCAATGTTGCTTGTCGCGGGGCCCAGGGCCTGCAGCTCGCCGTGGAGGGCAGGCAAGTCTGACACTCGCACGTACGGCAGAACCAAGTTTTGACGATGAGTAACGCGCAGTAAACCCTTAGAATAGGTGTCGGCCAAGTTCGCGATGATCTGCATTTGGTCTGCCGTGGCATCGCCTGGCACGCCGCCCTCAGGTTTTAGAGAGAGGGAGACAAGGGCATAGCCTGGCACCTTATGCGCATGGACATTGTTTTGCAGCCACAGATCGTCACCGATGGATTTAGTATCGAGCCTATGGTTGGTCGCTTCAAGCGCGGGGCCGGCACAGGCCATATTCTCCGCAATTCGCGCATACTCCTGGGGAACAATGGCGAAGGGCGACTTGTCGAGGGCGTTAAACTCGGCTTCAACCTCCTGGCCATAGGTCTCTAGACCCATTTCATCGACCAGAATTTTGATGCGTGCCTTATATTTATTATCGCGCCGCCCATGCAAGTTGTAGACCCGTAGCATTGCATCAAGCAGAGGCAGGAGGTCGGCTAGGGAAGCACCCTCTTTGAACAGGCGTGCCACACGCGGAGTGCGTCCTTGGCCTCCGCCGACCCAAAGGTCGAAAACAGGCCCGCCTTGGTCATCGGCCTTCACCCAAACGCCGATGTCGTGAAACTTCATGGCCGCCCGATCTTCTGCCGCGCCAATCACCGCAAACTTGAATTTCCGCGGCAGGAAGGCAAATTCTGGATGCAGCATAG
Source organism: Alphaproteobacteria bacterium (assembly GCA_965228345.1). Classification (GTDB taxonomy): domain Bacteria; phylum Pseudomonadota; class Alphaproteobacteria; order UBA7985; family UBA7985; genus CAXQZM01. The sequence goes on along the minus strand of CBDDHH010000004.1, from coordinate 572,509 downwards.
ACCATTGGCGCAATAGCTCGCAGGCAATGCGCGGATCGATCCACTCATCGGCGGCAACCCCGGCGAAGGCGTCCGACGTTACATTTCGGATACAATTGCCGCTGGTCTGGATGGCATGCATCTGGACGCTGGCGAGCTTGTCCAAGATATCTGGGATATGGATCAGCTTGGGCCAATTGAATTGGATGTTCTGGCGCGTGGTAAAGTGACCATAGCCTTTGTCGTAGGTCTCGGCAATATGGGCCAACATTCGAAGCTGCCTGGTGTTCAACTCCCCGTAGGGAATGGCAATGCGCAGCATATAGGCATGGAGTTGTAGGTAGACGCCGTTTTGCAAGCGCAGCGGCTTGAACTCATCTTCGCTCAACTCTCCCGCCAACCGCCGCGCAACTTGATGGCGGAACTCGGCGGATCGGGCAGCAACAAACTCCTGATCAAATTGGTCATATTGGTACACGGGTCAGGCGGCCTTTTGAATGTGGAGAAGATCGACTTCAGGTCCTATCAAACGCCGAACTTCCCGAAGCTTTTTCGGGGTCTCGGGCTGGAGGGTCGTGATTTCCCCTTCATGTGCAGTGACAAGATAGGGACCCACGACATCGAGTTCAGTTTTGGGGTTTTCGATGATGAGGTTGAGGGCGGCTTGGCCCTCCTCAGTGCTCGCGAGCAAGGCTTGAGCTGGATCTAGGCTCCAAAAACCCTTGTTCGTCCAATACACGATATGACCGGATCGCAGATCATTGGCGGTTAAGAAAACAGCAGGCATCGGCAGCGTTCTCCCTAGGCTGCCTTTGCGAAGGGCGTGACATTCCCGCTAGAGTAAGCGGGCGGTCGAGGAAAGACTTCCGCTACCACACCAAATCCAGCAGCGATTTCAGAGAGATGATCTTGTCCCGCCCGGCGACGAAGCAAAACCACATGCTGGTTGCTGGACAGGGCTTCTGCCACTTGATCATTCCTCAACTTGTCATACCTGACCTGCCTAGCCTCGCGCCGAGCTAGCTCGAGAACACTTGAGGCAACGTCTGTACCAAATATCACAAGATCTGCCGCATGCAGGGCGGCTCGTCCCGCTTGGTCTAGGCTGGCTTGACCGGCGGGCGCATCAATAAAGCTCAATCTGGCTTTCGTTGGCCGTAGATTTGCGAGAAGGTTATGCCCTATTTCTGCGGCGCAGGCTGGTTGAACACGAGCCCGTCGAAAGAATGTATGCCAGAAAGCCCGTCGCTGTCCCCCCGCTTCAGTGATTTTCGCGACAAGGGGGCGAAGACGGGCCGCTGCTTTTGCGACCGCACCCAAACTCGGCTCCAACTGGGACTCTATCTTGGACTTAAGATCGCGCGCTAAAACAGGCGCTGTCCCTTCGGTGCCGATGGCAACTATAATCGGATCGCGGTCCACGATTGCAGGGGTAAGGAAATCGCTTGAACTAGGCTGATCAACGGCGCAGGCCAAGATACCTTTCGCTTGAGCCTTGACGACAAGTTGTCGATCCAACCTCGCATCGCCCGTCGCGGCGTAGACTAAGACCGTATTTCTGGGGAGTGTGAATTCCAGGGGCGCGCTCTTGATCCAAGTCGCATGCTTTAGATCCAAAACATCCTGGTTCAGATGAGAGGCAACGACATAGAGAGGCGCGTCGGTCTTTTGCAGCAATCGCAGCTTTGCAGCTGCATCAGCGCCGCCGCCGAATACCACCGCGCTCCGATTTTCAAAACTTAGAAAGATAGGAAAGTACTTCATTCTGCCCTCGTCTGATGCTATCAATGAAGAAAATTTTCTCAGAATTTGCAACAGGATAGGAAAAATAAGAACAAGGAAGCCTAAGATGGGGACTGATCAGGAATATATCGTGAACTTGGAGGATCTTAGATGAAAGCTTCCAATCTTGATGAATTGGATCGGAAAATTCTCCGCGTTGTTCAAACCAAGGCGGACTTGGGAATCGAAGAGATCGCGGCGCAGGTGGGTTCCAGCCGGACTCCGGTCTGGAGCAGACTAAAGAAGCTTAAGGCCCAAGGCATCATCCGCCAAACGGTCGCACTCCTAGATGCTGAAAAGCTGGGCCTATGGGAGACCTTCTTTGTGTCCATACGGACCGACCAACACAGCCAAGACTGGCTAGATGCCTTCGCAGAAGTCATCAAAGAAAGTCCCGAAATACAAGAGGTGCATCGCTTAACCGGTGATATTGATTACCTAATGAAGGTCAGGGTTGCGAGCAGCCGAGACTTCGATTCCTTCTATAAACGCTTCATCGGACGCATAAACCTCTTCAATGTGACCAGTAGCTTAGCCATGGAGACCATTAAAGAGAGCACGGTTCTAAGAATATAAATTGCGAGCTTCTCTTGTGCGCATGGCTTATGGAGTTTGCTATAGCGATGGGAACGTCTTATACCAACGGCGAAAAAAGTTGACACGTTTTTAGCCGTTTTATGTCTCACGGCAGAAACGCTTCGCGTTTCGCCTCCGACGGGGCCTTCGCTTATACCCCGAGGCGCTTTCTTAGCTCATCTCGGTGCCGCTACGGGGGCCGCGGTCGCGGCCCTTATACCAGCGATCATAAGAGTCATTTATAATTGCCGCTGGTCATAGTACACGACAGTAAGGTCTCAAGACACCCGTGAGTGAGGCTTGGGCCAATACCGGCATGCATTTTCTGGATCCATGAGGATGAGCCGCCTGAACCGTCCCGGGTTTATCGGCGGGTCCAATTCTCTAAGGAAGACCCATGTCGAACAAAAGATACACCGCCCGTTATAATGCGGAGTTTCGTGAGCGTGCTGTGCGGATGCTTTCCGAGCAGCGTGGTTCCTATGCCAGTGATAAAGCGGCCTATATCGCCGTTGGCAGCAGCTTAGGCTGTTCTCCCGATAGCCTTCGCTCCTGGTGTCATCAGGCCCAGAAGGATGCAGGTGAGCGCCCTGGTTTGAACACGGAAGATAAGGCGCGGATCAAAGAACTGGAGCGTGAGGTCCGCCACCTTCGCCAAGCCAATGAGATCTTGAAGAAGGCCTCGGCTTATTTCGCACAGGCGGAGCTCGGCCGCCCGTTTCCCAAGTCGTGAGCTTTATGAGCGATCATATCCAAGAGTTCGGTGCCGAGCCGATGGCGAAGGTTTTGTCCATCGCGCCCTCAACCTATGGCCGTCATGCTTCTATGGCGCGCAACCCTGATCTGCGCAGTCGTAAGGCAAATCAGGATGAGGCTGATCTTGCTGAGATCAAGCGCGTCTATCATGATGAGAGCGATGGCATTTATGGCACCCGCAAGGTTTGGCATCAGCTCAAGTCTGAAGGCTATGCCATCGCCAAGTGCACGGTAGAGCGATTGATGCAAAGGGCTGGTTATCAAGGCCTGGTGCGGGGAAAGCCCGTCATCACCACCAATCCTGATAAGGCACTGCCCTGCCCAGAGGATCGGGTGAACAGGGCGTTCCATGCCTCTTACCCTAACCAGTTATGGGTCTGTGATTTCACTTACGTCAAAACCTGGCAGGGAGATGTCTATGTGGCCTTCGTCATCGACGTGTTTGCACGGCGCATGGTGGGGTGGAAGGTTAGCACCTCTATGACAACGGCCTTCGTGCTGGACGCCCTGGAGCAGGCCCTGCATCAACGCAGACCCATATCGGTAGATGGCATCAAGCCCATTCACCATAGTGATCGCGGCAGCCAATACATGTCCTTCAAATACAGCGAACGCCTAGAAGAGGCAGGCGTTGATATGTCGGTGGGCAGCGTGGGCGACAGCTACGACAACGCGCTCGCAGAAAGCACCATCGGCCTGTACAAAACAGAGGTCGTTGAGCGCATCGGCCCCTGGAAATCCAGAGCAGATGTCGAGTGGCAAACCGCCAGGTGGATCAAGTGGTACAACACCAAACGCATCCACTCATCCATCGGATACCTAACCCCTAGCCAAAAAGAGGAGACATACTTAAAAGAAAAACATGGCTATGATCTAGCCGCCTAACATTTGAACAAATCACCCGCCGATAAACCCGGGACGGTTCAATGGCCGTATTCAACGCTTTTTTCAGGACACAATACTTGATCAAGACTGGTCATCCTCACTGATTGTGCAGATGCTTACCCTTCCAAAGAAATGGATAGTGTCCCGCCGAGTGGTGTAAGCGGTTCGGCCCTTGGTCGGGTTAGTTTAGTTTAACCGCTGATGAGTGTGTTTGTCACGGGCTTATTTTCTCTTTCGATGTTGGTGCCGTTTTCGGGCCATTTGATATAGGTGTTTCTGGCCACGCACCATTCGTCGTTTTGCTCGGCTAAGAGCGCGCCGACGAGGCGTATGATGGCGGCCTCGTTGGGGAAGATCTCCACGGTTTTGGTCCGCCGCTTGATCTCCTTGTTGAGGCGTTCGAGGGGGTTGGTGGAGTGCAGCTTGGTCCAGTGTGTCTTGGGGAAGGCCATATAGGCCAGCACCTCATGGCGGGAAGCCTCCATTGCTGCGGCGAGCTTGGGCCACTGCTTGGCAAAGGAATCCTGAACAACGCTCCATTGAGCTTCAGCGTCTGATAACTCATCTTGCGCAAAGATGGTTTTGATCATGGCCGTGACGACGGGGCGATGCTTAACGCCAACATAAGCGCCCATGTTGCGCATCCAATGGACGCGGCAGCGTTGGCGAGGAGCGTTTAGCACCTTATCCGCCGCCGCAGTGAGGCCGCGATGGTCATCGGCGATGACGAGCTGGACGCCGCGCAAGCCTCGATCAGCTAGTGAGCGCAGGAAGTCTTTCCAGAAGGTCTCCGCCTCACTCTGGCCAATGCCCAGGCCCAGGATAGCGCGTTCACCGCGATCATTAACGCCCATGGCGACTATAGCGGCTTTGGAGACGATGCGTCCGCCCTCTCGCGCCTTGATGTAGGTCGCGTCCAGCCAGAGGTAGGGCCAGGTGCCTTCAATGGGTCGGTTAAGGAAGGCCTGAACCCGCTCATCAATCTCCTCGCATAGGCGCGATACCTGGCTCTTGGAGATGCCTGTGCCGCCCAAGGCCTGGACGAGATTATCGACGGCGCGTGTGGAGACGCCCTTGATATAAGCCTCTTGAATGACGGCGGTCAGGGCTTTTTCGGTAAGGCGGCGGGGCTCCAAGAACGAGGGGAAGTAGGTTCCTTTGCGCAGCTTGGGGATGGCAAGGTTCAGGCTGCCAGCCCGCGTCTGCCAGGGGCGATATCGATAGCCGTTGCGGTGGGTGGTGCGTTCATTGCTGCGGCGTTCGCCAAGATAGGCACCCGTCTTGGCACTGACCTCCATCTCCATGAGCTGCGAGGCAGCGAAGGTCAGCATGTCGCTTAGAAGATCGTGCGATGCGTGGTTTTCAATAAGGTCCAGAAGCTCTAAGCGAGGGTCGGTGGCGGGGGTGTCGATGTGATCGTGTGTCATGTCGGAGTTCCTTTGCGGTGTAGGTTACAAAAAACACCCTAAACAAAGGCTCCGCCACTGCCAGATTAGACAGGAGCGAGGAGGTCATCACCGTCAGCTAGCTGGCGCCGATAACCTCCCCGCTCTTACACCACTCCACGGGACACTGCTCAGAATTGGGCTTGATGAGCTCAGGCGGCTCATCCTCATGGATCCAGAAAATGCATGCCGGTATTGGCCCAAGCCTCACTCACGGGTGTCTTGAGACCTTACTGTCGTGTACTATGACCAACGGCCAAAAAAGTTGACGCTTTTTTTGGCCGTTGTATGTCTCACGGCAGAAACGCGTTGCGTTTCGCCTGTTTGATGCGGTCTCACCTCGCTCGCGCCGCTCGCTCAGCCTGACCGCGCGACGGGGCCTTCGCTTATACCCCGAGGCGCTTTCGCGCCGATCTCGGGGCCGCTTGTTTTTGGCGCGGGCGTTCCCTGCGCCCTTCGGGCTTGGAGCCCGCTTGGGGGGCCGCAGTCGCGGCCCTTATACCAGCGATCATAAGAGTCATTTATAATTGCCGCTGGTATGAGCAAGCGCTGAGCGCGACAGGGGGTGGCGAGAGCGGGCGGTGGCCTCACTTTGCCTGCGCTGCGCGGGTCGAGTTGCTTGATTTTCGCGTCTGTTTTCCTAAGACCCGACCCATGAAAATCACGATCTTGAACGGCCCGAATCTGAACATGCTGGGGCAGCGTGACCCCGGCGTCTACGGGACCGCCACGCTGGCAGAAATCGAGACCCTATGCACCCGCCGCTGCGCCGTTCATGGGTTTGAACTCGACTTTTTTCAGTCCAATTCCGAAGGCACGCTGGTGGACAAGGTTCATGCAAGCCAGCATTGTGCCGCCCTGATCATCAATGCTGGGGCCTATACCCATACCTCCATCGCCCTCCACGACGCCCTCCAGCTGATCTCTGCGCCGATCCTCGAACTGCACCTTAGCAACATCCACCGCCGGGAATGGTTCCGCAGCCGCTCCTATATTTCACGCGTGGCCACAGGCCTTATTGTCGGATTGGGGGCAAATGGCTATGGGCTGGCTATCGATGCCGTCGCCGATCTGGTGGCGACACGTGCCTCAACTGGAGGTCTTGCAAACCAAGGGGAGACAGAGCATGACCAAGTTTGACATTTCAGAATCTCTGCTGCGGAAATTTGCCAAACTGATTGAAGAAGCAGGCCTCACAGAAATCGAATTCGAAGAGGAAGGCCGCCGCCTACGCCTGACTAAGCAAGCGCCCGCCCAGATCGTTGCGGCGCCTGCGATGACGCAAGATTTTGCCGCCGCCCCCGTTGCCAGCGCCCCTGCGGCGGTTGCGACTCCCGGGCCCACGGCAACGGCCCCCAAAGCCATTGATGGATTTGTGGTTGAGGCAGCGATGGTGGGGACCGCCTACGCCGCCGCCGAGCCGGGCAAACCCCCGTTTATCGCCGTGGGGGACCGGGTAAGCCAAGGCCAAACCCTGCTCATTATTGAGGCCATGAAGTTTATGAACCAGGTCCCGTGCCCCAAGGCGGGGGTCGTCAAAGAGATCTTGTTTAAGGACGGTGACCCCATCGAATACGGTCAACCCCTTGTTGTTCTAGGGGACTAGTCCCCGTGCCACCGTTCAAAAAAATTCTAATCGCCAATCGCGGCGAGATCGCGCTTAGGATTTTGCGCGCTTGCCGTGAACTCAGCATTGATACGGTTGCGGTGCACTCAACCGCCGATGAGGACCTGATGCATGTGCGCCTGGCCGACGAACGGGTCTGCATCGGCCCGGCTCCTGGCGCGAAGTCGTACCTGAACCAGCACGCCATCCTCGCTGCCGCCGAGATCACCGGTGCCGATGCCATCCACCCAGGGGTCGGCTTTCTGTCCGAAACCGCCGCGTTCGCCCGCAAAATTGAGGAACACGGCTACACTTTCATCGGCCCCAGCGCCGACATGATCGACCTGATGGGGGATAAGGTCACGGCCAAGCAAGCCGCCAAGGACGCAGGCATTCCCGTGGTGCCGGGATCACCTGGGGAAATTACCTCCCTCGAGCAGGCACGCAGCATCGCTGAGGAAGTGGGCTACCCCGTCTTGATCAAGGCCGCATCGGGTGGGGGCGGCCGAGGGATGCAAATCGCCCAAGACTCCGACGACCTGGAACGCGCCCTGTCCATGGCCTCGACCGAAGCAAAAAATGCTTTCGGCAACGCAGCGGTCTATCTGGAAAAGTACCTTGCCAACCCGCGCCATATTGAGGTGCAGGTCTTGGGTGACAAACACGGCAAGGTCGTCCACTTGGGCGAGCGCGATTGCAGTTTACAGCGCCGCCATCAAAAAGTTTTTGAGGAAGCACCTTCCCCTGGCTTGAGCGCCGAGGAACGCCAGCACATCGGCGATGTAACGCGCACCGCCTGCGAGCGCCTTGGCTATTTTTCTGCGGGCACGGTGGAATATCTTTATGAAGGCGGTGAATTCTTTTTCATCGAGATGAACACGCGCCTGCAAGTCGAACACCCCATCACCGAATTTATCACCTCCATTGATCTGGTTCGCGCGCAAATCGCTGTCGCGGCGGGACAGCCGCTACCCTTTTCTCAGGAAGCTGTGCGCTTCCAGGGTCATTCCATTGAGTGCCGGCTAAACGCCGAAGACCCCTTCACGTTCGTGCCGTCACCTGGCAAGGTCACCCGCTACCATCCCCCAGGGGGCCCCGGCGTCCGCATCGATTCCCATCTTTATCAAGACTATTCGATCTCGCCGCACTACGATTCGCTGGTGGCCAAACTCGTGGTTCGTGCCAATACCCGGCAAGAGTGCCTAAACCGTTTACGCCGCGCCTTGGCCGAGTACGTTATTGATGGTGTCAAGACCTCCATCCCTTTGCACGAATGGCTCTTGGATCAGGACGCGGTGCAGACGGGAGACTACTCAATCAAGTGGTTGGAGCAGGCCCTCGCGGACCTTTAGCCCGAGTTTAATACCAGCGGCGGTAGCTTTTGACTCTTGAAAATGCGTAGAAGCCTGGAAGTTTTTCACCAATGATACCAACGGTCATAAAAAGTGACCTCTTTATGACCGTTTCGTGTCTTGTCTAATGGAATATGAGCGTTTTCTTGCCGCGATGCTAGATCATTTGTGGTAAGCTTGACGCGCCGATTTGGGGGTGGCCACCCCCAAATCGGCGGCGGGGCTGGATCGTTCGTGTCTAGGTGCTGCGTTGCAGGCACCGTTCGTGAGTTTGATCACCCCGTCTTTCCTACAAGTGGCCCGAATGGATACTAGGGAGCCAGCTGTGCGTCCCCTATGACAAGAAAGGGAACGCAAAGATGTCACAAGTTACCATCGGAATTGATGTTTCAAAAGCCCAATTCGATATTTTTGTGTCAAATGGCCAAAACCATAGCTGCAAGCCCAATACCCCTTGCGGGATTAAGGCTCTCATCAAGACCTTGAGCAAGCTTCCTGATTGCCTGGTCGTTTTTGAGGCAACTGGCTTCTATCACAGAGCCTTGGAACGGGGCCTTGCTCAAGCCCAAATCGCTTACGCAAAGGTCAACCCTTGGCAAGCGCGATGCTTTGCCAACAGCATCGGCCAACTCGCAAAAACCGATAAGGTCGATGCGAAAATCCTGGCACTCATGGGCCAAACCCTCCCCCTTGAGCCCACCAAGATACGCGATGAAGTCATTGAAACTCTTGGAGAATACCAAAGTCTTCATCAAGGGCTTGTGCAAACGCAAACGCAGTGGAGCAACACGAAGAAAGTCGTTACCCATAAGGCCGCTGTGAGGCTTGCAACGAGAATGCTCAAGACCCTCGAAAAGGAGATCGAACAGCTAACCCTCAAGACCAAGAAGCTCATCGAAGCCCATCCTGATCTCTTGGAACGCTTTAACATCTTGATCACAATCCCAGGGATTGCGGCACGAACAGCCATATCCCTTCTGACCAACATGCCAGAGCTTGGCACACTCAGTCAGAAAAAGATCGGCGCTCTAGCTGGCTTGGCTCCTATGCAATCCCAATCAGGAACGCTTAAGGGTGTCGCCCGTATCAAGGGGGGAAGAGCTCCTGTACGCAATGCCCTCTACATGCCTTCCTTGGTTGCCATGCGATACAATGAAGACCTAAAGGATTTCTTAGAGCCGCCTTGTCGAAGCCGGAAAGCCGAAAAAAGTCGCCCTCATCGCCGTGATGCCTAAGCTGATCACGCTGGCAAATGCCCTCTTGCGGGAAAACAGAAAATGGTCACAAATTGCCCCTTGATTTATCATGGATACTCACGGCAGAAATGCGCTGCGTTTCGCCTCCCCTTCGCTTATACCGCGAGGCGCTTTCTTAGCTCATCTCGGGGCCGTTTGTTTTTGGCGCGGGCGTTCCCTGCGCCCTTTGGGCTTGGAGCCCGCTGCGGGGGCCGCAGTCGCGGCCCTTATACCAGCGAATATAAGAGTCTCTCATAGTTGCCGCTGGTATTAGCCCCAAGATACGTGCATTTCTCGGCGCAGTGTCGGGACCGTCCGTTCTTGGGGAATCCACGACCTATTGTTTGCGTCCTTCACTGGACGCTAGGACCCGGTGCTACCAGGCGCTGCAAGGGGTGACAATCACCCTTGGAATCAACCGCCGGCAAGCGCCGTGAGTTCGATCTCAATCTTGTACTTAGGATCGATTAGACCTGCCTGAACCATGGTCGCCGCAGGCGGGTTCGGGCCAAAAGTGGCTTGCAGAAGCGGTTGGCACGCCTCAAAATCTGCCAATTCGGGTAGGTAGTAGGTGACACGAACGGCTTGATCGAAACCGCTCCCTGCCGCCTCTAGCGCGGCGGCGATCCGCGTTAGGACGGACTGGCATTGGGCCGTGGCGTCCTCAGGCACATCGGGCCCCGCCACTGTGCCAGACACATGAACAAACCCGCCCGCGACCACAGCACGGCAATAGCCGTATCGATCCTCCAAGTCGCTCACCGATGAAATTCGCTTGATCATGCCCAATCTCCTTCTGATTCATTCTGTCTTGTCTAAAGGAACATGAGCGTTTTCTTGCCGCGATGCTAGATCATACCAGCGAACATAATACCAACTCTGCTAAAAAGTTGACATTTTTAGCGGAGTTTTGTCTCACGGCAAAAACGCTCCGCGTTTCGCCGCCCCTCCGCTTATACCCCGAGGCGCTTTCTTAGCTGTTCTCGGGGCTGCTGCGCGGGCCGCAGTCGCAGCCCTATACCAGTTCATAAAGAGTCAGTTTTAAGGTGAACTGGTATAAGGGTCATCTTTAATGACTTCTGGCATTATGGACCAGCCCTGCCTATCAAGGCCCCATGAACTTGTCCAACTCGATCCAGGCCGACCATCCGCTCATCATCGATTGGCGCCAGCAGCTGCATCAGATCCCCGAGCTTTGCTACGAAGAAACCAAGACCAGCGCCTTCGTCGCGCAAAAGCTGCGTGAGATCGGGGTCGATGAAGTCCATGAAGGGCTCGGAAAAACCGGTCTGGTCGCCGTCATTCGCGGGCGCGACCCCGCGGGCAAGGCCATCGGCTTGCGCGCCGATATGGACGGCCTACCAATCGAGGAAGCCCAGGATCATGCCTATAAATCCCAGCACCCAGGGCGCATGCACGCCTGCGGCCACGACGGCCATACCGCCATGTTGCTGGGTGCGGCCAAGCACTTAACCGAAACCCGCAACTTCAAGGGGACGGTGTGCCTGATTTTTCAACCGGCGGAGGAAGGAGGCGCGGGGGCCAAGGCCATGATGCGTGACGGCCTGTTCGATCGGTTTCCTTGCGATGAGGTTTATGGCATGCACAATCTCCCTGGATTGGAGCTGGGCCAATTTGCCATTCGCCCTGGTGGCATCATGGCCAGCCCCGATGGCTTTGACATTGAAATCCTGGGGCGCGGCGGTCATGCGGCCATGCCGCATCAGTCGGCCGACCCCATCTATATCGCGAGCCTAATCGTCCAAGCCTTGCAAGGGCTCGTCAGCCGTGAGCTGGACCCTTTGGCGCAGGCGGTCATTTCCGTAACGCAGATTCAGGCGGGCAATACCCACAACGTCATTCCCGACAGCGCCAAAGTTGGGGGGACCATCCGTACCCTCGATGCTGCCATCCGTGATCGCCTAGAACGCCGCCTTGGCGAGGTGGCGCGCGGCATCGCCGCTACCTACGGTGCCACCGCGAATGTAGCCAACCATCGTAGTTACCCGGTCACGGTCAATCATAGGGACGAAACCACCCACGCCGCCGATGCCGCCACCGCCTTGGTTGGCGAGGATCAGGTGGAGCGCGCTTGTAGCCCCCTCATGGGCGGGGAAGATTTTGCCTACATGTTAGAGGAACGGCCTGGGGCCTATATTTTCATCGGCAACGGAGACAGCGCGGGCCTGCACCACCCCGCCTACAACTTCAACGACGACGCCATCCCTTTTGGAGTCGCCTATTGGACGTGCCTTGTTGAGAGTAGATTGGGTTGAGAAACCGTCGGTTGATATAGCGAATGCGCCTTAATTTGATTAAGGCGCATTCGCTATATCCTTTATTGGCGCTCAGCTTATCGTCTTAAAATGTGATCATTTTAAGACGGCTTGGCTGTATAAAAATGAAGTTCCTGCTCATCGACGTCGCGGGCTTAGGGTCTTGTCCTCGAACATGTCGGCGAGCTGGTCCATAATCGCCCCGCCCAATTGTTCGGGGTCGACCAACGTGACAGCGCGTTGGTAGTAGCGGGTAACATCGTGGCCGATGCCTATGGCCAGGACCTCCATATCGGGGCGGGCTTCAAGATGGGTGATGACCTTGCGCAAGTGCTTTTCCAGATAGCCGCCTGAGTTGGCCGATTGGGTTGAATCGTCTACAGGGGCGCCGTCCGAAATGACCATGAGAATGCGGCGCTGTTCGGGACGGCCCTTGAGGCGGTCGAAGGCCCAAAGCAGGGCTTCGCCGTCAATGTTTTCTTTTAATATCCCCTCTTTGAGCATGAGACCCAAGTTCTTGCGGGTGCGGCGCCAGGGGGCGTCGGCGCCCTTGTAGATGATGTGGCGCAGATCGTTGAGGCGGCCCGGTTGCGCGGGCTTAGACGCGGCCAACCACTGCTCCTTTGACTTTCCCCCTTTCCAATTTTTGGTTGTGAAGCCCAAAATCTCGACCTTGACGCCGCAGCGTTCCAAAGTTCGCGACAGGACATCGGCGCAGACGGCGGCGGTCTCGATAGGGCGCCCGCGCATGGACCCCGAATTGTCGATCAGTAGGGTCACGACCGTATCGCGGAATTCTGTATCTTGTTCCCACTTGAAGGCCAGCGGCGCCAAGGGGTTTAGAACCACCCGGTCAAGCCGGGCTGTATCCAGCAAACCTTCCTCAAGATTGAAGTCCCACGCGCGCTGCTGCTGGGCCATGAGGCGGCGCTGCAAACGGTTGGCCAATTTGGCCACCACCGATTGAATGTGGTGGACGCGTTGGTCGAGCCGCAGGCGATTTTGCGCCAATTCGTCGGGATCGCACAGCTCTTCTGCTTGCACGACTTCGTCGAATTTGCTCGTATAGACCGCATAGTCTGCGTCGGTGAAGTCGTCCCACTCGGGCCTGTAGGTCGGCGGCATGGGCGCATCGGTGCCTTCGGCGTCGCGGTCCGCCTCGTCGGATTCTTCGAAGTCTTGCGTGGTTTCGGTGCTGTTGGGATCGGCGTCGCCGCCGTCGGCCTCTATGTCTTCGGTCTTGGATTCATCGGTCGGTTCGGGCGTGTCTTCCTCGCCCTGGACGTCGCTCGCCTCGTCTTCCTGCGCCTCATCGTCCGCCTCGTCGTCCAGATCCGCGGGTTCGTCGCTGAGGTTGTCGCTCGTGTCGAAGTCGAGCGAGCGCAGCAACTGCTTGGTCGCCTCGGTGAAGGCCCGCTGATCGTCGATTTTGGACTTGAGCGCCTGGAGCGCGTCGTGCGTCTCGGGCCCAAGATTGGCCTCCCACAACTCGACCGCGCGCTGGGCCACTTCGGGAACGGGTTCGCCCGTAATGGCTTCGCGCGCCAAATACCGCATGACTTCGGCCAAGGGCGCCTCATGGTGGGTTTGCACCAGGTCGAGCCGCTGCGCTTTAGCCCGTTCCTGATCAGCGCGCGATAGGTTGGTGCGCATCCCCGTCATACCGCGCGTGCCGTGCGCTTCGTAGCGGACCTGTTCGACCGCATCGTAGATTTGCCGCGCCGTCAGATCGACGGGCGCTTGGGCGCCGTGGGCTTCGGCGTCGTGGTAAGCCATCTTCAGCGCGACCTGGTCGCATTCGCCGCGCGTTAAATTTTGCTCATCCCAGGACATGTCTGCCGACGGCGAGGAGACATAGACCTCGTTGCCGATGCGTCCGCGCGCGTTGGCCGCATAGACCGCCTCAACCTCCTGTTCCCCCGTCACCGCGCGCAAGGTGGCGCTTTGCGCGCGCCGAAACCCGTCAAGCGCGGTTTTGGGTCGGGTAACGGCCATGTCCTAAACCCGCCCCATCCGCCGTGACTCGGCGAATGGCCGCCGCCAGATCGGTGTCATACCAGCGGCCATCGCTTATACTCGCGATCATAGGGATCAGTCATAAGACCCGCTGGTATCACAGGGCGTCCAGGGCCCAATCGGCGAAGGTGGCCATATCGGCGAATTCGGCCTCGACGGTTCGCGCGCCGTCGTTGTGCGCGGTTGCGCCGAGGCGGCCTTGTTGACGATTGATCCAGGCCTTATCGAGGCCCAAGGCCGTTGCGGGCACCAGATCGTGGTGGATCGATTGGGCCACGTGCAAAACGTGATCTTGGGCGATGCCATCGGCGGTCAGAGCCGCCAGCATCAACCGGAAATTGCGCGCGTCGGGCTTGTATGACCCCAACATGCCAGCGGTGAAGACCCGCCAAAACGGCGCGCCCAGGCGGCGGTTCGACCCTTCAAAACTGACCTGATCGACGTTGGTCAGCGGCACCAATTTGAATCGCTCGCGCAAGCGACGCAGGCTATCGACGCTGTCCGCAAACGCGGGCCAGAGCGGAACCGAAGCGCCGAAGGTCCGCGATTCGGCGCCGTTCACCCACAGGCCCCAGCGCCGCGCCAGACGCTGGTGCACCACCGTCAAAAGATCGGCGTAGAGCAACCCTGGGGTTGCCGCCTGCTGCGCGGTTTCCTCGATGGCAAAGTCGTTGAGCGCCGCCTCTCGTGCCAGGGGCTCGGGCAGCTGTTCGATCAGGGGCTGAAGGGCGGTCCAGATCCCCCCCTCCCAATCGATCAGGGTTCCATAGACATCGAAGGTCAGACAGGTTTTGATCATAGGACCGTCCAAACCCGCGCGCTAGACGCCGCGATGGACCCAAGATTGCCCACATCCTCCCCAAAGGCGCGCTGGTAAAATTCGGCGATGATCGGCCGCTCTGTCTCATCGCACTTGTTGAGGAAGGTCATCTTGAAGGCGCGCGCCATATGGCCCCCGAAGATTTGGGCATTGTCGGCCCAGGCGATCACGGTGCGCGGGGACATGAGCGTCGAAACATCGCCGTTGACAAAGCCCTTGCGGGTTAAGTCGGCCACCGCCACCATGGCCGCGATCTGTTGCTTGCCGTCGGGCGTATCGTACGCGGGCACCTTGGCCAAGACGATGGCCTCCTCCATCTCGCGCGGCAGATAGTTCAGCGTTGTGACCATGGACCAACGGTCCATTTGGCCCTGGTTGATTTGCTGGGTGCCGTGATAGAGGCCAGTGGTATCGCCCAAGCCGACCGTGTTGGCAGTGGCGAACAGGCGAAAGTTGTCGTGGGGTCGAATGATCTTCGACTGGTCGAGCAGCGTGAGCTTGCCGTCGACCTCCAGCACCCGCTGGATCACGAACATGACGTCGGGCCGGCCCGCGTCGTATTCGTCAAACACTAGCGCGACGGGGCGTTGCAGTGCCCAAGGCAACAAGCCTTCGCGAAACTCGGTGACTTGCTTGCCGTCCTGCAAGACGATAGCGTCCTTGCCGATCAAGTCGATCCGGGACACATGGGAATCGAGGTTGATGCGCACGCAGGGCCAGTTTAGGCGCGCCGCCACCTGTTCGATATGCGTTGACTTGCCCGTGCCGTGATAGCCCTGGATCATGACGCGACGGTTATGGGAAAAGCCGGCGAGAATGGCGTAAGTCGTCTCAAAGTCGAACTGATAGGTCTTGTCCAAATCGGGGACATAGTCCGACTTCTGCGAAAAAGCCGGCACCACTATGTCGCCAAAATCGTGGTCAAAAAGTTCCGAGGCGGCGTGGGTCGTATCGGGAGTCAGATCGGAAGACAAACTAGAAACGGACATGGACAAGGTGAACTTTCATCAAAATGACGGCAACGCCTCAAGCGCATTCCTTCGGGCTAAAGCCGCTTCGGCTTAGCAAATCAACAGGGTATCAACCCCTGGAACCAGACTCGGGAACGCGCAACCGACACCAATCATACCAACGGCCAAAAAAGTTGGCTCTGTTTTTGCCCTTTTATGTCTCACGGCAGAAACGCTTCGTGTTTCGCCTCCAACGGGGCCGCCGCGGAGGCCGCAGTCGCAGCCCTTATACCAGCGAATATAAGAGTCACTCCTAATTGCCGCTGGTATTACTGACCCAAGGCCGCCAGGTAGGTGTCGAGCAACGCCTCGGTCTCGGCGACATCGGCCGGGTCTTGCTTGCGAATGGCGACGACCTTGCGCATGATTTTGGGGTCGTAGCCTTTGGCTTTGGCCTCGGTGTAGATTTCGCGAATGTCGGCCATGATGTTTTGCTTTTCCTCCTCCATCCGCTCGATGCGCTCGATCAGCTGCGTCAGGTGCGGGTCGCTCGCTTTGGCAGGCGCCTCGTTCATCAGGTCATCGTCGGACATTAGGGTGACTCCTCAAACGCGGCGCGCTGCTCGGCGGTCGCTTCGGTTTGGTAGGTGGCTTTCCACTGCGCATAGGGCATGCCGTAGATGTGTTCGCGCGCTGTCTCGTAGGTGAGGGTGCCGGTTTCATCGGCGGCGACCAAGTATTTGGACAGGCAGTTGCGGCAAAACCCGGACAGATTCATGAGATCGATATTTTGCACATCAGTGCGGTCTTGCAAGTGCGCCACGAGGGTCCGAAAGGCCGCCGCTTGCATCTTTTCGGTTATGTTTGTCATAGCCGCTCCATAAGGTTCTTAAGCGCGTCTGCCAAATGGTCGGCCCAGGTTGTGCACGCCTTTTCTGTGGACAGAAGATCCTGGCGAATTTCCACCGCAGCGTGCAACCAACCGCGCGCATAGCCATGGGCATAGAGCGTGAACCCTGTCTTGCCGTGGGCATCGTACGGCTGATTGAGGGCAGTGGTAAAGCCCCGCTCACCGAACCAGTCGCGCAAGGCCGTTGCCAGGCGCGCATCTTCGTTGTGCAGAAACGTAATCTGCCAAGGGCGGGGCGCGGGGTCGCTCGTCAGTCGTTCGGTCATGGAGTGCAGGGAAACCAGCAGCGGTGGCCCGCCCACGTCCTGCGGGCCGAACTGCGCGATTGTGTCACATACGCGCCCGAGCCCGGCGTGGTAACCAACGTGGAACGCCTGGTGACGTGCGGCGATTTCAGCGTTGCTCAGGCCCTCATTGGCAGGGATCGAGACATCATCGGCGCGCTGAGGTATTGCTGTAGCATCGCTAGGATGACGATTGACATCGAGGACCAGACGCGAATAGGTGGCCTCGACTAGCGAGCAGCCGAGGCGTTGGCGCAGCAAGGTCGGCACGCGGTCCATGCCGATGTCGTACCACACATGGCGCTTCTGGTCGGCATCCCCGACGCCCAAGTTCCCCAAAGACGTAGGCACGGCGCGGCCCGCGTGCTCGGCACTCAAAATCAGCCGATGCTTGGCCAAAAAGGTCTGAACGGCTGGTGGATCCTTGGGACCGAGTTGGGTGAAGGCCATTCGCGGGTTTGACGCTAGCTTGCCAGAACTTCGCGGGTACGGATCTTGATGTTTTCAACCGCTGGCTGGTCGAAGGCATCCAAACTCCACAGATGCGCCGTCAAAATCGTTTCCAATACGAAGTGCATCATCAATTGGCCCAGGGTATGGGCCGATACCTCGCCGATTTGGATGGCGCGCACGGGGTGACCTTTGGCCGCCAACGTATCGGCGCTGGCGCGGCATTCGGCCACCAACAAATCGCCCAGAGATTTTCCCTTCAGGTAGGTCAGGTCGGGGCCTAGCAAGTCACTCTTCAGCGCCGGCAGCACGCGCTGATTCGCGACTTCGATAAAGGTAAAGAGTTTGTCCGATGGGCCGTCTAAATAGAGTTGGAGTTGGCTATGTTGATCTACCGTACCCATGGCGCGAATGGGGGTCGTCCCGCGCCCCTTCTTGCCGAGACTCTCGGCCCACAATTGTCGGTACCAAAGGCCAAAGTCAGCGAGTTGATCGGCATAGGGCAGGAGCACCGTTTGGGTCCGGCCGGCCTGGGCATGGGCGTCCGCCAAGGCCGCGCCTCGGGCAGCAAAAACATCACAAGGCACCGCGCCGTTGAGTACCGGCTCTAAAATCGACCAAGCCCCTGAGCGCACCGCGGTTGCGTCGATTCCCGCAACCAAGGCGGGAATCAGGCCTACTATAGAAAAGACCGAAAACCGCCCGCCGACCAAGGGGTCGTGAGGAAATGATCTGAGGCCAAAACGGGTCGCGAGGTACTTTAGTGGGGAGGCTTTAGGCTCAGTAAGCACCGCCACCTGCGCGGCGACATCAGCCCCTGCGCGTTGCAACCAGTCGATCAGCAACACCGTTTGGCTCAAGGTTTCGGCAGTTGTTCCAGATTTAGACACGGAAAAGACAAAGGTTTTGGCGGGATCAAGGCTGCCCATGAGGGCGCGAAACGGCACTGGATCGACATTGTCGAGAAAGTGGCATCGGATCCCTTGGGTGGATTGGTTCAGGCCTAGGTGATCTAGAGCAAACAGGGTCTTGGCCCCCAAATTGGACCCGCCGGTACCCAAAACGATAAAATCGGCAAACGACGCCCGCACTTCGGTGACGAAATTGGCAACTTCGGACAAATCATCGCGTGCTTCGGGCAGGCGCAACAGCGGTAGACTGCCGTCTTGGTACCAAGCGTTGATCTGCGTCAATCCCGCGGCGCACCGCCCCAGGGCCGTATCGTAGACCGACTGGATATCCGCATCGAGCCTGGCTCGTTCATCAATATAAATCATAATTAGACCTCATAGAGCCCTGCACAATTGTCCTGCGCTGAGTTATACCAATGGTCATAAAAAGTGACTTTTTTATGACCGTTTCGTGTCTCACGGCAGAAACGCTTCGCGTTTCGCCTCCCCTTCGCTTATACCCCGAGGCGCGTGTGCACTGATCTTGGGGTCGTGTGTTTTTGGCGCGGGCCTTCCCTGCGCCCTGCGGGCTTGGAGCCCAACCCTTTCGTGCGCGGACCTTCCCTGCGCCCTGCGGGCTTGGAGCCCAACCCTTTCGTGCACGGGCGTTCCCTGCGCCCTGCGGGCTTGGAGCCCGCTTGGGAGGCCGCGGTCGCGGCCCTTATACCAGCGAATATAAGAATCACTCATAATTGCCGCTAGTATTACTGGGGAACAGGCAGGTCTGTAGTTGGTGCGTTTTGCCACCGGGGGTAGACTTGCACCTTGGTTTCATCCGGCGTGTCGCGACGGATTTCATTGCATCCAGAAATCAGGGCCGCTGCCAGGAATGTGAAAATAGGGCGCATCACTTTGTCCTCTCATACCAACGGTCATAAAAAGTGACCTTTTTATAACCATTTCGTTTCTCACTGCAGAAACGCTTGCGTTTCGGCTCTTTGAGGGTGCGGTCTCACCTCGCTCGCACCGCTCGCTCAGCCCGACCCTTTGCGGGGCGGTCTCATCTCGCTCGCACCGCTCGCTCAGCCCGACCGCGGGACGGGGACCTTCGCCTATACCCCGAGGCCTTTTCTTAGCTGATCTCGGGGCCGCCTTTTTTGGCGCGGGCGTTCCCTGCGCCCTTCGGGCTTGGAGCCCGCTCGGGGGGTCGCGGTCGCGGCTTTTATACCAGCGAATATAGGAGTCATTCATAATTGCCGCCAGTATCATATGCCAAGGGTCACCTACAATGCCCCCTTAGCGCCATTCGCATTTGTGTTGAACCGCCTGAATAGTCCTATACCAACGGTCATAAAAAGTGACCTCTTTATGACCGTTTCGTGTCTTGTCTAATGGAATATGAGCGTTTTCTTGCCGCGATGCTAGATCATTTGGGGTAAGCTTGACGCGCCGATTTGGGGGTGGCCACCCCCAAATCGGCGGCGGGGCTGGATCGTTCGTGTCTAGGTGCTGCGTTGCAGGCACCGTTCGTGAGTTTGATCACCCCGTCTTTCCTACAAGTGGCCCGAATGGATACTAGGGAGCCAGCTGTGCGTCCCGTATGACAAGAAAGGGAACGCAAAGATGTCACAAGTTACCATCGGAATTGATGTTTCAAAAGCCCAATTCGATATTTTTGTGTCAAATGGCCAAAACCATAGCTGCAAGCCCAATACCCCTTGCGGGATTAAGGCTCTCATCAAGACCTTGAGCAAGCTTCCTGATTGCCGGGTCGTTTTTGAGGCAACTGGCTTCTATCACAGAGCCTTGGAACGGGGCCTTGCTCAAGCCCAAATCGCTTACGCAAAGGTCAACCCTTGGCAAGCCCGATGCTTTGCCAACAGCATCGGCCAACTCGCAAAAACCGATAAGGTCGATGCGAAAATCCTGGCACTCATGGGCCAAACCCTCCCCCTTGAGCCCACCAAGATACGCGATGACGTCATTGAAACTCTTGGAGAATACCAAAGTCTTCATCAAGGGCTTGTGCAAACGCAAACGCAGTGGAGCAACAGGAAGAAAGTCGTTACCCATAAGGCCGCTGTGAGGCTTGCAACGAGAATGCTCAAGACCCTCGAAAAGGAGATCGAACAGCTAACCCTCAAGACCAAGAAGCTCATCGAAGCCCATCCTGATCTCTTGGAACGCTTTAACATCTTGATCACAATCCCAGGGATTGCGGCACGAACAGCCATATCCCTTCTGACCAACATGCCAGAGCTTGGCACACTCAGTCAGAAAAAGATCGGCGCTCTAGCTGGCTTGGCTCCTATGCAATCCCAATCAGGAACGCTTAAAGGTGTCGCCCGTATCAAGGGGGGAAGAGCCCCTGTACGCAATGCCCTCTACATGCCTTCCTTGGTTGCCATGCGATACAATGAAGACCTAAAGGATTTCTACAACCGCCTTGTCGAAGCCGGAAAGCCGAAAAAAGTCGCCATCATCGCCGTGATGCCTAAGCTGATCACGCTGGCAAATGCCCTCTTGCGGGAAAACAGAAAATGGTCACAAATTGCCCCTTGATTTATCATGGATACTCACGGCAGAAACGCTTCGCGTTTCGGCTTTTTGGGTAAGACCTCTGCATAATAAACGGCGAACGCCGCAAGAATCAACATTTAGTTGTTTCTAGGACGTTTGATGCCAACATTTTGTGCTTTCGTTTTGAAGAATCGTGTTATGCAGAGGTCTTTGGGTTGCGGTCTCACCTCGCTCGCACCGGTCGCTCAGCCCGACTGTGCGACGGGACCCTCGCTTATACCCCGAGGCGCTTTTTTAGCCGATCTTGGGGTCGATTGGTCCAATCGACTTGGAAACCGCTATATTTCTGTTCAAGCGCTGCGCGGGTTGCGCTCCGGCTTGGTCGCACCTCCCTGAAAAAACTGACTCTTCAGTTCATTCAATTCCGTGTTCATCACGGGCCGACGAGTCCAACTTCCGTGCCGCTAGTATAAGGTTTTTGATCATTTGAATGGGCTGAGCTTTCTTGGATCGATCAACTGACCACGGTTTTAGACTGGCGGCGCGGTTTGAGCCACACCTGCTCATAGAAAAGCCAGACGACCCCGGCTGTGATCGCGGCGTCGGCCATATTGAAAATGAACGGAACCCAAGTTCCAAGTTTGAGCGCTAAAAAATCCACCACGGCCCCATGAACCAGGCGATCGGCAAAGTTTCCTAAGGCCCCGCCCAAAATCAAACCAATCCCGATCGCATTGTTGCGCCCGCCCTCGACCCGCAACCACCAAGCCAACATAGCCATGATCGAAATCAGCAAGGTATGTTCAAACCAAATTGGCCCCGGCAAAGGGATCGATAGGGCAGCATCGGGATTGAGATGAAAATCGAGCTCAATCAGCGGAAAATCCGTCTCGATCCTTTTCTGTGCAAGGATGGTCGCGTCGCTCAATCGCGTCCCTGTCAATTCATGGCAAGCCGTTGCCCCTGTGTCTCCAGCAAAAAGACATAGCTGTGCGACGGCCATGGCTTTGGTAATTTGATCCAGCAGAAGCACCGCAGCCAAGATGGGCAAAACGATTAAGAAGAGGTTTGGGGATCGTGCCTCCATCAACAAGTTTCCAACACCTCGGCGCACCGGCGGCAAACCCCGCCTGTCGCCTTGACTGACGGGCGAACGTTCCAGCAGCGCTGGCATTTATGCCCTTGTGCCAGCGCAACGGACACGCTCAAGCAATCACCAGCGCCCAAGGTTGCTGCCGCAGTTATGCAGAGTTCGGCCAGGTCGAGTCCCGCGCAAGCCGCTACCACGTCGGCCGGCGCCCTGATTTCAACTTGTGCTTCGAGAGCGGATCCGATGTGCTTTTCTTCGCGTGCCCGTTCCAGGGCCGCAAGGACAGCCTTGCGCACCTCTAACACCTTGGCCCACTTTGCGGCCAAGTCGGGGTTGTGGCAAGTGGGCGACGTATGATGGAAGTCGCGCAGATGTACCGACGCGGGATCCGACGCGCGGCGAAGCCCGCGCGGGCGCGCTTGCCAAACCTCATCGACGGTAAAGACCAAAATCGGAGCCAGCCGCGTAGTAAGCGAGTCGAGGATGCAGGCCATAACCTCAAGTGATAGGCGACGAGACGGCGAGTCCAGGGAATCGCAGTACAGGCGATCCTTGCGCACATCAAAAAACAGCGCCGACAGATCCTGGCTGACAAATTTCAGCACCTTTTGGAACGCCTCATGGAAATCGTAGGCCCGCATGGCTGCATCGACAGCGTCCTCGGTCTCCTTCAATCGGTGACAAACGTATTGCTCCAACTCTGGCAAGTCGCTGGGGGACCAATGGCCCGTCGGGGCAAAGTCTGCAAGCGCGCCGAGCAAATAGCGAAAGGTGTTGCGAAACCGTCGATAAATGTCCGCTGTCTTTTTCAGAATCGCATCGGATAGGCGCTGGTCGCCCCGGTAGTCGGTGGTGCAGACCCAAAGACGCAAAATGTCGATGCCGAACTTGTCCGCAACCTCCAGCGGGGACACCGTATTGCCGATGGACTTGGACATCTTCTTGCCCGCGCCGTCCATGGTCATGCCATGGGTCAACACCCCCTTATAAGGCGCCCGGTCGCGCGTACCGCAAGATTCGAGCAGGGACGAATGAAACCAGCCGCGATGCTGGTCCGACCCCTCCAGGTACAAGTCCGCGGGCCATGCCAATTCTTGCGCGCGCGCCTCTAGCACAAAAGCGTGGGTAGAGCCCGAATCAAACCAAACCTCGACCACATCTTGCGATTGCTCGTAGGCTTCTGGATCGTAGTCTGGACCCAAGAAGCGCTCTGGGGGGCTGTCGAACCAGGCATCGCCCCCTTCTGTGTCAAAAGCGTCGGCGACGCGGGCGATGACCGCAGGGTCGCGCAACGGCTTGCCCGTGCTTTTTTCGATGAAGATCGGCAAAGGCACTCCCCAAAGCCGTTGGCGCGATACGCACCAGTCGGGGCGGCTTTCGAGCATGGACCGCAGGCGGTTTTGACCCTGGGAGGGGTAGAAGTCGGTCTCGTCGATGGCCTTGAGCGCCTTGGCCCGCAACCCTTGGTCGCCCCGTTCGTCCTCCATGGAAATAAACCACTGCGCTGTGTTCCGGTAGATCAGCGGCGCCTTGGATCGCCAGGAATGGGGGTAATCGTGCCCGATCTTGCCCTTGGTCAACAACCCGCCCTGTTCGTTCAAAGCTCGCAAGATCGCGCCTAAGGCCGTGCCGTCTTTGCCGTCGACCCCATAGACCGAAAGCCCCGCAAAGACAGGGACATGATCATAGAAGGTCCCGTCGCCCGCAACCATTTGCGGCACCTCGAGACCATGACGCAGGTGCGCCAGCTCAAAATCCTCAACGCCGTGCCCGGGGGCCATGTGAACGAGGCCCGTGCCGGCGTCGGCCGTGACAAAGTCCCCGTGAAACACCGGAACTTCGTGATCAAACCCGAGGGCGCGCAAGGGGTGCGCGCAGACCGTCCCCGCCAAGGGCCCCGCGTCGTCCAGGCGGATCCAAGTCGCAATGTTCGCCGCCGCCTGCACCTCGGCCGCCAAATCATCGGCGATTACCAGTCGTTCCCCTGGGCGCGCCCGCGATCCATCCCCCACTGCGTCGACTCGATAGAGACCGTAGGCAAGGTCCGCGTGGCAAGCGAGTGCGCGGTTGCCGGGGATCGTCCAGGGTGTTGTGGTCCAAATCACTAGGCTAGCATCGCGCAAGGCCGGGTTTTGGGCCGTCTCAACGGGAAAGCGCACCCAAATGGTGACCGACTTATGCGGCGCATACTCGACCTCGGCATCGGCCAAGGCGGTGCGCTCAGGGATCGACCAAAGCACGGGTTTTTCCCCGCGATAGAGCTGTCCCGACTGCAAAAATTTGCCCAGTTCGCGGACAATCTGCGCCTCGGCCGCGTAAGTCATGGTCTTGTAAGGGTTATCCCAGTTTCCAAGGACGCCTAGGCGTTTGAATTGTGGGATTTGGACCTGGATCCATTTTTCCGCGAACTCACGGCACTCACGGCGAAAATCGACGACCGAGACTTGGTCCTTATCTTTGCCCGCTGTCCGATAGGCCTCCTCGACTTTCCACTCGATCGGCAAACCATGACAGTCCCACCCGGGCACGTAGGGCGCGTCTTTGCCCAGCATCTGCTGCGAGCGGACGATCATATCCTTTAAAATTTTGTTAAGGGCATGGCCGATATGAATGTCGCCATTGGCGTAGGGCGGCCCGTCGTGCAGGATGAACTTGTCGCGGCCTCGCGATTGGGCGCGCAAGGTCTTATAGAGGTCCAAATCCTCCCAAAGTTTGAGGATCTCGGGTTCCTTGTCCCGCAGGCCCGCGCGCATCGGAAAGTCCGTCGCAGGCAAAAATACCGTGTCTCTATAGTCGCGTGTCATGGGGCACAATCTTGAGTTTGGGCCAGCATAGCGCGTGCCGTGTCGCAGTCCACCGCAATTTGGGCCTTAAGGGCTGGCAACCCCTCAAAGCTTTGTTCGGGGCGGATGAAGTGGGTCAACTCGACGCTCAGGATCGCCCCGTACAGATCTTCGGCGAAGTCGAACACATGGGTCTCAAACCGATCCTGCACGCCGTCGACCGTGGGTCGCCTGCCCAAGTTTGTCACACTGTCGAGGCAGCGCCCGTCCGGCAAACACGCGCGACTGGCATAGACGCCAAATTGTGGGCGTAAATACGCGCCCCAGGCAAGATTGGCGGTCGGGAATCCCAGAGTTCGGCCCAGTTGGTCGCCTCGAACCACTTCGCCCTGCAAGACAAAGTTCCGGCCCCAGAGCGCGGTGGCCTGGTTGTAGGACCCCGTGGCCAGAGCGTCACGGATGCGCGTGGAACTGGCCGAGGCCCCTGCGGACTGGTGCAGGTCGACGCCATGGACGCTGAAGCCGAGGACAGGGCCTAAGTCGGCTAGTAACCCCATATGGCCGCTCCGGTTCTTGCCAAACTGAAAATTTGTGCCGGCAACAATCGCCGTTGCCTGCAACCGATCGCGCAAAATCGACGTCGCAAAGGCATGGGCTGACAGGGCGGCGAGGGCCTCGTCAAAGGGCAAGGTAACGATACGATCGACGCCCAACTCCCGCAAGTACGTCGTGCGTTGCACGGCGTTGGTCAGGGCAAAGGGGGGAGACTCCGGAGAAAAAAAGGCGCGCGGATGCGGATCAAAGGTCAAGACCGACGGCGCTCGCCCCAAGGCCTTTGCCTGGTCGATGAGCCACGCGTGCCCCGAGTGCACACCGTCAAAATTGCCGATGCAGATGACCGTCATGGCCGCGCCCTTAACCCTAGCGCGAAGCTCTGACTAGGGCGTAAGGTCAACTTGGCGAAAGGTTCTATAGGCCTTTCGTCGAGGCGATAAAGTTCGTAGGATTTGAGGAGATTGGCAAGGATCAAATGCAAGATCTGCAGGGCCATGGCTTTGCCTGGGCAAACCCGCGGACCAAGGCCAAAGGGGATGTAGGCATGGCGGGGGCGGGTCGCGCTTGCCCCGGCGCTAAAATGGTCGGGGTCAAAGACCGTTGGCCGTTGCCAATAGGCCGTGCTTCGATGGAAATAGAACACGGGAATGACGAGCAAAGCGCCAACAGGCACCCGAACGCCGGCCAACTCATGGTCGACAAGCGCTTCGCGCATGAGGGCAAAAACTGGAGGGTAAAGCCGCAGAACCTCTTGGATCACTTGCCCCAAGTGGACCCAACCCCGCCAGTCGGGGGACGCCGACACTTCTGCGGCAAGATCGGCCTGCAGGGCGGGGCGCTCGGCCAGCAGCAGCAAGGCCCATTGCAGGGCGTTCGCGGTTGTGTCGTGTCCCGCGGCGAAGAAGGTAAAGACCTCATTGCGGATATCTTGCCGGGCCAAGCCCTGCCCGCTTTCCCCGGCACGGGTGGCCAGGATCAGGTCCAGCAAATCGGGCGGGTCGGGGTTGTGACCTTGCGCCAGCTTGGCCTGACGTTGATCGATCAAGTCAAAGATGATTGCATCGACTTGATCGGCATGGGCCTTGGCTCGCCGCATACCGGGACGCGGCACCCAAGACGGCATGTTCAGCACATCGGGGATCGACATCTTGCCGTAACCGTCAATACCGCCGCGCAGATGATGAGCAAGGGACCCCGACGGATCGCCCGCGTCGCCAGAAAACAACCCCTCCAGCGCGATCGACAGGGCCAAGTTGGTCGACCAGGGCGCGGAATCCAACTGTGATCCCAAATCCGCCATGGCCGCGTCGATCTGGGTCTGCATCCGTGTTTCGAGGGCGGCAAGGGCGCGTGCATGAAAGGCCGGGGCGATCATTTTGCGACGCCCCGCCCAGGATTGTCCTTCCGCCGTCAAGACCGACTCTCCCAGACCTGGTCGGAACAAGCGCTGGAACAGAGCACCCTTGTGATAGCGGGTGTGGTTTTTGACGAGGACCTCATGGATCAGGTCGGGGTCATTGATCGTGAAAATATACCGCCCGAACACCTTGCCCCAGGAAAAGGGGATTTCAGCCTGGGCTGGGTGAAAGGCATGGATCACATTGTGTTGGGCCTGCCATGCAAACCAAAGGTTCCAAAAGGTGCGCCGCCATGGCGATCGCATCAAGACCTCGCGCGATGGCGGGGTCCATCTTGGTCCATATCTAGCCATTGCCGCCATATAGGCATGGCTGGCGTGCATTGGCATGGGTTTTGTTTTGCGCAATTCGCGCCTATAGTGGTTCAATAGAGGCGCGAGTGGGCCGAAGGACATAGGAATACCAGATGGGTTATAAAGTTGCCGTCGTCGGGGCCACCGGCAATGTGGGTCGAGAGATACTTAGCATTTTAGCGGAGCGGAACTTCCCCGCTGATCAGGTCGTGGCCTTGGCCTCCTCCCGATCTAAGGGCAAGGAAGTGTCCTACGGTGAGGAGCAGGTGTTGCGCTGCGAAGTGCTGGACGACTATGACTTCAGCGGTATCGACCTTGCCCTATTCTCGCCCGGGGCCGCGGTGTCAAAAGTTCAGGCGCCGCGCGCGGCGGCGGCGGGCGCGCTGGTGATCGACAACACCAGCCAATTCCGTATGGACCCTGACTGCCCTCTGGTGATCCCCGAAGTCAACGCCCATGTCCTGCCCGCGGCGTTCCGGTCTAACAGCTTTAAGCGCATCATCGCCAATCCCAACTGCTCAACTATGCAAATGCTGGTGGCGCTCAAGCCGATTCATGAGGCGGTCACCATTCGGCGCCTGGTGGTGTCCACTTACCAATCGGTGTCGGGCAGCGGCACCGAGGCCATGGATGAGCTTTTCAACCAGACCAAGGCCATTTTCCAAAACACCCCCATCGTCAGGGAAGCTTTCACCAAGCAAATCGCCTTCAACGTTATTCCCCATATCGATGTCTTTATGGACGATGGCGCGACCAAGGAGGAATGGAAGATGGCGGTTGAAACCAAGAAAATTCTTGACCCCGCCATCAAGGTCCATGCCAACTGCGCGCGCGTGCCGGTCTTTATCGGGCACAGCGAGTATGTGAATATCGAGACCGAGGGAGAGATCAGCGTCGAGAGCGCCCGGAACCTCTGGGCCAAGGCCCCAGGTCTGGTCGTCGTCGATCATAGGGCGGACGAAGGCTATGTCAGCCCCGTCGAGAGCGCCGGCGAAGACGCCACCTATGTCAGCCGAATCCGTGAAGACTATACTGTGGAAAACGGCCTCAGCTTTTGGTGCGTATCCGATAACTTGCGCAAGGGTGCCGCCCTCAACGCCGTGCAGATTGCCGAAAGCCTGATCAAGCAGAACTTGATCTGACCCACCAGCGGTGGTCAGTGCGCGGAGTCTCCCGCGTCAGGATCGGGCGGGCCGATAAAGAGCGCCTTGAACAGTTTCCACGCGCCGAACGCCAGCGCGATGAGGATCAGCGTCCCGAAGAACGCGACGAAGCTGTCGTACAAGTTGTAAAAGAACATGGCGAGCAGAACGACGCCGATGATCAACGAGGATCGAATCCCCCAATCCCACGCGGCGTTGAAGGTCGCAACGAATTCTTGAGGCGCTTTTTCGTGCATGGACATGGCGCGACCCTTAGTCTGCCCACCCCTGATCTGCCAAGACTTGATTGCGGGCTTTACCCATCAAAAAATTGGCTAAGGCCACGGGGTAGAGTGCATGTTCCAGACGCAAAACCCGCGCGCCGAGCGCCTCGGGCGTTTCCCCCGGTCGCACGTCGAGACCCGCCTGCGCCAAAATTGGCCCCGTATCCATGCCCGCGTCGACCAAGTGCACGGTGCATCCATGGACGGACGCCCCAGCCGCGAGCGCTCGTGCATGGGTATCAAGCCCAGGAAAGGCGGGTAGCAGCGAGGGGTGAATATTCACTGTCGCCTCAAAATGGTCCAGAAAATCCTGCGACAGCAGACGCATAAACCCCGCGAGCGCCAAGTGCGATACTCCCGCGTCTCGCAAGGTTTCGATCATGGCGGTCTCGTGCGCAGCCTTCGTTTGGGTCGCCAGGCGCTCCACCACCGCCACCGAAATCCCCCTCGCTCGCGCTGTCGTCAGCCCACTGGCGGAAGATTGATCGCTGAGGACTAAAGCCAAATCCGCGGGAATCTGCGACCACGCGGCTAGCAACGCGCCCATATTGGACCCTCTACCAGAAATCAAAATAGCAAAGCGCGGCCGCATGATTTAAAGGGTTCCTGCGTAATGAACTCCTGGCATGTCAATGACCTGGCCAAGGCAAAACGTTTCGGGCGGCGGCGGCTGATTGGGGCCGAACACACCAACAAGGCCGACCCCACAGTTAAAAGTCCTTAGCATCTCGAATTGATCGACGGGACCCTGGTCCCGAAGCCAAGCAAAAATCGGCGGTAGGTCCCAGGCCCCCAGGTCGATGCGTGCGCCTAGCTTTGGGGGTAGGGCGCGCGGCAAGTTCTCGGTGATGCCGCCCCCCGTGATATGAGCCACGGCCTTGGCTCCCGCCATGGCGTCAGGCGCATAGAGCCGTGTCGGCACCAGAGTTTGGTCGCGCCAGCGCGCCGCGGCTGGGTCCTGCCCCGCACGATGAAAAATCTTGCGCACCAGCGAATAGCCATTGGCATGTAGGCCACTCGAGATTAGGGCGTAGAGCTTGTCGCCCGCCGCAATTCCCGGCTGGGGCAACCGCTGCTCCGCCAGGACGGCGCCAACGGCAAAGCCCGCAAGATCATAATGCCCCGGCGCATAAAGGCCCGGCATTTCGGCGGTTTCGCCGCCTATCAAGGCCACGTCCAGGACCTCGCAGGCCGCCGCAATACCTCGAACCACCTGCGCCGCAGCCAGGGAGTCAAGCTTGCCCGTGGCAAAGTAGTCAAGGAAAAACAAAGGCTTGGCGCCCGTGCAAATAAGATCGTTGGTGCACATGGCGACCAGATCTTGCCCAATCGTGTCGTGCATGCCCGCACTTTGCGCGATCATGAGCTTGGTCCCAACCCCGTCGGTCGCACCCACCAAAATGGGCGCGCCCGGAAACCCCGCTTTGGCCAAATCAAAGAATCCGCCAAACCCACCAAGGCCTTCAAGGACAGGAGGGCCGTGGGTGCGACGAACGGCAGCGCCGATCTGGGTCACAAGTGCCTCACCCGCGTCGATCGACACGCCCGCATCTGCGTAGGAGATTGATTTACTCGGCCTCATTCCCCAGATCTTACACTCATGACGGTGCAATACACCATCCCTTTCAAGGTTCAGCCTGACTACGGGCTGGCGTCGCTGGTCCCCCACGCAGGTCTCGTCAAGGCCCAAGCGGCTCTTGCCAACCCGCAAGACTGGCTCGTGCCCGTTCTGATCCTAAGCGGCGCGGCCGCCAGCGGCAAGTCGCACCTGGCCGCCCAGGTCGCCGCTGAGGTGAGGTTGTGGGACCTGACGACGCATCCGCTGCATACGCGCGAACGAGCCGACGCGCTGTTTCACACCCTCAACACGTTGCAGGTCAATGGTGGGCGCCTCCTAATTTTGAGCCGCCGCCATCCCAATCGCATCTATCCCGATCTCCCCGATCTCGACAGCCGTTTGCGTTCCGCCCTCCATATGGAAATTGAGGAACCAAGGGCCCACGAGGTCCGCCAAGCGATCTTGTTCAAAATCTGCGCCGACCATCAGTTGACCCTCGATTTGGAAACGGCGACCTACGTCTTGACCCGTCTGCCGCAATCGCTCGCGGCCTTGCGTTTGTTTTGCGAACGCGCCTTACAGAGCCACTTCAAAGCACGACTCAGCAAAGTCGCCGCCAAGCCCCTGATCCAGGCGGTCCAAAGCGCTATGGGCGAAGCTGGTTCAGACCGAACCGTCACTGAACCCCAGCGCTTGGGCCTCAAGGACGGCCAACTTTCCCTCTCTTAGGCCGAGCCACAAGTGCCCTGACAGCAAGTCTTGCGCCCGCGCGCCAAACAACTCGTGCCGCCATCCCTGCAGGCACGGCACGGGGGCTGCGCTGTCGCGGGCCAAAGCCTCCAGGTCCGCAGCGCTAGCAAGGGCGCGCGGCGCGATTTGGGCTTGGTCGGCGCATACCTTCAACAGGGTGCGAAGCATGTCGTGCCGCGCGGCGATCCCTGGCATCATTTGGCTGTGCGGCGCAGGGCTGGGAACTTGATCCGCGGGCAACTGCGCGGCCCGTGCCAAAGCGGCCAAGATCGCGGCCCCGGTTTTGCCTTGGGTCACCTTCTCGCTCAAGCCCCGCAGTTTGGCCATGGCCGCCGCCGAGGTCGGGCGACGCATGGCCAAATCGATTAAGATATCGTCCCGCAAGACACGCCCGCGCGGCAAATCGCGTTCTTGGGCAAAGCGTTCGCGCCATTCGGCAAGGCAAGCGAGCGCGGCAAGAAACGGCATGGATCGGTTCTTGATCTTGAGCCGCGCCCAGGCTGCCTTTGGATCGACTCGATAGAGTCTGGGATCGCCAAGGGCGCGGAGTTCGGCATCGACCCAGGCCCGGCGACCCTTGTCCGCCAAGTCCTTGGCCAGGATCGCGTAGGCTTGATGAAGATGGGTGACATCGCCAAGGGCATAGGCCAATTGCTGCGCGTCCAGAGGGCGTTGCGCCCAATCCGAATACTGGGCCGTTTTGTCGATCTGGCGCCCCAGAACCTTTTGGATCAGCTTCTCATAACCCACCTGCTCTCCATAGCCGAGCATCATGGCAGCGATCTGGGTGTCGAATATGGGGGTCGGCAGACGGCCCGTCACTTTTAGGAACAGTTCAAGATCTTGCTTGCACGCGTGGAACACCTTCAAGACGTGCTGATCTGCGAGCAAATCCCACACGGGGCGCAGGTCTATCGCCGGCACAAGCGGATCAATCGCCACGGCCTGGTCCTTAAGCCCGACTTGGATCAGGCACAGCTGCGGCCAATAGGTCGTCTCGCGCAGAAATTCGGTATCGAGGGTAATGAAGTCTTGGGTGCGGGCGGTTTGGCAAAAGGCCGCCACATCGGCGCTGGTCGTTAACAAAGTCATGGCCTGCCCTTGCGCGGGCTTGCCTGTCAAAGACAAGCCTTGACCCTATCCCGCAAAGCGGGCTTTAGCGCCGCCGAAGATTTGCCCCAGTGGAGACCGACCCCATGCATGCCTATCGCACCCATACCTGCGCCGACCTGCGCACAGACCACGTTGGCCAAACGGTCCGTCTTTCGGGATGGATCAATCGCAAGCGCGAACACGCGGGTCCCCTGTTCATCGACCTGCGTGACCACTATGGAATTACCCAGTGCGTCATCTTGGAATCCAACGCAGCTTACGAAGCCTTGCGGCGCGCGCGCGTTGAAACCGTCGTCACCTTAACCGGCGAACTGCGCGCCCGCGCCGCCGACGCAGTCAACGACAAGCTGCCGACGGGAGCTGTAGAACTCTACGTTGATGCGGTCACCATTCAATCAAGCGCAGATCAACTGCCTTTGCAGGTCAATTCCAACGACGATGCGGGCGAAGATATAAGGCTCAAGTACCGCTACCTTGATTTGCGCCGTGAGCGCGTGCATGCCAACATTTTGTTGCGTAGCCAAATCATCGCGAGCCTCCGACAACGCATGATCGACCAGGGGTTCCAAGAGTTTCAAACCCCGATCCTGACGGCCTCAAGCCCCGAAGGCGCGCGTGATTTTTTGGTTCCTTCGCGCTTGCATCCGGGGCAATTCTACGCCCTGCCCCAAGCCCCGCAGCAATTTAAGCAGCTGCTCATGATGGCAGGATTCGATCGCTACTTCCAAATCGCCCCTTGCTTTCGAGATGAAGATAGCCGGGCCGATCGGTCCCCTGGCGAGTTCTACCAGCTCGACCTCGAGATGAGTTTCGTGACTCAGGAAGACGTGTTCGCCGCCCTGGAACCGGTCCTATACGGCCTGTTTGACGAGTTCGCAGGCGGCAAACACGTGACCCCCGCGCCCTTTGTGCGGATCCCTTATGAAGAGGCCATGGGCAAGTACGGGTCCGACAAGCCCGACTTGCGCAACCCCCTCATTTTGGCCGACGTGACCGACCAGTTCGACAGCGGCGGCTTTGGCCTGTTCGCTAAACTGATCGCCGACAAGGGCTTCCGCGTGATCGCTGTCCCCGCCCCTGGCGGCGGGTCGCGGTCGGTCTGCGACCGCATGGATTCATGGGCCAAGAAGGACCTGCAAAAACCTGGTCTAGGCTATATTTTTTGGAAGGCGGGCGAGGCCATGGGACCGATCGCTAAAAATCTTGGTCCCAAGCGTACCGCCGCCATCGCCGAACAACTGAACCTCAAAGACGGGGACGCCTGTTTCTTTACCTGCGACAAGCGCCTCGCGGCGCTCGACTTTGCAGGCCAGGCCCGCACCAGGCTCGGCCATGAATTAGGCTTGATTGAGCAAGATACCTTCAAGTTCTGCTGGATCGTCGATTTCCCAATGTATGAAGAAGACGAGGACAGCGGCAGAATTGACTTTTCGCACAACCCCTTTTCCATGCCCCAAGGTGGTCTGGCGGCGCTCACCAGCCAAGCCCCCCTCGACATCAAGGCGTTTCAGTACGACATTGTGGTCAATGGTGTCGAGCT
This sequence comes from Alphaproteobacteria bacterium, assembly GCA_965228345.1. Lineage (GTDB taxonomy): Bacteria > Pseudomonadota > Alphaproteobacteria > UBA7985 > UBA7985 > CAXQZM01. The sequence goes on along the minus strand of CBDDHH010000004.1, from coordinate 539,251 downwards.
TTCGTCCGGCGCCATTCGGAATCACTTACCTGAAGTCATGTACAAGGCCTTTGAGATCGCGGGGTACGGCCCCGAAGTAGTTGAGGAAAAGTTTGGTGGCATGCTGAACGCCATGAAATTCGGTGCGCCACCGCACGGCGGCTCAGCCCCCGGAATTGACCGTATGGTTATGCTGCTGGCTGACGAACCCAACATTCGCGAAGTCATCGCTTTTCCCATGAACGGTCGTGCTGAAGACCTCATGATGGGTGCCCCAGGCGAGGTTTCCGACACTCAATTGGACGAGTTGCATATTCGGGTTAAGCGGCACCTTGCCATGCAAAACTAAAGCGGATTCCAAGAGACCTCTGTTGTCCCGATTTCCGGGGGTGATCTTGACAGGGATGAGCTCGCCTTTGTCATCGATAAGGATATGGAGCTTGAGCCCAAAGAACCAACCCATGGTACTAGTCCCGTTTTATACCAAAGATCATCAAAAGTGACCTATTCATGACCGTTTCGTGTCTCAAGGCAGAAACGCTTTGAACCGTCCCGGGTTTATCGGCGGGTGATTTGTTCAAATGTTAGGCGGCTAGATCATAGCCATGTTTTTCTTTTAAGTATGTCTCCTCTTTTTGGCTAGGGGTTAGGTATCCGATGGATGAGTGGATGCGTTTGGTGTTGTACCACTTGATCCACCTGGCGGTTTGCCACTCGACATCTGCTCTGGATTTCCAGGGGCCGATGCGCTCAACGACCTCTGTTTTGTACAGGCCGATGGTGCTTTCTGCGAGCGCGTTGTCGTAGCTGTCGCCCACGCTGCCCACCGACATATCAACGCCTGCCTCTTCTAGGCGTTCGCTGTATTTGAAGGACATGTATTGGCTGCCGCGATCACTATGGTGAATGGGCTTGATGCCATCTACCGATATGGGTCTGCGTTGATGCAGGGCCTGCTCCAGGGCGTCCAGCACGAAGGCCGTTGTCATAGAGGTGCTGACCTTCCACCCCACCATGCGCCGTGCAAACACGTCGATGACGAAGGCCACATAGACATCTCCCTGCCAGGTTTTGACGTAAGTGAAGAACTACCGCCTGACGGCGGTAGCATCGCGTTTGGAGTGCAACTCCAGATAGTTGAGGATGACGTCATCGGTGATGTTACCGCTAGTTGTGGAGAAGTAACCCCTAGCCCAGAAGTGCTGTCCCCAGTAGCGACGCTTTAGCTCTGGGAACTCTTGTTGCAACTTCCGAGACGAGCGACCCTTAATACGCTGCATGATGTAAGAGATGGACCGTTTGGGGGGAACGGCCAAGAACATATGGACATGGTCACGCGCCAGAACACCTTTGACGATGCCAACTCCCAATTCCTCACAGGTTTGGCGAATCATGTCACGCGCCCGCAACCCAATGGCTCCCTCTAGCACTTTATATCGATATTTGGTTGACCAGACGATATGATAGCGATGATGGTAGACGCAGTGTGCACCAGAGCTGTATTCAGTCATCGTTTTCCTCCTAAAAAATGAAGCTTATCCGCTTCGCGGGCTTCATTTTTTAGGAGGAAAACGATGAACCCAACGATTCGCGCTGAAGCGCAGCTCTCTCATCTAAAGATGAGGGCTTCAAACCAGATAACGGACAGTGAAATCACAGACCCATAACTGGTTAGGGTAAGAGGCATGGAACGCCCTGTTCACCCGATCCTCTGGGCAGGGCAGTGCCTTATCAGGATTGGTGGTGATGACGGGCTTTCCCCGCACCAGGCCTTGATAACCAGCCCTTTGCATCAATCGCTCTACCGTGCACTTGGCGATGGCATAGCCTTCAGACTTGAGCTGATGCCAAACCTTGCGGGTGCCATAAATGCCATCGCTCTCATCATGATAGACGCGCTTGATCTCAGCAAGATCAGCCTCATCCTGATTTGCCTTACGACTGCGCAGATCAGGGTTGCGCGCCATAGAAGCATGACGGCCATAGGTTGAGGGCGCGATGGACAAAACCTTCGCCATCGGCTCGGCACCGAACTCTTGGATATGATCGCTCATAAAGCTCACGACTTGGGAAACGGGCGGCCGAGCTCCGCCTGTGCGAAATAAGCCGAGGCCTTCTTCAAGATCTCATTGGCTTGGCGAAGGTGGCGGACCTCACGCTCCAGTTCTTTGATCCGCGCCTTATCTTCCGTGTTCAAACCAGGGCGCTCACCTGCATCCTTCTGGGCCTGATGACACCAGGAGCGAAGGCTATCGGGAGAACAGCCTAAGCTGCTGCCAACGGCGATATAGGCCGCTTTATCACTGGCATAGGAACCACGCTGCTCGGAAAGCATCCGCACAGCACGCTCACGAAACTCCGCATTATAACGGGCGGTGTATCTTTTGTTCGACATGGGTCTTCCTTAGAGAATTGGACCCGCCGATAAACCCGGGACGGTTCACTTCGCGTTTCGCCTCCCCTTCGCTTATACCCCGAAGCGCTTCCGTTGTTGATCTCGAGGCCACTACCGCAGGCTACAGTCGCGACCCTGATACCAGGGGACAAAAGAGTCATTTTTAGTGGCGGCTGATATGACTATTATTTTAGGAATCGCCGCATGTCTGTCCCTTCCCTACCCCTTTATCTTGTCGATGCTTTCGCTCATGGGCCCTTTTCGGGCAATCCCGCTGCTGTGGTTCCCTTGGAAACCTGGCTGCCGGATTCCATCCTGCAAGCCATGGCTGCACAGCACAATCTCTCAGAAACCGCCTTCCTCGTGCCATCGGATCAGGCCGACGCCGATTTTGACATTCGCTGGTTCACCTCAACGGCGGAGGTTCCGCTCTGCGGCCATGCCACTTTGGCGAGCGGCCATGTCATTTTTGACCACCTGGGACGGGAATCCTCGGTCCTGCGCCTCGCAACACGGCAGAAGGGAATTCTCCAGCTTACCCGGACAGAACCTCAGGCATACACGCTGTCTTTACCCGCCGAGCAACAGAGATCGATCCGCGTTGACGAGAATCTAGCCAAACGGCTCGGCCTCTCGATCTTGGAGGCTTACGATGGAAAGTTCTTGATGTTTGTCTTGCCCACTGCGGGTCTGGTTAAGTCTTACGCACCCGATTTTGCCGAGCTTAAAGCTGTGAACAAAGAAATCGTCGTGACGGCAAAGGCCAGAACAGCGCCGTTTGAAGACCTAGACTTTGTCAGCCGCATGTTCGCACCCTGCATCGGGATCGACGAGGACCCTGTTACAGGCTCCGCCCACGCCCAACTCGCGCCCTACTGGTCACTGGTCCTGCAGAAAGCAAACTTAAAGGCGGGTCAGATTGGCCCTCGTGAAGGACGGTTAGGCACCAGGTTGCAGGGCGCCGATGTGATTTTGACCGGAACCGCGCGCACCTATGCCGTCGGCCAAATCTTGCTTTCGTTTTGCTAAGATTACACCCATAGCTTGTCCTCGTCCAACCAGGCTAGACCCTAACCGCGGTGAGGCTCGTGGCATTGAAGTCGGCTAGAATGTCGGCGCAAAAAAGGAACTTATCGCGATTCGACCGCTTCAAGAAACGCGCGAATGACCTTAAGAGCTGCGTACGTGACCTCTGAAAAACATCTTGCTTTGCGTCCAGCTGGTTTCACCCCGCTGTTGGATGGTGCGGCGGCCCGAGACCGCGCCCTGGTCAATTCGCTGCTCGATGCCTGGACCGCAGCGGGATTTCACCAAGTCTCCCCAATTCAAGTTGACGACGCAGAAACCTTATTGGACGGTCAAAGCTGGTCAGCCCAAAATCGGGCTTTTCGCTTCATCGACCCCATCGACGGCGGTATGCTAGCCCTCTTGCCCGATGTGACTTTAGGCATCGCCCGCCTAGCAGCAGGAGAGTTAGCCCAGGCGCCGCGTCCTTTGCACCTAAGCTACGAAGGCCAAGCAATTCGCACTACGGGATCCGCGCGGCGTCCTGCCCGTCAGTTTGGCCAAGTCGGCCTCGAAGTCATGGGGGCCACCCTCGAAACACCGCGGGCGCTGATTTCCCTGGCGCTCAAGGCGCTCTTCGACCTCGGTCTTGATGTTATCCATCTCGCTCTGGTTTTGCCACCTTTGGCATCACAGATGATCGACGACCTAAATTTGCCGCGGGAGCTGGCCCAAGCACTTGATCGAAAGGACGAGGCGAAAATCGCGACGCTTGCGGGACCTCAGAGCGAACGATTCCTCTCAATTTTGGCTGGCGACTTCGCTGGTGAACCGCGTCTTCAAGTTTTGTCTAGGCTCAAAGCCCAGTTGAGTCATGAATTTCCACAGGTGCACATCAGATGCGATCCTTTTGAACAAAGTGGTTTTGCCTTCCAATCAGGGCCTTCCTTCTCCCTCTATAGTCCCAACCATCAGGGCGATTTGGGTCGGGGAGGCTGGTATGGGTCTGCGGGCGAGGACTGTTTTGGCTTTACCCTTTATCGCGACGCCTTGCTGCGCCTTACCGCGTAACATTCAAACCCAAGAGCAAGAGTAAGGCGAGATAGGAAAGTAGGTCGGCCATGTCAAATCTGATCATTGTCGGGTCGCAGTGGGGCGACGAGGGGAAAGGTAAAATCGTTGATTGGCTATCGGATCGCGCCGATCTTGTAGTTCGGTTCCAGGGCGGTCACAATGCCGGACATACTTTGGTCATCGACGGTCAGACTTTTGCCTTATCGCTGCTGCCCTCGGGAATCGTCCGCCCCGGCACTGTCAACTTGATCGGCAATGGGGTGGTCATCGACCCTTGGTGCTTGTTCGAAGAAATCCAAACTGTGCGGGCTAAAGGCGTTGAAGTGAGCCCAAACAACCTAAAAATTTCTGACGCCGCCCCCCTGGTCTTACCGCTGCATGTCGGGCTCGACCAAGCCCGAGAGATGGTCAGGGGACCCGAAAAAATTGGCACTACAGGTCGAGGGATTGGCCCGGCGTACGAGGATAAGATTGGGCGTCGATCGATTCGAACAGGCGACTTGCAACACGGCCCTACCTTGCAAGGTAAGCTTGAGGCGCTCTACGCTCATTATCGGGTCTTGGCCGCTGGGCTTGACTTTGACTTGCCCAAGCAAAGTGATTTGCTGCAGGACTTGCTATCTATAGGTCAAGACCTAGCGCCTTTTTTGATCCCGAGCTGGCTCTATCTGGACAAGAGCGCCGCAAAATCCAATACTCTGTTTGAGGGGGCACAAGGTGCCTTGCTCGATATCGATCACGGTACCTACCCTTTTGTCACTTCCTCCAACACCCACGCCGCCAATGCAGCCATCGGAAGTGGTTATGGTTCAGCGCGACGCGCTCATGTTCTAGGAATCACAAAGGCCTACACGACCCGCGTCGGGTCGGGACCCTTTCCGACCGAGGATTCAGGCTATCCTGGAGCTCGCCTGGCCCGGGAAGGCCATGAATTTGGAACGGTTACAGGCCGCCCCAGGCGCTGCGGTTGGTTCGATGCTGTTCTCGTGCGTCAAACCGCCAAAGTCGGCGGCATCGATTCCCTTGCTTTGACCAAACTGGATGTGTTGGACACTTTGGAGGAGATCAACATCTGCGTCGCGTACGAATTGCAGGGTCAGCGACTCGATTTCCTACCCGCAAACGCCGAAGATCAGGCCCAAGTCACGCCAATTTACGAGCGCCATCCAGGGTGGACGCGCGCTTGTGCGGGGGTTCAATCTTGGGCGGAGCTACCCTCACAAGCCAAAGCCTACATTCACCGTCTGGAGCAGTTGACGCAAGTTCCCGTAAGCCTAATTTCAACGAGCCCAAAACGCGAAGATACGATTTTGAAATTTGATCCCTTTGCCAAAAGCTCATACCCGTTCATAAAGAGTGACCCTCTATGAAGGGGTATTATACCAGCGGCGATTTAAAATGACTCTTATATTCGCTGGTATAAGGGCCGCGACCGCGGCCCCCGTAGCGGCCCCGAGAATAGCGCGAAAGCGCCTCGGGGTATAAGCGAAGGCCCCGTCGGAGGCGAAACGCGAAGCGTTTCTGCCGTGAGACATAAAACGGCTAAAAACGTGTCAACTTTTTTCGCCGTTGGTATTAGAGCCGCGACCTCGGCCCTAGAGCAGGCGTCGCCAGCGAATGAGACCACAATAAGAAAGGCGCTTACGGGCGAAAAACCACCCCGTCTTCAATCACCAAGAGGTGCCCCCGGAGCTTGGGATCGGCATCAACGCGATGAAAGCCGGTTTCGCTGTAGCCGCGTTTGGCGCAAGTTGAATCAGCGAGCTGAACCCAAAATTCTGAAAAGTCTTTATCAATGCATAGGACCTGCTCCCCGCCGACCACCAGATTAGGTGAGCGAAGCTTATCGCGCGCATGGACAAAAACCTCGTCGATCTGGGCGAGTACCCCCTCCGCCTGCAAATCTTCGTAGAGGTCGGTCCCGCATGCCTCTGGTTCTAGATTGTGCCATCCAAAAGCATGGATTTGGTCACCTTGACCAACCCCAACAGCGATTAGCAAAGCCTGATCAATTCCGTTACAAACCCGCACCTCACTATGACCGATCCCCGAGCACAGAAGGCAAGTTATACCAACGGCCATAAAGAGTGACCTTTTTATGACCGTTTCGTGCCTTACGCGAGAAACGCGTTGCGTTTTGCCTCCAACAGGGCCTTGGCTTATACCTCGAGGCGCTTTCTTATCTTGTCTCGGGCCGCGGTCGCGGCCCTTATACCAGCGAACATAAGAGTCACCCATAATTGACGCAGGTATTAGAAGAAAAAAGGCAAAACGATTCATGGAACCACGTTAGGCCCGACACAAAGGGCCCGCAAGCCTCGATTCGAACCAGGAGATTTCGACGCGGATGGTCCCTGAGCCGTTCCGACTTGGAATCCGCGCGGGAAACCCGGCCTTCTTTTCTTCCTCAAGAACCTGTGGAGGACTCGTGACAACTTTTGAGCATAGATATTGGCTCCTGCGTCAAGACAAATTTTTGCTGGAAACCAACACACAGTTGAACGGCATCTATCCTCGACTTTTCAGACTAGAAACAGCAGTGACTAAGCAAAGCTTGGCATCTTATCCACGGCACTATCTTTTGCCACTAAGACTACAATCCATTTAAAAAATATATTTTATTTTTGGTTTCAAATGACCCGAGTTTTCGTAACAGTCGAATCTTAGTCTATGCCTCCCATGTCCAAACCGCTTCTTTCTGCCCTTCGGGGAACCAAAGCATCGCAGGTGCCAGTTTGGCTCATGCGCCAAGCGGGGAGGCATTTGCCCGAATATCGAGCCTTGCGCGCCAAATCGGGCAGCTTTCTTGAGCTGGTCTGTTCGCCAGAACTGGCAGCTGAGGCGACGTTGCAACCAGTGCGTCGATATGGGATGGATGGGTCGATCTTGTTTGCAGATATTTTGCTCGTTCCCTGGGCTCTAGGTCAGGACCTGAGTTTTGAAACCGGCGAGGGACCCCAGTTGGGACCTATGCCTGAAGTTTGGTCAGAAAATCTTGCGCGATTGGATCCGATTTATGAAACGCTCCGCGTGCTTTCTGCGAAGCTAAGGACGACGCCCGTCACTCAGATCGGGTTTGTGGGAGCCCCTTGGACCGTGGTAACTTACATGATCGAACGGTCAAAACCTAACTTCGCGGCGTCGCGGGCCTTTTTGACCACGGATCGGGTGCAACCTTTGTTCGATCGTCTAGTTTCGGCAACCATCGGCTACGCCCAGGCGCAGATTCGCGCGGGGGCCGAGGTGATCAAGATTTTTGATTCTTGGGCAGGTGAACTCCAGGGTCTGGATCTGCACCGCTGGTCCTTTGAACCTATGGCGCAGATCGGTGAGGCCCTGAGGCCGACCCCGGTGATTTACTTTCCCCGTGGCGGCCACGGAGACTTGAAAGATTTGGCGTCTTTGGTGGAAGGACCTTGTGCCTTTGCTTTGAGCGAACAGGCAGATGTGGATCAGGTGCGTCACCAACTCGGCCCTCAGGTTTGTTTGCAGGGAAACTTGGACCCCCAGCTGCTGCTGGGCCCGCCGCAGTCCCAAGAACGCGCGGTTGAAGAGTTGATCCGTCGAACCAAGGGCACACGACATATAGTAAATTTGGGGCACGGTGTCGATAAGCGAACGAGCCCTGAGCGAATTCAGGCTCTAGTCGATCAGGTGAGGGCAGGGTAATGCAAACGTTTCTCCTCGAACAAGCGCATTGGATTTCAGTGCTTCATGTTTTGGCGGTCATATCTTGGATGGCGGCGCAGCTCTACTTGCCTCGCCTCTTTGTCTACCATTGCCAAGCGACGATTGGCGGTGAGGCCAGCACCATGTTGAAACTTATGGAGCGTCGATTGCTCAAGTTCATTATGACGCCTGCCATGATTGCCAGCTTGATTTTTGGCTTGCTCCTGGTTTGGGCTAAGCCAAATTTGGCGACCCAGTCTTGGTTCAGCCTCAAGATGATGGCCGTTTTCGTACTCTTTGCAACCCATGGGCTTTGCGCACGTGCGGTTCGTCAGTTTGCCTTAGACCAGAACCTTAGGAGTGTGCGATTTTATCGGATATTGAACGAGGTTCCGACGCTTGCCATGATTCTGGCTCTCGTGTGCGTCATCGGCTTGCGGGCTTATCCAGCTTTTATCAAGTGACTCTTGCGCCTTTGGGCATTGGTGGCCATAGATAGTGTGCTATAAGGAGGGGTGACTTGTTCCAAATGTCGGATCGTCGTCTGAGTATAGCGCGGCAATCAGGATGAGAGTTTTTGGTCGTAACGCTTGGGGAGGTGTCGGATTTTTCCGACATGATAAAGAGTTTTGACTGTCACTTGGCGTTAATCAGATTTGGAGTTTGCTCTTTGAGCGAGATGTCCAGGGTTCTTCGCTTGTTAGGCAACTCGGCGTCGGTAACTTTCCACGTTCATCTCGAAGATTGTCGCGCGATTCTCACTTTGTTTGTCGCGCAGAATTTCAAAGGCAGTTTATATGGTTCAGGCAAGCCTTACCGTCTTTTTTACATACGATTGGATGAAATATCTGTTCTAGCGCACCAGTTCCCACCTTGGCGGGCTGCGTTCTTCTGGTCTTGATTTTTGTGCGGTTTGGAATAAGTTCTACACGGGCGTAGGTCCTCTGCGCTCAAGTTTACCCAAGGATACGTGATATGAAACTTCAGGATCTGAAGGCTAAGGCGCCTGCAGAGCTCTTGGCTTTTGCTGAGGAATACGAAATCGAGGACGCTGCCGCCATGCGCCCGCAAGAACTCATGTTCGCTCTGCTGAAGCAGGAGGCTGAGGACGGCAACAAAATTTTTGCCGCAGGAGTTCTTGAAATTTTGCAAGATGGTTTTGGTTTCTTGCGTAGTCCAGAGGCAAATTACCTGCCTGGTGTCGATGATATATACCTATCACCACAGATGATCCGCCGAAACGCGCTGCGCACGGGTGACACGGTCGAGGGAGAAATCGCCGCCCCGCGGCAGGAGGAACGTTATTTTACGTTGACCGAAGTCACCGGCATCAACTTCGACAAGGCCGAGAAAACCCGCAGCCGCGTCAACTTCGATTCTTTGACGCCGCTGTACCCTGAGGCAGCGCTTCGGCTAGAAATTGAAGACCCAAGCGCAAAAAACCGGACGGGGCGCGTGATCGACCTCATCACCCCGATTGGTAAGGGGCAAAGGGCCTTGATCGTCGCGCCGCCCCGAACCGGCAAAACTATGATGTTGCAGTCGATTGCCGATTCGGTAGCGCGTAACAATCCGGAAGTTTATTTGCTCGTACTGCTAGTTGACGAACGCCCAGAGGAGGTAACCGATATGCAGCGCTCGGTACGCGGCGAGGTCGTGGCCTCGACCTTTGATGAGCCTGCGGTGCGCCATGTCCAAGTTTCCGACATGGTAATCGAAAAGGCCAAGCGATTGGTTGAGCATGGGCATGATGTTGTAATCCTGCTCGATTCGATTACACGTTTGGCCCGGGCCTTCAACGCCACGATGCCCAGCTCTGGAAAGATTGGGACGGGCGGGGTCGATACCAATGCCCTGCAAAGGCCGAAGCGGTTTTTTGGTGCCGCACGAAACATTGAGGAGGGCGGATCTTTGACCATCATCGGTACCGCTCTCGTCGATACGGGGTCCAAGATGGACGAGGTTATTTTTGAGGAATTCAAAGGCACAGGTAATGCTGAAATCGTCCTGGATCGCAAACTAGCCGACAAGCGCACCTACCCAGCAATCGACATCGGTAAGTCCGGGACGCGGCGTGAGGAATTGCTGGTGGATAAGGGTCAATTGACCAAAATGCATGTCTTGCGTCGGATTCTTATGAACATGGGTACTGGCGATTCAATGGATTTTTTGTTGGAAAAACTCAAAGACGCTAAGTCCAATGAGGAATTTTTCGCGCGTATGAACCAGTAATACCAGTGGCACTTACGGGTGACTCTTATATTTGCTGGCGTAGGGGCCGCGATCGCGACCCCCGAGGCGGCCCGAAACACGCTGAGAACGCGCTTCTAGCTATAAGCGGAGACGCTGTCGGAGGCGAAACGTGAAGCGTTTCCGCCGTGTGACACCAAAGGGTAACAAGGATGTCGCTTTTTATGATCGTTGGTCTAAGGTTACGTTGCCGAAGGTGTTTCACGTGAAACTTTGTGGTGTCTGACGTAACAACCATCTTTGCCCTAGCAACGGCGGCAGGCATTGCAGGCGTAGCAGTGTACCGGCTGAGTGGATCCAAAGCGCGTTCTGTTGCCAAAGAACTGATTGGCGAGGTGCCGCCGCCGCGACAGGCGAGCCTCCGGACTTTGAAGGACCCACGCGATGGGTCAGAAGTTGATCAAGCCCTTGCCATTTGGTTTCCAGGTCCTGCCTCTTTTACCGGTGAAGACGTTCTGGAACTGCAAATTCACGGCAGTCCTGCGTTGGTGCAAGTCTTGTCCGACATTTTGATTTCCCTGGATCTCGAGCCGGCGCGCCCTGGGAGCTTTGTTCGGCGGGCTTTCGAGAACGGCAAACTCGACCTTGTCGGTGTTGAAGCCCTCAATGCGGTCCTAAACGCAAGCGATTTGGCTAGTTTAAAGGTAGCACAAGGCCAGTTCGGACAGGCTCGTCAGGCGATGTTTCAAGGCTGGCGTCGCGATCTGGTTCGTCTGCAAGCGGCATGCGAGGCCCTGATCGATTTTCCTGACGACGACTTGCCGCACGACCTCATGGTGCGCAACGTAGGTTGCTTAGAGGATCTGAATCGTCAGGTCGCGGATTTAAGCGAGCGCTCCGACCTGGCACAAGCCATTGTGTCGGGGTTCGAAATCCTTCTGGTAGGGCCGCCCAATGTTGGGAAGAGTACCTTGATGAACGCCATCGCCGGTTACGAGCGCGCCATCGTCAGTTCTGAACCGGGGACGACTCGCGATTTCGTTGAACTTGTGGTGCGGCTGGGTTCGTTCACTGTCACTTTTGTCGATACGGCAGGGCTGCGTTCGAGCTATAATCAAGTGGAGAAGCTGGGAATTCGTCGCACGCGCCAAAGGTTCGAAACCGCGGCACTCATCTTGAACCTCTATGAACATGGGACCAGGCCCTTGGTTGTTGAGGCGCCTTGTCCCGTATGGACCCTTCAATCCAAATCGCATCAACCGGGCTTACGGTCCGTTGCGGCAGGGGAGCCAGGGCATTCGGGTCTTCCGGAGCTCCTGCAAGAAGTGGCAGCTTGGTTGGAAGGGACCTACGGGTCGGCTTTAAACGACATGTCCTTCCATGGGGCGCGTCAAGTGTTTCATGTGAAACAAATGGCTCGTGCCTTGCGGGCCGCACAGCAAGAACGTCTCTTGCCCGAGCTACAAGCAGAGTCCCTGCGACAGGCGGCGACTGCTCTAGGCCAACTCAGCGGTCAAATCCATGTGGAAGACGTCCTGGACGACCTGTTTAAGGGGTTTTGCATTGGGAAGTAAACTCCGCACCAACGCAGCGCATCACAGCCATGTTTGAGTCCGCACGATTTACCATCGATGCTTTGCTGAGGTGGTCAGCGCAAGAAGCCCAAAGCGTGCTGGTGCTGCATAAGGGGGACGCACATCGTGGCCTGATTTTGCTGCAGCAAGAACTCGGAACCGGGGCTTCAAAAATCTGGATTCAAGAAACTAATGAAATAGGCGTTCGGGCGTTCAGGCCGCGTCATGGCGATCACATGCCCGCTGGCGAAGCGCAGGCCTTCATTGAACGCGAACTTGGCCGGGATTCGGACCTATGGGTTGTGGTACACGAACGCTCGGACGGAAATTTGCCAGCAGTTTTGCAACGAGCATGAGTCAATAAATCAAATCCTTGTGATCCCGCTCCGGGGCCCGTGGTCGCGGCCTCTTTACTCGCGATCGCAGTACACGGCAACGTTTGTTGACGGCTTAAAAGACGCTCAAGGGCATGGCGAGGCGCAACATTCAACCCTAAAGGTCGAGAGGTGACAGCAGTTGGGACGCACCCTATAGGCTCGCATATGAGTCGCGCGTGCCTCTTCCCCCTTGTCATCCTCGCCGCGCTGATCGCTGCAGTGCCGGCCGCTACAATGCCAGCCCATGGGCAGAACTCACCGCAGACCCTCAATAAATTGATCGTTTCTTGCAGCAGCAACTTGCGCGCGGTCTACGGCGATAAGGCACGGACCAGTGGGCTTATCGGTGCGCGCTTCCGCAATCGGGATTTGGGTTTACAAACTCGTTCGGCGTGCCAAACATTGGTCGATCAAGATCCGAGACCGCGCCATCTTCTTTGGCTTGTCTATGCGAATCTGGCGGGCGGCAACACCGAAAGAGCCCAAACAACCTTGGCCCAAATTCCGCCGCCGCCCAGGGCCATCACCAGCCGCCTTGATCCGCGTATTCGCGCTAATGAACTCCGCCTAGCCTTGGCGCGACAATCCGCCCCCGCCCAATCTGCCCCCCTCACTTTTTTCAGTTCTATTGTGCAAGCAAGGCCGCGGAACTCCGACCTTATGGTTCAGCTCGCGCAAGCAGGCCTCCTACCCGTTGATCAAGTCTTAGCGACCCTAGAGGATGATCAGGCTTTTCTGGTCCTACTCGACCTCTATCAAGGCAAGGCGGGGCTTCGGCGTGATGGAGTTCCCCTAGGTCCTGATTTGCCGGCGCTTCGGCGCGTAAGCGATGCCATGGCTGCTGTAGAGGATCCCTTCTCAAGCGTCTTAGGTTATCGAAACGCTGCGATCTTTTATGGGCGCGGTTTTGACGGCCAAGGGATCGCCGCGGATGCAGGCGCGGCGCAAGCCGCGCGCGGTGCTGCCTTTCTGCGCGGCTTTAATGCCTGGTTTCAGATCGGTCTGCCCGAGTCCTATCGCGACGGCCTGATCACCCAAGCGCTCGGCACCATCGCCCCTTTGTTGGCCGAGGGGAGCGATGCCAAAGTTCTAGAGCATGTGGCTCAAGCAGTCGCGATCGACTGGGGGGGCTTGCAGTCGGTCCAGGGATTAAACCTGAACCAAGTGGAAGCTCAGGCCACGAGTGCTGGGTCCGCAGTGAGCGCGGCGGCGATTTTGCTCAATGGTGCCCAGAGGAGACCGAGCGCTGATCTTGAACAAAGCTTGCAACCTTTGGCAGTGAACGACGCCTGCGTTTTTGACCTGTGGGCGCGTGCCATTGTTGGAGGTTTGATTGAGGAGGCAAGCCTGGACGCGGCCCAGCAGTTGTTCGCGGCAGGGCAGGCCGCTGGCAAAATCGGTGCCTTCGTTGGCGGCGGTGACATGCTCCGCTGGGGCTTGAACTCCCAAGGCGAAGATCTTGTTGCCGCCCGCGACTTGTATCAAGAGGCTGCAACTTTGGCCGCACAGGGGCAGGGCTTATGCAGACGCGGCGATTCCGCGAGCGCCCACCTGCGCCTCGCTTGGATGGCCAGCGCAGGGCAGGGTGGCGATCAAGACCTGGCCCTGTCGTACGACCAGTTTTTGGCCGCAACCAATCAAGGGAGCTTTCTGGCCGCCGAAGCTCTTGCTGACCACCATATGTTTGGCCTTGGTGTCCCCATGGACCCCGTCTTGGCCCATGATCTGGTCAGTAAGGCCACTCTATGGAATTCCTTGCAAAACCTCGGGTTTCCCGCCTTGAGCCTGCACCAAAGGCTTGCGGGTCCTATCGATGAATTTGGTGATCCCGACGCCGATCAGCTGCTGATCTATCCCCTTGATGAAGTGATGCGTCAGCTCAAAACTGCACAGGAAGCGGGAAGTTTTTTTGGGGCGTACTACCTGGGTTTGGCCACCATGGCCTATCCGGACCTAGCCCTAGAGGCTGACATACCCTGGAAGGGAAGGGCCATTCTCGCGGGTCTGGACAACCATATAGGCGCTTTTGAACGCGGTTACTGGGCGGCGGATGAACAGCGGCGCGCCGAATTCGATGCAATGCGTGCCGAACTGGTGGGGCAACTCAACCTGACTTTCACATCCGCGCGTTATGATACGGTGGCCGCCATTGCTCACGACCCAGCGCGCGCACTCGCTTTCTATCGGGCGCTGGGACCGGATCATCCTACAGCTCAGCGTCTATTGCAGATGGACCGTTTCGGCGACTTGTCGGATACCGCACAAGCGCGCCTTGGGCCAGGGCCTGTCACTTTAGCCCAAGTGGTCGATGCCGGCCTAGCAGACCAGCTACGCCCGCTGCCACTGCACGCGCTTATGTTGCCATAGGGTTTTGCAGGAAATCTTGCACGTCGCGACCGAGGACCCTAAGGCAGGGGCATGGAAAAACTTACCCAACACACGGGAATTGCTGCTCCGATCGACCTCGTCAATGTCGATACCGACATGATCATCCCTAAGCAGTATCTGAAAACCATCGCCCGAACAGGCCTTAAGGTGGGGCTGTTCGATGAGTTGCGGACGACAGAGGCGGGGGAAACCATCGCCGACTTTCCTCTGAATCAGTCGCAGTATGCCGATTCTACCGTTCTGGTGGCGGGGGACAACTTTGGGTGTGGGTCGTCACGCGAACACGCCCCCTGGGCCTTGCTTGATTGGGGGTTCCGAGTAATCATTGCGCCGTCGTTCGCTGATATTTTCTACAACAATTGTTTTAACAACGGCATTTTGCCGATCAAACTTGATCAAGCGCGGGTAGATCTCTTGATGGCCGACGCCCACCAGGCGGGCCGAATCACCGTCGATTTGGTGACTCAAGAGCTAACTCGCCCCAACGGCCAGGTCTTGACCTTTGAAATCGACCTGGGTCTTAAGCATCGCCTTATGGAAGGTTTGGACCCCATTGGGCTCACCTTGCAAAACGCAGATAACATCACGGCGTTTGAGCAAAACGATGACGCTATTCGCCCCTGGGTGGGGCGGGTCGCGGCCTAGAGCCGCGTGTCGGCGGAGGCAAAACGCAAAATGTTTTTGCCAAGAGACACGAAACGGTCATAGAAAGGTCTCCTTTATGACCGCTGGTATTACTCACTAGGACCATTCCAGCAGGCTCAGGAACCGATGTCATTCCCGGCTTCGAAGCGTGAATCCATTTATGTTGCCGCGCTCTGCCCTATCAATCTCTGGAGCCAATGGGGGGAAAGAGGACGCGCTGACGTAGCACAATATCCCGAAACGTGGCGGACGCGGAATTAAGATCAATCACATCGACCCTGTAAGGCAGCAAGGCTTGCGACAAGGCTTCCTTTAGACCGACTAAGGTCTCACCGCGCAAGGGTTCCTCATCTTCAAGGGCCAAATCGAGATCAGAGAACCGTTTGGCGTCCCCGCCGACACGACTGCCAAAGACCCAAACTTTGGTCGTCTCGGGTAGATGTGTGAACAAAATGTCTTGGATTAGGTGTTGATGTGCGGGCTCGATGTCGACTTGCCCGATCCTTCGGTTTGCCATCAGATCTGCCGTTCGGTCAATCGCATCAGCAGAAACCGCGCTTCCTCGGAAAATCCAGCGATGTGGGCAAAGACCTCATCGGCCTTTTGCTGGTTGTAGGCGTGACTGGTAGCATTGCGAGCATCGCGATAGAGGGCCCATCGATCCCAAGAGCTCATCAGCAACCCACGTTCCGCCCCCAGGCGTATCAAGTCTTGAAAACTCAACTGATCGACTTCTATTGGTGTCGGCGCCATAAGTGCAAGCTGTCGCCTCAGCATCTTCCAAGCTAACTCGTAGCTATATTCGAACCGCTGGATGCAACTGTCCTTAACAAAGGATGAGGGTGCACGCGCCCATTCCTGGAGCGCTTCGTCCAGAGATGCTAAGGCTTGATGAAATGAGCTCAGATCGAGTTTCATTGTAAGATGCCCTGTTCTCTCGTGTTCTGAATCGGTTTCGGATCTCATAGCTTGGCTTGCGAGGATGTTCCTTGGGGACAGTCCAATTTTGTCTTGGCCAAGTATCTCATACCAAGAGCAAAATCAAATGACCCGTCCAGACGCGCTTGGATTTTCGCCCTATTTCCCTTGGGTTGGGAAGAGAGTGGAAGTGGGCCCGGACCAAGACGCACGCCGCGAAATTGGCCGAAAAACGAGCCTTGACACAAGGAAGAACGCGATTAAGGTCGCTTTGCCAAGTTATTCAGATGCGCCATGGGCTTCAGGCCCCGAAGGAAGAGCGCAAAACCCTAAAAAGGTCAAAAAGATGAGCGCTATTATTCGCAGTGGGGGCAAGCAATACCGCGTTGAAGTCGGTCAACATATCGTCATTGAACGTCTTGTCGGTGAGGAAGGAGCGGACGTTACCTTTGACCAAGTGCTTTCGATGGGCGATGGAGATGCGATTGAAATTGGCACCCCTACCTTGGTGGGAGTGTCTGTTCAGGGTAGAATCATTGAACAAAAGCGCGGTCGTAAAATTTTGGTGTTCCGCCGAAAGCGTCGTAAGAATTTTCGTCGCTTAAACGGGCATCGCCAATACCAAACAGTCGTTGAAATTACTGGAATCGGCGGCTCCGTATCCAAGAAATCCGTGAAGAAAACCCCAACAAAGGCGGGCGCTGACCCGTCAGCGAAGCCGGAACAATCCATCGATACTTCGGGTCTAGGCAGCGCTCCAGTAAAGCAACCGAAGACAAAAGAGGCATCGGCCGAAAAGTCTCCAGAAGAGCAAGCCAAGGATCGAGAACCAATGGCGAAGATCAAACCCAATAGGAAGCCCAAAAAAGACGCGATTGACGAAGGTACGATTGACTAAAGGTCACAAAAATTGACTGGAGGACCCATGTATCGAATACAGAGTCGAGCGAATTGAAAATTCAGTTTTTAAAGGATGCGCGAGCAAGTGGGAGAGCAGCCCACATGGCGTTTGAATATAACCCCAGGGTCGCTACAGATGGCCCGCGGCATTAGGAGACCAACAAAATGGCAACCAAGAAAGCAGGCGGCAGTACCCGCAATGGACGCGACAGCGAGAGTAAACGTCTGGGCGTGAAAAAGTTTGGCGGCGAGCATGTGCTGGCAGGGAACATTATCGTGCGCCAGCGCGGGACGAAGTTTCATCCTGGAAAAAACGTCGGATTGGGCAAAGACCATACGATTTTTGCAACGGCGGAAGGTCAGGTCAGGTTCCATGTAGGGCAAAGGGGCAAATCGCTGATTTCGGTTGTGCTGCCCGAGGCCAAAGCTGCCGAATAGACCGAACTGAGCGTAGGGCGATCCTCCCTCAATTGATCGTCGTGCGGCGGCTTCCAAGTTGGATCGATTTGGAGGTCGATTTAGAAAAATTGAAGATGGGCGGTTTTGGGGCAGTTGGCAGGGTGGAGGTTCTGGGCTGGCTTTGACCTCGTCTCCTTTAAACTCCGTTGCACCCATGATGGACTGGACAGATCGCCACTGCCGGGTGTTTCACCGTGCATTGAATGCCAACCTTCGACTCTATAGTGAGATGGTGACGACGGGGGCTTTGCGCTATGGTGATCGTGCGCGCCATCTGGATTTTTCCGCGATTGAGCATCCTCTTGCTTTGCAACTTGGTGGTTGCGATCCCGAGGAGCTGGTCTTTGCGGCACAGCTGGCCGAGCAGTGGGGTTACGATGAAGTCAATCTGAATTGTGGCTGCCCTTCCGACCGGGTGCAGTCGGGCAGGTTTGGGGCGTGCCTAATGGCCGAGCCCGAAAAGGTGCGGGCGGCTTGCGCTGCCATGAGGTCGGCCGTTTCGATTCCCATCACGGTCAAGTGTCGTATTGGGATTGACGCACAGGACGGTGAGGGGGACTTGGACCACTTTATCGATTGTGTATCGCAAAGTGGTGTCAACCACTTCATCATTCATGCTCGCAAGGCCTGGCTGAATGGACTATCGCCCAAGCAAAACCGCAACATTCCGCCGCTTGATCACGACCGGGTTGTGCGCCTGAAACGTCGCCGCCCAGATCTGACACTAATCTTGAACGGCGGCCTCACCACCTTTGACGCGGTGCCAGGCGTCGATGGGGTCATGGTGGGACGGGCAGCCTATACCAACCCTTGGATCTTGTCCGACGGACGCAAATCCCGACACGCCGTCATTGAATCACTTGGTCCTTATGTGGACCAGCAACTGGCGGCGGGCGTACGCCTTGGGACCTTAACACGGCCCATGCTTGGGCTTTTCAACGGTTTGCCAGGCGGGCGCGCCTGGCGGCGAGCCTTGTCGGGTCAGGCCTTTAGGCCTGGGGCAGGATGGGAAACACTCACCAAGGCCCTGGATCAGATCCCTCAAGACTGGGCGAGAGTCTTATGATACCAACGGTCATAAAAAGTGACCTTTTTATGACCGTTGGTATTAGTGGGATTTGGCTTGAAGGAGTTGGTCATAGGCAAAGGGTTCCGCTTGCGTCGACGAAGACGACACCAACTGCCGCTGCAGCTTCCTCCACCAAAGATGCATCCTTATGCCATCTGCAACGCCTAGTCATCTATCAATTCTTCTCTCCGCAATGCTCGCGCGCCAAAACGCATGACTTTCCTTGGTCGGCTGGTATGGAGGCGTTGACATGCTCCACGTTGCTACGACTTCAGATCCTCGGCGCTTCGCGGTATCGCCCGATTTGACTTGGGGACAGGGCTTTGCAACGTACGGTGGCTATGTCGCCGCCGCCGCCTATCGCGCCGCGCTATTCGCGGGCCATGACCGCCCCTTGCTGAGCGCCCAGGTGGTCTTTCTGGCGCCAGCGCCTGAGGCCGGGTTTGAGGTCGAAATCGAGCCCCTGCGTGTGGGCAAAGGCACTTCTGTGATTGAGGCGCGTGTCTGGGGACAGCAAGACGGGGTGCCGCTGATCACGACAAAAATTCTGTTTTCCTTAGGCCAACCGCGCCCCTCGCAGCTTGATGTTTGCCATCGCTTGTCCGACGCGGCGGTGGCCGACCTCGCCCAGCGCCGCAGCCGTGGTGCGGATGTGCCCCAGGTCACGGGCTTGATCCCAGAATTCTTGCAGAATTTTCAAGTCCGTGCCCTCATCAACGGCGAGCCCTTTGTTGGCGCGTCGGTGACCGACCATGTCTGGGCCTTTCGCCCAAAATTTGACCTGGAGGACCTGGTGCCAGGAGAAGTCGCGTTGCTGCTCAGCGATATCAATCTGCCCCCACAACTCGCCATGCTTTCCACCCCAGCGCCTGCTAGCACTGCGACATGGATGATGACCTTAGAACAGAGGGAGGCTCGTTACAGCTGCGATGAATGGTTCTATATGCTCATCAGCCTCGATGCGGCCCGTCAAGGGTACGGCAGCCACGGCACCGCCTTATTTGACGCATGCGGGCGACTGTTCACGAGTAATCGACAAGTGACTACGGCCTTTGATCGTCCCTCTGAGGCTGCGCCACTTCGGCAGTGGGTGCAGCGACGGATGTTTCAGGCGCGATACAGCTTGCTTCGCCATGCCCCAAAAGTCAGAGGCCTCTTGTACCAGCGGCACTTATGAGTGACTCTTTATGTTCGCTGTTATAAGGGCCGCGACTGCGGCCTCCCAAGCGGGCTCCAAGCTCGAAGGGCGCAGGGAACGCCCGCGCACGAAAGGGTTGGGCTCCAAGCTCGAAGGGCGCAGGGAACGCCCGCGCACGAAAGGGTTGGGCTCCAAGCTCGAAAGGTGCAGGGAACGCCCGAGCCAAAAACACGCGGCCCCGAGACAAGCTAAAAAAGCGCCTCGGAGTCTGAGCGAAGGCCCGGTCGGCGGCGAAACGCGAAGCGTTTCTGCTGTGAGACATAAAACGGCAAGAAACGTGTCAACTTTTTTGGCCGTAGGTATCACACCTTATGTTGGCGCGGATATTCCCCGTGCTCGCTCGACTCCGAACCCATCCAAATTCCGCCCCTGGCCGTATCAAGGACAAGATCTAGGTTCATGTTCATGACCTTGATCTTGTCCTTCCGCTATTTTTGGTTTGCCATGGCGCTCGTTGGGGCCATTTTGCCCCTGTCGCAGTTTCTTCCCTGGGCCCTAGAGGACGCGGGCCACGTTTGGTTATTCATGGACCAAGCATTGACGACCCCAGCGGCACGAACCGTCGCTGCGGACATTGTGTGGGCCGCGCTTTGTTTTAGTCTTTATGGAGCGACTGTGATGGTCCGCACCCGCGCGTGGTGGCTTGTTCTTCCCCTAATCTTGACTTGGACCGTCGGCCTATCGTGTGGACTGCCCCTGTTTCTTGCCTTGCGCGCGCCACCGCAGGCGCAAAATGCGAAAGGCTCATGAGCCGTGCTGGGATGACCAAAGAAGCAGGGCGTTCATTGATTGCGCAGATGATGAAGGCGAGGCGGACAACCGCGCATGACTAAATCCACCATGTCCGCTATGGTGCTGACCGGCCATGGCGGTTTTGATCGGCTACAATGGTGTACTGACGTCCCCTTACCAACTCCCGGTGAGGACGAGGTTCTGATTAGGGTGGGGGCCTGCGGCCTCAACAATACGGACATCAACACCCGCATCGCCTGGTACGCGCCTGAGGTCACGGGAGCGATTACGCCAGCTTCTGGCGCGGGAGGTTTTTGCCCTGTCGATATAAGCAACGGCACCTGGGGCGAGTCTCCTCTGGCATTTCCTCGTGTTCAGGGCGCCGATGTCGCTGGGCGCGTTGTTTCGGTGGGCGCGCGGGTTGATGAGGAGCGTCTCGGCGCGCGGGTCTTGTGCGACCCTTGGCTCTTGCCCGCAGGCAACTTTTGGGATGCGAGCCAGGCGCGCTATTTGGGTTCGGAGATCGACGGCGGCTTTGCCCAGTATATGGTGATTCCCAGCGCGAACGCCCATGCGATCGCAACGGAGTTGAGCGACGAAGAATTGGCCGCCTTCCCATGCGCCTTGTCAACAGCGGAAAATTTGGTTGGGCGGACGCACCTGCGCCCCGGCGAGCGGGTAGTGATTTCCGGCGCCTCAGGCGGCGTGGGATCTATGGCGATACAACTGTGTAAGCTAAGGGGTGCGCATGTGACGGCCCTTGCGGCAGCCGCTAAGGTTGATCAAGTCCTGTCCCTGGGTGCCGACCGCGTACTTGATCGCGCGTCCGCAGGGCTGG
The DNA here is from genome assembly GCA_965228345.1 of Alphaproteobacteria bacterium. Lineage (GTDB taxonomy): Bacteria > Pseudomonadota > Alphaproteobacteria > UBA7985 > UBA7985 > CAXQZM01. The sequence goes on along the minus strand of CBDDHH010000004.1, from coordinate 517,841 downwards.
CGCAGGAGATCGGTCCCGTTGATGTGGCTCTGGACGTGGTGGGCCAAGGCTTATTTGGACCTTTGATTAAGGCCTTGCGCCAGGGCGGTCGCTACGCCTCTTCCGGGGCAATCGCGGGATCCCAGGTCGATTTCGATTTGCGCGATCTAATCTATAAGGATCTGCAGTTGAGTGGCGCGACCATCGTGCCCCCGGGAACCTTCGCCCGACTGGTGCGCCTGATCGAAATGGGTCAAGTTCGCCCATACTTGGCCGAGACCTTTGCGCTCAAAGATCTCTGTGCCGCTCAAAAGGCCTTTTTGAGCAAGGGCCATACGGGCAAAATTGTGGTGAACTGTTCCTAAGATCAGGGGCGTTCGGCGAAATAAGAGTAAGAGCAAAGCCTATGGATGAACAACTCAAGGCGGTTTATGCCGCAACCTCCCCGCAGCAACAGGAAGCCGCCTACGACACCTGGGCCGAAGCCTATGAGCGCGACCTGCTGAAGCAGGGCTATACCTTACCTGGCTTGTGCGCGGTCTTGTTCGCCACCTTCGTTCCCGAACGCCAAGGCCCTTTTTTGGACGCAGGGTGCGGGACAGGCATGCAGATGGAACCCCTGCACGGAGCAGGGTTTCGGGGGTTCACGGGTCTTGATCTTTCGACGGGTATGCTCGCCGTAGCGCGGCGCAAGGGCTTGCACGAATCCTTGGTTCAAGGTGAGATGGGCCAGGCCTTACCCTTTAAGGATGACCACTTTCATGCGACCCTGACTTGTGGCACTATTACCCAGGGCCATGCGCCCGCTCACAGCTTTCAAGAACTGGTGCGGGTAACGCAGTCAGGTGGCAAAATCGTATTCACCTTGCGCTGTGATGCGGGGTTGGAGGCGTCCTACCCCGCCTATGTCCAACACCTAAGCGATACGGGCCAATGGCGCTGCTTACACGAAACCGCGCCTCACACTACGTTTCCCTACGGCGAGGAACAAAACGTGAAACATAAGGGATGGGTGTTCGAGGTGGGTTGAGCGCCCAAGGCGGTCAACAAACCTGATCTCTTGCTGGACAAGGCCCCGCTCTCGTGCCAGAGGGGCTTTTAAGTGACGGGGAAGGAGACGAAAGAGGAAGTCGCCGTGATCTTCGTGCTGTGCGGGAAGATTCCTCGCATTCATTTTCTATAGAGGAGGTCTTAAGACCATGAAAAAACTAACTCTCGGGGCGTCCGTTTTGGCGCTAGCTTCAGGAACGGCTTTGGCCGACGGCCACGGTGTCAATGTGGCGTTTTTCTTGGAATGGGCCACACCCAACCAAATCGCAAAAGTCGAAAAGGCCTACGATGACGCCATGGGAACCGACGTCAACTGGACCAATTTCAATACGGGCGTCGCCATGTCCGAAGCTATGATTGCGGGGGAAATCGATATTTCCTACTCTCAGGGTCTGGCCCCGTTCGTCAGTGCAGTCGCATCGGGCGCACCGTTGAAAATGGTCTCGATCGCCGTGGAGTACCCGCCCAATAAGTGCTTTGTTGCTGACGACTTGGGAATCTCAGCAGACAACGCCGCCGATCTTGAGGGCACTACCGTTGCCGTGCCTTTGAACACCATGGCCGATTTCTCGTTCCGCAAACAGATGGCTGCCCTGGGCGTCGATGTCGATTCACTGAACGTCGTTGACCAAGAGCCCGCAGCGGGCGCCGTCGCCCTGGCCGACGGTGCGGTCTCTATGGCCTGCATCTTTGGCGGTGCCTCGGCAGCTAAGGCTGACGAGGTTGGAACCGCCATCATGGACAATGCGGCTCTGGCCGCGGCGGGGATCCAATCCTTTGACGTTGTGTCCGTTACCGAGGCTTTTGCGGCGGAAAACCCCGATATGGTTCGTGAATTCCTCGCGGTGACCGCAGAGGCCAATGCGGCCTTCACGGGATCTGACGAGCAAATCGCCATCATCGCTGCGGACGCGGGCATGGACGTAGAGACGACTCTGGCGCAGATGTCCGAGTTCGCCTTCCCTTCAGTTGAGGCACAACTGGCCAACTACTTCGGCGCCGACGGCACCGCTGCTGCCGCTGCGGCGTCCTTGGGACTGGTGTTCGGGGCCGACGATGCAGAGATGCTGGCCTCGACCATCGACGGTTCGTTCCTGGAGTAAGCACGCCGCTTAAGCTTCCTTAGTTATGGAAGGCAGGCCTTATTGCGAGGCCTGCCTTTTTTCTATGTCCCTTGTCTTCCCTCCCCTTACGTGCGGCGTCTCCTATGGCTGATCTACTGGTTCAGGACTTGAATATGACTTTCACCAATCCCCAGACGGGGGACGCGGTTGAGGCGCTCAAGGACGTGACGTTCACCCTAAAGAAGGGCGAGTTGCTGTCGGTTCTCGGTCCGTCGGGCTGCGGTAAGACCACGCTTTTGAATCTGATCGCGGGCTTTATCAATCCGACCAGTGGCGGCTTGGCCTTGGGCGAGTCACCTATCGAGGGTCCAGGGGTCGAACGCGGCATGGTTTTCCAACAAGGGGCCTTGTTCGAATGGCTGTCGGTCGCGCGCAACGTCGACTTTGGCTTACGACAGAAGGGTATGGGCCGTGAGGAAACCGAGTCGCTGGTAGAAAAATGGTTGCAAATCGTCGGGCTCCAAGGGTTCGGAAGCACACCGACTTACCAGCTTTCGGGCGGCATGCAGCAACGCGTCGCCCTGGCTCGTTGTCTGATCAATGATCCCGATTTGATCTTGATGGATGAGCCTCTAGGGGCTCTTGATGCACTGACGCGGGAGAAGATGCAGTCGCTCGTTCTGGAACTTTGGAAAGAAACAGGCAAAACTATCATGATCATCACCCACTCCGTTGAGGAGGCGCTGTTGCTCGGCGAACGCTTGTTCGTCATGGCGCCGCGTCCTGGGCGCCTTCATAAGGAATACAACCTGCCCTTTGCCGATATGGGCTTGAAAAAATCTCTCCGCGAGGTGAAGCAAGACCCTCAGTTTGGCCAGGTCCGTGAAGAAATCCTCTCCATGATTTGGGATATGGAGGAAGAAATCATGGGGAAGGCTTAGATCCATGCGTCGCCAACAGTTTCATCACGTCCTCTATGTCCTTGCGGCGGTTTGGGGTCTCTATATTTTGATCCCGCCTTTGCAGGGAGGCGTTTCCACCCTTTACGCAAGCCTGGCGACGGGCCTCCATGGCTTTTATCGCGGTTACGCGGATCTGATCGGTCCCGTTCTATCTTGGGTGTCGATCCATAGGGGCGGCTTTGCGGCGGGGATCATCCTAGTGCTGCTGGGTTTGCTCATCTGGTCGATTGGGATCGGCCTGCGTCAATCGAAGATTCGCGACAAGGACGAGATTTTCGGCGATCCCGAACGGACCAAGGGGGGATGGTATTGGATGGTGTGCGGCCTGACCTCACTTGCCTTGGTGTGGTTCTATTTTTCTTGGGGGGCGGCGCGGGCCTTCTTTCCCAACTCGGCGAACGAGATTTGCCAGGTCGCAACTCTGAACACGGCCATGCGCCCCATCGGTGGGGCCTTGCCGCCGCGCTATTTCCTCGGTACATCGGTCATTCGAGCAACGCATGGGGAACTCGACGAGGTTGAAGCCTTAGGTGCGCAAATCGATTTGAGCGACGTTCATCGCCAGCAACTTGACGCTCTAACCACCGATGTAGCGGCTCTCCTCGCAGACTTGTCGGACCCTGCCGCTTTGGCCCCGCACGTCGTGGCAGAAATCGCGGCGGTCGCCACGGGCCTGACCCAAGCCGCGGCTGACTTGCGCGCCGGCCATCACCCAGCCATGATCGATGCCGATACCCTGGCCGCCAACCGCGCTCAAGCCGCGTGGGGCGTTGCCGAGGAAGCAACGCGCGAAATTCCCTTTGCCCCGACGACGCCGCGTGGGGCCCTGTTTCTTGCGGTGGCGGGAGACGTGGAGGTTCTGACTAGGGATTTTCAGCGGATCCAAAACCTCACCCCCGATCGGGAAACCCGCATCAACGCTTTGAAGGACGACCTCAGGGCACTCAAGGCGGAATTTGCTGCCTTTGACGATACAGGCAGCGCGGCCCGCACGCGCATCATTCGTAAACTTGAGGGGCGGTCACGTGCCCTCGCCCGGGGGACGATTTTCCCACCGACAGCGCTGGACCCCATTCAAGATGCCATGGCAGCGCTGGCCTCCGCGTCCGCTGTTGCCCAAGGGGGGCTGTGGTACATCGATACCGTCCTGTTGCCCACCGATACGATTGAGCGCACTTCAACCGTCTGCACCGAATTCGGCTCGGGCCGCTGGTTGCCCAAGCCTCTGGACGTGGTAGCGCGCTTTGGCGAAATGGCCAATATCCACCTCAATTCCGATGCTAAGGCCCTTAACGCCGCGACGGGTCAGCCGTTCCGTCCCGGCGGTATGAAGGGGGTCCGCCTCTTGTGGGTCAAATGGTTGCCCGTTTCCGATGTGGTGGCGCCCCTTGTTCCCGATGGTTTGGTTGACCTGGTGCCTGGGCCTTATCCCCGACACGCGACCGATGGCACATTTCAGCACAATTTCAAATCGCGCCTCTTGGCCTTGGTCCAGGGGGATGTGAACTTGGGTTACGTCCCCATGCTCGATGGGCACGTCTGGGATTCGCTCTATCGGGTTTTGGTGGCCATGGTGTTGGGCATAGGTATTGGTGTTCCGCTCGGCATCATGATGGGGGCCTCGCGGTTCTTCAAATCTTACTTTGATCCCTTAATCGAACTTTATCGACCGATCCCGCCGCTCGCGTGGGCGCCGCTAATCTTGACGGCGATCGGGTTGGGGGATGCGGGAAAGATCACTCTGCTGTTCATGGTTGCCCTCGCCATCATGATCATCTCGGCGCGCACGGGCGCGATTTCGACCCAGCTGTCAAAGATCCGAGCCTCCCACTCACTCGGCGCAACTCAAGGGCAGATTTTGCGGCAGGTCATTCTGCCCAACGCTATGCCCGAAATCCTCACCGGGATCCGGATCGCCATCGGCGTTTGCTGGGGTACCTTGGTCGCGGCGGAGCTGCTGGCGGGAGAAACGGGCATTGGCTTCGTCGAAAACGTGGCCTCCAAAACCCAGGACTATACGACCATTTGGGTCACGATTCTAATCATGGGCATGCTTGGCTTCGCGCTCGATCTGCTCATGCGCTGGGTTATCACCAAAACCATTCCGTGGCGAGGTAAGGGCTAGGGACTATACCAGCGGCGACAAAAATGACTCCTGTTCCCGCTGATATAGGGGCTGCGGCCCCCGCAGCGACTCCGAGAATAGCTAAGAAAGCGCTTATACCAGCGGCAATTATAAATGACTCTTATGATCGCTGGTATGAGGGTAGGACGAGGCAAACGTGCCGACGGAATTAAGCGGCTTTGAAAATCAGGGTTGCGTTGGTGCCCCCGAAGCCGAAAGAGTTTGACAGGACATGCCTGATCGGACCAACCCGGTTGTGCCGCACGATATCGAAGTCCGCTGCCCGGTCGTCCAATTTGTCTATATGGGCTGAGGCGATAAGGGTGTTGTGCTGCATCATGAGCAAGCAGTAAGCGGCTTCGTTCGACCCAGCCGCCCCCAAGGCATGACCCGAGAGTGATTTGGTCGATGACAGAGGGGGAACGCGCCGGGGGTCGCCAAAGACCTCGGCCAACGCCTCAAGTTCCCGACTGTCGCCTAGGGGCGTCGACGTGCCATGGGTGTTAATATAGTCAATGGGAGGATGGCCCGCTTGCGCTAAAGCCAACCGCATACACCGAACGGCCCCTTCGCCAGAGGGTGCTACCATGTCGTAGCCATCTGCGCTAGCGCCGTAACCGACGAGTTCGGCCAAGATTGTTGCGCCGCGCGCCTCGGCAGCCTGTAGGGACTCTAAGACGAGAATCGAGCCACCACCTGAGATGACAAACCCGTCGCGATCCGCATCATATGCGCGCGACGCGCTCGTGGGGGACGTATTGTGGCCTGCGGACATGGCACCCATAGCGTCGAAAGCGACGGCCATAGTCCAGTCCACTTCCTCGGCCCCGCCCGCCAAGGCTCGGTCGGCTTTTCCAAGCTGGATCAACTCCATTGCATGGCCAAGGCAGTGTGCGGAGGTCGAGCAGGCCGAAGAGATGGAATAGGAAGGTCCTTGGGTTTGCAACAAAGTCGAGAGCACCGCCGACACACCGGAACTCATGATCTTGGGTACCAGCGTCGGCCCCACTTTGCGGGCACCGCGGTCGCGTACCGTATCGGCAATGCCGACTTGCACGCTTGTCGAAGGACCGCCCGAGCCGACGATTAGCGCCGTACGCGGTGATTGTACCTCAGCCATGGACAAGCGCGCCACCTCAAGGGCTTCTTGGGCCGCCAAATAAGCGAGGCCTGCCGTTTCGCCCATGAACCTTTGGGTTTTTCGGTCCAAAACATCCAAGGCACGGACCTTCGGCGGCGCCGAAACTTGGCAGCGAAAACCATGATCGGCGAAGCTTGCGTCGAAGACCTGGCCCGAGGTGCCGGACTGGAGCGCGTCCCATACCTCGGTGCGATTGCCGCCCAAGGATGAAACAAGCCCGAATCCTGTAATGACGACGCGCGGCAAACTCATTGATCCATAGCCTCCAGTGATTCTTGGTTGAAGAGGCCGACGCGCAGCCCCCGGCAGTCATAAACAAGATGGTCATCCCCATAGACGAGACCATCGGCGAAGGCGATAGAAGCGCCCGAAATTTTGGCCCGGCGGATTGAAACTTTGTAGCTGACTTTTCTGGCTGTCGGGCGGACTTGGCCAACAAACTTGATTTCACCTGCGCCGAGGGCCCGTCCCTTGCCCTCGCCGCCCAACCAGCCCAAGTAGAACCCTACCAGTTGCCAAAGCGCATCTACGCCTAGACACCCAGGCATAACAGGATCCTGTTGAAAATGACAGGGGTAGAACCAAAGGTCGGGCCTGATATCTAATTCTGCCACTACTTGACCACGATTGTAGGTGCCACCGGTCTTGGAGATGACACAAATCCGATCGAACATGAGCATAGGTGGCAGTGGTAGCTGCGGCCCCCGCGGTGCGAACAGCTCCCCACGGCCTGCGGAGATCAACTCCTTGTATGAATAAGAACTCTTCTGCGCCATGGGGCAATCCTTGGATTCAAAATCCCTTCACAAGCAAAAGGGGGTCATCAATGGATGGGACATAGGCTCTATAGCGAATTCCAAGTCGATTAGAACAATCGACGTTGGGACCACCCGCGCCAACAAAGGGCTGAAAGCCATTCAACCGATTCAAGACAAATGCCAATGACTTTAGCGCGCCGGACTTTAACGACGTGTCCCAAAGTCGCACAAAAAAGGGCCAACTTCGGCCCCTCGAAAAGATGGTGCTGTGGGGACCGCCTCAGGCCTCCATTCCTTTGATCCGTGCATTCAAGCGGGAAATGGTGCGCGCCGCTGTGTTTTTTTTGAATACGCCGCGCACAACCCCACGCATAAGTTCCGATTGGGCCGTGCGCAGCGCCTGTGTTGCAGACGCTTGGTCACCGCCGACAATCGCCAAGTCAACTTTTTTCAAAAAGGTTCGCACCCGTGAACGACGAGCCGCGTTGATGCGCGCTCGGGTTGTGTTGGTTCGTACGCGCTTTTTTGCCTGGGGGGAGTTTGCCATGGAACTTTGGCCTACCTTCTAAACTAATCTACTTTGGATGGGTGGCTTTAGGCAGTCGCGCTGCAGGGGTCAAGTCGCCTTCTCGGCGCTCTTGGGTTGCGATGTGCGACCATAGAGGGCGGTCAGAACAAGGGTGAACAAAGCCAGGCCACCTACCTGGTGGCTCACCGCGAGGGTGAGTTTTGCCGCACTCGGGTTTAGGATTGATCCTGGCAAAATCACCAACCAAACGCCCAAGCAAAATTGCGCCACCAGAACCGCCAAAACAGCGCTGGAGATCCCAGCGGCCGCTGGGCTCGGTCGCTGAACCAAGGTAATGATGGCGGCAAACCCAATTACAAGTGCCGCCGCTAGGGCCACGGTTCGATGGACAAAATGTACCCCCCAAGGACTGTTGACCCAACATCCTAAGGCCCAAGGCGCGTAGCTGTCGCACAGTCCCTGAGGAAAGAATTGATCTTCGTGAAAGTGCGGCCAAGTCTGCGATGCGTCCGCGGCGTTGAGGCCAGCCGTAAAGGCCCCATAGATCAGGGTTGGCGACAAGAACACAAGGCTCAAGACCCAGGGTGTCCTTGGAAAAGACCAGTTTGGCTTGGGGCAAAGAACGCGCAGAGCTGTCCAGTAAAACAGACCTAAAGCGACAAAAGCTCCGCCGAGGTGCAGCGCCAATCGATAGTGGCTGACCCCCATAGAGGTGTCAAAACCCGAATAGACCATAAACCAACCAAGGAGCCCCTGAAAGCCAATCAAAAACGGCGCTGAGACAACCGCGGGCGCGAACGCACCAGGTATTTGACGACGGATCGCAAAGTAAAGGGAGCCCCCTAGAGCCATAAGGCCCAGTGCCCGCGCCCAATTGCGATGAAACCATTCCCAGAAAAAGCGCGGTATGAACTGATCAAAGGTAAAGGCTGTCACTTGGGATTCGGGAGTAGTTTGATAGAGTGCGTAGTACTGGCGGATCCGTGCCGCAGACGGCCACCAAGGTTCAATAGCATCCCAGGCCATCATGGTCAGGCCAGAGTCGGTCAGGCGCGTAATCGCGCCAATTACCGCTGTACCCACGATCCAAAGACTTAAGACTAGTAGCCAGTAGGCCATGGCTTTGGGAGGAAGCTGGCTCATGAATTCTCAGTCGAGGCAGGTAGGCCCAACTTTTTGAGTTTTTTAGCCCGAAGTTTGGGGTCGTCTCCCACCAAGGCCAGAGCGAGGCATTCTTTGGTTTTTTGAGCTTTGGTGCCATCAAAGTCATGTCGCCCCTGCTTGAGGGCCCAGCATGCCAAGGCCATGGAACGAGGGATCGGATGATCGCCCTTCTCATAGTGTTGAAACATGCGCAACTTCAGCCCAAGTGCCATAGCCGCCTCGCCCTGGGTTAGCGCCAAAGCCTTACGCCAGGTCTTCAGGCTCGATCCCGTCATACGCGACTGCTTCTTAAGTGTCACAGCCGTTTCCGCTTGGTTTATGTAAGGGTTGCATAAATTCTTAATCCCATCTATATGCATTCACTACATATTTTATGGAGACAATTTATGAGCAGGCAAGCTGCGCTTTGGCAATACGTCATGACACCTCGGCAAGAAACCGGCTTGGAGGGGCGCAAGAGCTTTCGCCGAGAGTCCCACTCCAGTCCGTTACGCTGGTTTCGCCACTTGTTCAGCAGCTAAATCGGCAAGGCTGTTTTTCGTACAATTTTCCGCAAGCTAAATTGGCTTTGCAATCGGCTAACGTGCGGCAAGGCCGTGAGGTGCTCGGCGTGCAAACGCTCATAGTCTTCCACATCTTTGACGATTACGCGTAGTAAATAGTCGGCGGTGCCCGCTAGCAAAGTGCACTCCATAACCTCTGGGATTGCGGCAACTGCGGTCTCAAACTGTCGCAGTTGGTCCGCGCGCTGACCGTCTAGTTCTACCGAAATGAAGACAGACGTGCGCAACCCCAAGGCATTAGCGTCAAGATGAGCCTGGTAGGAGGTGATGAGGCCCACAGCCTCCAGCGCTTTAACGCGGCGGTGGCAGGCGGCGGGCGAAAGGCCCACACCCTCTGCCAGCTCCGCGTTTGTTGAACTCGAATCCATTTGCAAATTTCGTAATATCTTTAAGTCAATGGCGTCCATTTCGGAAATTCTTCGCATATTTCTGGCCGATGAGCAACATATACTTAAACCATGCCTCTTCCACAGACTCATTTGCAAGGACATTTCAGACTAAGTCTGGCACCTGGGCTTCGTCATGCCAAAGCCGCGATGGCTCGATCCCTCGAGGCTTTGGTCAACTCGAACGAATTGAAAAGTCACGCACTTAGAGGAAGAGCGACCAAGCAGGAGCGCAGCCCGCGTGGTGATTGAACACAACATGAGGGTCGTTGCAAACGACCATTGGGATTATTCAGGGAGATAAGGCGATGAAAATTGGCGTTCCAAGTGAAATTAAGCCGCAGGAAAAACGCGTTGGCCTAACCCCAGAGTCGGTCGCCGCTCTCGTCGGCGATGGTCATGAGGTTACCGTTCAGGCTAGTGCGGGTGCGGGTATCGGCGCAGACGATACAGCCTATGCCCACGCAGGGGCCGTGATCGAGGCGAGTCGGGATGCGATCTTCGCCGATGCGCAGATGATCGTCAAAGTTAAGGAGCCGCAGCCTGAGGAATTGGCGCTGCTGCGACGCGACCAACTGCTCTTTACCTACTTGCATTTGGCCCCGGACCGACCTCAAACCGAGGGACTGCTGCGTTCGGGCTGCACTGCGATTGCCTATGAGACCATTACGGACAAGAACGGTGCCTTGCCTCTGCTGCGTCCGATGTCGCAGGTCGCAGGGCGTATGTCGGTCCATGTTGCTGCGACGACTTTGCAACATAGCAATGGTGGCCAAGGTTTGTTGATTGGGGGGGTGCCGGGTGTCGGTCCCGCCAAGTTGCTGATCCTCGGCGGCGGCGTGTCGGGTCGCCACGCGGCGCAAGTGGCCGTCGGCATGGGCGCCGATGTGACCGTCTTTGATTTGAATGTGGCGATTTTAGAACAACTGGATGTCCAGTTTGGCACTTCGTTGAAAACGCAATTTTCCACCCGTGCCGCCCTGGCGGAAGCGCTCAAGACCGCCGATGTGGTGATTGGCGCCGTGCTTGTCGCCGGGGCCAAAGCCCCAAAATTGGTGATGGCCGAAGATCTGAAAACCATGAAACCCGGCGCTGTCCTCGTCGATATCGCCATCGACCAGGGCGGTTGCTTTGAAACCTCCAGGCCGACCACGCATGAGAAGCCCACCTACGTGATCGATGAGGTTGTGCACTACTGCGTGGCCAACATGCCGGGGGGCGTGCCCAAAACTTCTACTTATGCCCTAAACGCCGCCACGTTGCCTTTTGCACGCGCGCTTGCGGGTCGGGGTTGGCAGGCGGCTTGCGCCGCGGACCCGCACTTAGCCTTGGGTCTCAACGTCCACGATGGCAAAATCGCTCACCGCGAGGTCGCGCATGCGTTCCCGGATTTGCCGGCCCACACCAGCGTCACGGAGATTTGATTCTTCGCGGCGTTGGCAGATGTAGAATCGAGCAAATTGCAAGTTCACTGTCCGTTATCTGGTTTGAAGCCCTCGTCTTTAGATGAGAGAGCTGCGCTTCAGCGCGAATCGTTGGGTTCATCGTTTTCCTCCTAAAAAATGAAGCCCGCGAAGCGGACAAGCTTCATTTTTTAGGAGGAAAACGATGACTGAATACAGCTCTGGTGCACACTGCGTCTACCATCATCGCTATCATATCGTCTGGTCAACCAAATATCGATATAAAGTGCTAGAGGGAGCCATTGGGTTGCGGGCGCGTGACATGATTCGCCAAACCTGTGAGGAATTGGGAGTTGGCATCGTCAAAGGTGTTCTGGCGCGTGACCATGTCCATATGTTCTTGGCCGTTCCCCCCAAACGGTCCATCTCTTACATCATGCAGCGTATTAAGGGTCGCTCGTCTCGGAAGTTGCAACAAGAGTTCCCAGAGCTAAAGCGTCGCTACTGGGGGCAGCACTTCTGGGCTAGGGGTTACTTCTCCACAACTTATACCATCGGTCATAAAAAGTGACCTTTTCATGACCGTTTCGTATCTCACGGCAGAAACGCGATGCGTTTCGCCTCCCCTTCGCTGATACCCCGAGGCGCGTGTCCGCCGATCTCGGGGCCGCTACGGGGGCCGCAGTCGCGGCCCTATACCAGCTCATAAAGAGTCTGTTTTAAGGTGAATTGGTATTAGTAAAAGACAGACTGCGCAGAGGGAGTTTTTGTCAAGGGCGGGGTAAACTTGGTTAGGTCGATCCCTTGAACCGCGTCGACGTATTCCTGCGGCGTCGGGGTGCGACCCAAGACTGCTGAGAGGACCACGACCGGAGTTGACGCCAGCAAGGATTCCCCTTTTTTGGCATCGGAGTCTTCCACCACCCGCCCTTTGAACAGGCGGGTCGAGGTCGCCAACACCGTGTCACCTTTGGCGGCCTTTTCCTGATTGCCCATGCACAAGTTGCATCCGGGGCGTTCCAGGTAGAGAGTGTTTTGGTATTCGGTGCGCGCTGAGGTTTTGGGGGCCGCATCGTCAAATTCAAAGCTGGCATGGGTTTGCAAGACTTGCCAGTCGCCGTCGGCTTTCATCTCATCAATGATGTTGTAGGTTGGCGCCGTCACAACGAGCGGCGCCTTAAAGTCGATCTTCTCTGCACCGTCTTTGCTTAAATTCCGTAACATTTGTGCAACGATTGACAGATCACCCTTGTGTACCATGCAGGAACCGACAAAACCTAAGTCAACTTTCTTCTTCCCTCCATAGTAAGAAATAGGACGAATCGTATCGTGGGTATAGCGTTTCGATATGTCGATATTGTCGACGTCTGGGTCCGCGATCATGGGTTCGTCAATCGCGTCCAAGTCAATTTCAACTTCGGCAAAGTACCGAGCGTTGGTATCGGGCCTGAGGGCGGGCCGGGTGCCTGCGCGAATCTCCTCAATGCGGCGGTCGGCGATGCCGATCAAGCCTTGAAGCATCAGATCGCGGTTTTCCATGCCCTTATCGATCATGATTTGGATGCGCGACTTGGCGAGTTGCAGCGACTGGATCAGGGTCTCGTCGTTCGAGATACAGACCGAGGCCTTGGCCTTCATCTCCGCCGTCCAATCGGTGAAGGTGAAGGCTTGGTCGGCCATGAGCGTGCCGATATGGGCCTCGATGACTCGGCCTTGGAAGACATTGTCGCCGAACTGCTCCAGCATTTGCGCCTGGGTCGCGTGGACCACGTCGCGAAAGTCCATATGGTTGGCGAGCTTGCCCTTGAACGTCACCTTCACCGACTCTGGGATCGGCATGGTCGCCTCCCCCGTTGCCAGCGCCAAGGCGACGGTGCCTGAATCGGCGCCAAAGGCCACGCCTTTGGACATGCGCGTATGCGAGTCGCCGCCGATGATGATCGACCAATCATCGACGGTGAGATCATTCAGGACCTTATGGATGACGTCGGTCATGGGGTGATAGACGCCTTTGGGGTCCCGCCCTGTCACCAAACCAAAGTCGCTCATAAACTTCATGAGGCGCGGGGTATTGGCTTCGGCCTTAGCGTCCCAAACCGACGCCGTGTGACAGCCCGACTGGTAAGCGCCGTCTAAGGTTGGGGAAATGACCGTCGCGGCCATGGCCTCCAGCTCCTGCGCTGTCATGAGGCCCGTCGTGTCTTGCGAGCCAACGATATTGACCCGAACGCGAACGTCTGAGCCTGCGTGCAAGCGCGCGCCTAGCGTGGTGCCAAGCGCGTTTTTGTTGAAGATTTTCTCCACCGCCGTCAGGCCTTGGTCCGCAATCGACACCTCCTTGGCCGGAGCGAAGACGGATTTGTATGCGACCCCGAGGATCTCGCACGCAAGGCTCTGGAGTTTCTTCCCAAAGACGATCGCATAAGACCCGCCCGCTTTCATAAACTCGACCTTTTGCGGGCTCAAGGACGCCGAAATATCGACATGTGCCTGCGACCCGTCAGCGTTTTTCAGCTTCTTGTTTTTGGTATCGATGGTCAGGACCGTGCCCGTCGCAACGGAGTAGACTTCCTGCAAAATTGGATCGCCGTTGTTGTTGAGGATGGGCTTGCCCTCGTCGTCCAAGACCTTGCGCCAGTTCTTCAGGTCGATCCCGAGGCCTCCCGTAACGCCGATCGTGGTCAAGAAAATCGGGGAAATTCCATTGGTACCTCCGACAAGGGGCGCAATATTGACGAAGGGCACGTAGGGGCTGGCGGCCTTCCCGGTCCAGAGCGCGACATTGTTGACGCCCGACATGCGCGAGGACCCAACGCCCATGGTGCCCTTTTCGGCGATCAACATGACCTGCTTGTCAGGATGCTGCAGCTTGAGCGCCTGGATTTCCTGCTGCGCGCGTTCTGAAATCATGCACTTGCCATGGAGTTCGCGGTCGGCGCGGGAATGGGCTTGGTTGCCCGGCGAGAGCAAGTCGGTCGATATGTCCCCTTCCGCCGCTACATAGGTCACAATTTTGATTTCTTCGTCGATCTCGGGAAGGCGGGTAAAAAATTCGCCTTGGGAGTATGACTCCAGAATGTTCTTGGCGACGGCATTGCCATCGGCCAAAGCCGCCTTGAGCCGATCTGTATCGGCGTCGTAGAGGAAGATCTGGGTTTTCAACACCTTGGCCGCCGCCTGCGCAATGTTTGCCGCCTCACCCAACGCGAGGTCGAGCAGCACCGCGATGGACGGGCCACCTTTCATATGGGCCAGGAGTTCAAAGGCCAAGTCGCGCGAAATTTCGGGCACGTGGCACTGGCCCAAAATCACCTCTTTTAGGAACGCGGCCTTTTGCCCCGCCGCGCTCGTGGTGCCTGGGAGCGTATTGCGAATTAAAAACGCGAGCGAGTCGGCACGATGGGGATGCTTCGGCTCGCGGATCTGGGCGATCAGTTCGGCTGCCAGCGGCGCGTCTTCGATGGGTTTGGGGCTTAGCCCTTGTTGCTTGCGAGCCTCGATTTCTTCAAGGTAAGCGGCGTACAGACTCATAAATCCTCCAATGATCGTTTTAGGACAGCCAGCATGGGTGGGCGCGCGTCCTCACCACGGCACGAACGGCAAATGGCGAAAAAGCGACACTTATTGTCGCTCTCTACTTCTGACCGCTCACATATTCAAGGGATGCGCCTACGCCTTGTTTCGCTTAGTCGCGGTGCGACTGGCACGATCAATCGTGGTCAATCTTGTTCCAGACGCAACTGCAGCGGGTGGTCGTTCTTTTGCGCCAAGGCCATGGTTTGGGTAAGTTTGGTCTCGGCGATTTCAAAAGTATAGACCCCGCAGACCCCCATGCCCGTTTGATGGATTTGCAGCATGATTTGGGTGGCTGCGGCTTGGTCCTTCTGAAAAAACCGCTCCAGCACTTCGACGACAAATTCCATGGGCGTATAGTCATCGTTCAGCATGATAACTTTATACCGCTGGGGTCGCTTGGTCTTCGGGCGTTCTTGCAACAGCACCCCGCTATCGGGGGCCGATGTGTCGGGGCGATCTGGACTCGTACTGCTCATGGGAGGCATATATCTGCTCTCCCTTGCGGTTCTCAAGACCCGTGATGTGCAAAGTTGAATGAGTTTTGACCCAAAGACTGACGCCCGAATCCGTTCCCCTGTTTGCAACCCTTGACCACGCCAAGGTCTGGATCAACCAGGCTTTGACCCTTGCCGTTCACGACCCTAAGGATGCTTGGCACTGGGGCACTCTGACCTACCTGACAGATGGGCCCGTGGCCAAAACAGTGATTTGGCGTGGGTGGAGCCCCAAAACCGCGTCCCTGAGGTTCTTCACCGACACCCGCAGCGGCAAATGGGCGGCACTGCGCGAGGACCCGCGCACGGCGCTCTTGCTCTATTGTTTCCAACGCGGAGTGCAGCTCAGCGTCCAAGCGCGCGCCACTTTGCAAACGGGCACTGCCCCACGCGGGCGCTCTACGCGGACCTCACCGACCAACAGCGAACCGATTATCAGTCGCGCGCCGCCCCAGGTACCCATCTGGAGGGAGGTCAAGTCTGGCCCGGGGCGAAGGAGATCGACGCGAACCTTGCAGCGCGGCACTTCGGGGTCGTAAACCTTCAACTGGGAGCCTTCGACTTCGTCTCGCTCCACCGCGAGGGACACCAACGGATAGCAGGAAATTCTTATGGTAATCTTGCCCGATGGTGCTGGCAGATTCCCTGAGGGTTGGGTTGCTCGAAATGTTGGGATGAGGCCTCAGCATAAATCATACCAGCGGCAATTATAAATGACTCTTATGAAAGATGGTATAGGGGCCGCGACTGCGGCCCCCGAAGCGGGCTCCAAGCCCGAAGGGCGCAGGGAACGCCCGCGCCAAAAACACGCGGCCCCGAGATCGGCGGACACGCGCCTCGGGGTATAAGCGAAGGGGCGGCGAAACGCGAAGCGTTTCTGCCGTGAGTATCCATGATAAATCAAGGGGCAATTTGTGACCATTTTCTGTTTTCCCGCAAGAGGGCATTTGCCAGCGTGATCAGCTTACGCATCACGGCGATGATGGCGACTTTTTTCGGCTTTCCGGCTTCGACAAGGCGGCTCTAAGAAACCCTTTAGGTCTTCATTGTATCGCATGGCAACCAAGGAAGGCATGTAGAGGGCATTGCGTACAGGAGCTCTTCCCCCCTTGATACGGGCGACACCCTTAAGCGTTCCTGATTGGGATTGCATAGGAGCCAAGCCAGCTAGAGCGCCGATCTTTTTCTGACTGAGTGTGCCAAGCTCTGGCATGTTGGTCAGAAGGGATATGGCTGTTCGTGCCGCAATCCCTGGGATTGTGATCAAGATGTTAAAGCGTTCCAAGAGATCAGGATGGGCTTCGATGAGCTTCTTGGTCTTGAGGGTTAGCTGTTCGATCTCCTTTTCGAGGGTCTTGAGCATTCTCGTTGCAAGCCTCACAGCGGCCTTATGGGTAACGACTTTCTTCGTGTTGCTCCACTGCGTTTGCGTTTGCACAAGCCCTTGATGAAGACTTTGGTATTCTCCAAGAGTTTCAATGACTTCATCGCGTATCTTGGTGGGCTCAAGGGGGAGGGTTTGGCCCATGAGTGCCAGGATTTTCGCATCGACCTTATCGGTTTTTGCGAGTTGGCCGATGCTGTTGGCAAAGCATCGCGCTTGCCAAGGGTTGACCTTTGCGTAAGCGATTTGGGCTTGAGCAAGGCCCCGTTCCAAGGCTCTGTGATAGAAGCCAGTTGCCTCAAAAACGACCAGGCAATCAGGAAGCTTGCTCAAGGTCTTGATGAGAGCCTTAATCCCGCAAGGGGTATTGGGCTTGCAGCTATGGTTTTGGCCATTTGACACAAAAATATCGAATTGGGCTTTTGAAACATCAATTCCGATGGTAACTTGTGACATCTTTGCGTTCCCTTTCTTGTCATAGGGGACGCACAGCTGGCTCCCTAGTATCCATTCGGGCCACTTGTAGGAAAGACGGGGTGATCAAACTCACGAACGGTGCCTGCAACGCAGCACCTAGACACGAACGATCCAGCCCCGCCGCCGATTTGGGGGTGGCCACCCCCAAATCGGCGCGTCAAGCTTACCACAAATGATCTAGCATCGCGGCAAGAAAACGCTCATATTCCATTAGACAAGACACGAAACGGTCATGAAAAGGTCACTTTTTATGACCGTTGGTATAAGTATGAGTGGTGTCTCAAGAACGGCTTGCTCTCTAGTGTTGACTGAACCAAGCTAGCACCGGCCATGCTCAGCACATAAGGCCAGAGTCCCTACAACGGACGCTCACTATTGATAGATTCCCGTCTGCGCTAAATCCATGGCTTGAGCGATGGTGATTCCCATGGAACGTTCAGCATCAATTTGGCCTACATAGGCAAAGAAGCGAGCTTTAGCCGCATTGTTGAGGTCGTTGCCACGGGGGATATGCTCCGATAGCGGGTTGATCTTGCGTCCGTTGCGCACGACTTCGTAGTGGAGATGGCAGCCCGTTGAGACCCCAGTTGTGCCAACACGGCCGATGAGCTGGCCCTTTCGCACCCGTACCCCTGGGCGCATGCCGTTGGCAAAGCTCTTGAGATGGGCGTAGTGCGTCGTAAAGGTGGGGCCATGCTTGATGCCAATGAACCGTCCGTAACCGCCCTTCCACCCCACGAATGTTAGGACACCGTTGCCAGCTGCGTAAATGGGCGTTCCACAGGCTGCAGCGTAGTCGACCCCATGGTGCATGCGCCGATCTCCGTGGACGGGATGGGTGCGCATGCCAAAGCGAGACGAAAGCCGTCCGCCGCCTAGGGGTTTGCGGGCCAAGGTATTGGTCTGGCCCGTAAAGCGTGCGTCTCGGGTGAAGTAAGCGGCCTTGCTATTGTTCTCAAACCGAAAAGCCTCGTAGACTTGACCACCGCGATCGTTGAAGGCGGCATAAAGTACGTTGCCTGCATCGACCAGTCGGCCGTTGTCGTCAAAGTAGGCCTCATAGACCATTTCAATTTCGTCACCTTCGGACTGAATACGGGAGAAATCGACTTGTGCGTCGAGGGCATTGACAAAATTGGCGATCATGGACCCGTCAATATTCATTGTATCGCCGTCTTTATAGACCGATCCGCTTCTAAGGGGGCCGCCCGCATGAACCAGCACGCGATTACGCGCGATTTCAGTTTTTCGGCTCTCAAAGCCACCGTTTTTGGGCAGGACAATGATCTGCTCCAGCGCGGTTGGTGCCAGCGACACTCGCTGCAACCGCCCCATGTTATATGGCTCGACAGCGCCGTTTAGCTCCAACTCCAAGATTTGGCCGGGGCGCAGACGCCCGAGATTGAAGACTTCGCTTAAGGCGTTACCCGCATTCTGGATCTCTTGGATGGGAATGCCAACAGTTTGAAATAGGGAGGACAAAGTGTCACCCGCCTCGACTTCTAGATATACAGCGATCGGAAAAGTCGCCAGCGCGGGTTGAATGGCGGCGTCCAGCACGTCGTAAGCGGCGTCAAATCGGTCCACGGGCAAGCGTAAGTCTAGATCCGCCCTTTTGCTCGCTAGAGGATCTGGGGAGGTTCCAGCCGCGATCGCAGAATCGGTGGCTAACTTCTGATCAAGCAGGGCTATGGTGAAGTCCAGGTCGTTCAAACCACCGCGCTTGGCCTCAGTGTCTGCAGCTCGGTTTCGTTCAACTCCGGAGAAAAGCGGCGGCTGCACTATGATCTGCGCGCCTGTTCCCTCACTAGGGTTGGTAGGAATCGAGAAATCGGGCGCAAAGTTCTGGTCTAAGGTGCCAAGATCAAAGGGGTTGACCCTTTGCCTATTCAAAGGATCTTGGTCGGCTTGGGTATGCCCAAATATCTGGCCCCTGACTTCATTGCGCGACGCTTTACCCAGCCCGGGCAAAAACCAAAAAGCCGAAGCAGCGCACATCGGCAGCATGGCACTCAGACTCGCAAAGCAGCAGGCGCCAAGAAGGCGGGAAAAATGCATAAGCACGAAACCGATGGGGATGTTTGATCGCGAGCGCGTTCTTTCCCGAATTCACCAAAGTTTGCAAGGCTTGCGTGGGTGCACATCATGCTCGTACCAAAAAAGCCTCACGCACTTGAACAAGACGTGTGTGCTGGCAAGCCGCTAAGGCGGCGCGGAGTCTTCTTTCAAAGACTTAAGAAACGGTCCGATGGATTAGACTATGTGTTTCTTTTTCGGGCGTTGGTGCTAATATATAGATATGTTATAGGGAGGGATGACTTGTCCCAAAGGTCGGAGCGCCGTCCGAGTTAAAAACGGCATCGTTCGAGATAAGCAGCGCTACAAGTGCAAGGATTGTGGTTGTAACTATACTCAGAGCACCCTCAGCCGCAAGCCGATTGACACGCGCATTCACTGTATCGGCCTATACCTTGAGGATGTTGGTTTTCGCGGTATATCGGGTCTGACGGGTACCACACACACCACAGTGATGCGCTGGGTAAAGAAGCTGGGTGATGATATTGAGAAGTTCCGCGAGGAGACAGGGGAGATCGAGCCTGTGAGCGTCATGGAACTGGACGAGATGTGGCACGTTGTCCAAAAAAACAAACAAATGCTGGGTCTGGTTAGCCTACGACCGCGATGGACAGCGTGTTTGCGGTGTTCAGCTTGGACGCAGAGACGCTCAAACAGCCCAAGGCCTATAGGGGCAACTTGAAATGTTTGATCTTACCCACGTCTGCACGGACTCCTATCCTGCCCATCGTCAGATCGTTCCTGAGCACATGCATGTAGAAACAAAGTCAGAAATCGCCGCATTCGTCACTACCTGGCACGTATCCACCGAAAAACGTTATGCTATTCAAAGGCTGTCCCTATGGTGCAGGCAACCCTTACCGTCTTCTTTACACAAGATTGGATCAAGTATCTATTTTAACGCACCAATGCCCTTGATTTGATTTTGCGTCCAAAACTATAGTCATCATCGTGAAAAGGCCGTTTTCAGCATGCCTGTATTCACCCAAGCGGTGCCTTGAACTTTGGGATTGCACAAAAACTTCAGAAAGTTCGATTTTTTGCGTTGACGGGTGCTCAAGTGGGCCTTAGGGGCAGTGCTTCGCTTCGGGGTATCCTGAACTTGGCGGCGAGCGGTGCTCTTGTGCCGAAAATCAGCCAGTGCTTTTTGACATTGTTGTGCGAAAAAATGAGAAGAGATTCGTGGCCGACGGGTGTTCAGCACCCGCAAAGTTGGCGCATTGATCTCGACCTTTGTTCGCATTGTGGTCCTGCTCAACTAGAGCTCCGTGCCATGATGCAGATCGAAGGATCAGTCAGTAAACGCTCTGAGCTTGTGCAGTCGCTGCTTCGGCAGCGGCAGCTCAAGAACAGAAACCTGTTAATGAAAATTAACAAAACTATTCAGTAACATGAATTAGGATAGACTTTGTGGGAACCTATAAAGTGCATTGATTGGCTTGCCTGGTCAATGCGACTTTCAGTTAAACCTGAGAGTTTGATCCTGGCTCAGAACGAACGCTGGCGGCAGGCCTAACACATGCAAGTCGAGCGAGAAGCTTCTTTCGGGAGGTGGACAGCGGCGGACGGGTGAGTAATGCGTGGGAATATGCCCTTTGGTACGGAATAGCCTCTGGAAACGGGGAGTAATACCGTATGTGCCCTACGGGGGAAAGATTTATCGCCAAAGGATTAGCCCATGT
Organism: Alphaproteobacteria bacterium; assembly: GCA_965228345.1. GTDB lineage: Bacteria > Pseudomonadota > Alphaproteobacteria > UBA7985 > UBA7985 > CAXQZM01. Next base: position 497,028 of record CBDDHH010000004.1, on the reverse strand, counting down.
TGGATTAGCTAGTTGGTGAGGTAAAAGCTCACCAAGGCGACGATCTATAGCTGGTTTGAGAGGATGATCAGCCACACTGGGACTGAGACACGGCCCAGACTCCTACGGGAGGCAGCAGTGGGGAATATTAGACAATGGGCGAAAGCCTGATCTAGCCATGCCGCGTGAGTGAAGAAGGCCCTAGGGTTGTAAAGCTCTTTCAGATGTGAGGATGATGACAGTAGCATCAGAAGAAGCCCCGGCTAACTTCGTGCCAGCAGCCGCGGTAATACGAAGGGGGCTAGCGTTGTTCGGAATTACTGGGCGTAAAGGGCGCGTAGGCGGATTGATCAGTTTGGTGTGAAAGCCCGGGGCTCAACCTCGGAACTGCACTGAATACTGTCAATCTAGAATCCCGGAGGGGAGTGTGGAATTTCTAGTGTAGAGGTGAAATTCGTAGATATTAGAAAGAACACCGGTGGCGAAGGCGACACTCTGGACGGGTATTGACGCTGAGGCGCGAAAGCGTGGGGAGCAAACAGGATTAGATACCCTGGTAGTCCACGCCGTAAACGATGTCTGCTAGCCGTCGGGGCACTTGGTGCTTCGGTGGCGCCGCTAACGCATTAAGCAGACCGCCTGGGGAGTACGGTCGCAAGATTAAAACTTAAAGGAATTGACGGGGGCCCGCACAAGCGGTGGAGCATGTGGTTTAATTCGAAGCAACGCGCAGAACCTTACCAGCCCTTGACATCCTGTGCTACATCCAGAGATGGATGGTTCCCCTAGGGGACGCAGTGACAGGTGCTGCATGGCTGTCGTCAGCTCGTGTCGTGAGATGTTGGGTTAAGTCCCGCAACGAGCGCAACCCTTATCGTTAGTTGCCAGCCTTCAGTTGGGCACTCTAACGAGACTGCCGGTGATAAGCCGGAGGAAGGCGGGGATGACGTCAAGTCCTCATGGCCCTTATGGGCTGGGCTACACACGTGCTACAATGGTGGTGACAATGGGCAGCGACCTCGCGAGAGGAAGCTAATCTCAAAAAGCCATCTCAGTTCGGATTGTTCTCTGCAACTCGAGAGCATGAAGTCGGAATCGCTAGTAATCGCGTATCAGCTTGACGCGGTGAATACGTTCCCGGGCCTTGTACACACCGCCCGTCACACCATGGGAGTTGGTTCTACCCGAAGGCGGTTCGCTAACCTTTTAGGAGGCAGCCGACCACGGTAGGGTCAGCGACTGGGGTGAAGTCGTAACAAGGTAGCCCTAGGGGAACCTGGGGCTGGATCACCTCCTTTCTAGAGTAGATTTCGGTATGCTGCCTGGCCCCGTGCCTGGTAAGCTCGCGATCTTCATATCAAGACGCCTGTCTTTAACCTGGCAGGCACTTGCCGAAAGGCAAATCAAGTCTGGCATCCGCCGGCCGCGCATCTCTTCTCACAATCCAGTAAAATTTCGGGGCCTTAGCTCAGCTGGAAGAGCGCCTGATTTGCATTCAGGAGGTCAGCGGTTCGATCCCGCTAGGCTCCACCAGCACTGCGCGGGTCTCGGCTCGCGCCCCCTTGCCTTAAGGGCGATTAGCTCAGGTGGTTAGAGCGCACCCCTGATAAGGGTGAGGTCGGAGGTTCAAGTCCTCCATCGCCCACCATGGTCCCATGCCATAGATTTTGGGACTGGCTGGATTGACGAAGGTTGTTGAAAGTTCGCTTTCATCAGCCTTTGGGTTGAGTGTGGCAATCGCCATAAAAATCGTTGTTTGTGAAAAGAAGACATGTACGTTAAGGCGGGCTTTGCGCGATCTTGACTGCATGAAATCTTCTTGTCTGACACTAAATGCGGTCCACATTTTGCACGAATGTGGATCAGTAGTTTTGCCCCCAATCATGACTTTTGGGGGCGAACAATTCAAATCAAAATCAAGCTGATCGCAAAACCAGACCGAGATCAATCTTGGAATCGCGGCGAAGGCGCGGAATATCGACTCCTTAAATTGAGGCATCGTATTTCCAACCTATCGTCTGCAATCTGGTGGAGCGTTCAAGTGCCTGAAGGGCATTTGGTGAATGCCTTGGCGAATAGAGGCGATGAAGGACGTGACATGCTGCGAAAAGCCGCGGGGAGCTGCAAGTAAGCTTTGATCCGTGGATGTCCTAATGGGGAAACCCGGCTCTGTAGAGCCGTCGAGAGACGCGAACCTGGTGAACTGAAACATCTAAGTAACCAGAGGAAAGGAAATCAACCGAGACTCCGAAAGTAGTGGCGAGCGAAATCGGACCAGGCCTGACATGAAACAAGTAGAATTGGCTGGAAAGCCAAGCCATAGAGCGTGATAGCCGCGTATATGTAAAATGATTGTCTGTTAGAGTAGAGCGGGGCACGTGAAACCCTGCTTGAAGATGGGGGGACCATCCTCCAAGCCTAAGTACTCCTATTCGACCGATAGCGAACAAGTACCGTGAGGGAAAGGTGAAAAGCACCCCTATGCGGGGAGTGAAACAGTACCTGAAACCGGATGCCTACAAACAGTTAGAGCCCCTCGGGGTGATAGCGTACCTTTTGTATAATGGGTCAGCGAGTTAGTCTGTCGTGCAAGCTTAAGCCGTTAGGTGTAGGCGAAGCGAAAGCGAGTCTGAACAGGGCGTTCAGTACGATGGATTAGACCCGAAACCGAGTGATCTAGGCATGGCCAGGTTGAAGGTGACGTAACAGTCACTGAAGGACCGAACCCACTGACGTTGAAAAGTCACGGGATGAGCTGTGCCTAGGGGTGAAAGGCCAATCAAACTCGGAGATAGCTGGTTCTCCGCGAAATCTATTGAGGTAGAGCGTCGGATATGGCCTACGGGGGTAGAGCACTGAATGGGCTAGGGGGGCGCGAGCCTTACCAAACCTAATCAAACTCCGAATACCGTAGAGTCGAGTCCGGCAGACACACCACGGGTGCTAAGGTCCGTGGTGGAAAGGGAAACAGCCCAGACCGCCGTCTAAGGTCCCCAAGTCATGGCTAAGTGGGAAAGCAAGTGAGAAGGCCAAGACAACCAGGAGGTTGGCTTAGAAGCAGCCACCCTTTAAAGAAAGCGTAATAGCTCACTGGTCTAAATAAGCCGTCTTGCAGCGAAAATGTACCGGGGCTCAAGCCATGCACCGAAGACGCGGATTAGAAGAACACCTTGTCCTCTCAAGGACTGGCAGGGTCTCCCTGCCCGATCTTGAGTTGGCTCGTGTTTTTTTAGTGGTAGCGGAGCGTTCTCTAGGTCGTTGAAGCCGTACCCGTGAGGGGCGGTGGAGGTATGAGAAGTGAGAATGCTGACATGAGTAGCGACAAACAGAGTGAGAAACTCTGTCGCCGAAAGTCCAAGGGTTCCTGAGCTAGGCTAATCCGCTCAGGGTGAGTCGGCCCCTAAGGCGAGGCAGAAATGCGTAGTCGATGGGAAGCAGGTTAATATTCCTGCACCTGATGGTAGTGACGGATCGCGTAAATCGTTCATGCTTATTGGATTGTGTGAGCGGTGAAGCGGTCCCAGGAAATAGCTCCATCGTATGACCGTACCCGAAACCGACACAGGTGGACTGGTAGAGAATACCCAGGCGCTTGAGAGAATGATGTTGAAGGAACTCGGCAAATTGCCTCCGTAACTTCGGGAGAAGGAGGCCCAGTTCGTGGGCAACCATGGGCTGGGGGCACAGACCAGGGGGTGGCGACTGTTTATTAAAAACACAGGGCTCTGCTAAGTCGAAAGACGATGTATAGGGTCTGACGCCTGCCCGGTGCCTGAAGGTTAAGAGGAGGGGTGAAAGCTCTGAATTGAAGCCCAGGTAAACGGCGGCCGTAACTATAACGGTCCTAAGGTAGCGAAATTCCTTGTCGGGTAAGTTCCGACCTGCACGAATGGCGTAACGACTTCCCCACTGTCTCCAACATCAACTCAGCGAAATTGAATTCCCCGTGAAGATGCGGGGTACCCGCGGTTAGACGGAAAGACCCCGTGCACCTTTACTATAGCTTCACAGTGGCCTGATGGATCAGATGTGTAGGATAGGTGGGAGGCATCGAAGCAGGGACGCCAGTTCTTGTGAAGCCAGCCTTGAAATACCACCCTTCTGTTCTGTTAGGTCTAACCGGTTACACAATAATTGGGACCCTGTGTGGTGGGTAGTTTGACTGGGGCGGTCGCCTCCTAAAGAGTAACGGAGGCGCGCGAAGGTAGGCTCAAGCTGGTCGGAAATCAGCTGTTGAGTGTAATGGCATAAGCCTGCCTGACTGCGAGACTGACACGTCGAGCAGAAACGAAAGTTGGCCATAGTGATCCGGTGGTTCCGCATGGAAGGGCCATCGCTCAACGGATAAAAGGTACGCCGGGGATAACAGGCTGATCTCCCCCAAGAGTCCACATCGACGGGGAGGTTTGGCACCTCGATGTCGGCTCATCGCATCCTGGGGCTGGAGCAGGTCCCAAGGGTATGGCTGTTCGCCATTTAAAGCGGTACGCGAGCTGGGTTTAGAACGTCGCGAGACAGTTCGGTCCCTATCTGCCGTGGGTGTTCGAGACTTGAGAGGAGCTGTCCTTAGTACGAGAGGACCGGGATGGACATACCTCTGGTGTACCAGTTATTGTGCCAACAGTAGTGCTGGGTAGCTATGTATGGACGGGATAACCGCTGAAAGCATCTAAGCGGGAAGCCTCCCTCAAAACTAGGTCTCGCTGAGATTCGTAGAAGACCACTACGTGATAGGCTCCATGTGGAAGTCGTGTAAGCGACGAAGCTAAGGAGTACTAATAAATCGATCGACTTGAACACTCCACTAGATTTCAGCCGATAGGCGAAATCTGGTCGCAAAGATCCGAAACCAAGTTACGGATCGACGCGAACGAGCATCATCTTGAATGATCAGAATAAATAAAATTAGTCAGACAAAAGATTTTAAGTGTTCTTTCTCATCTGGTGGCCATAGCGGAGTGGCCCCACCCGGTCCCATACCGAACCCGGCCGTGAAACGCTCCAGCGCCAATGGTACTTGCCCCCAAGGGCTGGGAGAGTAGGTCGCTGCCAGATTAGCAAGAACACTTTCTTCTTTTTACGAACACACGAACGAGGGTCTTTGACAAACGCAGGCCTCAGGAAGGCCTTGTTGGCTTGCTCCCATGTTTGGACAAGGCAAGAATTTTGACGCGGGATGGAGCAGTCCGGTAGCTCGTCAGGCTCATAACCTGAAGGTCGGTGGTTCAAATCCACCTCCCGCAACCAATTTATGAGTTACGAACCGTCCTAACGCCAGTTATGAGCGGTTTTTTAATGCCTAAAACCTCAGTTTCTGCACCGTTTTCGGGCACAACCTGTTCACTGTCCGTTATCTGGTTTGAAGCCCTCATCTTTAGATGAGAGAGCTGCGCTTCAGCGCGAATCGTTGGGTTCATCGTTTTCCTCCTAAAAAATGAAGCCCGCGAAGCGGATAAGCTTCATTTTTTAGGAGGAAAACGATGACTGAATACAGCTCTGGTGCACACTGCGTCTACCATCATCGCTATCATATCGTCTGGTCAACCAAATATCGATATAAAGTGCTAGAGGGAGCCATTGGGTTGCGGGCGCGTGACATGATTCGCCAAACCTGTGAGGAATTGGGAGTTGGCATCGTCAAAGGTGTTCTGGCGCGTGACCATGTCCATATGTTCTTGGCCGTTCCCCCCAAACGGTCCATCTCTTACATCATGCAGCGTATTAAGGGTCGCTCGTCTCGGAAGTTGCAACAAGAGTTCCCAGAGCTAAAGCGTCGCTACTGGGGGCAGCACTTCTGGGCTAGGGGTTACTTCTCCACAACTAGCGGTAACATCACCGATGACGTCATCCTCAACTATCTGGAGTTGCACTCCAAACGCGATGCTACCGCCGTCAGGCGGTAGTTCTTCACTGTCCGTTATCTGGTTTGAAGCCCTCATCTTTAGATGAGAGAGCTGCGCTTCAGCGCGAATCGTTGGGTTCATCGTTTTCCTCCTAAAAAATGAAGCCCGCGAAGCGGATAAGCTTCATTTTTTAGGAGGAAAACGATGACTGAATACAGCTCTGGTGCACACTGCGTCTACCATCATCCAGGGCTATCGCTTTTGAGAATTTTTAGCCGCCCTGATCATATCGAGCATGAATTCGTCGTTCGATCCGGCGCGTTTTAGCTTGCCCCTCTTTGATCCCTTTGAGGGTTCGGTTTGGGCAAGGTTTAGTGCCATTCGCCGAAGTGTGGCAAAATTTTCAGGGCCGTTGCCTGTCCTATTTCGTGCGGCATCTTCGTTCATTGTCACATCCAGCACCCAATGCAAGCTGTTTTCAATCGCCCAATGAGCGCGTGTTATCTCAATTGTGCGCTTGGCTGACACAGGCGTACTCAAGAGGAAGTAGCGTTCGTGATGACTGATTTTGTCTCCAATCTCACGGCGTGCGCTAACCTTTGCAATTGCCTGAAGTCCAGGCCAGTCATGGCGTTCCATGAGCCATTCAACATCATGGCTGATCAAAGCAGTACGAGTTTCGATACGCCCATGACCTGCGCTAATCTCTTCTGCAGTATCACACACCTGAGTATTCGCACGATCATCTAAGTACAGCTTCACGTCCTCGTATAAGCTGCCCTGATTGCGTTTGAGGGCGAGCGCGTAATCGCCACCAGCGTCTGTCACAGATTGTGCGGTATTGCGTTGGGTATGCATGGCGTCTGCTGTAACGATACGCCCCTTGAGCGAGAGCATCTCCAGCAGAGCAGGCAAAGCCGTGATCTCGTTGGACTTTTCGTCAACGGCGACCTGACCAAGAACCAACTTTTCCTTGACTGAAAAGGCCTGCACCAGGTGCAGGGCGGAGCGAGCTTTGGCGCGATCAAACGAGCGGCGAAGCGTCTTTCCATCAACGGCAATCACGTCACCAAGTTGATCAGAAAAATCCTCAACAAAACCAAACAGTGCTTTGTGAAGGGACTTTGGATCAAGCGCGTTAAACAAGTCAGAGAACGCGTCGTGACTTGGAATACCGTGCTTTAGCGACATAAATGTCCGTAAAAACGGCTCCTTCGTCTTTGCAAACAGGGACATATCACAGCACCCCTCACCGCCGCTAAGCGTGCATAGAAGCCCGATCATCAGCATCTCGTGCAGATCGTGACGGGTCGCGTTGCTCCTGCGTGGGTCATCAACTCCTTCGAATATATGGGAAAACTCTTCCATGGCGCGTCTCCTACATGGGGTTACGCGCTCCTCATGAATCGATTGGCACCTCCTTCATAGATATTTTTTCAAAAGCGATTCCCCTGTACCATCATCGCTATCATATCGTCTGGTCAACCAAATATCGATATAAAGTGCTAGAGGGAGCCATTGGGTTGCGGGCGCGTGACATGATTCGCCAAACCTGTGAGGAATTGGGAGTTGGCATCGTCAAAGGTGTTCTGGCGCGTGACCATGTCCATATGTTCTTGGCCGTTCCCCCCAAACGGTCCATCTCTTACATCATGCAGCGTATTAAGGGTCGCTCGTCTCGGAAGTTGCAACAAGAGTTCCCAGAGCTAAAGCGTCGCTACTGGGGACAGCACTTCTGGGCTAGGGGTTACTTCTCCACAACTAGCGGTAACATCACCGATGACGTCATCCTCAACTATCTGGAGTTGCACTCCAAACGCGATGCTACCGCCGTCAGGCGGTAGTTCTTCACTGAAACCTCCGTTTTGGAAGCTTGAAACACAATTTTGCAGAAATGGGAATCCCTAATGTCCACGGACCCTAATACCAGCGACAATTATAAATGACTCTTATGATCGCTGGTATAAGGGCCGCGACTGCGGCCCCCGTAGCGGGCTCCAAGCCCGAAGGGCGCAGGGAACGCCCGCGCCAAAAACACGCGGCCCCGAGACAAGCTAAGAAAGCGACTCGCGGTATAAGCGAAGGGGAGGCGAAACGCGAAGCGTTTCTGCCGTGAGTATCCATGATAAATCAAGGGGCAATTTGTGACCATTTTCTGTTTTCCCGCAAGAGGGCATTTGCCAGCGTGATCAGCTTAGGCATCACGGCGATGATGGCGACTTTTTTCGGCTTTCCGGCTTCGACAAGGCGGCTCTAAGAAACCCTTTAGGTCTTCATTGTATCGCATGGCGACCAAGGAAGGCATGTAGAGAGCATTGCGTACAGGAGCTCTTCCCCCCTTGATACGGGCGACACCCTTAAGCGTTCCTGATTGGGATTGCATAGGAGCCAAGCCAGCTAGAGCGCCGATCTTTTTCTGACTGAGCGTGCCAAGCTCTGGCATGTTGGTCAGAAGGGATATGGCTGTTCGTGCCGCAATCCCTGGGATTGTGATCAAGATGTTAAAGCGCTCCAAGAGATCAGGATGGGCTTCGATGAGCTTCTTGGTCTTGAGGGTTAGCTGTTCGATCTCCTTTTCGAGGGTCTTGAGCATTCTCGTTGCAAGCCTCACAGCGGCCTTATGGGTAACGACTTTCTTCGTGTTGCTCCACTGCGTTTGCGTTTGCACAAGCCCTTGATGAAGACTTTGGTATTCTCCAAGAGTTTCAATGACTTCATCGCGTATCTTGGTGGGCTCAAGGGGGAGGGTTTGGCCCATGAGTGCCAGGATTTTCGCATCGACCTTATCGGTTTTTGCGAGTTGGCCGATGCTGTTGGCAAAGCATCGGGCTTGCCAAGGGTTGACCTTTGCGTAAGCGATTTGGGCTTGCAGCTATGGTTTTGGCCATTTGACACAAAAATATCGAATTGGGCTTTTGAAACATCAATTCCGATGGTAACTTGTGACATCTTTCCGTTCCCTTTCTTGTCATAGGGGACGCACAGCTGGCTCCCTAGTATCCATTCGGGCCACTTGTAGGAAAGACGGGGTGATCAAACTCACGAACGGTGCCTGCAACGCAGCACCTAGACACGAACGATCCAGCCCCGCCGCCGATTTGGGGGTGGCCACCCCCAAATCGGCGCGTCAAGCTTACCCCAAATGATCCAGCATCGCGGCAAGAAAACGCTCATATTCCATTAGACAAGACACGAAACGGTCATGAAAAGGTCACTTTTTATGACCGTTGGTATTCCGTGTTTCTTTTGACGGTGTCGAAGCGCTGGTCGGTCACATTGCGCGCGTTGTGACGCTCAAGAAACGGGCAGATGGATGGGCGGAGGCTTAAGCCGCCCCCTCATACCAACGGCGGGATCCAGTGACGCGCATCCAATTTCTTTGTGTGATTGACGTGATACGCTGTTTGTCAATAACGAAAAAGTTCCAGGCCTCCATACATTTTTGCGAGTCAAACTCTGCCGCCCCTGGTCTTAATGCGGATCTTTGAGCTGCGCGATCACTTGGTCGGCCAGGAGGGGGGCTGCGGCCACCACTTCGTTGCCCGAATGATGGATCGGCTGACCTGAATAGTCGCACACGACCGCCCCCGCTTCGCGGCACAGCAGCAAACCCGCGGCTACGTCCCAAGGGCTCAGGCTCGCTTCCCAATAGGCGTCAAAGCGTCCTGCGGCCACATAGGTTAAGTCCAGCGCGGCAGAGCCGGACCGACGGACGCCCGACGACAGGACCGAAAGGCGGCGCACCTGGTCCCACGCGCGGGGATGAACCGGGCGCCCCAGGTGCGGAATACCCGCGACCAGCAGGGCTTGGGCCAGGGACTCGCGCCCGGTGACTTTTAGGCGTTTCCCGCCTAAGAAGGCCCCGACCCCGCGTTCGGCCCAGAATAGCTCGTCGCGCAAGACGTCGTAAACCACGCCATGGCTGATCTGACCCTGCTCTTCCAATGCGAGGGAGATGCCCCAGTGCGGCATGCCATGAAGAAAATTGGTGGTACCGTCGAGGGGGTCGACGATCCAGCGGATAGCGGACTGATCGCCGCTGGCCCCGCTTTCTTCCCCCCAAAACCCTGCTTCGGGTTTGGCCTGTTCCAAGATGCGCCGAATCACCGCTTCGGCCGCTGTGTCGGCTTTGGAAACAAAGTCGGCGGGCCCCTTTTTGGACACTTGCAAATGCCCTATGTCGCCAAAATCCCGGCGCAGCAGCTTGGCAGCCTCCTCCGCCGCCCGCACCATCATGTTGGTCAAGGGGGAGCGACGCGACATGCTTAACCCTTAAAACGTTCCTTGTACTCAGCGCTGGCCGTATCGACGACGATCTTGATCCCCGCCTCTATGTGCGGGGGGACCATAACTCGCACGCCGTTTTCCAGGACGGCGGGCTTGTAGGAGGAGGAGGCCGTCTGTCCCTTTACCACCGCATCCGCCTCGGCAATCGTCAGCACCACCGTTTCCGGCAAGGTCACGCCGATGGGTTCGCCTTCGTAAAGCTCGATTTCAACGCTCATGTTTTCTTGCAAAAACCGCACCGGCTCGCCGACAAAGTCCTCGGGCAGGGCAATTTGTTCGTAGGACTCCAGGTCCATAAAGGTGAGCATATCGCCTTCAGCATAAAGGTAGGTATAGGCCCGTTGCTCCAAGGTAACGCGCTCGACCGAATCATCAGAGCGAAAGCGTTCGTTCATCTTTGTGCCGTCGCGAATGTCCTTCAGTTCCACCTGGGCGAAGGCGCCGCCCTTGCCAGGCTTGACATGCTGGGTTTTGACCGCCCGCATTAGGCGGTTCTTGTATTCGATGATATGGCCAGGGCGAATCTGGTTGCCGTTTATTTTCATGTATATTTGGTCGATCCTGCGCGTTCAGCCCAGGCGATCGACGCGTCCTTTCCTTGTTGTCCCCAAACCACATGAGGCGATCACAGTTGCCAGCGGCGCTTAAAGCCGCTGGAGCGTGCATTGAATTCGGTGAATGGCTTTCAGTCCTTTGTTGGCGCGGATGTTCTCTGCGTCGGTTGGTCCAACCGACTTGGACTCCACTTTAGCGATGTCGCCAGAAAAAATCTACCAAGGCGCGCGGCGCGCCTGCCAAAGCCAAGTCACCATGGTCAAGGCCGGGGATGAGGAGGAATTCCTTGGGCGACCGCGCCGTCACAAACAGGCGGCGAGACCGGCCTAAGCGAACGGTCTTATCACGATCCGACGCCACAATCATAAGGGGGCAGGTGATTTGCGCCAAGGTATCGATGGACCGCCACGAGTCCCGCAAAATTAGACGCGTTGGCAGAAAGGGATAGAGGTCTTTGGCGGCAGCGGTGAGGGTATCGAAGGGGGAGAGCAGCCCTAGGGATCGGCAGGGGCGTCGTGCCGCCACTTGGCACGCGACAGCGGCCCCCAGGGAATGGCCGAACAGATGGATCTGCCTAAGTGGGACGCCTTGGTCCACCAACCAATCGAATCCTGCAAGGCCGTCGGCGGTCAAGCCTGCTTGCGACGGCGTTCCAGGATTGCCACCGTAGCCGCGATAGCCGAGCAGCAGCAGGCCCCACCCTTGCCCGAGGGCAAATTGCATCCAGGGTGCGCGCGCCTCAATGGTAAGGTTGTTGCCGTGGCAGAACAAAATTGTCGGCACTCCCTCGCGGGCGGGCCAGTACCAACTGCGGGTCGTGAGGAGGGCTGGCGCATCGGGTTGGAGGGTGATGACCTGGCCTGAATAGACGCAGGCGCGCGCCATGGATGGCGGGTCGCCGCCACGCGCATAGACCAGTCGGTCTTGGGAAGCGTAGAACCCAAGGCACACCCCAAGCCAGGCAAGGACAGGCAAGGCGAGGATGGCGAGCGCAATCATGGCGTCAGCGCGTCAATCGCGCATCGATAAAGTCCCTTAAGAACGTCTAGATGGTCGATCGGAACCGACTCGTCGATTTGGTGCAAGGTTTTGCCGACCAAACCCATTTCCACAACGGGGCAGAAGGTCTGAATAAAGCGCGCGTCGGAGGTTCCGCCTGTGGTGGAGAAGGTGGGGCGCGTTCCCGTCGCACGCTCAAGAGCGTCCGCGAGCGGGATCGCAAGCCGGTCGGGCGGCGTCAAAAACGCGACCGCGTTGCAGGTCGTCGCCAAATCGTAAGCCACGCCTACGGAATCGAGCCGTGCACCCAGTTCCGCCCGCAACGTCTCAGGGGTCCAGAGATCGTTGAAGCGCGAATTGAAACGGGCTTGCCCTTGGCCGGGAATCACGTTGGACGCGGGGTTGCCAACATCCAGGCTCGTCAATTCTAAACTGCTGGGTTCAAAATGCGCTGTTCCGCTGTCCAGGGGATGCTGGATCAGGGCCTTGAGCAAATCGACCAAGCGCGGTAAGGGATTGTCGGCCTTGTCAGGATAGGCGGCATGGCCTTGCGTGCCCCTAACGGTCAAGGTGGCGTTGAGGGACCCGCGTCGCCCAATTTTTAGTGTATCGCCAGGGGCCTGGGTGGCGGTAGGTTCCATGACGATGCACTGGTCGGGAATGTGCCCTTGCGTTGCCATCCAAGACAGCACTTTTGCGGTCCCGCTTAGGGCGGGGCCTTCTTCATCCCCCGTCAATAAGAACGATAGGGAGCCTGCAAAGTCCGGGCGCGCGTGCAAGAACTCGGCGGCGGCAATGAGAGCCGCTGCGATATTGCCCTTCATGTCTTCGGCCCCGCGCCCGAAGAGCCGTCCATGGTCGACGACGGCGGCGAAGGGGGGATGGGTCCAGGCGGTCTCATCGCCAACGGGCACCACGTCCGTATGGCCCGCAAAGCAAAGGTGCGGGCTGGCCTCCCCAATGCGAGCGAAGAGGTTATCGACTTCGCCGTAAGGCAGTCGCCACGTTGCAAACCCTCGGGCGTTTAAGAAGCTTTGACAAAGGCTCAAGGCGCCTGCTTCTACAGGGGTCACCGACGGACAGCGGACCAGATCTTGCGCCAGCCGAAGAGGATCCATCAGGCGCTTGGCCCATGGACTGAGCGGCGAAACTGCGCGCGCAGCCGCCCCGCTTGCTGATGCGTCATTGCATTCCCGCGGGCCTTTATACCAATTTTCATGAATGGTGACCCATTCATGAAAATTTTCTGTCTCACGGCAGAAACGCGTTGCGTTTCGCCTCCGACGGGGCCCTCGCTCATACCCCGAGGCGCCTTCTTAGCTCATCTCGGGGCCGCAGTCGCGGCCCTTATACCAGTTCATAAAGACTTATTCTTAAAGTAACTGGTATTAGTCGCGCAGCAACTCGTTGACCGCAGTCTTAGCGCGGGTCTGCGCATCGACGGTCTTGACGATGACGGCGCAGGCCAGCGACGGCTTGCTGGGGTCCGAATTGGGAAGCGACCCGGGCACGACGACGGAGTAGGCGGGAACGCGACCCGTGATGACTTGGCCCGTATCCCGATCGACAATTTTGGTGGTGGAGGAGATAAAGACCCCCATGGCCAAGACCGCGCCGGTTTCGACCACCACGCCCTCGACCACTTCCGAGCGGGCACCAATGAAACAATCGTCCTCGATAATGACAGGCCCGGCTTGCAAGGGTTCCAAGACCCCGCCAATGCCGACGCCGCCGGAGAGGTGGACGTTCTTGCCGATTTGCGCGCACGAGCCGACGGTGGCCCAGGTATCGACCATGGTGCCTTCATCGACATAGGCCCCCAAATTCACAAAGGAGGGCATCAAGACCACATTGGGCGCGATGTAGGCCGAGTGACGCACGAAACAGCCTGGAACGGCCCGAAACGCCGCCGCCTGCCACTGGTCCTGGTCCCAATGGTGCCACTTTGCCGCCACCTTGTCCCAATAGGTCCCCCCCCCGGGGGCCGTGCCCATCTGGGCCATGGGATTGAGCCGAAAGCCAAGCAAGACCGCTTTCTTGGCCCATTGGTTGACTTGCCAAGCACCGTCATTTTTCTCCGCAACGCGCAACGCGCCGCTGTCGAGGGCCCTAAGCGTTTCGTCCACTGCCTCACGAATTTCGCCTTGGGTCTCAACCGAAACAGAGTCGCGGGCGTCAAAGGCCTGTTCAATCACATATTCTAACTGGCGCAAGTCCATGGCGGGTCTCCTTAAGGTCACATAAAGCGGCTCTTCGTGAATTTCCTAAACAAAAGGTCCCAAGAAATCACGAGTCTTTTTTGAAGATTTGCCTTCTGTCCGCCAACGACCCTATGGCAGGGACCAGGCATGTCAACTTTGACGACCCTCTCAGTATTGGGCGAGGACGTGCCCGTTGAGGTGATCCGCAATCAGCGGGCCAAGCGCCTGCAGTTCCGCTTGGACGCGCGCACGGGCAACGTGCGCCTAACCCTGCCCCCAGGCACGAGCCTGGATCGAGGTTTGCGATTTGTTCGGGACAAGGCAGACTGGATCAGGCCCCGCCGCGCCAAGATCTTGGCCCACAGCCTCCCGCTAACCCGAGGCACCCAGATCCCCGTCAACGGTCGCCTCCTGCCCGTGACCTATGGACCAAAGCCCACTTTGGACCAAGATCGCTTGGTTCTTAGGGCGAGCTGCCCTGGGGACGACCTATCGAGACTGCTAAAAGCCTTAGCAAAGCAGACGATTCCGCCCTTGGCCCACGCCAAAGCGGGCCAACTCGGGCGTCCCATCGCACGGCTGACGCTGCGGGATACCAAGTCCCGCTGGGGGTCTTGCACGTTGGGCGGCGCGCTCAGCTTCAACTGGCGCATCATGTGCGCCGATCCTTTGCTGCAAGATTACTTGGTCGCGCACGAAGTCGCGCATCTGAAGGAACCCCACCATCAGCCCCCGTTCTGGGCCCAATGCGCCCGCCTCATGGCCCAGCCGCAGCTGATGCAAGCCGCCCGCGCTAAACTCAAAGCCCTTAGCCCCGAGTTGATGGCGTTGCCGCTTGGGGCTTATACCAACGGTCATAAAAAGTGACCTTTTCATGACCGTTTCGTGTCTTGTTTAATGGAATATGAGCGTTTTCTTGCCGCGATGCTAGATCATTTGGGGTAAGCTTGACGCGCCGATTTGGGGGTGGCCACCCCCAAATCGGCGGCGGGGCTGGATCGTTCGTGTCTAGGTGCTGCGTTGCAGGCACCGTTCGTGAGTTTGATCACCCCGTCTTTCCTACAAGTGGCCCGAATGGATACTAGGGAGCCAGCTGTGCGTCCCGTATGACAAGAAAGGGAACGCAAAGATGTCACAAGTTACCATCGGAATTGATGTTTCAAAAGCCCAATTCGATATTTTTGTGTCAAATGGCCAAAACCATAGCTGCAAGCCCAATACCCCTTGCGGGATTAAGGCTCTCATCAAGACCTTGAGCAAGTTTCCTGATTGCCTGGTCGTTTTTGAGGCAACTGGCTTCTATCACAGAGCCTTGGAACGTGGCCTTGCTCAAGCCCAAATCGCTTACGCAAAGGTCAACCCTTGGCAAGCGCGATGCTTTGCCAACAGCATCGGCCAACTCGCAAAAACCGATAAGGTCGATGCGAAAATCCTGGCACTCATGGGCCAAACCCTCCCCCTTGAGCCCACCAAGATACGCGATGAAGTCATTGAAACTCTTGGAGAATACCAAAGTCTTCATCAAGGGCTTGTGCAAACGCAAACGCAGTGGAGCAACACGAAGAAAGTCGTTACCCATAAGGCCGCTGTGAGGCTTGCAACGAGAATGCTCAAGACCCTCGAAAAGGAGATCGAACAGCTAACCCTCAAGACCAAGAAGCTCATCGAAGCCCATCCTGATCTCTTGGAGCGCTTTAACATCTTGATCACAATCCCAGGGATTGCGGCACGAACAGCCATATCCCTTCTGACCAACATGCCAGAGCTTGGCACACTCAGTCAGAAAAAGATTGGCGCTCTAGCTGGCTTGGCTCCTATGCAATCCCAATCAGGAACGCTTAAGGGTGTCGCCCGTATCAAGGGGGGAAGAGCTCCTGTACGCAATGCCCTCTACATGCCTTCCTTGGTTGCCATGCGATACAATGAAGACCTAAAGGATTTCTTAGAGCCGCCTTGTCGAAGCCGGAAAGCCGAAAAAAGTCGCCCTCATCGCCGTGATGCCTAAGCTGATCACGCTGGCAAATGCCCTCTTGCGGGAAAACAGAAAATGGTCACAAATTGCCCCTTGATTTATCATGGATACTCACGGCAGAAACGCGTTGCGATTCGGTTTCTTTCGTTGCGGTCTCACCTCGCTCGCTAGGCTCGCTCAGCCCGACCGCTGGACGAGGCCTTTGCTTATACCCCGAGGCGCGTGTCCGCTGTTCTCGGTGCCGCTGCGGGGGCCGTAGTCGCGGCCCTATACCAGTTCATAAAGAGTCTGTTTTAAGGTGAACTGGTATTAATCAAATAAAGGCGCATTCGCTATCTAAGTCTCATGGCGGCCGCCTAAGGTCAGGTCATACTTGACGCTCGGAATAAGGGCATCCCTCAATGAACCAGTGCGTCAGGCGTCGGTTTTCCCCGCTACTTGGGCCTCTTCAAACGTCGCCATGCCCAAGTGGCAGGCGAGGGCGGATCGAAGTAAGGCGATGGCGAGCGTCGCGGCGGAGCCTTCGCCCAGGCGCATACCCAGATTGAGCAAGGGGTCTTTTCCTAAGGCCGCGCACAATTTGGCATGACCGGGTTCGGCCGACTGATGTGCCACGAGGCAGTGGTCGAGCAGGCGCGCGTCTATGGCGTGCAGGCAGGCGGCGGCGGCGGTGCAAATGAAACCGTCCAGCAAGACGGGCACCTTGGCAAGGCGCGCGGCCACGATGCTGCCGCAAATCGCTGCCAACTCCAGGCCGCCGACGCAGCGCAGCGTTTCCAACCCGTCGGTCATGGACGCCGCATTGGTTTCGACCGCTTGGCGCACGATCCGGGCCTTGTGGCTCAGGGCTTCCCCTGTCACGCCTGTTCCAGGCCCAGTCCACTCCTCTGCTGCGCCGCCGAATAGGGCAAGGCAAATCGCGGCGGCGGCAGTGGTATTGCCGATGCCCATCTCCCCCAACGCCAAGATATGGATGCCAGGTTCCACCGCCATCATACCGAAAGACAATGCCTCAGACACACGTTGATCGTCCATAGCTGGGCCTTGGCTCATGTCCGCCGTTGGGTGGTCCAAGTCGAGTTCATAGACATTCAGATCGCCGTCGATTTGCCCGACAAGTTGGTTGACGCAGGCGCCGCCGTGGCGAAAATTGGCGACCATCTGGGCCGTGACGGCTTGGGGGAAGGCCGACACCCCCTGCGCGCAGACGCCATGGTTGCCCGCAAACACGGCGGTACGGGGATGGTCGAGCCGGGGCGTGGCGGTCCCTTGCCAACGGGCCAACCACTGCGTCATCTCCTCCAAGCGGCCTAGCGAGCCCTGGGGCTTGGTCAGGTGCTGCTCCCGCGCGACAACACCGGCAACCGCCGCTGCGTTCCCTTCGGGCAGGTGGTGCAGGAGGTCACGAATTTCGTCGAGCGATGCGGGCATTTTGGCGTCGGTCATGCCATGGCCTTTCCTGGATTGGCCCCCTAAAGGCAAGGCATGAATGCCCTCCGTGCGGCCTGCCGCGACATCTTGCTGGCCTGGACCTTCTTTACCCGCATCCCCGCGCCATCCTTTCGGGCGGCGCGTCCACTCCCCCAAGCGCTCTGGGCTCTGCCGTTGGTCGCGCTCGCCCTGGCGGGCTTGCAAATGGGGGTGTTTTGGGGTCTCAAGGCCCTGGTCGGTGCCACCCCCTACGGGGACTTCGTGCTCGCCTGGGCGCTCGTCGTCACGCCGCTGATCGCTACGGGCGCTTTGCATTGGGATGGATTGGCGGACTTGGCCGACGGGCTCGGGGTCGGTCCCGATCGACGCCTAGAGGTCATGCGCGACCCGCGTATGGGGGCCTTTGGTGTCCTGGCGCTCGTGTCTTTGTTCATTGGACAAGTTCTATTGTTTGCGGCCTTGATTGCCCTCGACGACCAATGGGGCCTCTTCCTGGCTCTTTTAGGCGTTTCGCTCTTGTCACGGCAGACCATGGCGTTGCTCTGGGCGACGAGCCGGTCTGCAGACCCGCAGCACAGCGCTACCGCTCAGGGCCAACCAGCCTTAGGCCCCACCTGGGGTCTTTGGGGGGCAGGTCTTGCTCTGCTGGTGCTTTGTGGGCTGGTGCCGCTCTCTTTGATCGGCTTCTACGTGGCGTTCTGGGCGCTGTGGACCCTGGGTTTGCGGCGTTGGCTGCCGGGGGTTTCAGGGGACAGTTTGGGTGCGACCCAAGTTGTGGCCGAAACCCTGTTGCTGCTGCTCATCGTCGCCGCGCATGGCTGAGGCGGGCGTGCAAGCGCCGCAGGACACCCCCGTCAAAACCGTGTGGTGGTTGGTGCGCCATGGTCCGGTCATCAACCCCGCGAACGTGATTTACGGAACAACCGACCCCGACATCGCCACCGAGGATCGCAGTCTCTACGAACCGCTTGCCCGGGTCTTGCCGCGTGAAGCCGTTTATCTAACGTCCAGCCTTGGGCGAACGATGAAGACTTTGCACGGTTTTGCACGCATTGGCGGCTTTGCTACGCCGGCCTACGCGCCTGTTCGCGACTTCGACGAACAGTCCTTCGGCGACTGGGAAGGGCAGAGCTGGGAGGCCCTGTTTCAGGCCGGGATCTCGCAACCCTTCTGGTTAGCGCCTGCTCATGCGCGCCCGCCAGGGGGGGAGTCCTTTGAGGATCTGATGGGCCGGGTTGCCAAGGGTCTTGGCGCTTTTACGAGGCTCCATGCAGGGAAAACCCTGGTCCTGGTTGCCCACGGTGGCACGATCCGTGCGGCTTTGGCCCATGCGCTCGGCCTCGACGGCGCGACGGCCTTGCGATTTTCTATCGACCCGTGCGCTTTGACCCATTTGACGCACTGGCGTTTGCGCGAGGGGGAGGAGACATGGCAAATCAACTGCGTCAACCTGGGTCCTAGATCAATGACTTATACCAGCGGCGATTGAAAATGACTCTTTTGATCGCTGGTATAAGGGCCGCGACTGCGGTCCCCGAGCGGGCTCCAAGCCCGCAGGGCGCAGGGAACGCCCGCGCACGAAAGGGTCGGGCTCCAAGCCCGCAGGGCGCAGGGAACGCCCGCGCACGAAAGGGTCGGGCTCCAAGCCCGCCGCAGGGAACGTCCGCGCAACAAGCGGCCCCGAAATCGGCTAAGAAAGCGCCTTGGGGTATAAGCAGATGCCCCGTCAGAGGCGAAACGGTCATAAAAAGGTTACTTTTTATGACCGTTGGTTTTAGGGGATTGGCGGATCAGGGACGAGCTGCATGCCCAACGCGCACCTTCGGACACTTGCCATAACAACTGTGGCGGTTTCGGGCTTCCTTTGGGGCCTGTTCTGGATCCCGCTGCGCGCCCTCGACCAAGCAGGCATTTCGGGCGTGTGGGCGATCGCCTTGTTTCACCTTTTGCCGACGGTCCTACTGCTGCCCCTGATGGGTGCACGATTGCGGTCGATTTGGGCCGCAGGATGGCCGCTGCATGCGGGCGGTATGTTGGCCGGCACGGCAATGGTCTGTTACGCAGGTGCGCTGGTCTATACCGACGTGGTCCGTGCCCTCCTGTTCTACTATCTGACCCCGATTTGGAGCACACTGCTCGCGCGACTCGTGCTGGACGAAGCTATCACCCGACTGCGCTGGGGCACGATGGCCTTGGGTGCCTTGGGCCTCTTTATCCTGCTCGACTTACATCAAGGCCTACAACTGTCGATCAATGCGGGGGACTTAATGGGCCTTGTGGCCGGGTTGGTCTGGGCGGTGGCCGCGGTTTTTCTGCGCCGCAATGACGGGGTGGCCGGCCTGGACTATGGGCTGTCGTACTTTTTTTGGGGCAGTCTCGCGGCGCTGGCTTTGCTGGCCGCACCGCTCGCGACCGAGGGTGCGAGCACCGTCCCCAAACTCAGTGTCCTTTGGCAGGTCCTTCCGTGGATGGTTCCGGTCGCCCTGATCCTCATCATCCCACCATCGTTTGGTGCCATTTGGGGGGCAAAGCTCTTGAGTCCAGGGTTAGTCGGCATCTTGTTCATGACCGAAATTAGCGCGGGCACCCTTACGGCCAGTTGGCTCACCGATGAGCCCTTTGGCGTCCAACAAATTGCGGGCTTGGTCCTAATCACAAGCGCGGGCTTGATGGAATCTTTGAAGCAAGTCTCGGAGAACACGACCTCATACCAACGGTCATAAAAAGTGACCTTTTTATGACCGTTTCGTGTCTTGTCTAATGGAATATGAGCGTTTTCTTGCCGCGATGCTAGATCATTTGGGGTAAGCTTGACGCGCCGATTTGGGGGTGGCCACCCCCAAATCGGCGGCGGGGCTGGATCGTTCGTGTCTAGGTGCTGCGTTGCAGGCACCGTTCGTGAGTTTGATCACCCCGTCTTTCCTACAAGTGGCCCGAATGGATACTAGGGAGCCAGCTGTGCGTCCCGTATGACAAGAAAGGGAACGGAAAGATGTCACAAGTTACCATCGGAATTGATGTTTCAAAAGCCCAATTCGATATTTTTGTGTCAAATGGCCAAAACCATAGCTGCAAGCCCAATACCCCTTGCGGGATTAAGGCTCTCATCAAGACCTTGAGCAAGCTTCCTGATTGCCTGGTCGTTTTTGAGGCAACTGGCTTCTATCACAGAGCCTTGGAACGGGGCCTTGCTCAAGCCCAAATCGCTTACGCAAAGGTCAACCCTTGGCAAGCGCGATGCTTTGCCAACAGCATCGGCCAACTCGCAAAAACCGATAAGGTCGATGCGAAAATCCTGGCACTCATGGGCCAAACCCTCCCCCTTGAGCCCACCAAGATACGCGATGAAGTCATTGAAACTCTTGGGGAATACCAAAGTCTTCATCAAGGGCTTGTGCAAACGCAAACGCAGTGGAGCAACAGGAAGAAAGTCGTTACCCATAAGGCCGCTGTGAGGCTTGCAACGAGAATGCTCAAGACCCTCGAAAAGGAGATCGAACAGCTAACCCTCAAGACCAAGAAGCTCATCGAAGCCCATCCTGATCTCTTGGAGCGCTTTAACATCTTGATCACAATCCCAGGGATTGCGGCACGAACAGCCATATCCCTTCTGACCAACATGCCAGAGCTTGGCACGCTCAGCCAGAAAAAGATTGGCGCTCTAGCTGGCTTGGCTCCTATGCAATCCCAATCAGGAACGCTTAAGGGTGTCGCCCGTATCAAGGGGGGAAGAGCCCCTGTACGCAATGCCCTCTACATGCCTTCCTTGGTCGCCATGCGATACAATGAAGACCTAAAGGGTTTCTTAGAGCCGCCTTGTCGAAGCCGGAAAGCCGAAAAAAGTCGCCCTCATCGCCGTGATGCCTAAGCTGATCACGCTGGCAAATGCCCTCTTGCGGGAAAACAGAAAATGGTCACAAATTGCCCCTTGATTTATCATGGATACTCACGGCAGAAACGCGATGCGTTTCGCCTGTTTGATGCGGTCTCACCTCGCTCACGCCGCTCGCTCAGCCCGACCGCGCGACAGGGCCTTCGCTTATACCCCGAGGCGCGTGTCCGCCGATCTCGGGGCCGCTTGTTTTTGGCGCGGGCGTTCCCTGCGCCCTTCGGGCTTGGAGCCCGCTTCGGGGGCCGCAGTCGCGGCCCTTATACCAGCGATCATAAGAGTCATTCATAATTGCCGCTGGTATAACCGCCGTCAGTAGAGCCCACTCTTTGCGCACGGGTGCTAGGTTTTTCTGAGCGTCGGGGCTAAAGAAACACCGTGGCACGCAAAGGCTTCCGAGAAACCGACGCTTCCTTGGGTGGCAAGCGGGCGGCGTTGACCGACTATCGGGCGACGGTGGCGGGGTTTGAGGAGGAACCGCAGGCGGGGTTTCAATGGGAGGGGCGCAACCGTCCGCCCGACGCCGATCTGCCGGAATCAATGGCACGCGGGCTTGCTGTCCTCAAGGATCGGGCCCAGACCCTCAAATCGGGGCCGGGCGTCTATCGCATGTTAGATGCGCGCGGCGAGCCGCTTTACGTCGGCAAGGCCAAGAATCTCATGCGTCGCGTGACTTCCTATACACAAATTTCGCGCTTGCCGACGCGCCTGATCCGCATGGTTGCCGAAACCCATGAACTGGAAGTCATCACGACCCAGACCGACGTTGAGGCGCTGTTGCTCGAGTCCAATATGATCAAGCGATTTGCGCCCCCGTACAATGTGTTGTTGCGTGATGATAAGTCCTTTCCCTACATCGTGCTGACGGGTGATCATGCCTTCGCCCACCTGAAGAAACATCGTGGCGCGCATCGTCAAAAGGGCACCTATTTCGGCCCCTTCGCCAGCGCAGGCTTGGTCAACCGAACTTTGGACGCCATGGAAAAGGCCTTCCTCTTACGTACCTGCAGCGACCATACC
Organism: Alphaproteobacteria bacterium; assembly: GCA_965228345.1. Lineage (GTDB taxonomy): Bacteria > Pseudomonadota > Alphaproteobacteria > UBA7985 > UBA7985 > CAXQZM01. The sequence goes on along the minus strand of CBDDHH010000004.1, from coordinate 474,852 downwards.
TTCGCGACCCGAAAGCGGCCCTGCCTCAAGCACCAGATTAAGCGTTGCGCGGCGCCGTGCGTGAACAAGATCGAGCCTGCCAACTATCAAAGGTTGGTCGAGGACGCCCAAAGCTTCCTGAGCGGAAACAGTCGCAAGGTGGCCGATAAGTTGTCGGCGCAAATGGCCGAGGCGGCAAAGGATCTAGACTTTGAGCACGCGGCGCGCCTGCGCGATCGCCTGCGCGCCCTCTCCGCCATCCAAATGGACCAGGACGTTAACGTGCAGGGCGTGTTGCGGGACGCCGACATCATCGCCATTTCGGACCGGGAAGGGCCCGCCTGCGTCCAAGTGTTCTTTTATCGGGCAGGTCGCAACTATGGCAACAAGGCCTACTTTCCCAAGCACGACAAGCAAGAGACCAGTGAGGCGATCCTCGCCAGCTTTATCGGGCAGTTCTACGATGACAAGCCTGTGCCACCACTCGTGTTGCTGTCGTGCGCGGTTACCGATCAGCCCTTGATTGCCGAAGCTCTGAGCCAAAAGGCTGATCGAAAAGTTGATCTCAGCACGCCGCAGCGCGGCAAGAAACGCGACCTGGTCGCCGCCGCCCTGGTCAATGCTAACGACGCGCTTGAGCGTCGCCAAGCCGAGTCTAGCGCCCAGGCCAAGTTTCTGGCAGGGGTGGCCAGCACCTTCGACCTCAAGACCATACCCCAGCGCATTGAGGCCTACGACAACTCCCATAACCAAGGCGCGGGCAGCATTGGGGCCATGGTTGTGGCGGGCCCAGAGGGGTTTCTGAAGGCCGCCTACCGTAAGTTTTCCATTCGCGACGCGGCGGTTTTTGGCGATGACTTTGGTATGATGCGTGAAGTTTTCACCCGGCGGTTTTCCCGTGCCCTGCAAGAAGATCCCGAGCGCAAGCGGGGCCAATGGCCCGACTTGGTGTTGATCGACGGCGGCAAAGGCCAGTTGAGCGCGGTCGAAGCGGTGCTGACCGACCTGGGTATCGATAATCTCCCGCTTGTTGCGGTCGCTAAAGGGCCCGATCGCAATGCGGGCCGCGAAACCTTCTACTGGGGCGGGTCCCTGCCCCATCGCGAAACCACTCTGCCGCCGCGCGACGCGGTACTCTACTTCATCCAGCGCCTGCGTGACGAAGTGCACCGCTTTGCCATTGGCACCCATCGGGCGCGTCGCACCAAGGACATGACCCGGTCCGAGCTGGATCAAATCCCCGGGATCGGCGCCAAGCGCAAAAAGGCCTTGCTCCTGCACTTTGGTTCAGCGCGCTCCATCGCGCGTGCGCCCATCGCAGACCTCATGAAGGCCCCGGGTCTCAACAAGACGACGGCCCAAGCCATCTACGACTGGTATCACGGAGATTAGAAACATGGTCTTTTGGTGGGCCTTGACGCCCTTTTTTGTCGTTTCCTTTTCTGCACAACCAGATCCGCACGAAGGCCTGTACTCCGGGATGGGGGTTGTTTGATGGACCAGCGCATTTCCCTCATAACCCTCGGTGTTCAGGACCTTGTGCGATCTAAGGCTTTTTACGAAGCCTTGGGTTGGACCAACGCGGCCACCGAAGCAGGAATTGTCGCCTTTGATTTGCAAGGTTCGGTTCTTGGACTCTATCCTAAGGAAGATTTGGCTCGCGATGTCGGTTTGCCCCTAGTCAAAGGGTTCACGGGCCAGACCTATAGTCACAACGTCGCTCAAAAAGACGATGTTTCGCGCCTGATTGAGCTCGGGCGCGCAGCAGGGGCGACCGTTTTGAAGGAACCCCATGACGTCTTCTGGGGCGGTCATATAGCCTACTTCGCCGATCCCGACGGACATGTCTGGGAAATTGCGCACAACCCCTTCGCCAAGCTCGGCCCCAAGGGAGAGTTTCGTTGGAACGGGTATAAATAGCACCAGCGGCAATTATGAATGACTCTTATGATCGCTGGTATAAGGGCCGCGACTGCGGCCCCCGCAGCGACCCCGAGATCGGCGGACACGCGCCTCGGGGTATAAGCGAAGGCGCGGTCGGGCTGAGCGAGCGTAGCGAGCGAGTAGAGACCGCAACCCCAAAAAGCCGAAACGCGAAGCGTTTCTGCCGTGAGTATCCATGATAAATCAAGGGGCAATTTGTGACCATTTTCTGTTTTCCCGCAAGAGGGCATTTGCCAGCGTGATCAGCTTAGGCATCACGGCGATGAGGGCGACTTTTTTCGGCTTTCCGGCTTCGACAAGGCGGCTCTAAGAAACCCTTTAGGTCTTCATTGTATCGCATGGCAACCAAGGAAGGCATGTAGAGGGCATTGCGTACAGGGGCTCTTCCCCCCTTGATACGGGCGACACCCTTAATCGTTCCTGATTGGGATTGCATAGGAGCCAAGCCAGCTAGAGCGCCGATCTTTTTCTGACTGAGCGTGCCAAGCTCTGGCATGTTGGTCAGAAGGGATATGGCTGTTCGTGCCGCAATCCCTGGGATTGTGATCAAGATGTTAAAGCGCTCCAAGAGATCAGGATGGGCTTCGATGAGCTTCTTGGTCTTGAGGGTTAGCTGTTCGATCTCCTTTTCGAGGGTCTTGAGCATTCTCGTTGCAAGCCTCACAGCGGTCTTATGGGTAACGACTTTCTTCGTGTTGCTCCACTGCGTTTGCGTTTGCACAAGCCCTTGATGAAGACTTTGGTATTCTCCAAGAGTTTCAATGACTTCATCGCGTATCTTGGTGGGCTCAAGGGGGAGGGTTTGGCCCATGAGTGCCAGGATTTTCGCATCGACCTTATCGGTTTTTGCGAGTTGGCCGATGCTGTTGGCAAAGCATCGCGCTTGCCAAGGGTTGACCTTTGCGTAAGCGATTTGGGCTTGCAGCTATGGTTTTGGCCATTTGACACAAAAATATCGAATTGGGCTTTTGAAACATCAATTCCGATGGTAACTTGTGACATCTTTGCGTTCCCTTTCTTGTCATAGGGGACGCACAGCTGGCTCCCTAGTATCCATTCGGGCCACTTGTAGGAAAGACGGGGTGATCAAACTCACGAACGGTGCCTGCAACGCAGCACCTAGACACGAACGATCCCGCCCCGCCGCCGATTTGGGGGTGGCCACCCCCAAAATCGGCGCGTCAAGCTTACCCCAAATGATCTAGCATCGCGGCAAGAAAACGCTCATATTCCATTAGACAAGACACGAAACGGTCATAAAAAGGTCACTTTTTATGACCGTTGGTATAAGCTCCCGCTTGGTCGGGGTCACTTCAAAACTGCGCCTTTCATGAGCAACACCATATTGGCATGGGCTGGGGTGGTACCGAGGCTTTCGATTTTGTGCGGCAGGTCGCAGCGGTAGCGCAAGATATGGCCCGCCTGCCCCTCAAAGGTGTCCTCGCCGCTGGTCACACGCACCTGGCCCGTATAGAGGGTCAGATTCTCGACCGACCCTGGCGCATGGGGTTCTGATTCTAGAACGCCCCCAGGTTGGCCCTCGAGATCGTAGACCTGCACCCAGTCCACGACGTTGGACCAGCCGGTAATGCGCAGGCGGAACTTGCCGTCTTCGGATGTGAGGATCGGGATTTGCGCGCCCGAAGCCTTTTCGATCAAGGCTGGACGCTGCTTCGACCGCAGGACTTCCTCGATGGACCTATCCAGGGCCTGCGACAGGCGCCAAATGGTGCCGAGCGTGGGGTTGGTCTCGTTGCGTTCGATTTGCGAAATAATCGACTTGGCGACCCCCGATTTCTCTGCGAGTTGGCCTAAGGTCAAGTCGTAGGACTGACGCAGGCGCAGGATGGTTTTGCCCAACTCCGGGGAAAAATCCGCCGCCGTGTCTTTTTTTGTACTCATGGCTTTGGGCCTTAGGGCGAGCTGGGGTAGGGAGCAAGAAATGAGGCTGGTGCACCCCGAACTCGACTGGCGCGATGCGAGCCCTGTCGCCGCCGCCTACGGCGACATCTATTTTTCGCCCGAAGATGCCATGGGCGAGGCGCGCCACAACTTCGTTGCGCGCGTTGCGCCCCTGTTCGAGCAACACCGCACGTTGGTAATTGGTGAAACGGGCTTTGGAACGGGCTTGAATTTTTTGCTGACCTGGAAAGACTGGTGGGCACGCCGACGCCCCGATGATCGGCTATTTTTCATCTCAACCGAGGCCCATCCCCTGCGGGTAAGCGACGCGCGCCGCGCCCTCGCTCCCTTCGGGGAAATCGCCGACCAAGCGGCCCCGCTACTCGCTGCGTGGCCTTCAGGCATTCCAGGGCCGCATCGACGGTTCTTTGCTGGCGGCGCGGTTGAACTATGGGTTCTGCACGGCGACGCGCTGACCGAGTTGCGGCGGCAGACCTTTGTGGCCGACGCTTGGTACTTCGACGGTTTCAATCCTATCGCCAACCAGGCCCTCTGGTCGCAAGACATGCTGCACCAATGCGCCCGCCTCATGGCCCCGGGGGCCGTTGCCGGCACCTTTACCGTGGCGGCGGCGGTGCGGCAGCGCTTAGCCGATGCGGGCTTGGAGTGCGAGCGTATCGCGGGCTTTAGCCGCAAGCGCCACTGCTTAAAAATCCGGAAACCTGGTACCGCGACCGCGCGCGCGCCCTTGCAAACGCGCACCGTTCATATCGATGGCGACGGCGTCGCGGCGGCAGGGCTGGCTTGGGCCGCGCGCACGCGGGGGGCGGCGGTAAGCTGGTCAGGACCAAGCGCGCACCATGTCCACCGCGCCAGCGGTAATCCCGCCGCCCTGGTCAATTTTAAGCCGACCCAAGCTCCTCAGATGCCGAGCAATCGTTGGCTTGCCGCCAGCTTGGCCCACGTCCAGCCGATTTACGCTGATCTTTGGCTGCCCGGGCGGGGCACCCTCAAACCCGCCGCAACGCCAGCACAGGTCACCGAACTTCGCGCTTGTTTAGCGGCCATGGGCTGGACCGAAACGGCGCTGACGTGGACCGACAAGGGCTTGTTCAGCCCGCTTGCGGGTTACGTGGCCCCTGCCCAAGTTCTGGAGCAGCTCAGGACCGGCGTTCGGCAGGGACCAGCCGATCAAGGGGCTACCGTGGTGCATGCGAGAGCGTTCGGCACCTTGGCGCACGCGCCGTCTCTGGCTGCCATCCTTCGGCGCAACTTGGGTCAAGTCGACCTCTTCCCGGCGGGATCGTGCCCGCAGGTGCCGTATCCCGTGACCTACGGTGGCTACCTCAGCCCCGTTTTTGACGGGCGGGTCTTAGCGGGGTCCACGTACGATCGCGACACTGACTGGACGGCGCCAGAGGCTTTGGTACCGCGCCAAGACGCCACGGAGGCGATCAGGTCCAAGGCGCGGGCTGCGGGCTTTGACCTCCCCGCGTCGTCGCAGTCCTTCGTCGCCGCCCGCGCTTTCGCCAAGGATCATCGCCCTTTGGTCGGGCCGACGCGAGAGGCTTCTTGGGTGTTGACCGGCCTCGGCTCGCGCGGATTCCTGACCGCGCCCTTGTTGGGGGAGATTTTGTTGGATCAGATGGAAGTGCGCGCGGCGGCCGGGGTGCCAGTTTATGACTTCGAAGACTGCCTCCATCCACGCAGGTTTGCCGCATGAGCTTGCGCGTACCCGACGCGCAAGCGCAGGCGCGGCTGCGGGCGCTCGCCGCCCATACCCGCAAGTGGTCGCCGCGAATCAACTTAGTTGCCAAATCGACCCTGGCCGACATCGAGGCGCGCCATGTGCAAGATTGCGTGCAGCTCGCCCAATTTCTGCCCGATCGGTCCGCGGCGATTGTTGATTTGGGATGCGGCGGCGGCTTTCCGGGTTTGGCGTTGGCCTGCTTGGGTTACACCAATCTGACCTTGGTCGATTCGGATCGACGCAAGATCAGCGCCTGTCGGGCATTCTTGCGCGACCAAGGGCTGCCTGCCACCCTGATCGCCGAACGCATTGAAGCCCTAAGTGTTTCGGGATTCGCAGCGGTGACGGCACGGGCCTTGGCGCCGCTTGCGCGGTTGCTATGCTGGTCCGCGCCCCTGCTGGCAACCGGCGGACGGGGCCTGTTTTTGAAGGGCACCCAGGTGGACAGCGAGATCGCCGCGGCCCAGGACGTGGCGGATTTTTGCTATCGCAAGCATCGGAGTCTGTTGTTGGGCGGCGGCTGCGTGCTAGAAGTCCGCCATGTTCGGATTCGCCCCTAAGCCCGCGGAGTCTGGGACCGCCCGGGTCCTCGCTATTGCCAATCAAAAGGGCGGTGTTGGTAAAACCACGACCGCCTGCAACTTGGCGGCGGCGCTGGCGGCCCTTGACCAGCGGGTCTTACTGATCGACGCCGACCCGCAAGGCAACGCCTCCACGGGGTTTGCCATGACCGACCGAACCCAAAACCTCTACCATGTGCTCGTCGGTGGCAAGGCGGCCAAGCGCGCCGCACGCCCCACGAGCATCAAAGGACTGGACCTCATCACCGCCACGGTCGATCTGGCGGGGGCAGAGCTGGAGCTGATCGACCAAGAGGGATGGAAAATGACGCTAGCCAAAGCCCTAGCGCCCCTCCTGGAGTCCTACGACTTCATTCTGATCGACTGCCCCCCAGCCCTGGGACCCCTCACCGTTAACGCCCTCGGTGCGGCAAATTCGGTGCTGGTGCCCCTGCAGGCCGAGTTCTACGCGCTGGAGGGTCTCTCGCACCTTGTGCGAACCATTGATCGCTTACGCAAAACCTTGAACCCCAACCTGTCGCTCGGCGGCATCGTGCTGACCATGGTCGATGGCCGCAATCGCCTATCGACACAGGTGGACGCTGATGTGCGCGCGCACTTCGGTGCTAAGGTCTTTACCACCAGCATCCCGCGCAATGTGCGCGTGTCGGAAGCACCGTCGCATGGCCTCCCTGTCACGGCCTACGATCCCCGCTCTGCGGGCGCGCAGGCCTACCGCGAATTGGCGCTGGAACTGATGCGCCGCCACGCCATGGCAACGCGAGAAAGACTGCCGAAAGCCGCAGCATGAGCAAAAAGGGTTTGGGCGCGGGCCTCACCTCCCTTTTGGGGGAAGTCGGCGCCGAGGCGGCGGCGGGCCTGACGCATCTGCCGCTTGAACACTTGCAGCCCGGCCGCTTTCAGCCGCGCCAAGCCTTCGATGACACCGCCTTGGACGAATTGGCCGACTCCATTGCCAACTCTGGCCTGTTGCAGCCGTTGCTGGTGCGGGAAATCGCCCAAGATCGCTACGAAATCGTCGCCGGCGAGCGGCGGTGGCGCGCCGCGCAGCGGGCGCGCTTGGGAGAAGTGCCTGTCCTGATTCGCGACTTTGATGACGCACGGGCCTTGGAACTCGCCATTGTCGAAAATGTGCAGCGCGAGGACTTGGGGCCGATTGAGGAGGCGCGGGGCTATCAGCGTTTGCTCGACGAATTTGGCCATACGCAGGCCACGGTCGCGGGTCTGGTGGGCAAGTCGCGCCCCCATGTGGCCAACCTCATGCGCCTCCTCACTTTGCCCGCGAGCGTCTTGGACTTAGTGCAAGCGGGGCATCTGTCAGCGGGCCACGCCCGGGCGCTAATCGGTCACGAGGGCGCCGAGGCCCTGGCGCGGCAGGTGGCCGCAAAAAATCTCTCCGTCCGCCAGGTCGAAGCCCTAGTCAAGAACCCCGCCGCCACAAGCGAACCCAAGCCCAAGAGCGCCGACATTCGTTTGCTTGAGGAAGAACTGACCCAAGACTTGGGCCTCCGCGTCGAAATCCACACGCGCGCCAAGGGCGGTGAATTGCGGGTTCGCTTTGGGTCCAACGAGCAGTTGGATGCTTTAATCGCGAAATTGGGCGCACGGGCGAACTAATACCAGCGGCGATTGAAAATGACTCTTTTATTCTCTGGTATAAGGGCCGCGACTGCGGCCCCCGAAGCGGGCTCCAAGCCCGAAGGGCGCAGGGAACGCCCGCGCCAAAAACACGCGGCCCCGAGACAAGCTAAGAAAGCGCCTCGGGGTATAAGCGAAGGCCCCGTCGCACGGTCGGGCTGAGCGAGCGGTGCGAGCGAGGTGAGACCGTACCAAACAGGCGAACCGCGAAGCGTTTCTGCCGTGAGACAAAACTCTGCTGAAAATGTCAATTTTTAGCGGAGTTGGTATAAAATGCCCAAATATATCGGTTAATGTAAACTATTATATACACTAACCCGCTTAACGATAAAGATAAGATACGTTAGACTTTTGAGGTCTTTTAGTTGTCAAGAAATTCTTGATCACTCAAACCAGCCTCATACGCCTCTTGCAAAGCATTCTAGATTGGTCCAGACGGCGATATCTGCTAGAAAATCTGCGTCGTCCAAACTGTCTGTTCCTAAAATGTTAGAAACTTGGAAATATAGTAAGACCCTAATAGAAAACAAAGCTTCTCATCGAAACACTGGCCATATCCATATTGGCATTTGTAAAGAGGAGCTGATCTTTCAGATTTGAAGCTCCTGCAATTGTAAGAGATGGGATATAATGATCAAGTGATGGGTGAGCTTGCATTAGAAGATTTCCCCATTCTTGACGGTTTGCAAGCGCCTTGAAGTCGCGTTTACTAAGCAAATCTGCAAAACGCGTGTCAAATTCCTCTGCCCAGTCATAGTTTGGTCCATCGGAGCGCATGGTAGACAAATTGTGAACGACATTACCACTACCTAAAATAAGGACACCTCTATCTCTTAACTTAGCCAATGACTGGCCGATCTCAAGATGAGTGTCCAATTCTGCATCCATATCAATAGAAAGCTGGAACACAGGCATATCGGCATCAGGATATAACCATTTTAAAACAGACCATGCGCCATGATCCAGCCCCCATGTATCATCTTCTTTTACATGATGGTCTGCAAGCATATGCGCTACATCAGAGGCCAGTGCGGGTTTTCCTTTAGCAGGGTATTGTTGCTCATATAATTCTTGAGGAAAACCGTAAAAATCATGAATGGTGCGCGGCATGGCAGAAATATCAACCAGGGTTGTTCCGCGTGTCATCCAATGTGCAGAAACCACCAAGATTGCCTGTGGGGGAGGCAATACGGTGCCTAGCTCCGTCCAAGTTCTTGAATATTGATTATCTCCCAAAGCATTCATAGGGCTTCCATGGCCTAAGAAAAGGATCGGCATGCGCTCTGATAGACGCAAACCATCTTTTAATTGCCGTAATTCTGGATTGATAGACCCTTTATTTATCATTGTATTCATTCCTATTGATAAGGCCTGGGACGGCAGAGCATGGACTGCTGAACCTCATGTATAAAATTTCTACGATCCACCGATCAACCAATTTTTTCATAGCAAGTTGCAGCGCGGCTGGTTTCAGAGACAAGGCAGGCTCCCAAAGACTATGTCATCCTGCGCACAGTCGCAGGATCCATCACGGATGCCAAGGGCAAGAATGGGCGGCGTCGGTCGGATCAAACCTCCGCGGCTGCCAAGGCGGCGACGTGAGTGATTTGCGGAACCGTGGCGTTGAGGGGGATGATGCGTACAGGTTTTTTGAAGCCCTGCAACACGGGGCCGATGACGGTGCCCGAGGAAAACTCCTCCAGCACTTTTCCCGCGATGTTGGCGGCGTCGAGGGAAGGCATGAGCAGAATGTTCGCAGGACCTGTCAGGCGGCAGAACGGGAAGGAACGCCGGATCAGATCTTGATTGAGCGCCACATTGACCTGCATTTCCCCATCGTACTCGAACCCTGGGGGGTCTGCATCTAGGATCGCCATGGCGTCCGAAATTGCCCTGGTGCGCTCCGTCGGGGTTTGACCGAAGTTGGAGTAGGAGCAGAAAGCGACGCGCGGCTTCAGGCCGAGATCGCCGACGGTTGCCGCCAGCTGCGTGGCGATTTGTGCCAGGTGTTCTGCCGTCGGTGTGTCGTGGACAATGGTATCGCCGATGAACACCGTCCGTCCCTTGTCCATCAGCATGGAATAGCCGTACTGAATTTGATCGGCTTGCGTATCCAGGGCCTGATTGAGAGTGTTGAGGCACTGGCGGAACGAGCGCGTCATGCCTGTGATCATAATGTCGGCGTCGCCAGCGGCGACCATGGCGGCTGCGTAGATCACCCGATCGGTGTTGACCAGGCGCTGCACATCGCGCTGCATCAGACCCTGACGTTTTAGGCGTTCGTAGAGGTAGCGCGCGTAGCCCTTGTTTTGCTCCGGGGTGATCTTTGCGTTTACGATCTCCAAATCCTCAAGACTGAGCCCTGCCGCCGCGGCGTTTTCTTGGATCACGCGTTCCCGCCCGACAATTTTGACCTTACCCAGGCCATTGGCGACCAGCGCCGCGCCAGCGCGCATGGCCCGGTCCTCCTCCCCCTCGGCAAAGACGAAGGTTAGGTTCTTGCCCTTGCCACGATTGTAAAGCGCCTGAATCGCCGCGTGGGACGGGTCGAGGTGCGAGGCAAGGTCGGTTTCGTACTTGGCCATATCCGCGATGGGCCGCCGAGCGACACCGCTTGCCATGGCCGCCGCCGCTACGGCTTTGGGAATTGCCACGATCAGGCGTGGATCGAAGGGGGCGGGGATAATATAGTCGGGCCCGTAGGTCAGCTTGCGACCGTAGGCGTCGCCGACCTCGTCGGGGACCGCCCCGCGCGCCAAGGCGGCCAAGGCGTGGGCGGCGGCGATTTTCATGGCATCATTGATGCGCCTCGCGCGCACGTCGAGCGCGCCGCGAAACACGTAAGGAAACCCCAAGACATTGTTCACTTGGTTAGGATAGTCCGACCGGCCCGTCGCGACGATGGCATCGTCGCGCACAGCCCGAACCTCCTCGGGCAAGATTTCTGGGTCGGGGTTGGCCATGGCAAAAATGATCGGCCTGGATGCCATGGACCTGACCATGGCTTGGTCGAGCGCCCCCTTGACCGATAGGCCGAAGAACGCATCGGCACCCACCATGGCCTGCGCGAGGGTCCGGTGCGGCGTTGTGACCGCATGGGCCGACTTCCACTTGTTGAGGTCGCTGCGGTCCTTATGGATCACCCCTTTGGAATCGCACAAGATCGCCTGGTCGGCGGGCAAGCCCATGGCTTTTAGGAGGGCAACGCAGGATAGGGCCGCTGCCCCCGCGCCGTTCACGACTAGGCGCACCTCTTTCAGGTCTCGGCCCGTTAGGTGCAGGGCGTTGAGCAGGCCGGCGGCGGCGATGATGGCGGTGCCGTGCTGATCGTCGTGCATGACCGGAATATCGCATTCCTCAATCAGGCGTTCCTCGATCAAGAAGGATTCGGGCGCTTTGATATCTTCTAAATTGATGCCACCAAAGGACGGCGCGATCAGTTTGACGGCGGCGCAGAAGGCCTCAACGTCTTCGGTCGCCACCTCCAGATCAATCCCATCGATATCGGCGAAGCGCTTAAAGAGGACGGCCTTGCCTTCCATAACGGGCTTGGCCGCTAAGGCCCCTAAGTTACCCAGGCCCAGGACCGCGGTGCCGTTAGAGATGACGGCTACGGTGTTGGACTTGGCCGTGTACTCATAGACTGCTTCGGGATTGTCCTGGATCGCCAGGCACGGGTGGGCAACGCCGGGGGAGTAGGCGAGCGACAAGTCGCGCTGGGTCGTCAGCGGTTTCGTCGCCGTCACTTCCAATTTACCTGGGCGTCCCTCGGCATGAAAGGCGAGGGCGTCGTGCTCTAGAGAGTCGTGCGGCAGCGTCATGGGGGCCCCTTAGACCAAAACGGCGGCCGCAACACCACGCCTGGCGCACAAGCCCCTTTTATTTCTGGGGCCTAAGGTCGTAAGGCAAAACCATGGCCGCGACCCCCACACCTATGATGGCGCAGTACTTAAGCCTCAAAGACGCCCATCGGGACCACTTGCTACTCTACCGCATGGGCGATTTTTACGAACTGTTTTTTGAAGACGCCGAGGTGGCGGCGGCGTGCCTCAACATCGCCCTAACGGCGCGCGGCCAACAAGGTGGGGACCCCATCCCCATGTGCGGGGTCCCCCACCATAGCGTCGATCAGTATATGGGCAAGCTGATCGCCGCGGGCCATCGCGTCGCCTTGTGCGAACAGACCGAGGATCCAGCAGCGGCCAAAAAACGCGGTGGTTCCAAGGCCGTGGTCGCGCGCGAGGTGGTGCGGATCCTGACGCCCGGCACCTTGACCGAAGACGCCTACTTGGACGCAGGGCGCGCCGCCTTCCTCGCGGCGCTCGGTCAGGCAAGCGGGCGCCAGGCCTTGGCCTGGATTGATCTTTCCACTGGCACGTTTCAGGTCCAGGCCCTGCCCCATCCCGCGCGCGCAGTAGACCTGGAGGCGGCGCTGGTCCAGATCGACCCAGGCGAGGTGCTGGCCGCCGATACTTTGCTGGACGATCCTGTCCTGGGCCCGGTCTTGCAAGCCTTGAAAACCCGACTGACGCCGCAGCCGGCGGCGCGATTTTCGTCCAACGCCGGCGAGGCCCGCCTGAAAAAACTGTTCGACGTGGCGGATCTGACCCTGTTTGGCGATTTGAGCAGGGCAGAAGTATCGGCGGCGGGGGCCCTGATCGACTATGTTGATCTGACCCAAAGGGCCGCGCGGCCGATCATCAAACCCCTGCAGCAAAACCTTGCCGTGGGCCAGCTTGCCATCGACGCGGCAACGCGGCGCAATTTGGAGTTGACGCAGACCTTGGCCGGAAAACGCGCCGGCTCGCTGCTCGCCACGATCGACCGAACGCTGACCGGTGCAGGGGCCCGCCTGCTGGGCGACCGTTTGGCGCGACCCAGTGCGCACCTGGGTTTGATCGAGGAACGCCAGGAAAGCCTCGCCTATTTTTTGGATGCACCCGACCTGCGCGAGGATGTGCGGGCCTACCTAAAATCGCTTCCCGATTTGGCGCGGGCGGTGCAACGTTTGGCCTTGGGGCGCGGCGGGCCGCGCGATATGATAGCCCTGGCCGCGGCGCTGGATAGGGCGGGCCAGGCGCGCCGTCGCCTGGCCGCGGCGCGGGCCAAGTTTGCCTTTGGCACCGAGTTGCAGCGGGCCTTTGCCGATCTGGGCGACTTCGATGCCCTCGGCCAAATTTTGACCCGGGCTTTGCAGGACGAGGTTCCGCTCTTGGCACGTGACGGGGGCTTTGTCCGTCCCGGATTCCGTGCTGATTTGGACGCGCAGCGCGCTCTGCGCGACGAATCGCGCAACCTGATAGCGGCCATGCAGGCCGACTTGGCCCAGCGCACGGGCATCGCCTCGCTCAAAATCAAGCACAACAATGTCCTGGGCTACTTCATTGAGGTGACGGCGGCCAATGCTGACAAGATGCCAAGCGACCCCAGCGCCGGCTTCATTCATCGCCAGACCCTAGCCTCAGCTACTCGCTACACAACCCTGGAGTTGTCGGAGCTGGAGGAGAAAATTCGCGCCGCGGGTGAACGGGCTTTGACCCTGGAATTGGAGGTGTACGAGAATTTGCGGCGTGACCTCCTGGATCAGTCGCAGGGCCTGATGCAGCTGGCCGATGCCCTGGCCGTCTTAGACCTTAGCGCAGCACTGGCGCATCTGGCCGAGGCCGAGGCGTGGGTGCGCCCGAGCCTGGATTGCTCGCAAGACTTGGTGATCGTCGAGGGGCGCCATCCAGTTGTGGAACAGGCGCTGGCCAAAACTTCGGGTTCAGGTTTTATGGCCAACTCGCTCACCCAGGGGCCGCAGGATCACATTTGGCTGCTGACCGGGCCCAACATGGCGGGCAAATCGACCTACCTGCGCCAAAACGCCCTGATCATCATTCTCGCGCAGATGGGCGCCTTCGTGCCCGCCGCATCGGCCCATGTGGGCCTGGTGGATCGCCTGTTTTCTCGGGTCGGTGCCTCCGACGATCTTGCCAGCGGTCGCTCTACCTTCATGGTCGAAATGGTAGAAACCGCCATGATTCTCAATCAAGCGACGGCGCAGAGCTTTGTGATTTTGGACGAAATTGGCCGCGGCACCGCCACCTACGACGGGCTGTCGATCGCCTGGGCCACGGTGGAATACTTGGCCACGCACTTGAGATGCCGGGCTCTGTTTGCGACCCACTATCACGAACTAACCGCCTTGGCCGAACGCCTACCGGCCCTGACCTGCCATCGCGCCCAAGTTAAAGAGTGGCAGGGCGAAGTGATTTTTTTGCATCAAATCGCCCCCGGGGCCGCCGACCGGTCCTACGGCATTTATGTCGGCAAACTCGCGGGTCTGCCCGCCGCTGTCCTTGCGCGCGCGCAGGAGGTCTTGGACCATCTGGAGCGCGACAAGGGGGCGGGAGGTTTGGGGGATGTGGACTTGCCCTTATTTTCCGCCACGACCCGCGCGCCCAACACCCAAGCATCGCTGGTGTCCCCGGCAACGAACCCTGCCCTTGAAGTCCTGTTGGACCTAGATGTGGACACCCTGACCCCCCGGGAAGCCCTGGAGCGTCTCTACACCTTGAAAGACTTAGCTGCGGCGTGAGGACCCGCGCCCGGACCCTCGCCGACGCGCAAGCGCGCCTGCGTGCGGGCCATGCGCGTATCAAGGACCGTTTCATGGCGGGAAGGGCCGGCAGCCGAGAAACCGTGCAAGCCCAGGCCATTTTGATGGACGAAATCTTGCAGGCCATTTGGCACGACATCGGCAGCGATTTGGGTCACGATTTAGCCGATCATCTGGCGCTGTTGGCCGTGGGGGGCTATGGCCGCGGGCAACTCGCGCCTCATTCGGACATAGATCTCTTGTTTTTGCGGGTCGGGAATCAAGTCGCCCTGCAAGACCAGGCCGTGGAAACCATGCTCTACCTGCTCTGGGATTTGGGATTGAAGGTGGGGCAGGCGGTACGCACCCCCAGTGAATGCGTCGCCTTGGGCGCCAAAGACTTTACCATTCTTACCTCGCTTATCGAAATGCGCCTCATTCGCGGATCGCGGGCGGGTTTTACGGCCCTGCGTGCCCGCGTGGATCAGCGGCTGCTCACCCCCCATCGCCGCGCTTTCGTGGTTGCCAAAATGGCCGAACGCGAAGCGCGGCACCAACGCCAGGGACAATCGCGCTATGCCCTGGAGCCCCAGGTCAAGGAAGGTAAGGGCGGATTGCGGGACTTGCACGCCCTATCCTGGATCGCCAGGGCCGTGTTCGGGGACGGGCAGGTCAGCACCTTAATCTCGCGCGGGGTCTTCTCCCTCGCGCAGGCTCAAGACTATGAGGAGGCCGAAGCCTTCCTGCTCACGGTTCGCTTGCATCTCCACTATTTGAACAACCGCGCGGAGGAGCGCTTGTCGTTCGATGCTCAGCTCGACATTGCGAAAGCCCTGGCCTATCGAGATGGCCCACAACGCGCCGGCGTTGAGGCCTTTATGCAGGATTATTTTCGCGCCGCCAAATCTGTTGGCACCCTCACGGGCATCATGATCGCGACCATTGAGGAGGAGTTTCAGCAGGGAACGCGCCGACGCGGCTTGCGTCGGGCTTGGCGACGCGACACGCAGCACGAGGTCGAGGGATTTCCTTTGATCGGCGGCCGTTTGGCGATCACCGGCGCGCAGCAGTTGGCCGAGCAGCCCGAAAACTTCCTGCGCTACTTCATGGTCGCCCACGAACACGGCCTGGCCCATGCGCCGTCTGCCTTGCGCCTCATTTCGCAGAACTTGAGCTTGATCGATCCCGCGTTTAAAGCCCAAGCTACGGCCAACCGTCAGTTTCTCGATTTGTTGACACATGCGTCGAACCCAACCCTGGCGTTCAAAACCATGAACGAAACGGGCGTGCTGGCCGCCTTTTTGCCCGAGTGGGCGCCCATCGTCGGCCTCATGCAGTTCAACCGCTATCATTCTTATACAGTCGATGAGCATACCTTGCGGGCCCTGGACCAAGCACACCAGATCCGTGGCGGCGATCTGGGCGATATGACGGGTCCGGTCCATCAGCTGTTCGACCAGATTGTGGATATGGAGGTGCTGTGCGTTTCCCTACTCTACCACGACATCGCTAAGGGCCGTCCCGGGCGGCACGAGATCGTCGGGGCCGACCTGGCACCCGACGTTTGTCGGCGTTTGGGGCTTACGCTCGCGCAGGGGGAGCAAGTGGCCTGGCTGATCCGTCACCATCTTGACCTGTCCGCGGCAGCGTTTCAGCGCGATGTTGATGATCCCGAAACCCTAGCGGGCATTGCCAACTTCGCCCAGTCGTTTGACCTGTTGCGCTTGCTCTACATCTTAACCACGGCCGACGTTCGCGCCGTGGGTCCCGATACTTGGTCGGCGTGGAAGGGGGCCTTGCTTCATCGCGCGTTCGTCGGTGCCGGGGAAATTTTGCGCAGCGGTGAGGTATGCCATGGCGCCGAACGGAGCGCCCAGGCCCGCCGCGTGGAGGTGTCGGACGCCTTGGCCAGGACCTACTCGAAGGCCCAGCTCGACACCTTGATCGCCGCCCCGACCCAAGCCTATTGGTTGGCCTATACGACGCAGGAGTGCCTTCGCCACGCCGCCCTGATCCAGGACGCGTCGCGGCTTGACCTGCGCGTCCTTGAGGGTCAGCACACGGTCGCTCTAACACTCTGCACCGATGATGCGCCAGGGCTGTTCGCGCGCTTAGTCGGGGCCATTACCTTGGCAGGCTGGGGGGTAGAGGCGGCCAAGGCCCATACCTTTCGCAATGGCTTGGCGCTCGATACCCTCTACATCCGCCATGGCACAGCCGAGCGGCGCCCGAGCAAGGCAAACCTGGTGAGTTTAAGGACCCAGGTTGATGCGGCGTTGCAGGGGCAGGTTAGCTTGCAAGACATCAGCGCGCGCTTGCCACGCAGCCGCACCAAGCGTCAGCGGGCCATGGATCAACCCTCGACGGTGCGTATCGATACGCCAAAACTCGCAAACAGCCCGACCATCATTGAGGTGCGCGGTCCCGACCGGCCCGCGCTCTTGTTCGACCTAGCGGCGACCCTGTCCCAGCTCGGCATGTCGTTGCAAGCCGTGCGCATCGCCACCTACGGAGAGCGGTTTGTCAATGTCTTCTACGTCACCGATCTCATGGGCTATCGCCTGGAAGGCGACGACCGGCTGGCGCGCGCGCGCACTGCCTTGGTGAAAGCCGCTGAGGGCGAGGTTTAGGTCAGGTTGGTAACCTTGCCACATCGCCTCGACCGAGCTTTCGCGACCGTATCGGGATTGACGGGCCTCAGCCGAATCTTGGGCTTGGTTCGCGATCAAATGCTCGCGGCCTTCGTTGGACCCAGCCTTGTGCTTGATGCGTGGCTGGTGGCCTTTTCGCTGCCCAACGCCGCGCGGCGCATTTTTGCCGAAGGGGCAATGTCAGCCGCCTTTGTGCCCATGCTGCGCGACCGCTTGACCAAAGGCGGGGCGCGGGAGGCCAAGGCCTTCGCTCGCGCCGCCTTCGCCTTCTTGATCCTGGTTTTGACGCCCCTGATCGCGACCCTGATCTTGCTCATGCCCTGGGTGCTCGATCTGATCCTCCAGGAAAGCGCGCCTGAGCCCACTCGCACCTTAAGTTTGATTTTTGCTCGCATTATGTTGCCCTATCTCCTGTTCATGTCACTTATGGCGCTGGTTGGCGGGGTTTTGGATGTGCTAGGCAAGTTCGCGGCCAAGGCTCTGGCGCCCAGTCTCTTCAACCTTGTCATGATAGCAACACTGACCGTCCTTGCGGTCTTAGATCGAGCGCCCGGCCTCTGGTTGTCCTGGGCCACTCTCATGGCGGGGGCGCTGCAACTCCTGGTCGTGTGGGTTCCGGCGGCGCGTCTAGGCTGGGCTCCGGCGCTGGTCTGGCCGCGCGGGCTAGGGCCCTTCGCCCGTCGCATGGTCCCAGGTATGGTCGCGCGCGGCGGCTATCAGATCTCGTTCTTGGTCGTCTTATCCTTGGCTGCCACGGTCGAACAGGACGTGTCCTATCGCTATCTGGCTGACCGGGTATACCAACTTCCCCTGGGGTTGATCGGCATCGCCCTTAATACGATTCTGCTCTCGAGCCTTGCCAACTTGATCGCCCAAGGGCAGGACGCTGCGGCACGTCGTCAATGCAACCGGGGCCTGGAGCTTGCCATGCTGCTGGCACTTCCGATCACCTTTGCCTGCTGTTTTCTCGGTGAATTCCTGTTTCAAGGTCTGTTTGAGGTCGGCCAGTTCACCGCCGCAGACTCGCGCGGTGCGGCAACCGCGCTGTTGGGCTTTGCGCTCGGCATCCCCGCTGCCGTGGGTCAAATGGTGATCCAGCCAACCTTTTTTGCCCGGCAAAACACTCGCGACCCCATGATCCATTCCTTGGTCGCCGTTGCGGTCGCTATCGTCGGCTCTTACGCACTCTATCCGGCCTTGGGCTTATTTGGGTTGGCCTTGGCAGCGTCCCTTTCCTCTTGGGTCGGTTTCCTGTCGCTCCTGACCCATGCCCTCATCTTCGGGCATGTGCGGCCCGACCGCCAGCTGCTGGTTCGTCTGATCCCCATGACGGTGGCGTCCGCCGCTATGGTTCTTCTTTTGAAAGGTCTTCTAATCCTCCTCGGCGATTTGTCGCGTTGGGCCTTTGCCCTGCGCGTGCCCTTGACCTTGGGCCTGATCGCGCTCGCCGCGGGGGCCTATTTCGCCATGACCCTGTTGCTCGGCGCTCTGAACAAAGCAGATCTGCGTAACACTTGGACGCAAAGCTAAGGTTCCCCTCTTGTAAGGTTTGGCAGGCGCGCGCATAGTTGCGCCAAGACAAAAGGACCCGGCCATGAACTTCGCCCCGCAACCGACCCATCGCATTCTTTCGGGCATTCAACCGACGGGCGACTTGCACCTGGGCAACTATTTGGGCGCGCTGAAGAATTTTGTCCGCCTGCAAGACGACTTTGAATGCCTCTATTGTGTTGTTGACTTGCACGCCGTCACCACCTGGCAGGACCCGGCCAAATTGGCCCAACAGACCCGCGAAATTGCCGCCGCCTACCTGGCTGCGGGGCTGGATCCGGCCAAATCGATTTTGTTCCACCAGTCGGCGGTACGGGCCCATAGTGAGCTGGGGTGGCTGTTCAACTGCGTCGCCCGCATGGGGTGGCTGCAACGCATGACCCAATTCAAAGACAAGGCGGGCAAGAACGCCCAGAACGTTTCGGTCGGCCTGTTCAATTACCCCGTCCTGCAAGCCGCCGACATTTTGGTCTACCGCGCGACTCATGTGCCGGTGGGGGAAGACCAGAAACAACATTTGGAGCTGGCGCGCGACATTGGGCAAAAGTTCAACCATGACTTTGGCGCGGACTATTTTCCGTTGACCGAGCCGCTGATCCAGGGTCCCGCGACTCGTCTCATGTCCTTACGCGACGGCACAAAGAAAATGTCCAAGTCCGATCCTTCGGACTATTCGCGCATCAATCTTTCCGACGACGCCGACACGATCGCGCTCAAGTTCCGAAAGGCCAAAACTGATGTGCATCCCCTGCCGATCGAGGCGGATCTGGTGGCGGGCCAGGTGCGCGATGAGATACGGGCCGCGCGCCCGGAAGCGGTAAATTTGCTAGAGATTTTTGGCGCTTTGACCGATCGCAGCCAGGAAAGCGTGGTCGCCGAATTTGGCGGGCAGGCGTTTAAGGACTTCAAGGAAGCCCTAGCCGAGGTTGCCGTTCAGGTTTTGGCGCCCAAGCGCGATGCCATGGTGACCTACTTAAGCGACCCTGCGCAGATCGACGCGATCCTAAAGGACGGCGCAGCGCGTGCCGCCGCTTTAGCCGACCCCGTGATGGAAGATGTGCGACGGCTGTTCGGCTTCTTGAAAGTTTAGGTCCTATGGAACTGCACTTCCCCATTGCAGATGTTTCGGTCTCGTTCCCTCTGCTCATGTTTTTGGGGTTTGCCGTCGGGGTTCTTTCAGGGCTGTTTGGCGTGGGCGGGGGGTTTTTGATGACTCCCATCCTCTTTTTTCTCGGGATCCCAAAGCTGGTCGCAACCTCGACCGAAGCGGTGCAGATCGCGGGATCGTCCCTATCGGGCGTTCTGGGGCACTTGCGGCGAAAAAACGTCGATCTTAAGGTCGGGTGTTTTATCGCAGCCGGCGGACTGGGCGGCACGACGGCGGGTGTCGCACTAACACGCTGGTTGCGTGCCACGGGGCAGGTCGATACGGTGATCGAAATCACCTACGTCGTTTTCTTGGGCTTCATTGGCGGCCTTATGTTAATCGAGTCGCTTACCACGCGCGCGCGGGCCAAATCGGGTCATGGACGGCGGTCGCACACGCATACATCCCTCCACCGCATGCCCTGGCGCGTTAAATTCCCGCGTTCCAAACTCTACATGTCAGGGTTTTTGCCCCTTGGGTTGGGTTTTGTTGTCGGTATTTTGACGGCGCTCTTAGGCGTGGGTGGCGGTTTCATCATGGTGCCTGCTATGATCTATATTCTGGGCATGCCAACGTTGGTGGTGATCGGAACGTCTTTGTTCACGGTAATTTTTTTGACGGCCAGCGTGGCACTGCAACAGTCGATCGTCAACGTGTCGGTTGATATTCTCCTGGCGCTCTGTTTGATGGTGGGTGGCGTCTTGGGCGCCCAATTGGGCGTGCGCTTGGCCAACCGCTTGCCTGCACAAGATTTGAGGATTTGGCTGGCGCTATTGGTTTTGGTTGTCTGCGGCAAACTCGCCTTCGACCTCTTCGTCTATCCTCCCGCGATTTCGAGTGTGGAGATCGACCTGTGAGCCCAACGAAAGTGCCTCGCCTCTTGGGCGGGCTATGGATCTTATCGGCGGCGTCCGCCTGGGCTAGCCCGCCCTTCATTGTCAACGAACGGGAAATCGACGTCACGACCACGTTCCGCGGTACCAATATCGAACTGATTAGCTTCCTTGAGACGTCCGATCCTGAAACCAAGTTGGTCTTGGTCGGCCCGCCAGCAAACATAAAATTTCGTCACAAGGCTCGTCGCGCGGGCATGTGGGTCAATGCCGAAAAGGAGGTACTGAACGCCGCCGCTTCCTACGTTGCCCTAATCGGTTTCACAAGATCTGAGGTTGAGCGCGCGTGTGCGCAAGGCAGAATGCATGAGTTGGCGCACTGGGGGTCGCCGTCGCTCACCTGGGTTTGTAACCCGGATCAGCGCGCGCTGATGGCGCAAAAGGGCCTCTATATCCAGGACGCTGAGGAAGGCTCGCAAGCCTTGGGGCGGGGGTTTTTTGAGGTCACCGCGTTCTTGCCCCCCACGGCGAAACCTGGTCGCTACGGACTTAGATTTTGGGCCGATGGGCAGAGCGCCCAAACCCAGATCGATTTGCGGCGCGCAGGCTTGGAACGCTTAGTGATCGAAACCGCTGAAAACAGTCGCCTGGTTTACGGGATCCTCTGTCTGGCCTTAGCTGCCCTTGCAGGATACCTAACAAACCTTATCTTTAGTCGGCGAGGCTAAGGCGGTTTCGTCTCGCTTTGAGACAAGACCGGGTCTTAGCTAGATGCAGAATCGATCGAATTGAAAAGTTGTTCGATTCAAGGACTAGCGACCAGGTGAGATCTCGGCTCGCTTAGTGCTTGAACGCCACTCAAGGCTCGTTGAACACGACCCTTGATCTTAAGTCTCGGAGTTTTCTATGGGCGAACGTCTCCTCCTTGTTGTTATTGACGACAGTCTAGAGTCCGAACTTGCTCTGCGGTTTGCCGCTCGGCGCGCGAGCCACTTCGACGGTCGTGTTGCCATGTTGAAGGTGATCCCGCCGGTGCATTTTGACCACTGGGTCGGGGTGGCCGAACGCGCGGCGGAGGAGGCCCGAGACGAGGCGCGCAGGCTCATGGACGCCTACGCCGAAAAAGTCCGCGAGTGGGGCGGGCACGACCCGGTTTATTTTGTGCGCGAGGGTTTGGTGGCCGATGAGTTGGTCAATCAACTAGCGGAATCGCCTCAGATCTGCCTGCTGGTGCTCGCCGCCGCCCGGGGGCGCCAGCCGGGACCTTTGGTCAGTTCCATTGCGCACAAGTTGGTCAACCAAGTTCCGGTTCCCATTACGGTCATCCCGGGGAATCTGACCGTCGAAGACATTGATCCGATCACATGAACACATAGGTAGGTCGTATGTTTATCCAAACCGAAACCACGCCAAACCCCGCGACCTTGAAATTCCTGCCTGGTTTGACCGTTATGGAATCAGGAACAGCCGACTTCCGCGACGCAGAAACAGCGCGCGCGCAAAGCCCGCTCGCGGCACGCTTATTTGAACTGGAGGGCATTGAGGGCGTGTTTTTTGGTGCGGACTTCATCACCTTAACCAAAGACGAAGCCAAGGAGTGGTATCTGCTAAAGCCCTCTATTCTCGGTTTTATTATGGAGCACTTCACCGCGGGCCGTCCCGTTCTGTCGGTGCCGCGCACATCACCTGATGTGGGGGACGACGAGGACGAAATTGTGGTGCAGATCCGCGAATTGCTCGATACCCGGGTTCGTCCTTTTGTCGCGCAGGACGGTGGAGATATAGTTTATCATAAGTTCGAGGACGGGGTGGTGTTTTTGACCATGCAGGGGGCTTGCGCGGGATGCCCCTCCTCAACCGCGACGCTGAAACTGGGCATCGAAAATATGTTGCGCCACTACATTCCAGAGGTTGTTGAGGTTCGGGCTGTCGTTTAAATCAGGCAACAGTCCGTGACGCAAATTTGATTCACGGTTGCATCTTCGCGCGAGCTTCGCCTAGGGCTTGTCGCGTAAGATGTTCATTTTTTTGAAAAAAGAACCCCTAACCGGATGTGTCAACTGGGCCCCGGGCAGGACTCTGCTACTTGCCGCGGGTCTTGGCGAGTTTTGGCCTGCGGTCGGGCTGAGCGAACGAAGTGAGCGAGTAGAGACCGCGCCTACGAGGTTCGGGCTGAGCGAACGAAGTGAGCGAGTAGAGACCGCGCCTACGAGGTTCGGGCTGAGCGAACGAAGTGAGCGAGTAGAGACCGCGCCTACGAGGTTCGGGCTGAGCGAACGAAGTGAGCGAGTAGAGACCGCACCTACGAGGTTCGGGCTGAGCGAACGGTGCGAGACCGCCACCCCAACAAGCCAAAACGCAAGACGTTTTTGCCGTGAGACACAAAGCGGCCGAGGCAATGTCCCCCTTTAAGACCGTTGGGTTGACGTTGCCGCTTGCCTTGGGTCTTGGCCTCGCCGGGTGCGACCAGGCCATCAATGACCGCTATGCGGGGTTGACTGTCGTACCCATTCAAGAAGTGCCTGCGACGCGCGCCTTTGGTGTAGGAGGAATAGCAGGCACCGACAGCCTCCCTCGACGACGACCCGAGCGTATCCCCGAACCCGAACCGACCCCGCGCGAAACGCAGCTCGCCGCGCTGGATGCCACCAATGCCCTTGATCGATCTCGAGAGAATGCCGCGCCTGCTCCGGCCCAGGTCGATTTGGCTGAGCAACGCAGCCGCGATCGCGAACAAGAACGGATCGCTGCCCAAGCCGCCGAGCAATTGGCCGCAGATTTGCGCGCTCAGCAGTCGGCGATTGGCAATCTAAATCTGAGAGATCCCGCGCCGGGCCTTGGCGTCGTTGCAGGTGCCGACGACACCTTCGCGCGCGACGACAATATACCTGTATTGACGTCGGCCCTCATTCCTCGGCCTCGCCCTACCAATTTACCCCAGTCCTTTGCCGAAGCTGACGCATTTAACGCCGAACAAGCCCGCCTAGAAGAGGAGCGTGCGCGCGCGGAAGAAGCGGCGCGGCGGCGCGCTATCGAGCAAGAATCT
Organism: Alphaproteobacteria bacterium; assembly: GCA_965228345.1. Lineage (GTDB taxonomy): Bacteria > Pseudomonadota > Alphaproteobacteria > UBA7985 > UBA7985 > CAXQZM01. The sequence goes on along the minus strand of CBDDHH010000004.1, from coordinate 451,250 downwards.
GCGCGCCAAGCTGAGTTGGAACGCCAAGCTGCAGAGCGATTGCAGGCTGAACGGGACGCTGCTGCTGCTGAAGCCACCCTCCGTGCTGAAGCGGATGTCGCCCGGCAACGAGAAGCAGAAATCGCCGCCACCGAAGCTACACAAGAGGCGCAGCGCATCGCTACCGGCGTTCTTACGCGGCCAAACCTAGGTGCTACCGCGCTGAAAGCGACTCTCGACTCGGTTGCTGTTCCTCTCATTTACAGTGCCTCGACCCCGCTCGCTAGTTTAGGGGAGTTGCAGGCTCTGTTTGATCAATCGGGCTTTGACCTTGCGGCGATCATAGCGGGCAACGCCGTTCCTGCCCTCGTCCTGCAACGCCTCCCGACAAACCTCGGGGAATTGGGCCGTTCGAACCCGAGTTCGCAGCAAGACCTGTTTTTGAAGGCAGTTTTGCCGCTCTGTCTGGTGGCCAATGAGCGCATCCAAATCGAACGCGCCTACCTTAACACCGATAGCGAGGTGGCGGATGATCTAGGGCAGGCTCAAAACGCGGCGGTGCGGGGCCTGGGGTTCAAATACGACACAGCCAGTCGCGCGGACCTGCGCAGACGCATCGACGCCGTTCCCGTCAGCCTATGCTTGGCCCAGGCCCTTGTCGCCAGTTCCTCGGGTCAAAACCCCGAGGCCATAGAGCACAACGCCCTCTTTGGTCCCTGGACGCGCGATGGCGATGCGCGCCGTTTGGCGCGCCCTCTAACCCCTGGGGAGACCTTATCTCAGACGACCTTCATCTCGTTGCAGGCGTCCGTCGATGCTTTCATGCTTTACCTCAACCGGAGCGGTCAGTTCGCCGAATTCCGCGCCGAGCGGCAGCGGGCAACCCAGCAAGGCCGACGTCTTTCCGGTATGGTCGCAGCTGAGTTTATGACGGGATTGAACCCTGATGATGCGGGCACCATTTCCAACCTGATACGGGTCATTCGTGAACACCGGCTTGATCAGTACGACCTGAGCCGCCTTGAGGGTCCTCGCCGCGCTGTTACGATCTTTTAGTTGTGCGGGTCCTGAGCCTTGATACGGCGGGCTATGTTTGTGCATTGGCCGTGGTTGATTTGACCGACGACGGCCCCTTTGCTCTGTTTCATCGATCTAAAGCCATGGCGCGCGGCCACGCGGGCGCCTTGGCGCCCATGGCCGCCGAAGCTTTTGAGGTCGTTCCTGCTCCCTCCATTACACATGTGGTGGTGACCAGAGGTCCCGGGGGCTTCACCGGTATGCGCGTTGGGTTGGCCTATGCACGTGCCTTTGCCCTCGCCCGTGGCCTTCCCCTTGTGGGATCAAGCACTTTTGAGGCGTTGCGGTTCCAGGTTGGGGCAGCGACACCTTGCCTCATCGATACGCGGCGCGGTGATTTTTTTTATGACGCCATTACGGCCGTCGCGCTTGGGTTGCCCCTGCCCAACCCAATCTCTGTTGTCGCCTCCGCCGCGTTGCCCGCAAAACTGCCCGACCCGTTCGCGGGCTCGGTCTTGGTAACCCCAACGGGCCAAAACCAGGGAATGCGCGCTCCAGAGGCTTTGGGTTGGATCGAGCCGCATGTGGTCAAACTCGCCGAATTGGCGCGCTGGGCGACGCCTGCAACGCACCCCCCCTATCCCCTATACGTGCGCGCGCCGTCCCTTGGTTATACCAGTTTTCCTTAAGATGATTCTTTATGAACTGGTATAAGGGCCGCGACTGCGGCCCCCCAAGCGGGCTCCAAGCCCGAAGGGCGCAGGGAACGTCCGCGCGCGAAACGGTTGGGCTCCAAGCCCGAAGGGCCCAGGGAACGTCCGCGTCCAAAACCAGCGGCCCCGAGATCGGCGCGAAAGCGCCTCGGGGTATAAGTGAAGGCCCCGTTGGAGGCGAAAAGCAACGCGTTTCTGCCGTGAGACAAGAAACGGACGTTAAAGGGTCACTTTTTATGACCGTTGGTGTTAGGGCCCTGTCTTTAGGGGACGCCCCGTGGCTGGCGGCTATGCATGCACAAGGGTTCGCGTCGCCATGGTCGCCGACGAGCTTTGCCCAGGTGCTTAGCTTACCCACAAGCCAAGGGTGGGTTGCGCAAGCCGTGGACGTCCCTGCAGGTTTCATCTTGGGCCAAGTCCAGCCTGAAGAAGCGGAAATTTTGACTTTTCAAGTTGCCCCTTGCTACCAAGGCCAGGGGTACGGGCACCGCCTCTTGGGCCATTTGTTAACCCAGTGCCGCCGCCAGGGCGTTGCCCAAGTATTTTTGGACGTCGCAGAATCAAGCCGCGCGGCACAGCACCTGTACAGTTCACATGGATTTGTGTTCACGCGGCGGCGCAAGGGGTATTACAGGGCGCGCCAGGGGCGCGAAGACGCCTTGTGTTTCGTTAAACATCTTGAGCCGGCGTCATGACTTCATCCCTCTCCCCAACACGCCGACAGGCCCTGGCCGGCGGCGGCGCAAGTTTGCTTGCCCTTGGCGCCTGCGATTTAGAAACCGACGTGGAAGAGGAACTTCCAGGAGGGCGGTTTTATGGCCGCGCTGAGCGTGAAGCGGTCCTTGAGCGCAACGTCACCGACGCAGGGTTTGCGTATGGAGCGCGTTTGCACATCTTGGCCTTTAAAGAATCCAAAGAGATGGAGCTTTGGCTGCAAGGCCATTACGGCATCTATGACCTTTATCAGATTCTACCGATCTGTTTCTATTCGGGGGACCTTGGTCCCAAGTTGGCCGAAGGCGACGGCCAAACGCCCGAGGGGTATTATCGAATCCGCCGCCCCGATCTCCATCCCGACAGCGGCATGCACTTGGCTTTGGAGTTGAATTTTCCCAACGCCTACGACCGGCAATTTGGCCGCACGGGCTCGTGGATCCGCATCCACGGCGGCTGCACATCCATAGGCTGCTACGCCATGACCGACCCGGGCATGGAAACCATCTATTTGTTGGCAGAAGCCGCGCTGCGGCAGGGTGCCCGCGAAGTAACGGTGGCGTCCTACCCCTTTCGCCCAACAAAAGAGCGTTTGGCGCAAGCCCAGGACAGCAAGTGGTTCAGTTTCTGGACCAATCTGGCAGGGTCCTACACGTTCTTTATGAACTACCAGCGCCCTCCGGTCATGCGGGCAGTTCAGAAAAGGTACTATTTTTCCTTGGTCTAGAACTCGCCGCCGGTGTCAAATTTACGCCTTGACGAGGAAAATCTAAAAAAAAGCCCCAAGCCTGTTGAACTCAGGGATGGGCGATCCCATGTCCCTGACACTCGTAGCAGGGGAGTGCTAACAGCGCCTCATGCAGCGGGATTTATACTAACCAGAAACCTGAAAAAGAGGAAGCAAGAGATGGCATTTCGTCCTTTGCACGACCGCGTTTTGATCCGCCGGATCGACGCAGAAGAGAAAACGGCTGGTGGAATCATCATTCCTGACACCGCCAAGGAAAAACCCATGGAAGGGGAAGTTGTTGCCGTTGGCGCTGGCGCCAAGAATGACAAGGGCGAGGTGACTCCCTTGGACGTTAAGGCAGGCGACCGCGTCTTATTCGGCAAGTGGAACGGCACTGAAGTCAAGCTGGATGGGGAAGAACTCATCATCATGAAAGAAAACGAAATCATGGGCATCTTGGGTTAATCCCACGACGCTTTTGTAAAGAAGGATTAGACAATCATGGCTGCTAAAGTCGTAAAATTCGGGGGCGATGCACGCTCCAAAATGCTAGATGGCGTTAACATTCTCGCCAATGCGGTCCGCGTGACCCTCGGCCCCAAGGGACGCAATGTCGTCCTGGACAAGGCTTTCGGGGCCCCCCGCGTCACGAAAGACGGGGTTTCCGTTGCCAAGGAAATCGAGCTGGAAGACAAGTTTGAAAATATGGGCGCGCAACTGGTTCGCGAAGTTGCGTCCAAAACCAACGATGTTGCTGGTGACGGCACAACGACCGCAACCGTTCTCGCGCAGGCCATCGCAACCGAGGGTGCCAAAGCCGTCGCTGCGGGCATGAACCCCATGGACCTCAAACGCGGTATCGACATGGCGGTGACCAAGGTGGTTGAAAAACTGGCGTCCATGTCCAAGACCATCACAACCAACGCCGAAGTTGCCCAGGTCGGCACGATTTCTGCAAACGGGGAAGCCTCGATCGGGAAAATGATTGCCGAGGCCATGGACAAGGTCGGCAACAACGGCGTTATTACGGTCGAGGAGGCCAAAACAGCGGATTCAACCCTCGACGTCGTTGAGGGGATGCAGTTCGACCGGGGCTACCTGTCCCCTTACTTCGTGACCAATTCTGAAAAGATGATCGCGGAGCTGGAAGACCCTTACATCCTATTGGTCGAGAAAAAAGTCTCCAACCTGCAACCCATTGTTTCTTTGTTGGAGGCGGTTGTGCAATCGACCAAGCCTCTGCTGATCATTGCCGAGGATGTTGAGGGTGAAGCCCTTGCGACTTTGGTAGTCAACAAGTTGCGCGGCGGTTTGAAAATCGCTGCGGTCAAGGCCCCAGGTTTCGGCGATCGCCGCAAAGCCATGCTGGAGGACATCGCTATCCTGACCGGCGGTCAAGTGGTGTCTGAGGATTTGGGCATCAAGCTCGAGGCCGTGACGCTCGACATGTTGGGCACGGCCAAGCGGGTTGTGATCGACAAGGAAAACACCACCCTCGTTGATGGTGCGGGCGCAGAGGACGAAATCAAAGGCCGTGTTGGCCAGATTGATGCGCAAATCGAAACCACGACTTCCGACTACGATCGTGAAAAACTCAACGAGCGCAAGGCCAAATTGGCGGGCGGCGTTGCTGTCCTGTCCGTTGGTGGTGCGACCGAAGTCGAAGTGAAGGAGCGCAAGGACCGGGTCGAAGACGCCATGAACGCAACGCGAGCCGCAGTTGAGGAAGGGATCCTTCCCGGTGGAGGCGCGGCGTTGCTCTACGCGGGTCAAACGCTGGTGGACGTGACGGGTGAAAACGACGATCAAACGGTCGGCGTTGGCATCGTTCGCACCGCATTGGAATCACCGATTCGTCAGATTGCGGTCAACGCCGGGGTCGAGGGCGCCGTTGTAGTTGGCAAGCTGATTGAAGGCGCTAACGAAGCTACAGGGTTCAATGCCCAGACCGAGGCTTACGTCGATATGGTTTCGTCAGGCATCGTTGACCCAACCAAGGTGGTCCGAACGGCCCTGACCGATGCAGCGTCCATCGCCTCCTTGTTGATCACAACCGAGGCCATGGTCACCGATGCCCCAAAGGATGACACGCCTGCAGGTGGTATGCCTGGTGGTGGCATGGACGGCATGGGCGGCATGGGCGGAATGATGTAAATCATCCGTCTTGCATCAGACGTCGGGCTTCGGCCTTAGTCACGGAAAAAGGGGGCTCTTCGGCCCCCTTTTTTATTGGCCCCGAGATCGGCGCGAAAGCGCCACGGGGTAAAGCGAGGGCCCCGTCGGAGGCGAAACGCGAAGCGTTTTCGCCGCGAGACATAAAACCGAAGAATGAATGTTAAGAGACCTCAGCATAAATCAGAGGATCGAAAGTTGATAGCAAGATATGGTGCGAGCTTTGCTTTTATGACACCACATATTGTAGTCCTTTGATCCGAAGTCGAATTATGCTGAGGTCTCAGTTCATAAAGAGTCTGTTTTGAGGTGAACTGGTATTACCCACCATCAAAGCCCTCTGGCCGCGCTTTGCCGAACAGGCTGATAAGGAAGGCTGGCCCGCTGCACACGTCCTCAGCGCCTTGGTGGAACATGAATTGGCCGAAGTTGTGACCGCCGCCGCATCGAACGGCATCTGGCCCAAGCCAGATTGATGCCAGGAAAGACACTTGAGACTTTCGACTTCACAACCGTCCCCATGGTCTCCAAGGCCCATGTCAACGCCATCACCGCAGGCGATAGCTGGATCGATCAAGCCAACAACATTCTCTTGTTCGGCCCCCCTGGCGTCGGCAAGTCCCATCTCGGCTCCGCAATCGGCCTGTCCCTTGTCGAAAAAGGATACCGCGTGCTCTTTACCCGAACCACAGACCTGGTTCAAAAACTCCAGCAGGCCAGGCGCGATCCCCTACTTGAAAGCGCCATTGCAAAGCTCGATAAATTCCACCTCCTCATCCTTGATGACATCACCTACGTCGCCTTCGAACTCATCAGCGCACGATACGAGCAGCGCTCCATGCTCATAACCGCAAACCAGCCCTTCGGAGAATGGAACACTATCTTCCCAGACCCAGCCATGACAATGGCTGCCGTCGACAGGCTCGTACACCACGTAACACTCTTCGAGTTGAACGTGCAAAGCTAGCGACGCCGTGCCGCCGAACAAACAAACAACCCAAAACGCCCCGTTCAAAACCCAAACCCCGAACACACCAAAACTGATTGATGCTCAGCGACATTCAAAACTAGACCTGATTCTCAATAGGGAGAAAGAGCACAGACGGACTTGTCCCTTAGTGCTTATCTCAGCAAATTTTTAAATTGATGTTTGCCAGAGCCGCGACATTCTTAGCAATCATGTTCTCATGTCGGTTTCCTCTGGAGATGTCAGAGAAAATGTTGAACTTTTTCATGCGTCCAATGCCATGCTCAACCTTCACGGGCATAGAGCTGAACCACTTATTGTAGTCTTTTTGTTCTTGGCTTAGATTTTGGTTCTTGGATTTCTTTATCGGGACTTCGCAGTTGGTTCCTACATAAGCTAAGTCGCCCAAGAGCAGGGTATCTGGTGGCTTGTCCAGATGGCTTTGATCATAAAGGGTTTTGTCGTGCTTGCGCCCAGGGTGAACGGGGCCACAAGCACGAATGCGCTTCTTATCATCGACGACAATTTGATGCTTATGAGTAAAGCGCTTCTTTTTCCCCGAGTAGATCTTCTTTCGGCCCTTCGATTTCTTGGGGCGCTGACAGGGGCGCTCGGTCCCATCGACCATCAGATATATGAGCTGCTCCTTATCATCCTCACTTAAAGCAAGCCTGCGCTCGGGCATCTGAAAATGGCCTGCCAATAGCTTGGTCATTGTATTGGCGGTTCGGATGCTCGTGCTATCTGAAACCGAAAATATCAAACCCAGAAACTCATGATTGATGTAAGTCCGATAATAGATCAGGCATAAAAGCAGCATCTCCTCAAAGCTTAGCTTATGGCTTGGCCCGCCCCCAATCGCGCGTTGGCGATGGGGGCGAGATAGACGCTGATGGTTGTGAGCCTCCCAAAGCGGCAAAATCTTCTCTGCAATGTCGTCAAAATCGCTGACCCTTATCCCACTTAAGCGGAAAAACAGGCGCGGTTGCTTCTTAAGGATTTTGAAGGTTCTCATAAAAAGGCTAGAATCAGCCAAACCTGACTTCGACAAGACCTTGTTTGCACGCAAAAGCTCTTTTTCAGTTTATCGTGAAGCGGGTCTACTATTGATCGTGCCGGAAAATCCGCCACCTTCTCAAATGTCGCGACCAGGGACTCCCATCCGGATTGTCGCGCTACACGAATCGCGCCGACGGCGCGGACCCTAAATTGCGGTTGAGTTTTGCCGATGCGGAGCCATGGCCACTGGGCAAGGAACAACCTTAAGTGGCTCCAAGGCCGGAGTCGGCGCTTTAACTCGCTGATAAACTTGTCATTTTGATCTGGAGCATCATTGAGGCGCATAAAATTGCGCGTAGGCGTCAACCAATTTATTTGCGGTTTAAGGAAAAAAGTTTTGGGATCGACCCTTGGCTTATCGAGAACGGTTCGCCTATGTTGATGGGGTTGCAATCCTCATCAAGCGTCTGACGTCGCCAAGTCCTGCATTGCAAGGGCCCGGCGCGCAAGCGACCCACGGACCTAAGTAAGCTGGCGTCAATGCCCCGAAAAGCTTCGAGATCTGCGGGTTTGGAGACCAGGGAGGGTTCAAGACTAAGGCGGGTTGCAGTCACCGCGGGCTGCTTTGTTTTTGGATTGTTTGTTTGGAGGTTGATATGACTCTCAACGCGCTTTTCCTCTCAGGGAACTCAAAGCTCGAAGATGACAAGGCCAACCTCTTCAAAGGCCCCATGCACGCCCTCACCCAAGCTGCCCTCACTCGTGGAGGCAGAGTACAGGCATGAACCAAAGTGCGAACCAAGTCATCGACCAAGGTGTTTGCGTTGATGAAAAAATCGGTGATGCGACCGCGCCGGATCATCAGTCACAATTGGATGCCGCTTGGGCGCGAATCCGTGACCAGTTGCAGACCGAGTTTGGCGATTCCACCTACAGATCATGGCTGAAGCCCCTGGAGTTGGCAGATTTTGACACTTACCGATTACGCTTGTCCGTGCCATCACGTTTTGTGCGCGATTGGGTCCAGGCCAATTATGCCGCGCGCCTCAGAGCACTTTGGTGCAATGAGTACGCGACCATTCAGTCGGTCGAAATCATCGTGCGTGTCAGCGAGCGGCCCAATCAAATTCAGACGCAACCGCAGAACCCTTCAAATCTTCCCCCGCTTGCCAGAGGGCTAAGTGATCAAGTCCCGGCAACCAAGCCCACCCGAATCTTAAGGAGTGGTCTCGCCTTCGCCGATACTTCCAAAAACCCCTCAACGGGCCTGATTTTTGGCGAAGCAACGCCGCTGGACCGGCGTTGCACTTTTGAACGCTTTGTGGTCGGTAAACCCAATGAACTCGCGTTCGCCGCCGCGCAACGCGTCGCCGATTCTAGCCAAGTCGCCTTTAACCCCCTATTTCTCTACGGCGGTGTCGGCTTAGGCAAAACCCATCTCATGCATGCTATTGCTTGGCGACTGAAGGAAGTGGAACCCGAACGGCAAGTTGTCTATCTTTCGGCAGAAAAATTCATGTGGCAGTTTGTAACTGCATTGCGAAACAAGAAGATGATGGAGTTCAAGAAAGCCTTTCGCACCGTTGATGTGCTTATGATTGATGATATTCAGTTCATCAGCGGCAAAGAAGCGAGTCAGGAAGAATTCTTTCATACCTTCAACGCCCTTGTTGATCAGAACCACCAGATTATCGTCTCTGCGGATCGTCCTCCTCAAGAACTGCAAGGTTTAGAAGACCGATTAAAGTCGCGCCTGGGATGGGGATTGGTGGCCGATTTGCAGCCGACAACGTACGATCTGCGTCTGGGCATTTTGGAAAGCAAGGCCAGCCATCTGCCCATCGAAATTCCGCAACAAGTGTTGGAATTTTTGGCTTATCGCATATCTTCTAACATTCGTGAACTGGAAGGCGCGCTTAACCGCCTGGTGGCGCATTCTACCTTGATCGGTGGCCAAGTGACATTGGTCATGGCCCAGGAAGTGCTAAAGGACGTGTTGCGCGCCAACGATCGTCGGATCACCATTGAGGAAATTCAGAAGAAGGTCGCCGATCATTTCGCGATTCCGACGAGTGAAATGCACTCTTCCCGTCGTGCGCGTTCTGTTGCCCGTCCCAGGCAGGTGGCCATGTACTTGTCAAAGCACCTGACATCGCGATCCCTACCTGAAATCGGACGTCGCTTTGGGGGGCGCGATCATACAACCGTCATGCATGCCATTCGCAAAGTTGAGGAATTGCGGGGGGCCGACACAGGGTTTGACGAGGATGTCGATATGCTTCGCCGTGTCTTAGAGGGTTGAAATTAGCGACCCTGAAAACTATAGCCGAGTCCAGATCGCTCGGAACGCCCAATGTGAGGAAAAACCGCTTAAGGACAGGCTAGGTCAAGGACCTAGCCCGTGCCTCTATGAAAACTAAGCGGCTTTACTTTCGATCACGCGAGATTGTGCGTGATCTCGGCCTCGGCCAATTTCGATTTTGCGCGGCTTCAGAGCCTCGGGCACTTGGCGTAGCAAATCAACATGCAGCAAGCCGTTTTGCAAGTGCGCATGGGTAACTTGGATATGATCGGCGAGCTGGAAACGACGTTCAAATGATCGGTTAGCAATGCCACGATGCAGATAGACCGTATTGGCCGCAGCCTGGTCGTCGGTTTTTTGCTTCTTGGCCTTGATGATCAGTGTATGCTCCTGAACCGTGATGTCGATTTCGGACTCGGCAAAGCCCGCAACCGCCATGGTAATGCGGTAGTCGTCCTCCGATACCTTTTCTATGTTGTAGGGAGGGTAGGCGCTGGCTTGCTCATCCATGCGCAGGGCCCGATCGGCCAGTTGGCTAACACGGTCAAATCCCACGGCAGACCGAAACAGGGGGGTGAAGTCGTAAGTCGGCATAAAATCATCCTTTTATTAAGCGACAATAGAGGGTGGCCCAGGATTCTGGCGCCGTCTTCCCGATGACTAGCCCCCACATTCGGCGGGCTTGCCTCGTTCAGTGGGAGGCAGGTGGGGATGATTTTGTCAGTGTCAAGAGGTACGGACGTTCTTCGTGCGCCGAAAGCGGATTCCAAGTCGATTGGAACAACCACTCCAAGGAACATCCGTTCCAGCAAAGGAGCTAATACCAGTTTTCCTTGAGAATAACCCTTTGAGACCTCAGCATAAATCAGAGGATCGAAAGTTGATAGCAAGATAGGGTGCTAACTTTGCTTTTATGACACCACATATTGTGGTCCTTTGATCCGAAGTCGAATTATGCTGAGGTCTCATAATACTAGCGGCAATTAAGAATGACTCTTATATTCGCTGGTTTAGGGGCCGCGACTGCGGCCCCTAAAGTGGCCCCGAGATCGACGGACACGCGCTTTGGGGTATAAGCGAAGGCTCCGTCGGAGGCGAACCGCATCGCGTTTCTGCTGCGAGACACGAAACTGTCATAAAAAGGTCACTTTTTATGACGGTTGGTATAAGTCCCTTGTCGGCGCGGATATTCCTTGAAGTCAATATGTTCCAATCGACTTGAAGTTCGCTTAAGCGCCTCAATCTAACACTGCGGGGTTCAATGAGCCAGACGTTAACACCTTGACCCGAGGCCGATCACAGCGCACATGAAGCTCATGCCAGCGCCCATTTTAACCCTTACGAACAAAGCTCAAAGCCAGTTGTCCGCCCTGATGGCGACCACGGACCCGCGCAAGGTCCCTGCGAGCGCGATTGACTGTCAAGACGCGGATCGCTTGCTGGGGTTGCGCGTCGGCGTGCGCACAACAGGGTGCTCGGGCAATTCCTATTTCATCCAGTATGCCACCGAAAAGAAGGCTTTTGAGGAAGAAATAGAAGTTGCTGGGGTGCGGATTTTGGTGGAGCCGAAGGCGGTCATGTTCCTGATAGGGTCGGTCATGGACTATCGCGAAGACCGCTTGTTTTCAGGGTTTGTATTCGAAAATCCCAACGAAACAGGCCGCTGCGGCTGTGGTGAGTCCTTTACTGTAAATTGATATCCCTCTCAGCTTGCCCAAAGCAAATCCCAAGTCGGACCGACGTGGGAACAGCCGCGCCAACAAAGGGTTAATACCAGTTTTCCTTAAGAATGAGCCTTTATGAATTGGTATAAGGACCGCGACTGAACCGTCCCGGGTTTATCGGCGGGTCCAATTCTCTAAGGAAGACCCATGTCGAACAAAAGATACACCGCCCGTTATAATGCGGAGTTTCGTGAGCGTGCTGTGCGGATGCTTTCCGAGCAGCGTGGTTCCTAAGCCAGTGATAAAGCGGCCTATATCGCCGTTGGCAGCAGCTTAGGCTGTTCTCCCGATAGCCTTCGCTCCTGGTGTCATCAGGCCCAGAAGGATGCAGGTGAGCGCCCTGGTTTGAACACGGAAGATAAGGCGCGGATCAAAGAACTGGAGCGTGAGGTCCGCCACCTTCGCCAAGCCAATGAGATCTTGAAGAAGGCCTCGGCTTATTTCGCACAGGCGGAGCTCGGCCGCCCGTTTCCCAAGTCGTGAGCTTTATGAGCGATCATATCCAAGAGTTCGGTGCCGAGCCGATGGCGAAGGTTTTGTCCATCGCGCCCTCAACCTATGGCCGTCATGCTTCTATGGCGCGCAACCCTGATCTGCGCAGTCGTAAGGCAAATCAGGATGAGGCTGATCTTGCTGAGATCAAGCGCGTCTATCATGATGAGAGCGATGGCATTTATGGCACCCGCAAGGTTTGGCATCAGCTCAAGTCTGAAGGCTATGCCATCGCCAAGTGCACGGTAGAGCGATTGATGCAAAGGGCTGGTTATCAAGGCCTGGTGCGGGGAAAGCCCGTCATCACCACCAATCCTGATAAGGCACTGCCCTGCCCAGAGGATCGGGTGAACAGGGCGTTCCATGCCTCTTACCCTAACCAGTTATGGGTCTGTGATTTCACTTACGTCAAAACCTGGCAGGGAGATGTCTATGTGGCCTTCGTCATCGACGTGTTTGCACGGCGCATGGTGGGGTGGAAGGTCAGCACCTCTATGACAACGGCCTTCGTGCTGGACGCCCTGGAGCAGGCCCTGCATCAACGCAGACCCATATCGGTAGATGGCATCAAGCCCATTCACCATAGTGATCGCGGCAGCCAATACATGTCCTTCAAATACAGCGAACGCCTAGAAGAGGCAGGCGTTGATATGTCGGTGGGCAGCGTGGGCGACAGCTACGACAACGCGCTCGCAGAAAGCACCATCGGCCTGTACAAAACAGAGGTCGTTGAGCGCATCGGCCCCTGGAAATCCAGAGCAGATGTCGAGTGGCAAACCGCCAGGTGGATCAAGTGGTACAACACCAAACGCATCCACTCATCCATCGGATACCTAACCCCTAGCCAAAAAGAGGAGACATACTTAAAAGAAAAACATGGCTATGATCTAGCCGCCTAACATTTGAACAAATCACCCGCCGATAAACCCGGGACGGTTCACAAGCCTCACAGCGGCCTTATCGGTAACGACTTTCTTCCTGTTGCTCCACTGCGTTTGCGTTTGCACAAGCCCTTGATGAAGACTTTGGTATTCTCCAAGAGTTTCAATGACTTCATCGCGTATCTTGGTGGGCTCAAGGGGGAGGGTTTGGCCCATGAGTGCCAGGATTTTCGCATCGACCTTATCGGTTTTTGCGAGTTGGCCGATGCTGTTGGCAAAGCATCGCGCTTGCCAAGGGTTGACCTTTGCGTAAGCGATTTGGGCTTGAGCAAGGCCCCGTTCCAAGGCTCTGTGATAGAAGCCAGTTGCCTCAAAAACGACCAGGCAATCAGGAAGCTTGCTCAAGGTCTTGATGAGAGCCTTAATCCCGCAAGGGGTATTGGGCTTGCAGCTATGGTTTTGGCCATTTGACACAAAAATATCGAATTGGGCTTTTGAAACATCAATTCCGATGGTAACTTGTGGCATCTTTCCGTTCCCTTTCTTGTCATACGGGACGCACAGCTGGCTCCCTAGTAGACCTGATTCTCAATAGGGAGATAAAAAACAGACGGACTTGTCCCTTAGTGCTTATCTCAGCAAATTTTTAAATTGATGTTTGCCAGAGCCGCGACATTCTTAGCAATCATGTTCTCATGTCGGTTTCCTCTGGAGATGTCAGAGAAAATGTTGAACTTTTTCATGCGTCCAATGCCATGCTCAACCTTCACGCGCATAGAGCTGAACCACTTATTGTAGTCTTTTTGTTCTTGGCTTAGATTTTGGTTCTTGGATTTCTTTATCGGGACTTCGCAGTTGGTTCCTACATAAGCTAAGTCGCCCAAGAGCAGGGTATCTGGTGGCTTGTCCAGATGGCTTTGATCATAAAGGGTTTTGTCGTGCTTGCGCCCAGGGTGAACGGGGCCACAAGCACGAATGCGCTTCTTATCATCGACGACAATTTGATGCTTATGAGTAAAGCGCTTCTTTTTCCCCGAGTAGATCTTCTTTCGGCCCTTCGATTTCTTGGGGCGCTGACAGGGGCGCTCGGTCCCATCGACAATCAGATATATGAGCTGCTCCTTATCATCCTCACTTAAAGCAAGCCTGCGCTCGGGCATCTGAAAATGGCCTGCCAATAGCTTGGTCATTGTATTGGCGGTTCGGATGCTCGTGCTATCTGAAACCGAAAATATCAAACCCAGAAACTCATGATTGATGTAAGTCCGATAATAGATCAGGCATAAAAGCAGCATCTCCTCAAAGCTTAGCTTATGGCTTGGCCCGCCCCCAATCGCGCGTTGGCGATGGGGGCGAGATAGACGCTGATGGTTGTGAGCCTCCCAAAGCGGCAAAATCTTCTCTGCAATGTCGTCAAAATCGCTGACCCTTATCCCACTTAAGCGGAAAAACAGGCGCGGTTGCTTCTTAAGGATTTTGAAGGTTCTCATAAAAAGGCTAGAATCAGCCAAACCTGACTTCGACAAGACCTTGTTTGCACGCAAAAGCTCTTTTTCAGTTTATCGTGAAGCGGGTCTAGTATCCATTCGGGCCACTTGTAGGAAAGACGGGGTGATCAAACTCACGAACGGTGCCTGCAACGCAGCACCTAGACACGAACGATCCAGCCCCGCCGCCGATTTGGGGGTGGCCACCCCCAAATCGGCGCGTCAAGCTTACCACAAATGATCTAGCATCGCGGCAAGAAAACGCTCATATTCCATTAGACAAGACATAAAACGGCTGAAAAAGTGTCAACTTTTTTAGCCGTTGGTATTAGGACGCAGGGAGCATTGCTCGCCTCATGTTTCATAAAACAGGCGCAGCGCCGCGAGGGTTTCTTTCAGCGGCAAGCGATGGACCACGACGCCGTCGGGAAAAGCCCCTTCCAGCCGCGACGGCAGACGCGCGTCGAGCATGACGAAGGCGCCGCGGTCGGTTTGTGTCCGCACCAGACGCCCAAAGGCTTGGCGCAAGCGCAGGCGGGTCAGGCGGTCGTCGTAAATCCGCGGGCCAAAATGCGCCCGCCGTGCCCGATGTGCCAGGCTTGGGCGCGGCCAGGGCACACGATCGAACACCAGCAGGCGCAGCGCCGCCCCCGGCACATCGACGCCGTCGCGCAAGGCGTCGGTTCCCAGCAGGCACGTATGGGTTTCGGCGCGGAAAATATCGATCAGTGTCGTGACGTCCATGCGATCGACATGTTGAGCAAGGAGGGGCAGGTTAGCCGCCTCGAGTTTGGGCGCCATGGCCTGATAGGCCGCCTGTAGCCGAGTGATGGAAGTGAAGAGGCCAAGGGCGCCCCCGCCTGCGGCCTGAAACAGCTTAGCCATGGCGGTTGCTGCTTGGCCGGGTTTGCCACGGTCCAGATCGTTCACGACAAAGACCTGCGTTTGTTCGGCATAGTCGTAAGGGCTGGCCAAGGACAAGCGCAGAGGCGCGGTGGGCATGTGGCGCGCGCCCGTTTGCGTTTCGGCGGCGTCCCAATCCACCTCGGCAAGGCCCGTTTGATCGGTCAGGGTCGCGGAGGTTATGAGGGCGCCCTGGGCCTGCTGCGCCAGTAGGGCCATGAACGGTGCCGTGGGGTCAATGTACTTGCGCACGAAGGCCACGTCCATATCTTGACCTTCCTTGCGGCTGATCTCAAACCAATCGACGAACCCCGAAGGGGTTTGCCCGTCGAGGGAATTCAGCATGGACTCAAAGAACCGCAAAGGTTCCACGGCGCGTTGGGCAAGTGAATTGGCGATGCCGCCGAGCCGGCGGCGCTGATCAGCGCCCAAGGGTTCGTCGTCGTCGGCCGCGCCCGTGTCGGCGGCACCTGTGCCCGTGGCAATCGTATCCGCGGCACCCGTGTCCGCCGCGACGCCGTCCTCCTCCGTTTCCTCAAGGCGCGACTGGATCAAGGCCTCCAGCGCCCGAAGGGGCGTAAGCAGCGTTCGGATCGCCTGGCTCAGGTCCCGAGCGGCGTCGATCACGTCGGGGCGCGCGGGCCGCGCCTCAATTTCGATGGAATAGGCGGAATTTTGGCTCGCAGTGGGGGTATGGGCATAGACCTGGTGCGCGACCGCGGCCAGGAACGCCTCGACAGGGCCTTTGGGCTTTCCGGCCTTGAGGCGCTCGTACCATCCTTGCGCGGGAAGGATCGCCGCCGCCTTCTCCAGCGCGTGCAGCGCCGCGTTGAGGGCGGAATCCTGATCGACCAAATCTTCGAGCCGTTTGCGCAAGCCCCGCGCGTGTCCAGCAAACCCCGGCAAACTCGCTTGCTCCGAGCCCTGAATCCAGCGGCGCAAGTCCCAGGTCTCAATCCCCGACAGGCACGCGGCGAAGGCGCCGTCAGCGGCGTCGAACAGATGGTGCCCCTCATCAAATACGAAGTGCGTGGGCTGCGCTTCGGCCCCGAGGCTGGGGCTGGCCAGGGTTTGGGTCATGACAAAAGCGTGGTTGGCCACCACCACCTCGGCATGGGGGGCCTTGCGCGCCATCTTTTCGGCAAAGCAGGTGCCGTAGTGCGGGCAGGCCCCGTGCCAGCACTCCCCGCGCCGCACCGCCAAATTTTGCCAAAGGGTCAGACCAACCAGCTCCCGCAGCCACCCTGGGCAGTCACCGCCCACCAGTTCCCCCGCACGGGACACGGCGGCCCAGCGCGCCATCAAGACCAGCCCCAGGGTCGCTTGCGAAGCGCCGCGGGGGGCGGTCTTAACCGCCGCCTCCATATTCAAAAAACACAAGTAGTTCTCGCGCCCCTTGCGGACGACCACGCGCTGCTCTTTTAGGGCCGGATTGGGGTAGAGCTTGTTCAATTCCTGGTCGAGCTGCCGCTGCAAATTGCGGGTATAGGTGGAAAGCCAAATGGCGCCGCGGTTCTTTTGCTTCCAGGCAAAGGCCGGGGCCAAATACCCCAAGGTTTTGCCGACGCCCGTGCCAGCCTCCGCCAACACGAGTGAGGGCACCCCAACGTCTTGAGCGGGGGCAAAGGCGCCGACGACGCCGCTGGCAAAGGCCCGCTGTTCGGGCCGATAGTCCCCGCCGCCCTCCCGCACGACCGTGTCCAAGATCCGCTCGGCCTCCCCCCTGTCCACGGGGGCATTGCCAGGACGCCCTGGCGGGGCGGCATCGTCCCACTTGCTGAGGCCGCGCCAAACTTGCAGGGCCGTGGACGACGGCGGCATCGCCCGCTCCAAGTCTTGGCCCAGGGCCTGCAGGCACGCCGTGGCGAAGGGCCAATCCACCGATTGGGCCAAGTAGAGCTGTTCGATGGTCGGGTCTCGTTTGCGGCGCTGCGTCGGGGCGTGCTTAACCGCCAATTCGCGGATCAAAGCTTGGGTGACATGCAGCAGGGCTGTGGCTTGATCCGCCTTGTCCACCGGCGCGGGAAGGCCTGTGGCATGGGCAAGGCCCGCGGGCGTGGGCACGCACCAGCGCGCGGGGCGGACAAAGGCAAAGAGGCTAAGGACATCGGCAAAGGCGCTGTGCCCGCCGTCCAAATGAACCCGCCGTGCGACACTGGGGCCATGGCAGGCCAGGGGCCTGGCTTGGCGTAGGCGTAAGGCGACCCCGCGCCCGTCGAGGGTTTCTAGCTCACCGTCGCTGGAAAGCCAGGTGTGGCTGGCGTAGCCAGGGATAAGGACGGGCGCGGCGAACACCGCGCTGAGACACAAAATTCTCAACAAAGAGTCAACTTTCATCAGAATTGGTTTATGGGGTGGCTATGATCCTCATTCCGCCCCATATGGCCCTTAAAGCCAAAGCCTGGCCTTTTGAGGAAGCGCGCAAGCTGAAGGTTCGTGTGGCGGATCGGGTGCCGAACAAGGGTTATGTTTTGTTCCAGACCGGCTACGGCCCCTCGGGCCTGCCCCATATCGGTACTTTTGGGGAGGTGGCGCGCACCTCCATGGTGCGTCAGGCTTTCGGCGCGCTGTGCCCAGAGATTCCGACCAAGATCTTTTCCATTTCCGACGATCTGGACGGCTTGCGCAAGGTGCCGTCGAACGTGCCCGAGGAGGGGCAAAAGGTCCTCACGGCGCACCTAGGCAAGCCCCTGTCGGCGATCCCAGACCCCTTTGGCACCCATGCCTCGTACGCGGCCCACAACAATGCCCGCCTCTGCGCCTTCTTGGATCGGTTCGGCTTCGACTACGAATTCAAATCCGCTTCGGACCTTTACCGCAGCGGGGCCTTCGACGCAGCCTTGCGCGCTGTCTTGCACAACTTTGACGCCATCATGGCGATCATGCTGCCGACCTTGGGGCCCGATCGGCGGGCGACCTACAACCCCTTCATGCCGATCAGCCCGACGACGGGCCGCATTTTGGCAACGCCCGCCCTAGAGGTGCGACCCCAAGACGGCAGCTTGATCGTCGCGGACGAAGATGGCCGCAAAATCGAAGTCCCGGTGACGGGTGGCCACTGCAAATTGCAGTGGAAACCCGACTGGGCCATGCGCAAATTCGCCTTGGGCGTCGATTATGAGATGTACGGGAAGGATTTGATCGACAGCGCCAAAGTTGGCGACCGCCTGATCAAAATCCTGGGTGGCCGCGCGCCCGATGGATTGGCCTACGAGTTATTTTTGGACGGGGACGGCCAAAAAATCTCCAAATCCAAGGGCAATGGCCTATCGATGGAGGACTGGCTCAGCTACGGCCCCGCAGAGTCTCTGTCCTTGTTCATGTACCAAAAACCCAAGACTGCCAAGCGCCTGTTCTTTGACGTCATTCCCAAATCAACCGACGAGTATCAGAGCCATGCGGCCAAATGGGCGCAGGAATCCGACCCCGCCAAGCGGGCGGAAAACCCTGCCTACCATATTCACGGCGGCGCCGTGCCGGCGGGCCATTGCGGCACCCTGTCCTATTCCATGCTGCTCAACCTCGCCTCTGTCGCCAACGCCGAGACGCCCGAGATGATGTGGGGCTTCATCACCCGTTACGACCCGCAAGCGAACGCGCAAACGCAGCCGTTTTTGGCCGTATTGGTCGCGCGGGCCTTGGCTTACTATCGAGATTTCGTTCGGCCCCATAAGGCGTTTCGTGCGCCGACGGCCCAGGAGGCCCAGGCCTTCGCCGCGCTGGTCGCGAAACTGGAGACCGCCGCGCCGGACGCGTCGGGCGAAGCCCTCCAGTCCCTCGTTTACGCGACGGGAATGGAGCACGGCTACGAGGGCAACCTACGCGCCTGGTTTCAGGCCCTCTATCAAGTCTTGCTGGGCCAAGACCAGGGACCCAGGTTTGGCTCCTTCATCGCGCTCTACGGGGTTGAGAATTCGATTGCCCTGCTCGATGCGGGCTTGCGTGGTCGCCTCGCCGCCTAGTTCCCGCCCCGAAGTCACGGTGGCGGTGACCCAGGGCGTTTTGCGCCTGTGCCAGGATATGGATTGGGCGCCGCTGACCGAGGTCAGGCTGAAAAATGGCCGCCGCGCGGACGTGTTGGCGCTCGACAAGGCGGGCCAGTTTCACTGCATCGAGGTCAAGTCCAGCCGCGAGGACTTTCAGGTCGATCACAAGTGGCAAGACTATCTGGAATTTTGCGATACCTTCCGCTTTGCCGTGCCCGAGGACTTTCCACGAGACCTGATTCCTGCCGAGGTCGGGCTGATCGTCTGCGATGCTTACGGTTGGCACGAGGTGCGCGGCCCCTCCCCCTCCCCCTTGCACGCCGCTCGGCGCAAAGCCCTGACGCTCCTATTCGCCCGGCTCGGGGCTTTTCGCGCCGATGGTTTGACTCCAGCGGAAGGCTGATACCTGCGGCAAGTATGAGTCATACCAACGGTCATAAAAAGTGACCTTTTCATGAACGTTTCGTGTCTTGTCTAATGGAATATGAGCGTTTTCTTGCCGCGATGCTAGATCATTTGTGGTAAGCTTGACGCGCCGATTTGGGGGTGGCCACCCCCAAATCGGCGGCGGGGCTGGATCGTTCGTGTCTAGGTGCTGCGTTGCAGGCACCGTTCGTGAGTTTGATCACCCCGTCTTTCCTACAAGTGGCCCGAATGGATACTAGGGAGCCAGCTGTGCGTCCCGTATGACAAGAAAGGGAACGCAAAGATGTCACAAGTTACCATCGGAATTGATGTTTCAAAAGCCCAATTCGATATTTTTGTGTCAAATGGCCAAAACCATAGCTGCAAGCCCAATACCCCTTGCGGGATTAAGGCTCTCATCAAGACCTTGAGCAAGCTTCCTGATTGCCTGGTCGTTTTTGAGGCAACTGGCTTCTATCACAGAGCCTTGGAACGGGGCCTTGCTCAAGCCCAAATCGCTTACGCAAAGGTCAACCCTTGGCAAGCGCGATGCTTTGCCAACAGCATCGGTCAACTCGCAAAAACCGATAAGGTCGATGCGAAAATCCTGGCACTCATGGGCCAAACCCTCCCCCTTGAGCCCACCAAGATACGCGATGAAGTCATTGAAACTCTTGGAGAACACCAAAGTCTTCATCAAGGGCTTGTGCAAACGCAAACGCAGTGGAGCAACAGGAAGAAAGTCGTTACCCATAAGGCCGCTGTGAGGCTTGCAACGAGAATGCTCAAGACCCTCGAAAAGGAGATCGAACAGCTAACCCTCAAGACCAAGAAGCTCATCGAAGCCCATCCTGATCTCTTGGAGCGCTTCAATATCTTGATCACAATCCCAGGGATTGCGGCACGAACAGCCATATCCCTTGTGACCAACATGCCAGAGCCTGGCACGCTCAGTCAGAAAAAGATCGGCGCTCTAGCTGGCTTGGCTCCTATGCAATCCCAATCAGGAACGCTTAAGGGTGTCGCCCGTATCAAGGGGGGAAGAGCCCCTGTACGCAATGCCCTCTACATGCCTTCCTTGGTTGCCATGCGATACAATGAAGACCTAAAGGGTTTCTTAGAGCCGCTTCTTAGCTATTCTCGGGGCCGCTTGTTTTGGCGCGGGCGTTCCCTGCGCCCTTCGGGCTTGGAGCCCGCTCGGGGGGCCGCAGTCGCGGCTCTTATACCAGCGAATATAAGAGTCACTTCTAATTGCCGCTGGTATAATCGCTCGCGTTTTGCCGCCTAATCCCTAGGTGTTGCCAAATTAGGACCGAAGTCGACAGAGAAAAAGCAAGGCTCAGGCCCTCTGGCACGCCGAGAAGGGCCTGGTTCAGGAGGTTGCCCCGCAACTGGCCTGTCAAAAGCAAGAACTGTGGGAACACCAGCAACGCCGCCTGCACCAGCATGGTGACTAGACTAATCAAGTAAATCTGCCAAAAATACGGGCGCACCCGTCGCGCCGACTCTCCCATGGCAGCCAGGCCCCGATTTTCGGCGATTTGCAGAACAGGGACCAGTACCCAGAGGGCAAAGAGCCCATTTGCTACAAGGGCGCATGCAACACCGGGAAGACGCAAGGCGAGCAGTTCCGCCTCGCCAATGTGAAATCGACCCAGATCCGCGTTACCGGAGGTATCAACAAGCCGCTCCGCAATCGGCGCCAAAGCCGGCATGAGAGTGATCATAAAAATCACCGTGAGGGCGGCGCGGTTGATGAACATGTAACCCAGGTAGGTAGGCAGTTTGGCGAGGGCGCGCCGCTGCATCTCCTGGGGGTCAGGACGATGAACCCCTAAATCAGTCAACAAATAGGCAACGACCAAAAGACTGACGAAGAGCAACCCGATCGTTCCAGCAAAGAGCGTGAGCAGGAGGAAGGATGACCCGAGGGCGTTGAGGGCAAGATTAACAAAAATCGAGGCAAAAACAGGCACCCCGAGGGTCAGCAAGGGACGCGCCCCAAGCAGACGAAGCGCCGCGGCGATGAGGGAGATTGGATTGAGCGAAGCGGACATGGTGGCGATGAGATAGGCGCGAGCGGCGGCGAATGCCAGCGACAAATCGAACGAGTCGTGTGGCAGAGGTTTCAGGCGGCGTCCCACCTTTGACGCGCGGACAAGCAAAACCCATGGCGTGCTGGGGGGCAGCGAAGTCATATCAGATTTCATAAGGAATGACTCTTTATGAACCGGTATAGGGGCCGTGACTGCGGCTCCCCAAGCGGGCTCCAAGCCCGCAGGGTGCAGGGAACGCCCGCGCGCGAACCGGACCGAAACGCGAGGCGTTTCTGCCTTGATACCAAGTTTCATGAATGGGTCACCATTCATGAAACTTGGTATCAAATTGTTTTTCAGGCGGGATTGCCCTAACCGCGCCGCATGACAATTTGGAATTTGGGCTCCATCAACGTGGATCACGTCTACGAGGTAGCGACGTTCGTCGCACCAGGGGAAACCTTAACAGCCAGGGGTTATAGCTGGGGTTTGGGCGGCAAAGGCCTCAACCAGTCCGTTGCTGCTTTGCGATCGGGCGCAAACGTGAACCATCTCGGCGCCGTTGGTCAGAACGATCAGGCGACCTTGAGCGCCCTCGCCCATCTGGGCCTGCCGATACCTTGGCAGGTGGTGGCGCCAACGGGCCATGCCGTTATCCAGGTCAATGCAGCGGGCGAGAACTGCATCGTCCTGGCCCCCGGCGCCAATCAGGCCTTGCCCGAGGATCGTATCGAACCCGCCCTGACCCAAGCCAAGATAGGCGATTGGCTGTTGCTGCAAAACGAAACCAACGCGGGGCCTATGGCGGTGCAGGTCGCCAAGGCCCGCGGGCTTAAGGTCTGTTACGCCGCCGCGCCGTTCGATGCGGCGGCGGTGGCCGACCTGATTGATCAGGTGGACCTACTCAGCGTCAACGAGGTTGAACTCGCGCAGTTGCGCGATGCCAGTCCTAAGTTGTTGGAGAGGTCCCGCGCCGCCAAACTCGTCACCCTCGGCGCCAAAGGAGCCTACTACCAGGATCTGGATGGAAACCGCACCGCGGTGCCCGCCTATCCGGTTCGGCCCGTCGACACCACTGGGGCGGGCGATACCTTTCTGGGCGCCTTCTTGGCACGCCTGGATCAGCGCGAAGACTTGGCCGCATGCCTGCGCTGGGCTTCGGCGGCGGCTGCGCTGCAAGTCACATGCCAAGGCGCCGCGGCCGCGATCCCGACCCAGGCTGAAATCCGTGCTTTTTTGGCCGAACACGGGTAAGTAGGCCCATGTTCTCAGCGCCACACAAACTCATCATCGACACCGACCCTGGCATCGACGATGCCATGGCCATTCTTTACGCCGCCCAGGCTCCCGATATAGAGCTGCTGGGCCTGACCACCATATTCGGCAATGTCACCGTCGATCAGGCGACACGAAACGCTCTAGTTTTGCTCGATATGGCAGGCCTCGACGCGCCCGTGGCGCGGGGGTGCGCGCAGCCCCTGGTCGCGGGCCCGTTTTCCCCTTCAACCCATGTTCACGGCGCAGAAGGATTCGGGACCTACCCGGCCATGACGCCGAAGCGCGAGCCTGCGACTCTTAAGGCCGCCGATTTCTTGATCGCCAAAGCCGCCGAATGCCCAGGCCAGGTCACCCTATGTCCCATCGGCCCCCTAACGAATATTGCCGCGGCACTGCAACGTGATCCGGCCTTCGCCGCCAATCTTAAGAGCATTGTCCTAATGGGCGGATCCCTCCGCGAGGGCGGGAACATCAGCCCCCACGCCGAGGCCAATTTTTACCACGACCCCCACGCTGCCCAAGTCGTCATGGCGTCCGACTGCGACGTGACCATGGTGGGTCTCGACGCCACCCACCGTACCTGGGCAACGCGCGAGGATATGGCCGCCATCGCCGCCGCTGCGCCGCGCCAAGGCGCGTTTTTAGCCGACATCGCCAATTTCTACATCGACTTTTATATGCAAGTGCGCGGCGAGCAGGGGTGCTTTCTGCACGACCCCCTCGCCGTTCTCTGCGCGACCCATCCGAACCTGTTCGACTATGAAATCGTACCCGTCGATGTGGTGCTGGAGGGAGACGCTGCGG
This sequence comes from Alphaproteobacteria bacterium, assembly GCA_965228345.1. GTDB lineage: Bacteria > Pseudomonadota > Alphaproteobacteria > UBA7985 > UBA7985 > CAXQZM01. Next base: position 427,661 of record CBDDHH010000004.1, on the reverse strand, counting down.
GCAAATCCTTCATCGCCCAAGACGGGACGCGCAGGCCACAAAAGGTCGCGGTCGGGATCCGAGAGTCGCTCAAACCCCTTCTGATGACAGGCCTCAAGCGGATGGACGCCAATGGATACGGGGTATAGAACGCACGGGTATTGATATAGCGAATGCGCTTTAGTTTGATTAAGGCGTATTCGCTATATCCTTTATTGGTGCTCAATTTATCGTCTTAAAATGTGATCATTTTAAGACGACTTGGCTGTACCAAATTTCATGAATGGTGGCCCATTCATGAAATCTTGTGTATCACGCCAGAAACGCTTCGCGTTTCGGCTTTTTGGGGTTGCGGTCTCACCTCGCTCGCACCGCTCGCTCAGCCCGACCGAGAGACGGGGCCTTCGCTTATGTCCCGAGGCGCTTTCGCGCCGATCTCGGGGCCGCTTGTTTTTGGCGCGGGCGTTCCCTGCGCCCTTCGGGCTTGGAGCTCGCTACGGGGGCCGCAGTCGCGGCCCTTATACCAGCGATCATAAGAGTCCTTTATAATTGCCGTTGGTCATAGTACACAGGGGAATCGCTTTTGAAAAAATATCTATGAAGGAGGTGCAATCGATTCATGAGGAGCGCGTAACCCCATGTAGGAGACGCGCCATGGAAGAGTTTTCCCATATATTCGAAGGAGTTGATGACCCACGCAGGAGCAACGCGACCCGTCACGATCTGCACGAGATGCTGATGATCGGGCTTCTATGCACGCTTAGCGGCGGTGAGGGGTGCTGTGATATGTCCCTGTTTGCAAAGACGAAGGAGCCGTTTTTACGGACATTTATGTCGCTAAAGCACGGTATTCCAAGTCACGACGCGTTCTCTGACTTGTTTAACGCGCTTGATCCAAAGTCCCTTCACAAAGCACTGTTTGGTTTTGTTGAGGATTTTTCTGATCAACTTGGTGACGTGATTGCCGTTGATGGAAAGACGCTTCGCCGCTCGTTTGATCGCGCCAAAGCTCGCTCCGCCCTGCACCTGGTGCAGGCCTTTTCAGTCAAGGAAAAGTTGGTTCTTGGTCAGGTCGCCGTTGACGAAAAGTCCAACGAGATCACGGCTTTGCCTGCTCTGCTGGAGATGCTCTCGCTCAAGGGGCGTATCGTTACAGCAGACGCCATGCATACCCAACGCAATACCGCACAATCTGTGACAGACGCTGGTGGCGATTACGCGCTCGCCCTCAAACGCAATCAGGGCAGCTTATACGAGGACGTGAAGCTGTACTTAGATGATCGTGCGAATACTCAGGTGTGTGATACTGCAGAAGAGATTAGCGCAGGTCATGGGCGTATCGAAACTCGTACTGCTTTGATCAGCCATGATGTTGAATGGCTCATGGAACGCCATGACTGGCCTGGACTTCAGGCAATTGCAAAGGTTAGCGCACGCCGTGAGATTGGAGACAAAATCAGTCATCACGAACGCTACTTCCTCTTGAGTACGCCTGTGTCAGCCAAGCGCACAATTGAGATAACACGCGCTCATTGGGCGATTGAAAACAGCTTGCATTGGGTGCTGGATGTGACAATGAACGAAGATGCCGCACGAAATAGGACAGGCAACGGCCCTGAAAATTTTGCCACACTTCGGCGAATGGCACTAAACCTTGCCCAAACCGAACCCTCAAAGGGATCAAAGAGGGGCAAGCTAAAACGCGCCGGATCGAACGACGAATTCATGCTCGATATGATCAGGGCGGCTAAAAATTCTCAAAAGCGATAGCCCTGGAGCGATGGCTCGTTAAGTCACTGCATATGGAGGCTGTTTTTTGACAGTCCATACCCGCGCGAAGGAAAACCCCGTGGACACAAGCGCTCATAATAAGCTCATTTCCTTTGTCTGGTCTATCGCTGACGATTGCCTACGTGACGTCTATGTGCGCGGAAAATATCGCGACGTAATTCTGCCGATGGTGGTTTTGCGGCGGCTCGATACCCCGCTGGAGCCAACCAAGGACCAAGTCCTGGAGGAGGTAAAGTTTCAGCGGCAGGAGATGAAGGCCGCCGAGCTGGATGATGAGCCCTTAAAGGCCGTCACGGGCTATGTGTTCTTTAACACCAGCTCGTGGACCCTCCGCAAGCTGCACGACAGGGCAACGAACAACCGCCAACTCTTGCTTGCAAATATGGAGGAGTACCTGGCGGGGTTTAGCGAAAATGTGCAGGAAATCATCAAGCGCTTTGAGCTGTCGGCGAAAGTCCGCCATATGGCGGATAAGGATGTCCTGCTGGATGTTTTAGAGAAATTCATCTCGCCCCGCATCAACCTGACCCCAGACGCCAAGGAGGACCCCGACGGAAATACGCTGCCAGGCCTGTCTAACCTGGGCATGGGTTATGTGTTTGAAGAGCTGATCCGCAAGTTTAATGAGGAGAATAACGAAGAGGCGGGCGAGCATTTTACCCCGCGCGAGGTGATCCACCTCATGACGCATCTTATGTTTGACCCGATCAAGGATCAGCTCCCCGCTGTTTTGACCATTTATGATCCCGCCTGCGGCTCTGGCGGTATGCTTACGGAAGGCCAAAACTACATCACCGACCCAAACGGTCATATCAGAGCCAACAGTGACGTTTACCTGTTCGGTAAGGAAATCAACGACGAGACCTACGCGATCTGTAAATCGGACATGATGATCAAAGGGAATAACCCTGAGAATATCAAGGTGGGATCGACGCTATCAACAGATGAGTTTTCGGGCCGCACCTTCGACTTCATGCTGTCTAACCCGCCCTACGGTAAGAGCTGGGCGAGCGAGCAGAAGTTCATCAAAGATGGCAAAGATGTCATCGACACGCGGTTTCAGGTCGAGCTAATCGACTATTGGGGCGTGAGTGAGAAGCAGGACGCCACTCCCCGCTCTAGCGATGGACAGCTCCTATTTCTGATGGAAATGGTCACGAAGATGAAGCCATTGAGCGATAGCCCAATCGGCTCGCGCATCGCCTCCGTTCACAACGGCTCTAGCCTGTTCACGGGGGACGCAGGCGGCGGGGGAAGGTGCAGCTGATCGATGCAAACCTCATGTATCGCAAACTGCGTAAGAACTTGGGCGATAAGAACTGCGAGTTTAGTCCAGAGCATATCGAGGCGATCACAAGCGCCTATCTGGCGCACCAGCCTGTTGAGCGGGCGTTGGATGCAAACGGCGATCCCACAGGCATCGCGGTGCAAATCTTCGACAATCAGAACTTTGGCTATCACAAGGTCACGATTGAGCGGCCAGACCGCCGCAGCGCGGGCTTTTCGGCAGAGCGCTTGGCAGGCCTGCGCTTTGACAAATCCCTCCGCGCACCGATGGAGCATTGGTGGGGCGAGTATGGCGAGCAAGTTTACGAACCAGGCTTTCTGAAAGATCGGGCCAAAGACATTCTGAAATGGTGCGAAGATGCGGAAATTGTGCTGAATGCCAAGGCGCGGGCCAAGTTGCTAGACGTAACCCATTGGCAGAGCTTGCGCGATTTTCACGCCAAGGCGCTGCGCCTCATGGATATGATGGGGACAGAAGAGACGCGGGATTACAACGCCTTCCGCGACAACTTCAACGCCACGATCAAGGCGCAAAAGATCAAGCTCTCCGCCTCAGAAAAAACAGCGATCTTGAATGCCGTGAGCTGGTATGATGAGACGGCGGAAAAGGTCATTGGCAAATCGTTGACTTTAACAGGGGAGAGGTTAGCGGCCCTGCTAGAGCGCCTTGGGTGCACCCAAGACCAACTCCAAGACTTCGGATACTATCGCCAGGACGATGGCCGCTATCTGACCTATGAGGCCAGCTCTGACCTGCGGGACGCAGAGAGCGCGTTGAACCGTCCCGGGTTTATCGGCGGGTGATTTGTTCAAATGTTAGGCGGCTAGATCATAGCCATGTTTTTCTTTTAAGTATGTCTCCTCTTTTTGGCTAGGGGTTAGGTATCCGATGGAAGAGTGGATGCGTTTGGTGTTGTACCACTTGATCCACCTGGCGGTTTGCCACTCGACATCTGCTCTGGATTTCCAGGGGCCGATGCGCTCAACGACCTCTGTTTTGTACAGGCCGATGGTGCTTTCTGCGAGCGCGTTGTCGTAGCTGTCGCCCACGCTGCCCACCGACATATCAACGCCTGCCTCTTCTAGGCGTTCGCTGTATTTGAAGGACATGTATTGGCTGCCGCGATCACTATGGTGAATGGGCTTGATGCCATCTACCGATATGGGTCTGCGTTGATGCAGGGCCTGCTCCAGGGCGTCCAGCACGAAGGCCGTTGTCATAGAGGTGCTGACCTTCCACCCCACCATGCGCCGTGCAAACACGTCGATGACGAAGGCCACATAGACATCTCCCTACCAGGTTTTGACGTAAGTGAAATCACAGACCCATAACTGGTTAGGGTAAGAGGCATGGAACGCCCTGTTCACCCGATCCTCTGGGCAGGGCAGTGCCTTATCAGGATTGGTGGTGATGACGGGCTTTCCCCGCACCAGGCCTTGATAACCAGCCCTTTGCATCACTCGCTCTACCGTGCACTTGGCGATGGCATAGCCTTCAGACTTGAGCTGATGCCAAACCTTGCGGGTGCCATAAATGCCATCGCTCTCATCATGATAGACGCGCTTGATCTCAGCAAGATCAGCCTCATCCTGATTTGCCTTACGACTGCGCAGATCAGGGTTGCGCGCCATAGAAGCATGACGGCGATAGGTTGAGGGCGCGATGGACAAAACCTTCGCCATCGGCTCGGCACCGAACTCTTGGATATGATCGCTCATAAAGCTCACGACTTGGGAAACGGGCGGCCGAGCTCCGCCTGTGCGAAATAAGCCGAGGCCTTCTTCAAGATCTCATTGGCTTGGCGAAGGTGGCGGACCTCACGCTCCAGTTCTTTGATCCGCGCCTTATCTTCCGTGTTCAAACCAGGGCGCTCACCTGCATCCTTCTGGGCCTGATGACACCAGGAGCGAAGGCTATCGGGAGAACAGCCTAAGCTGCTGCCAACGGCGATATAGGCCGCTTTATCACTGGCATAGGAACCACGCTGCTCGGACAGCATCCGCACAGCACGCTCACGAAACTCCGCATTATAACGGGGGTGTATCTTTTGTTCGACATGGGTCTTCCTTAGAGAATTGGACCCGCCGATAAACCCGGGACGGTTCATGTCGCACCGAATGAAAGGACCTGCCGAATCATGTGAGGGCTCAAGACCTTGCGACCGATTTAATACGGGCGCTACGAAGTCCGATGGATGGCAAACTCGGCGATTTCAATCAAGGGAGACGATAGCGGGCCGGGGGGCAACTGCGCTTTGGCTGCCTCGACCAAGGCTTGAGCTTTGGTCTTGGAGGCGTCCAAACCCAGAAGGTTAGCAAAAGTTATCTTATTCTGATCGTGCCCCGTCGGTTTGCCTATTTGGGTCGAATCGCCGACCGTATCTAGAACGTCGTCCCAAATTTGAAAGGCCAACCCGATGTTCGCGCCATACTCGGCCAAAGCGGGTTCGTGCATCCCGTCCTGCGCTAGCAAAGGTCCTGCTGAGGCGGAAAACTGAATCAGGGCTCCGGTTTTGGCGGTATGGAGCGCCTCGAGCGCCCGCGCATCGGGGTGCAGCTCCCCCGCTTCGGCACGCATATCGTGCATCTGACCGCCCACCATGCCTTTATGGCCAACGGCTCGGGCAAAGGCGGCGATCCCGTGGGCGTCGAGACCTGCGCCCGCCGCCAGCTCAAAGGCCAGGGCTTGCAACCCATCGCCCGCCAAGATGGCCGTTGCCTCGCCAAAGGCCCGATGAACCGAAGCTTTGCCGCGCCGCAAGGGGCTGTCGTCCATGGCAGGCAAATCGTCATGGACCAAAGAGTAGGCGTGCATGCACTCGATCGCCGCGCCGAGCTGAATCGACTGCTCGCGTCCGACCTCGCACAGGTCCGCGCTCGCCACTGCCAGGGCACCGCGCAGTCGCTTGCCGCCACCCAAGGTTGCGTAGGCCATGGCATGCAGCACGGGCGCGTGCGGCGCCTGGGCCGCGGCGGCATCGACGGTGAGGGTCTGGGCCAAGCACCGTTCTATGGCGGCAACCAGGGACACGTAGGCAGGAGAGGGTCCCATGGACCAGTTCCTTACCGCGGCGTCCAAGGCGGACGGGCCTTAGGGACCATTGGCGCCGACCAAGGGTTTTGAGAAATGGGATTCCTAGATGTCAAAAGGGTCCGCGCCCGTCGGGGCGCCGTCGGGGCCGAAGGTCAGTTGTTCGATTTTGGCCTTGGCTTCGGCGAGTTTGTTCTGGCAATGCTGCCGCAGGGCAGAACCTTGGGCATAGGCCTCGATGGCTTCGTCGAGCTTGGCGTCGCCGCGTTCCACGGCGCTGACCAGGGCACGCAACTGATCGAGGGCCTCCTCAAAACTTAAGGTGGCAATCGCGTCGGGAATCGGGGGCTGAGCTTGGGTCATGATTTGAGCCTTAGGGTCAAAACGCTGTGGTTCGCAAGGGGTTCAACGCCCTGCCATGTGTGGCCCGTGACGTGGCAGAAATCCTGAAAATCCGCGAGTGCGCTGGGGTCGGTGACCAGGATCGTCACGCGCGTGCCCGGCGCCATGGCCTTGAGCGCCTTGCGGGCTTTCAAGACGGGCAAGGGACACCGTAGGCCGCGTAGGTCGAGTTTTTGGTCCATGCCGCCCCCTTGAGCAAGCACGCGAGCCATGGCAAGGGCAGAGGGGAATTTATACCAGGGGCAACTAAGAATTATACCTGTTCTCACCGCGGTCGGGCTGAGCGAGCGAGGCGAGACCGCAACTCAACAAGCAGAAACGCGAAGCGTTTCTGCCGTGCGACAAAAATAAGCCTCGTTGCGAACGACGCTTGGAACCCCCATTGAATCGACTCAAGAAAAGCGCGAAGGCTCTTTCGTGACACGGATGCGCTCCCTGACCGAAAAAACCCAAGCTCTGGCGCGCGCCTGGTGGCATGGTGACTGGGGTAAAGCGCGCTGGGACGCGCCGCACCGCGACGAAGCCGTGCCCCTGCAAACCTGTCCTCAGTGCGAGGCGGCTTTTGCTGCGACAACAAATTCCTCGCGCTGCTCCGACTGCGGTTGATTTGGACGGGCGTCTGCCTATGGCGGGGGGATGACCTCCGCGCCCATCCAAAAAACAACGGCAAACCCCGACACCTGTTTTCAGCGCCTGATCCTCAACTTGCAATCCTATTGGGCCGACCAGGGCTGCGTGATTTTGCAGCCTTACGATATGGAGGTGGGTGCTGGCACCTTTCACCCCGCCACGACCTTGCGTGCCCTCGGCGATACGCTATGGAACGCGGCCTATGTGCAGCCGTCGCGCCGGCCCACCGACGGCCGCTACGGCGTCAACCCCAACCGTCTCCAGCACTACTACCAATTTCAGGTGTTGATGAAACCGTCTCCGCTGGACAGCCAGGACCTCTACTTACGGTCCTTGCAGGCCCTCGGGCTCGACCCTCAGGACCATGACATACGTTTTGTCGAAGATGATTGGGAAAGTCCCACCTTGGGGGCCTGGGGTTTGGGGTGGGAGGTTTGGTGCGATGGCATGGAGGTGAGCCAGTTCACCTATTTCCAGCAAGTTGGCGGCCTTGATTGCATGCCCGTGCCCCTAGAATTGACCTACGGGTTGGAACGCCTGGTCATGTACGTCCAGGGTGTGGAAAACGTCTATGCGCTCGATTGGGACGGCGTCCCCGTCGATCAGGGCGGTAAGTCCTACGGCGACATTTTTTTGCAGGCCGAGCAAGAGCAGAGTGCCTACAACTTTGAGCATGCCGACCCCGAGGTCCTGTTTCGGCAGTTTCGCGAGGCCGAAGACATGTGCCAGCACCTGTTGACTCGAGATCCTGCACTGCCCCTGCCTGCCTACGATCAAACCCTTAAGGCCAGCCATCTCTTCAATCTGCTCGACGCGCGCGGCGTCATTTCGGTCACGGAGCGGCAGGCCTATATCGGCCGCGTGCGCGAGTTGGCTAAGGGCTGTGCGGCGGCGTGGAACGCCTCCCCTGGGGGTCAGGGCGCGCAACCGCAGCCCTATGAGGCGGGGGTCCGCTGATGGCCGAAATGCTGTTCGAACTCTCTTCTGAAGAAATTCCCGCGCGCTTTCAGGCTGACGCTGCCCGAACCTTGCTGCGCAGTTTGGAGGATCGGCTGCGGGCCGCCAACTTGGGCTACGATCAGGCCGAAGCGTGCTACGGTCCCCGGCGCCTAACCTTCTCGGTTCGCGGGCTGCCGCGCCAGCAACCCGACCAGACCGAGGAACGCAAAGGCCCGAAGGAAGGCGCGCCCACGCAGGCTTTGGAAGGCTTTTTGCGCGGGGCGGGCCTTAAGTCCTTGGACGAGGCAGAGCTGCGCGAGACCCGCAAAGGACGGGTATGGTTCGCGGTCACGCACAAGACAGGTCTTGAAACCCGCGTCCTGCTGCCCGCGCTGCTGCGTTCGGTGATCGAGGGGCATAGGTGGCCCAAGTCGCAGCGCTGGGCGCGGACGACCTTCCGTTGGGTGCGTCCCTTGAAGCGTATTTTGGCGGTTTTCGACGGGCGGGTTTTGGACGGGGAACTTGATCTGGGCGGCGGCCATGCGCTGGCCTTTACGGCGCAGGCCGAGGGGCATAGGTTTTTAGGGTCGGGTCCGTTTGAGGCGCACACCTTGGGGGAACTGGAAGGTAAGTTGGAACAGCAATTTTGCCTGCTGCGCGCCCGCGATCGCAAAGCTCGAATCCAGCAAGAACTGCAAGCCCTGTGCCAGCGCGCCAATCTAACTCTGATTGAGGACCCTGCCCTGCTGGAGGAAGTCGCGGGCCTCGCGGAATGGCCGCGCGTGGTGCAAGGGCAGTTCGACCCCGCCTTTTTATCGCTGCCCGAGGAATGCCTGATCCTGTCCATGAAGGTTCATCAAAAATACTTTGCCGCGCGGGTTGCGCCGCCGCCCGCTCAAGCGTCGGGTCAGGCGTCCGATCAAACCTCCGCGCGCCAGCCGCTCGCCAACGTCTTTTTCGCCGTGGCCAATAGTGAGCTTGCGGGGGGCAGCCATGTCATCCAGTCAGGCAACGAACGGGTGCTGAACGCCCGCCTGTCCGATGCCAAATTCTTCTACGATCAAGACTTGGCCCAACCACTTGAGGCCGCCTTGCCCAAGCTTGACGCGCTGGTGTTCCATGCCAAGCTCGGTTCGGTTGGCGCCAAAGTCCAGCGCATGATTGCGCTTGCCAAATCCTTGGCGGAGATCCTAGACACCGACGCGGCCTTGGCCGAGCGCGCGGTGACCCTGATGAAGGCCGATTTGGTCAGCGCCATGGTCTACGAATTTCCCGAACTGCAAGGCCTCATGGGCCAAAACTACGCCGCTGCTGCGGGCGAAGACCCCGCCGTTGCGGCGGCCATCGCCGCCCACTACCAACCCGCTGGTCCTGACGATGCCTGCCCTTCAGAGCCCCTATCGATCATCGCCGCTTTAGCGGACAAGATCGATACCTTGGTCGGGTTCTGGCTCATTGACCAGCGACCCACGGGCTCCAAGGACCCCTTTGCCCTGCGCCGGGCGGCCCTGGGCGTCGTGCGTCTGATCCGTGAAAACGCCTTGACGCTCGACTTGCCAGCGGTCTTTGCCGCCCACGCGGCGCGCTACGGTTTGCCAGGGGACATCAGCCAGTCCTTGAGCGATTTTATCTTTGAACGGCTCGCGGTTCAGTTGCGCGATCAGGGGGTCCCCGCCGACGTGGTGCAGGCGGTGCGCGGGGGCGCCGCAGAAACCGACGTGAACCGCTTTGTCATCCGAGCGCAAACGACCCAGGCCCGTCTGTCGGCGGACTTGATCGCGGCTTACAAGCGCGCGGCCAACATCCTCGATAAATCGGGCGCGGTCGACCCCGCCGCCGCGCGCCCTACAGCGGTTGAGGCCGACCGCACCTTCAGCGCCGCGCTCGACGCCGCGCGCGCCCGCATCGCTGCCTTCATGGACGCCAAGGACTTCGGCCAGGTGTTCGACACTCTGGCAGGGTTGCGCGCGGACTTGGACCAGTACTTCGACGCCGTGATGATCAAGGCGCCCGATCCAGAGGTGCGTCGGCAGCGCTTGTCCCTTCTGGCCGATTTTGTCGCGGCGGTCGATCAGGTCGCCGACCTGTCCAAGTTGGAAGGGTAGCACGATGCCAGACTTCCTGCACCATCGCGAGGCCTTGCAGCCTGGGCGTTGGGGAAAAAAAGGGGATGCGCTGGTGCGGGTCGCCAAAACTGGGCTGCCCGTGGCGCCAGGATTTTTGCTCGCCCCGCAGGAACGCGCGGACCTTGCGGCGGCGCTTGAGGTCATGGGCGCCCCCCTTAGCCGCCGGTTTGGCTGCCTCTCCCAGGGCTTCTTCCTTTACGTTCGCCTCCTGCCCGCTGAATTTAAGCCAGGGCGGGTGGAAACCGCCAAGTACCTCGGGCTTCACCCCGCCCAACTTCCTGGCGACGCGCCCGACATTTTGACGCGCAAAGCCGGAATCAGCCTCTGGTCGCAACACTCGGCCTTGAGCGGCCAAGCGCTGCCGACTTTGGATGATTGGTGGGAGGATCAGGATCTTGCGGAGGGGGACCCCGTCCCTGATCTGCGCCCAACCCGCGATCAGGTCCTCGCCTACGGGCAGACCCTGGCGCAGGAAACGGGCCAGGGTCTGCGCGAAGACCCCTTCAATCAGCTGACCCTCATGATCGACACGCTCCAGACCCACGCGCCTGCCTTACCGATCTTGGTGTCGGCCATGGCCCCGCTCGACATAGGTCAACCCGCGCTCCGGGCGCGGCTGGTCTCGCGCAATCCGCACACGGGGACGGCAGGGGTCGTGGGTCAGCGCTTGCGCAGTCGCCTGATCGACGCCAGGGAGACGCATGTGACGGGCGATATGGTCTTGCCGCGCCTTGAAACGCTGCAGAGCGGGTTTCGGGCGGCGGTGGACCAGGCCGCGCAAACGCTCGAGAGCACCTTTCAGGACATTCGCGAATTCGACGTTTCGGTGGACGCGACCGACTGGCATATTTTGCACCTGGACCAAGCGCGGCCGAGCCCCGATGCCAGCTTGCAGTTGGCGGTCGATTTGCAGGCGCGCGGTCTCATCGACGTTCCTGAGGCGCTGTCACGCTTGTCGGCGGCGGACCTCGAGGAACTGCTGCATCCCACCTTGGACCCCGAGGCGGACAAGCCCCTTCTGTGCCAAGGGTTCGCAGCCGCCCCTGGGGCGGTGGCGGGAAAGCTGGTCTTCGACGCAGGCGAAGCCCTGGAGCGCGCCAAAAAAGGCGAAGCGATCATTTTGGCCAAGACCGAAACGCAACCCGATGACGTGCGGGCCATGATGGCGGTGGCGGGGGTCCTGACGGTTCGCGGTGGGATGACCAGCCACGCGGCGGTCATCGCCCGGGGCTTGGGAAAGCCCGCCATCGTCGGCGCGCGCGACTTGGTCATCGACAGTCATCGCGAAACCATGGTGGCGGGCAGCTTGACCCTGGCCAAGGATCAGCCTCTGACCCTCGACGGGGCGACGGGCCAGGTCCTGTTCGGGGCGGTTCCCACCCGCCCCCCAACGGTGACGCCCGCCTTCGAACAGCTCATGGCCTGGGCCGACCGCGAGGCGCGCATGGCGATTCGCGCCAATACGGAATCGGTCAAGGAACTCGGCGACGCTTTGGCCTTGGGGGCCAAGGGCGTGGGGCTATGCCGCACCGAACATATGTTGTTCGCCCCAGGGCGCCTTGCAGGTCTGCGCAAGCTGATTCTGGTGGAGGACGATGCCGCCCGGCAGGACGCGGTCGATGAGTTAAAAGTCTTGCAAGCCCAAGACTTGCAGGCCCTGTTTGAGATCGCCGCTGGTCGCCCCATGACGGTGCGCCTGCTCGACCCGCCCTTGCACGAATTTTTGCCGCACAATGTCCGCGAGGTCAACCACTTGGCCAAGACCACGGGCTTGCCGCGGGACTTGATTGTCCGCCGGGGCCGGGCCTTGAGCGAGGCCAACCCTATGCTGGGTCATCGCGGCTGCCGCATCGGCCTCACCTTTCCCGAGATCTACGACATGCAGGTCCGCGCGATTTTGGAAGCGGCCGCCGCTGTTACCGAGCGCACGGGCCGCCAGGCCCAACCCGAAATCATGATCCCGCTGGTGGCGTTCGCGGCCGAGGCGCGTCGCATTCGCCAACGTATTGAGGAGATCTCCAAAGACGTCCGCCAGGGCTCGGGATTGGACCTGAACGCCAAAATTGGCGCCATGATCGAACTGCCAAGGGCTTGCTTGCGGGCCGATAGCATCGCCGAGGTCGTGGATTTTTTCTCCTTTGGGACCAACGACTTGACCCAAACGACGTTTGGCATTTCGCGCGACGATGCGGGAAAATTCCTCTCCGACTACGATCGCCACGGCGTCATGGACACCGACCCGTTCCATACCCTCGATACAGTCGGCGTTGGGGAGTTGATTGAAATTGCCTGCGATCGCGGGCGCAAAGCGAACCCAAATCTGGTCTTGGGCGTTTGCGGCGAACACGGGGGTGATCCCGCGTCCATCGCCTTTTTTGAACGCTTGGGCCTCGACTATGTGTCCTGTTCGCCGTACCGAGTCCCCATCGCCCGTTTGGCAGCGGCCCAATCAATTGCGCGCTAGCTAGCTTTGTCCTAAAGGTAAGGCGGATTTACCTAGGCCCTTCACAGGCGACAGGTCAGCACGAGGTGAAGAACTTATGCAAAAATTGGTACGATCTTTATGCATTGGACGCGCACTCATCCTTGCGAGTTTCGCGATCTTGGTCGTCCCCGTGGCCCGTGCTTGCCCCGATGGCACGCTGGAGGCGGATCAAACCCTGAGCGTGAGGGGCCTCTCCAGCGTCGAACTGATTTCTGCTGTGCCGGGACGCGAATTCAGTCTTCAAACCTGTGTAAATCTTGGGGAAGATACGTTCGGTTATGTCAACGCCGCGCCATCGCTGGTCTTAGAGGTAGGCGATCAGTTTGACGGCTGGTTCTTCGCGGGCGCGCGCAGCAATTGCGATACCAATTTGCTGGTGCAAAAACCGGACGGCGACTTTGTTTTTGACGATGACAGTGGCAGTTCCCGCCAACCCATGTTGCCCCTTGATGGCACGCCAGGTTGGTATCGGATTTGGCTGGGCCAGTACGACGCGGACTTGGACTGTGCAGCCTCCATCGCCTTGACCCCCGCTGCGTCACGGTGTCCTGATCCAGGCGAGGGTATCAGTATCCCAATTAATCTGACGCCTGGGCAGACGGAGATAAGCACCGGCCTCACCGCGACGGCAGGCGGGCCACTGGATTTGAGGGGGTGCGAGATCGTGGCGGAGGAGCTGGGGCTTGATGTTTCAGGGTTTGCGCCCGCCCAGCCCCAATTCAGCTTTCAAGTTGCCGACCTCAGTGATGCTGCCCTCAACCTCCAGGTGCCTGGGCTGTGCGATACGGCTTTGCTGGTGCGTGATCAGGCGGGAAACTGGTACTTCGACGACGATTCTTACGGCGACTTTGCCCCGCGCCTGACCTTACCTTCGGCGGGGATCACCGCATTCGACGTTTGGATCAGCGTTTACAACAACGAAGCGTGCGAGGTTGACCTGGAAGTCGGGCAAGCGGTTGTCCAAGAACCCGTCAGCGAGTTTTGCCCAGCAGTTGGGAACGCGGCGGACACAAGGCTGCTGCTAGACAGCAACGTCGTCGAAGAGTCCTTCGACATTCTCTACGGGAGCAGCACCGACATCCTGTCTTGCGAGGGGACCTACATGACGGCGTCGCCACGCGGGTACTTTGACGCCGCGCCGCAACTGAAGCTGGTGGTCGAGGACGAAGGCCCAGATTTCATCGGTGTTGAGGTCGAGGGCGGGTGCGATGGCGTCATGCTCGTTTCCACGCCCTATGGAACCTGGGGGTTCAACGATGACCAGATCGGGATCAATCCTGGCCTCCAACTCAACTTGGTGCTGCCAGGGACTTATGCGGTCTGGGTCGGGACTTACGAAAGCGAACAAAACTGCAGCGGCCAACTCCATGTCACTACCATCGCGCCTGCGTGCCCGAGTGTCGATCTAGCGCCCAAAGAAACCTACGCCTACACGGGCGCGGACTTGATCGGCAGCCAGACCCATGCGGTCATTGCGGGCGGCGATACCAACACGGTCGCTTGCCCGCGTGTGGGAGATCTGGCGTCCTTCGATGGCTACTTCGCGGACCGACCCGATTTTGCGTTCGACCTAAGCGAGGTGGAAGATTTGTCGCAAGTGCGCATTTTGGGCGATGCCACCTGCGATACGGTGCTGCTGGTTCAAGATGCTTCGGGCCAGTGGCACTACAATGATGATGGTGATTCGGAGAGGGGGGCTTCTCGCGTGTCAATGCCCGCCGTTTCTGGGCGTTACAGCGTCTGGATTGGGACCTACCTGGCGGACTTGTGCGAAGGCCGTGTGTCGATAGACCGTGGCTTGACGAAGGAGTGAACCAGCTGGGTGCCCCTTGGCGAGATATTCTTTGGGGGCGTTCAGCGGCCTGGACGCCTGTTGCAGGCGGCGGGGTCCCTCGCCGCTGGTATTATACCAGCGGCGAATGAGAATGACTCTAGTGATCGCTGGTATAAGGGCCGCGACTGCGGCCCCCGAAGCGGGCTCCAAGCCCGAAGGGCGCAGGAAACGCCCGCGCTCTAAGCACGCGGCTCTGAGAATAGCGGACACGCGCTTCGGGGTGAAGCAAAAGCCCCGTCCTGCGGTCGGGCTGAGCGAGCATAGAGAGCGAGGTGAGACCGCAACCCAAAGTAGCCGAAACGCGAAGCGTTTCTGCCGTGAGACATAAATTAGTGGGCTAGTGTCATGCCGCGTACCCTGCTCACCGCTCGCGACATCACCCAAGTGTTCGAACGCCTGCAGACGGTCAACCCCGACCCCAAGGGCGAGCTGAACTATACCAATGCCTACCAGTTGCTGCTCGCCGTCGCACTATCGGCCCAAGCGACCGACGTGTCGGTCAATCGGGCCACCGAGGCGCTGTTCAAGATCGTCAAAACCCCCCAGGATTTGCTCGACCTGGGCCTTGAGGGGCTGGTCGCCCATATTCGCACTATCGGCCTGTTCAATACCAAAGCCAAAAACGCACTTGCGGCCGCGCGCCTCTTGATCGACCGCCACGGTGGTGAAGTTCCAGAGGATCGGCAAGCTTTGCAGGCCTTACCCGGGGTGGGTCGTAAAACTGCGAATGTGGTCTTGCAGATGTTCTTTGGCCACGCCACCATCGCCGTCGATACCCATGTGTTTCGGGTGTCGAACCGCCTAGGCTTGGCGCCAGGAAAGACCGTTGACGAAGTCGAGGCTAGCCTCATGCGGCGTGTTCCCAAAGCTTACAAGTACCATGCCCACCACTGGCTGATTCTCTTGGGCCGCTACACGTGTCTGGCCCGTAAGCCCCAATGCTTGGGATGCGTCCTTCATGATCTCTGTCTTTTTCCAGACAAGACTTGATTTTGCGGGGTGCCCAAGGGAAGGACGGGCCATGAAGTCATGGATCTTGTCCACCATGGTGTTCTGGGCCCTGCCAGTCGTAGCGCAGGCCCCCACGCCGGCCTGGCGGGATGTCCTCCTGCAAGAGGCAGCGCCCGCTTGTCAAACCTTGCCGAGTTTTACAGCCCTGCTTGCCCCTTAT
Organism: Alphaproteobacteria bacterium; assembly: GCA_965228345.1. Classification (GTDB taxonomy): domain Bacteria; phylum Pseudomonadota; class Alphaproteobacteria; order UBA7985; family UBA7985; genus CAXQZM01. The sequence goes on along the minus strand of CBDDHH010000004.1, from coordinate 411,986 downwards.
TACACCGCCCTGCGGGCCGACGATCAGGACGTGATTAATCGCCAGGCTTTGCGTGATCTTTCGGCGCTGGCGGTGCGTCACGGTCAGGTCAACCAGGCCGCGCGCCTCTACGCCGACCATGTCCGTCACAACGGTGGTCGCGCTACCAGCACCGCTGTGACCAAGGCACTGGTCAACACTTATTTGGACGCAGATCAACGTGACGCCTTAATCGCGCAACTCTCTGCCCCCTTGGGCCTTGACGAACGGGCATTGGCCGAGCTCAAGTTCATGATCGCTTTCGGTTTGGCCGAGCGGGGCCAGGCCTGGATTGTCTATGATTTGCAAGATCGCAATCCTGGCCTGATGGACGACATAGATCTCGACCTAGCCCTCTATTTTGGCGCCCTAAGGGCACAAAATTCAATCTTGATTGATCGCCTCGAAGCTCTAGTCACCTTGAGCGAGCTGCAAGCTTACGATGCGGGCATGCGTGCCGATTTGCGGGCCTTTTTTGACTACGCAGCCCTGCCTCAGGCCCGCCGCAATCGCGCCATAGCGGCCTTCGCCTACGCACTAACACTTCACCCCACAAGTCCACCTTTTGACCAGTTGGTCCTACCCCTGACCGAGGTCTCGACGCCTGCTCTGATCGCCAACATTTTCGCCCGCATGGGGCGCCCTAGCTGGGCGGTTCAAACTCTGGCAATCGCCAATTCCATTCCCCAGTTCGTGGGCCGCGCCATGGGCGACTCCTCCTTGGTTGATGAATTGGTTCGATTGGATGCGGACGTGACACTTATTGACCTCTATGAGCAGTCCTATGTTCGCCCCAGCCCTGCTTTGGCCGTTTCTCTCGCCCGGTCTGGGCGTTATGCCCAGGCCCAGGAGGTTTTGGACCGGTTAGATGCAGACGACATAAGCCCCGTCAATCCCTTGCTGGCCCTAGCCCTAATTACGAATGGTCACGGTGCTAGCCCTCCAGACGCCTGGCAGGAGGATGGTGACCGCATGGAACAGCTTGCTAACTTGACCTATTTTGAGCCTGCTTTTACGGGGGACAGAGCGATGTTCTCGACTTTTTTGCGTCAAATCGACAAAAACGAGCACCTCAGTCGAGACGAAATCGATACCAACCTAAACTTGCTCACCTACATGTTGGAACGCGAAGGGCGCTACGATCGTGCGGCAGACGTTCTGATGCGCATTCAATCGCCCGATTTGCGTTTACGCGCTGCCAACTCCCTGGCGCAGGCCATTTCGCACCGTTGTTACGGAGGACTCGAAACCTTAAGCCCGTTTTATCCCTTTACCTTAGGTGATGCCGACCTGGATGGGCACTATCGACATCGGACTCTCAGGGTTTTCTGAACCTTGTCCGAGTCGCCGACCCTGCATTTGGCGCCTGCTATTTCTGCCATAGGAGCGACCGCTTGGGATGCTTGCGTGGGGGATTGGGACCCGTTCACGTCCTATGCGTTCCTTTCGGCCTTGGAGGAGTCGGGATGCGCCAGCCCCGAAACGGGTTGGCGACCGGCGCATTTGCATCTTAGGCAGAGGGGTGCCATCTTGGGCGTCGTCCCCGCCTACCTAAAGTCGCACTCCTACGGCGAGTACGTTTTTGACCATGGCTGGGCCGACGCTTTTGAGCGTGCAGGGGGACGCTACTACCCCAAGCTGCAAGCCTCTGTGCCTTTTTCCCCCGTCAATGGGCCCCGCTTGCTAGCCGCTGCTCCAGCGCACCAACGCCTCTTGGCTGAGGGCCTTAAGGCTGCCGCAAATCAAACGGAGGCCAGCAGCGCTCATGTGACATTTCAAACGCAGGCCGAAGCGGATCTCTTGGCCGGCGCAGGATTTATGACGCGACGTGGTTTGCAATTTCACTTTCTGAATCCAGGATACGAGAACTTTGAGGCCTTCTTGGGTGCCCTTAGCGCCAGAAAACGAAAAAATATCAAAAAGGAGCGCGCTGCTGCCAGGGCCAACGGCCTAAGGTTCAGGACCTTGACGGGCGACGATCTGAAGACCGATCACTTTGATGCGTTCTTTGCGTTTTATCAGGACACATCAGCGCGCAAATGGGGACAGGCGTACCTCAATCGGGAATTTTTTGACTTGCTTCAGCAGAGGTTGGCAGCACATATTGTTTTGATGCTCGCTTATGATGGGCCGCGCCCGGTCGCGGGGGCGCTCAACTTGCGTTCCGATACCACGCTTTTTGGCCGCAATTGGGGCTGCTTGCAGGACCATAAGTTTTTGCACTTCGAGCTGTGTTATTACCAGGCGATTGACTTTGCCCTTGCCCATGGTCTCGAACGTGTGGAGGCGGGTGCGCAAGGGGGGCACAAAATCAGTCGAGGTTACGAACCGTGCCTGACCTTTTCCAGTCATTACATCGCCCATCCAGAATTTCGCGACGCCGTCGCCCAATTTCTAAAGGAAGAAACCCATCAGATGACAGTCGAAGCGGACTATATAGGGACCAAGATGACGCCCTATCGCCAAGAATAGGAGGGGCCGCTGGTTGCGACAATTCATCGCCGCCCTAAATCCTCGTTCTGGATCCCGCCTACCCTTCCCCCGAATGTTCATACAAACTGATCCAATAGGAGACCCCATGCGACACTTCCTCAGGCTCTTCATAGCCCTTGCTTTCACTTCCGTTCCTTTGGAGGCCCAAAATGATGGGGACGCGGTCCCTGGTGGACCGGCTTTGCCGCAACCCGACGCCGTTGCCTTCACTCTCAATGGTGAAGACTACAGCTTTTCATACCTGATGGAGTTCGCTGCGCTGCGGGTCAGCGATCCCGCCAACATCGATATTATTGCTGCCTACCCCACGCTGACCAACCTTGCGGCCGAACAAGAACTAGCGGCGGCCGCGGCCATGGCGCTCAGCATCGACGACGACCCCGCAGTGCAGAATTCGCTAAGGGTTTTGACCAATGCCTTGCTGGCTGACGCTTACATCAATCAGCAACTGGCCCTGCGCACAACCGATGAACGACTTCAGGCTGCCTACGATACCTACCTTGTCGACTTTGTCGGCGCGCCGCAGATCACCGCCAGCCACATTTTGCTTGCAACTGCTGAGGAGGCCGAGGCCGCGATCACACGTCTGAATGCGGGCGAAGACTTTTCCAGCCTGGCTCAAGAACTCTCCATCGGTCCCTCGGGCCCCAATGGTGGGAGTCTAGGGACCTTTGGTCGCGGCCAAATGGTTGGTTCGTTTGAAGAAGCCGCTTTCGCCCTTGACCCTGGGACCTATAGCCTGCGGCCCGTGGAAACAGAATTTGGTTTCCACATCATTTACTTAGATTCTGCGTCGGAGTCCGAACCTGTAAGTTACGAAGAGCTTCTTCCTGAGTTGTTTTGGCGACTTGAGGAGGAAATTCGTGCAGAAGTCAGCGAGGAATTGCGGGCCGGGTCTGAATTGGTAGTAACGTCTTTCGATGCTTTACCCAAGCAGTAGATTGTAACTGCAGCGGCCCGAATTGCGCGACTCTTTCAGGCCATTTTGATAGCAAGAGTCCTTGCACGCGGCCCTTCTTGTTAGCATTGATCATGAGAAAACAGCTCTTTTTGGGGGTTCGGCTTGCTCTGCCCGTATCCCTCGCCGTGGGGGTTTATGGTTTGGTCATGGGGGTCGGCGCGGCGGCGCAGGATCTTAGTTGGGGGGAGCTGCTGATCAAGTCTTTCACCGTCTTCGCAGGGGCCTCGCAGTTTGTCGTGGTCGAGGGTTGGGGCAGCCCGATTTGGGTGCTGTTGCTGGCAACGGCGGCCATCAACCTGCGTTACATGATGGTGGGTCTGACCTTGAGGGGAGTATTGGAGACGGCGCCGTGGCCGCTGCGGCTGGCGGCGCTTTGGTACTCGGCCGATGAGAACTGGGCCCTGACCCTCGCGCAGCGCGAGCGCGAGCCTACGATTGGCGCGGCCTTCTTGCTCGGGTCCGGGTTGGCGGTGTTGCTATTCTGGCAGTTGGGCGGGCAAATAGGCTTGGCGGTAGGGGGGGGCCTGCCCGACCCCTCACAAACCATCGAACGCTGGGGCCTCGACTTCACCTTTGCGGCCATATTTTTGGCTCTCACGCTCTCCTTCGTCAAACGACGGTGGGACGGGTTGCCCGTCGCGGCCGCAGCTGCAGGGGCCATAGGATTCGCCGAGGTATTGCCCGAGCATGCCGACTACCACAGTCTCTACATCGTCGGCGGCGCGATAATCGGTTGCGGCGTTGCCGCATTAACCTACCGTCCCGACTTCGACGCACCGTCCACACAGGTTCTGCGCTAATGTCTTCTTATGCCGCTTGGCTAATCTTGGGCATGGCCGCCATCACCTGGGCTTTTCGCTTGGGCGGGTACCTCATGGGTGGTCTGCTGCCGCGTACGGGCTGCTTGGCTTATGTTTTGGATCGCTTGCCCGCGTTCGTTTTGATCTCCCTCGTGGCGCCGACGGTTTGGAACTTGGGGTGGATCGGCGCCATCGCCAGTGCTCTGGTTGTGCTGGTAACATGCACAACGGGCAGTACTTTGCTTGCGATGATAAGCGGCACGAGCGTTCTCGCACTAGCACGTCACCTAAATCTAGCGGCTTTTTAGTCGTCCACGATACCAAAGGTAGAGACCCGAAGTGATGATGATCAGTGCGCCCGCGAGCGTGTTCCACCCAGGTAATCGACCGTCGATCGCGTACTGGGTCAGGGTCATCCAGAAAAGCTGGGTATAGAGGAACGGCGCCAAGACAGACGCGGGGGCAAAACGGTGCGCCACGACGTTCAAATAGTGCCCCGCCGTTCCGAACACGGTCCCGACGGCCAGAAACAAAACCCATTGCGCGGGGTGAGTCGGCATGGGACTGTCGAGAACGAACAGGAGCGGCAGGCCGATCAAGGCCCCGACCAAGGTCGTATAGAAGGTTTGCGTTCCTAAGCCGTCATGGCCGGTGCCGTAACGGGTCACGATCGACAGCGCCGCGATGGTCAGGGCCGTTCCAACGGGAATCAGCATGGCGGGATGGAACGACTCTCCCGCAGGATTGATCACGACGACGACCCCGACAAACCCTAGGGCAACGGCGGCAAGCCGATGTCGGCCGACCTGTTCCTTCAAGAAGGCCCAGGCGAAGACCGTGACGATAAAGGGGGCGGCAAACACAATGGTGATCGAGGTGGTCAGATCAAGATAGGAGACCGCCCAAAAGTTCATCAGCGTTGTCCCCGCCATGAGCGCGGAACGCATCAAGTTGAGTCGCAGTGACGATGTGCGCCAGACCCCGCGGCCCGCCATAGCGTAGCCCAGGGCCCCAGATGAAAGTTGACCGGTTACGAGTCGGACAGCGATCATATAGAGGGGCAAGACTCCCACAGTTTGCATGAGCCACTTGGCCGACGCATCGGTTAGGGCAAAGCCCAAGTTGGCCAATACGAACAGTCCGACGCCAAAGTGGACAGGATTGGATACCATGGCTAACCCTTGTGGCCCGCGCTCGCGCCCATGTCCATGGAAAAAGCCAACCTGATATGGCAAAGGGCCACCATGATCCCCAGCCCGTTTCTTGCCCTGCTTCGACCCGACCACGGCCCCGCAGCGATCCCATCGGGCGTCAGCGCGGTGATCCTTTCGGACGATCCGGGCCCTCAAACCCCTGCCTGGCAGGCGGCGGCGGACCGCGCGGAGGTGGCGTTGATCCGCACAGTGAGTGCGGATGACGACGGAGCCGATGGGTTTTGGACGCCGCAGCTCGACCTTCTGAAGGCTCTGCGCGCGCGCTCACGCGATTTGCAACTGGTTGGCTTGGCGCAAGACCGCCATGGGGCCATGGAACTGGCCGAGGCGGGCGCCGATCTGATCCTGTTTGCGGCGTTCGACCCAGTGCATGCGGCTCCCCAACTTCTGCCAGGTGAGGAGGCCCTGGCTCGATGGTGGGCAATCATGTTCGAAGTTCCTTGCGCGCTCCTTAGGGACATGCGGCCCGATCCAGCAGAAGGTTACGGTGGTGAAGGGATGCCCGAGTTCTTCTTAGTTTCCAAAGAGGCTTCTCACGAGCGCGGCCTGAGTGGAGCCTAAACGCGCTTCATACCAGCGACCATAAGAGTCATTTATAATTGCCGCTGGTGTCAGAGGTTTGCGATCTCCGCCGAGATCACCGCTTTGCGGTTTTTGGCAACAGGGTGCGTTGACAAAAACTCGATTTGTCCACCCCCAACGGCCGCCATCTTGTCCCAGAGGCTGAGCGCGCCACTGGGGTCGTAACCGGCGGCGGCGGCGTAGCGGACGCCCAAGCGGTCGGATTCCAGTTCGTGTTCGCGCGAATAAGGCAACAAAATGCCAAGCTGGGCGGCCAGACTCAACTGTTGTTCAAGCACTTCGTCCTGGCCAAAATCGGTCGCAATGCCGATTAAAAGGTTGGTGACGCTTTGCTGGCTGATCCGCTCATTGGCGTGGCCCGCGACCACATGACCCATTTCGTGGCCGAGAACGGCAGCCAATTCATCGTCGCTGTCGGCAAGATCCAAGAGACCGGTGTGCACACCCACTTTGGTTCCTGGTAGCACAAAGGCGTTGGGTGCGTCGTCGGCGATGACCAAAAATTCGGGATCTCCGCCCACACCTGAGACCTTGACCATATCCATGCCGACCCTAAGGACTCGTTTTAGATCGGCGGGGTCGTTCGAAATCGTCGACTCGGTTTGCAATTGTGCCCAATACGACGCGCTCATGGTCGCCAATTCATCTTCGTCGTAGAGCAGGAGCGCCGATCGGCCCATGACGTTGTCTTCGCATCCGGAAAGGGCCGTGCCTGCCGCCAAACCGGCGCTGCCGCGCAAGAAAGCGCGTCGTGTCGTGCAACTGCAAGTCATAGAATCGGCTCCCCCTCATAAGTCTTGGGCATCCTAGAAACCAAATTATAGGCCCAAACGTCAAGCGAATCGTTCCAGCGCTTCTCTCGGGACCAGACCCATCATGACGGTACGGAACCCCGCGACGGCCTCGGGCCCTGCGGCCAGGAAGGTTTCTTTGAGGAGGCGCATCTGCGCGTGCGCTACTTGGGTCTCTAGGGCCCCGCCCGTTCCGCTAAGCGAAAGCCGACGTTCGCGTCGGTCCTGATGGCCCATTTGGCTCTCAACCAAGCCCGTGTCGATCAAGGTTTTGAGGACCCGCGCCAGAGATTGCTTGGTGATCTGCAAAACCGTCAGCAATTCCTTAACCGTCATACCTGGATGGCGGTGAATAAAATAGAGCGCCCGATGATGTGCCCGCCCCAACTCTTGGTCGGCCAAGATCTGGTCGGCAGCTTCGGTAAAACGCCGATAGGCAAAATACATAAGCTCCATGGCTTGGCGCAGGTCTTGATCCCTTAGGAACAGGGGGTTTGCGGGATGTTTTATGTCAGGCATGTTGACATAAGTGCCGTATTCCGTTAGGAAAGACAAGGGTCTTTGCAAACGACCCCTAGAGTTGGAGAAAGGACACCCCATGGGTTTTGAATCATGCGGCAGCAAAATTTGGTACGACGGCAAAATGGTCGACTGGTCGGCAGCTCAGGTCCATGTGCTGACCCATGGCTTGCACTATGGGTCCTCGGTGTTTGAGGGCGTGCGCGTTTACGAGGGTAAGATTTTTGAAATGACGGCGCATAATCGGCGCCTGCTAAAGTCAGCGGAAATCCTGGGGTTCCAGATTCCCTTTACACTCGCGGAGTTGAACAAGGCTTGCCTAGACGCAGTGGCGTCTGAGGATCTGATCTCGGGTTACGTTCGTCCCATTGCTTGGTGCGGGACCGAGAAAGTGGCCATTGATCGTGACAATATCGACGTGCATGTGGCCGTCGCGGCATGGAAATGGGGCGACTATTACGCCAACAAGATGCGTGGGCAGAAGTTGTGCTTGGGGGACTGGCGGCGTCCCGATCCCGCCACCGCCCCTTGTGAAGCTAAGGCATCGGGCCTCTACATGATCTGTTCCATGTCCAAGTCGGCGGCGGTTGCCAAAGGCTACGACGATGCCCTCATGCTCGATTGGCGCGGCCAAATCGCTGAGGGTACGGGGGCCAACGTATTCTTCGTGCGCGACGGTGCCCTCCATACGCCGACGCCGGACTGCTTCTTAAATGGCATCACCCGTCAAACCGTCATTGGCTTGGCACGCGACAAAGGGCTCGAGGTTGTTGAACGCGCGATCAGGCCTGAGGAACTACCGACCTTTGCCGAAGCTTTTTTTACAGGAACGGCGGCTGAGGTCACACCGATTCGCCAGATTGAGGATGTTCAGTACCAGGTGGGCCAGGTGACCCATGGCTTGGCAGAGGACTACGACCGCCTGGTCAATCGAAAATAGGCGCTCGTAGTGGGCTTTTCTGCAAGAAACGGATAGGACCCCCGCACGCCAGCGGTTAGGGTGCGGGAATGAGCCAGACCCTCACTTTTGCCTCCGCCGCCATCGACAAGGCCCTCGATAGCGGCGACCTCTGCCTCGCTGCCATTGCCGACGCTTGCGGCCTCCAACCTTATGAGCTGAGCCGTTTGTTTAAGCGGCACCTGGGCATCACCGCCGCTGCCTACGCCAGTCAGCGCAAACTCGAACGGTTCAAGCAAGCGGTCAAGGGAGGCGAACGTCCGACCGAGGCCATTTATAGTGCGGGCTACGGTGCCCCGTCGCGCTTGTACGAAAGCGCGAACCTGCGCTTGGGTATGACGCCTGCCTCCTACGCTAGAGGCGGGCGCGGTGCCCACATTCTCTACGCCGTGGTCGATTCGCCATTGGACCGCCTGCTGATCGCGGCGACCATGCAGGGTCTGTGCTTTCTGGCATTTGGTGACGAAGATCAGGCGCTGATCGCGGAGCTGCAGGCCGAGTTTCCTGCCGCAACCCAAATTGAAGCTGCAGATAGGGCGCTCACTAGTCTCATCGCTAAAACCTTAGCAGTCTTGGAGGGGCGCTGGATCGAGGCGCAGAACATCCCGCTGGATGTGGCAGGTACCGCCTTTCAACGCCGGGTTTGGCATGCGCTCATGGAAATTCCCATCGGCGAGGTCTGGACCTATTCGGATTTGGCGCGTCATCTGGGGATGGAACGCGGCCAGCGAGCGGTCGGCCGTGGGTGCGCAACCAATCAAGTGTCCCTGCTAATACCCTGTCACAGGGTGCTGCGCAACGACGGCGCGCTTGGCGGCTATCGCTGGGGCTTGACGCGGAAGGAGCGCTTGTTGAACGCTGAAGCTTGCTTGATATAGGCCCGCGAAAGAGGTAGCCCCGCGCCATGAATTGGCTGACCTCCTACGTGCGAAAACCCCTTTCCAACTTGGTAAAGCGGGATGCACCCGATGACTTATGGGACAAGTGCGGGGCTTGCGGTCAGATGATTTACTTGAGGAATTTAGCCGATACGCAGCACACCTGCCCCAACTGCAACGATCATCGACTGTGGCCGGTTTTGGATCGGCTCACCTACCTCTACGATGCGGGGCAGTTTACCCTTTTGCCTCTGCCCGAGGTGCCGCAGGACCCGTTAAAATTTAAAGACAAGAAAACCTACAGCGCCCGAATACGTGAAAATGTCGCCAAGTCCGACATTAAGGAAGCGCTGGTTGTCGCCACGGGGGCGGTCGGTGGGCATTCAGTGGTCACCGCTGCCTTCAACTTTGCCTTTATGGGCGGGTCTATGGGGTTGGCGGTGGGCGAGGGGTTGGTGCGGGCGGCCGAACAAGCCGTCGCCACCGACGCGACCTTTCTGACCATCCCGGCCTCGGGCGGCGCCCGCATGCAGGAGGGGATCCTTTCGCTCATGCAGTTGCCTCGTTCGATCTTGGCGGTCGATATGGTTCGCGAGGCAGGATTGCCCCATATCGTGCAACTCACACACCCAACCACGGGCGGCGTTACCGCCTCCTTCGCCATGTTGGGGGATTTGCACTTGGCCGAACCACGGGCTATTATTGGTTTTGCGGGCGCACGCGTGATCAAGCAAACCATTGGCGAAGATTTACCTGATGGGTTTCAAACCGCGGAGTACTTGCGAGACCATGGCATGGTCGATCGTGTGATTCGCCGCCAAGATTTCCCGGGCGAGTTAGCCAGAATCATCGGACTCTTGAGATGCCCTAAGGTCAAATAAAGCTGTGGCCGCAAAAGGTTTATACCAGCGGCAATTATAAATGACTCTTATGATCGCTGGTATAAGGGCCGCAACTGCGGCCCCGAGAACAGCTAAGAAAGCGCCTCGGGGTTTAAGCGGAGGGGCGGCGAAACGCGAAGCGTTTCTTCCGTGAGACACGAAACGGTCATGAAAAAGTCACTTTCTATGACCGTTGGTATAAGGTCTCAAGTACATAGCACATCCCCCAATCGCCGGGAATCCTGAATTGGAAACCTTCCTTATGCAGAGGTCTTTTCCAGAAATCAGGAGACTCATATCGAGGGTCACGGGAGTGTCTTCCGTTTCGCAAAGTTCAAACTTCCCTTCGACCCCGTAGGGCGGTGGCAAGGGTGCCTTCGTCGAGGTACTCGACCGCGCCGCCGACGGGCAGGCCTTGGGCCAACTTGGTTACCGTCACGTCGCTGCGCGCCAATAAATCCTGTACAAAGTGGGCGGTCGATTGACCCTCGACCGTCGCGGACAGCGCCAAAATGACCTCAACGACATCGCCGCCCGCGATCCGCCGTTGCAACGGTGCCGTGCGCAACCCCTCGGGCGAAATTCCATCTAAGGCCGACAAGCGCCCGCCCAAGACATGGTAAAGCCCCTTGTAGGTTCGCGCCCGTTCCAGCGCCCAAACGTCGGCGACCTGCTCAACCACGCAGACCCGGCTGCGGTCGCGGCCCAAGTCGCGGCATATGCGGCATAGGGGCGCGGCATCCAGATTGCCGCACTCCCCGCACGGTTGCACCTCCGCGGCCACGCGCGCCAGGGTGCGGGCGAGCGGGGTCATGAGGTCGGTTTTGCGTTGTAACAGATTGAGCGCCATGCGCCGCGCCGAGCGGGGGCCGATTCCCGGTAAGCGCGCCAGCAGGCCGATCAGCTCATCAATTTGGGAAATCATCGTTCCCTGCCAACTTCGGTCTCAGGGTGCCTAGAACCCAAACCCCTCAGGCAACTTCAACCCGCCCGTGGCGGCTTGCATGGATTTGGCCGCTTCCGCCTCCGCTATGGTCTGCGCCTCGTTGACGGCAGCGACGATCAGGTCTTGAAGCATATGCGGGTCTTCAGGGTCGATCAGGGACGGGTCGATGGTCAGTGCTTTGAGGGTGCCTTTGCCCGTCGCCGTCGCGGTCACCAATCCGCCGCCCGATTGGCCTTGAACCTCCAGGTCGCCCAGCTTGTCCTGCACCTCCTGCATTTTGGCCTGCATGCGCTGGGCCTGCTTTATCATGGTTTGCATATTCTTCATGGTCTTGTCCTTCGTCGCTTGGTCTTTCATACCAAGGGTCGTTTTCAACGCCCCGTTGGTTGGGTTTATGAGAGTCACTGTCAATTGCCGCTGGTATAAAGCGCGCTGCGCGTCCACGGACGGCTCGACGACTCAAACCTTCGAGCCGCTGGAGTCAGTCAACTATGGATTGGCAAGCAGAGCGTCAACGCGCGGGGCTGAAAAAAAACTCGCATACCAATTTTCATAAATGGTGACTCAGTTACGAAAATTTTGGTCTCACGGTAGAAACGCTTCGCGTTTCTGCTTTTTGGGTTGCGGTCTCCATGAACTCGCTACGCTCGTTCAGCCCGATCGCGGGACGAGGCCTTCGCTTATGCCCCGAGGCACGTTCGTGGCTCACCTCGGGGCCGCTTCGGGGGGCCGCAGTCCCGGCCCTTATACCAGTTCATAAAGAGTCATTCCCAAGGAAAACTGGTACAGCCAAGCCGTCTTAAAATGATCACATTTTAAGACGATAAGCTGAGCGCCAATAAAGGACATAGCGAAGATTAAACACCAGGATGGGTCCCCCTCAGGGTGAGCTATCGCCTTGGCGTTCAGCCCGCACTTCTGCGACGACTTGGGCGAGCTCGGCGCCGCTCAAAGCCCCCGGGATCAGGCGATCCTCAATGAAAAAGGCAGGTGTGCCTGTTATACCCATGGCCTGGCTCACGGTGCGCGTGCGGTCTAAGTTGGCGGTTAACTGCGCGCGCTGTTGTGCCTGCGTGGTTCGAATTGCGTCGGCGCTGGCGCCCAGTTCGACCGCAAGTGCCAACATGGAATCCCCCGTCATTCGGCCAGGCGCGCCCATGGCGGCGCGGTGGAGGTCTAGGTAGGAAACATGCTGCGCGGCGGCCATGGCGACCATCGCGGCGTCGAGGCTTTCTTGAGACAGAATGGGGAATTCCTTGAAAATTAACCTTATGTTGCCGTCAGCCTCGACCAAATTCAGCACGTCGTTCATCGCGCGACGGCAAAAACCGCAGTTGTAGTCGAAATATTCGACGAGTGTGATGTCGCCGTTGGGATTGCCGAACACGGGCAGGAACGGATCGCTCTGAATATCTGGAGCGTAGGTGGCGAACAAATTAGCGTTCTGCGTCTGCTCGAAGGCGTCAACGGCGGCGAACAACATGCCTGGATCGTTCAGCAAGGCGGCACGGACCCGTTCGTCAAAGCTCTCTGCGGTGACGGACTCCAAGTCCAAGACGCGGTCGCCAAGATCGCTGGCGAGACGTTCCAGGCCCGCAAGCATGGTGGCGGTGTTCGTATCGGAGTTGCCATAGGTGGCGAGTTCTGCCTCCTGCGCCGCCAACAGCTCTTGGGCGGCGTCAAAACGAACTTGCAAGCCCTGCGCCGCATCGCGAAGTTCGGCGGTCAGGCCGATCTGGGAGTCCAAGGTACGCTTGGCATCGTTCAACGAGGTAAGGGCATAGAGGGCGATCCCGAGATTGACGAAGGATAGGACGATCACGGCAATCACGAGGGGCGCCCGAACAGCGCGAAAGCGGTCTTTAAGCATGACGCAGCTCTACCCCCATCCATGACAAAGAGGAAGTAAAGTTTCGGCGAGAACTTGGTCCATGGACCGAAAGGAGCCCGGCAAGTCTAGGCAAATCGCCAGAGCAGGAGCATGGTAGACCCGCTTCACGATAAACTGAAAAAGAGCTTTTGCATGCAAACAAGGTCTTGTCGAAGTCAGGTTTGGCTGGTTCTAGCCTTTTTATGAGAACCTTCAAAATCCTTAAGAAGCAACCGCGCCTGTTTTTCCGCTTAAGTGGGATAAGTGTCAGCGATTTTGACGACATTTCAGAGAAGATTTTGCCGCTTTGGGAGGCTCACAACCATCAGCGTCTATCTCGCCCCCATCGCCAACGCGCGATTGGGGGCGGGCCAAGCCATAAGCTAAGCTTTGAGGAGATGCTGCTTTTATGCCTGATCTATTATCGGACTTACATCAATCATGAGTTTCTGGGTTTGATATTTTCGGTTTCAGATAGCACGAGCATCCGAACCGCCAATACAATGACCAAGCTATTGGCAGGCCATTTTCAGATGCCCGAGCGCAGGCTTGCTTTAAGTGAGGATGATAAGGAGCAGCTCATATATCTGATTGTCGATGGGACCGAGCGCCCCTGTCAGCGCCCCAAGAAATCGAAAAGACCTCTGCATAACACGATTCTTAAAAGCGAAAGCACAAAATGTTGGCATCAAACGTCCTAGAAGCAACTAAATGTTGATTCTTGCGGCGTTCGCCGTTTATTATGCAGAGGTCTTTCGAAGGGCCGAAAGAAGATCTACTCGGGGAAAAAGAAGCGCTTTACTCATAAGCATCAAATTGTCGTCGATGATAAGAAGCGCATTCGTGCTTGTGGCCCCGTTCACCCTGGGCGCAAGCACGACAAAACCCTTTATGATCAAAGCCATCTGGACAAGCCACCAGATACCCTGCTCTTGGGCGACTTAGCTTATGTAGGAACCAACTGCGAAGTCCCGATAAAGAAAACCAAGAACCAAAATCTAAGCCAAGAACAAAAAGACTACAATAAGTGGTTCAGCTCTATGCGCGTGAAGGTTGAGCATGGCATTGGACGCATGAAAAAGTTCAACATTTTCTCTGACATCTCTAGAGGAAACCGACATGAGAACATGATTGCTAAGAATGTCGCGGCTCTGGCAAACATCAATTTAAAAATTTGCTAAGATAAGCACTAAGGGACAAGTCCGTCTGTGTTCTTTCTCCCTATTGCGAATCAGGTCTACTAAAGACCTCTGCATAAATCAGAGGATCGAAAGTTGATAGCAAGATATGGTGCTAACTTTGCTATTATGACACCACATATTGTGGTCCTTTGATCCGAAGTCGCAGTTATGCAGAGGCCTTTACTAGGGAGCCAGCTGTGCGTCCCGTATGACAAGAAAGGGAACGCAAAGATGTCACAAGTTACCATCGGAATTGATGTTTCAAAAGCCCAATTCGATATTTTTGTGTCAAATGGCCAAAACCATAGCTGCAAGCCCAATACCCCTTGCGGGATTAAGGCTCTCATCAAGACCTTGAGCAAGCTTCCTGATTGCCTGGTCGTTTTTGAGGCAACTGGCTTCTATCACAGAGCCTTGGAACGGGGCCTTGCTCAAGCCCAAATCGCTTACGCAAAGGTCAACCCTTGGCAAGCGCGATGCTTTGCCAACAGCATCGGCCAACTCGCAAAAACCGATAAGGTCGATGCGAAAATCCTGGCACTCATGGGCCAAACCCTCCCCCTTGAGCCCACCAAGATACGCGATGAAGTCATTGAAACTCTTGGAGAATACCAAAGTCTTCATCAAGGGCTTGTGCAAACGCAAACGCAGTGGAGCAACAGGAAGAAAGTCGTTACCCATAAGGCCGCTGTGAGGCTTGCAACGAGAATGCTCAAGACCCTCGAAAAGGAGATCGAACAGCTAACCCTCAAGACCAAGAAGCTCATCGAAGCCCATCCTGATCTCTTGGAGCGCTTCAATATCTTGATCACAATCCCAGGGCTTGCGGCACGAACAGCCATATCCCTTCTGACCAACATGCCAGAGCTTGGCACGCTCAGTCAGAAAAAGATCGGCGCTCTAGCTGGCTTGGCTCCTATGCAATCCCAATCAGGAACGCTTAAGGGTGTCGCCCGTATCAAGGGGGGAAAGCCCCTGTACGCAATGCCCTCTTGCGGGAAAACAGAAAATGGTCACAAATTGCCCCTTGATGTATCATGGATACTCACGGCAGAAACGCTTCGCGTTTCGCCTCCCCTTCGCTTATACCCCGAAGCGCGTGTCCGCCGATCTCGGGGCCGCAGTCGCGGCCCTATACCAGTTCATAAAGAGTCTGTTTTAAGGGGAACTGGTATGATACCAGCGGCGATTGAGGACGCGGCTCTCGCACGCGGGCCGGGGGCAGGCGTGGCAGGCACTGCCGACGTGTGACACCGACGACGGACGGCCAGGATCGTGAGCATCAGCGTAGATCAGGGCGTTGGCGTAGGCCCAGTCGCAAGCAAGCATAAGCGATGTGAGACGGCGCGGCTGTCCATAATGTCCGCGCGGCCCTGCCGATGCGCGGGCGATGAGCAAAAAGCGCTCACCGCCTGGAAACGCCGCCAGCTGGGTAAGGGTATCGCCGGGGCGTTGTAGGGCCCCATAGATTGCCCACAAGGGACAGCCCGCCTGCTGGTCAGGGAGGGCCAAGCCCGGCAAAGCGATGCGTGTGAGGGTATGGCCCGCAGGCGAGACCCGCAGCAAGCCAAAGGGAATGCCAGGTCGGTCGGGCCGTCGGAGCGCGATCAGGCGGTGGCAAACTTGATCAAAACTGCATCCAAAATGGCGGCTGAGCCAATCCAAATCGTACCCTTGCAGCGTCGCTGCACCCAAAAAGGGTTCGTAGGGCATGAACATGGCGGCGGCGGTGTAGGCGACCAAGGCCTTGCGTAGCGCCACCGCGCAGTCTTGGTTGGGCGGATCTGCCTGGTTGACCATGACATCAAGCGCTGGGCGCGCCTCTTGAGCCGCCAAAAATTGCCCTAAGCGAAAGCGCAGCTGCGCCTCACCCAAGGAAGCATCTAGGCGCAAGGGTTCCTGCGGCGTGAGGGTCGCGGCAGGAACAAAGGTCTCGGTCCGCAGCACCTTGTCGGGAGGGGCTTGCCAATCAATTTTGCGGCCCAAGTCTTGTTCGAGGCGCGCAACCAAAGCAGCGCTGCCCAAGGGGCCGTGGCGGCGCGCGCGTCGCACGATCAGGTCGGCCTCGCGCTCCAAGGTTTCAAAATAGTAGCCCGCCGACCCGACCACCTGATCGACAAACCGATTGGGCCGCACAGGCGTGGTTGGGGTCGGGGGACCTGCGGGGGCGACAACGGGGGACACTAGGGTGGTTAAGCGCCCCGCCGCATCTCTGATCTCGTGTAGGAACTGCTGCCGCTGATCGACAGGCAAGTCGGGCTCTTCGACCAAAATGTCCGCCAAAGACGTCAGGCTCGCCAAGGCGGTTGAAACGTCAAAGGTCCGCTGGGGGTCAAGACCCTGGGCCTGGAGGGCCTCGTCTCCCCCTTGGTCCGCGTGCCAGGCAGGGGCGCTTAGCAATGCGCGAACAAGTCCGTAGCTGGGGATGAGCGCCAGCAACTCCTCCTCGTTCAGGGCGCGGGCCAGACGCATCTCCAAGCCCACGCACACTCGCTGGAAGTCCCCTAGGCCCGCATGCGCGGCCAACAAGGTATGGAGGCGTGCTTGAACATCTGCGCGAACGTATCGCGCGCCTGCGAGCATGAGGGAGGCAGAGGCGGGCGATACCCCTAGGGCTTTGGCGAGGGCCTTGCCCGAACAGCCCGTCAGGTGCTGGTAGAGATGCAGGTGCACGAGTCCAGACCCTGGAATTTCCGCGCCTTGGTGCGATATGGGTCGGGCGTCACGCATGCAAGGCTCCACTCATGCAACGTCTTGTAAATATATTTATGAGCATGTCACCAATGAAAAATTTCTTTCTGGATTGGGCACTGTCGAGCCCTTTTCATTTTCATCCCTCGACCCGTGACGACAAGGGGCTTGAGCTTCCACGATGGGAGCAGCGGGGGCTTGGTGCCCATAGGTTGGGGATACCGCCAGGTCCGCGTCCACATCATCTATCTGACCTCGGGAGGATCTTC
Source organism: Alphaproteobacteria bacterium (assembly GCA_965228345.1). Classification (GTDB taxonomy): domain Bacteria; phylum Pseudomonadota; class Alphaproteobacteria; order UBA7985; family UBA7985; genus CAXQZM01. The sequence goes on along the minus strand of CBDDHH010000004.1, from coordinate 394,934 downwards.
ATGGATCAGACAAAGAAAACCCTGAGCCGCCGCAGCGTGCTCAAGCGCGGCGCGGGCGCCGCCCTCTTGGGCGGTGTTGCGCCCTTTGCCTTCGTGCGCAATGCCCATGCCTACACCAACGCCCCCACGGGCGACACTGTGAAGTTCGGCTTCAATGTGCCCCAATCGGGCGCCTACGCCGATGAAGGCGCGGACGAATTGCGCGCCTACCAGTTGGCGGTTGAGCAAATAAACGCTGGCGGCGGCGGGTTCATCGATACCATGACCGTTGGCGGCGAGAAGTCGGCGCTGACAGGGGGCATCAACGGCAAAACCGTGGAGTACGTCACGGGCGATACGCAAACCAAGCCCGACCCGGCCGTGGCCTCGGCCAATCGCATGATCGAATCCGATGGGGTGATCATGTTTACAGGCGGGTCGTCCTCGGGTGTCGCCATTGCTCAGCAGAACTTGGCGCAGGAGAAGAAGGTTGTCTTCATGTGCGGCCTCACCCACTCCAACGACACAACGGGTAAGGATCGCCGCCGCTACGGCTTCCGCCATTTCTTCAACACGGAGATGTCGGGCTCGGCTTTGGCCCCGATCCTGGGCAATGAGCTCGGTACCGAACGTCGTGCCTACCACCTAACCGCTGACTATACTTGGGGTTGGTCGCAAGAGGGGTCGATTAAGGAGTATACCGAAGCCTTAGGCTGGGAAACTGTCAACGCCGTTCGCACGCCCCTGGGCGCGAGCGATTTCTCCGAATTCTTGGCGCCGGTGCTCGATTCGGGTGCCGATGTCTTGGTCCTCAACCACTACGGCCGAGATATGGTCAACTCCCTATCGCAGGCGGTGGCGCGGGGCATGCGCGATGCGTCAGCCAACGGCAACAACTTTGAAGTCGTTGTGCCGCTCTACTCCCGCCTCATGGCACAAGGCGCTGGGTCCAACGTTGTCGGCATCTACGGATCGACGGGGTGGAACTGGCAGTTGCAGGATTCCGATCCCGCTTCCGCGGTCTTCGTACGGTCTTTCGGGGAGAAGTACGGCTTCCCGCCCAGCCAGGCCGCGCATACCTGCTATGTGCAAACCATCCTCTACGCCGAGGCGTGCCAGCGCGCGGGCACATTCGACCCCGCTGGCGTGATCCCGACCCTCGAGGGGATGACTTTCGATGGCATGGGCAACGGTCCGACCGAGTACCGGGCCGAGGACCATCAGTGCTTCAAAGACGTCTTAGTCGTGAAGGGCAACGAGAACGCGACAACGGAGTACGACTTGCTCGAAATCGTCGAGGTCACACCCCGTGCGCAAGTTGAGTATGCCCCCGACAAGTTCGGCGGCGAACTCGGCCCCATCTAAGCGATCGATTTTTTACTAGTGGGGCGGGCCGATCACGGCCCGCCCGCCAATTTAAGATGTTGGGTGCCCTAGACCGCCGCGACGCCGCTGGGGTATGGCACCAAGTCAGCCCCCTGCACGTCACCTTTTTGGGAGGAAGCGGCGCATGCGCGACCTAATAAACCTGTTCATTGCGGGCCTGGACCGCGGGGCCAACTACGCCTTGATCGCCCTGGGATTGACGCTGGTGTTTGGCACTTTGGGGGTCGTGAACTTCGCCCACGGCGCGCTCTTTATGCTCGGTGCCTTGGTGCTGCTGGGGACGCGGTACTTTTTTGAGGCAGAGTTTATTACTGATTTCGGCGCGGCGCCAATCAAAGACTTCCTCGGCAACGACAGCTTTCCAGAGGTGTCCTTGGGGGAGTATCTCCTGGGTGCCGGGGCCGATTCCTGGCTCGCTCAAAACGCCCTGTTCGTCGGCTTGATCGTTGCCATCGTCTTTATGGCCCTGATCGCTTGGGGGATTGAGCGCGGCATCATTCGGTTTTTTTATCGGCGCCCACACGCCGAGCAAATTTTGGTCACCTTCGGGTTGGCAGTCGTTGTTGGGGAAATCGTTCGCGCCCTGGTCGGCGCTTCGGGCATCACGATGACGGATATGCGTCCGCCGTTTTTGGAGGGGACCTTCAAAATTTTCAGCTTTGATATGGAACTGTATCGGGCTTTTTTGGTCGTGGTCGCGGCGGTCATTATTGCGGGGGTGTTTGCGCTGATCCAGCTGACACGCTTTGGCATGATCATCCGCTCGGGCATGCAGGACCGCCAGATGGTCGGTCTGTTAGGCATCAATATCCAGCGACGCTTTACACTCATGTTTATCTTGGGGTCGGTGATCGCGGGTCTGGCGGGCCTGTTCTATGTGCCGACGGCTTCATTTTCCAACAACTTAGGTATGGAGTTTTTGGTCATTGCCTTCGTCGTGGTGGTCGTCGGCGGCATGGGGTCCATTTCCGGGGCGGTGCTTGCGGGTTTCGTCCTTGGCATCGCTCAAACCGTTTCTTCCCATTCGGCGATTGAGGCGGTGATCCCGGGCCTAAATAAGGTCATCATTTACTTAGTTGCGGTCCTTATCTTGCTGACCTTGCCCCGAGGTCTCTTGGGGCGGCGCGGCGTGATGGAGGAATAGGTCATGCTCGGTCTCAATGCGCGCGACTTTCGCGTTTTCTGGATCTTCGCTCTGGTCGTTTTGACCATGCCCGTTTGGATGTCACCCATCCATGGGTCCGTGTCCTTTTATCAGTTGTTCGCGGTCTTCGGCCTCTTCACCATCGGCTTTAATCTGCTGTTTGGCCTGACGGGATACTTGAGCTTTGGTCATGCGGCCATGTACGGAACCGGCTCAATCGCCGCCTTTTGGTGCATGAAGCTCTTGTCGCTGCATGCACTCCCCGCACTCGTGTTCGGCGGCGCGGTGGCAGGCCTGCTGGCGCTGGTGATGGGTTTTTTATGTTTGCGACGCTCAGGAATCTACTTTTCCATCCTAACCTTGGCCTTCGCCGTCATGATGTACCAGCTCGCGATTCCGCAGAAAACCCTGACGGGCGGTGACGACAGCATCAGCTTAGACCCAGGTAAGGAAACCATTTTCCATGACGTGCAAGTCCCGGTCATGAGCGGGGATGAACAAGCGGTCGATGCCGACGGCAACCTGAGGTTCCGTTCCACCAGCGAGCCCTTGATCGACGCGGCAACGGGACAACCACAAAAGCGCTGGAAAGACGCGCGTGTGATCGACCGCGCCTTTGGCTTGGTTCCCGATCAAGCCGCGCCAAACTTTGGGTTCCCAACCCAAACCAGGAACGCTGATGGCACCAAAACCTATCGGGTTGGGTCCCTCAACCGTGATGGGAAATGGTCGTGGGAGGTGGACCTGCTCGGTCAGCACTTAAAAATTCAGTACCAAACGGGGGCAACCATCGGCCTCGTCTTGCTAATCCTCGGGTTTTACGTCTCGATTCGGGTCCGACGCTCGCCGTTCGGTCTCATGTTGCGTGCGGTCAAAACCAACCAAACGCGCATGGGCTATACGGGCTTGCAACCCAAGCGCTATACGCTGGCGGTCTTTGTCATCTCGGGCATTTACGCGGGCATGGCGGGTGCGCTCTGGACCGTCTTGACCTCGCAAACAACCGCGGAACGGCTAATCTGGAATATATCGGGGGAGGTTGTGATCATGACCATTCTGGGCGGCGTCGGAACCCTGGTTGGCCCCGTGATCGGCGCGGGTTTGGTTGAGTATCTCAAGGAACTCCTCTCTGCCATCAACATTGAGGTCACGGGATTTTGGACCGCCTTGGTCAAGGCCTTTTTGGGTGATACCTGGCTGCTGACGCTCGGGTTGGTCTTTATGGCCGTGGTCGCGTTTTTGCCTGGGGGACTTATGGAACTACCAAAAAGACTGTTGGCCCTAGTGCGGCGGCGGCCTAAGCGCGGGGACGCCTCATGAGCTTGCTGACGGCAACGGGGGTCAACAAGTCTTTTGGCGGCCTTCAGGCGCTGAAAGATGTGAATTTTGAGGTTGCCCAGGGCCAGGTTCACGCCATCATTGGCCCCAATGGGGCAGGCAAGTCTACGTTCATGAATTGTCTTATAGGCAAGTTGCGCCCCGATACGGGTCAGGTGGTGTTCAACGGCCAGCAATTGCTGGACATGCAGCCCCATACGATCGCGCAAGCAGGCATCAGCCGCGTGTTTCAAACGCCCGAAATTTTTGGTGAGTTGAGCTTGCTGGAAAATGTCATGATCCCCGCCTTTTCCAAGCGCGACGGCACCTTCCGGTTCAACTTTTGGAACGCGGCGTTGGACCAGGGCGACATCAAGCAAAAGGCCCTGGACGTGCTGGCCGAGGTGGGCTTGGTGGACCAGCGCGATGGTCTGGCAGAAAACTTGTCGCGCGGCGATAAGCGCCGCTTAGAAATGGCCATGTGCCTTGTCCAAGACCCCAAGCTGCTGCTGCTCGACGAACCGACCGCGGGCATGAGCCGCGCGGACACCAACAATACCATCGCGTTGCTGCGGCAGGTGGGGGCGGCGCGGGGGTTGACCAAGGTCATCATCGAACATGATATGCACGTGGTTTTTTCCCTAGCTGAGAAAATTTCGGTTCTGGCGCAAGGCGCGATCATTGCTGAGGGCAAGCCTGAAGAGATTAGGGGCAATCCCAAAGTGCAAGAGGCCTATTTGGGTGGATCCCATACCCACGGCGATGGCACCGAAAACACCACCGACAGCGCCGCCGCCAAAGCCGCCCACCCCGCGGGAGACACCTAATGGCCTATTTTGAGTGCACCAATATCAACGCCTACTACGGGGAGTCCTGGATCGTTCAAAACGTCAGTTTTGAGGTCGAGGAGGGCGAGGTCGTCGCTTTGCTGGGTCGCAACGGGGCAGGCAAAACCTCAACTCTCAAGGCCATCGCGCGGGCCATCGAGCCGACGCTCAATAGCGGCGAGATTTACCTGCAAGGTCAGAGCATCCATGCCATGCAGGATTTTGAAGCCGCGCGCGTGGGCATTCAGTATGTGCCCGAGGACCGTCGTATCATCACGGGCTTGACGGTCGAGGAAAACCTGACCTTGGCGCAAGTTGCCCCCGACCTAGGATGGACTTTGGAGCGTGTCTACGACAGATTTCCCCGTCTCGCCGAACGCAAAAATCAAGAAGGCACAACTTTATCAGGGGGGGAACAACAGATGTTGGCAGTAGCGCGGGCGTTGGTGCGCAATATACGCCTGCTCCTGCTCGACGAACCCTACGAGGGGCTAGCGCCCACGGTGGTTCGGGAAATCGAAAAGATCGTCCACCAGATCAAGGACGAGGGCATTACGACCCTGATTGTCGAGCAAAATGCGGTTGCGGCCCTAGAACTTGCGGATCGCGCCTTGATCATGGATACGGGCGAGCTTGCCTATCGAGGCTCAGCCCAAGAGGTGCTGGACAATCCCGACCTCCTGCAAAAGTATCTCGCCATTTAGGACCCGCGTGCCTAAAGGGTTTGTGATATGACCTACGCCGACCTCTATGCCCAATCGATGGCGGACCCAGAGGGGTTTTGGCTGAGGGCAGCCCAAGAAATCGACTGGATCATGGCTCCGACGCGCGCCTGCGATTTTTCTGAGGCCCCGGCGGCGCGCTGGTTTCCCGATGGGCAACTCAACACCTGCTACAACGCCGTCGATCGGCACGTGGCTGCCGGGCGCGGCGATGCCGCAGCGCTGATCTACGATAGCCCGGTCACGCGAACGCAGCGGGCCTTTTCCTACCAACAGCTTCAGGCTGAGGTGGCGCTGCTGGCGGGCGGGCTCCGAAATTTGGACGTGGACAAGGGCGACCGGGTGTTGATTTACATGCCCATGGTGCCCGAGGCGGTCTTTGCCATGCTGGCCTGCGCGCGCATCGGGGCGGTGCATTCGGTGGTCTTTGGGGGCTTTGCCGCCAAAGAAATCGCCGTGCGCATCGACGATGCCGAGGCCAAGGTGGTCTTGACCGCCACCGGCGGGATCGAGCCAACGCGCCAAGTGCCCTACATCCCCCTCGTGACCGAGGCGCTGGGCTTGGCCCGCCATCGCCCTGCGGCGGTGGTCTGTTTGCAGCGCCCCGAGATTGCCGATCCGCTGCCCGAGGCGTTCCTCGATTGGCAGTCGATGCTCGATCAGGCCGCGCCTGCGCCGTGCGTGACCCTAGACTCAGGCGACCCGCTCTATATTCTCTACACCAGCGGCACGACGGGCGCGCCCAAGGGCATCGTGCGGGAAAACGGCGGCCATGCCGTCGCCCTGCATTGGACGATGAAGCATCTCTACGATGTGCAGGCGGGCCAAACCTTTTGGGCCGCCAGCGACATCGGCTGGGTCGTCGGCCACTCCTACATCGTCTATGCGCCCTTGCTCGCGGGCTGCGCGACGGTCCTATACGAGGGCAAGCCCGTCGGCACCCCCGACCCCGGGGCCTTTTGGCGTCTGATCGAACAGCACCAGGTCCGCGCGCTCTTCACCGCTCCCACTGCCATGCGCGCCATTAAGCAACAGGACACCGACGGAGCCTATCTCGCGGGTCGCGATCTGAGCAGCCTCAAGTACTTGTTCCTGGCGGGTGAGCGCTGCGACCCACCCACCGCCGCCTGGGCCGAATCCTTACTGGGCGTGCCCATTGTCGATAACTGGTGGCAGACGGAGACAGCTTGGGCCATCTGCTCTAACTTCATGGGCCTTGACCCGCTGCCGATGAAACCTGGCAGCCCGTCCAAGCCCGCGCCAGGGTACGATGTGCGGGTCTTGAGCGATGAGGGCCAGCCCACGGCGGCGGGGGAGATCGGCAACTTGGTGGTCAAACTCCCTTTGCCGCCCTCGTGCTTCGGCACGATTTGGAACGCCCACGACCGCTACCTCAAGACCTATATGACCGGGTTTCCTGGGTTTTATCAAACCGGCGACGCGGGGATGATTGATGCCGACGGCTATGTGTTCGTCATGGCGCGCACCGACGATGTCATGAACGTGGCGGGCCATCGGCTTTCGACAGGCGCGCTGGAGGAGGTGTTGGCCAGCCATCCCGCCGTGGCCGAATGCGCCGTTGTCGGTGTGACCGATGATCTCAAAGGACAGCTTCCGCTCGGCCTGCTAGTGCTGAAGGCAGGGCAGACGGCGGATCATGTGATCGACGAGTGCGTCGATTTGGTGCGCGAGAAGATCGGCCCCGTTGCCGCTTTCAAGCTGGCCGCGGTGGTCAAGCGCCTGCCCAAGACTCGCTCGGGCAAAATTTTACGCGCCACGATCCGCACCTTGGCCGACGGCGGGAAGGTCAGCGTGCCGCCAACCATCGACGATCCCGCCATTTTGGACGAAATCAAGCACGAACTGCAAACCTTAGGATACGCCCTATGACCGACATGTCACAATTTTGGATGGAAAAAGCCGCGCGCCTCGACTGGATCAAAGCGCCGACGCAGGCAGGAAACTGGGACTACGGCGCGGGAACCGGCACCGACGTGTCGATCAAGTGGTTTGAGGACGGTGTTTTGAACGTTTCGGCCAATTGCCTCGACCGACACGTGGCCGCAGGGCGCGGTGGCGAAACGGCGATCATTTGGGAAGGCGACGACCCCAGCGCGGATCTCAAGGTTTCCTATCAGGCGGCGCTGGACGCCACCGCCAAGTTCGCCAACGGGCTCAAGTCCTTAGGCGTGCAACGCGGCGACCGTGTGACGCTCTACCTGCCCATGATCCCCCAGGCGGCGTACGCCATGCTGGCGTGCGCGCGCCTGGGCGCGGTTCATTCCATCGTCTTTGGCGGATTTTCTCCCGACGCCTTGGCGGGCCGCATCCAAGACTGCGAGTCTGACTGGGTGATCACGGCGGACCAGGGGCTGCGCGGCGGTCGCCCGATTCCGCTCAAGGCTAACGTTGATCGAGCCCTGGAGGCTTGCCCCAACGTCAAAGGCGTGGTTGTCATTGCGACCACGGGCCAGGACGGCCCCTTAAAGGCAGGGCGCGACCACGACTATGCGGCGCTGGTCGCCGATCAGTCCGTCGACTGCCCGCCCGAACCTATGAACGCTGAGGACCCGCTCTTTATCCTCTACACCTCGGGCTCGACGGGCAAACCCAAGGGCGTGCTCCATACCACAGGCGGGTACCTGACGTACGCGGCCCATACACACCAGCACGTGTTCGGCTACGAACGGGGCCAGATCTATTGGTGCACCGCCGACGTCGGCTGGATCACGGGACACTCCTACACGATCTACGGCCCACTCGCGAACGGGGCCACCACGCTTTTGTTCGAGGGGGTGCCGACTTATCCCGACGCAGGCCGGTTCTGGGCCGTGTGCGAGAAACACGGCGTCGAGATTTTCTACACGGCGCCTACGGCAATTCGCGCCCTGATGCGCGAAGGCGACTCCTTTGTGGAAGCGCACGATCTATCCAAACTCAAGGTGCTGGGCACGGTGGGCGAGCCCATCAACCCCGAAGCTTGGAACTGGTACCACCGCGTTGTAGGCGGCGGGCGCTGTCCCATCGTCGATACTTGGTGGCAAACCGAAACGGGTGGAATTTTGATTTCGCCAACCCCCAGCACGCCCGATCTGAAGCCCGGTGCGGCCATGACTCCCTTGCCCGGGATTGAGCCCCTGTTGGTCGATAAGGACGGGCAAGAGATTTCTTGGCAGCCCGGCGACGACGTGCGCGGCAATCTGTGCCTGCGCGCCTCGTGGCCTGGGCAGATGCGCTCGGTCTACGGCGACCACGCGCGCTTTGTTGAAACTTACTTCAGCCAGTTCCCAGGGCGCTACTTTACCGGCGACGGCGCTCGCCGCGATGGGGATGGACACTACTGGATCACGGGCCGCGTCGACGACGTGCTGAATGTCTCGGGCCATCGTCTCGGCACGGCCGAGGTCGAAAGCGCCCTGGTCGCCCACCCCAAAGTCGCCGAGGCCGCGGTCGTCGGATACCCCCACGACATCAAGGGCCAGGGCATCTATTGCTACGTCACCCTGAACGCGGGCGAGGCAGGATCGGACGATTTGAACGCCGAGTTGCGCTCATGGGTGCGTCAGGAAATCGGCCCCGTCGCCACACCCGACCTGCTGCAGTTCGCCCCTGGCTTGCCAAAGACCCGCTCGGGCAAAATCATGCGCCGCATCCTGCGCAAAATCGCCGAAAATGATTTCGGCAATTTGGGCGATACCTCAACCCTGGCCGACCCGAGCGTGGTGGACGACTTGATCGCCAATCGTACCAACACTTAAGGTCATTCGTGTGAGCCTAATAGCGGTTGACCGGCGCTGAGGTCCGTCAGGCCACTCGATACCCCAGGACAAGCCCGTGAATTTGAAACCTATCGCCAACTTACGCGTCGATCCCGCGCTCGTGAAATTTACGGCTGAGGACCTGTTGCCCAGCACGGGCTTAAGCCCCGATCAATTCTGGTCGGCCTTGTCGGTGGCAGTGGCGGATCTTGGTCCCGAAAACCGTCGCCTGTTGCAACGGCGCATAGACTTGCAAGCTCAGCTGACCGCCTGGTACGCCGCCAATCCAGGCTACGACTTGGCGGCGTACGAGGCCTTTTTGCGCGATATTGGCTACCTGGTGCCCGCGCCCGAGGCCTTTACCATCGACCCGCAGAACATCGACCCTGAGATTGCCGAGGTCCCTGGCCCGCAGTTGGTGGTGCCGGTCATGAACGCACGCTTCGCACTCAATGCCGCCAATGCGCGCTGGGGGTCGCTCTACGACGCGCTTTACGGCACCGATGTCATCGACACGAGCGGCGATTTGGCCCCGGGGCAAAGCTACAATACCGCGCGCGGCGCCGCGGTTATCGCCTATGGCCGTGACGTGCTAGACGCGGCCTTTCCCCTGCGCCAAGGCTCGCACCACGATCTTGCCGCTTACGACCTTGATCTGCCGCTCGCGAACCCCGACCAGTTGGTTGGCTACACAGGCGATCAGGCCGCGCCCACATCATTGCTGCTGCGCAATCATGGCCTGCATATGGAGGTGCAGATCGACCGTCAATCGTCCATCGGCGCGACCGACAAGGCAGGGGTGACGGACCTGGTGCTGGAGTCTGCCCTGACAACCATTCAAGACTGCGAGGACTCCGTCGCAGCGGTCGACGGGGCCGATAAGGCACTGGTCTATGCCAATTGGTTGGGCCTGGTGCGCGGCGACTTGGAAGCGGCTTTCACCAAGGCGGGCAAAACCCAAACTCGTACCTTGGCGGCGGATCGTCCCTTCACTGCGCGCGACGGCCAGCCCCTGACCTTGCCTGGGTGCGCGTTGTTGCTGGTGCGCAATGTCGGGCATCTCATGACCACGCCAGCGATTTTGGATGTGCGGGGGCAGGAGATCCCGGAAGGCATCATGGACGCCTTCTTTACCGTGGCGGCGGCCTTGCACGACCTCAACCGCCCGCCCGCAGAACGGCGCACCTTTCGCGCGGGCTCCGTCTACATCGTCAAGCCCAAGATGCATGGGCCTGAAGAGGTGGCGTTCGCCTGCGCCTTGTTCGCGCGTGTCGAAACCGCGCTCGGCCTGCGTGCCAACACCCTGAAGCTGGGTCTAATGGACGAGGAACGGCGCACCACCATCAATCTACCCGCCTGCATCCACGCGGCTAAGGATCGGATTTTCTTTATCAACACAGGGTTTTTGGACCGCACGGGCGACGAGATCCATACATCTTCCAGTCTTGGCCCTATGGTGCGGAAGGGGGCCATGCGCGCCGAACCCTGGATTGCAGCTTACGAGGACTGGAATGTAGAGGCGGGCCTAAAGGCCGGCTTTGCAGGCCGCGCGCAAATCGGCAAGGGCATGTGGGCCAAGCCCGACGCCATGGCGGAGATGATGCAGGCCAAAATCGACCACCCCAAAGCCGCCGCCACGACGGCCTGGGTGCCCTCACCGACGGCGGCAACCTTGCACGCGTTGCATTATCATCGCGTCGACGTGCGTCGTCTACAGCTCGACCGTGCTCAGGACACCAGGGCCAACTTGCACGCCCTCCTGACCGTGCCCACGGCGGGGCCCGAGACCAATTGGTCGCCCGAGGAGATTCAGGCCGAGCTCGACAACAATGCCCAAGGCTTGCTCGGTTATGTCGTGCGCTGGATCGATCAAGGCATCGGCTGCTCCAAAGTCCCCGACATTCACGACGTGGGCCTGATGGAGGATCGCGCAACGTTGCGGATTTCGGCCCAACACATGGCCAATTGGCTGGCCCACGGCATCGCCAGCCGCGGCCAAGTTATGGAAACCTTGGTCCGCATGGCTGGGGTCGTCGATGCCCAAAACGCCGCCGATCCTGCCTACACGGCCATGACCGACAACTTGGAAGAATCCTTGGCCTTTCAGGCCGCCTGCGACCTCGTCTTCAAAGGCGCCGACCAACCCAGCGGCTACACCGAACCCCTGCTTCACGCCTACCGGTTGCAACGCAAAGGATGTTGATAAGCGTCGTTATCGACAAAGACTGGTACAATAAAGCGTAAATTTTGCTAAATTGCGGGCTATATCCCGCGTATCGTATTGGCGATTGAGGGAATCCTATTGGCCTTGAGCGCGCGAAAGCGACCATAAGACGGGTCCCAATCCTGGGAAGCCCTTTTTTGGGAGGAAAGCACATGAAAAAGAGTCTTTTGACTTCTGCGAGTTTGGCGCTCGCAATTTCGGCAGTTGCTTCAGCGCAGGAGCTGACCATTGCCACGGTGAACAACGGCCATATGGTCAATATGCAAGAACTGTCGTCGATCTACGAGGCGGAAACAGGCGTTTCGCTGAATTGGGTCACCCTTGATGAGGGCACCCTGCGTGAGCAAGTGACGCTCGACGCTGGCACGGGCGGGGGCGCTTATGACGTCTTTACCATTGGCATGTACGAGGCGCCGATTTGGGGCGAGGCGGGTTGGATCCAGGCCCTTGAGTTTGGCGACGACTACGACGTTGACGACATTCTGCCTGCCATGGCTGGCGGCTTGTCTGCGGGCGGCAACCTCTACGCCGCGCCCTTCTACGGCGAGTCGTCCATGGTCATGTACCGCAGCGACCTTGCCGAGGCGGCAGGTGTGAGCATCCGAGACAAGGATTCTTGGGGAAACATCAAGGCGGCAGCGGCGGCCATGCACGACCCCGACAAGGGTGTCTATGGGGCCTGCTTGCGCGGCAAGCCTGGCTGGGGCGACAACATGGCCTTCATCACCACAGTGGTTAACTCATTTGGCGGCGCCTGGTTCGACGCCGATGGCAATCCGACGTTGGACACGCCGGAGTGGCACGCCGCCATCAACTTCTACGTGGACTTGTTGAATTCCTACGGCCCTCCAGGGTCCGAAGGCAACTCCTTCAACGAAATCCTCGGCCTCTACCGTGAGGGTTCGTGCGGCATGTGGATTGACGCGACCATCGCGGCGTCCTTCTTAGAAGGCGACGGTTCTGCGGCGACGGGCAACGTCGCTTACGCTCAATCTCCCAATGCGACCAACCCCGTCGGGGCCAACTGGTTGTGGGCCTGGGCGCTGGCCGTTCCCGCCAACACGGAAAACGCCGATGCGGCGGTGGCCTTTATTGAGTGGGCAACCTCCAAGGACTATATCCAGTTGGTCGGTGAGGAACTGGGATGGGGGTCCGTGCCCACAGGCACGCGGGCCTCAACCTACGAGTTGGCCGACTTCCAAGCGGTTGCCAACTTCGCGGACGCCGAGCTCGCGGCAATCTTCTCTGCCGCCCCTGAGGCGAGTGACATGAAGCCCTACGTTGGGGTTCAGTTCGCGGCCATTCCTGAATTTCAGGAAATCGGGATCGGTGTCGGTCAGGAAATGGCAGCGGCCCTGTCGGGTGCTAAGTCGGTCGAGGACGCGCTGGCGGCTTCACAGGCCCATGCCGAAGCTGTTATGGCGGCGTCCAACTAGGATCTCCTCCTATAAGTCAAGCGGGGCGGCCCCACGCCGTCCCGCTTTTGGTCTTGGGAGGGACCAGTTTAATACCAGTTCTCATTAAGAAAGACTCCTAATGAACTGGTATAAGGGCCGCGACAGCGGCCCCGAGATCAGCGCGACAGCGCCTCGGGGTATAAGCGGAGGCTCCGTCGGAGGCGAAACGCGAAGCGTTTCTGCTGTGAGACAAAACTCCGATAAAAATGTCAATTTTTATCGGAGTTGGTATAAGCTAATTGAGGGAGGAAACGGGATAAGATGAGCCGCACCCTGGCCAACTGGCTGCTTGCCCCTGCCGTGGTTCTGCTGTTCGTGTGGATGATCGTGCCGCTGAGCATGACCCTCTACTTTTCTTTTGTTGACTACAGCCTCTATGACTCGGCCGCCGACCGTGGCGCTTTCGTTGGTTTTCGCAATTTCCGCAATTTTATGGACGCGGAATTTTGGGATGTTGTCCGCAATACCTTCATCCTGGTCAGCGGGATTTTGTTGATCACGCTTGTATTTGGCATATTGATCGCCCTACTGGTCAATCGGGCCTTTCCAGGACGCGGGTTTGTCCGCGTCTTGCTGATCTCCCCCTTTTTTATCATGCCCGCGGTCAACGCCATGTTGTGGAAGAATCTTATGCTCCACCCCGCCAACGGCCTCATCGCGTTTCTCTCGCAACTCATGGGCGTCGAGGCGGTTGAGATGTTCAGCCCGACCAATTCCTTGCTGGGCGTGATCCTGATTGTTTCCTGGCAATGGGTGCCGTTCGCGGTCCTGATTTTTATGACCTCGTTGCAATCAGAAGACCAGGAGCAGAAGGAGGCGGCGGTTCTTGACGGCGCCAGCGCTCTTTCGCAATTTTGGAACCTGACCTTGCCCCATCTTGCCCGGCCGATTGCCATCGTCATGATGATCCAACTGATTTTCCACCTGGGAATCTTTGCTGAAATCCTCCTCACTTCGGGTGGGGCGGGCAACGAAACCCTCGCTTTTAAAATTCATACCACCGGATCGGGGGCAGCGCTCGACATAGGCCGAGCTTCGGCGGGGGGCATTTTTGCCGTGATCCTGGCCAACGTCGCCGCGATTTTCTTGATCCGGTTGGTCGGTAAGAGCATTCGGACGACCTGACCTATGGCCATCGCTGGAACCCAATCCCCTTGGCGCGACCGCAGTTTGACCACGCTGGCGTGGTTGGTGGGGCTCGCCCTATTCTTCCCGATTTTGTGGCTCGGCCTATCGAGCCTCAAGACCGATTTGGAAGCCCAGTCCGCCACGCCCGAATTCCTAATCACCTTTGATCGTGATTGGATTGAGGCGCGCAACCAGGCCCTGGAGCGGGGGGAAGATGTGCCCCTTTGGGATCGGCTGTTTTTCATGCCGACCTTGGCCAACTATCAGGGCCTAACTAAGGCAGCGGACGGATTTTGGAAGTTTGTGTTCAACACGAGTTCCATCGCCATCATCGCGACGATTTTGTGTATGGTCATCGCCATTCCCGCCGCTTACTCCATGGCCTTTCGGCCCAGCAATTGGACCGCTGATATCTTGCTGTGGATGCTATCGACCAAGATGCTGCCCGCCGTCGGGGTGATCATGCCGATTTTCTTCTTGTTCCAGGGATTCACGGTTTCCCTGCCGCATGTGCAGTTTGAGGGGCAGGAAACGGTTGAACTGCAACTTGATGCGCCCGAGGGCCTTGACCTAGAGGTCGGGACTTTGAACGCCGCGACGATTTTGATCGACAACCCTGACAAGACCCCGACCCTTACTGTGCAAAGCACGGGCGCCGTCGTTGAGGGCACCCGCCACAGCGGCTTCATCGTCTCGCTGTCGCCCCCCTTGGACGAAGATCTGGAGGTCACCTATAAAGTGTCGAGCCGGGCGGCGCGCGACGGTCAGATCGAGGCGCTGCCTGGCCGTATCATCCTTCCCGCCGGCCAGAGCCACGTGCTGATTCCCGTGGCCGCCGTTGGTGATAGCGTCCGCGAAAGCCCCATGACCCTTCGCCTGACTTTGGAGGGCGTGTCGTCGAATGCCGCGCGCCTTGGCAAGGTGTTCATTGCCTCCAGCAAAGTGGTCGATGCGGTGGAGCCCGCCCAGGTCGCTATCACCCCGCTGAGCCACGGTGTCGAGGGCGCGGTTGCCGGGCGCGCACGCGTCACGCTGTCCAAACCTCGACAAGCGCCGACCGACCTCACCTACACCGTCGGCGGGACGGCAACCCCTGGCCAAGATTTTTCGGCCTTGTCGGGCAGCCTCACCCTGCCCGCGGGCGAGACCAGCGCGGACATAAGCTTTGAAGCCCCATCAGGTGGGCGTTTTGAAGATTTTGCCGTGACCTGGCGGCCGACCAAGCTGGCCCTACAGGACACCCGCGCGGGCATCATTTTGGTCTATGTTTTGATCAATATGCCGATTTTGATCTGGATTTTGTTCACCTATTTCAAAGAGATCCCGAAGGAAATTCTGGAGGCTAGCCGCATGGACGGGGCAAGCACCTGGTCGGAGTTGCGCTCAATTATCCTGCCCTTGGCCTGGGGGGGAATCGCTGCAACGGCGCTGCTTTCGATCATATTTTGTTGGAACGAAGCCTACTGGTCGATCCGCCTAGCGTCCGAAGATGCCTTGGGGCTCGGGGCCATGGTCACCTCTAAGGAGGATCCGCGCGAACCCTTCTACGCCAAAATGTCGGCCGCCTCGATCGTCGCCATCGCACCGATCATTATCATGGGCTGGTTCACGCAAAAGCAGTTGGTCCAGGGTCTCACCTTTGGCGCGGTCAAATAAGCCCCATGCCATCGCCCCCTGAACTGGAGATTGTCGATTGGTCCACCCAGTCGGTACGGTATTTAGAGCACGGCTGGCCATCGGATCTGTGCCGCTGGCATGCTCATGCGGAATACGAGGTCCATCTGATTGTCGCGGGCACAGGCACCGCCTTTGTCGGTGATTATATAGGGGACTTCGCCGCTGGGTCGCTCTTTATCACTGGGCCCCATGTCCCCCACAACTGGGTATCCGATCGGGCGGGTTCTGGCGTCGTGCCCTTGCGCGACATGTTGGTCCAGTTTCCCGAGGCGCGCATGGTCAACCTTATGAACGCCTTTTCTGATTTCAAAGAAATTCGTCCGCTCCTGGACGATGCCCAGGCTGGCGTCGAAGTCCATGGAATCTCTTTAGAACGGTCGCAAGCCCTGCTCGCGGGCGTGCGCGATGCCCGCGGCGCAGCCCAGGTGGTGGCCTTTATCGACCTGTTGGTCCAGCTGTCGGCCCATCAAAATCGCACCACCTTATCGCTCGTCAACTTGAGCCAGCGGGCCAATTCCAAGCGTCAAGCGCAAATTGGCGGGGCGGTCGACTACATTGTGCAAAATTACGACGCGGACCTTTCGGTGACGACGGTCTCAAAGATTGCCGGCTTGTCGGAGGCAAGCTTTACCCGCCATTTCAAGCATATAACGGGCAATCGCTTTTCCGAATTTGTCAATCTGGTGCGTGTGCGCCGGGCCTGCGCCCTGCTGATCGATACCTCGGACCCTGTGTCAACGATCTGTTACGATAGCGGGTTTCAAAACCTCGCCAACTTCAATCGGCAGTTTCTGCGGCTCAAGGGCTGCACTCCCAGCCAGTATCGCAATCAAACCTTGGTGGGTTTGCGCGGGGATGCGCCGAAGGTCCAGCGGAGGGCTGCCTAGTGCCGCAAGCCATGGTTCATATTGGCTACGGCGCCTTCCATCGGGCCCATCAGGCGGTTTATCTCCAACATCTGGCCGATCAGGGCGTGGCGGATTGGTCGATCTATGCCGTCAACTTGCGCCCCACCGACAGCGCACAGTTCGCCATTGAGGCAAGAAAGCCAGGCTACGACCTCAAGACCTACGGCGCCGATGGCGGCCATGAGACACTGCGCGTCGACCGGCACCGCGCCTTTTTTGATTGGGCCGTGGATCGAGAAGCTGCCGAAGCCGCCTTGGCCCAAAGGGACGTAACCCTGGCCACGCTGACCGTATCCGAGGCGGGGTATTACTTTGATGCAAGTGGAGACCTGGATCTGTCCCACCCGGTCGTGGCGGCCGAACTGGCGGGGGAGTATCGGGAAAGCCTCTACGCCTATCTGGCGGCGGGTTTGGAGGCACGGCGAGCGGCCAAGGTAGGCCCTATGACCTTCCTATGCTGCGATAATCTGCGCAAAAACGGCGCCATGCTGGCGCGGAATTTTGCCACCTACTTGCACCACCTGGGCAGGGACGATTTGGCGACCTGGGTCGCCAGTAACTGCACCTTCCCCTGTTCGATGGTCGATCGCATTACCCCCGCGCCTGCGACGCGCGCGACGCCCGCAGATCCCTTAGGCACGACAATCGTGGGGGAGGATTTTATTCAGTGGGTGATCGAAGATACCTTCTGCGCCGCCCGACCCCCGCTGGAACGAGCGGGAGCCGAGCTGGTGGCGGACGTGCATCCCTACGAGGAAACCAAGATTCGGGTGCTGAACGGCGGCCATATTTCGATCAGCTTCTTGGGCGCGCTGGCAGGCTACGAAACCTTCGATAAGGCCATGGACGACCGCGAGTTGCGCGACCACTTCAATCGATTTGAGCGGGTCGAGGTTCAACGGGCCATGCCCCAAGATGTGCCCATCGACACCTTGGCCTACATTGAGCGGGTCGAGGGGCGCTTCACCAATCGGTCTATTGGCGATGCCATCGAGCGCATTTGCACCGATGGATTCGCGAAGATGAGCATCTTCATGCGTCCAACTTTGGAAGGGTGCTTTGCCGCGGGCCAGGTCCCCGCCTTTGCCATCCGCTCCATCGCCGGCTGGTTTCACTACGCCCGCCTAATCAAGTTGGGCCTTAGGGCCTATGCCTACCACGAGCCAAATTGGGATCGCCTCGAACCGCTTTTGGACCGCGAGGATCCCAGCGGCTTCTTGGGCGCGCGTACGCTCTTTGGCGACTTAGCGCAGCGGCACCCCGAGTTTGGGCAAGAATTTGAACGTCAACTACAATACCTGGAGCAGAAATGGCCAGCTTAACCCTCACAGAAATTCGCAAGGCTTACGGCAAGGCCGAGGTCATTCGCGGCGTCAATTTGGATATAGGCGACGGCGAATTCGTAGTCTTTGTCGGCCCGTCGGGGTGCGGGAAGTCCACCTTGCTGCGCACCATCGCGGGCCTAGAGGACATAACGAGCGGGGAGCTGAAAATCGGTGATCACAAGGTCAACGACGTGCGCCCGTCCGAACGCGGGGTCGCTATGGTGTTTCAAACCTACGCGCTCTACCCCCATATGACCGTCGCCAAGAACATGGCCTTTGGCTTGTTGCAAGCCAAGACCCCAAAGGACGAGATCGACCGGAGGGTCAAGGCCGCCGCCAAAATCTTGCAAATTGAGGACTATCTGGACCGCCTGCCCAAGAACCTGTCGGGCGGCCAGCGGCAGCGTGTCGCCATCGGCCGCGCCATCGTCCGCGAGCCTGAAGTGTTTTTGTTCGACGAGCCGCTGTCCAATCTCGACGCGGCCTTGCGCGTCCAAACCCGGTTGGAAATCGCCAAGCTGCATGAGGATCTGGGCACAACCATGATCTACGTGACACACGATCAGGTCGAGGCCATGACCCTGGCCGACCGCATCGTCGTTTTGCGCGATGGGGTGATCGAACAGGTTGGCTCCCCCAGGGAACTCTACGATAGCCCTGCCAATGAATTTGTCGCGGGTTTCATTGGTTCGCCCAAGATGAACTTCTTTGACGGTCACGGTGACGGAACCAAGATTCGCCTTGCGGGTGGGGGCACGCTCAAGGACCAAAAAAAGGGTCCGGTTCGCGTTGGTATTCGCCCCGAACACCTACGTCTGGGTCATAAGAACGCCCTCATGAAAGCGAACTTGGAGGTCGTGGAGTACTTGGGCGAAAGCACCTATCTGCACTTGCGCAACGGCGCAGGGGAACCGCTGATCCTCAAGTCCGACGACCACGAGACACCGCCCATCGGCGCCGAGGTTGGCGTCTGCCAAACCGACGGCAAGGCCCATGTTTTTGCAAACGGGCACAGGGATGAGGTCGCGAAAGTCTAAGGTTGCCATTGCGATGTTTGCTTAACGCGGTCGTGAGTAATACCAGCGGCCATAGTACACGACAGTAGTTGCTGAGGGAGTCGAGATGTGCATCCTATGGGGATTCTACAACAGTGAATCGAGTACCCCCATGATCCGCGAAACCATCGGCTCCCTCACCGTCCAATTATCGAAGTCCCTGCCGTTAAGCAAGAACCGTCTTGAAGTTTTGGGGCTCGTGATTGTTGGAATGGCCAACGCTCGAACAACAAATCTGAGCCACATAAGTCCGCAACTTACTATGCGAGCTAAGATTTCGAGCACCTATGGCCGTATTCAACGCTTTTTTCAGGACACAATACTTGATCAAGACTGGTCATCCTCACTGATTGTGCAGATGCTTACCCTTCCAAAGAAATGGGATCTATGCCTTGACAGAACCGATTGGAAGATTGGTCGCAAGCATATCAATATTTTGGTTCTCGCAGTTGTTACGCGGAGATATAGAGTTCCATTAATGTGGACGGTTTTGAGTAATCCAGGTTGCAGTAGCACCAAAGATCGCATCGATCTTATGAAGAGATATTTGAGTGCATTTGAAGCAGGTAGCATCAAGACCCTGCCGGCAGACCGTGAATTTATTGGTGCGGAGTGGCTGAGTTTTCTGGTTGAAAATGGCGTCCCGTTTGCGATCCGGGTTAGGTGGAACCAGTCCGCTACCCTTGAGGATGGTACTTCTCAAAAGCTGAGCGAGATAGGGGGAACCAAAAAACCGATTCAAACATTCAGGGGCTATTTTGACAAAGATGAACAAGGCAACCCCGTATGGCTCAATTTTGCATCCAAACACATTGATGGCAAAGAGCCTAAGCGGGCTAGAGATCGAGAGGCCAAGAAAAAATTCGCAGGAAAAGAGCTTCTGATTGTCGCTACGAACGGAGATGCCCGTAAATCCTTCGCCACATACAAAAAACGTTGGGCAATTGAGTGGTTGTTCGAAGATGTAAAAACAAGAGGGTTCAATCTCGAAGATACTCGCCTATCAATCACTAGGAAACTTAATCTGCTTATCGCTATTCTCGCACTAGCAATGACATGGGTCGCCAAAATTGGATCTGCGACGATTGGAACAAATACCAGACCACGAAAGTCTCATGGACGATACGCAAAGTCTATCTTCAGAATTGGGCTTGATGAGCTCAGGCGGCTCATCCTCATGGATCCAGAAAATGCATGCCGGTATTGGCCCAAGCCTCACTCACGGGTGTCTTGAGACCTTACTGTCGTGTACTATGACCAGCGGCAATTATAAATGACTCTTATGTTCGCTGGTATAAGGGCCGCGACTGCGGCCCCCGAAGCGGGCTCCAAGCCCAAAGGGCGCAGGGAACGCCCGCGCCAAAAACACGCGGCCCCGAGATCGGCGGACACGCGCCTCGGGGTATAAGCGAAGGCGCGGTCGGGCTGAGCGAGCGTAGCGAGCGAGGTGAGACCGCAACCCCAAAAAGCCGAAACGCATCGCGTTTCTGCCGTGAGTATCCATGATAAATCAAGGGGCAATTTGTGACCATTTTCTGTTTTCCCGCAAGAGGGCATTTGCCAGCGTGATCAGCTTAGGCATCACGGCGATGATGGCGACTTTTTTCGGCTTTCCGGCTTCGACAAGGCGGCTCTAAGAAATCCTTTAGGTCTTCATTGTATCGCATGGCAACCAAGGAAGGCATGTAGAGAGCATTGCGTACAGGGGCTCTTCCCCCCTTGATACGGGCGACACCCTTAAGCGTTCCTGATTGGGATTGCATAGGAGCCAAGCCAGCTAAAGCGCCGATCTTTTTCTGACTGAGTGTGCCAAGCTCTGGCATGTTGGTCAGAAGGGATATGGCTGTTCGTGCCGCAATCCCTGGGATTGTGATCAAGATGTTAAAGCGTTCCAAGAGATCAGGATGGGCTTCGATGAGCTTCTTGGTCTTGAGGGTTAGCTGTTCGATCTCCTTTTCGAGGGTCTTGAGCATTCTCGTTGCAAGCCTCACAGCGGCCTTATGGGTAACGACTTTCTTCCTGTTGCTCCACTGCGTTTGCGTTTGCACAAGCCCTTGATGAAGACTTTGGTATTCCCCAAGAGTTTCAATGACTTCATCGCGTATCTTGGTGGGCTCAAGGGGGAGGGTTTGGCCCATGAGTGCCAGGATTTTCGCATCGACCTTATCGGTTTTTGCGAGTTGACCGATGCTGTTGGCAAAGCATCGCGCTTGCCAAGGGTTGACCTTTGCGTAAGCGATTTGGGCTTGAGCAAGGCCCCGTTCCAAGGCTCTGTGATAGAAGCCAGTTGCCTCAAAAACGACCA
Source organism: Alphaproteobacteria bacterium (assembly GCA_965228345.1). Lineage (GTDB taxonomy): Bacteria > Pseudomonadota > Alphaproteobacteria > UBA7985 > UBA7985 > CAXQZM01. The sequence continues at coordinate 373,722 of CBDDHH010000004.1, read as the reverse complement.
GGCAATCAGGAAACTTGCTCAAGGTCTTGATGAGAGCCTTAATCCCGCAAGGGGTATTGGGCTTGCAGCTATGGTTTTGGCCATTTGACACAAAAATATCGAATTGGGCTTTTGAAACATCAATTCCGATGGTAACTTGTGACATCTTTGCGTTCCCTTTCTTGTCATAGGGGACGCACAGCTGGCTCCCTAGTATCTATTCGGGCCACTTGTAGGAAAGACGGGGTGATCAAACTCACGAACGGTGCCTGCAACGCAGCACCTAGACACGAACGATCCAGCCCCGCCGCCGATTTGGGGGTGGCCACCCCCAAATCGGCGCGTCAAGCTTACCCCAAATGATCTAGCATCGCGGCAAGAAAACGCTCATATTCCATTAGATAAGACATAAAACGGCTGAAAAAGTGTCAACTTTTTTCGCCGTTGGTATTAGAGACCTGCCATGGCCTCTGTCTTGCCCAATGTGCGGCGTCGCGCTGCGAATTTGCTTGATCGGCAAATTTATGCCCGCGCGCAACAGGTGCGGGACTTGCCCTACACGCTGTTTTGCCATCAGACCCCCCTGTTTCGCCCCTTGGCGGGGCTTGGGCGGCAGGATTTGGTTGCCAAATTGGCCAACTTGCGTCGTGCGGCCGAGGCGCTGGACGGTGTGCTGGTTCAGCCCGGCGAAGCGCTGTCGTTTTGGCGCTTGGTGGGCCGTCCGATCCGCAAGGCGGGGTTTTGCCCCGCGCTTGGGGGCCTGGAGGGGCGCTTGCACGTGCATATGGGCGGGGGCCTGTCGCAGGCCAGCAATCTCCTGTTTTGGATGGCGGCCCATGGGCCCTTTGAGATCGTCGAGCGCTGGCGCCATGCCTACGACCTGTTTCCCGACGTCAGCCGAACCCAGCCCTTTGGCAGTGGCGCGACCGTGCTGGCGCAGCACCGTGACCTGCGGATCAAGAACCGGGGCCTTCACGGCGTGCAGATCCGCCTTTGGTTGAGCCCAACGCATCTGTGTGGGGCTCTGCTCAGCGAAGCGCCGTCAGCGCACCCGGTCCGCATCAAGGAAAGCGACTATCGGCTGGTCGACCATGGCAATCGCCGCTTTACCCGCCACAATCGGCTGTGGCGCGTCCAGGGCGATCAGCGGACCTTCCTGGTCGAAAACAACGCGCTCCTGACTTACGAACCCGACGCAGAGGCCGTGACGGACCGCGCCAACTGAGCCAAAAAGGCCCTGTTGGCGCCAAAGTCGTAGGTCCCATAGCGCGAGCGGCCATAGAGGCTGACTCGCGTCCCTGTCGCGGTCGGCCTCAAATAGACATAGGCGCCGTTGGGGAACCCGAAGGTCGGGGTTCGCCAGACGAAGAACAGCCTGTCGTCGCGTGCTTCCCTAAGCTCTGCGCCCAGGAGCGCCGCCTGGGTCAGCAGGGCCGCACGCGCATCAGCGAGATTGAGCGGCGTTGCGAAGGCCGGGCCGTCAATTGCCACCGCAACATGGTCGGCGAAAAGCGCATCCTTGGGCGTAGAGCTTCGCTGGATCTGCGCCAAGGCCAAGGGTTTGAGGCCCGTATCGGGCAGGACCGAGGCCAAGAGGTGCCAGCGGTTCACCCTTGCGAGCAGCAGCACGCTGGTCGATATAAGAATCGCCAATAGGAAAATCATCCTCATGTCCCAAACCACTCACAACGTCTATGACTTGGTCATATCGGGCGCCGGCATCCCGGGGGCAAGTCTCGCGCTTGCGGGCGAGCAGGCGGGTTTGCGCGTCGCCCTGATCGACGCGCGCCCTGGGATCGCCGCGGGCCTGGACTCGCGCACGACGGCGCTCTTGCCCGAAAGCCTGGCCTTTTTGGACTCCTTGGGCGTCCTATCGCCGATCCGCGATCAGGCCCAACCGCTCCAGGCCATGCGCCTAATCAACGACCAGGGACCCGCGCGCGACGCGCCCGCGCCGCTGGTCTTTGAAGGACCAGGAGGGCAGCCTCTGGCCTACAATGTGCCCAACCGCGTTGTCGCCGCAGCGCTCGAACAGGCTTTGGCCCGCCGGGTCGAAACCTACTGGCAAGGGTCGGTGACGCGCGCCTGGCAGACGGGCGCGGGCAGGACCGCGCGGGCCTGCCTCGCCCTGGACGAGGGAACCGTCCTAACCGCGCGCCTCTGCGCCCTTGCCGACGGGCGCGCCTCGCCCCTGCGGGCGCTGCTCGGCATCGGCTGGCGGAACCTGTCGGCGGGCCAAACGGCGCTAACGGCCCGTTTGCAGCATGGGCGGTGCCACGAGGGCATGGCCACCGAGTTTCACCGCACCGCAGGGCCCATGACGTTCGTCCCCTTGCCCGGGGACGGGCACGCATCGGCGCTGGTTTGGTGCCAACGCGCGGCCCTTGCCCAGACCTTGAAAGGGTTGGACGCAGGCGCCTTTCTGCGTCGGGCTCAGATCGCCTCGCAGGGGATCTTGGGGGACCTGCACACGCTCGAAAATCGCGCTGACTTTGCAGTGCGCCCGGGCCTGGCACACCAATTTTCCAAAGGCCCCTTTGTCTTGCTCGCCGAAGCGGCCCATGTCCTGCCGCCGCTGCTGGCGCAAGGCATGAACTTATCGCTGAGCGACGTCGCCGCCGTGCAACGGGCCGTGGCACGGTTTGGCCCTGGCCCAGAGGCCGCAGCCGCCTATGGTCGTGCGCGCTGGACGGACACCCTATCCCGGCTAGGCATATCGCAGGGGTTGAACCAAGTCCTGCAACGCCCGTTGCTTGCGCGGCTCTACGCGGCAGGACATAGGGCCCTGACCAAGAGCCCCGGCGCGCGCGCGCTGGCCGTTCAGATCGGCCAGCGGGGGCATCAAACCCTGCCTGACCCTGATCCCTACACCGCGAAGGCCTAACCCTTGGCGGGGCCTTCGCTTATACCCCATCGAACAAGGGTCATTTAACTTTTCCACCAGTATAAAAACTTCAGATCAACTTGTGGATCTATTGATCTGCGAATCGCTTTAGCCCCAAGTGTCCGTTGGCGTGCGCATGGTTACCAGTTCCTCGGCGGAGGTCGGATGGATTCCTACGGTGGCGTCGAACTGGGCTTTGGTCGCGCCGGCCTTCATGGCAACGGCGAAGCCTTGGACCATTTCGGCGGCGTGCAAGCCGACGACATGCAGGCCGACCACCCGATCACCAGCGTCCTCGACCAACAGCTTCATAAAGGTCCGTTCGTCGGACCCTGGCAGGACGTGGCGCATGGCCCGAAACGTCGCGCTATAGATACGGCCCTTGGGATGGGTCGCGCGCGCCTCGGCTTCGGTTTGACCCACAGTGCAAACCTCGGGATTGGCAAAGACGGCGGTGGCGACATGATCGTAGGCGGGTGCCCTGGGGCCAGTCCCATAGACCGTTTCGACAAAAGCCATGGCTTCGTGGATAGCAACGGGGGTTAGGGCCAGTCGGTCGGTGACATCGCCAACGGCGTAGATATGGGCTTGACTCGTCTGGCTAAGGGCATCGACCGCGATGGCGTTCTTGGGTCCCGTCGCCACGCCCGCGCGCGGCAGATCAAGACTTGCCGTATTGGGATGCCGGCCCGTTGCCGCCATGACCTCATCCACCTCCAAAGTCGTCCCATCGTCGAGGCGCAGGGTTTTCGCGCCGCTCGGCGTGCCATGAACGGCGGTGAGGGACTGGCCCATGGCGAGTTTCAGCGGTTTCTTCTGCAACTCGGCGAAAAAATGCTGCCGAACCCCTTCGTCGAAGCCTCGCAAGGGCCGATCGCCGCGATAGATCAGCGTCGTTTCCGCGCCCAGCCCGCTGAAAATGCTGGCAAATTCCACGGCGATATAGCCGCCGCCGTAAACGGCAACGCGCGGCGGCAGGGTGGGCAGATCCAGCGCTTCGTTGGAGGTGATAAAAAGCTCCCGCCCCGGAATGCCAGGCACGTTCACGCGCCCGCCTGTGGCGATCAAAAACCGCGCGGCGCTGTATATCCGCCCCTCGACCTCAATTTCATGCGCGCTCTTGAACCGAGCCCATCCGCGCACCACCGTCACCTCGGCCTGGCCAAGAATTTGGCCGTAGGCACGTTCCAGGCGGTCGATTTCCCGATTTTTGGCGGCGATCAAACGCGCCCAGTTGAAGGTGGGCGCGGCCACATCGTAGCCATAACCGGCCAGATGATGCACGTCTTCGAACCCATGCGCCGCAAAGGACAGCAACTTCTTGGGGACGCACCCGCGAATGACGCAAGTGCCGCCCATGCGATCGCCCTCGACCAGGGCCACCCTCGCTCCCGTCGCGGCAGCCATGCGCGCACCGCGCACCCCACCCGAGCCGCCGCCAATAACAATCAGGTCATAGTCGTAGGTCATGTCTCCCTTTCACCCGTGGGAACGCCCGGTGCAAGTGCCCACAGGCGCGAAAAGGCGAGAACGCCTTGCTGCGACCATATAGAGGCATTTGTAGCGGATCATACCAGTTCTCATTAAAACAAGACTCCTTATGAACTGGTATAAGGGCCGCGACTGCGGCCCCCGTAGCGACCCCGAGATCGGCGCGAAGCGCCTCGGGGTATAAGCGAAGGGGAGGCGAAACGCATCGCGTTTCTGCCGTGAGACAAAACTCCGATAAGAATGTCAATTTTTAGCGGAGTTGGTATAAGGTCTCACATACATAGCACATCCCCCAATCGCGGGGATTCTTGAATTGGAAACCTTGCTTATGCAGAGGTCTTTCTTAAGGAAAACTGGTATTAGATGATCCCTCAAAATGCCTTCCCCTTGGCGTAGTTTCTTCTATAAAGTGCTTGCACCGGTGCACGACTCCTGCGACAAGCCGGCGTCCCAATTCGAAATCATGGGCTCTCGAAGGTCGGCTTTGTGTGGCTAATTCTTGGCCGCTGCGAGCTTCATGGGTCCCGCAGCGCTTAAACATGGAGGCTAAGGATGGCTGACCTACATTTCCTTTATCGCACTAGGCAGATATTTCTTGCATCGGCGACTTTTTCTCTAAGCTTAGCAAGCGCCGCTTCAGCACAGGGATTCGGCGGTTTTCCGGGTGGTTCTGGTGGGTTTCCGGGCGGGGGCTTTTCAGGCGGTCCTCCAGAGGGGGTTGCCGAGATGTTCGCCGATGGGTTCCCCGAGGGTTTTCCCAGCGAGTTTTCTCAGGGTTTTTCTGGTGAGTTCCCTGAGGGCTTTCCAGAGGGACTTGCAGACGGTTTTGCTAACGGATTCCCCGAGGGTTTCTCTGAGGGCTTTCCAGAGGGCCTACCAGAAGGATTCACCGAAGAGCGGGCCGCGATTTTCTCTGGAGGCGCGCCCGAGGGATTCGCTGAGGGCTTTCCAGAAGAATTCCCGGAAGAATTTGCTGAGGCCTTCGCGGATGGGTTCCCAAACAGCGATCCAGCAGGATCCGCCGAGGCCCTCGTTGAAGGATTTCCCGACGGCGTCCCAGAAGAGATCGCTGAGAATTTTCCTGAAGGCTTTCCCGAGGAGCTCCCCGTGGGTTTGCCAGAATGGCTAACAGCGGAGTTTTCAAGCAGATCCACCGAGGACTTGCCGGCAGAGTTCGATGAGAATGTGCCAGATTGGTTCACACAACAGTTTTCCGAGTAGGTGCTTACGGCGGGCTCTGGTTATACCATCGAAAAGAGTGAGTGACCCTTGTTTGAGAGCGAACCTTTGTCTTGACGGTTGAATGGGCGAATGAGGAACACCCTCACAGTTCACTTGATGGGACAACGCCCGCGGTGGCCTAGGAAAAGAGATAAGGCCTTGTCACCCGCTCCCCCCACTCGCCCTAACGGGCTCGCGGGTGGAGAAGTGACAAGGCTGGGACCAGATGCTACCACAAACCTACCAACGGCAGCATGACCAACCTAATCGCTCACTTAACCAGGACCACCTCATTCGCGGCCCTCCTACCAGCGACTATAAGAGTCACTCTTAATTGCCGCTGGTACTAGTTAGCGCGCGCGGCGTTTTGAAATCGGGGTCGCTTCAGCTTTTGAATAGAACTTATCCCATTGATCCCACTTTTGGCGCGTTCGTTCTTGCTCGCCCTGGATCTCAGCCATGGTGCGAACCAAACCGCCATGATTGCTGGGCAAGGGCCAAGCGGTGTTGCGGCTTACAGAGTTGAGTTGATTGATCATGGGAATCTCCTCCATCAACAATGAGGTTAAGTGTGGTTTGAGAAACAGAACAGGCCTGTTCTGAGTTGCCCCTGGACTTGGTATCGCCAGGGAACAAACGCAATGATAAAGGGGCAGCTATGCATGTTCTGCTTATCATCACAGGCGGGATCGCCGCCTACAAAACACCCGAGTTGGTGCGGCGTCTGCGCGAACAGGGCATGCGTGTGACCTGCGTCGTCACACAGGCGGCCCAGCAGTTTGTCACGCCCCTGGCCTTAAGCGCGGTTAGCGAGGCGCCCGTGTATGACAACCTCTGGGACCAAAGTGACGAGCGCGACATGGGTCACATTCGTCTTAGTCGGGAGGCCGATGCGATTCTGGTCGCCCCTGCCACCGCCGACTTTATCGCCAAGGTCGCAATGGGTTTGGCTGACGATCTAGGCAGCGCCCTCATGCTTGCCGCCGATAAGCCCGCCCTGGTCGCCCCCGCCATGAACCATCGCATGTGGCACAATCCCGCCACGCAGCGCAATGTCGACCGCTTGCGCCAAGACGGCCATACGCTGATCGACCCCGCTGTGGGGGACATGGCCTGCGGTGAATTCGGGCCGGGGCGCCTGCCAGCGATTCCCGACCTGGTGGCGGCGGTCAGCGCGCACGCCTTCCCAGCGCCAAAACCCTTGGCGGGCGCGCATGCGCTCATCACCAATGGGCCGACAGTGGAGGCGCTGGACCCCGTGCGCTATGTATCCAATCATTCCAGCGGCAAGCAGGGCTGGGCCATCGCGCAAGCCTTGATCCAAGCCGGGGCAAGGGTGACGCTGGTTTCGGGACCGACCCATCTTCCGCACCTGGGTGACCAAAACGGCAGCATCCAGGTGGATGTGACGAGCGCGGAGAGCATGTTGGCCGCGGTCGAAGCCGCTCTGCCTGCGTCCATTTTCATCGCCGTCGCCGCGGTCGCCGACTATCGGCCCCGGACCGTCGCCGATCAGAAAATGAAGAAACAGGCCACCGCCTTGACGTTGGAGTTTGTGCCCACCCCCGACATCCTTACGACCCTGTGCGAGCACGAGAACCGACCGCAGCTGACCGTAGGCTTTGCCGCTGAAACTGGAGACTTGCACGCCAAGGCCACGGCCAAGCGGGCCAAGAAAGGCTGCGACTGGTTGCTTGCCAACGATGTTGGGGCCAATCCCGACATTTTTGGCGGTGATCAGAACCAGATCCTGTTTTTAAGCGGTGGGGACCCCGAAACCTGGCCCCTACAGTCCAAGCCCGCCGTCGCCCAAGCCTTGGTTCAACGTCTTGTTTCCCATCTTAGTTAAGCAAGGCCTGATACCAAAGGCCTACTGCAACGACGCCCTAGTTGCGTTCAAGCGCCATGTAGGCAGCGCTCCCGCCAGATCGCGCGTCCTTCTCTACATCCATCAATGGCTCGAAGAGTCACCCCTCCACCGCGTGGATCTAATACCAGCGGCAATTATAAATGACTCTTATATTCGCTGGTATAAGGGCAGCGACTGCGGCCCCCGTATCGGCCCCGAGACAAGCTAAGAAAGCGCCTCGGGGTATAAGCGAAGGGGAGGCGAAACGCGAAGCGTTTCTGCCGTGAGTATCCATGATAAATCAAGGAGCAATTTGTGACCATTTTCTGTTTTCCCGCAAGAGGGCATTTGCCAGCGTGATCAGCTTAGGCATCACGGCGATGAGGGCGACTTTTTTCGGCTTTCCGGATTCTACAAGGCGGCTCTAAGAAACCCTTTAGGTCTTCATTGTATCGCATGGCAACCAAGGAAGGCATGTAGAGGGCATTGCGTACAGGGGCTCTTCCCCCCTTGATACGGGCGACACCCTTAAGCGTTCCTGATTGGGATTGCATAGGAGCCAAGCCAGCTAGAGCGCCGATCTTTTTCTGACTGAGTGTGCCAAGCTCTGGCATGTTGGTCAGAAGGGATATGGCTGTTCGTGCCGCAATCCCTGGGATTGTGATCAAGATGTTAAAGCGTTCCAAGAGATCAGGATGGGCTTCGATGAGCTTCTTGGTCTTGAGGGTTAGCTGTTCGATCTCCTTTTCGAGGGTCTTGAGCATTCTCGTTGCAAGCCTCACAGCGGCCTTATGGGTAACGACTTTCTTCCTGTTGCTCCACTGCGTTTGCGTTTGCACAAGCCCTTGATGAAGACTTTGGTGTTCTCCAAGAGTTTCAATGACTTCATCGCGTATCTTGGTGGGCTCAAGGGGGAGGGTTTGGCCCATGAGTGCCAGGATTTTCGCATCGACCTTATCGGTTTTTGCGAGTTGACCGATGCTGTTGGCAAAGCATCGCGCTTGCCAAGGGTTGACCTTTGCGTAAGCGATTTGGGCTTGAGCAAGGCCCCGTTCCAAGGCTCTGTGATAGAAGCCAGTTGCCTCAAAAACGACCCGGCAATCAGGAAGCTTGCTCAAGGTCTTGATGAGAGCCTTAATCCCGCAAGGGGTATTGGGCTTGCAGCTATGGTTTTGGCCATTTGACACAAAAATATCGAATTGGGCTTTTGAAACATCAATTCCGATGGTAACTTGTGACATCTTTGCGTTCCCTTTCTTGTCATAGGGGACGCACAGCTGGCTCCCTAGTATCTATTCGGGCCACTTGTAGGAAAGACGGGGTGATCAAACTCACGAACGGTGCCTGCAACGCAGCACCTAGACACGAACGATCCAGCCCCGCCGCCGATTTGGGGGTGGCCACCCCCAAATCGGCGCGTCAAGCTTACCACAAATGATCTAGCATCGCGGCAAGAAAACGCTCATATTCCATTAGACAAGACATAAAACGGCCAAAAAAGGGGCACTTTTTATGACCGTTGGTATGAGTCACCATTTATGAAAATTGGTATCAAAGGGCCTTTGGTATTGGCTGTGCGATTGTACGATTAGAGAGCGGTCTTTTAGCGCTAAGACCCTGCCACCTGCGGCGCGTGCGTCGGCGCTGTCGTGGGTAACTAGCAAGACAGGCAAGCCGCGCGCACGAACTTGATCGAATACAAAGCCTCGCAAGTTCGCGCGCAGCTCGGAATCGAGGGCGGCAAAAGGCTCATCCAACAGTAGGGCGCGTGGCCCAGAAAGTAAGGTGCGCATTAGGGCGACGCGCGTTGCCTGTCCCCCAGATAGGGTGGCGACGTCCTGGCTGCCTCGCGTCGCCAATCCTATGGTTTCTAGGGCTTGATTTAGGGCTTTGGAGTCGCGCCGCCTTTGTCCGAAGGCGAGGTTTTGCCGCACGTTCATATGGGGAAACAGGGCTGGATGCTGGTCCAAATATCCTACGGCCCGCTGGTAGGCGGGCACCGCGTTAAGGCGCTGGCTCTGCACCCACATGTCGCCGGCAACCTCAATGGCCGAATCGGCCAAGCCCGCGAGGGAACGTAGCAGGGTGGACTTGCCGCTGCCACTTGGCCCTACCAGACTAACGATTTCTCCCGGCGCAATGGTCAAGCTTTCTATGAGGAGCAAAGGTTCGCCGGCGATTCTGAGGCGTAGGTTTTTTATGGCCAGCACTATCCCCCCCGCAAGCCACGGCGGTTGCGCGCCTGGAGAGACGAAAGGCTGTAGGCGAGGGTGAACCCCCCAAGGGGCAACGCCAATAACACTAGTCCCCAGACGGCCCGCATACGGTCACCCTGGCCCGTGAGTTGGCTCAATCCCAAGGTCAGGACCGTTTCGATTCGCCCCCCACCGGCAAAAACCGTGGGCAGATAGAGGGCCAGGGAGACCGCCATGCCCCAAGCGGCGGCGAACAAGAGCGGGCGGGCCAAGATCGGGAACTGCACCCGAAACAGGGTTGAAACGGGCCCATGGCCCAGAGCAGCGCTGGCGTGGGCGTAGGTTGGACTGAGTTCACGATAGGCCGGGGCCAAGATCAGGAACACGTAGGGTAAGACGAATAGGGTATGCAGACCGACGGCAACCAAGGGACCTAAACCTGGGATCAACCCCAACTTAAGGCCCAAAAAAGCGCTGCCCGGCAGAAACGCCATTTGCGGGATCAACAGCGGGATCAGGAGCAAGGACTCCCCTCCCCACCGCTGCTGGGGTTCGGTCGCGAGCAACCAGAGCGCGAGGCCAAGGCTTATCAGTGTCGCCCCAGACCCAATCGCTAGGGTCATGGGGAGGGTTGGCAAAATGAGGTGAAGCGCCTTTGCCCATGTGCCAAGGCCCACCTGGCCCGTCCAAATTTCAGGAAACAGGGTTCGCCGCCCCGCCGTTTCCATCAACGATTGCAGCGGCAAGAGGGCGAGCGCGAGGATCGTCAAAGCCAGAAGACTCAGACCAAAAGTCGCCGCAAGCCACGGCAATCCTGCCGCGGGCCAGCACCGCGCCCACGGCGGGCGGGGGACGAGCAGGAACTGTCCACCCAAGAACACGAGTCGCGCAACCATGAGCACCCCTGCCCCCAACATCAGCAGCCAAAGCCCCCCCCCCAGAACGCGCCCAGGGGGCGTATCGCTGATCCAAGCTTGGTGCAGCTCATGGGCGTAGGTCTTAATCAGGCTCGGCCCCACCAAGGCTGCCAGGTCCACCACCGACAGGCAGAAGGCCAAGACTAGGCAGATCGGCCCCCAGAGGCGCGGCAACAGCGCGGGCAGCACCACATGCCACCAAATTGCCGCGGGGCGGTAACCCAGAGCTTGGGCGGCGCGTTGCCATGACTTGAGCGGTAGGCTGGCGGTGGCCGCGTAAATCAGTATCAAGAAAAACGGCAGTTCTTTCATGGCCAGGGCCAAGATCAAGGTCCATCCCTCTGGTTGCTGATCCCAGAGCCAGGCGCTCGGCGGCCGCTCGTACCCCGTCGCCCAGGGGGACAGAACGCGCACGATCAAGCCCGAAGGAGCCAGGAGCAGGCTGAGGGCCTGGCCAACGGCGGCATGGGGCACCGCCAGCAGAGGCAGGCAAAGCCAGGTAAGCAGGCGCTGGTGCCTCTGGGCAACCGCCGCAAGACCTAAGGCAGCCAGCAGGGCGAGGAGCGTGGAGGCGAGGGCGGTGAAAGCGCTCAAAGCCAAACGCGCGCCGTCGAACGCTGCGTCCAAATGCGGGAGGCCGAGGACCAGTGTTTGGCCAAATCCAAGGACCAGCGGCCCCCCGAGCAGCGCGCCCAAGCACGCCAGGGCGAGACCAAATCCGAGACCCTTAGACATGGTTCTTACCGGCGGTTGCTTTAGCGTGCGTAGCGATCCGCCCACCCTGCTTCCAGCACCGCCACCCATGAGGCATGGGGTTCTAGAACCGACGGGCCCAGCGCGGCAGTCGCGTCGGGGAACAAGGCGCGCTCCTCAGTTGTCAATCTGTCCAAATTCAGCACCGTCGCGTCGCCCCAGATTTGCGGTTGGGCCTTATGCCCTTGGGCCTCGGGCGAGAGCAGGAAATTGGCCACCACCAGGGCGGCAGCGCGGGCCTCGGAATTGCCGGGGATGGCGACAAAATGCGTGTTGCCGATGCTGCCGCGCGCAAATCCCCGTGCGGCGATGCTGGCGGGCAACCGGCCCTGGGCCACTAAGGCGGTGGCGTCGCCTGGGTTGAAGGTCAAGATCGCATCGAGCTCATCGCGCTGAAACAGGGTTCGCAGCGCGACGGACGAGTCCGGGAAGGCTAGGCCTTGGCGCCACAACAGCGGGTGCAGGGCGTCCAGGTAGGTCCAGAGCGGTCCCAGCACCTGCGCGGCGTCTGGCCCTGCGGGCGCATAGAGGGCGGCAGGATCGGCAAGGGTTTCTAGCGCGATTTGTTTTAAAAAGGTGGTACCGAGGAATGCGGGGGGCGCAGGATAGGCAAGGCGCCCTGGGTGGGTCTGGGCCCATGCCAAGAGCTCCTCGGCGGTCCCGGGAAATTCGGTCATGAGCGCTGTGTCAAACAGTATAGTGAACTGCGCGAGACCCCAGGGGCTTTCCAGGCCGTCAACGGGTTCGGAAAAGTCCTGACGGATCGTAATGCGCCTTTCAAAGTCGGTGCGCGCATAGTTGGGCAAGTCTTCGGAAAAGGGCGCACCGAGCATGCCTTGACGTTTGAGGCGCGCAAAATTTTCCCCGTTCAACCAGATCAGGTCGATGGACCCGCCTGCTTGGGTCCGGCCCGCAGCGAACTCGGTTTCCACCACTTGGATCGCGGCGGCAGTGTCGGGGATTTTGACGTGGCGCAGATCGATGTCGTACCGCGCCGCGACCTGTTCAGCGACCCAGGCAATATGGGCGTTGATCCCCTCGTCTCCGCCCCAGGCGTTCCAAAAAACGCGTTGGCCGCGTGCTTCCGCGAGGACCGCAGCCCAGTCTTTGGGATCGGGCGACTGCGCCTGCGCGGGCGACAACAAGGCAAGAAACAGGCTGGCAACAACGCGAAACATGAAATCCCCTCGGCTCAACGGCTCTTGTTCTAGGGTCTAGGATTTTGCCGTCAACATCTCCAGCAATTCAAAATCCCCTTGCGCCAAATGTGATTCACCGTGAACATGAGGACGAAAAGTGATTTAACCGATTCCACCTAAGTGCGAATGGCTTTAGAGGTGTGACTATGACCCAGACTTCCGAGCCGCAGATCCGCTACGCCCCTAACCACGTTGAACCCAAGTGGCAGGCGAGATGGGCGAAGGAGAAGGCCTTTGCCGCCATCCCCGATCCTGCCAAGCCCAAATTTTATGCCCTTGCCATGCTGCCCTACCCCTCGGGGGCTTTGCACATGGGCCATATGCGCAACTATACGCTGGTCGATGCGGTGGCGCGGTATCGGCGCGCCAAGGGGTTCAATGTTCTCCATCCCATGGGCTGGGATGCCTTTGGATTGCCTGCCGAAAATGCCGCTTTTGAGCGCGGCGTCCATCCTGCCGATTGGACCTACGCGAACATCGACGCCATGCGCGCGGAAATTCAGCGCGTCGGCATTTCGATCGATTGGGATCGCGAATTTGCCACCTGCCATCCCGACTACTACCGGCATCAGCAAGCCTTGTTCCTGGAGTTCTTTGCGGAGGATTTGGTTTATCAAAAGCAATCTGCAGTCAATTGGGACCCCGTTGAAATGACGGTGCTCGCCAATGAGCAAGTCGAGGACGGTCGAGGTTGGCGATCGGGCGCATTGGTCGAACGCCGGATCATGAACCAATGGTTTTTCCGGATCACCGCCTATTCAGAGGCCCTGCTGACCTCCCTTGAAACCGATTTGGAGCGTTGGCCAGCCAAGGTCCGCACTATGCAGACCAACTGGATTGGAAAGTCGCAGGGCGCGGAAGTGACATTCGCCCTCCAAGGCCGCGACGAGACCCTCACCGTCTATACAACCCGCCCCGATACCTTGTTTGGGGCCAGTTTTTTGGGGGTGTCTCCAGACCATCTCTTGGCCAAAGATATGGCGCGCACCCACCCCGATGTCGCAGATTTTATCAAACAGAGCGCACAACTGGGGACGTCGGAGGCGGCCATTGAACGGGCCGAAAAGATCGGGGTCGATACGGGTCTCAAGGCCATTCATCCGGTAACGGGGAACCTTGTGCCTGTGTGGGTCGCCAACTTCATCTTGATGGACTACGGCACAGGCGCCATTTTTGGGTGTCCTGCGGGGGATCAGCGCGACCTCGATTTCGCCCGCAAGTACGGTTTGCCCGTTTATCCAATCATGTTGGGCCCAAACGGCGAGGGCCAGTTTATTGGGTCTGAGGCTTACACAGGCGACGGAGCGCTGATCAACTCGGATTTTTTGAACGGGCTTAACTTGGCCGAGGGCAAAGCCAAGATGATCGCCTGGTTGGAGGCGGAGGGTCATGGCCGCGGGGTAAACAACTATCGCTTGCGCGACTGGGGCTTGTCCCGCCAGCGCTACTGGGGATGCCCCATTCCCATCCTTCATTGTGCGACGTGCGGGACCGTCCCCGTTCCCGCCGATCAATTGCCCGTCACGCTGCCGCAGGATGTGACCTTTGATACCCCGGGCAACCCCCTCGATCATCACCCCACCTGGCGACACGCGACCTGCCCCAAGTGCGGCGGCGCGGCAACGCGCGAGACCGACACCATGGATACCTTCGTCGATAGTTCCTGGTACTACCTGCGCTACTGCAGTCCCGCCGCGCAGGACCGGCCATTGGACGAGGAAGCCAAGTACTGGATGAACGTCGATCAATACGTCGGCGGCGTTGAACATGCGGTCCTCCACTTGCTCTACTCGCGATTTTTCATGCGCGGGCTCAAGCGTTTGGGCTATGTCGATCAGGACGAGCCCTTTGCGGGGCTCTTCACCCAGGGTATGGTCACCCACGAAACCTACCAGGGCGCCGATGGGACTTGGTTGGCGCCCGAGGAAGTCCGATGCGTTGAGGGCCAGTGGCAGGACTTGCACGGCGCGCCTGTCCAGGTTGGGCCAAACGTCAAGATGTCCAAGTCAAAGCGCAATGGCGTTTCGCCCATGGACATGATCGACGCCTACGGCGCCGACGCCGGGCGCTGGTTTTCGCTCTCCGACTCCCCGCCCGATCGCGACTTTGAGTGGTCCGAAGCGGGGGTCGAGGGGGCGTGGCGCTTTACCCAGCGCTTGTATCGCTTGCTGATTTGCTTGAGTGAGGGCGCCCGCGAAGGGGTGGTCGATACCCGCCATCCTGTGTTGCGAGCTGTGCATCGCCTAAGCCATGAAGTCGCCGCCGCCATTGAGGACTTTGCGTTCAACCGCGCAATTGCCAAGACCTACGAGTTCGTCAATCTTGCTGAGAAATCGGGACCGAGCGCCGATGCATCAACCCGCTATGAGGTGGCCAAGCGTCTGATCTTGACGGTGGCCCCCTTTACACCGCACTTAGCCGAGGAGTTGTGGGAGCATCTTGGCGCACCAGGCCTAGCGTGCAACGCGCCCTGGCCGCAAGTTGACGAGGCGCTGCTGATCGAGGATCAGGTCGTCCTGCCCATTCAAGTTAACGGCAAACGTCGCGACCAGATTCAAGTCGCCCGAAATATGGATCGTAAAGACATAGAGGCCCTCGCCCTGTCCAGCGCGGGCGTCAAGCGAACCCTCGACGGCGCGCAACCAACAAAAGTGATTGTGGTTCCAGGTCGTATTGTCAACATCGTGGTTTGAGCGCGTGTGACGGGGAAGCAGAGACCGAAATAGGGTGGGGCTGAGTGAACATAGCCCATGTGGCGTTTGAACACACCGGAAGGGTTTTTTCAAACGGTCCTTGTCTTGACATATGTCGCCAAAGCGCAAGACGCTTCAGCTTTTAAACATAAGCCAGCTGTGATTTGGCGCTGATCGTTTTGACTTGATCTCCCCACCATGAATCGTCAGCTGGGCGGGTATGGACGGGCAATTTAACGCATCGCGTCGATGGGTTCTGGCGGCAGGAGGCAGCCTGGCGCTGGCGGCTTGCTCAGGAGGTAGGCGCGCCCAATGGGGCCCCACCTTGGCCCTAAGCCAAGAAGGGGCCTATGCCGATAGCGTTGATGCCGTGCGCCTACCCTCGGCGGTACGCGCTGCTTACAGAACCGAAAATCTGTATTGGTTTGATCAAGGGGGTCGTCCCCGCCGGCAAGCCCTGGAGCTCTATGAGTTGCTTTACGGTGCTAGCTATGATGGCTTGCAACCTGGCCACTATTTGACCGCAGATTTGATCGACGAAGGGCGATTAATCTCAGTCGGTCAAGATCGCCTCGCCGCAACGGACCGTGCTTTGACCGTAGGCCTCAACGCGTTCGCGGCTGACTTGGTCCACGGACGCCATAATCCAAGGGGTGAGAGCCGGGATTCCCTGCTTTACGCGGGCTTGGCCGCCCCAAACCTCCTGTCTTGGTATGAAGATTTAGAACCCCGTGGCAGATCTTACCAATCGCTGAAATCGGTTCTAACGCGCACCGATGTGACGCCTGAAATACGGAGTGTTGCTGCCCTCAATATGGAGCGGTTGCGCTGGAAACCCGAAGAAGATTGGTCCGCAGCGGGCGTTTCCCATATACGCGTGAATATCGCTGACGCAGAGCTCGAGGTATTTGAAGGCAAGCGACTGGTAGACTCGATGCGCGGCGTGATTGGGCGCTACGACAGACGAACCCCGCAGCTGGTGAGTCCCATCCGTGATCTAAAGTTCTCTCCCGACTGGACCATCCCCGACACGGTGCTGAAACGGGACTATTTGCCGCAATTGCAGGCAGACCCAGCAGCTCTTGACCCCAATGTCTATGAGGTGCGGGTCAAAGGTGAGTTGCCCAAAGCAGAGTTGGACTGGTCCACGGTCACGGTGGACGATCTGTTCATTCGCCGCGCCTCTAGCGATGTTGGCCCCCTGGGAGGAGTGCGGTTTTCCATGTACAATGCTAAGGCAATCTTTCTGCACGATACCCCTCAAAAGACGCTGTTTGCAGAAGACCGCCGTCTTTTTTCCTCGGGTTGCGTGCGGGTAGAGCGCGCGGAAGACTTAGCGGTATGGATTTCCTCTAAACAAAGCCGTGCCTTGTCGCGGGAAGATATAGCGCGCCGCATGATCTCGGGACGAACCAGTCAAGTACAGTTGGACCAACCCATTGCGGTAAGCTTACAATATATGACAGTGTGGGTTGATGGTCGCGGTGCCTTGCGCATCGCCCCTGACGTCTATAATCTCGACGGCAGAATGGCGCGCCGCATGGGCTTGAATCTTGCCTAAGCGGTTTTCCATCGACGTTGCGGATGCCACCCAAGACCAGGTGTCAGATCTCATCTCTCGCCATCAAATACAGGCCTTGGCAGCGAATAGCATCTGCGAGGGTCATGCCTTGGACCCGAGTGCCTATGACAGTCCTGCTCTAACCTTGTTTGCCGCCAGGAACCCGGCAGGTGATCTACTTGGGATCTGTGGTCTTCAGATTGAGGAAAGGCAGTACGGTGAGCTGAAAACACTGCACACGCGAAGCGTGGCGCGCAGGCAGGGAGTCGGCGAATCGCTGGTGATCCATGTGATAGCGCAGGCACGAGCGCGCGGGCTGTCGGAACTCTTGTTAGAAACGGGAACGGCACCGTTTTTTCAAGGCGCCATTCGGCTTTACACTCGACTAGGTTTCGTGGCGTGCGGTCCGTTTGGGTCCTACGTTGCGAACCCAGATTCTTACTTTATGCGATTGGATCTGGGCCCGTCCTGGTGTCCAGGCAGGGGCCGCTAAAGAGAGCCTTTATCGGGCAAATGGGCGACACCCAATGTCCGCTGGTATGAGCTTTCTTCAGCCTTTACCATAGCTCAAATACCAACGGCCATAAAAAGTTGACATTTTTACGGCTTGGCCGTATTAACGATCATAGAAAGTGACCTATTTACGACCGTTTCGTGTCTTGTCCAATGGAATATGAGCGTTTGCTGGCCGTGATGCTAGATCATTTGTGGTAGGCTTGCCGCGCCGATTTGGGGCCGCGATAAATCGACGACTTTAACCACCGCGCACACGGCTCCACCACCCTCGGCGTTTGGAAGCGGGATTTGGCGTTGCGGTCTCGGGTTGGTCTGCGGTACTTTCCAAGATCCGGCGTTCTGGGTTATGGGGTGCTGCTAAGGGATCTGCCGCGGGAACTGAAGTCGATTGGCTCCTAGCAGGGTTGGAAGTGGTTGCTTGCTGACGACGTTGACGCGAGCTTTTGGGTTTGCTGCTTCGTGCCGTGGGGGCCGTTTCAGCCGGCGCGGCAGGACTTGAACCTGCGGGCAACGTGTCGGTCAAAGCAGGTTGCTCAACTTCTGAAGGATCCAGGGCGCGTTCCTGGCCCTGGATGTCTTGGGTGCCCGCCTCGCTTTCCTGCCGGCCACCGCGCCGGCGGCCGCCACGTTTGCCACGGCGGCGGCGTTTGCGGTCACCGTCCTCGTCGGTTTCGGCCTGCTCTCCAGCCTGGGCGTTGGTCTGGGATGGTGCTGAGACAGGACTCTTCGGCTCACCCAGGTCGCGGCCGCCGCGCTTGCCACGGCGACGGCTTGGGGATGTTTCTGCCGACGTCATGGGATCGCTGGCGAAGGATTCGATCTTACCCATGCGACTCAATTCGCAGTTGTAATGGCTGGGACCAATTTTCGGATCTATGGCGATCTCAATCACAACCTGATAAGTTGTTTCCAGGCGAGTCATATTGGCACGTTGATCATTGGCAAGCGTCATAGCCAACTCCTGGCCAGCGGTAATTCGAACCTCATCGGCGATGTCTTTTGCCAAGGCTTGCTCAATTTGCCGAATAATACCCCGAGCATTGGTCGGGTTCGACTTGACATACCCGGTGCCGTGGCAAGTCTGGCATGGGGCCATGGTCGCCTCCACAACCGATGGGCGGAGCCTTTGGCGCGAAAGTTCCATGAGGCCAAACTGGGAAATGCGCCCCACCTGCAGGCGTGCGCGATCAGGTTTCAGCGCGTCTTTCAGGGTCCGTTCGACTGCCGCAATATTCTTCTGATCCTCCATATCGATAAAGTCGATAACGATCAGGCCAGCCATGTCGCGAAGGCGCAATTGCCGGGCGGTCTCTCGCGCGGCTTCTAGGTTGCTACGCAGGGCGGTTTCTTCGATGTTTTTTTCCCGGGTCGCCTTGCCTGAGTTAACATCGACCGCCACCAGGGCCTCGGTTTGGTTGATAACAAGGTACCCACCCGAGGGCAAACGGACTTGTGGCCGATTGAGGGACTCCAGCATCCCCTCGACCCCATAGGCTTGAAACAACGGGGTTTCATGACGATAGTGTTTGACCCGTGCAGCATGGGATGGGGTCAGGGTCTTCATGAAGGCTTTAGCCGCCTTATAGGCCCCTTCGCCGGCGACCAGCACTTCTTGCGTATCGTTTTCATAAATGTCGCGGATGGCGCGTTTGATCAGATTGGCTTCCTCATAGACCAGGGCGGGGGCAAAGGAATTGAGTGTTGTCTGGCGAATCTCATCCCAGGTGCGCGAAAGATAGGCAAAATCTCGTTTGACTTCTTGTTTGGTGCGTTCGGCGCCCGCAGTGCGGACGATGAGGGACATAGAGGGCGCTAAGTCCAACTCCTCCAAGACGGTCTTGAGGCGCTTGCGGTCGCTGGAATCAGAAATGCGGCGGGAAATACCGCCGCTGCGGTGGGTATTGGGCATGAGGACGCAGTACCGCCCTGGCAACGACAGATAGGTGGTCAGGGCCGCACCTTTATCGCCCCGCTCATCCTTGGCGACCTGCACCAAAATTACCTGGTTGCGTTTAATAACCTCCTGAATTTTGTATTTCTTGGCCATGATAACCCGCGCCATCGTGCGGGATTCAAACTCGGCATCGCTCAAATCGTCTAGGTCGTCTTCCTGACGGCGCGGCGCGCGCGCACTTGGTTTACGCTCATGCTCGCCATTGCGAGTTCCCCTTCGTCGGCTGCGACTTTTGGGCTGAGTTGCCGTCGCGTCTTGGTCTTGAGCTTCTGGGTTGGGTTCGGGAGCCATCTCTGAGACGAGCTCTGAAACGATTTCTGGGGCAGTTTCTGGGGGTGTTTCAGGAGTGGTTTCGGAACGAGAATCAGAGGCCTGATCGGGTATGTCGCCTGCTACAGTCGCGGCCTTCATGACCTCATTGGGGATTGAGGCAGAAAGGGTCTTTCCCGCTTGGGATTCTCGCGACGCGTCGTCAAGTTGGTCCTGCGGGGGTGTTTCTTCTGCAAGTGGCACCTCTTGCAGGGCTGGGGCTTGTTCATCAGCGGAGGCTTGAGAAGGCTTGTCAGTGGTAGGGTTCGCGACGGTATCTGCATCTGCGGTTTCCGCTTTTCCACCTGCCAGAGGTTGACGTTCGTTGAGCGCGTTTTGTACCTCCTCTAACAAGGCTTCACGATCAGCCAAAGGGATCTGAAAATAGTCGGGATGGATCTCACTAAAGGGGAGAAAACCATGCTTGGCCTGACCGAATTCAACGAAGGCGGCCTGGAGGGAGGGTTCGACCCGCGTTACTCTGGCAAGATAAAAGTTGCCCTTGATTTGCGTTTTGGTCGCAGAATGAAATTCTGCCTCAACTAAGGCCTCATTGTCCAAAACGACGATGCGTTGCTCATCTTCGTAAGCAGCGTCAATCAGCATGCGTTTGACCATGCCGACTCTCCTAATTTTAGGGGGCGCTGGCCTGCGAAATTAAGTGCGGCGCGCCCCAGTGAAGGGAACCTCAAAACGCCCTTGGGTGCCTGAGGCGAACTCTAAGCCCGTCAATTCTTTCCCGGACCCGGGACAAAAGTAACGCAAGCGGGGCGTACCAAGGCTCGCCTGAGCGGTATGGACTTAGGGTCGCATTTAAGCGGTGCGAGGCCATACATGGGACCAAGGTTTTCAACGCCCTATGCCTGGCCCGCCCTTAGGCGAACTAGGGGGGCGTTGGCAAGGGGCTTATACCAGTTCACCTTAAAACAGATTGTTTATGAACTGGTATAGGGCCGCGACTGCGGCCCCCGTAGCGACCCCGAGATTAGCTAAGAAAGCGCCTCGGGGTATCAGCGAAGGCCCTTTCGGAGGCGAAACGCGGAGCGTTTCTGCCGTGAGACAAAACTCCGCTGAAAATGTCAATTTTTAGCGGAGTTGGTATTATGGCAGACCTTGGGCGTTACGAGTTAACCCTTTGAAAAACCGGCCTTTATATTCTTAGGCCAATTTTCATAAACGCGTTGCGTTTCGGCTTCTTGGGTTGCGGTCTCACCTAACTCGCACCATTCGCTCAGCCCGATCGCAGGACAGGGTCTTCGCCTATACCCGAGGCGCTTTCTTAGCTATTCTCGGGGCTGCTTGTTTTGAAGCGGGCGTTCCCTGCGCCCTTCGGGCTTGGAGCCCAACTGTTTCGTGCGCGGGCGTTCCCTGCGCCCTTCGGGCTTGGAGCCCGCTTGGGGGGCCGCAGTCGCGGCCCATGTACCAGCGAACATATGAGTCACTCATGCTTGCCGCTGGTATTACTCTTGCGAAAGCGTTTTATCATTGAAACCCTCTACGGCAAGCTCAAATCATCCATGGGTCTAGAGCATACCCGCCACCGATCCCCTACAAACGCCTTTATTCACATCTTATCCAGAACGCGGGTTACTTAAACACCGCCGTCATCCAAGATGTCGCCGATTAAGGTCTCCCAACCGGCAATTTTTATGCTCTCATCGATTCTCTAGACGGCACAGGAGTCAGCTTTAGCGAATTTGGCAGAGAGGATGGGATTCGAACCCACGAGGCATGTTTCCACGCCTACTCCCTTAGCAGGGGAGCGCCTTCAGCCACTCGGCCACCTCTCTGTTGCCTTGGGCGCTAGCAAACCCCGCGGGCCAAGGCAATCGTGCGTGCGTGGTCTTGCGTATTTTTCAGGTTGCGGCCTTTGTGGAGGCTTGCTGGTGCGCGGTCAGGGCGGCGCGGGCGCGCGCGGCCAGTTCTTGGCAGCCTTGTTCGGCTAGGGCGAGCATGGCGAGCAGGTCGGCTTTGGGAAACGGCCTGTCTTCGGCCGTGCCCTGGACTTCGATCAGGCCGCCGCTGGCGGTCATGACGAAGTTGGCGTCGGCGCCCGCGTGCGAATCTTCGGCGTAGTCGAGGTCCAGGATCGGCACGCCTTCGTAAAGCCCGCAGGAAACCGCGACCACGGGCTCGGGCATGGGATCGAAACCGATGATCTCAAGCGCGAGCAAGTGGTCGAGCGCCTGGCGCACGGCGACGCTGGCGCCGACGATGGCGGCGGTGCGGGTGCCGCCGTCGGCCTGGATCACGTCGCAGTCGATTTTGATCTGCCGTTCCCCCAGTAGCCTTAGGTCGACCGCCGCGCGCAGCGCTCGGCCGATCAGGCGCTGGATTTCCTGGGTGCGGCCCGACTGTTTGCCCTTGGCGGCCTCGCGGGCGCCGCGCGTATCGGTGGCGCGCGGCAGCATGCCGTATTCAGCCGTGACCCAGCCGCGCCCTTGCCCCTTCATGAAGGGGGGCACACCTTCCTCGACGCTCGCGGTGACGAGGACGCGGGTATCGCCGGTCGAGATCAAGCACGCGCCTTCGGCCCACTTGGAAATGGTGAGATCAAAATAGGTCGGGCGCAGCGCATCGGCGGCGCGGCCCGAGGGGCGGGAAGCGGGTTGCGGCGGTGCGGCCATGGCAGGGCGTCCTTTGGTTGACATCAATTTGCCTGAGCCCTTACCTACACTCGCCTATGGAATTGCAATCCCTAACTGAGCGCGCGCAGCTGATCTTGGGCCAACTGGTCGAGTCCTACTTGGAATCGGGCAGTCCCGTCGGCTCGCGCACCTTGTCCAAGTCCGAGGCCTTGGGCCTGTCTCCTGCCTCAATCCGCAACGTCATGTCCGATCTTGAGGACATGGGCCTGCTCTACGCACCCCATACCAGTGCGGGGCGCCTGCCGACCGAGTCGGGCCTGCGCCTGTTCGTTTCGGGCCTATTGGAGCGGGGCAATTTGACCGAGGAGGAACGGGCAGGGTTGGAGGCCAAGACCAAGGATTCGGGCCAAAGCTTCAATCAAGTCTTGGAGGAGGCAGGGAGTAAGCTGTCGGGCCTGTCCAGCCTTACCGGATTGGTCGTGGCCCCGAAGGCGCAGGCGCGGTTGCGGCAGATCGAGTTTGTGCCCTTGAATGCCGAACAAGCTTTGCTCGTCCTGGTCGATGAGAAGGGCAAGGTGGAAAATCGGTTGCTCGACTTGCCCGCGGGCTTCAGCCCGGGCCAGCTGAAAATGGCGTCGAATTTCTTAAGCGCGCATTTGGCGGGCAAGACCTTGGCCCAAGGCCTGACGGCCCTGAAAGCCTTGCTGAAACGCCAGCGGGGCGAGGCCGAAGCTCTGTCGCAAGGCTTGGTCGACCAGGGCCTCACCCAAATGGCCAAAGATCAGGAGGAGTTGGTTTTCATCGTACGCGGGCAATCGCACTTGCTGAACGACATGAAGGCGCAGGAGGATTTGGCGCGCCTGCAGTCTTTGCTCAACGCCCTGGAAACGACCGAAACCATGCAACGCCTGTTGACCGAGGCCGACCGTGCCGCCGGCGTGCAAGTCTATTTGGGCTCGCAGTCGGATCTGTTTGGCTTGTCGGGGTTTTCCTTGGTGCTGAGCCCCTATGCTGCCGGCGATAAGACCTTGGTCGGTGCCGTCGGCGTCATCGGACCGACCCATATGAACTATGGCCGGATTGTCCCCTTGGTCGACTATACGGCCCAGGTGATGGAACGGGTCTTGGGTTCTTGACTTCCAGACCTACATAGGCGCTAAATTTCCTTCTCTCGCAACTCACAGCAGGCAGGTATGACCCAAGCAGACCCCCCCCTGACGGACTCGCAAGACCCAAACACCGCGGCCCCCCCGGCCGGGGCGCCGATCCCAGAATCGCCCCTTCCCGAATCCCCGCTGCAGGACAGCGCGGCCAATACTCCAGCTGCGCCCGACCCGCAGGCGGACCCACAAACCGACCTGGCGGCGAGTCCCGAGCCCGATCCAAAGGCCGAACCGCAAGACGCGCCCCCAAGCCCCGAGGCGCGGATCGCGGAACTGGAGGCAGAGCTCGCCAAAGCTAACGACAATGTTCTGCGCGCGCTTGCGGACGCTGAGAATACTCGCGCCCGCGCCCGCCGCGATATGGACGCGGCGCGCAAGTTTGCCGTCGAGCCCCTGGCGCGGGAGCTCTTGACCGCGCTCGACCACTTGGGCCGGGCACGGCGAGCGGTCACGCCCGAGATGCGCGAAGGTGATGAGACCTTGAGCAACCTGTACGTCGGCGTCGAAATGACGGAAAAGGAGTTGCTCAAAGCATTCGATAAGTACCAAATTCAGCAAATCGACCCAGCGGGCGAGCCCTTCGACCCCAACCACCACCAGGCCTTGCAACATGTGGAGGGGACCGAGGCGGCACCAGGGACGGTTATCGAGGTGGTCGCGCCTGGCTATGAGATGCACGGGCGCTTGCTCCGCGCGGCCATGGTGCTAGTTGCCAAATAGCGGACTCTACGCCCGTAAGGCGCAGGGAACGCCTGCGTCAAAAACAACGACCCCGAGACAAGACAAAAAACGGTCACTTTTTATGACCGTTGGTATGATATCAAGAGGGTTTTACCCGACGCTGCCCTCTAGACTAATGGCCACGAGTTTTTGCGCTTCGACCGCGAATTCCATGGGAAGTTCTTGCAAGACGTCTTTGACAAACCCATTGACGATCAGCCCCAGGGCCTCCTCCTCGGGGATACCGCGTTGGCGGGCATAGAACAGCTGATCTTCGGACACTTTCGACGTTGTCGCCTCGTGCTCGATTTGGGTGGTGGCGTTTCCTGCCTCTATATAGGGGACCGTGTGGGCACCGCAGGTGTCGCCGATCAGCAGGCTGTCACATTGGGTAAAGTTGCGTGTGTCCTTGGCGCGCCTGACCGACTTGACCAGGCCCCGGTAGGTTTGATTGGACCGCCCGGCTGAAATGCCCTTGGAGATGATTTTGGACCGGGTGCCCTGCCCGATATGGATCATCTTTGTGCCCGTATCGGCCTGTTGACGCTTGTTGGTGATGGCGATGGAATAGAACTCTCCGACCGATCGATCCCCTTGCAGGATGCACGAGGGGTACTTCCACGTAATGGCCGATCCTGTCTCAACCTGCGTCCAGGAGACTTTGGAGTCCTCCCCGATCAGTTTGGCCCGCTTGGTAACAAAATTGTAGATCCCGCCTTTGCCATTTTCATCGCCCGGGTACCAATTTTGCACGGTGGAGTATTTGATCTCCGCGCGATCATGGGTCACAAGCTCCACCACCGCTGCATGCAGTTGGTTTTCGTCGCGCATGGGGGCAGTGCACCCCTCCAAGTACGAGACATAGGCGTCGTCGTCGCAGATGATCAAGGTCCGCTCAAACTGGCCCGTATTCAACTCGTTGATGCGAAAGTAGGTCGAAAGCTCCATGGGGCACTTGACGCCCTTGGGAACATAGACAAAGGACCCATCGGTAAAGACCGCCGAATTGAGCGCCGCAAAGTAATTGTCGCGGTAAGGGACCACCGACCCCAAATAGGCCTTCACAAGATCGGGGTGGTTCTGCACCGCCTCGGAAATCGGTTGGAAAATGACGCCCGCTTCTTCGAGCTTGGCCCGGAAGGTCGTCGCCACCGAAACCGAGTCGAACACCGCATCGACGGCGACACCGGCGAGCTTTTCCTGCTCGTGCAGGGGGATCCCCAACTTGTTGTAGGTCTCGATCAGCTCCGGATCGACCTCGTCGAGGGATTGGGGCCGATCCGCCAGGCTCTTGGGCGCCGACCAGTAGTAATAGGACTGGTAGTCGATGGGCGGATAGGCAATTTTGGCCCAATCGGGTTCCTGCAGGGTTTTCCAATGGGCGAAAGCTTCTAAGCGCCACGCGAGCAGCCAGTCGGGCTCGTTCTTTTTGGCGGAGATGAAGCGGACCGTCGACTCGTCCAGGCCACGGGGCGCCTTTTCGGATTCGATTTCGGTGACAAAACCGTACTTATAGTCTTCGATTTCTTTGACGCGTTCAAGGGTTTCTAAATCAGCCATAGGGATCTCAAAGTGGTGGGAAGGGCCGCCCTCGGCGCTTGAGGCTTATGTAGGTTGCGCCGGGTTTGGCTCAAGATGTGCCGTCCAAATTTGGCTTGTGCTCCAAAAGCAAGCAAGACTTTTGACGGCAAAAATGCAAACGAACTTCAAGCCAAAGGGCGCTTGGGGGCCGCCTTCGCGGCCCTTATACCAGCGAACATAAGAGTCACTCATTCTTGCCGCTGGTCTTATGTGGTTTGCTCGGCGCGAGTGTTGGGAAACATGGTCCGCCAATCAGGGGCCATATCCATTAAAGTGACCGAATTGAGCGCGGTTCTAACCGCCGTGTTGACACTATCCCAGTTGCCTGCAACCCCGCACAGGCTTTCGACCGCGCAAAGCTCATCGGAGTCCTCGACGCAGGCCGTCAAGGCGATAGGGCCTTCGATGGCGACAATAATCTCGGCGACGGTAATGGCCCCCGCCTCTCCATTTAATTCATAGCCACCTGCAGTCCCGCGCGTTGAGACCACCAATCCGCCTCTGCCTAAAAGTTTCATCAATTTGGCAACCGTCGGTGTCGGAATTCCCGTGTCCTCAGCCAAGGCTGGCGCCGATTGCGGCCCGCGGTTAGACGTGGCCAGAAAAGATAGGAGCACAACTGCATAGTCTGTAAGCTTGGAAAGCTTCATGATCGCTTACCTTGGCGGGGTTCGGGTTGCCGGAGAGGTCCCCATCTAAACCCCCAGCAGCAATTTCTCTGGGGCTTCTAAGGCTTGCTTGACCTTGACCAGGAACGTCACCGCCTCTTTCCCGTCGATCAAGCGGTGATCGTAGGAGAGGGCCAGGTACATCATGGGCCGAATCTCAATTTGGCCCGCGACGGCGACGGGACGGTCTTGGATCTTGTGCATGCCCAAGATGCCCGACTGCGGTGGGTTGAGAATCGGCGCGGAGAGGAGCGACCCGTAGGTGCCACCGTTGGAGATGGTGAAGGTGCCGCCGGTCATTTCCTCCATGGATAGTT
Source organism: Alphaproteobacteria bacterium (assembly GCA_965228345.1). Taxonomy (GTDB): domain Bacteria; phylum Pseudomonadota; class Alphaproteobacteria; order UBA7985; family UBA7985; genus CAXQZM01. The sequence continues at coordinate 347,164 of CBDDHH010000004.1, read as the reverse complement.
TTCCGTCGCGGGCACGAACGCCAAAGTCGGCGATGGTCGATTCGATCTGGGCAAAGCCCAGCTGATCGGCATCTCGAATGACAGGCACGACAAGGCCGGTGGGTGTCCCCACCGCCACGCCGATGTTGTAAAAGTTCTTGTAAACCACCTCGTCGCCGTCGATTTCTGCGTTGACGGCGGGAATGTCTTTGAGCGCCTGGCAGCAGGCGGCGACGAAAAACGACATGAAGCCGAGCTTGGTGCTGTACTTGGCGACAAAGGTCTCCTGGTGTTGCGCGCGCAAGGCCTTGATGGCCGACATGTCCGCCTCATTATAGGTAGTCAGGATGGCGGCGGTATTTTGCGCTGCCTTCAGGCGTTTGGCGATGGTCCGACGCAGGCCCGTCATGCGAACCCGCTTCTCACGGTCTGTCGTCGCTTGTGGCACGGCAGATGGCGGCGAGGCGGCGGGCCTTGCAGCGGGCGCGGGGCCCCCTGGCACGGCTCCTGCCGCCAGCATGTCCCCCTTGGTCACGCGGCCGCCCTTGCCTGACCCCGCAAGGGTTGCGGGATCGACTTGCGGATTTTCCGCCGCGAGCTTTTGAACCGCAGGAGATTGGCTTGAGCGTGCAGGGCGCGCGGGGGCGGGGGCGGCAGGGCTCGCCGCAGGAGCGGCCCCGCCCGCCTCAATGAGGCCCAAGACCGCGCCGGGGACGACTGTGTCCCCCTCTGTGACCTCATGGCTAGCCAGGGTTCCTGCCTCGGGTGCGAGGACTTCAATGGTGACCTTGTCGGTTTCCAGCTCCATCACGATTTCATCGAGGCCCACGGCCTCGCCCGGCTGCTTGAGCCAGGAAGCAACAAAGCCTTCGGCGACGGATTCGCCTAGGGAGGGAACGAGAATTTTGGTCGCCATGGGTCGATCCTTTTACGCAAGAGGAGGGGAGTAGGTAGAAGATAGGAAGAGGCAAGCCAAGGCGCTTAAGAGGGCGACGGCCAGAGGAACCAGCGGCCTATCCAAAAATCGCCGCGCAAGATTGGGCCCAAGCACCGCCCACAACAGTCCACCAAGGGCCAAGGCGCCGATGTGGAACGTGCTGGTTAGAAAGATGATCATGGCCCAGCCGCGCGTTTGGGGGCCGTAAGTTCCCAGCATTTGGGCGTAGAGGTACGTCGCGAGGATCAAGACTGCGGCGGCCAAGACAAGCGGCAAGCGCGCCGAGTTCTGCACATTTCTCAGATTCTCGACCATAAAGGTCCAAGCAAAGAGGCTCAGCCCTATGACCACCAAAAAGCTGACGCCATAGGCGCTCACAGGCCCAGCGCCTGCGTGACCAGAGTCTCTTGCTGGTGAGCATGGGCTTTGGCCGACCCAGTGGCGGGCGCGGCGGCGGCGCGGCGTCCCGCGTAGGTTGGGCGCGGCGCCCTGGCCCCAAGGCTAAGCAAAACCGCCTCAATTTCCGGTGCAACGAAACTCCAGCCCCCCATATTCTTAGGCTCCTCTTGGCACCAAACGAAGTCGGCCCCCGCCAGAGGCGCGAGCATCTCGGTTAAGGCATCGGTGGGAAAGGGATAGAGTTGTTCTAGACGTAGAATTTGCACGCTTGCCTCCAGGTCCGCTGCCGCCCGCGCCGCGTGAAGATCGTAGTAAACCTTGCCCGCGCACAGGACCACTCGCTGCACCTTCGCTGGTTCATGGACCACCAAGTCGTCCATGACGCGGTGAAACGAAGACCCATCGAGAAAGTCGGACTTGGCCGAAACCGCGAGCTTGTGCCGCAGCAAAGACTTGGGCGTCATGACAATCAGCGGTTTGCGGAAGTCACGGCGCAACTGACGGCGCAGGGCATGGAAGTAGTTGGAGGGCGTGGAACAGTTCAGCACCTGCATATTGTCCTCGGCGCAGAGCTGTAGGAACCGTTCTAAGCGCGCCGACGAATGCTCGGGTCCCTGCCCCTCGTATCCATGGGGCAGCAGCATGACGAGCCCCGACATGCGCAGCCATTTCTCTTCGCCCGACGCCACGAACTGATCGATCATGACTTGGGCGCCATTAGCAAAATCGCCAAACTGGGCCTCCCAGATCGTCAGGCTGTTGGGTTCGGCAAGGGAATAGCCGTACTCAAAACCCAGCACGGCGAACTCAGAAAGCGGGGAGTTGACGATCTCGGCCTGGGCTTGTCCTTCGATCATGTGGTTCATGGGTAGGAAGGCCGCGTCGCTGGTCTGGTCGATGATCGCGGCATGCCGGTGGGAAAAAGTGCCGCGCCGCACATCCTGGCCCGACATGCGAATCGGGTTGCCCTCCAGCAACAGAGACCCAAAGGCCATATTTTCCGCAGTGCCCCAGTCAAAGCCCTCGCCACGTTCGAACATGGCGGCCTTGGCATCCAACAGGCGAATAATCTTGGGGTTGGCCTGAAAGCCCTCGGGCAAGGTCACAAGACCCTTGTGCAATTGCTGGTAGGTCTCGTCAGAAATGGAGGTAAGGCCGCGACGAGGGCCTTGCTTTTCAGCTTGCTCAAAACCCACCCAGCGCCCCTTTAGCCAGTCGGCCTCATTGGGTCGGTAGGATTGAGCCGCGCTAAATTCCTCCTCCAACGTTTCCATAGTTTGGTTGAACAGGGCGGTGCTCTGGTCTTGCGTAACCACCCCGCGCACGGCCAAATCTTCGGCATAGAGTTCCCGCGTCGTCCGTTGCGCGCGGATTTTTTGATACATAAGGGGCTGAGAGAACAGGGGTTCGTCGCCCTCATTATGGCCAAAGCGGCGGTAGCAGAACATGTCCACCACCACATCCTTTTTGAACTTTTGCCGATATGACGCCGCGATCCGACACGCATGGACAACCGCCTCAGGATCATCGCCGTTCACGTGCAGGATCGGGGCCTCAACGATCTTGGCAACCTCGGTGCAATAGGGGCCCGAGCGGGCGTTGACGGGATTGGTCGTAAAGCCGATCTGGTTGTTGGTGATAAAGTGGATAGTCCCGCCCGTGCGGTAGCCGCGCAGACCTGCAAGATCGATAGTCTCCGGCACCAAGCCCTGACCCGCAAACGCGGCGTCCCCGTGCAAGAGCAGGCCCATAACCTTGCTGCGTTCGCTATCGCCGCGCTGATCCATCTTGGCTCGTACCTTGCCGACAACGACGGGATTAACGGCCTCAAGATGCGAGGGGTTGGCGGTAAGTGACAGATGCACAACCCGGCCATCAAACTCACGGTCAGCAGAGGCTCCAAGGTGGTATTTGACGTCGCCTGACGCATCGATATCCTCGGGATTGGCGCTAGTCCCGAGAAATTCGGAGAAGATAGCCCGGACCGGCTTGTTCATGAAATTGGCTAGGACGTTCAATCGCCCTCGATGCGCCATGCCGATGACGACGTCCTCGACACCCTCTTTGGACGCTTGCTTGATAAGCTGCTCCAAAGCCGGAATGGTACTTTCGCCACCGTCCAAACCAAACCGCTTGGTGCCACGGAATTTTTTGTCGAGGAACTTCTCAAAGGTTTCGGCTTCGGTCAGCCGTTCCAAAATCGCCCGGCGACCCGTATCTGTGAACTTGTCAATTTGGGCGTCACTCTCCAGCCGGGCTTGTAGCCACCGCTTCTCCTCGGGCTCACCGATGTGCATGAACTCAACCCCGATGCTGCCGCAATAAACCTGGCGCAGCCGCTCCAGCACTTGCCGCACCGTTGCGGATTCAAAGCCCAGATGCCCATCGATAAAGACTTGGCGGTCCAGGCGGTCCGCCGTGAACCCGTAACTGGCGGGGTCTAGGTCCGGATGATAGGTGGGTTCGACCAACCCAAGCGGGTCAAGCTGCGCCTGCAAATGCCCCAGCACCCGGAAATTGCGGATCATGAGCAACAACTGAATCGAATCGTGGATCGCCTGAGGGTCGGACGACGGGGCAGATGCGCCGCCGCTCTGAGGTGGCGTGGCGACTTTCTGCCAAAGAGGCGGGTCAAAATCGGCGCTTAGGCGGTGCGCCTCATCGCCCAAGTCGCCAAAGTAGTCGGCCCAGGAAGGATCGACGGCGGCGGGATCGGCCAAGTAGATCTGGTAAACATGCGCCACATAGGCGGCATTCTCCCCGCTCAAAAAGGCGGTAGCGGCAAGTTCATCGCGCGGGCTGGGATTTGTCATGGGTCGTGTCCAAGGTCAAAAGCCCGACCTCTCTAACCCGATCAACCACATTTGAAAAGCGGCGGGTTTGGGCGAAGGCCCCGTCCTGCGGTCGGGCTGAGCGAGCGCAGCGAGCGAGGTGAGACCGCAATCCCAAAAAGCCGAAACGCATCGCGTTTCTGCCGTAGGAAACAATGCGGCCCAAAGAGGGTCAACTTTTTTGGCCGTTGGTATTAGGGGCGAGGGATGTTTCATGTGGCAGCCTTTTACCGCTTTGCCGATGTTCCCGCCTCGGGCGCGTTGCGGGACCGGTGGTATGGAGAAGCGCGCAAGCGGCGGATCAAAGGGACTCTGCTGCTCGCAAACGAAGGGGTCAACGGCACCTTAGCGGTGCCCCTTAGCCCGGAACCGCTTGCAGAATTTTTGGATCAGGTTGTTGGCGCCGTCCCGAGCTTACGCAAGATCAAGCGCAAGTGGGCGCAAACCGACAAGGACCCGTTCCGAAAACTAAAGGTGCGCCTGAAGGCGGAAATCGTCACGCTGGGGGTCTCGGGCACCGACCCGCACAAATCGGGAGGGAAAGCCGTAGGCGTGGACCGCTGGAACCAACTCCTGGCCGACCCGGACACGTTGGTGCTCGATACGCGCAACGACTATGAGGTTACCCTGGGCAGTTTTGACGGGGCCGTCAATCCCAAGACCGCCAGCTTTCGCGATTTCCCAGCCTACGTCCAAACCCATCTGCTAGGTCAGAAGAACCGACCTATCGCCATGTTCTGCACCGGCGGCATACGTTGCGAAAAGGCCAGCGCCTATTTGCGCGACCAGGGCTTTGAGCTGGTCTATCAGCTCGACGGCGGCATCTTGAGCTACTTGGCACAAGTCGATCGGCGCGCGAGCAAATGGCACGGCGACTGCTTCGTGTTCGACGATCGGGTGGCAGTTACATCGGAATTAGTGCCGAGCGGTCATAGCCTCTGCCAGGCCTGCCGCCAGCCCTTGGGCGAGGCGGAGCGGCAAGACCCGCGCACCGTCGCGGGCGAGTCCTGTCCTGCCTGTTATGGCAACAAGTCAGCAGCTGCGATCGCCTCCAGCCGCGAACGCTATCGCCAGACGATCCTCGCGGCCGCGCGCGGTGAGTCGCATTTGAAGCTCGAGTGATACCAACGGTCATAAAAGGTGACCTTTTCATGACCGTTTCGTGTCTTGTCTAATGGAATATGAGCGTTTTCTTGCCGCGATGCTAGATCATTTGTGGTAAGCTTGACGCGCCGATTTGGGGGTGGCCACCCCCAAATCGGCGGCGGGGCTGGATCGTTCGTGTCTAGGTGCTGCGTTGCAGGCACCGTTCGTGAGTTTGATCACCCCGTCTTTCCTACAAGTGGCCCGAATGGATACTAGGGAGCCAGCTGTGCGTCCCCTATGACAAGAAAGGGAACGCAAAGATGCCACAAGTTACCATCGGAATTGATGTTTCAAAAGCCCAATTCGATATTTTTGTGTCAAATGGCCAAAACCATAGCTGCAAGCCCAATACCCCTTGCGGGATTAAGGCTCTCATCAAGACCTTGAGCAAGCTTCCTGATTGCCTGGTCGTTTTTGAGGCAACTGGCTTCTATCACAGAGCCTTGGAACGGGGCCTTGCTCAAGCCCAAATCGCTTACGCAAAGGTCAACCCTTGGCAAGCGCGATGCTTTGCCAACAGCATCGGCCAACTCGCAAAAACCGATAAGGTCGATGCGAAAATCCTGGCACTCATGGGCCAAACCCTCCCCCTTGAGCCCACCAAGATACGCGATGAAGTCATTGAAACTCTTGGGGAATACCAAAGTCTTCATCAAGGGCTTGTGCAAACGCAAACGCAGTGGAGCAACACGAAGAAAGTCGTTACCCATAAGGCCGCTGTGAGGCTTGCAACGAGAATGCTCAAGACCAAGAAGCTCATCGAAGCCCATCCTGATCTCTTGGAACGCTTTAACATCTTGATCACAATCCCAGGGATTGCGGCACGAACAGCCATATCCCTTCTGACCAACATGCCAGAGCTTGGCACACTCAGTCAGAAAAAGATCGGCGCTCTAGCTGGCTTGGCTCCTATGCAATCCCAATCAGGAACGCTTAAGGGTGTCGCCCGTATCAAGGGGGGAAGAGCCCCTGTACGCAATGCCCTCTACATGCCTTCCTTGGTCGCCATGCGATACAATGAAGACCTAAAGGGTTTCTTAGAGCCGCCTTGTCGAAGCCGGAAAGCCGAAAAAAGTCGCCCTCATCGCCGTGATGCCTAAGCTGATCACGCTGGCAAATGCCCTCTTGCGGGAAAACAGAAAATGGTCACAAATTGCTCCTTGATTTATCATGGATACTCACGGCAGAAACGCTTTGCGTTTCGCCGCCCCTTCGCTTATGCTCCGACGCGCTTTCGCGCCGATCTCGGGGCCGCTACGGGGGCCGCAGTCGCGGCCCTTATACCAGCAAACATAAGAGTCACTCCATCTTACCGCTGGTATCAGCACAACCTCTTACCCGCAGGCACGGCTTGGGTGGGACGGATAAGGACGATGCTCTTGTCGGCGTCTTCGAAGCCCAAGCACAAGAACTCGGATCGGAACGGGCCGATTTGGCGCGCGCCCAAGTTGACCACGCCGCAGACTTGCGTGCCAACCAAAGCGTCGGGGCTGTAGTGCTGGGTGATTTGGGCGCTGGACTTCAGTTCCCCGATCTCGGGACCGAAGTCGACCCAAATTTTGAGGGCGGGCTTGCGCGCCTCGGGAAACGGCTCGGCGCGGACAACGGTGCCGACACGGATATCGACCTTCAAAAAATCGTCAAAGGGGATCGGGGCGTTCATGTTTGGCAGACCTCGCAAAAAAATGTGCTTCGATTGGATTGAACCTGGCGCTGGATCGGTGTCGCGCAACCGGGGCAGGGCAAGCCTACGCGGCCATAGACGGCCCAGGCGTGTTGAAAGTATCCCAGCTGACCATCGGCCTGGACGAAATCGCGTAGAGACGACCCGCCTGCGGCGATGGCGCGGCGCAACACCCGGGCGATGGCGACCGTGAGAGCGTCGGCCTGGCGGCGCGTAAGCGACCCTGCGCGGCGGCGGGGGTCGAGGCCCGCTTCGAACAAGGCCTCGCAGGCGTAGATATTGCCGACCCCTACAACCAGCCGCTGATCGAGGAGGCACGACTTGAGCGTCGCCGTGCGCCCCTGCAGCTGGTCATACAAATAGGCAGCGTTAAAGGCGTTGCTCAAGGGTTCGGGGCCGAGCGAGTCTAGGAATTTGGACGCCTGGCCCACGCGAATCAAATCCATAAAGCCGAAACGGCGTGGATCGTTGTAACGAAGTTCTGTTCCCGCCTGCGTCACAAAGATAGCATGGTCGTGGCGGGCAAGTGGTCCAGAGGCAAAGGTAAAGCGCCCACTCATGCCCAAGTGCATAAGGGCGGTATCCCCCGTCTCGAGGTGCCAGAGCATATATTTGGCGCGGCGGGCTACGCGCGCAATTCGTTGGCTCTTCAGCGCCCGGGCGAAGCCTTCGGGGAAGGGGAACCGAAGGTCGGGACGCTTCAGCTCGACGCGTTCAAGGATTTGGCCGGTCAGGGCGGGTTGCAACCCGCGCACCACGGTCTCGACTTCGGGCAATTCCGGCATCAGATCTCGCGAATTGTGGTGGGCCCTGACCGGGAGCTGTGCTAGGCAACGGGGAAGACCGCACCCCCTCTTAGGGCCGCGAACTGGCGCAGATCGGGTGCAGGCCTTCCATGGTGTCCACCAAAGTCTCTAGAGCTGCGTATTTGCCATCGACATCGAGGGCGGGGCAGACCTTTTTCGTAAATTGCAGGCATACGTAGGTGTAGATGTCAGCATAGGTCGGTGTGTCCCCAAACAAAAAGGGCGCAGCGGAAGCAAAGGCAGCATCCAAAGCCGCCAAGCCATCGAGAACCTGCCAATGGCAGCGATCGACCCAACCCTGAAAAACGAACTGCTCGGGGCGACGCGTGCGTTCGTAGTTTGACGCCGTGGCCTTTTCGGTAGTTCCCGCCGCCAGCGCCATCAGCATTTCGCACTTCAGGTCCGCCTCGCCGCCGCTCGGTCGGAATTGGAGGGTCTGCTGATCGAGCCAGCGAATGATGACAGTGCTATCGGCCAAGACCCGTCCGTCGGTCAGTTTCAGAATTGGCAACCTGCCGAGCGGACTGAGGGTGCGGATTTCGGCCTCGTCGGGAGCCGTCATTCGATGCAACAATTCAAAATCGATCCCCGCCAAAGTCAAAGCAATCGTGCAACGACGGGTATAGGGCGAAAGGTGGGAGCCGTAGAGGTGCGCAGTCATCGGGAGATCTCTTATCGCGTTTGGGAAACTTGCAATGACTTAGGAAGACCCATAAGACTTGGCAATCAGTTTTCAGGAGAATCGCATGGACCGTCTCAATGCCCCGACCTTTTTCGATCAAGCCGTCCCGGTGACGGGCGCCAAGGCGCACCTTCGCAACGCCCTCCTCGTGGTGCTTGGCTCGCTTCTGCTCGCAATTTCGGCCAAGTTTCAGGTTCCCCTATGGCCCGTGCCAGGGACTCTGCAAACCTTAGTTCTGATGGTCTTGGGCGCGACCCTAGGCTGGCGCCTCGCGGGCCTGACCGTCGTTGCCTACTGGCTCGAAGGGTTGGCGGGGTTGCCCGTCTTTGCCTCCGGCGGCGGCGCGGCCTACTTTTTCTTGAGCCCGACCGCTGGATTCCTTTGGGGGTTCTTGCCCGCTGCCCTGTTCATAGGCACGGCGGCCCAAGGGGGACTTGCCCGCAATCCAATCTCGCTTGCCGGCGTTATGCTGATCGCCCATGTTTTGATCTATGGGCCCGGGTTGGCCTGGGGCAGCACCTTTGTCGGCCTTGTTGACTGGTTGAGTGAAGGCGAACTGCTGGCCAAGTTTTTCTATCCGTTCATCATTGGTGATTTGATCAAGATCGCCATAGCCCTGATCTTGATTCCGGTGGCCTATAGGGGGATCAAAGCCTAATCGACTCGCACCTTAAGCTTCTGCAGCCCGTGAAATAGGAAATCCTTGCTCGGTGAGGAGTTCTCGCTTGGTAGGACTTAGGGTGGTGGCGACGCTTTGGTGCGACCCGGTAACGAGGTGGCACCCCACGTCTTGACCCTTGTAAAGGTCAAAGCCTAAAGAACGGGAAATTGCGGCCAAATGGTCGGGGCTGTGGCCCTCGGCGCCCAAATCCAACGGATCCACAAATAGAGGCATACCCGCGAAAGCTCGAAGAAAGGCTTCAGGGTCTTTACGCCGCAACATCCCTAGGCCGAGGCGGTAGGGCGGCGGGAAAGCGACCAAGCGGCGCGCCAAGAATTGCGCAGCATGGACATTGTGCCCAACATCGTAGATCAGGCTTGGCTCCAAGGGGTCGGGCATCCAGCGACCTAGATGCGGGGGCATAGTGGTAAGAGGCGTCAAGGCTGGAAAATGCGCCCCAAGCACGGCATTGGCCAGGGCCAAACTGGGGTGTTCACGGCCCACGGCAACGCGCCGCACGGGACCGACCGCGAAGGCGAAATCGGCGGGCACGTAGAGCGGCGCGCCCTTGGCGATCCCCGCTTTTTCTTCGGCGACCTTGGCTAAATCCGTGCCCAAAAACTCCGCATGATCGCCGCCCACGTTGGTCAGGATCGCCGCCACGGGTGTCGGGACGACGGCGGTGGCGTCGCTGGCCCCGCCCATGCCGCATTCGATCAGGCTTAGGTCCGCGTCCCACAGCGCAAATTGCAGCAGGGCCACCAGCGTATCGGCCTCGAACCAGGTCAGGGGAATGCCCTGGCACTCGTGCCAAACTTGATCGAATAGGCGCGCACACACTTGGCCGTCGATCGGCGCGCCGTTGAGGCGGATATTCTCGCTAAAGTCCCAGAGGAAGGGTGAAGTGTAAGACTGAACCCGCAAGTTCGCGGCCCGCGCAGCGGCTTCAAGCGCGGCGACCGCGCCGCCCTTTCCATTTGTGCCCGCGATGTGGATCAGGCCCCTTAGGGCGCGTTCGGGATGGCCGAGCCGATCCAAGGCCGCGGCCATGCGGGTAAGGCCCAAGTCGATGGGGCGCGGATTGAGGTTGGCGAACCGCGCCCGCGCCGTGGCTAAAGTCAGGACCACTTATGCCAAGGCTCGTTCGCAACGACTGTTGAATTGCGTGTCTGCGCCACGCAGGCGACGCTCCCACTTGGTCGCTAGTCTTTGAATCAAGTGCATTTTCTATTGGTCCAATTCTAATACCAGCGGCAATTATGAGGGACTCTTATACTCGCAGGTATAAGGGCCGCAACTGCGGCCCCCGCAGCGGCCCCGAGAATAGCTAAGAACGCACCTCGGGGTATAAGCGAAGGGGAGGCGAAACGCAACGCGTTTCTGCCATGAGACACGAAACGATCATAAAAAGGTCACTCTTTATGACCGTTAATATAAGTCCACCAACACCTCAAAGAGTCAAGCCCTCATGGCGGCGGCCGCTTCCCACGTGTCGATTGTTCCTATCTACGTAGAAGCCGCCATGGGCTCGACGGAGCTAAACCGCTTCGCCTGCCGTTACCGTGGCGGCCAGGGGCTGACGGCGGATCAGTTCTCGGTAGATGATCGTGATCCCTGAGATTAAAATCAGCGCGGCACCGCTCGCGAACAAGGCCAGAGACGGGGCCGAGTTGGTCGGCGGCACATCGCCCAAAATCAGGTAGCCAAACACATAGGCGCCCAAGACTGCGACGTAGTCGAGCGGTCCTAGAATCACCGCAGGAGCAAAGCGAAAGGCCTGACTAAGCAACGCCATGGAACAGGCACCAAAAATTACAAAACCCCAAATCAGGTCTGGATGGTTCAGGGCCTCGCCCACCGCCTCTATCTGACCGACGGGACCGCCGCCCGGCCATAGCAGGGCCGCGACCGCCAAAATCAAGACACACCAAAGTCCCGCAAACCCCTGAGTATAGAGGCTGATCATCATGCCTGGGACGTTTTGGGGGACAAAGCGCATGAGAATTTGCGCGGTTGCGTACATGAGGCCCGACCAGAGCGGCAGGGCGATTGCCCACCAAGGCACATGGCCCTGAACCGACTGGCTATCGGTTTCAGGATCGAAACTAATCGCTAGAGCGACCAAGGCAATCCCCGCGAACCCGACCAAGACCGCCGCCCCACGCCACACCCCGACACGATCGCCCAAAATTGGCACCGACAGCACGGTAATGAACAGGGGATAGACGAAGAACAGTAGCGTCACATTGCCCACCGATAAGTATTCCAAGGCAAAGAAAAACCCCGTGGCGATTTGCAAGTAGAGAATCGACCTCAGGATCGCGATTCCGTACCCTGGAAAGCGCCACCGCCATCCCGTGCCACCAGCTCGCCGGGACAGTCGGGCGTCGATTAGCGCGAACACCACCACAAGCGGCAGCCCCCAGAAGGTTCGGATGGTCATAATTTCAAAACTTTCGAAGGTCTTGCCGCCGTCAGGAAGCTCTAATTGTTGCATGAGACGAATCATCACATCAAGCAGGTTGGCGGCAATAGAGCCGACGAGGATCAGGGCGATCCCCAAGCCAATCCGCGAGGTTGCAAAGGCAACCACTAGCGCCCCTGCCTCAAGATTTGGATGACAAGGGCTGGCGCCGCTGCCGCAAACCAAACCTCCAAAGCGGGCAATCGGAAAATACCGCCCGTGCAGACAAACAGGATTTTTTGTGTCATAGGGCCTTATGTCTCCGATTGGCTACGGCAACTCGCCATGAAACGACGTTTGGTGATTTTAACAGGCGCCGGAATCTCGGCAGAAAGTGGCATTGCCACTTTTCGCGGCGACGATGGCCTTTGGGAGCATCACCGCTTAGAGGATGTCTGCACGCCCGAGGGATTCGCGCGCAATCCCGATCTGGTTCATACCTTCTACAACGCCCGACGCCGAACGCTGCAAGGCCCCGAGGTGGCCCCGAATCAAGCGCACCGCGCCCTGGCCGCTCTCGCGCAATTGCCGGATCTAGACCTGACCCTGATCACGCAAAATATCGACAATCTACACGAGCGCGGCGGGTCACCGCGCCTCATACATATGCACGGTGAGCTCTGCCAGGCCTGGTGCACGGTTTGCGACACTCGAACACCGTGGGAAGGACCGATGGACGGAGACAGCCGCTGCCCTGCGTGCGGTGCTCAGGGGTACCTGCGTGTCGATGTGGTGTGGTTTGGCGAAGTGCCCTATGGGCTTGACGCGATTGAGCGAGCGCTGCGTCAGGCCGACGTGTTTGCCGCCATCGGTACATCGGCACAGGTTTATCCCGCCGCTGGATTCGTGCAATTGGCCCACGCATCGGGCGCGGAATGTTACGAGTTCAATCTTGATCGCACCCCAGCGTCCGGTGCCTTTGACCATCATCATTTTGGCCCTGCGAGCCAAACCGTGCCCGCCTGGGTTGACCGTTTGCGCTAAGCAGGTGGCTTATACCAACGGTCATAAAAAGGTCACTTTTTATGACCGTTGGTATCAGTCCTTTCTGCGTTCACTAACGGCTAGATGATCCAAACATTTGCTGAGTTGGTATATGGCAGATTCCACACTCCAATGGCTTTCAGTTCTGGGCGCGATCCCCTATGCTCTGTATCGGCTGGATTGTTCGCAATGTCAGGCATGCCCTGGGCCAATACCCCCTCCTAGGGAGCTGGCTCTGCCCTGATCTTGGTCTTGGCACCTGGCGCCCACCTGTTGAGACAGGTTACAGGAGCAGCAATGATGGGACGGCAATCTGGCTGTATTTTTTGCACCTGTCGGTGCTGATACCAAGGGTCTTTGCAACGCCCCCAGAGTTGGGTTCACGCGCCAAGCGGCCTGCTTAGCAGGCCAGCGGCAAGATTGAGTGACTCTTAATTTTAGGGATTCCCAACGTGTGAGGTGGTCCTGGTTAATTGGACAGGTTGGCAGCGAATTTAGTGAGCGATTAGGTTGCTCATCCTGCCGTTGGTAGGTGTGTGTTAGCATCTGGTCCCAGCCTTGTCACCTTTCCACCCGCGAGCCCCTTAGGACGAGTGGGGGGAGGGGGTGACAAGGTCTTATACCAATTCCGCTAAAAATTGACATTTTTATCGGAGTTTTGTCTCACGGCAGAAACGCTTCGCGTTTCGCCTCCCCTTCGCTTATACCCCAAGGCGCGTGTCCGCCGATCTCGGGGCCGCCACGGGGGCCGCAGTCGCGGCCCTTATACCAGCGATCATAAGAATCATTTATAATTGCCGCTGGTATTAAAGGTGCAAACCTGACCTGTAGAGATTTTTGCTCGCTATCTGTCGGCTCGTCTGCTCACCATGAAGAGCATCAGGGACTATTCTAACCTTGAGCTCGGGGCTAAATGTTCTGCGTCTCGGCATGTGTCGTCGCCCTTTCTTAACGATTAGCGCTCACTAAACCATTTCCCATTCTTTGGGCCCGCCTCACTTCGCATGGGTCCTACTCTGTGTTGGGTTCATCCGATGATTTTGTTCGGACTTGTTTGCCCCGGGCAGCCCAGGTGGGCTTGCCTTTTTCTTTCCGCGCTGTAGCGTCTCGGGCACGTTTCTTGGTTTTGGGGCGACGGGCCTGGTCAGATTTGGCAGTTTTGCTTTGGGTATTGTGCAGGGATGTGTGGGCTTTAGACGGTTTGGCGCGCGGACGTGAGGCCAAAGGGGTCCACTTCTTAGCATGTCGGCGGCGGCGTGCAGGCGCGGCGAGGTCTGGCTCCGCTGTCGAGGGGTTTAGGAGGCGAGTAATCGCCACCCAGAGCGGTTTTTCCGCAGGGCTAATGAAGCTGAAAGCCAAGCCCTTGGCGCCCGCCCGGGCCGTGCGGCCGATGCGATGCACATAGTCTTCGGCTACTTGCGGCAGATCGTGGTTAATCACCAGCGCGATTTTCGGGATGTCGAGGCCGCGCGCCGCTACGTCTGTCGCAACCAAGATCCGGAATTTGGCCTTGCGAAAGTTGGCGACGATTTGTGCGCGCTTGCTTTGGCGCAAGCCCCCATGCAGAGCATCCGCCTTCAACCCCTGGTTCACCAAGGTCTTGGCGAGGCGTTCGGTGCCGTATTTGGTGCGAACGAAGACAAGGGCGCTCCCCTGGTGACTCTCTAGAATATCCTTGAGTGCGGCCAATTTCTCTGGCTGGGGCAAGAACAAGGTCCGTTGTGCCAGTTGCTGTTGGGGCCGCGAGGGCGCGCCGATGCACACGCGCGCAGGGTCGGTCAAATAGGTCTTGGCCAAGCGTTCAATCTTCGCCGGTAGCGTCGCCGAGAACATGAGGGTTTGTCGTAGGTGTTTTGTGTGCTCCACCGCTTCACTGCTTGAGGACCGGGTTTTGCGCCCTGCCGATTCGTCGCTTGGGGGCGGGGGGCTGATGGCTTGAAGCAAAGCGTCGATCTGGCCCGCAAAGCCCATGTCCAACATGCGGTCGGTTTCGTCCAAGACTAGATAGCTTACATTTCTTAACTTTAGGGTGCCTTGGTTGACATGGTCGTTCAGGCGCCCTGGCGTGCCAACCAAAATGGATGGGGAGCGCGCCAGCGCCTGGTGTTGGCGGCCGTAGCTTTCGCCGCCAATCAGCAACGCGGTGCCGATTTTTCGGCGCGGGTCTAAAAATCCCTCCAAAACTTTGAGGACCTGAGTTGCCAGCTCCCGCGTTGGGGTCAGGACCAAAGCGCGGCGACGCTTAGGCATGGCGGCGACGTGCTCGATCAGGGGGAGCCCAAAGGCGGCAGTCTTGCCGGTTCCAGTTTGAGCGGTACCCAAGATATCCTGACCTGCCAACGCCTTAGGGATGGTAGCGGCTTGAATCGGCGTTGGCTCCGCAAACCCGAGACGCTCTAGTGCGATCATCAATGGGGCCGAGAGGCCAAGTTCAGAAAAAGAGGACATAAGGGCTCCTGAAGACTGGAGCCAAAATAGGGTCCGTACGAGGGGCGCGCTTAGCAACCCCTCAATGACAAGGGAAGGTGGTTAATTTGCTTCTAAGGCCGCAACAATCTGCTCAAGATTATGCTGATACCAGCCAAGATAGGTCGCAGCAGGACCGTCCGGGCCCGACAAAGCGTCTGAGTAAAGTGGCTGTGCGTTGACCGCTATGCCCGTCTCGGCCCCAATTTGTTCAATGAGCGCAGGATTGGTAATATTCTCAACAAACAAGACCGCGTTGGGCAAGTCCTGCAGTTGCACGATTAGATCACGAACCTGGCCGGCGCTAGCGGCGGAAAGGGTGTTCAATCCCGTTGGGGCCAGAAAGTTGAGGCCCGTTTCGGCTTCCATATAGCCAAAGGCGTCGTGCAATGTGACGACGGTACTACCGGCCGGCAAAGCGGCGATGCGCGCCGCGTAGTCATCGCGTAAGGCGAGTCCTCCAGCCTCAAAGGTGGCATAGTTCGCCTGATAGAGCGCAGCGTTTTCGGGGTCAGCGGCTGTAAAGGCTTCTTGCATGGTTTGAGCGTAAGCAAGAGCATTAACCATGGCCCCCCAAGCATGGGGGTCGCCGTCACCATGATGGTGGTCATGTGTATCTGCAGACCCTGCTTTATCCGTATGGCCATCGTGGTTCCCGTGATCGTCATGGTCCATGTGACTGTCGTGATCATTGTGGTCTTCATGATCGTCATGGTCCATGTGACTGTCGTGATCATCGTGGTCTTCATGATCGTCATGGTCCATGTGACTGTCGTGATCATCGTGGTCTTCATGATCGTCATGGTCCATGTGACTGTCGTGATCATCGTGGTCTTCATGATCGTCATGGTCCATGTGACCGTCGTGATCATCGTGGTCCTCATGCTTATCATGATCTTTGTGGCCGTCTTGTGTGCTACGGCCATCGGAGTGTTCAGCGTCCGAACCGCTGAGTTCGAGCGCAAGTCGATCTCCAAGCGTCACGATCACTGCGGACGTGCCGCTGCCCGCAACCAGGTCCTCAGACCAAGTTTCGAAGCCAATCCCATTTAGAAGCACAACATCAGCAGTTGAGACAGCTCGTGCATCCTCAACGCTGGGGGAATAGACGTGGGCGTCTTGATCTGCGCCGACGAGGGTCGCAACTTCGACAGCGTCCCCGCCGATTTGACGAGCTATGTCCGCAATGATGGAAAAGCTGGCAACGACTTTAAGGTCCGCAAAAGCCAGGGAAGGCACAGTAGCACAAACGAGGGCAAGCGCCGACGTGTTGAGTAGAGATTTCATAAAAGATCCTGTTGAGAGGTTAACTGGGGGACACCTGCGTATCAAGGCAAAACAACTTGTCAAGTTACAATTGCTGACTCATTTGTCCGGCGTTTCATGCCCAATGTGGCTGCAAATGCCCTTTGATCTTAGGGCGCGCTGTTCAGACTGTGGCGTAAGCCGTAGGAACCGCAAAGGTGCGAGACGAGCCAAATCAGCGAGCTGAGTAGCACCATGGTAGGTCCCGTTGGGGCAAAGGTCACATTGAGTGTCAAAAACATGCCGCCAACGCACGCTAAGACGCCCAACACAAAACTCAAGACCATGATTTGAGGAACAGAGTTCAGCCAGCAGCGCGCGGCCATGGCAGGTAAGATAGCCAAAGCAATGGAAAGAAGGGTACCGAAAGCGTTCACCGAAGTGATGAGAACGAGCACAAAGAGGGCCATAAAGCCCTGAGAGACCCACCAACCCCGTCGGTAGAGACTTGAAAAGAAGTTGGGGTCTTGGGTTTGTAGTGTGAGCGGGCGATACCAGAAGACCATGGCCGCGATACTGACCGCGGCGACAAACCCAGAAAATAGGAGCATTTCCTGACGAATGCCCAGAGGCGTTCCAATCAAAAACTCTTGCAAATTGAGGGATGTAGAACCGGTGGAGACCATCAAGCTGCCAACGGAAAAGAAGGTCACATATATGGCCCCTAGCACAGCATCATTGCCAAGAATAGATCGCCAGGAAACTGCTGCGGACAAGCCGACGATCAGCAGTGCTGCCATATATCCGCCGATCACCAATCCGAGCGTCGCGAAGCCGAAGGTGACATAGGCGAAGAACACGCCTGGCAAAGTCCCGTGCGCGAGGGCGTCCCCCGCTAGGGAGAGCCGGCGTTGAATAACAAAGACCGATAAGGGTGCAAATGCGGCGGATAGAAAGAAACTGGTGAGCAGTGCCTTCCAAACAAACGGAAATGAAATTTGTTCAATAAACCAATTAATCACGAATGACCCCATGAAAGAGATTGGCTTGGGTCCTGCTCATATAGTCGCGCGCCACCAGCCGTTCGGGGGTTAAAATGTCTGCAACTAGCCCATAGTCGGCACCACTATTGCCCATGAGCAAGGCGTGACTGCAGATATGAAGTGCGGCGGACAGATCGTGGACGACCAGAATGAAAGTGCGCCCGTCTCTAGCGGTGCGTTCAATCAATCGCAGCAAGCTGGCAGCGCGTTGCTGATCAACCGCCGAGAAGGGCTCGTCTAGGATGACGAACTCCGCATCTTGGATGAGAGTGCGGGCGAAGCGCGCGCGCTGCAATTGCCCTCCTGATAGTTCATGAATAGGCTTGTGGGCGAGATGCTCAAGCTCAACTTGCGCAAGCGCCGCCCGGACCTTGTGAAGGCCTCCCAAGCCCCGCCGCCGTTGACCCCAAGCCCCGGATGCTACCAGTGTACGCACGTTCATGGGGAACTGGCGATCGAATTCGGTCAACTGCGACAGATAAGCCACTGGTACGCCGCTATCTCGTTGCCAACAGATCCGACCCGCCAAGGCCGCAAGGGACCCGAGTAGGGTCTTGATCAGCGTTGACTTCCCCGCGCCGTTGGCCCCTAAAATCGCCATAACTTGACCGGCGCCCACCTGAAAGCTAATATCCCGCGCGATCACGCGCCGCCCATAGCCTACCGCAAGCGACTCAACCGTCAACATTCGATGACTCCTTTAAATGGATTTACCTCTGGCACCAGACCTCGCGGGCGCATAAAACCCAGACACATACTTGACGCGAAGGCGTTCCGGTGCAGAGCACCAGAGGCCCGCTTAGGCTTGATTTAGTTACTTCACAAGTATCGAATTCCACTTTTCATGGTTGTTTTTCTTCTCTAGCTCTGGATAAAATGGAGGGCCTATATGGCAGGACCACGCATCGTGTTGGTTGGCACAGGATCGACCGTTTTCATGAAAACCTGATTAGTGAGCCGTACTGGGTTTTTCGTGGGGCGCCCATTCAACAGTGAAGTGCCCCGCCTAGGGGGGGGTTAGTTGAGGGTTGAAGAATACCTCTTTAGGCGTTTTGTAGTTGAGAACTTTTCTTGGCCTTTTGTTCAACAGATTTCCGCCAAGTGCAAGTTCATCGCCTCAGTGCCCACATTAGGCAAGATCAGATAGTGTCCCAGGGAGTGGTGTAGGAAGGGATTATCTTCGCTAAGTTGCTTTTTGTACTTATACCAACGGCGAAAAAAGTTGACACTTTTTTAGCCGTTTTATGTCTCACGGCAGAAACGCTTCGCGTTTCGCCGCACCTTCGCTTATACCCCGAGGCGCTTTCTTAGCTCATCTCGGGGCCGCTACGGGGGCCGCAGTCGCGGCCCTTATACCAGCGAATAAAAGAGTCATTTTAAATCGCCGCTGGTATAATGCCTCCCTAGGTAGGGCACTTCGCTGTTGAATGGGCAAATGATAAAAATTGCGTCAGACCGTTTGTGGCTCCAACTTTATGAGTCTGCTACCTATTTTCTAGACCAAACGTGGCCTGTCGAAAACCAGCGGCAAATCGCAAACTATCAAATCAGGTCGAAACTACTCCACCGCTTTAAAACGGAATATCATCATCCAAATCCAACGGCGCGCCGCCGCCGGGGTTGTTTTGGCCGAAGCTACCCATGGGCGCGCTGTCTGGACCTGCGCCGCCAGCGTCACTGGTGTAGCCGCCCGACGGGCCGTCATTGCGACTGCCGAGGAGGGTCAGTTCGCCGCGGTAGGGGCGCAACACCACCTCTGTCGTATAGCGATCCTTGCCGTCCTGGTCCTGCCATTTGCGCGTTTCCAACTGGCCCTCCAGATAGACCGAAGAGCCTTTGCGCAAGTAGCGTTCGGCGATGTCGCCTAGGGGTTCGCTGAAAATCGCGACCCGGTGCCATTCGGTGCGTTCGCGGTTTTCGCCTGTGGCTCTGTCGCGCCAGCGGTTCGACGTGGCCACCGAGAGATTCACGACCTTGCCGCCGTTGCTGAAACTGCGCACTTCGGGGTCGCCGCCCAAATTGCCGACCAAGATCACTTTGTTGACGGAACCTGCCATGGTCTCCTCCCTGCTTGTCTCACGTTCTTGTGTCACTTGCCGCTGCAAGGCAGCAGCGGGTTCGTCCCCCGCCCTTACACTCAAGGTTGTGGATAGGGAACCACAAAATAGAACAAAAAGGGAATGAATCCTGCTAGCGTTTTGACAGCAAACCACTAATACCAGCGGCGATTTAAAATGACTCTTATATTCGCTGGTATAAGGGCCGCGACCGCGGCCCCCGTAGCGGGCTCCAAGCCCAAAGGGCGCAGGGAACGCCCGCGCTAAAAACAAACGGCCCCGAGAATAGCTAAGAAAGCGCCTCGGGGTATAAGCGAAGGGGAGGCGAAACCCGAAGCGTTTCTGCCGTGAGACATAAAACGGCTGAAAAAGTGTCAACTTTTTTCGCCGTTGATATAAGGAGCGGGCTATGGGTCAGACTGGCATCGAATCCAAGTTCATCTCCGTCCGTGGAGCGCGCGAGCATAATCTAAAGCGCGTCAACGTCGATTTGCCGCGCAATCAATTGGTGGTGTTTACCGGCCTGTCAGGGTCGGGCAAGTCTTCCCTGGCCTTCGATACGATCTACGCCGAGGGCCAGCGCCGCTACGTCGAGAGCCTGTCGGCCTACGCGCGTCAGTTCTTGGAGTTGATGCAAAAACCCGAAGTTGATTCGATTGAGGGCCTATCACCCGCCATTTCGATTGAGCAGAAGACCACGTCAAAAAACCCCCGTTCGACCGTCGGGACCGTCACCGAAATTTACGATTACTTGCGCCTTTTGTTCGCGCGCGTCGGCGTGCCCATCTCCCCCGCCACGGGCCTGCCGATTGAAAGCCAGACCATCAGCCAGATGGTCGACCTGATCAAAGTCATGGCCGACGGCACCCGGCTCATGATCCTTGCGCCGCTGATCCGCGGGCGCAAGGGCGAGTACCGCAAAGAAATTCTCAACCTGCAAAAACGCGGTTTCCAACGACTAATCGTCGATGGTGAACTCTATTTGATCGAAGACGTCCCCGCCCTCGACAAAAAACTCAAGCACACGATCGAGGTGGTGATCGATCGTCTGGTAATAAAACCCGAGTTGGACCTGCAGCGCCTGGCCGATTCCCTGGAGACCGCGCTCGACCTATCTGAAGGCCTGGTTTACGCCCAGGACGTTCAGACAGATCGGCGCACGACCTTCAGCGCCAAGTTTGCCTGCCCCGAGAGCGGCTTCACCATCGACGAGGTCGAGCCGCGACTGTTCTCATTCAACAACCCGTTCGGGGCCTGCCCCGACTGCGATGGCTTAGGGTCCACGCTCTACTTCGACCCCGATTTGATCGTGCCCGACACATCGCTGAGTCTGGCCAAGGGCGCCATCGTGCCCTGGGCTACCTCCAGCTCCAAGTACTACGGCCAGACCTTGGCGGCGCTGGCTAAGCACTTCGGTTTTTCCTTGAGCGTGCCCTACAGGGACTTGCCCAAGAAGGTGCAGACGCTGCTCATGGCCGGATCTGGGTCCGAGGCCATCGCCTTTTCCTACACGGACAATTCCCGGTCGTACCGAACCACCCGCGCCTTTGAGGGGCTGATCCCCAACTTCGACCGCCGCTACCGCGAGACCGATAGCGAGTGGGTGCGCGAGGAATTGGGCAAGTACCAGTCGAAGGCGCCCTGCGCCTCCTGCGGTGGCTATCGCCTAAAACCCGAAGCGCGCGCGGTGCAAATTGGCGGCCAGCACATCGGCCAAGTTACTGAGCAGTCGATTGGCGAAGCCCTGGCCTGGGCCGAGACCTTGCCGAAGGTCTTAACGCCCAAGCAGCAAGAAATCGGCGAACGGATCCTGAAGGAAATTCTGGAACGTCTGGGGTTTTTGAACAATGTCGGCCTCGACTACCTGACCCTCAACCGGTCGTCGGCGACCCTATCGGGCGGCGAAAGCCAGCGCATTCGCCTGGCCAGCCAAATTGGTTCAGGCCTCACCGGGGTGCTTTACGTGCTCGACGAACCTTCCATCGGTCTACACCAGCGCGATAACGAGCGCCTTCTAAAAACACTGACCCGGTTGCGCGATTTGGGCAATACGGTGATTGTGGTGGAGCATGATGAGGACGCCATTCGCACCGCCGACTACTTGGTCGACATCGGCCCCGGCGCAGGCGTTCATGGCGGCGAGATCGTCGCCGAGGGACCGCCGGCGGCGGTGATCGACGCGGGCCATTCGTTAACTGCCCAGTATTTATCGGGCCAGAAGGGCATCGATGTCCCTGCGGCACGTCGCCCCATTGACCGGCGTCGCCGACTGCGGGTCAAAAAAGCCAGCGGCAATAACTTAGCCCAAATCTCAGCCGACTATCCACTGGGCGTCATGACCTGCGTGACGGGGGTGTCAGGGTCGGGCAAGTCGACCCTAACTTTGGAAACACTCTACAAGAGCTTGTCGCGGCACTTTTACGGATCCAAAGAGGTACCGCTGCCGCACGAGGGCGTTGATGGCCTGGAGTGGGTCGATAAGGTGATCGACATCGATCAAAGCCCCATTGGCCGCACGCCCCGGTCCAACCCCGCGACCTATACGGGTACCTTCGGCCCGATCCGCGATTGGTTCACCGGCTTGCCCGACGCCAAGGCTCGCGGCTACAAGCCGGGTCGGTTCTCCTTTAACGTCAAGGGCGGCCGTTGCGAGGCTTGCCAGGGCGACGGCCTGATCAAGATTGAAATGCATTTCCTACCCGATGTCTATGTGGAGTGCGACAGCTGCAAGGGGCAGCGCTACAACCGCGAAACCCTGGAGGTGCGGTTCAAGGGCAAGTCCATCGCCGATGTGCTGGACATGACGGTGGAGGAAGGGGTCAAATTCTTCACCGCCGTGCCGAGCATCCGGCCCAAACTAGCCATGCTGGAGCGCGTGGGTCTAGGCTACATCAAGATCGGCCAGTCCGCGACCACCCTTTCGGGCGGCGAAGCCCAGCGCGTCAAGCTCGCCAAGGAGCTGGCCAAGCGCTCCACGGGCAAGACGGTCTATATCTTGGACGAACCGACAACGGGCCTGCACTTTGAAGACGTGCGCAAACTACTTGAAGTGCTACACGAGCTGGTCGATCAGGGCAATACCGTCATCGTGATCGAGCACAATTTGGAGGTAATCAAGACCGCCGACTGGATCCTCGACATCGGCCCCGAAGGCGGCAGCGGTGGCGGTCAAATCGTCGCCCAAGGCACCCCTGAAGACGTGGCCCAAGTCGCGACCTCCTACACGGGCCACTACTTGAAGCCCTACCTTGAGGTCGCTTGAATACCAGCCAAAGGTCTAATACCAACGACGAAAAAAGTTGACACTTTTTCAGCCGTTTTACGTCTCACGGCAGAAACGCTTCGCGTTTCGCCTCCCCTTCGCTTATACCCCGAGGCGCTTTCTTAGCTATTCTCGGGGCCGCTACGAGGGCCGCGGTCGCGGCCCTTATACCAGCGATCAAACCAGCGATCAAAAGAGTCATTTTAAATCTCGCCGCTGGTATAAATGACACATCGGCGCTTTGGTCTAGCCCCAGTCCAATTCCCCTTCCTTGGAGGGGCGGCGGGCGAGGCCTGACGGGGGGTCTGCCATGTCTCCACCCTTCCCAGATGTTGGGAGAACAAGCGATTTTTTGAACCACGCTTCTTTGAGGGCTGTAAAAACCCTTTAGCAGGGCCTAAAGGGCCGCATGAGGATTGGCATCTACCCTGGCACCTTTGACCCCATCACCAATGGGCATTTGGATATCATCGAACGGGCGACCAAAGTCATGGATCATCTGGTCGTGGGGATCGCCTTCAATTCCTCCAAATCGCCCCTGTTCAATCCTGCAGAACGGGAGGCGCAGGTCGCCCGCGAGGTTGCGGACTTGCACGCGGGCGACTGCGCCATTGATGTGCGGCGCTTTGATCATCTGCTCATGCACTTTGCCAAGGACCAACAGGCGGGCTTTATCATTCGCGGCATTCGCGCCGTCTCCGACTTTGAGTACGAATTCCAACTCGCAACCATGAACGCGGCCCTGGACGATCAGGTCGAAACCCTGTTTCTCCCGGCCTCGGAAGGGAATCAGTTCATCGCCTCTAGCCTGGTCAAGGAAATCGCGCGCCTCAAGGGCGACATCAGTAGCTTTGTACCGCCGCGCATCGCCGCAGACCTTAAGGCGCGATTTGGTCATGACTAACTGGGGCGGGTTACAAACGGCCCTCAACAAGGTTCTCGACCCTGAGACCGGCAAGGGTCTCTTGGACGCGGGCAAGATCAAGGGACTAAGTGTGTCCGACGCCGGCGTGGCGACCATGGTGCTGGAGGTGTCGGCGGACCTAGCCCCGGCCTACGAACCCGTGCGGGCGGATGCGCAGGCCGCCGCCGCGGCCGTCAAGGGTTTGAGCGGGGCGCGGGTGGTCTTGACGGCGGAGGCGGCCACGGGGGCGGGAGGGGAGCCCAAGGCCGCGGCCAAGCCACCCCCCAAGCCCAAGGAAATGGTGGCGCCCAAACCTAAGGTGCCGGGGGTTCGGAACATCTGGGCGGTGGCAAGCGGCAAGGGCGGGGTCGGCAAATCGACCCTGACGCTCAACCTGGCGCTCTTGCTGCAAGATCAGGGCCTGAAGGTCGGCGTATTGGATGCCGATATCTACGGCCCCTCGCTACCGCGCCTGACGGGGATGGAGGGGCGGCGCCCGCTCGGCAACGCCGACAATCAGGCCATCCCCCTCGACGCCTTTGGCCTGCAAGTCCTGTCGATTGGGTTCATGCTAAAGGACCCGCGCACGGCCATGATTTGGCGCGGCCCCATGGTGCAGCAGGCCTTGATGCAACTGCTCAAGCAGGCGCAGTGGGGGCCGTCGGCGACCGACCTGGCGCCGCTCGACGTACTGCTGATTGATATGCCCCCGGGCACGGGCGACGTGCAGCTGTCGCTGGTGCAGCAGGTCAAGGTCGACGGCGCGCTTGTGGTCTCGACCCCGCAGGACCTGGCCCTGATCGACGCGCGCAAGGGCATCAATCTATTCGATAAAGTCGATGTACCCGTCCTCGGGCTAATTGAAAATATGGCGACTTTCATCTGCTCGGCCTGCGGCACGGCCCACCCGATTTTTGGCACCGGCGGTGTCGCGGCCGAGGCGGCGAACCTGGGCCTGCCATTCCTCGGCGCCGTGCCGCTGACCCTGGCACTGCGTTTGGCGAGCGATCAGGGCAAGCCCCTACCGCGCCAGGCGCCCGACGATCCCGCTCTGAGCGAACTGCGCAACATTGCCCACACGCTGAAGGAAACCCTGGCCTAATGCCCGCGCCCATCCCCAATCCCGAAATTTTGCGCATCCGCCCCTACGTTCCAGGAAAGCATGGGCAAGAAACTGCAGACCTGAAACCCCTGAAGTTGAGCGCCAACGAAAGCGCCCTAGGCCCATCGCCCAAGGCGTTAGCGGCCCTGAATGCGGCGGCGGCGGCGGCGCACCGCTACCCCGACAGCGACGCCACGGCGCTACGGTCAGCGCTGGCCGAACGCTACGGCTTCCCGGCCGATCAGATCGTGTGCGGCGCTGGGTCGGACGAGGTGATCGCCCTAACTTGCCAGGCCTATGTGCAGCCGGGGGACGAAGTGGTCTATCCAGAACACGGCTTTTTGATGTACGCGCTCTCGACCCTCGCCGCAGGCGGCGTGCCGCGAACGGCGCCCGAACGGGGATTGCGAACCGACGTCGGGGCGCTGCTGTCGGCTGTCGACGATAAGACCAAAATTGTGTTTCTCGCCAACCCAAACAACCCCACAGGCTCCTACATCAGCGCGCAGGAGCTCGCCGAATTACAGGCGGGCTTGCCCGACCAGGTCCTCCTCGTCGTCGATGGTGCCTACCGCGAGTATGTGGAACAACCCGATTTTTCTACGGGCCTCGAGTTGGTGGCGGCGGGCAAGGAAAACGTGTTGGTCACGGGAACCCTATCGAAAATATACGGGCTCGGCGGGCTGCGGGTCGGTTGGGCCTATGGGGCACCCGCGCTGATCGACGTTTTGAACCGCGTTCGCGGCCCGTTCAATGTGGCGGCCCCGGCGCAAGCGGCGGCGGCGGCGGCGCTACAAGATCGAACATTCGAGGAGCGGGTGCGCCGCCTCAACAACGACCAAATCGCCCCCCTGACCCAGCGTTTGCGGGGCATGGGGCTGACGGTCTATCCCAGCGTCGCCAACTTCGTGTTGATTGATTTTAGGGAGGAAGCGCGGCGGGTGCAGGTCGATACGACCCTGCAAGCCCAAGGCATCTACCTTCGCCAGGTTGCGGCCTACGGCCTACCCACATGCTTGCGCATGACCCTGGGTACAAGGGCCGAAAACGCGCGCGTTCTCGATGCGCTAACCGAGACCTTGTCGGGCTAATTTTACATTTGGACGGTGCGCCGTTCCAGGCTGCGCGCCAGCAGCAGGGTTGGCACCAGCGCCAGGGCGATCATGATCAGGCTCGGTGGGCCAGTGCGGCCCAGATGCCCCGCCTCAGCATGACCAAATATGATCATGGCCAGGGTATTGATACCGACTGGTTGCAAGATCAGGGTCGCCGACAGTTCCTTGATCGCATCGATAAAGACCAGCAAGCTCGCGGTCAGCAAGGCGGGCCAAATCGAGGGCAGGATCACCCGGGTCAGTGTGCGGAACGGCCCACGCCCCAAGGTCCGCGACGCCGCGTCGAGATTGGGGGAAATGCGCGTCAGAGCAGCCTCGATGCTGCCGCGCGCCAGGGCCATGAAGCGAATGGCGTAGGCAAAGACCAGAGGAAACCCAGAGGTGAAGATTAGCAACCCCAGATTGGTGGAAAACAGGCGTTCCGACACGCCATCCAAAAAATTGTCGAACCGAAGCACCGGGATCAGTAGGCCAATCCCGATCATAGTTCCGGGCACGGCATAACCGCTGGCGGCAAGGCGGATCAGTTGCGCCAACCATTGCGCAGGGTTCAGCCGCACCGCATAGACCAAGACGATGCCAAGGGTTAGTGTCAAGATGGCCCCAAGGCTGGCGAGCCAAAGCGACGTTCCCACAGCCTGCCATAGATTCTGATCCAAGAACATCAGCGGCCGCGCCAGCGCCGCGCGCGTATGAATATAGAGGGGAATGCCGAAGCCAATCAGCGGCGGCACCGCGCAGAGGCCCGCCGCCGCGATCCCCCACCCATGCGGCAAGGGCGCCAGAACCGTAGAAATCTCGCCACGACATGTTTGTCGTTCAAAAAAGGCCGCGCGTGCACGCGCGCGTCGCTCCATTGAGATCAGCGCGACGACAACAGCGAACAATACCAAGGCTATGGCCGCAGCCCCGCCCAAGGACCCTCGATTGATCCAGACGTTTTCGATTTGAAATGTTAGGGTAAATACGCCCAAGTATGTTACCGCGCCGATATCATTCAGCGTTTCCATGAGACACAAGATCACGCCAAGGGTCAGGGCGGGCAGGGCCAGCGGGCCGATCACCCGACCCGCGACGGTCCAGGCGCTAGCCCCCAGGGTTCGCGCCGCTTCTGCCACATGGGCGCCTTGCATGGCAAAGGTCGCGCGCACGGTCAGATAGACATAAGGATAGAAGATCGAGGCGAGAATCACGATCGCCCCAGGCAGGGATCGAAATTCAGGAAACCAATAGTGCTGGCGCGTGATGCGCGGCACGTCACTCAAGACGGTTTGTCCCAGAAACCATCGCAGGGCTTTTTGTACGGGACCTGCGAAGTCAAGAAACTCAACGAAGCCATAGGCGGCGATATAGGGTGGCAGGGCCAGGGGAAGGACGACGACCCAGGCCAAAATGCGCCGGCCTGGAAATCGTGTGAAGGTGATAAGGTAGGCAAGGCCCATGCCTGTGATCGCGGTCAAAGTGGCGACCCCTGCCATCAATTTGGTGGTCGTCCAGGCGGCGCGCGGCAGGACAGTTTGGGCAATTTTGACAAATTCGGCGCCGCCGGAGGTAAGAGCGAGATAGGCCAGAAAAGCGACGGGAGTCAGGATCAGCGTGGCGATCAGTAGGGCGGCAAAAGTCCAACCAGGATAGGAATGAGGGACGCGCACCCGCAGGGCACTAAGCATAAATCAAGACTTCGCAAGGCTGCGGAGCGTGGGGGCCCACCTAAAACCAGCGGCGATTGAGAATGACTCTCTTGATCGCTGGTATAGGGGCCGCGACTGCGGCCCTAAACCAGTTCATAAAGAGAGACCTCAGCATAAATCAGAGGATCGAAAGTTGATAGCAAGATATGGTGCTAACTTTGCTTTTATGACACCACATATTGTGGTTCCTTAATCCGAAGTCGAATTAATCTGAGGTCTCAAAGAGTCATTTTTAAGGAAAACTGGTCTTATCGCGTTGTCAGCTTCACCTCGATTCGACGATTCCTGGCATAGGCTTCTTGGGTGGTATCGTCGATGAGCGGTTGAAACTCGCCAAAGCCAGCAGCGGTTAGGCGTGAGGGTGGCAAGCCTTCGGAAATCAAGAACTCGACCACAGATCGGGCCCGCTCCGAACTCAATTGCCAGTTGTTCGCAAACCGATCGCGCGATCCTTCCCCAATAGGGCGGGCGTCGGTATGGCCGTCGATGCGCAAAATCCAATCTAGATCCTCGGGAAAGTCAGTGGACAGGTCGAGAATGGTGCCGGCAAGGCGCGCCAGCTGTTCTCGCCCGCCCGCGCCCAAGATCGCCGAGCTAGAGGCAAAGAGGACCTCCGACTGAAACACGAACCGGTCCCCGACGACAGAAATGTCGTCGCGTTCGCCCAAAACTTCGATCAGAGCGCCAAAAAACAGTGACCTTTGGCGTTGCAGTTCCTCGGCTTGCAGCAAAAGCGAATCGTTGATGCGCTCCCCCAACACCTCCAAATCTTCAGACAAGCTGGAGTTTTGGATGCGCAGGTCCTGATTTTCGAGGTCGAGGACAGTGCGCGCGGCCTCCTCCGCCGCCAAGACGGCTAGCACACGCGCGAGCTTGCGGTCCATTTGGCCGAGGACTTGGGTGAGAGAATTGCCCAGTTCGACGGCGCCGCCCTCTACTTCGGCGAGTTTGAGCAACAGGTCTTCGGCGGCTTGCCGCGCCATATCTCGGTCGCGGGTCAGGACGTTCAACTCATCTAATTGAAGGTTCAATTGGGCGAGCAATTGTCTGCGTGCGAGTTCGAGGTCGTCAATCTGTTCGCGTTGTTCCAACAGGCGTTGGCTCAATCGATCGCCGATGAGCTCAGCGTCGGACGCGCGGTTGGCCGTATAGAATTGGGTTAAGGTGATGGCCAGAACTAGCAGGATAATGACCAGCAGCAGCGTTGCCAGTACATCGACAAAGGCCGGCCAGACATTGAGGTCCTGACTGTCGCCGCGTCGTCGTCGCGCCATGGCCCCTAGCTTTCTTTTTTGGCTTTAAGGGCCTGAGGGTCGTAGGCGTCTGATTCTTCGGGGTCGCGTCCGTCACCGCGACCGGGGCTGTTAGGTGATAGGGCCCCGCCCGCTGGGCTGTCGATCTCATCGGGGTACTGGACAGCGCCGTGAATGGTGGTGATTAACTCGCCGATTTGATCGACCAAAGCCTTCTGGTCCGCTTGGGCCGCCAAGATTCGTTCCTGTACGGCGCGATCGGCCGATGTGGTGTCGAGCAGGCGGCTGACCTGGTCCAGCAAAGTGACCAAATTGTTATTGACCACCAGGGTGTCTTGCTGGTTGCGCCGAACCAAATGGCGCAAACGTTCAGCCTCCAGACTTGCTTCCGCTGTTGTGGAGGCGAGCGGGGCCGCGGCGCTTTTGCGCAGTGTCGCTGAAGGTTGTGCCCGGGTAAAGGTCGCCAACCAATCCTCAAACTCCTCCAAAAACTTGGCGTGGGCCTTGGATGTCTGCAATTCAACGAAACCAAAAACCAGAGATGCGGCCAAGCCAAAGAGCGAGGAAGAAAAGGCCGTCCCCATATTTTCAAGTGGCCCGGATAGGGATCCAGAAAGCCCGGCAAAGAAATCACGGTCTGCCTCCAAATTCCCCAAGGACTCGCGCATGGAAACCAGTGCGCCGAGCAAGCCCCAAAAGGTGCCCAACAAACCCAAGATTACCAGGGCTGTAACGAGGTAGCGCGATAGGTCGCGTCGATCGTCCAAGCGTGCCTGGGCTGAGTCCAAAAGGCCATTGGCCTGATCGGGGGTTAGAGCCTGATTGGACTCAAACAAGCGCCGCCAAACATTTGCAAAGGCGGTTAGCACATGAACTTGTTTGAGCGCCGCTGGTGTCGCTAAGGCCGCGACCTCACTGGCGTGGCGGGCGGCGCGAATTTGGTTCAGCCAGCGAATTTCGGTGGCAAGCGAGGTCAGGCGTCGAAAGGACAGAATTGTGCCGAAGACAAATACGGCCAGGATCATGGCGTTAACGACCAAGTTTTCCAAAAAATAGGCGCTTAAGGCGCTGAACTGGACCGTGAACAGGGTCACCAACCCCGCAAGGACGGCCAGGATATAAGTAAGGGGTTGGGCAAGCGCGGTCATGGCGGGGCGCTGTTCAACGTTCGATCAGCACAAAATCAGCGTAGACGTCAGTGGCGGCGTTGGCAGAAATCACGAAGGTCAAGTTGTCCGCGTTCAATCCACGTTCAATCAAATCCCCCCGCACCGCCAAAATTCGCCGACGGGCCTGCTGCTTTGCTGGTTCATCGTCCGCGTCTGATACGGCAAGGATCGCCACAACCCTTAGGGGCAACAACGGGTTAGCGCGCATAAGTGTTTCGACGGGGTCCAGCGCGCTTCGGTGCTGCGGGGTCATATCTTCTCCATCAGGGCCAAAGTTCAGGCGCACGGGTTCGAATGCGTCGAGAGGGTCTGGCGTTGGACTCGGCGCTACCGGATCGGCAGTAGGCGCGGCACCAGCGGTGACCCGGGCGGTGCTATTGGCCGGCGAGCTGTCCTGGCGCGCCGGTGTCGGGGGTGGGGTAGGTTGGGGATCGGCAGTGCGACCGGTGGCCGTCGCCGGGCCGCCGCGCTCGCCACGCGCCACGGGGAAAGCCAGCGGCCACGTGGGGTCGGGACGGTGGACTTTGGTGCCATCGCTCGTTACTTCGGGCTCGCTCACTGGGGTCTCGGCCACGGTGGGTTCGGCAGCTATTTGGGGGGTGTCCACATCCCCTAGGGGTTGCAGGGGGTAGGTTGCTGCATCAGCCAGCGGCTGCCCCGCTGCACCCGCGTCAATGAGAACGGGAATGCGCGCGCCGTTGGGGGCGATGAGGGGGAGGGTGGTGGTTAACCCGCCGATGGCCGCTGCTCCCGGCGTAAGCGGCTGTGTTTGTGCGCCCGCTACGTGAGCGGACAGGCCAAGCCCAAACCCTAGCAGTATTTGTAGCGTTGCGCGCATGGCACCTGTCTCTCGTGTTAAAATCTCAAGGGTCGCTTGCACGGACTCTTGAGTTGCTCTCAAGCGTCACAATCCCTAATCGTAAGGCTGGCCTAAGGCAAGACGCCGCGATGCGTGTCAAGGTCAAGAGCTTTGACAGCTTTCCATCCTGACGGGCTTATTCCGCAGGGTCAACCCAGGATATATGCCCGTCGGCGCGTTGATAGATCATGTTGAGGCCCAGGTGACTGGCATTGCGAAACATGAGCGCGGGTTGATCGGACAGGTCCAGGTGCATCAC
The DNA here is from genome assembly GCA_965228345.1 of Alphaproteobacteria bacterium. Taxonomy (GTDB): domain Bacteria; phylum Pseudomonadota; class Alphaproteobacteria; order UBA7985; family UBA7985; genus CAXQZM01. The sequence goes on along the minus strand of CBDDHH010000004.1, from coordinate 316,166 downwards.
GGCTTCCGCAACGCTCAGGGTCGGGATCCATGTCGGCGTTTCCGCAATGATGGTTGGCGCTTCAGTGGCCGGGGTCTCGGGTTCCTCCTCCGGAGCTGCGGCGAGGACGAAGCTCTTGGCTTTGTCGATTTTGCGCTGGTCCAAATCGGCGTGATGATCGCGCAGCTTACGTTTATGGCGCCGCAACCGCTTGGCCAGGCGCGTCGCGGCGAGGTCGAAGGCGCTGTAGGCATCGCCCGCTTTGCCTTCGGACGCTAGATGAATATGCTTGCCGACGTGCGTGTCGAGGGAGGCTGCGAACCCTTGCCCTGAGCGACGGAACAAAACTTGGGCGGAAACGGCATCGCCAAAGTACTTCTCAAAAATGCCGTCGAGCGTGGTTTCAACCCGCTCGTTGAGCGCGGGCGACATTTGTACTTGGTGGCCTTCGATGATGAGACGCATGGATGTCCTTTCTTTGCAATCGAATCCCCTGGAGAGGGCTTGTAAAGGTCCCTGCCTATTCGGAGATTCTTTGCGCTGGCTGAGAACAAGGTCTTTTTAGGACCGGAACGTATAGTGACTACGTGAGGACCGCAAAAAGACCTTTTCTGACGAAGCCCGCTTTGGCGGGCTGTCAGCGTGAAGAAGAACGATTAGGCAGAGATCTTTGTATCTATAGCTCGGGGCCCCGAACATTGCTACATCTTGGATGGGGCAGGGCTCGCGCGTCCGTAGAGCCGCCGCCGGTCTGCTGCCCCTGGCACGCCAAGGCGTAGGCGATGTTTGGTGACCGTGCGTCGGGCTACGCGGTGGCCTTGGGCGGTGAGGGCGGCGCACAGGGCTGCGTCTGACAGGGGCACAGACTTCTCCTCGTTGGCAAGGTTCTCGATCAACCAGCCGCGCAGCTGCGCCCCAGAGAGCTGGGTCGCCGGATCAATCAATGAGGTGAAGAAGTCTTGCAAGGCCCAGACCCCCAGCGGGGTTTGCACGGTCTTTCCGGCGACGGCCCGCGAGATAGTCGAACCGCCACAGCCCAGCGCAACTGCGGCTTGGCTTTGGGTGAGGGGGGCCAGGTGCCTCTGCCCTTTGCGCAGCGCCGCGTCTTGATGTTTGCACAAGAACGCCAGGAGACGGAGCAGGGTGTCTTGACGTGCGTTTAAGGCACGAACCGTGGCGCGGGCGGTTTTGAGTAGGTCGGCAAGATTCCCGGCGCGCTGGGTCTCTGGGGTTAGGCGCGACAGCAAGTCTTGGTCGAGCGCGTAGGCGCGATGGGTGAGGGGGTTGAGCGAGACGCGCCACTCCGCTCCAGCGGCCTCAACGATCAGATCGGGGGGCAGGACCAGGGCTGCCGCCAAATCCAGGCAACTGGCAGGGCGTGGGTTGAGCGTCTTCAGGGCCGCGAGGGCGTCGGGATCGGGGCGATGGGCCCCCCGCGCGATGGCGTCCAAACGCGCGCAGAGGTCCAGAACAGGCGGCAAGGCCGCGGGTGGCCAGGCCCCGTTTTGGACCTTGATGCGCGCTTGGGTCGCCAAACTCTGCCCCAAGTCGTCGGCTAGCAAGCCCCCCTCGGCTAAAAAAGCGCTCTGGATCCTTTGCAGGCGCGAGAGATCTTGGCGCTGGTCCTCGGCAATGGCGGTGAGCGGCAAGTCCAGGAGGCCTTGCTCATTGGTCTCGTCGATCAGGAGATCGGCCAGGGCTCGGTCCTCGGGACGCCAGAACAAATCGGACGCCAAATTACGCAGCGCCGCCGCCACGGTTTCGGGCCCAGGCGTTGCCAAAGTTGTCATCCAATCGGGGGCATCATGCGCGCTGTGGGTGTTGGCGACGGTCAGGAACGGATTGGCCTCGACGTTGCGGGCTAGGGCGCGTTCCAGCCTGATCCCCGCAAGCGCCAAGTACTGCAGCGAGGTCTTGATCTCCTGACTTAGGCCCAAACGCTGACGCTGGCGAAGCTTCAATCCCGGTCGCGGCCCCATAAGACCCAAGATGGCATACTTTTTGCAGTTAGCAAACTGTGATATCAGCGAAAGGCTAGAATGACGCGCCGGTGGTTGGGCCCACCATGTATCCAATGCTTGAGTGATACCAACGGTCATAAAAAGTGACCTTTTCATGACCGTTGGTATAAGTAGTAGATTGATCTCGCCTTCTGCGTCGCCCTTTGCTAGCGCTCCCCCTCATGAAATTAACCCTTTCCTGGCTCAAGGACCATCTGGAGACTAGCGCGTCCGCGCAGACCCTTGCCGAGCGGTTGACGGCCCTTGGGTTGGAGCTTGAGGCCTTGACGCTGGCCCCCAACCCGCGCCAGCAGTTCGAACCCTTTATGGTCGCCCATGTGGTCAGCGCCGAACAGCACCCCAACGCCGATAAGTTGCGCGTGTGCAAGGTCGACACGGGGACCGATCACCTGATCGACGTGGTCTGCGGCGCACCGAATGCGCGCACGGGCATGAAGGCGGTGTTCGCGCCCGTGGGCACCGCCATTCCGGGGATCAAGCGGGAGGATGGTCGCCCCCTGGTCCTGTCCAAGGGGCTGATCCGGGGTGCGGCCTCCAACGGCATGTTGTGTTCTGAGCGGGAGTTGCTGATCTCTGATGAGCACGACGGAATCATCGAGTTGCCCGCCGACGCGCCCGTCGGCGCTGGCTATGCCGACTATCGGAATCTGCTTCCCGAGTATCGCGGGGTCGAAGAATGGGTCTTTGATATAGGCCTGACGCCCAATCGCGGCGATGCGGCTGGGGTACGGGGCATCGCGCGCGACTTGGCGGCGGCGGGCCTGGGAACACTGAAGGCCAGCCGCCAGGCCTTTCGCGGCGGGGCCGGAACGCCGCCGGTTCGGGTCGATTTGCAAACGACCCATTGTCCTGTCTTTGCCTACCGCGTCATTCGCGGGGTCAAGAACGGTCCCAGCCCGCAATGGCTGCAAGATCGCCTATCGGCCATCGGCCAACGCCCCATATCAGCCCTGGTCGACGTGACGAACTTGGTCAACTTCGATTTGTGCCGCCCTACCCATGTGTTCGATCTTGCTCGCCTGCGCGGCGACACTTTGACGGTTCGCAAGGCGCGCGAGGGGGAGGTCTTTCAGGCCCTCAATGAACGAACCTACACGCTTGCCGATCACATGACGGTCATTTCCGATGCGCAGGGGCCTGTGTCCCTTGCGGGGATCATGGGCGGCCTTGCCAGCGCGGTTCAGAACCAGACCCACGACGTGGTGCTGGAGGCGGCCCTGTGGCACCCCCGCGACATCGCGCGCACGGGGCGAGTCTTGGGGCTGCATTCGGACGCGCGCTATCGATTTGAGCGCGGCACCGACCCTGCGGCCCTGTTGAACGATTTGGACATCGCGACCCAATGGATCGTCGAGTTCTGCGGCGGCACGCCGAGCGAGACGGGGATCGTGGGCACGGTCCCGACCCCGGCCCTGGCCTTCGATTTGCCGCAAGACTTGGTTGCTAAGCGCACGGGATTGGCGGTGCCGTTCGACCGTCAGCTTCAGATCTTGACCGACCTGGGTTTTGAGGTCTCGGGCGAACCTGGCGCGGCGCTGCGGCGGGTCCAAGTGCCCAGTTGGCGGTCCGACGTGGAGCAGGTCGAGGATCTGACCGAGGAGATTCTGCGCATCGTTGGCTTTGACGCCATCCCTGCGGTTTCCATGCCGCGCGAAACCCCCTTGCCATCCTGTGCGGTGTCCGTGCAGCAGGCCAAAACCAACGCGCTGCGCCGCGCGCTGGCGGGTCAAGGATTGCACGAGGCTTACCTCTGGTCTTTCACCCACTCCGCGGTCGCGCGCCGCTTCGCCGACGTGAACGAACAGCTGCTCTTGGCAAATCCGATCAGTTCGGAGTTGGATTTGATGCGACCGTCTTTGTTGTGCAATCTGTTGCTGGCGACCCGTGGCAATCAAAATCGCGGCTTCGGTGCGGTGCGCCTATTTGAGGTTGGGTTGCGGTTTGAGGGGGTCGGGGAAGCCGATCAACTCCTGACTGCCGCTGGCGTGCGTACGGGCCAATTCGCGCCCAAGTCTTGGACAGGGGAGGGCGCGGGCAAGGCAGGCCGCCTCGTCGACGCCTTCGACGCCAAGGCCGATGCCCTCGCGGCGCTCCAGGCCTTCGGCGCCCCGGTTGCCAACGTGCAAACGGGCACCCGCGACCTCCCCGGTCACTTTCACCCCGGGCGTAGCGGCACTCTGGGCCTGGGAAAAACCACGCTCGCGGTATTCGGGGAGTTGCATCCTGCCGTGTTGGAGGCCTTGGACGTACGCGGCTCCGCTGTGGCCTTTGAACTGTTCTTGGACCGCGTGCCCGCGCCCAAGGTCAAGCAGGGGTCGGCTAAGGTGCCCTACCGCGCGGCCTCGTTGCAGCGGGTGGAGCGGGATTTTGCCTTCTTGGTTGATGAAGCAGTTGCGGCCGAACAGCTGCTGCGCGCGGCTAAGGGCGCTGACAAGGCCCATATCAGTCAGGTGGTCCTCTTCGATGTGTACGCGGGCCGGGGCATTCCTGAGGGGAAGAAGTCTCTGGCCGTGACGGTCTATTTCCAACCAAAGGACCAAGCCTTCACTGACAACGACCTGGAGGCCATGAGCCAAGGCGTGATCGCCCAGGTCATGAAGGCCACGGGCGGGCAGCTGCGCGCATGAAGGTTTGCCGACGAACCATTTTTATCGAACAGTTGGAATTCCAGGCCCTGATCGGGGTCTATGCCTTCGAAAAGGCTGTCTCGTCGCGGTTACGCCTGACCCTGGAGTTGACGGTCGATCTGCCCGCCCATGGCGATGCGATCAAAAAAGTCGTTTCCTACGAAGACGTGTTGAAGGGGATTGAGGTCCTGGCCCTCGACCATCATCGCGAACTGCTGGAAACCCTCGCCGAAGACATCGCAAGTTTTTGCTTTCATGATCCGCGCGTCCAGGGCGTGGACCTCAAACTCGACAAACCCGACATGTTCAGCCAAACCGAGAGCGTCGGCGTGCGGCTCAACCAAACCCGCAGGTGACGTAGAAACCGCGGTGCAATACCAGCGGCAATTTGTGACCATTTTCTGTTTTCCCGCAAGAGGGCATTTGCCAGCGTGATCAGCTTAGGCATCACGGCGATGATGGCGACTTTTTTCGGCTTTCCGGCATCGACAAGGCGGCTGTAGAAATCCTTTAGGTCTTCATTGTATCGCATGGCGACCAAGGAAGGCATGTAGAGAGCATTGCGTACAGGAGCTCTTCCCCCCTTGATACGGGCGACACCCTTAAGCGTTCCTGATTGGAATTGCATAGGAGCCAAGCCAGCTAGAGCGCCGATCTTTTTCTGACTGAGTGTGCCAAGCTCTGGCATGTTGGTCACAAGGGATATGGCTGTTCGTGCCGCAATCCCTGGGATTGTGATCAAGATGTTATACCAGCGGCGATTTAAAATGACTCTTTTATTCGCTGGTATAAGGGCCGCGACTGCGGCCCCCGTAGCGGCCCCGAGATGAGCTAAGAAAGCGCCTCGGGGTATCAGCGAAGGGGCGGCGAAACGCGAAGCGTTTCTGCCGTGAGACATAAAACGGCTGAAAAAGTGTCAGCTTTTTTCGCCGTTGGTATAAGTCTTCGAGAAGCCAGTCTGCATCGAAAGCCTTGTCAGCCAATAGAGTATCAAAACAGACGCCCTCTATGAGTGGCTTGACCCCTTGCATATCATGGGCTTGACCAGGCAACAGAAGGAAGCGGGCCAGGTTCCCTAAGCCCTCAACCAAGGCAACGATCTTGGTCGTCAATCCACCTCTTGAACGTCCAATGGCCTGATTTTGAGTCCCCCTTTTGCGCCACTGTCTTTCTGGTGAACGCTTAACATAGTGCCGTCGATAAGAGCGTATTCAAAGTCGGGGTCTTGGTTTAGAGCTTCAAAAAGTCTCTCAAAAACACCTGCTGCGGCCCATCGACGCAAACGGCGAAATTGAGTATTCCACTTGCCGAATTCTGGCGGCAAGTCTCGCCAAGGGAGCCCTGCACGCACCCGCCAAAGCACAGCCTCCAAGAAGAGACGATTATCTTCTCCAGTAACACCGCGAACCCCATCGCGGCCTGGAATCAACCCTGAAATCCTATCCCAGAGTTGATCTGTGACAACAAAGCGATCTGTGTTCATTGAAACCTCCGTTTTGGAAGCTTGAAACACAAGTTTGCAGAAATGGGAATCCCTAATGTCCACGGACCCTAGACAAGACACGAAACGGTCATGAGAAGGTCACTTTTTATGACCGTTGGTATCAGTTCCTTTGCGGGCAAATTTTCCTAACCTCGGTTGATCCTCACAATTGGCAGGTTGACGGGGGTCGCGGCTTCACCCATCATCGCTTTATGGAATCCGCTTTCGTCACTGCCTTTGCTGTTACAATGACCGCGGGCTTGGCAACGTTGATAGGCTGGCTAGTAGTGATCCGCGGCAACGAGGCCAATCCTCGCTTGCTAGCTTTTGGGTTGGCGTTCGCCGCAGGAGCCATGATCTATGTGTCGCTGGTGGAGATTTTTGTCAAATCTCAGACCAATTTCTTGGCCTCCAATTGGTTTTCGGGGAGTGATCAATTGCCCTATGCCATGGCAACGCTCATGCTCTTTTTGGGCATGGGGCTCGTCATTGTCCTTGATCGCTTGGTTCCCAACCCCCATGGCCGTTTGGAGGAGGTGGGCGCCACTAAAGGACCCGACCCACTGCTGGCGCGCGCGGGCTTGCTGACCGCCACCGCTGTCACCGCCCACAATGTTCCCGAGGGACTAGCGACGTTCTTTTCCACCCTAAGCGACCCTGGCGTTGGCTCCTCCCTCGCCCTCGCCATCGCCATCCATAACATACCGGAGGGGGTGACGATTGCCCTGCCGATTTTCTACGCCACAGGCTCCAAGGTCCAGGCGCTGCTTTGGACCTTGGTATCCGCCTTAGCAGAACCTTTGGGCGCGCTGCTTGGCTACCTGGTCCTGGGCGAAAACCTCAACGCCATGACCTACGGCATCGTCTTTGGCTTGATCGCGGGCGTGATGGTGTTTCTTAGCCTGGACGAACTGCTGCCGACCGCCAAGCGCTACGCCAAAGGTCACGAGACGGTTTACGGAATGGTCATCGGCATGGCCCTGCTCGCAACGTCGCTGGTGCTCTTCAAGTAGTTTCAGAGATTTGATACCAAGGGAAAAATCAAATGACCTTTGGAACAGGTATTAGCTCTGCAAATCGGGTGTTCGCCCAAATAGCATGGAACAGGTGTGCTGGAACACGGGGCTGTTTGGATCGACTAGGACATCCAACTCGTCGAAATGATCTACTCCCGGCACCACGTACAGGTCTAGGGAACGTTCGTTCGTTTTGTACGTCTCAACGTAGATGCGCGCTTGACGATGGAATTCTGCCGTTTCTGCGCCGCCGACGATCAACAACTGCGGGGCGTTGGTCGCCGGTGGATGCTGGGTCATGGGGCTCTGCGCCTCGGCCTCCGCTGCGTCCATTCCGATGCCCGCATTCAAGGCTTCGGTCAAGCGAATGGGCTCTAGGTATGAAAGCGGTGAGATGGGCAGGCCTGCCTTGACCAAGTCCGCAGGCAAGTCGGATCCAACTCTTGGCCAGTCGGTTGCCATCATCATCTGCGTAAGGTGCCCCCCCGCCGAATGACCCATGACGACAAGACGGTTGCGATTGATCTCAAACTCCGCGGCGTGGCGCCAAAGGTACGTCAGCGCCTCACGGGCTTGGGCAGAAATTTGTGTGATGGTGACCGCAGGGCAGAGATCGTAGCCGACGATCACGACATGGGCCTTGGCCGCCACAAAGGGGGGCGCGATAAAGCTGTAAATCGATTTATCGCCCCGTTGCCAGTAACCTCCGTGGAAATAGACCAGCGTTGGGGCCTGCGCCTGATCGCAACTGAACAAATCGAACACCTGCTTCTTGCCGTCGCCGTAGCGCACATTGAAGAACGCCTCGCCGGTTCCCTGGTTCCGCGCAGCTTTGCTCGCTTCTTCCCACTTGGAAATCACCGTCTCCTCATAGTCGGGCCGCCCCGCGCGTAGGTTGTATTGGGCATCGAGCTCCTGCGGGCTGAAGCGCGTGTGAAAAGCTAGAGCATCGTCCATGGCAAGACTCTAGATTAGGCGTGAGAACTAAACAATCCCCTCACTGGCACTCGCCGCTTCCAGCGCCGCCCATTCATCGGGGTTGGTGCCGAACGGGCGCATGACGTGCGTGGCGTATGCCGGACGTTCGCGCAGGCGTCGATACCAGGCCTCGACATGGGGCAGCGCCGGGCGTTCTACGTCTATGTGAAAATAGCGGTAGGCGACGCAACCCAAGGGAATGTCGCCCATGGTGAAGGCCGCCCCGCAGACAAACGAACGATCGGCCAAGTGGTGGTCGAGCACGGCCAGCGCCCTGTGCGCGGCGTCGCGAAATTCCTCAATCCGGGCCGGGTCGCGCTTGTCGGGCGCGGTCCGTACCGTGGCGAAGAACAGCGAGATGACGGGCGGGAAGGCACAACTGGCGCACCATTCCATCCATTGATCGGAGATGGCGCGGGTTTGCATGTCGGACGGGCAGAGCGAACCGGCGCCGTAGCGGGCGCTTAAGTAGCGCACGATGGCAAGACTTTCCCACAGGGCAAAGTCCCCGTCGCGAATCGCGGGGATCAGGCGATTGGGGTTGGTCTGCGCAAAGGCCTCGCTGTCAAGCTTGCCAAAACGCCCCCCTGCCAAGTGCAACTCATAGTCGAGACCCAGTTCATTGGCAGTCCAAATCACGGGAATGACGTTGGAAGAATAGAGACGCCCCCAGATCTCAAGCATCATCTGGTCCCGTTGTTGGGGGCGGGTGCGTCGCCAAATTTGGGCACCACTTCCGTAAACAAGCGATGCCAACTGGCCAGAATCTTACTGTAGGGTACGCCCGTGTATTGTTGCATCAGCACCAGATGTTTTAGGCCCATTGTTTCGTGCTTTTTCGCAAACCGGTCAGCCACAAAGGCCGCGTCCCCGACGACGATGATCCCGCGCCGATGCAGAAAATCAAACCAATCACCGTCCTTGTCCTCGGCGGTCATGACCTCGCCCAAGTCCAGGTAGCCGTGTTTGGTCCATTCTCCCGCCGGGCGCGATCCGCCCAAAAACTCGTAGTAGGCATTGATGCTCGGCCGTATCGTCTCGATGGCCTCTGCCATGGTCTCGCCAATGTAAAAGGGGGTGCAAACGCCAACTCCTTCGCCGAGCGCCGCGGGCCGCCCCCGAAACTTGGCGAGGGCATCGCGGTACGGTTCCCAGCAGGCCCGCGTCGCCTTGGGCCCTGCCGACATGGAAATAACTCCCCACCCCCGTTCCCCGGCTAGTTTGAATGTCGGCGGCGCGTTGGACATGAGCCAGACGGGCGGATGAGGTTCAGTGAGGGGGCGTGGGTGCACATACATGGCCTTGTACGTGCCATCGTCGCTGTGATAGCGTGAATCCAGCGGTTGGAAAAATCGGTTAGTCTCTTTCCACCCTGGCACGGGAAACTGCCAAAACTCGCCTTCATGCGTAAAGGCATCGTTGGTCCAGGCCTTTAAAATCACGTCCAGGCTTTCCTGATAAAGTCGCATGACTTTGCTGCTATCGCGACGGTCGGCCTCGGCGTTGAATTGCAGTGTAGCCCGTTCATTGATGCCCTTGGCTACGCCGAAATCAACCCGTCCGCCCGTCATGTTGTCGAGCATGGCAACATCCTCGGCCACGCGCAGAGGGTGCCAATCGGGCAAAACGATCGGCGCCGTGCCGACGCGCAGTCTTTTGCAATGCGCCGCGACATGGGTCCCCATTTGGATGGGATTGGGTGGCGCGTTCATATAGCCGTTGTGGGCGAAGTGATGCTCGGTGAACCAGGCGGTGGTGAACCCTGCTTGTTCCGCAAGCGCGCATTGTTCAAGGATCATGTGGAGCGTTTTCGTCCAAGGAATTGTCTCTCCTGGATTGAAGTTGGCAATCAGGTCAAACCGCATGGCACTCTCTTATACCAACGGTCATAAAAAGTGATTTTTTTATGACCGTTTCGTGTCTCCCGGCAGAAACGCGTTGCGTTTCGCCGCCCCTTCGCTTATTCCCCGAGGCGCGTGTCCACCGATCTCGCGGCCGTTTGTTTTTGGCGCGGGCGTTCCCTGCGCCCTTTGGGCTTGGAGCCCGCTTCGGGGGCCGCAGTCGCGGCCCTTATACCAGCGATCATATGAGTCATTTATAATTGCCGCTGGTATCAGCCAAATTTAAGAGTTAAGCGACCCCGTCATGGGACGTTTTCACCAATTCTGTAAGCGCCGGATCGCTACAGCCCACAAATAACGATGCGGATCTACTTTATGAAATCCTTACTGATCTCAGGCTCGGCGATTTTCATGGTGACCTCGGCCTATGCTTTAAAGACAGACGTTACGGTCGGCCTGCAACTTGAACCGCCGCATTTGGACCCAACGTCTGCGGCGGCGGGCGCCATTGATCAGGTGGTCTATTCGAACGTTTTCGAAGGCCTGACGCGCTTTGGTGCCGATGGAGCGGTGCTACCTGGCTTGGCGGAAAGCTGGGACATTTCCGAGGACGGGACCGTCTATACCTTCACGCTGCGCAGCGGCGTTTCTTTTCACGATGGTACCTCCTTGGAGGCAAGCGACGTCGTCTTTTCCTTGGATCGTGCGCGCGCCGAAGACTCGACCAATGCGCAAAAGGCCCTGTTCGACGGCATTGAGAGCGTCGAGGCCGTCAACGACACCACCGTTAAAATCACCCTGTCCGCGCCCCAGGGGCACTTTTTGTTTAACATGGCTTGGGGCGATGCCGTGATCGTGGCACCAGAGAGTATCGACGACATCAAGAACAATCCGATTGGCACGGGGGCCTTTACCTTTACCCAGTGGCGTCAGGGCGACAGTATCACGCTGACACGCAACGAAAATTACTGGGGCACGCTTGCCCTTCTTGAGACGGCAACGTTCAAGTTCATTTCTGAGCCGACAGCGGCCTTTGCCGCCATGATGGCCGAAGACGTGGACGCCTTCTATAGCTATCCAGCCCCCGAAAATCTGGCGCAGTTTGAAGCCGATCCCCGCTTTACAGTGCTCGTGGGCAATACGGAAGGCGAGACGATCCTGGCCATCAACAACAAGCTGGAACCGTTTGACGACGTGCGGGTCCGCAAGGCCGTGTCAATGGCTATCGACCGTCAGGCACTGATTGATGGGGCCATGTTTGGCTACGGCACCCCGATTGGCACGCACTTTGCCCCAAACCACCCGGATTATGTGGACCTAAGGGCTAACGCCCCCTTCGACCCAGAGGCCGCCAAGGCGCTGTTGGCGGAGGCTGGCTACCCTGATGGGTTCGCGACAACGTTGAAACTTCCTCCGCCTTCCTACGCGCGGCGCGGCGGTGAGATCATCGCCGCTCAGCTTCGTGAAATTGGGATCAAGGCCGAAATTTCAAATGTCGAGTGGGCGCAGTGGCTGGAGCAGGCGTTCCGCGGGTACGACTACGGATTGACAATCGTCAGCCACACCGAGCCCATGGACATCGCCATTTATGCGCGCCCCGAATACTACTTCCAATACGACAATCCGGACTTTCAGGAGCTGATCAAGACCTTGAACGTCGAAGCTGATCCGGCGACGCGCTCGGATCTGTTAAAGCAGGCGCAGACGATCATCTCCGAGGACTATGTGAACGGCTATCTTTTCCAGTTGGCCCTCACATCGGTTGCGAATGCCAAGTTAAGCGGCATTTGGAAAGATGCACCGACGCAGGCCGTTGATTTGACGGCAGTGTCTTGGTCAGACTAATTCGCGTCCTGAAGGATTGTCTCATACCAGCAGCCATTAACAATGACTCTTAATCTCCGTTGGTACAGGAGCCGCGACTGCGGCCCAGAGATCAGCGCGAAGGCACCTCAAGGTATAAGCGGAAGCCCGTCGGAGGCGAAAAGCAAAGCTTTCTGCCCTGAGACACAAAAACGGCCAAAAAGGGGGCAACTTTTTAGCCGCTGGTACCGGTCGCATTGAATCTATTTCCTAGATGCTAGCCTATGTGACCAAAAGACTGGGTTCGCTTTGCCTCTCGCTCTTCGTGGCGAGCTTGCTTATATTTGCTTGCATCGAAATTGTGCCGGGGGATCCGGCCAGTTTTATGCTCGGCATCAATGCGCAACCCGACACGGTGGAGGCTTTGCGCGAGGAACTGGGGCTGAACCAGTCCCTAAGCCAGCGGTATTTCAGTTGGCTCGGAGGGCTTTTGATCGGCGATATGGGCACGTCCTACACCTATCGATCGCCCGTGTCGGAAATCGTCTCAGATCGCTTGCAGGTCTCACTCCCCCTGGCGCTCTATGCCCTGACTGTAACGGTTCTGGTGGCCTTTCCCGTGGGTGTCTTGGCGGCTGCGCGGCGAGGGTCGGCCACCGATGTGACCGTGATGGGGGCGACGCAATTGGGCATCGCGATTCCAAACTTCTGGTTCGCGCTCCTGATGGTGATGTTGTTCGCGATTAACCTGCGTTGGTTTTCCGCCGGTGGTTTTCCAGGCTGGGACGCAGGGGTTTTTGCGGCCATGAAGGCGCTCACCCTGCCCGCGGTTGCCTTGGCGCTGCCGCAAGCCTCCATCTTGGCGCGGGTGATGCGGTCGTCCTTATTGGACACACTGGCTGAAGACTATGTGCGCACGTCCCGCGCCAAGGGGCTAACCCGTCGTCAAGTCATGTGGCGCCACGCCTTACGCAATGCCATGATTCCCGTGTTGACTATCATCGGGTTGCAGTTCTCGTTCCTGCTCGCAGGGGCCATCATCATCGAAAATGTGTTCTTCTTACCCGGCCTTGGTCGCCTCGTGTTCCAAGCCATTGCCCAGCGTGACCTTATCGTGGTCGAAAGCGTTGTCATGCTCCTGGTTTTTGCCGTGATTGTGGTCAACTTCCTGGTCGATGTGGCCTATGCCTGGGTCGATCCCCGACTGCGGGTGCGGAACTGAAGTGACCGGCTCGGGTTTCTTCCGCGCTGGGCTTCGCAACCCCAATCTCACCATCGGCGTGTCTCTGACGGCGTTTTTTGCCTTTGGGGCACTTCTCTCGCTGGTTTGGACGCCCCATGATGTCGTGGGGCTGGACATTGGCAACAAGCTGCAACCGCTCTCGCGCACGCACCCATTTGGAACCGACCATTTTGGGCGGGATACTTTTTCCATGATCCTGATTGGCGCGCAGACCTCAATCACCCTGGCCTGCGTTGCGGTGGGGATCGGGATGGGGCTTGGCGTTCCCCTCGGCCTTGGCGCGGCGGCCCGCCATGGTGGTTGGCTCGATGAACTGATCATGCGCGGCAACGATCTGGTCTTCGCCTTCCCTTCGCTGCTCATCGCCATTCTGATCACCGCCATCTTTGGCCCTTCCGCCGTCAATGCCATCATCGCCATCGGCATTTTCAACGTCCCGGTCTTCGCGCGCGTGAGTCGCGGCGCGTCCTTGCTGCTTTGGCAGCGCGATTTCATCTTGTCCGCCCGAGTTGCTGGCAAGGGGTCGGTTCGGATTTCAGCGGAACATATCCTGCCCAATATCACCAACCTCTTGATTGTACAGGGCACGATCCAGTTTTCCCTGGCCATCTTGGCTGAGGCCGGGTTGAGCTATGTGGGTCTCGGTGCCCAACCCCCGACGCCGAGCTGGGGTCGGATGCTGGCGGAGAGCCAGACGCTCATCTACACCGCACCACAACTGGCGATCTTCCCCGGCTTGGCCATCGTGCTGACGGTGCTAGGCCTGAACCTGGCCGGCGATGGGCTGCGCGATCTCCTCGACCCCAAAGTCCGGAGGGCGCGCGGATGAGCCTTCTGCGCATTAGGGACTTGAGCCTGTCTATTCACGGCACATCCATTTTGGACTCGGTCTCGCTTGAAATCGGTCCCGGCGAGGTCTGCGGCATCATTGGCGAAAGCGGATCTGGTAAATCCCTAATGGCTCTTTCGGTTATGCAACTATTGCCAAGAGGTGCGAAATCTCTAGGGCGGATTGAGCTCGATGGGCTCGACGTCCTGGACGCGGATGAAGCAAGGCTTTGCGCCATGCGGGGCAAAACCGTTGGCATGGTATTCCAAGAGCCCATGACGGCCTTGAATCCGGTGCAAACCATCGGGCACCAGGTTGCGGAGACGATACGCATCCATGAGCGGACCTCGCAATCCGAGGCCATGACCTGCGCCGCAGAGGCATTGACCCGTTGTGAGCTGCCGCAGGACAGGTTCCCGCTGACGCGATACCCCCATGAGCTTTCTGGGGGACAGCGCCAGCGCGTGGTCATTGCCATGGCCATCGCCCTTCGCCCCAAGCTCTTGATCGCCGATGAGCCGACCACGGCGCTCGATGTGACTACCCAGGCCGAAATTCTTGCTTTGCTCAAACAACTTGTGGACCAGGGCGATATGGGGCTGATGCTGATTACCCACGATCTCGCCCTTGTCATGAACCTTGCCGACACCCTTGTCATCATGAAATCGGGGCGCGTGGTGGAGCGCGGGCAGGCCAAGACCCTGGCGCAGACGCGGCAGCACCCCTACACCAAAGCGCTGTTTGCGGCATCGGCCCATCAACTCGACCGCAGGGCTGCGCAAGATGAGCGTGTTTTGCTGTCGGTCGATCGCGTCGTTCGCGTCTATCCGCTGAAACGCAAGTCCGTTTTCGGGAAACCGCGCGCCTTTCGGGCAGTCGACGACGTGAGCTTTGAGATTCGACGCGGGGAGTGCCTGGGACTGGTCGGCGAAAGCGGTTGCGGGAAATCGACGCTGACCCGTGCCATTTTGGGGTTGGAAGAGGTGCAAGGCGGGCAGATCTTATTGGACGGTGAGAGTGTCCATCACGCTGAAGATACGCGGCGCAAGATGCAGGTTGTTTTCCAAGACCCGTACGGGTCCTTCAACCCGCGCCACAAGGTCGCGCGGCTTATTTCAGAGCCATTCTACCGCTTAGGCCGCGGCGCAACGCCAGATGAGATTGGCGCGGCGCTCGCTTCGGTGGGCCTGTCCCCATCGGATCAAGGCAAATACATACACGAGTTCTCCGGCGGTCAGCGGCAACGGATCGCCATCGCCCGCGCCTTGATCGTCAAGCCTGCATTGATTGTCTTGGACGAAGCCGTATCTGCGCTCGATGTTTCGGTTCGGGCGCAGATTCTCGACCTGCTGGCGAAACTTTCGACTGACTTGGGTCTGACCTATTTGTTTGTCACCCATGATCTGACTGTTGTGAAAACCATCGCCGACCGCGTGTTGGTCATGCGCGCGGGACGGATCATCGAAAAGGGTTTGACCTCAGAGGTTTTTACCGCCCCCCGGCATCCCTATACGCGCGCGCTTCTCGCCTCTGCGCCGCAACTCCCTGCGCTGAGGAGGAAAGGTGATACCGGCGGCAAATATAAATGACTCTTATGATCGCTGGTATAAGGGCCGCGACTGCGGCCCCCGAAGCGGGCTCCAAGCCCAAAGGGCGCAGGGAACGCCCGCGCCAAAAACAAACGGCCCCGAGATCGGCGGACACGCGCCTCGGGGTATAAGCGAAGGCCCCGTCCCGCGGTCGGGCTGAGCGAGCCGTGCGAGCGAGGTGAGACCGCCACTCAAAAAAGGCGAAACGCGAAGCGTTTCTGCCGTGAGACATGAAACGGTCATAAAGAGGTCACTTTTTATGACCGTTGGTATAAGGCAAGGCCATGACGACCATTCCCAAAACCATGCGCGCCATGCTCACCCTCGGCCACGGCGGGGTCGATCAACTCGCCTATCGGGAGGGGGTGGCGACGCCGCGCCCAAAGTCCGGCGAAGTCCTGATCCAAGTTGCGGCGGCGGGGATCAACAATACGGACATCAACACCCGCACAGGCTGGTATTCCAAAGCGGTGCGCGAGGAGACGGGGAGCGGCGGCGCGGCGGGCATCGACCATATCGACCCGGGCGACGCCGCCTGGAATGGGCGCTCCCTGCCCTTTCCCCTGATCCAAGGTGCCGACTGCTGCGGCCACATCGTCGAGGTGGGCGCGGGCGTAGACCCAGCGCGCGTGGGGGAACGAGTGCTGACCCGCACCATGCAGACCGACCCCGACGACCCGAGCCCTATGGCCTGCTGGACCATGGGCTCAGAATGCGCTGGGGCCTTCGCCGACTATGTCGCGATTCGTGCGAGCGAGACCTTTGCTGTCGAATGCGACTGGTCGGACGCCGAGCTCGCCTCGATCCCTTGCGCCTATTCCACGGCAGAAGGCATGCTGGAACGCGCGCAAGTTGGCGCAGAGCGCGTGGTCATTACCGGGGCGAGCGGCGGGGTCGGCTCGGCCGCCATCCAATTAGCCAAGCGGCGCGGGGCGCATGTGATCGCCGTTGCGTCCGCGGCCAAGCACGGCCCGCTCTTGGACCTAGGCGCGGACCATGTCGTGGACCGCAACGCCGATTTGGTCGCAAACTTGGGCGCAGAGAGCGTCGATGTGGCGGTGGACTTGGTGGCGGGCTCGGGCTTTGCTGGGCTGATCGGCGCGCTCCGGCGCGGCGGACGCTACGTGGCATCGGGGGCCATCGGCGGGCCCATTATCGATCTGGATGTGCGGGACTTGTACCTCAAGGACTTGAGCCTGTTCGGCGCGACTTTTCAGCCGGTCCAGGTGTTTGAGAATCTTGTTTCCTACATCGAACGCGGCGAAATCCGCCCCCTCGTCGCCAAAACCTACCCCCTTGCGGACATGGCGCAGGCGCAGGAGGATTTTTTGACTAAGAAGTACGTTGGGAAGTTAGTTTTGATTCCCGCGACAGAATCAAGCGGTTAGGGAGGTTATAGCGAGTGCACTTCACGGTTGAATGGGCGACTTTTTATGACCGTTGGTATAAGGATAACTGGTATAACCTTCCGCTGGTATGAGCCGCAAGATCCGATTAGTTTGCGTTGGGAAGACCAAATCGAACGCTCCCGAACAGGCGCTCTATGAGAAGTATCGCGCGCGTTGCCGCTTTTTCCTCGATCTGGTTCAAATTCCCGAGGCACGGGCTGAGACCATCGATGCGGTTTTGGCCGCAGAAGCCCAGGCCATGGCGGCACGGATCCCCGCGCAAGCCTTTGTGATTTGCTTGGACGAACGCGGGCAGGACCTCACCAGCCCAGAGTTGGCAAGGATCCTTCAAACGGCTTTTGACACCGGACGCCCTCCCACCTTCCTGATCGGCGGCGCTAAAGGGTTAGCGCCAAACCTCCGCGCCAAGGCGGACATGTGCCTTCGGTTCGGCCGGCTTGTCTGGCCGCACCTTCTCATCCGCGCTTTGCTCATGGAGCAAATTTACCGCGCCCAAACCATTTTGGACGGCCATCCCTATCATCGATAGAATCAAGGATCGTGTGCAACGCCCCAGGGGTTCACTCCCGCCAGCGATCGTGGAGCCAAAACCAGTCTTCGGGCCGTTCTCGAATCCACCCCTCTAGGAGTGCATGGTAACGAATCAAAATAGCCTCCAGATCCCAAAGTTCTCCAGGCAGATTGGGCCCTATGTTGGCATGAACGGTGAGGCGAAACTGTCCCGGGTCCTCTTCTCGTCGCAGATCCAGGGGCAAAATATGAGCGCCCACGCGCTGGGCAAGCTTTAGCGGGACGAGGGTACTCCTGGCTTGCCGGCCGAAAAACGGCACCTGCGTCGCGCCCATGCGTTGATCCAAGGCGACGACGAAGGGATGACCCGCTTGTAGATCCTTGAGCGCCTTGCCGGCGGCTAGGCGGAACGATCGGGGATAAATCCGAGTTCCCCGCCGGGTGCGCCGATAAAGTAGGCGGCGATGGATCGACGGGATCGCGAGGGGGGAATAAATTCCGCACAGGCTACGGTCGCTCAAACTCTCCAAAACGCGCCACAAAAGTTCCCAATTGGCTTGATGCGCGGCAATGAGGACTAGCGGCTTGCCCGCCGCTAGCGCCGCATGCAGATTCTGCGCGCCTTCAACATGAACGCGATCCGGGACTCCGTGATTGAAGCGTTCATGATCCAAGACTTCAAAGACCGTTTTGCCAAACTGGCGGCAGAACGCCCGGCGATGGACCCGAAGTTGGCGCGCAGTCGCTTCAGGAAACGCCAAAGCCAGGCGAGCCTCCACGGCGGTCCGAACCCAGGGGACCCAGGCGCCCAAGGCCAGAAGGCCGCGAGAAAACACCCCGTATCCCAGAGACACGGGCAGGGTCCGGGCTACCCAAGCGAGCGCTGTGAAGCCGGCGGCCCCGACGCGGTTCCGTCCCCTATCCGCCCCGCGCCAATGTGCCAAGTTGGACTCGTGCAAGTTTCCGTCGGCGACGTCCTGTTCCAAGGCCGCGAGAATCTGTGCATCGGTCAGGTGTTTTGGGGTCGTCACGGGGTTTTGCTCAAAAGGGTGTGCCGCCAGTCGCGGGCATCGATCAGCAATAGGTGGGTGCTGAGTATGCTGGTCTGGCCCATGGCGAGCTTTAGGGCTTCCGCCGCCATGATTTGCGCTACGAGAGGGGCAAGCGGACCCAAGACACCTTGTTCAGCACAGTTCTGGCGGGCTTGCGACGAGGTCGGGAAGAGACTCGCAAACCCCGGCTTGCCCGCGTCAAAAACCGTGACTTGCGCGTCCATCCCCAGGACAGAACCGAAGATGAGGCGTGTTTCGGGGCCGCGCAGCATGTCGATTTGACAGCGGCTGTCGTAGCTATCGGTGCAGTCGAGCCAAAGGCGCGCGGCACTGCCGGCAAAGACGTTCGCATAGGTCTCGATTTGAACGCGTGAATTGCGCGCGCGGCACAAGTCGCCCAAGGCAGTGGCCTTGGGCTGTCCAATCTGGTCTTCGCAAAAGGGTTGGCGATGCAAATTGGACAACTCGACCAGATCTGGGTCGTAGAGCGCCAGTTGGCCCATCCCCGCCTGCGCCAGGGCGAGGGCCGCAGCGGCACCGAGACCCCCGCAACCGATGACGGCAACGGCGCCTTCGGCTAAGGCGAGTTGGCCGTCCACGCCCATTTCGGGCAGCACCAGTTGCCGCGCATAACGGTCGATGGCGGCATCGTCCAAAAGATCGATTCGATCAGTCATCCGTCGATCCAAAGCCACCCGCGCCACGCGCCGTTTCACCTAGATCATCACTAGGGCAGAACCAGACTTGCAAGACGGGGGCAAAAATCAACTGGGCAATTCGCTGGCCCCGGGTCAGGGTCAGCTCCGCCTGGCCCAAGTTGATGAGAGGGACTCTAATCTCGCCGCGATAGTCGGAATCGATCGTGCCAGGGGCGTTGAGAACAGTAAGGCCGTGGGTGATCGACAGTCCGGATCGGGGCCTGATTTGCCCTTCGACGCCCTGGGGAATGGCTAGGGCTAGGCCGGTCGGGGCCAAGGTCCTGGCCCCTGGGGCCAAGGTCAGCGCTTCGGCCAAGGGCAAATCGACGCCCGCGCTGCCAGGGGTGGCGTAGCGCGGCAGGTCCAGTCCCACGCCATGGGGTAACCAGTTTAGTGGAACTCGCAAGGTCTTGGATCCCTTATAGGAACGGTCATAAAAAGTGACCTTTTTATGACCGTTTCGTGTCTTGTCTAATGGAATATGAGCGTTTTCTTGCCGCGATGCTAGATCATTTGTGGTAAGCTTGACGCGCCGATTTGGGGGTGGCCACCCCCAAATCGGCGGCGGGGCTGGATCGTTCGTGTCTAGGTGCTGCGTTGCAGGCACCGTTCGTGAGTTTGATCACCCCGTCTTTCCTACAAGTGGCCCGAATGGATACTAGGGAGCCAGCTGTGCGTCCCCTATGACAAGAAAGGGAACGCAAAGATGTCACAAGTTACCATCGGAATTGATGTTTCAAAAGCCCAATTCGATATTTTTGTGTCAAATGGCCAAAACCATAGCTGCAAGCCCAATACCCCTTGCGGGATTAAGGCTCTCATCAAGACCTTGAGCAAGCTTCCTGATTGCCTGGTCGTTTTTGAGGCAACTGGCTTCTATCCAGTGAACCGTCCCGGGTTTATCGGCGGGTCCAATTCTCTAAGGAAGACCCATGTCGAACAAAAGATACACCCCCCGTTATAATGCGGAGTTTCGTGAGCGTGCTGTGCGGATGCTTTCCGAGCAGCGTGGTTCCTAAGCCAGTGATAAAGCGGCCTATATCGCCGTTGGCAGCAGCTTAGGCTGTTCTCCCGATAGCCTTCGCTCCTGGTGTCATCAGGCCCAGAAGGATGCAGGTGAGCGCCCTGGTTTGAACACGGAAGATAAGGCGCGGATCAAAGAACTGGAGCGTGAGGTCCGCCACCTTCGCCAAGCCAATGAGATCTTGAAGAAGGCCTCGGCTTATTTCGCACAGGCGGAGCTCGGCCGCCCGTTTCCCAAGTCGTGAGCTTTATGAGCGATCATATCCAAGAGTTCGGTGCCGAGCCGATGGCGAAGGTTTTGTCCATCGCGCCCTCAACCTATGGCCGTCATGCTTCTATGGCGCGCAACCCTGATCTGCGCAGTCGTAAGGCAAATCAGGATGAGGCTGATCTTGCTGAGATCAAGCGCGTCTATCATGATGAGAGCGATGGCATTTATGGCACCCGCAAGGTTTGGCATCAGCTCAAGTCTGAAGGCTATGCCATCGCCAAGTGCACGGTAGAGCGATTGATGCAAAGGGCTGGTTATCAAGGCCTGGTGCGGGGAAAGCCCGTCATCACCACCAATCCTGATAAGGCACTGCCCTGCCCAGAGGATCGGGTGAACAGGGCGTTCCATGCCTCTTACCCTAACCAGTTATGGGTCTGTGATTTCACTTACGTCAAAACCTGGCAGGGAGATGTCTATGTGGCCTTCGTCATCGACGTGTTTGCACGGCGCATGGTGGGGTGGAAGGTCAGCACCTCTATGACAACGGCCTTCGTGCTGGACGCCCTGGAGCAGGCCCTGCATCAACGCAGACCCATATCGGTAGATGGCATCAAGCCCATTCACCATAGTGATCGCGGCAGCCAATACATGTCCTTCAAATACAGCGAACGCCTAGAAGAGGCAGGCGTTGATATGTCGGTGGGCAGCGTGGGCGACAGCTACGACAACGCGCTCGCAGAAAGCACCATCGGCCTGTACAAAACAGAGGTCGTTGAGCGCATCGGCCCCTGGAAATCCAGAGCAGATGTCGAGTGGCAAACCGCCAGGTGGATCAAGTGGTACAACACCAAACGCATCCACTCATCCATCGGATACCTAACCCCTAGCCAAAAAGAGGAGACATACTTAAAAGAAAAACATGGCTATGATCTAGCCGCCTAACATTTGAACAAATCACCCGCCGATAAACCCGGGACGGTTCAAGACCAAGAAGCTCATCGAAGCCCATCCTGATCTCTTGGAGCGCTTTAACATCTTGATCACAATCCCAGGGATTGCGGCACGAACAGCCATATCCCTTCTGACCAACATGCCAGAGCTTGGCACGCTCAGTCAGAAAAAGATCGGCGCTCTAGCTGGCTTGGCTCCTATGCAATCCCAATCAGGAACGCTTAAGGGTGTCGCCCGTATCAAGGGGGGAAGAGCTCCTGTACGTAATGCTCTCTACATGCCTTCCTTGGTCGCCATGCGATACAATGAAGACCTAAAGGGTTTCTTAGAGCCGCCTTGTCGAAGCAGGAAAGCCGAAAAAAGTCGCCATCATCGCCGTGATGCGTAAGCTGATCACGCTGGCAAATGCCCTCTTGCGGGAAAACAGAAAATGGTCACAAATTGCCCCTTGATTTATCATGGATACTCACGGCAGAAACGCGTTGCGTTTCGCCTCCGACGGGGCCTTCGCTTATACCCCGAGGCGCTTTCGCGCCGATCTCGGGGCCGCTAGGGGGGCGCAGTCGCGGCCCTTATACTAGCGATCATAAGAGTCATTTATAATTGCCGCTGGTATCATACCAACGCCGCTAAAATTTGACATTTTTAGCGGAGTTTTGTCTCACGGCAGAAACGCGTTGCGTTTAAGCGCGACGCAGGTTGCCCGTGCAAAAAAGGAATGAACGAGAGAAGAACCAGGACGCGAAGACGCCCTGGTTCCTTTGATGGAGAGTCTTACTTCAGCAGTTCGCCAACCCAAGCGCCGTCCACCACAGTGGACTTGCGGAAGTTACCGGCAACGTCGCCGTTTTCGTCGAAGTCCTGGTTGCCCGCAGCGCCTTGGTAGTTGACGTCACCGCCCGCAGCGAGGATGCTCTTGGCTTTTTCCCATTCGCCCGGAAAGATCTCTTCGCCAGGGGCACTAGCGATTGCACGGAGCGCCGTAGCGATGCCGTCACGGTTGCCTGAGCCTGCTTTTTCGACTGCCAAAGCCATCATAAAAGCAGCATCGTAGCTGTTGGCGACAAAGGGGTCGGATGCCGGGATGTCCGCTGCCTCTGCAAGGGCTTTCCAAGCCGCAAAGCTGTCCGTTGATTCGTCGGACGCCGAAGTGGTGAAGGTCGTAGTGCTCAAGTTTTCAGCACCAAGCTGGTCAATAACTTCGTCCGCCAGCATGCCGTCAGCGCCGATGAAGGTCTCGAACGCGGCCGTTTCTAGGGCGTTGCGCATGAGGGTGATGCCGCCGGAACCGTAATAGGCGAACAGCGCCAAATTGTCCGAGGTCGCGCCAAGGGTCGCAACTTCGGAGCGGTAGGAGGCTTTGCTTGGCTCATGGGCTTCGTTAGCGGTGACAGTACCGCCAGCAGCGGCGAAAGCGTCGGCAAACACGGCCGCGATCGCGGCGTTGTAGTCATCGTTGGCGTAAGAAACCGCGACATCCCCAATGCCGCTTTCCAAGGCCAAATTTGCCAAGGCAACGCCCTGATAAGCGTCAGATGCTGCCGCGCGGAACACGAGATCAGTGCCATCTTCCATGGTGCTAATGTCGGGCGATGAAGCGGAGACCGACAAGGTAACGACGCCCGCGGGGATGGAGACGGATTGCGCCTGAGCAATTGTGGCGCCCGAGCAGACGGGGCCCAAAATGGCCGACACATTGTTGACATTGATCAACTTGGTGACCGCGTCCACGGCGGCCGTCGGATCGCACGCGCTATCGGCGCGGACGATGTTGTAGGCCTCGCCGTCGGCAAATAGGCCGCCCTGATCGTTGACATGGGCCGCCGCCAAATCAACGGCCGCGGACATGGGTGCAACCAGATCGGGGATCGGTCCCGTCACAGCCATGGGATTTCCGATGTTGACGTCCGCGACGGCCACCGCCGACGTCATCATGAGGGCGGTTTGCGCAATGAGGTATTTTTTCATGTTTGGTCTCCTGTAGTTCCGCTTTTGCTTGTTTTTGCCCGATGGGGCGAAGCGGGTCTCACCTCGGGCAATATCCCGCCAGGGAATTTTTGTAAAATGATTTGCAAGAAGATTCCGATCAGCATCATGCGCAGAAATCCCGCGCGCGTTGTCAGCGCCGTGGTATCTAAACCTTCGGCAATCGACCCGATCAGGCTGATCGTTCCGCCAATCAGCAGTTCGCTCGCCGACCAAATCGTCCAAATTAGGAAAGCCCCCACCATGGCCCCGCGATTGTTGCCCGACCCGCCCAGGATCAGCATGACCCAGACCAGAAACGTCACCTTTGCCGGATCAAAGGTGTTGGTCGGCTCGATCAGGCGCAAGTGCTGCGCGAATAGGGCGCCGGCAAAGCCCATAATCGCCGCACCAATCACGAAGGCCTCGATCCTGCGGCGGGTCACGTCCTTTCCCGCGGCTCGGGCGGCGCTCTCGTTTTCGCGGATCGCGGTCATCATCCGCCCCCAAGGCGAGACGCGCGCGCGTTCTAACAATCGATACACGAGGTACATGATCAGTAAGATCGTCGTGGCAAAGCAAGGTTGCCACCACCAACTCGGCAAACCATCGAAAAAGGCCTGCCATTGCTTGGCCTCGGCAAACCAGTTCAGCGGCCAGCTGGTGTAGAACCGTTCCTCGGAATAGTGCTCCCACGCGCGGGGGATCTTGCTGATCCCGCGCGGCCCATTGGTCACCTGGGTTTCGTTTTTTAGAACCAGCTTGATAATTTCCGCAATCCCAATGGTGGCGATGGCCAGGTAGTCTGAGCGCAAGCGTATGCAGATCACCCCGATCAGCCCGGCAATGAAGGCCGCCATGACCATCCCTGCGACCATGCCCAGGGGCAAGGGCAAGCCGAACCCGCCCAGGTGAAAGGTACTTTCTGCCGTGGTTAAGAGGGCATAGGTATAGGCGCCTACGGCGGCAAAGCCGACGATGCCGACGTTAAAGAGCCCCGCAAAACCCCATTGCACGTTGAGCCCGAGCGCGAAGATCGCGTAAATTCCCCCGACGGTGAGCAGGGAGAGGACATAGAGGAAATAGCCGAGGTATGCTTCCATTAGTCGTGCCTTTCCATCAGAACGACCGTCCCTTAAAGAGGCCTTGGGGTCTGACAATCAGCATGACTACCATGATGGCAAAGGCAACGCCGGTCTTGTATCCAGGGCTGAGCAGGGGCGCATCCCCAATCCAGGGGTAGGCGGACAGTTCTTCAGCCAGACCGATGACCAGCCCGCCCACCACGGCGCCGTAGGGTTTGCCAATCCCCCCAAGAATCGCGGCGGCGAACATGGGCAACAACATGCGAAAGCCCATAGTGGTTTCCAAGAGTTGGATATCCATGGCCAAGAATACACCAGCGGCCATGGCGCAAGTCCCGCCGATGATCCAGGTGGCGCGGATCACCTGATCCACGTCGATTCCCGTCACCTGGGCCAATTCGGGGCTGTCGGATACGGCCCGCATGGCCTTGCCGATGCGCGTACGCGTCAGCACGTAGTTCAAGACAAAGACCAAGATCAGGGTGCCCGCAAAGATGAGGAGATGCTTATTCGGGACCAAAAGCATGGCGCCCAAGTCGCCGCTAAACTCGCGCAAGGGACCGTTGGGCTTGGCAATGCCTGGCACGAAGGTCAGCTGGTTGGGACCCCAGATGACTTGCACCGCCGAACGGACGATGAGCATCATGCCAAAGCTGGCCATGACAACCTTGATCGTATGAGATTTGCGAAACGGCTTGTAGAAAAACCTGTCGGTTCCCAAAAACAGGAGGATCACGAGCCCCGTCGCAGGGATCGCCGCCAACAGGGGATGGACCGCAATTCCAACAGCGGCCAAAATGGCCCCTACGGTCCAGGTCAGATAAGCGCCCATCATCATAAGCTCGCCATGGGCAAAATTGGCAAAACGCAAAATGCCGAAGGTCAGGGTAATTCCAATGGCGCCGAGCGCGTAGATACACCCCAAGACGAGCCCGGGGATCAGGTAAAAATTGACAAACTCAAACCCAAAGGCGTCCCACATCCTAATGCCCTCCCCCCAAAAACATGCGGGCGACCTCAGGATCTGCCAGCAACTCGGCACCCGAGGCCGTATGGCGGTTCGCACCATCCACTAGAATGTAGGCACGGTCGGATACGCCGAGCGCCTGTTTGGCGTTTTGCTCCACGATCAAGATCGGGATTCCTGTAGCCTTGATCTGTTCGATCGTTTGGAAAATCTCGCCGCGATACTTGGGCGAGAGGCCCGCCGTTGGTTCGTCCAACAGCAGCACCTTAGCGTCAACCATTAGGGCCTTGGCCATGGCCAGCATTTGCCGCTGCCCACCCGACAAGGACCCCGCCGCTTGGCGGCGTTTTTGCCCCAGATCGGGGAACAGCGCGAACATGTCGCGCAAGCGCGCGTCCATGCCCTTGGGACGGGTCCAGGCCCCCATTTCCAGGTTTTCCTGCACCGTTAGGTTCACGAACACATTCTGGGTTTGCGGTACATAGGATATGCCCAGCCGCACAACAGCCGACGCTGGGGTATCGCGAATCTCCCGACCCTCGAGGGTGATACTGCCCGAACTGATGGTGAGAAGGCCGAGGACGGCCTTCATGGCGGTCGATTTGCCTGCGCCATTGGGGCCGATGATCGCGACGATCTCATTGGCGTCCACATACATCGACAAATTATGCAGAATCTCGGTCTGGCCGTATCCTGCGTTCAGATTGTTGAGGGCCAGTAAGGGCACCGTCATACCACCTGTCCCCCAAAATAGGCGTCGATGACGCGCGCATCTTTACGAACCTCGTCCATGGTGCCTTGCATCAGAACGCGGCCCTCTGCCAAGACCACGACCTTCGCGCACAATCGTGCAATCATGTCCATATCGTGTTCGATGATGCAAAAGGTATAGCCGCGCTCGGCGTTCAACTGTTCGATCATTTCGGCGATTTTGCGCATCAGGGTCGGATTCACGCCCGCGCCCGGTTCGTCCAGCAGCACGACCTTGGCCTCGTTCATCATGGTGCGCCCGATCTCCAGCAACTTCTTTTGCCCCCCCGAGAGGTTTCCCGCCAACTCGTTCGACAAAGGAGTCAGACCTAAGAAGGCCAGGGTGTCACGCGCCAAGTCAAGGACTTCCGCCTCGCGCCTACGGACTTTGTTGCCCGCGAACCAACTCGCCCAAATGCTCTCGCCCACCTGATGCGGGGCGGCGACCGCAAGGTTTTCCAAGCAGGTCATGCGCTGATACTCATGGCTCAATTGGAAGGTGCGCATGAGGCCCCGTTTATAGAGCTGGTCGGTGCGCTGGCCTGTCATGTCCTCGCCGTTCAGCCGGACCTCCCCGCTTGTCGGCGGGAATTCCCCTGCGATCATGTTGAAGGTGGTGGTTTTGCCCGCGCCATTGGGGCCGATCAGCCCAACAATCGCGCCCGGCTCCACGTCGAAATCAACGCCGTCAACCGCGCGCAAACCGTCAAAGGTTTTCGTCAGGTTGCGAACGCTCAAGACGGGCTCTGTGGTCATGATCTAGGGCTCCTCCTATCCCGTCTGGCGTCAAACACGTAACCGTTCGCACCCTGCGCCAACAAAGGGTTTAGGGCCATGCGACCGAGCCACGACGCGCCATCAACCTTATGGGCTACACAGGCCATCTGCAATCATCCAGATTCAGATTTGGTGGCCAGATCCACCAGCAGGCCCCAAAACCCCTCGAGCATGGGCGCGCTGACATGGAACCGAAACCTATTTGCGTGCGTATGCGCATACAAGACCACAGGATAGCCGTGAAACCGGCGCGCAACCGACCCTGAGGGCTCGTTCGAGCACAGCTCCGCGCCCCGTTGTAACACCCCTAGGGCGCCGTGACCCTCCATCTCGATTACCGAATACGCATCCGAGACTAGAGATACAGCGATCGACGTGTCCGCATGCCATCCATCTGCCAACTCCGCACCGTTGATCAGCAAGGCCCGGTCGCGACGCAAACGCACCCCGTAGGTCGATCCCTGCGCGACCCCGGGCCAGGCAACGAGACCCGACAGGTCAAGAACCCTGGCCAAATCAGCAACAGCGCCACTAAGCAGCCGTTGCTGCAACCCCGCAACCACGCGGATCCTTACCGACCCAACCGCCCGCGCGGGTCGTTCCGCGTCAGAAAAGGCGGTCCATCGACCAGCGTCATTGCGCATGCAACCGCTCCCCCTCTGGATCGAGGAAACAGGGCGGGACAATCAGGGCGGTTCGCCGCTGCCCCAAGTGGTAGATCTCGACCTCGGTTTCTGGCACGACGAGCGGGGCTTCGATCAATCCGAGCGCGATGGGCGATCCCGTGTTGGGACTGTCGTAACTCGAGGTGATATAGCCCCGCGAGCGTGTTTTGCCAGCCTCGGTCGTGACCACATGGGCGCCATCGGGCAACCTAGGGGCCCCTGCCAGCACTTTGAGACCCGTCAGAACCCTGCGGTCCTGCCGATTTGCGGCCTCACTATGGAGGCCGCGATCCCCGACGAAGGCGGCCCGTTTCTTGCGCCGCGGCACGCCAAAGCCAAGGTCGTGGGGCATGGTTTCGCCATCTGTATCCTTGCCGACGATGATAAACCCCTTCTCCGCGCGCAAAATCGCAAGCGCCTCCACCCCCAGCGGAACCGCGCCGACACGCGCGCCCGCCCTGGCAACCCCCTGCCATAGCGAGGCCACGTGCCCGGCGGCGATAGAGATTTCAAAGCTCAGATCGCCGGTAAAGCTCACACGCGCCAGACGGACCTGCTTGCCCTCAAATTCGGCTAGGCGAACTTGCATGGGGGCGAAGGCCTCGGCGGACAGGTCTAGGGTCGGGACCAGCGCGGCGACGATGGCGCGCGCCTTGGGGCCCGTAACGCAAACCGTTGCCCAATGATGGGTCGTGTCATGGACGAAAATACGGTCTGGATTGTGACCATCCTGCCGCCAGGCCTCCAGCCTTGCGGCCACCCCCTCGACATGACTGGAGGAACAGGAAATCACGTAGCGGTTGGGATCGAGACAGGTCAGGACCCCGTCGTCGTAAACATGGCCCTGCTCGGTCAACATGAAGCCATAGCGGATGTCCCCTGGCTGCAATCGCGCCATGGTATTGTAATAGATAAAGTTGACAAAGGCCCGCGCATCGGGGCCCAGGACCTCAATTTTGCCCAAAGGCGACGCATCGAAATAGGCTGCGGTCTCCCGGGCGCGCTTGGCCGCCGCCTGCGTGCTCGCGTGCGCGTCCTCACCGTACCAGGCCGGGCGCAACCAGCCGCCATACTCACCCAAGGCGGCCCCCGCCGCCCGGTGCAGGGGTTCGAGTGCCAGGCGTTTGACGGGGTGAAACTGCGGGCCACGGCGGGCGCCACGGTAAAGTTCAAACGGCACGGGAACGAACGGCGGGCGAAACGTCGTGGTGCCGACCGCGGGGACCGATTCGTCGCGCAGCTTGGCCATGATCGACAGGGCCGGCACGTTGGCGGTCTTGCCCTGGTCGCTCGCCATACCCGCCGTCGTGTAGCGCTTAAGATGCTCGACCGACACATAGGATTCACGGTGGGCCAAGGCCACGTCCTTGACGGTTACATCAAGCTGAAAGTCGACCCATTGGCGCAGCGGGCTCTCGAGGTCGGGATCTGGGGGCGTTGCCGTGTAGCTGGCTGTTCGCCCAGGGCGCGCCTGCCCCGTGACCACTGCGCGGGCATCGGCCAATCGATCTTCGATCGCAAACAGGCCATTGGCGGAGCCGAGGACCTGAATCCAGTCGGGTCCCGCCCCGGGCAGGAACGCGTTTGCTTGGGCATTCCAGTCCAACTTACCGCCGCCATGGCACCACAGGTGCAGGACGGGCATCAAGCCAGCCGAGGTCAAGACCGTATCGCAGGCATAGGTTTGGCCTCCGATGGTTAGGCCCCGCACCTGTTTCCGCCCGCGCGCCTGCGGCGTGCCCGACCCCAGCGGCAGGCGTTCGACATGCGCCCCTGCGGCTTGCAACAGAGTCATATCGCGGTCTGCCAAGCTGTGCGCGGCCAGCACAAGGATCTTCCGCCCCGCAATCACCCCATAGCGCGCCGCCAATTCGCCGGCCCCGCGCAACGACATGACGCCCGGACGGTCATTGTTAGCGAAGGTTAAGGGGCGATCGATGACACCGGTTGCGAGCAACAAGCGTTTGGCGCGCATCCGAATCAGGCTTGGCGCGTGAGCGAAGGGTTTGGCCTCTACCAAAGCAACCAATTGATGGTCGTAGACACCGAAGGCCGTGGTTTGGGTCAGGATCCGCCCGCCCGCGGCCTCAATCGCCTGACGTTGCGTCTTGATCCAGGGATCGGGCGACTGTCCCTCGACCGCCTGTTGGCCATAGAGCGCGCCCCCAAGATCGGCATGATCGTCCACCAGCACCACGGACGCACCCGATTCCGCGGCGCTGCGTGCGGCCACGAGGCCTGAGGCCCCCGCGCCAACCACCAACACATCGCACCGATCAAACCGCTGATCACTGGCGTAGCCGTCGATTTCGCGACCATCTAGGGCACCGAGGCCCGCCATGCGACGAATAGACGGCTCATACCAATGCCAAGTCGGCCACATGAAGGTTTTGTAGTAGAACCCTGCAACCAAAAAGCGGTGAAACAGGTCCAACCCGCCCTTTAGGTCATGGCGGGCGCTGGGAAAGGCGTTGACAGCGCTGAGCGCCATCCCATCCTCGAGTAGGGTTGTAGCCCCAGGGACATTGGTGAGCTGATCGCCGCTTCGCGAGACATTGAAGATCGCGTTGGGGTCGTCGAACCAGGCGCTCCAAGCCCCGCGCGGGCGATGATACTTGAAACTTCGTCCCAGCACCTGAACCCCGTTGGCGAGCAAAGCCGACACCAGCGTATCGCCGCGAAATCCGCACAAAGGCTGACCGTCGAAGCGAAAATTGAGGGGCTGCGAACGGTCGATCCGCCCAAGGGTCTCGCTGCGAAAACCGCTCACGCCTCGTCCTTCCTGAGCGGTGAGGCGGAAAGGACCGCCATCGTCGTCGTATCGCGCGCCATCACAAAGTACTCCTGACAGGGTGTATGGACCCAGATCTCCTCGGATGGGCCCTTGGGATTGACATAGGCGTAGAGGTAAGCCTGCCAAGATTCCGCGCTGACGTCTTGGGTGGTATCAGGGCGCGTTTTGCCGACTTCACTTACGAACGTGAATTCGCTTTCGTCGCGCAAGCCGCAAAACGGACAAGGGAATCTCTGCATCTTTCCGCCCTACCAACTCAATGCGCGATTCCCGACGCCGCGCCTTCGTCGATCAATCGCCCTGTTCTAAACCGCTGGGGGTCAAAGGGGCGGCTGACCTCATGGTGCGTGCCCGTGGCCAAGAGATGGGCGAGCAAGTAGCCGCCCGCAGGAATCGCCTTGAACCCACCCGTTCCCCAGCCACAATTGATAAAGATCCCTGGCACGCCCGAGGGACCAATCAAGGGCGAGCTGTCGGGCGTCACGTCCACCGTTCCGCCCCAATGGCGCAGCAGTTTCACTTTGGCGAGGGCCGGGGCCATCTCGACCAAGCCCGACAGAACCGCTTCCTGCATGGGCATAGTCCCCCCCTGGGCGTAGGACGGGACGCGATCCAGCCCGCCGCCCACGACTAGGCCGCCCTTATCCGACTGACTAAAGTAGGTGCCGTAGGCAGGGGAAAAGGCCACCGTGTCCATGATTGGCTTCAGGGATTCGCTGACAAAGGCCTGCAAAGTGTAGGAATGGATCGGCAGCGTGTAGCCTGCGAGGCGGCCCATGACCGACGAATGCCCCGCCACCGCGACGCCGACCCGCCCCGCGCGGATCGTGCCGAGCGGCGTTTCGACGCCCTTGCACGCGCCGCCCTCCATCAAAAACTCGGTAACTTCGCAGTTCTGGATCAAATCCACGCCCAGAGCGTCGGCGGCGCGGGCATAGCCCCAGGCCACTGCGTCGTGGCGCGCCGTGCCGCCGCGACCCTGGAACACCGCGCCCTCGATGGGAAAGCGCGCGTCGGACCGCATGTTGAGAATCGGCGCCCGCTTCTTCACCTGCTTGGCGTCCAAGAGCTGCGCGTCGGTGCCGTTGATCTGCATGGCATTGACGACTCGCGCCGCCAGTTCCATCTCGGGGTCGGAGTGGACCAAGACCATCATGCCCCGCTGCGAGAGCATGACGTTGTAGTTCAACTCCCGCGACAAGCCTTCGTATAGCCGCAAGGACAAATCGTAGAGGGCGACGCTGGCGGGGTAGAAGTAATTCGACCGCACAACCGTAGTGTTACGCCCCGCATTGCCGCCGCCGAGCCACCCTTTTTCGATCACCGCGATCTCGCATTTACCATGCTTTTTAGCCAAGTAATAAGCAGTGGCCAAGCCGTGCCCACCGCCGCCGACGATCACAATATCGTAGGACTTTTTCGGCGTAGGCGTGCGCCAAGCACGCCCCCAGCCCTGATGGCCACGCAAGCCTTCGCGGAGCAGACGCAGGCCAGAATAAGCGCCGGTCATGGGCGCAAGTTCGTCGGACGGTCTGCATCAACCATAGGGTGGAAGTACAGGAAGACGCCAACCCCGTAAACCGCAATTCGCGCCGCCGTCCAACACTACACGCTTGCCTCCTATCTGGATGCGAGCTAGACTTGAAGGCAATGAACGCCACCTGTCACGATAGGACGGACTGATCAGAACAAGGAGCGGATCCCATGAACTCATCTTACCGAGTAGTTGTTATTGGCGGCGGTGTCGTAGGGGCCTCGGTCTTGTACCATCTGGCCAAATTCGGTTGGTCTGACGTCGCATTGATCGAACGCGCCGAACTGACCGCGGGCTCGACTTGGCACGCTGCGGCCGGGTTTCACGCCCTGAACGGCGACCCGAACATCGCGGCCTTGCAGGACTATACCATCCGCCTCTACAAGGAAATCCAAGCCGAGAGCGGCCAAGACGTGGGCCTTCACATGACTGGCGGCGTCAATTTGGCCACAAATCAAAGCCGCTGGGAGCAGTTGCAGGCCGGATGGGCGACCTTTCAAGCCATTGGGGTGAGGACAGCCCGTTTGGTCACCCCGGCGGAGATTCGGGACATGACGGGTGGTGTGATCACAACCGACGACGTGCTCGGCGGGCTCGCGGACTCCAATGAGGGGTATTTGGATCCCTACGGCACCACGGTGGCTTACGCCAACGCGGCTAAGAAGCGCGGCGCCGAGGTGATCCTGCGCAATCGCGTAGTCGAGCTCAATCCGCGCCGCGACGGCACTTGGGATGTCGTGACCGAACAGGGAACCCTGCACGCCGACCATGTCGTTAACGCCGCGGGGCTTTGGGCCAAACAGGTCGGTCGCATGGCGGGCGTCGAGCTGCCCGTCACCCCCATGGAACACCACTATCTGGTCACAGAACCCTTGGAGAGCATCAAGACCCTCGACCACGAATTTCCGGTAACCGTGGATCTGGATGGGTTCACCTACGTTCGCCAAGAGGGTCAGGGATTGCTGCTGGGCATCTATGAGCGCAACCCCAAGCACTGGCAGATGGACGGCGCCCCCTGGGACTACGGGATGGATTTGATCCCAGAGGACGTGGATCGGATCAGCGACGAACTCGCAAAAGGATTCAGCCGTTACCCCGAACTCGAGCACACGGGCATCAAGCGCTGGGTAAACGGGGCCTTTACCTTCGCGCCCGACGGCAATCCCCTGGTCGGGCCCGCGGGGCCGCGCGGCTATTGGGTGGCGTGCGGGGTCATGGCGGGTTTCAGCCAGGGCGGCGGGGTCGGAAAATCACTGGCCGAGTGGATGATCCACGGCGCGCCCGAGAACGATATCTTCGGCATGGATGTGGCGCGGTTTGGGCCGCACCAGTCGAATAAGGAGTACATCCGCCAGACCACGGCGCAGTTTTACTCGCGGCGCATGATCTTCACCTACCCCAATGAACAGTTGCCCGCAGGGCGCAACCTCAAACTGCCAGGGGCCTTTTACGATATGGACGCCGCAGGCGCGCGCTGGGGCAACGTCTGGGGGCTGGAGGTTCCCCTCTACTTCGCCGATCAGGACTTTGAAGAACCTGGCACCTTGCGCCGTTCGGCGAATTTTCCCTTGGTCGCGGGTGAGTGCGCGGCGGTGCGGGATGCAGCAGGCCTGCTCGATATCTCGGGCTTTGCGCGCTATCGGGTCAGCGGCAAAGGCGCAGCGGCCTGGCTCGACCATTTGCTCGCCTGCAAACTGCCCGCGCCTGGGCGTATCAAACTGGCCCCCATGCTCGCCGAAGACGGACGGCTGAAGGGCGATCTGACGCTATTCAACTGGGGCAAGGATGAATTCTGGCTCATGGGCAGTTACTACCTGCGCGCCTTCCATTGGCGCTGGTTTCAAGATCATCTGCGCGCCGATGTGCAGCTGGAGGATCTGTCCGACGCTGTTTCGGGCTTCCTTTTGAGCGGCCCCAAGACCCTGGAGATCCTCGCAACCATCGCCGACACGGATCTGTCAAACCTCAAGATGATGCATTGCGGGACGGCCGATTTGGGGTTGCATCGCACCCGCGTTGCCCGCCTGTCGCTTTCGGGGGAAGTCGGCGTTGAAATCAGCGTGCCCGCGAACGAACAGGCCGCGCTCCGCCGCTTGCTGCTTAAGGCCGGCGCGGCCCATGGACTCAAGGAAATCGGTTTCTTGGCCATGCTGTCCTTGCGTCTGGAAAAGGGCATTGGCATCTGGAACGCCGAATTTACCCAAGGATACACGCCCGCCGCAACGGGCCTTGCGCGCTGGATTGCGTGGGACAAGGGTGACTTTGTCGGCAAAACCGCCGCCCAAGCCGCACCCACGCCCAACCGCAAGCTCGTCATGCTGGAGGTTGCAGCCGAGAACGCAGATGCCATGGGCTTCGAGCCTGTCTGGGCCGCGGGTAAGGTCGTGGGAATGACAACGTCGGGTGGCTATGGCCATCGCCTACAACGCAGCCTGGCCCTCGCTTTGGTTCAAACACCCTTCAACGAGATCGGCACCGCCCTGAGTGTGCACGTCATGGGCGGGGAACGTCCGGCCCACGTAGTCGCCCCCTCCCCCTACGACCCCAGCGGCGCACGGATGCGGCTTTGATACCAGTTTTCCTTAAGAATGAATCTTATACCAACGGTCATAAAAAAAGTGACCGCTTTATTACCGTCTTTCGTCTCACAGCAGCAACGCTTCGCGCTTCGGTTTTTTGGGATTGCGGTCTCACCTCGCTCGCTACGCTCGCTCAGCCCGACCGCAGGACGGGGCCTCCGCTTAAACCCCAAGGCGCTTTCTTATACCAGCGGCGAATTAAAATGACTCTTATATTCGCTGGTATAAGGGCCGCGACCGCGGCCCTATACCAGTTCATAAAGAGTCTGTTTTAAGGAGAACTGGTATTAGGGAGTGCGAAGAACTAGCACGGGGCGTTTTCTTCCCGACCTCAATTTTCTCCGACAAAGGCACTGGCCTGTGCGATCATCTTGCGTGAGCGAAGCGGCGTCGCAAGATCAATCCAAATTGAACGCCGCCGTGTGTCGGTTTCACCGCTTTGCTGTCGTTCCTATCATAGGCGCCTCAAAAAAGGCGTCCATGGGCGATTTTTGACTCATTGATCCCAAAGGGGAGGACCCCCATGTCTCAACAGACTCGTTTGCTGATGCCTTTGATCCTCGGTTCGGCGATTTTTGGCCTTGGGACCACGCTCTTATCCTTTGCCATGCAAGTACGCGCGCAGAACTCTGGCGGGGAAGGATTGGCGGGGCTGGCCTTCGCACTCTACTATGGGGGGTTCTTTCTTGGCGTCCTCTATGCGCCGCGCACCATCGCCCGGGTCGGCCAAATCCGCGCCTATGCGGCTTACGCGACGCTGGTGTCCATCGTCGCCATCGCACCGAACTTGCTAGAGTTCGCTGCCTTTGACCTGGTATTGCGATTTCTAACGGGCCTCAGCTTCGCCGGGGCATACGCCGCCGTCGACTCCTGGCTCAATGACGGCACCGACGAGGAAAACCGAGGCCGCGTGCTGGGCCTGTATTATTCCTGCATCGTCATGGGGCACATCTTGGGCCACTTGGCGGCCGCCTTTCCAGGAGTGTTTTTGGACGTTGAGGTGCCCGTGGGGCAAATCATCATTCCCACCGAATTTTTCGCTTTGGCCACGGCGCTGATCTCCCTATCGCTGGTGCCGATCGTCTTGACCCAGGGTCGCGGACCCGTCACCGAAGTCAACGAACCCCTGGGCATTCGCGAGTTGTTTTGGGTGTCGCCTGCTGGCGCCCTTGGTTCCTTTGCCGCCGGCGTGATCGTCTCTAATACGCAAGGCCTCATGCCCTCGTTTGGGGCCTATCTGGGCCTGTCCAACGCTGCCACGGTCTATCTAATCATCGCCATTTTGGTCGGCGGCTTTGCAGTGCAGTACCCCATCGGTTGGCTTACCAAGCAAATCGACCGACGCACACTGATCATCGGCGTTTGCACCCTCGGAGTGATGAGCGCCGTGGCGATCGCGCTGTTTGTGTCTCCGGAGCATGACCTGGCCGCGCCCCTTACTTACGGCTTGTTCGCGACCTTGGGCGGTATGACCTACCTCGTCTATCCCTTGGCCGTGGCCCAGGTCTACGACTACTTGGACCATTCCAAGTACGTGGGCGCCACCGTCGGCTTGCTGATTCTCTACTCCCTCGGCGCCATTGCCGGGTCGCTGGTTACGGGCCAGGCCATGGCCTGGGCACCCAGGGCTCTGTTTTGGTCCATTGCCCTCATGTACGCCAGCTTCGCCCTGTTTGTTGTGTATCGGATGCGAGCGCGCGTCGCGCCCGCACCCGAGGACCAGGGCGACTTCATCCCGGTGCCGCTCACGTCTGCAACGCTCGCCGAGCTGGACCCCCGCACGGACCCTGCCCTCGACGAAGACGGCTCCGATGCCAGCGCCTAAAGAACTCCCCTGAGCAATGCGCCATCGCTTATACTTTTGTAGCTGTTCTCGGGGCCGCTTGTTTTTGCCGCGGGCGTTCCCTGCCCCCTTCGGGCTAGGAGCCCGCTACGGGGGCCGCAGTCGCGGCCCTATACCAGTTCATAAAGAGTCTGTTTTAAGGAGAACTGGTATTAGCGGCGGTGGACACAGAATCGAGTGAATTGAAAATTCGCTCGATTCAAGGACCAGCGACCAAGGGCGAGCGCAGCTTGCGTGGCGCTTGAACGCGAGCCCAAGTGGCGATGCAAACGACCCTTGGTATTAGGCCGCGCGGCGGCGGGATCGACGTGCACGGGCTGGAGCTTCCTTGACGCTGCTGGCGCCTAGCAAGCGCTCAATCGAAGCGCGATCAATCGCGAGTCCGTCAATGGGGTTGGGGCCATTTAGGGCGGCACGCATCGCCTCTATATGGCGCGGGGTTGTGCCGCAACACCCCCCTATCAGGTCAACCTTTAGGGCACGCATCAGGTTGGCGTAGGCGCCCATCAACATGGGCGTGCCGTCGTACCGGACGGCCCCATCCTCAAACTGGGGAATACCACAGTTGCCCTTAGCGATCAGGGCTTGGTCGCTGCGCCGGGCAGCCGCCATTTCGGCCATGACCAGCGCCATATCGCTGAGGCCCGCCCCGCAGTTGGCGCCGTAGGCGATCAAGGGCAGCGTTTCGGCCAATGCGACAAAGTCCTTGGGCGCGATCCCCATCATGGTCTTACCCGCGCTGTCAAAGGACAAGGTCAGGGCTATGGGCAAACCGGCTTGCCCGGCGCCGTCCACCGCCGCGCGCATCTCGTCTTCAGCGGCCAAGGTTTCGATCCAGAGCAGATCAGCGCCGCCATCGGCTAACCCCTTGGCTTGATCGGCGAAGACTTGCGTCGCCTCGGCGGCGGTCAGCGGCCCCAGCGGCGCCAACAAGTCTCCCGTCGGCCCCATGGAGCCTGCGATAAGAGTTTGGGGTTTGCCTATCTCCTCGGCCGCTGTGCGTGCCAACTGGGCGGCCAAAGCATTGATATGCGCGACTGTCCCGTCGAGCCCGTGCAGGGCCAAGCGGCGGGCGTTGCCGCCAAAGGAGTTAGTGAGGATCAGTTGCGACCCCGCCGCGATGAAATCCCGATGCAACCCTTTGAGCGTCTCTGGTGCCTTCTGCAGCAGCTCCTCAGGGGCTTGGCCCGGGGCAAGACCGCGCGCCATGAGGTTGGAGCCCATAGCGCCGTCAATCAGGATTTGGGCACCACACTTAAAGAATTCTTTAAACGTTTTCATGCCTTCCTCTAGCAAGGTAAACCGAGAACGCAAGAGGGAAATAGATCTTGCCCAGTCCGATATAGTCTAGGCGTTTTATACCAGCGGCAATTATAAATGACTCTTATGATCGCTGGTATAAAGGCCGCGACTGCGGCCCCCGTAGCGGCCCCGAGATCGGCGCGAAAGCGCCTCGGGGTATCAGCGAAGGGGAGGCGAAACGCGAAGCGTTTCTGCCGTGAGATACGAAACGGTCATGAAAAGGTCACTTTTTATGACCGTTGGTATTATTTTCGCACGACGCACTCTATTGAGAGCGTCTTTGCAACGGTGAGAAACAGAACCCGAAAAACCAAGGGCTGCCTCAATTGGAAAACAGCTCTGGCCATGGTCTTTAGGTTGATGATGTCAGCTAAGAAAAAATGGCGAAAACTCTCCGCTCCCTCACGCCTGACCGAAGTGATCAGCGGGGCTGATTTTAAGGACGGTATGAAGATAACCAAAATCGCCGCCTAAACAAATGGCGTCACCAACTCTTGGGCATAACTCCCAGTCCAGCAAGGCGTCGGTATCATCCAAGCTACGCATACGCGCGTGTTCGAAATCTTCAGGCGTAGCGAATAGAACGGGCTGACTGCAAAAGGAGTTCTACATTAACACGCAATACGCCAACAAAAGTCGCGAAGGACTCCTCTGCCCCCGAGAAAACCCGATTTATGCTGATGTTTCAGCTTGTCTTCGAGGCGCCGGGGTCGCGGCCCTTATAACAGCGGCCATCAAAGTCATCTTCAATGGCCGTCGATATAATCCAATACAACTGCGAATGGTCTTATACCAACGGCGAAAAAAGTTGACACTTTTTTAGCCGTTTTATGTCTCACGGCCGAAACGCTTCGCGTTTCGCCTGTTTGATGCGGTCTCTACTCGCTCGCTACGCTCGCTCAGCCCGACCGCGCGACAGGGCCTTCGCTGATACCCCGAGGCGCTTTCTTAGCTCATCTCGGGGCCGCTACGGGGGCCGCAGTCGCGGCCCTTATGCCAGCGAATAAAAGAGTCATTTTAAATCGCCGCTGGTATTAAGACTCTTGTGCTTGCAGTTCCCACATATGGGCATATACGCCGCCTTGGATTTGTAGAAGGTCGTCGTGCGTTCCACGCTCGACGATTCTTCCCTCCGCCAAGACGATAATTTCATCGGCATTAACCACGGTCGAGAGACGGTGGGCGATGATCAGGGTGGTTCGGTTGGTGCTGATCTCCTCCAGATTGGCCTGGATCGCGCTCTCCGTTTCGGTATCGAGCGCCGACGTTGCCTCATCAAATAGCATGATCTTGGGGTTTTTCAAAATTGTCCGCGCTATTGATATGCGCTGGCGCTCACCACCCGACAATTTTAGGCCACGTTCGCCAACGCGTGTGTCGTAGCCTTGCGGCAAATCGACGATGAAGTCATGTACGCGTGCCAGTTTGGCGGCATCCTCCACGTCTTGGCGGGTTGCCCCAGGGCGGCCGTACGCGATATTGTAGAAAATCGTATCGTTGAAGAGAACGGTGTCTTGCGGGACGATGCCAATTTGCTCACGCAAGGATTCTTGGGTGACTTCGTGGATTTCCTGCCCGTCGATGCTGATCCGTCCCGCGGCGGCATCGTAAAACCTGAACAGTAGCCGGCCTATGGTCGATTTGCCCGACCCCGAAGGACCGACAATGGCCGTTGTCTTGCCCGCGGGAACGGCGAAGGAGACGCCACGCAAGATTTGGCGGTCAGCGTTATAGGCGAAGTGGACTTCTTGAAACGCCACTTCCGCGCCGTAAATGCTCAGTGTAGGCGCCGCCTCTTTGTCGCGAACTTCTTGGTTCACCTCTAGCACGTTGAACATGTACTCCATATCCACCAACGCCTGACGGATCTCGCGATAGGCAAATCCCAAGAAATTCAGCGGCAAATAGAGTTGTAGCATGAAGGCGTTGATCATGACAAAATCCCCAACGCTAAAGCCCCCGGACACGCCCTGTTCGCTGACCACTTGTGCGGCGGCCATCCACATGAGCAAAACCATGCCAATTGAGATGATTAGGCCTTGGCCGACGTTGAGGGCCGTTAAAGAAAATTGGCTTTTGATCGCCGCGGTTTGATAGCCCCGCAACGCTGTATCGTAGCGGTCTGCCTCATGGCGTTCATTCGAAAAATACTTGACGGTTTCAAAGTTCAGGAGGGAATCGATGGCCTTGGTGTTGGCTGCTTCGTCGCGGGTGTTCATGTCCTTGCGGAACTGCAAGCGCCATTCGGTCACCAAAATCGTATAGGCAATGTAGCCCACCAGCGTCACGAAGGTAACGAGGGCATAGAGCCAGCCGAATACCACAAAGAAGTAAGCGCAGACCAGCAGGATCTCAATGAAGGTCGGTGCGAAGTTTAGCAGCATAAAGCGCAGCAAGAACTCAATGCCTTTGGAGCCGCGATTGATGGCCGTTGTCAAACCGCCAGTTTGACGGTTGAGGTGAAAGCGAATGGATAAGCCGTGCAGATGGCGAAAGGTCTGCAAGGCAAGCGTCCGGATGGCATGTTGAGAGGGGATCACAAACAAGCCATCGCGCAGCTCACCGAAGGCTTGAGTGAACAAACGGGCCGCGCCGTAGGCCAGAATCAAGCCGAGCGGGACAGCCAAAGCGACGAACTCGCGCGTGTCCAGGCCAGGGTCCCGAGGCGTGAGGGCATCAACCGACATACCCAAAACGATTGGCACCAGCATATTGATCAGCCGCGAGGCCATAAGAAACACTAAGGCCCCGACCACCAGAACTCGCACATGCCAAACAGGGGGCCAGAGGTAGGGTAAGAACCGGCGAAAGGTTGCACCGAGCCTATCTTCGACGGGTTGTAGGTCGATGGACCCCGCCGCCTCATGAGCGGCGCGTTCTTGGCCGCGAGTTTGGGATGTGGTTACCATGGAGGCCTATGTGGGGCCTTGGTCGCCCGGGGTCAAAACCTAATATCAGTTTTCCTTAGGAATGACTCTTTATTTAAGAACTGTTTCAAGGGCCGCGACTGCGGCCCCCGTAGCGGCCCCGAGATCGGCGCGAAAGCGCCTCGGGGTATAAGCGAAGGCCCCGTCACGCGGTTGCGCTGAGCGAGCGAGGTGAGACCGTGACCCAAAAAGGCGAAACGCAACGCGTTTCTGCCGGTAGGACGGATTTTTGCTCCGCCTAGGGCGAGTGATGCACTCGTCATGAGGCCGCGTTGGCAATTTCGTTGTAAAGATTCAACAATCGATGGGCTTCGGCCTCAATGGAATAGTGCACTTCTGCGACTTCTCGCGCGCGCTGTTGTAAACTCTTTAGCTTGTTCGCATCGCTTAGCAGGTCTGCAAGGGCTGCGGCCGTGGCCGCCGCATCATTGACCGGGACCAACCTGCCGACACTGTCATGGGCCACGACCTCAGCAAAAATCCCTGTATCTGAGAGCAAAACGGCGCAGCCGCTGGCCAGTCCTTCAAGGGCTGTCAGCCCATAGCCTTCGTAAAGCGGTGTTGCCACCAGAATGTGGCTTTGGCTCATGAGTTCGGCGACCCGTTCCTGGGGCTGTTCACCGTGCCAAAAAACTTGTTGATCAATCCCGGCGGCCTGCAACTTTTGCCGCAGCTCGGCTTCAAAGGCGCGATCTACACCTTGCGCTTGGCCGATCATATGGACCCTGACGCGCTGATGATCGGGCAAGACATGACAAAGTGCCTCAATTAGAACGTGTATGCCTTTTTCAGGGCGAATGCGGCCGACGACAACGAGGCTCGGGGCTGAAGTTTTCGGGGCGGGTCGAAATGAGGCCGTATCAACCCCATGGGCCTGAACGGTCGTGACGTTGGGGACTAGGGCCGCGGCAGCGTCGCTGGTCGCGACAACCGCGTCCATTTGCGCGATCAACCAGCGCGGATAGGCCGAGTGACGGCGAATGGCGGCCGAGGTAAATACCAACCGAACGGGCTGGCGCAAGATCCGCTTGGCTAACAGGCCCCAAGCCATTTCGGCGTTGCGGCGTACATGCCAAACACGCACCTGCCGCCCGGGAGGCCGCGCCCACCCCCACACCAACACCTGCCAGAGCTTCCATTCATGCAAGGGCCCGCACACCCCAATCTCAAGTTCGTTATGGGCGCGTTGGTAGGCCGTAACATTGAGCGCCGTGGTGGTGACACCGGTCAATCGGCGTTTGAAGTTGGTCACAATGACGGGAGGCAAAGCCATAATCCAGCTATAGAACCATTCTCATGCCAGCGGCAATTATAAAAGACCTCTGCATAACACGATTCTTCAAAACGAAAGCACAAAATGTTGGCATCAAACGTCCTAGAAATAACTAAATGTTGATTCTTGCGGCGTTCGCCGTTTATTATGCAGAGGTCTTTATAAGTGACTCTTGTGTTCGCTAGTATAAGAGACCTGATTCTCAATAGGGAGATAAAAAACAGACGGACTTGTCCCTTAGTGCTTATCTCAGCAAATTTTTAAATTGATGTTTGCCAGAGCCGCGACATTCTTAGCAATCATGTTCTCATGTCGGTTTCCTCTGGAGATGTCAGAGAAAATGTTGAACTTTTTCATGCGTCCAATGCCATGCTCAACCTTCACGCGCATAGAGCTGAACCACTTATTGTAGTCTTTTTGTTCTTGGCTTAGATTTTGGTTCTTGGATTTCTTTATCGGGACTTCGCAGTTGGTTCCTACATAAGCTAAGTCGCCCAAGAGCAGGGTATCTGGTGGCTTGTCCAGATGGCTTTGATCATAAAGGGTTTTGTCGTGCTTGCGCCCCGGGTGAACGGGGCCACAAGCACGAATGCGCTTCTTATCATCGACGACAATTTGATGCTTATGAGTAAAGCGCTTCTTTTTCCCCGAGTAGATCTTCTTTCGGCCCTTCGATTTCTTGGGGCGCTGACAGGGGCGCTCGGTCCCATCGACAATCAGATATATGAGCTGCTCCTTATC
This sequence comes from Alphaproteobacteria bacterium, assembly GCA_965228345.1. Taxonomy (GTDB): domain Bacteria; phylum Pseudomonadota; class Alphaproteobacteria; order UBA7985; family UBA7985; genus CAXQZM01. The sequence continues at coordinate 273,701 of CBDDHH010000004.1, read as the reverse complement.
ATCCTCACTTAAAGCAAGCCTGCGCTCGGGCATCTGAAAATGGCCTGCCAATAGCTTGGTCATTGTATTGGCGGTTCGGATGCTCGTGCTATCTGAAACCGAAAATATCAAACCCAGAAACTCATGATTGATGTAAGTCCGATAATAGATCAGGCATAAAAGCAGCATCTCCTCAAAGCTTAGCTTATGGCTTGGCCCGCCCCCAATCGCGCGTTGGCGATGGGGGCGAGATAGACGCTGATGGTTGTGAGCCTCCCAAAGCGGCAAAATCTTCTCTGAAATGTCGTCAAAATCGCTGACCCTTATCCCACTTAAGCGGAAAAACAGGCGCGGTTGCTTCTTAAGGATTTTGAAGGTTCTCATAAAAAGGCTAGAATCAGCCAAACCTGACTTCGACAAGACCTTGTTTGCATGCAAAAGCCCTTTTTCAGTTTATCGTGAAGCGGGTCTAAGGGCCGCGACCGCGGCCCCGAGAATGGCGCGAAAGCGCGTCGGGGTATAAGCGAAGGGGCGGCGAAACGTAAAGCGTTTCTGCCGTGAGACAAAAAACGGTCATAGAAAGGTCACTTTTTATGACCGTTGGTATTCAGCCATTCGCATTTGTATTGAATCGGTTGAATGGCCTTGACTCCTTTGTTGGCGCGGATGTTCCTTGGGGTCGATTGTTCTAATCGACTTGGAGTCCGCTTTAGAATGCTCAAGAATCGCACCCTAAACCCGCGAAAAAATGACGGTCCGAAGGATGTCATACCAGAGGCAATTATAAATGACTCTTATGAAAGATGGTATAGGGGCCGCGACTGCGGCCCCCGAAGCGGGCTCCAAGCCCGAAGGGCGCAGGGAACGCCCGCGCCAAAAACACGCGGCCCCGAGATCGGTGCGAAAGTGCCTCGGGGTATAAGCGAAGGGGCGGCGAAACGCGAAGCGTTTCTGCCGTGAGTATCCATGATAAATCAAGGGGCAATTTGTGACCATTTTCTGTTTTCCCGCAAGAGGGCATTTGCCAGCGTGATCAGCTTAGGCATCACGGCGATGAGGGCGACTTTTTTCGGCTTTCCGGCTTCGACAAGGCGGCTCTAAGAAACCCTTTAGGTCTTCATTGTATCGCATGGCGACCAAGGAAGGCATGTAGAGGGCATTGCGTACAGGGGCTCTTCCCCCCTTGATACGGGCGACACCCTTAAGCGTTCCTGATTGGGATTGCATAGGAGCCAAGCCAGCTAGAGCGCCGATCTTTTTCTGACTGAGTGTGCCAAGCTCTGGCATGTTGGTCAGAAGGGATATGGCTGTTCGTGCCGCAATCCCTGGGATTGTGATCAAGATGTTAAAGCGTTCCAAGAGATCAGGATGGGCTTCGATGAGCTTCTTGGTCTTGAGCATTCTCGTTGCAAGCCTCACAGCGGCCTTATGGGTAACGACTTTCTTCGTGTTGCTCCACTGCGTTTGCGTTTGCACAAGCCCTTGATGAAGACTTTGGTATTCCCCAAGAGTTTCAATGACTTCATCGCGTATCTTGGTGGGCTCAAGGGGGAGGGTTTGGCCCATGAGTGCCAGGATTTTCGCATCGACCTTATCGGTTTTTGCGAGTTGGCCGATGCTGTTGGCAAAGCATCGCGCTTGCCAAGGGTTGACCTTTGCGTAAGCGATTTGGGCTTGAGCAAGGCCCCGTTCCAAGGCTCTGTGATAGAAGCCAGTTGCCTCAAAAACGACCAGGCAATCAGGAAGCTTGCTCAAGGTCTTGATGAGAGCCTTAATCCCGCAAGGGGTATTGGGCTTGCAGCTATGGTTTTGGCCATTTGACACAAAAATATCGAATTGGGCTTTTGAAACATCAATTCCGATGGTAACTTGTGACATCTTTGCGTTCCCTTTCTTGTCATAGGGGACGCACAGCTGGCTCCCTAGTATCCATTCGGGCCACTTGTAGGAAAGACGGGGTGATCAAACTCACGAACGGTGCCTGCAACGCAGCACCTAGACACGAACGATCCAGCCCCGCCGCCGATTTGGGGGTGGCCACCCCCAAATCGGCGCGTCAAGCTTACCACAAATGATCTAGCATCGCGGCAAGAAAACGCTCATATTCCATTAGACAAGACACGAAACGGTCATGAAAAGGTCACTTTTTATGACCGTTGGTCTAAGGTACTTTAACCCCTAGGCAAAGCTAAAGCGCGCCATGTCTTGTCGGCCCTCGTCGATCAAGATTTCGTGGTTGGCGGGCGCCGCGGCGCGGTAGGTGCAGGCCAAGCGTTCGCACAGACGGCAGGCGGGGCCGATGGGGGTTGCGGTCGCCGTATCCAGATCCAGGCCTGCGCCGTACACGGTCTTGCGGGCCTCACTGGCCGCGCACCCCAGCACCAAGACGTAAGGCTGGCCAGGATGGGCATGACTTAGGGTGGGTTTGCGGCAGGGAATGGCGAGGCTCAAAAACTTCGCGCCGTCGGGCAGCTCGACCAGCTCGGCGCGGATCGCCTGACCCTGGACCCCATGGACGTGCCAGCGTGGGCAAGCGGCGCCGCTGCGGATGAGCGGAAAACTTGCCGCGCTCAGCCGTTTGGTCATGTTGCCCGCCGCGTCGATCCGCGCCATGAATAGGGCGAGGCCACGCTCACCGGCGCGTTGCAGCGTGGTGAGGCGCTGGGCCATCTGTTCGCGCGTAACGGCAAAATCGTGCGCCAGCGCGTCGATGTCGTAGGCCGCGTCCCGCGCGGCGGCCCGCACGGCCCGGTAGGGCATGAGCAGGGCGGCGGCGGCGTAGGCGGCCAGCGAGACCCGTACCATTTTTGCCGCCGCGGCGTGACGCCAGTCCTGGTCTTGCATGACCCGGTCCAAATCGCGCCGCTGCGCGGTTAAGAAGAATTGGGTGAGCGTTTGCAAGCGCCGCGAGGCGGGGGCCAGGGCTTGGTTCAGCAACAGGCGCCGTCCGTGCGGGTCATGGCGCCGCAAGGTGGTGCCCATAACGTGCGTTGGCATGACCTGGACGGCGAAGGGCGCGTGCGGCAAGACTTGGGCGACCACCGCCTCGCCGCGATCTTGCGGGCGAATCTCCCAGTCTTGGCGCATCTGTTCCGCCAGGGCCTCGAGCGCTGGGAAATGATTGATGCGATCTTGAAAAAAATTACGCGCCTCTTGGGCTGGGTCGGTGGCGCCCGCGAGGTCGGGGGTTTCGTTGCCTTCGCGGTCTTGGGCCTGGATCAACTGGCGCTGCCTTGCCACGCGCTCGCCCAACGCTAGGATCGCGGCACTTGCCTCGGGCGACAGGGCGGTCATGTCGGCAAAGTCCTGGGCGCTGAGTCGCAAGTCCCCCAGCGCTGGGTCCGCGAACAGTGTGCGGAACTGCGCCGCGCGTTCGGGCGCGTCGTCGCGGGCAAAGCTGCCCAAATCAATGTCGTAGGCCGCCGCGATTTTCACCAGCACCTGCGCGCTGACGGGCCGCTGATTGTGCTCGATCAGGTTTAGATAGGCGGGCGAAATCTCCAAGTCCGCCGCCATCTGCGCTTGGGTAAGGCGCTGGTCGGTGCGTAGCCGCCGTACCTTGGGACCTAAGAGAAGTTTGCGGTCGCTCATGAGTGCTGACTAACTCAATCTTGTAAATTGTAAAGATTTTACATCTTAACTTTTTCACACCTGGCGCGTGGCGCCGGCTCGGCGCATGGGGGCGGGAAAGTGACTTTAGCCAAGGATTTCCCATGCTCCAACGACACCAACCAGGCCGACTGCAGCAGATTGGCGCGTTAGAGCAGGAATGGGCCAGCAACCCGCGCTGGGCCCAGGTCAAACGTGGTTACAGCGCCGAAGACGTGATCAACCTGCGCGGCTCTTTCCAGCCCCAGCACTCCTTCGCGCAACGCGGTGCGGACCGGCTCTGGGAACTGATCAACTCCGAGGGTTACGTCAACTGCTTAGGCGCGCTGACGGGCGGGCAAGCGGTGCAGCAGGCCAAGGCGGGGATCCAGGCCATCTATCTGTCGGGTTGGCAAGTCGCCGCCGATGCCAATACCGCCGCGGCCATGTACCCCGACCAATCGCTCTACCCCGTGGATTCGGTGCCGACGGTGGTGAGGCGCATCAACGCGGCCTTCAAGCGCGCCGATGAAATCCAATGGTCGAACGGCACGGCAGAGGCGGACATGATCGACTTTTTCCTGCCGATCGTGGCCGACGCCGAGGCGGGCTTCGGCGGTGTTCTCAACGCCTTTGAACTCATGAAGGGGATGATCGAGGCGGGCGCGGCAGGGGTCCACTTTGAGGATCAGTTGGCATCGGTGAAAAAATGTGGCCACATGGGCGGCAAGGTGCTGGTGCCAACGCAGGAGGCGGTGCAGAAACTGATCTCGGCGCGCTTTGCCGCCGATGTCATGGGCACGCCGACCATCGTCTTGGCGCGCACCGACGCCAATGCCGCCGACTTGCTTACCTCCGACATCGACCCCTACGACGCGCCTTTCGTGACGGGGGAGCGGACGTCGGAGGGCTTCTATCGCACCCGCGCGGGCCTCGACCAAGCCATCGCCCGCGGCCTAGCCTACGCTCCCTACGCCGATCTGGTTTGGTGCGAGACGGCTAAGCCCGATTTGGACGAGGCCAAACGCTTCGCCGAGGCGCTGCACAAAGAGCATCCCGACCAATTGCTGGCCTACAACTGTTCGCCGTCCTTCAATTGGAAGAAGAATCTGGACGATACCACCATCGCCACCTTCCAGCGCGAGTTGGGCGCCATGGGCTACAAGTATCAGTTCATCACCTTGGCGGGGGTCCATTCCATGTGGCACGCCACCTTTGATCTGGCGCACGACTATGCGCGCAACGGAATGAGCGCCTACGTCAAACTGCAAGAACGCGAGTTCGCCGACCGCGAGCGCGGCTATACCTTCTCCTCGCACCAGCAAGAGGTCGGCGCGGGCTACTTCGACAAGGTCACCACCTGCATCCAGGGCGGCGCCTCATCAGTAACCGCGCTAAGAGGCTCGACCGAGGAAGAGCAGTTTTGAGGAATTTTTCGGCACCCGCCAAAGAAAAATGTCATTCTGCGCCGAGCGCAGCGAGGTCGCAGAATCCATCACTGACGGGTGCCGATGGGACGGACGGGTCCATCCCCGAACCGACGCCTCAGACCAACGCAAAGATCTCATCATCCTCGTCCAATTCAAGAGTGCGTAACAGGCCAGTTCATCGTTCCGTTTGATTTAGGGAGACTCAGACACATGACAGACGACCGCAAATTCTTCTACGTCATCGGCGGCGAATACACCGACGCCGACTTCACCGACCTCCGCTCGGGCACAGCGGTCATGGACGGCCCCTTCCACGACCGCGCGTCGGCGGAAAAAGCCTGGCGCGCCCGTTCGCTCAAGACCACTTCCAACGCCCTGGAACGCTACGACATCGTCGCGCTAATGCACACCATCCCCCGCGCCACCATGCTCGCCATGGGCGGGGTAGCGTAAGGGGGGGGTAGGGAGGCCTTAAGGGAGGTTTTGTCGCGTGAGATGAATCCGTTGCAATCATCGGCTGGGCTGGGGTATGCAGTCAGTAAGGATGCAATGGATCGACCCTATCACCTCTTGGTTTAGCGAACCAGGAAACGCAGAATTTACGGTGTTTGTAGTTGGGGTTTTGGCCCTGATTGCAACTTATTTGTCGCTGCGAAAGAAAAGCGGGTCAAAGTCTAAATCACGTATAGAGAGTAAGGGGCAGGGGAACGCCTCGACAACCGGTGGACACATCTATCAAACCACCATCAATCATGGCTTCACCATTGAGCAGCATGAGGAGCGTCTCAAAGCAAGAGAGGCAGAGATTCGCCAAGAATTGCAGATTGCCCACGATGAGGAGCGCGGTCGTTTGGATGCCCAACTTGAAGAAGTCAGGCTCCAAAAAGCCGATCTCGAAACCTCTTACACCGAGGCGGTGAAAAAACTCGAACTTCTTGAGGAGCAACTACAGGCCTTGCGGACGCAAGTTCCAGCTGAAAAACTGGAAGCCGCGACCGCCGCGCTCGCTGCTCGCGATACGGCGCGCGCGGGCTTGCTGTTTGATGAACTTTTGCTGGAGGCTGATCAGGCTAAGGCGGACTTGGCCTTTTCGCGCGGTCTGGTGGCAGAACTGGACTTTGACTGGATCAAAGCAGCAGAAAGTTTTGCGTTGGCCGCGAACCTTAGGCCAACGAGCCAGCACTTGCGCGAAGCCAGCACCTATGCGCTACGGGCGGGAAAATACGAGGAGGCTTTGGCCTTTGCCAATCAGCTTCTGGACCTTTCAGTTGAGGATAGTGAAGACAAAGCTGCGGCGCTGGGTTCGAAGGCGCTATCCTTGGATGCCTTGGGTCGCTATGGGGAAGCCGAGCCGCTTTATCGTGAGGCGCTAGCGTTGAGGGAGCGTCTGTTGGGCAAGGAGCATCCTGATACGGCGACGTCTCTCAACAACTTGGCCTATAACCTGAATGCCCAAGGGCTTTATGATCAAGCCGAGCCGCTTTATCGTGAGGCGCTGGAGTTGAGGGAGCGTCTGTTGGGCAAGGAGCATCCTGATACGGCGACGTCTCTCAACAACTTGGCTTCAAACTTGGATGATCAGGGGCTTTATGAGCAAGCCGAGCCGCTTTATCGTGAGGCGCTGGAGTTGGAGGAGCGTCTGTTGGGCAAGGAGCATCCTGATACGGCGACGTCTCTCAACAACTTGGCTTCAAACTTGGATGATCAGGGGCTTTATGAGCAAGCCGAGCCGCTTTATCGTGAGGCGCTGGAGTTGAGGGAGCGTCTGTTGGGCAAGGAGCATCCTGATACGGCGACGTCTCTCAACAACTTGGCCTATACCCTGAATGCCCAAGGGCTTTATGATCAAGCCGAGCCGCTTTATCGTGAGGCGCTGGAGTTGAGGGAGCGTCTGTTGGGCAAGGAGCATCCTTTAACGGCGACGTCTCTCAACAACTTGGCTTCAAACTTGGATGATCAGGGGCTTTATGAGCAAGCCGAGCCGCTTTATCGTGAGGCGCTGGAGTTGAGGGAGCGTCTGTTGGGCAAGGAGCATCCTGATACGGCGACGTCTCTCAACAACTTGGCCTATAACCTGAATGCCCAAGGGCTTTATGATCAAGCCGAGCCGCTTTATCGTGAGGCGCTGGAGTTGAGGGAGCGTCTGTTGGGCAAGGAGCATCCTGATACGGCGACGTCTCTCAACAACTTGGCTTCAAACTTGGATGATCAGGGGCTTTATGAGCAAGCCGAGCCGCTTTATCGTGAGGCGCTGGAGTTGGAGGAGCGTCTGTTGGGCAAGGAGCATCCTGATACGGCGACGTCTCTCAACAACTTGGCCTATACCCTGAATGCCCAAGGGCTTTATGATCAAGCCGAGCCGCTTTATCGTGAGGCGCTGGAGTTGAGGGAGCGTCTGTTGGGCAAGGAGCATCCTTCAACGGCGACGTCTATCAACAACTTGGCCTATACCCTGAATGCCCAAGGGCTTTATGAGCAAGCCGAGCCGCTTTATCGTGAGGCGCTGGAGTTGAGGGAGCGTCTGTTGGGCAAGGAGCATCCTGATACGGCTCAGTCTATCAACAACTTGGCCTATAACCTGAATGCCCAAGGGCTTTATGAGCAAGCCGAGCCGCTTTATCGTGAGGCTTACCACTTGTTTCAGGATATCCTTGGGCCAGATCATCCAAATTCAAAGGTTGTTAAGGGAAACCTTAGTCTGTTTTTAGAGAAGATCGGCAAGCCGCCCATTCCTTGAGGCACGAGGTCAGCGGTGCACTCGTCGCTAGTGTCAACAACGCATTGATTTTGACCCCCTGCAACGGGGAGTTTTTGCCCCCCCCTTCAAGGTATGCCTTGAAGGGCATTGTTTGGCATGGCACGGATTTGTTGCCGTCTGTTCTTCCTGCCACCGACCCGTGCTGGATCCTGCGACTTAGCTTCGCTGCGCGCAGGATGGACACTGGAGGGTGTGTCTGGCTTCGGGTTGGCGTTTAGACGCGGATCGGTAGGTCAGTCTATGGTTCCGCTGGCCCTCTCTTTGGAGGCGTGTCTGTGGGACCTTGTTTGGCATGGTATAGCCAAGGCGTTATAAATTGATTATATTGAGGCATGACTTATCCCAACGGTCATAAAAAGTGACCTTTTCATGACCGTTTCGTGTCTTGTCTAATGGAATATGAGCGTTTTCTTGCCGCGATGCTAGATCATTTGTGGTAAGCTTGACGCGCCGATTTGGGGGTGGCCACCCCCAAATCGGCGGCGGGGCTGGATCGTTCGTGTCTAGGTGCTGCGTTGCAGGCACCGTTCGTGAGTTTGATCACCCCGTCTTTCCTACAAGTGGCCCGAATGGATACTAGGGAGCCAGCTGTGCGTCCCGTATGACAAGAAAGGGAACGGAAAGATGTCACAAGTTACCATCGGAATTGATGTTTCAAAAGCCCAATTCGATATTTTTGTGTCAAATGGCCAAAACCATAGCTGCAAGCCCAATACCCCTTGCGGGATTAAGGCTCTCATCAAGACCTTGAGCAAGCTTCCTGATTGCCGGGTCGTTTTTGAGGCAACTGGCTTCTATCACAGAGCCTTGGAACGTGGCCTTGCTCAAGCCCAAATCGCTTACGCAAAGGTCAACCCTTGGCAAGCGCGATGCTTTGCCAACAGCATCGGCCAACTCGCAAAAACCGATAAGGTCGATGCGAAAATCCTGGCACTCATGGGCCAAACCCTCCCCCTTGAGCCCACCAAGATACGCGATGAAGTCATTGAAACTCTTGGAGAATACCAAAGTCTTCATCAAGGGCTTGTGCAAACGCAAACGCAGTGGAGCAACAGGAAGAAAGTCGTTACCCATAAGGCCGCTGTGAGGCTTGCAACGAGAATGCTCAAGACCCTCGAAAAGGAGATCGAACAGCTAACCCTCAAGACCAAGAAGCTCATCGAAGCCCATCCTGATCTCTTGGAACGCTTTAACATCTTGATCACAATCCCAGGGATTGCGGCACGAACAGCCATATCCCTTCTGACCAACATGCCAGAGCTTGGCACACTCAGTCAGAAAAAGATCGGCGCTCTAGCTGGCTTGGCTCCTATGCAATCCCAATCAGGAACGCTTAAGGGTGTCGCCCGTATCAAGGGGGGAAGAGCTCCTGTACGCAATGCCCTCTACATGCCTTCCTTGGTTGCCATGCGATACAATGAAGACCTAAAGGATTTCTACAACCGCCTTGTCGAAGCCGGAAAGCCGAAAAAAGTCGCCATCATCGCCGTGATGCGTAAGCTGATCACGCTGGCAAATGCCCTCTTGCGGGAAAACAGAAAATGGTCACAAATTGCCCCTTGATTTATCATGGATACTCACGGCAGAAACGCTTCGCGTTTCGCCTGTTTGATGCGGTCTCACCTCGCTCGCGCCGCTCGCTCAGCCCGACCGCGCGACGGGGCCTTCGCTTGTACCCCGAGGCGCGTGTCCGCCGATCTCGGGGCCGCGTGTTTGTGGCGCGGGCGTTCCCTGCGCCCTTCGGGCTTGGAGCCCGCTACGGGGGCCGCAGTCGCGGCCCTTATACCAGCGATCATAAGAGTCATTTATAATTGCCGCTCATATAAGAGCGAAGGCCGTCCCCTGATTTATATTGATGAAGCGGGTTTTGCCAATCATATGCCGCGCAAACATGGCTATTCAGTTCGCGGTGAAGGGTGTTATGGCGTCCTCAACTGGAAGCCCAAAAAGACAACCAATGCAATTGTAACATCAATAGTGCTATTTTTCACCGATGGATTGTCCAAGATCTATTACCTGTTCTGCCCCACAAGGCCCTTATCATTATGGATAAAGCCTCTTTGCACAAAAGAACTGACGTTCAAGAGGATATATATGGGGCTGGACATAGACTAGAATATCTTCCCCCCTACTCTCTGGACTTCAACCCCATCTAACATACCTGGGTAAACATAAAGGACGCAATTCGAACAACCTATCAGAGCTTAGAACAACTTATCCGACAAAATTTCGAACCAAAATAAAACGCCCAGACTATATGAGCCAACAAAGAGCCATTAACAGTTTCAGCACCAAAGCAAGGGCTTTAGGCACGCATGAAGGCGCGTTCTAGCGATGTTTTCATTCTCCCAAATGGTCGCGTGACCGCGAGCAAGCGGCCCAATTGGCGGTCCAAGAACGCTTCGAGCGCGTTGCGGTCCTTGCCTCCCTGGGAGAGCCAAAACAGCAAAGTTGCGCCGTAGACTGCGATCAAGCTGCTGCGCTTGGTGACCCAATCAAGGCCCGAATCGTCGAATCCAAGGCGGGTCCAGATCGCGTCGGCGCTACGATAGGCCATCTTGGTTCCGGCGTAGAGATTTGGCGGCAACGACAGGAGGTGAAGGGCCCGCCGCACGGCTTCCCGGTCTTGTTCGACAAAATCAAAACGGCTCAAAATGGCAGCACGCACTCGAGCGGTGACGCCGCCCGCCTCGGGGACCACCATCGACGCGTCGGTGAGGCGATGGTGATGGTCGATCATAGTCAAGGCGTCGGGGAACAGTTCCTGAGCCACCGAGAAATCGATCTCGGCATCTTGAGCGGCGCGGCGCAGGGCAGCGTCGGACCAACCGTCGAACGGCACGTGGGTCAGCAAGGCGGCAAACAGTTTTTCTTTCATCCCTCCCATCTAGGCATTCTTAGCGCGGTTCGCTATAGCGGATTCTAAGTCGGACCGACGCAGAGAACATCCGCGCCAACAAAGGGTTTAGAGCCATTCAACCGATCCAGTTCAACCGTGAATGGCTGTAGCGCGCCATGACTAAGATTCGTTCTGTCAAAGGCACGCGCGACCTGTGGGGCGCCGAGCAACGCAAGCACCGCCATGTCATTGATACGGCGCACCGGATCGCCGCGCGCTATGGGTTTGAGGAGGTGACGACGCCCTGCTTCGAATTTGTCGATACGTTCGATCGCACCCTCGGCGAAACCTCCGACGCGGTCATGAAGGAAATGTACCGCTTCACCACGCAAGGCGGTGATCAACTGGCGCTGCGCCCCGACAATACGGCAGGGTTCGTCCGCGCGTTCCTTTCCAACGGTTGGCAAGAACGCCTGCCGGTGCGGGGGTTCTACGCTGGGCCCCAGTTTCGTCATGAACGGCCTCAGGCGGGCCGCTATCGCCAGTTTACCCAGATTGGTATCGAATGCCTGGGCCTCGCCAGCCCGTTGCAAGACGTGGAGTGCATTGCCTGCGGTCTGGAGATCCTAAGGAATCTGGGCCTTGAGGGCTTGACCGTGGAATTGAACACCTTGGGCGACGCCGACAGCCGCCAAGCCTACCGTCATGCCCTTGTAAGCTTTTTGGACCCTCATAAGGACCAGCTGTCTGTCGATAGCCAAGTCCGCCTGACCAAAAACCCTTTGCGGATCTTGGATTCCAAAGACCCGCGCGATCAGGCCTTGATTGAGGACGCGCCCAGCTACGAAACCTATCTCAATTCAAATTCCCAAGCCTTCTATGCTGCCGTAAAGGCAGGGCTTGAGGCCTTGGGAATTGCTTTCGTTTGCAATTCGCGACTGGTACGTGGCCTCGATTACTACAGCCACACGGTTTTTGAATTCAAGTCCCAGGCCTTAGGCGCGCAGTCCACGGCCTTAGCAGGCGGGCGCTACGATGGCTTGATCGAGACCATGGGCGGGCAGCCGACCCCTGGCGTCGGCTGGGCAGCCGGCGTCGATCGTCTTGCCCTGTTAATGGACCAGGACCAGGCGCCAGGGTTTGCCATCGTCGCCGTCGTCATGCCCGTGGGCGAGGCCGTTGCCAACCAAGCCCTAAAACTTGCCAAGCAGCTGCGCGACGAAACGAACCTGCCGGTCACCTTCGATGTGTCGGGCAGCCTGAGGAAACGCTTCGCCCGCGCCGATCGGATCGGTGCCAAATTGGCGTGCGTGGTCGGGGAAGATGAGTTGCAGGCAGGCACCGTGACGGTGAAGCGGTTGACCGATGGGCATCAGGAAACCGCACCGCTCAGTGCCTTGGCCCCTCTGATCCGCAAGGCCCTGGCATGAGCTGGCTGGAAACCTTACCAAAAATGATCTCGCGCCGGGATGAGCTGGAAACCCTGATTTCCAACCCCGACAAGGCGGGAACGCCTGAGTACATCAAGTGGAGCCAGGAGTACGCGGAACTCGGCCCCCTGGTCGCGACCATCAAGGCCTACGAGCTAAAGCGACAAGCCTTCGAAGAAGCCGAGGAGATTATTCGCGATCCCGAAGCGGACCCTGAGATGAAGGAGTTGGCTAACGAAGAATACCATGCCCTCAAGGCCGTATTGCCCGACGAAGAACGGGCCCTGCAGGTCTTGCTGTTGCCTAAAGACGAAGCCGATTCCAAGAACGCCATCATGGAAATTCGCCCAGGCACCGGCGGCGATGAGGCGGGCTTGTTTGCCCGAGATTTGCTGGAGATGTACCAAAAGTACGCAGGTCTTGTCGGTTGGAGGTTTGACGTGATCGACCTATCTGAAAACGATTTGGGTGGCGTCAAGGAGGCCCAGGCGCGGATTTCTGGCCACAATGTTTTTGCCAGGCTAAAATTTGAGGCGGGCACGCATCGCGTACAGCGCGTGCCCGAAACCGAGACCCAAGGCCGCGTCCATACCTCCGCCGCGACCGTCGCGGTGTTGCCCGAGGCCGAGGACATCGACATTCAAATTGCAGAAAGAGATCTGCGCATCGATACCATGCGGGCCTCAGGAGCGGGCGGCCAGCATGTCAACACAACCGATTCCGCCGTGCGCATCACCCACCTGCCAACGGGAATCGTTGTGACACAGGCGCAAAAGTCCCAACACCGCAACCGCGACGAGGCCATGCGCATTTTGCGCGCGCGTCTCTACGACCGCAAGCGCGCGCAATCTGCGGCCGAACGTGCGGCAGACCGCAAGAGCCAAGTGGGTTCGGGCGATCGGTCGGAACGGATTCGGACCTACAATTTCCCCCAGGGCCGAGTTACGGACCATCGCGTGAACCTGACCCTCTATAGACTGGATCGGGTCATGGTAGGTGAAGCCTTGGGCGAATTGATTGATGCCCTGATCGCTGCGGATGAAGCGGTCCGCCTAGCCGCCATTGGGGAGAGCGAGTGACCACAATCGCAGCGGCCCTGAACAGGGCCGTTGCACGTTTGAATGCCGTGGGTGTTCCTGGCGCGCGGGTTGATGCAAAGTATCTTCTTGCCGAAGTGCTGGATCGGGAACCCCTTGGCCTTTCCCTTATTGGAGATCTGCCCCTGGCGACCAACCAATTGATAGCCTTCAACCAACTCGTTGACCGCCGTGTAGCGCGGGAACCTGTATCGAAAATTCTGCGGCGTCGGGCCTTCTACGGGAAGAGTTTTCGAGTCAGCAGCGGGACGCTGGACCCGCGCGCCGACTCCGAAGCTCTGATCGACTTAGCCTTGAGTCTGCCCACCGCCGAGACGGTGTTGGACCTAGGTACGGGGACGGGGTGTCTATTGCTCACCTACTTGGGCGCGCGGCCCGAGACTAGAGGCGTCGGGACCGATGTATCGCGCGAGGCCATTTGCGTGGCAAAGGAAAACGCCCAAGATTTGGGGCTGGAACACCGGGCGCAGTTCGTGCTCGGTTCCTGGACATCCCCCCTTTCGGAAGGTGAGTGCTTTGACCTGATATTGTCAAATCCTCCTTACGTTCGTGAAGACGACTATGCGACCTTGCAACCCGAGGTGCGGAATTGGGATCCCCCCCTCGCGCTCTTGGCCGGGGCAGATGGCCTGCATGCCTATCGACAGATCTTTATGGCGATTCCCAAATTTTGCCGCCCAGGGACCCATTTGTGCTTGGAAATCGGCCTGGGGCAAGGCCCGCAGGTCCGGGCGCTTGCCGCAGAATCACGATGGACATTTAAAAAGAATCACGATGATTTGTGCGGAATCGAACGCGCTCTTGCCTTTTGTTTTGAAACCGATTAGGTGTTCTGCATGGCTCCATGAGGGTGCCATAGTCTGGCCCGTGTGCCTTTGAGCGCTCGCTAATTTAATTGGCCTAGTCACAGTTTCAGGAATATCCATGGCTCAACAAAATCGGGGTCGTCGCCCGCGTGGGCGCCACAACAATCAGAATCGACCGAAGTTTATCAACAAAAATCAAGCTTTTGATTCCAGCGGCCCCCAGGGCCGTGTGCGCGGCAATGCCCAGCAAATTTATGAAAAATATCAGGCTCTCGCCCGCGACGCACAGGCCGCCAACGAACATACCTTGGCCGAGGCGCATTTCCAGCACGCCGAGCACTATTTGCGGCTCTACAATGACATGTTGGAGCAAATTGAGGCGCAACGCGCCGAAAAAGTCAAACGAGATGAGGAACGCATGCAGGAACGCGATCGACGCTACCGTGACGATGCGGGGCCTGAGGTTGGTGCGCGCGACGCGCCTAGCGAAGACGTGTCGGACCGCGATTTGGGAGGCGCGCCGCAGCCAAGGTTGCTCGACGCCGATACAAGAGCAGACCCGCAGCCCAGCGTCATTTTGAGCCAGCAAGCAGAGCCCGAATCAGAACCTCGCGTTGAAGGTGTCGCCGCTTAAACTAGGGGGTATATCGTTTGAGCGCACCCCATGCCTACCTTGACCGCCCACTTTTCGATCCTGACCCGCTGCGCCAACAACTGCTGGTGCAAAAACAAACACAGCAACGCCTCTATGTAAGCGCCCTGGAGTCCCAAGCCAACCCCTGTGAACTGGGGAGAAGCTGGACAAAATTTGCCGAAGTCCAAATCGAAAACGCCTTGCATGAGGTTTGGCATAGGTGTCGCGCCGCCCAACCTTTTGTTAAAGAAATCGCCCCAAACGCGCCCATTCCTGGGTTGTTCATTTTGGGGCTCGGCAAGATCGGCGGCGGTGATCTCAACTTTTCCTCTGACATCGACCTCATGGCCTTTTATGACCCGGCGCACCTGCCAGTGCCCGCAGCGGCGGGGCGAACTTACGTTAGCGCCGAAGTGCTGCGGGGCCTTATCCACCTGATCGACGGTCATGTGTCGGGGCGTTTTTGCTGGCGTACCGACTGGCGATTACGCCCTGACCCCAGCGTCACGGACTTGGCCATGTCAACGGACGCCGGCATCGACTATTTCTATTTCCATTCGGCCCCGTGGCGACGCCTCGCCCTAATCAAGGCTCGTGTAGTGGCCGGCGACCGACAAGCGGGCGACGCGTTTCTGGCGCGATTGCACGCCTTCATCTGGCGGCGCAACTTGGATTTTTCCATGGTCCAAGAAATCGCCAGCTTAAAGCAGCGCATCCATTTGGAGCACCCCAACTTGGCAGACGCGCGGCGGGTTTCCCACGACCTAAGGTGTCAAGAAAAATTCAATCTCAAACTCGGGCGCGGCGGCATTCGAGACATCGAATTTGTGGTCAATGCCCTCCAGCTGCTATGGGGCGGGCGCCACGCCCGGTTGCAAACCCCCCATACGCAAACGACCCTCGCGGCGCTGGGCGCCCTGGGTTTTTTGGAAGGAGTTGCGGATCTCAGCGCCGCCTATGCCCGCTTACGCACGCTGGAAAACACCGTGCAGGCCTACGCGGATCGGCACACGCATCTCATGCCAACGCAAGCGCCGCAACAGGCCTGGCTGGAACGGGTCTGCGACAGGCCGTTCACGGAAATTGAGCAGGAGCTGGCCCATCACCGCGCCCAGGTCGCCCGGGCCTTCGACGCCCTATTCGAGGGCGTCGAGCCCGCCCCGCACCTGCCCACCCTAAGCCATATTCGCTTGGCTGACTGGAACTTGAGCGAGCGCACCGCGCTCGGCCTGGGCACGCTGCTATCCGATTTGGACCAACTGATCGCCGATCAGCCGAACCCGGAGGCGGCTCAGGCCCCCTTGCGGCGCTGGCTGACGCGGCTGCGCGGCAAGGATGCTTACCTGGCCGCCTTGCAGGAGGCACCGCGCTTGGCGCGCCTAGCCTTTTCCTCTCTCCTTGAAGGCCCTTTGGTCGCAACCTTGGTGGATCAAACCCCACAAGTCCTAGACAGCCTGTTTGTCCATGGTGACTTGTTGTCCAAACCGTCCGCTGCGGCCTTGATCGCGCGGGGCCAGATGCAAATTCAAGCTGCCCCGCGTGGGGAGGCGCGACTAGCTGCGGCGCGGACTTGGATCAATGAAAGCCTCTATTTGATCTATTTAGCAGCCATGGAGAGCCAGATCACTGCGGCCCAGACCGGGCACATCTTAGGCCAAATCGCCGAAGGCGCACTTGATCTGTGCGCGCAAATCGTCGCCCACGATTTGGGCCAGACCCATCTTCCTTTCACTATTTTGGCCATGGGCCGCTTGGGACAGGGCCGCATGGCCCCAGGGTCTGATCTGGACCTCATCTTTGTCCTGGACGCGGGGGTGGACCTAGTGGCGGGAAATCGCGCAGTGGCGCGGTTTATGACAGCGGTCAACGCACGCCTCGCGGAGGGGCGGGTCTATGAAGTCGACACGCGCCTGCGCCCTTCAGGCACCTCGGGGCCGCCGACCCTCAGGCTGGAAACTTTCGTCGAGCATCAATTGACCCGCGCCAAGACCTGGGAACATTTGGCGCTCACCTCCATGCGCCCGCTTGTCGGCACCTATCACAGCCGCACCGAGCAGCGACACGGCTTGCGCGCGCTACGCCAAAAAGTCCTCAGCAAGCCCCGCGATCTCGATCAGTGGCACAGCGATGCCCAAGTCATGCTGCGGCGTTTGCGGGAGCAACGGATCGAGCAAACCGATCAAGTCCCGGGTGAGGTCAAGCTCGCCGCAGGCGGCCTGATGGAGCTCGACTATTTGAGCGCGGCCCACCTACTCGCGCGACCCGACCTCCATACGCCCACGCAGGCGCTCATGGACCTAGGCCTTGACGACGCTGCGACAACCCAATCCGCAGCGCTCATTTACCAACGTCTCTACGGCTCCGCCTGGACCAACAAGCGTCCTAGACTCGCGACCGCCTTTGCTGAAACGCGAAACCGCGTGCGCGAGGCACTCCAGCATATGTTCGGAGCCGCCGAGGCGTTTCCCAGCCCGCAGGAATGGGAAGAAACGGGCGTGCGTTGGCGTGAATCGTCATAAACTGAGCCGCATTGGAATTTCGAAACCTATTTCCCTCCAGAGAAGCCTCATACCAACGGGGGTAGCTTTTGACTCTTGAAAATGCGTGGAGGCCTGGAACTTTTTCACCAATGACAAACAGCGTATCACTTCAATCATATGAAGAAATAGGATATATAGCGCGTCAATTGATCCCGTCGTCGGCATCATACCAGTTTTCTTTAAGAATGACTTCGAGGGCCGAAGTCGTGGCCCATATAGTAGCGACATAGAAGTCATTCTTAATCGCCGCTGATCTAGGCCCATTGTTAGTGAATAGTCTCCAGGTCGGTTTCAAGCGATTTAAAATCCGGTATAGAGCGCGTTCATCCTGAAAGGACCCGCCATGAGAAATCTCGTTTTCATTCAAATCCGCTGCCGCCCTGGCACCACCTACGCCGTCGCCGATGAAATTGGTGATCGGGAAATCCATTCCGAACTCTATTCGATTAGCGGAGACTATGATCTGCTGCTCAAAATGTACATTCCTGACGGCGAAGACACGGGCCGCTACATCAATGACAAGATCTTGGACATCGCGAATATTGAGCGGACCTATACGATCCAAACCTTCAAAGTTTTCACACGATGATGGAAGCTATTCGCGGTCTTTTTTGAGGGGTCCGAGCGTGAGTCTTTACTCGGGTTTGGTGCTTGGACGCAAGGTCGATCCAATTTAAGTCACTCGCGATTTTTCCCTATATTTAGGGCGATCCCACAACTGGCCGTCCATAACTTCCTGCAGCACATCGGCCGCTTTGACCACGTCGGCCTCCCCCACGTAGAGAGGTGTGAAGCCAAAGCGCATGGTGCTGGGTGCTCGAAAGTCGCCAATCACCCCGCGATCGATCAGCGCCTGCATGGCAGCGTAGCCATGGTCAAAGGCGAAAGAAACTTGCGAACCGCGCATGCGCGGTTCGCGCGGAGAGACAAGCGTCAAGCCAGAGCATTTGGCCTCAACTTGCGCGATAAACAGTTCAGACAAGCGAAGCGACGCCGCCCTGATCTCGGCCATTGAAATCCCCTGCCAAAGGTCCAAAGCCCGATCCAAGATCGCCAACTGGACAATGGGCGGCGTGCCGACGCGCATGCGCTCGGTCGACATGGCAGGGCTATAGTCTCGTTCCATGGCAAAGGGCACGGCGTGACCCATCCAGCCCGCTAGGGCAGGTTCGACCCGTTCCACCAAGTCAGGGCGTACGTAGATGAAGGCAGGCGCGCCCGGCCCGCCATTTAGGTATTTGTAGGTGCAGCCAACCGCAAATTCGGTCTTGGACGCTGCAAGGTCGAGAGGCACCGCGCCCGCACTGTGCGCCAAATCCCAAATCATCACGGCCCCTGCCCTTTGGGCCTCGTCACTCAGGGCCTGCATCGCGTGCATGCGGCCCGTGCGATAGTCGACGTGGGTCAGCAGGACAGCGGCAACCTCTTCGGTAATGGCATCCGGCACATGCTCAGGATCGACGATGCACAACTCATAGCCAGCGTCCAAGGACTTAATGAGTCCCTGCGCCATGTAGAGATCGGTCGGGAAGTTCCCGGTGTCGGACAAAATAACTCGCCGATCGGGCCGCATCTTTAACGCTGCCGCCAAGGCCTGATAGACCTTGATCGACAAAGTATCGCCCGTAGCGATGCTCCCCGCTGGGGCGCCGAGCAAGGCGGCGATTTTATCACCAACGCGGCGCGGCAAGTCCATCCAGCCTGCACTGTTCCAGGCACGGATCAAATCCTCACCCCATTGCTGGGAGATGACCTCAGTCGCCCGTGCCACAACGCCCTTAGGCAAGACACCCAAGGAGTTGCCATCGAGGTAAATTAGGCCGTCTGGAATTTCGAAGAGATGCTTTTGGGGGAGCACTAGAGGTCTCCGCGCAAGTGCCAAAGATCTGGGAACAACTCAGTTTCGAGCATGCGGCGCAGATAAGAAACCCCTGCCGTGCCACCGGTCCCGCGCTTGTATCCAATGACTCGCTCCACCGTCGTCACATGGTTGAAACGCCAACGACGGAAATAGTCTTCCAAGTCCACCAGTTTCTCTGCCAGTTCATAAAGGGTCCAGTGCGCCTGAATATCGGCGTAAACCTGCCGCCACTTGGCCTGTATGGAAGCGGTCGGCGGCGTAGGAGCGTCAAGCGTTGGCGGAGGAACGGCATCTTCATGACCGTCAAGGGTGGAAAAAAGAAATCGCACAACTTCGTCATAAAGACTGGGCCGCGCAAGTTCCGCCTGCAGCAACTCAAGGTATTCGTGACGGTGCGCATGGGGTTTCAGCATATGCGGGTTGCGATTGCCCAAGACAAACTCGATCAGACGATACTGATGCGATTGAAACCCGGAAGATTGGCCGAGGGCATCACGAAATTGCGTATAGTCCGATGGGGTCATGGTCCGCAGTACGTCCCACTGATTGTTCATTTGTTCCAGAATTCTGCAGACCCGAGCCAGCATTTTGAACATGGTCGCCAAGTCACGCACCTTTAGCGCCTGCCGCGCTGCCTTAAGTTCGTGCAAGGTCAGCTTCATCCATAGTTCGCTGGTTTGATGCTGAACGATGAACAACAACTCATCGTGGGCCTGGCTGAGTGGAACCTGCGCCGTTAAAACCTCATCCAAGTGCAGATAGTCGCCGTAGGACATGGTCTGGCGAAACGCCATTTGCGCACCGTCGCTTTCGGGGTTGTAGGCTGTTTCCACCATAGTCGGCTCGTCTTAGGGCTATTCGCCCGCAAAGGAAATCGGTTGCATGGCCTTATACCAACGACGGCAGCTTTTGACTCGTAAAAATGCGTGGAGGCCTGGAACTTTTTCGCCAATGACAAACAGTGTATCGCGTCAATCACACAAAGAAATTGGATACGCGTCGATTGATCCCGCCGCTGGCCTTATACCAACGGTCGTAAAAAGTGACCTTGTTATGACCGCTTTGTGTCTGACGGCAGAAACGCTTCGCGTTTCGGCTTTTTGGGTTGCGGTCTCACCTCGCTCGCACTGCTCGCTCAGCCCGACCGTGCGACGAGACCCTTGCTTATACCCCGAAGCGCTTTTTTAGCCGATCTCGGGGCCGCGTGTTTTTGGCGCGGGCGTTCCCTGCGCCCTTCGGGCTTGGAGCCCGCTCGGGGGCCACTGTCGCGGCCCTTATACCAGCGATCATAAGAGTCATTTATAATTGCCGCTGGTATAAGATGACGAGCTCCAATTCGCATGGCGCACTCAATAGCGGGTGTCTCAGAGAATTGACATTCCCTTAGCAATGGATAGAGAAGTCTTAAATTTGAAGGTTGGTAACAATGAACGTCCCTCACCTGTGCCTGATCGCCGCCATAGGTGTTCATTTGTTGACCGCCAGCGGCTTGGTTTTCGGGTTCCTGGCACTGCTCGCCACCATTGAGGGCGTGCAGGCGCTGGCCTTTCTTTGGTTGGGGCTGGCGCTGCTGGTCGATGGCATCGACGGCACCCTAGCACGCTGGGCCCAAGTCAAGGTCCATACCCCGCAGGTGGACGGAGTCACGTTGGACAATGTGATCGACTTTTTTACCTACGCGATCATCCCCGCCGCGATGATTTGGCAATGGGGCTTGGTACCCGCGGGCTGGCAAGCCGCTACGGGGTGTTTGGTGGTGTTGGCAGCGGGTTATACCTACGCGCAGGCGGGTATGAAGGCCGCCGATCATTGTTTTATAGGATTTCCGGCACTTTGGAATGTCTTGGTCTTCGCCCTGGTTTTGATCGATACGGGACCATGGGAATCGCTTGCCTTGATTGGTCTTTGCGCCGTTCTCACCCTGGTTCCGACCCCCTACATCCATCCATTTCGCACCCCCTTATACGGCCAGGAATGGGTCAATTGGGTCATGGCGCTGGCGTGGATGACGGCGGCTCTCGTCTTAGGGGTTCGAGTCTTGCACCAAGGCGCCGTCGCGACGGACTCGGGCCTTTGGTTCGCGGCCTTTGTGATCAGCAGTTGTTACTTCGCGGCGCTCAGTTTTGCCTGGCCGCTGCTGCCAAAAAGATCTTGAGGGACGCCAAGAAGACTTGAGGTCTTTGCAGGAGGCCGAGGTGCTTAAGGCCCGGAATGAGGATCGGTTCCAGAGGCGCGGCATCGTAGCTCAAATCCTTGGCAATATGATAGGCCATAGCGGGCGTTGAACCCACATCGTGTTCGCACGTCACCACTTGCCCAGGCACCGGGTGTTTGGGCCGCGCGCCGATCAATTCTCGCACCCCATGGGCCAGAACCCACGCGGCGTCGGCGTAAGAGTCAGGATCGCAAGCCTGCCGCCACGCACGAATTTGGGCGCGCAAGGCAAGGCTGGCATCTGCGGTGAGCCAACGCGCCAAGGCCGCGTCGAGGGTTGCCTCAACGCCCTGTTCCCGTGCCGCTTTTGCACGGTCTTCAACGGTGGCTTGCTGAGTAGGTCCACGGTCGTGAGGTGAATTCCAAACCACGAGAGACGCCGCCCGTTCGGGGGCGATGAGGGCCACCTTGCGATTGATCATCCCGCCCAAGGAAAAGCCGACCAAATGCGCCCGAGCCCATCCTTTGGCGTCCATTCCGGCGAGCAATTGCTGGGCATAGAGCTCCAAGTTGTGGGGCTGCGTTTCCGCTGCCGCGCTGCCGTGGCCGGGTAAGTCGTAGGTCAGCACCTCAAAGCCCCACCCCGCGATCACGGGCCTGAACGGGTCCCACATGGCTTGGCTTAGGCCTAGGCCATGGATCAGGACAACCTTATTCGTCACCCGCGCAAACCCCGCCCTCGCCCAAGTTGCTTAGGCGCTGGCAAAGGCCGGCATGACCCGTTCAATAAACAGCTCCAGCGAACGGCGCTGGCGCGCGGGGTCCAGGCTCATGGAGGCGTAGTAAATGAAACCATCAAGGCCAAGGCCCGCATAGGCCTGGAGTTTCTCCGTAACCTGTTCTGCCGACCCAAAGGCCAAGTTGCGTTCTAACATGGCAGGATCGACACGGGCATTGCCCGCCAGTTGGTCGAGGGGGACGGAGTCGGGAAAACCCAGACGCACCTGACCCGTATTGGTCATAACGTTGCCGAACTGGCTCAAATTATGGCGGATGGCGTCCAGGCACGCCGCGCGATCTTCTGCGGTCTCATAGACCGCCGTATGGCGCATCATGACAAACCGCTTGGGTTTTGCTTGGGGCGTGTTTTGCAAGGAACTTCGGCGCAAGGCCGCGTACTTTTCCGCCTCCTCCATGCCCAAGGTCAACGGCCAGGAGAGAATATGGGCATTCTGCGCGACGGCGTAATCAAAGGTCGCGGGGCTACGGGCGGCGACCCAGATCGGCACTTCGTCTTGAACTGGTTTGGGAACCGAGGTTGCACTGGGAAATTGCCAAAACTCGCCGCGATGGTCCACATCGCCCGCCCACAGCTGTTGGACCAGCGGCAGCATTTCCTGCATGTACCTCCAGCCGTCCCGCTGATCGAGACCCGGACGCATGCGGTCAAATTCGCGCTGGTAGGCGCCCGAACCCAGCCCTAGCTCCAGCCGTCCTCCCGACAGCAAATCGCACATGGCCGCCTCCCCCGCCAAACTGATCGGATGCCAGTAGGCAGCGTTGGCAACCCCGCACCCCAAACGGATACGGTGCGTATGCTGCGCCCACCAGGTCAGCAGTTGAAACGGATTGGGCGCAATGGTCATCTCCAACGCATGATGCTCGGCCGCCCAGGCAATCTCAAAGCCGGCCTGGTCGGCGAGTTTGATCATATCCAGCATATGGGCCGCCAGGGCGCGCATGTCTTGGGCGGGCGAGGTCCGTTCAAGGTTGAGCGCAAGGTGAAACTTCATAAGACTTACCTGGGTTGAAACGGGTTTTCGATCGGATCATCGGACATGTTCATCCAAACGGTTTTGGTGCGGCTGTAGTCGCAGAGGGCCTGCAAGCCCGCTTCGCGCCCATAGCCGCTCATGCGCTCGCCGCCGAATTCGGCGATGGGCGAAATAGCGCGGTAAGTATTGACCCAGACAATGCCGCTACGCAGACTTTTGCTTAAGCGCAGCGCGCGACTATGATTGCTGGTGAAAACCCCCGCAGCCAAGCCGTGGGAACTGGCGTTTGCAAGCGCCACAGCCTCGGCCTCGTCTTTGAACCGCAGCACCGACAAAACGGGGCCGAACAACTCCCGATCCATGATCTCGAGATTGGGGTCGGGACACTCAAGGATGGTGGGGGGAAAATAAAACCCGTCCAGATGCGCCGCGCGCTGGCCACCACATATCAGCCTTGCCCCTTGGTCAAGCGCACGGCGCATTTGCGCGCTGATGGTGTCCAGTTGCGCCTGCGTACACAAGGGCCCGATCTCGCTGTCGGGATCGCAAGGATCCCCGAGGCGGATCCGCTTCGCACGCTCGGTAAGCTGCGCCAGAAAGCCATCGGCCACCCGATCCTGCACCAATAAGCGCGACCCCGCAACGCACGACTGGCCCGAGGCACCAAAGATGCCGGCAACGCAGGCGTTGAGGGCGCTGGGCAGATTGGCATCGTCAAACACGATGAAGGGCGATTTCCCGCCTAGCTCCAGCGAGACTTGGGCAAAGTTCTCCGCCGAATTGCGCACCACATGGCGCGCAGCGGCGGCGCCGCCCGTAAAGGCGACCTTGGCGACTCGCGGATGCCGCGTCAGGGCTTGCCCGCACGGCGTGCCGCCGCCCGTAACGACGTTGATCACGCCGTCGGGGATTCCCGCCTCTTTCGCCAGGCCCGCGAAAGCCAAGAGCGGAGCGGGGGCCTGTTCCGAGGCTTTCAACACAATCGTATTGCCCATGGCCAGCGCAGGACCAATTTTGGTCGCCGACAGGAACAACTGCGAGTTCCAAGGAATCACCGCCGCGACGACGCCCAAAGGCTCGCGCACGGTAAAGGTGAACATGTCGGGCTTGTCGATCGGCAGGGTCTGCCCGCAGACCTTATCAGCGGCGGCGCCAAAAAACCGCAAATAGTCGGCAATGTAGGTGGCTTGCCAAGTGGTTTCTTTCAGCAGTTTGCCCGTGTCCCGACTTTCCAAGCGCCCTATGTCTTGCGCCTTAGCGCTCAAGGCGTCCGCCAAGCGTTGAAGCGCCTGGCCCCGCGCCGTCGGGGTCAAGGTGGCCCAGGGTCCGCTGGTTTGCGCACGATAGGCGGCATCGACAGCGGCCTCAACGTCCGCCGCGGTCGCCTCAGGAAATTCCGCCCAAGGCAGGCCGGTAGCGGGATCGAGCGATGGGCGGGTCGCGCCATCGCTCGCAAGCACCTCCTGCCCATCGATCAACATGCGAAGGGGAACCAGATCAGGCATAGGCTTCCTGTAGCGAATTCCAGGTCGATTTGGAACAACTGGCCCTAAGGAAAATCCAGGCCTATCATCGAGGTAAATAAATAGATCGATTCCTCAATTCGGTCCTGGCTTGGCTGCTCTCCTCCGAGCGTCTGGTATCAGCTCACCATGGATCGCAAGCGCGAACTGAGGTGCTCCTGGATATTTGGACAGCTTGGCAACGAGTTTAGTGAGCATTTAGGTCATTTACGCTGCCATTGGTAGGTTTGCTGTAGCGCTCTACTCTCACCTTGTTTGTCGCGCGGCAGTTCCCTTCATTCCCCTGCGTCCCTGTGTTCGCACCTCCTCCTGAACCGTCCCGGGTTTATCGGCGGGTCCAATTCTCTAAGGAAGACCCATGTCGAACAAAAGATACACCCCCCGTTATAATGCGGAGTTTCGTGAGCGTGCTGTGCGGATGCTGTCCGAGCAGCGTGGTTCCTATGCCAGTGATAATGCGGCTTATATCGCCGTTGGCAGCAGCTTAGGCTGTTCTCCCGATAGCCTTCGCTCCTGGTGTCATCAGGCCCAGAAGGATGCAGGTGAGCGCCCTGGTTTGAACACGGAAGATAAGGCGCGGATCAAAGAACTGGAGCGTGAGGTCCGCCACCTTCGCCAAGCCAATGAGATCTTGAAGAAGGCCTCGGCTTATTTCGCACAGGCGGAGCTCGGCCGCCCGTTTCCCAAGTCGTGAGCTTTATGAGCGATCATATCCAAGAGTTCGGTGCCGAGCCGATGGCGAAGGTTTTGTCCATCGCGCCCTCAACCTATCGCCGTCATGCTTCTATGGCGCGCAACCCTGATCTGCGCAGTCGTAAGGCAAATCAGGATGAGGCTGATCTTGCTGAGATCAAGCGCGTCTATCATGATGAGAGCGATGGCATTTATGGCACCCGCAAGGTTTGGCATCAGCTCAAGTCTGAAGGCTATGCCATCGCCAAGTGCACGGTAGAGCGATTGATGCAAAGGGCTGGTTATCAAGGCCTGGTGCGGGGAAAGCCCGTCATCACCACCAATCCTGATAAGGCACTGCCCTGCCCAGAGGATCGGGTGAACAGGGCGTTCCATGCCTCTTACCCTAACCAGTTATGGGTCTGTGATTTCACTTACGTCAAAACCTGGCAGGGAGATGTCTATGTGGCCTTCGTCATCGACGTGTTTGCACGGCGCATGGTGGGGTGGAAGGTCAGCACCTCTATGACAACGGCCTTCGTGCTGGACGCCCTGGAGCAGGCCCTGCATCAACGCAGACCCATATCGGTAGATGGCATCAAGCCCATTCACCATAGTGATCGCGGCAGCCAATACATGTCCTTCAAATACAGCGAACGCCTAGAAGAGGCAGGCGTTGATATGTCGGTGGGCAGCGTGGGCGACAGCTACGACAACGCGCTCGCAGAAAGCACCATCGGCCTGTACAAAACAGAGGTCGTTGAGCGCATCGGCCCCTGGAAATCCAGAGCAGATGTCGAGTGGCAAACCGCCAGGTGGATCAAGTGGTACAACACCAAACGCATCCACTCATCCATCGGATACCTAACCCCTAGCCAAAAAGAGGAAACATACTTAAAAGAAAAACATGGCTATGATCTAGCCGCCTAACATTTGAACAAATCACCCGCCGATAAACCCGGGACGGTTCAATGAGGTTGCGTTCGCCGAACACCTGGGGCATTTCTTCGTGCTTTATTCGGACAATATTCTAACTCGAATTGGCAACAATGACCTCGAAGAAACCGTTTTTCATGAATCTGTCCATGCCACTTTAGATGCGACATATCTTGGAAGTCGCGCGTGGCGCGATGCGCAGCGCGCAGATAGCGCCTTTGTGACCGATTATGCGGCCAGGCTCCCCAAAAAGGAAGATCTGGCCGAATCTGCGCTTTTTGCTTGGGCAATGCTCGTCCATCCAGGCCGTTTGCCCCAGCACGTTGGGACCCAAGTTCAACAAATCATGCCGACACGCCTCGCCTTCTTCGAGAACTTGTTCTTTGAGAAGCCGCTCTTTCATAACCTTGGATCGCAGCGCGGGTGCTGACGCAAAGAAAAGGCCAGTCCATGCCGAAAGTCGATCTCTACTACGAATAATACCAACGGAAATTAAGAATGATCCTCACGCGCTCTAACATCCTCCACCCGACGTCATCCTGCGCGTAGCGAAGCGAAGTCGCAGGATCCAGCACCGACCAGTTGTAGGAAGTACGGACGGCACGACCTTTTGTACCGCGCCAAAGTACGTCCCACAGGCGTTTCTCCATGGACCAGTGTGGGGAATGCGAGCGCATATCAAGGGTAAATTATTGTTTCCGCCGGTATAATACCAGTTCACCTAAAAACAGACTCTTTATGAACTGGTATAGGGCCGCGACTGCGGCCCCCGTAGAGACCCCGAGAACAGCGGACACGCGCCTCGGGGTATAAGCGGAGGGGAGGCGAAACGCGAAGCGTTTCTGCCGTTGGAAGAACGGGTGTTTTCAGCGCGACCGCGCGCTTAGCACCTCCGCCTCATGTTCAATAAGTTCAACCATGCGGTCGATCATGGACTCGGTATTGGTTTTTTCCGATGGCATCCCACCGACGTAGAGCAAGTGGGTGCCGTTGCCCCCGCCTGTTAGGCCGATGTGGGTTTCCTTGGCTTCGCCAATGCCGTTGACGACGCACCCGATGAGGGAGACGTCCATGGGTGTGGTGATATGGGCAACCCGGGCCTCTAGTTCCGTGACCATTGGAATCACAGGAAATTGCTGACGCGCACACGAAGGGCAGGAAATGATGTTCACGCCCTTATGGCGCAGGCCGAGCGACTTGAGCAAATCAAAGCCCACGCGGACCTCCTCGACCGGATCGGCGGATAAGGACACCCGCACCGTATCGCCGATGCCCGCCCACAGCAGAGCGCCCAAGCCAATGGCCGATTTGACCGTGCCCGTGCGTGCAGGCCCCGCCTCGGTAATGCCCAAGTGCAGGGGATAGTCCACCACCTCTGCCAGGCCCTGGTAGGCGGCAACGGCCATGAACAGATCGGAGGCTTTGACCGAAACTTTCATCTCGGCGAAACCGAGATCCTCCAAACAGCGGATCGACTCCAGCGCCGAGTCCACAAGCGCCTCGGGGCAAGGTTCGCCATATTTTTCCAAGAGATGCTTTTCCAATGACCCGCCGTTGACGCCAATGCGAATGGCGCAGCCATTGGCCTTGGCCGCCGCGACGACTTCAGCCACGCGGTCGCGACTGCCGATATTGCCAGGGTTGATGCGCAGACAATGAACACCCGCATCGGCAGCCTCAAGCGCACGGTGGTAATGGAAGTGAATATCGGCGACCAGGGGTACCGATGTGTCCACCAGGATCGCCGGTAAAGCCCGCGTTGAGGCCTCGTCAGGACACGAAACCCGAATAATATCGGCTCCCGCCGCCTCCAACGCATGAATTTGAGCCAGGGTCGCGGCCACGTCGTGCGTCGGGGTATTGGTCATAGACTGAACGGATATGGGCGCATCGCCCCCGACCTTCACCGCCCCGACACTGATCTGGCGGGTTTTGCGACGCTCAATTCTACGCCAGGGGCGAAGGGAAGACACGGGAGAAACCTCTCAAACTGAGTAACAATTTATGTCACCCTATAGGCACAAGGCACACCTTGAAACAGGGCCAAGTTTGAAACGCGACGACCCTTAACATTTGTCTAGACTCATGCGGGCGCTCAGCACGACAAAAGAGTGTTTTCGGATCCAGACTTAGTTTCGATCTCAAAGTGGGTCCATGCGGACCTTTTGGGATCTGTTTTGGGGCGGGGCAGGGAAAAGAGGCATTGATCGGACCCTCACTGCGGGATTAAAGGCCCCATGCACTTGCACAAACTTGTTCTCTTTGGTCTCGCCGTCCTTTCCATCGCAGGGTGCGACCCCAACCAGTTCCGTGTCCGCGATAACAAGCAGGTTGCGGTGATCTTGCCCTTTAGCGGTCCCTTTGCCAGCGTTGGTGGGGAAATGCGCAACGCCATTTCCTTGGCCATTAGTGACCGAGCGAGTGATTTGGAAATTCAGTACTTCGACAGCTTGGGGACCTCAGAGGGCGCCTTGGCAGCAGGGCAAGCTGCGCGGGACTATGGGGCTGGGCTCGTTCTCGGCCCACTGGTGGGAACCAATTTGGCAGATGTGCGTCAGGGCCTCGGCAATGGGCCCGCCATCGTCTCCTTTTCCAATGACATCACAAAGGCGTCTCCCAACAATTTCATTTTTAACTTGACCCCTTCAGCCTCAACCCAACGGATCCTGCAATATGCCGCGACCAACGGCAAGAGAAACTTGGGGATACTCTATCCTAACAATGCCCTGGGGCAAATCAGCGCCACCGCCGCCGCAGCGCTAGCCCCTAGCTTGGGTCTGACGATTGTCGCGTCGCTGCCCTATGCCATCGATGCGGGTCGAGAAGGCGCTGCGTCGCGTCAGGCTGCAGCCGAGCAAATGGCCGCTTTGCGCGAAGAAATAGACGGCTTGTTTCTGCCGGACCGGGGGCCGCGCTTGCGCGAAATCGCCACTCTCGCCTTCTTTTATGAGCTGGAACCGATTGAGGAAGCCTACTTAGGCACCCATTTGATGGACGATCCGACCCTCAGTTCCGAACCTGCCCTTAGCGGGGCGCATTTCACCGGCATCGCCGAGACAATCAATGCCTTTTCTGATCGCTACAAGCAGGAATTTGGTACCAGCCCGCAAATCCATTCGGTTTCAGCCTATGACGCCATGTCGATGGCCTTAATCCTAGCGCAAAATGATCAGGACCTTAGTACCCAGTCGTTGACTAATCCCCGAGGGTTTGTCGGCGTCCTTGGGACCTACAGGCTGCTGGCAACGGGCCAAGTTGAGCGTCTATTGGGCGTCAAAACCATTGGCGATGAGGGAATTGAACCGGTGGAACTGCCAGGCCGCAGTTTTTTATTTTAGCCTCGGGCGGTACGCCCGTTCGTGGCACAGATTAAACAGCACCCCCAATAGGTTCGCAAAGGTCTTATCCCCGTCTAGAGACTCCCACTTCTGGAGCTTAAAGCGCTATGGGATCTTCGCGAAATGCAACTGCAACTGCCGCAGTTGTTCAGGAAATTCCTTATGGCCAACCGTCCCCTATCCCCGCATTTACAGGTCTATCGACTGCCTCTCTTGCCCTTGGTCTCAATCCTAACGCGCGCTTGCGCCCTGGCCTTGAGTCTCGGCGTCCTCGTGTTTGCCGTCTGGCTTATTGCCCTGGGTTTTGGGGGCCTTGCCTATGATCGTGTCATGGGGATCTTCACATCCTCACTGGGTCAGGTTGCCCTTATCGGATGGACTTTCGCCTTCATGTGGCATAGCGCTAATGGCGTCCGTCATTTGTTTTGGGATATGGGCCGAGGCCTTGACCTGACTGTGGCAGAAAGGGGGGCTTATGCGGTCATTACCTTCGCAGTCCTCGGCACCCTTGCCGTTTGGGCCTATGTCTGGACGGTCCGATGACCGCGCGTCGTCAATCACCTTTGGCCAAGGCCCGAGGCTTAGGGGCTGCCGGCACGGGAACCGAGGAATGGTTCGCCCAGCGTTTGACCTGGGCTACAACCATCGTTCTGTCCTTTTTGACCTTGGGCCTAATACTCAGCTTGATTGGCCAGTCCGTAGAGGAGCTGAAGGCCACCCTGTCGGGTTTTTGGCCGACAATGCTTCTGACCTTGTTTGTCGCAGTGACTTTTTACCACTATGTCTTAGAATTAAAGGAAGTGATTGAAGACTACGTTCCTAATCTCGCCCTGCAACTAGGGCTCTTTCTGGTTGTTCGGTGCAGCTTCGCCATATTCGGCCTCGGAGCAATCCTGATGATATTGCGCAATTTTCTCGGCTATTAGCCACGTTTTGACCCCTCAGAGATCAAGCCATGCCCAATCCTGCTTATTCTTTTACCGATCACACCTATGATGTCGTCGTCGTAGGGGCTGGCGGGTCGGGCTTGCGCGCCACACTTGGCCTCGCAGAGTCGGGCTTGAAGACCGCAAACATCACGAAAGTTTTCCCAACCCGATCTCATACGGTTGCAGCACAAGGCGGCATCGCCGCCTCCCTCGGCAACATGGGGGAGGATCATTGGCAATGGCACATGTACGATACGGTCAAGGGTTCTGACTGGTTGGGCGATCAAGATGCTATCGAGTACATGACGCGCGAAGCCGGACCTTCGGTGATTGAGTTAGAGCACTACGGAATGCCGTTTTCGCGCACGCAGGGCGGTGAAATCTACCAGCGTCCGTTCGGGGGCATGACAACCCAATTTGGCAAAGGTCCCGCCGCCATGCGCACATGCGCCGCAGCCGACCGCACAGGCCATGCTATGCTCCATACCCTTTACCAGCAATCGCTCAAACGTCGGGCTGAGTTCTACATTGAGTTCTTCGTAATTGACTTGATGATGGACAGCGAAGGCGCTTGCCGCGGGGTTGTGGCCCTGAACCTCGACGACGGAACGCTGCATCGGTTTCGTGCGCAGCAAACCGTTTTAGCAACTGGCGGCTACGGCCGCGCCTACTTCTCTTGCACTGCGGCCCATACTTGCACGGGAGACGGTGGCGGTATGGCGGCGCGCGCAGGTGTACCCCTGCAAGACATGGAGTTCATCCAGTTTCACCCGACGGGAATCTACGGTGCGGGGGCCCTGATCACCGAAGGTGTGCGCGGCGAAGGGGGGATCTTAAGGAATTCGGAAGGCGAACGATTCATGGAACGGCACGCCCCCGTTGCTAAAGACCTGGCGTCACGCGATGTCGTCTCCCGCGCCATGACCCTCGAAATTCGCGACGGACGCGGGGTTGGTCCCAAGGGGGACCATATCCACCTCGATTTAACCTTGCTGCCCGAGGAAACCATTGACAAAAAACTGCCCGGCATTGCGGAAACCGCGCGCATTTTCGCTGGGGTCGATGTCAAGACCACCCCAATTCCAGTTCTACCAACGTGCCACTACAACATGGGTGGGATACCGACCAACTACCATGGGGAGGTGATTCGGCCCACCAAAGACGATCCCGATGCCCTTGTGCCTGGGTTGATGGCCGTGGGAGAGGCCGCGTGCGTTTCCGTACATGGGGCCAACCGCCTTGGATCGAACTCTCTGCTCGATCTAGTGGTGTTCGGCCGGGCGGCGGGCAAACGCTGTGTTGACAAGGTCGCGCCCGGCGCAAGACAGGGCGATTTGACGCCGGCCCATACGGAATTGGCGCTACACCGCCTTGACAAGTTCCGCCACGCGAACGGGTCGACCAAAACCGCCGATCTGCGTCATGAGATGCAGGTGATCATGCAAGAGGATTGCGCCGTGTTCCGCACCAGTGATAGCCTGAACAGCGGCGTCGCGCGCATGCAAGATACCTGGGCCAAACGCGGCGACCTCAATGTCGCCGATAAGTCGTTGGTCTGGAACGCCGATCTCGTCGAAACGTTGGAGTTGGACAATCTCCTGTTTCAAGCGGCGGCGACGCTCCATTCCGCCGCCAATCGTACCGAATCCCGCGGCGCCCATGCTCGCGAAGACTATAGCGAGCGCGATGATGAGCAGTGGATGAAGCATTCCTTGGCCTACGTGGATGAAGGTGGCGTCCTACAGCTCGGCTATCGCCCCGTTCATACCTTCACCTTGTCCAACGACGTCGCCTACATCGAACCCGCCAAGCGCGTCTATTAAATTGCAAACCCAAGGCTGAAATCTGTTTGACCCTCCACAACGGTTTGTTTAGGAGAGTGGTCTTAAGGGGCCTGATGGGCCCCGTCCCAATCGCGTTCACTCACAAGTGGGCTTTTAGAACCTGTCTGACCCTGGTGTCCGCCGTTGCGTTGTATGCCTGAGGGGTCAGGGTCAGAGGCTTATGTGCGGTCCGGGACGAAACCGGCATTTTTGAAGGAACCCCTATGCCCACAGTCAACCAGCTGATCCGCAAGGGTCGCAAAGATAAGCCCCGCGCCAACAAAGCCCCTGCCTTGGAGGCGTGCCCGCAGCGGCGCGGCGTCTGTACCCGCGTCTATACAACGACGCCGAAGAAACCCAATTCGGCCTTGCGTAAGGTGGCGCGGATCCGTCTAACCAACGGTTTTGAAGTGACCGCCTACATTCCAGGCGAGGGCCACAACCTTCAGGAACACTCTGTAGCCATGATTCGCGGCGGCCGCGTCAAGGATTTACCGGGGGTTCGCTACCATGTCATTCGCGGCACCTTGGATACCCAAGGTGTGAAGGACCGCCGTCAGCGACGTTCGCACTACGGCGCCAAACGTCCCAAATAGCGCCCGGATCGGCTGCGCCCTACCGGCAAACGCCCGATCGCTGAATCTCAATTTAGATACGTCCATTTTTTAGGAGGTCCCGCCATGTCCCGTCGTCACGCTGCTGAAAAGCGTTCCGTCCTTCCCGATCCCAAGTTCGGCGATATGGTTGTAACCAAGTTCATGAACGTCCTCATGTTTGATGGCAAAAAATCGGTTGCGGAGCGTATTGTTTACGGGGCCTTTGATCGTATTTCGGGCCGCATGGGCGCCGACGGGGTGACGGTGTTTCGCGAAGCTTTGGAGAATGTTCAACCCAAGGTCGAAGTCCGCTCCCGCCGCGTTGGGGGGGCGACTTATCAGGTGCCCATGGATGTGCGCGCCGACCGCGCCCAAGCCTTGGCCATCCGCTGGTTGATCGAATCCGCCCGAAAGCGGTCAGAATCGACCATGGTGGACCGCCTGGCCAACGAGTTGATGGACGCCCAGCAAAATCGCGGCAACGCCATCAAGAAGCGCGAAGATACGCACAAAATGGCTGAGGCGAACAAGGCATTCGCGCATTTCCGTTGGTAGGGGTCGTTCCAACCCCATCTGTTTTAAGTTGAGGATAGCTTAGTATGTCACGCTCTCATGATCTCGCCACCTACCGAAATATCGGCATTATGGCCCATATCGACGCGGGGAAAACCACAACAACCGAACGTATTCTTTACTACACAGGGAAGTCGCACAACATCGGTGAGGTCCATGATGGAAATGCCACCATGGACTGGATGGAACAGGAACAGGAACGGGGCATCACGATCACCTCGGCGGCGACAACCGCGTCTTGGAAAGACCATCGCATCAACATTATCGACACGCCTGGCCACGTCGATTTCACCATTGAGGTAGAACGGTCGTTGAAAGTCCTCGACGGCGCGGTCGCGGTGTTTGAAGGGGTCGCGGGGGTTCAGCCGCAGTCGGAGACCGTCTGGCGTCAGGCCGACCGCTACGGAGTTCCGCGCATGTGCTTTATCAACAAGCTTGATCGCATGGGCGCAGATTTTCTGCGAGCGACCCAAACCATTGAGGACCGCCTGGGCGCAACGCCGCTGATTCTCAATCTGCAAATCGGCTTCGAAGGTGAATTTGCCGGCGTTATCGACCTGTTGAAAATGAAAGCGATCATCTGGGACGGCGAAGACTTGGGCGCAACTTTCCGTGAGGAGGAGATCCCCGCCGACTTGCAGGACCAGGCCGCAGAGTACCGCGAGAAGTTGGTCGAACTGGCCGTGGAGCAAGACGAAGCTGCCTTGGAAGCTTACTTGGAGGGGGAAGAGCCCGACTTAGAAACCTTGAAGAGGTGCATTCGCAAAGGCACTATTGCTTCGGCCTTCACGCCCGTGCTGGCGGGATCCGCCTTTAAAAACAAGGGTGTGCAAACCCTTCTGGACGCCGTTGTCGACTTTCTGCCCTCGCCCCTGGATGTTCCACCTGTCAAAGGCATCGATTACAAGCATCAGGATGCGGAGGTGGAGCGTGCGCCGTCGGACGAGGCGCCTTTCTCGGCCCTTGCCTTCAAACTTATGGCAACCAAATTTGGCACGCTGACGTTCACCCGAATTTATTCGGGCCGTTTGAACAAGGGCGATACGATCCTTAATACCAATACAGGCAAGAAAGAACGCGTCGGCCGCATCGTTGAAATGCATGCCATTGAGCAAAAAGACGTGGACAGTGCTGGAACGGGGGACATCGTGGCCCTCGTCGGCCTCAAAGATGCCGTTACGGGCCATACGCTATCGGACAATTTGAAGCCCGTGATCCTAGACCCCATGAACTTCCCTGATCCCGTGATCGAACTCGCTATCGAACCCAAGACCAAGGCTGACCAAGAAAAACTCGGCATTGCCCTGCAAAAGCTCGCCGCCGAAGATCCGTCGTTCCGTGTCTCTTCCGACGAAGAATCGGGCCAGACCATCATTGCCGGGATGGGTGAGTTGCACCTCGATATTTTGGTTGACCGGATGAAGCGGGAGTTCAATGTCGAGGCGAATGTCGGTGCGCCGCAAGTTGCCTACCGCGAGTCCATCACTCGCCGTATTGAAACCACCTATACCCACAAGAAACAGTCGGGCGGGTCGGGTCAGTTCGCCAAGATCTCAGTGGTGATCGAACCCAATGAAAAGGGCGAAGGCTTTGCCTTTGAATCCAAAATCGTTGGCGGGTCGGTCCCCAAAGAATATGTCCCAGGCGTAGAAAAAGGCTTCCGAGACTCCTCGGACAATGGCACCATCGCGGGTTTCCCGCTGATCGACTGGAAAGTGACGTTGGTAGATGGGCAAACCCACGACGTGGATTCTTCCGTTGGTGCCTTCGAAATCGCCGCGCGCGCCTGCTTCCGCGAATCGATCCCCACCGCCGCCCCACAGTTGCTCGAGCCCATGATGTCAGTCGAGGTGACGACGCCGGAAGACTACATGGGTGATATTATCGGCGACCTCAACTCACGCCGGGGTCAGGTGCAAGGGTCGGAGGCCTTGCCCGCCTATACAATCATCAAGGCGCTTGTGCCGCTGGCCAACATGTTTGGTTATATCAACACCTTGCGCTCCATGTCGTCGGGCCGGGCGCAGTTCGTCATGCAATTCAGCCACTATGACCCCGTGCCAAAGGCCGTTGCGGAGGAAGTTGTGTCCAAAATGGCAGGGTAAAACCCGCCATCCCCCTTGATAAACCCCGGGCAAGGTCTTAGGGCCGCGCCCATCTAACCAAAAAGAAAGCTACAGGATATGGCTAAGGAAAAGTTTGAGCGTAAGAAGCCGCACGTAAATGTCGGCACAATTGGCCACGTTGACCATGGTAAGACCACTCTAACAGCGGCGATTACCAAAGTGATGGCAGAGGCCAATGGGTCAGATGCTTTTGCTTTTGACGAGATCGACAAGGCGCCCGAGGAGAAGGCCCGTGGTATCACTATTTCAACGGCTCATGTGGAATACGAAACCCCAGCGCGCCACTATGCGCACGTCGATTGCCCTGGCCACGCAGACTATGTGAAAAACATGATCACTGGCGCTGCGCAAATGGACGGCGGGATCCTGGTAGTCAATGCCGCCGATGGGCCCATGCCGCAAACGCGCGAACATATCTTGCTGGCGCGTCAGGTGGGCGTCCCCGCCCTGGTCGTCTTCCTGAACAAGGTCGATATGGTCGACGATGAGGAATTGCTTGAACTCGTGGAAATGGAAGTTCGTGAGCTTTTGTCCGAGTACGAATTCCCAGGCGACGACATTCCAATCATCAAGGGTTCGGCGCTTGCCGCGCTGGAGGGCCGTGACGATCCCATCGGCAAGGACAAAATCATGGAGCTGATGGACGCTTGCGATTCCTACATCCCAGAGCCCGAGCGCGATACGGATAAGCCCTTCCTCATGCCGATTGAAGACGTGTTTTCAATTTCAGGGCGCGGAACGGTCGTAACGGGCAAAATTGAGACCGGTGTCATTAAGACAGGCGAAGAAGTAGAAATCGTTGGCATCAAAGACACGCAGAAAACTACGGTTACAGGTGTGGAAATGTTCCGCAAAATTTTGGACGAAGGCCAAGCAGGCGAGAACGTCGGTGCCCTTCTGCGCGGAACCGCGCGCGATGAGGTACAGCGCGGCCAAGTTCTAGCTCACGTTGGCAAAATCAAGCCCCACTCCAAGTTCAAAGGCGAAGCTTACATTTTGACCAAAGACGAAGGTGGACGCTCAACGCCCTTCTTCACTGGCTATCGTCCGCAGTTTTACTTCCGAACCACGGACATCACGGGCGACGTGACCCTGCCAGCGGGAACCGAAATGGTCATGCCAGGGGACAATGTTACCATGGACATCGCCCTTATCGCTCCCATCGCCATGGATGAAGGCCTCCGCTTCGCCATTCGCGAAGGTGGCCGCACCGTCGGTGCAGGCGTTGTAACAACGATCGTGGAGTAAGCTTTTCTCAAACTGGCACCTCAGCATAAATCAGAGGATCGAAAGTTGATAGCAAGATATGGTGCTAACTTTGCTTTTATGACACCACATATTGTGGTCCTTTCATCCGAACTCGAATTATGCTGAGGTCTCATAATACCAGCTCATAGAGAGTCTGTTTTAAGGAGAACTGGTATTAGCCGCTTCAAAGGCAGGGGTCACCAAGGAGCAGTATCAACGCCTCATACCAGCGGCAATTATAAATGACTCTTATGATCGCTGGTATAAGGGCCGCGACTGCGGCCCCCGTAGCGACCCCGAGATTGGCGGACACGCGCCTCGGGGTATAAGCGAAGGGGAGGCGAAACGCGAAGCGTTTCTGCCGTGAGTATCCATGATAAATCAAGGGGCAATTTGTGACCATTTTCTGTTTTCCCGCAAGAGGGCATTTGCCAGCGTGATCAGCTTAGGCATCACGGCGATGATGGCGACTTTTTTCGGCTTTCCGGCTTCGACAAGGCGGCTCTAAGAAATCCTTTAGGTCTTCATTGTATCGCATGGCAACCAAGGAAGGCATGTAGAGGGCATTGCGTACAGGAGCTCTTCCCCCCTTGATACGGGCGACACCCTTAAGCGTTCCTGATTGGGATTGCATAGGAGCCAAGCCAGCTAGAGCGCCGATCTTTTTCTGACTGAGTGTGCCAAGCTCTGGCATGTTGGTCAGAAGGGATATGGCTGTTCGTGCCGCAATCCCTGGGATTGTGATCAAGATGTTAAAGCGTTCCAAGAGATCAGGATGGGCTTCGATGAGCTTCTTGGTCTTGAGGGTTAGCTGTTCGATCTCCTTTTCGAGGGTCTTGAGCATTCTCGTTGCAAGCCTCACAGCGGCCTTATCGGTAACGACTTTCTTCCTGTTGCTCCACTGCGTTTGCGTTTGCACAAGCCCTTGATGAAGACTTTGGTATTCTCCAAGAGTTTCAATGACTTCATCGCGTATCTTGGTGGGCTCAAGGGGGAGGGTTTGGCCCATGAGTGCCAGGATTTTCGCATCGACCTTATCGGTTTTTGCGAGTTGGCCGATGCTGTTGGCAAAGCATCGCGCTTGCCAAGGGTTGACCTTTGCGTAAGCGATTTGGGCTTGAGCAAGGCCCCGTTCCAAGGCTCTGTGATAGAAGCCAGTTGCCTCAAAAACGACCAGGCAATCAGGAAGCTTGCTCAAGGTCTTGATGAGAGCCTTAATCCCGCAAGGGGTATTGGGCTTGCAGCTATGGTTTTGGCCATTTGACACAAAAATATCGAATTGGGCTTTTGAAACATCAATTCCGATGGTAACTTGTGACATCTTTGCGTTCCCTTTCTTGTCATACGGGACGCACAGCTGGCTCCCTAGTATCCATTCGGGCCATTTGTAGGAAAGACGGGGTGATCAAACTCACGAACGGTGCCTGCAACGCAGCACCTAGACACGAACGATCCCGCCCCGCCGCCGATTTGGGGGTGGCCACCCCCAAATCGGCGCGTCAAGCTTACCACAAATGATCTAGCATCGCGGCAAGAAAACGCTCATATTCCATTAGACAAGACACGAAACGGTCATGAAAAGGTCACTTTTTATGACCGTTGGTATCAGAGCCAACGGAAAGAAGCCCATGGTTGCCCTGATTGCGGTCGCCAGGAAGCTCGCGGAACACATCAACGCAAAACGCAAGGCAGTTGTGATGACTGCGCAAGAATAAGATTGGCTTACTCTGTAGATGACGGCGCGACCTGCCTTGTCAGGCCCCGAGGGGGGTGTTAAAGGCCGCGCACCTCGCCCCGGGGCTCCTGGCTTGGGTCTTGTCACGCGTTTGGTTTCGGGAAGGATCAAGCGCGGCGGGGAGAGCGTAGTGAAGGGAAATTTAATTGTCAGATCAAGCACCGGCATTTTCCAAGGTCGCCAAGCGCTACGCTGCTGCACTGCTGGCTTTGGCCGACGAAGCTGGTCAGGTTGACACGGTTGGGCAGGATTTGGCCCGTCTGGGTTCGGCAATCGACGGATCGGAGAGTTTGGCGACGGTGCTTGCTAACCCTTTGCTACGCCGCGACCAGGTGGCGGCGGCCTTGGCGACGTTACTGACAAAATTGGGAGCTTGTGATCTCAGTTTGAAATTTGTGGGTTTAGTTACCAAAAATGGGCGGGCCAAACACCTTGCGGCCATGGTAATCGCTTTCGCAGCCAAACTGGCACTTCGCCGCGGCGAGTTGACCGCTCAGGTCACCAGCGCGCGGCCTCTATCAGCGTCTCAGATGACAACTTTGACCCAAACTCTAACAAAGGACTTGGGAGCCAAGGTTCAGATCAGGGCGCATGTTGATCCACAAATTTTGGGCGGTCTTATCGTTCAAGTTGGCTCCAAGATGATTGATTCCAGTCTCAAGACAAAACTGCAAAAACTCAAACTGTCCTTGTCTAAGGGCCTAACCACGAAAGGGATGGCGTGATGGAAATCCGCGCTGCTGAAATCTCCAAGATTTTAAAGGATCAAATAGAAAATTTTGGGGCCGAAGCCGATGTCGCCGAAATCGGGTCCGTGCTGTCTGTCGGGGACGGGGTTGCCCGTGTCTATGGTCTTGATCAGGTTCAGGCAGGAGAAATGGTTGAGTTCCCGGGAGGTGTTCGGGGCATGGCCTTGAACCTGGAAACTGACAATGTTGGTGTCGTGATCTTCGGGTCCGATCGCGACATCAAGGAAGGAGATGTTGTTAAGCGCACCGGTACGATCGTTGAAACTCCCGTTGGTCGGGGCCTTTTGGGCCGGGTGGTTGACGCACTCGGCACCCCCATTGATGGCAAAGGGCCGCTAAAAGATGTGAACCTAAGTCGGGTAGAATTGAGGGCACCAGGAATCATCCCACGCCAGTCGGTGTTTGAACCCGTGCAGACGGGGCTCAAGTCGATCGATTCTCTGATCCCGATCGGTCGTGGCCAGCGGGAGTTGATTATTGGCGATCGCCAAACTGGAAAGACAGCAGTCGCGGTCGATACAATCTTAAACCAAAAAGCCTTGTTCGATTCTGGCGACGCATCCAAAAAGCTGCATTGCATTTACGTCGCGGTCGGACAAAAGC
Source organism: Alphaproteobacteria bacterium (assembly GCA_965228345.1). Lineage (GTDB taxonomy): Bacteria > Pseudomonadota > Alphaproteobacteria > UBA7985 > UBA7985 > CAXQZM01. The sequence goes on along the minus strand of CBDDHH010000004.1, from coordinate 233,959 downwards.
GCTCAACCGTCGCACAGATTGTCAAAGTCCTCGAAGAACACGGCGCCATGGACTATACAACGGTGGTCGCCGCGACCGCGTCCGACCCCGCGCCGACGCAATTTCTGGCACCTTACACGGGCGCTGCCATGGGTGAGTTCTTTCGCGACAGCGGTGAACACGCGCTTATCATATACGATGATTTGACGAAACAAGCGGTGGCCTATCGGCAGATGTCGTTGCTTCTGCGCCGCCCGCCAGGACGCGAAGCTTTCCCAGGCGACGTATTTTATTTGCATTCGCGCTTGCTGGAGCGTGCAGCCAAAATGTCCGACGAACAAGGGGGGGGTTCTCTGACCGCGCTCCCGATCGTTGAAACCCAAGCCAACGATGTTTCGGCCTTTATCCCGACCAACGTGATTTCCATCACCGACGGGCAGATCTTCCTAGAGACCAATTTGTTTTTCAAGGGCATTCGCCCAGCCGTCAACGTCGGCTTGTCGGTATCGCGCGTTGGCTCAGCTGCGCAGACCAAGGCTATGAAGAAGGTTTCTGGCGGCATCAAGTTGGAGCTGGCGCAATACCGTGAGATGGAGGCTTTTGCGCAGTTCGCTTCCGATCTTGATGCGTCAACGCGCCAAGTCCTCGAACGCGGCGCGCGGCTTACCGAACTTCTGAAGCAAGATCAGTACAGCCCTTTGGCCATGGAACAGCAAGTTTGCCTGATCTACGCGGGCACCAAGGGCTACGTGGACCAAATCGCCGTCGCCGATGTTCGGCGCTACGAAGCCCAGTTGCTGCAAGCCCTTGATACCACGGGGGCGGGAATCCTCTCTGCCATTCGCGATACGGGCAAGCTCGACGACGCAACGGAGAATCAGCTCAAGGCCCTCCTCGACGACTTTACAGGTACCTTTGCGTAAAGGACCATCGCTAAGTGGCCAGCCTAAAAGATCTTCGCGACCGCATCAAGTCGGTCCAGAATACGCGCAAAATCACGTCAGCTATGAAAATGGTCGCGGCGGCCAAATTGCGCCGTGCCCAAGATCAGGCCGAGGCGGGGCGCCCCTACGCCGAGCGCATGGGCGCCATGCTGACCTCCCTCGCGGCAAACGGCATGGCGAGTTTACCCTTGCTTGCGGGCACGGGTAAACATGATACGCACCTAATTGTCTTGGGCACAGCGGATCGGGGTTTGTGCGGCGGCTTCAATTCGAACCTGATCCGAAAGGCAACGCAATTGGCCAAGGCGCATCGAACCGCTGGGCGTGAGGTGAAGTTCTACTGCCTCGGTCGCAAAGGCGCGGTGGCCATGCGTCGGCAATTTGGCGACGCGGTGGTGAAGGTGAAGGAAGACCTCGACAAGCCGCGCTTATCATTCGATAAGGCTTCTGCCGTCGCCAAGGATCTCTTGTCCATGTTCCAAGATGGCGCCTTCGATGTCGCAACGCTGGTCTATGCCGAGTTTCAGTCGGCCATTTCCCAAGTGGTCACGCCGCAACAGATCATCCCCTTTGCGGACATGGACGCTGGGCGGGACGCGGCAAAGAATTCCGCAGGCCCCGCGGCAGCAACGGCGTCAGTCGACTATGAACCGGGGGAGGAAGAGGTCTTATCCGATCTCTTGCCGCGCAATGTCGCAGTGCAGATTTATCGTGGTTTGCTGGAAAATGCCGCTTCTGAGCAGGGTGCGCGAATGACGGCTATGGACAACGCCACCCGCAACGCAGGGGATATGATCAAATCCCTATCTTTGGTCTACAACCGCACGCGCCAGGCGCAAATTACCAAAGAACTGATCGAAATCGTCTCGGGCGCCGAAGCGCTCTAACCCTAGTCGAGAGGAAAGAACACCATGGCTGCTAATAATAAAGGACGCATCGCTCAAGTCTTGGGGGCGGTTGTTGACGTTGAATTTGACGGCGATTTGCCCGCGATCCTGAACGCCATTACTACTAAAATCGGCGACCATGAAACAACCCTGGAAGTTGCGCAGCACTTAGGCGAAAGCACCGTGCGCTGCATCGCAATGGAAACCACCGACGGGATGGTGCGGGGCCAGGAGGTGATCGACACAGGCGATTCCATCAAAGTTCCTGTGGGCGAAGAAACCCTAGGCCGGATTATGGATGTCACGGGCACGCCGATTGATGAGCGCGGCGAGATTCGCCCGACCGCTTATTGGCCGATCCACCGCGAGGCGCCCGAATTTGTCGATCAATCGACCGAAGCCGAAGTTTTGGTTACGGGGATCAAAGTGATTGATCTTCTAGAACCTTATGCCAAAGGTGGTAAAATCGGCCTGTTCGGCGGCGCGGGTGTTGGTAAGACCGTGCTGATACAAGAATTGATCAACAATGTGGCCAAAGGACACGGCGGTTATTCGGTCTTCGCCGGTGTGGGGGAACGGACCCGCGAAGGCAACGATCTCTATTACGAGATGCAGGATGCAGGTGTCATCGACTTCGATAAGGGGTCTAAGGTCGCGCTTGTGTTCGGGCAAATGAACGAGCCCCCTGGTGCCCGGGCGCGCGTCGCCCTTACGGGTCTCACCCAGGCCGAGTACTTCCGCGATGAACAAGGCCAAGACGTTCTGTTCTTCGTTGACAATATCTTCCGTTTTACCCAGGCGGGCGCAGAGGTGTCGGCGCTCTTGGGCCGGATTCCTTCTGCGGTCGGGTATCAGCCAACTTTGGCAACCGACATGGGCGCCATGCAGGAACGGATTACATCGACTAATAAGGGGTCCATCACCTCAGTTCAGGCGGTCTACGTGCCCGCCGATGACTTGACTGATCCAGCCCCTGCGACCACCTTTGCCCACTTGGACGCGACGACGGTTTTGAACCGCGCCATCGCCGAAAAGGGAATCTATCCTGCGGTCGACCCGCTCGATTCCACATCGCGCATTCTCGACCCGCAGATTGTAGGCCAGGAGCATTACGAGACCGCGCGGGCCGTCCAGTCCATCTTGCAGCAGTATAAGTCCTTGCAGGACATTATCGCGATCTTGGGCATGGACGAGCTCTCCGCTGAAGACAAGTTGGTCGTAGATCGCGCCCGGAAGGTGGAGCGCTTTCTGTCGCAGCCATTCCATGTCGCGGAAGTTTTTACCGGTTTCCCAGGGGTGTTTGTCGCCTTGGAAGACACGATCAAAGCTTTCAAAGGTATCGTCTCCGGGGACTACGACCATCTACCTGAGCAAGCCTTCTACATGGTTGGCACCATAGACGAGGCCATAGCCAAGGCGGAGAAAATGACCGCCGAAGCGGCCTAGAGTCCTGCGCAGAAAGCCCGCGGTCATGGCTACGACAATCAGGCTCGAACTCGTGACGCCCGAGGCCCTGGTGCTCCGAGAGGCCGTCGCTATGGTTGTGATTCCGGGCGTGGAGGGCGACATGGGTGTGATGGCTGATCATGCCCCAGGCGTTTCGACACTGCGCCCCGGCCTTGTTGCCTTGCATGAGGATATGAACGCAGCGCCGAACCGCCGAATTTTCGTCGGCGGCGGTGTTGCGGAAGTCACTGGCGAGCGCTGCATCATCTTGGCAGAGGAAGCCACCGATATGAATGATCTGTCCACGCAAGGCGCGCACGCGCGGCGGAAAGACGCGGAAGCGGCCCTCTTGGCAGTAACCTCAGAAGGTGACAGAGCCCAAGCTGAAGCCGAGTTGGCCGTCGCCCAGGCGCAAGTTTCAGCTCTGACCGCACCCTAGGGCGCTGAAAGCTTTCGTGTGTGTGCTCACGGGCGGCCCCAGTTTCTTTCCTGAGCCGACGAACGCGCGGTGGGAACGTCAAACCCACACCGCGAACGAGGGCGCGACGCTGGCTGAAGCCCCAGTTTTAAAATGCCTCAAGAACGGCCCGATGGAGCCTTGCTGTTCGAGCCAAGTGTTCTAACTTTATACTTGACTGAACAGAACAAATGAGGAACATCACCAAAATACGTCAAATTGGCGATCCTCTGGCTGGCTTCGTCAGATCTCGCATTCTGAGCCGTTGTTTGACACAGGCTGAAGACTTAAACCGAAAGGAAGACTCGACATGAGCGCGAAGAAGTTAGAGATTATCGAAGGAGGCCTCCCCATGGAGTCAAAACAAGACTTGGCCAAAAAAAAGGCCCTTGAGGCGGCCATGAGTCAAATTGACCGGGCCTTCGGCAAGGGGTCCATCATGCGCCTGGGTCAGCGCGATGTCGTAGAAACCGAGGTCGTATCCACGGGGTCGTTGGGGTTGGACATCGCCCTAGGGATTGGGGGCTTTCCCAAGGGCCGTATCGTCGAAATCTACGGTCCTGAAAGCTCAGGTAAAACGACGCTTGCCTTGCATGCGATTGCCGAGGCACAAAAGGGCGGTGGCACCTGCGCCTTTGTTGACGCCGAACACGCCCTTGACCCAGTTTATGCCCGCAAGCTCGGCGTTGATATCGACACCCTGCTGATTTCTCAGCCCGATACGGGCGAGCAATCTTTAGAAATCGCCGATACGCTCGTCCGGTCGGGTGCGGTTGACGTTCTGGTCGTTGATTCAGTCGCGGCCCTGGTACCGCGGGCAGAATTAGAGGGGGATATGGGCGATTCGCAGCCAGGGCTGCAGGCCCGGCTCATGTCCCAAGCCCTGCGCAAGTTGACGGGCACCATCTCCAAGTCCAACACCATGGTGATCTTCATCAATCAGTTGCGTATGAAAATTGGGGTCATGTTCGGTTCCCCAGAAACCACCACAGGCGGCAACGCCCTCAAGTTCTATTCCTCCGTTCGTCTCGACATACGGCGCATTGGCGCGGTCAAGGACCGCGATGAGGTGGTCGGCAACCAAACCAAAATCAAAGTTGTCAAGAATAAGCTGGCTCCGCCGTTTCGAATCGTTGAGCTCGATATCATGTACGGGGAAGGCATTTCCAAAACGGGAGAGTTGCTCGACCTGGGCATGCAGGCAGGCGTCGTCGAGAAATCGGGCGCTTGGTTTTCGGCGGGCGACGATCGTCTCGGCCAGGGCCGTGAGAACGCCAAACAATTCTTGCTGGACAATCCCGACGTGGCAAAGCGCCTCGAAACAACCATTCGTGCCAATGCGGGTCTCGTATCCGATGCCATGCTAGAAGGGCCTGGCGATCAGGACGGTAAGGAGGGCTGATACCAAAGGGGGTTGCTACAAAGCCCCATTAAGGATGTTCAAGCGCCAAGCAAGCTGTGCGTGTGCTTGGTCGCACGTCCTTGAATCGAGTGAATTTTCAATCCGCTCGATTCTTCTGGTATCAATCCCATATGGGAACAACTGTTCCTTGCGGGGCTGCCTTTTTTGTAGGCAAGCGGTTCAAATCACTCGGCAAGGTCTCTAAGGCCGTTCTCGTTTGTATTGAACCGGTTGAACGGCTTTAAGCCCTTTGTTGGCGCGGATGTTCCTCACGTCGGTCTGGCGTGGGGTCCGTGATGGGGTTTTGGGGTCGGATCGGAAACGAGGACCCCATGAGCAGCACCCATCAAATTCGTCGTACCTTCCTCGATTTTTTTAAGGACCGAGGCCATACAGAAGTGGGCTCTAGCGCCTTGGTTCCGCAAAACGACCCGACCCTCATGTTCACCAATTCGGGTATGGTGCAGTTTAAAAATGTCTTTACGGGCCAAGAAGCCCGCCCCTATCAATGCGCAACTACTTCGCAAAAGTGCGTTCGGGCCGGCGGCAAGCACAATGACCTCGAGAATGTCGGCAAGACCGCGCGCCATCATACCTTCTTTGAGATGCTCGGCAATTTTTCCTTCGGCGACTACTTCAAGGCCGAGGCGATCGAGAGTGCCTGGACCCTCATCACCCAAGTCTATGGGCTGCCAAAGGACAAGTTGTTGGTCACCGTGTTCCATGAGGACGCGGAAGCGCGCCAGCTCTGGAAGTCCATCGCGGGGCTGAGCGATGACCGGATCATTCCCATCGCCACATCGGACAATTTTTGGACCATGGGGGACACGGGGCCCTGCGGACCCTGTTCGGAAATTTTCTTTGACCATGGCGATGCGATCTGGGGCGGACCGCCCGGGTCTGCCGACGAAGACGGGGACCGCTTTATAGAGATTTGGAACCTGGTGTTCATGCAGTACAATGTGGCAACCGAGGGCGCGGCGCAGTTGCCCTTGCCCCGGCCGTCCATCGACACCGGCATGGGCTTGGAACGGATCGCCGCGGTCCTGCAAGGCAAGCACGACAACTACGACATTGATCTGATGCGCGCCCTAATCGAGGCCTCGGCCCAGGTGTCCAACGACGATCCCGATGGCCCCAATAAGGTGAGCCATCGGGTCATTGCCGACCATTTGCGGTCGGCGGCGTTTTTGATCGCCGAAGGCGTGCTGCCCGCCAACGAAGGGCGCGGCTATGTTTTGCGCCGGATTATGCGCCGAGGAATGCGCCATGCGCACCGGGTAGGAAATCGTGAACCCTCGCTTCATCGCCTAGTGCCCGCCCTCGTTTCGCAAATGTCGGCACACTTTGGCGAATTGCGCGAGACAGAGGCCCTGATCACCCAGACATTGGAGTTAGAAGAAACCCGCTTCAAAGCCACCCTTGATCGCGGCCTCAGCTTGCTGGCGGAGGAAACCGCCAAGCTCGCCACCGATGGGGTTTTGCCAGGGGCAATTGCCTTCAAACTTTATGATACCTATGGGTTTCCGTTGGACTTAACCCAAGACATCTTGGCCTCCCAAGGTCGGAGGCTCGACACCGTCGGGTTCGAGGAAGCTATGGCTGCGCAGAAATCCCAGGCGCGCCTCGCCTTCAAAGGCACGGGCGGCAGCGCTACCGATGCGCTGTTTTTCCAACTGAGCGAGCGCCTGAACCCTACGGAGTTTCTAGGCCATAGCACCTTGCAGGCCGAGGCAGTTGTCACCGCCCTTGTCAACGACGGCGCCGAGGTATCAAGCCTGAACCAAGGCGAGGACGGGCTGCTGCTGACTTCGCAAACCCCGTTCTACGCCGAATCGGGCGGCCAGCAGGGCGATTGCGGCTGTATTGAAGGGGAAGGCGGCAGCCGCGCGCGCGTTGTCGATACACAAAAGCAGCTTGGAACCCTGTGGTTGCACGTCGTGAAGGTCGAAGCGGGGCAGTTCCAACTTGATCAAAAAATCCGCTTGTGCGTTGAGGGCAGGCGGCGGGCGGCCCTAGAGCAGCACCATTCGGCAACGCATCTCCTGCACGCGGCCTTGCGGCAAGAACTGGGAGAGCATGTGCGACAAAAGGGGTCCCTAGTTTCCCCTGATCGACTGCGATTTGACTTTGCCCATGCGCTGGCGCTGACCCCGGATCAGATGCGGCGGGTTGAAAACGAGGTCAACGCGGAAATCCAAGCCAACACACCCGTCACCACCCGTCTCATGACCCCAGAGGTCGCCAGGGCCCAGGGCGCCATGGCTCTATTCGGGGAAAAGTACGGCGAAGAAGTCCGCGTGGTGGCCATGGGGCAGGAAGATTCCAAGGGTCAAGCTTATTCGCTGGAATTGTGCGGGGGCACCCACGTTGCCCAGACCGGCGCGATCGGGCAGCTGGTGTTGGTGGCCGAAGAGGGGCTCGCCGCGGGCGTTCGTCGTGTCACAGCCTTGGCAGGACGCGCGGCCCTCGAGCACGGTCAGCGCCAAAACGCCTTGATCGACCGTGTCGCGAGCCAACTAAAGGCCCCTCCAACCGAAATCCCCGAACGGGTGTCAGCCCTGATAGCGGACCGCAAGCGCCTAGAGGCAGAGATTGTAAAACTCCGCAAGCAACTGATCGCAGGCGGCACAAGAGCCCAGCAGCAGCATGTAGCGGGGCATCCCTTTAGCGCGCGAATTGTGAGTGACATTCCCGCAAAAGACCTCAAGGGCATGGCCGATGAAGTCCTGCGCGGCCAAGGTGGCGGCGTGGCGATTCTGATGTCTACCGACTTAGGCAAAGTATCAATCGTGGCTGCAGTGCATCCCGAATTGAGTGTAAAGCTGAGCGCAATTGATCTGGTGCGCGCGGCGGCCACCGCGGTCGGCGGCAAGGGCGGCGGTGGGCGCCCCCATATGGCCCAAGCTGGTGGCCCCCGTGTTGCCAATGCCAGCACCGCGTTGCGCCTTGCCGAAGAGTTGGCAAATGCAACTTTAAGTGCGTGATACCAGCGCAAATTATGAGTGACTCTTATATTCGCTGGTGTAAGGGCCGCGACTGCGGCCCCCCGAGCGGGCTCCAAGCCCGAAGGGCGCAGGGAACGCCCGCGCCAAAAACAGGCGGCCCCGAGACAAGCCAAGAAAGCGCCTCGGGGTATAAGCGAAGGCCCTGGCGCGCGGTCGGGCTGAGCGAGCGGCGCGAGCGAGGTGAGACCGCATCAAACAGGCGAAACGCGAAGCGTTTCTGCCGTGAGACACGAAACGGTCATGAAAAGGTCACTTTTTATGACCGTTGGCATTAGTCACAAACCGCCCATGGGATAGGCTTGGCTTAACCAAGCTGTGATTTGGCTGTGAAGGCCATTCGGCGCTAGGGGTTCTGCCCGTCCTTAGGACAGCCCTAAATCCGAGTTCCTCATGCGTCCAAGTCCTTCCGCCCCGCCTATGCCTTCCACCCGATCTCATCGGCAGATTTATGGGCTTGGCTTCCTGGTCCTTTTCATCTCGGTAGCTGCGGTCCTTTTTGGGCCCATCCTATCAACGCTAGAAGCGTTGGTAATCGAACAGGCCCCCACTTTGGCTGCCTGGGTTCAAAACAACGTGCTACTCTATTCGAGCCTATTTCTGGCGACCTATGTTGCCACCACAGCCTTTGCCTTACCGCTCAGCGCGATCCTCTCTCTCGGTGGGTCGGCGGTCGCGGCCCTGGCATTCGGGTTTTGGGCGGGGACATGCCTCTCCATCGCCCTGGTATGGATATCGGTCGTCCTGGGGTCTTGGGCACTGTTCGAGGGGGTCCAGCGCTTTGGAGCTCCCTACGTTGGTACTAAGGCAGCGCCGTACTTGGAGAATTTTCAAGTAGGGTTTGAACGCGACCAATTTCTCTACATGCTCAGCAGCCGCTTTACCCCCATCCCGCCAGCTGTAAGTACGGTGTTGCCTGCGGTTCTAGGCGCGCGCCGCGCAACTTTTTTGCTGGCGACCAGCCTCGGGTTCTTGCCTGGCGTGGCAATCTACGCAAGTCTTGGCGCAAAACTCGGCGAGTTATTGGGCCAGCATTCGGGCGGCGCCAATCTGTCGTTTGCAACCGTGGTCAATTTTTCCACAACCTGGCCCCTGTTGGCCTTTCTTGGCCTATCTTTAGTGCCCCTAGCGATTCGCAAAATCCGACCATGACGACCCGGCCCATCCAGACAGACGTTTGTGTCATCGGTGCAGGATCAGCGGGGCTGTCGTACGCCGCAGGCGCCGCGCAGATGGGCGCGCGGGTCGTCTTGGTTGAGGCGGACAAGATGGGCGGTGATTGCCTCAATCGCGGCTGCGTCCCCTCTAAGGCGCTCCTGGCCGCCGCCAAGGCCGCTGTTGCCGGCCGCGACACTTGCGTATTTGGTGTCTCCCACGCCCCGCCGCAAATCGACTATGGGCGCGTAATGGACCATGTGCAATCTGTGATCGCCCAGATTGCCCCGCACGATTCTATCGAGCGATTTGAAGCGCTGGGCTGTACGGTCTTGCAGGGGCGAGCGCGATTCTTAGGTGCCAGAACCGTCGAGGTAAACCAGAGGCAGGTGCGGGCCAAGCGGTTCGTGATTGCTACGGGCTCCAAACCTTCGATTCCGCCTATCCCTGGACTGGAGTCAACGCCCCACATGACCAGCGATACGCTGTGGAATCAACGAACCTTACCTAAAGCACTGCTCATCGTTGGGGGCGGACCAGTCGGCCTGGAGATGGCCCTAGCGCACCAGCGTCTCGGGGCGCAGGTTACGGTGATCGAGGCCGAGACAGTTTTACCTCAGGACGACCCTGACATGGTGGCCGTAGCGCGGGAAGTCCTGCATGGCGAAGGCGTTCGGCTTGTCGAAGGGGCGCGCATCACGCAAGCGGCAGGCGCGCACGGGGCCGTGCGCCTAACCTACGACACCGAGGGCCACGCCCAAAGCATAGAGGGTACCGATCTATTGCTTGCCACGGGTCGTACGCCTAATATCAAGGGCCTCGACCTAAGGGCTGCCAAAGTTACCTATGATCGAACCGGCATCGAAACCGATTCTTGCGGGCGTACGCGCAATCCAAGGATTTTCGCAATCGGCGATGTGGCCGCCGCGCTCAAGTTTACCCATTTTGCCGGCCATCAGGCTGCCATCGCCATTCAGAACACCCTCCTGCCGTCGATCCCTTTCCGCCGAGCTGTCTTTCGCGTCGAGGCGACGCCCTGGGTCACCTACCTGGACCCCGAGCTTGCCCAAGTTGGCTTCAACGAAACCACGGCTCGGGCCGAAGGTTTGGACTTCAGAGTCGAGCGAATTGGTTTTGACCAGGTCGATCGCTGCGTCACGGATGGCAAAACCAAGGGCTTCATTAAGGTTCTAGTCGATGCGAGAAACCGCGTGATCGGCGCCGGCATCGTCGGTGCCCAAGCAGGAGAGCTAATCCATCATTGGTCTCTTGCCGTCTATCGACGCGATCGCCTCTTATCCTTAGCAGGTTACATGGTGCCTTATCCAACGAACAGCGAGATCAACAAGAAGGTCGTGTCTAAATTTTTGAGCCCAAGAATATTCAGCCCTCTTGTGCGACGCCTGGTACGGTTCTGGCTTCGCTTCTTGTGATAAAGCCAAGCCGTCTTAAAATGATCACATTCTAATACTAGCGGCAAATATAAATGACTCTTATGTTCGCTGGTATAAGGGCCGCGACTGCGGCCCCCGTAGCGACCCCGAGATCGGCGCGAAAGCGCCTCGGGGTATAAGCGAAGGGGAGGCGAAACGCATCGCGTTTCTGCCGTGAGACACGAAACGGTCATTAAAAGGTCACTTTTTATGACCGTTGGTATAAGACTATAAGCAGAGCGCCAATAAAGGATATAGCGAAAGCGCCTTAATCAAATTAAGGCGCTTTCGCTATATCATTCCACGTGGACGGTGTCATCGTCGATCAGGGACTCGATATCCAAGGGGTGTTGGCGTGTGGGGGCAGCGGAGAACGCCGCTGTGCCCGGCCCCCACAATTTTTCAAGGTTGTAGAATTCTCGCACGGGCGGGCGAAACAGATGGACGATGCACGCGTTGGCGTCGATCAGGACCCAATCCTTGTGGGCGATTCCATCGACGCCCAGAATTTCGGCGCCCAGGTCTTTTAAGACTTTGCGCACTTCCTGCGCCATGGCCCCGACCTTGGTTGTCGATTGGCCCGACGAAATGATCATGAAGCTGGCAACGTCGGACTTTCCAGCCAAATCAATGGTGACCGTATCCTCGCCTTTCATTTCGTCCAGCGTTGCAAGAACTGCGTCGCGTAAGCTGTCAGCTGTGAGGGACGAACGCGGCTCTGGGCTCTCAATCTGCTGAGACTCAGGCAAGTGGCTTACCCTTGATACCAACGGTCATAAGAAATGACCTCTTTATGACCGTTTCGTGTCTCACGGCATAAGCGCGTTGTGTTTCGCCTCTGACGGGGCCTTCGCTTATACCCCAAGGCGCGTGTCCGATATTCTCGGGGCCGCTGCGGGGGCCGCGGTCGCGGCCCTTATACCAACAAATATAAGAGTCACTCATAATTGCCGCTGGCATGAGACGCCTCATTTGAACGTCTGGTTACGAAGCTGTGACTTATGTGCAACAGATGAGTTCCGCTTCCTTTAGGATGGAGAGGTGCTCAACAGGGACGTGTATAACCAAAGCCAAATCGCCAACTCACTTCTTGCCGCGTTCAGCCAAACGCAATTTAGCCGACCAGCCGCTGTTTTTTTCCGCGATCCGGGCAGACTTTCCGCGACGTTGACGCAAGTAGTAAAGTTTCGCGCGGCGAACCTTGCCGCGCTTTAGCACCTCAATGGAATCAACGCGGGGGCTGTAGAGGGGAAAGACCCGTTCCACACCTTCGTTGTAAGATATCTTCCGGACCGTGAAGGCCGAATTGAGGCCGCGCCTCTTCAGCGCGATCACAACGCCTTCGTAGGCCTGAATACGCTCGCGGGAGCCTTCCACGACGCGGACATTGACTTTGACCGTGTCCCCGGGCCAAAATTCTGGGCGAGGGCGCGTTTCGCACAGGGCTGACACCTGTTCAGCCTCTAAGGTTTGCAGGAGGTTCATGACCTCGGTTCCTTCTCATCGTCTCGGTCCATACATGGGGCAGTCTGCTGATATGCTGCCCAGAGGTCTGGCCTACGTTGGCGGGTGAGGCGTTCGGATTGGTCTAAACGCCAGTCTTCAACGGCTTTGTGATTTCCTGACAATAGAACCTTTGGAACCGCCCGACCTTCCCAGGTGCTAGGTTGGGTATAGAGGGAATACTCCAAAAGACCGTTCTCAAAGCTCTCGCTGTCGCCGCTCAAGGCGTTGCCCATTACCCCTGGCACCAGGCGAACGCAAGCGTCGATCAAGACCAGGGCGGCGATTTCTCCCCCTGAGAGAACAAAGTCGCCCATCGAGATCTCGAGCGGCGCCCACTTATCCAAGACACGCTGGTCAACGCCCTCGTATCGCCCGCACAGGAGGCGCATCCCCGGGCCTTGGGCCAAGGTCCTGACCAAGTCCTGACGCAGCGGCGTCCCGCGCGGCGTCAAGTAAATGAGCGGACAGGTGTCGGGCGTGCTCGCAAGGGCTGCGTCGACGATCGGGGCCTTGAGAACCAAACCGCCCCCGCCCCCCGACGGTGGTCCATCGACCGTGCGATGCTTATCAAGGGCAAACTTCTTGAACTGAACCGTCCGCAAGGACCAAAGGCCTGAGTTAAGCGCGGTCCCGGCGAGGGAGTGGCCGAGCGGGCCTGGGAACATTTTCGGAAACAAAGTAAAGGCGGTAACAGTAAACACTAGTGGGTGTTCCCGTCTTGATCTCGGACCAGGATGTCAGTGGGTCGAACGAGGATCACGAACCCGTCTTCGATGTTGACCGTCGGGAAGGTCTGTGTGGAAAAGACGAAGATCTCTGCCGTCCCATCGCCAAACGCGATTTCGACCAAATCGCCCGCCCCGTGATCGTGCAGGGCTTTGATTTGACCCGTGGAGTTTCCCTGTTCGCGCACCTCAAGGCCAACCAGGTCCGTGTAATAAAATTCGTCTTGCGCAAGATCAGGCAACCGCGCGCGCGGGATGAACAAGTTGAGCCCCCGTAAGGCCTCCGCCGCGTCCCGGTTGGAGGCCCCCGAAACACGGGCAACCAGTTGGTTTTTCGATTGGCCCCGGATTTCCAAGGGGCCAAGGGGGTCGCCCCTTACCGTCACAAATGGCCCCAGGTCCGCAAAGAGGTCCCGGTCTTCTAAAAAAACCTTGAGCCGTACCTCACCTCTTACTCCATGGGCGGCAACGACGCTGGCTACTTTAAGGAGCTTTTCGGTCATCAAATTACCTTGGCCCAAAATGCCCGCCTGTGGTAGGCCTTAAGTCGTAAGGTGACGCATTCCGAGGACAACAGGGCGAGTGTCCCTTCAAGGGCAACATGGCCCAATCGAGCGCCCTCGGCACGACAGCAACGTAAGAGAAATATCCATGGCAGGCCATAGCAAGTTCAAAAACATCATGCACCGCAAGGGCGCGCAGGACAAGAAACGCGCTAAAGTCTTTACCAAAGTGGGCCGTGAAATCGCGGTTGCGGTGAAGACGGGAGGCGATTCCGACCCTGCCAACAATCCGCGGTTGCGCGCGGCGATTGTTGCGGCGCGTGCCGTGAACATGCCCAATGATCGCGTCAAAAAGGCTATTCAAAGTGCCCTGGGAGGTAGTGAGAGCGAAGACTACGATGAAATGCGCTACGAGGGCTATGGCCCAGGCGGGGTTGCGGTTTTGGTCGAGTGCCTGACCGACAATCGCAACCGAACAGCTGCGGAGCTGCGGGCTGCGTTCACCCGTGCGGGCGGGAACCTGGGCGAAACGGGGTCGGTGTCTTTTTCGTTCGATCGGGTCGGTCAAATCACCTATACGGCGGCGGCAGGCGGCGACGGCGACGTCGACCTGGTAGATGTGGCCCTGGAGGCAGGGGCTGACGACGTCGAGACGACGACCGAAGGCCATGAGTTTTATTGTGCGCCTGGGGATTTTGCGACAGTTCAACGCGAGCTAGAGGCCAAGCTGGGCGACCCGCAGGAAGCCAAGCTGGTCTGGAAACCACAGAGCTTCGTCGAAGTGGACGCCGATCGCGCCCTGTCCCTTGTCAAAATGATCGAAACCATGGAAGACCTGGACGATGTCCAGGCGGTTTTCACCAACTTCGACGCCTCCGACGAGGTGATGGAGACCTTGGCCTTCGATTCCTAAAACGGAGGCCGAGTCGGATCGACGCCAAGGAACCTCCGCGCGAACAAAGGATTTTACGGCCATTCAAGCGATGCAGGACACCCGCGACGGGTCTTAACGGACAAAGACCTGGGCTTTGGTCGCAGCAGCACGAATCGCCCTGACCGCTTTGGTTGGGTTGGGCGGGGGCAGCGCCTTAAATCTTGTCGGGGTGACCGTGCCCCACAGGCTCGGCTGTTTGGTTTTTACGCGGGCGTTCCCAGCACCCTTCCGGCTTGGAGCCCAACCGTCTCGTGCGCGGGCGTTCCCAGCGCCCTTCGGGCTTGGAGCCCAACCGTCTCGTGCGCGGGCGTTCCCAGCGCCCTTCGGGCTTGGAGCCCGCTCGGGGAGCCGAACTCGCGGCCCTTATACCAGCGAATATAAGGGTCACTCATAATTGGCGTTAGTGTCACTAAAGATGCCTTTCTACCCGCTGGTATTAGGGCACGACGAGCAAGTTCTGTTCTTCGGCCGCTACCTTAATGGCATCTTGTAGTTTCTCAAAGGCTCGTACTTCGATTTGGCGAATGCGTTCGCGGCTGACGCTGTAGGTCTGGCTCAGGTCTTCGAGGGTGCTGGGGTCCTCCGACAAGCGACGTTTGACAATAATGTCCCGCTCGCGGGCATTCAGCCCCGACATGGCTTGGGTTAACAACTCGCGTCGCTTGTCAAGCTCATCGCTCTCGGCCAAGCGAATTTCCTGCCCTGGGGTGTCATCGACCAACCAATCCTGCCACTCGCCATCGCCATCGACACGCATGGGGGCGTTGAGCGACTGGTCACTGCCGGTCATACGGCGATTCATCGAGATAACTTCGTCTTCGCCCACGTCGAGGCGTTCGGCGATCTGACGTACGTGTTCTGGGCTTAGGTCCCCGTCCTCGTATGCTTGCATTTGGTTTTTCATCCGCCGCAGGTTGAAAAATAGTTTCTTTTGCGCCGCTGTGGTTCCCATTTTTACAAGGGACCAGGAATGCAAAATATATTCGTGGATCGAGGCGCGAATCCACCACATGGCATAGGTCGATAGGCGAAATCCCTTGTCGGGGTCGAACTTTTTGACCGCTTGCATCATGCCGATATTGCCCTCGGAAATCAGCTCCGTCACGGGCAGCCCATAGCCTCGATACCCCATGGCAATCTTGGCGACCAGGCGCAAATGACTGGTTACCAGCTTATGGGCCGCAGCCACGTCGCCTTGCGCGCGCCAGTCAGTCGCTAACTGAAACTCTTCCTCGGCGCTCAGCATGGGGAACTTTTTGATTTCGCTTAAGTAGCGGGAGAGATTGGAGTCCGCCGATAGGGCCGGCAGAGTCATACTTTGTCTCATCAAAGTCTCCTGACCCATGCAGTCTGCTTAGGCAACCCAAGGCTCTATGTCGATCACCTCGTTCGCAAGCATGATCCCAAACCTTTTCAAGTCCCTGACCAGGGTCGAGCTCGGTAAATGGCGTCGAACCTGGCCAATTTCAAGCCAACACCTCAATCACGCACGCGCGAGGTTTAAGGCGGAGTGGATCGTGACCCCACTTTCGCGTTGCTGAACACAGAATCGATTGAGTTGAAAACGCGTTTCTTAAGAACTAATACTAGCGGCAATTATAAATGACTCTTATGATCACTGGTATAAGGGCCGCGACTGCGGCCCCCGTAGCGGCCTCGAGATTGGCGGACACGCGCCTCGGGGTATAAGCGAAGGGGAGGCGAAACGCGAAGCGTTTCTGCCGTGAGACACGAAACGGTCATGAAAAGGTCACTTTTTATGACCGCTGGTATAATGACCAAGCGGGTGCCCAATCATATCAAGCTTCCGTTTCCTTCAACAATCCCGTTGTCATGCCTAGGGACGCCAGGTTTTCCATGCTGCCCGAGGCCCCTGCCAGCGACCAGCCGCCGTCGACGGGGATCACCGCACCACTCACGTAAGCGCCAAGGTCGGAGGCGAGCATGAGGGCAACCTTTCCCACATCGTGGGGATGACCTAGGCGGCCAAGGGGAACCGACGCGCGGGTTTGGTCGAGCAGCTCGCGTGTCGGCGCCAACCGCGCCATACCTTCGGTGTTCGCGATAGGGCCGGGCGAAATCGAATTGACCGAAATGCCCTTAGGTCCCCATTCCATGGCGAGGGTTTTGGTCACCATATCGACCCCTGCTTTGGCCGCGCAAACATGGACCTGGGCGCGCATGGGCACCCACGCTTGCGGCGCCGAGATATTGATGACGCGCCCGCCCGGTTGCCGCAGATGCGTATAGCCCGCGCGCAGAACGTGGAACGTACCGAGTAAGTCGATGTCCATGACTGACTTAAACCCGTTGGACGAGAGCCCGTTCATCAGCGCGGGAAAGTTCCCCGCCGCCCCCGACACCAGCACGTCGATGGGCCCGAACTGTTCGACGCAGGCGGCGAGCACCCTCTTGACCCCGTCGTAGTCGCGGACGTCGGTGCAGGCCCCCGCCGCCGATCCTATCCCGCGCGCTTGCAACGACTCGACCGCGCCTTGCATCTTTTCAAGGTCCCGTCCGACGACGAAAACCTGGCACCCTTGGTCGACGAAGCACTCGGCGATGCCGAGGTTGATGCCGCTGGTGCCGCCCGCAATCAACACGGTCCGGCCCTGCAAGTGCAAATCAATCATGTGGGGCCTCCATGCCACGAACCGACGGCGCGTCCCAGGCGCGTCGAAGCCGATAGAGTTGATCTAAGAATCGAATTTTATCGGTCAAGGGCTGCCAATCATCGCGGGTGGCGATGGCGTCCCACAAGCCCTCAACTTCGTCGATCAACAGAGTCTGGGGTTGGTAGTTGAGAGCGGATCCGGACCAACCTTGGACGCGCGTGCGCATGGCATCGGACAGCAGGTGGCGTTGGTCGGTGCTCAGGGCGTAAAACAGCGTTTCAAACGGGCTTTGCTCGTGCTTGAGTTGATGCAATACCCCTTCGGCCAGGGCCGTATCGGTGGCTGCATGACCGCTGGACGCAAGCCCCGTCCGCCAGAAAAATTGCGCGATTGTGGCGCTTTGCAAGGTGGGGCCGAAGCTTTTCAGGATCTCCTCTAAGGGCTCGGTCGCGGGATGAATGGGGGTTAGGGCCGCGGCGAGGGCGGACAAGTTCCACGCCACCGCGCGGGGTTGGCGGCCAAAGGCGTAGAGGCCCTGGTGGTCAAAGTACGCGGCCGTAAATCCCCCATCGTAGGTCGGGATCCATCGCCAAGGGCCGTAATCAAACGACTCACCCGTGACGTTCATGTTGTCGGTATTGAGAACCCCGTGGGTAAAGCCCGCCATCATCCAGGCTGCGACTTTCAGGGCTTGGCGCCGAACTACTTCCAGTAAGAAGGTTTGCACCGCGGTCTCGCAACCCCATCGCGTCTCCGTGCAGCCAAAATAGGTCCGCAACACATAGCGCACGAGACCCTCAAGCTGATCGTGGCGATGTTCGTAAGCCAGGGCCTGGAAGGTGCCGAACCGTATGTGGGAGTGCGACATGCGCGTCAGCACTGCCGCGCGGGTGGGCGAGGGTTCATCGCCGCGCACCAGCTGAGTTTCCAAGTCTTCGATCAGGGCAAAGGTGCGCGAGGTGGGAACGCCCTGGGCGGCGAGCAAGCTGGTCGCCAACAGTTCGCGAACCGCGCCCTTGAGGGTCAGTCGCCCATCGCCCGTGCGCGAAAACGGCGTCGTGCCGCTGCCTTTGGTGCCCAAGTCCAAAAGTCGGGGAACGACCGGCGGCTGCACGCGCGGTCCTGGAGCCGTGCTCTCCTCCCCTTGGGCGAAGAGGAACCCGCGTCCATCGCCGATGTTGGGATTGTAGACTTGGAACTGATGCCCATGGTAGCGGAGGGCTAGGGGGGTGGACAAGCTACCGGACAAGGCTGCGAAGCGGCCGAAGTGCCGCTCCACCTCGCTTTCGCCAAAGTCGGCAAGGCCGATCGTCGCGGCGGCGTCCCTATTGAAATACCGAACCTTGAGCGCGCCGAATTCGGCGGGCTGAACCGGCTCGAAAAACGAGTCTCCTAGACTTAAGTGATCACGGCGTCCGCGAAACGTCATTAGGAAGCATGAGCGGGCTCAAACAAAAAGGGTCCGCGAAATAAGAATGGCCGTTAGCAATGACCCCTTTGTCCGCTGGCATAAGAGCCGCGACTGCGGCCTCCCGAGCGGGCTCCAAGCCCGAAGGGCGCATAGAACGCCCGCGTCCAAAACCAGCAACCCCGAGACTAGCTAAGAAATCGCCTGGGGGTAAAGCGAAGGCCCCGTCGGAGACGAAACAAACAGCGTTTCTGCCGTGAAACACAAAACGGCCCAAAAGTGTCAACGTCGTTGGCCGCTGATATTAAGACAGGCGCTTTGGATGAAAGTCCCAAAGCTTAGATTTTGAGCGAATCAATGGCCCCGAAGCGGTTTTTGAACTTACCCACTTGACCGCCTGTGTCGGTGAGACGCTGAACCCCAGTCCAAGCCGGATGAGTTTTGGGATCGATGTCTAATCTCAAGGTGTCGCCTTCGGCGCCCCAAGTTGAACGTGTTTTGAATTCGCTGCCATCGGTCATGATCACAGTAATTTCGTGATAGTCGGGGTGGATATCAGCCTTCATGGCGCAAGCCTTTCTCGTGTCACGCCAGGCCTCTAGGGCGAATCCCCCGCACGTGCAAGGGCTCATACCAAGGATCGTTTGTAATACCAACGGTCACAAAAAGTGACCTTTTTGTGTCTCACGTCAGAAACGCGTTGCGTTTCGCCTCCGACGGGGCCTTCGCTTATGTCCCAAGGCGCTTTCTTTGCTTGTCTCGGGGCCGCTTGTTTTTGGCGCGGGCCTTCCCTGCGCCCTTGGAGCCCAAACCCTTTCGTGCGCGGGTGTTTCCTGCGCCCTGCGGGCTTGGAGCCCGCTTGTGAAGCCGCAGGCGCGGCCCTAATAACAGCTCATAAAGATCATTCTCAAAGGAAACTGGTATAAATGAAGCAAACCTTCGCACCGCCAGGTTTAGGGCGTGTCGCCTGAGGCAAGATGCCACCACTGCTTGAGAACATGGTGCGCAATGGTGTTGGGGCGTGGTAGAAGACAGGTCGCGTCTGCCTCCGCGCGCGTCAAGTCGGCTCTGCTGAACCACCTGGCCGAATTCAATTCCTGCGTGTCGATGGTCAGATTCCAGGTGTCGGCAACACAAGTGAACCCGACCATGAGGGACCTGGACTGCGCCCAAGGTTGGCTCGCGACGTAAGTTAGATGCGCAACGCGTAGGCCTGCTTCCTCCCATGTTTCGCGCCGAACCGCGTCTTCCAAAGCTTCGCCAGGTTCGACATAACCCGCCAGCAAGGAGTGCAGACCAGCGGGCATGGTCTTGGTGTTGGCCAAGACGACATGGCTACGGTCGGGGCTTTGCACCAGCATGATGACCGCGGGGTCAATGCGCGGATAGAAATCTTGAGCGCACGGAGCGCAGCATCGCTGACGACCCCAATTTTGTGCGCGGGTCTCAGTTCCGCATTTGGCGCAAAATCGGTTGGTGTGATGCCATCGCAACATATGCTGACCCTGGCAAACCAACCCAAGGTAAGGCGCAGCCAGGGTTTTGGGCAGGGACCAGAAGTCGGTTGCGGTGCCCGGAACGGTGGCTTTTTCCGGTACGTTTTGGGCAAAAAAGGCGGTGCCTTGCCAGTTTCCCAAAAACACCGTCACCTCATTTGGGTCCGGTTGCACCCAAACCAGAGACCCCGACTTCACCAAGACCCGACCCCCTGAAAACCCGAGGAACCGGCGCGGGTCCAACGGGCGGCCGCGCTCAAGGAACCCTGCAGATAGAGGCAGGGAAGCGACCTCTAGGGCCATACGTACCTGTCATGATTCGCTCGAATGGCCTTGGGCCTTTTGTTGGCGCGGATGTTTCCTAGGATCGGTGGGTTCAATCGACCTGCAATCCGCCTGAGGTTTTGAGGCGGAAAGCTGACAAGCGACCCGCGCGACTGCCCCTGTGGCTGCTCCGTTCCCGGCCTGACCAGATTCAGGGCAGCGCGCGTCCGCCGTCAACTTTCCTGCCAGGCCTGTGCGGGAATTCCTCACGAATCGCAAGAGGTCTTATCCAGGGCTGGTATTCTGGACACGAGGCGCTAAGTCGCGCCTATGGAACTGGGCTTAGGGGGTGCGTCGACCGACACGGCGGGGTACCGCGTGCTGGCGCGCAAGTACCGCCCCCGCGACTTTTCAACCCTCTACGGTCAGGGCGCGCTGGTCCGTACCCTTACCAACGCTATCACCTCGGGGCGCTTGGCCCATGCCTTCATGTTGACGGGTGTGCGCGGGGTCGGAAAAACGACGACGGCGCGCATTTTGGCCCGAGCGCTCAATTGCACGGCTCCTGGCGTCGACGGGCCAAGGCCCGACCCGTGTGGAACCTGCGACAATTGCGTTGCGATCTTGAACGACCATCATCCCGACGTGCTGGAAATGGACGCGGCGAGTCATACGAGCGTCGATGACATCCGCAACCTCCAAAAAACCGTCGCCTATTGGCCGACCATGGGGCGATTCAAGATTTTTATCATCGATGAAGTCCATATGCTGTCATCGAGTGCCTTCAATGCCCTCTTGAAAACCTTGGAGGAGCCGCCCGATAAAGTTATTTTCATCTTTGCGACTACCGAAATTCGAAAGGTTCCGGTCACGGTCCTGTCGCGTTGCCAGCGTTTTGATTTGCGGCGCATCGACATGGGGGTCCTGGTCGACCTCTTCACCCATGTCGTGGGGCAGGAAGGACTGGAGGCAGAGGCCGAAGCTCTGTCGCTCATCGCTCGTGCCGCCGATGGTTCTGCCCGCGACGGTCTATCAATTTTGGACCAAGCCATTTCCCTTTCCGGGTCACCGCTGACCGCGGCGAGCGTCCAGGACATGTTGTGTTTGGCGGATCGGGCGCAGGTGTTGGACTTGTGCGAGCACCTGATGGGCGGAGATCTTGAGGCCACCTTAAGCCTCTTCGATCGCCTCTACGCCGCAGGGGCCCCGCCCCTGACCGTGCTGACGGACTTGGCCGAGCTGGTGCATTGGATGACGCGGGCCAAAGTCGGGTCGGGAAAAGACGACTTGGGCTTGAGCGACGCTGCCCAGGTCAAGGGCCAGTACATGGCTGATCGTTTGTCTGTGGCGCACCTGGCCCGCGCTTGGCAAATCTTGGGCCTTTCCATAACCGAGGTTCGTAACGCCGACCATCCCAAGGAAGCCGCCGACATGGCGCTCATTCGCTTGGCCTACGCGGGCACCTTACCAACGCCGGATCAAATTGCAAAAAAGCTGACGGGGGCGTCCCTTAACCGCGACAACCGAGGCCAGCCCCCAATTTCGGTCAAGACACGCGCGCCGCAAGCAAACGCGACCGAGCCAGGCTTCGATCCTTTGCCAGGAAGTTCGGGCGCGGACCCCAATGTACGAGCGATTCATCCACTTCCCAACTTGGATCAGCGGCGATCTATCGACTCACTTGAGGATATGATTGAGGGCCTCGAGGCCTCCCGCAATGTTCATTTGGCCGCCGATTTGCGCGCCTACGGCAGATTGATCTCCTTGCGCCCGGGCCATTTGGAATTGGCAAAGCACGACCGACTGACGCCCCAGCATCTTACGAAACTTGCGACCCATCTTCTGGCCTGGACCGGAACAACCTGGTTCGTCACGCTCGCCCAAGGCCAAGGGTCCACGACGGTCGCCGAAAATTCTTACGCCGCCCGCCAAGTCAAACGCGCCGCTGCCGAGCGTCATCCTCTGGTACAAGCAGCCCTAAAAACCTTTCCAGGCGCCAAAATTGAAAAGATTGTTGTTGGAGATTAGGCTGCACACTCATAAAGTTCTTCAGTTCTGGTCCTGATTCGCCAGAACCTTAGGTAGGGCACGTCACAGTCGAATGGGCGATCTTTTGAATACCGGAACCTATAATGACCACGTGAAGGCCACAAAAACACCTTTCTGACGAAGCCCGCTTTGGCGGGCTGTCCAGCGTGAAGGAGAACGATGTGGTAGAAGTCTTGTTTAATGAGACCTCAGCATAAATCAGAGGATCGAAAGATGATAGCAAGATATGGTGCTAACTTTGCTTTTATGACACCACATATTGTGGTCCTTTGATCCGAAGTCGAATTATGCTGAGGTCTCTTAATACCAGTTTTCCTTAAAACAGACTCTTTATGAACTGGTATAGGGCCGCGACCGCGGCCCCCGTAGCGGCCCCGAGACAAGCTAAGAAAGCGCCTCGGGGTGCAAGCGGAGGCCCCGCCGGAGGCGAAACGCGAAGCGTTTCTGCCGTGAGACAAGACTCCGATAGAGTGTCAATTTTTATCGGAGTTGGTATAAGGATTGACACTCTTCGCGCGGAGCCTTACCTGCGGGGACTTTCGGACCAGGGAGGGGTGGTATGACGTTCATAAACGCAGTTTTTGGACTTGTGATCGCGGCGTGGGTCGCTGCCATAGCCCTAGGCTTGCTCTTGAAAACCGAGGCGGCGAACAAGTGGTTTGGGGTTATGTTGAAGCAAAACCCGACCATCATGACGGTCAACGGTGTAGGGATGGCGGTGATCGCCCTGATCGTGATTGGGAACCTCTTGTTCCCAGAAACCATTGATACCAGAACGCTCATGTTTGCCCTCGGTGGCCTGCTGGTCTCGCAGATCTCGACCCTGTTCATGTTGGTGCGACATGGCGCATCGACCGCCGCCTGTGGGCCTGTGGTCTTGATGATCCTGGCCCTGATATATGGGGGCCTCAGCACCTTTTAGAGGGCACGTGTTGGGATAGGAAACGCTGGCGATTGTACGCCGCCAACTCCTATTCCGCTGTGGTTTTTTTGCCTGGTCAATGCTAATCGCAGGCCATGAGCGACGAGTCAGATCTCCCCGAACCTAGCGCCGCGCCCGCGCCTTCCGACATTGAGCCCATTCGGCTCGAGGATGAGATGCAGCGGTCCTACCTGGACTATGCCATGTCCGTCATCGTGTCCCGAGCCCTGCCCGATGTGCGCGATGGCTTGAAGCCTGTGCATCGGCGGATTCTCTACGCCATGAAGGAAGGCGGCTACGATTGGAACCGTGCCTACCGCAAATCGGCCAAGGCCGTTGGCGACGTTATGGGGAACTACCACCCCCACGGCGACGCCGCGATTTATTTGACGCTGGTGCGCATGGCCCAGCCTTTCTCCATGTCCGTACCCTTGATCGACGGCCAAGGAAACTTCGGTTCGGTGGACGACGATCCTCCGGCCGCCATGCGCTATACCGAAAGCCGCCTAACCCGCATCGCCAGTCAGATGTTGGACCATATCGACAAGGAGACGGTCGATTTCCAGCCCAACTACGACGAGAGCACGACCGAACCGCAAGTCCTGCCCGCGCAGTTTCCCAATTTCTTGGTCAATGGCGCAGGCGGCATCGCCGTTGGCATGGCCACCAACGTACCGCCGCATAATCTTTCTGAGGCCATTGATGCCTGTATCGCCTACGCAGAAAACCCAGACATCGGCATCGACGCGCTTATGGAGATCATCCCGGGTCCCGATTTTCCCACGGGCGGCGCGATTTTGGGCCGTTCCGGCATTCGCAACGCGTATCATACGGGGCGCGGATCGGTGCTTATGCGCGCCACGGCGGAGATAGTTGCGCGCGGCAACGATCGCGAGCAAATCATCTTCACCGAGATGCCGTACCAGGTGAACAAGGCCAAGGTGGTCGGCCACATCAGCCAGCTCGCCAAAGACAAAGTCATTGAGGGCATTTCAGAGGTGCGCGATGAATCCGACCGCGAGGGCCTGCGCCTCGCCGTCGATATCAGGCGCGACCATCAGGCCGACGTGGTCCTGAACCAACTGTGGCGGCATACGCAGCTGCAAACCTCCTTCGGCTGCAACATGCTCGCCATCGACGGTGGCCGGCCCGAGATGCTGAATTTGCGGCGCATTATTCAGGCCTTTGTCCAGTTCCGCGAAGAAGTCATTACCCGCCGCACCGCCTACGAATTGGAAGAGGCGCGCCGCCGCTCGCACATCTTGGTCGGCCTGGCCGTCGCCGTTGCCAATATCGACGAAGTGATCGAGTTGATTCGGCGCGCGCCCGACCCGGCCACCGCCAAAGCGCAGTTGATGGCGCGCCAGTGGGGCGCCACCGATGTGGCAGGCTACATCAAGCTGATCGACGATCCCGAGCACAGCATGGAGGCCGATGGCCGTTCCTATTTTTTGTCGGAGCGGCAAGGCCAGGGCATTCTGGCGCTGCAACTGTCGCGCTTGACGGGGTTGGAGCGGGAGAAAATCGGTGAAGAACTGAAGGAACTGGCGGTCAAGATCGAGGACTTGCTCGATATCCTCGCCAAGGCTGAGCGGGTGGTGGCGATTTTGGTGGCCGAGCTGCAAGCGGTCAAGGCCGCCTACGGCCACCCCCGACGCACGCGCATCGAGGACTTTGACGGCGATATTGACGTTGAGGAACTGATCCCGCGCGAGGAGATGGTGGTGACCGTGTCCCACGGCGGCTATGTCAAGCGCGTCCCGCTGGAAACCTATCGCGCGCAGCGACGCGGCGGCAAGGGCCGCACGGGCATGAGCACCAAGGACGAAGACTTCGTCACGCAGCTCCTGGTTTGCAACACCCATACGCCCGTGCTGTTTTTCTCAACCGACGGCATGGCCTACAAAATGAAGGTCTTTCGCCTGCCCGCTGGAACGCCGCAGTCGCGCGGCAAAGCTATGGTCAACGTGCTGCCGCTGGCGGCGAACCAGTCCATCTCGGCCTTTTTGCCCTTGCCCGAAAGCGAAGAAGAGGCCGCAGAACTGGACGTGATCTTCGCCACCTCCAAAGGGTCGGTGCGGCGCAACAAGCTGGCCGACTTCCTCAACGTGCGCGCCAACGGCAAAATCGCCATGAAGTTAGAAGCTGGCGAAAGCCTGGTCAACGTCGCGATCGCGCGCGAGGACCAAGATATTTTGCTGGCGACCAAAGCGGGCAAGGCGATTCGCTTCCCCGTCGCCGATGTGCGCGTGTTCCAGTCGCGCGCCTCCATGGGCGTTCGCGGCATCGCTTTGGCGGGCAGTGACCGCCTGATCTCCATGACCATCGTCAACCACAGCGACGCCACGGTCGAGGAACGGGACGCCTACCTGCGGCACGTCGCCGCCCTGCGCCGCGCGCAGGAGGAAGGCGCCGCCGATTTCGAGGCCACGGGCCTGTCAGCCGAGCGCCTAGCGGTATTGGAAGCCGCCGATCAGTACCTGCTGACCGTCGCCGAAGATGGCTTGGGCAAACGCTCCTCCCTTTACGAATACCGCATCACCGCGCGCGGCGGCAAAGGCGTAGAACTCATGAACTTGGACCGCGGTCGTAGCCAAGCCGCGGGGCGCACCGTCGCCGTTGCGGCCTTCCCGATACAAGACGACGATCAACTCATGATCGTTTCCGACGGCGGTCAACTGATCCGCACCCCCGTGCGCGACGTTCGCATCGCGGGCCGAAACACACGCGGGGTTTGGTTGTTCCGCGTTGCGGAGGGTGAGAAAATTGTTAGCGTCGCGAGGATTGAGGACGATGAGGGCGAGCCCGAGGAAACCCCGCCGTCCCCCGAAACCTGAGGCGCGAGTTTTTCTAGGGCGGGGCCTTAGGACGCGGGATCAACATGGAGCTGGATCATGTGTTTCTCTTCGTTCCTGATCGGGCGAGTGCCGAGCAACTGTTTGCGACGGCGGGGTTGCGCGCGACCTTTTCGCGTGTGCATCCAGGCCGAGGCACAACCAATTTATGCGCCTTCTTGGATGACATGTTTATTGAATTGCTGTGGCTCGACGGCA
Organism: Alphaproteobacteria bacterium; assembly: GCA_965228345.1. Lineage (GTDB taxonomy): Bacteria > Pseudomonadota > Alphaproteobacteria > UBA7985 > UBA7985 > CAXQZM01. Next base: position 207,776 of record CBDDHH010000004.1, on the reverse strand, counting down.
GTCAACCGTCGCAGGCAACCCATGACCTGGGTCTGATTGATCGCGCCAGGGGGCAGGGATTGCCTCTGGGGCTGGCATGGCGAGGCACGTTCTCCCTACCGACCTTCGGCTACGCCGCCCCCTTTTTGCCCGCTGGCAAAACCCTTTCCGTCGCAGAGGCCAGTCGAGACCCACGAGTCCCGCTTTTGTTTCAGTCACCAGCGCAAGTGGCGCCGATGCATTTGCCCAAGGCGCAAGTGGGGACTCGTCAACGCCCAAGCCTTACGATCCTAAAGAGCTGTCAAATCGGCCTCATCGACGTAAAGACTGCCCGCGGAGCGCTGGCCGAATTTGCGCGCGTCACGGTTCGGCCAAGCCCGCGCCCCTATATGCGGTTTGCCATCAGTCGCGCGCGAGGGACCAGGCCCCAAACCATCACCTGGTATTGGGATCAGCGCCCCTAGATCCAGGGTAAAAATGTCAAAAATTCGCGCCTTGGCCTGTGTTTTCATCTTTCAAATCACCTGAAAAGGGCCTTAGGCACCGCCCTATGACAAGACTTATCGTTGCGGGAGCGGGTCAGGCGGCCTGTCAACTTGCCATATCCTTACGTCAAGGCGGTTTCACGGGAACCATCGATTTGTACGGCGAGGAAGCCCATCTCCCCTACGAACGACCGCCGCTCTCCAAAGACGTTCTCAAGGGCGAACAGAGCCCCGAGCGCACCGTTCTGCGTCCCGATTCGTTCTATGCCGACCAGAAGATCGGCCTGCATTTGGGCACGCGATTGACCGCCAACGCCTTGCCCGCGCACGATATCCTGGTTTTGGCCACGGGCATGCGCCCACGGGTCTTGCCAGGGTTTCCGCCCGAGCGAACCCATGTCTTGCGCACCCTCGACGACACGACCCGGTTGCGAGCGGCGGTGTACGCTGAAGCGAAGGTTTTGGTTTTGGGCGCGGGCTTCATCGGCCTGGAAACCGCCGCCGCTCTCGCCGACAAAGTGGCCTCAATCGACATTTACGATCTGGCGGCGCACCCCATGGGCCGCGCCGCCGCCCCCGCCGTTGCTGCCAGTTCGCAAACGGTGCTGGAGGCCAAAGGTGTCGCCTTCCACATGGGCCAGTCACTAGCGACCGAGGCTGCAGCCCAGTTTGACCTGATCCTCATGGCCGTGGGGGGGCAGGCAAATGACGACTTGGCGGTCGATTTGGGCCTGTGTGCGCCGGGTCAGTTGCGCGTCGATGTCAACGGCCAGGTGCAGGTCGACGGGCACACCCGCGCAGGCCTCTACGCCATCGGCGATGTGGCACTGACCGACCACGACTTCCTGCCCCAGCCCCAGCGCCTGGAATCGGTGGGCCAAGCGATCTATGGGGCCAAGTGCGCTGCCGCCCATATTTTGGGCCAGGATCGCCCCGCGGCCGCGGCCCCGTGGTTCTGGTCGTTCCAAGGCGACTGGAAGTTGCAGATGGTCGGCCTGTGGCAACCAGACCTGTGCGTCGTCCCCTTTGGCGGCATCCCAGGGGCAGCGAGCTTTTCGTTGTTTGGATTCGACGGTGATCGGCTTAGCGCGGTCCAGTGCGTCAACCGCGCTGCCGACTTTGCCGCCGCGCGCCGCCTCGTCGGCCAGGACCTGCCTGATTTTGCACGCCGTATTGCAGAACCAGGTTTCAAACTAAAAATGCTGCTTTGAAGTACGAATTTCGGCCCCTCACCCAGGACGACCTACTGCTGATCAAGACTTGGCTGCACGAACCCCATGTCCGCACCTGGTGGCGAAACCCGCAGCGGCAGTACGACCTAATTGCGGGCGACTTACCCGACCCCAAAATCGACCTGCACTTGGTGTATCTGGGGGAAACCCCCTTTGCCTACCTTCAGGACTATTGCGTGCAGGATTGGATGCAGCCGCATTTGGCGGACTTGCCCCAGGGCACGCGCGCCATCGACTTGTTTATTGGCGATCCGGCTTTTTTGGGGCAGGGCCACGGGGCAGGGATGGTCCGCCAGTTCGCCCAGGACCTCATAGATGCGGGCATCCGGCAAGTTGTCATCGACCCCGAAGCCAGCAACACACGGGCGATCGGAGCCTACACCAAGGCGGGTTTTAGGGACCTGGGGCACCACGAAACCGACGAAGGTCGCGTCGTTCTGATGGGCTTTGTCCCCCTATAATACCAACGGGCATAAGAAGAGACCTCTTTATGATCCTCATCTGTCTCACGGCAGAAACGCGATGCGTTTCGCCTCCCCTTCGGTTATACCCCTAGGCGCTTTCTTAGCTTGTCTCGGGGTCGCTTCGGGGGCCGCAGTCGCGGCCCTGATACCAGCGAATATAAGAGTCATTCATAATTGCCGCGGGTACAAATCTGAATCGCATCGATCTAAACAAAGACTTGTTCGATCCTTAGGCTTGTAAACTTGATAAAGCAGGACCAAATTGGTCCCATGTTGATTTGTAGCTGCAACATGATTGCCAGGGCGCAGATTGAGGCCGTCATAGATCGCTTCTTGGCGCAGGATCCTTGGGCTTTGATTACGCCGTCGCGCGTCTATGCCGAAATGGCCAAGCGTGGGCGCTGCTGTGGGTGCTTCCCCAACGTCGTGTCCCTTATCGCCACACGGGTGCAGGCGCACCATGCGGGACTCAAGACTCCCGATCCAATCCTGGTCCCCTTCTTGCGGCGACTACACACGGTTGCAAACCGAGAAATGCCTGAACGCCGCGTTGCCTGAGCGCGCGCGGAAATCTATATGGCTCTCTAGAAAACTTGGAGAGCGGTATGCGAGGAAAAGACATTGTCATTGAACGACTGAACGAGGCCCTATTTTTGGAACTGGGCGCCATTAATCAATACTGGCTGCACTATCGTTTGCTGGATGATTGGGGGGTGACCAAGCTGGCAAAAAAGGAGCGCCAGGAGAGCATTGAGGAAATGCAGCACGCCGACAAGATTGTGGCACGCATCATCTTTTTAGGCGGACATCCCAATCTGCAACAAGTCGCGCCCATGTCCATCGGCCAAAGCGTGCCGGAAGTCTTGCAAGCCGATTTAGACGGCGAGTACAAGGCCCGCACCTCCTACAGCGAATCGCGAAAAATTTGCGAATCCGAAGGCGACTTCGTCAGCATGCGCATTTTCGAGGACCTGTTGCAAGACGAAGAGGGGCATATCGATTTCTTGGAAACTCAGTTGGATTTGCTGAACAAAATCGGCCTCGAATCCTATAGTCAACTGAACGCTGATAGCGCCAACGAGATAGATTAGATCACCCTGGACCCGCCGCGGGTTTGACGAGCAAAAATAAGGGCCAGACAAGGGAAAACACACCTCGTATCGAAATATAGGACTAAATTAGTCTATTTTACTTAACTATGGAGAGTTCCCTATGACCCGTTTGTTGTTCGCAACGATTGCCTTTGGTTTTAGCGCTGTTGCTTCTGCCGATACTGTTACCGTTTATTCCTATCGTCAACCCGACCTGATTGCGCCCCTCATGGAGGCCTTCGAAGCCGCCAGCGGCATGGAGGTTGAGTCCGTGTACCTGAACAAAGGGATGATCGAACGCGTTCAAGAAGAAGGGGACAATTCCCCTGCTGATGTGTTTTTGACCGTTGATATCAGCCGCTTGGTTGGGTTGAAGAACGCGGGCATTACTCAGGCGTTGGACTCTGAGGCCGTGACAGCACAAATCCCCGCTCAATATCGCGACGATGAAAGCCATTGGTTCGGTCTGACCCAGCGAGGCCGCGCCATCTATGTATCAAAAGACCTAGAAAACCCACCTGCGACCTATGAGGACTTGGCCGACCCTGCCTACGCAGGCATGGTCTGCCACCGTGATGGCCAGCACCCTTATAACAACGCCTTGTTCGCCTCCTTGATTGCCAATCTCGGCGCTGAGGCCACCGAGGGCTGGATGGAAGGTCTTAAAGCCAACCATGCCCGCACCCCAACGGGCAACGATCGTGCCCAAGCCAAAGGTATTTATGAAGGCGAATGCATGATCGGCCTGGGCAACACCTACTACGTCGGCCTGATGTTGACCAACGAGAAAGAGCCCGAGCAGAAAGACTGGGCCGCGGCCATGAATGTGGTGTTGCCCAATGCTGATGATCGGGGCACGCATATGAACATCTCAGGCATGGCTATGGCGGCCAACAGCCCGAACCCATCGGGCGCCCAAGCCCTGATGGAATTCCTCGCCTCGGACACCGCTCAGGAAATCTATGCTGAAATAGTGTTTGAGTATCCCGTGTCGCCCAACGCCACGGCATCAGAAATTGTTCTGGGCTTTGGTGACTTGAACCCCGACACTCTGGCCTTGACAGAAATCGCGGCAAACAGCGCTGCGGCCTCTGAAATGGTCGATCGGGTTGGCCTAAACGACTAATACCAACGGCGAAAAAAGTTGACACTTTTTCAGCCGTTTTATGTCTCACGGCAGAAACGCTTCGCGTTTCGCCTCCCCTTCGCTGATACCCCGAGGCGCTTTCTTAGCTTGTCTCGGGGCCGCTACGGGGGCCGCAGTCGCGGCCCTTATACCAGCGACTAAAAGAGTCATTTTAAATCGCCGCTGGTATAAGGTAGGCAAAACCGCCCCTCAGATCTGGCCCGATGAGCCGAACAAGGCCTGCCAGAAGGATACAGATGCCAGATGGACCATCAAGATTGGCGGTAAGCCGCGCTTTACCCCTGATGGCGCACCTCTTGCGCCGATCTCAACACCGACCTTTGGCTACAAGTCCCATATCAGCATTGATCGGGCCTTTGGCTTTATCAGGGGCTGTGAGACGACAAGCGCCAAGGTCCATGATGGTTGCGAGCTTGAAGGCGTTTTGCACCCCAATGAGCACCCTTACGTTTGGGCGGACACCGCCTACCGCTCGGCCAAGAACGAAGGCATGCTCAAAGCCAAGGGCCACATCAGCCGCATTCATCATAAGCGGCCTCGCGGGAAGGCTCTGCCTGATGATCTCAAGGCCATAAACAAAAAGCGTTCAAGTGTTAGGGCGCGGGTAGAGCATCCCTTTGCCTTCGCCCATTCAAGTGTGAAGTGCCCCATCTGGAGGGTCTAAGCGGTTAGCAAAGAAGACCTCTTTGGGCGTTTGGTAATTGAGAACTTTTCTGGGCCTTTTGTTGAGCAAAATCTCGACTTGGTCAACCTCCTGATCCGTGACGCTTTTCAAGCACGCTGATTTTGGCAGATACTGACGCACCAGTCCATTGGTATGCTCATTAAGGCCCCTTTGCCAAGACTGGTAAGGCTTGGCAAAATAGAAGTCAGCTTCAAGGGCTAAAGCGATGTCTTTGTGTTCTGCAAATTCCTTGCCCTTGTCAGCGGTCAGGGTCAGCACCTCAGATTTATGAGCACCAAGACGCTCCTTAAGTTTGGCTGTGACGGTGACCGCCTTTTTGTCAGCAACCTTAGCCAGCACACAGAACTTGGACTTTCGATCCACCGCGCTCACAATAGCCCCTTGATGTTTTGCGCCGATGATTGTGTCGAGCTCCCAATCACCCAGGCGATCCTTTTGCTCAACAATTTCGGGACGTTCGTCAAGGTCCACGCGCCCAGGTATGCAGCCACGCCCGCCATAGGCTCCGCTGCGTTTGTTGTATTTCTTGCCGCTATGACGCAGGTTCTTATACAACTCGCCGCCGCTGCGCTTATCTGCCCACACATGTTGGTAAATCCATTCATGGCTCAGGGAAACGCCCCTCTCATACCAAGGCTCATAAAAAGGTCACTTTTTATGAGCCTTGGTATCACACGTTGAATCGGAAATGAAAGACATCACCGTCCTTCACTCGATAGTCCTTGCCTTCGATTCGCTGCTTACCCGCCTCCTTGGCCCCTTGCTCCCCGCCGCAAGCTACATAGTCGTCGTAAGCGATGGTTTCGGCGCGAATGAACCCTCGCTGAAAATCACTATGGATCACACCCGCAGCTTGCGGTGCGGTTGCGCCAGCCTGCACTGTCCAAGCGCGAGTTTCCTTGGGCCCTGCGGTAAAAAATGTCGTCAGATCCAGCAAAGCATAGCCCGCGCGAATCAGTCGGTCGAGGCCTGCTTCCTCCAAATCCAGATCGTCCAAGAACGCAGCCTGATCATCTTGCGGCATCTGGGCAATTTCTTCCTCTATGGCGGCAGATATGCGTAAAGTGCCCGCCCCTTGCGCGGTGGCCATCGCGTCCACTTTTTGAGTATGGGCATTACCTGTGACAATCTCTGCCTCACCAACATTGCAAACGTAAAGCATAGGCTTGACCGTTATCAGCGGATGCTGCTTCAAAACCGCACGTTGTTCGGGACTCAAGTCAACCGAGCGAACGGGCCGGCCCTTTTGCAAAGCGGCAAGACAGGGGCTTAAAGCATCCATGAGGATCATGGCGTCCTTGTCTTTGACCGCGACTTTCTTGCCGAGTGACTTGAGACGCCGTTCCAGCGACTCCAGATCGGCCAGCATCAACTCAGTATTGATGGTCTCTGCGTCTCGGACTGGGTCAACCCGATCCTCCACATGCTCTACATTCTCATCTTCAAAGCATCGAACCAAGTGCAAGATGGCGTCGGTTTCGCGAATATGGGCCAGAAACTGGTTGCCCAGCCCCTCCCCACGCGCCGCCCCCTTGACCAAACCCGCGATATCGACAACTTCCAATTGCGTAGCGATCACTTTGGCTGATTGCGCCAAGGCCGCAAGGGACTCTAAGCGAGAGTCGGGGACGCCGACCTTGCCTGTATTGGGCTCAATGGTGCAAAAGGGGTAGTTCGCTGCCTGCGCGCCCTGGGTTTGGGTTAGCGCGTTAAAGAGGGTCGATTTTCCAACATTGGGCAAGCCCACTATGCCACAACTAAATCCCATGCGGAGCCCCTCTCTTATACAGTGACGTCGACAAGCTTGACCACTGACTAGTCATAGTTTTTCTGGTTGTTCTCTGTACCCATATTCCAAGCCAGGATCAGCCCGTCAAGTTGCGCGGGCGTAAGAAACTGGCGCCGCAACATAATGAGAGTCAGCAGAACAACGGTCGCGAGCATGGCCCAGAGGCTGACCAACCAGAGGATCAGGGGAATCGCGAACAGGAACAGGCGACTAGCACGATTGAAGTGCTGGCCGGCCACAACATTGAGCGCGGCGGCTTGATCGGCGCTATGCTGTGTCGCCGCGCACCCCGGCGATCCCAAAGTTCCCAGCGCTATGGCGTTGTATCCGAAGAGCCGAAAGGCCCAAGAGAATTCAAAAAACGCTAGGGCATAAGCGAACATGAGGCCTAGGGCTTTGATCCCCAAGCCTTGCGGGGCGAAGGCCACCAAGAGGCTCAGGGAATCTGCCGCCGTGAGAACTGTAAAACCCGCCCCGATTCCGAGTAAGGAAGCGGACCCAAAGTAGGCGGCACCGTTTTGCTGCAATATTAAGATTTGCGCATCGGGCATCCGCAATTCCCGGTCTGTAGCGGCCCGAAACCAAGCGCGCCGGGTCTTGGCCATAGCCCGGGAAAGGGTGTGGCAGGCCCACGGCGAAAACTCCACGACCCAAGAGTAGAACAAGAAGATCGCGAGGTAGATCACGAACGCCATCCATTCGGCCAACGGAAGAGTCATGGTTTTCGCCTCGATCCCCAAGTGCGCAGCTTGGCAAGGGTGGTCGCAAACCCTGTGGTGGCCCAGTCTTGGGTCATTTGATCCTGAATCGCCTGATCAACCTCGCGGTTGGGCGAGCGAATCGGAGTCTGCTGCAATGATTTGGCGGGAACCAGCACTTGGGCAACGCGACTGGCGAAACCTTGATTGTCGCCCTCCAGGAGGTACGGCAACTCACGGCTTAGCGCGGGTAGCATCTTGGCAATCCAAGCCTCATCGGGCTTGGGGAAATCATGCAACACCCAGGCGGCGACTTGGGCCTTTTGCCCAGGATGGCCCACGCCCAAGCGCACGCGCCGATATCCGGTGTCCTTCCATTGGCTTTCAATCGACTTGAGGCCGCGATGCCCGCCCGTACTGCCACCGACCTTGACACGTATTTTGCCGGGTGCCAAATCAATCTCATCGTATATGACCGTCATGTCTACGGACCGTAACTTAAAATAAGCCAGAGCCTGGCGCACGCTGTCGCCTGACCTGTTCATGTAGGTCAGGGGTTTGAGCAAAATCAGCTTACGCCGCCCAAGGTGCCCCTGGGCCACCAAGCCGTTGAAATCTATGCGCCAAGGCGTAAAGCCCGCCTGCGACGTATGGATTTCATCCAAAGCGCGAAAACCAATGTTGTGGCGATTTCGGGCGTATTTTTTGCCGGGATTGCCTAAACCCACGACAAGATGCGGAGTCATGCGCACCTCCTAAATGACACCAATTTTCATAAATGGTGACCCATTCATAAAAGTTTTCGGTCTCATGGCAGAAGCGCTTCGCGTTTGGCCTCCGACGGGGTCTTCGCTCAAACTCCGAGGCTCGTGTCCGCCGATCTCGGGGCCGCTACGGGGGCCGCAGTCGCGGCCCTTATACCAGCGAACATAAGAGTCACTCATAATTGCCGCTGGTATTAGGGCCATTCACCTGTCCCAAAGCATCTGCCGATGCCTTTAGTGACCCTAACCGCCAGCGCTGCCATCGCGGGCGGCTTGACGCGCTGCTTCCATCTGCGCGCGCTTCAGGGCTGACGGCGCTGTCAGCGTTGCAATGACAAAGTCGCGCCCGCGAATGGTCGGTACAACCGAATCGGGCACCTCGACGTCGGACCATTTGAGCGAGTCGTTAACATCTCTGCCCGCCAGGTCGAGAACAAAGACGGAAGGAATATCCTTGGCCAGACAGGCAACTTCCACCGTTTTGCGCACGACGTTTAACACCGCACCCCGCTTCATTCCTGGGGAGGTTGCTTCGTTTTCAAAAATAACAGGAACCCGTACTTTGACCCGAGATGCGTCTGAAACACGCATGAAATCAACGTGGATCGGTTGATCCGTTACCCGATCAAATTGCACTGCACGCGGGAGGACCTGGGCAGACTTGCCGTCGATTTTGAGATGCATGAGGATGGAAAAAAACCTTGGGTCGCGTAGGCCTTTGCTTAGCTCAACCGGGTCAACCGATATCATGGCGGGATCCTCCCGATCTCCATAGACAATAGCAGGGACGCGGCCTTGACGACGAACGGCACGCGCAGCGCCCTTTCCAGTTCCGACTTTGGAGTCTGCTTCAAATATGCGAACTTCAGACATGTGACTCTCCTTTTCTCTTTGAGTTAAGTAAATAGATCGGAAACGGAGGCGTTGTGACCAATCCGACTTATGGCATCGCCCAACAAGGGCGCAATAGAGATATGGCGAATGTTACCGACCGCCTGAATGTTCTCTGCTGCTTGAATGGAATCCGTCACGACCAATTCGCGAATGGCGGAGCCTGAAATCAAATCAGCAGCCGGATCCGAAAAAACACCGTGGGAGATGTAGGCGCTGACGGAAGTCGCCCCTCGATCCATGAGGGCATCGGCAGCATTGCACAGGGTACCACCAGAATCAACTATATCATCAATCAATATGCAGGCCTTTTGGGAAACGTCCCCAATAATGTTCATGACTTCCGACAAGCCGGCGCGCGGCCGACGCTTGTCAACGATAGCCAATTCGCACCCCAAGCGACTCGCCAAGGCGCGCGCGCGCACCACGCCACCTATATCCGGGGACACGATCGTGATTTGGTCCCCTGACCCAAGAGTCTTGCGAATATCCATGGTCAGGGTTGGGCCAGCAAACAAGTTATCGGTCGGAACATCGAAAAACCCTTGAATTTGGCCCGCATGCAAATCCAATGTCAGGACACGATCTGCGCCCGCGTTCACGATCAGATTGGCCACAAGTTTGGCTGTAATGGGGGAGCGAGGAGAAGATTTACGATCTTGCCGTGCATAACCGTAGTAGGGAATAACCGCTGTAATGCGATCAGCAGAGCCACGCTTGAGTGCGTCGATGGTTACCAGCAACTCAATCAGGTTGTCGTTGGCGGGACATGAGGTTGGTTGAATTAAAAAAACATCCTGGCCCCGGACATTTTCCATGATTTCGACGAAAACTTCCTGATCACGGAACCGCTGGAAACTGGTTTGGGTTAGGGGAATCCCTAAGTGACGGGAGATGCCTTCAGAAAGGGGACGATTAGCTGTCCCAGATACGAGTTTCATCGCATTCTCCTTGCCTCCAATGACTTCTGGACCCGCGGACCAGCACATGGCAGCTTGCTTGACTTCGACGTCCGCTAAATCCCACGCTTCGTTTTGTAAAGAGATTTTTGTTTTATAGCAGGTCTTTATAGCGAATTCTAATACCAGCGGCAATTAAGAATGACTCTTATATTCGCTGGTATAAGGGCCGCGACTGCGGCCCTCGAAGCGGCCCTGAGATGAGCTAAGAACGCGCCTCGGGGTATAAGCGTAGGGGATGCGAAATGCGAAGCGTTTCTGTCGTGAGATATAAAACGGCCAAAAAAGTCACTTTTTATGACCCTTGGTATAAGTCGATTGGAAAATCGACCTCAAGGACAATTCCCACCAACAAAAAGCCTAAAGCCATTCAACCAATTCAATACAAAAGCGAATAGTTTTAGATATCCTGATCCTCAACCCGATATACCTCATTTGAGAAAGGTAAGGCATCGGGGTCGAGAACAAGGGGCTCATTGAGCGCCGCAACCGCGCGCGGAATGCGATAGGACACACCATCTAAAATGAGTTCAATTTGGTCGAGATGTTCAGTCATTAAACGCATCCGCTGCCCGTCTGGAACCTTGTATTGGTCGCCGCGCTGGTATTCCGCACGCAAAATTGCCTGATCGGTGCGATCATTAACCAGCGTGATGTAGGCAAGGCCAAGCGCCGAGACGATCACCCGATGTTCCTGATCAATAGCTTCCAAAGGCAAAGGTTCTAGGTCATTACGGTCGGGCCGTGCTAGAGGAACGGAAACACCATAGACGGTCACTTGGTCCCGACGTGCTGACAAGTTTACTGTGGCGTTCACCGGTGAATCAAACCCAGTTGCCGTCCATTCATGTGAGAGGCTTTCACCACGCACGTCTTCGCCTCGGTCCAAGCCTCGGATCGCTTCTTCGCTTCCGCTGCTTTGCGAGAACGCGCTTATTTCATCATCTGAGACTAAAACGACGGTTTTCAAAACAAGGTCTTGCTGGATTTGAGAGTCCATGTTTCCTAAAGTTGGCCGGTCGGGACTGGTCGTTGCCGTGTAGGCGGCCATGACGAAATAGGAACTACCGAGCAACAAGGCGGCGATGGTCAGCACCGCGAAGGAAGGCCAACGCGGGGAGTAGGAAACCGTTGCCACACCCCTCAATAGGTCTGGGGATGAGACTGTGGAAGACTGCGCAGGTCGAAGGGCGCGCTCATGGCGATAGAGCGTCACCATGTGATGCGTGGGCAGCCCTAGATACTTTGCGTAGGCGAGAACAAACCCCTCCCCGAACCCGCCCTTGGGTAAGACCTCAAGTTCTCCCTCCTCAAGCGCGCACAAGTGATCGCGACGGATACACAAATCCGCAGCCGCATCCTCAACCGTTCGACCATAGAAGTCACGATAAGCACGCAAGATAACACCGACGGGATGACCCGCCCATTCCTGCGCACAAAAATCGGACTGTGACGCCTCTTCTACGTCATCCTGGGAATGATGGTTAAGCATAAATACGGGAATAAGAATCTGAGAAAAGCGCTATTAGAACCCTGAGCGAAAAAATACAATAAGACGGCTCGTGCGCACAATACAAGTCAACACACAAGAAAAAACTTTAAAAATCAGCACCTTAAGACCCATTAAGGGGCCAATAGTGGCCCAAGTGCCCGCCCGCCGCAAATATGGATGTGAAAATGCGGCACTTCCTGGTGCGCATGAGGCCCATGATTGGCCACGATGCGGTAGCCGGACCCTTCCAATCCCGCTGCCTTTGCGGTCTGACTTACCAGTTGCCAAAACCCCAGCTGCTCCTGCGCTTCGGCCTTGGTGGAAAAATCCGCAAAGGACACGTAGGCGCCTTTGGGAATTACCAAAAGATGCGTAGGCGCTTGGGCGTTGATATCGCGAAAGGCAAGGGCAACTTCATTTTCCCCCACTTTGTCGCAGGGAATGTCGCCGGTCAAAATCTTGGCAAAAATGTTGGTCGGGTCGTAATCTGGCATGTCACTTCCTACGCGCGCGCTCTTGTTCTTCGGGCAAGCTGAGGCGTTCGCTCAGTTCGTGCCAGATTTTCTCGGGTCCTATACCGCGCTCCGCCCACAAGAGCAGTAGGAAAAACAGTAAGTCGGCAGATTCTTCGATGAGATCTTTTCTTTTCCCGTTCACCGCTTCAATCACAACTTCCACCGCCTCTTCGCCTAATTTCTGGGCGATCTTGGCACGTCCCTCACGCAAGTAGCGATGGGTCCGGGACTTGGGATCAAGACGACACTCGTTAAAAGCCGCGACACGATCGGCGACCTGATCGTAAACCCGATCCAGTTGATGGGCGCTCATACTTTCCTCACGTCCAGGCCTGCCGCAGTCATATGGGCCTTGGCTTCGGCCAGAGTAAAGGTGCCAAAATGAAAAATGGACGCCGCCAAAACCGCTGAGGCGCCGCCGTCGCGAACACCTGCCACCAGATGGTCCAGCGTGCCTACTCCGCCTGAGGCGATGAGGGGAATCGGCACCGCACGGGACACGGCTTGGGTAAGTGCGATGTCGTATCCCGCCTTGGTACCATCGCGGTCCATGGAGGTCAGCAAAATTTCACCTGCTCCGCGCGCCGCCACTTCTCGCGCCCAGGCAAGAGCGTCCAAACCTGTGTTCTCACGCCCGCCGCGCACAAAGACCTCAAAACGCGTGCCCATCCACTTGGCATCGATCGCCACCACAAGCGCCTGGCAGCCAAAGGCGTTGGCCGCCGCATTGATCAAATCGGGGGTTGCGACCGCTGCAGAGTTCATGGACACCTTGTCGGCACCCGCGACCAAGAGGTTGCGAATATCTGCTATCGTACGTACACCGCCCCCAACAGTTAGGGGCATGAAGCATTGCTCAGCGGTGGCGCGGACAACATCAAGGATAAGGGGGCGTTCCTCGTGACTGGCCATAATGTCAAGGAAGCACAGTTCGTCGGCACCAGCAGCGTCGTAGACTTGCGCTTGCTCTACCGGGTCGCCCGCATCGACCAAGTCGACAAAATTGACACCCTTGACCACGCGGCCCTTGTGAACATCGAGACAAGGAATGAGGCGCGTTTTGAGCGTCATGCCAACGCCGCCAAAGCCGCCGCGGGGTCCAAGCGACCGTCGTAGAGGGCACGGCCCGAAATCACACCCGCGATCGGGGCGGACTCAGCCTTCAATGCGTGCAAGTCCGCGACGTCGCGGACCCCGCCAGAGGCAATGACGGGGATCGACACCGCCTCCGCCAGAGCCGCGGTTGCGTCGACATTGACGCCTGTCAGCGCCCCGTCGCGGCCAATGTCGGTATAAATCAGCGCAGCGACGCCCACGTTTTCAAACTCCTTCGCGAGGTCGAGGGCAAGGGTATCCGATGTCTTAACCCATCCATCGGTTGCCACCCGTCCGTCTCGCGCGTCGAGGCCAACAAGGATTTGACCAGGGAACGCGTGTGCCGCCTGTTTGACCAACGCGGGGTTCCAAAGCGCCGCGGACCCCAAGATGACGCGCGCAAGGCCCGCGTCCAGCCAAGTCTTGATCTGGGCCAAAGTTCGAATGCCCCCACCGAGTTGAACCTGCATTTGGCCCCCGACGCAGCGAAGGATGTCTCGAACCGCTGCGGCGTTCACGGGTTGACCCGCTACAGCGCCGTTCAGGTCAACCACATGTAACCAAGTAAAGCCCAGGTTTGCCCAGTTCAGCGCTGTCGCGCCCGGGTCGTGGCTATAGACGGTTGCCTTGTCCAAATCCCCCCTAAACAGACGGACGACCTTCCCGTCCTTAAGATCGATGGCTGGATAGAGAATCATCGTCAGTTAAATCCATATAGAAATAGAGCCCTGCGACCCAGTCGTTTTCAATTCTAGCATAGCGGGGCATCTGCCCCCATTGAGTGAAACCCAGGGTACGAAACAGGGTGATTGCCGCTGTTTGTGTGGCCCGCACATCGAGCTTCAGCGCCTTGAGTTCCAAAGCACGTGCGCGTTCGATCGCCAGACATACCAAAGCGCGTGCAACCCCGTGCCCGCGTGCCCAACTTGCGGTGAACCCCGACTGGATTTTGCCGATTGTGGCCTGGGATTCCATATTCTTCGGTGCCTCGTGCAGTTGAAGGGCCCCAGCGACAACGCCGTCTAGACGCGCGATCATCAGATGGCGACCAGGAACCATCATCAGGCCGCGCCAATAGGCCTCCAACTTGGATCGTTCGGGCACTGTCAACCAGCCAAACCCGCCCCCCCGCAAGATGGCGTCTTCCGTTGCAGCGCACAAATCGCTGAGGTCCGCGTTGTTCAAAGTCTCAACGATTTCGACGCCGAGCCGCGTCTGGATGCCGCTTGGGACCGTCATGGCGTCCACTTGGAAAAGTGCCTTAGTAAGGCGAGCCCGACCTCTTGCGATTTTTCAGGGTGGAACTGCACCCCGATCATGTTTTCCTGACCGATAGCGGCAACGAGCGGGCCACCATGGTCGGTCGTTGCCAGCGGCGCGGCGACCCCTTGCGCCGCGAAGGAATGGCAAAAATACAGATCTCTTTCGTGCAAATCGACCAAAACCGGATGGTCCTGTTCTACGCGAACCTGATTCCAGCCCATGTGCGGAATTTTGACATCCGAAGGCCCGGGACGCAAGAGCGCAACTTCACCGTGCATCCAGCCTAGCCCTGGATGTACCCCGTCTTCCAAGCCGCGTTCAAGCATCAGTTGCATGCCCACACAAATCCCCAAAAAGGGCACACGATGATGGCAAACGGCCAGGTTCAGAGCATCCATCAGCCCCTCAATTGCCAGGAGCCCGGCGCGGCATCGGCCGAATGCGCCCTGGCCGGGCACCACCAAGCGCGCAGCACCAGAAACGTGCCGGGGGTCGGCGGTTACGCGCACGAGCGTGTCACTCGCCGCCTCCAGAGCCTTGGCAACAGATCGGATATTGCCCGAGCCATAGTCGATGACGGTAAGGACCATGGCGGCTCCTTAAGGGGCGCCGGCAGGCGAATCCAGCGCTTTCATACCCACGACCACGAAGGTTTGATTCATCACTGCGTTTGAGGACGCAGAAAAGACAGAACTCGACATTGAGTCGGTTTAGTGTCTAGCTATCAACGTTGAGCCGCAGCCGCGCGGAGGTTACACGCAACTACAGGGTCATTGCAAGCGACCCCTTGGAAAGGAAATCGGTATGTGCGAACGAAAACCTGATCCGCACCACGACGTAGGGTTGGACCTGATTGACTTGAAACGGTATCCACTCGTGGACCTGACCCAGGGCAAGGGCTTGGACTTTTTGACGACGTGCCAGGCGCACATGGAAACGTACGGTTGGTGCAGCTTCGATGACTTTTTAACACCAGAGGCCGTCAAGATTTTAGCGCAGGAGGCCAAGGCGCTGCTGCCAACCGCGGAGACCTTGACCATTCGGCGTACGATCTACCAAGGCCAGGCACTCCCTGGGGCGACGAAGGAAGATGTGCGTCAAGGGGAATACGTTCATACCAGCCGGCAATTAGCCGATGATCAAATTCCCGCGCAGACAAAGTTGAAGCAGCTCTACCACTCGAACATGCTCACCGACTTCATTCGTCAAGTTCAGCAGAAGCAGACCCTCTATCGCTGCGCCGACGAATTTCAGGCCCTGAATGTCGTCGCTCTTGAACCTGGCTGTTGGCATGCCTGGCACTACGATACGACCGAGTGCACCATAACCCTTCTGCTGCAAGCAGCAGACAAGGGTGGAGAATTCGCCTTCCTACCCAATTCAAGAACCGATGAAACGGAGGATGCCCCTCGGGTGCAACGACTACTCAGCGGCGACATGTCGGTGGCGAAGACCTTGAGTCGCGGGGCCGGAACCCTCACCCTATTCCGTGGCGGATATTCCCTCCATGGCGTCACAGAAGTCGAGGGCACCCTTCCACGCACCACCGCGATCATGACCTATAGCGAAGATCCAGGAACGGTTTTGAGCGATGAGGTCAACATTCGGATCTACGGGGACCGGGTCAAAAACATCCTGGCGGCACGAGCGCGAAACTCTAAGAACTGACGATCACAAATCTTGGAGAACGCCCTATGAAAACCGCCCTTTTGGTCATCGATGTGCAAATGGCCTTGGCTCACGACGACGCCAATGGTGCGGAGCGGTCTTGTCCGCAAGCCCAGCAAAACATCGAGGCCCTGCTCGCTCACTTCCGCAAAACAGGCCAGAAGGTGTTCCATATCCATCACCACGGCCTAAGCCCCGACGATCCCTTCCACAAAGGGGCGCCGGGCGCCGCCGTGCAACCTTTCGCGGCGCCAGCGGGTGATGAGAATGTGATTATAAAGCACGCCAGCAGCGCCTTCGCAGGCACGTCTTTGGAAGCCGATTTGCGAACCTCAGGTATAGAGGAAGTGGTCATATGCGGGGCGACCGCCAACCATTGCGCAGAGTCCGCCGCGCGGGCGGCCAGTGATCTTGGCTTTGAGACAACCTATGTCGCCGATGCCGTCTGGGCCTACGGCGTCACGGGTCCCGACGGCGTGGCGCATTCAGCAGAACAAGTCCATTCCGTCTCCTTAAGCACGCTCGACGGCGAATTCGCCACGGTCGTTCCAGCGGCGCAAGTGTTGAGCGTGCAGCATAGGTGACGGACCCGCTGCAATACTGACAGCAGCATTGATACCAACGGCCATAAAAAGTGACCTTTTTATCACCGTTTCATGTCTTGAGACCTCAGCATAAATCAGAGGATCGAAAGTTGATAGCAATATATGGTGCTAACTTTGCTTTTATAACACCACATATTGTGGTCCTTTGATCCGAAGTCGAATTATGCTGAGGTCTCGTCTAACGGCAGAAACGCGTTGCGTTTCGCCTCCAACGGGGCTTTCGCTTATACCCCGAGGCGCTTTCTTAGCTCATCTCGGGGCTGTTTGTTTTTGGCACGGGCGTTCCCTGCGCCCTTCGGGCTTGGAGCCCAACCCTTTCGTGCGCGGGCATTCCCTGCGCCCTTCGGGCTTGGAGCCCGCTCGGGGGGCCGCAATCTTGGCCCCTATACCAGTTCATAAGAGTCAGTCTTTAGGAAAACTGGTAGAACTGAAAATTCAACCCTTCAAAGACGAGCGACCAAGTGGTAGCGCCGCCTAGGTGACGCTTGAACGTGAACTCAAGGGTCGTTGCACACGACTTTAAGGATCAGGACGCGCGCATCGCAGAACGTACGGGAAATTCTAAGGTGCGGCCTTGCCCCAAGCCCGCGCCTTAAGTAGCAGCGAGACATGGACAGAACATCAATCAAAAAAGTCGTGCTCGCCTATTCAGGGGGCCTAGATACTTCAGTAATTCTTAGATGGTTGCAAGTCACTTACAACTGCGAAGTCATAACTTTTACCGCCGATTTGGGTCAAGGGGAGGAGCTAGGTCCCGCACGGGCTAAAGCTCTGCAGCTCGGCATTGGTCACGATCACATATTTATTGATGATCTACGCGACGAATTCGTTCGCGATTTTGTCTTTCCTATGTTTCGAGCCAACGCGCTTTATGAGGGACACTACTTGCTCGGCACCGCCATTGCCCGACCTTTGATTGCCAAAAGACAAATCGAAATTGCCCGTCAGGTTGGCGCCGACGCCGTCGCTCACGGCGCTACGGGCAAAGGAAACGATCAAGTTCGTTTTGAGCTGGGGTACTACAGCCTCGATCCTCATATTCAGGTCATCGCCCCTTGGCGAGAGTGGGATTTGACCTCGCGTACCAAGTTGATCGAATTCGCCGAAAAGCACCAAATCCCCATCGCCAGAGACAAGCGCGGCGAGGCACCCTTCTCGGTCGACGCCAACTTGCTCCATACCTCTTCAGAAGGTAAGTTGTTGGAGGACCCTGCAATCGAAGCTCCCGAATTGGTCTATCAGCGCACGGTCGCACCCGAAGCCGCACCCGATGTGCCCGCCTACACCGAAGTCACGTTCGAAAACGGGGATCCCGTCGCGATCGACGGGCAGTCTATGGGTCCTGCTGAGCTACTGACCAAGCTAAACGCGCTGGGCGGCGCGCACGGTATCGGCCGCCTAGATTTGGTTGAAGGACGGTTTGTCGGCATGAAGTCTCGTGGGATTTACGAAACACCTGGCGGCACCCTTTTGCTAGCGGCCCATCGCGGTATCGAGTCGCTGACTCTTGATCGCGGGGCTATGCATCTAAAAGACGAACTCATGCCGCGCTACGCTGAGTTGATTTACAATGGCTTTTGGTTCTCTCCCGAACGGGCCATGCTGCAAGCGGCCGTCGACGCAAGCCAAGCCCATGTTGAGGGAACCGTTCGGCTCAAACTCTACAAAGGCACCGTCGCCGTCGTTGGGCGTTGGTCGGATCGCTCTCTTTATTCGGAGGCCCATGTGACGTTTGAGGAAGATCGCGTTTATGATCAGCGCGACGCGGCAGGCTTCATAAAGCTCAACGGCCTGCGCTTGCGCCTCATGGGATTGCGGGGTTGAGCATGGACTTGCGGGGCTGGGTCCTTACCGTCGGTGAAATCCACGGATGCCGGCGTCTATACACCCCTGAAGATTTGGCGCGCACAGCGTTTCCCGTGGGGCCAAAGGAAACTCATGGTCAAGAACGCTGGCGACGCCAAATCCGCGCCATCTGCTCTGCCGCAATTGGTCTGGCTCGTCAAAACCACATAAAGATCGTGCGACGCGGAAAAATTGCTGACGCCCATGCTCCCATTCGGGGCCTGATTTTCCTCCGCTGGATAGAACCGCTTGCGGAAACCTAAAACGATCATACTAGATCATACTATAGGACTGAAAAGCCATCAGATTGATCAATACAAGTGCGAACGACTTTGGAGCAGGGGCCCTTGCGCGGATTTCATCCTGGCTTATGAGCCGAACGTAAAGGAGGGCGATCAGCATGGATTGGGACAAGATACGTGTATTTTATGCAGTTGCCAAGGCGGGGTCCTTTACCCACGCAGGCGAGGCCTTAAATCTATCGCAATCGGCCATTTCGCGGCAGATCTCAGGACTAGAGGAGAGCCTCAAGGCAAGCTTGTTCCACCGTCATGCGCGCGGCTTGATCCTCACCGAACAAGGTGAAATCCTCTACCGTGCCGCTCACGAGGTCTATGGGGCCGTAACCAGAGCCCAGGAAGCATTGAACGCGGCAAAAACCAAACCCACCGGCATTTTGAAAGTCACTTCCACGATTGCCTTAGGTGAAACCGTCGTTGCGCCGCTGGTTCGTAAGTTTTTGGACCTCTATCCCCAAATTCATTTGGACCTGATTTTGACCGACACGCCGCTAGATCTTTCCATGCGCGAGGCGGACGTAGCGATTCGGCTCACCGAGCCGCGCCAGCCCGATCTGATACGTCGGTTCCTATTCAGCGCCCATGTGCATCTCTACGCCAGCCAAGCCTACTTAAACCATCGTGGCGTCCCGCAGAACCTTGCTGATCTTGATCAGCATCAGATTTTGTGCTATGGCACTCAAACGCGTCCGCCGGTTCCCAATCTCAACTGGCTCATGGGTGCGGGGCGGGAAGGCATGAGCCCACGCACCCCAGCACTGACAATCAACAACCTCATCGCCCTGCGCCGCGCTGTTGCAACCGGGGCAGGCATCGCCTGCTTGCCTGGCTATTTGGTGACCGAAGATATGGACCTCGTGCGCGTCATGCCTGAGGTGGAAGCACCCAAGATCAGTATTTTCTACGCCTATCCCGAGGAATTGCGCAATTCGCAAAAGGTAGTGGCCTTTCGCGATTTCTTCTTAGAAAATGTCAGAGAAGAGGATTTTTGATGTATGAAAAGTCCGAATCGGACCGATCCGGACACCAAACTTGCCGCTACAGTGGATTCTGTAGCGGTTTCCAAGTCGATTGGGACAGTCAATTTCAAAAGAAGATCATAACTGGGATCACCGACATCACATTGGGGTCATAAGGTATGCGCCCAGCACATGACCGATGTGTGCATATGAGGCTAGTTTCCGAAACGGAATTCCCTTACCCCCACCCCATCAAGTTTCTTCCTTGATCAATGAGGTTCGGGTCTCCTCATGTCTCCTCCCCCCTTACAATGACCCGAAAGCCTGGCTCTGAGCCAGGCTTTTTTCTGCCTTCCTGGACCCTCATTAATACCAGCGGCGGGATCAATTGACGCGTACCCAATTTCGTTGTGCAATTGACGCGATACGCTGTTGAATGGGCGTCTGCTGAAAATGTCAATTTTTAGCGGAGTTGGTATGATTTGTCATGGATGCTCACGGCAGGAGCTCGAAGCGCCCCTGCCGTGAGAACGAAAATTATCATGAATGGATCACCATTTATGAAAACTGGTACTAGTGCCGAAAGTGTCGAACGCCCGTGAAGACCATGGCCAGTCCTGCTGCGTTTGCGGCGGCTATGACCTGCTTGTCGCGCTGGGAGCCCCCTGGCTGGATCACTGCGCTGGCGCCGGCGTCGATGGCCACTTGCAGTCCATCGGCAAATGGGAAGAATGCATCCGACGCCACGACGCAGCCGCGTACGTCCAGCCCCGCCGTTTCGGCTTTCCACCGAGCCATGCGTGCAGCATCGACTCGGCTCATTTGACCTGCGCCGATGCCTAAGGTTTGTCCTTGACGGGCGAGGATAATGGCGTTGGACTTGGTGTGCTTGGCTACCATAAAAGCGAAGAGCAAGTCTTGAACCTGCATCGCGCTCGGAGTCTTAGCCGTCGGCGTCCTTAGATCCTCAGCCTGAACCCGATACCGATCAAAGGACTGTCGCACCATGGCCCCGCTCAAGGATCGATAGGCCCAAGGCCTCGAAGGGCGTTGTGTGGTTGGCACCTCCAGCAGTCGTACCTGGGGCTTGTGGGCGAACACGCGGCGGGCAGCGGTGCCGATCTCCGGGGCTAGGACGACCTCGACAAACAGCTCGCGAATGCGGGCAGCGGTTTCTTCATCCAAGGGCCCCGAGAGGGCGATGACCCCGCCAAAAGCAGAGATAGGGTCGCAGGCCCTGGCTCGATCAAAGGCCTCGCCAATGGTCTCACCGTAAGCCACGCCGCAGGGGTTGGTGTGTTTCACAATCACGGCGTTGATGCCGCCTAAATCTTGACACAACTCCCAAGCGGCGTCGGCGTCGAGATAGTTGTTGTAGGAGAGGGCCTTGCCTTGCACTTGCACCCCGTGCGCGGCGCAGTTCAATCCCTTGGCCGTTGATAAAATCAGTTCACCCGTCTGGTGCGGGTTCTCCCCATAGCGGAGTGGCTGCGTTTCGCCCCCCGCCAAAAAATCGGCGACAAGGCGGTCATACTTAGCAGTATGGTCAAAGGCTCGTGCCGCGTAGGCTCGACGCAAGGGGTCTAGATCACCTGCGTCTATGGCCGCAAGGGTCACGTCAAATTGGTCCGCATCAATTAGGGGCAAGACATGGGCATGATTTTTGGCCGCGGCGCGCAACATGGTGGGGCCGCCAATATCGATTTGCTCAAGGCACTCTTCGAACGAGGCCTTGACCGCCAGAGTTCGTGCAAAAGGATAAAGATTGAGGACGACAAGACCGAATCCCTCAATCCCATGAGCGGCAAGAGTGGCTCGGTGGTTGGGGCGATGCGGGTCGGCCAGCAGGCCACCATGGATGACGGGATGCAAGGTTTTGACCCGGCCATCTAGAATTTCTGGAAACCCGGTCAAAGACTCAACTGTGTTGACATCCAAGCCCGCGTCTCGAAGGACCTTTGCTGTTCCGCCTGTTGAGACTAGATCGAAGCCACGCGCCACCAAAGCCGCAGCGAAATTCGCCAGGCCGGTCTTGTCAGAAGTAGAAATCAGGGCGCGCTTGCAAAGCGATGATGCGGTTGTAGGCCTGGTCATAAATGCACTCCTTCTTGACTAAAACGCCATCGCAGAGAACTATCTTCAGGAGCGGCCCTCTGTGGGTCGGGTGATAGGATTAGTTGTTGGCTGCGGGTTGGTTCGCCTCGTTCATTGGCGACAACCGTTTCGGCAATTTGCAAACGGGCACCCGATGTTTCAAACCGCCACCCCGTCTCACGGGCGGACAGGCGCAACAGCGCCGCGCGGCGCGCTTGGGTCAGTTCTGCCGAAATTCCTGGGTTAAGATGAAATCGGACTACAGCTTGATCAAAACCCGTACCACCCATGCGATCTTCCCCCTCCAAGACCAGGCCATCAGCGCGCAAACTCAAGGTCCGGGTATGAACCCCGCCGCCAAGCCCCGCGTAGCCATCGTGGGACAGACGCAGGTATACCCCGTATGCGTCCTGTTCTAGTTGGTTTTGAATCCGCTGGGGGCGGCGGCCGACGCGACCAAGGCTCAAGAGTTCAGAAGAATTGCGATTGGCCCAGATAAGGGTGGAGTGGGCGTTGGTCGTGCGTTGGAACTGCGCCCAGTCGGCCCCCGCGTCGAAATTGCCGCAGTTGGTCACGAGGCGAACTTGCCCAATGGAAAATTCAAATGCCAGGGTCCCTGCATGAATCCCGCAAGGTCCAGGATGCTGGGGCGCCGTGCCAGCATCGACTAGCAGGAGGCTGCGCCGCGCCTTCAGACGGTAAAATCCATCGTTGTCCGCCGGACCAGCGGTGGGAGTTTGTCCACCGTCAGCCCGTTCCAGGGCTTCGCGAATCGCGTCCGCACCAACTAAAGGATCGCCTTGGAACCGGGCCAAGCGCCCGTTGCCGTGCTGGAGCTGGCGGATCGCGCCTGCCAAGCTGGCAAGCTTAGCCTGGGTCTCTTGGGGAAGGGCCTGCGCTGTCAACATGAGGGCAGATCCTATATCGATGAGGTCAAACAACACCTGCATTTGACTCTGTAGGCACCGCTGCGCATGGGACCCGTTGGCGCGGACTTGGTCAGCCAAAGCGTCCTCCAGATTGCTCAAATGCCTTTGCACCACAGGACCAAATCCAATGAGACACAAGTCGACTAGGATTAGGGCCTTTATACAGCGAATCAGATCGGCGCCGCTCAACCTACGTGGGCCCAAGCGCCGCAAAAAGGCTGCTTGCTGCGCGGCAGACTTAAGCATGGCTTTTTGAAGCCCTGGATCAGCGGTTGACTTAAGAAAGTCAAAGTGCATCATCCATTGAGTCAGACGGGTGGCAAGGATTACAGGGTGCCACGAATGGGGGCGATAGCGCCGATGGTCGTCGATCCATAAGCGCACCAACGTGCGCGCTGTTAGGCGCGCACGCCGGTCAGTGGAGGCGCGCAAATCGTCCAACCAGGCAAAATCGTGTAGCCGCTGCAACCAGGCTGTTTCTGCTGCCGCAGGATACCAGGTCTCATCGCGCATATCAATCTGCTGCCCCCCAAAACGAAAATGCCCCTTGGTCAGTCGGTTGCCGACATCGCGATCACCTGGCCAGAGTTTTTTAGGCTGAACCAAGGGAAATGCGCCGACCTGTCGACCATAAAATCGTCGATTAGCGGGCAAGCGGAAAGGCAGGCTTTGCAAAGCCCCGTTCATCGCGGTTTCATCCCGCCTTACCCCCGTAGGTCAGCCATGGCTTGGCCGTAGCCAGACGCACCTTGACCGAGGATCGCAGATCCCGCTACCAAGACATTGGCCCCAGCCGCAATGCACGCAGGGGCTGAAGCGGCTGTAACGCCGCCATCTACCTCGATGTCATAGCCCAGTCCCTGGTCTTCACGCCACTGCGCCAAGGTCTGTACCTTGTCGAGGCAGGCAGGTAGGAACGCCTGGCCGCCAAAACCTGGATTGACGGTCATGACCAAAGCCAAATCAAACTCCCCCAAAAGGGGCCGCATCGACTCAACCATGGTGCCAGGGTTCAGGGCCAATCCTGCCTTGCAGCCAAGATCGCGGATTGCCCGCAAGCTGCGGTGAATGTGCGGCCCTGCCTCGACATGCACCGTCATGATTTGCGACCCAGCCTCCGCGAAAGCGGGCAAGTAGGGATCAACCGGCGCAATCATTAGATGAGTATCAAAAACCTTGGCGGTCTTAGGGCGCAGAGCCTTGATCAAAGCTGGGCCAAAGCTAAGGTTGGGCACGAAATGACCGTCCATAACATCAAGGTGCATGAGGTCTGCCCCTGCTATGTCGAGGTCTTGCACCTCTTGGCCAAGGCATGACCAATCGGCGGCGAGCAGGGACGGGGCAATACGAATGGGAGTGGGGGGCATAGCGCTTAAATCCCAGCGCTTTTGTAGTGAAACGGTTGAATGGCTTTCAGTCCTTTGTTGGCGCGGATGTCCCTCGGGTTCGGCCCGTTTTGCACTCGAACTTAGCCTGGATCAAGAACTCAAAATAATGCCACGCGGGCAAAGAATACTGTGCAGATTCTGAAATGGGCAGAACAAATGGGCGGTAAAGTATGGCATTCCAGATTGGCGCGGGCAAAAAAACGCGATAGAGATCTGCCTGTTGATCGACCTGCGTGGAAAGGACCCTGCCTTGGTGTTTCGACGACCCAATCCCCCTTATGGTAGGGCTACCCACATGCCGATTAAATCCATGGCGGTCTCCTACCATCCTCGTTTGCCGGACTTGCACTTGAGCCTTGTTCTAAGCCATACCTGGGGCGACCTCGTGCGAAGACGCAAGCCTCTTGTGTTGCTGGGCAGTCTTACAGGGTTTGCTTATACTTTGATTGCTCTTGGATTTTTTGTTGCCGATTCGGTTATCGGGAACGCGACACCAAGTTTTGCGCAATCCCTCTTACAAACCGAGGCCTTGAGCTTACTGAAAGCTGTTACTGGGGACTTCGTGCTGATTGGCCTGTTTTCCCTCCTAATCTTTCGCCTTACGCTGCTCAGTCAGTCCATCCGTCTCCAACCGATCCGCGCAGCAGGGCTGAGCCGCTTTGGCAGGTTTATGGCCGCAACTCTTCATGTTGTGGCCCTGCCCGCGCTTGCCTTCCTGCCTTATGGGACCTTTGTCGTGTTACAGGTAATTTGGGCAGTTCAAGGCAGCGTCCCAGACTTTTTCCCAAAGATCTTGGTCATGACCGACGGGCCCTCCAGCGCGTTAAAAGGCATGTGCGCTGTCCTTTTTTATCTGTTGTTCCTTCGCTTTGCCTTCGTCTTGCCCGCCGTCGCCGTTGACGCCACTTATGGACTGCGCGACTCGTGGCGCGCAACCCGAGACGTATGGGGACGCTTGTCGGTTTTGATGCTTGTCACCCTGGCGCCCAGCACGGCGCTCATAGCGGGTTTGCAGTGGCTCTGGACCCCAACGAATCTGGGCGGGGTAGTCTTGGTCACACTCCTGTCCAGTGCTCTTTGGCTTGCGGCAATGGCCGCATTTACAATAGGGCTGTCGATCAGTGTTTGCTTACGCACGGGCTGGCAGCCAGAGGCGGATCAAGGGCGAGGCCTCAGTTATGGGCACTAAGGAAGAGGTTAGGGTTCTTAAGAATCGCCTTTGCTTTGGCTACGCGCTGGTGTCTCTTGGTGTCTTGATGGCTTTACTGCTGGCCTTGCCAATTGCGGCTGCGGACAGCCCTCGCCAGCGAGTTATGGGGCTATTTCAGCTATCCTTTGTCCTGGTTTTGTTGCTGACCTACCTGCTAGGGGCAGCTGGTCGCCTTATGGGGCTTGCGGCAAGCCAGAGCCCGCCAACGTGGCGCAAGGGCTGGCAAGAACTCGGCTACCCGCTGTTTCAACGGCACATCTGGGCGGATTGTGGCCGACTTTATGCCCTCGTCTTCCTTGTATTTGTGGGCGCACTCGTGGCCGCGGGCTTGGAGACCTACCTCCATCTAAGGTTCGTTGGATTTGAACAAAGAATCGCCCTCAGCAATGACGGCACCGGCCTCACAGAAACTGACGCGCTTCAGAAAATCGCCCGCGATCAGCTGCCTCTGACGCCGGCTGATGGTGCGCGCTTTGCCCAAGTCATGGCAGTCACCAACCTTGTTTACGCAAGTTTTGCGGCGAGCTTGCTCGTTTTCCTGACCCGCCTCATACCTTACTTTTTTTGGCGTTCCGGGGGGCCTGCCGCGCCAACCCTGGCGCAGGCGTGGCGTCGGGGGTCGTGGCGGCTGAGCCTTGGCTTTGGCCTCAGCCTTTGGGCAGGATTGGGTGGATTACTTCTGATTGCGAGCCCGCTGTGGTTGCGCCTAGTTCTGGCCGCTGGTTTGTTTGCGGTTTGGGCCCTCGTCTACGCCCGGTTCGTTTGCTTGTCCCGACTATGACGTTAACTAAAATCTGCGGACTCAGGTCGCCCCAAACGGTGCAAATCTGTATTGAGGCGGGAGCGGACTTTGTCGGGTTTGTCTTTGTCAAAGCCTCCCCCCGGTTTATTGATGTCGAGATCGCCCGACCGATGATTGCCCAGGTTCAGGCCGCAGGCGTTAGAGCCGTCGGGCTTTGGCAGCCGCAGGGGTCCTTACCGCTCGAGGAGATCATAGGGAGCGGGATTGACATTTTGCAAACCCACGGCGCCCTCGACAAAGACTGGGGCTTGCCCGTTTGGCGCGCCCTAGGTGTGTCAGGGCGTCAAGATTTGCCGCAACAGGTGCAGCCGTGTGCTCGGCTGTTGCTCGACGCCAAACCCCCGGCGGGATCTGCGATTGCCGGCGGCAACGGCAGCGCCTTTGACTGGCAGATCTTACAAAAGTGGGCCGCGCCGCAACCATGGGTCCTGGCCGGAGGTCTCACCCCCGCCAATGTCGCCCGGGCGATCAAGGTCAGCGGCGCGCAAGCTGTGGATGTTTCCTCGGGCGTGGAACGCCGCAAGGGGAAAAAGGACGCGGATTTGATTCGGGCCTTTATTCACCATGCTAAGGCGGCTACAACTCGTCCATGAACCTCGTGTCCAATTCCTTGCGTTCGGGCCCCGATGAACGGGGGTTGTTCGGAATTTATGGCGGCCGATTTGTTGCCGAAACGCTCATGCCAAATATTTTGGCCCTGGAAGCAGCCTACCGGCAATTCAAGGACGATCCGGACTTTCGGCGCGAATTTGAGGACCTGTCAACGACCTACATAGGTCGCCCCAGCCCCCTTTACTTTGCCCAGCGCACCACCGAATACTTTGGAGGGGCGAAAATTTACTTCAAGCGCGATGAATTGAACCATACGGGCTCACACAAAATCAACAATTGCTTGGGCCAAATCCTGCTGGCCAAACGCATGGGCAAAACCCGTATCATTGCCGAAACCGGGGCAGGGCAGCACGGAGTCGCAACCGCCACAGTTTGCGCGCTATTTGGCTTGCCTTGCGTCGTTTATATGGGCGCTGAGGATATAGAGCGACAACGGCCCAATGTGTTCCGCATGAAATTGCTCGGCGCGGAGATCGTCCCCGTCACCTCGGGCCGCGGCACCCTAAAGGACGCCATGAACGAAGCTTTGCGCGATTGGGTGACCCACGTCGCTGATACTTTTTATATCATTGGAACTGCGGCAGGCCCGCACCCCTACCCCCAGCTGGTTCGTGATTTTCAATCGATCATCGGCCAGGAAGCGCGCAAACAGGTTCAAGCCGCCGAAGGGCGTTTGCCCGATACACTGATCGCATGCCTAGGCGGCGGGTCCAACGCCATCGGTCTGTTCCACCCGTTCTTGGACGAACCGTCGGTGCGGCTGATCGGCGTCGAAGCGGGAGGCAAAGGCTTGGAGGGAGATCAGCACTGCGCCAGCCTGAATGCGGGCAAGCCCGGTGTCTTGCACGGCAACCGAACTTATTTGCTACAAACCGAAGATGGCCAAATCAACGAAGGCTATTCGATCAGCGCCGGACTTGATTACCCCGGCATCGGCCCTGAACACGCCTGGCTCCGCGATACGGGGCGCGTTACCTACGTCGCCGAAGGAGACGATGCGGCCCTAGACGCCTTCCAGTTTTGTTGCCGAACCGAGGGCATCCTGCCCGCCCTGGAGCCGAGCCATGCTTTGGCGCACGTCATGAAGATTGCCCCCACCTTGCCCAAGGACCATATCCTGGTCATGAACATGTGTGGTCGCGGCGACAAAGACGTGTTCAACGTGGCCGAGAAACTCGGCTTCAAAATGGCGTAGCTGCCCATGTCAACGCGTATTGAAACACGGTTTGCCCAGTTGAAGGCGGCGGGAACGTCGGGGCTTGTCACCTACATCATGGCGGGAGACCCAGACTACGACACGTGCCTGGATCTTTTGTGCGGTTTGCCCGCTGCCGGGGCGGATGTGATCGAATTGGGGATGCCCTTTACCGACCCCATGGCCGATGGCCCCGCGATCCAACTAGCGGCATCGCGCGCCTTAGCTGGGGGCATGTCGATTGCAAAAGTCTTGACCATGGTGCGCGCGTTCCGCACCAAGGACTCGGACACCCCCCTTGTCCTCATGGGGTATTACAACCCGATCTATCAGTACGGCGTCGAGCGTTTTTTGGCCGATGCGCGCGCTGCGGGCGTCGATGGCTTGATCGTGGTCGATTTGCCGCCCGAAGAAGACGCGGAATTGTGCCTGCCCGCGCGGAGCGCTGGGTTGAACTTCATTCGTCTCGCCACCCCCACTACCGATGCGACGCGCCTGCCCACCGTCCTAAAAAATACCAGCGGTTTTCTATATTACGTTTCCATTACGGGTATTACGGGGGCGGCGTCGCCGCACGCCGCGGATATCGGCACGGCGGTGGCGCGATTGCGCACCGAGACCGACCTACCTATTGCCGTGGGCTTTGGTATCAGAACCGCTGCGCAAGTGGCCGAGATTCAAGCCAAGGCGGATGCCGCGGTCGTCGGATCCGCTATCGTTCAAACCCTGGCTGATGCGCTGGATGCGCCGCAAACCTCCCGCGCGCAAGCCGTCGCCAAAACCCTCGAGTTCGTTGGACAGCTCAGTTGTATCAAAGTCGCATGATACAAGAATTTGCAAATCCTATGCAGGTTTCAGCGCAGCTCTGTGGTGCGCGGCTTAGCGCCGTCACCGACAAGGTGTTTGTGTTTTGATACCAGTTTTCTTTGAGAATGACCCTTATGAACTGCTATAAGGGCCGCGACCTCGGCTCCCGAAGCGGCCCCGAGATCGGCGCGAAATCGCCTCGGGGTATAGGCGAAGGCCCCGTCGGAGGCGAAACGCGAAGCGTTTCTGCCGTGAGATCAAAATTTTCATGAATGGGTCACCATTCATGAAAATTGGTATTATACCAGCGGCAATTATAAATGACTCTTATGATCGCTGGTATAAGGGCCGCGACTGCGGCCCCCGTAGCGGCCCCGAGATCGGCGCGAAAGCGCCTCGGGGTATAAGCGAAGGCCCCGTCGGAGGCGAAACGCGAAGCGTTTCTGCCGTGAGACACGAAAGGGTCATGAAAAGGTCACTTTTTATGACCGTTGGTATTAGAACCTCAAACCCAGCCCAGGGTTGCGTGGCCCGAGGCTGGAGCATTTATGTTTCTCTAAACCCCCATCCTTAAACGGAGGATTCTTTATGGACATGGTCGTTCCGAATAACATAGCTCAGGTGATTGAGGCCGACCGAGCCCACGTCTGGCATCATCTGATCCAGCACAAACCTTTTGAACAGGCTGACCCACGGGTCATGATCAAGGGCAAGGATGCGCGCATCTGGGACGCCACGGGAAAGGAACACCTCGACGGCGTTTCTGGCGGGGTATGGACGGTCAATGTAGGCTATGGGCGCGAACGGATTGCCAAAGCAGTTTACGACCAATTGCTAAAAATCCCTTTCTTCGGCGGTACCGTCGGTACGATCCCCGGTGCTAAATTTGCCGAACAATTGCTGAACAAAATGCCGGGCATGAGTCGTGTCTACTACACCACCTCCGGATCCGAGGCCAATGAGAAGGCCTTTAAGATGGTTCGGCAGATCGCCCACAAGAAGTACGGCGGCAAGAAGCATAAAATTCTCTACCGCGATCGCGACTACCACGGCACTACCCTGGCGTGCCTATCGGCAGGGGGCCAGCAGGAGCGCAACGCCCTTTACGGACCCTACGCACCAGGGTTCGTGGAGGTTCCGCACTGCTTGGAATATAGAGCGCAAGTTGAAACCGAACACTATGGTCTTTGGGCGGCGGATCAGATCGAAAGGGTCATCTTGCGCGAAGGGCCCGATACCGTGGGGGCCCTGTGTCTTGAGCCTGTTACCGCGGGCGGCGGGGTCATTGTCCCGCCCGCCGATTATTGGCCGCGCGTGCAGGACATATGTGCGAAGTACGATGTGTTGTTACACATTGACGAAGTCGTGTGCGGTGTTGGGCGAACGGGCGACTGGTTCGGTTATCAGCACTATGGGGTGCAGCCCGACTTTGTGACTATGGCAAAGGGGGTCGCCTCGGGCTACGCTGCCATCGCGTGTCTGGTCACAACCGAGCAGATCTTTGAGATGTTCAAAGACGCGGCTGACGACCCGCTTAACTACTTCCGTGATATTTCCACATTTGGCGGCTGCACTGCGGGGCCTGCTGCGGCCATTGAGAACATGGCGATTATTGAGGAGGAAGGCCTGCTCGCCAACACCCAGTCCATGGGCGCCCGCCTGCTCGCAAATTTGACCGCCCTGCAAGATCGCCACAGAGTGATCGGGGATGTGCGCGGCAAGGGCTTGTTTTGCGGGGCAGAATTGGTTGCCGATCGCACCACGAAGGAACCGGTATCGGAAAAGGATGTCCAGGCGGTGGTGGCTCATTGCATGCGCCAGGGCGTCGTCATCGGCGCGACAAACCGATCGGTTCCAGGGTTTAACAACACTCTGTGCTTTAGCCCGCCCCTTGTCATAAGCACCGACGAAGTTGATGAACTCACTCACGCTGTTGATAAGGCCTTAACTGCTGTTTTTGGCTAGGAGATTCGCATGTATTGCGTGACAAATACGGTCGCCAACGCACCCGCAGCGCAAAGCTCTGGGAAGCACAGTCCCATCTACAACCCCGCAACGGGAGAACAAATCGGTACCGTCGGCCTGTCGTCGCCCGACGATCTGGCGGCAGCAGTAGCGGCGGCCAAAGCAGCATTCCCATCCTGGCAATCGACCCCGCCCGCCAAGCGCGCGCGCATATTTTACAAATATTCCGAAATCCTTAATCAGAATGCTGACCTTATTGCCCGCGAAATCAGCCGAGAGCATGGCAAAACCCACGATGACGCCCTGGGCGAAGTCGCGCGCGGGCTGGAAGTTGTTGAATTTGCATGCGGCATCGCCCACCACTTAAAGGGAGACTATAGCCGCAACGTCGGCCCGCAAATCGACGCCTATTCGCAACGCCAGGCCCTCGGTGTTGTGGCGGGGATCACGCCCTTCAATTTTCCAGCTATGATACCCCTGTGGATGTTTCCCATGGCCCTTGCTTGTGGCAACACCTTCATCCTGAAACCTTCTGAGCGCGATCCTTCTGCCGCAAACAAAGTTGCAGAACTGCTGATTGACGCAGGACTGCCTGAGGGGGTTTTGAATGTTGTCCATGGCGACAAGATCGCGGTTGATGCGATCCTCGACCATCCCGATATTAAGGCGGTCAGTTTTGTTGGGTCAACCCCGATTGCCGAGTACGTCTATACTCGTGGAACTGCCTCTGGCAAGCGCGTGCAGGCCTTGGGCGGGGCGAAGAACCACATGGTCATCATGCCCGATGCTGACATGGAACAAGCCGCCGATGCCCTTATGGGGGCGGGATTTGGCTCAGCAGGGGAACGCTGCATGGCGGTGTCGGTCGCGGTTCCCATAGGCGACGACACTTCCAAAAAACTGATCGAATACTTGCGACCCCGTGTCGAACAGCTCAAGATCGGACCCTCAACCGACGAAACCGCTGACATGGGGCCCGTCATCACTGCCGACGCCAAAGCACGGATCCGCCACATGATTGATCAGGGGCAAGCTCAAGGGGCCGATCTGGTCGTCGATGGCCGGGACTTCTCACTGCAAGGCTACGAAAACGGGTTTTTCCTAGGCAGCACCCTGTTTGACCAAGTCAAACCTCATATGGAAATTTATCGCCAAGAAATTTTCGGCCCCGTTTTGAGTGTCATGGAACCCCAAACCTTTGATAGCGCAACGCAGCTCATAAACGAACACCAGTACGGCAATGGCACCGCGATTTTCACCCGCGATGGCGACGCTGCCCGCACCTTTGCCGATGAAATCGAGGTCGGCATGGTTGGGATCAACGTGCCCATTCCCGTTCCCGTGGGGTACCATTCTTTCGGGGGATGGAAACGTTCCTCCTTTGGTGCCCATGGCATATACGGCCCCGAGGCCGTGCATTTTTATTCGCGCCTCAAAACCACAACGACGCGCTGGCCCAAAGGGATCGCCAAAGGCGCGGTTTATGCCTTTCCACCCTAAAGCACGCCCTTCGCGTGTGTTTTGAACCAATTGAGTGGCCTTAACGTTTTGGTGTAATACCGGCGGCAATTAGAAGTGGGTCCTATATTCCCTGGTATAAGGGTCGCGACTGCGGCCCGCCAAGCGGGCTCCAAGCCCGAAGGGCGCAGGGAACGCCCGCGCACGAGAGGGTTGGGCTCCAAGCCCGAAGGGCGCAGGGAACGCCCGCGCACGAGAGGGTTGGGCTCCAAGCCCGAAGGGCGCAGGGAACGCCCGCGCACGAGAGGGTTGGGCTCCAAGCCCGAAGGGCGCAGGGAACGCCCGCGCACGAGAGGGTTGGGCTCCAAGCCCGAAGGGCGCAGGGACCGCCCGCGCTAAAAACAAGCGGCCCCGAGACAAGCTAAGAAAGCGCCTCGGGTATAAGCGAAGGCCCCGTCCTGCGGTCGGGCTGAGCGAGCGGTGCGAGCGAGGTGAGACCGCAACCCAAAAAGCCGAAACGCAACGCGTTTCTGGCGTGAGAAAACGCTCATATTCCGTCGGACAAGATACGAAACGGTCATAAAAAGGCGACTTTTATGACCGTTTCGTATAACGCCATTTAATCGAGTCAAAACAAACGCGAATGACTTTAAGTCCTCGGCGCGTACTTGTTCAAAATCCGCTGGAGGGTGCGGCGGTGCATGCGCAAGCACCGGGCGGTTTCGGAGACGTTGTGACCGCATTGCTCATAAATTCTTAAAATATGCTCCCACCGCACTCGGTCTGCCGTCATGGGGAACTCGGGCGGCGGGGGCAGAAGTTGATCGTCGGCCGTTAGCGCATCCTCAATCGTATCAAGATCGGCAGGCTTGGGCAAATAGTCGGCAGCGCCGAGTTTAACTGCGGAAACCGCCGTGGCGATGTTGCCGTAGCCAGTCAAAACGATCATGCGCGTGCTGGGGCTCACTTTGGGTATGGCCTCGACGAGATCGAGACCACTGCCGTCGGCCAGGCGCAAATCAATTACCGCGTAGGCGGGCGGGGCGCTCAGGCCCGCACGCTTTCCTTCGGTGACACTATAGGTGACACGGACATCGTAGCCGCGCCGCTCCATAGCAAGACCCAAACGATCAGCAAACCGCACATCGTCATCGACAATCAGCAAGGTACGACCTTTGGCGAAGCCTGGAATGTGCTCGGTCATGGGGTTCTATAGCAACCAGACCAAAGAATGATACCAACGGTCCTAAAAAGTGACCTTTTCATGACCGTTTCGTGTCTTGTCTAATGGAATATGAGCGTTTTCTTGCCGCGATGCTAGATCATTTGTGGTAAGCTTGACGCGCCGATTTGGGGGTGGCCACCCCCAAATCGGCGGCGGGGCTGGATCGTTCGTGTCTAGGTGCTGCGTTGCAGGCACCGTTCGTGAGTTTGATCACCCCGTCTTTCCTACAAGTGGCCCGAATGGATACTAGGGAGCCAGCTGTGCGTCCCCTATGACAAGAAAGGGAACGGAAAGATGTCACAAGCTACCATCGGAATTGATGTTTCAAAAGCCCAATTCGATATTTTTGTGTCAAATGGCCAAAACCATAGCTGCAAGCCCAATACCCCTTGCGGGATTAAGGCTCTCATCAAGACCTTGAGCAAGTTTCCTGATTGCCTGGTCGTTTTTGAGGCAACTGGCTTCTATCACAGAGCCTTGGAACGTGGCCCTGCTCAAGCCCAAATCGCTTACGCAAAGGTCAACCCTTGGCAAGCGCGATGCTTTGCCAACAGCATCGGCCAACTCGCAAAAACCGATAAGGTCGATGCGAAAATCCTGGCACTCATGGGCCAAACCCTCCCCCTTGAGCCCACCAAGATACGCGATGACGTCATTGAAACTCTTGGAGAATACCAAAGTCTTCATCAAGGGCTTGTGCAAACGCAAACGCAGTGGAGCAACAGGAAGAAAGTCGTTACCCATAAGGCCGCTGTGAGGCTTGCAACGAGAATGCTCAAGACCCTCGAAAGGGAGATCGAACAGCTAACCCTCAAGACCAAGAAGCTCATCGAAGCCCATCCTGATCTCTTGGAACGCTTTAACATAGACCTGATTCTCAATAGGGAGATAAAAAACAGACGGACTTGTCCCTTAGTGCTTATCTCAGCAAATTTTTAAATTGATGTTTGCCAGAGCCGCGACATTCTTAGCAATCATGTTCTCATGTCGGTTTCCTCTGGAGATGTCAGAGAAAATGTTGAACTTTTTCATGCGTCCAATGCCATGCTCAACCTTCACGCGCATAGAGCTGAACCACTTATTGTAGTCTTTTTGTTCTTGGCTTAGATTTTGGTTCTTGGATTTCTTTATCGGGACTTCGCAGTTGGTTCCTACATAAGCTAAGTCGCCCAAGAGCAGGGTATCTGGTGGCTTGTCCAGATGGCTTTGATCATAAAGGGTTTTGTCGTGCTTGCGCCCCGGGTGAACGGGGCCACAAGCACGAATGCGCTTCTTATCATCGACGACAATTTGATGCTTATGAGTAAAGCGCTTCTTTTTCCCCGAGTAGATCTTCTTTCGGCCCTTCGATTTCTTGGGGCGCTGACAGGGGCGCTCGGTCCCATCGACAATCAGATATATGAGCTGCTCCTTATCATCCTCACTTAAAGCAAGCCTGCGCTCGGGCATCTGAAAATGGCCTGCCAATAGCTTGGTCATTGTATTGGTGGACTCGTAACGGTTTTGTTCCGCGCGGTTGAGCAGTTTTTATGCCGCCAAGCGTTCGAATGCTAGGGGGCTTTTCCCACCGTTTGCGCTGTGGCGTCGGCGTGGATTGTAGAAGCCGTTGATATAGTCAAAGATGGCGCGGTGCGCAGACCTCCTGGTTGGCCAGATGTACCGCCATATTAGCTCGGCTTTGATGGTTTTGAAGAAGGCTTCGACAACGGCATTGTCGTAGCAGTTGCCCTTGCCACTCATGGAGGCCTTGAAGCCGTGTTTGGTGAGCAGATCGCGATAGTCATGGCTACAATATTGAGAACCACGGTCGCTATGATGGATGCAGCCCTCTGGTGGTTTTCGATGGGCGATGGCCATTTCCAAGGCACGGATCGCCAAGCCCTTTTTCAACCGATCACTGACCGCCCAACCGATGACGCGGCGGGCGTAGAGGTCCATGACGACGGCGAGATACAGCCAACCTTCCTGTGTCCAGATGTAGGAGATATCTGAGGCCCACTTTTGATTTGGCCCTGAGCAGCTGAAGTCCCCATCCAGCAGATTGGGAGCTACGCCCAGAGAATGTGCACTGTCTGTAGTAACTTTGTATTTGTGCTTACGGGCCACACGTATGCCGTTGGCGGCCATGAGCCTACCAACGCGACGTTCACCTACACGCAAGCCCTCTTCTTTAAGCTCTTCGGTCATGCGGGCCCGCCCGTATGTGCCCATACAGAGGCGATGCTGCTCTCTGATATGCGCCAGAACAACAAGGTCTGCGCGCTGATGCTGGCTCATGCCCCGCGCCCTCCAGGCACGCAGCCCCCGTGATGTGACGCCGAAGAAGGTGCATAGATGCTCCTGGCTAAGGCAACCCTGATACTGGCTGATGTAGGCGAACTTCATTTGCTTATCTCCGCAAAGAACTGGGTGGCCTTTTTTAAGATCTCCCTCTCCTCCTTGAGATGGCGGTTCTCGATGCGAAGGCGTTCGTTTTC
The DNA here is from genome assembly GCA_965228345.1 of Alphaproteobacteria bacterium. GTDB lineage: Bacteria > Pseudomonadota > Alphaproteobacteria > UBA7985 > UBA7985 > CAXQZM01. Next base: position 171,689 of record CBDDHH010000004.1, on the reverse strand, counting down.
CTTGGCCAGTTCAGCAGCATCCGCAACTGCGCCATTATGCAGGGGCAAGGGGCTACCTTCTACCTCAGCACGGTATTTGCGAACCCAGGCATTGAGCGTCGAAAATCCAACACCCAAATCAGAGGCCAACTGCTTGCGCGTCAGCCCACTGCTTAAAGCCATGCGGACCGCATCGCGCTTGAAGTCTTCACTGTGTAATTTGCTCATGATTTTGTCTCCTTGTAATTGAGCTTAGGTGCTCAACCACGCAGAACAAAACCGTTACGAGTCCAATCATAAATCGGCCAAGGCTGGATAAGGCGCGCTCTAGGGGAAATCAAATACCCTTCGAATGGCCTTGTCGTCAAAGCGGACGGGGTTGTTGGAGAGGCGTTCGAGGTTCACTTGGGTCGAAAGGGCCTTGCGCTGTTCGGGTGTATCGGCGCCGACCTCGCTTAAGCTTGGGGTGATCCCTAGCTCGTGCAGCCTATGTTGCAGGGCTGCGGCGCTGTGTTCAAGGTCGGTCATGTGCAAGAGCTCGCCCAGCTGCGCCATGATGGTGTTGAGGGCGTCTGGGCCGCCTGGATGGAGGATGGCACTGCTTGGGGCGGTGCTGTGGACTTCGAAGATTTGCGGCAAGGTGAGCCAAACGGCGTGGCCGTGCGGGACCCCGTAACTGCCGGTTATGCCATAGGACCAGGCGTGGGCAGCGGTGGTTTTGGAGACGTTGATTCCTTGACCTGCGAGGTTTGCGGCCTCTAGCATGGTTTGGAGTTCGCCCTGGGTTGCATGGCCCTTCACCACGCGCTTTAGATGGAGTGTTGCGAGGCTGACGGCTTGAAAAGCCGTTACTTGGCTCTCGGGCGTGGCGCCGCAGGCCCAGCTGCTCTCAATGGCTTGCGCAAGGGCATCCAAGCCGTTGCAGGCCTTTTGGTAGGGGGTGCCCGACCTGATCAAAGACCCGTCTAAGACAGCGCAACTCGGCAGGAGGCAGGGGGCGGCCAGCGAGAATTTTTGCGCACCCAAATAGACCACGGCAAAGTGCGTTGCCTCGCTGCCCGATCCGGCGGTGGTTGGCACGGCGATCAGGGGGACCTGCGGATCCACGACAGCAACCTGGCTTTGCGCGATTTGCGTTGGATCGCCAGGTGTCTTTAGGAACGCCTTGATGAGTTTGGCCATGTCTAGGACACTGCCGCCGCCAACGGCCAGGATGACCTCTGGCGCGAAGTCGCGGGCAAGGGCTGCGCCCTTGATCGCGTCCTCAATCTTGGGGTTCACCTCAAAATCGTGAAATCTGAGGGTGGTCCGGTCTTTGAGTTGCCGCAGGAGGACCCTTGCTGCGCCGCAGGCCTCGAACGAGTTCTTGCCCGTTACAAGAAAAATACGATCTGCGCGCAAGTCGGGGATCGTCGCCGTCACGTTGGCGAGCGCGCCGAAACGAGAGAGGGTTGTTTGCGGTGTTCCGGGTGTCAAGCCTCAAGTCTCCGAAGCTTCGCCGCGCAAAAAGACTTGCAAGGCGCGCTTGTTTTCCGCAGGTGTCGTCGTGGGCCTGCCTAGATCTGATCGATGTCCGCCCTTGACCCTGATTTCAATGAAGTGGGGGCCGCTTGCCCGCGCTGCGGCGGTAAGGGCGGCCTCGATTTCCTGCGCAGTCGCCACGAGGGTTGCGGCCGCGTAACCGCAGGCCAGGGCGATGGCCCGAAAGTCAACCTGAAAGCCCACTGTCGGCTGTCCACCAACCGAGCCGTGCATGGCATTGTTGAAGACCAAATGAACCAGGTTTTTCGCCCCAGACTGGCCCGCGATGGCGAGGCTGCCCATGTGCATCAGAACTGCCCCGTCGCCATCGAAGCAATAGACCCGTTGATCGGGGCGACTGGCCGCAAGTCCTAAAGCGATGGCGTTTGCATGACCCATGCCGCCTACGGTCAGAAAATCGCGGTGGTGCCCCTGGCCTGCGTGTGCGCGATGTTCAAAAATCTCGCGGCTTGGCATGCCCGTTGTGCCAACGACGACGGCGCTGGGCGGCAGGCTGTCCGCAGCCTTGATAATCGCCTGTTCGCGCATCAGGGGGTAGGGCGCCGGGGGCCGTTTGGTGCGGGGCGCGTAGGTTTCAAAGCTGCCTTTTCGAATGATCAGCGCCACGGGCGCTTGATTTTGGCGGGCTGTTTGCGCGAGGGTCGCAGTTTGCTTGCGCGCCGCATCGATGTTCGTCGAGAGAATATCAAACTCTATGTCCATGGCCGTGAGCATGTCGAGCATGACCCGCCCCTGGTGCACGTGTTGGGGCTCGTCCTTATGGCCTGGTTCGCCGCGCCAGCCGATCATAAGGACGAGCGGGACACCATAAATCTGATTGCTTGCGAGCGATAGTAGCGGGTTGATCGCGTTTCCCAAGCCCGAATTTTGCATATAGACCAGCGGCAGGTCACCAGTGCCCAGATAGTGGCCGAGGGCCAAGCCCACGCCAGCCCCCTCATTGGCCGCGATGACATGACGTTCGGGAGGGAGGGTGTCGGTGATGCAAGCGCAGATTTCCTTGAGCAAGCTGTCGGGAACGCCCGCGAAGTAGGCGACGCCCGCGTCCTGGAGGGCCTCTAAATAGGAACTGGGATTGAGCACTACTTGGTCCCTGGGATGACTTCTAGGATCTCCTTGATCGACATGCACTGGTCGCGCACCTCAAAGCCGCGCTCGTTTGCCAAAATCGTCTGCGCAACGCGCTGCATCGCGGGGTAGGCGGCGCGCAGCATGTGGTTGGCGTAAATGACGATGTTCACCCCCATGGCGGCAAACTCGGTTTCCGTGATGCGATCAAAGGACGAGGGCACGACGACCAAGGGACGACCGAGGCCGAATTCCTGGTATCGGTGGCAGAAATCCCGAATTTCTGCGCCATCTTCTTTACGCGAATGGATCATAATGCCGTCGGCCCCGGCCTTGAGGTACGCCTGGCAGCGCTGGATGGCGTCTTCCATGCCCTTGTCCAGGATCAGACTTTCGCAGCGGGCAAAGATCATAAAGTCATCGGTGACCTGCGCGCCTTTGCCCGTTTGGATCTTGGCGCAAAAATCTTCAATAGAATCTTGGGTTTGCGCGACGTCGTTGCCAAACAGGGAGTTCTTTTTTAGCCCCGTCTTATCCTCGATGATCACGGCAGAAACCCCCAGCCGCTCCAGCGTTCTGACGGTGAAGGCAAAATGCTCGGGCTTTCCGCCCGTGTCGCCGTCGTAGATCATGGGCTTGGTGGTGACCTCAAAAATCGAACTGATGGTATGGGCGCGATCGGAGGTGTCCACCGCCTCAATGTCGGGTTTACCCTTGTTTGTGCTGTCGGTTAGGGAACTCGACCAAACAGCATCGAAGCTGCGTTTTTGGCCGCCAAAGTCAACTTCCGCGTGCTCGGCGATGAGGCTTGATATACCGCTGTGCGTCTCGAGCACGCGGATGAGATCGCGGGCCTTGAGCAGGCGTTTGAGGTGGCCGCGGCGGCGGTCTGCGGTCGTGCCTTGTGCTTTGACAGCCTGATTGAGTTGGGTGGAGGAGATGCCCTTGGTATAGGGCACCTCGACCAATTCGCCGCCCCAGGCGGCAAGGGTGTCGATGACTTGCTGGCGCACTTTTGATTGGACACCGGTTTTCCAGTCATCGCCATGAACAACGATATGAGGTTTGAGCGCCTCAAGGTTGGGACGGTAGTCGAGGGTTTCTTGCGCCACGACTTGGCTAACGCCTTTCATGGCCGCCACGACTGCCTTGCGCTCGTCAAATTTTAAGTAGGGCAAACGCTTGTAGGAAGCGATGGCCCGATCGGTCAGCAACCCGACCGTGACCTCGCCGAGTTTGGCGGCTTCGTTGATGATGTTGATATGTCCATGGTGCAACATATCTGCGCTCATTCCGACATAAACGTGTTGGGTGGGCTTCATTTGACTGCGCGCTTGATTTCTCGAAGTTTCAGGGGACGTTTGGGCCTTTGGGGGTTGAAGTCATAGGGTTGGTTTCAAGTCTGTGCAAGCAACCCCCCGTGTCCATTGCTCTAGCTGTCCAGCTCGGCGACGAAGCCCAAGGTGAAGGTGCCGTCCTCATTGCGTGTCACCTCAAACATCTTTAGCTCTCGAGGCGCGTCGAATGGTTCGAGCTCGGGAAGGGAGAAGGGGACGTATCCATGTCGATCCCTGGCGCGGCCAGACTTGGTGATGGATGCGATCCTTCCATTTTGGCTTATGGCAAGTATCACATCGTCGGCTGCTTCATCTTGCGCGTCCCTTAGAAGCCCGGCGAAGGAGATTTCACCGCGAAATGTGTGATCCAAGGGAGAGAACTGCAGATTTGAGTCGATCCCTTGATCGTCCCGAACGGGCCTCCCCAAGAGAGGGTCGTACAATGGGTCGCCTGTGTAGTTCACCGGACTGTGGGCTATGGACCGTTCTTCGGGGAACACACTCATGGTTTGAGCGATGGATTCCCGGGCAAGCTCGTCGAGCTTAGCGCCATGGATGTCGAAATCAGTAGCATGGGAAGCCGAGCGAGAGATGCTTCCCGCGGGCCTGTTTTCCAAGGTCTCGCCCTGCATGTCCCAGGGTGGTTCAATGCCCATAACGGACATGAGCGTTGGGGCTATGTCTAGGGTTGTAACGATTTAATCGATCGTTTTGCCGTGGTTCTGATTTGGATACTTCACGAACAACGGGACGGCCATGATGTTAGTCCATGATTTTTCGTGAACGGGATGCCGACGACTAAGACCTTCTAAAGAATAGGATACACCGTGGTCAGCCGTAACAACAATGAGACTCTGATCGTAAATGCCCCGCGTGCGCAAGGCATCAACGAGATTTGAGATCAAAATATCGGCCGATTGAACCTGCTGAAGGTAGTTGTGGTGAACGACGTTTGTGTGAGCATCGAAGGTATCAAACCTCTCCTTATTCGACGCACTTAAGGCGTCTCTCCATAGTCTATCATGCTGAACAGATCGCCCTGTGGCGGTTACCAAGTAGGGAACGTGAGGAAAAGCCATATGAAGGAAGTTAATTTGCTCTAAGGGTTGACCTGACTTCACATCTGCTAGCCATGATTCGTAGGAACGAAGCTTTGGATGCATTGCGTCAACTTGAGTTGACCATGGGTCAGTAGCGAATAGATTGAGCCTGCCGATTCCGGCCCATACCTGCGGGAAATCCCCAAACGCGCCTCGAGTCCACTCGTCGTGGCCAATCGCATAGATGTAGATTGTAAGGAGGTCGTCAATAACGAGGCCCGTCTTAAGGGGGTCTTTCCTGTCGGCCCGGAGGGTGCGGAGGCTGGCTTGGGTAAGATCCGTGGGCAGGACCTTACTCTGGACATTGACGTCGGTCACAAATCGCAAGAAGTCGAGGATGTTCTCGTCGCGCTTGAGGCTTGAGCCGTTCAACGCTCCAGACGCAATACCAGGGACAGCATTTTTGGTATTGCGTCTGGGGGTAAGGCCATTTGGGAAATAGTCGGCTTGTTCGGCAAGTTTGGCAAAGCCAGGGTAGCGCTGCGTGTTGAGTTGGCGACGGGAGTTCTGCAAGGTCATCCCAGAAAACTCGTCGAATATAAGTATGAAAACGGGTGTGTCGGGGATGTTGATCTCGGCGTAGGGCAAGCTGGAGGATGCCGTCGAGAACAAGGCCGATGAGGGCGCGCGATAGATGAAGTTAAGGGCGGGCAGGACGCTCAAGAGGCATATCCAGGGGAATACGCGGTTCAGGTTTAGGGATTGAAGGACCTGAAGCAGGATCAAGGTCAAGAGGATCGACAAAATAAGGTATAGGGCCGGTTCACTACTCGACCCCGTTAGACCCAAGAGCGAGGTGTTGACCAGGTATAAGGAGAACAGAACGAACAAGCCAAACAGGACCGCGTAGTCAAATCTCGATATGAGCCAAGGGAACCTTAGGTTGACCAAGGTCCGACCGCCGAACAAGACAAGGCTCGGGACCAGGGTCAAGACGATCAAGAATAGGAAAATCGCCTGCTGTGAAAAACCATGGGCCAGGAAGAACGTCTCATTCTTTGACATGAGATCGATCATTGGCCAGCTGAAGGCCAAGGTGGCGGCAACGAAATATTTGGTGAACGCCAAGGCCTGATGCGAAGAAAACAGTTGGGTGAGGCGTCGGGCGAGGCCTTGGACCAGGCCGTGATTTGGGACGCGGATCAGAACCTTCGCTAGGTTGGTGCCGTAGCGCTGGTATAGGGCAGAAATGAGCGTCAAGGCATTGGTGAGGGTCCAGTAGAGAACGAGGCCAGCTTTCTTGTCGTAGAGGAACAGAAAAAACAGGATGGCAATGAGCATCCCTTGCCTTCGCTGCCGTGGGCTCTGATGAAAGGCCAGATGCACTGCCGCCAGATTGGTTGCGAGCAGGATGAGCGGGAGGAGGTTCGCCTCCCCAAACAGAATTTTGTCTTGCCCATCCATCTCACCGATGAGGGGGATCCTGACCCCGGCTAAGAGACCCGAGGTATCGAGCATGTAGAAGGCGGCAATGAAGAAGGGCAGCTGGACGGCCAAGCCCGCCAAGCCACGGATGGCCAGGAGGGGCGAGTAGGAAAAACGCTCGTAGAGCCGCTCGATGGCGCGGTGGCGGGCCTCCCCCTCGAACTGCTGCTTGATGAGGTGAATTTGTTGGGTCAGGACTTGGTCAAGGCTCGCTTGGTTCTGGACGATTTGATCGGTGAAGCGAACCAGGGGGAGGGATAGGACGCGAACAAGGAGAGCCAGCAACAAGAGCGATAGGAATACTGAGCCGGTTGCGGCGGTGCTGATCGCATAAATCTGTTCTAAGAGACTTTCGATCAAGCCGATCGTATAGGCATACATGGGATTCTAGGCTGGGGATTTTTGGGGATTTAAGACGGCAGCCTCGAGGGCTTCCAAGCGCGCCGAAAGCTGGCGAATAGTTGCGATCTGATCCGCTGCGCTCTGGTTCAGGTGTTTGGCCTGATCGACCATATAATCGACGATCACCTGAGAACTGGTGCCGAAGTTGGATACGGCCTGGTCCCGAAGGCCTTGCAAGTGTTCTGGTTTGAAGTTCGCCATAGTCTCGGTGACAAGTTGAGGCAGCGAGCTCAGCTCTTCGGGTTTGACGAGGGCACCAAGGTTGGGCGCCATGGTCTCGGTCCAGATTTGGTCCAAATAGTCGCATTCAAAGTCGGTTTGACTGGCCGCAGCGATGGGGAGCGTTATGACCGGTTTTTCATAGACGAAGGCGAAATCGAACCGGATCGAAGAGGTGTCGGAAATGAGGATCTGGGCCTGGGCCATGGCCTGCGTGCCCAGAGTATGGGTATCCCAACGGATCGCGTCGATCCCCTGCAGCGCCTCCTGCCATTTTTGCACTTGCGCGGGCTCAAAGACGTGCGAGTGGGGGTGGAGACGCACAATGATGTTGAACCCCGCTTTGGCAAGGTCCTTGACAAAGTCGGTGCCGTATTCTGACAAGCAACCCTTGGGGCCCCAAGACGGGGCGAGCAGAACCGTGGCCCCGGTCCGGTCGAACCGAAAGTCGGAAACCGTTTCGACAGGCGCGGCGGACGGGCGGTGCCGCTGGTCGTGCAGCACCTCAAGGTAGGGCAAACCTGCGGGGATCAAGCGTTTGGTCCTAAGGCCCCGGGCTTGCTCGACACGGCGAATAGGCGCCTCCTCGTGCGGGCCTACCATCAAGACGCTGTCGTAGAAGTCCAAGCTACCTTTGCGGTAGCACGACACATTCGCCAGGGAGTGGAACACATGGACCAAGTCCTTGACCTGGGCGGGGCGTTGCAAAGGGTAGTCGGGGCAGCCGATGTTGGGCGTTGTGCTGAGCATAAGCCCTGCCCGAGTTTGTTGGACTTTGGCGAACCCCGTTCGGTTGCGCGGCAGCAGCTTGGCGTGCATAAGGGGGCTATCGATCAGCAAGCCTGGATCGTGGTGGTCGAGGGTGAGGTAGGAAAAAGTCACCCCGCGCGCCAGGAGTTCCTCCACAATAGGTTGGAACGTTGACCAGTAGGTGTGTCCTTCAGAAAACAGCAGGATCGGCGGCGCCTCCGCAGTTTGCGGGGTCGGCGCGGTCGCAAGCTCGCGCCCCGATACAAGCGCGCTCACCCGATAAAAGGCAGAGCGAAAAAAGAAGGCTATCGATGTAAAGAGGGCCGCGATCAGGGCGCCGAGGGCGTTTCCTGAAGCGGGGTCCAGGTAGGCTTGGGCTTCGCTGGGAAGGGCAAGAACCCCCAAAATCATGAGCTTTGCATAGGACGGCATGAATCGACTCCAGAAAGTTGGGCAGCTACGACCCGCGATGAGACAATCGGCACTAAGGGTCACAGCGGTCAAACAAACCTAATCTAGGGAACAGCGGCGCGGCGAGGTTGACCTCCGCTAAATGAAGACAACCATGGGGTCAAGGTGAACCTTAAAGAGGTTCGACGAATGCCCGTTCTCCTTAAAACAGACTCTTTATTAACTGGTATAGGGCCGCGACTGCGGCCCCCCGAGCGGGCTCCAAGCCCGAAGGGCGCAGGGAACGCCCGCGCCAAAAACAAGCGGCCCCGAGATCGGCGGACACGCGCCTCAGGGTATAAGCGAAGGCCCTGTCGCGCGGTCGGGCTGAGCGAGCGGTGCGAGCGAGGTGAGACCGCAACCCCAAAAAGCCGAAACACAACGCGTTTCTCCAATGAGACAAAAAACGGTCATAAAAAGGTCACTTTTTATGACCGTTGGTATGGGTTGATGTGAATTAGTTCAGACTTGATCGGACACGCGGGGGGCCATTTCGTACGAAATGGCCCCCCGCGTTCGCCCCTTGAATGGGACGGGTTGTTGCGATTTGTTGGTGGTGCAAACCTAACCAGCAAAATGAAAGAACAACCATGCTGCATACTGACAATAAAATCATTCAACACAAGACGGGATTGCTTAACCTAGCCCAAGAGCTGGGGAACGTGTCCAAGGCCTGCCAGCTCATGGGTTACTCACGCGATACCTTCTACCGCTACAAAGCCGCTGCCGATGAGGGCGGAGTGGAGGTCCTTTTTGAGCGCACCCGCCGCAAGCCTAACCTTGCCAACCGCGTTGATCTGGCCACTGAGGAAGCCGTCATCAAATGCGCCACAGACTTCCCCGCCTATGGCCAGGCCAGGACATCCAATGAACTGCGCAAGATCGGTGTCTTCGTCTCGCCCTCAGGCGTCCGCTCCATCTGGCTGCGCCATAACCTGGCCAACTTCAAGGATCGCCTGAAGGCCTTGGAAGCCAAAGTGGCACAGGACGGCATCATCCTTACTGAAACCCAGGTTCAGGCTTTGGAGAAGAAAAAGCTGGATGATGAAGCCACCGGCGAGATTGAGACCGCCCACCCAGGCTATCTGGGCTCTCAGGATACCTTCTACGTCGGCACCTTGAAGGGTGTCGGACGGGTCTATCAGCAGACCTATATCGACACCTATTCCAAGGTCGCCCACGCCAAGCTCTACACCACCAAAACGCCGATCACGGCAGCCGATATGCTCAATGATCGGGTGCTGCCCTTTTATGAGGAACATGAACTGCCCGTCCTGCGCATCATGACCGACACAGGAACCGAATATTGCGGGCGGGCTGATAAGCATGACTACTAGCTCTTCCTGGCCATCAACCATATCGACCATACCAAAACCAAGGTCAAATCACCGCAGACCAACGGCATCTGCGAACGCTTTCACAAAACCATCTTGCAGGAGTTTTATCAGGTTGCTTTCCGCACAAAGGTCTGTGCCAACATCGACACGCTGCAAGCCGATCTTGATGAATGGCTGCATCACTACAACACCCAGCGCACCCACCAGGGCAAAATGTGTTGCGGACGAACACCCTTTGACACTATGATCGAAGGTAAACAAATCTGGAAGGAAAAGTTCCTAAACCAAACTTAACCTGACAGACACCAGCGGCAAAACGCCAACTGTCAGATCAGGTCGGAACTACTACAGCTAACCCTCAAGACCAAGAAGCTCATCGAAGCCCATCCTGATCTCTTGGAACGCTTTAACATCTTGATCACAATCCCAGGGATTGCGGCACGAACAGCCATATCCCTTCTGACCAACATGCCAGAGCTTGGCACACTCAGTCAGAAAAAGATCGGCGCTCTAGCTGGCTTGGCTCCTATGCAATCCCAATCAGGAACGCTTAAGGGTGTCGCCCGTATCAAGGGGGGAAGAGCCCCTGTACGCAATGCCCTCTACATGCCTTCCTTGGTTGCCATGCGATACAATGAAGACCTAAAGGATTTCTTAGAGCCGCCTTGTCGAAGCCGGAAAGCCGAAAAAAGTCGCCATCATCGCCGTGATGCCTAAGCTGATCACGCTGGCAAATGCCCTCTTGCGGGAAAACAGAAAATGGTCACAAATTGCCCCTTGATTTATCATGGATACTCACGGCAGAAACGCTTCGCGTTTCGCCTGTTTGATGCGGTCTCACCTCGCTCGCGCCGCTCGCTCAGCCCGACCGCGCGACGGGGCCTTCGCTTATACCCCGAGGCGCGTGTCCGCCGATCTCGGGGCCGCTACGGGGGCCGCAGTCGCGGCCCTTATACCAGCGATCATAAGAGTCATTTATAATTGCCGCTGGTCTTAGCTTGTCGCGGGGATCGCATTGAGCCTTGAGTTTGATCTTGTTATGGGTAAGCGGTCTTTGGTGTCCCGCGCTGGGCCATAAGTCGCATCTTCGAGATGCTTTGGTCCGCGTGCCAGACCCAGGAGGAGCTAATGAACATTCAAAAAATAGCCCTGGTCTACGGTGGATCTGGATTCATTGGGAATCGCATCGTAGCCGCCTTGGCACGGCAAGGTTGGCGGGTGCGGGTTGCGAGCCGGAACGTGAATCGAGCGCGCCGGGCGCGTATTTTTGGTGAAGTAGGTCAAGTTGCGGCGTTTCGCGCCCCCCTTCAGGACGAGGCGCGGGTTCGCGCTGTCCTCAAGGATGCGTCGCTGGTGGTGAATTGCGTGGGTATCTTGGCTGAGTTTGGTCGCCAGAGTTTCGATGCCGTGCAGCGCGATGGGGCGATCCGTTTAGCGCGTTTGGCGGCTGAGGAAGGCGTCCGTGATTTCATCCACGTGTCCAGCCTGGCTGCGGACCTAAACTCCCCCTCAGACTATGCGCGCACCAAAGCCGAGGCCGAGGGCGGGGTCTTGTCCTACGTGCCGCGCGCCACCGTCCTGCAACCCTCTCTCGTCTTTGGTCCCGAGGATCAGTTTTTTAATCGCTTCGCCAGCATGGCGCGTTTGAGCCCCTTCTTACCCGTGGTCGGCGCGGGCACCTGCCGATTTCAGCCCGTTTACGTAGGCGATGTGGTCGCCGCTGCCATGACCGCCCTGATCTCAGAGTCCGCCAAGGGTCAGATCTTTGCCCTTGGGGGACCGTCGGTCTATACATTCAAAGAGCTGCTCGCCTTTACCATCGCCACCATTCGTCGCCGTCGCCACTTGGTACATCTGCCCGAAAGTCTGGCGGCCTTTGTGGCCATGTTGACCGACTGGTTGCCCGGCGCGCCCTTGACTAGCGATCAACTGATCTTGCTCAAGTTCGATACGGTGGTCCGCGAGGGTCAAATGGGTTTGGTGGATTTGGGGCTCGAGCCTCGGTCCATCGAAAGCCTCGTGCCCGCCTATCTGGCGCAGTACCGCCCGGGTGGCCGGTTCGAGACCGAATACCTTCAAGCTTGAAGGCACCCCGCTAAGGGTCGTTTTTATACCATCTCCGCTAAAAATTGACATTTTCAGCGGAGTTTTGTCTCACGGCAGAAACGCTCCGCGTTTGGCCGTTTGATGCGGTCTCACCTCGCTCGCACCGCTCGCTCAGCCTGACCGCGCGACACGAAACGGTCGTGAAAAGGTCACTTTTTATGACCTTTGGTATAATACCAGCGGCGATTGAAAATGACTCTTTTATTCGCTGGTATAAGGGCCGCGACTGCGGCCCCCGTAGCGGCCCCGAGATGAGCTAAGAAAGCGCCTCGGGGTATCAGCCAAGGCCCCGTCGGAGGCGAAACGCGAAGCGTTTCTGCCGTGAGACATAAAACGGCTAAAAAAGTGTCAACTTTTTTCGCCGTTGGTATTAGTGACCCTTGGAATTAAAGTCCCGCCGAATTGTTCGGGAACCAGTCGAGAGCTAGCAGCGCATAGATACCAAGGCCGAGTGCGACGCGGTACGCGGCGAACAGGGCGAGCGTTGCGCGGCGGGCCAACGCCATCATGGCATGGATGGCCCCCAGGGCCACAAGGCACGAAATCGCCATAGACAAGAGGACCCACGCGGTCACAATCAATTCGCCGCGCTGCCACAGGTCTGACCCACCTGAGAGTCCGGCGCCGATGATAAGGGGTATTGCCAGCAGCATGGAAAATCGCGTTGCTTCCTCCCGATCCAAGCCCATAAACCGGCCGGCGGTCAAAATAATGCCCGCGCGGCTCACACCTGGGATCAACGCCAAACACTGCATAAGGCCGACAAAAACCGCGCCCGCAAGCGACATATTCCGAAGCTTAATGCCCTGCCAAGAAAACCGATCCGCGACCCATAAGAGGAGTCCAAATACAAGTGTGGTGCCCGCGATCAAGGCCAAGTCATTCTTGTGTTCGGCGCGAAAGTCGCTGATCAACAACCCTGCAGCCAGGGCGGGGGCCGACGCCACCGCGAGACGCACAAATTCCAAACTGCGCGGGTCAGGTCGATAGGGCTGATGTGCAAAGAGTGCGAAAGCGCCGCCAATCAGGCGCCTGACGTGACCAAAGAAGTAGAGGATGACTGCCAACAAGGTGCCGACGTGCAGAGCAATGTCGACGATCTGCTGATCTGCAGGTCTGGGGACCTCGACCCCCCAAGCGTCAAATAGTGCCCAGCCCAGGCCCAAATGCCCTGTCGAACTGATCGGCAAAAATTCACTCACGCCCTGGATCACGGCCTGAACAGGAATCCATAGAGGAATGTCAAACATGATCCAGCCTTATAGTTTTTGAGATTCAGGTCCATGCAAATCTTGGAATGTCAGTCTGTATGACCTATTTTCTTGTCTATGGCCACCCGCTTTTTTTCTGGCGACGATCAAAGAGTGTATTTATGTCATATATGCTTACCTAATATCTTGACAAGGCGTTCGAGAGTCTGTAGAGACGGGGGCCCCAAAATTCTAGGATGGGAAAAACCATGGCAACACGCATGCTCCAGTTCATTTCGACCGACGGCCAGACTCCCGTCAAGCGTGCGGCGGAAACACGGGCCAAGGACTTTGCGGAAATTTATGGCGCCTTTGCCCCCGAACAAGCTGCGGTGCAGGCCTCGCGCTGTTCCCAATGCGGCGTGCCCTACTGTCAGGTCCATTGTCCGCTGACCAACAACATCCCCGATTGGCTCATGCTAGCTGCCGAGGGTCGCCTGCAAGAGGCCTATGAAGTGTCCAGCGCCACCAACAACATGCCCGAGATCTGCGGCCGGATTTGCCCGCAAGACCGCTTGTGCGAAGGCAACTGCGTGATCGAACAAGCGGGCCATGGCACCGTGACGATCGGCGCGATTGAAAAACACATCACTGAAACGGCCTTTAAAAACAACTGGGTCAAGCCAGCGCAACCGCGCCATGAGCGAGAACAGAGCGTCGGCATCATCGGCGCGGGGCCAGGGGGGTTGGCCGCGGCGGATCAGTTGCGCAAGCAAGGCTTCCAGGTCCATGTCTACGATCGCTACGACCGCGTTGGGGGTTTGCTGGTCTATGGCATCCCCGGGTTCAAGTTGGAAAAGTCCGTTGTTGCCCGGCGTGAGCAGGTTTTGCGGCAAAGCGGGGTGCAGTTTCACCTGGGCTGCCATATCGGTCGAGATTTGGCGTTCGCGGAACTTCGCCAACGCCACGACGCGGTCCTGATCGCCACGGGCGTCTATCGCGCCCGCGAGCTAGAGGTGCCTGGTGTGGGGTCGGCCAACGCCGTGCCTGCGCTCGAATACTTGACCCGTTCCAACAAACTGGGACTGGGCGATGCCGACCCCGACGCCGCTTTGGATGCCGCCGACAAGCATGTGGTTGTCATTGGCGGCGGCGATACGGCCATGGACTGTTTGCGTACGGCGGTTCGCCAGGGGGCCAAGTCCGTTCGGTGCGTCTATCGCCGCGACCAGGCCAATATGCCAGGGTCGCAACGCGAAGTGCACAATGCCCTGGAAGAGGGGGTTCACTTTGACTGGCTGCATGCGCCTCAGGGGTTCTTGAGCCAGCAGGACGGCAGCGTCACCCATCTAAAGGCCCAGCGCATGCGCCTTTCAGCCCCCGATGCCACGGGCCGCCAAGGGATCGAGGCGATTGAGGACGCAACGGTCACCCTGAAAGCCGACTTGGCCATCAAGGCCCTGGGGTTCGATCCAGAAGATCTGCCCACCCTTTTTGCCACCGCGGACCTGCCGGTAAGCCGTTGGGGCACGGTACAAGTGTCGTGGAAAACCTTCGCCGTTAAAAATATGCCAGGTGTGTTTGCGGCGGGCGATATCGCGCGCGGGGCGAGTCTGGTGGTCTGGGCGGTCAAGGATGGCCGGGATGCTGCGGCGGCCATCGGAACCTATTTGGACGAACAAGCCTTGGCCGAGGTTGCGGAATAGGAGGCTCAGGAAGCACGATGCGTACCAATGACGCCCCTCAACTCGCCCTGCGTGCGGCCACCGACGCCGACGGTCCTGGCGTCGTCGCCTTGGTTGCTGGCATGTACGCCCGCTATGAAAATTCCTACTGCGATCCTGTATCGGAAGAACCGGAGCTTATGACGCCCGCGTCAAGTTTCGATAAGTTCTGGGTGCTCCAGCACCCATGCGGCTGGATTGTGGGGTCTTTGGCACTGAACTATGCGGGCGATACGACCGAGTTGAAGAAGGTCTATTTGCTGCCGCGATTTCAGGGCCAGGGCTGGGGATCGGTCCTCTGGAATCGGGCCGTTGAAAACTTCCGAGGCCAGCGAGTCATTGCCTGGTCCGACACACGCTTTCACTCGGGCCATCAATTTTATTTCGCCAGGGGCTTCCGCCAGGGCGGCACCCGCCAGCTCCACGATTTGAGCCAAACTCAAGAATTTCTATTCGAAAAAGAGATCTCGCATGACATTTGACCAGCAACTCCTCGACCGTGATCGCCTTGCGCGCGAAGGCCTCTACGACCCCGCGCAGGAACATAGCGCCTGCGGCGTCGGCCTGATCGTCGAGACCTCGGGAACGCCGACGCGCCGCGTCGTCCAAGCGGCCATCGACGCCCTAAAGGCCGTCTGGCATCGCGGCGCGGTCGACGCCGACGGTAAGACGGGCGACGGCGCGGGTATTCAGGTGCAAGTGCCGCAGCCGTTGTTCCGATCCCATGTCGCGGCCATGGGTCGCGACGTCAGCGAGGCAGATTTGATCGCGGTCGGTCAGGTGTTTTTGCCGCGAACGGACCTGAGCGCGCAGGAACGCGCGCGGGTCATAGTCGAACGGGAAATCCTGAACGCGGGCTTCACCATTTACGGCTGGCGCCAGGTTCCCGTCCATATTTCGTGCTTGGGCGAAAAGGCCAACGCCGTGCGCCCGGAAGTCGAGCAGGTCATGGTCCGTATCGACGCAGCCGAGGCCGTCGATGAAATCGAACGCAAGCTTTACACCGTGCGCCGGCGGATCGAAAACGCGGGACGCTCTGCGGGCTTGGGCGAACTTTACCTCTGCTCGCTTTCTGTGCGCAATGTCGTCTACAAGGGCATGTTTTTGGCCGAAGACTTGACCACGTTCTACCCCGACCTGCGGGACCCCAGGTTCGAATCGGCCTACGCGCTCTATCACCAGCGCTACTCCACCAATACCTTTCCAGAATGGAAACTGGCGCAACCCTTCCGCGTTCTGGCCCACAATGGGGAAATCAACACGCTCAAAGGGAATGAGAACTGGATGCGCGCCCACGAAACGCCCCTGCAATCGGTGGCGTTCGGGACGGAGATCGAGGACCTAAAGCCCATTATCCAACCAGGATCGTCCGATACGGCAGCGCTGGACGCGGTCTTTGAGCTGCTGGCCATGGCGGGCCGACCCGCGCCCATGGTAAAAACCATTTTGATCCCTGAGGCGTGGGCGGGCAATGACCTCATGCCCGACAGCCACAAGGCGCTCTACACCTACTGCAACACCATTATGGAGCCTTGGGACGGCCCCGCCGCCGTCGCCGCAGCGTTCGGGCCCTGGGTCTTGGGCGGCCTCGACCGCGCAGGTCTGCGGCCTATGCGCTACGCCTTGAGCCAGGATGGCCTGCTCGTTTGCGGTTCCGAAACCGGGATGGTCCGCCTGGACGACGCCGATGTGGTCGAAAAAGGGCGCCTCGGCCCCGGGGAAATGATCGCCGTAAATCTGGACGAAGCCAAGCTCTACAAAGACCAAGAGATCAAAGACGCTCTCGCCGCGCATCAAGTCTTCGGCAGTTGGATCGCGCGCACCGAACGCCTGGAAGAAACCTTGCGCACGGGCCAGGAAACGCGCCAGTTCGATCGCGAAGCCCTCTTGACCCGCCAGGCGGCCTACGCCCAGACCTTAGAAGATCTGGAACTGATTCTTCACCCCATGGTCGCCGACGCCAAGGAGGCTTTGGGGTCCATGGGCGACGATACGCCGACGGCGGTTCTGTCGTCGGGCTATCGGCCCCTGCATCACTTCTTCCGGCAAAATTTCAGCCAGGTGACCAACCCGCCGATCGATTCCTTGCGCGAACATCGGGTCATGACTCTAGCGACGCGCCTGGGCAACCTCGGCAATGTGCTGGACGAAAGCGCCCGCCAATGCGAGGCGTTTCGGTTGGAAAGCCCCGTTCTGACCAACGGCGAGTATCAGCGCCTGAAGGATCGCTTGAGCGAAACGGCCAGCGAACTCGACGCCACCTTTGACGCCGGCACGGGCCCTGGGGCCATGCGCACGCGCCTCGACGCCCTAAAGGCCGAAGCCGAACGCGCCGTGCGCTCGGGCAAGACCCACCTCATGCTCTCAGACCGCGGCCAAAACGCCGAGCGTGCTGCCCTGCCCATGATCTTGGCGACGGGCGCCGTCCATACCCATTTGATCGCGGCGGGGTTGCGAACCTTCGTGTCCCTAAACGTGTCGTCGGGGGAGGCGCTCGATACCCATTCTTTCGCGGTTCTGATCGGCGTCGGTGCCTCGACCGTCAACGCCTACTTGGCGCAGGAGGCTGTCGCCGACCGCATCGATCGCGGTTTGATCACAATGCCGCTTGCGGCCGCGATGGAACGCTACCGCACCGCGGTTGATCAGGGCTTGCTGAAAATCATGTCGAAGATGGGAATTGGCGTCCTCTCCTCCTACCGGGGCGGCTACAACTTTGAGGCGGTCGGGCTCTCGCGCACGTTGGTCGCGGAATTTTTCCCAGGCGTGCCCTCAAGGATTTCGGGGATTGGCCTGGGCGGCCTGCAGGAGAAGGTGTTGGAAGCTCATACCAAGGCGTTCGGATCAGGGACTGTGACCCTGCCCGTCGGCGGATTTTACCGTTATCGCCACGGCGGGGAGCGCCACGCTTGGGATGCAGCGACCATGCACGCTTTGCAATCGGCCTGCCAAACCGGCCAATATCAAACCTATCGAAAGTACGCCGAGCGCGTCAACGGCGGGCCGCCGACCTGGTTGCGCGACTTGCTCGATTTCAAACGCCCTGAGGCCCGCGCCCGCGTCGAGGATGTGGAATCGATCACGAGCCTGCGCAAACGCCTGGTGACCCCAGGCATGTCGCTCGGCGCCCTGTCCTACGAAGCGCACGGGACGCTCAATGTGGCCATGAACCGCATCGGTGCCAAGTCGGTGTCGGGCGAAGGCGGCGAGGATCGCAAGCGCTACCAGCCCGATGCCAACGGTGACAACCATAACTCCGCTATCAAGCAAGTGGCCTCGGGGCGGTTCGGCGTCACGGCGGAGTATTTGAACCAAGCCCGAGAAATCGAGATCAAGATGGCCCAGGGCGCTAAGCCGGGCGAAGGCGGACAGTTGCCAGGGTTCAAGGTGACGGCACAAATTGCCGAGCTGCGCCACGCGACCCCTGGCGTCACCCTGATCTCCCCGCCGCCGCACCACGACATCTACTCCATCGAGGATTTGGCGCAGTTGATCTACGATCTAAAGCAGATCAATGCGCAAGCGCGGGTCTGCGTTAAGTTGGTGAGCCGCGCGGGCATCGGCACCATCGCCGCAGGGGTGGCCAAGGCCAAGGCCGACGTGATTTTGATTTCCGCCAACTCGGGCGGCACGGGTGCGTCGCCGCAGACCTCGATCAAGTACGCAGGTCTGCCCTTCGAGCTGGGCCTGTCGGAGGCGCACCAGGTGTTGACCCTGAACCGACTGCGCGAAAATGTGGTTCTGCGCACCGACGGCGGCCTACGCACGGGGCGCGATGTGGTCATGGCCGCCATGCTGGGGGCTGAGGAATTCGGCATTGGCACGGCGTCGCTGGTCGCGCTCGGCTGCATCATGGTGCGCCAGTGTCATTCCAATACCTGCCCTGTGGGCGTTTGCACCCAAGACCCCAAACTGCGGGACATGTTTGCTGGAACGCCTGAGAACGTCGTCAACCTGTTCTCCTTTATCGCCGAGGATGTGCGCGAAATTTTGGCCTCGCTCGGTTTTACCCGTTTAGAAGACGTGATTGGCCGCACCGACCTGCTGACCCAAGTATCGCGAGGCGCGGGCAACCTCGACGACCTGGACTTGAACCCCATTCTCGCCAAGGCCGACCTTAGCGACCGTGCGCCCGTGTGCGGCCTTAAGAAAGGTCAACGCAACGAAGTGCCGCCGACCCTGGATGCGCAAATCATCGAGGACGCCCGGCCCCTGTTCGATCGGGGGGAAAAGATGCAGTTGCAGTACCAGATCCGCAATACCGACCGCACGGTAGGCACGCGCCTCTCCTCCCAAATCGTTCGCCAGTTTGGCATGGGCGGGCTGAAGGAAGGCCACTTGACCCTCAAGTTGCGCGGGTCGGCCGGTCAATCCCTCGGCGCTTTTGGGGTTCAGGGTTTGCGGTTGCAGGTGGTAGGGGATGCCAACGACTATGTGGGCAAGGGCCTATCGGGTGCCACGATCACGGTGCGCCCGCCGCTCGATACGCCCTTGGCCGCGACCGCGCAGGCGCAGACGATCATCGGCAACACGGTGCTCTACGGGGCCACTTCGGGCTACCTGTTCGCTGCGGGCCAGGCGGGCGAGCGCTTCTGCGTCCGCAACTCTGGGGCGCGTGTGGTGGTCGAGGGCTGCGGATCCAATGGCTGCGAGTACATGACGGGGGGGCGCGCCGTCATCCTCGGGCCCGTCGGCGAAAACTTCGCGGCGGGCATGACGGGGGGCCTCGCCTACATTTACGACGCCGACGGCACGTTCGCCAAGCGGGTCAACGACGAGTCCGTGATGTTCGTGCGCCCGCAGGTGGAGACCTATAGGCAAGAACTGCGGGCGCTGTTAGAACGCCATGTGCAAGAAACGGGATCGATCCACGCGCGCCGCATCTTGGACCGCTTTGATCGCGAATTGCTGAAATTCTGGCAAGTGGTCCCCAAGGAAATGGTCGACCGCCTCGAAGTGCCCGCGGTCCCCGAGGCGCGGGCGGCTTAAGGCAAGAGACATATAGAAGGCGGGTTTGGGCCTTTTCATTTTGTCCAACAGGGCTATGGCCCTTGCCTATGGTTGCCGCCCCGCCCATGAAACGGGTTGTCTATGCCCTGCCGTCGGATTCCCATAGCCGCTTTATTCGCTTGATCTTGGGCGAGTTGAAGTTGCCCTTTGCGCTGAAAAATCCTTCTCCCAACGACGACGGTCCCCAAGATATCCCAACCTTGCACGACGAAAATGGCACGCTGGTCAGCTACGCCTCGTGCATCGCCGAATACCTCGACGAAGTCTATGGGGCGACCTTGATCGGCGACGACCCGTTCGTCCGCGCCCAGGTCCGCCAGGTTTGGCGCTACGTCGAAGGGCCCGTGAGCGAGCATCTGATCGACCCGCTGCTCTACGAGCGCATGCACCGGCGCCTCAGCGGGCTCGGGGCACCCGACAGCCAGGCCCTACTCCGCGCCAATCGGGCCAAGCCGTATTTTTTTTCAGAACTGGAGCGCCTGATCGAACGAGACGCGTGGATCGCCAGCGCCAACTTGACGCTGGCCGACCTGTCGTTGGCCGCGCGCCTGTCGCTCTTAGACTATGCAGGCCTCATCGACTGGCACGCCCAGCCGATCCTCGCGCAGTACTACCGCCGGCTCAAGTCTCGCCCCGCCATGCGACCGTTGCTGCTCGACCGCTTGGCAGGCATGGAACCGTCGCCCACTTACGAGAATTTGGATTTTTGACGCGAGATGACCCCGACGCCGAATTTGGACCGCGTGACGAAGCCCGCTGATTTGCGCGGCAAGACGCCCGCGCAGTTGCAGCAAATCGCCGATGAACTGCGGACCGAAACCATCGCGGCGGTGTCCAAAACCGGCGGGCACTTGGGCGCGGGACTGGGGGTGGTGGAGCTGACCGTGGCCCTGCACGCGGTTTTTTATACGCCCGACGACCGCCTGATCTGGGATGTGGGCCATCAGGCCTATCCGCACAAAATCTTGACCGGCCGCCGCGACAAGATGGGCAGTTTGCGCCAGGCTGGCGGGCTGTCGGGTTTTGTTAAGCGGGCCGAGTCTGACTACGATCCCTTTGGCACGGCCCATTCCTCTACGTCCATTTCGGCGAGCTTGGGTATGGCCAAGGCTGCGGCCCTGGCGGGCGAGCGACGGTTCGCCATTGCCGTCATCGGCGACGGCGCCATGACCGGCGGCATGGCCTACGAGGCTTTGAATCACGCGGGCCAGGACGCGCTCAAGGGCGCACCATCGAACCTGATCGTGATTTTGAACGACAACAACATGTCGATCGATCCGCCGACGGGTGCGCTGTCGGGTACCCTATCACGCGTTGTGAGTTCGGACCCCTATTTGGGCCTGCGTTCGGTCGCGAAGCGCGTCGCGGCGCATTTGCCCCCCGCGCTGGAAAACGCCATGCGCGGCGGTGAAGCCTTTATGCGGCGGACCTGGCAGGCCGATCACGGCGGCGGACGGCACGGCGGGGCCCTGTTCACCGCTCTGGGGTTTTTCTACCTTGGGCCCATTGATGGACACGACATGAGGCAACTGCTGCCTGTCCTGGAAAACCTGCGCGACGGCGACCGCCGCCAGGGCCCCTACCTAGTCCATGTGCTGACCGAAAAGGGCAAGGGCTACGCCCCTGCTGAAGCTGCTGCCGACAAGTACCACGGGGTGACCAAATTCAATGTCGAAACGGGCGAACAAGCCCAGGCCGCGCCCAACGCCAAAACCTATACTTCGGTCTTTGCCGAAACCCTCGTCAAGCTCGCCGAATCCGACCCTAAGATCGTCGCTGTAACCGCCGCCATGCCCTCGGGGACGGGACTGACCGCGTTTGCCAGAGCCTATCCCGACCGCTGCTTTGACGTTGGCATCGCCGAACAGCACGGCGTTACCTTCGCAGCGGGACTTGCCTGCGAGGGGTTCAAGCCCTTTGTTGCTATTTACTCGACCTTCTTACAGCGCGCCTACGATCAGATTATCCACGATGTCGCCCTGCAAAATCTGCCTGTGCGCTTTTGTCTGGACCGCGCAGGGTTCGTCGGCGCCGACGGCGCTACGCACCAGGGTGTCTTTGATTTGGCCTACTTGAGCTGCATCCCCAACCTTGTGGTTCTGGCGCCCGCGGACGAAGCCGAGCTTGCCCATATGATCACGACCGCCGCCGCCTACGATCTAGGGCCTATGGCGATCCGTTACCCCCGCGGGGAGGGCGTCGGCGCGCCAACGCCCACGCGAGGGGAGGTCCTGGCGATCGGCAGGGGGCGTCTGGTTGCGGGTGACGGGCAAGGGGACGTGGCCCTTTGCAGCCTGGGGACCCGTCTTGCAGCGGCGCAGGAAGCGCGGGCGCAACTGACGGCGCAGGGTCACCGGGTCAGCCTCGCCGATATGCGGTTCGCCAAGCCCCTCGACGCCGACTTGCTCATGATCCTTGCCCAAAATCACCGCGCCTTGGTGCTGGTGGAAGAAGGGTCGAGCGGAGGGTTCGGCGACTCAGCGCTGCGCCTGTTGGCCGCGCACGATCTGCTGGCGACTATTCGGGTGCGGACCTTGACGGTGAAAGACCACTTCGTCGATCAGGGCAGTCAGAGGCAACAGGCCAAATGGGCGGGGGTCTGCGAACAGGCGATTGTGAACGCCGCCCAAGAAATTTTGTCGGTCTAATACAAGTTTTTATGAATGGTGACCCATTCATAAAAGGCGCCCATGCAACACTGAAGTGCTCCACCTAGAGGGCTGGCAGCTCAGGGACGAAAAGGATAGTCTGGGAAGTGCAAACCATGAGGTTATCCATACATGGAGTTATATTCCTGGGGCAGCTTGTCTGTCGCGGGGTGTTGCAGCAGGCCTGTTCTTATACCAACTCCGCCAAAAATTTCAATTTTTAGCGGAGTTGGTATTATGCCCCAGAACTTAACCCAATGGAAAATGTTTGGGCATATCTGCGCGCAAGTAATACCAGCGGCAATTATAAATGACTCTTATGATGCTGGTATAAGGGCCGCGACTGCGGCCCCCGTAGCGGCCCCGAGATCAGCGGACACGCGCCTCGGGGTATAAGCGAAGGGGAGGCGAAACGCAACGCGTTTCTGCCGTGAGTATCCATGATAAATCAAGGGGCAATTTGTGACCATTTTCTGTTTTCCCGCAAGAGGGCATTTGCCAGCGTGATCAGCTTAGGCATCACGGCGATGAGGGCGACTTTTTTCGGCTTTCCTGCTTCGACAAGGCGGCTCTAAGAAACCCTTTAGGTCTTCATTGTATCGCATGGCGACCAAGGAAGGCATGTAGAGAGCATTGCGTACAGGGGCTCTTCCCCCCTTGATACGGGCGACACCCTTAAGCGTTCCTGATTGGGATTGCATAGGAGCCAAGCCAGCTAGAGCGCCGATCTTTTTCTGGCTGAGCGTGCCAAGCTCTGGCATGTTGGTCAGAAGGGATATGGCTGTTCGTGCCGCAAGCCCTGGGATTGTGATCAAGATATTGAAGCGCTCCAAGAGATCAGGATGGGCTTCGATGAGCTTCTTGGTCTTGAGGGTTAGCTGTTCGATCTCCTTTTCGAGGGTCTTGAGCATTCTCGTTGCAAGCCTCACAGCGGCCTTATGGGTAACGACTTTCTTCCTGTTGCTCCACTGCGTTTGCGTTTGCACAAGCCCTTGATGAAGACTTTGGTATTCTCCAAGAGTTTCAATGACGTCATCGCGTATCTTGGTGGGCTCAAGGGGGAGGGTTTGGCCCATGAGTGCCAGGATTTTCGCATCGACCTTATCGGTTTTTGCGAGTTGGCCGATGCTGTTGGCAAAGCATCGGGCTTGCCAAGGGTTGACCTTTGCGTAAGCGATTTGGGCTTGAGCAAGGCCCCGTTCCAAGGCTCTGTGATAGAAGCCAGTTGCCTCAAAAACGACCAGGCAATCAGGAAGCTTGCTCAAGGTCTTGATGAGAGCCTTAATCCCGCAAGGGGTATTGGGCTTGCAGCTATGGTTTTGGCCATTTGACACAAAAATATCGAATTGGGCTTTTGAAACATCAATTCCGATGGTAACTTGTGACATCTTTGCGTTCCCTTTCTTGTCATACGGGACGCACAGCTGGCTCCCTAGTATCCATTCGGGCCACTTGTAGGAAAGACGGGGTGATCAAACTCACGAACGGTGCCTGCAACGCAGCACCTAGACACGAACGATCCAGCCCCGCCGCCGATTTGGGGGTGGCCACCCCCAAATCGGCGCGTCAAGCTTACCACAAATGATCTAGCATCGCGGCAAGAAAACGCTCATATTCCATTAGACAAGACACGAAACGGTCATGAAATGGTCACTTTTTATGACCGTTGGTATGAGATGGTGTTTCGAAGGACGCGTCGGTGAGCGCTTGTGTTGGCGGCCTGTTGTTCGCGGATGTGCCCGAAGCCGCGGATTCGCTCGGGTAGGGCTAAGAGGGTTTCGACTTCTTTGGGTTTGGCTTCAGCGAACGCGCATGCGAGCGCCAAATCAGCCTCAAAATTTCGCAACAATTCACGATGCAATTTGGCTTCCTTGTTGTTTTTGAATGGATCGAGAAAACTTCCGCGAAGCCACCGCAAACCTGCCATGATGCGAAACGCGGGAAAAAGCCATTGGCCGATCTCAATCTTTCGGACGTGTCCTGTTGCCTTATCCCGACGCGCAAACGGCCAGGCGCCCAGATGAAACGACAACTTGACCTTACCTTCAAACTCACGCTTTACTTGCTCCATGAATTCTGGGCGCGCGTAGAGGCGCGCGACCTCCCATTCATCCTTGACTGCAAGCAACTTGAAGTATCCCCGCGCCGCCGCCAATTTTGCGGGTTCAGTCAGTTTTGACCGTCGGACCTGCGCCATCGCACGACTGTAGCGGCTTGCGAACTTTGGTCCGCCGTAGTCGTTGAGCCGGACAAGTCTATCGCGGACTAGGTCCTCAAAGATTTCATCGGCCAGCGTGTTTGCAGCCTGCGTCGGATTTCCAACAAGATTTGCCGCCGCCGCTGGATCTGCGATCACCAAGCGCCCAAGAGCAAAGGCCTGTTTGTTCTGTTCGATGGCGACGCCATTTAGTTCAATCCCACGCATGAGCGCTTCGTATGATAAGGGGATCCCCCCCTGCTGCCACGACGCGCCGACCAGCAACATATTTGCATAGACGCGATCGCCTAAGACCCGTTCTGCCATTTCCTGTGCCTGAACCCCGACGGCACGGTGCCCAAGCGGGCGAGTCAAGCGTTCTAGTTGTTCGTCAGCATTGAGGGTCCAATCTGGGTTCATGGAAAACTCGCCCGTGGGGACGGGGGTTGTGTCGGTTACGCAAAGCGTGTCGGACGCACATATCTTGGACAGAGATTCATTTCCTGCGGCAACGGCCAGATCACACCCAATCATTGCCTTTGCTTCGCCCGTCGCAATCCGCGTCGCATGTAGGTTTTTTGGATCAGGCGCCATTTTGACATGCGAATGCACCGCACCATACTTTTGCGCCAAGCCAGTGATGTCGAGGCTGGACGAAAAATAGCCGTCGGCGTGCGCCGCCACGGCGAGCATCTGGCCAATCGTCACAACGCCAGTCCCACCGATACCCGAGATCACAATTGCCCAAGACGAGCCCAGCGCCGGAATTGAAGGTTCGGGAATCTCGAAAGTGTCGATGGACAGGGCGCGGGGTTTTGACGTGCGGGGCTTTGCGTTCTGGACGGTCACAAGGGAAGGGCAGAAACCCTCAAGACAGGACAAATCCTTGTTGCAGGACGACTGATTGATCTTGCGCTTGCGCCCCAGGGGCGTTTCTAGGGGTTCAATGGCCATGCATTGCGAAACTGTAGAGCACTCCCCGCACCCTTCGCAGACTTCTGGATTGATATAGACCCTTTGGGCTGGATCCGCCCACTTTCCGCGTTTGCGCAAACGCCTGCGTTCCGTGGCGCAGGGTTGATCGTAAATCAGCGCCGTGACTTCGCGAATGCCCCGCAGCTCGGCCTGAACCGCGTCCATCTCGGTCCTATGGTGCAGCGTTATCCCGTCACGAGTGACCATGTCTTTAAACTTTTTGGGCTCATCACTCACAACCGCGATGCGTTTGATCCCCTCAGCGCGCAATTGCCTGACCATCGACTGCGGGGAAACGTGACCCTCATGCGGTTGCCCACCCGTCATGGAAACAAAGCCATTGTGCAGCAACTTGTAAGTCATGGGCGCGCGAGCAGCAACCGCCCCGCGAATGGCCATAAGACCCGAATGGTTGTAGGTTCCATCGCCCATGTTGGCAAACACATGGGGTTCATCGGTAAAGGGAAATTGTCCCAGCCACATGGCGCCTTCGCCGCCCATATGACTCATTGAGTTTGTTTGCGCTGGGTGCCGCAAGGCCGCCATCGAATGGCAGCCAATTCCAGCCAGGGCACGGCTATGGCTGGGGACTTGTGTGGAACGCCCATGCGGACAACCGGCGCAAAAGGCCGGGGGACGCCTCACCTCCTGGCCTAGGTCAGAAAGCGGCGCAGGCTGCTTGGGTTCAGGCAGTACTGCCCTAGAATAGGTTTCATTGATAAGTCTGTTGACAACTCGCCCAACCAAATCAGGGCCAAATTCACCAAAGTTTGGAAAGGCAATTTCGCGCGCGTCACGCGAGAAGAATTTTCCGACGATCCGTGGCGATTGCGCTGTTTCATACAGAATCGTGCGAATTTGATCTTCGAGGAGGCCCCGTTTTTCTTCAACGACAAGAATCATTTCGAGCCCCTGCGCGAATTCCCCTATCACAGTCGGGTCGAGCGGCCAAATCATCCCTACTTTCAGCAGGCGCAGGGGGATTTTCGGGATTTCTCCCCCATCAAAACCAAGCGTCACAAGTGCCTGTTGTAGATCTTGCCAAGACTTGCCTGATGAAACGATTCCAATCCGCGCCTTGTCTGATTTATGAACCTTGTTCAGGTTGTTCAAACGCGCGTACTGGGTCGCCCGCTCAACCTTGACATCCCACAGCAATTGTTCCGCCGCCAAGAAGTCGCGATGCGGGCGAATAGCCACATCCTCCTGTGCTTCTGGAACCAGGATTTTTGGAGACTTGGGGTCAATGTAAACCGAGCCGCCCCCCTCGATGACATCGGTGACCAGTTTCATGCCGACTAAGGTGCCCGCGCATCTGCTCATGGCTATGCCGTGCAGCCCAAAATCGATCACTTCCTGAACGTTACTAGGGGCTAAAAGGGGAACGCCGATTGATGGAAAATTGAGGTCGGAATAGCAGGCGAGCGTTGAAGACTTGGCTCCATGGTCATCCCCAACCAACACCAAGGACCCACCGCGTGGGTTCGTGCCGGCTAAATTGGCATGGCGAAGGGCGTCCATGGACCGATCCATGCCAGGGGCCTTTCCATACCAGATTGAAAAGACCCCATCGACCTTTGCCCCTGGAAAGTGACCGACTAGTTGACTCCCCCAAACAGCAGTGGCCGCCAGATCCTCGTTCAGGCCAGCCTGAAACACGATATTGTGCGCCCTTAACTGCGCGCACGCGTTCCAAAGTTCCATATCGTATCGGCCAATGGGAGAACCTCGATATCCAGAAATATAGCCGCCCGTGTTGAGGCCCGAAGATTTGTCGCGCCGAGCCTGCCTAATTGGCAAGCTCACAAGCGCTTGCATGCCCGTCATGTAAAACCAGCCTTCGTCTTGGTTGAGGCGATCAGACAAGGTCATGGCGAGCCGTTTTTCGGGAAAGCTATGCGTCATAATCTGAGGTGGTCCTGGTTAGTTGGACAGGTTGGCAGCGAATTTAGTGAGCGATTAGGTTGCTCATGTTGCCATTGGTAGGTATGTGTTAGCATCTGGTCCCAGCCTTGTCACCTCTCCACCCGCGAGCCCGTTAGGGCGATTGGGGGGATGGGGTGACAGGGCCTTATCTCTCTTTTCATAGGCCACCGCGGGCGTTGTCCTATCAAATGAGCTATGAGGGCGTTCATCATTGTAAAAGCCCATCCATTCACCAATCAATTTCTTGGCCTCAAAGCCGCTGCAGATTTCATGCAGATAGGTGCACTCATACTTGAGCGATCTCCAGAGCCGCTCGATGAAGATCTTGTCCAT
Organism: Alphaproteobacteria bacterium; assembly: GCA_965228345.1. Lineage (GTDB taxonomy): Bacteria > Pseudomonadota > Alphaproteobacteria > UBA7985 > UBA7985 > CAXQZM01. The sequence goes on along the minus strand of CBDDHH010000004.1, from coordinate 143,971 downwards.
ACATCTAACCTTGCCATCCATGCTGATTTTGACGCCCGCATCAAGCAGCACTTTCGCAAACTCGTGGCTGGTGAATTGACTGCCTTGGTCAGAGTTAAATATCTGCGGCGCGCCATAGAGCTCTATGGCCTCTTTGAGTGCCTCGACACAAAAATCTGCAGCCATCGTGTTGCTGAATCGCCAAGAGAGAACCTTGCGTGTCGCCCAGTCCATGATCGCCACCAGATAGAAGAACCCACCATATGCAGGGATATAAGTGATGTCCGTGCACCAAACGTGGTTGGCTTTTTCAATGGTCAGATCTCCCAGCGTTGGCCCTACTTCAAATCCGCGGCGAGTTTCGAAGTGCGGGATTTGAGCAACGATTTGTTGGAAAGTTGCGGGGGATCTCAATCGCTTAGTTGCCCTCGCGTCGTTGGTGCGGCAGCCTATCCTTCGTTCTATATACGACCAATTTTTCTACATATGTTTAAATCGCTATATTTCCCACCCATCCTCGTTCTTGTTCTAGCCTGGGCCCTGAATATGACGAAGGCCGAGGGTCAGTACCCAGCGCCGACGCCAACATCAAGGGGACATATGGATGATGACGGCCTGTATCGTGTGGTGCCAGGAGACACGCTCTACGGTATTTCATCGCGATTCGGCATAAGGGTCGCGCAATTAACTAGCCTGAATGATCTTGGTAGCTCGCCAACTTTGAACGTGGGGCAAGCGCTTGAGGTGCCGGGTTATGCGTCGGTTGATTCCACCGACGCCGCCTCAATCGTTGTCGGGCGTGCGGGCAGCCAACACTATCGTGTGCAACCCAAAGATACACTTTCCTCCATCGCCCGCGCCCTCGGTGTGCCCGTGGGCACTCTGGCCTCGGCCAATGATATTCGCAACCCTGATCAGCTGTCGGTGGGCCAAATCTTAATCGTTCCTAGCAGTGCGGATGGCGACGCCTTGGCTGCGGTGGTGAGCGAAAGCGCCTCATCCCAGAGGCAGACCGAGCTGACGCATAGTGTTGCCAAGGGCGAAACTTTGCTCGCGATTGCTAGCATTTATCGCGTTGAGGCGTCGGTCTTGATGAGTGCTAATGCCCTGACCAATCCCGACCAACTCTCTATTGGCCAGCAGCTACGTATTCCCAGCGCTCATAGGTCAGAAGCCGGGTCGGCGCCAACCTCTGGCGCAAGCCTTGTCACCCTACCAGGGGCCCCAGCGGGCGGTAAGAGCGGGATTTTTCTTGACCCTATAGGGCCCGGAACACAAGCCACGTCGTCGCCAACATCCGCGACACCTCCCCGCGAGGTAGTCGTCTCAACAGCACCAAGCACACCTGTTATGCTGCCAGACCCGCCACCACTGCGCGGCACCAAATTTCAATGGCCCGCGCGCGGACGAATTCTCACGCGCTTTGGGCGCCAAAGCAACGGCAAGACCGCCGATGGTATAGAGATCAAGGTCGTTGCCGGGGCGCCCATATCGGCGGCTGAAGACGGGGTTGTCGCTTTCGCAGGCACGGGCGTAAGTGGTCGCGGCTATTTGGTTTTGCTCAAGCATGCTGATGGTTACTACACCGCCTATGCGCAAAACTCGAACGTGACCGTCTCGCGCGGCGATCTGGTCACGCGAGGCGACGTGATTGCCCATGCGGGCAACCGTGATATGGGTGCCAACGGGCGGCTACACTTCGAGGTGCGGTTTCGCGAAGATCCCGTGAACCCCATCGCCTATTTGGAAAGTTGATACCAGAGGGCATTTGCCTTGGCGCTCTGGGTGCGCTCAAGCGCCCTGCGGGCTGCGCGCCTACCTGGGGTTTCCGATTACCACGGCTGTTCAAAACGATTCAAGTCTTGCGCAATAGGGCGTCCAATTCGCCCGCTTTATCTAGAGCCTGGAGGCGGCTGCAATCGCCTATGTGGAGATCGTCGGCAAAAACCTGCGGCACCGTCGCGCGACCTCCTGTGCGACGGATCATCTCATCTCTAGCGCCTTCCTCAGTCCAAATATTGATCTTCGTATAGGCATAGCCTTTGGATTGGAGCAGTTGTTCTACCGCGGCACAGAAACCGCAGAGGGGGCGGAAATAGAGGGTTAGGACTTTTTGAGACACAGCCCCTACTTATACCAACGGTCATAAAAAGTGACCTTTTTCTGACCGTTTCGTGTCTTGTCTAATGGAATATGAGCGTTTTCTTGCCGCGATGCTGGATCATTTGTGGTAAGCTTGACGCGCCGATTTGGGGGTGGCCACCCCCAAATCGGCGGCGGGACTGGATCGTTCGTGTCTAGGTGCTGCGTTGCAGGCACCGTTTGTGAGTTTGATCATCCCGTCTTTCCTACAAGTGGCCCGAATGGATGCTAGGGAACCAGCTTTGCGTCCCCTATGACAAGAAAGGGAACGCAAAGATGTCACAAGTTACCATCGGAATTGATGTTTCAAACGCCCAGTTCGATATTTTTGTGTCAAATGGCCAAAACCATAGCTGCAAGGCAATACCCCTTTAAGGTCGATGCGAAGATCCCGGCACTCATGGGCCAAACCCTCCCCCTTGAGCCCACCAAGATACGCGATGAAGTCATTGAAACTCTTGGAGAATACCAAAGTCTTCATCAAGGGCTTGTGCAAGCGCAAACGCAGTGGAGCAACAGGAAGAAAGTCGTTACCCATAAGGCCGCTGTGAGGCTTGCAACTAGGGTCCGTGGACAATTAGACCTGATTCGCAATAGGGAGAAAGAACACAGACGGACTTGTCCCTTAGTGCTTATCTCAGCAATTTTTTAAATTGATGTTTGCCAGAGCCGCGACATTCTTAGCAATCATGTTCTCATGTCGGTTTCCTCTGGAGATGTCAGAGAAAATGTTGAACTGTTTCATGCGTCCAATGCCATGCTCGACCTTCACGCGCATAGAGCTGAACCACTTATTGTCGTCTTTTTGCTCTTGGCTTAGATTTTGGTTCTTGGTTTTCTTTATCGGGACTTCGCAGTTGGTTCCTACATAAGCTAAGTCGCCCAAGAGCAGGGTATCTGGTGGCTTGTCCAGATGGCTTTGATCATAAAGGGTTTTGTCGTGCTTGCGCCCAGGGTGAACGGGGCCACAAGCACGAATGCGCTTCTTATCATCGACGACAATTTGACCCTTATCCCACTTAAGCGGAAAAACAGGCGCGGTTGCTTCTTAAGGATTTTGAAGGTTCTCATAAAAAGGCTAGAATCAGCCAAACCTGACTTCGACAAAACCTTTTTACACCCAAAAGCCCTTTTTCAGTTTATCGTGAAGCGGGTCTACTGTCGTGTACTATGACCGTTGGTGTTAAAAGGGTTTGTCACCGCGCCGATGTGCAAGGCCGTGTGCCTTGCACCATTCTGGGCGAAATTGTCGCAGGCTTTTCGCATGTCATAATCTGATCGCGGCAAATCCGAGGCCGTTCCTAGAACATTGATTGGCAGTGTTCCATGCTTTTTCAACGACATGTTAGACTCCATGGATCGTCCCACAACCTCATCGTCCAATCGCAAAATCGACCCGACGCGCCGCCAGGCACGACAATTTGCCCGCAAACCCGACGGCAGCCCCGACAATCCCGATCGTCCCGAAATCGGCCCGACCGATGTGGCGTTTCAGGAGTGGGCTGATCTAGGCCTACAAGCCCCGAATTTACAGCGCATGCGCCAAGCCCGTCTCGACCGCATCGTCACCATGCTGCGTGACCGCGATCTGGCGGCGGTGGTTATGTTCGACCCGCTCAACATCCGCTACGCTACCGACTCCACCAATATGCAGGTATGGACATCCCACAACCCCGCGCGCGCGGCGCTCGTGACTGCAGATGGCTACATGGTGCTGTGGGACTTTCACAATTGCGAGTTTATGAGCGCGCATCTGGACCTAATCCAGGAACGGCGCTCGGGTGCTGGCTTCTTCTACTTTGTTGCAGGCGATCAAGAGGCGCAAATCGCCGAAGAGTTTGTGCGCCAAGTCGATGATCTGGTCCGCGCCCGCATTGGCGGCGGCAATCGCCGCATCGCCCTCGACAAAATTGAACTGCACGGTTTCCATGCTCTGCAAAAATATGGGCTTGAGGCCGTGTCGGGCTGGGAGTTCATGGAACACGCGCGCGCGATCAAGGGCGAGGACGAGATCAAGGCCATGCGTTGTTGCCTTGCGACGACTGAAATCGCTGTTGCTAAAATGCGCGAGCATTTGGTCCCTGGCATCGCTGAAACCGAACTGTGGTCGGTCCTGCACAAGGAGAACATCGCCCGGGGCGGCGAGTGGATCGAAACCCGGATCCTGTCCTCAGGCCCGCGCACCAACCCCTGGATGCAGGAATGCGGCCCGCGCCGGATCCAAAACAACGAGCTGGTCGCCTTCGATACAGATTTGATCGGCCCCTACGGTATGTGCGCCGATTTCTCGCGCACTTGGTTCTGCGGTGACGGCGAGCCAACCCAGCGCCAACGCGACATGCACGCGCTGGCTCTCGAGCATATTCAAACCAATATGGAACTGCTCAAACCTGGGGTGACGATGAAGGAGCTAACGTTCAGCGGGCACCAACTACCCCCGGCCTTCGTGCCGCAACAATACTGTGTCAAAATGCACGGGGTGGGCCTTTGCGACGAGTGGCCGTCGATCCTCTACCCCGAGCAATACATCCCCGGTGCCTTCGATGAACATGAGCTGAAACCTGGTATGGTCATGTGCGTCGAGGCCTACATCGGCGATGTCGACGGCCCCGACGGGGTCAAGTTGGAGGAGCAGGTGCTGATCACCGAAGACGGCTTTGAAAACATGACCCACTGCCCCTTTGATCCCAAACTCACGGGCTGAAGCCAAAGGTCCTTTGCAACGATCCTGTGTCTTTTAAGGGATCGACACGTGCGCGCCCCATTCCCCTTGTCAACAAGTCCCTATTTGGACCTTTCGCTTTGCCGCCTTAGCGGCTATCTTACCGCCAAACGGCAAAAGGACCTGGCACCATGCTCGACAAGCGACAATTTTACATCGGCGGCGCGTGGGTTGACCCCATTGATGGGAACGATTTTGAGATCATTGACCCCTCAACCGAGGCGATCGTCGGCCACATAGCCCTGGGCGGGCAGGCCGACACCAACGCGGCGGTCGCCGCTGCCACGGACGCTTTTAAGACGTGGCAACACACGACCAAGGCCGAGCGCCTGACCTTGTGCCGCACCATCCAAAGAGTCTATGAGTCCCGTGCCGAAGACATGGCCCAGGCTATCGCCACCGAAATGGGCGCACCGATCGCCATGGCCCGCACGCAGCAGGTTGGCGCTGGGACCTGGCACATGGATGGTTTTTTTGCCGCCGCCGAACAATGGCAACCCGTCGCCTCTCTGGGCGATCATGCCCCCAACGACCGGGTTCTCTACGATCCCGTGGGCGTGTGCGCCCTGATCACGCCCTGGAACTGGCCCATGAATCAGATAGTGCTCAAGGTGTTCCCTGCCCTGATCGCGGGCAATACTATGGTACTGAAACCGTCGGAAATCGCGCCTCTTTCGGGCCATTTGTGGGCAGAAATCATGGACGAGGCGGGCGTCCCCGCCGGTGTCTTCAATCTCATCAACGGCGACGGAGCGGGCGTCGGCACGCAACTGTGCGTTCATGAAGATGTTCATATGGTCTCCTTTACCGGCTCGACCCGCGCGGGCATCGCTATTTCCAAAAACGCGGCGGACACCTTGAAACGGGTATCGCTGGAATTGGGCGGCAAGGGCGCCAATATCTTGTTCGCTGATGCCCGCGACGACGCGGCGAAGTGGAGCGCCCTGCGTGTTTTCAATAACTCGGGACAATCTTGCAACGCCCCCACACGCCTGCTCGTCGAGCGGTCACGCTATGATCGCACCGTTGAGGAGGTCAAGGCAGTCGCCGATAAACTCGCGGTCAAGTCCGCGCACGAAGACGGCAAGCACATCGGCCCAGTGGTTTCCAGGGCCCAATTCGACAAGATCCAAAATCTGATCCAGACAGGCCTAGACGAAGGCGCGACCTTGGTCGCTGGAGGTCTAGGTCGCCCCGAGGGGCACAACCAAGGCTACTTTGTCCGCCCGACGATTTTTGCCGATGTCGACAATCAGGCCACGATCAGCCGTGAGGAGATCTTCGGCCCCGTCTTTTGCCTCATTCCGTTCGACACGGAGGATGAAGCGATCGAAATCGCCAACGACACGCCCTACGGCTTGACCAACTTCATCCAGACCGAAGACCAGGATAAGCTGCAGCGGGTGTCGCGCCGCTTGCGGTCGGGCATGGTCGAAAACAACGGCGTTGGCCGCGGGATGGGCTCGCCCTTCGGCGGCATGAAAGGGTCGGGAAATGGTCGCGAAGGTGGCATTTGGGGCATCGAAGATTTCTGCGAAATCAAGTCTGTATCCAACTGGATCGACACCCCAAGATCCTAAAAACAGCGACCCCTATACCAGCGGGCACAGGGGTTATGCCAGCGGCAAGAATGAGCGACTCTTAATTTTAGGTATTCCCAAGGTGATCCCATTCTGGTTATTACCCTAAACTACCATGGTTTTTAGAGGTATTGTTCCTATAGTAGCCGGGCTAGCGATGTCTGGTATGGCCTCAGCAGCCGATCGGTCTTTGAAAGCCCCCCTGCCAATCGATCCCATATCTACGGGTCCGCGGGATCTTGTTTTGACCCAACTAGAGATAGAGGCTAACCTGAGCGAGCTGGGGCTGGAACCCTTGACGGTTGAAGAAGCCGAAGCCCTGGTCGCTGAAGAACTTGCCGATTCCGCCATCGCTCTGCAAGCTCTAACTGACCACCTAGAACCCGAGATATTGGAGCGGTTCAACACTGACCGCGCGGACAATGACCAAGAGCCTCTAAGGGTGGAGGATTTTGCGGTAAATCCTACGCTGTGTTTTCCGGTTCACAACCGATCCCTGATGAGTCGTGACGAGGCGCGAACCTGCGACGGTTTATCACAAACAGTTCAAGAAGCGACCCTAGACTTGGATATTGCTGAAGCACGACTAGAAGTTGCAACTTTGGAAGCATCTATAGCAGATAGAGAAGCATCTATAGCAGATTTACAAGCAGAAAACGCCGAACTAGCCGCAGAAGAAGCGGATTTAGATAAACGTTTATCTGAACAGCAGAAAACTATCGCCGAACTAGACGCTATCAACGCCGAACTAAAAGAAACTAATAAAGCTTATGAGAGAATTTTAGAAGCGCTAAAAGCGGCTCACCAGCAGATTGAGGGTCAGTAAAGATAGGTCTTATACCAAGCGCCATAAAGTTTGACCTTTATGATGCTTGGTACAAGGGCCGCATCTGCGAAAGCTCGGCCAGTTTGCGATCCAACTCATTCAAATGCGCTTTGGCCAGGGCCTTTACCTCTGCTGAACCGCGGCTGGGAGTATCTTGTAAATCTAAGAGCGTGCGCACCTCCCCGAATAGAAAAGCCAAGTCCCCTTGCGCGGGCAATGAAGGAAAGGCGAATAACATCAACTCGATCAAAGTCGCGGTAGCCGTTGGGTGAACGTGTGGGGGAAATTAGGCCCACACCCTCATAGTATCGGATGGTTTTGGTGGACAAATTGGATAGGTGCGCAGCCCCCTGGATATTCATGGGTCTATCTCACGGTCATGAGGATCAGCATAATTAGCGACATGCCAACCATGAGGCCATTTTCAAACAGGGCAACACGCGACAAGGGCAAATCAAACATCTTGCCCACACAGGCGCACTGAATCTTCTCGCCACGCTGCAAGGCTTGCCACACGCCAATCAACCCTGCCCCAAAGACCAGAACTGAAGCAACCAGAGCGACAGGAATGGCGATACTCGCAACGAACAGCAGACCCATCCCTGCCTCGATGAAGGGATAGGCGCGGCCATAGGCAGGTATGCGCTTTGCCAATACATCATAGCCAGCAAAGTCTCTAGCAAAGGCCCTGAGATCAAACAGCTTGAATAAAGCAAAGATTAAGGCAATCGCGCCCATGGATAGCTCCATCCAGGTATCAAACCCAAGGCCATTGGCTAAAACGCCAAGGGTCACTGAAATAAATATCAGACCGTAGATAATCCAAATAGGCCGATAGGCGCCCGACCAACCAAAATTGAGCCTTGCGGGAGACGTCGTTACTTGTGTCATAAGGCTCTCATAATCCTTCTAGTTACAGGAGGCACATTCCGGGGTCATTCGGCCGGTGATTCCAGCGTCATTCGGCCACCGGTTCCATTATCATTCGGCTGGTGATTCCGGGTCATTCGGCCACCCTATTTAGGGAGCGATGCTGGTGTTTGTTTGAGGCGCTCTAACCAGGCCCTATCCTGTTGGTTTTTCACGACCAAGAGGAGGGGCTATGCAGAGAGTGCCCATGCGCAAGATACGCGATGTTTTACGATTAATACCAACGGCGAAAAAAGTTGACACTTTTTCAGCCGTTTTATGTCTCACGGCAGAAACGCTTCGCGTTTCGCCTCCCCTTCGCTTATACCCCGAGGCGCTTTCTTAGCTCATCTCGGGGCCGCTACGGGGGCCGCAGTCGCGGCCCTTATACCAGCGAATAAAAGAGTCATTTTAAATCTCCGCTGGTATGACTTATCCCTTAGAATTTCGTCTTCATGTTTTGTCCGTTAAGGAGAATGAAGGTTTGACGTCTGCACAAGCCTCGGAGCGCTTTCGAGTAGGAATAGCCTCCTTAGTGCGCTGGTCCTGACGTGCCCTCCATAAGTTTCCTCTTTTATTTTGAGAGTCTGCTAACCTGCAAATTTGAAGGAGCGGAGAGATGGGCAAGAGCAGATTTACCGAAGAACAAATCATTGGGATGATACGGGAGCATGAGGCAGGCCCTCCGACTAAGGACATATGTCGCATGCATGGCCTCAACACAGCCAGGTATTACAAGTCCAAGGCCAAGTATGGCGGCATGGAAGTGTCTGGTGCGCGCAAGCTGAATCGACTCCTGGTAGAAGGGTTTAGAGATCGGCTTCAACGCGAACACGGATCATTTTGTCGGGATCCGTGGGGGGTTCGCCGCGCTTGATTTGATCAACAAACTCCATGCCTGATGTGACTTGACCAATGACCGTATAGTTGTTGTCTAGGAATCGGCCCTCGTCAAACATGATAAAGAACTGACTGTCTGCTGAATTGGGGCTCGTTGCTCGCGCCATGCCGACGGTACCGCGCAAAAACGGCGCATCCGTGAACTCGGCGTTCAAGTTCTGACCCGACCCTGAAGTTCCCGTCCCGGTAGGGTCACCAGTTTGGGCCATAAATCCATCTATCACGCGGTGAAAAACCAGGCCATCGTAGAAGTTTTGACGAGTGAGCTCCTTCAATCGACTGACGTGGTTGGGTGCCAAATCGTCGCGTAAACGAATGGCAACCTCTCCGTCCTTCAGGGTGATGATGAGCGTGTTTTCTGGGTCGGGTCCAAGGGCCATGAGAATTTCCTCTGCTGTTGGCGGGGCGTTGGTGGTGTAGGTGCCTTCAGCGTAGGTTAAGATCAGATCGCTAACGCCATCAGAGCCTTGGGAAAGGCGAAAAGCCAAGTCGGCGAAGTTCGTATCAATCTCAGAATTAAACTCTGCTTGGAACACGAGCAAATCGGGCCTAGGCAGAATGAACTTGGTAGCCTTTAAGTCCTCATTAGCGGCTAAGCCGCCGACATAGGTCTCGAGTAATAGCAAACCCGAAACGGCATGGATGGGATCGGTGAGAATCCGTGATACGCTCCCAAGATCCTCAATATCTGTTGTCTCCACCAAGGCAGCATTGTTCGCGCTTGCAGTCGAGAGAGCGGAAAGTACAGACCCGTAAGATGCCTTTAAATCCTGCAACGATTGAACCGCCCCCGTGTCGTCGACGATCACACGTGCCCAACCCGATATAAAGTCGCCCCGTCGTTCCCCGTCGCCCAGTTGGTCATCGGGCCGCACCGACCAATAAACCTCCGCCTGCACGCCGGTGTCCAGGAGGCAAAAAACCAGGACCGAGAGCAGTCCCTTGAGTGTCTTAGGCATCCATGGCCCCCTTCAACCCTTCGTCGAGCTTATCCAAAAATTGTCGCGTCGTCATCCAACCCTGGTCGGGGGATACGAGTAGAGCCAAATCCTTGGTCATAAAGCCCGCTTCGACCGTTTCGATACAGACCTTTTCCAGCGTTTCTGCGAACTTGACTACTTCTGGGGTCTCATCAAACTTGCCGCGGTAGGCCAGCCCGCGCGTCCAGGCGAAAATCGACGCAATGGGATTGGTTGAGGTTTCCTTGCCTTGCTGATGCAGGCGATAGTGGCGGGTCACCGTCCCATGAGCGGCTTCGGCCTCCACCGTCTTTCCATCGGGAGTCATGAGCACTGAGGTCATGAGGCCTAGCGAGCCAAACCCCTGAGCTACCGTGTCTGACTGCACATCGCCATCGTAGTTCTTGCAGGCCCAAACAAATTCACCGTTCCACTTCAGCGCTGCGGCGACCATATCGTCGATCAGGCGGTGTTCGTACGTAATGCCCGCGGCCCGAAACTTGTCGGAAAACTCGGCGTCATAAATTTCTTGGAACAAGTCCTTGAACCTACCATCGTACCTCTTCATGATCGTATTTTTGGTCGATAGATAGACGGGCCACCCGACATTGAGGCCATAGTTCATGCACGACCGCGCAAAGCCGCGAATGGATTCGTCGTGGTTGTACATGGTCATGGCAACGCCCGCTTGATCGAAAGCATGCACCTCCAGGTCCTGCACGGCGCCGCCCTCCGCGGGTTCATAAACCATCCGCAACTTGCCCGGTCCAGGGATTAGGGTATCGGTTGCGCGGTACTGATCGCCAAAAGCATGGCGGCCAATGACGATGGGGTGCGTCCAACCTGGTACCAAACGCGGGACGTTCTGCATCACAATCGGCGCGCGAAAAATGGTGCCCCCGATGATATTGCGGATGGTTCCGTTGGGGCTGGGGTACATGCGCCGCAGATCAAATTCCTCAACGCGCGCCTCGTCCGGGGTAATGGTCGCGCACTTGACCCCGACACGATGTTCCTGAATCGCCTTGGCGGCGTCGATGGTAATTTGATCGTCGGTTTGATCACGCTTTTCAATGCCAAGGTCAAAGTACCTAAGATCCATGTCTAAGTAGGGCAGGATCAGCCGTTCCTTGATGAATTCCCAAATGATTCGGGTCATTTCATCGCCGTCAAGCTCGACCACAGGGTTCAGCACTTTGATTTTGGACATTGCTCGCTTTTGCACTCTATTTTTTGGGGGGCTTAGGCAAGGTAAGCCGCCAAATCAACACATGATGTCGCTTTATTGCTGATTCCAATCCGAACCGACCTTGGAATCTGCCGTGCACCATTCAATCGGTTCTAGGCACCCAGGGCCAGATTTAGAACGATAAGGGGCGACCATCGATCAAAACCCGTTCTGGGGTGGGGCGCACCCCCGCTGTCCCGATGGTGATCAAGGTCCCGTCGAGCGTGCTGGTGCGGCCTTGGTTCAAATCCAAGCCAAGACGGGGTGCGGTCGCGCGAATACCAGAAATCAGTGGCGCCAGACCGCGGACTTGTTGCACGCTTGGCGCGCGCAACAACTCCTCCAAAAAAGTACCGACCCCCGTGAACGCCAGCGTGCCTGCGACTTTCACGTGCAGCTGTTGTTGCAAGGCCGCGAGGGTCAGAGGGAAGTCAAGCTGCGCCTTGATCGACGCCTCGCCCCATTTCAACGTCCCTTCGGTCACATATATCCCCGGCGCAGAGCTGAGCAACGTCCTGATGACTTCGGCGTTAGAGATCAGAGCCTCCATAGGGTTTTCGGTTGCCGCATCAAGAAACCGAAAGTAGTCAGAGCGAAGGTCAGGTTGGATACGGCCCCTCAAGGCAATCTGGTCAATTTGAGGTGGCACGCGCCCCAAATCCAGAAACCCAGGGGTCAAGCCTGTCAGGTCAAGAGCGTAACTGTACCCAGGCGCGTTGCCCAGCGGGTTCATATCTAGGGTCAGGGTTTCAAAGATCACCCAATCGTCGCCCGACGCCATCGACACCGCCAGCGCGTCAATGTCCATATCCACCCCATCGAAGACCCAGGTGTCTTGGTTTCCAAGACTGAAGCCGCTCAAGCCGGTCCGTATCCAACCAGAATCGACGCGAATGCTGGCTAGATCATCCACCTCATAGGTGCCAGGAAACTGAACCTGCACGCTCAATTCGCCGCCTGACAGCAAACTGAGCGCACTGCCAACCACGGAAACCTGAACCGCAATCCGATCATCTAAGGTGAGGGTCGGCATGTCTTGAAGACCGCTGATCTGCGCGCCACGCGGGCTTACGCGATAGTGAAATGGAAACCCCCCGACCCGAACGTCATCAGCGCGAAAGTGCAACTCGTCCACCTGAACGTCCAAGCCGTGCTGGCGCAGTTCACGCAACAAGATCCGCTGACCTGCCAGCCACGCACCGCTCCATCCCAAAACCAGCAGGGCGACAAAGCCATAAAGAACGTAGCGAAGGATGCGCATGGCAAAGGCTTTCTTTTTTAACTCACGACCCTATGCCTTACCCTATGCCCATACAAAGGCAAGACTTAGGGGATTTGCGCCAGCGGCTGCTTAGGAACCCGCTGTGGGTGTTTGGTTATGGTTCGCTCATGTGGAACCCTGGCTTTGCCCATGTGACCACCTGTTCTGCGCGCATCTACGGATATCATCGCGATTTTGCCATGCAGTCCGTTCGCCATCGCGGCACACCCCAAACACCGGGTCTCGTGCTAAGTCTATGCCCCGGCGGTTCGTGCCTAGGGCGCGCCTTTCAGGTCGCGGCGGCGGACGTGCCCGCAGCCTACGATTATTTAATGGACCGCGAAATCGGCACCTACGCCTACAGGCCCGCCCTACTTCCCTGCCGCATGGCAAACAAAACTATCCGCGCCCTAACCTTTGTCCCCACACCTGGCGCGCCTCAGTTTACACCCGGCCTGTCGATGCACGAACAAGCGGCGATCATGGCCCAGGCGACGGGCGGCATGGGGACCAACCGCGCCTACCTGGCCCATACCATCGATCAGATGCAGGCGCTGGGGCTTTCGACCCAGCGGTTTCGGGCTTTAGCCGCGCTCATAGATGCGATAGGCTAGACCCATGTCTTCCTTGTCTGTTGGCCGCTGGAGCGCCGCGACCATTTTCTTCACCCTCGCCAGTGCCTGCTTGCTTACTTATATCTTGTGGCTTGGGTCGTCCATTTTGATCCCCATCGTCTTGGCGGGGCTGGTTTGGTTTGCATTGGTCTCCATCGCCCGCCTGCTTCAGCCGCTGGGGCCCGACTTTGCGGGCAAGACTTTCCTAACCCACTTCCTATCCTGGGTTATTTTGATCATGGCGACCTGGCTGTTCACCAGCACGGTCAGCAGCACCGTCGTGGAATTTAGCGCCCAAATTCCCGACTACGAGGCACAGCTTGGCGCCCTCGCCAGCACCTTTGCCACTTGGGTGGGTGGGCAACTCGCGCGGGTCAACGCCGTCGTGTCGGGCGATTCCGCCGTCAACACCGCGGAAATTGCAACCTACGCCGAACAGTTTGAAGGTCTTGTGGTCAACTCAATCGAGGCTTTGCGCGCGCGCTTACCCCAGGCCGCCACCAATCTCCTGTCCGCCACGCAAGGCACCATTACCCTCGTGGTCACCGTTCTGATCTACATGATCTTCTTCTATTCAGAAAGCAGCAGCTTCCCCAAAAAACTCGCAGCCCTGAACAGGGAACAAGACGCCCATGAGCGCTGGTCCTCGCTTATCGGCCTGATCATCGCTCGGCTCGCCTCCTACATTCGGATCAAAACCCTTACCTCAGCGCTCACGGGCGGCCTGGGCTACATCTTAATGGCGATTCTGGACGTCAATTTTGCTTTACTGTTCGCCCTATTGCTGTTCGTGCTCAACTACATTCCCGTCGTCGGCTCGCTGATCTCTTCGATTTTGCCTATCGTGCTGTTCCTCGTAGATCCCGACTTCACCGTGACACGCTGGCTGGTTCTGATCTTTGGTCTCTTGTTGATCCAACAGAGCATCGGTTCGGTTTTGGAACCCCGTTTGCTTGCAAACTCCTTCAACATCTCCTCAATCCTCGTTATGGCCTCCCTCTTGTTTTGGGGAGCCATTTGGGGGATTTTTGGCATGCTGATCTCTGCGCCGATCATGGCGGCCTTCGTCATTTTGCTCGCTAATTTCCAAGGGTCCCGTCAACTCGCGATTCTGCTGTCGGCCGACGGCAACATCGACAACCTCCGTGCGCAGCCTCAGTCCTCACAGTTCTGAGGTTGTTCAATTCCGGCTCTTGCCAGCAGAACAATCACGCGACCCTTGGTACAGCCAAACCGTCTTATACCAACGGCGAAAAAAGTTGACACTTTTTCAGCCGTTTTATGTCTCACGGCAGAAACGCTTCGCGTTTCGCCTCCGACGGGGCCTTCGCTTATACCCCGAGGCGCTTTCGCGCTATTCTCGGGGCCGCTACGGGGGCCGCGGTCGCGGCCCTTATACCAGCGAATAAAAGAGTCATTTTAATTCGCCGCTGGTATTAAAACGATCACATTTTGAGACGATAAGCTGAGCGCCAATAAAGGATATAGTGATTGCGCCTTAATCAAATTAAATCGCACTCGCTATATCAGCGTCCGTGCGACTTCAAAAAACTGATGGGCGCGCCAGGCGCAGAGCCCACCCGCTCTCCCTGTTCGGCGACTAGGTGACCGCGCACATAGGTCATAACAGGCCATCCGCGCAAGCGTCGTCCCTCGTAGGGCGACCAGCCCGCGCGCGACTTGAGCCAGGCAGGGGTCACAACTTCGGTCCGCTTGAGATCAACGATGGTCAAGTCAGCGTCGTAGCCAGGTGCGATGCGTCCCTTATTTTGAACACCAAAGATGCGCTGCGGGCCGCTCGCCATCAAATCGACGAGGCGGGCCAGGGTCATCTTACCTTCGTTGACCGCGTGCAGCATGAGCGGGACGGTGGTTTGAACCCCGGGCATGCCCGAGGGTGAGGCGGGGAAAACTTGGGCTTTCTCGGCAAGGGTATGGGGAGCATGGTCGGACCCCATGACGTCGAACAAGCCGCTGCGCACCCCATGCCAAAGGGCGGCTTGGTGGCGGGCGTCGCGGACGGGGGGGTTCATTTGCGCTTTGCTGCCCAAAGTATCGTAGCAGTCTGGCGCGGTTAAATTTAGATGGTTGGGCGTCACTTCGCAGGTGGCCCAGGTACGAGCCGCGGCCAGCAGCGGCAGTTCTTCCGCCGTAGAGATATGGAGGACATGGACCAACCGACGGGTTTTTTCTGCCAAGCGCAGCAAGCGCGCGGTGGCGGTCACCGCCGCCGCAACGCTGCGGATCGCTGGATGGTCGCGCACGGGGGTTCCTGGCGCAACTTCGGCGTATTGGGTGCGCAGCATGTCTTCGTCTTCGCAATGGAATGCCGCACGGCGATGCCCCTTGCGCAGCACCGCCTCCAACATGTCTTCTTGCTCGACCAGCAAAGACCCGGTTGAGGACCCCATGAAGACCTTGACGCCCGCAGACCCAGGTAAATCTTCCAGGTCGGCGATGGTGTCAAGGTTGTGCGGACTTGCCCCGACGAAGAACGCATGGTCGCACGCCATCCGGCCCTTGGCGCGCGCCAGCTTGTCGGCCAAGGCTGCCTCCGTCGTCGTCGTCGGCTGCGTATTGGGCATTTCAAAAACGCCCGTGATGCCGCCAACGACCGCCGCGTCGGCGCCCGTCTCTAGGTCTTCCTTATGCTCCAATCCTGGCTCACGAAAGTGAACTTGGGTATCGATCAGGCCAGGCAAGATGGTGAGGCCCGCAAGGTCGCGCACCTGCCCACCCTTGGCGCTGTCCAGCTTATCCAGCGCGGCGATCCGCCCCGCGTGGATGCCGATGTCGATGGGGGTCATCCCGCCAGGCAAAAACACCTGGGCGTTTTTCAAAATCAGATCGTAAATTGCCGTCATTGCAAACGCATGGTCTTCGACCCATCTAAAGTCTATGGGTTTTTTGCGCGACGATCTCAGATTGCTGCATGTAGTCGGGCCAGATGCCCGAACCTTCCTCGGCGGGCTCATTACCCAGCGCACCGATCTGGCCGTAGGGGAAGGTGCCTACGGGGCCTTGCTGACCCCGCAAGGAAAGTGGCTCGTCGATTTTCCAATTTTGTCGGTCGCACCCGACGCCCTGGTCCTGGCCCTGCCCGCGCGTGCCTTCGACGAAACCCTCAAGAAGCTCGGCCTGTTCAAATTGCGATCCGCCGTGACCTTGCAAGAGGGGGACGCAGGGCAGGTCCTCATCAGTCAAATCGGCGGCCCGAAACTGCCCTACGCCGACAGCCGCCATAGCGAGATCAGCCACGATCTGCGCCCTGCTGGCCCCGTGGCTGAGTCTGCCGCAGCCTTTCATGCCGCCCGCGCCGCCTTGGGTGTGCCTGAGGGCGCGTGGGACCTCGTGCCGAATAAATCAACCTTGCTCGACAATGGACTGGCAGGGGCAATCGATTGGAAAAAGGGCTGTTTCATGGGCCAGGAGGTGACGGCACGTATGCGCTACCGCGCCTTGCTCAAGCGCGTGTTGGTGCCGTACCAAGGCCGCGGCAGGGTCGGCCAAACCTTGCTAGTAGAAGGGAAAAAAATTGGGGAGATCCGCAGCACGTACGACGCATACGGGTTCGCCTACGTTATGAAGTCCTGGGTCGGCCGCAGGGTCGCGGAGTTCCAACTGGGTACGCCGCTCGGCCTTACGGACTTAGGGCTTTGACCTTTTCTCGGATCAGGAAGAATCGCCCAAGGACGCTCATCCAACAGATCAGACCGTAGCCCAGCGCCAACCAGGGGAACCATTGGGGCAGCAGGCAGGCGGCGACAAAAAGGCCGATGGTTTCGGCCCCCTCAGCGAGGCCGCCCAGGTAATAGAAAGCTTTCCTGCCATGGGTTTCGGTTTCAAGGCCGTGCTGTTCGGCAAGAATGGCAAAGGCCAGAAAACTTGATCCCGTCCCGAGGAAAGCCGAGAGTAGAAACGCTGCTGCTAGTGCATTTGTCGCAGGATCGGCGAGGGCGAACCCCAAAGGAATCGCCCCATAGAAAATAAAGTCTGCGCTAATGTCGAACACGCCACCCTCAATTGGCGGGGGTTTGCCGCGCTCGTGCCAAACACGCGCAAGGGCGCCATCAAGGCCGTCGAACAGGCGATTGAGTACAATCAAGACAAGCGCGGCTAGGTAAAACCCCTGCCACAAGGCAGGGACGGCCAGGAGGCCGAAGCCCAACCCCGTCAAGGTCAGCTGATTGGGACTAAAGCCCGCAGCATCCAACACGCTAGCAAGCCGATGGAGGGGCGGATCGATCAACGGGCGCAGGGCAGCGTCAAACATGGGCAAGGTTCCATGGCCGAAATTTCAGCATAAAAAAAGGGCCTAACCAGGCCCTCAAACACTCTCTTAGAGCTACGCGACTAGAAACCGTCGCGCTCCATCTTCTTGCGCAAATTCTTGCGGTGACGCCGCGCCATTTCTTGCTTTTCCCGCTTGCGACGCAAGCTGGGTTTTTCGAAGTGCCGACGCTCCTTCATTTCCCGAAACAGACCCTCACGCTGCAACTTCTTCTTGAGCGCGCGCAAAGCTTGCTCCACATTATTGTCGCGTACTGATACTTCCACTGAAACTCCTTTTGAGGCCCCTGGCCCCGATTGAGAGCGCGGCCCTTAGCACCTGGTTGCCGTTTTGCAAAGCCTCGGAACCAAAAAAGGCCTCTTTTCTCGCACGAAAGCCATAATTTTTCCCGCCCTGCCAGACCTTTAGTACCAACTCCGCTAAACATTGACATTTTCAGCGGAGTTTGGTCTCACGGCAGAAACGCTCCGCGTTTCGGCTTTTTTGAGCGGCGGTCTCACCTCGCTCGCACCGCTCGCTCAGCCCGACCGTGCGACGGGGCCTTCGCTTATACCCCGAGGCGCCTTCTTAGCTATTCTCGGGGCCACTTGTTTTTGGCGCGGGCGTTCCCTGCGCCCTTCGAGCTTGGAGCCCAACCCTTTCGTGCGCGGGCGTTCCCTGCGCCCTTCGAGCTTGGAGCCCAACCCTTTCGTGCGCGGGCGTTCCCTGCGCCCTTCGAGCTTGGAGCCCAACCCTTTCGTGCGCGGGCGTTCCCTGCGCCCTTCGAGCTTGGAGCCCAACCCTTTCGTGCGCGGGCGTTCCCTACGCCCTTCGAGCTTGGAGCCCGCTTGGGGCCGCCGCAGTCGCGGCCCTTATACCAGCGACCATTAAGACTCACTCACAATTGCCGCCGATATAACTTGCCGACTTGGGAAGATCGTTCAGGATCAGGATTTTTCGCCCAAGGCCATCAACTCAGCCAAGCTATAGCTCGATTTTATAGGATGTATGTCTTTGAACTGAGGGTCTTGAGGCAGACATCCTTCATCACAAAGCAGCTTTGCAGCGGGCTGCGTCGGATCGCTAAGACCAATTTGCCAAAATCGTCCCCCAGGAGTCGAAACAAACCCAACAATGCCCGCCTGCCCTAGACCGCCCGTGATATCAAGAGCCGTAGGTCGTTCGGTATTGTGGCGTGCGTCGTAGGCCCCGTGGGTATGATAGTGGGCGATAATGTGCCAATCGAGTGGCTGATTGACCGCACGGCATGTGTTCACCCGCCCCTTGCTAGCAGGTGCGGCGCGCACCTGGCCGGTTGGGTCAATACCAATGTAGCCGCAGTATTCACGATTGGTTTTAAACGATTGGGTTTGCAGCGTGGCGAGAGCACTGCGTGAGAGCGCTGTGACTTCTTTGAGATCATAGTCCCTGGAATGATAGCGTTCGGGGAGCGCGCCGCCGCAAGCTGACAAGATAGCAGAACACAGGAAAGCGAGAAACCAGGGGACAAGGGGCATCGCACCACCGACTCCAAAAATTGTGATCTTTGGAGTGGCTTTGTGTCCCCTGACGAAAACACCTCGTGCTTGAGGGTCTGGGTTTGGGGTCAACACAGGCTCAACGCGACACATATCTATCGCAGTTCGTGTCTTGGCATTTTTGATTGCGACCCCACCTCGACTGCCAGGCCCGGCCTCTGGATAAGAGACATCAAAGAGTTTTAAAGTGGGTCAAATCCGCATTCCTCAGATATGCGATTGTGCATGGCGGTGATCCCGCGAAGAGAAAAAGTATCGCGAATTTCGGTACCGCGCCAGGACTTAGACTCGATGAACAAACTGGCCCCATCGCGCATAGCGCGGGTCAGTGCGGAATCATCAGCTGGAAAAGACCAAGCGGTCTCGTTTTCGGTATGCATTCGAAATTGTTGATCACCGATGCGAATCACAGGTTGATGCTGATCCCAGAACGTGAACCCCGCCGCAAACGTCACTACATTGACCCGATTGGCGGCGTTTTCCTCGCCTTGACGGTGGGTGATTTGTAACCAAGCAGGTCCGCGACGCTGATAATCGCCTTCCATTTGTTTCGGTGGACTAGATACAAAACAAACCAAGCCACCGCTCGTGGGGTCCGTATAGCTATAAGCTTTCCAATCTCCATTGCTGCCAAGTTCTTGCGCAGTTTGGGCTGCAGCTGTTAGGGGGGAGCATGTGACAAAAAGAAAAGCGATCAGACGAAGCATCATAGAACCTTCAAAGAAAATTGAGCGCCGCGTCGACGGCAGACAAAGAACTTGACGGCCCTCAGCAACACGCTCCTGACCCGTGTCAAAAGTTCGGCAAATTTGCAAGAATTTAGTGGCTGGGTCGCATCGCTTTTTGAGCCGTATCCCAAGGAGCATGCTTGAAGCTATTTGCGTTTGTTTTGAATAGGTTGAATGACCTCCTGAACCCAATTCCGATAAAAATTGACATTTTTATCGGAGTTTTGTCTCACGGCAGAAACGCTTCGCGTTTCGCCTCCCCTTCGCTTATACCCCGAGGCGCTTTCTTAGCTTGTCTCGGGGCCGTTTGTTTTTGGCGCGGGCGTTCTCTGCGCCCTTTGGGCTTGGAGCCCGCTGCGGGGGCCGCAGTCGCGGCCCTATACCAGTTCATAAAGAGTCTGTTTTAAGGTGAACTGGTATGAGAAGTGGATCAGCAGGTCAGTCTTGTTTCCGCTGGTATCACTTAAGGTTACCCTCAGGTGCAATCTTGCGCAGCGGCGGCGGCGCAAAGGCTGGAAAGTCGTCCGAAACTTGGCTCGGGGCCTGGGGGGGGGGGCGGTCGCCGTCGCGGGCAACTAGTTGCGCCAGCCGCACGTAGGAACCCTCGGGGATCAGGGCGGGGGTCATGCCGCCCGACGCCAGCTCAGGCGCCCAATTCCCGCGTGTCAGCAGGGCGAGGTTGGTTTGAAACAGGCGCCGTTCCTGATCGGCCAGGTAGGTTAGAGCCGGTTGCGGGCCGTTTGCGTAGGCGCCGTCTTCGGGGTCGAAGGCCGCGTCGAAGGTGTCCATCAGATCGCCCAAGTTTAGCCGATCAAGCGCTGGGGTGGCTAGGCGCCACTGGTCCGCCGAGGCGGGGCCTCGCCGCACCAGGCCCGCCAGGTGCAGGCGACCCAGGGTCTGCGCGGTGATCACAGGTTTGGCGCCGAGCTGCGCGGCGATAGCCCGACTAGAAATCCACGCATGGCCCGGATCGGGGTGGGCAAGAGCCTTGAGGATCGCAAGGCCAAAATCGACTTGCTGGCCACGCGTAAGCGCGCCCAGGTCCCGCGATCCTGACCACTGCAGAACCTCGACAGTTAGAGCATGGACGCCCAAAAACACGATCAGCCAAACCAGCAATAGATGCCCCAGCACAGCCGCGCCCAGGGCCCATGCCTTTAGGTCCGCGACGTTCTGCGCCCCTGCGGCGACGGCCGCCCCGATCAGCCAGGTGACCAGCGTCACGAAGAATGCGACGGGAAGCGCGGCGCGGGTCAGGGCCCGCCACGGAACGAGCGCCCCGACAACCGCCTGATACCAAAGCGCCGTCGCAATCCACACTGATACAAAAACGCTCATTGCCAGCCCCAAGGCGGCAGCATCATGGGGGCTTGACTCGCCAGCCCAGGCCCAACCCAGGGCCATGACCAGAGCCAACGTCACCCCGAAGGCCCGTGCGAGGCGCGGCCATTGGACCGGGTCCCGAAGGGGCAGGTGTGCGTCTGCCTGGGCTCGCAACTGGTGGACCATGGCCCCCGCGATCAACCCCAAGGCCATCAGGGCGATCCCAAGCCCCGCAAAGCTTGGCCCGCCAGTTGGTGTGATTAGGGGGCCCGTCGGCGCTTGAAACTGCGCCGCCAAGCCTAGGTAGGCCTGGCCCAAAGCGTAGCTTTGCAAGGCTTCGGATGCGTCGAAGGCCTTATCCATGAATGCCAACAGGGGCAGGCCGAGCCCCGCGCTGACGAGAGTCAGGGCGCAAGCGGCCAACAGGGGTTGCGCCCCGATCCGCGTCCAAGAAAAAGATGCCTTCGGATCCCTCATGATCTGGGTAGTTGGCAACGTCATAGGTGTCCTTCGCGCGCGGAAAATGATGGCAAGGTGTCCCCTTAGGGCTTAAGGGGAAGGACTTGATCCTTCTGCCAGCGGTCTTAATGCCCGAGCGCGGCAAAGTTGTAAATAAATCAGGAGGTGCCAATGGGCGATTTGATGCAGGGAAAACGCGGCCTCGTCATGGGCTTGGCCAACGATAAGTCGATCGCCTACGGCATGACCAAGGCCTTGATCGACCAAGGTGCCGACGTGGCCCTGTCTTACCAGGGCGAAGCGCTGCTCAAGCGCGTACAGCCCATGGCGGCGGACCTGGGCATCGGCCAGTTTTTTGAGTGCGACGTGACCGATGAGGCTGCGATGGATGCGACCTTCGCCGCCATCGCCGAAACCTGGGGCAGTCTCGACTTCCTGGTCCATGCTATTGGGTTTAGCGATAAGGCCGAGCTGCGCGGAGCCTACGTCGACACCTCGCGCACTAACTTCTTGAACACCATGGATATTTCCTGTTTCTCGTTTACGGCGGTTGCCAAGCGCGCGGCGGCGATCATGCCCCAGGGCGGCGCCATGGTGACGCTCACCTACCAGGGGTCCGAGCGCGTCGTGCCGAACTACAACGTCATGGGCGTTGCTAAGGCCGCGCTGGAGGCGTCGGTCATGTATCTCGCCAACGATCTGGGTCCCAAGGGGATTCGGGTCAATGCCTTATCGGCGGGGCCGATCCGCACCTTGGCGGCCTCCGGGATTGGCGACTTCAAAACCATGCTTAAGTTCAACGAACTGGTGGCACCGCTGCGGCGCAACATCACAATAGATGAGGTGGGGCAGACGGGCGTTTATTTGCTGTCGGACATGTCCTCGGGCGTCACCGGCGAAACACACCATGTAGATAGCGGCTATAACGTCGTTGGCATGCCCGGATTCGACGAAGCCGAAGGCTTGGGCGCGCTCTATGCTGGCCAGGCCAAATAGGGCCGGGCCGTCACCTTGGGACGCCATAGCGGATTCCAAGTCGATTGGAACAATCGACGCCAAAGAACATCCGCGCAAAAAAAGAGTTAAAGCCATTCAGCCACATCAATACAAATGCAAATGGTTTTAGGGCCCCTGCGCCTGTGGCCCAAGGGCGTTCCTTGCTTCGCGCGGATGACACACCGTGATCAATACTATCGGGCATCTGTTTAAGTTCACCTCGTTTGGGGAAAGTCATGGCACGGCTATTGGCTGCGTGGTCGATGGCGTGCCGGCGGGCCTGACCCTTAGCGAGGCGCAGATCCAGCCCGCGCTCGACCAGCGCCGGCCCGGGCAATCGGCCTTGACGACCCAGCGTCAGGAGGCTGATCAGGTCCAAATCCTCTCGGGCACGTTCGCAGGGCAAACGACGGGCACGCCGATTGCCTTGCTGATCCACAACACAGATCAACGATCAAAAGACTACGGCGACATCAAGGACCAATTCCGCCCAGGCCATGCGGACTTCACCTACTGGGCCAAGTACGGCGTGCGCGATTATCGCGGCGGCGGCCGGTCTTCGGCGCGGGAAACCGCCGTGCGGGTGGCGGCGGGCGCCGTTGCGCAGGTGATCTTGGCGGCCGAGTTACCCGATCTCACCGTGCAAGCGGGCCTGGTACAAATGGGACCGTTTCGTGCAGAGGCGCGGGATTGGTCGCAAGTCAGGCAAAACCCTGTGTTTTGCCCCGACGCGGCGGCGGCGAAAGTTTTTGCTGGCGAGTTGCACAAGGCGCGCAAGGCGGGCAATTCATACGGCGCAGCGATTGAGGTCTGCGTGTCGGGCCTGCCAGCAGGGCTCGGTCAACCGCTCTACGGCAAACTCGATCAGGACCTAGCGGCGGCTTTCATGTCGATCAACGCCGTCAAGGGCGTCGAAATTGGCGAGGGTATGGCCGCTGCCGCGCTTACGGGCACCGAAAACGCCGATGAAATGACCCTAGGTCCCAACGGCGAACCCGTCTTTTCGGCCAACCACGCGGGCGGGGTCTTGGGGGGCCTGTCCTCGGGCCAGGACTTGCTAGCCCGGTTCGCGGTCAAGCCGACTTCGTCGATCCTAACCTCGCGCCGATCGCTCGACCGCTTTGGCCGCGAGGTCAGCCTCATCACCAAGGGCCGCCACGACCCTTGCGTCGGCATCCGCGCGGTTCCCGTCGCTGTCGCCATGACGGCGTGCGTTTTGGCCGACCATCTTCTGCTCGCCAAAGCCGACGGCACCCCGCTGCCCACCTTGCGCCCTTGGGATAGGGTCTAGATCCGTTCAAACACGGACACCAGCTCAACATGGGGCGTCTGCGGGAACTGATCGACGGGCGTGACGGCGCGCAGGGCATAGCCGCCCGCGCGCAGCACGCTTGCGTCGCGCGCCCAGGTCGTCGGGTTGCATGACACCGCAACGATCAAGGGCACGGATGACTCGCTGAGGCAGCGAGTCTGCGCACGTGCGCCAGCCCGCGGCGGGTCCAAAACCACGGCATCGAAGGCGCTTAACTTGCGCTCCTGCAGGGGCAGGAGGTCGAGGTTGCGCGTTTGGGCGCACAAGCGGGTGCGGTTGCTCGCGTCGCGGCGAACGGCACCATCCAGGGCCGCAACGGCGGGTTCGTAAGATTCGAAGGCCTGGACCGCATGCCCGCGTGCGGCGAGCGGCACGGCGAATGTGCCCAATCCGCAATAAAGATCCGCAACCCGCGAGGCTTTGGAAGGCACCGCCGCTAGCACCAGGTCTTGCAGCGCACGCAGCCCGCCGAGGGAGGGTTGCAGGAACCCCCCAGGGGGCAGGACGGGCGCCAAACCGCCCAGGTCAAGGCGCGGCGGATCGACGATTACTAAGACCTCCCCGTTCCAAGCGATGCGCGCGAGTGGGGCAAGCAAAGGCATAGCCTTATGCAGCGTCGTCGGATGCGGGGCAGGGGCCTTGGCGCGAATGTCCACGTCCGCGCCCGCGGGCGTGATCGTCACGGTCCACTCGGCGGCGACGTCGAGCAAAGCGCAGCCCTGCACGGCGAACCAGAAGGCGCGTAACTCGGTCCCCAAGGTTTGGCACGGCCCTTCGGCGATCACCGCATGGCTGCGGCGTTCGCGAAATCCCAGCCGCCCTTGGTGCGCGGCAAAGCGCGCGCGGCGGCGGCCGGAAGGCTCGGGGGCGACCAGCGGCGCGACCAGGGCGGGATCATCGCCTGCACGACGCACGGCGTCGCAAACCTGCGCCGCTTTCCAGGCCGTCTGCGCTGCGGGATCCCAGTATTGAAACAGGCACCCGCCGCAGCGTGCGCCGTTGGGGCACGTCCCCGCGCGCCGCTCGGGGCTGGCGTGCAGCAGCTCGATCACGTCGCCGCGCACGCCTGCGTCGGTTTTGCCCAGGGTGCGGACCCGCACTTCTTCCCCTGGCAGGGCATGGGCGATGAACAGCGGCGTGCCGTCGTCAAGCGCTGCCAGGCCATCGCCGCGCGCGCCCATTGCCGCGATGTGGACGCGGATTTCACGCCCGCCGCCTTTGCGGGCCTTGCGACTCATCGCCTCTTGTCGCGGGCCGCGCGCTGGACCCGCTCGGTGACCTGATCGACCCTAGCCCCAAAAGTTTGCGGCAATTGCTCGGCCAAGGCGTCGAGGGCTGCCGGGGGTTTGTTTTGGGCAAACTTGTCCGTGGCCTCAACTCCGTCTAGCACAATTTCAAACGGCTGAATGGCGCGCATGAGGGCGGCCTTGGGCGCCTCGCCCATCTTATCGAGCGTCCACGGGTTTTTTGGCGCCAGCCGCCCCTCGAATTCCTCGGTCATCTGCTCCAGCAAAGGCTCCAACTCCTCATCGGGCAAGGCCTGCATCAGGCCGTGCAAGTGCACCGCCCCGTAAAGCCATGTCGGCACTTGGTCGGGGCCAAGACCGTACCACTCGGGCGACACATAAGCGTCGCCTAGCGAGACAATTACCATAACCTCAAGCGGTTCTGCCCGCGCCGCCTTGGCCAAGGCATTGCCTCGATGTAAATGCAGCAGCAGCCGATCCCCGCCGTCCAAAATAAAGGGAACATGGGCACCAAACAGAATGTCCAACTGGGCCGTAACCACACCAAACCCCCGCTGACCCGCCAACGCTAGGGTGTCGGTTTCGCTTAACTGACGATAGACCGAATTGGGATGCATGGACCCGCCTTATACCAACTCCGCTAAAAATTGACATTTTCAGCAGAGTTTTGTCTCGCGGCGAAAACGCTTCGCGTTTCGCCTGTTTGATGCGGTCTCACCTCGCTCGCTACGCTCGCTCAGCCCGACCGCGCCTTCGCTTATACCCCGAGGCGCGTGTCCGCCGATCTCGGGGTCGTTTGTTTTTGGCGCGGGCGTTCCCTGCGCCCTTTGGACTTGGAGCCCGCTACGGGGGCCGCGGTCGCGGCCCTTATACCCGCGATCATAAGAGTCATTTATCATTGCCGCTGGTATAACCCCTGCTGGCGCGTCGAGATTTCCCGGTGATCAATCCCGCTTCGATTCCGCATTGCGCTTTGATTGCTGGCTCTTTAGCGGCGTGCCGATCCCTCTCGCACCCGATTTATGGAGACACGTCATGGACAACAAATTTGATCTCGGCCTCGAACGACGCAAAGCCACGCTGGGCGCCGACTATGTCGAGGCCAACCTCGCCTCCGCCGATGACTTCACCCGTCCGTTTCAGGAAGCCATGACCGCCTGGTGCTGGGGTTTTGGTTGGGGCGACGATACGCTCGACGCTAAAACACGGAGCCTTATGAACCTTTCCATGATCGGGGCTTTGGGCAAGATGCATGAATTCGAAATCCATCTGCGCGGCGCGGTCAACAACGGCGTGACCAAGGAGGAAATTCGCGCCTCGTGCCATGTGATCGGGATTTATTGCGGCGTCCCCCAGGCGCTGGAGTGCTTTCGCCATGCGCGCAAGGTCTTAGAAGAGCGCGGCTTGCTTTACACCAACTCCGTTAAAAATTGACATTTTCAGCGGAGTTTTGTCTCACGGAAGAAACGCTCCGCGTTTCGCCTCCCCTTCGCTGATACCCCGAGGCGCTTTCTTAGCTGTTCTCGGGGCCGCTTGTTTTTGGCGCGGGCGTTCCCTGCGCCCTTTAGGCTTGGAGCCCGCTACGGGGGCCGCAGTCGCGGCCCTTATACCAGCGATCATAAGAGTCATTTATCATTGCCGCTGGTATCACCTAGTCCTTGCGTCGTGGAGATGGAGGCCTTTGCCCTCGCCAAGGTTTGCCGTGTCTTCGAGGTGCCCTTCGCGGCGGTCAAGTACTTGAGCAACGCAGCGGACCAAACCGCCAAGGACGACTGGCGGTCGTCTCTTTGTGACTGCGCCATCACTCTAAATGATGTTGCCGTGCACCTCACTTCGGGTTAGCCTCGGCGCAAGCGCACCAAGTTGGGACATGTATATGGATGACATTCGCACCCTAGGTTTATTGGGAACAGGCGTGATCGGCGGCGGTTGGGCCGCGCGCGCCTTGCACGGTGGGTACGACGTTGTTGCCTACGATATCGACGCCAAGATGGAAGCGGTCTTGCATCGCACCCTGGAGGTCGCAACCCAGGGCTTGGAGCAACTTACCTCAGGTATGGCCGTTCCGCCGAAGGGCCAGCTCTGCTTCACGACGGACTTGGATGATCTGGCCGCCAAGGCCGACTTCGTTCAGGAAAACGTGCCTGAGGTTCTCGACTTAAAGCGCCGAGCGCTTGGGGAGGTGTGCCAACGCACTCCTGCCTCGGTTTTGATCGCCTCCTCCACGTCGGGCTTCATGCCGTCCGAGTTGCAGGCGGGCCTGCCCCATCCCGAGCGTATTTTGGTCGGCCACCCCTTCAACCCCGTCTATTTGTGCCCCTTAGTTGAGATCGTCGGCGGCGCGGAAACCGCCGCGCACGCCAAGGACCAGGCCAAGGCCTTCTATGAATCCCTCGGTATGCACGCGCTCTTGGTCAGGCGCGAGGTGCCGGGCCACCTTGCTGATCGCTTGCAGGAAGCTATGTGGCGAGAAATTCTGCACGCGCTGAACGACGACATTGCCACAACGGGCGAGTTGGACGAGTCGATTGTCTACGGCCCGGGTCTGCGTTGGGCAATCATGGGCATGAACCAGATCTACATGCTTGGTGGCGGCGAAGGCGGCGCGCGCCACTTTTTGAAGCAATTCGGTCCCGCCCTGGACTTGCCCTGGACGCACCTGCAAGCCCCGCCCCTTACCGAGGACATCATCGACCGGTTTGCGGGCGGTACCCAGGACCAAGCGCAGGGCAAGTCGATCCGCGAGCTGGAGGCGGTGCGCGACGAGTGCCTCGTCGCCCTGCAGCGCGTTTTGGCTAAGCACAATATGGGCGCGGGCACGACCCTCAATAAATTCGAGGCACAACTAAAGCAGCGGGCCGAACGCGCGGAAGGGTGATATGGGCGGCCACGAAAAACGAGACGCTTATACCAACAGTCATAAGAGTCATTTATAATTGCCGCTGGTATAAGCCATCACCGGCGGCCTAAGGCGAAAGTCGTTGTGAGGATTTCTCGCGGTGCTCTTGGTAAGGGCACCAAGGGCAGCCGCGTCAAGGCAATCGCCCAGAAACCAGGCCGATAGCTTCGTCGACCAGTTTAAGGTGGGTGTCTGCATCCAGCTTTTCGGCTAACATCTTTTCTGCGGAAGCTATGGCTTGGGCCGCGACCGTAGCTTGGGCTTGCGCGATAGCCGCGACTTCCGCTTGCTTGATCCGCGCCTTGGCGGCGTCTTCTCGACGTTGAAGCGCTACCGCTAAGTCCGCCGCGGCCTTTTCCTGCAAGGCTTGGGCGTCCTTTTGAGCCGCCGCGACAATAGCCTTGGCTTCTGCCAAGGCGTGGTTGTGCTTGGCCCTATAGTCTTTCAACAGGTCTTCGGCCTGCGTGCGCAGCCGCTTGGCCTCGTCAAGCTCAGATCGAATTTCATCAATACGGCTATCAAGCATATCGCGAATCAAGGGCCAACCGAAACGATAGGCCAACAATAGAAAGGCGATCAACGCGATCATAACCACCGTGTTGGAATCGACAATCCACGGTCCACCCGCGGCAAACAGGCCCGCGTCCTTAGAATACACAAGTAAGTCGAACACTAGGGGCTCGCCTTAAGGGCATTTTTGGCCATCGTCTTTGTCACCTTAAGGCCCGCTAAACAGGCCACAGCCGCCTGCGCGGTCTCGGCAGCACTTTCAGCCAGGTCCTTCGCGGCTTCTTGAAGCGCTGCAGAGATGCGTTGTTCGGCCTCCTGCGCACCTTGGGCAATTTTCTTCGAGACGCGATTTTCTTCCGCCACGGCCTTCAGCTTCGCTGTGGCCAAAACCTCTCGAACAGCAGCGCTCGCCTCGGCCCGCGCGTCTTCTAACTTGCTTTCATACTGGGCGAGCAGGGCTGCGGCGTCTGCGTTGGCTTGCTCAGCGGCGGCCAAGTCGTTCTTCACCGTCCTGTCCCGATCTTCGATCACGGTTTCGGACCGCTGCATCAACATGGGCGCCAACACGAAGTAGTAGATCAAAAAGCACACCAGCGCCCAAAACAGCAACGACCCCGCTATGGCGAAATCAAGGGGGCCAAAGGCCGTGCTGGCGGCCTCACTAGCAGCAAAAAGGGGAGCACCGATCATCAGGCAGGGTTCCTAGTTTGGGACCAAAGAGGCATGGAGTGAGGAGAGCCCGGAGGCAAACGACCCCGTCAATGACCCCTAAAGGCTTATGTGAACAATATCAGAAAAGCGATGACCAAGGCGAACAAGGCAATAGCCTCGACCACTGCAAAGCCCAGCAAGGTTTCGGTATAGACAGCGTTCCGCGCTGAGGGATTGCGTGATACGCCAGAAATGAAGGCTGCAAAGACGTTGCCAACACCTATGCCCGCGCCAATCATGCCCATGGTGGCGAGACCTGCCCCGATTGCGCTCAAGTTACCTTCAATAGCCATGTCCTTACTCCTTGTGATTAAGATAGAAAACTTGGCGAGGCCTTAGGCCTGCCAGGGGAGAGATTCAAGCCGTGATCTGTGAAGTCGTTTTGCGCACCGTGACCACAGTTGACCCCGAACGAACTCAGTGCAGGTGTATCGCATCCTTAAAGTACATGGAGGCCAGCATGACGAATACATAGGCCTGCAAAAACGCGATCACGAATTCTAGGCCCGTCAAGGGGATCAAAATGAGTTGCATGGCGACCGTCATGAAAACCCCTAAGGTCAAAGAGGTCGCGGCGGAGGCTACGAAGTAGGGAAAGCTCGCCAAGGTTTTCAGCAGGGCGTGACCTGCCACCATGTTGGCAAACAACCGCACTGCCAAGGTGACGGGGCGGGTTAGGTAGGAGATGACCTCAATGGGCACCAGAACGAACAAGAGCGGAAGGGGAACGCCTTGGGGAACAAACAAGGTGAAAAATTTCAAGCCATGCCTATGGATCCCAAGGCCCGTCACAAAAATCATCAAGCCAAATCCTAAAGCCCCGGTAATAGCGAAGTGCGAAGTGTAGGTAAAAAATGGATTCCCAAGGCCTGGAATCGACAAGGTAACCATGCCCAGAAAATTACCCATGGCAATGAAGAAAAACAGCGTGATCATGAGCCGCAAATAAGGTTTTCCCGCGTCCCCTGTGGCACTGAGCAAGGTCGTCCTAACAAAGCTATAGGCAGCTTCGGCGACAACTTGCATGCGCCCTGGCACCCGACCCGCTTTGGAACCCAGGCCGACATAAATCAATGCAAAGGTGGCCAAGACGCCAAAAAACATCATTAAATTGGCGCTGGTGAACGTAAGCCAAGAAATCTCTGAGCCTAACAGCGTCTTGGGAATAAATTGCGAGGTGGGGTCAATCGCTTGACCTGGTTCTTTCAACCAAGGGGTTCCTGGAATCAAGGTTGAATCAGCCATGGACAGTTCCTTGTAAAATCTGTGTCAGCGTCGGCGCACGCGACGGTCGATAGAGGGGTTGCGCGAGTGTTGCGCAACAATACCCGCATCCAGGCGGGTGCGATAGTCCTGAGCCGCTGCTAAGACCATCCGTATGCCGGCGGCAAAACCTAGGGCGCACAAAATCAGCGCCAGCAGGGGGAAGGTGCCCAAGGGCCAATCGACCAGGGCCCCGAGGCCGAAGCCAACGAGTGTCGCTACGGTAAGATCCATTCCCATCTTAAATCCCAGTCCCATTCCTGTTGTGGGTTTGGCGGGATCAAATTCGGGGACCCGCGCAGCGCCGCCCGCAGCGCGCGCGCTGGCCACACGCGCTTTCAGGCGTTCCAAGCGCTGGGTATCCGCGGCCAAGTCACCGGGCCATTTAGGGTTGGGATTGGGATGGGTCATGGGCCTTTACCGCCGCAGTCTAAGCGAGCATCTTTGAAATCTCAAGACCTGATGCGTGCCTCATTTCGGCCAAGCTGGGTGAAGATAGATGCCTTTCTTTGAAACCCCTGCCAGGCCTTCGCTATAGAACTTATACCAACGGTCATAAGAGTCATTTATATTTGCCGCTGGTCTTACTAGCCAAGACAGACTCTTAGCGCCCTTTCCATACGGGATCGCGCTTTTCGGCGAAGGCCCGAAAGCCCTCTTGCCCATCTTCGGAGGTATAGAGCCGTTCGACGGTCGCGAGTTGCGACTTGGTAACACGGTTCATGGTGTCCTGGAACTTGGCGCCTTCGGCCTCACGCACCGTTTCCTTGATGGCCTGAAACACCAGCGGAGGACCACTTTCCAGGAGTTGTGCGATCTCCTGCACTTTGGCCTCAAGGGCTGGCCCGTCGGGCAACACCGCGTTGACGAGGCCCCACTGCGCCGCCTCGCTACTGTCCATCCACCGCCCGGTCAGCAACAGGTCCATGGCGATATGATAGGGGATGCGTTTGGGCAGCTTGATCGAGGCGGCGTCGGCCAAGGTGCCAGCGCGAATTTCGGGTAGGGCGAAGCTGGACGACGCGGTGCAATAAATCAGATCGCACGAGAGCATGAGTTCAAAACCCCCGCCGACCGCCATGCCCTCGACCTGAGCAATCACCGGCTTGTTCATGTCACGCAGTTCTTGCAATCCACCAAAGCCGCCGACGCCGTAATCACCCACAACCGAGTCGCCTTCGGCGGCGGCCTTTAAATCCCAACCGGCTGAGAAGAACTTCTCACCAGCGGTTTTGACGATGCAGACGCGCGCCTCAGGATCATCGCGGAAGGCGCGAAACTGCTCCCCCATCGCGCGACTGGTGGTCAGTGCGATGGCATTGGCCTTGGGTCGATCTAGAGTCAGGGTCCAGATTCGGCCCGCTTTGGTTGTGGTCACGTGGTTCATGGGCGCTCTCCTAAAACAACTAAGGCATCGGCGGCAACCGCGCGGGTGGGCGTTGCCATGAGGGGGTTGATGTCTAACTCGGCCACATCACCACGCAGCACCCGCGCTTGCACCGCCATGATCGCCTGGACCAAGGCGGGGCGATCCGCCGCCGCCTTGCCGCGGTAGCCGTTGAGCATCGGTGCCATGTTGAGGGTCGAAAGCGCAGCGTTCACTTGGTCGGCAGAGGCGGGCATGAGCAAGACGGTCGTGTCCGATAAGACCTCCGTCAAGACACCGCCGGCCCCCACAACCAAGTGCCCCCCAACAACGGGGTCGTAGGCGACCCCGACAATCAGTTCCGCCACCGCGTCGTTCACCATTTCCTCGACCAGAACGCGGGGGGATAGGGGCGCAAGATCCGCGTAGGCTGCCGCGAGGTCATGGACCTGCAACTTGACCCCCCCAACATCGGACTTGTGCGCCAAATCGGCGACCAGAGCCTTCATCACAACGGGGCGATTCATGTCCGTTGGCACATCCTCAATGCGTTCGACGACCCGCCCTTGGGGGACGGTTAGCCCCGCTGCTGCCAAGTCTTGCTTGCCCGCAAACTCGTCTAAGGTCGCGCCGCGCCGCGCTGGGGGCGGCACGTGGGTGAAGGCCCCGCCCGCGGGCAATACGGCGGCCGCCACCCCCTCCAGGCCTGCTTGCAACCCCTGCAAGGGGACCAACCCCGCCGCCAGTAATCGCGCAGCCAAGGATTCGGGCATGTTTTCGGGCAGAGTGGCCAGCACGCTGGCCCGTGCGCCCGTCGTTTTCTGCGCAGCGATCATGCATCTGATCGCCGTTTCAAATCCTGTGGCGTCGCCGCTGCCCTCGCGTGGCCAATCGAGTACGAAAACTGTCATGGCCTGCGGCCCCTGCATGACCTTCGTAAAGGCGGGTTGCAAAGCCTCGGGGTTGCCCCAATCGAAGGTATGATAGTCGAAAGGATTGGACACCTGGACCATAGGGTTCAGCGTATCGCCAATGCCGAGACCCGCAAGGGCGGGAAACTGGAGCCCGTGGCGCGCCCCGGCATCGGCCATGAGGCTGGCCTCCCCGCCCGAGCAGGATACGCTGGCAATCGTCGGAGCGGCGAGGCCGCCGCCCGAATGCAGAACCTTGAGCGCCTCCATTAAACCCTCAATCGAGCGAACCCGGCCGAGACCGCAGCGGTCCATAAAGGCGCTTGCCACCGCGTCCGACCCGGAGAGCGAGGCCGTATGCGACACGGTCAGCGCCTGGGCCGCGTCGGTCTCGCCCGCCTTAAGCGCGACAAGGGGCTTGGAACAGGCGCACACCGCGGCATGAAACGCGCGCGCCGACCCAAATCCCTCGATATGAAGGCCAAGGGCGGTGACGCGCGGGTCGGCGTCCATAGCCGCGATCAGCTGGGGCAAGCCCACCTGCGCGCCATTGCCCGCGGCCAGCACATAGGCGAGCGGGACGCCGCGCTGCTGCATGGTCATATTGATCAGGATGTTGGACGATTGGGTAATCAGCGCGACACCTCGGTCGACCTTGCGGCCGCCATGGACGTCGGGCCAAAGGGCCACACCGTCCAAGTAATTGATCAGGCCGTAGCAGTTGGGGCCAAGTAAGGGCATGGGTCCCGCCGCCGCCAACAGGGCCGTTTGCAAGGCCGCGCCTTCGCGACCTGTTTCCTCAAAACCCGAGGCAAAGCAAATTGCCCCGCCAGCCCCGCGCGCGCGTAGACTGCGGGTGATTTCCACGCTGGCATGGCGATTGACGGCGATGAAGGCCGCGTCGGGCGCGCTGGGCAGGTCCTCAACGCGCTGAAACTCCGCCCGCGGGTGGACATGCCATAGGGGCCCGTCAAAGCCCATGCGGGTCAGTTGAAACCTGACATTGTGGGTCCAACTGCCCCCGATGAGGGCGATGGATTTGGGGTTCAGCAAGCGCCCTAGGTCGGCCATAAAATCCCTTGGCTGCTGGTATTAGGCCCCCAGGGGGCGCAGCAAATCGCGGCTGATGATATGACGCTGAATTTCGGACGTGCCGTCCCAAATCCGCTCAACGCGCGCATCACGCCAGAACCGTGCAAGGGGTAGATCGTCCATTAGGCCCATGCCGCCGTAGATCGAAATGGCCTGATCGGTCACGCGAGCCAGCATCTCGGAGGCGTAGAGTTTGGCGCTCGCAATCTCGCGATTGTTTGACATGCCTTGGTCGAGCTGCCAGGCGGCTCGTAGCGTCAAGAGATCAGCGGCATCGATTTCGGTGAGCATATCGGCGAGTTTGAAACTCACGCCCTGGAACTTGCCGATAGATTGGCCAAATTGCTTGCGGTCGGCGCTGTGCGTCAAGGCATAGTCAAAGACCCGGCGCGCACGTCCGACGCACATGGTCGCCACCGTGATGCGCGTGGCGTAGAGCCACTCGTTCATGACGGCGAAACCGCCGCCGACCTCGCCCAACACCTGCCCTGGACCCAAGACACAGTCATCGAAGGTGAGGATATTGTTGGGGTAGCCGCGGTGCGAAACGCTGGCGTAGCCTGGTTTGATCTCAAAACCTGGGGTGCCACGATCGACCAGGAAGCACGTGATGATTTTTTTCGGCCCGCGCGGAGTCTGCTCCTCCCCCGTCGCCACAAACACGATCACGAAGTCGGCGTGTTCGGCGCCGGAAATAAAGTGTTTGGTGCCGTTGAGGACCCAATCCGTACCCCGTTGGTCGGCGCGGCATTTCATCCCGCGCACGTCGGACCCTGCGTCGGGTTCGGTCATGGCTAGGGCATCCCAGCGCTCACCCGCCACTGCGGGCTTTAGATAGGTGTCAATCTGATCGTCGCGGCAGGCCATCAAAATGCCTTGGGGCCGCCCCCAGAAGTGCGTCAGGGCCATGGAGCCCCGACCCAACTCCCGTTCCAGGAGGGTAAAGTCCAAATGATTGAGGCCGCCGCCGCCGACCTCCTCCGGGAAATTGGGGGCAAAGAACCCTAGGTCTTGAACTTTTCGAGCGATGGTCTGGCCCATGTCTTTGGGCACATGACCAAGGCTTTCAACCTCGTCTTCTAGGGGGTAAAGTTCGGTTTCGACGAAGGATCGAACCGTTTTGACGATCAGGTCCTGCTCAGGCGTCGGGTCGAAAAACATGACGTCCTACCCTTTGCGCAGCTTTAGTTTTTCGCGCACCTCCGCGGGCCCAAGGATCCGTACGTTCATGGCCTCCAGAATCGTCACCGCGCGCTCGACCAACTGTCCATTGTTCGCGAGCACCCCGCGCCGCAAGTAGATATTGTCTTCCAGCCCGACCCGCACATTGCCGCCCGCAAGCACCGCCGCCGCCACGTAGGGCAATTGCAAGCGCCCGATGGAAAAGGCCGAAAATACCCAGTTTTCAGGGACATTGTTGACCATGGCCATGAAAGTGGTCATGTCGGGCGGCGCTCCCCAGGGCACCCCCATGCACAGCTGCACCAGAACCGGATCCTCAATCAGGCCTTCGGCGACCAGTTGCTTGGCAAACCACAGATGCCCGGTGTCAAAGGCTTCGATTTCAGGACGGACCCCCAGGGCGGTCATGCGGCGCGCCATGTCCCGTAACATGGCGGGCGTGTTGGTCATGATGTAGTCGCCCTCGCCAAAATTCATGGTGCCGCAATCAAGGGTGCAGATTTCGGGCAAGGAATCCTTGACGTGCTGAACCCGCACTTCGGCGCTCGCCATGTCGGTACCTGCAGCGTCGAGGGGCAAGGGCGCACTGGTTGATCCCAGGGTCAAATCCCCGCCTGTTCCCCCCGTTAGGTTGATCACCACGTCGGTATCTGCGTCACGGATGCGGTCGACCACCTCCCTATACAAGGCCAAGTCGCGCGATTGCGCGCCGGTTTGCGGGTCGCGGACATGGCAGTGGGCGATGGCGGCCCCGGCCTTGGCGGCTTGAATCGCGGCGGCAGCAATCGCCTTAGGCGTGATCGGCACCTTGTCCGACTTTTGGGTGGTGGCGCCGCCACCAGTGATCGCGGCGGTGATAAACACCTCATAGTTCATGCCTGGACTCCCTCGCTGGACAAACCCTAGATTATCCTAGTGATTGCCAGGACGGGATTTGAACACGACCCATGGTCCCAAGATCGCGACGAACGCCGCCACAGGGATGATGGACGCGTAGGCCCAGCGGAACCCGTAGTGGTGCTCGATAAATCCGATCAGCGGCGGCCCGATAAAGATCGACGCCCAGCCCATGGCCGAGACCAGGGCCACGCCAAAGGCGGGGCGAATGCCGCGCAGACGCCCCGCTGCCGCCACAAAAATCGGAAAGAAAAAGGCAAAACCAAACCCGATCAAAAAGGCCGCCAGCAACCCCTGCCCATACGCAGGCGTCGCGATCAGCCAGACCAAGCCGGCCAGCCCGATCAAGGTGCCGAACAAGAGCAATTTGGGGCGCCCGATTCGATCAGCGACGCCGTCCCCAACCAGACGCGCCAACAGCAGCCCCGAGGAAAAGAACACCATGGCCAGATTTGACCCCAGCTTGGGCAGGGCCTCCCCCCGCCATACGAACTCGTCGGCAAAATAGAGCGCTAACCAATCGTAGTGAGCGGCCTCGGCCTCGATTCCCAGCACCATCAAAACCGCCAGGGCGATGAGCAAGAACCGGGAAATCCTGGGCGAAACGGTCCCAAGGTCGGCCCCATCGCTGCGTTCCTGGTCGCGTTCTACCGCAAAAGGGAGGAAGTCGCGCCAAATGAACAGGAACAGGGCGCTGGACACAAGAGTAAGCCACGCAAAAAATAGCGGCAAAGACAGGCCAACAAAGTGGGCTACGGAGGCTAAGAAGGACCCGGCCAAGACGCCCAAGGCGAAGAGCGCATGGATGCTGGTCATAAAAAATCGGTCGGTGACACGTTCCAGCAAGCTGCCCTGGGTATTGGCCACGACGTCAAAAAAACCCGTACAAATACCCATGGCAAAACCGACGCCCAACAACACCTCATAAGTTGGGGCCATGATGAAGCTGACGGGAAAAATCAGAATCAGCGGGTGAAAGATCAGGGCAAGTCGCTGGCTGCCCCAGCGCCCAATCGCCCAGGAACTGGCGATCATGGATGGGATCGCCCCCAGCGCCATGGTGAGGATGAAGACCGTGATTTGCCATTCTTCAATTTGCAAATTTTCGCGTACGGTAGGAAACTGTGCGAACAGCGTGGGAACCAGCCAGCCCAGCATGAAGAAACACCCCGCAATGGCCCGAAACGCCCTTCGGGTCCGCTGTTCACTCATGCCAGATTTCATAAGTGGCGCGCTAGGGCCTTGGCGGCAGGCGGACAAGCGCAAACTCTTGCTTTTCATCGGCAAGCACGCCACAGGCGCGCCCATGAAAAGCCGCCGTCAACCCAGACCGCGCGATGGGCGCGGGCAAAGCCAACGCCAACTCAAGATAGGCGAGCACATTCGCCATACCTTGTGCGAAGCAGGCCTGCGCGAAGATTTGCTCGATCAACGCGGGCATCCCTTGAGCCTCACCTTCACCGAAGTGCGCTGCAGCGCCGATTTGCGCACGGCCAAGGCTTTCTATGTGCCCCTGGGGCCCGTGCCCGAGGCCGATTGCGAGTTTGCCCTCAAAAACGCCCGGCCAACCCTCAGCGCGGCGGTGGCGAAAAAGAGCAGTTCTAAGTACACGCCGAAGCTGACGTTCGTCTACGACACCAGCTTCGATCAGGCCGAGCATTTGCGCCAAGTCTTGCGCGATCTGTGACTCATACCAACTCCGCTAAACATTGACATAATCAGCAGAGTTTTGTCTCACGGCAGAAACGCTTCGCGTTTCGCCCCCGACGGGGCCCTCGCTTATACCCCAAGGCGGGTGTCCGCTGTTCTCGGGGCCGCTACGGGGGCCGCAGTCGCGGCCCTATACCAGTTCATAAAGAGTCTGTTTTGAGGTGAACTGGTATGAGGCGCTGTTTGGTGCCATGGCTCGAAGATTTTCTGGCTTGCCTTCTTTCAACTCTCAAGCTAACCGCGCACTCGCTTTGGGGCATTAGCTCAGCTGGAAGAGCGCTTCGCTGGCAGCGAAGAGGTCAGCGGTTCGATCCCGCTATGCTCCACCACCCCTCACGGTGAGGGGGTGCCTGGTACGACTTGGAAGTTGCCGAAGTTTCCCTAAAAATCCCTCGCGTTGCTTTGGCAGGAGGCCGCAGCATAAATCAGAGAACCGAAAGTTGACAGCAAGATATTGTGCTTATTTCGCTTCGGTGACACCATGTATTGTGGTTCTTTGGCCCGAAGTCGACTTATGCTGAGGTCTCGGAAGGGAATTTTAGCGTGCATTGGCGAGGGCTTTACGCTTCGTTGGCGAAGACTTGGTCCATGTCACGGAAGGTTTTGAACTCTAGCGCGTTGCCGCTGGGGTCGGCGATGAAGAAAGTGCCTTGCTCGCCGACTTCTCCGGCGAAGCGAATGTAGGGATCGATCAGAAACTTGGTTTTGGCGGCCTTGAGGCGGTCGGCCAGGGCTTGCCAGGTGTCCCATGCGAGAATCAGGCCAAAATGGCGGGTTGGGACGGTCTTGCCATCGACCGTGTTGCCCGATGCCAGCCCGGTTTCTTCGGGTTTGACATGGGCGCTGATCTGATGGCCGTAAAAATCAAAATCGATCCACTTTTCCGCGGTGCGCCCAACGCGGCAGCCGAGTAGCCCCTCGTAGAACTGGCGCGTTGTCGGCAAGTCGTTGACGGCAAAGGCGAGATGAAACAGGACCATGGTTACTCCGCAGTTGCGATCCTTAAGATGTTGGTGGACCCCGACCGTCCAAACGGCATGCCCGCGGTGATGACCAGGGGGGCACCCGCGGGGATTTGCCGGTCTTTGGCCAGCTTGACCGCCGTGTCGACCACGTCCTTCCATGACTTTAGGGCCGGGGCCGCCACGCAATCAAGGCCCCAGGAAATTTGCATTTGCCGCAGAGTTTGGGGCCGGTCGGAGGCGCAGACAATAGCGGTCTTGGGCCGCGTCCGCGCCACGGCAGTGGCGGTCGAACCACTGGTCGTAAAGCAAAAGATGACCGGTGCGCCCAGGGCATCCGCCGCTTGGGCGGCGGAATAGGCGATCGTCTGGGTGATCGTGGGGGCCGTGCCCATGGGCTGGAGAGGCCCGGACTCCTGGACCTCGGTCTGGTCGATAACCGACGCCATCAGACTGACCGCCTCGCGCGGATAGGCACCAATAGCGGTCTCGGCTGAAAGCATAAGGGCGTCCGCGCCATCCTTGACCGCGTTGGCCACGTCCGATGCTTCGGCGCGGGTCGGGGCGGGACTGGAGACCATAGATTCCAGCATTTGGGCGGCAATGACCACGGGTTTCCCCGCCGCACGCGCGTCGCGAACCAAGCGTTTCTGCCATTCTGGGATTTCCTCCGCAGGCAAGTCATAACCCAAATCCCCGCGCGCCACCAATAGGCCGTCGGCACCGTCGATCAACGCTGTTGCCGCCGCGAGGCACGCGCGGCTTTCGATCTTCGCAAGTAACTTCATGGACCCAGCACGCGCCCGCAACGCCTGCCACGTTCGGGCCTCATGGGGCCAAGAAACGCCGAGCCAGTCGATACCTGCTTGCCGCGCCCAATCAATCTGATCGCAATCGGAGGTGCTGAGCTTTGTATGCTGAAGCGGCACGTTGGGAAGGGAAATGATCTTGTTTCCAGAAAGCTCCGTCCCTGAAACCACGACCGTATGGAGGGCAACTGGGCTGACCTTGAGCACCCGCAGCGCCACCCGGCCGTCGTCCAAGCGCAGGAGATCACCAATGCGGCTACTGGTAAAGGCGGCGGGGACCGGCAGGTGGACACGATCACGACCTCCTGGCGTCTCGTCTTGGTCTAAAATCAGTGACTGACCTGTTTCCAACGCGAGTGATCCATGGGCGAAAGGGCCGATACGAAAGCGCGGCCCCGATACATCCGCGATCAAGGCTATAGGACGACCTACTTCTTGCTCTACCGCGCGAACAGCGTCCACCAAGGCCGCGTGATGCGAAGGCTCATCGTAGGATAAGTTCAGGCGAAATGCGTTGACGCCGGCAGCGACCAGGCCTGCTATGGCCTCCGGATGTGCCGTTTCCGGGCCTAGGGTGGCAATAATCTTGGTGGCGCGCATGACCTGTCTATAGGCCACAGGCTTTGCATCGCCTATAGCGGATTCCAAGTAGGGCCAAGTTTAGAACCCTCGGCGACAACACATAGCCAAAGATCTCGCACAATAGACGATGAGTTTGTTATACCAGCGGCAATTATAAATGACTCTTATGATCGCTGGTATCAAGGGCCGCGACTGCGGCCCCCGCAGCGGGCTCCAAGCCCAAAGGGCGCAGGGAACGCCCGCGCCAAAAACAAACGGCCCCGAGATGAGCTAAGAAAGCGCCTCGGGGTATCAGCGAAGGCCCTGTCGCGCGGTCGGGCTGAGCGAGCGTAGCGAGCGAGTAGAGACCGCATCAAACAGGCGAAACGCGAAGCGTTTCTGCCGTGAGACATAAAAAAGTGTCAGCTTTTTTCGCCGTTGGTATTAGACAGTAACACACGATCTCCTAAACAGGGTCAAAATCCCTATGTTCTGTGCCATTGCTGGGCGAGGAAGCCATCCAAAAGTCTTCATCTATAGCTTTAGGGCAGAGGTTCATGGCAACCTGGAAATGATGATGATGCCGCGAAATGCCGATTTTGATCTTGTTCTAGCTGGCGCTTGGGCCTAAAACCAAGTTACCTAAAAACAGACTATTTATGAACTGGTATAAGATGCTCGGTCCGGCTCTCCACGGAAAGATTCTGGTTGAATGATGTCGTGAATAGAGATCGTGTTTCACCCTTGGCGTGGCTCGGTCCTAGCTGTCGTTTCTTGTTCTAGAACCTTGATTCTAAAGCCTTTCCCGCGTCACGCCATACAAATCATCCGATCAACCGCGAATAAGACGGGATGAATCTTGATTACTGCACGGCGCAGGTACGCGCTCAAGATCCCGACCGCTTCCACCTGGCCCTCTGCGCCCCTGCATCGGCGCAACCCCATCTCCTGGCCTTGGCGGCCTTCAATCTCGAGCTGGCGCGCACTACCCAGCGCGTTACGAACGCCGATCTCGGCCGCATCCGCTTGCAGTGGTGGCGCGAGGTGGTGGCGATGCTGGAGAGCGGCAAACCAGCGCAGGGTCATCAAGTTGTAAAGGCCTTGGCCGACTTGGCGGCCAGTGCCGACGCGCTCGACCTGCCGGCCTTGAACCGCATGATCGACGGCCGCGAGGCGGACTTGATCGAGGGCCCGTTCGCAACGCTGGAAGACCTGCGCGCCTACCTGGCGCAGACCAGCGGCAGCGTGCTGGTGGCCCAGGGCCGGGCTCTGGGCCTCACGGGGCATGAAGGCTTCGCCAATCACCTGGGCTGCGCCTTTGGGTTCGTCGGCCTAGCCCGCACCCTGGCAAGGGGGGGGCAAGCGCAGACCCTGCGCGGGCTCAAGACCTGGCACGACGACCCCGCCGCTGCGGTGATGGACTTGGCGGCGCAAGCCCAGATGCACCTCGATCGGGCGCGGGAGCTCGCATCCCAAATCCCGCCGAGTGGGGCCCTGTTCGCCCTCGGCGCCCCGGCGCACCTGGTGCGCCGCTGGTTGCGTGCCCTTGCGCGCCTGCCCCTTGGCCATCCGGCCTATGTCCGCCCC
Organism: Alphaproteobacteria bacterium; assembly: GCA_965228345.1. Taxonomy (GTDB): domain Bacteria; phylum Pseudomonadota; class Alphaproteobacteria; order UBA7985; family UBA7985; genus CAXQZM01. The sequence goes on along the minus strand of CBDDHH010000004.1, from coordinate 102,518 downwards.
CTGCCGCTGCAGTTGCTGCGCCTCAGTTGGCGGCGGCGAACGCTTTAATACCAACTCCGCTGAAAATGTCAATTTTTAGCGGAGTTGGTATAAGATACGAAACGGTCATAAAAAGGTCACTTTTTATGAGCATTGGTATAAGAAGTTCCTCAAAATAAACCCAAGGTTTCCATGATTCGCTCCATTTCCGATGTTGAAGTCCGGGATCGCACCCTCTTGGTGCGGGCCGATTTGAATGTGCCCTTGGCCGACGGCCAAGTTACCAGTAGGGCGCGCTTGCACCGCTTGGCCCCGGGGCTCAAACGCCTAGTTGCGCGCGGTGCGCGGATCGTTCTGATCTCGCATTTTGGCCGACCGGCAGGAACATGCGTTCCCGAGCTGAGCCTCGCGCCCGTTGCCAGCGCCTTAAGCACCGTTTTGGACATGCCGGTTCAATTCGTCCCCGATGTGCGGGGCACGGCGGCCCTGGCGGCGGCAAGGGCCCTGGAGGCGGGCCAGATCCTGGTGCTGGAAAACTTGCGATTTGAGGTGGCCGAGGAAGCCAATGAGACCACCTTCGCCCGGGACCTGGCGGCCCTGGGGGATCTCTACGTCAACGACGCTTTTTCGGCGGCCCACCGCGCGCACGCCTCGACCGCCGCCGTCGCCAGTCTCTTGCCCGCCTATGCGGGGGATTTGATGGTCGAGGAACTGCGCGCCCTCGACATGGCCCTTGCCATGCCCGACCGTCCCTTGATGGCTATCGTTGGCGGCGCCAAGGTCTCGACCAAATTCGATCTGCTGACCAATCTGGTGACCAAGGCTGACATCCTCGTCATTGGTGGGGGCATGGCCAATACCTTCCTTCATGCCCAAGGGCACGGGGTTGGGGCGTCGTTGTGCGAACCGACCTTGGCGCGCGAAGCTTTGGCGTTGCTGGACCGCGCTTCGGGCCTTGGGTGCGAGGTCATTTTGCCCACCGATATTTGTTACGCCCCGGCCCCCAATCGCGGCGAAGCTGCGCAGTCGAGCGCTTTGGCGGACTTGCCAGAGGATCAGATGATCCTCGATTTCGGGCCGAAGTCGGCGGCCATGATTTGCCAGTTGCTGCCTAAAGTCAAAACCTTGATCTGGAACGGGCCGCTCGGGGCCTTCGAATTTCCCCCCTTTGCGGCCGCCACGCAAGGCGTGGCCCAACAGGTCGCCACCCAAACCCGATCCGGCGCGCTGCGCTCAATCGCTGGCGGCGGCGATACCTTGGCCGCGCTCGACGGTGCAGGTGTGCTGGCCGATCTCAGCTATTTTTCCACCGCGGGCGGCGCATTTCTGGAGTGGATGGAGGGCCGCGCCCTTCCCGGCGTCCAACCGCTGCTCGAATCTTGAGGGTCGAAAGGCGCAGCAACCAAAACGCCATGATGCTAGCAGCGATGAAAAATGCCTTCCATGTCTGCTGGCATAAGGGCCGCGATTGCGGCCCTCGTAGCGGCCCCGAGATCGGCGCGAAAGCGCCTCGGGGTATAAGCGAAGGCCCCGTCGGAGGCGAAACGCAACGCGTTTCTGCCGGGAGACACGAAACGGTCATAAAAAGTCACTTTTTATGACCGTTGGTATTAGACAAATCAGGCCAGCGCTGTGCTGAACATCCAAGCCCTTACCTTGCGCCTTGCAGGGGTTGCCTTGCTGCAGGACGCGTCGCTGTCGATTGCCCCGGGCGCGCGCGTCGGTTTGGTCGGGCAGAACGGTGTCGGCAAATCAACCCTGCTGCGGGCGATTCACGGTGACTTGAGCGTCGATACGGGCGAGATCTCGTGGCCGCGCCGCTGGTCGGTGGCCATGACCCGTCAGGAAGCCCCGGGCGGCAACGCAAGCCTGATCGATACGGTGTTGAACGCCGATCAGGAAGTCGCGGGTTTGTTGCGCCAGGCCGCGGCGGTGGAGGCGGGGCAAGCAACCGAGGGTGACCTGGGCAACGACATGGCGACGCTCTACGAACGCTTGGGAGACCTCGACGCCTTCACCGCTCGCGCTCGCGCAGCAACCATTTTGGCTGGGTTGGGTTTCGATGAGGCGGCCCAAGCCCGGGCATGTCAGGAATTTTCAGGCGGGTGGCGCATGCGGGTGGCCCTGGCGGGGCTCTTGTTTTTGGAACCTGATCTGTTGCTGCTCGACGAGCCGACCAACCACCTCGATTTAGAGGCGACGCTGTGGCTCGAATCCTACCTCAAGGCCTACCCGGGCACCTTGATGTTGGTCAGCCACGACCGCGGCTTGCTGAACCGCTGCGTCACCCAGATCGCCCACCTCTCGGACCAAACCCTGCGGCTCTATACCGGCGGCTACGACGATTTTGAGCGGCAACGGGCGACGCAGATGGCCATCGATGCCAAGACCAAGGCCAAGATGGTGGCGCAACGTCAACATATGCAGGCTTTTGTCGACCGGTTTCGCTACAAGGCGTCGAAAGCCAAGCAGGCGCAATCGCGCCTGAAGATGCTTGAGAAGATGGGCGATCATGTCGCGGCTTTGTCGGCGGAGCGTACCTTGCCCCTGGCCTTCCCCGCGCCCGACCCCTTGGCTAGTCCTTTGCTGACGTTTGACGGCGCGGCGGTTGGCTACGGCGACGACCCGCCCGTGCTGTCGGCGATTGATTTTCAGCTCAATCGCGATGACCGCCTCGCCTTGCTCGGGGCCAATGGGCAGGGCAAGTCGACCTTCCTGAAATTGATCGTCGGGGCCTTGGGCTCTCGCGCTGGCGAAACCCGCAAGTCTGGCAAGTTGCGCGTCGGCTACTTCGCCCAGCACCAGGCCGAGGCGCTGGACTTGGCGGAAACCCCGCTCGACGCCCTCACGCGCCTGCTGCCTGGTACGTCGGAGACGGACGTGCGCAAACGCCTGGGCGGGTTTGGCTTTTCCGCCGCGCGCGCGACGACGCGGATCGGCGACCTGTCGGGCGGGCAAAAGGCGCGCCTGCTGCTCGCGCTCATGTCGCTCGACCGCCCCCATGTCTTGTTGTTGGACGAACCCACCAACCACTTGGATGTCGATAGCCGCCAGGCCCTGGTCCGCGCCATTCAGAACTTTGAGGGCGCCGTCATTCTCGTCTCGCACGACCCGGACTTGGTCGCGGCGTGCGCCGACGCGCTGTGGCTGGTCAGGGATGGGCAGGTAAGGCCCTTCGATGGTGACTTGGATGACTATCGCAACTTGCTGCTGGGTCGGCAGCCCGAACCCGCAAGGCCGCGCGCTGCCGCGCCTAAACCTCGAATTTCTAAGCAGGAGCGCAAAGATCTGCAAGCGACGGTAAGATCAGCAGAGCGGGAGATGGACCGCTTGCAAGCCATGATTCGCAAAACCGAACAGCGCTTGGCCGATCCCGGTCTCTATGCGAGCGGCGCGGCCAAGGTGGAATCCTATGGCCTTTTGCTGCAGCAACTGCGAATTGATCTCGCCGCAGCGGAGCAGGCCTGGATCGACGCTGAAGCACAAAGGGAGCGTGCGCAATGAAACTCTACGGACAAGCCACCTCGGGCAACTGCTGGAAAGTGCGATTGATGCTGTCGTTCTTGGAGATCGACTATGCCTATCAATCAATCGATACGATCCGCGGCGAAACGCGGGCACCCTGGTACCAACGGATCAACCCCGCTGGCAAAATTCCTTGCCTGGTCTTGACTTCGGGCGAAACTTTGATCGAATCCAACGCGATCCTTTGGCGCTTGGCCCAAGGCACCGATTGGTGGCCCCAAGATCTCAGCGCGCAATCGCGCGTGCTGTCCTGGTTGTTCTGGGAACAGTACAGCCACGAACCCGCGCTGGCCGTAGCGCGCTCGTGGAAACTCTATCGCGGTTGGGATCAAAGCCGCCCGCAGGACTTTCAGGCCCTGCTCGACAAGTCCCACGATGCTCTGCGCCTGCTCAACATGCAACTCGGCCACACCCCCTGGCTCGCAACCGACCGCCCCACCATCGCCGATATCAGCCTCTACCCCTACACGGCCCTAGCGGGCGACGCAGGCCTTGATCTCACGACCTACCCAGGTGTGCAAGCCTGGGTCCAGCGGTTTCAAACACAAAACCTCTACACCCAAATCTCGGCCCATCCCTCGCTCTAATACCAACTCCGCTAAAAATTGACATTTTCAGCGGAGTTGGTATTAGAGCACTTGGTACGCTTACTTCTGAGTCTGAATTAGCGCCTTGAGTTCACCGATTTGCGCTTGCAGGTCGGCTAAGGTTGGTTGATCGGCCTCCGCCTCGTCCTTATGCGCTCCGTCCATAGCATTCACCACAACCCCAATGAACAAGTTGAGCGCCGCAAAAGCGGTGATGACGACATAAAGGACAAAAAATCCCCGCGCCCATGGATAGGCATCGGCAATGGGGCGCACAATGCCGTGGGACCAAGATTCCAGCGTCATGATTTGAAACAGCGTAAACAGCGAGTCGTAAAGGGTCCCGAAAAAATAGGTGCAGTCGTCCAAATATCCTTGGTAGCATTGGCTACCAAACAACTGGGTGCTTAAGATGGCAAAGACATAAATGACGATCAGCAACAGGGCCGTGGCCGACAGCATGCCAGGAATGGCGCGCAACAAGCCCGATATGACTTGTCGCATCGACGGCACAGCAGAAAGCAACCGCAGGACCCGCAAGACCCGCAGAGTACGGATCACCCTTAGGCCTTGGGTCGCGGGCATGAGGGAAATGATCACAATCAGCAAATCAAAAACGTTCCAGCCGTCGCGGAAGAATCGCCAGCGAAACACCACTAGCTTGGCAACCAATTCCAAAACAAAGGCGACGGTGACGGCGGTGTCGAGCCTTTGTACAATACGCGATGCCAGGCCTGTCTTGGCCCAGGCCATGGTTTCAACACCCATCAAGATGGCCGAAAAAATGATGATGGCGATGACAAGATTGCGCAAAAACGCGCCCGCAACGAAATCGGCAAAACGCCCCGTCATCGCAGGTTCTATGGGGGTGACCCGCCGATAGATCAGGCTAGCATCTTGCCCGCGTTGGGCGTGGAGAATCGCGGCGGTGGTGGGGGGTTTGACCATGGCTCAGGCGGCGTAAATGCGGTCACCCGCATCGCCCAAGCCTGGCACTATGTAACCCTTCTCATTCAGATGATCGTCCAAAGCCGCCGCCCAAAGATGCACATCTGGGTGCGCCGTCAACACCCGCTCGACCCCCTCAGGCGCGGCGAGCAGGCACAGGACCCGAACCTGAGTCGCACCCGCGTGCTTGGTCAAATCAAGCGCGCGGACCAGCGACCCACCGGTGGCCACCATAGGGTCGCAGACTAGGACCAAACGGGCACCCAGCTGACCGGGCAATCGTAGAAAGTAATCCTTAGGAGCCAAGGTTTCTTCATCACGCTGCAGCCCGATCATACCGACGGGGGAGTGGGGCGAAAGCACCAGTGCGCCATCAACCATAGCGTTGCCCGCGCGTAGAACCGAAACCAACGCAGGCTTCAAATCGGGAAGGCATGGTTGCTTCGACAACTGCAGGGGGGTTTCGACGACGCGCGCCTCCAGGGGCGTATCCGCCAAAGCTTCATAAGCCAACAAGGTTGAGATGTGTTGTAAGTGCTGGCGGAACAGCGCGCTCGGGGTGTCGATCTGACGCATGTGCGTTAGACGATCAGCGACAAAGGGGTGGCAGACCAGATGCAGATGGCCGTTAAAGGGGCTGGATGTCATGGCCGCCCTATAGAACCGAGGCCAAAACGGGGGAAGGGGATTTAACATGACCTCCGCAAAGGTTTGACTCGTCGCGGCCTTGCTGGAAAGTTCTATACTCTCCAGGCTTCGGGGATAATACCAGTTCTCCCAAAAACAGACTCCTTATGAACTGGTATAGGGCCGCGACTGCGGCCCCCGTGGCGGGCTCCAAGCCCGAAGGGCGCAGGGAACGCCCGCGCCAAAAACAAGCGGCCCCGAGAACAGCAAATACCAGCGGCAATTATAAATGACTCTTATGATCGCTGGTATCATATGGGTCTTCCCCTGGTATCAAAGGCGCGCGCCGAACAGGGCTGAACCGACCCGAACGTAGGTTGCACCCAATTCTACGGCGGCTTCAAAATCGCCACTCATTCCCATGGAAAGTTCATGCAGTCCGAGTTGCTGGGCGCGGAGGGCCAACCAGGCAAAGTGGGGCGCTGGCGCTTGATCGGCGGGGGGAATGCACATGAGACCGACCAGCGGCAACTTGGCTGCGCGCGCTAGGGCGACCAAAGTATCGAGATCGACGGGCAAGACGCCCGCTTTCTGAGGTTCCTCGCCTGTATTGACCTGGATGAAAAGGGCGGGGCAGCGCCCTTCCTCGGCGCGTACTTGAACCAGACGCGTGATCAATTTGGGGCGATCGACCGTATGTATAGCATCAAAGTGCCGAACTGCCTGTCGTACCTTATTGGATTGCAGGGGCCCGATTAGATGAAGCGCCTCACAGGCAGCCCTGTCCTTTGAGGGCGGGAATTTTTCCTGAGCTTCTTGGACCTTGTTTTCGCCGAAGTGGCAAATCCCGTGACGGCGCGCTTCTGTGACAATTTGGCCACCGCGGGTTTTGGTGACGGCGATGAGACGGCAGGAATCGGGCCTACGATCGGCCCGATCTAGGGCGGCTGACAGGCGGGTACCAATGAGGCTAAATGCGTTGTCCATTGGGGCTTCATGCGGTTTTTCGCAGCGGTTTCAAGAGGTTAGGGCTCGCACCATGCCGTAATCAGGCATTGAAGGTGTGGCAGGTCGGACGACAACTGTGACATTATTGCAACAGTTGAATGCGCTACACCCGGAGGTCCGGTCCACCATGCTTGAACAATCCGCCTCTTAAGCTAGAGGGGCCACCATGGTCGTTAGGGTCTCTGGAAGCCTCACAGTTTCTGCGGCACTCCGCTCGTCCTAACCTGGGGGCAACTGCCTCGCTCATCTCACATCTTCCTCGGAAGACTCTAGAAACTTGGAGAACACACAATGAAAAAGCTACTTCTAGCGACATCTACGCTCGCTGTTGCCACGCCCGCCATGGCGGAATTGACCCTTAGCGGTAACATTGTCGCAAAAGCCACAACCGTCGATGCTGACGAGTTGACGGATGCGGTGGTTACGACTCTTACCCTGAAAGCCACTTATGAAAACGACGCTGGTGCGGGTGGTCACATGATCTTCGGCCAAACAGACACAAGCGATACCGTGAACTGGACCGACACTGACATTTTGGGTTTTAACGTTTATGCAAACACTGCCTACGGCAAATTTCAGATTGGCACCGGTGCTGGCGAATTTACCGATGGCGGCTTAGTGATTGTAAGAAGTCTTGGTGATGACGTTACGAACGTTGAGTTCCCAGGCTACGACGGTGAAGTTCCGATGGACGGAGAGCTTGACAATGAAGACGATCGTGATTCTACTGACGTCTATCTGGCTTACAGCTATACATCCGGGGATACCACGGGTCAGGTGAGTTGGGGAGATGATGCGACACTCTTGTCGCTCTCTACCGTTGCAGGTGGCTTCACAGTCAAGCTTGATGCACTGTCCTATGGTGAAAGCGGAGACGAAGATGCCGTTGATCCCAACGTCGTGAACATTTCTGGGGATCTTGGACCGATCCAAGTTGCGCTTGAAAGCGGCTATAGCCTCATCTCCGAAGAGAATGACGGTACAGACTTGTCTCTTGCCTATACTCTCGGCGATCTCACGGCCAAAGTGGGAACCTCGACCAATGGTACGGAGGGAACCGATGTCCAAGAGTTCATGATTTCTGGCAAGGCCGGGAACGCTGACTATGCCTTCTCCACAGGTTCCGATGAGGCCCTGACTAATGAAGAAGACTTCTCTAAGGTCACTTTGGAATCCATGCTTAGCGGTATGACCGCTGGCATATCTTCAAATGATCGCGATGGAACAACTGAGACAGAGCTGTACATCAAGCCAGTTGACGCCCTGGAGATCGAATACGTTGATAACGACGGTGCTGAAGATGCTGTTATCAACTTCAAGGTTTCCGCTTCTTTCTAAGCGAGTTTCGTTTGATTTAGTCGAAAGGGGAGAGCCTTGGCTCTCCCTTTTTTTTGAGAGACGTTGAATGGTCGGGCCAGAGTTTTACGACCCAAATTTCGATTTCGACACCCTGCCGCCCTTCCCCGATTTACCCGCGCGGCAGCGGATCCTTTGGCTTGCCTCCTACCCCAAGTCGGGCAACACTTGGATGCGGCTGTTCCTGTCCGCCTATTTTTCCGGCAAAGCGGAAACCCATATCAACGACGACTTGACCGGCAACAATCAGTGCAACAACCCTCGGTTCAGTGCGATCCTTGCCAAAAAGCCTGTGCGCGACTTCTCCCTACTGGACGCGGCGCGGGTGCGCGTTGGTGTTCAGCGCATCTATGCCCGCGCTTCACAGCAGATCGTCGTCAAAACCCACTCAGCCGTCGCGGAGCCCGGAGGGCATGCGACGATCGACCCTGCGTCTACCTCGGCCTCTTTACTGATCGTCCGCAATCCCCTCGCTGTCTTGCCGTCGTTCGCTCAACACATGTCTGTCGATATTGATACGGCGATCCGCAGCATGGCAGACCCGAGCATGTTCTTGGGCGGAGAGGATTCGCAATTCCCAACGACCATCCTCTCAAGCTGGTCATCTTTTACACGATCTTGGATCGCCTCGCAGAAGCCGTTAAATGTTTGTGTCCTCAAGTACGAAGATATGAAGCAAAAGGGGGCAGAAACTTTCACCCGCGCCCTGGCCCATATGGGTCTGCCCGCCGATCAAGCACGCATCGAACGTGCGCTGGAATCAACCGCCTTTGACAAAATGAAGGCCCAAGACCTGAAGCAAGGATTTAAGGAGCGCACACGCGCCGATCAGGCGACGGTGTTTTTCCGCTCGGGTAAGGTGGACGGCTGGCGCACGGAATTGACCGAAGCCCAAGTTATGGCCACCATCGGCCACCATTGGGATGTCATGGAACAGCTGGGCTACATCCCCACTGACTTGCAAGGCGAGTTTGAGACAATCAAATTTAAAGCACTCGAAGCCATGGTCGCCAAGGGGGTCGGCATCGGGATCTATGCCGAGGATCTCAATGCCTTACGCGCCAAGCGTGGCATTCAATCCCGCTTGAGCGTGAAGCCCACCAAAACCCAAATCGGCCCCAAGGCCGCAAAACGGGTGCGAAGCTCCCTCGCTCGCCCCCAAAAGAAGCGAACCTTCGGGTGATTTTGGCTTCCCCCTGCGTTCTTATTCCCCTAAAGCGGGTTTTAATACCAGCGGCAATTATGAGTGACTCTTATATTCGGCTGTATAGGGACTGCGACTGCGGCCCCCCCAAGTGGGCTCCAAGCCCGAAGGGCGCAGGGAACGCCCGCGCGCGAAACAGTTGGGCTCCAAGCCCGAAAGGCGTAGGAAACGCTCGTACCAAAAACACGCGGCCCCGAGATCAGCTAAGAAAGCGCCTCGGGGTATAAGCGAAGGCCCCGTCGCACGGTCGGGCGGTGCGAGCAAGGTGAGACCGCTACCCCAAAAAGCCGAAACGCAACGCGTTTCTGCCGTGAGACACGAAACGGTCATAAAAAGGTTACTTTTTATGACCGTTGGTATAAGTCGGTTGAAACAATCGACGCTGGATACATCCGCGCCAACAAAGGAGTTAAAGCCATTCAACCGATCAATACACATGCGAATGGCCTTAAGAGCATGGCATGGTTGATATGAATAAAACATCCTGGAAACTTGCCGCTGCCGCGCTGATCTGGCTGGTGGTGGCGGTCTGGTGCTTGGTCGCCCTGTTCAGCAAAGCCTTGGGCGGCGTGCTCGCGGCCCTGTCGTTTGGTGCCATCGCCTCCATGCTTTTAACGGGTTATTCCAGCTCCGACGTGAATAAACTCTAATATAGCGAATGCGCCTTAATTTGATTAAGGTGCATTCGCTATATCCTTCATTGGCGCTCAGCTTATCGACTTAGAATGTGATTATTTTAAGTCGGCTTGGCTGTACCAGCGACACTTATGTGGCTCTTATATTCGCTGGTGTAAGGGCCGCGACCGCAGTCCCCGAAGCGGCCCCGAGATCGGCGGACACGCGCCTCGGGGTATAAGCGGAGGCCCTGTTGCACGGTCGGGCCGAGCGAGCGGTGCGAGCGAGGTGAGACCGCAACCCCAAAAGCCCAAACGCGAAGCGTTTCTGCCGTGAGACAAAACTCTGCTGAAAATGTCAATTTTTAGCGGAGTTGGTATAAATTGAGAAACCAGGTTCTTCAAAGACCAGCGACCAAGTGGGCGCACAGCTCAAGGGCCATGGAAAACGACCTCCGACGTCAGTCCAATGTCTCCAAATAGCGCCTGATGTCAAAACTCTGGCTGCCAACCGCTTCCCAGCGTTGGAAGTGACGCGGGTCCAAGTTCTTCAAGTCCTCCAGAATCCGCGCGCGTTCTTGGCCAGACGGGGAGGGGGGATGGAGACAGGTTACATTCCCGTCAGATTTAAGAATGTGCGCCAGACGATCCGCTTGTTCGTAGACAAATCCATACCCGTCCTGCAATAGCCCGTTTAAGCCGTAGAGGGGGCAAGGCTGAGCAGCATCCGATGAGCCGCTTAAGGCTCCCACACTCATCATGGGAACCAATCGGTTTTTTGATAGGTATATCTTGCTACTGAGAGTTTGATGCACTTTCGCGAGGATGATCGCGACAAGATCGTCAATGGCCAGTCCGTCGCTGACGATCATGAGATCGTAGTTGGCGTACTTATCAATGTCGACACCGTAGAGGTTCGCGTACCGGACCTGCTCGCTCAAACGACGTTTCTTGATCGCCTGCTCCGCTTCGGCTATGTCTTGGTAAGTTTCTGTCTCACGCGAAGTGTCCGACTGGATTCGCCTGGCAGCAGTTTCATAGCTGGCGTAGAGATAAACCTTCAAAGACTGGGGCACGAAGTGCCACGCCATGCGCGAATCCATAATGAAGGGCGCATCGGTCTGGGCCTTCTCAACAATGAAGCCATCGACCTTCTCGTCGATGGAGGTATTGGTTTCGGCCTCCAAATTTGTTTGAAGTGCGCTGAGGTTCGTAACTTTACCAATGGACCGAAAGATTTCACCCGTACTGATAAAGGGCACACCAAAGTGTCTGGAAAGAGCCTTGCCCACGGAGGACTTACCCGAGCCTAGAGAACCGGAGAGCGTGATTCGAATTGGGTTCATAAACTAGCTTCACCATGTTGCGGACGTCGGCACCGATCGGCACCCAGGTCTGCGATGGGCCGACTTTCATCCAAGCGCTCTTATACCAATGGCCAAAAAAGGTGACACTTTTTAAGACGCCCATTCAAGTGTGAAGTTCAAAGAATGGCCGCAAATTGTGATGACGAACTCGAAGATAGTCGAAACCCGCAGCGATCTCGCTCAACCTGTCGCCAGCTCCTCTAGCATCAACCATTCATCTTCTAAGGCGGTCAAGGCGAGCCTTAGCACCCCATGCGCGTCGGTAACTTTCGCGAAACGATCTGGATCTTTAAGGTAGAGTTCAGTGTCAGCTAACTTGGTTTCCAATGCCACGAGTTGAGCGGTGAGTTGGCTGATTTCTTGCGGCAGTGAGTCTAAGCGCGCCGCTTGGGTAAAGCTAAGACCTGAGCGTTCTCGTTTTGCCTTGGGCCCGGTCTTTGAAGGGGCCTTGGGGGATTTGGGCGCTTTCAACCTAGCGCCTTTGGGGATCCAGCCCCCTTGGGCGACCATGTGGCTAAAACCGCCGGCAAATTCCTGCACCCGTCCAGACCCGTCGATCAGCAAGGTGGAGGTGACAAGACGGTCGAGAAAATCGCGATCATGGGACACCAGCAGCACCGTGCCTTCGTATTCGTCCAGCATTTCCTGTATCAGATCCAGGCTTTCCGTATCTAGATCATTCGTCGGTTCGTCCAAAATCAGGAGGTTGGAGGGATTGGCGAGTTTTTTGGCGAGCAGGAGACGATTACGCTCCCCGCCCGATAGGCCCGCAATCGGGCTGCGGACTTGGTCGTCGCGAAAGCCAAAGTCGCGCAAGTAGGTGACCACATGCTTGGCTTTGCCTTTGACGACGATGGAATCCCCGCCGACGTCGGCGATAAAGTCCCAAACGCGCTCTGCGCTATCGAGGGCCTCTCGGCCTTGATCGACCCAGGTCGCGGCCAAATTTGTGCCATGCTTGACGCTGCCCGTGTCGGGCGATTCTTCGCCCATCAGCAGCCGGATCAAGGTGGTTTTGCCCGCGCCGTTGGGCCCAACCAAGCCCACGCGGTCCCCGCGCGCAATTTTGAGGTTGAAGGGAGCAAAGAGCTGGCGACTGCCGAAGGACTTGGACACGTTGAAGGCCTCGATGACGCGCTTGCCGCTCATCTGCGCTGAGTCGACCTCAATCTTAAGGGTGCGGTCTTGGCGTTGGTGGGCGATGCGTTGCGCACGCAAGGCTTCCAGACGACGCATTCGCCCCATGTTGCGCCGACGTCGGCCCGAGATCCCTTCGACCGACCAAAGGCGTTCGTGCTCAATCAGGCGATCAAGTTTGTGCTGGGCGAGCCGCTCTTGTTCAATCAGCCCCAGGGACCACCGCTCAAAATGGTCATAGGACTTATCCAATCGCCGGATCCGACCCTGGTCGAGCCACAGAACGCACGTCGATAGGCGCGCCAGAAACGCACGGTCGTGCGATATAGTCAGGATCGCGCCGTCAAAGGCCGCCAAGCGCGCCTCCAACCACTCGATAGCCTGGATGTCCAAATGGTTGGTCGGTTCGTCGAGCAGCAGCAAGTCAGGCGCGCCCAACAGCGCCCGGATCAGGGCAGCCTTTCGCGCCTCCCCCCCCGAAAGACCCGCTGGTGCGCGTGTCAGGTCAAGACTCAGCTCCTCGGCCATGAGGCCAAGGCGATAGTCGTCGGGCTCGGTGTCCGACTCTTCGATCACAAAGTCAGCGACAGTGGCGTAGGGTCCAAGGTCGGGGTCTTGGTCGAGGCAGGCAATGCGAATGCCAGGTTGAATCCAGCGTTCGCCGCCATCGGTTTCAATGCGGCCCGCAAGGGTTTTCAACAGCGTTGATTTGCCAGACCCATTGCGCCCGACCAGAACGGCGCGGTCCTGCGCGCCCAAGTGCACCTCCAACCCCTGGAATAAAGGCGCGCGACCGAGCTTAAAGGAAACATCTCGTAAGGAGAGGATGGGAGGCGCGTTCATGGCGCGCGCCTATACCAGCGGTTCAACACGCCTGTCATGAGCCATTTGACTCCAGGCCGTTTAGGGCCTACGGTTGTCCGGTCTTCGATGCGCAGACGCAGTCAACCCATCTGACTCTTCAGACGGCCTTGGCTTCTGGTTGCGTGCGAGAGAGTCTTAGCGGTCGCTCAAAGGACGGAGTCTGGCGGGTTGGGCCGTGGTTCTTAACGCGGGTCACGCCCCAATCGGGAGGTTTGATGTGCGTCCCCCAGTCGGCGAAGGTACGCTCACTGGGGCTTTTGTTGTGGGGGCTTTGGATGTTCCAGGGACTAGCAGAGCGATTAGAGGGCGTGTTCGCCGCCATGCGGCGCAAGGCCAAGCTGACCGAAGCCGACGTGAAGGTTGCTTTGCGCGAGGTGCGGGTGGCCCTGCTCGAGGCCGATGTCGCGCTTCCTGTCGTCAAAGACCTCATGGCCCGGGTGACGCAAGCAGGGGTCGGGGCCGATTTGGTTCGGAAGATTTCCCCGGACCAACAGGTGATTAAAATTGTCCACGATGAGTTGGTGGCAACGCTCGGCGCAACGATTGAACCTCTGATCGACGCCGCCAGCCCGCCCACCGTCATCTTGATGGTTGGCTTGCAAGGGTCAGGCAAGACCACAACCACCGCCAAGTTAGGTCTCAAGTACCACCAGCAACGCAAGCGCGCCTTGCTGGCCTCGCTCGACACCCGCCGCCCCGCCGCGCAGGAACAGCTGCGGGTCCTGGGCGCGCAGACCCGCGTCGCCACCCTGCCGATTGTCGTGGGGGAAACGCCGATCCAGATCGCCCGACGCGCCCAAACTATGGCGCAGTTGGAGGGCTATGACATCCTGATCCTCGACAGCGCGGGCCGACTGTCCATTGATGGAGCCTTGATGGATGAGTTGATCAAGGTTCGTGACGTGACCCAGCCGCACGAAACCTTGCTGGTCGCCGACGCACTGACGGGCCAGGACGCCATCAACACCGCCCAAGGGTTTGAGGAGAGACTTGGTCTAACGGGTTTGGTGCTGACCCGCATCGACGGCGACGCCCGCGGCGGCGCGGCGCTTTCCATGCGCGCCGTCACGGGCAAGCCGATCAAACTGCTCGGCACGGGCGAGAAGATGGAAGCCATCGAGGAGTTTCACCCAAGCCGCATTGCCTCGCGCATTTTGGGCATGGGCGATGTGGTCTCCCTGGTTGAAAAGGCCCAGAAATTGCAAGAAGAGGGCGAGGCAGAACGCCTGCAGGCGCGCTTGAGCAGGGGTCAGTTCGATCTCAATGACTTGGCTGATCAGATGAAAAAAATCTCCAAGCTCGGCGGCATCGGCGGGCTCATGTCCCTCATGCCGGGCATGGGCGGCATGAAGCGCCAGTTGGAGGCGGCCAAGGACCAAATCAACGATCGGGTCGTGGCTCGGCAGCTTGCCATGATCTCCTCCATGACTCCGCTGGAACGCAGCAAACCCCAGATCTTAAAAGCCAAGCGCAAGCAACGCATCGCAGCGGGGTCTGGCACGTCGGTCGCCGATCTGAATAAGTTGCTAAAGCAATACCAGGGCATGGCCAAAATGATGAAGAACGTTTCCAAGCAGTCGCGGCATGGGGGTATGCCCCAGCTGCCGTCTGAATTGGACGTCGGGGATCTCTCCCAACTCGCCGATCTCGCGGGCCCTGCAGGCACCAGGTCCCGAGGCCTTCCCTTCAAACGCTAACTATAAGGAATAACCCATGGCTTTGAAAATTCGTCTGGCGCGCGCTGGCGCCAAAAAACGTCCCTATTACCGGGTGGTGGTCGCGGACAGCCGCATGCCCCGTGATGGTCGCTTCATCGAGCGCGTTGGGTCCTACAACCCCATGGTTCCGAGGGACCATGAGGAACGCCTGACCCTAAATGGGGAGAAAATTTCGCAGTGGATGGGAAAGGGCGCTAAACCTACTGATCGCGTCGCCCGCCTCATGGCGCAGGCAGGCCTGGGGGCCGCGCCCGCGATTCCCGCCCAAACCAAGCAGAATCAACCCAAGAAAAAAGCCCAGGAACGCGCCGCAGAGAAGGCGCAGAAGGCCGCCGATGCGGCAGAGGCCGCTGCCGCCGATGCGACAGCGTGAGGAACCTGGGTCCTTGAGCTTAGGCATGTCCAGGTGAGACCTATGTCCTTGACCGCTGGCACGACCCTGCACGCCACCACGATTTTGACCGTTCGTAAAGCGGGCCAGGTGGTGGTTGCGGGCGATGGGCAGGTGTCCATGGGCGCGACTGTCGTCAAAGGCACGGCGCGCAAAGTGCGCCGGATTGGCAAGGATCAGCAGATCATCGCGGGCTTTGCCGGGGCGACGGCCGATGCCTTTACCCTGTTTGAGCTCTTGGAGGCCAAGTTGGAAAAGCACGGCGGCCAATTGATGCGCGCGGCGGTCGAGCTGGCGAAGGACTGGCGGCAAGATCGCATTCTCCGACGATTGGAGGCCCTGTTGATCGTCGTCGATCGGGATCATTCGCTCATGATTTCGGGCACCGGCGATGTGTTGGATTCCGAAGATGGCATCATCGCCATTGGCTCGGGGGGGAACTTTGCTTTGGCGGCGGCACGTGCCTTGGCCGATCAGGAGATGAGCGCAGAGGAAATGGCGCGCAAAGCCATGAAAATTGCCGGCGACATCTGCGTCTATACCAATCATAACCTTGTGGTCGAGATTCTCTAAACTCGCCAAGCCTGCTGGAATACCCCATGACACCCCATGCCTATACGCCCCGTGAAATCGTCAGCGAGCTGGATCGCCATATCGTCGGCCAGGGGGAGGCGAAGCGTGCGGTCGCCATAGCCTTGCGCAACCGCTGGCGTCGTCAACAGCTGGACCCGGCGCTGGCCGACGAGGTCATGCCAAAGAACATTTTGATGATCGGCCCCACGGGCTGCGGCAAGACCGAGATTGCGCGCCGCCTCGCCAAGCTCGCCGACGCTCCCTTCACCAAGGTTGAGGCCACCAAATTTACCGAAGTGGGCTACGTCGGGCGCGATGTCGAATCGATCATTCGCGATTTGGTGGAAGTGGGGCTGAAGCGAACGCGCGACGCGCAGATCGGAGCCGTCCGCGCGGTCGCGGAGGACGCCGCCGAAAATCGCCTCTTGGACGTTCTTGTGGGGGAAACGGCAACTCAGGAAACGCGGCAGAAGTTTCGCAAAAAACTGCGCCAAGGCGACCTGGACGACAAGGAAGTCGATATAGAAGTCATGGACAAGAAGGGCGGCCTGCCAACCATGGACATCCCCGGCATACCGGGCGGCCAGGTTGGCATGCTCGACCTCAGTGAAATTCTAGGCGCCAAGGGCAAACCGACCAAGCGCAAAATGCGGGTCAAGGCGGCGCTGGAAACGGTCATGGAGGAGGAGGCCGATAAGCGCCTCGATCAAGACAACTTGCAGGCCGATGCGATTGCTAGCGTCGAAAACAATGGCATTGTGTTCATTGATGAGATCGACAAGATCGCGATCAGCGAAACCCGCAGCGGCGGCGCCATCAGCCGCGAGGGGGTGCAGCGCGACCTGTTGCCCTTGATCGAAGGGACGCAGGTGTCGACCAAGCACGGCATGGTCAAGACCGATCATATCTTGTTCATCGCCTCGGGGGCTTTTCATTTGTCCAAGCCCAGCGACTTGCTGCCCGAGCTCCAGGGCCGCATGCCGATCCGGGTTGAATTGGCGGCGCTGACCAAGGACGATTTCCGCCGCATTTTGGCCGACACCGAACATTCCTTGCTCAAGCAGTACCGCGCACTCATGGCGACTGAAGGGCTGACTCTCAAATTCTCCGAAGAGGCCATCGATCATCTAGCCGCCGTGTCCTTCGACATCAACGAAAGCGTCGAAAACATCGGCGCGCGCCGCTTGGCCACCGTCATGGAACGTCTGCTTGAGGAGATTTCGTTCGCGGCCCCCGATCGCGGCGGGGAGACGGTCCGAATCGACCGCGCCTTGGTCGATGAGCGGGTCGGAACCCTGAGGGATCAGGCCGATTTGAGCCGGTTTATTCTGTGAACCCAGGGGTCGTTTGCAACGACCCTTGATATAGATCGGGACCCGACGGCTTGCCTAGGACCAAACCACCCCCAGGTCGGTGAGCAGTGCTTCGAAGGTGGGAAAGCTGGTGAGGATACAGTTGGCGTCGTCGATTGCCAGCGGCGCCTGCGTGATGCCCCCGAAAATCAACGTCGCCATGGCCATACGATGATCGAGGTGGGTGGCAACAGCGCCGCCGCCTGCGATTTGTGTCAGGCCCTGGCCGTCGCCCAATCCTGTGACGGTCAGCCAATCATCCCCAACCTCATGGGGCACCTGGGCCGCGTGTAGCAGGGCTGCGGCACCTGCCAGTCGGTCGCTTTCCTTAACGCGCAGTTCGTCGAGGCCGAGGAAGTGCGTGTCCCCCTCGGCGCACGCGGCGGCGACGGCGGCGATCAGGTACTCGTCGATCATGGACGCCGCCCGGTCCGCGGGCACACGCACACCGCGCAAGGCCGAATGGCGCACCCGCACATCGGCCACGTCTTCGCCGCTGGCGAGGCGACGGTCGTGGTAGCTGATGTCCGCGCCCATTTCGGCAAGCGTGACCAGCAGGCCCGTGCGCGTGGGATTGAGGCAGACGTTCTCCAGGATCAAGTCTGAACCGGGGGTGATAGCGGCGGCGACCGCGAAGAAGGCGGCGGAACTGGGATCGCCCGGCACGACCAGCTCTTGGCCGATCAGCTCGCTATGGCCTGTCACCTTGACCCGCCGCCCGGCACTTTCAACCGTGCATTCGACCTCGGCGCCAAAGGCGCGCAGCAAGCGTTCGGTATGGTCGCGGGTTTCCTTCGGCTCCAAGACGCTGGTCTTGCCAGGGGCGTTGAGGCCGGCGAGCAATAGGCAGGATTTGACTTGGGCAGACGCCAAAGGGCTCTCGTAGTCGATCGGCGCCAAGTCGCCACCGTGGACGGTCAGCGGCAAACGTCCGCCGTCCGCCGCCTCGAAATCGGCGCCCATGCGGCGCAAGGGGCCCATGACTCGATTCATGGGGCGCGATTGCAAGCTCGCGTCCCCGACTAAAGTAGCACTAAGTGGATTGGAGGCTATGAGGCCCAAGAGCAAGCGGGTAGAAGTGCCCGAATTGCCCATATCGAGGGCCGAACTGGGGGGCAGCAGGGATCCAACACCGCGGCCCTGGGCGATCCAGACGGCACCGTCTCGGCGGATGGTGGCACCCATGGCTGCCATGGCCTGGCCCGTTGCCAGCACATCTTCCCCGGTCAACAGGCCATGGATTTTGGTTTCACCGCGCGCGGTGCCGCCAAACATGAGCGCGCGGTGGGAAATCGACTTGTCCCCTGGCACCCGTACGCGGCCGTGCAAGGCAGGAAAGGGGGTCGATTGCAAAGGGCGGGGCGGCAAGTAGGACATGCTTGTCCTTTACGACTTTGACCTCAATGCGCAATGCGAGGATCTCTGTTCTCGTCCCCCGCTCGGGGAGTTGACGGCAGGCCTAGGGGGGGACTAAGGCGGCGCATTCCATTGACGGGGCGCTCTCGCCCCCAGATTACGGCACTCAATTCCTGGGCCCGCCCAGGAACACACGCCACACAACTAAGGACGAAGGGGTCAAACATGGCCAAAGCCAAATGGGGTTCAAAGCGCATCTGCCAAAATTGCGGCACTCGATACTATGATTTTGGCAAGGACTCTGTAATCTGCCCCAGTTGCAACACGGTGTTCGATCCCGAGGCGTTCATGCGGGGCCGCCGGTCGCGCGCCGCCGCTCTGCCTGCCGCTGAGGTACGCCCCGAAGTGGTAGAGATCGAACCGATTCGCGAGTTGACCGACGCGCCCGCTTTGACGCCCGTGGAGGGGGTTGACGAGCCCGAACCCATGGATGCCGATCAGCCCGATGCACCCGAAAGCCCGGACGTTCCCGAGGATCTCGATCTGGGTCCTGAATTCGAAGATGGGGACGATTCCACTGCTGCGGACGACGATAGCTTGCTCGACGACGATGAATTGGGCGACGGCGATTTGCCGCCCGTTGGCGGCATTTCCGGCTCGGACGATGGCGACGACAGCTGAGCTTTGACGAAGGCCCGCGTCCATGGGGCCAGCGACCCTGCCGCTTAGTTTGACCCTGGGGCGCCTTTTGAGCCCTGGGCTGATTGTCCCCCTTATTGTTGTTGAAACTCACGACAGCGCACGGGCGTGGGCGGCGGGCCTTTTTGCCGTCGCTGCGCTCAGCGATTGGGCCGATGGCGCCTTGGCGCGCCGCTGGAACCAAGCGAGTGCGTGGGGCCAGATCCTTGACCCCATTGCCGACAAGGTGCTGTGCCTCGTGACCTTGGTGGCCTTGGTTGCCGATGGGGCTGGTCTGGAGGGTGTGTCTTGGGCTTTGTTCTTGGGGCTTGTCTGCCTGGTTGTGATGCGCGAGTTGATCATGGCGGGAACTCGAGAAGCCCTGGCCGGGCGCCTAATTCTGCCCGTTACACGGCTTAGCCGCGCGAAAACCGCCTTAACCTACCTCGCCGTCACCCTGCTCATATGGGGTGGCGGCGCCACGACTTTGGGGTTGGGGTTGCTGGCACTTTCCTTGATGCCTGCCTACGCAGCCTTGGCGCAGGCACTTGTGCGGGCCGCACGCGCGTGAGACACAAGGCGCTGCTGGGATTGGCGGGTTGGTCCGGGTCGGGTAAAACCCAGCTGGCCTGCAAGTTGATCGCGCATTTGACCCAAGCGGGACGGCGCGTCAGTACCCTCAAGCACGCTCACCATGCGTTCGATGTCGATGTGCCCGGCAAGGATTCGTACCAACACCGTGCTGCCGGCGCTGGCCAGGTCTTGGTAACGTCGGCCCGGCGCTGGGCGCTCATAACCGAATTGCAGCAGGCCGATGAACTGACGTTCGATCAAGCCCTGTCGCAGCTGGCACCGTGCGATTTGGTCCTCGTTGAGGGGTTTAAGCAGATTGATTTTCCCAAGTTGGAAGTTCATCGCTCGAGCCTCCATAAACCCTTGCTCTACGGCAAGGTACCTGGAATTCGCGCGGTGGCGAGCGACGAGGCGCTCCCCGATCTTGACCCGAGCGTTCCATGTTTTGACTTGAACCAGACGGCGAACATCGTCCGCTGGGTGGAGGCGCAGGCGGCATGGTCCAGCTAAGCGATGCCACCGCGAACCAAAGCCTCAGCTTGCGAGCGGCCCAGGCCGCTTTGCGCGCCGCTGCCGAGCCATTGCGCGGTGGTTCGCAAACTTTGCCGATTGGGGCCTTGCGGGGACGGGTCTTGAGCCAGGCGGTGCGGGCGTGCTGCGACGTGCCGCCCTTTACCAACTCCGCCGTCGATGGCTACGCCTTTGCCGCAGGCCCTGGCCCAAGGCGCCGGGTGACCGGCACCTTGGCGGCGGGCGATCCCGTGCCGCAGGTCTCCCTCGCCCCCGGTACGGCGGTGCGAGTGCTGACAGGTGCGCCCCTGCCCCCTGGGGCCGATACAGTGATGATGGACGAGGATGCGGTGCGGGACGGGGATCAGCTCGCCCTTGACGTGCGATTGAAGCCCGGCAGCAACGCTCGCCCGCAAGGGGAGGACTTGCGCGCTGAGCAACAGCTCTACGCGGCCGGGCAGATAATCGGCGCCCTCGACATGGCTCGGCTGGCGGCCGGCGGCCTTACCGAAGCGTCGGTCCATCGCCCCCTGAAGATTCATGTGGTGTCGAGCGGCGATGAGCTGATCAAGGGCCAAATCGGCGACGCCAACCGTTGGATGATCCAGGCGGCTTTTTCTGAGCCGGCGTTCGACTTGTCCTTTGGCACCCCCCTCCCCGACGCGCTGGACGCCAGCGTGGCGGCCTTAAGGCAAATCCAGGCCGACTTGGTCCTGACCTCGGGCGGGGTTTCGGTCGGCGAACGAGATTTCTTGCGCCTAGCCATCGAACAGATGGGCCAGATCGACTTTTGGCGGGTCGGGATCAAGCCTGGCCGCCCCGTGGCGTTCGGGACCTTGGGCACCGGCACGCCGATTTTCGGCCTTCCCGGGAACCCCGTTGCCTGCTTAGTGACCGCCCTGTTCCTCGCTCGGCCCTACGCCCTGGCCCGCCTCGGCGCGCACGAGAATTGGCCGCTCGTGCAGGCCCCGCTGGCGCATGACATCCGAAAAAAACCCGGTCGAACCGAGTTTGTCCGGGTCCGGCTCGACGACGGCGGCCAGGCCCATGCCTATCCCGTGGCGGGGGCGGGTATTATCAGCTCCCTGACCACGGCCGACGCTTTGGCGGTTTTGGGCGACGCGGGGACTCTGTTCGCGGCTGGTAGCCGCGTGCAGATCCTCCCGCTAAAGGGACTCTTGCCATGAGTCACGATTTGACCATTCTGACCTTTGCCTGGGTGCGCACCCAAACAGGGGAACCGCAGTTCACCTACGCGACCGACGCGGAGACGCTTGGCCAGCTCTTCGACGAGCTCCTGGCGACGCGCTCAAGTTGGGGCGCTTTGGCGCCGCGCCGCGGGGAAATCCGATGCGCCTGCGATCAGGTCTTTGCCTCCTGGGACACGCCACTCGCAGGCGCGCGCGAAATTGCCTTCTTCCCGCCCGTAACGGGGGGCTAAGGTGGGCGTCTCGGTGCAGGCAGCGGATTTTGATCTGGCGTGCGAACTGAAGGCCCTGCGCGGCGGGCGTACCGACATGGGTGCGATCGCCAGCTTTATGGGCACGGTCCGCGACGTGCCCCTGTTGCTCGAACACTATCCGGGTATGAGTCTGAGGGTGTTGCAGGACCTGCGGGCACAGGCATTGGCGCGCTTTGATTTGCTCGAGGTTCGTATTGTCCACCGTCACGGGATCTTGCAACCTGGGGACCAGATTGTTTTGGTGCTGGCGGCGGCATGCCATCGCCACGCGGCGATTCGCGCGGTGGACTTTATCATGGATACTTTGAAGTCCAACGCCCCCTTTTGGAAGCAGGAAGGGGACCATTGGGTCCAGCAACGCGCACACGATTTAGACGCGGCGCAGGCTTGGCAGTCTTTTCCAAGGGGCGACGATGTTTCTTAGAGGATATCAAGCGGACTCCAAGCCTGGAGGGCGCAGGGAACGTCCGCGCACTGAAGACGCGGACTCCAAGCCTGGAGGGCGCAGGGAACGTCCGCGCACTGAAGACGCGGACTCCAAGCCTGGAGGGCGCAGGGAACGTCCGCGCACTGAAGACGCGGACTCCAAGCCTGGAGGGCGCAGGGAACGTCCGCGACGACCCTTTTTCGGGCATGTCTGATCGGGACAGCCCCCAGGCGGGCGCGCAGGCCGCTACCCGCGCAGTGGGCAAGTTGCCCGTCGATTTGCTGCGCGACCCCCTGTGGAGGGCGCTCCTGTTCATGGCTTTGCCCGCGACCATTGGGTTCGTGTTCAACACCCTCTACAACGTCGTGGACCTGATCTACGCCCGATCTTGGGCCGGGCCTCCCGGGGCGTCCACGCAGGACGCTTTGGGCGCGACCTTTCCCTTATTTTTCCTGCAGCTGGCGTTTGGGATTGGCCTGTATCAGGGTACAACCGCCCTGATCGCCAACGCCTACGGTCGCAAAGATTCCTCGTCGGTACGGGCGCTTACGGTCCAGGCGCTGATTTTCGGGGGGCTCGTGGGCCTGGCGGTGGCTCTCGTCGGCCTGAGCCTCCTGGATGTTTTGCTGGCACGGGTGCAAGGGCTGCATGGGACCGAATACGCCTGGGCCGCTGGCTACATGGTTGCGATTTACGCAGGTGGCCCCCTTATCATTGCTAACTTCGCCCTCTACGCGCTACTGTCGGGCGCCGGCAACAATCGCGCCTTTGGCGTGTCACTGACCTTGGCGTTCATTCTCAACATTGCCCTCAACTATGTGTTCATGCATCTCCTTAGTTGGGGGGTCGTAGGGCTGGGGATCGCCACCGTCCTGCTGCAAGGACCGCTGAATTTTCTCTACGTAGTGTGGGAAGTCCGCCTGCTTGGGGCGCTTAAGGGCATTCGTTGGCGCGAGGTTCGACCCGACACGGCCCTGCTGCGAACCATCGCCGCGCAAGCCTTGCCTGGGTCGATCTCCATGTTAACCGTGGCCGGATCGGTCTTGCTGATCAACATGTTCGCCAGCGGCTACGCGGATGGGACCTTAGGGGGGATCAGCGTCGGGGCGCGAGTTGAGCAAGTCTTGCTGCTGCCGATCATCGGCGTCGGAATCGGTGCCTTGGCCATCATCGGGCAGAACAGCGGCGCTGGCCAAATGGATCGGGTGCGGCGGGTGTTTTGGCTGGCGACGTGGGTCAACCTGACCCTGACCTTGGCCGCGACCTTCGTGCTGCTGCTCTTTCGCCAGCCCCTGGCCAACTGGGTCGCCACCCCAGGACGGGAAGCCGATGTGGCGGCGCAGTATTTATTTTATGCGGGGATGGCGGCGGTCTTTTTCGGGCTGCTCTATTCGGCGACGTCGTTCAAAACGGGCATGCGCCAGCCAGGTTTTAGCGCCTGGGTCAACGTGGGTCGGCAAATGCTCCTGCCGCTCCTGCTGATTCCCCTGTTCCAGCAGGCAACGCCAGAGTTTGTGGCGATCCCCTGGGGCAGCAGCCTGGCAACCTTGCTGGCGGGCGGCTTTGCCTTTGCATGGGTTGCACGGTCGGTTCAGCGCTTATGATATTAACGGCCTCTTTTGGGTTGCGGTCTCACCTCATACCAGCGGTCATAAAAAGTGACCTTTTCATGACCGTTTCTTGTCTCACGGCAGAAACGCTTCGCGTTTCGCCTCCGATGGGGCCTCTGCTTTACCCCGAGGTGCCTTCTTGGCTTGTCTCGGGCCATGCGCTTTGGGCGCGGGCGTTTCCTGCGCCCCTTGGGCGTGGAGCCTACTTGGGGAGCCGCAGTCGCGACCCTTATGCCAGCGGACATAAGGGTCATTTTCAATGACCACTGGTATGATATCAAATCCGCCGCCAGATCGCTTTGCCCTGATCGATCTCGGCTCCAACTCGGTCCGGCTCGTTGTATTTGACCGTACCCGCCCCTTCGCCGCGCCCTTGTTCAACGAAAAATCTCTGGTCGAATTGGGACGGAACTCGGGCCCCAAGGGCGAGCTGGCACCCGAGCGCATTGACGCCGCCCTCAAGGTGTTCGGGTACTTCAAGACGGCGCTCAAGAGCTTGGCAATTGCCGAAGTCCATATCCTCGCCACGGCGGCGGTGCGCGACGCGGCCAACGCCGGGGACTTACTAGACCCTGTTCGGGATTTGCTGGCGGCGGACATCAAGGTTCTCAAAGGCGAAGAAGAAGCAGAACTGGCTGCCAAAGGCGTGATGGTGACCTGCCCCGGCGCGCAGGGCCTGGTGGCAGACTTGGGCGGAGGCTCGCTGGAGCTTGCGCGCTTCGGACCCCAAGGCATCGCGCCGACGGCAAGTTTGCCCCTTGGAATCCTGCGGCTCCAGACGTTGGGTCTTGACCAAGCTAAGTTCGCCCTAAATGAAGCTTTTCAAAGCCTGTCATGGCTGCAAGACTTGCAACCCCGCGATCGGCTGTATTTGGTAGGGGGCGCGTGGCGGGCCTTGGCGACCTCCCATATGGCCCATCGGGACTATGCCCTCAAGGTTGTCCACCGCTACGCCCTGCCTTCGGCGAAATTGCGCCGCTACGCCAAAAAGCTCATGGACCCTCGATCCAGGCACCTGAAGGGCGTGGGTCAGGTGCCTTCAGCCCGCCGTCAACACCTGCCGTGGGCGGCCCTGGCGGCAGCGTGCCTGACCAAAGCGACGGCGTGCGAGCGCGTGGTGTTTTCCCAAGGCGGCTTGCGCGAAGGTTATAGTGCTCGCTTGCTAGATCGCGAGCGCGAATTGGAGCAAGATCAGGCTCGCCGCTACGACAGCGCCATTGCGGCGCTGATCCCCGATGGGGGGCGGTTTGGCGTGGCAGACCAGGCGCTGTTTGACTGGACGGAGCCCTTGTTTACGGCAGAGCAGGACAGTTTAAGGCATCGGCGGCGCCAAGCGTGCCAACTGTTCGATTTTGGGTGGGAGGCGCATCCGTCGTACCGCAAAACCGACATCCCGAGTGCGGTCGTGCACGCGGCGGCGCTCACCCAAACGCACCCAGACCGCATCTACCTCGGGCTTGTGCTGTTGCTACGCCACGGCGGCGATCCTCGCGACAAACAAGCCCATCCTTGGCTTCGTCTTACCAAACTCCTGCCCAAGCTCCAACGCCGTCACGGCCTCATTACCGGCAGGGCGTTGCGGTTAGCTTACAAGATCTCCCGGGGGATCGTCCCTCTATTGCAGTCAACGCGTCTTGATGTGCGAGGATCTACTCTGCGACTCACGGTGATCAACCCGGGCCTTTGGAATCGGAACGACACCTACGCACCCGCCCTGTTGCGCTTGGCCTCCGCCCTAGATCTCAATCCCGAAATCGTGTTGGCGGACGAGGCTTGAATCAAACCCACAAGATCAAGATAGCGGAGGTTATACCAGTTCACCTTAAAACAGACTCTTTATGAACTGGTATAGGGCCGCGACTGCGGCCCCCGTAGCGACCCCGAGATGAGCTAAGAAAGCGCCTCGGGGTATAAGCGAAGGGGCGGCGAAACGCGGAGCGTTTCTGCCGTGAGACATAAAACGGCCAAAAAAGCGTCAACTTTTTTGGCCGTTGGTATAAGAGATCACCATGCCGCTGGACGGATTGAAATTCAAGTTCTCATATGGCCGCGGTGTTGCCTGAACCCATCGCGTCCTGGCTGGCGGATCAGGGTTGGTCTCTCCATGCCCATCAGCGGCACATGTTAGCGGCGGCGCACGCGGGCGAGTCCACCTTGTTGATCGCCCCGACGGGGGCTGGGAAAACGCTTTCTGGCTTCCTTCCTAGCCTGTGCGACCTGATCGCCCACCCGCGAACGAGGCTGCATACGCTCTACATCTCCCCGCTCAAGGCGCTCGCGGTCGATATAGAGCGTAACTTGCAAGCGCCGCTCAACGGTATGGGCCTCGATGCCCTAATTCGCGCCGAAACCCGAACGGGCGATACGCCCTACGCCAAGAAGCAGCGCCAGCGCCGCCGCCCGCCGCACCTGCTCATGACCACGCCCGAGAGCCTCGCCCTCTTGCTATCCTACCCCGACGCAGCGCAGGTTTTTGCAGGCCTTAAGTGCGTGATTTTAGACGAACTGCACGCCCTCGCCCCGACCAAGCGCGGCGACCTGCTCGCCCTCGGTCTCGCGCGTCTGACGCGCTTGGCACCCCAGGCGCGCCGCATTGGCCTCAGTGCCACCGTGGCCGATGAAGCCTATTTGCTCGATTGGTTGTCCCCTCGCGGCGATCATCGGGTTGGCCCCGTACGCTTGGTGCGGGGCGCGCCAAGGCCCGCGCCCGACATCCGGATTCTCGACGTGCCCGAAACGCCTGAGACCCGCATCCCCTGGGCCGGGCACATGGCGCTTTATGCCATGGAGCAGGTGATGGCGCAGATCGCGGCCCATGCTACCACGCTGGTGTTCGTCAATACTCGCGCGCAAGCCGAATTGGTGTTCAACGACCTATGGCGGCTGAACGACCAGGGCTTTGCCATCGCCCTGCACCACGGGTCGCTCAATCGCGAACAAAGGCGCAAGGTCGAGGCGGCCATGGCGCGCAACCAATTGAAAGCCGTAGTGGCGACTGCCTCGCTCGACCTCGGGATCGACTGGGGTCACATCGATCTGGTCGTGCAGGTCGGCGCGCCTAAAGGCGTGTCCCGCCTGTTGCAGCGCATCGGGCGCGCCAACCATCGTTTCGGTGAGCCGTCCAAGGCCCTGTTGGTGCCCGCATCGCGCCTGGAGGTTCTGGAATGTCGGGCCTGCATCGGCGGGGTTCACGATCAGGATTTGGACGGGGAACTGCGCGACCAGGGCGGGTTGGACGTCTTGTCCCAACACCTGGTCGGCATGGCTTGTGCCGCGCCCTTTGATCCCGCTGATCTCTATGCCGAGGTGCGGTGTGCGCGCCCCTATCGGGGTTTGAGCCAGCAAGACTTCGACGATGTCCTAAATTTCGTTAGAGACGGCGGCTACGCGCTCAAGGCCTACGCGGCGCACAAGCGGTTGGTGGCGCACAAGGACGGCGGCCTGACGATCCGCGATGCCCGCCATGCCCAGCGCTACCGCATGAACGTCGGGACGATTGTCGAGACCAGCAGTCTGCGGGTGGTGCATCGGGCCAAGGGGTACTTGGGCGATGTAGAGGAGTACTTTGCAGGCCAGTTGCAGCCCGGCGATACCTTCATGTTCGGCGGCCAGAAGGTCGGGTTCCAAGCCCTCGACAAGGGCGTGGTCAAGGTTGGCGCGCCGGAGTCCGCGCGCAAGCCCGTCGTGCCCGTCTACGGCGGCGGGTACCAGCCCTTAACCCAGTCCCTTGCCGAACGGGTGCGAGCCTTGCTGCAAGACCCGGCGCAATGGGACACCTTCCCCGCGCCCGTGCAGCAGTGGCTGACGATCCAAGGGTGGAAGTCCGCCCTGCCGGGGGCCGACCGGTTGCTCGTCGAGACCTTCCCTCGGGGGGAGCGGTTCCACTTGGTCGCCTACGGCTTTGAGGGGCGCAACGCCCACCAGACCCTCGGCATGTTGCTGACCAAACGCATGGAGCGCATGGGCTATGGCCCCATGGGCTTCGTCGCGTCGGACTACATGATCTGCGTCTGGTCAATCCGCCCCGTTGAGGATGTGGCGACCCTGTTCGACCAAGACATGCTGGGCGACGATTTGGACGTCTGGATGCTCGAATCCTCTTTATTGCGCGTGTCCTTTTGGAAATGCGCGGTCATTGCGGGCCTGGTCGAGCAGAACTTCCCGGGCAAGGAAAAGAGCCAGCGCCAGCGCACCATCTCCTCCGACCTGATCTACGATGTTCTGCGCCGCCATGAACCCGACCACGTTTTGCTACGCGCAACTCGCGCCGACGCCGCTTACGGTTTGTGCGATATCACCCGCGTCGCCCAGATGTTGACGCGGTTTCAGGGCAAGATCGACCATCGCCGTTTGACCCATGTCAGTCCCTTGGCTGTCCCGGCCATGCTGGAGTACGGGCGCCATCGAATCAGTGGTGGCGCGGGGGACGATTTGCTGGCCGAGGCGGAATTGCATGCGTTTGAAACCGACTTGCTGGCCGAAGCCTTGGGTCCGGCAGAGGACGCGCCCAAGGCCCAAGAATGATGACGGCCAAGCCCATGCGCCTGTTTCATCCCTTGGGCGGGATCGTGTTGGGCCCAAGCCTGATCGTCGCCGATCTGCACTTGGAAAAGGGGACGCGCGTGGCCTTGCGCCCGTGCGACGGCGGCCTCGTCCCGCCCTACGACACGCGTGAAACCCTGCGGCGCCTCATTTGTCTTGTGCGGGAGGTGGCGCCGACGCGCGTCATTTTGTTGGGCGATACGTTCGACGATGTCGGGGGATGGGACCGCTTAGACCCCGAAGATCGGCAGACGCTGACGCGCCTGGCGACGGACCGTGAGGTGATCTGGATCCGGGGCAATCATGACCCCTGGCCTGCCGGGCGCGTACCCGGCCTTGTCCAAACCGAGTTTCGGCTCGCGGGCCATGTGTTTCGCCACGAGGCGCGCCCTGATCACGATGGCCCCCAGATCGAAGTCAGCGGCCACTTTCATCCCGCCGCAAAGGTGCGGGTGCGTGGTAGTTTCGAGCGGCGACCTTGCTTTATCGAAGCACGCCATCGCCTGATCCTGCCCGCCTTGGGTGCCTACACCGGCGGGCTCAACGTCTTGGACCCGGCCTTTGCCCCGCTTAAGCTCGGCGCGTTCCACGTCCATCTGTTGGGGCGCCGAAAAGTCTATCGTTTCTCCTTAGAATCGCTTGCCGCCTAGTGGAATGGGCCTAAGTTGCCCCCAATGAGTGGAGCGCCTGTCATACTTTGGTTCCGCAAGGACCTCCGACTGCGCGACAATCCAGCCCTAGCCGCTGCGGCGGAAACCGGGCGGCCCGTGCTGCCGCTGTTCATTTGGGACGACACGACCGCGCGCGCCCTGGGCGGGGCGGCCAAGTGGTGGCTCCATAAATCCTTGGAAGACTTGGCGAAGCGCGTCCCGCTGGCGCTGCGGCACGGGTACCCCGCCCAAGTGCTGCGGGAGGTTGTGGCCGAAACAGGCGCGGCGGGCCTTTATTGGAACCGTCTCTACGAACCCGAAACGGGGGCCCGAGACGGTGCGCTGGAGCAGACCTTTGGGCAAGGCGGCCTCGAGGTTCGGTCCTTTCCCGGGCGCTACTTGGCTGAACCCCATGTCCTGAAAAACAAGGCGGGAACGACGCTAAAGGTCTTCACCTCCTACTGGAAAGCCCTGAACGCCCATTTCGAGACCCATCCCTTACCTGGCCCCATGCCGGCCCCGACCGTGACCTGGGCTAGGGCGCGAAGCGAAGACCTGGCCGATTGGCGCTTAGCGCCGACGTATCCCGACTGGTCCGGGGGCTTGGCCAAGGCCTGGACGCCAGGCGAAGCGGGTGCTTGGAAACGGCTCGAGGCCTTCAAGGCCTCCGCGATCCAGAGCTACATCGACGACCGCAACCGCCCCGACTTGCCTAATGTCTCGCGCCTATCGCCGCACCTGCACTGGGGGGAAATCAGCGTTGGGCAGGTGTGGCACGAAACGACCTGCCACGGTCGGTCGCGGTCGCACGAGCATTTTTTGAAGGAGCTGACGTGGCGCGATTTCGCCGCCTACTTGCTGTTCCATTTCCCTCGCCTGCCCGATCAAAACTGGCGCACCGACTTCGACGCGTTCCCCTGGCGGGCCGACCCACCCGTGCTAAAGGCTTGGCAAGAGGGACAAACGGGCTACCCCATGGTCGATGCTGGCATGCGGGAGCTCCGCGCCACCGGATGGATGCACAACCGCGTGCGCATGATTGTGGGGTCCTTTTTGGTCAAGC
The DNA here is from genome assembly GCA_965228345.1 of Alphaproteobacteria bacterium. GTDB lineage: Bacteria > Pseudomonadota > Alphaproteobacteria > UBA7985 > UBA7985 > CAXQZM01. The sequence continues at coordinate 72,397 of CBDDHH010000004.1, read as the reverse complement.
ATCTGCTCCACCCCTGGCAAGCGGGCGAGCGCTGGTTCTGGGACACCCTGGTCGACGCCGACCCAGCGACCAATCCAGCTTCCTGGCAGTGGGTCGCGGGTTGCGGCGCCGATGCGGCGCCGTACTTCCGCATCTTTAACCCGATCGGCCAGGCTGAGAAGTTCGACCCTGATGGAACCTACATCAAGACCTGGGTGCCTGAACTGGCGCGCCTGCCGGTCGAGTTCATCGCCAAGCCCTGGGCGGCCTCACCCCTTATCCTCCAGGCAGCGGGCGTGGCGCTGGGGCGCACCTATCCTCATCCTTTGGTCGGTCATGAGGCGGCGCGCGCCCGCGCCCTGGCGGCCTTCCAAACCCTCAAGAAAGCCCCCCCCTAAGATGCGCATTGCCATTGTCGGTGCCGGGATCACAGGCCTTTCGGCGGCCTATGCCCTCGCCCCTGACCACGACGTGACCCTTTACAACGACGCGGCGCGCCCCGGCGGCCATAGCCATACGGTCACGCTGGATCTGCCCGAGGGGCCTGTGCCGGTGGACTGCGGCTTCATCGTTTTCAACCGCAAGAACTATCCCAATTTCTCAAAGATGCTCCATACCTTGGGCGTGGCGATGCAGCGGTCGGACATGACCTTTGCCACCTCAATCGAGGGCGGGGGCTTGGAATTTAAGGGCGGCTATGGCCTGGGTGCTCTGTTCGCGCAACGGCGCAACTTGGTGCGCCCGCGCTTCCACGCGCTCCTGCGGGCGATCCTGCGCTTCCATGAGGTCTCGAGCCAGGCGTTTTTGACGCCTGGGCCCTTGCCCGAGACAGTGGGGGAGTTCTTGGCGCTGCACCGCCTCGACACCACGGCCCTGGCGCGCGACTATCTCTATCCCATGATGGCGGCGATCTGGTCGGGCACGAGCGCGCGCATGGGGGTCATGCCGACGCGCACCTTTCTGCGATTTTTCCATAACCACGGGTTGCTGTCCATTGGCGGCAAGCCCCTCTGGGATACGGTGAGCGGCGGCGCCCAGACCTACGTCCGCGCGCTGCTCGACAGTCTGACCCTGCAAACACGCTTCGGCACGCCGGTGCGACGCGTCGAAAGGCACGAAAACCAAGTCATTGTTGTCGATCGGGAGGGCTATGGCCAGGCTTTTGACGAGGTGATCCTCGCCACCCACAGCGATCAGGCCCTGGCCCTCTTGGGCGCCGGTGCGTCCCCGCTGGAACGCACCCTGCTGGGCGCTATTCCCTACGCGCCCAACCGCGCCTATCTCCATGGCGATCCGGCTCTTATGCCGCGCAAGCCGCGGGCCTGGGCTTCCTGGAATTACCTGCGCGCGGGCAGGGCGCAGGACGCCGAACAAGCCCCCGTGGCGCTCACCTACTGGATGAACAATTTACAAAACCTGCCCACACAGACCCAAGTGTTCCTCACACTCAACCCCGACATCCAGCCACGGACCGACACCATTTGGCGCGAACTCAATTTCGACCATCCCCAGTTCGGCCCTGAAAGTCAAGCGGCGCAGGCTGCCCTCCATACGATTCAGGGGCAGCAGCGGGTATGGTTCGCGGGCGCTTGGTGCGGCTACGGCTTCCATGAGGATGGGTGCCAGGCGGGTTTCGCCATAGCCGAAACTCTGGGTAGCCCCGTGCCCTGGGCACGGCAGGTGGTGCCCATTTCCAGTGCGGTCAACTGTGTCGATCGCACCGCCTACTTGCAACGCCTGGCCGACCGTGCGGCGGCGCTGGCCGTTGCCGCGAAATAGCCCCGCAGCACTCCATGGTTGCGACACTCTATTCGGTTCGGGTACACCATCGGCGGCTGCGCCCGAAGGTTTACGATTTGGCTCACGATCTCTGGGCCCTCAAGATCGACCTAGCGGCCCTGGAGACCTTAGCGTGCGACAACTTGCTCGGCGGCACTTCGCCCTTGTCTTTGGACGCGCGCGACTTTGGCCCGCGCGACGGCAGCGACTTGCTCACCTGGTTTCGTACGAGCTTGCGCACCCATGGTTTTTGCGACATCGAGCCCCTAGAGCTGGTGTTTTTGCCGCGCTTTCGCGGTAAGGGGTTTGCGCCCTTGAGCGTCTGGATGTCGCCCGAGGCGCTGCTGTTTGAGGTACACAATACGGCGGGCGAGGCCCATACCTACGCGGTTCGGCGCGAGACCATGCCCGATCAACAGGCCTGGAAACGCCTGTGGGTCAGCCCCTTCACCCCCATGCACGGGCGTTACGATTTCCGGTTTGCTGCTGGCCCCGACGGCCTCGATCTGCGGGTCCGGCTCCACGACGCGGCAGGCCTCCTGCTCCAAGCAACCATGACGGGGCCGGGCCAGCCCTTAACCCCCACCGCACTCACGACCCTGCAACAGCGCCCGGGTGTGCTGGGGCGCGGCATTTTTCGACGCATCTTATGGCACGCGCTCCGCTTGCGGCTCTTGGGTCTGCGCCCGCGCTGGGGCGCCTTTGCGCCAGCTTATTCGATCTCGACATCGGTGCCCAATTTTGCCAAAACAGGCCCATGATCGCATCGGTTTTGGGCAAGCGTGCCTTCGCCGCCATCCTCCGCAATCTTGAGGGCCGCATCGACCAGGGCGTTCTTACCCTTGGTCTGCCGGATGGGACGCGGCATACTGTGGCGGGCGTCAATCCTGGCCCCGAGGCGCACCTCCAAATCCATACCTATGGCCTTATGCGCCGCATTTTGCGTTTTGGCTCGCTGGGATTTGCCGAGGCCTATATGGCTGAGGAGTGCAGCAGCCCCGATATGCGCGCAGTGATGGACTTTGCCGTCGCTAACGCGAGGTGGTTCGACTCTAGTGCATTCATGAGCCGCGGGCTCGCCAACCTCGTCACCCGCTGGCGGCACAGCCGCCGCGACAACAGTCGCCTTGGGTCTCGCAAGAACATCGCCCACCACTACGACCTGGGCAATGCGTTCTATGCGCTCTGGCTCGACCCGTCCATGACCTATTCCAGCGCGGTTTTTGCCGACGGCGTCGATTCCTTAGAGGCAGCGCAGAGGGAGAAGTATGCGCGCTTGGCGCAGCTCGCCGATCTAAAGCCTGGTGCACGGGTCTTGGAGGTGGGGTGCGGTTGGGGCGGCTTTGCCGAATTCGCCGCCAAGGAATACGGCGCCGAGGTCACGGGCCTAACCATTAGTCAGGAACAACTCGACTATGCAAGGGCGCGGATCGCGCGCGCGGGCTTGAGCGCCGTGGTCGATTTACAATTTTGCGACTACCGCGAACACAAGGGGCAAGACTATGACGCCTTCGTTTCGATTGAAATGTTTGAGGCGGTGGGCGAGCGGCACTGGCGAACTTTTTTTGACCGGGTTCAAGCCTTCTTGCGCCCGGGCGGCAAGGCGGCCCTGCAGATCATTACCATCGCCGAACCGTTCTTCGAAGACTACCGCGCCAGCCCAGACTTCATCCAGAAGTACATTTTCCCAGGGGGCATGTTGCCGACGCCCGAACATCTGGACGCTTTAGCGGGAGAGGTCAACCTGACGCGCGAAGCCTCGACAGGGTACGGCAGCCACTACGCCCGCACCCTCGATACCTGGCTCGCCAACTTTCGCCAACACTGGGACCAGATTAGCGCACTGGGGTTCGATGAACGGTTTCGGCGCATGTGGGAATACTATCTGCACTACTGCGCAGCCGGGTTCACCGACGGCCGCTTGGATGTAAGGCAGATCGGCCTGCGTAAAGCCGCCTAATACCAACGGTCATAAGAGTCATTTATAATTGCCGCTGGTATAAGTTATGCTGCACTTGGACAACCATGGCTTTGAACATGGCAACGGGATCAAAATGAGGCCGTCCCCCGCGCGTACCATGGCCGTAGTTCAGCGCTTTCAAAAGGATGGGACGAAAGGCCTCAAAATCAACCAAAGCCTCCAACTCTTCCAACAGATCACCATCCGCACTCAAGCGGGCAAGATGGTCTGACAAATCTAAAAAACTGGGCAACGACGACTTCATGCTATGCACGGGATCACAATGTGAACTCACGCGCAAAAGGTGGGTTATTGCGGGTGCTCAGCTACATTCCGTGAAACGAATCACAATCAGGACCAAAACGGAAGAATTTTATGAGTTTGCTGCCTAGTGTTCGTGGCCAGAATGATCGTGGGCTGAAGGTTCGTCGCTTGCTCGATCCTTATCGTTGGTCGCGCCAGGGACGACAAGGTTTTCGAACTGATCAAGGCCATAAACCTGCACCATCACCTCAAAATCCCTGGCGTGCCTCCCTTCAAAGTCCAAGGCAATCTGGACCCGGTCACCAACCTCAAGGGGGGCCTTGAGGCCCAAGAGCATGACATGGATGCCGCCTGGCTCCATGGTCAGTCTTTGCCCGGGGGCCAGAGGCAGCGGTAAGTCAAGGGCGACCATACGTCGCAAATCGCCGTGTTGAACATGGGTATGAACTTGGGTCACCTCAGCAACTTCAGAGGCCACGCCGACCAAATCGGCCACGGTTGATCCCAGATTTTCAACACTTATATAGGCCGCCCCATTGGCCATGCCCGCCGTGGTTTCAAAGGCATAAGCCTGGACCAACGTGAGACTTTGATGGGCTCGCGCGCCCTGACCTGCGGCAAGGCACGCCAAGAACGTGAGAAAGATACGCATAGAATGTTCCTTCAGTTTTGAGTCGTACCGGAGCGCCAATCCGCCTATAGCGGATTCCAAGTCGATTGGAACAATCAACGCCAAGGAACACCCGCGCCAACAAAAGGCCATTCCATCGATTCACTAGGGTCCGTGGACATTAGGGATTCCCATTTCTGCAAAATTGTGTTTCAAGCTTTCAAAACGGAGGTTTCAATGAACACAGATCGCTTTGTTGTCACAGATCAACTCTGGGATAGGATTTCAGGGTTGATTCCAGGCCGCGATGGGGTTCGCGGTGTTACTGGAAAAGATAATCGTCTCTTCTTGGAGGCTGTGCTTTGGCGGGTGCGTACAGGGCTCCCTTGGCGAGACTTGCCGCCAGAATTCGGCAAGTGGAATACTCAATTTCGCCGTTTCCGTCGATGGGCCGCAGCAGGTGTTTTTGAGAGACTTTTTGAAGCTCTAAACCAAGACCCCGACTTTGAATACGCTCTTATCGACGGCACTATGTTAAGCGTTCACCAGAAAGCCAGTGGCGCAAAAGGGGGACTCAAAATCAGTCCATTGGACGTTCAAGAGGTGGATTGACGACCAAGATCGTTGCCTTGGTTGAGGGCTTAGGGAACCTGGCCCGCTTCCTTCTGTTGCCTGGTCAAGCCCATGATATGCAAGGGGTCAAGCCACTCATAGAGGGCGTCTGTTTTGATGCTCTATTGGCTGACAAGGCTTTCGATGCAGACTGGCTTCTTGAAGACTTAGATCAGCGCGGCGCAACTGCGGTGATCCCACCCAAAGCAAATCGCAAAACCCAACGCCAGTATGATAAGCACGTCTATAAATGGCGGCATCTGGTCGAAAATTACTTCGCTAAGATCAAAGAGTTCAGAGGCATCGCAACGCGTTATGACAAAACAGATTGCTCATATGGCGCTGCTTGGTATCTGACTGCAACCGTGATTAGTGCAAGATAATTGTCCACGAGTCCTAATACCAACGGCGAAAAAAGTTGACACTTTTTCAGCCGTTTTATGTCTCACGGCAGAAACGCTTCGCGTTTCGCCTCCCCTTCGCTTATACCCCGAGGCGCTTTCTTAGCTCATCTCGGGGCCGCTACGGGGGCCGCAGTCGCGGCCCTTATACCAGCGAATAAAAGAGTCATTTTAAATCTCCGCTGGTATAACATGCGAATGGCTCTAACAAAATGACCGCCACAACGAATCTTAGGGAAACCCGCGCGGGTTTTGGGTTTGCCTTCGCCGCCTTTGGGTTCTGGGGGCTGGTCCAGCCTTACTTCTTTGACTCGTTTGCCGATTGGGGCGCGTCGGTGATCATGGCCCATCGCACGGTTTGGTCCTGTCTCTTCATGTGGGTTTGGTTGGTCTTTCGTGGCAAAGTTAAGGGCGCCCTCACCTCGTTCAGCGATGCACGCTTGCTTAAGATTCTGGCCGTGACGGGTGTGCTGGTCGCCGCCAATTGGGGCACCTACATCTACGCAGTACAGGCGGGCCGGCTGCTCGACGCGTCGATCGGGTATTTCATGACTCCCCTCATGACGGCGGCCTTTGGCATTGCGATTCTTGGCGAACGGCCTCGACGCCTTCAAATTTGGGCGCTCGCCTTCGCCGCCGCAGGGGTCCTGTTCTACACCATCGCCATGGGGCAGTTGCCGGTCATTGCCCTGTTCTTGTCCTTGAGCTTTTCTGCCTACGGGGGCCTCCGCAAGCTCTACGCCATTCCCGCAGAACGTGGCATGGCGGTCGAAACAACGCTCATCGCGCCGATCGCGCTGATTTTGATCTTCACCTACGGCTGGGCGGGCGGCCCCTACCTCATTGCAACCAGCGCGCGCGAGGCGGTCTTGCTGATCCTTGCGGGTCTCGTCACGCTGCTGCCGCTGGTGTGGTACAACGCGGCGGCGGCGCGGATGCCGTTGCTATCGCTGGGGCTGCTCCAATTCATCGTTCCCATTGGCCTGTTCATCTTGTCCATGCTACCGCCGTTGAACGAAACGCTCGACGCCAAGCGCGCGGTATTGTTTGCCGCAATTTGGACCGGTCTCGTGTTTTATGTGGTCGATTTGGTAAGCCATGCCAGGAGGTCGGCGCGTGTCCCCTGACCTTCGGCGCGGATCCATTGTTCGCGCAGGGCTTGAAGGGCTTGCCCCAACTTAGGGCCCTGCGCAAAACCCTGATCGCGCAAGTCTTGCCCAGTGATTGGAAAGGGCGCGGCCACGGCTAGATTTCCGCCCAAGCCACACCAGCGATGTGCCGCCATCGCCGCCGCGGTGCCATAGCGAACTTGGCGGGCAAACCAGCTTTCACGACTGGCCAAGGCCTGCGCCACGGCATCCGCCGCGGCCAGTTCCGCGCGCGAAACACGCAAGCGGATAAGGGTGGCCCGCGTCCTGGACCCGAGCAAGGCGCCCCAAATCTGCGCGGGGCTCAGGGCCTGCACATCAGGGCAGGAGTCAGGCCGCTCAAGGGTCAGACCGAGTGCATCGGCAAACCCCAGGTCTTCAAACAGGCCCAAGGCGGGCCAAACCCCAGGCGCGGCGACTAGCCCCTTCAACTCGCGCCAAATCCGCTCGACCGATAAGCGGTTCAGACGCGTCGCCGCTGTGCGCAGCGCTTGGCGCGTTGCCGTGTCGGGCGGTTCGTGACCAAACCGCGCCCAGAACCTTACATAGCGCAACGCGCGGAGCCAATCTTCGCGGAGGCGCGCCGCAGGGTCGCCAATGAACCGGACCCGACCCGCAACCAAGTCCGCCCAGCCGCCGAACTCATCGTAAAGGTGCCCGCGCAGGTCGAGCATGAGCGCGTTAAAAGTAAAGTCCCGCCGCGCAGCGTCTTGCGCCCAGGAAGCGCCGAAGGCCACGCGCGCATGGCGACCGTCGGTCTTGACGTCCTGCCGAAGCGTCGTCACCTCCATGCTTTGCGCAGATGCAAGGTGGAAGGCAGTAACGGTGCCGTGGTCGATCCCAGTGGGGTAGGCACGAAACGCCGCCGAGCCGCTGAGCCTAGCCATGAGGGTGTCGGGCGGCACGGGCGTGCAGGCGTCCAAGTCCGCCCCCACCCGTCCCAGGCAGGCATCGCGCACGCATCCGCCGACCAGGCGCATCTGGTCCGCGCCCAAAATGCGCGCCAAATCCTGTACCGCAGGACGGTCGAGCAAGCAGCGGAAATTTTCCTGATCAGGCGGCAACGTGCTCGGCGCCCAGGGCGCGAATCATATCGGCCATAAAACGCCCCGTGGCGCCCCAGATGCGCTCCCCATGCCATTGCCACGCGTAAAACCATCGCATTTCGCCGAACACGCCCCGCGCCATGGCCGTTTCTGTTCCCACGGTCATGAAGTGCGCTAAGGGCACCTCAAAAGCATAAGCAACTTCGCCAGGGTCAGGGCACAACACCACCGACGGTTCAACTAAGCTGACGAAGGGCGTCACCTCATAGTAAGATATAACAAGCCGAGGGGACAGACGGCATAGGACCTCGTGCTGAGGAGGGGCAATGCTCAATTCTTCGGTTAATTCGCGCTGGGCCGTGGTCAGCAGAGACGCGTCGCTGGGGTCGCGCCGACCGCCTGGAAAGCTGACTTGACCCGCGTGGGTCTGCAGATGCGACGCGCGCTTGTTGAAAATCACGGCCAGGCCAGCGTCGCGCACCACCAACGGGATAATGACGGCGGCGGCACGAAACCTATTGGGCGGTTCGGTATCGAGTTCCGCCGCTAAACTGGCGGGATTGCGGAGGCGCGCGCTGACCGCTGCGAGGCTTAGGTCCATCCAACGACCCAGTCTTGCCCGCCGCTGCGGATCGTCCAGCGACCATCGGCCTGTTCTTGGGCGGCATGGACCAGTTCGTAGTACACCTGGCGGTTTAGGCGCGCCTCTAGCCCGTCGCGAATGCCAATATAGGGGCGTGGTTCCCCCGTATTTCGATCAACCTCGACGCGCAGCGGATGATCGGCGTTTAAGGAGACGGTCTCGTCGATGTTGGTCAAAAACTGCCAGTCTTCTTTAACTTGATCCGTGCGCAAGGCGATGAAAGCCGCGTCTTCGACGGTGATTTCCCCTCGTTCGACGGGAGTTTCCAGCCAGTAGGTGCCGTCGTCTTCGCGTTTTAGGACCGAGGCGAACAGCTTGACCAGTTCCTTGCGGCCAATGGGCGTGCCCTGATGAAACCAGGTCCCATCGACGGCGATGTGCATCTGCAAGTCGCCGCAGTTGATGACAGATTTAACGAAGGCGCGGTCTCGCTTATCGAGCTGTGACATGGGGCTTCCCTAGCATGATTGAGGGCAAGGCGCATCCATCATTTTGGCGATCAACTTGGCCCCGCCCTCGGATTTGAGCGGGAGGTGCTGAAGGGCCGCTTGCTGCAATTCCAAGACTTGCAAGCGGCGCGGCGGGATCGGCGCGGCGCAACCGATTCCTAACCAGGCGGCATTGGTGAACCCAAAGCGGCGATAGAAGCGCGGTTCGCCCACCACAAAGCACAGATGCACGCCCTGATCAGCGGCGCGCTGGAGCCCAAATCGCACCAGAGCGCCCGCGACCCCAGTCCCCCGGTGGGCGAAATCGACCGCGAGCGGCCCGAGCAGGGCGGCGCGCACGGGCCCTCCTGCGTCCAGGGCCACCGGCCAAAATCGTAAGCACCCGAGAACTTGGCCCTGAATCGAGCGCGCGACCCAAGACAAGCGATCGAGCGGCGGCCCAGCCCGCAAAGCATAGGACGGCAACGCCAGGCGGCCCGGCCCGAAGGTCTGCCATAACAGGGCCTCCATAGCCGAATCATCGCCGACTTGCATAGGCATAAATGACAGCGGCATGAGCGACCTGGGCGTGAGAGAAGTGGGCACAGTTGCCATGGCTTCGACAGGTCAGAACGCCCGCCTGGAACAACCCATACCTATAGAGTCCGTGGCTGTCAAATCACAAGGCCCTGTAGTAGTTCCGACCTGATCTGACAGTTGGCGTTTTGCCGCTGGTGTCTGTCAGGTTAAGTTTGGTTTAGGAACTTTTCCTTCCAGATTTGTTTACCTTCGATCCTAGTGTCAAAGGGTGTTCGTCCGCAACACATTTTGCCCTGGTGGGTGCGCTGGGTGTTGTAGTGATGCAGCCATTCATCAAGATCGGCTTGCAGCGTGTCGATGTTGGCATAGACCTTTGTGCGGAAAGCAACCTGATAAAACTCCTGCAAGATGGTTTTGTGAAAGCGTTCGCAGATGCCGTTGGTCTGCGGTGATTTGACCTTGGTTTTGGTATGGTCGATATCGTTAGGAAGAGCTGGTAGTCATGCTTATCAGCCCGCCCGCAATATTCGGTTCCTGTGTCGGTCATGATGCGCAGGACGGGCAGTTCATGTTCCTCATAAAAGGGCAGCACCCGATCATTGAGCATATCGGCTGCCGTGATCGGCGTTTTGGTGGTGTAGAGCTTGGCGTGGGCGACCTTGGAATAGGTGTCGATATAGGTCTGCTGATAGACCCGCCCGACACCCTTCAAGGTGCCGACGTAGAAGGTATCCTGAGAGCCCAGATAGCCTGGGTGGGCGGTCTCAATCTCGCCGGTGGCTTCATCATCCAGCTTTTTCTTCTCCAAAGCCTGAACCTGGGTTTCAGTAAGGATGATGCCGTCCTGTGCCACTTTGGCTTCCAAGGCCTTCAGGCGATCCTTGAAGTTGGCCAGGTTATGGCGCAGCCAGATGGAGCGGACGCCTGAGGGCGAGACGAAGACACCGATCTTGCGCAGTTCATTGGATGTCCTAGCCTGGCCATAGGCGGGGAAGTCTGTGGCGCATTTGATGACGGCTTCCTCAGTGGCCAGATCAACGCGGTTGGCAAGGTTAGGCTTGCGGCGGGTGCGCTCAAAAAGGACCTCCACTCCGCCCTCATCGGCAGCGGCTTTGTAGCGGTAGAAGGTATCGCGTGAGTAACCCATGAGCTGGCAGGCCTTGGACACGTTCCCCGGCTCTTGGGCTAGGTTAAGCAATCCCGTCTTGTGTTGAATGATTTTATTGTCAGTATGCAGCATGGTTGTTCTTTCATTTTGCTGGTTAGGTTTGCACCACCAACAAATCGCAACAACCCGTCCCATTCAAGGGGCGAACGCGGGGGGCCATTTCGTACGAAATGGCCCCCCGCGTGTCCGATCAAGTCTGAACTAATTCACATGTTCGAGGGTCTTGAGCATTCTCGTTGCAAGCCTCACAGCGGCCTTATCGGTAACGACTTTCTTCCTGTTGCTCCACTGCGTTTGCGTTTGCACAAGCCCTTGATGAAGACTTTGGTATTCTCCAAGAGTTTCAATGACTTCATCGCGTATCTTGGTGGGCTCAAGGGGGAGGGTTTGGCCCATGAGTGCCAGGATTTTCGCATCGACCTTATCGGTTTTTGCGAGTTGGCCGATGCTGTTGGCAAAGCATCGCGCTTGCCAAGGGTTGACCTTTGCGTAAGCGATTTGGGCTTGAGCAAGGCCACGTTCCAAGGCTCTGTGATAGAAGCCAGTTGCCTCAAAAACGACCAGGCAATCAGGAAGCTTGCTCAAGGTCTTGATGAGAGCCTTAATCCCGCAAGGGGTATTAGGCTTGCAGCTATGGTTTTGGCCATTTGACACAAAAATATCGAATTGGGCTTTTGAAACATCAATTCCGATGGTAACTTGAGACATCTTTGCGTTCCCTTTCTTGTCATACGGGACGCACAGCTGGCTCCCTAGTATCCATTCGGGCCACTTGTAGGAAAGACGGGGTGATCAAACTCACGAACGGTGCCTGCAACGCAGCACCTAGACACGAACGATCCAGCCCCGCCGCCGATTTGGGGGTGGCCACCCCCAAATCGGCGCGTCAAGCTTACCCCAAATGATCTAGATAGTGTAGTCACGAGATGTTTGCCCACAGAGCGATTCACCTGATATGGATAGCTGCCATGAATGAGGCGGCGTTTTTGGCATATGGTGTTGCGATTCCCCTCCATCGTTTGAGGTGGAGGAAGGCATTTTCAACCAGATGCCTGATTTTGTAGAGGTCTTTGTCATACTCGCGCTGATGCTTGCGGTTCTTTTTGGGCGGGATGACGGGCGTCATGCCCTGGCATTTAGCCTGGTCTAAGATGTCTTGGGTGTCGTATCCTCTATCGGCCAGCAGATAGTCAGCGCTTAATCCTTCGATAAGCTTCCCAGCTTGCGTGCAGTCAGCTCTGGCACCATGTGTAATATGCGCTCTGATCGGCAGACCAAACGCATCCACGGCCAAATGTATCTTGGTATTGAGCCCCCTTTTGTGGCGCTCATCTCCTGATTGCCTCCTCTGGCCCCTGCGGCATGGGGATGAACCTTACAATGGCTGGCATCAATGATGAGCCATTCATAATCTGGCTCTTCAATCAGCACCTCTAGCAACTTCTCCCATACGCCCTTATCGCGCCAACGGATAAAGCGGCGGTGCGTATTGCTCCAGTGACCAAGATCAGGGGGCAAATCACGCCAAGGCGCACCCGTTCGCATGATCCAGAAGACCGCATTGATGAAAAGGCGATTATCCTTGGCCAATCCACCCCAACTGCCCTTACGGCCAGGCAAAATGGGGCTCTAACAGGCTCCAGGTTCTATCTGAGATGTCATGGCGACGATGAGCTTGACGATGAGCTTTGGGCATAAAGACCTCCTAAGCTCATGGAATCGCACACTTATCGCGCCATGTGAATCCCCTAAATCTTATCTCGTGACTACATTATCTAGACAAGACACGAAACGGTCACTTTTTATGACCGTTGGTATAAGACCCTACGAGCAATCGGCCATTGGTTGACTCGCTTCACGCCTGCAGCTAACGCCCAGCCACCCCCCCGTGCCCTGGTGGCGGAATTGGTAGACGCGCAGGTTTCAGGTACCTGTGACCGAAAGGTCGTAGAAGTTCGAGTCTTCTTCAGGGCACCATATCCTTGTTTCATAGTACCCCAACGCACTCCACAAAACCCTTGCCCTGCATAAGTTTAACGGTTAGCAAGTGTCCCATCTTAACCCAAAATAACCCAAGGGTACCCAGAAAAAATGGGGGAGTGAGTGGGGGAGTGGAAATATGGCAGGGCTTCATAGGCTGGTGGATTCACAACTCAAGGCGGCCGCCAGCGGCAAGCTGAGTGACGGCGGCGGGCTCTGGGTACGCCTCACAGGCAAGGGGAAAGGCTTTTGGCTCTTTCGCTATTCATGGCATGGGCGACGCCCTGAGATCGGCCTAGGGGCCTATCCTGAAACCTCCCTCAAGGCGGCGCGTGAGGAAGCCGCTCGATGGCGTGAGGCTCGAAAGGCTGGCAAGGACCCCCTGACCCTTAAGCGGGCAGAACAACGCGCCGCAGCCAATGCCCTCCCGACCCTTGACGCCCTATTCCAGGAGACCTTTGACAAGCTAAAACCGACCCTCAAAGGCGAAGGGAAGGCAGGGCGCTGGGATAGCCCCGTGCGCCTCCATATCCTCCCCAAGCTGGGGACGGTGCCCGTGGATGCTATCACGCCCCGCGACCTGGAGCGCGCCCTGAGGCCCATATGGCAGGAAAAACCCGACGTTGCTCGCAAGGCGCTCAATCGCGTGAACCTGACCCTAAAGCACGCCGCCGCTGGGGGGCTGGATGTGGACATGCAGGCGACCAAGAAAGCGGAAGCCTTACTTGGCAAGCAATCGAACACGGCCCAGCATATCCCCTCCATGGCCTGGCAGGATGTCCCCGCCTTTTACCAGACCCTTGCCGATGGCCCGCCTTCCCAACTTGCCTTGCGTTTCCTGATCCTCACAGGGCTTAGAAGCACCCCCGTTCGCAACTTGCGCCTTGAACACCTGATCGGCCCTGACCTGGCAGAAATCCCCGCGGCGTTGATGAAGAACGGCAAGGCCTTTCGCGTCCCCCTATCCAGTGAAGCCCAGCGCGTCCTTGAGATTGCCAAAGGCTTTGAGATCGATGGCTTGCTATTCCCAGGCCAGCGGGGCCGCCCGCTGTCTGATATGACTCTCACCAAGTACCTCAAGAGCAGAGACTTAGACGCCCGCCCCCATGGGTTCAGATCCAGCCTTAGGGTATGGCTGGCAGAAGCCACCGACGCCCCCGAGGGCGTGAGGAAGGCCATGCTAAGCCATGCGGTGGGGGATGCCGTTTCCCAGGCTTACGAGCGCACAGACTACCTGGAGCAAAGGCGGGCGCTCTTGGAGCGCTGGGGGCAATTCCTGACCAGCGAGCAAGGCGGTAAGGTTGTGAGGTTCGGGCGTGGCTAGAAGGAAGATAGACGAGGCAACACGAGAGAAAATTGCCAGCGAATGGAAGGCATTTAAGAGGCGCTATTTTGAAGACCAACGGGACAAATGCATAGAAGATCAAAACAAGCTGGACATTGCAATTGCCCACGCATGGCACGTTGAAGCAAAAAAGATATCCCGCTGGGAGTTTATAAAAACCGTAAACTCGCCTACGGGTAGATTCCGCCTTGAAGAACTCTGGGAACGGGGTTCGAAAGTTGTGAGAGCTATGTTTCCGTCAAAGGAGGCTCTTGATGGGGCTCTCGCTCTAGAGAAAACGAGCATCCGAAACGCCATCCGCGCGGTACAACTCGATACTTCGCTCTTTCGCCATAATCTGAATCGAGACGGCATGAGGTTTTTTTACCATTACGCTCTATCGCGCCGATACTGGAAGATACTAAAGCAGATTGAGGCCGACGGGGGGGCATACACACCGTCGATCACTAAACTTCAAGCAGATAGACAACGCGCTAGTGATCCTGAATGGCAAATGAATTGGGATTATCGTAGCGCCGCGCGTGTAAAGAAGCAGGGAAAACTCGCTGCAATTTTATTGCTGAAGCAGTCACACCGCTTACAAATCCCTATAGGGAAGGAGTCCTTAAAGGAGCTAAGAGCGCTGATATTGGATGAGGGAAAGCCAATGCGGGCGGGGCGACGGCCCGTGGATACCCACCGAGAGAAAGCCTTGGTCAGAGAATTGACATTGCAATTCAACTATTCAGACACTCGATCACAGAAAATAACAGCCTTGCTTTTGGGGATCCCCCTGAGCACGCTTAGGTCCCGTGTGCGGGGTATGCGCAGACCCGAAGGCCCCATCTCCTCCTACCATGGTGTTCGATTTTACGGCGCCAATCATAGTTTTCGCCCCCCGAGGATCAACGGCACTTCATATATTCTAACCCGCCCAGAGATTCGCCAGTACGTTGAAAGTCTGCTTCCTCTGATAAAGGGCGGGTGAAAAATCTCTTAATTCTTCGCGTGCTTTTTGGCGGTTTTGCACAAGAGTTGATCTTGCCCTTCCATACAAAAGCACATTACGGGAACACCACAAACCAAAACGCCCCAAGCTACACAGTGGAAAGTTGAGCTTGAGGCGTCGGTTTGTGGATTCGCTCAAGAGAGCGGGTTCCAAGAAACACGCATTGGATGCGCCCCGTTGGCTTAGAATTGGATTTTTGCCCTGGCAAGCCGATTCTCAAAATTTGCCAGCCGAGGGGCTCCATTTCGGTGCATAACGAAGGAGCCTCACATGGCGACAGACACCAAACTATTAACCTTTCAGCAAGTCCAGGCCCTCTTAGGGGGGCGTTCACGCACCAGCATTTATCGCGATGTGGACAAGGGGCGTCTCCCCCAACCCCGCAAATTCGGCGGGCGATTGTTTTGGGCTGAAGGGGAACTGACCAAGATGATCGAGGGACTCCCCAACGCAATCTTGAGCGTGGGGCATTAAAATGGGGGGCGGCAACCAAGCAACACCCCCCACGAACTCTCCCCAAAACCCTACTAACACCGACGCCAAAGGCAAGGGCCAATTCGCGCCTACGTTGAACTCCCGCGAGGTCAACAACGCCTTGGCGGCAGACCCCGCCCTATGGGCAAGTCTGGCAGGGGTGGAGATATTCAAGCAAGGGGGCAAGGAATACGGCGTCAAAGGCGATGCCAGCGTGTCGGTCAACTTTGACAAAGGCGTGGGGACTGACTTTTCTGATAAGCATACCAGCGGAACCCTTGTCACCTTAGGCGCGTCCCTATGTGGTGAGAGCTCAGAGGACTTCGCCAATCGGGCAAGGGAAGCGCTAGGGCATCCTGTATGGGAGGAAAGGCTTAACCCCTCACAGCAAGCCCAGAGACCCCAGAGGCGGCCTTCCAAGATCATTCCTCTCCCTGATCGGGCAGAGATCGAGGCTAGGGAGGTCAGGGAACGCCGCGAGGTGGTCAAAAAGATTGCCAAGACCCGAAACCTTATCAGGGTGTTGGGCCGCGTAATTGATGACCCCGACCAGCCTTCCCAGCGGCCTCAAGATGAGCTGGGGTGCGCCCCAGAGATGAACCACTTGTGCAATCGAGGGGCGGGCTTTGAGGCCTTCCAGCTCATGGATAGGGATGACTGGCGCTATCACCTGGCATTCAACTTTGCCTATGCCTCCAAGGGTGAGGAGCCAGACTATCACCGCGCCTTGATCGCTATAGTCAGGGACCATCATTCAGGCGAGGAATTGGGTTTTCAGGCCGTCGCTATAGATGACCAAGGCGGGAAGGCATGGCCGCGCAACGGCAAGCGCAAAAAGTCCATTGGCGTGCTTAAGGGCGCTGGGGTCTATGTCACAGGTTGGGGCCGCGTGGGTAGGGAATTGGCTATCTGCGAGGGCTGGGAGACGGGGCTAAGCCTTGTTCCCAGGGGAGTCCCCCATGTGTGCGCGTGTTTGAGCGCGACCAACCTAGGGAACTTCCCCCTTGTGGAGGGGATAAGACACCTTTGGGTTTTTCCTGACGGTGACCCCCCAGGCATTCAGGCCGCCGAAAAGGTCAAGGCACGGTACGAGAGCGCGGGGCGTCAAGCCACCATCCTAAGCGCCCCCAGCGGGCAGGATTGGGGAGACCTAGCAGCATGACCTTTGATCGAGAGAAGTTTGACCTTCGCAACGTCGATGCGGCCCCGATTAGGCCCGATATGAGCAAGCTGCGAGAGATCAACCCACAGGGCTACAATGCCGTTCTAAAGGCCAATGAGGGCAATCCCATTGAGCAGCAACTAAACCCTGATCCAGGCTTGCCAGGAGAATTGAGAGAGGTCGCAGAAACCGTTGCACGGATGGCGCAAGTATCGCAAAGCGCTGCCAACCTCCAAACCTTAGCTATCGTCGCTTCATGTATGCAGGGGCACTATGACGTAAAGACCTGGTGGAGCCAGGGGGTGCCTACCTCAATCTATACCTTTGTTGTTGCGGGCTCAGGAGAGCGGAAATCGTCCAGCCTGAAACACCTAATCAAAGGAGTCCTTGACTGGGATCGAGAAAAGCAAAGCGCCTACAAATTGGAGGCAAAGGCCCACAAGCAGACGGTGAAGGATGCCAAAAATCAGGCACTGAGGTGGACATTGCCGAACCCGTTTTAGATCAGAGGGTCTTTGAGGACACAACCATTCAGAAAGCCACGTCTTGCATGGCGAATGGTCACGGCATTGCCCTATTGTCTAGCGATGAGGCCGCCAAGGTCGTTGGGGGCCACAGCATGACCCCTGAAAACTCGATGGCGACATTCGGGATCTTCAATAGCCTTTGGGACGGTTCCCCTTTCAGGAATGATCGGGTCTTGTCAGGCTCAAGTTACATTGCCAGTCCCAGGCTTACCGTCGCACTCTCAGGCCAAGAGGAACCCGCTAAGAAACTGTTTGGGAACGGGCTGGCAGAAAATACAGGACTCATTGCGCGCTTTCTTGTGGTTCAGGCCCCTGATCGGGCGGGGCATAGGATTCGCTATAAGCCCGACAAAAGGGATTGGGCTATAGTCTTAGGGTTTGCTGAGAAGGTGAAGGCTTTAATGGAACGGCCCTTGCCCATTGAAGATGACGTTTGTCGCCCCCGTGCCATTGACGTAACCCCAGAAGCCGAAAGGTGCATTGAGGCCTACTACGATGAAGTCGAACCCGAGCAGCAGGAAGGCCGCCTGTATGAGGACTTTAGGGCCACCGCCTCAAAGTCTGTTGAGCAGGCCTATCGAATTGCTGGGATCCTCGCTGGATGGCAAAGCCCCGACACGCCCCTAGTCACAATCGAGACCATGGAGGCGGCGATAGCGCTGGCACGGTTCTACCTGAACGAGGCAAAGCGATTTATGGGGGTTGCTACACAGTCCCGCGTAACCAGCGATGCTGACGAAATGATGAAGCAATTGACCAAGGCTATTGGTGATAAGGGGTTCGTTACGGCTGGTGACCTTCACGGAAAGCACCTCAAAAAACCATTTAAGGGTCAGATAGAACGTGCGGAAAAAGCGCTGGCAATCCTGGAAAAGTCAGGACGGATTTACAGTGCTTCAGGCCCGCGAGGCGGCAAGAGATACATGCTTGAGCGCCCATAGCTCTATATCTACCCTTGCGGGATTGCGGGATTGCGGGATAAGGCCCGAAACCTAAGCCCAGTAAGGCTTTTGAAGCCCGCATTTTCTTGCGGGGTTAAAACACTTTTGCGGGATTACCTGCCTCTTATCCCGCAATCCCGTATTTTATCCCGCAAAACACAGAACCCTGAAACCTACGACCAGTAAGACTTTTGGCTCTTATCCCGCAATCCCGCAATCCCGCAGAGGTCAACATATAGATGAACCCAGAAACCCCAACGCCCCCCTAATCGGGACCACCTAGCCCATAGTTTTGATCGACGTTGAGGGGCTCAAAAACTGCCTTCTCAGCAAGATAGAGGCGCTGGGACGGGCTCAATTTTGAGCGGATCTATTCCAGGGAGATCGGCCCAAGTTTGGATCCATCCCTTGGGAATTGTGGGGGCCGTCGCGCTAATCGATGGCGCTGGAAATGTGTATCAATCGAGATTCTCCCATGGCGCTTGACAATGGCGGTTGCAGCGTGTCAAACGCTCTCCTACGCCGATTGACGTAACCGAAGAACACGACCTTGAGTGTATCGCGAGGGTTGTGGCCGCAACTAATGAGTTTTGAGGAGCAAACGTCCTTCCGTGTGATCGGAAGAATGGTTGCGGTTTGGATGTGGAGTTAGGGGGGGGCGCGAGATGTTTAGCGACGAGGTAACCTTTGCCGAAATGGTGATTTGCGTAATAGGTTGGCTGCCTTTGCCGCTCACCTTTCGAGCGCTTGTCAAAAGTTGCTACAGCCCCTATCTTTATCTCTTCACAATACAAAATAGCCAAATCGTCAAGGACGGACTCGGCAGCGACCTAGTTGGCTGGATTCTGTTCAAGCTTACGTTTGCAAGCATCGTAGCCACGGCTCTTGTATTTTTATGGTCTGGCTTTTTCTGCTTGCTTCCCTTCCTAGAGTTTGAAACGCGTTTAAGTGCGACCAGCATACTAGCAATTAATGCGCTTGCGGGGCTCGCCTTCACCTTGTTACATTTTGTGCACCCCTACATGCCCCCAAAATGGCTCGGCTCAAAAGAGAGAGAGCGAGCTAAGCAAATCACACGACCCTGGAGGCCCGCAGACTGGTATCTCCAAGGAACGCCAAAGGAGCAGTTTGATAAGATGGTGGGCAAGAAAGGCCCCCTCTCTGACCGCAACCTCTACCCCCCCTCTGACCGCAACCCCTAGTGATCGCGACGAATTTTCATGATGATGAGTCCGCGATTAGTGCTGTTTCAGACGCCCCATCACCCGCTCCAACATCACTGTCTAAGCCATTGATACCATTGGAGATGCACGCTTCTTGCGTGTTTCGGACCACCTTCCAGCCCACCCGCCCGAATTTGCCTGGAGCTCTTACGAGTGGCTGACCGTCTTCTTATCGGATAACATCCATTTGCTGGACATCGATCCCCCAGGCTTTTCCAATGAACTTGATTCACTCAATTTGCATTCGGCCATCGACCTAGAATCAGCCTGACATGCCCAAACGATAATTGGCAACCCAAACCCCTCCACAACCGCCAAAACCCTCCCTAGGTGGCCCTGGCAGGTCTCAGGTCGCCGCCTGCACACCAAGATCAACCCAGGCTCTAGGCCAGTCTGCATAGCGTAGAAAAGCGCCTGACCGATCCCCTCTGCCCAATTGTCGCTGAAATCAACTTCTATCGCATGTGTGCTGCTGACGCAGTCAACGCGAGTAGTATCGGAAAGACGTTGCTCAATGGCCCATCCAGAGCAAAGCGCTTGCTGATACGCGCGTTCGTTTTGGGCATCGGTGCTGCACGATACAAGGGCAAACAACGCCAATGCATATCTCATTTGCTTGGGCTTACATTTGCGACGTGGGCTCTTCCAGGGGCCAGATTCAACGATTCTTGCATGTTGATCTTGCCCCCCTGTTGCGCGACTTCAAAGGCAACTTCAATTAGCTCTTTCTGGACAGCTCGTAACTTCCACGCCATAGGTCCGCAACCCAGCACTGATTCTTTGAAGAGAAGGCCAAAACCCATGAACAGCAACCTATACAAGCTGCTTGAACAAATGGAAAAGAACGCAGACTCGATGCGCGACAAGGGCACACGGTTTGAGAATCTTGTGCAAGCCTGGTTGCGGCACGACCAAACCCAAAGCCAATTTTACGATAAGGTATGGCCCTATGCTGATTGGGCAAAGGCACAAGGATTGCCTGGCAACGACGCTGGAATCGATTTGGTGGCAAGACGACGAGAGGACGGCGCCTTTACCGCTATCCAGTGCAAATTCTATGCCCGTGATTATACGATCCAAAAATCCGACCTAGACTCGTTCCTATCGGCGTCGGGCAAGAGCCATTTTGTGGAGCGTCTGTTTGTCGATACCACTGCGGGGGATCTGGGCAGGAACGCCGCGCAGATGATCGACGATCAGGAAATTGAGGTTCGTCGCTTAGGCTTAAGCGACTTGGCGGCAAGCCTAATTGACTGGTCGCGCTATGCCGAAGGCCAGCCCATTGTTTTTACGGAAAAAAAGCGGCCGCGCCCGCACCAACTTGACGCCATAGAGGCCGTAGAGGCTGGGCTTGCCAAGCATGATCGTGGCAAGATGATAATGGCCTGCGGCACTGGCAAGACATTTACCGCGCTGCGAATCACCGAAGAAATGGTCGCGCCTGGCGGGGTCGCCCTGGTATTGGTGCCTTCCCTTGCGCTCCTATCCCAAACCGTTACGGAATGGAAAAATGATGCAAGCACCGAGTTTCGGGCCTTTGCCGTATGCTCAGACGGCCAAGTTGGCAGGCACAGGAACAGCGATGATATAGCCGACCTTAGTCGATCTGACCTGGCGTTCCCCTCAACCACAAACGGCAGAGATCTAGCAAAGCAGTATTCCAAGAACCCCAGCGACCAGCGGACGGTGGTTTTTTCAACCTATCAGTCCATTGCGGCGCTTCACGACGCCCAGAAGCATCACAATTTTCCAGAGTTTGATCTAATCATATGCGATGAGGCGCACCGTACAACGGGCGTAACCCTCGATGACCAAGATAAAAGCGCCTTTGTAAGCGTCCACGATCAATCTTACTTAGCGGGTAAGAAGCGGCTCTACATGACCGCCACTCCAAAGATATACGGCGAAAAGGCAAGGGCACAAGCCGACACCCGCGATGCGGACGTCTATTCCATGGACGATGAAACCATCTATGGCCCCGAGTTGTTTCGACGGGGATTCTCTTGGGCCGTCGAAAACGATCTCTTATGCGACTATAAAGTTATCGTCCTAGCCGTTGATGAGGAAACCGCAAGCCGCGCCATCCAAAAACGCTTGGAGGATGAAAACGCCGAATTGAAACTAGACGACGCAAGCAAAATTGTCGGTTGTTACAAGGCCCTGGCAAAGCAAGACTTGCAAGCAGAGCTAGAAATAGACCCCGCGCCCATGCGCAAGGCCCTCGCGTTTTGCAAAGACATCAAAACGTCCAAAATCATAAGCCGTGAGTTCCTTCACGTCGCAAATGCGTATGCCAAAACAGCGCGAGAAACCGATACACTCGGCACACCGCCAACCCTCAAAATTGAAGCCGAGCATGTCGATGGCACCTTCAACGCCAAATCGCGGGGGGCCAAACTAGACTGGCTAAAAGCGGACGCAGGCATCGAGACCTGCCGCATCCTCTCCAACGCACGCTGCCTATCCGAAGGCGTGGATGTGCCAGCGCTGGACGCGATCCTGTTCTTACATCCCCGCAAGTCGATAATCGATGTTGTCCAGTCCGTGGGGCGCGTCATGCGCCGAGCGGAAGGTAAGAAGATGGGCTACGTGATCCTGCCCGTCGCCATCCCCCCAGGCATGACCCCTTCCCAAGCCCTGAAAAACAACAAGCGCTTTGAGGTCATCTGGAGTGTCCTGAACGCCCTGCGCGCCCACGACGAGCGCTTGGAAGGGCGCATCAACCAAATTGATCTTGGCGAGGACGTCAGCGACAAGATCGCCCTTATCGACGTTTCGGATCGCGAGCGACGCGCCACAACCGCCGTGGTAGATGACCTACCCAGTCGCCCCTCCACCAACCCGCGCATCCTCGACGGCGACGCCAGCGACCCCGACGACGAGGCGCACCCCCACCCACAGGGCGAATTAGACTTTGTCTTCGATGAATTTGCCAAGGCGATCAAAGCCAAAATGGTCGATCGCTGCGGCACCCGAGACTATTGGGAGGAATGGTCAAAAGACATCGCCGAAATTGCCCAAAAACACATCGTCCGCATTAAAACCGCCATTGAGGGCGCTGGCCCGCGCCGCGATGCTTTCCAGGGCTTCCTCGACGAAATTCGTGATGATCTTAACCCAAGCGTTAGCGAAGGCGAAGCGGTGGAGATGCTGGCCCAGCACCTCATCACCAAGCCCGTGTTTGAGGCGCTATTTAAGAGCCACAACTTCGTACAAGAAAACCCCGTGTCCAAGGCCATGCAAACCGTTCTGGGCCAGCTAGAGGCCACCAACATCGCGACGGAAACCGAAAGCCTAGACAGATTCTATGACAGCGTAAAGCGTCGGGCCAAGGACATAAAAACCGCCCACGGCAAGCAGCAACTGATCGTCCAGCTCTACGACAAATTCTTCAAAAACGCCTTTCCCGCCATGACCCAAAGATTGGGCATCGTCTATACGCCCGTCGAGGTGGTGGATTTTATTCTACACTCCGTCAACGACGTGCTGAAATCCGAATTCGGGCAGACCCTAGGCTCAAAGGGTGTCCATATCCTCGACCCCTTCGTCGGCACGGGCACTTTCATCACCCGCTTGCTGCAATCGGGCCTGATCGCCCCCGACGAACTGGCCCATAAGTACCAGCACGAAATCCACGCCAACGAAATCGTCTTGCTCGCCTACTACATCGCCGCCATCAATATTGAGGCGACCTACCACGACCTAAGCCCAGACCAAGGCTACGAACGCTTCCCTGGCATGGTCTTGACCGATACCTTCCAGCTCTACGAACAAGAGCGGGACATGATCCAAAACCTGCTGCCCGATAATTCCGAACGCCGCACCCAACAAAAGCAACGCGACATCCGCGTCATCGTCGGCAACCCCCCCTATTCCGCAGGCCAAAAAAAAGCCAACGACGATGCCGCCAACCTGAGCTATCCTAGCCTCGATAAACGCATCCGCAACACCTACGCCGAACATTCAAAGGCTAAAAGAAAAGCGGCACTCTATGATTCCTACATCCGCGCCATCCGCTGGGCCAGTGATCGAATTGGGGACGAGGGCATTGTCGCGTTCGTCAGCAATGCAGGGTGGATCGACGGCAACGCCACTGATGGGCTGCGAAAGTGCTTGGTTGAGGACTACTCTTCTCTTTACATTTTTCATCTTCGGGGAAATCAGCGAACTTCAGGCGAACTGTCCAGGCGGGAAGGTGGAAAAATATTTGGTTCAGGTAGTCGCGCTCCAATCGCGATTTTTGTCCTAGTAAAACTGGATTCTAGTGATCGTATTGGCCAAATTCACTTCCACGATATCGGCGACTATCTGGATCAAAAACAGAAACTCCAAATCGTCCAAGAGCTTGGAAGCATCGACGGCATCCAAAAACGCGGTCTCTGGTCTCAACTTACACCCGACCATAACCATGACTGGCTAGATCAAGTTGATCGAGACTTTGAGTCCTATCAAATCATTGGCGACAAAGATGATCCTGAGACGGGCTTATTTCCAATCTACTCTTCAGGCGTTGTTACAAGCCGAGATGCTTGGTGCTATAATCATTCAACCGAGGGTTTGGGAAAAAGTATTGAGAGAACAATCAAGGCCTATAACCTGACTCTTGCAACTTTACCTAGTGAGGGCAAGATTGTCGCCGCTGACCACATTGATTTTGATACACAAGAGATAAGTTGGTCACGAGCCTTGATAAGGGATTTGGCTAATCGAAACTCTTTAGAGTTTTCGGGAACGTTTGTACTTTCATCGTATCGACCCTTCACCATGTCAAACCTGTATTTTGATCGACGATTAAATGAAATGGTGTATCAAACGCCGAAGCTGTTTCCACAACGCGATGTTGAAAATTTGATCATTCAAGTTGCAGCCATTGGGGCAAAAGCAGGCTTTTCTTGCTTGATGGTCAACAAACTTCCAGACTTCCAACATATGAGTAACGGCCAATGCTTCCCCCTTTACACCTATGAGCCCGCGCCGCAGTCGGGCGAGACCGTGGATGCTTTTGCCGCGACGCCCGAAACGGGTTTCACCCGCCATGACGGCATCAGCGATGCGGCGCTGGCTCATTTTCGTGCCGCCTACCCAGGCGAGCAGATTAGTAAGGAGAACTTGTTCTATTACATCTACGGCCTCTTGCACGCCCCCGACTACCGCAGCCGCTACAAAAACAACTTAGCCAAGGCCCTGCCACGCATCCCACCCGTCAAAACCGCTCAAGATTTTTGGGCCTTTTCCAAGGCAGGCCGCGCCTTAGGCGACTTGCACGTCAACTATGAAACCGTCGAACCCTTCCCCCTCACGGTCGCCCAGGGCGATCTGAAACTCGCACGATTGACGATCCCGTATCTTACTATCGCGTCAAAAAAATGCAGTTTGGGAAAATCGGCAAGGAAAAAGACAAAACCACCGTCATTTACAACGACAAGATCACCCTCACGGGCATTCCCCTAGAGGCTTACGACTACGTGGTGAACGGCAAGGCCGCCCTTGATTGGGTCATGGAGCGCCAAGGTGTCAAAACCGACAAAGCCAGCGGCATCACCAACGACGCAAACGACTACGCCAACGAGACTATGAAAGACCCCGCCTACCCGATGAAGCTATTTCAGCGCGTCATCACCGTTTCGCTCGAAACCCAAAAGATCGTTGCAACCTTGCCGATACTAGACCTACAGCCGCCAACCTAAGGCCTAGCCGCCCTTAGGGGCTTCTAACAAAACGGGTAAAATGCCGCCATCTTCCATTACCTAAATGTTCAGGACACCTATTCCCTTGGCGAGAGAAAGGAATCACCCCAATCCCTAAAATCAACATCCTTCGCCTCAATATCATAGCAGCGCCTTAAGTGCTCCTCAATTTTCTTGGCCTCAATCTCAAAGAGCATTCGCCTGTCCATAGCGCGATTGCGTTCCGCACGAACCGAAAGGCGCAGCGTCGAATGCATGAGGGCAAAGGTTAAGGCGTCAGAGAACCGATGTGACACGCATTCCGAATACATCAGAACAAAAAAAGAACAAGCCTTTATCTGGCACTCACTATAACACCTTAGCCCACACCAGCGAAGGGCAATCGGCTCACAAGCGCCCTTGCACGATCACACCCCCGCATCGTCCAGGTAGCTGTCAATCACGTTAACGGTAACAACCCCCGTGCCATGCACCTTTTCGGCCAAGCCCATTTCGCGGGCAACTATAGCGGGATTAAACTGCCCCGCCGCCGCCCCCTCGATCTTTTCGACATAGATCATCTGCTCGGCCCAATCCACAACCTCTTTAAGCCTATGGCCCTCCTTTCCCCACTCATGCCAAGTTTGACGAGACACGCCGATAAACGCCGCACACGCATCCATAGTCGGATAACGCACCACTGGGTAGCTTACAACGTCACCGCTTCCGACCACCTTAGCGACCATTCGCGGGTTGTCCTCCACCCACTGAAAATAGGCATAAATCGCCTCCCGTAGCGCCTCAGGGCCGTCAAACTTTAGCGGACGCCCACGGCCCCGCTTTTTCCCGCCCTCCTGCGCTTTCCAAACCCTCTTAGTCACCTTCTCCCCCTTCAATAATCGCGGCCTCGAATAGCCCCGACGCCTCGCGCGCGCGTATAGATGCCCAAAAAATAGGCAAACGTCTATAGGCGAGCCATGATTAAGGCTGTTGACGCTCGCCCGTTTTGGTGAGCGTTGAGCTCTCTCAGGAGCAAGTCAGGCACAGGGACTTTTCGCCAAGATGGGCGAGAAATCGTTTTCCATAAACTTATGGGAAAGTCCCAGCCCCTCCAGGCTGATCGCCTCGATCGAGCTTTCGCACAATTTTGTGCAGAAGCCCTGCCCGCCAGTGGCACAGCGCCACCAGTGGCAGAGCGCCACCCCCAGCCCATGGAGACTTTTTCCGAACTTTCGGAAAAACCCTTTATCAATAGATTTATTGAAAGTCCCCTTCCAGGCCGATCGTCCACCACGGCAGGGGTTTTTGACAAATTTGGCAAAAAGTCATTTTTCATCAAATCGGGGGAAAATTGCCCGCCATGGGTTTTTCCCAATTCTGGGAGAAAGTCTTGACCCGTGTCAGTGTGATACCCGTGTCAGTGTGATACCCGTGTCAGTGTGACACCCCTGCATCACGCGCGCCCGTCTTTCCGACACCCCCGTCAATCTGACGCCCCCGTCTTTCCGACGCCCCCGCAGGAGACACCTGCTTGTGGGGCAACAGATTTACGGCTTTCAACATTAGGGCCGCCACCGTCACTAGTTTTGGGCCGCCCCCGCAGGAGATGCGCCCCCAAGTGTTGAGTTGTGAGCAAGATTGCACACACCAACGCACACACAAGCCCACACAGCAACGAAAGGGGTTGGGGGCTAGGGGGTGCCCCCCCTAATTTTAAGGACCCCCCTGGGGCATGGAGACTGGGCGAGGAGTTACATTTTCACAGGGAAAAGAAATAGGGGGGGTGGGGGTCCCTCATGATCGGGGCGCAGGATGCGCCGAAACATGCCATAGCGCCCCTTTACAGCCGCTTAGTGACGCTCTATGTGGATCCCACCAGGGGCATAGACCCCAGCGCCCTACGGGCGGATACCAGGGACTTGATCCCAGCTGCTAAGGCCGTTCCTTCGGGAGCGGCTTTAGTGATTCTGGGGGTGTAAGTGGCAATCTAAGCGACATGGCCTTTAGCACCTTTCCCATTCGCTCCAAGCTGATCCTAACAGCCTTTCCTTGCTGATATGCTGGCTTTAGCCGCTTTTCGCTCACCGCGTAGATATGAGACGCCACCGCCCATGCCTTAGACTTGCCTGGTAGCGGGGAAGGTTCAAGCAAAACCATAGCTGGGTCCGTTGTGACTGGTTCTTGAGACGTAAGGGGCACAACCAGAAAAGGGAGCCCCGCCCTGTTCTTAGTTGAGACAATCAAAGCGGGATGCTCAGACTTGAACTCAGGATCCGTCCCCGAAAAGCGGCAGATCACGACGTCTCTGTATCTGAATGTCGATGCCACGATTTAGGCTTTCACGCCCCCTGCAACGTCCACCCCACCAGCTCTTTTGAGGCGATAGCGTTCAAGGCTCACAACCTTCCCCGTTTTGCGGGCAAGAGGCAGACTTTGCTTTTCAGGCGATAGAGGCACATCATCATGCAACCAATGTCTGTAGTCGCTTGGATGGAACCTGACCGCGTTCTTGGATGCGGGTAAATCAGAACCTGCAAACTGACGTTGGATAAACTGACGTTGGATATAGATATTAGTATAGAGGTATTTGATACTCACTTGATACTCACTTGATCCTCACTTGATGTTCACTTGGTACTCACTTGATGTTAGTCTTTTGGCGCAAAATGGATACTTAGGCAAAGTTTTGTCGCTTTTTGGTTATCGGCCAATCGGTGCAGTTTATCGAGGCCTCAAGGCTATTTGCCATGTATTTTGCCATTGATGCCCAGGCCCGATTTAATGCCGTGTGAGGGCGATATCTAAGGCGATAGATGCCCCTCACAATGGCGTTGGGGTATGTGTCAGGCCAAATCGCCAATAGATCATAATGGTCCTCAAAATTGGTCAGGCCCTCCTCTGCTAACTCCCTTGCCCTATCAGACTGTAGCGCCATGATGGACGCCTCGAACACCTCGCCCGTTTGCCCATACGGGGCCACCCACAGCGGCAAGGCGTCCCATTCGGCACTTTCAAAAACCACGGGTATCAAGTCGATAGCACCAAGTCGCTGGAGGTGATGGATATACTTCCAGCAGTTATGATCCTTCCCGTCTGGTGACTTGAAGTCCCCGAATGGTGGGGATGGACTTAGGTGTGTTGGCGGGCCGTCCCAGTTAAAGGCCGTCACAATGTTCCTGCCCCTTGTGAGCGTGTTAGCAACTTTGGCCTTTTGACCGATTAGGTTTGATGGCAGGCCGTAATGCTCTTGCATGTTCTGATGCTCATACAGCCTCAGCAATAGGTGCAGATAAGTCACAC
Organism: Alphaproteobacteria bacterium; assembly: GCA_965228345.1. GTDB lineage: Bacteria > Pseudomonadota > Alphaproteobacteria > UBA7985 > UBA7985 > CAXQZM01. Next base: position 44,213 of record CBDDHH010000004.1, on the reverse strand, counting down.
CACCAGCGGCCCTAAGCCTTTCCAAAACAGAGACTTCCTCACCTTCCAGGCCAGTCACAAAACACTCTGGAAGCCATATTTCAGCAGCGTTTTTGTCTCGCTTGATTTTATATCGAGGCTTGGTTTTTTTGGAGCCCGCCGCCACCGAAAGCACCCCAGCACCCAGCAGATCGCTGATTGCCTTTTGAGCGCGCTTTTGCCCCAGGCGCGTGTATTTTTGAACGGCGCTTGCACTCCAACTTGATGTGACGTTGTCCTTACCCGACCCACAAGCAACCACCACCAGGCTAGAAAGCGCAGCGACCCCCAGGGAAGCCGCCTTGTCTATGGTTGGGACGGATAGGGAGAAAAAAGGCGCTTTCAATTTTGGCCCTTAGCAACGTCCACCCCAAAGGCGCGCCCGACCTTTTCGGGAAGAAACTCCAGGCCTTGGCTTTCAAAGAAGGCAATCAGCTTTGTGCTTAGATCGGCGCTGGCCTGGTAAGGCTTGCCCCTGACGTGGCCTAATTCGAGGTTCTTGATTGTAGGGGCGCTGACCCCCGCAGCGGTTGCCACTTGTTCCCTGCTCAATCGGAGCGCGGCCCGCGCTGTCCATAATTCATTGGCTGAAATAATTTTCTCCATTTTGGATAACTTTCTTATTGACTGGATCGGATAATAGTTTATATCTAATTCAGATAACAACGAAAGGCAAGACCAATGACTTACAACCGTTCAGAAATCATGAAAGCAGCTTGGCAGGGATACAACCAATTCAAACCAGCGCGCTTTTGCCGTGTCTTGTTTGCCTATCACCTACGCCAAGCATGGGCGAAGGCCCGCAAGCTGGCGTCAATCGGCGACCTTGCCGCCCACAGAGAGCGCCTCGAGCGCCAGCTAGAATGGCTGTCCTACAGCGACGCGCTGGGAACAGGCGCCAAGATGAGGGCCATTCGCAACGAAATCCAATCCCTTCCCAAAGCAGCCTAAGGAGGCAAACCATGACCAACACCGTAACCGTAGAAATTCAACTGATGGTATCAGGGGGGCAGATCGAACCAGCGCGGGGCTATTACAGGACGCGAACCGTGGAGGCCGACATCACCGACCCAGGGACCATTGATGCCCTCATGGAAAGCCATGGGGCCCTAGGTAAGATGAGGGAGGCGTTGCGCCTTTCCATCGAGGTCATGCAGGGCAACGTACCCGACCAACCAGCGGCGGCGTGAGGGGGTACTATGGCGGCGATTCAACCCCAGACCGAGCGATGGCACTGCCCCTTTGTTGAGGAGCATTCCCAGGAACAAGACGGCACCCCGATTTACCTGGTAGAGCGGCAATGGCGAATCCATCCCAGGGGGCACGCCCGCCCCCGCATTGGCGACCATGTGCTTATCCTCGATGATTGGGAGACGCTTCAAACAGGCAAGCGGCAATATCGCACCCTCAAGGTCCATGACTGCGACCCCCTATTCCCCGAGCGTATCCACAACGGCCAGCGCTGGGATGAGCAATGGATCGGCGTTCTGATCGGGAAGCAAATCCAAATCTCGGCCGCGTAGCTGGGAAGGGCGATTCATTGGGGGCACAAATCAATTTTGGGGGAGTCAGCGGGGGAGTAGAAAATCTGGTCTTTTTACAAGCCATTATCCAATGTGGGATTAGGCAAAAAGTTAGCGTCCTCTTCAGGGCACCATCTCCATATTCCATTATAGCCCATATACCTTCGCTCTGCTTGGATTATAGAATCTGGCAGAGGTTTTGTGCTGCTTTCCTATACCCCGCCCTATCCAGAGGTTCCGTGCTGCCGCACGAGCCACCTCAAACCGAGCGCTGGAATGACCAGCAGGATGAGGGAGAAGATCACAAGGAGTGCGAAAGTTTGTCCATCGGGGCCGCGAGCGAACCCCGCCCCTATGTCAACGGCATCGGTAACGAACCGTGCGGCAATAGTTGCCAACACGGCCGCGTGGGAGCGCAGCCAAAGCGCCGCGATTGCGACACCAAAGGCCATGGCCAGGTTACGAATGACATAGAGTTCCCCATAAACTCCCAACTGCGCCTCACCCCACAGGCTCGGATTATTGAGAGAGGCGAGCGCGAAGAAACTGGGGACCAGAACCTCAATCGCAACGATGGCCCAAACCCAAGGGGGCAAAAACGACTTGAGGGGACGGGTGTTTATGGACATGGGTGGATAGGATGGACCTCGTAGTTGGTAATGTCAAGACGCTCGCGTTTGGCGATCTATGCGCAAGGTCCGTCTTGGATCATCCTGGTGAGGGTCGCGCCAAATTAGGAGTGCGGTGTGCCGGTTCGGGCGCACGGTCGATCCTGCCCCATCTGTGTCCCGGTGACCGCGTTGGACTAAGGCACGGCGACGACGGCAAAGTCCGTTAGGTGCACCCAAAACCGGTCGAGTGCCTTCCTGTGTTCATGTGTCAACGAGAAAGCGTTTGAGACCAAGGCAAAGCAGGTGGACCCTGACCCCGTCATTTGCGCGCGGGGGTCGATGTGGGTTCTGAGGTAGGCTAAGATCTCGGCAATCTCGGGACATACCCGGGAAGCGGCAGATTCGAGGTCGTTTTCACTCGCTTCAAGTGCGGGGCCTAGGGCTGGAAGGGTCGCAAAGACTTCCCTTGTTGGACAGGATCGGGCGGGCTTGACCAGCAAGACGCGTTTTTCTGGCACGGGCAGGCGGGCGCCGAGGATCTCACCGACACCTGCTACGAGGCCGCTGTGTGGGCCGAGTGCGGCGGGAACGTCCGCGCCCAGGCTTAGCGACCAGTCGCGCACCTCGTCCACGTTGCAGCCAGTTTGGCGCGCTAAGTATGCGAGCAAAGCGCCCGCGTCGGATGAGCCTCCGCCCAATCCCGCCCCGTGCGGGATGTTTTTCTCGAGGTCGATTTGCAGCGGTGGAACGGGCGCGAAGGTTCGGCAAAATCCTGCAAAGGCCTGGGCCAGGAGATTGCGGTCGTCCTCGGGGACCCCGTGTGCGAACGGGCCTTGGACGCTGAGGCTGAAAGCCCGCGTGGGTCTTAAGGTCAGATGGTCGCCCAGGGCCAGCGGCGCGAAGTGGCTACGCAGCTCGTGGCGGCCGTCGGGGCGTCGGGCCTGGGTCAGCCGCAACCATAGGTTGAGCTTGGCCGGCGCGACCAGGGTTTGCGGCGCGTGCGTGTGTGCGGGTAGGGAGGCGCGGTTCACATGTTGGGATAGTTGGGGCCGCCCGTGCCTTCGGGGCTGACCCAGGTAATGTTTTGGCTTGGGTCCTTGATATCGCAGGTCTTGCAGTGGATGCAGTTTTGCGCATTGATTTGGAAGGTCGGGTTTTGGCCCGAGGAATCGTAAAGCACCTCGTAAACCCCCGCGGGGCAGTAGCGCTGCGCAGGTTCGTCGTAGAGCGGCAGGTTGTGCGCGATGGGTCGATCGGCATCGGTCAGTTGCAGGTGGATCGGCTGGTCTTCCTCATGGTACGTGCCCGTCAGGGCGACGGAATCGAGACGGGAGAAGGAATAGATCTGGTCGGGCTTGGGGTAGGAGATTTTGGGATGGTCCCCCGCCAGACCCGTGGCGGCGTGGTCGGGATGGTTGGGCCGAAGGGTCCAGGGCATGGTCAGGCCCCAGTTGCCAAGTTTTAACTCAAGCCCGCCAATGCCAAAACCCAAGAGGCCGAACTTTAAGAACCAGGGGCGGAAGTTGCGGGCGGCGTGCAGTTCTTTTTTGACCCAAGAGCTTTTGTAGGCTTCCTCGAAAGAGACGGGGTCAACCCCGCCCATCGCGCCGTCGGCGAGGTAAGCGAACACGGATTCTGCCGCCAACATGCCCGACTTCATGGCCGTATGGCTGCCCTTGATTTTCGGGACGTTCAAGAATCCTGCGGAACAGCCGATCAAGGCACCGCCGGGGAAGGTTAACTTAGGCACCGCTTGATCACCGCCCTCGTTGATAGCGCGAGCGCCGTAGGCGACGCGCTTGCCGCCCTTCAGCATGGCCCGAAGGTGCTTATGGGTCTTGAAGCGCTGGAACTCTTCGTAGGGCGACAGGTGCGGGTTCTTGTAGTCCAGGGAGACGACGTAGCCGACGTAGGCTTGATGGTTTTCCAGGTGATAGACGAAGGACCCACCCCAAGTCTTGGAATCCATGGGCCAGCCTGCCGAATGGACGATCAGGCCCTCCTGATGGCGCTCGGGGTCCAGTTCCCACAATTCCTTAAAGCCAAGCCCGTAGTTCTGTACCGAGGCATGGGCGCGCAGGTCGAACCGCTCGATCAATTGCTTGGAAAGGTGCCCGCGCACCCCTTCCCCAAACAGGGTGAATTTGGCGCGCAGCTCCATGCCCGGTTCAAATCCGCCCTTGGGCTGGCCGTCGCGGCCGACGCCCATGTCGCCCGTAATCACCCCCGCCACGGCGCCGTCGTCGTTGTAAAGGACCTGGGCGGCGGGAAAGCCCGGGAAAATTTCGACGCCGAGCTCCTCGGCCTGTTCCGCCAGCCAGCGGCAGACGTTGCCGAGGGAGATGATATAGTTGCCCTGATTGTGCGTCTGCTTCGGCAGCATCCACAGCGGAATCGATAGGCCGCCGCGCCGAGTCAGGAAGAGGAATTTTTCCTGGCGAACGGGCGTATTGAGCGGCGCACCCCGCTCTTGCCAGTCGGGGAACAGTTCGGCCATGGCGGTGGGTTCCATGACCGCGCCCGAGAGGATGTGCGCGCCGATCTCAGACCCCTTTTCGAGCAGGGCAATGTCGATGTCCGTCCCCGCCGCTGCCGCCAACTGCTTGAGGCGGATCGCAGCGGCGAGCCCCGCGGGGCCACCGCCGACGATGACCACGTCGTAGTCCATGGACTCGCGTTCGATAGTTTGGTTCATAACTTCCCCTAAAGTCGGCAATTTTCTGGGCCTTCCTATAGCCCTCTTTCGTCCTTAGGTAAGGGGGTATGAACGACCAAAAGGCTCTTTTGGCCGCCCTGGAATTCCAGATGCTGGCGGGCGTCGATACGGCTGTGGGCCCGGCCCCCATGGATCGGTTTGCAGATTCGGCTGCCAACGATCCGCGGCGTTCGTCGCGCCCCGCGCAAGCGCGCCAGCCCCAAAGGCCCGCCGCTCAGACCCGCGCGCCGCTGACCCAATTCGAACCTGGCGCGCCCTTGCTCGGCGGGGCCATGGCGGGCCTGCCCTATGCGCAGGCCGCCGCAGCGGCGGCGCAGTCAATCCCCGACCTAGTTGCCGCCATCGAGGCGTTCGAGCACTGCGAACTTAAGAAAACCGCACGCTCCACCGTTGTCCTGGACGGCAACCCCGCCGCGCAAGTCTTGCTGATCGGCGAAGCCCCGGGCGCGCGGGAGGACGAGGCGGGTTTGCCCTTCGTTGGGCCCGCAGGTCAGTTGCTCGACGCCATGCTCGCGGCCATTGGCCTCCGGCGGGAGACGCATGTGCTGATTTCCAATTCGGTCTTTTGGCGCCCCTTGGGCAATCGCACCCCGAACGACGGCGAGTTGGCCGTGTGTCGGCCCTTTGTCGAGCGCTTGATCGAGCTCAATCAACCGAAGATTTTGGTGACGGTGGGCGCCGCGGCGACCAAGTCCTTGCTGTCGGTACCCAGCATCACTAGGTCTCGAGGCAAGTGGATGACCTATAGGGGCTATGAGGGGCCAGAAATCCCCGCCTTGCCCATGCTCCACCCCGCCTACTTGCTGCGAATGCCCACGACCAAGCGCGAAGCATGGACCGATTTGCGCGGGCTCAAGGCCAAGATGGAGGACCTGCTATGATCGATCCGAGTCGCCCCTTCATTCCCGTCCATATCGCCGTCCTGACCATCAGCGATACGCGCACCGCCGCCGCCGACCGCAGCGGGGATGTCCTTGCGAAGTTGATCGAGGGTGACGGGCACCGGGTGCACGCGCGGGCGATCCTCAAAGACGAGTCCGGGGCGATTGTTGAGCGGCTACGCGGCCTCATTGCCGACCCCGCCGTGGACTGCGTGATCACCACGGGCGGGACCGGCGTAACGGGCCGGGACGTGACGCCGGAAGCCTTGGAGGCCGTTCTGGAAAAGCGCATCGACGGCTTCGGCGAGCTGTTCCGCTGGCTGTCCTATCAGAAAATCGGCACCTCAACTATGCAGTCGCGCGCCCTTGGGGGCGTCAGCCGGGGCACCTACCTGTTCGCGCTGCCAGGCAGCCCTGGCGCGGTCAAAGACGGGTGGACGGGTATTTTGCGGACCCAACTCGACAATCGCCATCGCCCCTGCAATCTGGTCGAGCTCATGCCGCGCCTGAAAGAAGTCTGATGCACCTGCTCACCGCGCAGCCTGGCCTGATTTCTGACGGCGACGGGCCCGTTGATCTTGTGCAGCAGCCGGGCAAGTTACTGGTCTTGTCCGCCGCCGACACCGATCTCGCGGTCTTGAGCGCGGCCCTGCCGCAGGACCCGTTTCCGAGCGCGCGCCTCTGTTCCTGGTTGCAACTCAAGCATCCGTTCTCAGTCGATGCTTACCTGGCGCGCATGGCCGGCGCCGCCGAGCGGATTGTCGTGCGCTTGCTCGGCGGCAAGGCCTACTGGACTTATGGGGTCGAGCAGCTGCAACAATTGGCGGCTCACGGCGCGACGCAGGTGTTTTTCATGAGCGGCGACGACAAGGAAGACCCCGAGACCCTGGCCCTAAATCAAGACCCCCAGCAGGCCCGCCGCCTCTGGACCTACTTGGCCCAGGGCGGCATCGAAAATGGGCGGCAGTTTTGGAAAGCGTTGGCAGGCCAGGACGCCCTGCCCGCCAAGCCCGTGTTGGAGGTAGGGGTGTTCGACCGTGCGGCGGGCGCGGACCCCGTGGGCCTGGTCTTTTATCGGGCGCACTTTCTGGCGGGCAATACCGCGCCTATGACCGCCCTTTGCGACCAGCTGCGCGCCCGGGGCCAAGGCTATGTCGCGCTCTACGTTTCGTCCCTTAAGGATCCCCATGTCGCGGCACTGGTGCGGGAGAAAATAGCCGGCATGCGCGCCATCATCGCCACCACCGGCTTTTCGGTGTCCAAACCGGGGACGGACTTTGCCGTCGAGGCCTTCGAGGGTCTCGATGTTCCGATTATCCAGGGCATTCACGCCAGTTGTACGGCCCCGGAATGGGCCGAAAGCGCCCGCGGACTGGGCGCCCGCGACGTTGTCATGAACGTGGCCCTGCCCGAGGTCGACGGGCGCCTAATGGGTGGGATTGTTTCCTTCAAGTCACCAGGGCGTCATGACCCGCGCACCGACTGCACCGTGACTACTTACGAGGCCTATGACACGGGCATCGCCACCTGCCTGACCCGCGCAGCCCCAACGGGCGGCGGGAAAGTGGCCTTGATTCTGGCCAACTACCCCAATCGCGATGGCCGGTTGGCCAACGGCGTCGGTCTCGATACCCCCGAAAGCGCCGTTCAAATCCTTAAGACCCTGGGCGTCCAGGACTTTGCCGACGGTCAGGCCTTGATGACGCGCCTGCGTACCGCCACAACCAATGCCAAGCGGGGCAAGGGTCTGGCTTACGCCTTGGCAGACTATGCGCAAGCCCTAGCCCGTCTGCCAAGGGTTTTGTCGACCGCCGTGCGGCAGCGCTGGGGCCCGCCCGAATCGGACCCCTTTTTTGACGGCTCGGGGTTCAACCTGCCGATCCTTGACCTGGGTCCAGCCCTGATCATGATCCAGCCCGCGCGCGGCTATCAGATCGACCCTGAGGCGACCTACCACGACCCGGCCCTAGTGCCCCCGCACGGCTACATCGCGGCCTATTTGGCCCTGCAAGGGCTGGCGGTCAGCGATCTGATCCATGTCGGCAAACACGGTAATTTGGAATGGCTGCCGGGCAAGGCCGTCGGCCTCTCGCCCCAGTGCTGGCCCGAGGCGTTGATGCGCGGCGCACGCAATCACTACCCTTTCATCATTAACGACCCAGGCGAGGGCACACAGGCCAAGCGACGCCTGGGCGCGACCCTGATTTCGCACCTGACCCCGCCGCTCACCCGCGCCGACACCTACGGCGACGTGGCGGCGCTGGAACGGCTGGTCGATGAATTTTACCTGGCGGCGCAGGGGGATCCGCGCCGCGCGGACTTGCTGCAGCAGCAGATCTTGGATCAGATGCGCGATCTGGGTCTCGATCGCGACTTGGGCCTAAATGTCGAGACCAGCGATGCTGACCAGCTCAGCGCCCTCGACGGCTACTTGTGCGAATTGAAGGAACTGCAAATCCGCGACGGCTTGCACATTCTCGGGCGGGCGCCAACGGGCGACCAGCGGCGGGATCTGTTGCTGGCCCTGATGCGGCTTAAGTCAGGCGCGCGTCCAAGCTTCTTGAGCGCCCTGGCCGACGATTTGGCCCTGGGGTTTGACCCGCTGACCGCAGACTTGGCCGCGCCTTGGACGGGACCCAAGCCCGAGGCCCTGAACGTTGTGGTGACACCCTGGCGCACAACGGGAGACACGGTGGAGCGTTTGGAAATTTACGGGCGCAATCTCTTGCGAGGCGGCGATGAATTTGCGCCCCCAGGGCCAGCGTCGCGGTCGATCCAAACCATCCATGCCCCCGCCCTCGCCGCCAAGTTGGAGGAGTCTGCCTTCAATGAGCTGGCCAATTTGCGGCGGGGTTTTACGGGGCGGTTCGTTCCGCCTAGCGCCTCGGGCGCGCCAACACGCGGGCGCGAAGACGTGCTGCCCACCGGGCGCAACTTCTACTCCCTCGACCCGCGCAGCCTACCAACGCCCGCCGCCTGGCGGCTGGGGTGGGAATCCGCTTGCCTGTTGCTCGATACTCATCGCCAGGACCAGGGCGCTTACCCCAAATCGCTGATCGTTTCGGCCTGGGGGACCGCCAATATGCGCACCGGCGGCGATGATCTGGCTCAGGTCTTGGCGCTCATGGGTGTGCAACCGACTTGGGATCCGACCTCGGGCCGGGTGACAGGCTTTGAGGTCATGCCGCTCACAGTGCTGGATCGCCCGCGCGTCGACGTCACCCTAAGGATTTCCGGCTTTTTCCGCGACGCCTTTCCCGCGCAGATCAGCTTGATCGACAGCGCCGCGCGCGCGGTGATGGACCAGGACGAACCGCTGACCATGAACCCTGCGCGCGCCCGCTACTTGAGCGACGTCGAGCAAGGACAGGGCGAAACCCTGGCAGGCAGCCGCGTTTTTGGATCCATGCCCGGGGCCTACGGCGCTGGTTTGCAGGCCCTGATGGATGAAGGCGGCTGGACCGACGCCGACGACCTGGGCCAGTCGTACATTAACTGGTCGTCCTACGCTTATGGGGCGGGGCAAGAGGGCGCGCGCGCCGAGCCAAGCTTCCGCGCCCGTCTCGCCCTCGCCGAGGCGGTCGTGCAAAACCAAGACAACCGCGAGCACGATGTGCTGGATTCCGATGACTACTACCAGTTCCTGGGCGGGGCGACGGCGGCGGTGACCGCGGAACGTGGCGCGGCGCCCGTGGCCTATCTGAACGATCATTCGCGCCCTGAGCGCCCGCGAATTCAAACCCTCAAGTCGGAGATCGGTCGGATTGTGCGCGGTCGCGCCGCCAATCCCAAGTGGATCGCCGGGTGCCAGCGCCACGGCTACAAGGGCGCCTTTGAACTGGCCGCCACGCTCGACTACCTCTTCGCCTTCGCCGCCACGACGGGCCTTGTCGAGGGGCATCATTTCGACCAGCTCTACGGCGCTTATCTGGAAGACGCGGCGGTGCGAGACTGGATCGAAGAGGTCAACCCCGACGCCTTAAACGAGATGCGCGCGCGGTTCCAAGAGGCCTTGGATCGCGGCCTATGGCGGTCTAAACTCAATTCCCACGCCGCACTCCTCAAATAGGGACGCTGTCGATCCCAATACCAACTCCGCTAAAAATTGACATTTTCAGCAGAGTTTTGTCTCACGGCAGAAACGCTTCGCGTTTCGGCTTTTGGAGTTGCGGTCTCACCTCGCTCGCACCACTCGCTCAGCCCGACCGCGCGACGGGGCCTTCGCTTATACTCCGAGGCGCTTTCTTAGCTATTCTCGGGGCCGCTTGTTTTTGGCGCGGGCGTTCCCTGCGCCCTTCGGGCTTGGAGCCCGCTACGGGGGCCGCAGTCGCGGCCCTATACCAGTTCATAAAGAGTCTGTTTTAAGGAGAACTGGTATAATACTAGCGATCAAAAGAGTCTTTCTCCTTCGCTGCTGGTATTATTGGGCCTGACACGGGGTCCAAAGGTGCGATAGGCAATCAATATGAATCTCTTTGCCCTGACCCGTGACAAGATCATTTCGGCCTTGGCTGGCCTGGTGCCGGTTCCGACGGACACCAGCAAAGTCGCGGTAGATCAACCGCGCGACACCAGCCATGGCCATTTAGCGACTAATGCTGCCTTGGTCTTGGCCAAACCTGCGGGCCTCGCGCCTCGCGACCTTGCAGGGAAGATCGCCACCCGGTTAGAAAGGTGGGATTGGTTGGCAGAAGCCCAAATTGCGGGGCCTGGATTTTTGAATTTGCGTTTGAAAGATGTCGCCTGGCACGCGGTGCTGCAGTCGATCCATAGCGCAGGTGAACGCTACGGCCACTCAACCCTCGGCCAGGGTCAGGCGATCAATGTCGAATATGTTTCGGCCAACCCCACCGGGCCCTTGCACATGGGCCATGCGCGAGGGGCGGTCGTTGGCGACGTATTGGCCCGCATACTTACTGCACTCGGGTTTGAGGTGACGCGCGAATACTACCTAAATGACGCGGGTGCCCAGGTCGATACCTTGGCCCAGAGCCTTTACTTACGCTATCGCGAACTTTTTGGCGAAACCGTGCAGATTCCAGACGGTCATTACCCTGGGATGTATCTGATCGAGGTTGCGCAAGCCTTGCGGGATCGCGATGGCGACATCTGGCTCAACACCCCTGATTGGCACGACCCGCTGAAGACCTTCGCCATTTCCTATCTCTTGGACCTCATTCGTGCCGATTTGCACCGTCTATCGATCGACCAAGTCTTCTCCTCTGAGGCTTCTTTGATTGCCAGAGGTCAAGTTGCGACGTGTTTGGAGGCCCTCGACAAGAAAGGCCTAGTCTATCGCGGAACCTTGGATCCACCCAAGGGCAAAAAGCCCGACGACTGGGAACCGCGCGAGCAGCTGTTGTTTCGGGCAACGCAGTTTGGGGACGAGGTAGATCGCCCTCTACAAAAGAGCGACCGGACGAGCACCTATTTTGCGAATGATATCGCCTATCACCGTGACAAGTATTTGCGCACGCGCGGGACCTTGATTGATGTTTGGGGAGAAGATCACAAGGGCTACATTCGCCGCATGCAGGCGGCCGCCCGCGCCGTGACAGACGGGGCGGCGACGCTAGAGGTTCTGACCTGCGCGGTTGTCAAGGTCTTGAACCAAGGAGTCCCCATCAAGATGTCGAAGCGGGCAGGGTCCTTTGTAACTCTGCGCGACGTGTTGGACTGGGTTGGGCCTGACGCCTTGCGCTTTACGCTTCTTACTCGAAGATCCAGCGAAGCTCTTGATTTTGACGTTAGCAAAGTTCGGGCACAAAATCGCGACAATCCTGTCTTTTATATTCAATACGCGCATGCGCGAACCCATTCTTTACGCCATGAAATAGAAAAAGTCTGGACAGGCACAAATAAAATCGATATAAATCAAGAGCTTACCAATCTTTCTCTCTTGACTGTCGAGGATTTGGAGGTGGCAAAGCAGCTGGCGCTCTGGCCCAAAGTCTTGGAGGCCGCTGCCCTGCAGAGGGAACCACACCGCGTGGCCTTTTACCTGCTGGACCTTGCTGCTGTCTTTAACGCACGTTGGTCGATGGGGCGGGACCCTGGAAGGCGATTTATACTCGAAGATAATTTTGACCTGACGGTCGCCCGGCTCTTCTTGGTGGAGCAGGTGGCCGTTACATTAAGGGCGGGGCTATGGCTCATGGGCGTGGAACCGCTAAAGGAATTGCGCAATGACACAGATCGTCAATCAACTGGCGGAATGGACTAACCCCAGAGGTATCCAGACCCCACACGCTCAACGCCCCGAACCACATCCCCCCCATCATCAAACGATGACAGCGCAGCCATCAAGACCCGGGCAGGCCGCAGGGCATGCTTCTGCTTCGCCCTATTCAGACCTATCACGACGCCCCATCAACCCCATGGCCCAAGCGGGGGGCAGCCCCGCAACAGCTCAGGCGTTTGCACATCCTGCGGCCCACGGCGCCACGGATCAGACTTCAGCTGAGATCAATGCGCAACTAAATGGAGTAGCGCCGAGGCCGCCGGTCGCGGTTCCCAACGCGGTTTCCTCCTTAGGGTTTCCGTTCCAGGCGTCCCCAGCTCAAAAGCCCTTCCCCGCAGCGCCATCGAAGGTCTTACAAGAACAGTTTGCAAAGGGCGGCACCGGCCACATCCCCACCGTGTGCGATCCCGCGTTTGAGCCAAAGCGTCAAGCCACGAGCCCTGTACAGGAACAACCCGTGCGGCCTTCCATGGCGGCGCACGCTCCCGGAAAGGGGGCTTTGCTTGAGGGGGTCTTTCCCTATCCGCCGGCGGGGGCGCCAGGGCAACACCCGTCGGCAAGCCAAGACGAACCTTCCATCTCTGCGGACCAGGCGTCCTCCCGCGCACCTGTTCTGCCATCGCAAACCCAAGGTCATCAAATGCTGCCCTCAGCGTTGGAGACGCGGATGGCCGATTGGATCGAGCCCAGTATGGCGGAAACAAATCCTGAAGGCGACGCCGCCCGCGCCGCTGAGGATGATGCCCCCTGGCGAGCGCAAGGGGCATGGTCCGGTCGCCGCCCAGGCAGGGCGACATGGGTTTTGCCCTCGGTCCTCCTCGCCCTCATAACTCTGGTCGCGGGTGCTGCCTATACGCAACTTTGGCGCGCTTCGTCTGCTCCTGAGTTATTGCGTGTTGTCGCGCCCACGGGACCAGAGAGGGTGCTACCCGAGGACCCAGGTGGTCGGCAGGTTGCAGGCAGGGGTCTTGTCATTTTGCATCCTGAGCAAGATTCAGTGATTGACGAGGACGCGTGGGATTTTTTGAACCAGGACCTATCGCCTGGGGCCAGTTTTTCTTCCGTGCTTGCCGAGGCAATTGAACCACAGGAGCCCGACACAACGCAAGTGTCGATCATCGAAGAATTTGACATTCCCATAAGGCTTGAAGGGGCTTTGTTGGGGAAGGACCAGACTGGACTGCCCGCGGCAGCGCTTGCCTCGAGCCCGCAACCCTTAAGCCTGCAACCCACAACGACGGCCCAGGCAAGCGTTGCCGAGGCGACGCGACCCGCAGCCCCTCTGGTGTCGCAAGCCCCGTCAAGCGATGACGAGGTAGCGCGTCCCTCGGCTACAACTCCTGTGGTTGATCAACGTCCCGGCCCAGCCCTTCTTGCTGCGGCGCCAACAGGGCTCTATGTTCAAGAAGGTTCCTACGGCAGTCTGACTCGCGCCCAGGAAGCCTATGCGAATTTGTTGCAGGAGGCCCCAGCGCAAATCGCGACCCTCGAACCCCTTTATCACCAGGTGGAGGTCAATGGGCAAATCTGGGTACGCCTCTACCTGACTGGGTTTGAAAGCGGCGCGGCTGCGCGACAAGTGGGAGGACGCCTGGGTCGCAGGCAAAATCAATGGCTTGTCTTTAACGGCTAATATTACACCGACTCCGCTAAAAATGTCAATTTTTAGCGGAGTCAGTATAATACCAGCGGCAATTATAAATGACTCTTATGATCGCTGGTATAAGAGCCGCGACTGCGGCCCCCGTAGCGGGCTCCAAGCCCGAAGGGCGCAGGGAACGCCCGCGCCAAAAACACGCGGCCCCGAGATCGGCGGACACGCGCCTCGGTGTATAAGCGGAGGGGAGGCGAAACGCGAAGCGTTTCTGCCGTGAGTATCCATGATAAATCAAGGGGCAATTTGTGACCATTTTCTGTTTTCCCGCAAGAGGGCATTTGCCAGCGTGATCAGCTTAGGCATCACGGCGATGAGGGCGACTTTTTTCGGCTTTCCGGCTTCGACAAGGCGGCTCTAAGAAACCCTTTAGGTCTTCATTGTATCGCATGGCAACCAAGGAAGGCATGTAGAGAGCATTGCGTACAGGAGCTCTTCCCCCCTTGATACGGGCGACACCCTTAAGCGTTCCTGATTGGGATTGCATAGGAGCCAAGCCAGCTAGAGCGCCGATCTTTTTCTGACTGAGTGTGCCAAGCTCTGGCATGTTGGTCACAAGGGATATGGCTGTTCGTGCCGCAATCCCTGGGATTGTGATCAAGATGTTAAAGCGTTCCAAGAGATCAGGATGGGCTTCGATGAGCTTCTTGGTCTTGAGGGTTAGCTGTTCGATCTCCTTTTCGAGGGTCTTGAGCATTCTCGTTGCAAGCCTCACAGCGGCCTTATGGGTAACGACTTTCTTCCTGTTGCTCCACTGCGTTTGCGTTTGCACAAGCCCTTGATGAAGACTTTGGTATTCTCCAAGAGTTTCAATGACTTCATCGCGTATCTTGGTGGGCTCAAGGGGGAGGGTTTGGCCCATGAGTGCCAGGATTTTCGCATCGACCTTATCGGTTTTTGCGAGTTGGCCGATGCTGTTGGCAAAGCATCGGGCTTGCCAAGGGTTGACCTTTGCGTAAGCGATTTGGGCTTGAGCAAGGCCCCGTTCCAAGGCTCTGTGATAGAAGCCAGTTGCCTCAAAAACGACCAGGCAATCAGGAAGCTTGCTCAAGGTCTTGATGAGAGCCTTAATCCCGCAAGGGGTATTGGGCTTGCAGCTATGGTTTTGGCCATTTGACACAAAAATATCGAATTGGGCTTTTGAAACATCAATTCCGATGGTAACTTGTGACATCTTTGCGTTCCCTTTCTTGTCATAGGGGACGCACAGCTGGCTCCCTAGTATCCATTCGGGCCACTTGTAGGAAAGACGGGGTGATCAAACTCACGAACGGTGCCTGCAACGCAGCACCTAGACACGAACGATCCAGCCCCGCCGCCGATTTGGGGGTGGCCACCCCCAAATCGGCGCGTCAAGCTTACCACAAATGATCTAGCATCGCGGCAAGAAAACGCTCATATTCCATTAGACAAGACACGAAACGGTCATGAAAAGGTCACTTTTTATGACCGTTGGTATAAGTCCGTTATTGGCGAGGATATTCCTTAGGGTCGATTGTTCCAATCGGCTTGGGCTCCACCTATGGGAGCCCTATGTCGTCTGACGATTCCCCTGACCTATCGATTTCCCAGAAGTTGATCGTTGATCTCGACTCCTACGAGGGGCCGCTTGAGGCTTTGCTTGAGCTTGCGAAAACCCAAAAGGTCGATCTATCAGCCATTTCCATCCTGACCTTGGTCGAACAGTACTTGGCGTTCGTTCAAGCGGTTAAAGAGCAAAACCTCGAGGTGGCAACGGAGTATCTCGTCATGGCGGCGGTGCTGGCCTACCTCAAGTCGCGGCTCTTGCTCCCTGTGCCCGCTCTTGAGGTAGAAGAGCAAGACTCCTTGGCGCTGGCCGCCGCCTTAGCGCAACGGCTTAAGCGGCTTAAGGCGATGAAAGACGCAGGCGATGCACTGATGGCTCTCCCGATGTTGGGTCAAGACCGTTTCGCCACTGGCCGTTTGCCGGAGGTGAGGGGAAAGACTCGGTTGCGCTATATAGCTGGCCTATACGATCTGCTGTCGGCCTACGCGGGTGTTCAGCGTCGCAGGGCGGCTTCTTCCCTGACGGTTAGGGCTCCCCAGGCCTACAAATTTGAAGATGCTTTGGCGCGTCTTTCCAGCTTGCTTCAGATCAAGACCCCGACATGGACGCGCCTGCAAGATGTCTTGCCCAACGCGCTATCGACTGCCGCGCCGCCCCTACGGCGTTCGGTGGTGGCCGCCACTTTCTTGGCGGGATTGGAATTGACACGACAGCGCAAGTTGGAGCTGCGGCAGGATCGTGCCTTTGGGCCTGTACTTATGCGTGCCCTGGACCCTGGGGCGGTCAACAGCTAAGACCAGCGGCGATTTAAAATGACTCTTTTGTTCGCTGGTATTCGGAGGCGAAACGCGAAGCGTTTCTGCCGCGAGACACAAAACGGAAGAATGAATGTCAATTCATTCTTCCGTTGGTATAAGACTTCGCCTATGGATTTTGTGCTGGCCAAGCGCCTGGTTGAAGCGACACTCTTTACAGCGGCTCACCCCATGGAAGCAGCCGATCTGCGCGCCTTGGTTGGGGAAACGACCGACTTGGACGCGGTGATTGAGGCCCTGAGCCACGACTATGGAGGCCGTGGCCTGACCCTGGAACGAACAGGAACCCGCTTCGCCTTCCGCACCGCGCCCGATCTTTCCGTCCTGCTAAAGTGCGAGCGGGAGGAGGAGCGAAAGCTCTCCAAAGCCGCGCTGGAAACCCTAGCGATCATCGCCTACCATCAACCTGCTACCCGTGGGGATATTGAGGACTTGCGGGGAGTCGCGGTGGCACGGGGAACCTTGGACGTGCTCCTGGAACACGGATGGATAGCCCCGCAAGGGCGCCGCGATAGCCCAGGACGTCCTGTGGAGTGGGGGACAACCCCGGCCTTTTTAGACCAGTTTGGCTTGGCCGACTTAGACGCCCTGCCGGGCATGCAAGACCTGCGTGCCGCAGGGTTGCTTGATGGGTCCAGCCCGCAGGTTTATGGAGCCTTGGAAGACCCCCACCTTGAGGAGGACGCGAGCGAAGACGCCGCTGATGCCGCGCTAGCCGAGCTGAGGCCCGATGTGGGAGAGGGGCCATGACGGATCTAAGGAGGGAAGCGGCAGCCCTCGAGTTCGATCAGGTTTCCTACGTATACGGAGGAGGTTTGCGGGCGCTCGACGAAGTGAGCTTTGAGGTCGAGCGCGGAGAGTTCCTCTGCCTGCTTGGGCCGTCGGGATGCGGCAAAACCACGTGTTTGCGCCTGGCTGCGGGACTCAATCGCCTGACCCAAGGTCAAGTCCGTCTTTCAGGACAAATTGTCTCATCGGCGCGAGTACAGATACCCCCGGAAACGCGATCAGTCGGCCTCATGTTCCAGGATTTCGCCCTGTTCCCGCACATGACTGTGGCGGCAAACGTAGGCTTTGGTCAGCGCTATCGCGGCGCGAAGGCCAGGAGGGTTGACGTGTCAGACTTGCTCGCGCGGCTTGACCTAACCGACCATGCCAAATCCCTGCCGCACGAGTTGTCAGGGGGACAGCAACAGCGAGTTGCCCTTGCCCGCGCCTTGGCGACGAGGCCCGACGTCTTGTTGCTTGACGAGCCTTTTTCAGGGCTTGACCCGTCATTGCGCAATCGCGTCCGCGATGATACGCTGCATCTCGTCAAAGAAACAGGCACCACCGCGCTCATGGTCACGCACGACCCGGACGAAGCCCTTTTTATGGCTGACCGCCTGGCCCTCATGCGCGCGGGAAAAATCGCCCAGATCGGCGTTCCCAACGAGTTGTTTTTTGAGCCCGCAGACGCTTTCGTGGCCCAGTTCTTCGGTGAAACCAATCTGATCGACGGGGTGGTCGATCAAGGATGGGTGGTGACCGATCTAGGTCGCCTGCGGCCAACCGATTTGCCCGCGGAGGCCTCGCTCGAAGTCTTGATCCGTCCCGAGGCCTTGCGCTTATGCCCCATTGAGGGGCCTGGTATGCCTATTGTGGAGGTAGAGGCAGCCCGACAGCTGGGCCGGCAATCCATGATCCACATGGCCCTTGCAACTGCGAGCGGAAAACTGCATTTACACTGCAGAATGGATGGTCAGTTCTTGCCACCTCCAGGTGAACGCTTTGGTGTCGGCATCAATCCTGACCTCGTGTACGTCTTTAGAAAATAGGAGATTTGGTTCATGTTTGCATTCATCGGCTCGTGGGGGTGGCAGGGCATTGTAGTGATTGGCCTACTCGCCCTAATTTTATTTGGATCACGCGGCCAAATCCCCGCCTTTATGCGCGACATCGGTCGCGGCATCAACTCCTTCCGCTCGGGTCTGAAGGAAGGCGCCGATGAGGCGAAGGACGAAGACGAGGGTGAGACCCCGCAAGTCGAGGCGCAAGAGGCACAAGTCGTAGAGGTTGAGACCGCATTGGGCGATGCGGCACCAGCGAAGAAGCGCGCAGCGAAGAAGGCCTCGGCGCAAAAATCCCCCAAGGCCTAAGTCCGCGATCGTCGCCCTTATTTCCCCTTAGACAAGGCAGAGCCACCGATGTTTGGTATGGGCGCGCAAGAAATTGCGTTGATCGCCATTGTTCTGATCCTCGTCGTGGGCCCGGACGATTTGCCCGGAATGTTGCGGACCATGGGCAGGTGGATCGGCAATGTGCAGTCCCTCGCGCGGGATTTCCGCCGACAAATCGATACAATGGCCGATGATGCAGGCCTGGCCGAGGAACGGAAATTGTTCGGTCAGGCGCGCAATCTTCGGCCCAGAAACTTGGTCAAGGAAGCCCTCGATCCAAGTGGTGAGATTTCCCAGGGTCTAGATCAGGTCGACCGGGAAGCCCGCGAGGCGTCCGCGGCCCTCCAGTCGCCTGGCAAACTGGCACAGGACCTATGGAAACCCACCGTCGCACCAGGTGCCAAAGGCCAAGCCAGGCAGAGGTCGGATGCGCAAGTTCCAGGAGCCAAGACCACAAAACCCCAAACGGCGAGACCCAAGATCGCCAAACCAAAAGCAAGCCAGGCCAAGTCATCAGAACCCAAGTCATCAGGGGCTAAGACTCCTAAGCACAAGAAAGCGAGGCCACAAGCGGCCAGGCCGACCACAAGCCGCGCGCCTGGACGCACCGCCGCCGCTGCTCCGTCGCGCGCGCGTAAAGCCCCGTCACGCGCAGAACCGATCGCATGAGCCAAAAGGACTTGGTCGGAACCAAGGCCGACCCTTCATCGGCACCTTTGCGTGAGCATATTCGTGAGCTCCGGCAGCGTCTATTGTGGATTATCGGGTCGGTCCTGACGGCGACCATTGTGGTTTTTTTACTGTTTCAGCAGCAGCTGATGGACTTGATCGAGTGGCCCATCGCCCGTTACCTTAACGCTGACGATGCGGTGTCCTTTTCTACCTTCATAGCAACCGCCCCAACCGAAGCCCTCTTCACGGTTTTAAAGGTGGCCTTTTATGCGGGCTTGTTGGTGACCCTGCCCTTTGTGCTTTATCAGATCTGGCGCTTTGTGGCGCCGGGTTTGCTCAAAAACGAACAGTCGGCAGGGCTACCGTTTTTGCTTTCCAGTCCCTTTTTACTCATGGCCGGGGCCTGCTTGTGCTACTTCATCGTCATGCCCTGGGCCTTTGGGTTCTTGATCGGGTTCACCCAAAATCTCGGCTTTGAATTCTTGCCCAAGGTTGACCAGTATGCGGCGTTTTTCATGCGTATGGTCCTGGCCTTCGGCATCGCATTTCAACTGCCCGTCGCCCTGGCCTTGCTGACCATGGCTGGGGTCGTGCGTCCGTCTGTTTTGGCCAAGCAGCGCCGCTACGCAGTTGTCGCCTGCATGGTCGCGTCGGCCACCTTGACGCCGCCCGATGGCATTACCATGATCATGCTTTTCATTCCGCTTTATGGTCTTTTTGAAGCGTCGATTGTGATCTGCCGCCTTATCGAACGACGCCAACTGGCTCGCAATCCCTACCTTGATCCTGATTACGAGGATGGGGCACCATCGCCGGAGAAAGGGGCTTAACTTGGCTTTCTAGGGCCGTTAAAACCTGCCCCATGCACGACATACGCGCCATTCGCGCCCATCCTGACCAGTTCGATGCCGCCATGGCCAAGCGTGGTTTGGCGCCGCAGTCGGCGCCGATCCTGGCGCAAGATACGGCGCGTCGCGAAGCGCAGACGCGCCTGCAAGATCTGCAGTCTGAGCGCAATGATCTTTCCAAGTCCATTGGCCGTCTCAAGCAGCAAGGCCAGAGGGCGGAAGCCGATGCCGCCATGACGCGGGTTGCAGAGCTAAAGGCGACCATGGCGGACCTAGACGCCCAAAAACAAGCCCATGCAGCCAACCTTCAATCCCTGCTCGAAAGCCTGCCCAATGCGCCACTGGAGGATGTGCCCAACGGCGCGGACGAAACCGACAACCTCGAAGTCCGTCGTTGGGGAACCCCAGGCACCTTTGCGTTTGAGCCCAAGCAGCATTTTGAGATTGGCGAAACGCTCGGCTTGCTGGATTTTGAAGTCGCAGCGCGCATGTCGGGCGCACGTTTTGCGGTCTTGCGGGGGCACCTCGCCAAGCTAGAGCGCGCCCTCGCCGCCTTCATGCTTGATCTGCACATCAACGACCACGGCTTGCAGGAGATTTCTCCTCCCGCGTTGGTTCGGGCCAACGCCCTCTACGGCACAGGCAATTTGCCAAAGTTCGAAGAGGATTTGTTTAAGACTACCAGTGGCCACTACCTGATTCCCACTGCGGAAGTCTCTTTGACCAACTTGGCGGCTGATCAAATTGTCCCTGCGGAGACACTGCCCCACCGCTACACGGCCTTCACGTCCTGTTTTAGGTCGGAGGCTGGGTCGGCAGGGCGTGATACGCGCGGCCTCATCCGCATGCACCAGTTTTCCAAAGTAGAGATGGTGTCGATCGTTGACGCGGATCAGTCAGCGGCGGAGCTAGAGCGGATGACCGAGTGTGCGGAGTCCGTCCTCAGGGCTCTGGGCTTGCCGTATCGCGTCATGCTGCTGAGCGCAGGCGACATGGGCCCAAGCGCCCGCAAGACATACGATCTTGAGGTCTGGTTGCCGGGACAAGAGGCCTACCGCGAAATCAGTTCCTGTTCTAACTGCGGGGACTTCCAGGCGCGCCGTATGAACGCGCGCACCCGCACGCGCGGTGAGAAAGACCTGCGGCACGTTCATACCCTCAACGGATCCGGCTTGGCCATTGGCCGCACTCTGGTTGCGCTCATGGAAAATTATCAGCAGGCTGATGGGTCGGTCAGATTGCCCGAGGTGCTTTGGCCCTATATGGGCGGGATTACCCGCCTGGCTCCTGCGGGAGATCCGCCTGCTGCACGGCAGCGGTCTTGAGGACCAATCCCAATGCCCCAAACGTGCTCAAGTTGCTCATGGCCTTGCGGCGCGATGGTATTCACGATACCCGGGTCTTGGGTGCCATAGAGCGAGTACCAAGGGAGATATTTGTATCCCCCTCCTATCGCCATCTCGTCTATCAAAACCAAAGCCTCCCGCTCGCTGGCGGCCAAACCCTGTCGCAGCCCTACGTAGTCGCCAAGATGACTCAGGAGTTGGCTGTGACCGCAGACAGCTGTGTGCTAGAGATTGGGACAGGATCGGGCTATCAGACCGCTGTTCTCGCTCGCCTATGTCAGCGCGTGACAAGCGTTGAGCGTATTGCCGAACTTCATCACGGCGCGCGTGCGCGCTTACTAGGGCTCGAAGTTTACAACGCCGATTTGCACTTGGCCGATGGATTTGCTGGATGGCCGCTGGGAGCACCGTTTGACGCCATTATTTTAACTTGTGCGCCCGAAACAGTTTCACAGAAGCTCCTAGCGCAACTTGCCGTCGGCGGCCGCCTCATTGCCCCCGTCGGCGCGCAGGACAACCAACAGACCTTAAAGATCTATACTCGAACAGCAGAGAATCGCGTGACGGCGAAAATATTAGGGGTGACTCGCTTTGTTCCCATGGTAAGCGGGATAGCGGTCAGCTGAACTAGGCAGCAAATTCATACAATTCTTCCGTTTTGGCCCTGAGTGTGTTTCGTTTCACGGAATGTGACTATTTGAAGGAAAAAATGGCACGATCAGACATGAGCGATCTTGAATGAGATTTCATCAAGCTGGTTCTTGCCAATAGATAGGACCCCGGGGAGTGGCGTAGGAAGAGGTTATCTTCTTTAGGTTGTTCGCTGAATTTACTGAGGTCTCAACAGAGGAAATTGAACATAAGTCTGGTCTGATACCAGCGACGAAAAAAGTTGACACTTTTTCAGCCGTTTTATGTCTCACGGCAGAAACGCTTTGCGTTTCGCCTCCGACGGGGCCTTCGCTGATACCCCGAGGCGCTTTCTTAGCTCATCTCGGGGCCGCTACGGGGGCCGCAGTCGCGGCCCTTATACCAGAGATCATAAGAGTCATTTATAATTGCCGCTGGTATGATATTCGCCTTCCTTGGAACGGTACCTTTCGAGGTCGCTTGGCACGACCAGTCAGCATCGCAAAAAACATTAATTCTTAGAGCTGTTGGGAACAGAACAGTCTAGGTCAAGAATGGCAGCTCAGGCCCGACCGGGACGATACCCGTGGGATTGATCATGCGGTGGCTTTCAAAATAGTGTCCTTTTATATGGTCGAAACGCACAGTTTCCTTAACCCCAGGCCAATCGTACAGTTTCTTTATATAGGCGCTGATATGTGGGTAATCGACAAGGCGGCGGATGTTGCAGTTAAAATGGCGGACGTAAACGGCGTCAAACCGCACCAGTGTGGTGAAGAGACGCCAATCGGCTTCCGTGATCTGCCCGCCTACCAAGAAAGGCTGTTGGGCCAACATACTTTCAACCCAGTCCAAGCTCTCAAATAGGGGATAAACTGCTTCTTCGTAAGCTTCTTGGGTCGTGGCAAAGCCCGCGCGGTACACGCCGTTGTTGATCGTCAGATAGACGCGCGCATTCACCTCCTCAATCTCTGCCCGCAAGGCTTCGGGATAGTAGTCACCCTCGCGCGCGCCGACGTCGTCGAAGGCGGAGTTGAACATGCGGATGATCTCAGCACTTTCGTTGGAAACGATCGTGCCGGTCGGCTTGTCCCAGAGCACCGGAACAGTTACCCGGCCGGTGTAGTTCGTCTGGGCGGCGGTATAAACCTCGTGCAGGAATTGCGCGTTAAAAATCGGGTCGGGAATAACCCCAGGTTGATCGGCAAAGGTCCAGCCTTGGTCCAGCATGAGCCAGTTAACGACCGACACATCGATCAAGCATTCAAGGCCTTTGAGCGCGCGAAAAATCAGCGTGCGGTGCGCCCAGGGGCAGGCATAGGAAACATAGAGGTGGTAACGCCCTGGTTCGGCTTTGAACCCGGCTGTGCCGCTGGGGCCCGCTGCCCCGTCGGGTGTTACCCAGGAACGAAAAGGCGCCTCCATGCGCTTAAACCGGCCGCCTGTGCTCTTTGTGTCGTACCACTGATCGTGCCATTTACCGTTGATGAGGAGTCCCATGTTTTGGTCCTTTTTGTTTGGAGTCAAAGGGGTGACTTGATGAACTGGTCATTGCGCAGGTCCGCAAAGGCCTGCATGAGTTCTGCGCGCGTATTCATGACGATGGGACCGTGCCAAGCGACGGGTTCCTCAATCGGCGCACCTGCCACTAGCAAAAAGCGGAGACCGTGGGGGCCTGTCGTGACTTCGATCTCATCGCCGCCCCCAAAGGTCACCAGTGTACGGTCGCCGCTCAGGTCTTGGAGAGTGAGCTCGTGCCCCACCACCTGCTTCTCCAACTGCACGCCGCGCGGAGTGGAGGCATCGGTGAATTTGCCTGAACCTGCAAAGATATAGGCGAAGGCCTTGCGGCGAGTATCGACCTGAAACCGCCGCCGTCGGTGGGCAGGAACGGAAATATCGAGATACAACGGATCGGCGGCGATGCCGTCAACAGGACCCCGCCGCCCCCAAAACTCACCCGTAATGATTTTGACCACCGTCCCATCGTCGTCGGTGACGGTGGGAATGTCTGAGGCGCTCACGTCCTGATAACGAGGCGCGGTCATCTTGTGTGCGGCGGGCAAGTTGGCCCATAGCTGGAAGCCGTGCATTTGTCCCGCAGCGTTCCCCTGGGGCATTTCTTGATGCAGGATCCCGCTGCCCGCCGTCATCCACTGCACATCACCCGCAGTCAAGTCCCCTTGATTTCCCAAACTATCAGCATGGCTTACCGACCCTGCCAAGACATAGGTAATGGTCTCGATCCCGCGGTGCGGATGCCAGGGGAAACCCGCCTGGTAAAGGTCAGGGTCGTCGTTACGAAAGTCGTCGAATAGCAAGAAGGGATCGTGGACACCTGGCTCCTCGAACCCAAAAGCCCGATGGAGATGGACCCCCGCCCCTTCGCGGGTGGCGCGGGCTGTGCTGGCATCGATTACGGGGCGGAGCGACATTGGGAAAGTCCTTTGTAACTGGAGGGTCTAGTTCAGTTGCGTTCGTCCACTGAGAACGCGCCTGCGCCATGCACGACGAGCAGCAACAAACCACCCGCGATAGCGAAATTCTTCAGGAGATGATTGATCTCGTTTTGAGCCGCTAGGGGCTCCATCCCAGAGCCTGGGATATGAAACAGAAGGCCGGCAAGGGCAGAGAATAAGGCCAACCCCAGGGCCGCGATACGCGTTTGGTAGCCAATCAGGACGAGGATGCCGCCAGCGACCTCCGACGCGACGGCCGGCCAAAACAGCACGGTCGGCACGCCCTTTAGCGCCATATAGCCTTGGGTAGCGTCGACGGAACCCAACTTGGCGAGACCCGCCATGATAAAGATCAGCGCCAACAAGAGGCGCGCGACGGGAGCAGCGTAAGCACGAGCAGAGGACATGAGATTTTCCTTTCGTAAACAGGATGGTGTCGAGGTCGATCTCGCTAACTTAGGCATTCTCCTTATTTTTAAGGAGAGCTTTAATTAGCGCTCCTCCGTTCTCATTTAGAGAACATGGGCATTCTTGAAGATCTGGAGTTGTTTGTGCGCATTGTCGATGCAGGCAGCGTGAGCAAGGCCGCCAGGGACATGGGCCTTGCCAAATCAGCAGTCAGTCGGCGTCTTACCCTCTTAGAAGATCGTTTCAACACCAGCCTGATCCACCGTAAGCCTGGCAAATGGGCAGTCACGGATCGGGGGGCCGAACTTTATGGCCGCGCACAAACCCTGGTACACCAAGTTGGTATCTTGAACGCTGATTTTAGCGACGCGCGCCTGGCTCTGAAGGGGCCCCTGACCCTCTCCTTGCCGCGCGACTTTGGCCTCGCGTTCTTGTCCACGCCCTTGCGTGCCTTTGCCGATCAGCACCCTGGCCTCACACTCCACCTTGCCTTGGACGATCGTTTTGTCGATCTGCGCCACGAAAATATCGACGCAGCCTTGCGCATCTCGCGAGCCCTGCCCGAGGGCGTCGAGGCCGAATCTTTGGGGGAAACTCAGGCGCACCTATGTGCGAGCCCAGCCTACCTGGCCCAGGCTGCCAACCTTAGAACGCCCGCGGACCTCGTCCATCACACCTGGCTCGGCTATGGCCTCAACCATCAGCACACCTTGCAAATCGGTGCCACGCGCCTCACGCTTACCCCCCACCATCGCAGCAATTCAGGGACCCAGTTGCGTCACTGGGCCCTAGCGGGGTGGGGCGTCACGGCGCTTCCTGATTTCTTGATCTCCGACGACTTGGCCGAAGGCCGACTCGCTTGTCTTCTTCCGACCCACCCGCTCCCAGGTTTGGGGCTCTACCTTTGCACACCCTCGGGTGCCGCACCCAATCGACGGGTGCGCCTGTTCGCCCAATTCCTAAAGAACTTGCTAGCGGAACACCCGTTTGTCGGCGGGTCTTTCACTGATACCAATTTTCATAGAAAGACTTCTGCATGCTAGATAGTGTAGTCACGAGATAAGATTTAGGGGATTCACATGGCGCGATAAGTTTGCGATTCCATGAGCTTAGGAGGTCTTTATGCCCAAAGCTCATCGTCAAGCTCATCGTCGCCATGACACCTCAGATAGAACCTGGAGCCTGTTAGAGCCCCATTTGCCTGGCCGTAAGAGCAGTTGGGGTGGATTGGCCAAGGATAATCGCCTTTTCATCAATGCGGTCTTCTGGATCATGCGAACGGGTGCGCCTTGGCGTTATTTGCCCCCTGATCTTGGTCACTGGAGCAATACGCACCGCCGCTTTATCCGTTGGCGCGATAAGGGCGTATGGGAGAAGTTGCTAGAGGTGCTGATTGAAGAGCCAGATTATGAATGGCTCATCATTGATGCCAGCCATTGTAAGGTTCATCCCCATGCCGCAGGGGCCAGAGGAGGCGATCAGGAGATGAGCGCCACAAAAGGGGGCTCAATACCAAGATACATTTGGCCGTGGATGCGTTTGGTCTGCCGATCAGAGCGCATATTACACATGGTGCCAGAGCTGACTGCACGCAAGCTGGGAAGCTTATCGAAGGATTAAGCGCTGACTATCTGCTGGCCGATAGAGGATACGACACCCAAGACATCTTAGACCAGGCTAAATGCCAGGGCATGACGCCCGTCATCCCGCCCAAAAAGAACCGCAAGAATCAGCGCGAGTATGACAAAGACCTCTACAAAATCAGGCATCTGGTTGAAAATGCCTTCCTCCACCTCAAACGATGGAGGGGAATCGCAACACCATATGCCAAAAACGCCGCCTCATTCATGGCAGCTATCCATATCAGGTGTATCGCTCTGTGGGCAAACATCTCGTGACTACACTATCTAGGCTCCCACTCATTTTTTGGTCCCCTCTTGGGCACACTTCATCTCCCGCGCCCCTAATTGAAGACAGGGTTGTTGATTTGTTTTGTTTTATGCGATTGCGGTGGTTTGGCAGTTGAGGGAGATTTTGCTGGTGGCTTTGAGAAGATTTTGTCCGATGGCAGTCATGGCTAGTTGGGCGTGAGTTTTAGCGGTGCCGAAGTATCGAGCTCTGGTCAGTCCAAACAGGCGTTCTGATACCAACTCCAATGCGATCTGATAAACCAGGAATACCTTCGAGATTGTAGCGATGAACCCAATCACAAAGTGTTTGGCGATCTATGCCGCAGCATTCACCTGCAAACTTACGAGAACTACCCTCAATAAGCATCGCTACGGCGAGCACCCGGCACGAAACTTTGGGATCCTTATACCAGCGGCAAGAATGAGCGACTTTTAATTTTAGGTATTCCCAAGGTGATCCAATTCTGATTCGATGCAGGGATCATTGAATAGGAGTATGATATGAGTGCAGCGGCTCCCCTTACCCGTCTTGACAAGAGTGCCGATGATTAGCGGGCGCTGTCACGCAAGGCGAAGAACGGTCGAGTTGGGGGGCGATTGCTTTCCATAACCCTTGTTTTGGAAGGTGTGTCTCGTAAGTACGCAGCAGAAAGTAGCGGCATGGGCCGACAGTCGCTACGTGATTGGATCCATCGGTATAATGACGAAGGCGTTGCGGGTTTGGAAGATCGCAAAGGCGCAGGAGCCAAGCCCCGCATCAAAGGATCTGAGATGGACCAACTTGCAGCTTGGGTAAAGGCTGGTCCTGAGGTTGAGCGCGATGGCGTTGTACGTTGGCGCCGCAAAGACTTAGCAGCTCGGATCAAACAAGAAATGAAGATCGAGGTGAGTGAGCGCACAGTGGGGACCTACTTAAGACCTCTGCATAACACGATTCTTCAAAACGAAAGCACAAAATGTTGGCATCAAACGTCCTAGAAACAACTAAATGTTGATTCTTGCGGCGTTCGCCGTTTATTATGCAGAGGTCTTTACTTGGACAAGCTGGGTTTTCGGCGTATGACAGTGCGGCCCGAACACCCCAAAACCAACAAAGAGGCCCAGGAGGCGCTAAAAAAACTTCTCAAAGATCATAACGGATATGATGCCTGACTACGCCCGCGAAAAAACCCTTGAGGTTTGGTTTCAGGATGAGGCGCGCGTAGGTCAGAAGGGCACAGTGACGCGTATTTGGGCGCCTCAGGGCACTCGCCCGCGTGATACACCTTATCAATGGAGCTATATCTTCGGGCTGCCTGTCTCGAACGGGGTGTCGCTGCGGGGCTGGTCTTGGCTTATGTGAACACCGAGGCGATGAACTTGCACTTAGCGGAAATCTCCAAAACGGTTGCTAAGGGTGCGCATGCGATCCTTGTGCTTGATTGCGCAGGTTGGCATCTGGCTAACAGACTAGAGATACCCCAGAATATCTCGCTCCTAAAATTGCTGCCCTACTCGCCAGAGCTCAGCCCTATGGAAAACGTCTGGCTATATCTGCGAGCAAACAAACTCGCACTATCGGTATTCGACACATACGAGGAAATTCTTTGGACTCGTAACGGTTTTGTTCCGCGCGGTTGAGCAGTTTTTATGCCGCCAAGCGTTCGAATGCTAGGGGGCTTTTCCCACCGTTTGCGCTGTGGCGTCGGCGTGGATTGTAGAAGCCGTTGATATAGTCAAAGATGGCGCGGTGCGCAGACCTCCTGGTTGGCCAGATGTACCGCCATATTAGCTCGGCTTTGATGGTTTTGAAGAAGGCTTCGACAACGGCATTGTCGTAGCAGTTGCCCTTGCCACTCATGGAGGCCTTGAAGCCGTGTTTGGTGAGCAGATCGCGATAGTCATGGCTACAATATTGAGAACCACGGTCGCTATGATGGATGCAGCCCTCTGGTGGTTTTCGATGGGCGATGGCCATTTCCAAGGCACGGATCGCCAAGCCCTTTTTCAACCGATCACTGACCGCCCAACCGATGACGCGGCGGGCGTAGAGGTCCATGACGACGGCGAGATACAGCCAACCTTCCTGTGTCCAGATGTAGGAGATATCTGAGGCCCACTTTTGATTTGGCCCTGAGCAGCTGAAGTCCCCATCCAGCAGATTGGGAGCTACGCCCAGAGAATGTGCACTGTCTGTAGTAACTTTGTATTTGTGCTTACGGGCCACACGTATGCCGTTGGCGGCCATGAGCCTACCAACGCGACGTTCACCTACACGCAAGCCCTCTTCTTTAAGCTCTTCGGTCATGCGGGCCCGCCCGTATGTGCCCATACAGAGGCGATGCTGCTCTCTGATATGCGCCAGAACAACAAGGTCTGCGCGCTGATGCTGGCTCATGCCCCGCGCCCTCCAGGCACGCAGCCCCCGTGATGTGACGCCGAAGAAGGTGCATAGATGCTCCTGGCTAAGGCAACCCTGATACTGGCTGATGTAGGCGAACTTCATTTGCTTATCTCCGCAAAGAACTGGGTGGCCTTTTTTAAGATCTCCCTCTCCTCCTTGAGATGGCGGTTCTCGATGCGAAGGCGTTCGTTTTCCTTGGCCAGTTCAGCAGCATCCGCAACTGCGCCATTATGCAGGGGCAAGGGGCTACCTTCTACCTCAGCACGGTATTTGCGAACCCAGGCATTGAGCGTCGAAAATCCAACACCCAAATCAGAGGCCAACTGCTTGCGCGTCAGCCCACTGCTTAAAGCCATGCGGACCGCATCGCGCTTGAAGTCTTCACTGTGTAATTTGCTCATGATTTTGTCTCCTTGTAATTGAGCTTAGGTGCTCAACCACGCAGAACAAAACCGTTACGAGTCCACTTCAAAAGTGCGCTGAGGCATGGAACTTCCTTGCCAATGACCCAAGGCGCATAATGTCGGTGACTAAACGCGATTGGGCAACGGTCATTTAATTTCTCCGTTGGTATTACTGGTATCACATTAAGTTGTACCAACGTTCTAGCTGGTCACGGCTTGGTTCCAGGCCCGCGTCGCGCACTTCGTTTGCGAAGATGCTCAAGGCGAACCATCTTGCGTAGGTCAGCAGGCCCGCCTGCGTTTGCGCATCGTAAACACCGTCGACCGCTTCAGCGTTGAGGGCTTGGTTGAGCGAGAGGCGCCGTTCGAGTAGAAGGACCAGATCTTCAATCGCGTTGGGATCAGGATTTGTGTCGGCATTTGTAGGAGCGGGGGCTTGCGGGTTTGGAACCGCAGGTGCTGGGAGCTCGGACTCCACGATGGTCTCGGGAGCCGGGGGAACGGAAATCGTCTCCAAGGTGCTTCCGTCATTAAATTGGTCGTCCCGCGCGAAAAATAGGTCATTGAACAAATCAGTTTGTTGCAAGGTTTGATACCATCCTGGACCATACCAAATGAGACCACCGCATCCGCCGACAAGAAATGCGAGGAATAGCACTATCCCCCAAGGCCATGAACGCAACCGGGCCTTGCGTTGATTGGCTCGGGCAATAGGGTGCACCAAGGATGATCTCTGGGCTCCAGCGCGCGAGTTCGCTGACCGCGCGTGCGCCGGGGCTCCCGGCTGCTCCCGCACAGCGCTGTCATTAAGGTTTGAAGGTTCAGCGGAACTCCTAGGGCCTTGTCGCAGTGTCAAGGCTAGTCGTGATGGCGGTTTGGTTGCTCGCTGCGCTTGCGGTGGCAAGTGTTGTGAGGTGGTTTGACTCTGACGCGTGGTTGCAGGGTGTTGCCCTTCAGATCCACGGTGCTGATCCACGGATTGGCGGTCTCGATCAGGCTGCTGGCGCCCCTGAGGGGCTCGCGCGGGTATTGGACCCTGTTGCCGCGCAGGCGAGGCTTGCGCTGGTGAGCGAAGAGATCGCGAAAGCTGGGGATGCAAAGCGCGCGGCTGCAGGGGTTGAGGCTGTGGGGTGCGCGCCGAAGTGCGTTGGGGATGCAAAGCCTGCTGCACGTGTGATGTGGCCTGTTCCTGCTCAAACTGTTGATTGGCGGCCCGTTCCGCGCGCACGATTGCGGTCTCCGCCTGGTCCGTTTCTTGACCTTGTTTTCCCGATAAGCGTGTCCGCACCATGGAGGATTGCAAGCGTGCTCGGCGTAACGGATCGGCTTGGGGCAGGGAGGCCTGCACTTCTGAAATCAAGCCACGTACCTTATCGCGTGGTTTCTGGTTCGTGCGTCCGATCAGCCGCGACCACAGCCCTACCCGGCGGGTGGCAGGTGATATCTTCGCGTCTTTACGGAAAGCAGTGGACAAGACAGGCCTTTCAGCTAAACTTGTAAAAAAGCTCGATTTTACCCCAACAGAACGAGAGTTTCTGAGAGAAAAAGCATTCAAAAGGCCTTAAAGTCTTGGCCTCCTTAAGAGGTCAAGGCCTTAAACAGTTCTAAGGTGATGACCAGAAGCGAATGTGTCTTTTTGGATCGGGTCGATCCCGATCCTCGACGTTCACTTGCAGGCCGCCGAAATACAAGACCCCGGCCACGCGGTGCCCCTGGTCGGGATCGCCGCCGAGAGCTCGCAGCACTTGATCGTCGAAGCTGTACCACTGGGTCAGCCACTGGCCACCGTAGCCCAGGGCTTGGGCGCAAGTCAGCATGTTCATTGCCGCGGCTCCGACTGCCATTTGTTGTTCCCAAAGGGGGACTTTGGGATGGGTCTTGGGTGTAAACAGCACGACAATCACCAGACCTGCTTGCTCAAATCGCTGTGATTCCAGGGCGAGGGTTGTCGATGCGGCCTCGGGATGCAGTTCTGCAAACCGAGGCCCCAAAACGTGATGCCCAAAGGCCCCGCGCGCGTCGCCCTCAAACACCAAAAATTGGAACGGTGCCAGTTTGCCATGGTCGGGCACGCGCAACCCCGCGGCCAGGATCGTGTCGCGATCTTGTTCCGACGGGCCACCAGGGACCATATCGGCGACCTTGACAGAGCGACGCGTGCGATAAAACTGAGTGGGGTCAATCATGCTGCAGGGTCTCCAGATGAACATCTTTGCGGAGGTAAAGGGGATGGCCGGGCTCGCCCGCCCTTGTATGGGGAAAGGCCTGTGCAGGACAAGCTCTTAGGAGGGTGCGCAAGGCAGTGCCGCGTCCCTGAAAAGCGCCGTGATTGCCCCAGCCGCACACCAGCGCACCTCCATGGGCGACCAGCGCCGTTGCCGACTCCCTAAGCACCCGATCATTGTCGGGCCCCACAGGGTCCGCTTGCGCGCGCATCAGCGCAGGATCGGTGGCGCGGAAGGCAAAGGCGTTGAGGATAATTACTTCGCCGTAGCCCCAGGCCAGAGCGTAGCGTCGGCATCGACGCACGGTTGGGTCGTCCTTGGTTTCATCGGCGGTAGAGGGGTTGAGCAAAATAAACCCAATGGGCGGCTTGGCGGCCAGGGCAGACCCGTCCTCGACACGGCGGCGCAAGAAATAGCGGTAGGTGCGATCGGGCGACCAGAGCGTATCTTTGTTTCCGTAGAGATGGGGGGCAGTTGTCGCCATCAGCTGCGAATTTGGCCGTTCCCGATCACGTGGTATTTATAAGTCGTCAGTTCCGCCGCGCTCACAGGTCCACGCGCATGCAATCGGCCCGTTGAAATGCCGATTTCGGCACCCAGGCCAAACTCACCACCATCGGCGAACTGGGTTGAGGTATTGACCATGACAATGGCACTGTCCACAGCCGCCAAGAACCGGTCCGCGGTTTTCTTGGTCCTGGTAATGATGGCGTCGGTATGGTGAGATGAATGACGGTTGATGTGTGCGATGGCTGCCTCTACGTCCTTGACCACGGCGACCGACACCACTGCGTCTAGGTATTCAGTATTCCAATCTTCGGCTGTGGCAGGGATTACTCCGGGTAGGGCGGTCACTGCAGTATCGCCGCGCACCTCGCACCCGGCCGCCTGCAGCTCGGCCACGACTTGCGGCAAGAACGATTGGGCAAGGCTAGCATGGACCAGCAAGGTTTCCATGGACCCGCAGATGCCCGTGCGACGCAGCTTGGCGTTCAGAACAATGTTCTGGGCCATGGCAAGATCGGCCTTCGCATCGACGTAAGTATGGCAGATTCCGTCGAGGTGTGAAAACACAGGCACGCGCGCCTCGGCTCGGACCCGCGCCACCAGCGATTTTCCCCCACGAGGAACGATGACGTCGACATAGTTATGCAGGCGTAGCAAGTCCCCTACCAAGGCGCGATCCGGACTCGGCACCCGCTGCACGCCGTCGGGGTTTAGGTCCGCGCTTTCCAGACCCTTGCGCATGGCAGCCGCGATCAGCGTCGCCGACTGCCACGAATCCGAGCCGCCGCGCAAAATGCAGGCGTTACCCGCCTTGATGCACAGCGCTGCCGCATCCGACGTGACGTTGGGCCGGCTTTCATAAATGATCCCGATCACACCCAGGGGCACCGATACGCGCTGGATTGTGAGGCCATTTGGACGTGCGGTTTCGCTCAAGACCCGCCCGACGGGATCGGGCATGTGCGCAATCTCCGCCACCGCTTCGGCCATAGCCTCGATCCGCGCGGCGTCGAGGAACAAGCGATCGAGCATGGCTGCCGACAAGCCCTTATCGCGGCCAGCCGCCATGTCGGTTGCGTTGGCGGCCTCAATGTCGGGGGCCGCCGCGCGCAGTTCTTGGGCGCAGGCGCGCAAGGCCCGCTTTTTGACCGTCGGGGTCGCGAGCCCGAGCTCAGCTGCCGCGTGCTTGGCCGCACGACCCAGATCAATCAGTTGATTGGGTGCCTCTGGCGTCAAGGATTCCCGTACCTCGCGAACCACCTGATCAGCATGGGCCGCCCGTTCGGAAAAGCGTGCGGCAAGACGAGAGAAGAAACCAGCGGAAGTCGTCATAACAATATCAAATCGTTCGCGTGAATGAGGGCCTTGGTACGGATGTAGCCGAGGGATGCCTGGATTTCGTCCAAATGCAAACCCAAAATTTTCTGTGCCTCCGCCGCGCTGTAGGCGGCAAGGCCCCGCGCTACCTCGCGACCTTCGGCGTCCAAGACCTGCACCGCCGCGCCGCGATCGAACTGGCCTGACACCTGCGTAACGCCCACGGGCAAAAGCGATTTGCCTTGACCAAGGGCACGGGCCGCGCCCGCGTCGATCCGGAGGCGGCCCATGGGTTTGAGACTGCCTGCGATCCAGGCCTTGCGCGCGCTGGTGGGGGTGCCTTCGGCCTGAAACAGGCTGGCGCGCGCGCCCTGATGCAGCCGCGTCAAGGGCGCCGGCGCCCGCCCGTCGGCCAACACCATATGGGTGCCCGCCGCCAGGGCAATTTGCGCCGCCGCCAGTTTGGTTGCCATCCCGCCCTTGGACAGGGGGTCGGAATGGGCATCGGCCATGGCGCTCACGCGTGCGTCGATCTCGCGAATCAGCGGGACGTGCTGAGCGTCGGTGTTGGACTTGGGATTGGCCGTATAGAGCCCGTCAATGTCGGAGAGGATCAGCAAGCAGTCGGCGCCGACCAAGGCCGCCACGCGCGCTGCCAAGCGGTCGTTGTCGCCAAATCGAATTTCTGCCGTTGCGACTGTATCATTCTCGTTCACCAAGGGAATCACCCCTGCCTCCAGTAAGGTGGTCAGGGTGCCGCGCGCGTTCAAATAACGTCCCCGCGCCTCCGTATCCTCTTGGGTGAGCAAAATTTGGCCGATCTTCAGCCCCTCGCGAGCCGCCGCTTGCTCATAAACCCCTGACAAGGCGATCTGCCCGACGGCGGCGGCGGCTTGGCTCTGGCTCAGGTCTATGCGTTGCGGATCAAACCCGAGGCGGCCAAGACCAAGACGAATGGCGCCCGAAGACACGATCAACGTTTCGCCATCGCGGGCTGCTAGATCGGCCATGAGCGCTTGCAACCAGGGCGCACGCACCTGCCCCGCCTCAACCAGCAGCGCCGAGCCGATCTTGATCACCAACCTCTTGGCCCTCGTCAGTGCGCTTAGGGCGTCCATTCTGGGGCCTCGATTTTGGGATTTCCTTGCGCGCGGCGAAAAACATGGGCGGTCACGGCGCGCAAGACCGCCTGGGTTTGCCCCGTAGCCCCCGACACCAGCAGCGGCCTGACCCCGGTCGCGGCCTGAAAGTTTTGCGCGATTTCCTGGCACAGCTCGGGAATCAAAGCATCGGTCTTATTGAGGGCAACGACCTCAGGGCGTGCCACGAGATCACCGCCGTAGGCTGCCAGCTCGTCCCGCACGATTTGATAGGCTGCGTGCGGCGCGTCTTGGGTCACGTCGATCAGATGCAGCAGCACTTTGGTTCGTTCAACATGGCCCAAAAAGCGTGTGCCGATGCCCGCGCCTTGCGACGCACCCGCGATCAATCCCGGTATATCGGCCAGCACAAAGGATCGTTCGTCGTGCGCTACGATGCCCAGGTTGGGGTGCAGGGTGGTAAAGGGGTAGTCGGCGATCTTGGGCTTGGCTGCGGAAACCGCGCTCAAGAACGTGGACTTGCCCGCGTTGGGCAGGCCCAATAAGCCGACATGCGCAATCAATTTCAGGCGCAACCAGACCCAAAATTCCTGCCCCGGCCAGCCAGGTTCGGCCTTGCGCGGCGCCTGAGTGACCGAGGATTTGAAGTGGGTATTGCCGCGGCCACCGTCGCCGCCGCGGGCGACCAGGACGCGCTGACCGGGTTCGGTTAAGTCAAAGAGGATATGGCGTTTGGTTTCGTCGAAAATTTGCGTTCCAGTGGGGACGTCGATCGTCAAAACCTTGCCGCCCCTGCCCGACATTTGGCGCCCTTTGCCATCGTGACCGCGCACGGCGCGAAAGTGCTGGCGATAGCGAAAGTCGATTAAGGTATTGAGGGTGTCTACTGCGCGAAACTCAACATCGCCACCGCGCCCGCCGTCGCCGCCGTTAGGCCCGCCGTGTTCAACGTACTTCTCGCGGCGAAACGAGACGCAACCATTGCCGCCGTCGCCCGACTTGATAAAAATTTTGGCTTCGTCAAGAAACTTCATCGGGCCGATCCCAGGTGATGGGCGTATCCTTGTTCGCGAGGGGTTTCGGCCCCCAGAGCGACAACATACGCCATGCGTCTTCGCGCACTAAGGGGACTTATACCAACGGTCATAAAAAGTGACCTTTTCATGACCATTTCGTGTCTCACGGCAGAAACGCTTCGCGTTTCGCCTCCCCTTCGCTTATACCCCGAGGCGCGTGTCCGCCGATCTCGGGGCCGCTACGGGGGCCGCAGTCGCGGCCCTTATACCAGCGATCATAAGAGTCATTTATAATTGCCGCTGGTATTATTCAAGCCTCAACTGCAGCGAGGTCTAAAGCCAATCATCCGAGTTCAAGATACGTCGGATGGCTCAATTCCGATTTCGGCACGCGGGGGAAAAGCCGAGCGGGACGCCGCACCCGTTCATGACCGCGCAAATGGCGTTGCGGCTGCCGCGCGGGGTAAACTGGGCCGCCACTTGGCGCGGCCCTTGCCGGGCTATGACCTCGATGTGGCGGTCGGTTGTCATCAGTTCCTCGAGCGTGGCTCGATTGATCATATCGACTGCAATGCCTTCCCGGCCCAGGGCATAGCCATCGTCATAGACCTGAAACTGTGTCCAGCGCCCCGCGGTTTCCGCGGTTTCCCAGACGATTTCGGCGAGGTCGGGGCTGCCGGTATCAAAGACCTGGATGTCGGGATGGTCGCGATCAAACAGGAAGTTGATGGCAAGCGCCTCGCTTTGTTCCGACAAGCATGACAGATGCATCTCAACGCCGCGATCGGGATCAAAGATCGACGCCGTGCGATGAAAGGGCAAGGTCGTGAAGGGCGTCTGGTATTCTGAAGTAAACCACTGTGGGTCCCCGCCCTCGTTTTTGTCCGGCGTTAAGGGGATGGCGGCGGTGGTGGCGGTTTCCACGGTCGCAAAGATCGCGCACAAGTTGGTCGTATCGTGGCCGCACGATTTGGCGACCGGACACAGGGCGGCGCCCAACCCCGCTCCGGGCATGGGTAAGGTAAAGGCGGCCAAACCCGCCCCGTTTTCAAATTCCAAGGTCAAATTCGCCCCGGAAACGAGGCGATCAAAGGCGTAGTTCTTGGGGTCAAACCCCAAGCGAAGCTGACGGCCATCCGCGCGCGCCGTGGCCGAGGTATCGCCGACCACCTGCGTGTCCGCGCGCACCAAGGCGCGTCTGTCGAAGTGGCCTGCGTTATGCGCCTGGGTCCAGTCGGCGTCGAGCGCGCCCAGGGCCGTGATCGAAAGAGTGAGATTGGCGGGTGTGTCGGCACTGGGCTCGCAGTAAAAATTCGCCTGAAAGGCCCCGCCGTATAGGCGCGCCGCCGCCGTGGTCTGATTGCCCAAGTCAAAACGGCCCACCTGCCAGGCGGGCGCCTGCGCGCGCGCGGTGACCCCCAGAGCTGACACGAATAGGACAAGAAACCAATGCATAGCCATGCGGGAGCGTGCCTGAATTTGACCTGAATGTTAAGGTGGAATTGCTGCTTATACCAGTTTTCCTTAAGAAAGACCTCTGCATAATAAACGGCGAACGCCGCAAGAATCAACACTTAGTTGTTTCTAGGACGTTTGATGCCAACATTTTGTGCTTTCGTTTTGAAGAATCGTGTTATGCAGAGGTCTTTAAGAGAGACTCTTTATGAACTGGTGTAGGGGTCGTGACTGGGCCCCCAAGCGGGCTCCAAGCCCGAAGGGCGGGGGGAACGTCCGCGCACGAAACGGTTGGGCTCCAAGCCTGAAAAGGCTTCTGCATAGGGAGTTTTTTGATTGAAGGATTCCCTGAGATGGCATGTTTTGCTATGTCTTTGAGAGTTTACTCAGGGTCTGAATATGGATTTGTTTCGTCAAGATGTATCCTCTTGGCTTGGGGAGGACGACACGCTTTCCAAGATCACCGCGTTGATGGATTGGGGGCGTTTTTCACCAATCCTTAAGCGTGGGCTTATACCAACGGTCATAAAAAGTGACCTTTTCATGACCGTTTCGTGTCTTGTCTAATGGAATATGAGCGTTTTCTTGCCGCGATGCTAGATCATTTGGGGTAAGCTTGACGCGCCGATTTGGGGGTGGCCACCCCCAAATCGGCGGCGGGGCGGGATCGTTCGTGTCTAGGTGCTGCGTTGCAGGCACCGTTCGTGAGTTTGATCACCCCGTCTTTCCTACAAATGGCCCGAATGGATACTAGGGAGCCAGCTGTGCGTCCCGTATGACAAGAAAGGGAACGCAAAGATGTCACAAGTTACCATCGGAATTGATGTTTCAAAAGCCCAATTCGATAGACCCGCTTCACGATAAACTGAAAAAGAGCTTTTGCGTGCAAACAAGGTCTTGTCGAAGTCAGGTTTGGCTGATTCTAGCCTTTTTATGAGAACCTTCAAAATCCTTAAGAAGCAACCGCGCCTGTTTTTCCGCTTAAGTGGGATAAGGGTCAGCGATTTTGACGACATTTCAGAGAAGATTTTGCCGCTTTGGGAGGCTCACAACCATCAGCGTCTATCTCGCCCCCATCGCCAACGCGCGATTGGGGGCGGGCCAAGCCATAAGCTAAGCTTTGAGGAGATGCTGCTTTTATGCCTGATCTATTATCGGACTTACATCAATCATGAGTTTCTGGGTTTGATATTTTCGGTTTCAGATAGCACGAGCATCCGAACCGCCATGGACTCGTAACGGTTTTGTTCTGCGTGGTTGAGCACCTAAGCTCAATTACAAGGAGACAAAATCATGAGCAAATTACACAGTGAAGACTTCAAGCGCGATGCGGTCCGCATGGCTTTAAGCAGTGGGCTGACGCGCAAGCAGTTGGCCTCTGATTTGGGTGTTGGATTTTCGACGCTCAATGCCTGGGTTCGCAAATACCGTGCTGAGGTAGAAGGTAGCCCCTTGCCCCTGCATAATGGCGCAGTTGCGGATGCTGCTGAACTGGCCAAGGAAAACGAACGCCTTCGCATCGAGAACCGCCATCTCAAGGAGGAGAGGGAGATCTTAAAAAAGGCCACCCAGTTCTTTGCGGAGATAAGCAAATGAAGTTCGCCTACATCAGCCAGTATCAGGGTTGCCTTAGCCAGGAGCATCTATGCACCTTCTTCGGCGTCACATCACGGGGGCTGCGTGCCTGGAGGGCGCGGGGCATGAGCCAGCATCAGCGCGCAGACCTTGTTGTTCTGGCGCATATCAGAGAGCAGCATCGCCTCTGTATGGGCACATACGGGCGGGCCCGCATGACCGAAGAGCTTAAAGAAGAGGGCTTGCGTGTAGGTGAACGTCGCGTTGGTAGGCTCATGGCCGCCAACGGCATACGTGTGGCCCGTAAGCACAAATACAAAGTTACTACAGACAGTGCACATTCTCTGGGCGTAGCTCCCAATCTGCTGGATGGGGACTTCAGCTGCTCAGGGCCAAATCAAAAGTGGGCCTCAGATATCTCCTACATCTGGACACAGGAAGGTTGGCTGTATCTCGCCGTCGTCATGGACCTCTACGCCCGCCGCGTCATCGGTTGGGCGGTCAGTGATCGGTTGAAAAAGGGCTTGGCGATCCGTGCCTTGGAAATGGCCATCGCCCATCGAAAACCACCAGAGGGCTGCATCCATCATAGCGACCGTGGTTCTCAATATTGTAGCCATGACTATCGCGATCTGCTCACCAAACACGGCTTCAAGGCCTCCATGAGTGGCAAGGGCAACTGCTACGACAATGCCGTTGTCGAAGCCTTCTTCAAAACCATCAAAGCCGAGCTAATATGGCGGTACATCTGGCCAACCAGGAGGTCTGCGCACCGCGCCATCTTTGACTATATCAACGGCTTCTACAATCCACGCCGACGCCACAGCGCAAACGGTGGGAAAAGCCCCCTAGCATTCGAACGCTTGGCGGCATAAAAACTGCTCAACCGCGCGGAACAAAACCGTTACGAGTCCACCAATACAATGACCAAG
The DNA here is from genome assembly GCA_965228345.1 of Alphaproteobacteria bacterium. Lineage (GTDB taxonomy): Bacteria > Pseudomonadota > Alphaproteobacteria > UBA7985 > UBA7985 > CAXQZM01. The sequence goes on along the minus strand of CBDDHH010000004.1, from coordinate 4,880 downwards.
CTATTGGCAGGCCATTTTCAGATGCCCGAGCGCAGGCTTGCTTTAAGTGAGGATGATAAGGAGCAGCTCATATATCTGATTGTCGATGGGACCGAGCGCCCCTGTCAGCGCCCCAAGAAATCGAAGGGCCGAAAGAAGATCTACTCGGGGAAAAAGAAGCGCTTTACTCATAAGCATCAAATTGTCGTCGATGATAAGAAGCGCATTCGTGCTTGTGGCCCCGTTCACCCGGGGCGCAAGCACGACAAAACCCTTTATGATCAAAGCCATCTGGACAAGCCACCAGATACCCTGCTCTTGGGCGACTTAGCTTATGTAGGAACCAACTGCGAAGTCCCGATAAAGAAATCCAAGAACCAAAATCTAAGCCAAGAACAAAAAGACTACAATAAGTGGTTCAGCTCTATGCGCGTGAAGGTTGAGCATGGCATTGGACGCATGAAAAAGTTCAACATTTTCTCTGACATCTCCAGAGGAAACCGACATGAGAACATGATTGCTAAGAATGTCGCGGCTCTGGCAAACATCAATTTAAAAATTTGCTGAGATAAGCACTAAGGGACAAGTCCGTCTGTTTTTTATCTCCCTATTGAGAATCAGGTCTATGTTAAAGCGTTCCAAGAGATCAGGATGGGCTTCGATGAGCTTCTTGGTCTTGAGGGTTAGCTGTTCGATCTCCCTTTCGAGGGTCTTGAGCATTCTCGTTGCAAGCCTCACAGCGGCCTTATGGGTAACGACTTTCTTCCTGTTGCTCCACTGCGTTTGCGTTTGCACAAGCCCTTGATGAAGACTTTGGTATTCTCCAAGAGTTTCAATGACGTCATCGCGTATCTTGGTGGGCTCAAGGGGGAGGGTTTGGCCCATGAGTGCCAGGATTTTCGCATCGACCTTATCGGTTTTTGCGAGTTGGCCGATGCTGTTGGCAAAGCATCGCGCTTGCCAAGGGTTGACCTTTGCGTAAGCGATTTGGGCTTGAGCAGGGCCACGTTCCAAGGCTCTGTGATAGAAGCCAGTTGCCTCAAAAACGACCAGGCAATCAGGAAACTTGCTCAAGGTCTTGATGAGAGCCTTAATCCCGCAAGGGGTATTGGGCTTGCAGCTATGGTTTTGGCCATTTGACACAAAAATATCGAATTGGGCTTTTGAAACATCAATTCCGATGGTAGCTTGTGACATCTTTCCGTTCCCTTTCTTGTCATAGGGGACGCACAGCTGGCTCCCTAGTATCCATTCGGGCCACTTGTAGGAAAGACGGGGTGATCAAACTCACGAACGATGCCTGCAACGCAGCACCTAGACACGAACGATCCAGCCCCGCCGCCGATTTGGGGGTGGCCACCCCCAAATCGGCGCGTCAAGCTTACCACAAATGATCTAGCATCGCGGCAAGAAAACGCTCATATTCCATTAGACAAGACACGAAACGGTCATGAAAAGGTCACTTTTTAGGACCGTTGGTATCATTCTTTGGTCTGGTTGCTATAGAACCCCATGACCGAGCACATTCCAGGCTTCGCCAAAGGTCGTACCTTGCTGATTGTCGATGACGATGTGCGGTTTGCTGATCGTTTGGGTCTTGCTATGGAGCGGCGCGGCTACGATGTCCGTGTCACCTATAGTGTCACCGAAGGAAAGCGTGCGGGCCTGAGCGCCCCGCCCGCCTACGCGGTAATTGATTTGCGCCTGGCCGACGGCAGTGGTCTCGATCTCGTCGAGGCCATACCCAAAGTGAGCCCCAGCACGCGCATGATCGTTTTGACTGGCTACGGCAACATCGCCACGGCGGTTTCCGCAGTTAAACTCGGCGCTGCCGACTATTTGCCCAAGCCTGCCGATCTTGATACGATTGAGGATGCGCTAACGGCCGACGATCAACTTCTGCCCCCGCCGCCCGAGTTCCCCATGACGGCAGACCGAGTGCGGTGGGAGCATATTTTAAGAATTTATGAGCAATGCGGTCACAACGTCTCCGAAACCGCCCGGTGCTTGCGCATGCACCGCCGCACCCTCCAGCGGATTTTGAACAAGTACGCGCCGAGGACTTAAAGTCATTCGCGTTTGTTTTGACTCGATTAAATGGCGTTATACGAAACGGTCATAAAAGTCGCCTTTTTATGACCGTTTCGTATCTTGTCCGACGGAATATGAGCGTTTTCTCACGCCAGAAACGCGTTGCGTTTCGGCTTTTTGGGTTTGCGGTCTCACCTCGCTCGCACCGCTCGCTCAGCCCGACCGCAGGACGGGGCCTTCGCTTATACCCGAGGCGCTTTCTTAGCTTGTCTCGGGGCCGCTTGTTTTTAGCGCGGGCGGTCCCTGCGCCCTTCGGGCTTGGAGCCCAACCCTCTCGTGCGCGGGCGTTCCCTGCGCCCTTCGGGCTTGGAGCCCAACCCTCTCGTGCGCGGGCGTTCCCTGCGCCCTTCGGGCTTGGAGCCCAACCCTCTCGTGCGCGGGCGTTCCCTGCGCCCTTCGGGCTTGGAGCCCGCTTGGCGGGCCGCAGTCGCGACCCTTATACCAGGGAATATAGGACCCACTTCTAATTGCCGCCGGTATTACACCAAAACGTTAAGGCCACTCAATTGGTTCAAAACACACGCGAAGGGCGTGCTTTAGGGTGGAAAGGCATAAACCGCGCCTTTGGCGATCCCTTTGGGCCAGCGCGTCGTTGTGGTTTTGAGGCGCGAATAAAAATGCACGGCCTCGGGGCCGTATATGCCATGGGCACCAAAGGAGGAACGTTTCCATCCCCGAAAGAATGGTACCCCACGGGAACGGGAATGGGCACGTTGATCCCAACCATGCCGACCTCGATTTCATCGGCAAAGGTGCGGGCAGCGTCGCCATCGCGGGTGAAAATCGCGGTGCCATTGCCGTACTGGTGTTCGTTTATGAGCTGCGTTGCGCTATCAAAGGTTTGGGGTTCCATGACACTCAAAACGGGGCCGAAAATTTCTTGGCGATAAATTTCCATATGAGGTTTGACTTGGTCAAACAGGGTGCTGCCTAGGAAAAACCCGTTTTCGTAGCCTTGCAGTGAGAAGTCCCGGCCATCGACGACCAGATCGGCCCCTTGAGCTTGCCCCTGATCAATCATGTGGCGGATCCGTGCTTTGGCGTCGGCAGTGATGACGGCCCCATGTCAGCGGTTTCGTCGGTTGAGGGTCCGATCTTGAGCTGTTCGACACGGGTCGCAAGTATTCGATCAGTTTTTTGGAAGTGTCGTCGCCTATGGGAACCGCGACCGACACCGCCATGCAGCGTTCCCTGCTGAGCCAAATCCCGCCCCCATAAGGGCATCGGCGGGCTTGTTCCATGTCAGCATCGGGCATGATGACCATGTGGTTCTTCGCCCCGCCCAAGGCCTGCACGCGCTTGCCAGAGGCAGTTCCACGAGTATAGACGTACTCGGCAATCGGGGTTGACCCAACAAAACTGACCGCCTTAATATCGGGATGGTCGAGGATCGCATCAACCGCGATCTTGTCGCCATGGACAACATTCAAAACCCCCTCAGGCAGTCCTGCGTCAATCAGCAGTTCTGCAACTTTGTTGCGGCAGAAGGATCGCGCTCAGAAGGTTTCAGGATGAAGGTGTTGCCACAAGCAAGGGCCATGGGAAACATCCACAGGGGTATCATAGCTGGAAAATTGAAGGGCGTGATCCCCGCCACAACACCGAGGGCCTGGCGTTGCGAATAGGCGTCGATTTGCGGGCCGACGTTGCGGCTATAGTCTCCCTTTAAGTGGTGGGCGATGCCGCATGCAAATTCAACAACTTCCAGCCCGCGCGCGACTTCGCCCAGGGCGTCATCGTGGGTTTTGCCATGCTCTCGGCTGATTTCGCGGGCAATAAGGTCAGCATTCTGATTAAGGATTTCGGAATATTTGTAAAATATGCGCGCGCGCTTGGCGGGCGGGGTCGATTGCCAGGATGGGAATGCTGCTTTGGCCGCCGCTACTGCTGCCGCCAGATCGTCGGGCGACGACAGGCCGACGGTACCGATTTGTTCTCCGTTGCGGGGTTGTAGATGGGACTGTGCTTCCCAGAGCTTTGCGCTGCGGGTGCGTTGGCGACCGTATTTGTCACGCAATACATGCGATCTCCTAGCCAAAAACAGCAGTTAAGGCCTTATCAACAGCGTGAGTGAGTTCATCAACTTCGTCGGTGCTTATGACAAGGGGCGGGCTAAAGCACAGAGTGTTGTTAAACCCTGGAACCGATCGGTTTGTCGCGCCGATGACGACGCCCTGGCGCATGCAATGAGCCACCACCGCCTGGACATCCTTTTCCGATACCGGTTCCTTCGTGGTGCGATCGGCAACCAATTCTGCCCCGCAAAACAAGCCCTTGCCGCGCACATCCCCGATCACTCTGTGGCGATCTTGCAGGGCGGTCAAATTTGCGAGCAGGCGGGCGCCCATGGACTGGGTGTTGGCGAGCAGGCCTTCCTCCTCAATAATCGCCATGTTCTCAATGGCCGCAGCAGGCCCCGCAGTGCAGCCGCCAAATGTGGAAATATCACGGAAGTAGTTAAGCGGGTCGTCAGCCGCGTCTTTGAACATCTCAAAGATCTGCTCGGTTGTGACCAGACACGCGATGGCAGCGTAGCCCGAGGCGACCCCTTTGCCATAGTCACAAAGTCGGGCTGCACCCCATAGTGCTGATAACCGAACCAGTCGCCCGTTCGCCCAACACCGCACACGACTTCGTCAATGTGTAACAACACATCGTACTTCGCACATATGTCCTGCACGCGCGGCCAATAATCGGCGGGCGGGACAATGACCCCGCCGCCCGCGGTAACAGGCTCAAGACACAGGGCCCCCACGGTATCGGGCCCTTCGCGCAAGATGACCCTTTCGATCTGATCCGCCGCCCAAAGA
>CBDDHH010000003.1:0-1438464 GCA_965228345.1 Alphaproteobacteria bacterium | reverse complement strand
CGTAGCCCAGTTATCGACTGTGAACGTCAGATCAACAGAACCCGCTTGGGTTGCCCCGCCATCACTCGATACGCTCGCCGCTGCACCATCATCGCTGGATACCGTCACAGTAACATCACCGCTCGGCTGCGTATTCAACTTGACCGTAAAGCTGTCCGTGGCTCCTTCATCCATCGAAACACCAGCATCGGTAGCGGAAACCGTAAGGCCGGGGCTATCATTGTCCGTTACAGAAACGCTCACCAATACGTCTGTAACGTCCAGAGTGTTATACTCCTCACCTGCAACACCAAAGCTGATCGACGGGGTTTCATCACGCGTGTCATCGTCTTCAACGCCTGTAACTGTGACGGTTTGCTCCGTAGCCCAGTTATCGACTGTGAACGTCAGATCAACAGAACCCGCTTGGGTTGCCCCGCCATCACTCGATACGCTCGCCGCTGCACCATCATCGCTGGATACCGTCACAGTAACATCACCGCTCGGCTGCGTATTCAACTTGACCGTAAAGCTGTCCGTGGCTCCTTCATCCATCGAAACACCAGCATCGGTAGCGGAAACCGTAAGGCCGGGGCTATCATTGTCCGTTACAGAAACGCTCACCAATACGTCTGTAACGTCCAGAGTGTTATACTCCTCACCTGCAACACCAAAGCTGATCGACGGGGTTTCATCACGCGTGTCATCGTCTTCAACGCCTGTAACTGTGACGGTTTGCTCCGTAGCCCAGTTATCGACTGTGAACGTCAGATCAACAGAACCCGCTTGGGTTGCCCCGCCATCACTCGATACGCTCGCCGCTGCACCATCATCGCTGGATACCGTCACAGTAACATCACCGCTCGGCTGCGTATTCAACTTGACCGTAAAGCTGTCCGTGGCTCCTTCATCCATCGAAACACCAGCATCGGTAGCGGAAACCGTAAGGCCGGGGCTATCATTGTCCGTTACAGAAACGCTCACCAATACGTCTGTAACGTCCAGAGTGTTATACTCCTCACCTGCAACACCAAAGCTGATCGACGGGGTTTCATCACGCGTGTCATCGTCTTCAACGCCTGTAACTGTGACGGTTTGCTCCGTAGCCCAGTTATCGACTGTGAACGTCAGATCAACAGAACCCGCTTGGGTTGCCCCGCCATCACTCGATACGCTCGCCGCTGCACCATCATCGCTGGATACCGTCACAGTAACATCACCGCTCGGCTGCGTATTCAACTTGACCGTAAAGCTGTCCGTGGCTCCTTCATCCATCGAAACACCAGCATCGGTAGCGGAAACCGTAAGGCCGGGGCTATCATTGTCCGTTACAGAAACGCTCACCAATACGTCTGTAACGTCCAGAGTGTTATACTCCTCACCTGCAACACCAAAGCTGATCGACGGGGTTTCATCACGCGTGTCATCGTCTTCAACGCCTGTAACTGTGACGGTTTGCTCCGTAGCCCAGTTATCGACTGTGAACGTCAGATCAACAGAACCCGCTTGGGTTGCCCCGCCATCACTCGATACGCTCGCCGCTGCACCATCATCGCTGGATACCGTCACAGTAACATCACCGCTCGGCTGCGTATTCAACTTGACCGTAAAGCTGTCCGTGGCTCCTTCATCCATCGAAACACCAGCATCGGTAGCGGAAACCGTAAGGCCGGGGCTATCATTGTCCGTTACAGAAACGCTCACCAATACGTCTGTAACGTCCAGAGTGTTATACTCCTCACCTGCAACACCAAAGCTGATCGACGGGGTTTCATCACGCGTGTCATCGTCTTCAACGCCTGTAACTGTGACGGTTTGCTCCGTAGCCCAGTTATCGACTGTGAACGTCAGATCAACAGAACCCGCTTGGGTTGCCCCGCCATCACTCGATACGCTCGCCGCTGCACCATCATCGCTGGATACCGTCACAGTAACATCACCGCTCGGCTGCGTATTCAACTTGACCGTAAAGCTGTCCGTGGCTCCTTCATCCATCGAAACACCAGCATCGGTAGCGGAAACCGTAAGGCCGGGGCTATCATTGTCCGTTACAGAAACGCTCACCAATACGTCTGTAACGTCCAGAGTGTTATACTCCTCACCTGCAACACCAAAGCTGATCGACGGGGTTTCATCACGCGTGTCATCGTCTTCAACGCCTGTAACTGTGACGGTTTGCTCCGTAGCCCAGTTATCGACTGTGAACGTCAGATCAACAGAACCCGCTTGGGTTGCCCCGCCATCACTCGATACGCTCGCCGCTGCACCATCATCGCTGGATACCGTCACAGTAACATCACCGCTCGGCTGCGTATTCAACTTGACCGTAAAGCTGTCCGTGGCTCCTTCATCCATCGAAACACCAGCATCGGTAGCGGAAACCGTAAGGCCGGGGCTATCATTGTCCGTTACAGAAACGCTCACCAATACGTCTGTAACGTCCAGAGTGTTATACTCCTCACCTGCAACACCAAAGCTGATCGACGGGGTTTCATCACGCGTGTCATCGTCTTCAACGCCTGTAACTGTGACGGTTTGCTCCGTAGCCCAGTTATCGACTGTGAACGTCAGATCAACAGAACCCGCTTGGGTTGCCCCGCCATCACTCGATACGCTCGCCGCTGCACCATCATCGCTGGATACCGTCACAGTAACATCACCGCTCGGCTGCGTATTCAACTTGACCGTAAAGCTGTCCGTGGCTCCTTCATCCATCGAAACACCAGCATCGGTAGCGGAAACCGTAAGGCCGGGGCTATCATTGTCCGTTACAGAAACGCTCACCAATACGTCTGTAACGTCCAGAGTGTTATACTCCTCACCTGCAACACCAAAGCTGATCGACGGGGTTTCATCACGCGTGTCATCGTCTTCAACGCCTGTAACTGTGACGGTTTGCTCCGTAGCCCAGTTATCGACTGTGAACGTCAGATCAACAGAACCCGCTTGGGTTGCCCCGCCATCACTCGATACGCTCGCCGCTGCACCATCATCGCTGGATACCGTCACAGTAACATCACCGCTCGGCTGCGTATTCAACTTGACCGTAAAGCTGTCCGTGGCTCCTTCATCCATCGAAACACCAGCATCGGTAGCGGAAACCGTAAGGCCGGGGCTATCATTGTCCGTTACAGAAACGCTCACCAATACGTCTGTAACGTCCAGAGTGTTATACTCCTCACCTGCAACACCAAAGCTGATCGACGGGGTTTCATCACGCGTGTCATCGTCTTCAACGCCTGTAACTGTGACGGTTTGCTCCGTAGCCCAGTTATCGACTGTGAACGTCAGATCAACAGAACCCGCTTGGGTTGCCCCGCCATCACTCGATACGCTCGCCGCTGCACCATCATCGCTGGATACCGTCACAGTAACATCACCGCTCGGCTGCGTATTCAACTTGACCGTAAAGCTGTCCGTGGCTCCTTCATCCATCGAAACACCAGCATCGGTAGCGGAAACCGTAAGGCCGGGGCTATCATTGTCCGTTACAGAAACGCTCACCAATACGTCTGTAACGTCCAGAGTGTTATACTCCTCACCTGCAACACCAAAGCTGATCGACGGGGTTTCATCACGCGTGTCATCGTCTTCAACGCCTGTAACTGTGACGGTTTGCTCCGTAGCCCAGTTATCGACTGTGAACGTCAGATCAACAGAACCCGCTTGGGTTGCCCCGCCATCACTCGATACGCTCGCCGCTGCACCATCATCGCTGGATACCGTCACAGTAACATCACCGCTCGGCTGCGTATTCAACTTGACCGTAAAGCTGTCCGTGGCTCCTTCATCCATCGAAACACCAGCATCGGTAGCGGAAACCGTAAGGCCGGGGCTATCATTGTCCGTTACAGAAACGCTCACCAATACGTCTGTAACGTCCAGAGTGTTATACTCCTCACCTGCAACACCAAAGCTGATCGACGGGGTTTCATCACGCGTGTCATCGTCTTCAACGCCTGTAACTGTGACGGTTTGCTCCGTAGCCCAGTTATCGACTGTGAACGTCAGATCAACAGAACCCGCTTGGGTTGCCCCGCCATCACTCGATACGCTCGCCGCTGCACCATCATCGCTGGATACCGTCACAGTAACATCACCGCTCGGCTGCGTATTCAACTTGACCGTAAAGCTGTCCGTGGCTCCTTCATCCATCGAAACACCAGCATCGGTAGCGGAAACCGTAAGGCCGGGGCTATCATTGTCCGTTACAGAAACGCTCACCAATACGTCTGTAACGTCCAGAGTGTTATACTCCTCACCTGCAACACCAAAGCTGATCGACGGGGTTTCATCACGCGTGTCATCGTCTTCAACGCCTGTAACTGTGACGGTTTGCTCCGTAGCCCAGTTATCGACTGTGAACGTCAGATCAACAGAACCCGCTTGGGTTGCCCCGCCATCACTCGATACGCTCGCCGCTGCACCATCATCGCTGGATACCGTCACAGTAACATCACCGCTCGGCTGCGTATTCAACTTGACCGTAAAGCTGTCCGTGGCTCCTTCATCCATCGAAACACCAGCATCGGTAGCGGAAACCGTAAGGCCGGGGCTATCATTGTCCGTTACAGAAACGCTCACCAATACGTCTGTAACGTCCAGAGTGTTATACTCCTCACCTGCAACACCAAAGCTGATCGACGGGGTTTCATCACGCGTGTCATCGTCTTCAACGCCTGTAACTGTGACGGTTTGCTCCGTAGCCCAGTTATCGACTGTGAACGTCAGATCAACAGAACCCGCTTGGGTTGCCCCGCCATCACTCGATACGCTCGCCGCTGCACCATCATCGCTGGATACCGTCACAGTAACATCACCGCTCGGCTGCGTATTCAACTTGACCGTAAAGCTGTCCGTGGCTCCTTCATCCATCGAAACACCAGCATCGGTAGCGGAAACCGTAAGGCCGGGGCTATCATTGTCCGTTACAGAAACGCTCACCAATACGTCTGTAACGTCCAGAGTGTTATACTCCTCACCTGCAACACCAAAGCTGATCGACGGGGTTTCATCACGCGTGTCATCGTCTTCAACGCCTGTAACTGTGACGGTTTGCTCCGTAGCCCAGTTATCGACTGTGAACGTCAGATCAACAGAACCCGCTTGGGTTGCCCCGCCATCACTCGATACGCTCGCCGCTGCACCATCATCGCTGGATACCGTCACAGTAACATCACCGCTCGGCTGCGTATTCAACTTGACCGTAAAGCTGTCCGTGGCTCCTTCATCCATCGAAACACCAGCATCGGTAGCGGAAACCGTAAGGCCGGGGCTATCATTGTCCGTTACAGAAACGCTCACCAATACGTCTGTAACGTCCAGAGTGTTATACTCCTCACCTGCAACACCAAAGCTGATCGACGGGGTTTCATCACGCGTGTCATCGTCTTCAACGCCTGTAACTGTGACGGTTTGCTCCGTAGCCCAGTTATCGACTGTGAACGTCAGATCAACAGAACCCGCTTGGGTTGCCCCGCCATCACTCGATACGCTCGCCGCTGCACCATCATCGCTGGATACCGTCACAGTAACATCACCGCTCGGCTGCGTATTCAACTTGACCGTAAAGCTGTCCGTGGCTCCTTCATCCATCGAAACACCAGCATCGGTAGCGGAAACCGTAAGGCCGGGGCTATCATTGTCCGTTACAGAAACGCTCACCAATACGTCTGTAACGTCCAGAGTGTTATACTCCTCACCTGCAACACCAAAGCTGATCGACGGGGAGCAAACCGTCACAGTTACAGGCGTTGAAGACGATGACACGCGTGATGAAACCCCGTCGATCAGCTTTGGTGTTGCAGGTGAGGAGTATAACACTCTGGACGTTACAGACGTATTGGTGAGCGTTTCTGTAACGGACAATGATAGCCCCGGCCTTACGGTTTCCGCTACCGATGCTGGTGTTTCGATGGATGAAGGAGCCACGGACAGCTTTACGGTCAAGTTGAATACGCAGCCGAGCGGTGATGTTACTGTGACGGTATCCAGCGATGATGGTGCAGCGGCGAGCGTATCGAGTGATGGCGGGGCAACCCAAGCGGGTTCTGTTGATCTGACGTTCACAGTCGATAACTGGGCTACGGAGCAAACCGTCACAGTTACAGGCGTTGAAGACGATGACACGCGTGATGAAACCCCGTCGATCAGCTTTGGTGTTGCAGGTGAGGAGTATAACACTCTGGACGTTACAGACGTATTGGTGAGCGTTTCTGTAACGGACAATGATAGCCCCGGCCTTACGGTTTCCGCTACCGATGCTGGTGTTTCGATGGATGAAGGAGCCACGGACAGCTTTACGGTCAAGTTGAATACGCAGCCGAGCGGTGATGTTACTGTGACGGTATCCAGCGATGATGGTGCAGCGGCGAGCGTATCGAGTGATGGCGGGGCAACCCAAGCGGGTTCTGTTGATCTGACGTTCACAGTCGATAACTGGGCTACGGAGCAAACCGTCACAGTTACAGGCGTTGAAGACGATGACACGCGTGATGAAACCCCGTCGATCAGCTTTGGTGTTGCAGGCCAGGAGTATAACACTCTGGACGTTACAGCGGTATCGGTTGGCGTTAGTGTAACGGACGATGACACGCCTGGCATCACGGTTTCTGAGACCAGCGTTTCGATGCTCGAACAAGACACTGACACCTTTACGGTTGCGTTGACTACGGAGCCGAGCGGTGATGTTACGGTGACGGTATCCAGCGATGATGGTGCTGCGGCGAACGTTTCTAAGGATGGTGGAGCGACCCAAGCAGAGTCTATTGATCTGACGTTTACATCCACGAATTGGAATTCTCCGCAGACGGTGACGGTTACGGGCGTCCAGGATAGCGATACGAACGATGAAGAGCTGTCGATTACCTTCGCGGTTACGGGTGCGGTCGAGTATCACGGTATGAATCCTGACTCCGTAAGTGTCGAGGTTGCCGACAATAGTGTGGCTGGAATCTATGTTTTACCTTCAAACGTTCAGGTGGACGAAGGCGGCACGTCTAGCTTCGAAGTCGGGCTGACGACCCAGCCAAATGCTGATGTAACCATGACCATTCAATCAGGCAGTGTCGCAGCGGCCCTCGTATCGAGCGAAGGCGCCCAATCGCCGGCAGAGAGTGTCGTTCTGACGTTCAAAGCCGATAACTGGGCTACGGAGCAAACCGTCACAGTTACGGGCGTCCAGGACGATGATATGAACGAGGCGACCGCGTCGATCAGCGTGACGCCGTCGGGAGGAGAGTATGACGATGTTGAGGCCGAGTCAGTAAGCGTCACCGTTGTCGATACGAGTGTCCCAGCGATCTCAGTGTCCACGGAGAACATTTTGGTGAAAGAAGGCACCGCCGAGACCTTCACGGTTGTTCTGGATACGCAACCAAATGAGGATGTGACGGTAAGCCTTTCTTCAAGCGACGTTGATGCGGCAACCGTTTCAAGTGACGGTGGTCAAAACCAGTCAAGGTCCATTGATCTGACATTTACGGCCAGCAACTGGAACAGATCGCAAACCGTGACGGTGACAGGTGTTGAGGATAGTGAAGAATCTCAAAGAGCCTCAACGATCACCCTTGACCCATCAGGCGGGGGCTATGATGGTGTCCAAGCAGCGTCCATAGAGGTCACCGTTGACGACAATGATGATGCTGACCTGGTCCTGTCGACCGATACCTTGACACTTACCGAGGGCAGAACCAAACAGTTCACCGTGGTGTTGCAGAAAGCCCCCGATGCGGAAGTTACCGTGACGCTGTCACCTGGCGACGCCTTAGTCGAGATTTCGTCTGACACAGACTTGACCTTCTCAACAACGAACTGGGAGACCCCGCAGCTGGTGACCGTCAAGGCGGTTGATAACGAGGTCGTAGGCAAGGCGGAGTCATTTGTGACGTTTGTAGCCGCATCTGATGATAGCGGTTACAACAACCTTACGGCGTCGCTGCCAGTCACCATTGAGGATGATGACGCTGGGTTTGCCCTCTCAACGACGTCGGTGACGGTGAACGAAGGGAGCGCTGCGACCTTCACCGTGGCGTTGGAGGCAGCCCCCTCGACCGACGTAGTCGTGAGCCTCAGCTCTTCTGATCCTGGTGCGGCGACGCTAGACCCAGAGACTCTGACCTTTACCACAGCAGACTGGGCCGATCCTCAGTCGGTCCTCATCAGAACCACCGATAATGACAACCAGGGCGATCGAACGCTTTCGATCAGTCTTACCGCAACGGGGGGCAGCTATGATGATGCAAGCGGCAGTCTGAGCCTGAAGATTAGCGATGATGACGGGGATCCCGACGCTGTATCCGATCCTGATGAGGAAGATGCCACAACCCCCGTCGCGGACGCGTCCCGCTCAACCCTGTCCAGCAGTGTCTCCAGCCTCGATGCCGATGGCGAAGATACGGCGACGCTGACGGTCCGTGTTCGCGACGCCGACGGCAATAATTTGACGCAAGGCGGTGATCGGGTCGTCTTTGCCACCAGCGCAGGTCAGGTCAGCGCCACTGTGGACCAGGGCAACGGCACCTACACCGCCACCCTGACGTCGGGCACACAACCCACGGTCGCCACCTTGAGCGCCACGGTGAACGGTGGCGCGGTCGGCAATAGTGTCCAGGTGGAGTTCGTCCAGATGGCTCCGGATGAGGATGGCGGTGCTGTCATCTCGTCCATTGCCAATAGCCAGGTCATGAGCGCCCAGCTCGGGAGCTTGGTCAGCGATGCGGCCATCGGCGGGCTTTCGAGCGGCGTGGCTGTACCTGGGTTGGTTCCCTCATCAGCGACGGACGGGAGCGCTGGCGGTGGCCTTGACGACGCCGGGGATGTCGATGCCGCCCTCGCGTCCGTGGATACCAGCGCCTATCGCCGCCTCAATGTGGTGTCCGCGCGCGACGGTGAGGACGGCAGTGCGCCGCTGGTTGACTGGTTCTCCACAGGGATCTCTCGGGCCTCCGTCGATGCCGAGCTGAACGGGGACGGGGTCTTTGGCTACGCCGTTGTCGGTAGCGAACTGTCCAAGGATGCAACCTCGGTAAGCGGTCTGCTCTACGGCGCAGAAGCCTCAAGCTGGAACTACGACGGCGAAACCGATGTGGACCGGGCAGGGGCATCTATCGGGTACTATAGCGCCCGCCGTGCGGGAGACCTGATCTATACCGGGTCGTCCATTGTCACACTCTCACGCAACGAGTTTGAGAGCGAGACGGACGCGACGGGCAATGCTAACTCCTTGCGTCTGATTTTGAAGGGCGAACTCAGCGGCCAACAGGCCTTGCCCGATGGCGGCACGCTGACACCCTTTACCGAGGTGCTCTACTCTACCGAGACTTTGGATAGCTTTACTTTCTCCGACGGTATCACCTCGGATGAAGCCCAGGTCAGCATCGGCCGACTTGGCTCAGGCGTTGAATACATCACACCTGAATTGCCCGAGATTGGGCGGCTCACCCTGCGCGGGGAGTTGAGCCAGGTGTTCGGAGCCGAAGATGTGACGCTGAGCGACGGGACCATCTATTCGCCCAACGAAGCCCCCGTCGGCGCGATCAGCGTCGGTTGGATCGGCAACAACGACGACGGGTCAACGACCCGGATCGATCTGACCTTCGGGGAATTGGGCAACGATGAGAACGAGGAAATCCGCCTCGACGGAACCTGGGACCGCAGTTTCTAGGGCTGGCGAAGGGCCAGGGCCGCCCGTCCCTGGGCGGCCTGTGATGGATATTGCGACGTCGCGCAGGATAAGGGCAGGGCAAGCGCAGTTGCGGCTCTATACAAGTTCATAAAGAGTCTGTTTTAAGGAGAACTGGTATTACAGCGGTCCGTGTTACTGACTTCCGCCCATTTTGATATCGGCGTTGGTGCCCGGCAAACTGACCCCCGTCCAGATGCGTTGGTCGAGCATTTCCAGATGCAGCTTGGTGCCTGCATAGGGATTGTCGCGCGCCAGGTCTTCGTTCAGGCCGGCGCCGAGGCCAGGTTTGGTTGGGGGCAGAATCCGGCCTTGCTCGATTTGGATGGGGTCGGTCAGCAAGTCGGCGTGGAACCCGCCCATGGTTTCGATCATTTCGGCCATGAGGAAGTTGGGAATCGAGAGGCCAAGGTGGATGTTGGCCAGGGCTTCGATGGGGCCAGCGTAGAGGTGGGGGGCCAGAACCGCCTGGTGCGCTTCGGCCAGGGCAGCGATTTTTTTGGCCGCCAGGATTCCGCCTGCGCGCCCTAGGGCCGGTTGTAGGATTGAGGCGGCGCCTGCGCGCAGCACGGCGGCGAATTCGTACGGGGTCGTCAGCCGCTCCCCCGTCGCAATGGGAATGGTGGTGGCGCGGGCGACTTCGGCCATGGCCTCGGGGTTTTCCGGCGGCGTCGGTTCCTCAAACCATCGCGGCGCGAAGGGTTCGAGCACTTGGGCGACTTGGCGGGCACCGCTGGGGGTGAATTGCCCATGGGTGCCGAACAGCAGATCGGCCCGGTCGCCGACGGCGTCGCGGACGGTGCCGACGAAGGTTTCGATGAAGCGCAGATCCTGGATTGAGGGCTGGCGCGGATCGTAGGTCGTATAGGGGCCTGCCGGGTCAAACTTGAGGGCGGTGAAGCCTAGGTCGGCGTAAAAACGCGCCCGCTCGGCAGCGACTTGGGCGTCGGCATAGGCCCGCGCCTGCGGATCGGCGGCGGCGGGGTAGAGGTAGGTGTAGGCGCGCAAGTCGGGTTCTACACAGCCCCCCAACAGCTGATACACAGGTTTTCCACAGGCTTTTCCCATAATGTCCCACAGGGCCGTCTCCAACCCCGAAACAGCGCCCATGAGCGAGGGGTCGGGGCGCTGGGAGAAGCCGGCCGAGTAGGCACGCCGCCAAAACGCCTCTATGTCGTGGGCGCTGTGGCCCCGCAAGTGCCGCTGGAACACATCCTTGATCACCGCCCGCGTCGCGGCGGGACCGTAGGGGATGCCGTAGGGCTCGCCATAGCCAACGAGCCCGTCGGCGGTGGTCAACTTGACAAAGGTAAAGTAGCGCCCGCCTTTGCCCGGCGGCGGTGTGGCGACGACAAAGACCTCAAGGGCCTCAATAACTAAGCTTTTCATAGGGTTAGGTTAGCACCTTCATCTTTTTTCTCGATAATTTTATTCAGCGCCTTCTTGAACAAGGTCGGTAAGGCCAGCCCGCTAAAATCCGACACAAAACGCGCACCGGGGAAATCCGCCGCCGCGCCCTCGGGCGCGGTATAGAGGTGCAGGCGCAGATGGAAGTGGGTGAAGGTGTGCCGGACCAAGATCTGGAGCGATTTGGCGTCGGGACGCGGTGCCGGACAGGGCGTCGTCCAGGCGCTGGTCGGCAGCGCATCCATCCCGCCGAGCAAGCCCTTGGGCGGTCGCTTGGCGATCAGGACGTGCCCCGCGCGGTTTGTGATCACATAGGCCAAGCCATGGCGCGTCGGCTTGACACGGCGGGGGGGCTTACGTGGCAAGTCGGCGGCCAAGCCCTGGTCATGCGCGGCGCAGTGGGTCTGGATCGGGCAGGTCACGCATGCGGGCTGGGCCGGTCGGCAGACCGTCGCGCCCAAGTCCATGAGCGCCTGGGCATGGTCTCCAGGGCGATGGTGGGGGGTTAGCGCCGCGGCCCAGGCATAAATCGCCGCCTTGTTGTTCCGAATGGGGCGGTGTGCGGCGTGCAGGCGCGTCATGATTCGGTCGATATTGCCATCGACCACAACGGCGGACTCATTGAAAGCAATGGCCGCCACGGCAGCGGCGGTATAGGGGCCAACGCCGGGGAGGGTCCGCAAGTCCGCCTCGTTTGCAGGGAAATGGCCATCGAACTGGTGCGCCACCATTTGGGCGCAGGCATGCAAGTTGCGCGCGCGGCTATAGTAGCCCAGGCCCGCCCAAGCTGCCAGGACGTCGGCCTGCGCCGCCGCCGCTAGATCCTGCACCGTCGGCCACTTGGCCCGAAAGGCGCGAAAATAGGGGCCGACGGTCGCGACCGTGGTCTGTTGCAGCATGACCTCCGATAGCCAAACGCTGTAGGGATCGATTGCTTGCCCTGGTTTGGCGCGCCATGGTAGGGTGCGTGCGTGGGCATCGTACCACGCCAGGAGATCCGATTGCAGACGTTTGGCCTTCATTTTGTTTCATCTATGGCATAGATGAGCAACAGACTATGGACTCGCCCAAGAAAAATCCCCGGGCCCTTGGGGCACTGGACGCCCAGCAGGTCAAATCGTTCCTGCCGTGCGAGGGCGGGCAGCGCGCCTACAAGGCCCAGGGCCTGGCGCATCTAATGCCGCGTTTGACGCGCAAAGTTGCGGGCAAGCGGCCGACGTTACTCTCCGACCTCAAAACCAACTGGCCCCGTATCGTCGGGCACGAGCTGGCGCAGTTTACCCGCCCCGCGCGCCTAGCAGCGGGCACCTTGCAGATCGACATGGCGCTAGGCGCAGGGCCGATCATTGCCCTGCGGCAGGCGGACTTGCTTTCGAAAGTGCAGCTGTATTTGGGGACCGCAAGCCTTGTGCGCCTCAGCCTTAGGCAAGCCGACTTTCCCCTAATCGTCGTTCAAAAACCCGTTAGCGAAGCATTTGAGGCTTTGACGCCTGCGGGCGAATCCGATAAGGCCGCGCCGACCCTGCAGGACGCGCTCGCCAATCTCAAGCATCAGCTTGATCGGGTGCGTACGTCGTGAGGGACAAACACACGTCGCGCGGACTTTAAGAGACCACCTTCAACACTAGAGAGCTCATGCTATGATTCGAAGTATTGCCATCGTTGTCGCCGTTGTCGCCGCAGTTGTGGTCGGCGTTTTTCTATGGCCCAACGATAGCAACCCCATCGACGATACAGCGCAAACCGACGACGAACCTCAGAGTGAAACGAAGTTCTCCTGGGACCAATATCCCGAGTATGCCGAAGTGCTGCGTCCTAGTGGTCGCGAACAGTTTTTAAGCCCTCATCCGTCAGACAAAGGGTATGGAGATCCTCAAGCCCCGGTGGTCTTGATTGAGTTCTTTTCTTACCAATGTCCGCACTGTGCCGCCTTCCACAACGGCCCGTTCCAGCAGATCATGAACGAATACGTCGACACGGGGCTGGTGTATTTCATCAAGCGAGACTTCTTGCTCAATGACCGAGTCGTGGGGTTTGAGTTGAACGCAGGCGCAGGCGCGCAGTGTTTTGTCGATGAGGCACAGTCGCGTTTGTTCGCGGATCTAGTATTCAGCCAGCAAGGGGCTTTGTCGAGAGCCCCCGATCCTCTGGAACGTTTGGTTCCAGTCTTTACCGACGCGGGGATGGAGGAAAGCATGGCGCGGGCTTGCATGTCTGATCACAAGAACCGCAGCCTGGTTTTGTTGCGATCCCAGCGTTCAAAAGTGGCGGCCCAAGTGTCCGGCACCCCGACTTTGTTCATCAATCAGGAGCGTTTTACGGGCAATACGCGGGACTTCAACGCCATTCGCACCATGATTGAGCGTGCGCTGACCCAAGTAGGGACTTAG
Organism: Alphaproteobacteria bacterium; assembly: GCA_965228345.1. Taxonomy (GTDB): domain Bacteria; phylum Pseudomonadota; class Alphaproteobacteria; order UBA7985; family UBA7985; genus CAXQZM01. Next base: position 1,425,006 of record CBDDHH010000003.1, on the reverse strand, counting down.
GCCTCGTAACTTATCCCCAAAGTCGTGCCACCTTGGTCTGGTCGTTGCGGGCCTGAACCCATAGGGCTGGGCGTCAAACAAGACTTGCATCTTAAGGCCACTCAACCGGTTCAGTACGACTGCGAATGGCTTTAAAGGGTCGTTGAAGGCGACCCTTGGTCTCATAGACCGCTGCTGGTAGATTTTGGGGACAGGTTCTTTGGTCGCTTTTGACAATTTGCGCCTGGCGGGCTTCAAGTCCTTCGTTGAGGCGACAGACATGGTGATCTTGCCGGGCCTTACTGGGATTGTTGGCCCCAATGGGTGTGGCAAGTCAAACTTGGTCGAGGCTCTGCGCTGGGTCATGGGTGAAAGCAGCGCCAAGCGTCTGCGCGGCGGTGAAATGGACGATGTAATTTTCGCCGGCGCCGCAGGCCGACCGCCGAGAAATCAGGCGGAGGTCACGGTTCGCCTTGCCAACCCCGACTTCGATGCGCCTGTCTTGTTCAACGATGCCACCACGCTGGAGGTGACGCGCAAGGTTCTGCGCGGCCAAGGCAGCGCCTACCGCGTCAATGGCCGGGACCATCGTGCCCAGGACCTGAAGCTTCTGTTTGCCGATCTAGCCTCGGGCGCGGGGTCCAATGCCATGGTGGCCCAAGGCCGTGTTGCCGCCATCGTCAATGCCCGGCCCCTCGACCGGCGTGCCCTGCTCGAGGAAGCGGCGGGCATTACTGGCCTCTATTCGCGTCGCCGTGAGGCTGAGAACCGCCTGCGTGCCGCCGAGCAGAATTTGGCGCGGGTCAGCGACGTGCGGGAGAGCAAGCAAAGCCAACGACGTAACCTGGATCGCCAGGCGGGGGCAGCGCGGCGCTATCGGGAGTTGCAGGACCAGCGGCGGGGCCTCGCCGCCGTGCTCATGTACTTAAACTGGCAAGAGACCAAGGCCGCGCTGAACGCAGCCAATAGCAAGCTCAGTAGCCTTGAGGCCGATTGCGAGCGACGTGAGCTGACCGAAGCAAGAGCCAAACGCGAGGAAGACGCCGCCAACGCCGCCCTAGAACCCTTGCGCAGCACCTATGCCGAGGCTGCAGCGCGTGTGCAGCGCTTGCAACTGGCTTTGGATGCCCTGGATGGGGAAGAACGGGACTTAGGCCTCAAACAGGAGAGCCTGACGCGGCAGTTGACCGAATGCGGCAGTGATCTGGAGCGCGAGCAAGAACAAGCCCGCGCCGCGCACGAGCGCCTACAGTACCTCGAAGCCGAGGAGGTCGCGCTGAAGGCGCAGAAGGCGGCGGCCGGCCCCAAAATCACCGATGCACAGTCCGCTTTAGCCCGGGAAGAAACGGCAGAGCGGGCGGCAACGGAACGCTTGCGCGATCAGGCCGCCCAGCTCAGCACTGCGCGCAACGAGCGCCACGCCCTGGACGCGCGGATCGACGGCTTAGAGGGGCGCGCGCAGGCGCTGGCAGCGCGGCAACGGGCGGGGGACCAGGTGCAACCCTTCACGGGGCTGAGCGCCGAGGAAATCGACGCCAGAATCTCAACGCAGGCTGCGGATCAGGCGCGTCTTTCGGCCCTGCATGGGCAGTTGGAGGCTCAACAAGCGGAGATCGCCGAGGCCAGGGCCGCGCTCGCGGCGGCAAGACAAGCCCGCCAGGCCCTAGCCCAGCAGCGGGCTGAAGGCCGCGCGGAAGCGCAGGGGCTAGCGGCCCTCTTGAGCACGCCCGTCGTGCGGGGTAGCGCGGACAAGGCGCCAGACCTTTCGCACACGGGACCACCAGCGACCTTGGACCAGATCCTGACTGTCGCGGCGGGGTTCGCGCCGCAAGTCGCTGCCGCACTCGGTGCGGGTATGGCGGCGGTTGTGGCGCCGCCGGGGGCCGCGGCCGACGTTGCCACCGCTCCCACCGGGGGCAACTATTGGCGTCCGCATGCACCGCCGTCGGCCCCGGATCTGCCCGCCGGGGCTCTATCCCTGGCAACAGCCGTATCGGCGCCTGCCTGGTTGAGTGCCGTGTTGGCTTATGTCGGTCAGGTCGAGAGCGCGGAGGTGGCTCTGAGCTTGCAAGCCCAGTTGCGCGCTGGACAAGCGCTGACCACGGCGGAGGGGGGGCTCTGGCGCTGGGACGGCTTGGTGATTGCTGCGGACCAAAGCGCGGGGCAAGCCGCGTTGCTGATCCGCAAGCAAAGGTTGGCGGTCTTGCGGGACACGTTGCGCGACCTCGAGCCGCAGATTGAGGCGGCGCGGGCCACCGAAACCAAGGCCCAACAAGCCCTCGACCAGCAGACTCAAGGTGTCATGGACGCAGAAGTCCAAGTGCGCGAAAGCCAGCGCGCTCTAGCCCAGGCGGGGCAAGACATAGCTGCAGCGCAAAAGACGCTTGCTGACTATCGCGCCAAGGCCGCCGCGCAGGAGGTCGAACAGGCAGGGACGCGTCGGGAGCGGGAAACAGTAGAGGTCGAATTAGGTGATTTGCGCCAGACCCGGGCCAAGTTGGCGGGACTGGACACTCTGGAAGCGCAAGCCAGGCAAACTCAAGCAGAGGTGGAAGCGGCGCAAGCCACCGTGCGTGCGCGACGTGATGAGCTGGAGCAAGCCAAGCGCGACCTGATCGCCGTTGAGGCGCGCCAGGCGACCATTTTGACCGAAACTTTCACCTTCGAGGGGCAATATAACAAGGCCGCGACCCAGGTTGAGGTGCTACGTGCGCGCGCCAGCGCGCTGGAAACCGAGGCGACGGCGTTGGCAACTCGCCCTGCGCAGCTTGAGGTCCAGCGCGCTGACCTATCCGAGAAGCTGGCCGAGGCCCGCGATGCCCAAGCCCTCGCGGGCGATGCCCTGGCGGCGGGTGAACATAAGATGCGCGGCTTGCGCGCGAGTGCTCAAGGGGCGCTTCAGGCCCTTGCTAGCGCCCGAGAGGCGCGTGCCCGTTGCCAGGGCGAACAAGCTGCAGCCCAAGATCGCAGCGCCGACATGGCGCGTCGAGCCTACGAGCAGTTCAAGCGCCCCGCCGCCGACTTGCTGGCCTTGGGACCCTATGCCCCCGGCGATAGCCTGCCGACGCAAGCGGCCGCGCAAGATCGGGTCACGCGGCTAGAGCGGCAGATCGACCAAATCGGCACCGTGAATCTGATGGCCGAGACTGAGTTGACGCAAATCGAGACCGAGCTTGCGGATATGGATCACGAGCTGGACGACCTGACCAAAGCCATCTCCAAGCTGCGCGGGGCCATCACCGAGATCAACCAAGAAGGGCGCGTGCGCCTAAAGACCGCGTTCGACCAAGTGGAGGTTCATTTTTCTGCCCTGTTCCAACGCCTATTCGGTGGCGGGAAGGCCCGGTTGGAGCTTGTCGGCTCTTCGGATCCGTTGGAGGCTGGGTTGGAAATCATCGCCTCCCCGCCTGGAAAACGCCTGCAAAGCCTGACGCTTTTGTCGGGAGGCGAGCAGACCCTGACGGCGCTGGCCCTAATTTTTGCCATGTTTCGGGCTAATCCTGCGCCTTTGTGCGTCCTCGATGAGGTTGACGCGCCGCTCGACGACGCCAATGTGGATCGCATGTGCGATTTGCTAGGCCATATAGCGCGCGAGGTTGGCACGCGGTTCCTGATCGTCACTCACAACGCTCTGACCATGGCGCGGGTCGACCGCCTGTTTGGCGTGACCATGGCCGAACGCGGCGTATCGCGCCTCGTGTCGGTTAACTTGGCCGAAGCCAGCAGCTTCGGGAGTTAGGAACCCCGAACCTGTGGGCGCTCTCTACACCATTCCTTCGCGCTACGGCTTTGCCGCGGCCTTGGCTGGGGGCTTAGTTGACCAATATGGCGCAGAAGAGTTGGCGCGGGTTCACCTTTACTTGCCGACCCGCCGCAGCGTCCGCACCGTTCAGGAGGCGCTGGCGGCGGCGGCGGGAGGGCGGCCCCTGCTGCTGCCGCGTATGTTCACCCTTGGCGACGTTGAGGCCGACGATCTGGCCTTGATGGGCGGGGAGGAGGTGAGCGCGCAGGCAGACGATCTGCCGCCACCCTTGGCCGTAACGCATCAACTGTTTTTGCTGGCCCGTTTGGTCGATCATGCTTGGGATCGGGTCTTGGGCGGGGCACAACCCAAGTCCCAGACGCAAGTCTTCGCCTACGCGCGTGCGCTGAAAGCGCTGCTCGACACCGTGGAAACAGAGGGCGTCAGTCTTGATGCCCTGTCAACAGCGGCGCCGGCCGACGCGGCGCTTGAGGGGTTTTGGGAGCGGGCGGGGCGGTTTATCGCCCTGATCCAAGATCAGTGGCCGAACCTGGAGGCGGAAACGGGACGCCTTTCCATGGCCAGGCGGCGGCGGAAGTTGCTGGAACTGCTGGGCCAAGAATGGGCCGCCCGTCCGCCGGACCATCCCCTGATCCTGGCGGGGACGACGGCCACCATCCCTGCGGTGGGCGACTTGGCCTGCCTGATCGCGGGCCTGCCGCAGGGGCAGATCATCCTGCCAGGGCTCGACGGGCATTTGGACGCCGCGACCTGGGCGCAGGTCGCGGTGAGCCCCAGCCATCCCCAGTTTGGCCTCAAGAGCTTGCTCGGCCGCTTGGGGCGCGAACCTCAAGATGTCGCGATTTGGCCGGCTTGCAACGGGGCGCTGGACCAGGATCGCCACGCCGCCCTCAGCGTCGCGCAACGGCCCGCCATGGCGGCGACGGCAGTGGCCGAGCCGGTTGTGCCTTTTGATTTGTCGGGTCTTGGGTTGGTTGAGGCCCCGAGCAACGAGTTAGAAGCGCGCACCCTGGCGGTGTTTTTGCGCGCAGCGCTGGAGGTTCCCAAGGCGCAGACGGCGCTGGTGACCCCCGACCGCGACCTGGCCGCGCGCGTCGCCGCCGAGCTGCGGCGTTGGGGCATCGAGGTTGACGACTCAGCGGGCATCAGCCTCGCTGCCAGCCCGCTCGGGCGGTTGGTGCAGGCGAGCGCAGCGCTATTAGATTCGAACTGGTCGGCGCTGGCGCTCACCCGCGTGTTGTCCCATCCCCTGGTAACCTTGGGCCTGAACTTGGCCGATGCGCGCGCCTTCGCGTGTCAGATGGACCTGGCGCTGCGCGGGGTCGGACATATCGAGGCCGCGACGCTGGCCTGGCCCGACAGCCCCGCCAGCGCGCGCTTGCAGGCCGCCTGGGCCACATGCGCCGCCGTCGAGGCACCAGCGCGCCTGCCCCCGCCCAACTGGGTGGCCGGACATTTGCAGCTGCTGGAGACTCTGAATCCCGACGCGGCAGCGTTGTGGCAAGGCCCCGCGGCCCAGGCCATCGCCGCCGCCTTCGAGGAGGTGCAGACCTACGGCGCGGTCGCCCCCGCCCTTACCGCGCCCGACTACGCCGACTTGATCACCCAGGTCTTGGGCGAGGCGACAACGCGGCCCGCCTACGGCACCCACGCGCGGGTGCGGATTTTGGGCACCTTGGAGGCGCGCTTGCTGCGCGTCGATGCCTTGGCGCTCGGGGGACTCAACGAAGGTACCTGGCCGAAGGAAGCCGACGTTGGCCCCTGGATGAATCGCCCGACGCGCGCCCTGGTCGGTCTGCCCAGCCCCGAGCGAAAGGTCGGTTTAGCTGCCCACGATTTGGCGCAGGCCTTTGCCAGCCCACGCCTGCTGCTGACCCGCACCGCGCGCGTCGATGGCACGCCCACCCTTGCCAGTCGCTGGATTGAACGGCTCAACACCTTGCTGGTGCAGACGGGCCAGGACGGGGCCCTAACGGCAGCGGGCGCGCCCTACCTGCGCGCGGCCCTGGCGCTGGATCTGCCTGTTCCTTCCGTGTCTCCCGCGCCGTCGGCACCGCCCACCCAGGCGACGCCGCCTCTGGCCGCGCGACCCAAAACCCTCTACGCCACCGACGTCGGGCAGCTGGTGACCAACCCCTACGGATTTTACGCCAAGCGTGTTTTGAAATTGCGGGCCCTCAGTCCGCGCGGCGCGCGCCCGCCCGAACAGGCCTGGGGCACCTTAGTCCACGAAATTTTGGAGCGCGCGACGGGCGATCCAAACTTGAGCCTTGATCGCTTGCTAAATCTAGGTCAGGACCACCTAGATCAGGCGGAGGTCGGGCCCGCAACGGCGGCCCTATGGCACGTGCAATTGCGTCATGCTTTGACCCAATTTTGGATCCTGTACGAGCCCTTTGCACGCGCCCCGGGAGCCAGCGAGGCTCTGGGCACCCTTGACCTGGTCGGTCACCGGATCATCGGTCGGGCCGATCGCTTAGTGCGCCTTCCAGGTCAGTTTATGGTCCTGGACTACAAGACGGGCCAAAGCGCGAGCGAACCCGATCAGCGTACGGGCATCGACCCACAACTTTCCATTTTGGGGCTGATCGCTGACGCGGACGGCTTTCCCGACGCGCCCAAGTCTCACGAACGAGACCAAGTGCAGCAGGCGTTCTTGGCTTTGCCCAAGCGTGCCCATGAACAGGGCAAACTAAGCGCCACGGATGCACAGGTGCGCGAGCAGGTTCGCGCAGGCCTTGAGGTCTTGTTGACTGCCTATCAAGAATCTGACCAGCCTTACTTGGTCGCCCCCTTTGGTGACGGCGTTGGCCGAGCCAAGCTGCAATACGATGACTATGCCCACTTGGCGCGGCGGAGTGCCCTATGACCGCGCAGAACCCAGCCTTTTCGGGCGCCTCCGCGTTCGCTGAAGCCGTCCGTCAGCAAGTCCAGGCACAAGACACGCGTCAGTCGGTCTGGGTTGCCGCGTCGGCGGGGGCGGGCAAAACCCGGGTCTTGACCTCGCGCATTCTGCGCCTCTTGCTGGAGGGGGTGGCCCCGCAGGGAATCCTGGCCTTGACGTTTACCCGCGCGGGCGCTAAGGAGATGGCGGGCCGGGTGATTGAGGCCGCGCGGGACCTGGCTCTGGCCGCCCCCCCAAACCGCGCGCGGCAGGTGGCGGCCTTATTGGACTTGCCCGCCGACACGCCCCCTGACGCCGAGATCCTGGCCCGCGCCGACCGCCTTTACGAACAGATCGTCGATGTGCCCGGGGGGTTGCAAATCCAGACTCTCCACGCCTTTTGCCAATCCTTGCTGGGGCGATTTCCCTTCGAAGCAGGCGTGACGCCCGGGTTTCAAGCCATTGAGGACGCCGAGCGGCAAGAAATTTTAACCGCCGCCGCCGCTGCCGTGCTGGCGCGCAGCGGCGAGGATTTGGCGCAGTTCAAGGCGACGGTTCGGGCCGACGCCCTCGGGGCTTTGGTCAGCGCCCTGGCGGCGATTGATTGGGCGCGCATGGACGCACCAGCGCGGCTTATGGCCTTTGACCAGGCCCTGGGCGGTGGATACCAGGGGGCTACTTTGGCGAGTGTCCTCGCCGAGGCGGCGGCGGAGGTGCGGGCCAAGGCCCAAGCCCTCGCCGCCCTGGCCGGGGATGCGCGCAAAACGGGCGCGAAGACCGATGAGGCATTGGCCACGGCGATCGATCGAGCGCTGACGATGGACGACCCTCTCGACGCACTTGGCGGGCCGTTTTTGAAGGCAGACGGAACGCTCAAGAGCCGGAATGCCTTTACCAAAGCCCTGGCAGAACGGGCCGATGCTGCCACGCTAGAGTGGTTGACGGCCTGGGCTCCCGACCGCCTCGCGCGGCGAAACGCACAGCGCTTGTTCGACCTCAACGCCCAAGTCTTTGCCTTCGGCGCCCAGGTTGCTCAGGTCTTTGCGCAAGAGAAGGCCCGGCGCGCCGTCCTCGATTTCGACGATTTGATTGCGGCGGCCAGTCGCTTGTTGGCCCAGGACGGCGGGCCCAACTACGTGCAGTATCGGCTCGACCAGCGCCTGAGCCACATTTTGGTCGACGAGGCGCAGGATACCTCGCCAACCCAGTGGCAAGTGGTCGCGGGCCTCGCGGAAAGTTTCTTCGACGACGCCAGCCATATGGACGATCGCCAGCGCACCTTGTTCGTCGTCGGTGATTTCAAGCAATCAATCTACTCCTTTCAGGGTGCTGAACCGCGCGAGTTTGGGCGGTGGGAGCAACGGTTTCAAGGCCTGGCTGGGGCGCGGCTCGCCTCGGTCGCCATGGTCCACTCGTTTCGCTCGGCCCCTGCGATTCTGACCTTTGTCGATGCGGTCAACGCGACCCTCGCGCACGGCGGTCTTGCCTTTGATCAGCGGCCTCTGCCCACGCACCAGGCGGTGCAGGCGGGCCGCCCCGGGCTGATCCAAGTCTGGCCTGCGCCTCCGGCCAACAAGGCGAAGGAACAACCGGACTGGACGCCGTTGAAGACCAGCGACAGCAAGGCCTCGCCGCGAGTGGTTTTGGGCCGCGCCATCGCACGCCATATCCATCGCCTGTGCGACGCACCTGCTTGGGCCGATCGGGCAGAGGCTTATGTAAAAGATCGCCAATCAGGGCAGGTGCGTCGGGCGCAGCCAGGGGACTTTTTGGTTCTGGTGCAAAATCGGCGGCCCGACTTTGCTGCGGCTTTGATTGGGGAATTGAAGGTGCGCGGCGTCCCCGTCTCGGGGGTCGATCGGCTGCTTTTATCGGGTGAGTTGGTGGTTCAGGACTTGCTTGCCCTGGGGGAAGTTTGCATGCAGCCCCACGATGATTTGGCCTTGGCAGCCTTGCTGAAGTCGCCCTTGTTCGGGGTGGACGAAGCGGCCTTATTTGACCTTGCGGCGTCTCGCGGCAAGCAGAGCCTGATGAGGCAACTCCAGCGCCGCCGCCCCGACCTGGCCGAGCCGTTGATGGCGTTGGCAGGCGAGGTCGGCCAGGTCAGCCTCTATGACTTTTATGCCACCTATCTGTTTGCAGGCGGCGGGCGGGCGCGGCTGCACGCCGCGGCGGGCCCCGAGGCTGAGAATGTGATGAGCCTGTTTTTGGACCGGGCACGACTGCACGACCAGCACGCCAACGGCGACTTGCTGGGCTTTTTGGAGGCCGAGCGCCGTAGTACCCAAGACGTCAAGCGCGACACATCGGATTCGACAGGCCAGGTGCGCCTCATGACCGTGCACGGTGCCAAGGGGCTGGAGGCGCCGATTGTGATTTTGCCCGATATGCGCCGCGTGGCCCACGCTGGCGGCAATCGACCCGACGACCAAATTGTCGAGGTGCCCGAGGTCGGCCCCGTTTGGGTGCCGAACAAGAGTTTTGACCAGCCCGTCACCCGTGCGGCCAAGGCGGCACGGGCCGAGCGCCTGGAGGCCGAGCGGGAACGCTTGTTTTACGTCGCCCTGACCCGTGCGGAAGAACGGCTGATTATTTGCACCGATCAGGAACAGGAAGACCGGCCCGACGAGGGCAAGTGGGCCTGGTACAACCGCGCCCGCGCCGCCGCCGAGACATTGGGTCAAGACGCGGACCTAGACCTAAGGGACTTGGGCTGGTTCGTCGATGAGGGGATCACCGTCGGCGCGCCGCCCGCGTTGCCGACATCTGGTGCGGCGGCGCAGGTGGCTGAGCCCGTGGCGCGCCCCGACCCGCTGCCCGCGTTGGCGCCGGTGCCGCCCGAAACAGCGCCTTTGCCCTTGCGTCCGTCGTGCCCCGACGTTGACAAAGCCGTGGCAGAACCAGCGGAGCCAACCCTGCCGCCGCGCGACCGTGCTGCGGCGCTACAGCGCGGCACCCTAATGCACGCGGCGCTGGAACATCTGCCAGGGCGTCCGCCCGCCCACTGGCCAGGGCGCGTGCGCGCTTTCTACGCGGCACAAGCGCCCGATGTGGCGGCCGAAACGCGGGAGAGCTGGGTACTAGAAACGCTGGCGGCGCTGGACAATCCCGACCTGGCGGCGTTTTTTGCCTCAGGAAGCCTCGCCGAAGTTGGGGTGGTCGGCACCTTGGACGGCCGGCCTGTCGTGGGGCAGATTGATCGCCTCTATGTCGATCAGGCGCGCGAGCAGGTCCATATCCTGGACTATAAGACCAACCGTCCGCCGCCTGAAACGCCGGCGCAGGTCAGCCCCACCTATGTGGCGCAGATGCGAACCTACGCCGCACTGGTCGGCCCGCTCTACCCAGGCCTGGCGGTGCGCAGCTGGCTGTTTTGGACGTACAAGCAGCACCTCATGGACGTGACGGACCTATTGGTTGGGGGAGTCTAGAGGCTTGAAGCGGGTCTGAAAAATGGGCGGTGTCGCGGTCTGGGCTCGACTCCCACGGGCTTGTGTTGCATTCTGGCGCGTCTCTGGCTCTGGGTGCGTTGACATGCCCTGGGGCGCTACCTAACTCCCGTTTCGTCAATAAAAATTCTCCAAGGAGGCTCCCATGCCGCAAGCCATTAGTGATCAGGACTTTCAGTCGTCCGTCTTGTCTTCCTCCAAGCCCGTGCTGGTGGATTTTTGGGCAGAGTGGTGCGGGCCGTGCAAGATGATTGCGCCGATTCTCGACGAACTAGAATCCGAAATGGGCACGCAGGTTGACATTCGCAAATTGAACATCGACGAAAATCAGGAAACGCCTGTGTCCTACGGCATTCGTTCGATCCCGACCATGCTGCTGATCAAGGACGGTGAAGTCAAGGGCACCAAGGTCGGCGTTTCCTCCAAAGGCGATCTCAAATCCTGGATCGAATCCCATATTTGAGTCTGATCGGGGCCTTCCCTTCTGCGGTCGGGCTGAGCGAGCGGTGCGAGCGAGGTGAGACCGCATCAAACAGGCGAAACGCGAAGCGTTTCTGCCGTGAGACACGAAACGGTCATGAAAAGGTCACTTTTTATGACCGTTGGTATGAGACGCGCGGAGCTGGGGCTTCACAGATGCCCAAGGTCGTGGCCCGCGCGGCGGGCTTTGGTTTCTTGGTAGGCGCGATTGTGGGCGTGGGCGGGGATTTGCAAGGGGACCCTTTGGCGAACTTGGATGCCCTCTGCCTCTAGGCCCGCGATCTTTCTGGGGTTGTTGGTCATGAGGCAGACTTGGGTGAGGCCCAAGTGGCGGAGCATGGCGGCGGCCATGGCAAAGTCGCGTTCATCAGCCTCAAAGCCCAGAGTTGCGTCGGCATCAAGCGTGTCGAGACCGGCGTCTTGCAGGGCATAGGCGCGCAGTTTGTTGCGCAGGCCCGTATCTCGCCCCTCCTGCGGCAAATAGAGCAGGCTGCCCTGCCCGTGCGCCTGAATTTTTTGCAAGGCCTTGTGCAGTTGCGGGCCGCAGTCGCATCGCAGGGAACCAAAAACATCGCCCGTTAGGCACGCCGAATGCAGCCGCACCAGCGGTGTGTCGCTCGGTTTGGGATCGCCGTAGTTCAGGGCCAGCAAAGCCTGCTGACTTGATGCGTGTTCGAACAGCACGGCCTGGGTGGTGAGTTCTTGACCGTGCAGGTCCAGGGGTAAAGTGAGGGTGGAAAGTCGCCGCAATTGTACGGGGGTCGGGGTCAAGGGCAGCTCTGCCACCTGAAGGGACAGAGTCGTCGCGTCGGGTGCACCGGCGGGCCAGAGATAAAAAGCGGGGATTAGGTGACCTTGCTTGGCCAAGGTAAGCAGAGCGTCAGCAAAGCTAGGAGCCGGCGCGACAGGAACTTTGATCTGGACGTTTGATCCCATCAGGAACGGGAGTACAGCGGCATCGGTCCCCGCGTCGAGGGGAATGGCCAAGGGCGTCTTAGCGTCACCCAATGCAAGCCTGTGGGCGCGTGGCCCCGATATGAGGGCGAAACCCCCAGGAGCCAAAGGCGGGGGGGACACAGTGTCAATAGTCTGGCAATACCAGGCGTGGGCGCTGACTATAAGACGCAGACGGCGCCCCTGGCGCAGCTCATGGAGGGCCCGGTCCTGAGCGGCGCTAAGGTCGATAAAGCGCATACGGCCCCAAGGCGTGGCGCAAGAAAACTACAAGAGTCAGTTTTTCATGCCGCGGGTCTTATTGGTAGATGATGCGTCCCTCAACTTGCGGGGCGACGCTCCCTGCTGCGCGAATATGATTGATCAATTGGGTCGCCATCAGGACGGAGGCGTCGCCGTCGATCAGGACCTCGGCCTCGCTGAGAACAGTGTAGCCATCGCCGCCGCTTGCCATATAGTCGTTAGTGGCGACAGTATAAGTCGCCCCAGGATCAAGAGGGGCATCACCTACGGTGGCGGAGATTATGCGGTTCATGGGTTCAGCGCCCAAGTCTACTAACAAAGCCATGCCAGAGAAGTGAGGGAAGCGGCCATCGCCGTCTTCAACTGCTGAAAAGCCGTTCTCAAGCGCGGCCAGTAGTTGCGCGCCAGTCAGGGAGAGCGCGACGGTTTTGTTGCCAAAGGGAAGTTCGGCCAAGATGTCGCCTGCAGTCAATTCCTGCCCTGGTGCATAGACCGTCTTGGCCCGAATCCCTCCCCCGTTTGACAAGGCAACATCGGTGTTCATGGCCGTGCGCATAGCATCGGTTAACAAGTTGCCGAAGGCGGCTTCGCGCCCGCGAATAATGGGGCGGGTCGTATTCAACTCGGTTTCCGTGATACCGATAACTTCCGCCAGTTCGTCGGACAAGGACGCGGTCAGATCGGCGATCTTGGCAGCCACATCCGCCGTGGGTTTGTAGTCTGAGGAGTTTAGAATCCGGAAGCTCGGGGACCAACGGAAGCGCTCACGGTCGTCGCGGCTCAGGGTGATATCAATTGCGGTCACAACCTCTGCTTGCTCGCCCGACTCCACTAAGGCTGCGTTCCCGTTCCAGAAGGTGAGTTGGCTATGGTCGTCGCCGGAGATGACAATATCAGCCAGGCCAGACGTGACCAACGCAAAATCTTCCGCTTGACTAAGGTGCACCAACGCAATGACCAGATCAGCACCTTGATCGCGCAAAGCTGCCGAGTGACGCTCCGCAGCGTCCATGACATTGGTGATGCGGTATGCGCCGACCGAAGATTTGACTTTGGCGTCTTCCGAGGTCAGGCCGATAAGACCGATCTGAAATCCCTCAATGTCGATCAAGGCGGTTTCCTGTGTATGGGGCACGTTAGCACCTGTATCGGTGAAGACATTGCTGACGAGCATGGGGAAGGTGGTTTCGGCAAGGTTAGAGACCATGACCTCCGGGCCAAAGTCAAATTCGTGGTTGCCAAGGACCATGAAGTCGGGCGCGACCTGGTTCAACAACTCAACCATATGTCTGCCCTGGTCAAAGCCGGAAAGAATGGAAGGGGAGTAGGAATCGCCAGCGTGTAAGAACAGCACATGATCCCTTGCTGCGCGTTCGGCGGCAACGACGCCCGAGAGGCCGCCAACGGCGTCAAACTGGTCGATGTCGTTGGTCGATAGAATCGTTAGGTGCGTTTGCGCCCACGGTGTGTTGGGGACGGACAGCAACGCGAGGATGAAGAGCAGTTTGGTAAACAAGAGTTTCATGGCCTTTAAAATCCCAGAACAAGAACATAAGTCGAAAGCAACGTTTGAAGCGCGATTCGTGTCAGACAACACGAAAATCGGCCTTGCTTGTCAAGGCTTATGAAATCAGAAAAGTTATGTGATACCAGTTTTCCTTAAGAGGCCTCAGCGTAAATCAAAGAACTGAACATTGACCACAAAATGTAGCGCCTATCTCGCTCAAGTGATACTGCATATTGTGGCTCATCGATCCGAAGTTGAATTATGCTGAGGTCTCTTTAAGTAATACCAACGGTCATAAAAAGTGACCTTTTCATGACCGTTTCGTGTTTCAGGGCAGAAACGCGATGCGTTTCGCCTCCGACGGGGCCTTCGCTTATACCCCGAGGCGCGTGTCCGCCGATCTCGGGGTCGCTACGGGGGCCGCAGTACCAGCGATCATAAGAGTCATTTATAATTGCCGCTGGACTTAGTTCAAGACTGAATGGGCTGTGCTGGTGCACAGGTTGATCCTTCGATTTTGGCGTTGGAATTCGCTTGAGGTCATGGCAAGGGCGGGGCCAAAGCAACACGGGGCCTCATCATGCAGTTTTGGCAATTTTTTCGACCTCTGCACCTGTTCGTGGCGCTGATCTGCGGCGCGATCGCGGTGTCGGGATGCGAAGACGATGGCAGGGAACCCGTGCGCGAACTGCTTCTAAGCGCGTCCGCCCAGCATGATTACTTGGGCACCTATGCGCAAGATCAAGGTCATAAGGCGTTTGCTATGTCGCCGGACGGCGCCTTTGCAGCAGCCCACACGTTTCCAACCGCTGATCTTGCTGTTGCGGCAGCGCTGATCAACTGCAATCAACGGGTGCAGTTTGGGCAACTCGAATGCCTAATCTACGATATCAATGGTGTGATCGTCGCCCCGACCCCGACACGCCTGCGCCGAAAGTAGTATAATTTATACCGACGGAAAAATCAAATGACCGTCCCCAAATTCACGGCAATCGCTTGAAGCCAATTTTCAAAACTGCATGGACGTTCAAGCCATTCGGTGACGCAAATTTAGCCTTCACTGACGCATCCAAAGACAAATTTGACAATTCATACCAGTTCACCTTAAAACAGACTCTTTATGAACTGGTATAGGGCTGCGACTGCGGCCCCCGTAGCGGCCCCGAGAACAGCTAAGAAAGCGCCTCGGGGTATAAGCAAAGGCCCCGTCGCGCGGTCGGGCTGAGCGAGCGGTGCGAGCGAGGTGAGACCGCATCAAACAGGCGAAACGCGAAGCGTTTCTGCCGTGAGACAAAACTCTGCTGAAAATGTCAATTTTTAGCGCAGTTGGTATCATTCTTTGTGAAATCTGATATGAGACTTCCCTTGGTTTTAGAGATTGGCGCCAAAAGAGAATTGCAGTTCTTCGACTTCATCGTAGTCTTCGGCCTGTTCTATTTCTGACAAGGTGAAGGTGATGGCCCCAGCATCGGTCTGCAAGACCGCACCGAACCCATGGGCAAGGCGGATCAAACCACTGTCCAACACTGTTACCTCGGTGCCATTGTCATCAAGGGTGAAATTCTCGAGTTCGTTGGTGATAATTCCCGCGTCGATATAGAGGCTCCCGAAAATAGGCAAACGATCGTTGTCGAGAATCTTATAGTTTAGAGACGCGGAGGCCGCGCCAGCATAGGTGCCGCCGTAAAGGCTGTCATCGTCTGCCCGGCGGGGGCCAAAACCGCCCGAGGCGAAGCCGCGCACTGGCACGCTCGTACTTGTCAGCCGTGATGCCGTATATTCGCCGCCGTTGACCATGGCAACGGCGTCAAAAGCCGCGCGGAACGAGGCCTCGGTGCGTTCGTTTTCGCCCAAAATACGGACATTATTGCTGCGGTAGGCGAGGCGTGCGGTAGGGTCATCCTCCACGGGGAAGCTCATGGTAAGGTTTAGGGAATTGGTGGTGTTGATATTGGGCCCGCCTGGGGGCGGTCCGGTGCGTCTTGAAAGGCCGTAGGAGAGGTTGAACTGATTTTTGAATACGCCGACGTCTTCCTTGTCGGAATCGCTGGCTTCCTCCCCCGCTTCGTTGATGTAGGAGCTGCGGTAGGTGAGCGATTGGGTTTCGGTAATACGCGGGGCCAATTGCCCGTTCACGCTGATGGTATAGCTGAGCGTGGTGTCGCGGGTGGTGTTGGCTTCATCATTGGTGAAAGTGACGGAGGCTTGGTTCGTCAGGTTGGTGTCCTGGCCCAGCATGATCGGCAGGGGGCTAAAGGACCCTGTGATCGACTGGCTGTCTTGGCCGATGGTGGTGTTGAGCGAAGCGTTCAGCCCGCGCCCGAGCCAATTGCGTTCGGAAATGCCCAGGCGGATCGAAAATCCGGAGATGTTGGAGTAGGAGGCGCCGACACGTTGTGTGCCGGTTTTTTCTTCAATGACCGTAAGCACTAGCGCGGCTTCGTTCTCCGCAGCTTCATCCTCTGTCACCGATATGTCTTGGAACAAGCCTGTTTGGCCTAAGGAGTTGATGGCGGCTTGAACGTCTTCGGAGAGGATATAGTCCCCCAAGGAGAGGCCGAGTTTGCGCCGAATGAAACCCTCGGCGGTTTGATCGTTACCGACGATGCGAAGCGACACCAGTTCCCGCCCTGGTAGATCAAAAACTTCGAACGTGATATGAATTTCACCAGTCTCAGGATCGGTGAGGAACCGCGGGGCGATCAGCAAGGTGCGTCCTGGGTTGGCCTGGTTGACGGCGCTGACGGCTTGTTCGGCAGCTTGTGTGGCGCGTTCGGGGTCAAAAATCCCGCCGATCGGAACCAGGCCGCTATCCTCAATGGACCTTAGGGCGGCGGCCTTGGCGATGGGTAGGGATTCAACCGCGCGGCGCACCGTAATGCTGCCAATCGTAATACCCTCCTCGCTAATGTCAAATATGAGCGCCAAGCTCGCCGGGGTGCTTTCCGGGCTGACTTCTCGACCGCCTTCGTCAAGTGTCAGGGTGCGTACACCGACGCTGGTACGGCTAAAATTGGTCTGGGCATAGGCCTGCAAAATTGCGTCTTGATCTGCGCGCAATTGCAGGGGGTCGATTTGATCAACGGTTTTCCATTCGTCGGCGCTAACGAGGGCGAGGAGCGCGCTGTCATCCAGGGCCGTGTTGCCCGAAAATTGCACGCTACTGATCGGTGTTAGGCCACCCTCTCGGATGTCCAAGGTCAAGACGATACCGCTGGGATAGGCGAACGACGGGGCCGCCTGCACCAATGGCTCGACCGTGGCGCCGAGGTAACCGAGGGCCTGATACTCGCCTAACAAGTTAAGGCTGGCGTCAACGATTTGATCGTTGTTCAAAACACTGCCTCGGGGAAGGTCGAACAGGGCGAGGGCGCTGTCGGTGCTTAGGGCGGTGTTGCCTTGAACCTCAATTCTAGCAACGCGCGGCTTTTCCCGCAAGGTGACCTCGATCAAGGTGAAGCTCTGTTCGATGCTGATATCGTCGTACAGGCCAGATCCATCAAGGGTACGGATCAGGCGCTGGATCTGATCGCCCGTGTAGGACAGGGGGCTGTCGAGCGCTAGCAGCGAGGCAAGCTCCCCGTGGGTTTCAGCCGAGGCCCCGCGCACGACAACGCCACCGAATCCCCCAAGGGCCTCGGGGCATAAGGGTACAAAGGCGCCCAGGGGCGCGCTGCCGTCGGCCGGGCGGCAGGGGTCAAAAGCCACACGCACCTGCCCTTTAGCCGCTTGTGGGACGATCGCGGCCAAGGCGAAGGCCAGAAGGCCGAGGAAGGATCTCATGGCACTTCGGTCTTCACGGGGCCGCCGATTTTGTTTCAAATGTCATTGGCGCGCGCTCTCCTTCTGCTCAAGACTGGTCATGGGCGGTTCCGCGCCGTTGCCAGGCTTGGGCATGGAAAACCAAGGTCTCATTTACAAAATTCTCCAGCCTTTTCGAGGGCCAATGTGAAAATTGGCCAAGGCCTGAGACTCGCACAAGCGGCATTTTTGCCACAGGATCCATCATGGTCGCCGGTACCGGACAAGTCCGGCTGTTCGGTAGCGTCAATCAAGCATTCCAGATCGAATTCAATCCCCAGACATATGGTATTCATTTTGACTCGAAGCCAGTCCCCTTTGTATCGATTCGGTTGAACCGGAAGGTTTTTTTGCGTGTAAAACAAACTAATACCAGCGGCAATTATGAGTAACTCTTATATTCGCTGGCGTAAGGGCCGCGACTGCGGTCCCCTAAACGGGTTCCAAGCCTGAAGAGCGCAGGGAACGCCCGCGCCAAAAACAAGCGGCCCCGAAAATAGTTAAGAAGGCACTTCGGGGTATAAGCGAAGGCCCCGTCAGAGGCGAAGCGCGGAGCGTTTGTGCCGTGAGGCACGAAACGGCAAAATAAAAAGTGTCAACTTTTTTTGGCCGTTGGTATAGGAAGTCGAAAGGGGCTTTGTTGGATGAAATCTCGGGCACTGCTGCTAATTGACTGGCAAGTCGGTTTTGAGGACCCTGCTTGGGGTTTGCGCAACAATCCTGATGCCGAAGCGGTCGCCGCCCGCCTTATCACCGCGTGCCGCGCGGCGGGCGTGCCCGTCTGGCATGTCCATCATCACAGTTTGCAAGCGGGCAGTCCCTTGGCCGCTGACGGTCCCGGCACGGTCCCACAGGCTTTCGCGCGACCCCTGCCTGGGGAGCCATGCTATAAAAAGTCCGTAAATTCGGCCTTCATCGGCACGTCCCTCAAAGCCGATCTGCACGCCGCGGGGATCGGCAAGTTGCTAATTTCGGGTGCCACGACGGACCATTGCGTCAGTACCTCGACCCGCATGGCGGGAAATCTAGGCTTCGAGGTTTGTCTGGTCGCCGACGCCTGCTACTGCCACGACCGCAGGACGCCCCAAGGCAAGGTGATCGCTGCGGGGCAGGTGCATGAGGCGCATCTGGCCTCGCTCCACCAGGAATTCGCTACGGTCCAGAGCTTTGCCGAGGTGCAGCTTTAGTGGGCGACCTGCGTGGCTATGGGCTGGTTTTCATCGGCGTTGCTTTCTTTGCCACGTCCTTGCCATTCAGCGCCTGGGCCGTCGCCGATTTTGACCCCTTTACGGCGGGGGTAGGACGGGCCTTGCTCGGCGGGGTCCTGTCCCTCGTGACTCTCTTGGTTGTGCGTCCGCGCTTGCCCCAGGGGCTGCAGTGGCGCCGCTTGGCCTATGCCGGGGCTGGCACGGGGTTTATCTTTCCCTTTTTCACCAACCTGGGCATGGCCTCGGTCGGCCCCAACGAGGGCGCGGTCGTGATCGCGGTGCTGCCCTTGTCCACCGCCATCTTCGCCCGCTTCATTGAACCCGACCGACGCCTCGGCCCTTGGTTTTGGGTCGGGTCGCTGATCGCCTGCGCCGTGGTGACGGCCTTCATCTTGCGCGCGGGGTTCTCGGGGTTTTCGCTGGGCTACGCGGCGCTGGTCGTCTCGCTGGCCGTGGGTTTTTCCTATGCCTGGGCAGGGCGCGTGGCGCGGGATCTGCCCGCATGGCAAGTGATCTGCTGGGCCTCGGTCCTGGCTATCCCGTTCCAGGTTGTGGCCTTCGCAGTTCTGTGGCCATGGCTCGACATTGACGGCGGGAGCCAGGCGTGGGCGGGGCTCGGCATCGGCGCCATGAGCGCGCAGTGGGGCGGCTTCTTCTTCTTCTACGCCGGGCTGGCGCGGGTCGGCGCCGCGCGCGGGTCCCTGGTGCAGTACAGCCAACCGTTCTTGACCTTCGTGCTGGTCGCGGTCCTGAGCTGGGTCTGGCCTGGGCCGCAGGTCTTGCTCTACGCTGCGGCGGTCATCGCCGCCCTAGCCCTGACACGTCTCGACGGTTGGACACCCGCAGCGAAATAGATTGACTCTAAGGATCCTAGTTCTAGGGCCATAGAAAAGGGAGGGTCTATGGGGAAGTCACTGCCATTTGACGCGCAGCCAATTTTGCCGCTGTGGTCGGGGTCGAGGTCCAGCCATGGGGAAGCCCATAGTCGGCCTCCCATACCCTTGCCAGCTGCAACGCACGAGGTCTGGCATTGGATTTTGCAGCCGCTAAAAGCTTCGCCCTTCTGGGAATTTGAAGACCCCGAACAATTTCTCAAAATCGAACACGTCGCGGCAGGGGTGTTGAGGTGGGAGCGCCATACGGAGTTCTGGGCGCTGACCTATGCAGGCGCGCGGCCCATCGATGCCGCGATTGCGCAGTACCTAGGCTCGATGGACGCGCAGCTGATGACGGGCCTGCGCATTCGACTGGGTCCCGATCTTCAATCCTTGACCGATCCGCTGTTCTTTCGATCTGAAACCTTGCTCGGCGGGCGGTTCAAGGACGGTAAAGTGCGGGTTCTCACCGATTTTTGCCAGCACGACAACGGCTGTGTCCACTTTGCCGTCGCGGGCGACTTTGAGGACGCCGAAGACCGTGGTCGGTTTGTCAAGCGCTTAATCGACCTGGAAATCTACCGCTTTAACACCTTGAAAGGCCTGTCGCGGGTTCGTCCAAAGTTCGTTGAGCTTGAACAGTTAGAACGAGCCTTCTCAGCCCTCACGGCGCGCCTATCCGATGATCGCGAGCTGGGCCTGACCCTTGTGACTGAGTCGTTCAAACGCTTGTCGGCGCAAATGACCCAACTATCGGATTCGACCCGATACCGCGTCACCGCGACCCGGGCCTACCACGGCATCGTCCAGGCCCGGCTGGCAGAGTTGAATGAGCAGATTGACGGACCTTTGCAGAGCCTTACCGGTTTCATCAACCAACGATTGCAGCCCGCGTTCAACACCGTTGAAGCCTACGACCGGCGGTTGCGTGACCTGGAACGGTCCGTATCAACGAGCCTGCGTCTCTACCACGCCCTGATCGAAAGCGAGATCCAACACCAAAATCAACAGGTGCTCAAACGCATGGATCAGCGCACCGAACAACAGGTTCGCCTGTCCAAAGCCGTCGAAGGGTTTTCGGTCATCGCGCTCACCTACTATGGCGTCGGTTTGCTGGCCTATGTGTTGAAGGCGGCGCAAGTGCCGCTCAGCGAGGTGGTTATTGCCGCGACAATTCCCTTCGTGGCCGCCCTGGTATGGTGGCGAACCCGCCGATCCAAGTTTTTCGCCGCTGGCAAAGAGCCATCTGTGACCGATCCTGAACAGGAATGATCCCAGCGGCCATTAAGAATGACTCCTATACCAGCGGTCATAAAAAGTGACCTTTTCATGACCGTTTCGTGTCTTGTCTAATGGAATATGAGCGTTTTCTTGCCGCGATGCTAGATCATTTGTGGTAAGCTTGACGCGCCGATTTGGGGGTGGCCACCCCCAAATCGGCGGCGGGGCTGGATCGTTCGTGTCTAGGTGCTGCGTTGCAGGCACCGTTCGTGAGTTTGATCACCCCGTCTTTCCTACAAGTGGCCCGAATGGATACTAGGGAGCCAGCTGTGCGTCCCCTATGACAAGAAAGGGAACGGAAAGATGTCACAAGTTACCATCGGAATTGATGTTTCAAAAGCCCAATTCGATATTTTTGTGTCAAATGGCCAAAACCATAGCTGCAAGCCCAATACCCCTTGCGGGATTAAGGCTCTCATCAAGACCTTGAGCAAGCTTCCTGATTGCCTGGTCGTTTTTGAGGCAACTGGCTTCTATCACAGAGCCTTGGAACGTGGCCTTGCTCAAGCCCAAATCGCTTACGCAAAGGTCAACCCTTGGCAAGCGCGATGCTTTGCCAACAGCATCGGCCAACTCGCAAAAACCGATAAGGTCGATGCGAAAATCCTGGCACTCATGGGCCAAACCCTCCCCCTTGAGCCCACCAAGATACGCGATGAAGTCATTGAAACTCTTGGAGAATACCAAAGTCTTCATCAAGGGCTTGTGCAAACGCAAACACAGTGGAGCAACAGGAAGAAAGTCGTTACCCATAAGGCCGCTGTGAGGCTTGCAACGAGAATGCTCAAGACCCTCGAAAAGGAGATCGAACAGCTAACCCTCAAGACCAAGAAGCTCATCGAAGCCCATCCTGATCTCTTGGAGCGCTTTAACATCTTGATCACAATCCCAGGGATTGCGGCACGAACAGCCATATCCCTTCTGACCAACATGCCAGAGCTTGGCACGCTCAGCCAGAAAAAGATCGGCGCTCTAGCTGGCTTGGCTCCTATGCAATCCCAATCAGGAACGCTTAAGGGTGTCGCCCGTATCAAGAGGGGAAGAGCCCCTGTACGCAATGCCCTCTACATGCCTTCCTTGGTCGCCATGCGATACAATGAAGACCTAAAGGGTTTCTTAGAGCCGCCTTGTCGAAGCCGGAAAGCCGAAAAAAGTCGCCATCATCGCCGTGATGCGTAAGCTGATCACGCTGGCAAATGCCCTCTTGCGGGAAAACAGAAAATGGTCACAAATTGCCCCTTGATTTATCATGGATACTCACGGCAGAAACGCGTTGCGTTTCGCCTCCCCTTCGCTTATACCCCGAGGCGCGTGTCCGCCGATCTCGGGGCCGCTACGGGGGCCGCAGTCGCGGCCCTTATACCAGCGATCATAAGAGTCATTTATAATTGCCGCTGGTATTACTTATAGCCACGCATACATCCACGCGATCACATTTCAATCGACGGCAGACCGCGTTCTTTGCGCGGGGTCTTGCCGTAGAAGTCGCGGTAGCACTTGGAAAAGTGCGAGGCGGAAACGAAGCCACAGGCCATAGCGACGTCGATAATGGGCATATCGGTTTGCAGGAGGAGCAAGCGCGATCGGTTCAGGCGCAGCTCTAGGTAGTAGCGTGCGGGACTGCGGTTCAGGTACTTGCGGAACAGGCGTTCCAACTGCCGCGTTGAGAGGGCTGCAGTGCGCGCTAGATCGGTCCGGCTATAGGGTTCTTCCAAGTTCTCTTCCATCATCTTTATAACCGACAGGAGCTTGGGGTGTCGCACGCCTAGGCGTTGCGGCAGGGTGATCTTTTGCTGATCGTGCTTGTCGCGGATGCGGTCGTGCATACACTGGTCTGCGACCCAGGCGGCGGTCTCCATGCCCAAGTGCTTGGAGATGATGTTAAGCATCATATCGAGCGAGGCGGTGCCCCCGGCGCAGGTAAAGCGGTTGCGGTCGATCTCAAACAACTCGTTCGAGACCTGCACATCGGGAAAGGTCTCGGTAAAGCCAGGCAGGTTCTCCCAATGTAAAGTGCAGTTGTGATCCTCCAGCAAGCCGGCCTTTGCCAGGACATGAGCGCCGGTGCACAGGGCGCCCATCTCCTTTCCTGTGCGGGCGATTTTGCGTAAGGCCGAAACCAACTCAGGCGACGTGTTGCGTTCCACATCCAGCCCCGAGCAGACAACCAGCGCATCACCGTTCCAGGCGTCGAGGCGCATGTCGCAGTTGACCTGCAAGCCCGCCGAGGCGGTCACAGGCGCCCCGTCTAAGGACAGGAGCGCCCATTCGTACTTGACCTCACCCAGATGCCGATTGGACAGGCGCAAGGCCTCAACAGCGGAACTCAAGGAAATCAGCGAGAATTTTTGGGTGAGAATAAAGCCAAATCGCAAAGGCCAGGCGGCCGGAATGTTTTCGATCATAGGGCAGAGATACCGTCGCAAAATGAACAGGTCACACCGCGCCCTAACCACGTCAATGTGAGGGCGTCCAGTGGGAATCATGCCGCAAATGGTGAATCTTTTCGGGCGGGTTTTGGGTAGGGCAGATGGTTCGTACCCTCTACCCTTGCCGTTTCGATTGGGATAAGGACCCGACATGCGATTTAACGTCTTTTCCTTGGCGCGCAACGCCGCCACCTACCATCAGGATTGGCCCGCCATGTGGCGCAGCCCTGATCCCAAGGCCCACTACGATGCGCTGATCATCGGCGGCGGCGGTCACGGCCTAGCGACGGCCTATTACCTGGCCAAGGAACACGGGCTGACGAACATCGCCTTGCTCGAAAAATCTTGGATCGGCGGCGGCAATACGGGGCGCAATACCACCATCGTCCGGTCGAACTATTTATGGGATGAAAGCGCGCTGCTGTACGAGCACGCCATGAAGTTGTGGGAGGGTTTGTCGCACGACTTGAACTACAACGTCATGTTCTCCCAACGCGGGGTCATGAACCTGTGCCACAGCGTCCACGACATGCGCGATACGGCGCGGCGCGTCAACGCCAACCGCCTGAACGGCATCGACGCCGAGTTGCTGGACGCCGAGGGCGTGAAGAAATTCTGCCCACCGATCGACCTGCGTGGCGGCGGCCGCTATCCGGTTTGGGGCGCGTCGCTACAGCGGCGCGGCGGCACGGCCCGCCACGACGCCGTCGCCTGGGGCTATGCGCGGGCCGCGGATCAGCGCGGCGTTGACATTATCCAAAACTGCGAAGTCACCGGGTTTTTGATCGAACGGGGGCATGTGCAGGGCGTGGAAACCACGCGCGGGACCATCCGCGCGCCCAAGGTCGGCGTGGTGACGGCGGGGCACTCGGGCTTGCTCGCCGAAATGGCGGGCCTGAAGTTGCCCGTCGATCCCGTGCCGCTGCAGGCTCTGGTGTCCGAACCGATCAAGCCCGCGATCGACTGCGTCGTCATGTCCAATGCTGTTCACGCCTATATTTCGCAGTCGGACAAGGGCGAACTGGTGATCGGCGCGGGCACGGACTCCTACATTTCCTACGGCCAGCGCGGGTCCGAAATGAACGCGCCCCATACGCTCGCGGCGATTTGCGAGCTGTTTCCCCAGTTTCGGCGCATGAAGATGCTGCGCCAATGGGGCGGCATTGTCGATACCTGCCCCGATGCCTCCCCCCTTATCACCAAGATGGATGTGGGCGGCCTCTACTTCAATTGTGGCTGGGGCACGGGCGGGTTCAAGGCGACGCCTGGGTCGGGCCATGTCTTTGCCCATTTAATCGCCCACGACCGCCCCAATGCTCTCGCCGCGCCGTTCACGGTCAAGCGGTTTGAAACGGGATACTTAATCGACGAACACGGCGCCGCAGGCGTCGCGCACTAAGACCGCACTAAGCCAGGAGTCTCTAAAGCCATGCTGCTCATCACTTGCCCCTACTGCGGCCCGCGCCCCGAGGAGGAGTTCATCAACGGGCGCGAGGCCCATATCGCGCGCCCCACGGATTCAGAAACCATGACGGATGCGGAATGGGCGCGCTTTACCTTTATTCATAATAATGAGAAGGGCTGGATGCGCGAGCGCTGGATGCACGCGGCGGGCTGCCGGCGCTGGTTTAACGCCGTTCGCCACAATGTCACCAGCGAGTGGCACACGGACTATCCCATGTTTACCGATCCGCCTGACTTACCCGGTGACGCAGGGACCCTGACGGCCCCGTCGGACTCGCCGGCGGCGAAAGTGGAGGCTTAAGACCCCATGACCCAGCCCTATCGACTGCCCGAGGGCGGGCGCATCGACCGTACCCAGCCGCTTACCTTCACTTTTAACGGTCAGGCTTTTGAAGGCTACGCGGGCGACACCCTAGCCTCGGCCCTACTCGCCAACGGCGTGCATTTCGTCGGCCGCAGTTTTAAGTACCACCGCCCGCGCGGCATCACGACGGCGGGCCATGAAGAGCCTAACGCACTGGTCGATCTGAACGTGGCCAAGGGCGAAGAACCCCTGCGCGAGGCCAACGTGCGCGCGCCGATTGTCGAGCTGCGCGCGGGCTTGACAGCCGAAAGCGTCAACGCCTTCCCGTCGCTTAAATTCGACTTGGGCAGCCTCAACCAAGCCTTCGCACGCTTCTTCCCGGCGGGGTTCTACTACAAGACCTTCATGGGACCCGTCGCGGCGTTTTGGCCCAAGGTCTATGAGCCGATCATTCGCAAGGCGGCGGGCCTCGGCAAGTCGGCCACTGAGGCCGACCCCGACCGCTACGAATTTCAGTACGGGCATTGCGACGTGTTGATCGCAGGCGGCGGGCCTGCGGGCCTCGCCGCCGCCCTTGCCGCCGCCTCGGGCGACGCGCGGGTGATCCTGGTCGATGATGGCCCCAGCTTTGGCGGCTCGCTGCTCGCCTGGCCTGCCGAGATCAACGGCGTCAGCAGCGACGCATGGATCGCCGAGGTCACGGCCAAGCTGGCGGCGAACCCCAGGGTTCGCCTCATGAATCGTAGTTCGGTCGTGTCCTGGTGGGACCATAACTTCATGAATGTCTGGGAACGCTGCACCGACCATCTGCCCCTGGGCAGCGCCGCCCCAACCCAGGCCCGACAAAAACTCCACCGCATCCGCGCCAAGCAAGTGGTCCTGGCCCAGGGTGCCTTCGAACGCCCGCTGCTGTTCCACAACAATGACCGCCCTGGCACTCTGCTGGCGCACGCGGCGCGCACCTACGTGACGCGCTACGGGGTGCGTCTCGGCGATGCGGGCCTGTTCTATACCAACAACGACGTCGCCTACGCCGATGCCCTGGCCATGGTGCAGGCGGGCCAACCCTTGGCGGCGGTGGTCGATCTGCGCGCCGTGGCCGAGGGGCCGAATACGGACGCGTTCAAGGCCACGGGCGTGCCGATCTACGCCAATTCGGTCATCGCCGACGTCAGGGGGAAGCAGCGGGTCCAGGGGGCACTGGTCAGCGCTTTGTCGGGCGACGGCAGCGCCTTGACCGACGCGGGTCAGGAGCTCGGGTGCGACTTTATCGCCATGGCGGGCGGTTGGTCGCCCAATGTGCAACTGCATAGCCAATCGGCGGCCAAGGTCCGCTGGGACGAAGACCTGGGCGCCTTTGTTCCTGGCACCCCCTCGCAGGTCAACCCGTCGGTCAGCGTCGGCGCTTGCAAGGGCGACTTCGGCCTCGGCAGCCTCTTGGCCGACGCCTTCGCCCAGGGTCTAGCGGCGGCGCGGGCGGCGGGCAAAACCGCGCGCGCGCGCAAAGCCCCGCAAGCGGCGGAC
Organism: Alphaproteobacteria bacterium; assembly: GCA_965228345.1. Lineage (GTDB taxonomy): Bacteria > Pseudomonadota > Alphaproteobacteria > UBA7985 > UBA7985 > CAXQZM01. The sequence goes on along the minus strand of CBDDHH010000003.1, from coordinate 1,398,861 downwards.
CTGGCCTGCGGCCCGCACCGCTGGCTCTGGCTGCCCCCAGGCAAGAAGCCCTACGACCGCGGCGGCAAGTTCTTTGTGGACTATCAGAACGACGTCAAAATCGACGACCTTGCGCTGGCGCAGCGCGAGAGCTTTCGTTCGGTCGAACATACGAAGCGGTACACCACCCTGGGCATGGCAACCGATCAGGGCAAAACCTCCAATATCAACGCCTTAGGCGCGCTTGCTCAGATCACGCATCAAGACGTGCCCGCCATTGGCACCACGACCTTCCGCCCGCCTTACGTGCCGACCACCTTCATGGCCTACGTCGGGCGCGAGGTCGATGACTTCTTCGATGTGATCCGCACCACGCCCATGCACGCCTGGCACGTGGCAAACGGCGCGGCCTTTGAACCTGTGGGCCAGTGGAACCGTGCCTGGTACTACCCCAAGGACGGCGAAGATATGGACGCCGCGGTGCAGCGTGAGGCGCGGGCGGTGCGCGAACAGGTTGGGATCATCGACGCTTCGACCCTGGGCAAGATCGCGGTCGTCGGCCCCGACGCGGGCGAGTTCCTGAACCGCATCTATACCAACGCCTGGAAGAAGCTGCCCGTGGGCAAGTGCCGCTATGGGTTGATGCTGAATGAGGCGGGCATGATTGTCGATGACGGCGTCACCAGCCGCATCAGCGACACCGAGTACCATATGACCACGACCACGGGCGGGGCCGCCGCGGTCATGGGAACCATGGAGGAGTACTTGCAGACCGAGTGGCCCGACTTGCAAGTCTATCTGACCTCGATCACCGAACAATGGGCGGTCGCCGCGCTGAATGGCCCCAGCGCCCGCAAGGTGCTGGCCGCCTTGACCGACGAGGACCTGAGCGCCGAGGCCCTACCCTTCATGTCGTGGAAGGCCGTGACCTTGGGCGGCATCCCCGCGCGCCTGTTCCGAATCTCCTTTACGGGCGACCTAGCGTTCGAGATCAATGTGCCCGCCGATTACGGCTTGCAACTGTGGAATTTGCTCATGACCGCAGGCCAGCCCTACGGCCTCACGCCTTACGGAACCGAGGCCATGCACCTCCTGCGCGCCGAAAAGGGCTTCATCATCGTCGGCCAAGAAACCGACGGCTCTATGACGCCCATGGACTTGGGGCTCGACGGCCTGGTATCGCATAAGAAGGGTGACTTCATCGGTCGCCGCTCCCTAACCCGCGCCGACATGGACAAGCCCGACCGCAAGCAACTGGTCGGTCTCGACACCCGCGACCCTAAGGTGGTCTTGCCCGAGGGCGCGCAACTGGTGTTCAAGGAACATATGCCCGCCCGCGACCAGCTCCCCGCCTTCCGCCCCGCCAAGCAAGTTGTGAAGATGGCGGGCTTCGTCTCCTCATCGTACTATTCGCCCAACTGCCAGCAATCCATTGCACTAGCCTTGGTCAAGGGCGGGCAAGCGCGGATGGGCGAAACCCTTTATTCGCCGCAACCCGACGGTTCGGTGATCGAGGCGGTGATCCGCGACACCAACTTCTTTGATCCTGAGGGGGGCCGTCAACGTGGCTAAGCTCATCCGCAACCGCCCGCTCGCAGGGCACACCATGGGCCACCCCGTCCCGACCGCCGACAGCTTGGTCACGGTCCACGAACTGCCCTACGCCGCCTTGGTCAACTTGCGCCTCCCGCCCAAGCGCGCCAAGGCAGTCGCTGCGAACCTTGGTTTTGACTTGCCGACCAAGGCCAATACGGTCACGACCACCGGCCAGATCAATTGCCTCTGGCTCGGCCCCGACGAATGGCTGGTCCACGACCCCGCCGCCGAGGGCGCAGACTTGCAAGCCCGCATAGCCCAGGCCCTCGCGGGCGAGCATGCTTCGGCCAAGGATGTCTCCCATAACTACGCCAGCATCGGCGTCGCAGGCCCCAAAACCGAGGCGCTTCTGGCTAAACTAACTCCGCTCGACCTTGATGGAACGGTCTTCGCCCCTGGCACCTGCGCGCAAACCGTTCTCGCCAAAGCCACCGTGATTTTGCACCGCGACGGTGCGGACGCCAACGCCTTTACGATCCTCCTGCGTCGCTCCTTCGCTGCCTATGTTTGGGGCCGCCTGATTGATGCAGGCCTGGAATTCCAGGTCGGCGTTGTCGCTGCTGACCCGTCCTGAGCATGACCTTCGACGATCTCGTCACCCTGTTTCAGGAAAAATCCGCCACCACCCCAGGCTTTGGCGGCACCCTACGCCTCGACATTGAGGGCGCGGGCACTCTGTTCATCGACGGCACGGACACATTTGTGAAGATTGAGGCCGCCGACGACCCCCACGCCGACACCCAAATCTACCTCGACCTCGCCACGCTCAAAGGCCTAGTGAAGGGCGATCTCAACCCCGCCCTGGCCTTTATGACGGGTAAGCTCAAAGTCAGTGGCAATATGGGCCTGGCTATGAAGTTGCAGGGGTTGATGGGCGAGGATTGAGACCAACGGAATAATGAATGTGAGTTCATTGTTCTGTTAGTATAAGGGGTGCTTTAGGTGTGGGAAAGAGGGGCTTAAAAATGTTTCTGCTCCGCCTCCAAAAACCTATTTGCATACTTCCAAGTTGTCGAACCCTTGCTGGCTGTTTCACGCACCTCTTCAACCCGTTCACGAAAGGATGAGTAATCATGATAGAAAGAAATAGGGACGGTATTAATATAATACTGTGGTCCCGATTGTACAAACCCAGTTGTCTTTGATGTTTTTGCATGGCTCGATGTGCCCCATGAAACAAGTGCATTGGCAAGTTTCGCGACAGAATCATCTTCTGGCAGTTGTTTTTTGAACCAGTTGGACGCAAGATTTTTATCTCTATGTCCTGCAAATCTATCCCAGAAATATATGATGGTGCTAAGCCTTGGATGATTGATCAAACCCTCACTGCGTTCTAATTCCTCGATCTTAGTGCATGCTAAATGTAAGACTTGATTTCCATGCTCCATCGTTAAGAGGGTGCTGTTTTCAAACATCTTTCTGGCGGCTTCCTCGTTAGCGGGTTTATCTATATTATAGCGGTCAACCTTAAGGATACAATCCTTTGCCAAGCTTATAATCCATCCAGATGAGGCGCCATCACAAGAATCCAGTGTTAGCTTTGATCTCTCATCAATATCAGAGATGTCCATGAAAGCTGCTTTAACCAAAGCTAAGATCAGATCTGGGTATGTTCGCCATGGCATATCTTGCATGTCATCTGCTAATATGTCGAGTTCATCATGAACTGAAACTACTGATTTCACAATCTCGTTTCTTTTCTTGAGGCCCATATCTGAAACATGAAGGGTTACTTCCTCGAGCAATTCTGTCGCATGAGTCCCGCCATTTTCGTTACGTTCTTTGATTCCATATCTCAAGAGACTGGCCAAACAAGGCGGTTCGTTGAAAATCTCCCTAAGTTTCGATTTTGGGACACCACATGCTGGAAGAGAAAATTCAAAATAGGCGTCAAAATAGTCTGGCGCGCATATTCTTCTATGTTTCTTCCAAAGGCTAAGCTGGCCCTTGTTCGGATTCGCAGATGCACGACCGCCAGGCGCAGCGGGAAACAGCGCATATATGCCGTCTGGGGTTTCATCAAATTGCGACTCGCCACATATATCCTTAATTTCTGCTTGAAGTTTGTCTTTTTTATCTGGTTCTTTTGTTGAAGGAGATTGATCCAAACCAGTAAGCCTCTTTTTATTGGTTTTGATGAACTCATATAGTCTTGGTTTGCTCATCCGCAAAGTTTCGATACAGAGAAAATCAACCGCATTAACGGCATCTTCAACAAGGGGCCAAGTGAGGGAGAGGGCGTTGGTGATTCTGTTAACATCTCTAAATGTTTTAAGGCTTGGCAAAACGACATCTTTAAGCATTTGATCGCGGTACTCAGGATCTATCTCGATTTCATCAGACCAAATTTCTGCTAGTCTCGACTTGAGAAACTTATCTCTATCTTGGTTACCTATGTGAGGAAGGTCGAAAGAGATTTGAATAATTTTTTCTAGATATGCGGAACCTTCCAATCCGAACTCATCTTCAATAATCTTTGATGAAATGGCTTTGTCAAAGGCCAATACATATCGAACATTTGGTATATTACCGACGGATTTAAGAAGTCAAAATATCTGAAGAGACTCTTCAGGTGCTAAACGGTCAATGTCGTCAATAAACACAACCAAAGGTTGATCAAGGTTCTCAAGTTCACGGTTGAGGGTTTTGAATATGTCCTCAACACTCTGATCACGGTCAATGAAGTTCGCAAATTTCTTTACTGCCGAACTCGCGAATCCACCACCCAAAGGGAGGACAAGATTCGTGGCAGCACCGATACTAGAAGCTGAAACGCTAAGTATCTGTGAACCCAACTTCTTAAGTGCGTTCTTTGCCGCCATATTTTCATCTAAGGCCGCGTAAATCTCTAGAAAGAAGGCGAGCGTTAGGGCCTCATGACCACGAAACCACCAGCAGTTAAAGTTTATGATTTTCCTCTTTTTCGGTTGCTTAGAATTCAACTCGCCTAAATGCAGTTTAATGAGATTCAATAAGCTGCTTTTTCCTGATCCCCAGGGTCCATTGATGGCTAAAACCCACCCTGACTTGTCCTTATCATTTGCAATGACTCTTGCGATTGTTTTTGCATAATCGTTGTACCCAACCGTGTCGTCGTTTTCAGTCGAAATGGGGGTGTCGGCCGATATAGAATCCATAATTTAAGTTAGACCTCAACATGACGTATAGCAAGGGATGGCAACAGTGGTGGTTATTGTGGACGGAACTGATACCAATCACCCTGAATGTTGACGTAATTCATGGCGATTTTGTGCCTCACGCCAGTGCGCCCTTGGCGCACGGCTCCGGCGGAGCCTTCGCCTCCGACGGGCGCGGCTCTCGCCGCTATGCCCTGTTCTGCTCTTTTTTTTCCGCGGATGTTCCCTGCGCCCTGCGGGCTTGGAGTCCGCTTGTGGGGGCCGCAGTCGCGGCCCTTGTACCAAGCGTCATAAAGGTCAAACTTTATGGCGCTTGGTATTAAACCGCAACTCTTTTAGGGCTTTCCGCGTAAGCGGACACATTGGGGGAGTATGCAACGCCCCAAGGCAAGCCGCAAGGACCTTCCTAGCTCTTAACGGCAAGTCGCTTCTTGGGATCATAGAACGGAACCGGCGCAACAAATCCAGTGAGCGTTTCGCCCAACTTGTCCACGGTCACCTCGGTTCCAAGGCCAGCGTGCTCGATCTTCATCATGCACAAGGCGATGTTCTTTTCAAGTCGCGGCGAATAGACCGCCGAGGTAAGGGTGCCGACTTGCGTGCCGTCTCGTCGGATGGGCCAGAAGGATTCGTTGGGGCCAACCAAGGGGGTGCCATCAATTTCAAGCCCGACGAGCCGCTGCTTGATTCCCTCGTTGCGGATCCGTTGGAGCGCGGCTTTGCCGATGAAGTCCGCCGCCATGTCCAGGTTGACCAGGCGGTCCAGGTTCATCTCGAACGGGTTGTTAGCAAGGCTCATGTCAGCGTGGTAGGAGAGCATGCCCGCCTCGATCCGGCGGATTGAGGAGGTATGCCCAGGCTTGAGGCCCAGGGGCGCGCCCATTTCCATCATATACTCCCACAAGCGGTCGCCCGCCGAGCCGTCGCGCAGGAAGATTTCGTAGCCTAGCTCGCTCGACCAGCCTGTGCGCGAGATGATCAGCGGGACGCCGTCCCACTCATACTCCATAAAGCGATAGTATTTCAGTTCGGTCGGGGCGTCGCCGAAGCAGGCGCGCAAAATCTCGCGCGATTTGGGGCCCTGAAGCTGCAGCGGCGACACGTCGGGCTCATTGATCTCCACGTCCAGGCCCGCATGGACCGCGACGCCGCGTGCCCACAGGAGCACGTCGCTGTCGGCAATCGACAGCCAGAAGTGATCTTCGGCCAGCTTTAGCACGATGGGGTCATTGATGATTCCACCGTGGGCGTCGGTGAGCAGCACGTACTTGCACTGCCCGACCTGGCAGGTCGAAAGGTCGCGGCAACACAGGGTCTGTGTGAATTGGGCGGCGTCGGGTCCCTTGATCTCAACTTGGCGTTCGACCGAGACATCGCACAGGATCGCGTCGTGAACGAGGTTCCAGAAGTTCTGCTCGGGGCTGCCGAAATCACGCGGGATGTACATGTGGTTATAGACCGAGAACCCCTTGGCGCCCCAGCGCAAGGCCGCGTCGGAGAAGGGGGACTTGCGGACCTGGGTGCCGAAGCTGAAGTCGGCGAAGCTGGTCTCTGGGGTCGTGCGCATCGCGGCGTTCCTGTCGAGAGGTGTAAAGAGGTTAGCGCGCTTGACGCAGCCGCTCGCGGAGCTCGTTTTTGCGGACTTTCCCCGTGCTCGTTTTCGGCAGCTCGCCAAAGATGATTTTCTTGGGCCGCATAAAGCCCGCCAGGTTGGCGCGGGCATGGGCCAGCAGGTCGGCTTCGCTCGCCTCGCCCGACAGTTCGACGAAGGCGCACGGCACCTCGCCCCAGGTGGCATCGGGCATGGCGACCACGGCGACGAGGCTGACCGCGGGGTGCGAATAGAGCGCGCTTTCGACGGCGATGGAGGAAATGTTCTCGCCACCCGAAATGATGATGTCCTTGGCGCGGTCGCGGATTTCCATGTAGCCGTCGGGGTGCTGCACGGCGATGTCGCCCGACCAGAACCAGCCATCGCGAAAGGCTTTGGCGGTCGCTTCGGGCGCTTTCAAGTACCCCTTCATGACGATATTGCCGCGAAAGGCGACTTCGCCCAGGGTCTCGCCGTCCCACGGCACGGGACTCCCCGTCTCGGGGTCGAGCACCAGCACGTCTTCTTCCAGTTCGTAGGCCACCCCTTGCCGCGCCTTGAGATTGGCCTGGTCCTGCGCGGGCAAGTCCGCCCAGGCGGGTTTTTCCGCGCACACAACGGCGGGGCCATAGACCTCGGTCAGGCCATAGACGTGCGTGACCGCAATGCCCATGTCCTCCATGGCCTTGATCACGGGGGCTGGGGGCGGGGCGGCGGCGGTCATCATCTTGATCTTCTGCGGGAAGGTCCGCTTGGTTTCGGCAGCGGCGATCATGGACATGATGATCGGCGCGCCGCACAGATGGGTGACGCCGTGATCGGCAAAGGCGTCATAGATCGCCTCGGCCCGTGGCGCGCGCAAAAACACATGGGTGCCCGCGAGCAGGCTGATGGTCCAGGGAAAGCACCAGCCGTTGCAGTGGAACAAGGGCAGCGTCCAGAGATAGACAGGATGGTGCGGCAGTTCCCAAGTGACAACATTGTTGACCGCGTTGGTCCAGGCCCCCCGGTGCGAATAGACGACGCCCTTGGGCCGCCCCGTGGTGCCCGAGGTGTAGTTCAATGACAGGGCATCCCACTCGTCCTCGGGCAAGGTGTAGGCAAAATCTGTGTCGCCTTCGGCCAGCAGCCCCGCGTAGGTCAGCGCGCCGATACGGGAGCCGCCCGGACCTTCGCTGTCCTCTATATCGACGATCAGCAGATCGCGCCCCGACTGCGCGACGGCGTCTGCCGCCAGGGCCGAAAACTCCGTATCGACCAGCAGGACCTTCGCGTCGCCATGCGCCAGGATGTAGGCCAAGGTGGCGGCATCGAGCCGCGTATTGTTGGCGTTCAGCACCGCGCCCAGCAGGGGCAGCGCCAGCGCGCATTCCAGCGCCTCGGGGATATTGGGCGCGATCAGGGCGACCGTGTCCCCTTTACCGATTCCCCGCTTGGCCAGAGCTGAGGCTAGGCGCTTGCATCGTTCCGCGACTTCCCCCCAGTTTCGTCGAATGCGCCCGTGGATCTGGGCGGGCAATTCTGGATGCACCCGCGCCACCCGCTTTAGGATCGAAACGGGGGAGAGCGCGGTATGATTGGCGGGGGTGCGCGCCAGCTCGGGTCCATCAAAGGTCATTGGCCACTCCATTCGGGCAGGGGGTCTTTGCGGGTGAAGGCCCCGATCCCAGCCTCGGCATCGCGCGTCATCATGTTTTCGGCCATAATTCGCCCCGCAAAAGCATAGGCTTCTTCTAGCGGCATCTCGGCTTGGTCGTAGAAGGCGCGCTTGCCGAGTTTTACCGCCGCCGCCGATTTGCCCGCGATGCGGCGCGCCATGTCCATGGCGGTTGTTTCCAGCTCGGCCTGCGGCACGACGCGGTTGATGAGGCCCATGTCCGCGACGCGGGCGGCGGGCAGAAAATCGCCCAAGAGCAGCATTTCCATCGCCAGTTTGCGCGGCAGATTCCGCGACAGCGCCACCATGGGCGTCGAACAGAACAGGCCGATATTGACGCCCGACGTGGCAAACCGCGCGTCCTCGGCCGCGACTGCCAGATCGCAGGAGGCCACCAGTTGACACCCTGCGGCGGTGGCGATGCCGCGGACCTCGGCGATCACCGGCTGGGGCAGGCGCACCAGGCGCAGCATGAGGGCCGAGCATTTGGCGAAGAGGTCTTGAAAATACTGGAACCCGCCGTCCGCATCGGCTCGGCGCGCGGTCATTTCCTTGAGGTTATGGCCCGCGCAGAAATGATCGCCGCTGCTGCGCAGGATCACGGCGCGGACGCGACGATCTTCGGCGAGGGCGTCGAGCGCCTCGGACAAAGCCGTCAGCATGACCTCCGACAAAGCATTGATGGACCTCGGCGCATTCAGCGTCAGGACGGCGACCCCGTCCGTGTCCGCGCGCACCAAAGGGGGAGGCTTATCCATGGCCCCCGTCTTTCGCCGACGGCTGTGCCTGCGAATTGGGCGGCACTTAGGTGCCGAGGCGCTTTTGCGCGCTGATCTGCTCGACCATGGCCACCACCGCTGGCGCTATGGGCTTGAAGTCCATCCCTAAGGCCTCGCGCGCCTTGCTATTGTCAAATCCCCAGGGATAGCCAACATTACGGTCGAGTGCCCTACGGGTCATCATGCGGTTCAGGAACGGAACGACGAGCTTGACGAGCCACTTGGGCATGACCCGCTGCGGGGTCGGTAGATCGGGGTGGGCGGCACGGATTGCCTGCGCTAACTCAAGGAACGTTTTTTCTTCGCTGACCACGATGTGGCGTCCCTCGGCCTCTGGCGTATAGGCCGCGCGCAGGTGGGCGAGCGCGACGTCGGTGACATCGACGCAGCCAATGCGGAAGTCGGGCACGCCTGACTTCATGGTGCCGTCGATCAATTGGGTGATGAGCGCGAAACTCTCGCTCGTCGGCCGCTCCATGGTTCCAGGGCCGAGGACAAAGCCGGGGTTGATCGTCACCAACCTGTATTGGTCTTGCGCCTCGGCCATGTTCCAGGCTCGCCGCTCCGCCACGGTTTTGGAGTAGGAGTAGGTTTGATGGGTCAAGGTGGAGCTGTGGTTCCACTGTGCCTCGGTCATCACCCCGCCAGGGTAGGCCGCTATATCGGCCGAATCGCCGTAAATCGCGACGCAGGAGGAGGTGAGGACAACCCGCTTGACCGACGGGGTCGCGGCTGCGGTGGTCAGCACGTTTTCGGTGCCTTTCAGGGCCGGATCGACCATGTCGCGCTGTGGGTCCTTGATCTGGGAGGTAAAGGGCGAGGCGGTATGAAATACGGTGCCGCAGCCCGCCATGGCCTCAGCGTAAGACCCTGGGTCGAGCAAGTCGGCCTTAAAGACCTTCAACTTGCCGCCCATAGCCGTCAAATGCGCGATCTTGGCGGTCTGATCGGGATTGCGCACCGTGGCATGGACCTCGATACCCGCGTCGAGCAACTGGCGGATCAATTCCCCAGCTACATAGCCCGTTGCGCCCGTTACCATGACGGGGGCTTTGGTGTCGATTTGATAGGATTGGGGTTCGGGCATGGCGGGGCTCCTTGTCTTTGCCAAGACATGGGCGCAGGTGACCCAATTTCAAGTTTGGTCTCGGGCGCCAGTCTGTCAACATTGCAAAGTCCCGAATTGACTTTGGGCCTCTGGCCGAGGACCAGGCATTTCATGCCCAGCAACACGCCTCCCGACACCTACCCCCAACTGCTGTTCGGCGTGCAAGGAACGGCGGTCTGGGCCCTGTGCCTGGGCGTGGGTCTGCATGCGCTCAATTGGTACATCGTTTCGACCACGGCGCCGACCATGGTGGCAGACCTGGGGCAGGTCCATTTGATCGCATGGATCAGCCTCATTTACCTAACCGCATCGGTCATCTCGGGCGTGTGCGCAGGCCAGATCAAGCGGCGCTTGGGCGCGCGCGCCGCCATGGTCGTCTTCGCCTCGGTTTTTGCGGCGGGGTCTCTGATCGTGGCGCTCGCTCCCACCATGGGAACCGTTTTGCTGGGGCGGGCCGTGCAAGGGGCGGGCGAGGGGGTTGTGCTGGCCCTGGCCTACGCGGCCGTTACCGATCTGTTTTCCAACCGCGCCACCCCGAAATTGTTTGGCCTATTTGCAGTGGTGTATGCGGTATCCGCCGCGGTCGGTCCCCTGCTCGCCGGCCTGATCACCGAGGCCCTGTCCTGGCGGGTGGCTTACGCTGTAAACTTGCTCTTGGTCGGAACCTACATCGCCTTAGTGCTGCGCGCAGTCCCGCAGCAGCGCCCGCAATTCGACCCCGCCAAGGGACAAGTTCCCGCCTTGCGCCTCGCCTTGATCGGATCGGCCTTAGTTATGCTCGGTCTTACAGCTTTGCTAGAGTCGGTCGTCTTGGTCGTTGGGCTTATAGCCCTGGCCGGCGGGCTGCTGGCGCTGTGTCTCCAGAAGGATCGCGCCGCTGCCACCCGGCTGTTCCCGCGCGGGGCTTTTGGGTTCATCTCGCGCATAGGGCGGGGGTTTTGGGTTCTCTTTACCCTGCCTTGCGCGTTGGCGGGAATTTCGGTGTTTTTGCCCCTCTATAGCCAATACGTCTTCGGGCTTTCGATCACGGCGGCGGGCTACATGGCGATCCTCATCACCGTGGCCTGGTCCGCCTCAGCCCTTGGCGTCGGTGCAGTTCGCTCGACCGGGCGCGAACCAGGGTTCATCCTCCTTGGCGCGGTTGGTCAGTTCTTGGGGGCGGCGCTGGTGTTGGTCGGCGTGGGTCTCGGCACAGTCTGGGGGCTGATCGGCGGTCTCGTCCTCATCGGCGGCGGGCTGGGCACTTGTTGGGCTTTTGTGACGCAGCAGATCATCGCCTTAACCCCAGCGCGCGACCAAGACTTGGCGGCGGCGCAGGTTCCAGTTGTGCAAACCATCGCCGCAGCCGTGGGCGCTGGCTTGGTCGGCGCCGTCGCCAGCCTGAACGGCCTCACGGCCCAGATCCCTGCAGCAGGCGTGCTGCAAACGGCCCTGTTGCCTGTGTTCAGCCTCGGCCTGGTCCTGGCCCTTATCGGCCTGGTCTTTGCCCTTGGGTTTGTGCGGCCCGAACGCCAAGATTCAGCACGCTAGTTGCTAGAATCCTGGGTTACGCAAGTTCGCAAAACAGCACTTTTTGAAGCTGCTCGGGCGTTTTAAGCGCCGTATCATTTGTGAGTAGGGCCTGGCACTGACCATGAAGTGCTGCGGCGACGTGCAATGCATCGGGGCTCTTCATGCCCGTTTCACCACGCAGTATGCCAGCGTGAATCGCAATTTCTCGTGTGATCGCAAGGCTCTCAAAGGCAGATAGGTAGGCGACCATGAGCTCCATGGCGCGGACATCGCCGCTGCGGGCAGGTCGGGGCAGCAGTTCGGTATAGGTCAAATCGCTGGTGACGGCCTTCATATGTCCGCCCAACAAGAGGCGTTCAATGATCTCAATTTGCGCCAGAAACTCGCGATGACCTTCCAGAATGTAAATGAAGATGTTGGCGTCAAAATAGACCCGTTTGCCGCGTAGGTGCTTTATACCAGTTCTCCTTAAAACAGACTCTTTATGAACTGGTATAGGGCCGCGACTGCGGCCCCCCTAGCGGGCTCCAAGCCCGAAGGGTGCAGGGAACACGCCCGCGCCCCAAACGCGTAACCCCAAAAAGCCGAAACGCGAAGCGTTTCTGCCGTGAGACAAAACTAGCTCCTCCATGAGGCGCGCTCACCTGCCAGGTAGGCGTCTATGTCGTCGACGGAACCGAACGTCCCACGCATGGACCCAACGTACTTGCCTATATCCACAGGCTTGTATTTGGGCGGTTGCTGCGGATGCGCTTTCAATCCTGGCTCCAAGAGCGGCGACTGCGAATCCGCAAAGCCAGAGGCCTCATTGCCCACGCCCGCCGTGGATTTTTGTGCATAGCGTTCTGCGTAACTATGAATGGCCTCATTGACAAGAAAGGCACGCGAACGGCGCGTCGCCCGCGCCATCGCCTCAAGCTCACTCTTGGCGCGTTCGTTGAGTCTCAAGGAAAAAGGCGTCATTGGTGTCCTCCACTTTCCTGCTTAGCTACAAGTAACTACATTGCAATCAAATCACAAGCGCTTTTCAAACAAGGCCCAAGATAAATACGCAGTAGGCTGACCCAGCGATCGTGCTCGATGCCTTGGTTAAATGAAATCGTCAGGGCCGTCTGCCTGTGACAGACGGCTCCCAATAGACTAGGGAACTTCGATCCAGGGCCCCCAAGATTGGCTGCCAGGTTCGTCGCCTTGCGTCCACCACTGGGCCTCCCAGGTTTTCCCACCGTGGGTGACTTGATCGCCTTGGGTATAGACCGACGCTGCTGACCAAGTGCTCTCGTTCACGGTGCCGCCTGATCCGCTACCACTCCCCGCGTCGAAATCAACGTCGGTGTCTTCGGCCCAAGGGCCCCAGCTTTGGCCCCCAGGCTCATCACCTTGCGTCCACTGCTGGGCTTCCCAAACCTTTCCCTGGTGGAAAACTTGGTCGCCCGCCCCATACTGTGCCCCGCGATCCCAGCTGGCAAAACCGCTCGTATTGGCGGGGACCGCGCCGGTCGGGGCCGTCGTGACGAGGCTAGTTTCAAGGCCTTCGACCAGATCTTCAGAGGTTTGCGATGCGGCGGAGGGGGCCAAATTAAGTAGGCTGCCCGCGATCACTAGCGAGGCAAACCGTCGGCAATGGGTCACTTGAGGGCACTTCATGACACGTCCTTTTAGGTTGGGCCTAAGTTCTTAACTCAGGGACCTGGGTGCTATTCAATCAGACAACGTGAGCATCGCGCAGAGTCCAAACGAAACGGGCGCTCTAGGATACCCACACCTCAATCTAGGGCGGCTCACCAGTTTGTCAAAGACACACGACCCACCGCGTCTTTGATTGATCATAGGTATGGCCCAGGGGCGGTGCTAGTCCGCCGTAATCACCACCAGCAGGTCCTTGGTCTCAACGCTGTCCCCAGGCTTGACAACGATTTCGGCCACCTCGCCGCCCAGTTCGGCAAAGAGAGTCGTTTCCATCTTCATGGCCTCGATTCCCAGCAAGGCCTCGCCCTTTTTGACGCGTTGGCCGACCTGGATCGCCAGCGACGTCACGGTCCCTGGCATGGGCGCGCCTACCTGGCCTGGCGACCCGTCCGCCTGCGCGCGCAGGCCCTCGGAAGGGACCGCAGACCGGTCAACGACGGTGGCGTTGCGCGGCTGACCATTGAGCTCAAAGAACGCCGTTCGCTGACCCTTGCGGTCGGGGTCAGACAGGGCCAAAAAGCGAATGTAGAGCCTTTGTCCCCGCTCCAGATCGACAAAAAACTCCTGCCCTTCCTCAGGTCCCCAAAAGAAGATCGGCGTCGGTAAGTCCGTGACCGGACCGAATTCGAGGCGGTTGCGCGCATAGTCCATAAAGACCCGGGGATACATGAGGAAGGCGGCCAAGTCTTCGTCGTGGATACGGTCCAGGGGCAATCCCAGCTCGGCCGCGATCTTGGTGCGTTCGCCCTCCAGATCCGTCGGCGGCAAGGCCGCACCAGGGCGCCCGGTGAGAGGCACCGCGCCGCGCAGAACTTTGGCTTGCAAGGCGGCGGGGAAGGGATTGACGGGCTGGCCAAGGTCCCCGCGCATGAGGGCGACGACAGAATCGGGGAAGGCTATGTCCTTGTCGGGATCGAGCACATCTTCGGGCGTCAGATTGTGGCTTACCATATAAATCGCCAAGTCCCCGACGACTTTGGACGAGGGGGTGACTTTGACCATATTGCCGAACATGGCATTGACTTCGGCATAGCGCGCCACCACCAACGGCCAGTTGCCCCCGACCCCTAGGGCCTTGGCCTGCGCCTTTAGGTTGGTGAACTGCCCGCCGGGCATTTCGTGGACATAGACGTCCGAAGAGCCCGCAGGTGAGGCGCTTTCGAACATGGCGTAGTGCGCGCGCGCCTGTTCCCAATAGGCGTTGATTTGGTCCAAGTTGGCGCGTGATAGGCCTGGGTCGCGCGCAGTGCCGCGCAGCATTTCTTGCAAGGTGCCCAGATTGGGCTGCGAGGTGCCGCCCGATAGGGCGTCCATGGCCCCATCAATGATGTCCGCTCCCGCCTCTGCTGCGGCCAGTTGGGTGGCGAGCGCGCCGCCGCTTGTATCGTGGGTATGAAAATGGATCGGCAGGCCCGTTTCTTGGCGGAGCGCGGGGATCAACACCCGCGCCGCCTGGGGTTTCAGCAAACCCGCCATGTCTTTCAGCGCGATCAGATGCGCGCCCGCTGCCGTCACTTCGCGGGCCATCTTGATGTAGTAATCGAGCGTATAGGTGGTTTCGGTATCGGCGGTCAGATCGCCCGTGTAACAAATAGCCGCTTCCAAAATCGCGCCTGTTTTCAGCACACGATCAAAGCTGACCCGCATATTCTCGACCCAGTTGAGCGAGTCAAAGACCCGAAACAGGTCCATGCCGGCATCGGCGGCCTTATCGATAAAATACTGCACCACATTGTCGGGGTAGGAAGTATAGCCGACCCCGTTGGACCCGCGCAGCAGCATCTGGAACAAGATGTCGGGGCAGGCTGCGCGCATCTTGTGCAGCCGTGCCCAGGGTGACTCTCGTAAAAACCGCATGGAAACATCGAATGTCGCCCCGCCCCAGTTTTCCAGTGAGAACAGGCCGCGCATGCCTGCCTGGTAGGCGGGCAAGGGCGCGAGCAAGTCCGCCGTGCGCATCCTTGTGGCCAGCAGGGATTGATGGGCGTCGCGGAAGGTCGTGTCGGTCAGCAGCAGCCGGTCTTGTTCCAGCACCCAGTCGCGCAAGCCTTCGGCGCCGCGTTCCTTAAAAATCTGCCGCGACCCTGGCGTGTCTTGCGCCTCGACTTGGGGCAAGCGCGCCAGGGGGCTGCGGACTTGCGCCAGGCCCGCCACCTCGGGGTTGCCGTTGACCAGCGTTTCCGCGACGTAGGCGAGCAGCCGACTGGCTCGGTCTTTGCGTTTCTTGAACTCGAACAACTCGGGCGTTTCGTCGATGAAGCGCGTAGTAAAGTCGCCCGACTGGAACCGAGGATGGTTGATCAGCCCGATCAGGAACGGCAAGTTGGTCTTGACCCCGCGAATGCGGAACTCGCGCAACACCCGGTCCAGTCGCCGCAGCGCGGTTTCGCGGCGCGGGGCATGGATGATGACCTTGACCAGCAAGCTGTCGTAGTGCGGTGTGACTTGCGCGCCCGAGAAGCCATTGCCGCCATCGAGACGCACGCCGTGCCCGTTGGCCGAGCGGTAGGCGGTGATCCGGCCATAGTCGGGCATGAAACTGTTTTCAGGGTCCTCCGTCGTCACGCGGCACTGGATGGCATACCCCTTGGTCCGGATCTTGCTTTGCGTGGGGATGCCCGAGGCGCGTTTGCCGGCACCGCCGATCAGCCCGCCCTGGGCGATCAGAATCTGCGCCTGCACGATGTCGAGGCCCGTGACCTCCTCCGTAACCGTATGTTCGACTTGAACGCGCGGATTGACCTCGATGAAGTAGAAGTCTTGGCTATCGAGATCGTAGAGGAATTCGACGGTGCCCGCGTTTTGATAGCCTGCGGTCTTTGCGAGACGCACCGCCGCATCCAGCATGGCTTGGCGCACCTCGGCGTGCATCCAGTGCGCTGGGGCCATTTCGACGACCTTTTGGTTGCGCCGCTGCACCGAACAATCGCGCTCAAACAAATGAACAACATTGCCCGCTTGGTCTCCCAGCACCTGAACCTCGACATGGCGGGCGCGCTCGATCAGTTTTTCCAGATAGACCTCGTTCTTGCCAAAGGCGGCTTGGCTTTCGCGCTTGGCCTCGCGTACTTCCTCGATCAAGCTGTCACGGTCTGTCACGCGCCGCATCCCGCGACCGCCGCCGCCCCAGCTGGCCTTAATCATGAGCGGCAAGCCAAGGCGATCGGCCTCGGCCAAGATCGCCGCCTCGTCATCGGGCAAGGCGTCGGTGGCGGGGACCACGGGGACCGATGCTTGTAGGGCCAGCGCCCGCGCTGACACCTTATCGCCCAGGGCCGTGAGGGTATCCGCTGACGGCCCGACGAAAATCAATCCGTGGGCCGCGCACGCTTCCGCCAACTCAGGACTCTCAGACAGAAAACCATACCCTGGATGCACGGCATCGGCGCCGCTTTCTAGGGCAACGCGGATCACTTCCTCCACCGACAGGTAGGCGGCGATGGGTTCCATCCCTTGGCCGACCAAGTAGGACTCATCGGCCTTGAACCGATGCAGCGAAAACCGATCTTCGTGACCGTAAATCGCCACAGTCTTGATTTGCAGTTCGGTTGCCGCCCGAAAGATGCGGATGGCGATTTCGGACCGGTTGGCGACGAGCAGTTTGGTAATAGTTTGCATAAGCGCGTTCCTAATCGCAGCCGTGAAAAATGTTGAGCCTTTTCAGCCGAATCACCCGCCCATTTCAAGCGCTTTCGGGCGTGCGTCCCTGCCGTACCGCGCGCCAGAACAGCCCCAAGGCCCCGCAACAGAGCAGGAGGGCGATGGCGTAGGGCAAGCCCGGCATCCGCCAGGGCGCTCCTTCAAAGGTCCCGATCAGCAGCGCACCGTAGCCGTAAGCCCCTGCGACGATCAGGGCCAAGGCAGCGATGGAACCCAAGACCCCCTGCAACTCGCCCTGGTGGCTTTCATCGGTCCGTTCGCTCAGGTAGGTTTGTACGGCAGGCAAGGCCAACCCTGTGATCCACATGAGCGGCATAAGCGCGTAGATAACCCAAGTCGCCCAGGCAAAAGCCATGGCCAAAAGGCCAAGGCACGACAGGGCCATGGACCCCAGCGCCACGGGCAGCGGCCCAAAGCGCGCGATCGTGGGGCCCGAAAGCCCGCCCTGCACCAACGCCATGCCCAGCCCAAAGACGACCAGCGTCATGCCAATGTCCCACGAGGTCCAGCCAAAGGCCACGGTGCCGTAATAGGTCCAGATGCTTTCATAAACCGACTCTCCGAACGAGAAAACGAGCAAAGCCAGCAAGAACCCCGCGATAGCGGGGTTGGCACGCAAGCGGGCAAAAACCGACAGGGCGTTGGCCTCGCCAAAAGAAAAGGGCCGCCGCGCGCTGATCGGCAAGGTCTCCTGGAACAGCGTCACCGACAGAACCGCAGCAAGGCCCGCGATGCCCGCCGCCAGCCAAAACGGCAGCGTCAAATCATAACTGCCCACCCAACCGCCAATCAGCGGCCCAACAATAAAGCCGAGGCCCAAGCCCGACGACACGATCCCAAAGTTGCGCCCGCGCGTCTGCTCGTCCGACACGTCGCCAACGATAGCAAAGGCGGTGGTGTAAGAGGCACCCGCGACCCCGACGAGAACCCGCCCCAGCACCAAGACCCAAAACAGCGGAAACACGGCCATGAGCGCATAGTCGAGCGCCATGGCCGCCATGGCGAGGAACAGCACCCTTTGGCGCCCAAACCGATCCGACAAGCTGCCAACAATAGGCCCGCAAACGAACATGAGCGCGGCAAAAATCAAAAACAGCACCGCCCCGCCGACGGTCACCAGATTGCTCTCGGGGGCGACCGCAAAGATGCGACTCAGCAATTCAGGCAGCACAGGAAAGATCAACCCCGCCCCCATGGCGTCCAGGGTCACAATAAAGAAGGCAAAAAAAATCGGCCGCGACATGGCGCGTCTCTGCGGACTGAAGCTGTGTCTGTCAATTCACGCCGTAAGTCCTACGAGGTTTTCCATTCCGCTTCTTTCAAGGGGTCACAGGTCGAACCTGCTAGAGTGACCGTACTGATCCAATATCAATGAAAAGGCACGCTTCTCCATGCACAGGAAAAGTGCCGACACAAGGCCCTAAATGCACCAAGCTCCCATCCCATCCCACGTCATCCAGCGCGGAGCGAAGCGAAGTCGCAGGATCCAGCACTGATCGGCGGCAGGAAGTGCGGACGGCACGACCTTTGTGCGGTGCCAAACGACGCCCAGCAGGCTCATCTCCGAGGGAAGGGGAATACCCCCGCACATAAGCGCTAGTCTATTTTCCCCAGCTTACGGTTGTGCAGGGGTTCAACAATACCAACTCTGACAAAAATTGACATTTTTATCGGAATTTCGTCTCATGGCAGAGACGCTTCGCGTTTCGCCTCTCCTCCGCTTATACTCCGAGGCGCGTGTCCGCCATTCTCGAGGTCGCAGTCGTGGCCCTATACCAGTTCATAAGGAGTCATTTTTATGGAGAATTGGTATGAGGCGTGAGTTCCGGTCGATTGCTATTTGCCGTGGTCCAAGATACGACCCCTAGCGACTGATCCAATCAGGGTTCGGGCACCATAGGTAAGGCACATTCAGTGGACATAGGGGACATCAAGATCAATGCGCGCATTGAGGGCCTGGACGCGAGCGGGCCAGTGCGAATCCGCAGCCTGGACTGGATCGGGCAAACGGCGCTGGATTTGGTCTTTGAACGCCCCGACGGCAGCACCGACCAACGTATCCTTTACGCAGAGGAAGCGCAGGATCTTTCCCTCACGACGCGCGGCCAAGCCTGGTCCTTCGACGCGGAGGGTGCCAAGCTGCGCTTGGCGACCGAAGCCACCCGGATTCGTCTCGCCCATCATTTCGACCCGTACCTCGCCATTCATACCAGCCAAATTGAACCCTTGCCGCATCAAATCACGGCGGTTTACGAGGCCATGTTGCCACGCCAGCCGTTGCGGTTCCTACTCGCCGACGACCCTGGTGCGGGCAAGACCATTATGGCAGGCCTGCTGATCAAGGAACTGATCGCGCGCGGCGAGTTGGAACGCTGCCTAATCGTGGCCCCTGGCAGTTTGGTGGAACAGTGGCAGGATGAACTCTACGAGAAATTTGGTCTCGATTTCAGCATCCTAAGCCGAGACATGATTGAAAATTCTCGATCTGGGAATCCCTTCGGTGAGCATAAGTTTTTGATTGCGCGGCTCGATGTTTTGTCCCGTTCTGATCCGTTGCAAGAAAAACTTGAGGCCGCCGAAGAATGGGACTTAATCATTTGCGATGAGGCCCACCGCATGTCCGCCAGCTATTTCGGCGGCGAAGTCAAGACCACCAAACGTTACCGGCTTGGCCAACGCCTAGGGCAGTTGTGCCGACACTTCCTGCTCATGTCCGCAACCCCGCACAATGGCAAATCCGCCGACTTTGAGTTGTTCATGGCCTTGCTAGACGGTGACCGTTTTGAGGGGAAATTTCGCGAGGGCGTTCACCTGTCCGACGCCGCCGATTTGATGCGCCGTTTGACGAAGGAAGAATTGTTGAAATTCGATGGCACGCCTTTGTTTCCCGAGCGTCGCGCCTACACAGCCACCTACCAACTATCAGCGGCGGAGGCGGCCCTGTACCATGCCGTTACCGCCTATGTTCGCGAGGAGATGAACCGCGTGCAGCGCTTTGCCGAGCAAGACGGGCAAAGGCGCCTCAACGTCGGCTTTGCTTTGCAAATTTTACAACGCCGCCTGGCGTCGTCCCCCGCTGCCATTTATCACTCGCTCAAGCGCCGAAAGGCGCGGTTGGAGAATGACCTGGCCGAGGCCAAGCTGGGGGTAAAAGGCCAAGACGGACCACCAAGTGCCAAAGTCGTCAATCCTTTGTGGGACGAATTTCAGAATTTGGACGATCCCGACACCCAAGAATGGGAGCAGTTGGAGGACTCCCTTGCCTCCAGCGCCACCTCTGCGGACAGTCTGGAGCAGCTCGCGCTGGAAATCCAAACCCTTGCGGGGTTGGAAGCCCAAGCCTTGGCCCTCTACCATTCGGGGGAAGATACCAAGTGGCAGCAACTGAGCCGCATCTTCGACGATCCGCTCATGATCGACGCCGAGGGTCATCGCCGCAAGTTGATTGTGTTCACCGAGGCCAAGGATACGCTGGAGTATCTGGCCAAAAAAATTGGCGATCGCTTGGGGCGCAAAGGCGCTGTCGAGGTGATCCACGGCGGGGTTACACGCGACGTTCGGCGCGCCATCGTTGGCCGATTTATGCAGGATCGGGACTTGCACGTGCTGGTCGCCAACGACGCCGCGGGCGAGGGGGTGAACCTGCAACGTGGGCATTTGATGGTCAATTATGATCTGCCGTGGAATCCCAATAAAATTGAGCAGCGTTTCGGCCGCATCCACCGCATTGGTCAGACCCAGGTATGCCACCTATGGAACCTCGTCGCCGCCAACACGCGCGAGGGGGATGTCTATGCACGATTGCTCGAAAAAATCGACATCATCAAGGCCGCCTTGGGCGGGCAAGTCTTTGATGTGTTGGGCGACTTGTTCGACGGCAAACCCCTGAGGGATTTGTTGTGGGAGGCGGTGCAATACGGTGATCAGCCCGAGGTCAAGGAACGGCTAAGGAAGAAAATCGACACCATCGACATCGAAAAGCTGCGCGCGCTGCTCGCCGCCAAGAAACTGACGCAGGACCTGCTGGCGACAGAAGGCGTGGCCGAAATCCGTCAACAGATGCTGCGCGCTGCGGCCGTGCGCCTGCAACCCCATCACATCCAGGGGTTTTTCCTAGAGGCGTTTCGCGCCCTCGGCGGCGACGTCAAGGCCCGCGAGCCAGGGCGATTTGAGTTGCACCATGTGCCCGCGCGCATTCGTGAGCGCGACCGACAGATCGGCACGCGCAACGCGGTCAAGAAAAGGTATCAACGCATCAGTTTCGACAAGGCTTTGATCCATGATCAACCCGTCGCGGAATTCATATGCCCTGGCCATCCCTTGCTGGAGGCGACGCTGAGCCTCATCCTCGAATACTATGGTCCCTTGGTGCGCCAGGGGGCTTTACTGGTGGACGAGACGGACGAGGGTGAGGAGCTGCGCGCGATCTTCTTGCTCGAACACGCCATCAAGGACGGCCGGCCCAGGCAAGCAAGCGGCGCGGGCCATCAGGTGGTTTCTCAGCGCTTGCAGTTTGTCGCCATCGACGCGGCGGGGCAAGTGCGCAACGCAGGCCTGGCCCCGCATTTAGATCTGCGTGCGCTGACTGAAAACGAGTTGGTACAGATTCGCGACCAGGCAGAGACCGATTGGCTGCACCAGGATTTAGAACCCCAGGTTAAGGCCTTCGCAACGCTGCACCTTGCCCAGGCGCATTTGCAGGAGGTCAAGGCGCGTCGCCTGCCCGAAATCGACAAGACCGAGGCCGAGGTGCAAGCACGGCTGAAAAAAGAAATCAACTATTGGGACAGCCGCGCCGCCGAATGGAAGGCCCAGGCGCGGGCGGGCAAGGCAACGCGTCTGAACTGGCAAAACGCCCAACGCCGCGCCGAGAACCTGGCGGCCCGCCTGCAAAAACGCCTCGGCATTTTGGCCCAGGAACGCAGCCTGTCCGCCGCCGCGCCGCGCATACGCGGCGGCCTGGTGGTCGTGCCCCAGGGGCTTTTGCGCCGCTTGCAAAGGGCGGAGGGGGCGACGCAACACCTCCCCTCTGGGTTCGCCGAACAGGCCGAGAGCCGCAAAGCCATTGAACGCAAAGCCATGGCGGCGGTCATGGCCGCCGAACGCGCCCTGGGCAACCAGCCCGTCGATGTCGCCGCCGACAAGGTGGGTTACGACATCCGCTCCTACGATCCCAACACCCAAAGGCCGCGCCTTATCGAGGTCAAGGGCCGCATCGCGGGCGCGCGCGATGTTATGGTCACGCGCAATGAAATTCTGACCTGCCTCAACGCGCCCGACGATTACTATTTGGCCCTGGTGGAGGTGACGGCGGGTTTTGCCGCCGCGCCCCAGTATGTGCGCCGCCCGTTCAATGTCGAACCCGCCTTCGACGTCACCGCCCAGGCCTTTGATCTCGCGTCACTTTATGCCCGTGCGGAAGTCCCCGCCCAATGACCCAGCCTTACAAGAAAAAACTCATCGAAGTCGCTTTGCCCTTGGCGGCGATCAACGCCGCAGCAGCACGGGAAAAGTCGATCCGCCACGGCCATCCCTCGACCTTGCACCTTTGGTGGGCGCGACGGCCCTTGGCGGCTTGTCGGGCGGTCTTGTTCGCGCAACTGGTCGATGACCCCTCCGGCCACCCTGACCGCTTCCCGACTGAGGCGGCGGTGGCAGCCGAACGCAAGCGACTGTTTGCCTTGATTGAGCGGTTGGTGCAGTGGGAAAACAGCACCAATGAGGCGGTACTGGATGCGGCGCGCGCGGAAATTCGCAAGAGTTGCGGCCATGATTTGCCGCCTGTTTATGATCCCTTTTCAGGCGGCGGCTCGATCCCGCTAGAGGCGCAGCGGCTCGGCCTGCCCGCCTACGGCTCCGACCTCAACCCCGTGGCGGTTATGATCGGCAAGGCAATGATCGAAATTCCGCCCCAGTTCAAGGACCAGCCGCCGATCCACCCTGGCCCCAAGGATCGGCAGTTTTACCGCAACGCCGAGGGACTGGCCGAAGACGTCAAGCACTACGGCGCCTGGATGCGGGAACGCGCCCTAGCGCTCATCGGCCACCTCTACCCCAAGGTCGATTTGCCCGAGGCCTACGGCGGCGGCCAGGCCACAGTGATCGCCTGGATCTGGGCGCGCACCGTCCCGAGCCCCGATCCCGCTTTTGCCGACGTCCATGTCCCGCTGGCTTCCAGTTTTTTGCTCAGTTCCAAAAAGGGCAAGGAAGCCTGGGTGCAGCCCCTGGTGGACCGAACCGCCAAAACCATCCGCTACCAGATCCGTACCGACGGCACGGCAGAGGAAATTGACAAGGCCAAGAAGGGAACCAGCGCGGGCAAGCAGAAGGCCTTTCGTTGCCTTATGTCGGGCGCCGCGATCTCTTACGACTGTATTCGCAGCGCGGGAAAAGACGGACTGATGGGTGAAACGCTTCTTGCCATTGTCGCGGAAGGCGCAAGAGGAAGGTCATACGTTGCGCCCAGCGATAAGCACGAGTTTATTGCCCGTTCAGAGAAACCAAATCGGCGACCCGAAATAAAACTGAACGGCAAAACTCGCATGAATGTGTCAAACTATGGGATGGATACCTTTGGCGATCTGTTCACGGACCGCCAACTGGTCGCGCTCAATACCTTCAGCGATTTGGTCCATGAGGCGCGCGTGCAAATTGAACAAGACGCCCTAAGCGCTGGAAAGAGCGCTGACTCTCATCCCCTTCGCGAGGGAGGTTTAGGGGCAAAGGCCTATGCGGAAGCTGTGAGTGTGTATTTGGCTTTTGGGGTTTCTAGGCTTTCTGATCGAGGTTCATCTCTATGCTCATGGCATTCATCCAGAAGCAATATCAGAAACGTTTTGCACGTCAGGCACTTCCAATGAGTTGGGATTTTGCAGAAGGAAATCCATTTTCTTCATCAACGGGGAACTGGACGTCTATGTCTAACTGGATATGTAAAGTTGTTGCGGCGTTTCAAACGAGAAATGAAGGAAGTCAAATCAATCACGATGCCCAAACGGTTCAATTTTTAGATAACTGCATCATTTCCTGTGATCCACCCTACTACGATAATATTGGATACGCAGACTTATCAGATTTTTTCTTTTGCTGGCTGAAACCGTCGCTTCAAATTTCGTATCCTGACATCTTCGGAACCTTGGCGAGCCCCAAGTCAGAGGAACTCATAGCTGCGCCCTATCGTCAAGGCGGAAAACAGCGGGCAGAAGAGTTTTTCCTGAGCGGTATGACCCGCGCCATTTCCAACATGGCGAGTCAAGACCAAGGCCGAGCGCCGTCCACCATCTACTACGCGTTTAAGCAAAGCGAAATTAGCACGGAGGGCACCAGTTCCAAGGGTTGGGCGACCTTTTTGCACGCCATATTGGAGTCAGGCTATAGCATCCAGGGCACCTGGCCCCTCCGGACAGAAATGGCCAATCGCATGATCGCCTCGGGCACCAACGCCCTCGCCAGCTCCGTCGTGCTGGTCTGCCGCAAGCGGGCCAGTGACGCGGCGACCATCACCCGCGACGAATTCTTGCGGGCCTTAAAACGCGAGCTCCCCAAGGCCATGACCGAATTGCAAGCCGCGAACTTGTCGCCCGCCGACATGCCGCAATCGGCCATTGGCCCTGGCATGGGGATTTTCTCCCGCTACGCCGACGTACTAGAGCGCGACGACAGCCCCATGCACGTCAAGACCGCCCTGCAACTGATCAACGCCGAACTAGACGGCTTTTTGACCGACGTGCAGGGGGACTTTGATCCCGAAACCCGCTTTGCCATCACTTGGTTCGCGCAGCACGGCTACGGCGAAGGCGACTTCGGCACCGCCAATAGTCTAGCCATGGCCCGCGGCATTTCGGTCGAGAGCGTCCAGCACGCGGGCTTGCTCAAGAGCGCTGCGGGCAAGGTCCGTTTGCTCCGCCGCGAGGAGATGGAGGCCGACTGGGACCCCGATGCGGACCCGCACTTGACCATTTGGGAATGCTGCCAGCACTTGATCCGTACCCTAGAGGACGACGAGGCAAGTGCCGCCGCACTGCTTAAAAAAATCGGCACTAGCCAGGGCGAAAACACCAAAGAGCTGGCCTACCTGCTCTACGATTTGGCCGCCAACAAGCGCGGCGAAGCCAAGGAAGGCACCGCCTACAACGGCCTCATTGCCGTCTGGGGCGATTTGGTGCGCCAGGCGGCGAGCCTGCCCACCACCCCAGCGCCTGTGCAGCAAACCCTAAACCTCTAAGCCTCTGGTTCAAAAAAGGACGCCCTATGGCCAAATCTAATCGCCAATTCGTTTTTGACGGCATGGAACTGCTGAAACCCGCGCTCGGCCCTTTCGTCGTCCGCACTTTGCAAAGCAAACTGGGGAACGAATGGCAAACCACGGTCTATGGCCGCTTTGACAACTGGCATCGCGGCGGCGACGGCAAAGTGAGCCTCGATACCCAAAAGCTGCTGCAGATCATGGACCGTTGCTGGATGGACGGGTTCAATCGCACCCTGTCCAAGACCCATCGCAGCCTGGTGGTGGAGTTGAACGAGGTACGCAACAAGTTGGCCCACGATCACAAGTTCACCTACGACGATACCGAGCGCGCCCTCGACAGCATGCGCCGCCTGCTCGAGGCTGTGAGTGCGGGCGAGGCCGCGGCGGCCATCATCAAAATGCGCGATACGGTCCTGCGCACCAAATACAGCGAGCAAGCGCGCAATGAGGAACGCAAAAAGACCCAACCCGCGCCCCTAGCCCTCGAAACCGCGGCGGGCCTGCGACCCTGGCGGGACGTCGTCGAGCCGCACGAGGATGTGGCGCGCGGCGATTTTCAGCAAGCGGACTTCGCCGCCGACTTGGCCACCGTCTTTAGGGGCGAGGCCTCGGCGGACTACGGCAAGGCCCCCGACTTCTTCGCGCGCACCTACTTGACCGACGGCCTCAGCGCCCTGATCGTCGGCGCCGCCAAGCGGCTGTCGGGCCAGGGCGGCGACCCGGTTGTGGAACTGCAGACCAACTTCGGCGGCGGCAAAACCCACTCCATGCTCGCGCTCTACCACCTGGCGGGAGAAGCCAAACCGCACGACTTGCCAGGTATCGATCAACTGTTCGCCCAGGCCCAGGTCAGCCTGCCCGATCGTATCGCACGCGCCGTCCTGGTCGGCACCGCGCGCGATCCCGCCAATTCCGAGCAAATCGCAAACGGCCCGCTCCTGCGCACACTCTGGGGGCAAATCGCCTGGCAGTTAGGCGGCCAGGCGGGTTACGATTTGGTCGCGGTCAATGATGAGAAGGGCATCGCTCCTGGTTCCGATTTGCTCACAACCCTGTTCAATCGCGTTGGCCCCTGCTTGATCCTGATCGACGAATGGGTCGCCTACCTGCGGCAAATTTATAAGGTCAATGACCTCAAGAGCGGCAGTTTTGACGCCAATCTGACGTTCGTCCAGTCTTTAACCGAGGCGGTGAAGGCCAGCCCGACGGCACTGCTGGTGGCGTCTTTGCCCGTTTCTGAGATCGAGGTGGGCGGCGAGGGCGGCGTCGAGGCGCTCCAACGCCTCAAACAAACCTTTGCCCGGCTGGAAAGCGCCTGGCGGCCCGCCTCGCAGGAGGAATCCTACGAAATCGTCCGCCGTCGCCTCTTTAAGCCCATTCCCAGCGACAAGCTGCGCCATCGCGACCTGACGCTCAAGGCCTTTGCCAAACTTTACGGCGAAGCTGGCGATGAGTTTCCCCGTGGCTGCGCCGAGTCCGCCTATGCCCGCAAGCTGGAACGCGCCTACCCAATCCATCCTGAATTGTTTGACCAGCTCTACACCAGTTGGGGCTCGCTCGAAAAGTTCCAACGAACCCGCGGCGTCCTGCGCCTCATGGCGCAGGTGATCCATGAGCTGTGGATGCACAACGATCCCTCGGTGGCGATCATGCCCGGCAGCGTCGCCCTGGCCGCCAACCGCGTCGAGTCCGAATTGCAAAAGTACCTGGAAGGCTCTTGGCAGGCCATCATTGCGAGCGATATCGACGGCGCGTCGGCCACGCCGCACAGGATCGACGCCGAGCGTCCGCACTTAGGCAAATCCTCGGCAACGCGCCGGGTGGCGCGCGCGATCTTCCTGGGCACGGCCCCCCTCGAAAAACAAGACAAGAAGGGCCTCGACGACAAACACATCAACCTGGGTGTGGTGCAACCGGGCGAACGGCCCGCAACCTTCAGCGACGCCCTGCGCCGCCTCGCCAACCAAGCCACCTTTATGCACGCCGATGCGGGCAAGTACTGGTATTCGACCAGCCCCAGTTTGAACCGTCAAGCCGCCGACTGGGCCGCCCAGTTTGACTTGTCCTTGGTCGAACTTGAGATCGATAAGGCCCTGACGGCTCATATTCGCGGTATTTCCAGCCGCGGCTGTTTTGGCGCTGTCCAAGTCGCGCCAGCCAGTTCCGCCGATATTCCCGATGAGGCGGGCGACATCCGCGCCGTGGTGCTGGGAATCACGCACCCGCATCGCGAACGCGACACGATCTCGAAAGCCCTGACGTGCGCAACCGACATGATCCAGCAGCGCGGCCAGATGCCGCGCGTCCACCGCAATCGGCTCATTTTCCTCGCGCCCGACGCACGAGAAATCAATGGCTTGATCGAAACCATGCGATTCAAACTCGCTTGGGACCGCGTCCTTACCGATCGCAGCCTAAACCTCAAGCAAAGCGAAACCGCCCTAGCCAAGCAAAAAGTCAGCGAATTCACCCAAGCCGTGACAGCCAAGATCGTTCAGGCCTGGTGCCACGCCCTCGTCCCCACCCAAGCCTCGCCGCAAGACGACATGGAAATTGAGTCAGAAAAATTTGCCCCCGACGCTGATCTGTTTGTTCAGGCGACCAAAAAACTCCAAAGCTCGGACAAGGTCTATGGGGAAATTGGCCCCCTGAATCTGATGAAGTATCTGAACGCCTGGATATTCCACGACAAGCCGCATCTCCGCTTGGCCGATGTGTGGGACTACCTCAACCGCTACACCTACTTGCCCAGGCTCAGCTCGGCAGAGGTGTTGAAGCGCACGGTCCACACAGCCATCGGCGGCCCCACGCCAGGGCAATTCGCCTACGCCGAGGCCTACGACCCCGCGAGGGAGGCCTATGTATGCTTAGCAACGCATCAGGCCCCAGCGGGCACCGTAGTGCTTGATAGTAGCAGCCTAATCGTCAAAGCCGAGGTGGCGGCAGCGCAAGTTCCGAACCCGCAACCCGCCCCCCCAACCAGCCAAGGCGCGGGAAACCCGCCTGATCCGCGCCCAGGCCCCGCATCGCCGCCGCCAGTGGCGGAACCCCCCACCGACCCTTTGCCCACCCGCTTTTCAGGCAGCGTCAAAATCTCCCCCGACCGGCCCGCCAAGGACATGGGGCAAATTATCGAGGCCATCGTCGAACAACTGACAACCCTCCCCTCGGCGGACGTCACCTTGCGTTTCGAAATCGACGCCGAGGTTCCAGCGGGTCTCGACAAGTCCAAAGTGCGTACCCTGATAGAAAACGCCAACACTTTGGGTTTTGATGATAGGAACATCTCCTAATACCAGCGGCAGCTGAGAAAGACTCTTATGTTCGCTGGTATAAGGGCCGCGACTGCGGCCCCCGTAGCGGCCCCGAGAATAGCGCGAAAGCGCCTCGGGGTAAAGGGAAGGCCCCGTCGGAGGCGAAACGCGAAGCGTTTCTGCCGTGAGACAGAAAAACGGCCAAAAAAGTGTCAACTTTTTTGGCCGTTGGTATAAGACCTCGAAGGATCAGCCAACTCACGCCGCAAGGCTTTGGCGGCTTGTCTCAGACCCTCGCGGCCAGGGAACACTAAACCCAGGGCGGCAATCCGGGCGCTGGAAAGTTCGGGGCCTTGGAACGGGGCCAGCGCGGGCAGGGCGCGGGTGTCGAACCCTGCGAAGGCGAGAATCTCCGCGAGCGCGACCCGTCCATCGCTCAAGTTAAAGACCTGTTCGCCCATGGCCGCGCCTGGCGGGCTCAAGGCCAGCGCCACCGCTGCTGCGACGGTCTCCCCGCTGACCTCGGTGCTGACGCGGTTGGTGGCCGGGAAAACGCCCTTCAACGCGTCTTCAAATAGCGGCGTCCACTTGTTGTAAGGGGCCTCGCCGCCATAGACCCCCGTGGGGCGCAGCGCGATGATCGGCATGGCGGCGTCGCTGCAGGTTTGGGCCAGGCGCTCTGCGGCCAACTTAAGTTCCCCGTAGAGCGTATCGGGCGCGGGTTCCACGCGTTCGTCCAACGGCTCAGGCGGCCAGGTATGGGTAGCACCATAGACCGCGCGGCTGGAGAACAGCACGGCCCGACGTACCCCTACCTCCCGCGCTTGGTCGAGTAGGCGCACCGTGCCGCTGTGGTTCAGCGCCCAAAAGGTCTTGGGGTCATCGCCCTCCCCGCCGCGATATTTGCCTGGCACATGGGCGAAGGCGGCATGGACCAGGCCCTGGCACCCGGCGAGAAAGGACCGAAAGTCGGCGCTGGCCAGACCGTCAGGGCAAGAGGCCGACAGGCTGCGGATCTCGTAGCCGAGGCTCCTCAACTTCGCCGCGATGAAGTGCCCCAAGCGCCCGCCCGCGCCCGTCACGGCGATAAGGCCCTTGGCCCGCCGATTCATAGGCTGGAAAGGTCGGGAAAGCTGCCCTGCTCATAAACTTGCCACCATAGGTCGATCAGCGGTTGCAGTTGCGCGGCCTTGGGGTGGTCGCGCTGCCACGGCTTTTCGTACTGGTAGTGCAGCACGTGGGTCGCGGGCACATTCCACAGCTCGGGCAAGTTGATAGAGACGTACTGCAAGGTGTTGTAGATATGGGGCAGGCCGTGCCAGTCGGGGAAGAACGCTTGCAAGAAGGTCTGATCGGTGCGCGGCCAATAGGCCTCGGGCGCGTCCAAGACCTCGATCATGCGCCCATAGGTCGCGGCGCAGGGCGCGGCGACGAACACCCCAGAATTGAGTCGAAAGAAGTCCCCTAAGCCCTCGTAAACATTGGGCGCGGCTGCAAATTCGGGATAGGCGAACAGGCGGTCGCACGGGCGCAGCATGAGGGTGTCGGCGTCCAAGAACACCGCCCGATCCAAATCGGTCAACTGCCACAGCCGCAGCTTGGCAAAGTTGTTCAGCGGATCGTGGAAGGCGGGCTTGGTGCCCTTGGTGAAGGGGTTTTTAGCATGGACCGCCGCGCGCCCGTGGCGGGCGCAGAACGCCGCCGACACTTCAGGGACGCACACGGGTACGATTTTGGCGCCCCATTGCCTTAGGGCCTCCACTTCTGCGCCTTCATAGGTGCTCATGACCCAGAGCGGTGCCGTAGCGCCGCACGCCTGGATCGACCGGGCCAGGGCGCGCGCGCCCTTGGCAAAGTCGGGGTTGGTGACCAGCGTCACATAAGCGTGGCGCTGGTCTGCCACTTAGGCCGCCTTGACCAAACTGGGCTTGAGGCCCGCCTGTGCCGCCGCCGCGCGCTCCCTGGTCCAGCCCGAGACGGCGGGAATGCGGCTGCGATCGACGCGATGGACGTACTTCTTGGAAATCTCCAGCACATCGTCCAGCAACCCTTCGGAAAGGGTAATGAGGTCGAGGCCGAGGGCCTTGAACTTGTCGTTCTTGACCAGCAGGTCGTTCTCCGCCGCTTCTTGACGCGGGTTGGGTACATAGGCAACCTCGGCCCCCGTGACCTTGGCAACCAACTCAGCCAGGTCGCGCACGCGGTGGGTTTCGGTCATTTGGTTGAAAATCTCGACCCGGTCTCCTGCTTGCGGCGGATTTTGCAACGCGGTTTCGATGCACTTGACCGTGTCCTGGATATGGATGAAGGCGCGCGTCTGCCCGCCCGTGCCATGGACCGTCAGCGGGTGGCCGATGGCCGCCTGGATCAGGAACCGATTGAGCACCGTCCCGTAGTCGCCGTCGTAGTCAAAGCGGTTGACCAGTTGCGGGTGCAGGGCGGTTTCGCGCGTCTGCGCGCCCCAGACGATGCCTTGATGCAGGTCGGTGATCCTCAACTTGTCGTTTTGGGCGTAAAACTGGAACAGGATTTGGTCGAGCGACTTGGTCATGTGATAGACCGACCCTGGGCGCGTTGGGTACAAAATCGATTGCTGCGCCTGCGATCCGTCTTGCAGTTCAATCCCGACATCCAAGTACCCCTCAGGGATTTCCGCGCCGATGGTGGAATAGCCATAGACCCCCATGGTGCCCAGATGCACCAGATGCGCGTCGAGGCCCGTTTCCACCAGGGCGTTCAGGACATTGTGCGTAGCCGAGACGTTGTTGTTGACCGTATAGTTCTTATGCAAGTCCGACTTCATGGAGTAGGGCGCGGCGCGCTGCTCGGCAAAATGCACCACCGCCTCGGGCCGCCAATCGGTCAACCATTGCTTGAGCCGTTGGTAGTCGGTGGCGAGGTCGAGCAACCGAAAGTCAATTGAGTGCCCGGTTTCCTGACGCCAGATCCGCGTGCGTTCCTGGATCGAATCCATGGGGGTCAGCGACTGCACCCCCAATTCGGTGTCGATCCAACGCCGGGATAAGTTATCGATGATAGTCACCTCATGACCTTGGGCCGATAGGTGCAGGCTGGTGGGCCACCCACAAAACCCGTCCCCGCCGAAAACTGCAATACGCATGGGAAGATTCCTTAAGTCAATTTCTTTCCATGGTTCATATCAATTTGGCGACTAGATGCCAAATGCAAACACTTGTGCGTGAAATTTACCGTATCAATTCATATTCAATTTTGTGGGGAATATGTAGCAATTATGGGAAAGGCAGCACGGTCGGCACTTCCCACCAATACGGATTTCAAGACCCGTCGATTAGGCCCGCCGCCGCCATATAGGCGGCCATGTCGGCGAATTGCGCGGGGTCGTAGCCGATCACGTCGGTTGCGAGCAGCGGCGCCGTATCTTGCCAGGCCCTGCGGTTCAGCGGGGTGTCGAGCAGGGCTTCGCGTCCTTCAATAAAGCGCGCAAAGGTGCCCTCGGGGTCAGCGGCGATGGCCTGAGCGCCGCGCTCAACGGCGGTCAGGAACGCTGCCGTCGTCTCGCTGGCGGCGCGGTCGGGGTGGGTGACAAAAATCAGCTCGGCGTAGGATGGCACCCCAAAGTCTTCGGGCAAAAACACCCGCCCTGGCGCGCCGTCCAGGTCCATTTGGTTCAGTTCAAAGTTTCGGAAGGCCCCGATGGCGGCAACGACTTGGCCCGCGTAGATCGAGGGGGAGAGCGCGAAATTGACGTTGATGAGCTCCACATCTTCAAGGTCGAGGCCTGCGGAGGCGAGCATGGTCGCGACCAAGGCGGTTTGAAACCCCTCGACCGAGTAGCCGATCCGTTCCCCCGCCAAATCGGCCATAGTCTCGATGGGGCCGTCGCCCGCCACGACCAGGGAATTGAGCGGGCTATCGACAAGCGTGCCGACCCACTCGATCTCAAGGCCTTGGTTCGTCAGTAGGTGAAAGTCGGGCTGATAAGAAATCGCCATATGCCCCTCCCCCGCGGCGACCTGAAACGGCGGCGCCGTCGGGTCGGCGGGTTCGACAAACTCTACCTCCAGCCCGGCCTCCTGAAAATACCCCAGCGCATCGGCGACCAGCAGCGGCCCATGATCAGGATTGAAGAACCAGTCCAGCAAGACACGGTAGGGCTCCGCTGCCGCGGGTGCGCTTGAGGCCGCGACGGCAGACGCCAGGAGGAGGGATTTCATGGGCTTAGGTCCTTTTCAAGTGACTTGAAGGTATCGTGTGCATGGCGCGAGAGTAGCCGCCGCACGCCGTCGGCCAGGGCAAATAGCCCTAGCCCAAGACCTATGAGCAGCGCAACGCCGCCGAAGGCCAAATCAACGTTTTGCACAAACTGCGACCGGATCAACTGCCCCAATCCGCCGGCGCTGCCCGTTTGCTCAGCAGCAAACAGGGCCAGCGGCGCGACAGCCCCAGCGGCGAGCAACCCCCCCGCCAGCGCAGGACCCGCCAGCGGCAGCATGATCCTTATCAGGATCTGTCGCCGATTGGCCCCATCCAACTTGGCCGCCTCGATCAAGACAGGGTCGATGGTCCGCAGCCCCACCAGGCCCGCAATCATGATCGGAAAGTAAAGGATCAGCGCCGCCACCAGCACTTTAGTGGCAAACCCCAGGTGCATGACCGAAAACAAGGCACGATTCAGCGCATAGACGGGCAGGGCGAACAGGCCGACGAGCGCTGGCAAGACCAGAACGCGCGCCAAGGGCAGCACCGATAGAACCAGGGCAAGCCCTAAGCCCGCCAGCACCGCCAGCGGTAGCGCCCACGCCAGCACCGCCAGACTCTCGCCCAGGGCACCCCACAGGAGTGGTCCTTGCGGACCCCAGAAGGTCGCCACCGCATCCCACGGTGCGGCGAACACCAGCGCCTTGGGCGAAAACAGCCAAACAAAGCCCTGCCACAGCGCAAAGGGACTGGCGACGAACAGCAGCGCTTGACCACAGAACAGAACCGCCGCGCGGCGCATCAACATGCCTCGTGTCTCCCTTCGCTGGTCCTAACCAACAGGTTCAAAGCGTTTCTTCTCAGCCGATCTTAAGCGCCTTATCAGGCGATCCATAAAACGCCCAGGCTCGCTCAAGTCAGCACCGCTGAAAGCCCTATCCTATGGACAGGAACCAACTTGTAAAGGCCACCTGCCCAAGGTTTCTTCTCGCTTTCGGCCCCTGATCTTGGCAAAGGACGACCATGCGATTCTTTTTGAGCCTTTTGCTCCTCCTTATGGCCGCGCCCGCGACGGCGCAAACATCACAACCCCCAGCGGCAGACTTGCCCGAGGGCGTCGCGCCCATGGACTTTCCCGCTGTTACCATGACCCTGATCACAGAAACAGGCGAGTTCCCGCTCTTGTTAGAGCTGGCCCAACGCCCCGACCAGCGCGCCCGCGGCCTCAAATACCGCCCCGATCTGCCCCATGACTACGGCATGCTCTTCATTTTCCCCGACGCCCAGCCTCGGCAGTTTTGGATGCAAGACACGCCCAGTCCCTTGGACATTATTTTCATTCGTGAGGACAATGTCGTTGATTCGATCCGCGAAGGCACCCCCTATAGCGAACGAACCCTGCCCAGCGACGGCCCCGTCAAGTTTGTCTTAGAGCTTCGCCAAGGCTTGGCCGAGGACTATGGCCTAAGCCCAGGCACCAGCCTAACCTTAAAATAAGCACCCCATGGTCCTAATACCAACGGCGAAAAAAGTTGACACTTTTTCAGCGGAGTTGGCATCAGGCCAAGCCTGACAAGCCGGTTCCCGTTCTATGAACCCACGTCAATCAACCCCAAAACCATGAGCCCCAGCCCAATCAAGCCAACAGACCAAGTCGCCGACCGCACCACAGGCAGACCCAGCAGATAGATCGGCAAGTAGGCCAGCCGCGCCGCAAAGAAGACCCAAGCACCGACGAGCGACCAACCTTCCGCCCGCTCTAAAATCAGCGACAGGAGCGCGAGCGGCAGGAATACCATCATGGCCTCGGACATGTTGACCAAAACCCGCCGCGCCCGATTGCCGTACAATGTCGCCGGCGGCGGCGTATCCCGCGCGCCCAAAGCCAAGCCAAACTTGCCCTGCAACACATAGTCAAAGTTCGGCGGCAGCAAGGTGATGAGGACGTAGAGCCCAAGGGATAGCAGGAGGGGCGTGAGCACGGCTGGTTACCTCGTATTCAATTCACCCCCGCCGTCGCCGCCGTCGTCCGCCATCGTCGCCTTCGGCGGCGCTGGCGATTTCAAACGGTTGGGGCAGGGGGACTTCGGCGGCCAAATTCTTAAATGGCGCGGTCTTGTGCGGCAAGGCCATGGCTTCGATAAAGTGGTCCTGAAACTTGGCTTCGACGGCGGTTTCGATCTTCTCGATCTTCCCCACAAGCGTTTCGATCCGCCGTCGCAGATCGCGGTTTAGGAGGGCCATGCGCGCGCCCGCGCCGGCGGCGTTGCCGACCGAGGCCACCTGCGCCAGCGGCGCGTCGGGGATCAGGCCCAAGGTCATGGCATGCTTGACGTCGATATGGGTGCCAAAGGCCCCGGCGAGCGCCACCCGCTCGACCGTATCGGTCTGGTGGTAGTCGGCCAACAGGCGATAGCCGGCGTAAAGCGCGGCCTTGGCCATTTGGATCGCGCGCACGTCGTTTTGAGTCACGGAAACCGCCACCCCGCCGCGCGCGCCGTCGTAGATCTGGTAGGCGAAGGTGCGGCCATCGGCGTGAATGGCGGGGAAGGTCGCGGCCTTGCTGCCATCGACATGGCCGTCTTGGTTGACGACCTGGGCCAGGTACATCTCGGCAATAGCCTCAATAATGCCCGACCCGCAAATGCCCGTGACCTTGGTCGTCTCGATTTCCTCCCAAAACCCTGGCTCGTCGGACCACTTGTCCGACCCGATGACGCGGAATGTCGGCGTCAAGGTGACGAGGTCGATGCGCACGCGCTCAATCGCGCCAGGGGCGGCACGCTGGCCCGCCGAAATCTGCGCGCCTTCAAAGGCGGGACCGGTGGGGGAGGAGGCGGCGAGCAAGCGTCCCCTGTGGCCCAAAACCATCTCGGCGTTGGTGCCGACGTCGGCGATGAAGGTCATGCGCGCTTCTTCGTCGGGCGCCTCGGCCAGCACCACCGCCGCCATATCGGCGCCGACATGGCCCGCGATGCAGGGCAGCACATAGATGCGCGCCCCTTCGTTGACCAAGGGGCCAATGTGGGTGGCGCGGATCGTTTGCGCCTGTTGTGCGGCCAGCGCAAAGGGCGCGCCGCCCAACTCAACAGGGTCGATCCCGAGGAACAAGTGGTGCATGATCGGGTTACCGACGACGACAAATTCCAACAGCAGGCTGGGGTCCACGCCCGCGTCGGCGCAACAGGTTACGGCCAGTTCGTTCAGCGCCTCGTGCACGGCCGTGGTCATGGCTTCGGCCCCGCCCGCGTTCATCATGGCGTAGGACACGCGCGACATGACATCCTCGCCGTACTTGATCTGCGGATTCATGAGGCCCGCCGAGGCCAAAACCTTGCCGCTTTGGAGGTCGCAGAGGTGCGCCGCGATGGTGGTCGAGCCCAGATCGACGGCCAGGCCATAAGACTCACTCTGAACACCCGGCCATAAGGCGATGATTTGCTTGCGCTCATGCACCGCCGCCGTCACGCGCCATCGGCCCTTGCGCAAGATCGCTTGCAAGTGCTTGAGCACATGGAAATCCAGATCGAGCCTGCGTTCGTCCACGCCGAGCGCGGGCGCGAGCGCGGCCTTCAGGCGTTCCAAATCACCGCTCGGCTTGTGCATATCGGGTTCCTCGACCGTCACCGTGACCAGTTGCACGGCGGGCAGAGGCGGCACAGGGCGCTCGTCGGCAGCCTTGCGGATCACTTGCCGATGCACTTGGCTTTCGGGCGGCACATCGACCACCAGGTCGCCCTCAAGGGTCGCTTGGCACGAGAGGCGCAGATGGGTCGCCATGCGGCGCTTTTGCCGATAGCGCGCTTCCGATGGCCCTTCGGCGGAGACGTGCGTTCGGGCGGAGGTCAGCCCGTGCTTGGCAAACTCGCCGTCGCCTGGGGCGACCTTGCAACGCCCGCACAGGCCGTTGCCCCCGCACAAGCTGTCGATATCGACGCCCAGGGCGCGGGCGGCGTCCAGCACTTTGGTGCCGTGGTCAAATTCCCCGCGCTTGCCGCTGGGCGTAAAGACAATCGTACTCTTGCTCATGCGCATCCCTTCTTGTTTCTCACACGGATCCTGATGTTGGAGGGGACATAGAATGGCCAAGCTCTATTTCCACTACTCGACCATGAACGCCGGCAAAACCACCGGTCTGCTGCAGGCCGCCTTCAACTATCGGGAGCGCGGCATGGAGGTGCTGCTCTTCACCGCCGCCCTGGACCATCGCTACGGCCAGGGCAAAATCGCCAGCCGCATCGGCATCGAACAGCCTGCGCACCTGTTCACGACCGACGATGATCTGTTCGCCAAAGTCCAAAACCTGCGCGCTCTCCACCCCGCGGTCGCATGCCTCTTCTTCGACGAGGCGCAGTTCCTGTCCTACGACCAAGTCTGGCAACTGGCGCAGGTGGTCGATGAGTTGAACATCCCGGTCATGGCCTACGGCATCCGCACCGACTTTCAGGGCACCCTGTTCCCGGGCTGCCAGGCGCTCATGGCCATCGCCGACGAAATGCGCGAGGTCAAAACCATCTGCCACTGTGGCAAAAAGGCCACAATGGTCGTCCGCGCCGACCCCCAAGGCCGCGCCATCACCCAAGGCGCCCAAGTCGAGGTCGGCGGCAACGACCGCTACATCCCCCTGTGCCGCCGCCACTGGCGCGCCGCCTACGAGCGCGGCGAACGGGTCGAAGGACTGCGCGACCTGACCTGAATTTTCTTCTGCAAGGGATTGATCTCCCGCGCCCGATTGCAGATAGGGCGCGCCATGAAATCCAGCTTCCTCCTCTCAAGCCTCCTCCTACTGTCAAACCAAGCCCTGGCCCACCACGAACCCGCCTCCCTGACGGTCGGATGGACAGGCCTGCTCTGCCTCCTCGCCATCATCTGCGCGCTCGGCGTACTAACTCGCCAGCGAAGACCCGCAAGGAAGCCTGCCGCGCCAACCCGCCAATAGGCCCCATAGACCCAACTCCCCCTCTCGGAGGGGCAACCTCAAGGTACAGTGTCATCCAGCGCGGAGCGAAGCGAAGTCGCAGGATCCAGCACGGATTGCTGGCAGGAAGTCCAGACGGCACCAACCTTGTGCCGAGCCAAACGATGCCCGACAGTCTCGCCTCGGGGGGGAAACCAGCGGAAAGCCGAACCAATCTGCCCACCAACCGGCGTCTAATACCAACGGCGAAAAAAGTTGACACTTTTTCAGCCGTTTTATGTCTCACGGCAGAAACGCTTCGCGTTTCGCCGCCCCTTCGCTGATACCCCGAGGCGCTTTCTTAGCTCATCTCGGGGCCGCTACGGGGGCCGCGGTCCCGGCCCTTATACCAGCGAATATAAGAGTCATTTTAATTCGCCGCTAGTATAAATCCCGAGCCCGAGTATACGCGCCCCACATTTTTTGGGGCAGACAGACAAGGCGCTGGCTGACCTGAACGTTTTTGCATCTTCACCGCGCTCGGGCCGCTAAGCTCGATCATGCAACGGCTTTGGTTTGCGAAAACGCGTCAAACGACGCCAGCGCCTCCTACTTTGGCCTTTGGTCCGCAATACGTCCAGGCTCGTATCGAGAGAGGATGTCACTAAGAACAGCGTCTCTGCGCTTCTTTGCGTGCGGGGTGAGCAACTCATTCTTGACCAAATCGCGAATGTCTTGACTGATCATGCGCGGGGTCACGGTTTCGTCCTCATAGAGTTCGCCGACTTCCTCATCCACGGCGATGGTTTTCCGTGCGCTTTGACCTGTTCGAACCATGCCAAGCACCAACTCACGCCGCCGCTCCCAGGCTGTCCCAGTCTTCTCCTTGAGGGCTTCATAAACGTGATTTTTCCAAGTCACGCGGTTTAATTCGTCCATCACGCGACCGATGTGGGCAATCAGCTGGTCCCTCAACCCCTTCATCGCATAAGCCACGAATTTTCCTTGCCCGCCCTTGTCGTGCTGTGTACTCGCGGCCTCCAAATTGGCGTAATAATCGCTTCGGGTCGCGTTGTAATGCTCAGCAAGCAAGTGCGCAGCCGTGTAGGGGAAACCGCCCTTTAGACAGATATAAAATTCCAGAAGTCGCGCCGTGCGGCCGTTGCCGTCGCCAAAAGGATGGATCCAAACAAAAAATAAATGGGCAAGGGCTGCTAAGTAGGCGAAACGCCAATTGCGCCCCTCTTCGCCGTCAACTTTGGCATTGGCTTCGATCTGTTCATTCAGGAATTCACAGAACCTTTCCATGGCTTGGTGGGTTTGGTTGACGGGTAAGGCCCGATAGCGCCCAACAGTGAGACGAGCACGGGAATACTCGCCTGGCACCACATGCGACGCCAGCGGCAAATCCCCGTCCAAAATCCGCCGATTCCACTCCTTAAATTGGTCGGCGCTTACAGGGCGGTGTCGATTTTGCTGCAAATCAGCGGCAATTCTATTGAACGCGTCCACAACATTGCGAATCTCTTGGCCCTGATAGTCTTTAGACGGTGGCACTCCATGGTTGTCGTCGCCTTTGATGATGGCCGCAACCTGTTCTTTGGAAAGCGTATTGCCCTCAATAGCCGTCGTAGCTTGCGCCCCGCGCGTTAGCGATACGGTCTGAAGTTCACGGCGAAATGTTGGCGACAGCGGGACCAAATTCAGATGGCGAATCTTTGAGGCCAGATCGCCCATGCGGATCCATGAAGATATATCGATCTCGCTAGTCCGCAGACGAAAATCGAGCCATGGGTGGGTGCGGCTCCAGGGAAACGGCGCTGCCATAGAAAGCTCCTACGGGATTCTCCGAGAAATAAACAGAAATTTTAGAAAAGTTAAGCGCGGTTTGTGAGAAAGTTAGGGACGGAAGGAGAAACCTAATACCAGCGGCAATTATAAATGACTCTTATGCTCGCTGGTATAAGGGCCGCGACTGCGGCCCCCGAAGCGGGCTCCAAGCCCAAAGGGCGCAGGGAACGCCCGCGCCAAAAACAAACGGCCCCGAGAATAGCTAAGAAAGCGCCTCGGGGTATAAGCGAAGGGGAGGCGAAACGCGAAGCGTTTCTGCCGTGAGTATCCATGATAAATCAAGGGGCAATTTGTGACCATTTTCTGTTTTCCCGCAAGAGGGCATTTGCCAGCGTGATCAGCTTAGGCATCACGGCGATGATGGCGACTTTTTTCGGCTTTCCGGCTTCGACAAGGCGGCTCTAAGAAACCCTTTAGGTCTTCATTGTATCGCATGGCAACCAAGGAAGGCATGTAGAGAGCATTGCGTACAGGAGCTCTTCCCCCCTTGATACGGGCGACACCCTTAAGCGTTCCTGATTGGGATTGCATAGGAGCCAAGCCAGCTAGAGCGCCGATCTTTTTCTGACTGAGTGTGCCAAGCTCTGGCATGTTGGTCAGAAGGGATATGGCTGTTCGTGCCGCAATCCCTGGGATTGTGATCAAGATGTTAAAGCGTTCCAAGAGATCAGGATGGGCTTCGATGAGCTTCTTGGTCTTGAGGGTTAGCTGTTCGATCTCCTTTTCGAGGGTCTTGAGCATTCTCGTTGCAA
Source organism: Alphaproteobacteria bacterium (assembly GCA_965228345.1). Taxonomy (GTDB): domain Bacteria; phylum Pseudomonadota; class Alphaproteobacteria; order UBA7985; family UBA7985; genus CAXQZM01. The sequence goes on along the minus strand of CBDDHH010000003.1, from coordinate 1,358,972 downwards.
GCCTCACAGCGGCCTTATGGGTAACGACTTTCTTCCTGTTGCTCCACTGCGTTTGCGTTTGCACAAGCCCTTGATGAAGACTTTGGTATTCTCCAAGAGTTTCAATGACTTCATCGCGTATCTTGGTGGGCTCAAGGGGGAGGGTTTGGCCCATGAGTGCCAGGATTTTCGCATCGACCTTATCGGTTTTTGCGAGTTGGCCGATGCTGTTGGCAAAGCATCGCGCTTGCCAAGGGTTGACCTTTGCGTAAGCGATTTGGGCTTGAGCAAGGCCACGTTCCAAGGCTCTGTGATAGAAGCCAGTTGCCTCAAAAACGACCAGGCAATCAGGAAGCTTGCTCAAGGTCTTGATGAGAGCCTTAATCCCGCAAGGGGTATTGGGCTTGCAGCTATGGTTTTGGCCATTTGACACAAAAATATCGAATTGGGCTTTTGAAACATCAATTCCGATGGTAACTTGTGACATCTTTCCGTTCCCTTTCTTGTCATACGGGACGCACAGCTGGCTCCCTAGTATCCATTCGGGCCACTTGTAGGAAAGACGGGGTGATCAAACTCACGAACGGTGCCTGCAACGCAGCACCTAGACACGAACGATCCAGCCCCGCCGCCGATTTGGGGGTGGCCACCCCCAAATCGGCGCGTCAAGCTTACCACAAATGATCTAGCATCGCGGCAAGAAAACGCTCATATTCCATTAGACAAGACATGAAACGGTCATAAAGAGGTCACTTTTTATGACCGTTGTTATAAGACCTGCGGAAAGATGAACCGACCTGCCCACCAATCTGCGTTCACGCACCAAGCCCGAACAGGGACGCCGACACGCCCCTCAATAGGGTGGCGATTGTGAGACCTTTCCGTTGGCAAAATGACAGGGTCCGGCGCGGGAACGGACTCTTCCGTTCCATCCGTTGCCAGTTGGTGATGGATTCCACGACTTCGCTTCGCCTGGCTTGGAGTGACATTTTTCTTCTGCGCGGCTCAGGCGCTGGTGGGTCGCGTGGCGCGCTCTGCCATCCTCAAAAAAAGGCAGATGCGAAGCCGTAATGAGCGCAAGCCCCCACCCCATGTCATCCAGCGCGGAGCGAAGCGAAGTCGCAGGATCCAGCATCAATCGCTGGCAGGAAGCACAAGCGGCACCAACCTTGTGCCGCGTCAAACGATGCTGGAAATGCACATTCTCAAGGGGGACTCAATTTGATTTCTTGCGAGGATGTCTTGTTGACGAAGTTGTCGCCATGGTCCAGGGACCAAAGCTCATGCACAGGAGATTTTAGATGCCCATATCCGCAACGGTGGATTGGTACCCGCATTTTTCAACTTTTTCTGAATTCAACGCTGAAATGAAGACTTGGGACGATGGAACCAAAACTGTCTATATGGCTCTAGGACCAGGAAACTCTATACGCTACGTCGGGTTAACAACCAACCCAAGGGGACGATTTAACAATCACAATCTGCGAACCCATGCAAAGCACTCACCGCTAAAGTTCATGGCAGGTGAAATCACTACTGCAGGCTTGAGCGGGCGCAGAGGCACCAAGCAACCTCCCGACCTGTCGCTTATAGAGCATCTTTTGATTGCCTATTTTGAGCCCGAGCTGAATGAACGCTTGAAAGATTCCCACCCGCCCGACTGCGTTTCTCTCTATTCTCGTTTCTTTTCGAACGACGAGACTGAATGGCACCTACCTCAAGACTATTTGCCAAAATTTCCAACACTGTTGGCGTTCAATTGATACACACAAGAGTACGAAGCCAATCGCTAGTCTAAATTTTGAAAGAAGATCAAATGACCTGGATTAAAATTGCGGCGACCAGGAATGACTCCTATGATCTCTGGTATCATACCAGCGGAAACAATGACTGACCCCTGATATGCGCTCGCACTCTCCCACCCTGGGCCATTGAGGAACGCCTGTGGGACGTACTTTGGCACGGTACAAAGGTCGTGCCGTCCGCACTTCCTACCACGGGTCGGTGCTGGATCCTGCAACAATGCTTCGCTACGCGCAGGATGACGTCGGGTGGAGGATGTTAGAGCACGTGAGGGTCATTCTTAATTTCCGTTGGCATCAGACCTTACTCACCCAAGTCAGCTAGAAATTCGCTCGTTGGTTCTACCCCAGACACCCAAAGTTGCTCGCGCGCACGGGTGCAGGCGACGTAAAGTAAATGCCGCTCGGCGGCATAAACCTCGTCCAAGTCCCCCTGATCACCCAGATTTTCCAGTCTTGATTGCAAAGGGACGACCTCGTCATCGCACGCCATGACAGCCACAGCGCGGAACTCCAGCCCCTTGGCAAGATGCATCGTACCGAGGGCGATGGCGTTGGCGGCCTCAACTTCCGTTTCACTCAGCATATCAAAAGGGACACCCGCCCCCTTGACCGTTTGTTTGGCGCGGGCGATTTGATCGGCGCTACGCACAAAGACCCCAATTTCTTCGGGTTGCGTGCCCGATGTGACTTGGGCCTTGATCCAGGCGCTCACGGCCGTGGCTTCCTCGTCCGCCGTGGCAAAAGTCTCAAGGGTTGGGATGGGGCCATTGAACACAGAAACGGTGCCCTTGCGCACCTCTCGGTTGCCGTCGGCGTCCTCAATCTCATCGGGCAACAGGCGATCCGCGTATTCGCGAATTTGGTGGCTGGTTCGGTAATTGACCCTCAGTCTGCTAGATCGTCCGCGTATTTCGATGCCGAGCGAAACCCACGAGAACGGCACTTGGAAAATGCGTTGGCCCAGGTCGCCCGCGAAGAACAGGCCGTTTCTCCCGTCCCCACGAATGAGCCGCGCAACAAATCGCAACTGTGCAACGCTTAAATCCTGCGCCTCGTCCACAATCACATGGTCAAACTGTTCGACGCCCTGTTCGGCGACAAGTGCATAGGCGTCCGCCCGGGTCATGAGCTTGCGCTTTGTCATTTGCTCCCGAACATGGACGAACAGCGGCCATAGGGCGCTGCGTTGCGCCTGGTTCAGCGGTGTCCGCCTCCCCAGCCGTGCGACGGCTAGGTAGTCGTCCAGCGTCCTGATTTGCCTGGCATCGACAACGTCCAAAAACTCGCCCAAAACAAAACTCTCGCGATGGCGATCGTACGCCAGCGATTTGATGGCGTCGCGAACGTAGAACGCGATGTTGGTCGCGGTGGCAAAATTGGGATGCGGCAAGGCTTTTCGCCCCGATTGCAACAACATTTCGTCCAGGGACAGAACGCGAATCTGGTCCAATTCTTGCTGCGTGGACGGCACCAGGCGGGACAGCTTAAGGCGCAAGCTGCGCGCCAGAGTTTTTGTGTAGGTGGTCAGCAGAACGCGGGCGCTCGGGTGCTGTTTTGCCAGCCAGACAGCGCGATGCAGCGCAACGATAGTTTTGCCCGTTCCTGCGCTCCCCGTGACGCGCGCGGGGCCACTAAAATCCCGCGCAATCAGTTCACGCTGGGATGGATGCAAGAATACCGTCCATTGATCCCAAGGGTAGTCGAGAGCCTGTTCCAATTCTTGCCTATTGGTGAGAATGCGGAACCGACGCTGGGCATCAGGGTGATGAAAGGGATCGGGCGGCAGGCCATCGCCAGCTTTCTCATCGCTAGGCCCAACTTGCGGCGCAACGCCGTATTTTAGATCGAGCAAACGTTCGGCGGCTTCTGCGGGGAGGGATTCTAGCGCCTCAAGCAATGTCTCTTCGGTCGCCGCCCGTATCTGGGCGAGATTGTCCGCGGGCAATCCAGTATTGAGCAGGTCATGATCGCTATAGTTTGCCATGGCCTTTGACTCAGCTGGCACAACAACCGAAATTGCCTCCTGGCTCTCGATAACTTCGACGATTTGCGCCGCGCCAGTTTGGGGATGAACCTCAATTTTTCGGTTCTGCGCCCAGCGATAGGCCCCGTCATGGTGATCCACATAGGCCAGCAGTGTTTGGCTCTCCATCCGATGCACAATGATGCGGATATCCATAGTGACACTGAGCGACCAGAAACGCGGGTCTCGCGTACGATCTAACTTGTGATAGCGCAACCCCTTGGCATCAGGGTTCATCTGCACATCAAAAGCGGTTTGCTTCACCGCTTTTTGCTCTTGGTTGGTGAGCTTGCTTAGCGCGGCTTGAAAGCTTTGGGCGATCAACAGGGCCATGCACCTAAACCTTGAACACCTTCATTACTTCATCGCCGAAATGGTTGATCACTTTGACGGCTATGCGGCCCGAGGCAGGCCGTTCAAAGGGGCGACTGGTGTCGGAATAGAGGGTCTCCCAAGCCTCCCGATCGATTTCGGCTTTCAGGGTGGCTTTCAGCTTTCCATAAGGGTCATTGCCGCCCAAAAAATAGGCGTGGCGGACGAAAAAGCTCGCCTCGTCATAGTCGGTATCGATGAACCAAGCCGAGATGTCCTTGGTCTCACTGGCGCGAACATCGCCCGTTGAGGGGTCGAAGACATCCATGCCGTGGATTTTGACCCGAATGCTTCCTTCGTCCTCGTTGATGATTTCCATATCGGGTTCCCCAAAAACGACAAAGGGATTGCCTGCCTTGGTATTTTTCAGGCTGTCGGCCATGTGCAAATCGGGGTTGATCTTGGCACGGAGGATTTTGAGGCGGCCAAGATGCTTCATGTCGGCGCACATGGCATCAAAAGCAAAACCGCAGGCAATGAGAATATCAAAGCCGCCATCCATGGCCTCACGAGCGGCGGCGGTAAGGTAAAGTTTTTGGATGGTGCCAAATTCAGGGCCGACAAAGATGGCGGCGCTGCGTTCGGTTTCTTGATCGGTGCCTTCCCCCTCCAGATAGCGGCCATCGGCAAAAACAAAATCGCCCATCCAGGGGGTGACAGAGGTGAATTCGATGCGGTCCTGCTTGTCGGCCTGGCTCACGCCCGCCATTTCCAGGTGTCGCAGCACCACCTCGCCAAAGTCTGTGGGGTTATCGACTTTCTTGCGTTCCTTGAGCCTCGCTTCACTGGCTTCCAAGACGTCAAAGGGTTCGCTTCCAAGACGTCAAAGGGTTCGTCTTGCTCATTGAGGGCGAAGGCGCGGTGGGGGGAAAGACTTTCAACGGTAAAGGGTCCCGCCACACGTACCTTGGTTTTGTCCTCATAAGGGCGGTCATAGAGGTATTCGACATCGGCATTGCGGGCGATGCTGGCGTCAATTTTCCGCTGGCGCTCAATACGCGCCTGCCACCAGGCGGCATGCGCTTCGGCGGCACGGCTGGGCCAGTTGGGATCGGCCTCGCGGGGGATTTGCCATTCTTCCCACGATTGAGTGAGGGCGTCGTTGAGCTGGACGCGCAAAGGCTCCAGTGTTTCCTGATGCTCCGCCCAAAGCACATCAATCTCTTGATTGTTGGCGATGGATTTGAGGGTAACGTGCGGCGCACGTTCATAAACAAAACCCTCGCGCACATTGTTGGTGTAACGTTTCCGCGCGCTAAGTTTTCTGGTCAGTTTCCCCTCTTTCTCTGCACCTTTGGCGCTGTCGGTGAGAAGATAATAGGGATAGCGTGCCGCCATGATCCGTTGGCGGGCTAAGGCTAAGGCAACGCGGCTCGTATCAATCGTGATCCATCGTCTGCCCCATTGCTCTGCAACCGCTGCGGTGGTGCCTGAGCCGCAGGTAGGGTCCAAGACCAGATCGCCAGGGTCAGTCGCCATTAGCAGCAAACGTTGAACAACTTTCTCAGCGGTTTGAACAACATATATTTTTTCCATTCCACTGCCTGAGGCAGTATCCGTCCATAAGTTACTTAGCTCTTCTACTGGATAATCACCAAAAAATCTAAGGCTGGCAACGGATTTCCCCTGCCTCATCAACCGGCCTGATTTTATGATCCTCTTCGAACTATCTTCTGTAAAGCCCCACCATCTATTGCCAGGAAAGTACTCCTTTCCTTCAAACAATAATGGGTATCTTGATCCTGGTCCGGGTTTGGTAAATGAAACAAGACGGCATAGCTTATCTCTAATGATGGTGGGGTTAGATTTTTCATGATCAGATCGAGTTCGAATACCAAAATTGTCATAGACGCTCGTGTATTGTCCTAAATCATCCAAGCGTTTTTGTATCAAATATTTGCGATACTTGAACTGTGTGGTTTTTGAAAACCACAGTAAATAATTCAATCTTCTAGGCAATCCAATTGACCCGAGAGCACCAGCTTTCACGAAAGAAATTTGAGCCTGAAAGTTTGATATTCCAAATAATTCGTCCAGAATTGTTCGTAGAAAATGAACGTTTTCTTCACCAATTTGCACAAAAATTGAGCCGCTATCGGTGAGCAGATCCCGCGCCAGAACCAGGCGATCACGCAAGTAAGAAAGATAGGAATGAATGCCGTCTTTCCAGGTATCGCGGAAGGCGCGGATTTGCTCTGGTTCGCGGGTTAGGTCGCCGTCTTTGCCATCCTTCACATCTCGGCTCTTAGTGGAGGGTTGCCAGTTTGAGCCAAACTTGATCCCATAGGGTGGATCAAAATAGATGCACTGCACCTTACCGCGTAGGCTTTCCCGTTCGGCTAGGCTGGCCATGACTTGCAGGCTGTCGCCCAAGATCATTCGATTTGACCAGTGCTGATCATGCGCGTAAAACTCTAGGCGGGCCTTATCATTGTCCAGGCCATTGAAATCCGCGAAAAGATCGGGGGCCTCGCTGGCGTCCGTCTCGCGCTTGACCGTTTGCTTGCGCAGGTTGTCGATGATCGCCTTGGGATGAATTTTCTCCTGGATGTAAATGGGGGGGACTTTGACGGTCAGGTCACGGGCGTCTTATGCATCCTTGCCCCGCCAGACCAGTTGGGGGTCTAGGTCCGTATTGCGGGCATATGTCAGTTTAGGAATGGGCGCGTCTTGTTCTGCGCGCGCCTGAAACTCCTGCATCTCGGCGGTCGGGATATTCTTGCGGTTAGCTTTTTCATGGCCATAGGCTTCAATCGATTTGGGGTGTTTTGGGACTCTAGCCATAGTTTGCTCCCATCTCTTGTTTTGTGTCTATAATCGCAGCATCAATGGTTCGTCTCAAACGATCCACAATCTCAAAAGGTTCCTGAAACTCAACGAAGGCCCAGCGACCATGCGCGCCGCTGCCGTTGATCGCGGGCAGCCACTGGGTGCGCATGGTCTCGGCCTTCTTCGCCGCGTCTTCACCGCGATAGCCATTGATCTCGATGATGAGGTTCAACACATCATGGTCGCCGCGCCCATCATCCACGCGCACGATAAAATCAGGGCGATAGGCGCGCTGTTGCCCGTTCAACTGATACGGCACCTCAAAGCCCAGATTATGGTTCTTCACATAGGCGCGCACCGCCTCATGCCCCTCCAGGGCGCGACAACACTCCCCCTCCCAATCGCTATCCAAGACGCAATAGTTGATGTGGCAGCGGTTCGGGGCAGTTTTCCATAGGTCCTGACCTGTGTTGAATCCCACATACTTCGTAGAGCCTTGGGGCATATAGGGATCGAGCAGCGGTTTGATCTGTGCTTCGCCCCCGTCCTCAGATTTAATCGCACTGTAGATGATGTCGCAGACCTCTTGCAGGATCAGGGGGATGAGGATCTGACGGGGACGGACTCCCCCAACACACTCAAAGTAACGATCGTACCACTGCCGCACGATCCGTTTCACCGCTGGGAATAGATGAACGGGGGTTTCATCCGCATACTTGTCTTTGATGCGGGTATCGAGCAGTGTTTTGGTGAGCCAATAAATGATCTCCGAGGGTCTGTCGCCGCTGGTCTCCAGCGCCTTCATGATCCAGCGCCTTCATGATATAGTCTTCGCCAACGATGCCCGCCATATCGGTCTCCCCCGCGCCAACCTTTTGCGGGGACAGCACATAGGAACTGTCATCAGAAAAGTCCGCCACCAGCCTTTGGCTTGGCAGTTGCTTCCGATATCCCGTCACGCGGGGAAACGTGATTTCTAGCGCCGAACGCTCTTCGAGCGCCTCAACGCGTGTTTTTGGCGCGGATTGCGGCGCCGTGGGCTTGATCGGTTGATTCGTCGTAAATTCAAACGGGATGCCAAGAACTTCGGCATATTCAACATCAAAGAGCCCATTTTCATTCAATTCGTAGGAGGCTCGGCGCAATCCACGGCCCACCACCTGTTCACACAAGAGTTGCGTCCCAAAGGCGCGAACGCCCAGAATGTGGGTGACGTTGTTGGCGTCCCAACCCTCGGTCAGCATGGAAACTGAGACAACGCAACGAATGCTTGCACCCAACTTTCCAGCCTTGCCGACCGTATTCATGACCTCGCGCAATATATCGGTGTCTGTGATCTTGTCCGCCGCGCCCGCGCCCTCACGCTGCGCAACCTCGCGGCGGAATTGGTCGATCTCTGTTGCGAAAGTCTCGCGGAACCCCTTATCAATCTCCTCACCACTCTCTAGCTGGTAGCTATCAACCAGCAGCGTATGCGGGCGCGGCTCGCGCGACCCTGTGGCGGCGTTGAAATTTGAAAAGAGCGGGAATTTTCCTGGTTCAGGTCTTACTGGGTTGCCGTCTTTATCCTGCCTTTCATAACCTGAAACCAGATCGTAGATGAGTTTTGAGGTAGCAGTGTTATTGCAAACAATAATAAGGCAAGGCGGCACCCAATCATCATCGGTTTCCGCGTCCAAATCAGGCCGCACATTTGGTCTCGCAGCCTGCCGCCACGCATCGAAGGTTGATCTGTAATGACCATAGAGATTTTCCAGCGCCGTTTGCAACAGCACGGGCAGTTGCTGCGGATCGCCTTGCGTCGCGCCTCTGCCCACCTTGGGCAAGCCTGAGTCGTCCTTAATGTGTTTCCAAAGGTCGCGAAACTTCGGCACATCTGCATCAACCGTATTGTCCGCAACGGGCATGCGCGGCAGTTTCACGATGCCGCACTCAATCGCGTCCATCAGCGAAAAGTCGCTGACCACCCAGGGAAATAGGGTGCCCTCCACATAGCCCGAGCCACGAAGGAAGAATGGGGTTGCGGAAAGATCGTAGGTGGCAATCAATCCACCTTTGCGCTTGGTGTCTTGGGCAAGAACACGATTGAACGCTTCTAGGCCGTTGATCCAAACCCGCGCTGCTTCGGCATCTTCTTTGGCTTGGGCTTTCTCCTCCCGCGTCATGGCGACCTGTTCTTCGCTGCTCGGACGCTCACGATAGCAATGGTGCGCCTCATCATTGATGGCAACAACGGGACCGACGCCCATGAGGTCAGCGGCAACGCGGCGCACCATCGCACCTTCGGTTTCGGTGGTTTGCAGTTTGCCCCCTCGCCCTTCCAGGGCGCGGCGCGTGCCCTTGGAGATGTCCAAAGTCTCCCGCAATTTGAAAGCATGGTAGTTGGTGATGACAACAATCGCTTTCTTGATGTCGGCCCGCATATCGATAGGCAGCAGCTCGCGCGCATCGTAGTAATTTTCGCTGTCCTCAGGCCGCAGAACATTCAGGCGGTCACGAATGGTGATGCCAGGCGTGACGATAAGGAACCCGCGACTAAAACGGTTTGAGCCAGGCATGCGAACGGCATTGAGCGTTTGCCAGGCAATCATCATGGCCATGACGGTGGTTTTGCCAGCACCTGTCGCGAGTTTCATAGCAATACGGAACAGATCGGGATTCGCGTCCTTGTTCGCCTGCTGAATTTGCGCCAAAACGCGCTTGCCCTGCACATTTTTTGGGGCCGCTTCCGTGAGCCAAATCAGGGTTTCGACGGCTTCCAACTGGCAATAAAACGGCTTGATCCCCTGAAATTCGTGGCCGCGCCAGTGTTGCAACAAACGCTGCGTAGTTGGTGATACTTGCCAATCGCGCGGGTTGGGCAGTTGACGCCAGTTATCGACTTGGGCGCGAATGCCGTTCACAAATTCCGTCAGGTCGTAATTCAGGCCAGCGTCGCCATCGATGGCATCCTGGTTGGATTGGCCGAGTTCCGACTGAACGCCAGCACGGCCTCGACGCCTCGGCTTAGGGTAGGGGCTAATCAAGTCGCATTTTCGGCGTCGATGAATGACCTTGTTGGTCGGCGCACCATCCTTGAGCTCATGATGGCGGGTAGGTGCCTCGTAAGGGGAATTCAAAATGGGCTGCTCAAAGAAATCAACCTGCTCCATGTTCGCCGCTCTCCTTCGGTTCCAGCGCGTCACTTAACTGGGGCACCTATGGATAAACAGAATCATTTTCGCCGCCTTAGGTCGCGTAGCAGGTCAAATTGAGGAGAGCAGTCCACCCCGTTTCCACTTCCACGGGAGCCACCAATCGATTCTGGATCCTGCGACGTCGCTCCGCTCAAAGCGTCAGGCCTCCGATTGAGGTCCCTAAAAAAGCAATTCCAAAGCACAAAAACAGGGCGCAAAATCGATTTAACAGGCCCGTTTTCCGAATAACAGGAAAGTTGCAAAAATTCCGCATAGAATAAGGCTTTTCGGGCCGCAAGCACGCCCCAAGATCCCCCAAAAACCGCCATTTAACCCCAAAATTCGCAAATTTCCCTGTTTCCAAATCCCTCGCGCGCAAAATCCTGACCCCGCAAGCCCCTAAATCAACCCCCCCCCAACCGCGCGCTTTGGTTCTTTTTATTTGCGGTGATTTGCCCTAGGGTTCGCTCATGTTGGAGGCGCTTGCAAATGCCTTTTCCTCGCCCTGGTGGATAGCGGGGGTTCTGCTTTACGGCCTCATCGGGTTGGTCTTGGTACGGCCAACAGGCGGGGCGCGTTCCACCCTTATGACCGCCCTGGGGTGGCCGATGGAGCTCACCCAGCGCTTGGCGGGGGCGACGGGCCTGCCGTACCTATTCTTGCTGCCCAACATGCTGGTCTTCGGTCTTTTCACCTTCGCGCCGCTGTTTGTTTCGGGGGGCTTTGCCTTTACCGATGGCGCGAGCATCAACTTTGACCAACGCGAGTTCAGCGGTCTCGATAACGCCGCGCGGTTGCTGCGCCCCGTCAATATCGATACGGGCCTTGCCAACCCGCAAGCGTCGGAGTTTCGCGGGGCCGTCGCCGATACGGTGCTGTTTTCCCTGATCCAAGTGCCCGTCATGGTCTTGATCGCCCTGGCAACGGCGCTGGTGCTGAACCGCCCCATCGTTGGCCGCGCCTTTTGGCGGTCGATCTTTTTTTACCCTGTTATGCTCTCGCCCGTCGTCGTTGGCTTTCTCTGGGCGCTGGTGCTCGACCGCCAGGGGTCCTGTCGCAAACGCTCATGGCCTGGGGCTGGATCGAGGCGCCGATCCAATGGTTGCAGGAGGGTTACTGGCCCCTGTTTTGGACCGTCTTTGTCTACACCTGGGCCCACTTGGGGTTCTACATGCTGATCTTGCTTGCGGGCCTCCAGGCCATTCCCGGGGACCTCTATGAGGCCGCAGAGATGGACGCCGCCAGCCCGCTACGCACCCTCTGGCGCATCACCATTCCCCTGCTCATGCCGACGCTGCTGGTGGTCGTGGTCCTGGCGCTGATCAAGGCCGTGCAGGCCTTCGAGGAGATTTTGGCCCTGCAAGTCAATTTGGATACGGTGGTCGAGTTTATCTACTTCACCGGCGGCATTCGCGGCGACGTCACCTTCACCGGCCGCGGGGTCGCCGCGACCGCCTCGCTCTTGGTCGCGGGGGCCTTGATCGTGCTGTCGCTCGTGCAAATGGCCCTGTCCCGTCGCGAGGCCAAGCTGTGAGCCAGCTCTGGGGCTTTTTGAGCCGCACCCAAGGGCGCCATGGCCCCAACTTGGTCGATTGGCTTGCCTACGCTTACCTGGCCCTTGGCGTTCTGGTCATCCTATTTCCGCTGCTTTGGTTGGGTCTCAACTCGTTCAAGTCCCAGGCCTTGCTCGAGCAAAATAATCTGAGCCTGGTGCCGCGCGACTATGAGCGCCTGGGGCGGGCCTCGGTCACCTCGCCCGCGGGCAAGGAATTCGTCCTGATTGAGGGACTGCCCGCCTGGGTGCTGGAATGGACGCGCCTGAGCCCTGGGGAACAAAAGGCCCAAGACACAGCCGCATTGGTGGCGCGCTACGACGGCGCGGCGGCCCTAGCGCTCGCTAGTCACCTAGGTCTCCTGGACCAGCGGGCGCGGGCGGCGGTGGCCGAGCTCAATCTACCCGCCTGCCTCCTGTCCTTCGCCGCCGCGACCGCGCAAGCGCGGTCCACCTGCGATGTGGCGGCGGCGCTGGGGCAAGTCCGCGTGCCCGAGGATCGCGCAGCACTCGGGGCTTTCCTCGGCTTGCCCGACTACCGGGTTGGCAAACTGTCGAGCCAAATTCGCGTCACCGCGCCCGACCCACAAACCGGGGCCGAGCGCGTCTGGGCCGTCACTTCGCTAGCCTCCAATCGCGGCACCGTCGCCGCCCGCGCCCTCGACGCCCCGTCGGCCCCGCCGGTGCAGTTGCCCGTGGAAAGTCTGCGCGCGTCGGCCTTCCTCGACCTGCAATGGCGCAACTACGCCGACCCCCTGCGCGGGACCATGGCCAGCGTCAATCTGAACTTCCTGCAGTGTTTTACCAACTCCGTCCTCGTCACGGTCTTGGCCACGGCGCTGACGCTTCTGATCAACGCCATGGCGGCCTTCGCCCTGTCCAAGTATCGCTTTCGCGGGCAAATCCTCACCCTGGCCCTGGTCTTGGGCACGTTGATGGTGCCGCCGACGGTCATGCTGATCGGGGTCTTTAAGATGATCAACGCCGCGGGCTTGGGCGGGTCCATTTGGGGCGTCATCATCCCTGGCGCGGCAACGCCCACGGGGGTCTTCTTGCTGCGGCAGTACATGCTGACAATCCCCGATGAGTTGCTGGAAGCCGCGCGCATGGACGCGGCGAGCGAATGGAAGGTGTTCTGGCGCCTTGTGGTGCCGCTGGCCATGCCCGCCATCGCCGCGCTCGCGATCCTATCCGTGATTTGGCGTTGGAACGATTTGATCCTGCCGCTGGTCGCGATCCCGACCCAAACCGAGGCCCATACCCTGCAACTATGCCTGCTGAATTTGGACGGCGAAAATATCAACCAGCCGCACTATAAGCTCGCCATGACCATGCTGACCCTGATCCCGACCACGCTGGTGTTCGTGTTCCTGCAGCGGTTCATTACGACGGGCGTGGCGGCGACAGGAGTCAAGTAGATGGCCAAACTCGAGCTCAAAGCGCTGAAGAAAGCCTACGGCAAGGCTGAGGTTATCCATGGCGTCGATATGACCGTCGAAAGCGGCGAGTTCTGCGTGTTCGTGGGGCCATCGGGCTGCGGCAAGTCCACCTTGTTGCGCATGATCGCGGGCCTGGAAAGCATCACGGATGGGGACGTGTGTATCGACGGGCAGCGCGTCAACGCCCTGCCGGCGGCCCAACGCGGCTTGGCCATGGTGTTTCAATCCTACGCGCTCTACCCCCATATGTCGGTGCGGCAGAACTTGAGCTTCGGCCTCGAAAATTTGCGGCTGCCCCCCGCCGAGATTCGCACGCGGGTCGCCGCCGCGGCCAAGATGTTGCAGATTGAGCCCCTGCTCAACCGCAAGCCAGGGCAACTCTCGGGCGGCCAGCGCCAGCGGGTCGCCATCGGTCGCACGGTGGTGCGCGAACCGAAGATTTTCTTGTTCGACGAACCCTTGTCGAACCTGGACGCCGAACTGCGTGTAGCTATGCGGGCAGAAATCGCCGCCCTGCACCGCCGCCTCGGCAACACCATGATCTATGTGACCCACGACCAGGTCGAGGCCATGACCATGGCCGACAAGATCGCGGTCCTGCGCGCGGGACGGGTTGAGCAATTCGGCGCGCCGCTCGACCTCTACAACCGGCCCGCGAACAAGTTTGTCGCAGGGTTCATCGGCACGCCGCGCATGAACTTCCTGACCGTCCAGCGCGGCGAAGCGGGCCAGGTGCGCTTGCCTGGCGGGGCGCGCGTGGCGGTGCCAGCGGGTTGGCCTGGGCAGGGCGACACCGCAACCTTGGGCGTGCGCGCGCACCATGTGCTACCGTCGGTGGCGGGGGAACTGGCCTTTGAAATCCGCGCGGTCGAACAGCTGGGGGGCGAGACCTACCTCTACGGCAGCGTCGAGGATCAGGACATGACCGTGCATCTGGCGGGCCAAGCCAGCGTCACGCCTGGAGAGGCCCTGCGTTTGCGCCTCGATCTCGCCCAAGTTCATCTGTTTGCCGACTAGAGACCGTATGAAATCGAGACGTTTTTCAGATCGTGCGCAGGCCCTCGCCGGTTTGGGCGGGGCCAAGTGGGAGCTGCACTTCGCCGCGCAGGCCAAAATCGCCGCAGGCGAGGACATCCTCGCCTTGTCGATCGGCGAACCCGAGGTTTTGCCGCCGCCCCTCATGGCTTCGGCGACCAAGGCGGCCCTCGATCGCGGGCGCATCGGCTATACCATCGGCCCAGGGGAACCCGAGCTGCGGCAACGCCTGTCCGCGCGCTACACGCAGCGCGCGGGACGATTGATCGAACCCAATCAAATCCTGGTCACCTCGGGCACGCAAAACGCCCTCTACCTGACCTTTCAAACCCTCGCGGGACCGGGCGACGAAGTGCTGGTGACCGACCCGCTCTACGCAACTTACGAGGGGCTGGTGCGCGCCAGCGGCGCCACGCCGGTCTTTGTGCCCCTGCGCCCCGACCGCCAGTTTCATCTCGCGGCGGCCGATGTCGCCGCCGCCATCACGCCGCGCACCGTCGCCCTGCTCCTCAACTCCCCGCACAATCCCACCGGGGCCGTGTTGGACGCGGTGGAAATCGCCGCCATCGGTGCCCTCGCTACCCAGCACGACTTTTGGCTGGTCAGCGATGAAGTCTATGAGGAGCTGGTGTTCGACGGCATCGCCTTCGCCAGCGCCCTAGACGCCCCTGCCTTGGCCGACCGGACCGTGGCGGTGGCCTCCCTGTCCAAATCCCACGCGGCGGCGGGCTATAGGGCAGGTTGGTTGGTCGGCCCGACCGACTTTTGCGCGGCGGCGCTACCACTAAGCGAAACCGAGCTGTTTGGCCTGCCGCCCTTTATCCAGGACGCCGCAGCGGCGGTGCTGGCCCAGGGTCCCTCGACCATCGCCCCGACCATGCGCGCCAACTACGCCCGGCGCGCACGCCTGGTCCACGACGGTTTGGACGGCGTCGGCGGCCTGCGGGTCATGCAGCCCGCCGCGGGCATGTTTACCCTGGTCGATGTTCGCGGGCGTGGGCAGACGGGCCTTGAGTTTGGCCAGCACTTGCTCGACGCCGCGGGCGTGGCGGTCATGCCAGGCGACTCCTTTGGATCGGTGTTGGCGGGGTTCATACGCGTCTCCCTCACCGCAGAGGACGCCCTGTTGCGGCGGGCCCTCGACCGCATCAGGGCGGTTTTGTAATATCCAGCGGCGATTTAAAATGACTCGTTTGATCGCTGGCATAAGGGCCGCGACTGCGGCCCCCGTAGCGGGCTCCAAGCCCGAAGGGCGCAGGGAACGCCCGCGCCAAAAACACGCGGCCCGAGACAAGCTAAGAAAGCGCGTCGGGGTATAAGCGAAGGCCCCGTCCTGCGGTCTCGGGCTGAGCGAGCGGTGCGAGCGAGGTGAGACCGCCGCTCAAAAAAGGCGAAACGCGAAGCGTTTTTGCCGCGAGACACAAAATCGAATTTCTAGTCTTGCAGTTGCGGCCCTGGTGCCTTAGAAACCCCAGCCAGAAGCGTTGGGCTGTCCTCCCCTAGATGGCTTCTTCACACATTTGCGTTAATTGACCAGCGGGCTGGCCTCCTTAGGCTTGCGCGCCTTTTTGCTTGGAGCCCCCCCAAACTATGGCAACCACGTTCATCGATCGTAAGCGTATCCGCAAGTCCTTCGGCCGCATTCCCGAGGCCATCGTAATGCCCAATCTGATCGCCGTCCAGCGGGCGTCCTACGATCAATTTCTTGGAATCGGCGACTACGCTGGCAAGCCTAGCGGCATTGATGAAACTTACCATTCGGTCTTTCCAATCCGCGATTTTTCGGGCCGCAGCGAGCTGCAGTACGTTCGCTACGTCCTGGAGGACCCCAAATTTGATGAGGAGGAGTGCCAGCAACGCTCCCTTACCTACGCCGCGCCGCTGAAGGTTACCTTGCGCCTGGTGGTTTGGGACATCGATGAGGATACGGGGGCCAAGTCGGTTCGCGATATCAAGGAACAAGATGTTTATATGGGCGACATGCCGCTCATGACCGATCACGGCACCTTCATCGTCAATGGCACCGAACGGGTCATTGTATCGCAAATGCACCGGTCCCCTGGGGCCTTCTTCGGTCACGACAAGGGCGCCAATACCTCGGGCAAAATCCTGTTCTCGGGCCGTATCATTCCCTACCGTGGGTCCTGGCTCGATTTCGACTACGACACCAAGGATATGCTGCAGGTCAAAATCGACCGCCGGCGCAAGCTGCCCGTCACAACCCTCCTGCGCGCCATGGATTCAGAAGCGGGCGAAAAAGTCCGCGCGGCGGCGGAAAAAGCAGGGACAACCCCCGAGCCCCACGAAATCACGGGCATGACGTCGGAAGAAATTCTGAAAAATTTCTACGACATGATCCCCTACGTCAAGACGCGCGGCGGGTGGAAAATCCCTTACGACGCGGACGCCTTGCGAGGCCGCAAGCTGACCCAGGACTTGGTCGATGCCAAGACCGGCGACGTGGTTGCCGAGGCTGGGAAAAAACTCATTCCCCCGCTCATGAAAAAAATTGCCGCTGCGGGGACCACGCACCTGTTAGTGGCGCAAGAAGAACTGCTGGGGCGGTATCTGGCCGAAGATCAGATCGATGAGAAAACGGGGATTGTCTGGGCCGAGGCGGGCGAGGAGCTAACCGAGGCGTTGATTGACGATCTGGTCGGCAAGGGCGTCAAAACCTTCCCGACGTTGGCCATCGATCATGTCGAGGTTGGCGCTCATATTCGTAATACGCTCGTAACCGACAAGGCGCGCAATCGTGAAGAGGCCTTGATTGACATCTACCGCATCATGCGCCCGGGCGAGCCACCGACCCTAGAAACCGCACAATCCCTGTTTCAAAGCCTGTTTTTCGATCCAGAACGCTACGATCTATCGGCCGTGGGTCGGGTAAAAATGAACGCACGTCTGGGCTTTGAAACCGAAGACAGCCTGCGTATCTTGCGCAAGCAAGACATTCTGGCCATCTTGCGCGTCCTAGCGGATCTGAAGGACGGTAAGGGCGACATCGACGACATCGATCATTTGGGCAACCGCCGCGTTCGCTCGGTTGGGGAATTGATGGAAAATCAATACCGCCTGGGTCTCTTGCGCATGGAACGTGCGATGCGCGAGCGCATGTCGTCGATCGAAATCGACACCGTCATGCCCCAGGACGTGATCAACGCCAAACCGGCGGCGGCGGCGGTCCGGGAGTTTTTCGGCTCTTCGCAGTTGTCCCAGTTCATGGACCAGACCAACCCCTTGTCCGAAATTACGCACAAACGGCGCTTGTCGGCCTTAGGCCCTGGCGGATTGACGCGTGAGCGCGCGGGCTTTGAGGTGCGCGACGTCCACCCCACCCACTATGGCCGCATTTGCCCCATCGAAACGCCCGAGGGGCCCAATATCGGCCTGATCAACTCGCTCGCGACCTACGCGCGCGTCAACAAATACGGCTTTATCGAAAGCCCCTACCGCCGCGTTCACAAGGGCCGTGTCACCGAGGACGTCATTTATCTTTCGGCCACCGAAGAGGCCGGTTACATTGTCGCCCAGGCCAACGCCCCCCTGACCGCAGACCGCCATTTTGAGGAGGAGTTGGTCAACTGTCGCTGCAATGGCGACTACCAGCCGCATCGTCCCGAGGCGATCCAACTGATCGACGTATCGCCCAAGCAGGTCGTCTCGGTCGCCGCCTCGCTGATTCCCTTCTTGGAAAACGACGACGCCAACCGTGCGCTCATGGGCTCCAATATGATGCGCCAGGCCGTGCCCTTGGTCAAGGCCGAGGCGCCCTTTGTCGGCACGGGCATGGAGGCCACAGTGGCGCGGGATTCTGGCGCGGCCATTGTTTCCAAGCGCGCGGGCATTATCGACCAAGTCGATGCGGGCCGGATTGTGGTGCGCGTCATCGATGAGGCCACGGGCCTTGAGGCGGGCGTTGACATCTATAACTTGCGGAAATTCCAACGCTCGAACCAATCGACCTGCATTAACCAACGCCCCTTGGTAAGGGTGGGCGATCGGGTCGCAGCAGGGGACATTATTGCCGACGGGCCCTCGACCGACATGGGCGAACTCGCCCTGGGCCGCAATGTCTTGGTCGCCTTCATGCCTTGGCAAGGGTACAACTTTGAGGATTCGATCCTGATTTCCGAACGTATCGTTCGCGACGATGTCTATACCTCGATTCACATCGAGGAATTTGAGATCATGGCCCGCGATACCAAATTGGGCCCAGAAGAGATCACGCGTGATATTCCGAATGCGGGCGAAGAGGCCCTGCGCAACCTTGACGAGGCGGGGATCGTCTATGTGGGTGCCGAGGTAAACCCCGGCGACATTTTGGTTGGCAAAGTCACACCCAAGGGCGAAAGCCCCATGACACCCGAGGAAAAGCTGCTGCGCGCCATCTTCGGCGAAAAAGCCGCCGATGTGCGCGATTCCTCGCTAAAGCTTTCGCAAGGGGCCTCGGGCACCGTCGTGGACGTGCGGATTTTCAACCGCCGAGGTATCGACAAAGATGAGCGCGCCTTGCAGATCGAACGTCAAGAAATTGAGGTCTTGGCCAAGGATCGCGATGACGAACGCGCCATTATTGAACGGTCTTTCTACCAACGCCTGCGCGATGCCTTGGTTGGTGAAATCGCGGTCGCGGGTCCCGATGGCAAGATGAAGGACGTTCCCATCGACGAGGCTTTGCTCGGCCAATATACCCCGGGCCAGTGGCGTCAATTCGCCGTGAAGAGCGAGCAGGCGGCCCAGGAAACCGAGGCCATGAAGGCAGATTTTGACGCCGCGGTTGATGAAATTCAAAAACGCTTTGAAACCAAAGTTGACAAGCTGCAGCGCGGCGACGAGTTGCTGCCGGGGGTCATGAAGACGGTGAAGGTGTTTGTCGCGGTCAAGCGTAAACTACAGCCCGGTGATAAGATGGCTGGACGCCACGGCAACAAGGGCGTGATCTCCAAAATCAACCCGATTGAGGACATGCCGTTCTTGGAGGATGGAACGCCCGTTGACATAGTTCTAAACCCCCTGGGTGTGCCTTCGCGGATGAACGTTGGCCAGATCTTTGAAACCCATCTCGGTTGGGCCGCGCGCGGGCTTGGCGAAATGGTCGGCAAGGCGATCGAGGGGTATCGAAAGTCGGGATCGTCCAAGACGCTCAAAACCACACTCGCCAAAGTTTATAAAGACGACGAAGTAGCCGAGCGCGTCGCGACTTTGAGCGACGCCGAAGTGATCGAGCTCGCCTCAGGCATGGACCGCGGCGTGCCCTTTGCGACGCCGGTGTTCGACGGCGCGCGTCAGGACGACATTGTTGACGCCCTCAAACGCGCGGGTCTGTCAAGCTCGGGCCAGGAAACCCTCTACGACGGGCGCACGGGCGAGGCCTTTGATCGGCCCGTTACGGTCGGCTATAAGTACCTGCTCAAGCTGCATCACCTCGTGGACGACAAGATGCATGCACGCTCGACCGGTCCTTACTCGCTGGTGACGCAGCAGCCCTTGGGCGGCAAGGCGCAGTTCGGCGGCCAGCGCTTTGGCGAGATGGAGGTCTGGGCGCTCGAGGCCTACGGCGCCGCCTACACCTTGCAAGAGATCTTGACCGTCAAATCCGACGATGTGGCGGGCCGCACCAAAGTCTATGAGGCGATTGTGCGCGGCGATTCCAACTTTGAGGCAGGAATCCCTGAGTCCTTCAACGTCTTGGTCAAGGAACTTCGCGCCCTGTGCTTGAATGTGGATATGATCAACTCCGAAGACCAGGAAGATATCATCGCGGCGGCAAATCGCGGCACCTTCGATGGGTCCGCCGATGTCGCCGAACTCTAGCCTCGCACTGCTGCGCGCACTTCGCGGTCAACCCCTTTAACGACGGGACCTAAACCATGTCAGAACTTACAAAAATTTTCGGCCAAGAACCCGGCAGCCTCCAATCCTTTGACTCGCTGCGCATCAATATCGCAAGCCCGGATCGGATCCGATCCTGGTCGTTCGGCGAGATCAAGAAACCCGAAACGATCAACTACCGCACCTTTAAGCCCGAGCGCGATGGGCTGTTCTGCGCGCGCATCTTTGGGCCTGTGAAGGACTATGAGTGCCTATGCGGTAAGTATAAGCGCATGAAATACAAGGGCGTCGTCTGCGAAAAGTGTGGTGTGGAGGTGACCCTAACCAAGGTCCGCCGCGAGCGCATGGGCCATGTCGAACTGGCCGCGCCCGTCGCTCATATTTGGTTCCTCAAGTCCTTGCCCTCGCGCATCGGCTTGCTGCTTGATCTCACCTTGAAGGAGTTGGAGAAGATTCTCTACTTCGAAAGCTTCGTGGTGGTGGAGACGGGCCTAACCCCGCTCAAACTGCACCAGACCTTGACCGAAGAGGAATTCTATCTCGCTCAAGAGGAGTACGGTGCCGACCAGTTCGAGGCCCTCATCGGCGCTGAAGCCATCAAACGGCTGCTCGTCGATCTCGACATGGATATGGAATACGAGCTCTTGAAGTCTGACTTACTGGAAACGGGATCCGAAACCAAAAAGAAAAAGATCGTCAAGCGTCTCAAGTTGATTGAGGCGTTTAAGGCCTCGGGCACCAAGCCCGAATGGATGGTGCTCGAGGTCCTGCCGGTCATTCCGCCAGAGTTGCGCCCCCTGGTGCCGCTCGACGGCGGGCGCTTTGCGACCTCCGACCTCAACGATCTCTATCGCCGGGTGATCAACCGCAACAATCGTCTCAAGCGACTGATTGAGTTGCGCGCGCCCGATATTATCGTTCGCAACGAAAAGCGCATGTTGCAGGAGGCGGTTGACGCGCTGTTCGACAACGGTCGTCGCGGTCGTACCATTACCGGAACCAACAAGCGACCACTCAAGTCCCTGTCCGACATGCTGAAAGGCAAGCAGGGGCGGTTCCGCCAAAATCTGCTCGGCAAGCGCGTTGACTACTCAGGGCGGTCGGTCATCGTCGTTGGGCCAACGCTGCTATTGCATCAGTGCGGACTGCCCAAAAAAATGGCCTTGGAGTTGTTCAAGCCCTTCATCTTCGCCAAGCTGCAAATCTATGGCATGGCCTCGACGGTCAAGGCAGCCAAGCGCATCGTTGACAAGGAACGCCCCGAAGTTTGGGACATCTTGTCGGAAGTCATCCACGAGCATCCCGTCCTACTCAACCGTGCGCCGACGTTGCACAGGCTGGGCATTCAGGCCTTTGAACCCGTGCTGGTCGAGGGCAAAGCAATCCAGCTACACCCACTCGTCTGCACGGCCTTTAACGCCGACTTCGACGGTGACCAAATGGCGGTCCATGTGCCCCTGTCATTGGAATCGCAGCTGGAGGCCCGCGTCCTCATGATGTCGACCAACAACATCTTGTCGCCTGCATCGGGCAAGCCGATTATTACGCCCACGCAGGACATTGTGCTGGGGCTCTACTATTTGTCGTTGGAAGGCAAGGGAGGAGAACCAGGCGAGGGCAGTGTCTTTGGGTCCGTGGAGGAGGTGTTGCATGCACGCGAGGCCGGGGTGGTTCATCCCCATTCGGCGATTAAGGCGCGTGTGACGGTCCGGGACGAGGACACGGGCGAGATGAAGAAAGCTGTTGTGGAAACCACCGCGGGTCGCCTCATGCTCGCCGATTTGCTGCCCGACGGGGTTCCCTTTAGCGTTGTTGATCGCCTCATGACCAAAAAGGTGCTCTCGAACGTCTTGGACGAAGTGTATCGCGATGCGGGACAGAAAAAAACAGTAGTTTTTGCCGACCGTCTTATGCAGCTCGGCTTTGCCGAAGCGGCGAAGGCGGGCATTTCTGTGGGCAAGGATGATTTTGTCATTCCCAAGGACAAGTGGGACTTTATCGAAAGAGCCCAGGGCGAGGTCAAGAGCTTTGAGTCCCAGTATCAGGACGGCCTGATCACGCGGGGTGAGAAATACAACAAAGTGCTCGATATCTGGCAACAGACCAACGATGCTCTCACCGACAAGATGATGGCCACCATCGCCAAAGGCAAGGGTCGCGACATTAACTCGGTCTATATGATGGCCAACTCGGGGGCGCGGGGCTCTGTAGCGCAGATGCGCCAGTTGGGCGCCATGCGCGGTCTGCTCGCCAAGCCAACTGGGGAAATCATCGAAACGCCGGTCATTTCCAACTATAAGGAAGGCCTGACCATGTTGGAGTATTTTACGTCAACAACGGGTGCGCGCAAGGGTTTGACCGACACGGCTTTGAAGACCGCCAACTCAGGCTACTTGACCCGCCGCCTGGTCGATGTGGCGCAGGACGCGACCATCCGCGAACACGACTGCGGCACCGACCGTGCCTTGACGCTCCGCGACAAGATGGACGGCGGCGATGTCATTGTCTCGTTGGTGGAACAGTTGCTGGGCCGCACAGCGGCCGAAGACATCTGCGACCCCGAGGGGCAGGTGATCGTGCCTGCGGGCGAACTGGTGGTCGAGGACCATGTGCCCGCGCTTGAGGCCGCGGACTTGGACTCGGTGCGGGTTCGCTCGCCGCTGGTTTGCGAGGCCAAGGTCGGCGTATGCGCCAAGTGCTATGGGCGCGACTTGGCGCGCGGCACGTTCGTCAACATTGGCGAGGCCGTGGGCGTGATCGCCGCGCAGTCGGTCGGTGAACCTGGCACGCAGTTGACCATGCGGACCTTCCACGTCGGCGGAGCCGCGCAAAAGGGCGCCGAAACCTCGAGCCTTGAGGCCTCCATGGACGCCAAGGTGCGGATCAAGAACAAGAATTTCTTGGTCAATTCCAAAGGCGAAACCATTGTCTTTGCCCGCAATCTGGAAATCCGATTGGAAGACGACAAGGGGCGCACCCGGGCCAGCTATCGGGTTCCCTATGGCGCACGTCTTTTGGTCAAGGACAACCGAAAGGTCAAAAAGGGTGCCAAGATGGCCGATTGGGATCCTTTCACCAAACCTATCATTACGGATAAAGCAGGTTCGGTAAATTTCGTCGATTTGATCGACAATGTGTCCATGAACGAAGTGGTCGATGAGGAAACTAACTTCGCATCGCGGATCGTCATGGACTGGAAAACCTCTCCACGCGGTGCCGACTTGAAACCCCGAATTACCCTGCGGGACGAGGCGGGGGAAGTCGTCAAGCTCGAAAACGGCTTCGATGCGCGCTACTTCATGTCCGTTGGGGCGATTTTGCAGGTGGAACCAGGGCAGAAAGTCGGCGCGGGAGATGTCGTCGCCCGCTTGCCTATTGAAGGTGGTGGCACCAAGGATATTACCGGCGGTCTGCCCCGCGTTGCCGAACTGTTCGAGGCGCGCCGCCCCAAAGACCATGCGGTGATCGCCGACATGGATGGCCGGGTGGAATTTGGTCGGGACTATAAGACCAAGCGGCGGATCCTGATCCGTTCAGAACAGGACCCCGACATCACGTCCGAGTTCATGGTGCCCAAGGGCAAGCACTTAGCCGTGCAGGAGGGAGACTTTATCGCCAAGGGGGAATACTTGCTGGACGGCAATCCCGCGCCCCACGATATCTTGGACGTGATGGGTATCGAAGCCTTGGCCGAATACTTAACTGAAGAGATCCAGGAGGTTTACCGCCTTCAGGGGGTAAAGATTGACGATAAGCATATTGAGGTAATCGTCCGTCAAATGCTGCAAAAGGTTGAGATTTTGGACTCAGGAGAAACCACTCTGATCGCGGGCGAAGAAGTTAATCGCGATGACTTCGCCGCCGAGAACGATCACGCGGCAAAGGAAGGGCGCAAGTTAGCAGCCGCCAAGCCCGTTCTGCTTGGGATTACCAAGGCCTCTTTGCAGACCAAATCGTTCATCTCCGCGGCCTCATTCCAAGAAACCACGAAGGTTCTCACGGAGGCGGCCGTCAACGGCAAAGTCGATACGCTGTTGGGCCTCAAGGAAAACGTGATCGTGGGGCGTTTGATCCCGGCGGGAACGGGTTCGGTCATGCAGAGGTTACGCAAAATAGCCAAAGAGAAGGATGAGCAAATCATGGAAGCTCAGCGCGCGCGTGAAGCCGAAAGCGCCGCCCTAATTGCCGATCTGTCGGGGGCCCCACAACCCGATCTCTAGGGCTCCCTTTTTTCCTTAAAAATGAGTTTTTATGAACTGGCATAGGGGCCGCGACTGCGGCCCCCCAAGCGGCCCTTTGATTTGACATGGCATTGAGGGCGTCCCGACGCGGCACGGTCCACTTATCCCCCGCATCAAAAAAAACTCGGCAAGCCCTGTGACCCATGGTAGGAGCATCTTAAGTTCTTTGGGCAAGCCTTTGATATCTATACGCTTTCTATGCTCTACTTTCGGTTGAATACAAGAACGCCACTTGCGAGACCAGCGGCGACAAAAAAGGGCTCTTGTTTCCGCTGGCCTAAGGGCCGCGACTGCGGCCCCCGTAGCGACCCCGAGATCGGCGGACACGCGCCTCGGGGTATAAGCGAAGGCCCCGTCGGAGGCGAAACGCAGCGCGTTTCTGCCGTGAGACACGACACGGTTATGAAAAGGTCACTTTTTATGACCCTTGGTCTAATGGTGTGCCTGTTCCTCGTCAGCGGGAGTGTCGCTCTCGCCCAGTCTATCCGCGATATTCGGGTGGGCTACGAAGATGGGCGCACGCGCAGTGTGATTGAGTTGGATCAAGACCTAAACTACACGATTTTTTACCTAACCAGTCCGCCACGCTTGGTGGTCGATGTTACGGGCCTTGAGGAGGTATCTGCTGCACCGATTAGGACGTCAAAGGCGGGTTTGGTTCGTGATGTTCGTCTCGGGGAGTTCAACGCCAATCTGACTCGTGTAGTGTTCGACCTCGACCAATCGGCAAAGCTAGACCAGACCTTTTTCTTAGATCCAAGAGGGGACGCGTCCTATCGATTGGTGATCGACATGCTTCCCGGACAAGGGTCGGCCAATGGGACGATCTTAGCAGAACGGCAGCGCGCGCCGCGATCCAACCGTGGCGAATTGGTTCCTGAAACACCGGCATCTATACCTCAGCAACTTGTTTGCTCAGGTTGCGAAACGCAGATTCTTCCTCCCCCACGCCCCACGCATCTGACGCCACAGAAGTACATTATTGTTATTGACCCCGGTCATGGCGGGCGTGATCCTGGGGCTATAGGCGCCAACAATGTCAAAGAGGCCGACATCGTCCTGACTATGGCACAGGAAATGTTCACGGAGCTGAACGACACAGGCGATTATGAAGTCTATTTGACCCGTTCGACTGATCGGTTGGTGCCCCTGGGTGAGCGCGCTGAACTGGCGCGGGGTCGTGCAGCCGACTTTTTCCTGTCGATCCACGCCAACGCCAACCCAGATCCTTCGTTTCGCGGGTTCATTGTCTTCACCCTTTCCGATTCAGCATCTGATGCCTATGCAGCCGAAGTTGCGGCGCAAGAAAACAAGTCCGAATTGGGAGCAATTGCGAGCATTGAGGACAAAGACGTGGGCAACATCTTGGGGGATATTTTGCTTCGCGATACAATGAACCAGTCGATAGATTTCGCCAACGTTCTGGTTGATAAGCTGCGTGGTCAGGTGCGCTTGCCGTCCAGAGCGCATCGGCGCGCGGGTTTTGTAGTGCTAAAATCGGTCCGTATGCCCTCGGCTCTGTTAGAAATTGGCCACTTAACCAACGCGCGAGAATTGCGCGCCTTGCAATCGCGCCGGCATCGGCGCAAGATCGCGGTTGCGGTTCGTCGGGCGCTAGACGAGTACTTTGCCAACAACTAGGTCCCCTTGCGCTTGCATCCACAGCGCGGTCCCATACGTGAACGAGCGATTTATGAACACGACTTGCAACCTTCTAGGCTCGCCTACCTCCTGCCTCTTGCGTGGTTTGGGACGGGTGAGGGTAAGGCTACGGCGGCACGGCGCGGCGGTTGCTCGCCGTCAAGGGGTTGCGAGGTGTCTGCGCTTCCTGCTGCTCTGGGGGTTGGGTCTCACCATATCTGCCTGTTCGGGCTTACAGTTGCGTTACGGGGCGCGGCTTCAATCGACCGAAGTTGTCCAGAATTACCAACCAGACATGGCAACGCGGGTCTATTCCGCCGCGGGGTCTTTGATGCGGGAAATCGTCTATCGCGAGACGCCGGATTCTGATCCCGAAGCGCGGATTTTTGTACCGATTGAGGCAGTGCCTGAGCATGTGCAGCAGGCCTTTGTTTCCGCTGAGGACAAGAATTTCTACCTTCATGCGGGTGTGGACTGGCTTGGGTTCGCTAAGGCCATGGTGCAAAACGCCGGCGCCATCCTCACAGGCGGGCGCGCGCGCGGCGGGTCCACCATTACCATGCAAACCGTGAAGAATTTTGTTGTCGGCTCGGAACGGACTGCAACCCGCAAGCTTTATGAAATGATGATCGCCCAACGGCTCGAACGTCAGTTGACCAAACCAGAGATTTTGGAACGTTACTTAAACGAAAACTACTATGGCAATAAGGCTTATGGCATCGCCGCGGCGGCGCTCGTGTATTTTGACAAGTCGATCCGCGATTTGACGATTCCGGAGGCGGCAGTCCTAGCCTCCCTGCCACAGGCCCCCTCAACCAACAATCCCTACGCTAATCCGGAGCGGTCGCTCGCACGGCGTAACTGGGTCTTGGCCGAAATGGCGGAAAGTGGATTTATAACTCCGGAGGATGCCGAAGCCTATCAAGCTTTCGACTTGGAGGTTCAGCCGCGCAGCCCGGACGATTTTCTGGCGGTGCCCTACTTTTCCGCTGAGGTCCGCCGGCAGATGACCCAGGCCTATGGGGAAGATTTTGCCCGCAACGGCTATTCGGTGCGGACCACTATGGACGAAGGCATGCAAGCCTGGGCGCAGGAGGCTTTGTGGGACCAAATGGTGGCCTACGATGTGACCCAGGGGTATCGTGGACCCTTGGATCAAATTCCCCTGACAGGTGATTGGCGCAGCCGCTTTCAAGCGTCGGAGTACGCGGGCTTGAAGGATTGGCAAGCGGGCCTCGTCGTTGAAATCGCGTTGCCATGCGGGGATGCCTTGCGCCTGAACCATGCGGGTGTGGAGGAGTATATTGACGAAATGGCCTGGGTGCAGGCTGCGGGAGTTCGGACCGACTGGTCGTGCGCCCTCATCGAGCTCCAGGACGGTACCTGGGGCCTAATCCCCTTTGAAGTGCTCGCATGGGCGCGCGAGCCCCTGGGTGAATTGGGCCTCGGCCCGGAAATTGTCACAACGTCAGATGTTGTATCGCTAGGTGATGTGGTGGCGGTGGAGCTCTTGGAAACTGGGGTTCATACCTTGCGACAAATTCCCGAGGTCGGCGGCGCTTTTGTGGCCATGGACCCCCATACGGGGCGGGTCTTGGCTTTGGTCGGCGGCTGGGAACATGAACTCTTTCCCTTCAACGGCGCAACCCAAGCCCAGCGACAGCCGGGCTCGACCTTCAAGCCCTTTGTTTATTTGACCGCGCTCGATTCTGGTTTTTCTCCTGCGACGACGGTGTTCGATTTGCCTGTTGTCATTCCCCAGCCCGACGATGAAGTTTGGCGTCCAGGCAATGATGACGGGGAGTTTTTGGGGCAAGTCACCCTCCGCCATGGGTTGGAACTGTCGCGCAATCTCGCCACTGTCCGCGTTGCTGATGCGGTCGGGATGGACCGTGTGGTCGAATACGCCAAGGCCTTCGGTATCGACGACGATGTGCGTGAGGTACTTTCGCACGCGCTCGGGGCTTCGGAAACCCCCCTGATCAATGTGGTATCGGCCTATGCGCGCGTTGCCAACGGCGGCAAATTGGTGCGGGCCTCGGTTATTGATCGGGTGCAGGACCGCCACGGCACAACCCTATACCGCCATGATCAGCGCGACTGCAGCGCGTGCTCCCCCGTCCGCTATCGCGGCGAGGAATTTCCTGTCGCGCCCGACAATCGTCCACAGATCGCTGACCCGGCAAGCTTGTTTCAATTGGTCTCCATGATGCGTGGTGTGGTGGAGCGAGGCACGGCCGCGCGCCTAGGTCGGCAGATCCAATGCGACTACGTAGCGGGTAAGACGGGTACGACTAATGAGTTTCGAGATGCCTGGTTCGTTGGTTTTACACCAGACCTGGTGGCGGGGGTCTGGATCGGGCACTACGAGTTCCGCAGTTTGGGCGACCGTAAGTACGGTAGTGTTGTCGCCGCGCCTGTGTTCCAGCAGTTCCTCAATCGCGTCTTGGAGGAACGCCCTGAGTTTTGCGTAAACTTCCGAACCCCCAAGGGTCTCATTTTTTCCTCGCTTAATCCCCAGACGGGATTGCCCTACCTTGAGATCGAGGGCCGGGCTTTGCCTGAAACCTTCCTTGACGACCAAGATACGGGCTGCGCCTTCCGTGACGCCAACGGCTACTGCACCGCCACCCAAACCGTCACGGTGTTTGAACCGATTACAGAGCCTGACCAATTGCCCATCATAGTGGAGATTGAGGGCGAACAGGACGAACCTGACGCCGAGGAGGAAGAGCTCCCAGAGCTTGAAATTTCCGTTGAGATCGGCGCCGATACGGTCTTCTGATACCAGCGGCACTTATGAATGACTCTTTGGTTCGCTGGTATAAGGGCCGCGACTGCGGCCGCCCAAGCGGGCTCCAAGCCCGCAGGGCGCAGGGAACGCCCGCGCACAAAACAGTTGGGCTCCAAGCCCGCAGGGCGCAGGGAACGCCCGCGCACAAAACTCTTGGGCTCCAAGCCCGCAGGGCGCAGGGAACGCCCGCGCACAAAACTCTTGGGCTCCAAGCCCGCAGGGCGCAGGGAACGCCCGCGCCAAAAACACGCGGCCCCGAGATGAGCTAAGAAAGCGCCACGGGGTATAAGCGAAGGCCCCGTCGCACGGTTGGGCTGAGCGAGCGTAGCGAGCGAGGTGAGACCGCATCAAAAAGGCGAAACGCGAAGCGTTTCTGCCGTGAGACAAAACTTCGATAAAAATGTCAATTTTTATCGAAGTTGGTATTAGACCCTTTCAAACAGGGCCTCGAGATCCTTCAAAGACAAATGGATAGAGGTTGGGCGGCCATGGTTGCATTGGGCGCTGGTGGGCTCGGCCTCCATTTGCCGAAGTAGGGCGTCCATTTCGGCGAAAGTCAGGACCCGCCCCGATCGCACCGAGGTATAGCAGGCCATCGTTGCCAATGTCTCGTTCAGCTTAGCCTCCAGGGCGCCGGATCCGCCGTCGGTCGGGAACAGGTCGATCAAATCGCGGATCAGGGCGGGCCAATCGGCCTTTTCCGCGAGCGCGGCGGGGACTTCGCGAACCAGCACGGCGTCATCACCAAAACTCTCGAACGCCAAGCCAAGCCCTTCGAGTTGCGGCGCCAACTCCATCAGGGCGCCGCGTTCGTCGCTGGTGACCTTTACAACAGCGGGAATCAGCAAGGCTTGCCGCGGGATGGGGCCGCTGGTTTGGGCGGCTTTTAGGCGCTCATAGACCAGACGTTCATGGGCCGCGTGCATGTCGATGAGGGCAAACCCCGCAGCGGTTTGTGAGAGGATATAGGTCTTGTGCAATAGGGCAAGCGGCGTGCCCAAGGGCTGGTCTCCCGGCCCCTCTTCTTTCTGATTCCCGTGTGCGGCTTGGGCCTCGGCAAACTGGCACTCCGCTGGATGGTTGGTGGGCTGGGCACCGAACGTGTCTGTCTGTCCTAGGGGCGCCTGCCCGCTCAGGGCCATCTGCACTTGGCTATAGGTCGGCTTGGGCGAGCCCTGGGGCCGTAAGCGGGCCTGAAGGCCCTGGGTCAGATGCGCGCTGGATCTAGCCGGGGCCTGGTCCAGCGCCGCGCGCAAGGCGCCCATGAGCGTGGTGGCAACCGCGCTAGGGTCGCGAAACCGCACCTCGGTCTTGGCGGGATGGACATTGACGTCGAGGGTGAGGGCGGGCACCTCTATGTGGGCCAGCAAGGTCGGGAAGCGCCCTTTGGGGATAAAGTCGCGATAGGCGGCGCGCACAACGCCCATGAGGCGCCGATCTTCGATCGGGCGATTGTTGACCAAAAACACCAACCCTGCGCTGGTGGCCCGGTTGAGGGTTGGCAATCCCGCCAAAACCGTCACCCGAATGTCGCCGCGGGCATGGACGTGATGGACATGGTCGGCGGCAAATTCGGGTCCCAAGAGCCGCGCTAAGCGCGTTTTGGCCTGGAGGGGCAGGTCCAGCAAAGTGCGCTCGCCCTCGCTCGCCTTTAGGGCGACGTGGGGGGCGGAAAGTGCCAACTGAGTAAGAATGGCCTTGACGGCGGTGCGTTCGGCGCTGTCCGAGCGGAGGAACTTGAGGCGCGCCGGGGTGCGGGCGAAGAGGTTCTCGACGCGAATGCGCGTGCCTTTTGCCCCCGCGCTCGGGCGCGGGTCCGACCAAGTGCCCCCTGCGTTGTCGAGGCACCAGGCCGTGTCAGCGTCGGCGGGTCGGCTGGTCAAGGTGAACTCGCTAACCGACGCGATGGAGGGCAGGGCTTCGCCGCGAAAGCCCCGGGTTTCGATGGCCTGCAAGCTCTGGTTGGGCAGCTTTGAGGTCGCGTGGCGCTGCACCGCTAGGGTCATTTGCTTGGGCACCATGCCGGTACCGTTGTCGCTGACCTCAATCAGGGTCTTGCCCGCATCGCTGAGCCGGACCACGATGTCAGTGGCGTCGGCGTCGATGGCGTTTTCCACCAGCTCTTTGATGACCGAAGCGGGGCGCTCGACAACTTCGCCTGCCGCAATTTGGTTGACCAAATGGTCGGGCAAGTGTCGGATCATGGGGTCAGGAACGCATCCCGATCTCAACGGCCGCATCGATGGCGGCCTTAGCGCGACAGACCAACTCGTCAATTTCCTGTTCGGTGATAGTCAAGACTGGTGACAAAATCATGGTGTCGCGCACCGCCCGCATGACCAGATTGTGGCGGAAGCACTGGTCGCGCGTCAGGCTGCCGAAATCGCCCGGGAAGCGGGCGCCCGTGGTCTTGTCTTTGACCAGCTCTAGGGCTGCTAACAGGCCGCGCGCCCGCACCTCACCGATGTGCGGATGATTCGCGAATGTCTCGGTTAGGCGCTGGCGTAGGTAGGGCGCGGCAACATTGCGCACATGGGCCAAAACCCCTTCCTTCTCCATCAACTCCAAGTTCTTGAGCGCCACGGCGCAGGCGACGGGGTGGCCCGAATAGGTATAGCCATGGACAAACTCGGCGTCGGCCGCCTCAAAGGCGTCGGCAAGGCGCGTGCCCACCAGCACGGCGGACAGCGGTTGGTATCCAGACGTCAGGCCTTTAGCGAGCGTTACCGTATCGGGGCGGATGTCAAACTGCGGATGCGCCAGCCAATCGCCCAGCCGGCCAAATCCCGAGATCACTTCGTCGGCGCACAGCAAGATGCCGTACTGATCGCAGATTTCTTGGACGCGCGGCCAGTACGTCGCGGGCGGGAAAATCAACCCGCCCGCGCCTTGCACGGGCTCGGCCAAGAAGGCCGCGACCTTATCCGCCCCGATTTCAAGAATACGGGCCTCCAAGGCATCGGCGGCACGCACGCCAAAGGCTTCGTCGCTCTCACCTGAATGCCGCAACTCAAAGCTGTAGGGGCACATGATATGGCTAAAGTCGGGCAGGGCGCCCGCTTGCGCATGCATGGCCTTCATGCCCCCCGCCGCTGCCGCAGCGACCGTGGACCCATGATAGCCATAGTCGCGGCCTATGATCACCTGCCGTTCGGGCCGCCCTTGCATTTGCCAGTAAGTCCGAACCATACGAATCACCGTGTCGTTGGCTTCCGACCCCGAGGACCCAAAAAACACCTTATTGAAGCCCGTCGGCGCCAGCTCGCTCAAGCGCTGTGCCAACTCGACAGCTGGCGGTGTCGCGGTCTTAAAAAAAGCATTGTAGTAGGCGAGTTTTTTGAGCTGGTCGTAGCCCGCGTCGGCCAATTCCTCGCGGCCATAGCCCAAGTTCACGCACCAGAGGCCCGCCATACCATCTAAAATCTGCGCGCCCTCACTATCGGTCAACCAACTGCCCTTGGCCCCCGTAATGATCCGCCCTCCGCCCTCATCCTTGGCCTCGGCGTAGTTGGAAAACGGATGCATGAAATGCTCCACATCTGCGTGTTTCCAGGCGGCGGTTTGGTTCGATAAAGTCATGGGGGCAGATACCGCGTTTTTTCGAGGATGGGAAGTGGCACGCGTCCTTGGCCGTCACCGCAACCCTCACCAAGCAAGTTGGCATTGAGTGCGCGTGAGTATTTAGTTTATTCTGCTCAAGACGACCGATCTGAATACACCCTCAATGACCACTTTGCACATGGCGCCAAAAATCGGTTTTTACCTTGTCCATGATCTCAACGGTACTAGGAGCAGAGTTATTAGACCTGATTCGCAATAGGGCGATAAAAGACAGACGGACTTGTCCCTTAGTGCTTATCTCAGCAATTTTTTAAATTGATGTTTGCCAGAGCCGCGACATTCTTAGCAATCATGTTCTCATGTCGGTTTCCTCTGGAGATGTCAGAGAAAATGTTGAACTTTTTCATGCGTCCAATGCCATGCTCAACCTTCACGCGCATAGAGCTGAACCACTTATTGTAGTCTTTTTGCTCTTGGCTTAGATTTTGGTTCTTGGATTTCTTTATCGGGACTTCGCAGTTGGTTCCTACATAAGCTAAGTCGCCCAAGAGCAGGGTATCTGGTGGCTTGTCCAGATGGCTTTGATCATAAAGGGTTTTGTCGTGCTTGCGCCCAGGGTGAACGGGGCCACAAGCACGAATGCGCTTCTTATCATCGACGACAATTTGATGCTTATGAGTAAAGCGCTTCTTTTTCCCCGAGTAGATCTTCTTTCGGCCCTTCGATTTCTTGGGGCGCTGACAGGGGCGCTCGGTCCCATCGACAATTAGATATATGAGCTGCTCCTTATCATCCTCACTTAAAGCAAGCCTGCGCTCGGGCATCTGAAAATGGCCTGCCAATAGCTTGGTCATTGTATTGGCGGTTCGGATGCTCGTGCTATCTGAAACCGAAAATATCAAACCCAGAAACTCATGATTGATGTAAGTCCGATAATAGATCAGGCATAAAAGCAGCATCTCCTCAAAGCTTAGCTTATGGCTTGGCCCGCCCCCAATCGCGCGTTGGCGATGGGGGCGAGATAGACGCTGATGGTTGTGAGCCTCCCAAAGCGGCAAAATCTTCTCTGAAATGTCGTCAAAATCGCTGACCCTTATCCCACTTAAGCGGAAAAACAGGCGCGGTTGCTTCTTAAGGATTTTGAAGGTTCTCATAAAAAGGCTAGAATCAGCCAAACCTGACTTCGACAAGACCTTGTTTGCATGCAAAAGCCCTTTTTCAGTTTATCGTGAAGCGGGTCTATTGGTTTTTTCAGCCTCAATGATCCAAACAGCTTGGTAACCTTGGATAGACTTATTTAGGCGATGCGACTCTAAATTACGCAGCCCGGGTGTGGGGCTTTCTCCATAGCTGCAAAACTCGTATTTGGAAAATCCACATGCTGCGAATAATTCGGCAAGCATGTCTTGAGAATAGAGGAACTGATGACCCCGCCATAAAACGCACGGTTCATGCGGAGTGTTTCGTCAATAGTGACCGACTTCCCCTCACCCTGTGGAGACATATGAGATACGTGAACCCATTCCAACGAAGGAGTCGAAATACGCACCCGTCCCCCAACTTTGAGCGCCCGATGGGAATTGGCGGCAAACTTGAAGGCGCCTATGATATCCAAATGCTCAATGAAGTGTTCCGCGTAAATAAACTCCAACTGATTCTCCCAACGCCAATCACTAGTGGCATCAAGTTGCTCGTCAATACCAGGAAATTTACGCAGATCAGTATTCCACCAATCGTCACGCAAATGATGAGGCCCACAGCCGAGTTGGAGCTTACGTAAACCATCGGGATGATCGGGGCCAAGTCTACCCGAGGCAGAGGACTTCGTATTAGAAAAACGGCGAAGGTTGAACACAGTGACGGACCTCATCCTGAAAAAAACGATGGCAGGATCACCTCAAAAAATCAAGTCTTATCTGGCCCTGCATCGCAAAGCTATACCTTGATCAGGCATAGCTCCAATCGCTCCTTATCCCTACGTGATACCTTGGTTGGTTTCACTAAGGTTCGCAAAAGCGGTGTCGTTCCCTAAATACGGAACCGCGGCGCAAATCATCAATCATTTCAACCGTATCATGTTGCGGCCTGACGGCGAATTCTCAAAAGCTGAGCACCCGCAATAACCCACCTTTTGCGCGTGAGTTCACATTGTGATCCCGTGCATAGCATGAAGTCGTCGTTGCCCAGTTTTTTAGATTTGTCAGACCATCTTGCCCGCTTGAGTGCGGATGGTGATCCGTTGGAAGAGTTGGAGGCTTTGGTTGATTTTGAGGCCTTTCGTCCCATCCTTTTGAAGGCGCTGAACTACGGCCATGGTACGCGCGGGGGACGGCCTCATTTTGATCCCGTTGCCATGTTCAAAGCCATGGTTGTCCAAGTGCAGTCTAATACCAACGGTCATAAAACGTGACCTTTTCATGACCGTTTCGTGTCTTGTCTAATGGAATATGAGCGTTTTCTTGCCGCGATGCTAGATCATTTGTGGTAAGCTTGACGCGCCGATTTGGGGGTGGCCACCCCCAAATCGGCGGCGGGGCTGGATCGTTCGTGTCTAGGTGCTGCGTTGCAGGCACCGTTCGTGAGTTTGATCACCCCGTCTTTCCTACAAGTGGCCCGAATGGATACTAGGGAGCCAGCTGTGCGTCCCGTATGACAAGAAAGGGAGCGGAAAGATGTCACAAGTTACCATCGGAATTGATGTTTCAAAAGCCCAATTCGATATTTTTGTGTCAAATGGCCAAAACCATAGCTGCAAGCCCAATACCCCTTGCGGGATTAAGGCTCTCATCAAGACCTTGAGCAAGCTTCCTGATTGCCTGGTCGTTTTTGAGGCAACTGGCTTCTATCACAGAGCCTTGGAACGTGGCCTTGCTCAAGCCCAAATCGCTTACGCAAAGGTCAACCCTTGGCAAGCGCGATGCTTTGCCAACAGCATCGGCCAACTCGCAAAAACCGATAAGGTCGATGCGAAAATCCTGGCACTCATGGGCCAAACCCTCCCCCTTGAGCCCACCAAGATACGCGATGACGTCATTGAAACTCTTGGAGAATACCAAAGTCTTCATCAAGGGCTTGTGCAAACGCAAACGCAGTGGAGCAACAGGAAGAAAGTCGTTACCCATAAGGCCGCTGTGAGGCTTGCAACGAGAATGCTCAAGACCCTCGAAAAGGAGATCGAACAGCTAACCCTCAAGACCAAGAAGCTCATCGAAGCCCATCCTGATCTCTTGGAGCGCTTTAACATCTTGATCACAATCCCAGGGATTGCGGCACGAACAGCCATATCCCTTGTGACCAACATGCCAGAGCTTGGCACACTCAGTCAGAAAAAGATCGGCGCTCTAGCTGGCTTGGCTCCTATGCAATCCCAATCAGGAACGCTTAAGGGTGTCGCCCGTATCAAGGGGGGAAGAGCTCCTGTACGCAATGCTCTCTACATGCCTTCCTTGGTCGCCATGCGATACAATGAAGACCTAAAGGATTTCTTAGAGCCGCCTTGTCGAAGCCGGAAAGCCGAAAAAAGTCGCCCTCATCGCCGTGATGCGTAAGCTGATCACGCTGGCAAATGCCCTCTTGCGGGAAAACAGAAAATGGTCACAAATTGCCCCTTGATTTATCATGGATACTCAAGGCAGAAACGCTTCGCGTTTCGCCTGTTTGATGCGGTCTCACCTCGCTCACCTCGCTCGCTCAGCCCGACCGCGCGACGGGGCCTTCGCTTATACCCCGAGGTGCGTGTCCGCCGATCTCGGGGCCGCTACGGGGGCCGCAGTCGCGGCCCTTATACCAGCGATCATAAGAGTCATTTATAATTGCCGCTGGTATGATTTATGCTGAGGCCTCAATCCAAAACAATTTGTTAAAAATAGCCGTTGTTGCGGGTGCTCAGCTTGCCGCTGGTGGCCGCCTTGAGTTGTGAATCTACCAGCCTATGAATCCCCGCCACTTGTCCACTCCCCCATTTTTTCTGGGTACCCGTGGTTTATTTTGGGTTAGAATGGGACACTTGCTAACCGCTAAACCTATAATGGGCAAGGGCTTTGTGGGGCATTTTGGGGCACTATGAAACAAGGGCGTGGTGCCTCGGGGCGGACTCGAACCACCGACACAGGGATTTTCAGTCCCTTGCTCTACCACCTGAGCTACCGAGGCCTTGGAGCAGCGCCCTAGAGGGCTGGTTCTTGGCTGTCTAGCGAATTTTGGGGCACGGACTCGCAAAATAGATCGGCGTCTGTGAGGTCAGGGTCTTCGCCCATGACGTAGGCGTCGCTGGCCCAGGCCAAGAGGTCTTGGTCACGGCACTTGGCCGAGCAGAAGGCACGGAACTGGTTTTGGCGCGGCTTGCCGCAGACGCTGCAAGGCTTAGGCACGGCGCGCGTCGAAGTACGAGGTGAGGAATTCAGCGCCGAGGCGTTGGCGTTCGATGATCAAGTGGCCTGACTCATTCATGGCATGGACCTTAACCGCGTGAGGCAGGGGCGCAAGGCCCTCTTGCAGAGTTCGGGTCAGGTCTTGGCGCGCCGCGCGGGTGGACGGTGCCAAAAAATCGATGAAAATGATGCCGCCCAGGTTTCGGGTCGCGATCGTCTCGAGCGCCAGGTCTGTTGCCACCTGGTTGATGTCCCGCACCCCCCCCGGTTGATCGGGGCCGTTGACGTCGATGTGGTGGGCCGCTTGGGTGGTTTCGCAGATCAGAACCACACCCTGTCGACAGATTTCTCGCGATTCCAGGGCGTCAGCAGCGGCTTGGTCCAGCGCTTGATTGGGGCGTCCCAATTCGAAGCGGTCTTCGGGAAAGGCCCGGCGAAGCGGGCCGAGGAGGTCCAGATCCGCCACCGCTAGGGCGCCGGGAGCAGCGAAGTGTGCCAAGGCGTGTTTGAGCGCGGGCGGGCGCAGCGGGGCGTCGGTGGCGCGGCTTAGCGCGAGCTTGCTCCCCCGGGCCTCACTGACAATTTCCACGTGGATCGCCTGGCCCTCGCACAGGCCTTGGGTTTGCCGCAAGTAGAAGCGCGTGCCGTCCTGGGTTTGGCACACTCCCCCGCCGCCCTCGCGGCCGCTGCGGAACGCGGTGACCCGCGCCGCAAGGATTGCCCCAGTTTGCCACGGGCGATCCAAGGTGAGGGGCAGAAAAATAGGAACGGCCGTTTCGCTGACCAATGCCACATAGAGCCCTAGATCGTGGACGCCGACATGAGCGCTTAGGCAGGCGTGTGGGTGCGGCCTCATTCGGCGCGGTGTGCGGATCCCGTTGCGGGGAGGCGGCCAAAACCGCACCCCGTTAGTATCGACTGGACCTGGAACAGGTCGAGGCCCACAACGGCGCTGAACGAGCCCTTAAGCGTAGAGATCAACCCCGCAGCTAGCCCCTGGATCGCGTACCCACCCGCCTTACCGTGCCATTCGCCGGAATCGAGGTAGGAAGAGATTTCAGCGGCACTTAGGCGTTTGAAGGTCACGCGGTTTTTGCTGATCCGTTCAAAGACTCGGCCTGTGTCCGTGATGATCGCCAGGGCCGAGAACACGCTATGGCTGCGGCCTGACAGGCGTTCCAAACAGGCTCGCGCTTCGCTCAAATTCAAGGCCTTGGGCAAGATTCGTGTGCCCGCCGCCACCACGGTGTCGCCGGCGACGATGAAGTTGCCGACATGGTGGGGTTCTAGTGCTTCGGCTTTTTGCCGAGCCATGCGGGCCGCGTAAGTTTGCGGTTTTTCCCCTTTGTGCGGCGTTTCGTCGATGTCCGGGGCCTCGACCAAGTCGGGTTCTAGGCCGATTTGGGCGAGCAGCGCTAAGCGCCGTGGTGAACCTGAACCCAGGACCAGCTTAGGTCCCGTCTCGGCAGGAAGGGAAGGGGCCTCAATTGCGACGGACATGGATGAAAAACCCGACGGTTAGGGGCCTTATACCAACGGTCATAAAAGGGGCCTTTTTAAGACCGTTTTGTGTTTCACGGCAGAAACGCCTGGCGTTTCGCCTCCGACGAGGCCTTCGCTTATACCCCGAGGCGCATATCCGCTGATCTTGGGGCTGCGTGTTTTTGGCGCGGGCGTTCCCCGCGCCCTTCGGGCTTGGAGCCCAACCCTCTCGTGCGCGGGCGTTCCCTGCGCCCTTCGGGCTTGGAGCCCAACCCTTTCGTGCGCGGGCGTTCCCTGCGCCCTTCGGGCTTGGAGCCCGCTCGGGGAGCCGCAGTCGCGGCCCTTATACCAGCGAATATAGGAGTCACGCATAATTGCCGCTCTCATTATTTAAAGCGGAATGTGATGCGGCCCTTGGTCAGATCGTAGGGCGTCATTTCAACGGTGATTTTGTCGCCCGCCAGCACACGAATGCGGTTCTTACGCATTTTTCCCGAGGTATGGGCGATGATTTCATGATCATTTTCCAGCCGCACGCGGAATGTTGCATTGGGCAGTACTTCAATGACCTCGCCATTGAATTCGATGAGTTCTTCCTTCGCCATTTAGATCCTTTTGTCGGGGTTTCAGGGGAGTTCGGGGGCGCTATAAACCGCTTAGGTTATAAAGGAAACCTCTGGGCGATATGGCCCTCTATCGCATCGCGAACTTCACGGTAAGCTGCCAGGCGTTGATCGCGGTTGCCCCCTGCCTCGCTCGGGTCCCCTACATCCCAATGTTCGACAAAATCCGCCGCACCAAACCGGTCCTGCGCGTAGCGACTGGCCGCAGCGGAAAGGCAGATCAGAAGGTCGAAATCCCCGACTTGAAAGTCGGCCAGGTCTTGGGACTCATGGCGGCGCAAGTCGATGCCCTGTTCGGCCATGGCGGCGACGGCAAATCCATCGACATCCCCGGGGTCGAGCCCGGCGGACTGGAAGGTATAGGCGCGCGCCTCCCCAGCCCGCTGCTGCGCAAGACCTTCGGCCATGGGGCTGCGCACCGCGTTCTTGGTGCAGGCGAACAGAACGCGCGTGGCCACCACTAGATCAGACCCTTTTTATAGAACATGGCGGCGATTAGGGAAATGAGACGCCGGGCCGTTTCGTGGTCGAGGCTGGCCTTGCCCGCCAGCCGCTCCATGAGGGTATCGGCCAAGTCATTGTGCAAGCCGCGCCGAGCCATATCGATGGCCTCGACTTGCGCCGCGCCGCCCTTCACAAGTGCCGCCTCATAAGCATCGTACATATCAAAGTAGTCACGAAACAAACGCCTAAAAGGGGTGAGAGACAAGGCAAGGATCGTAACCTGGCCCTCATGGCCCGTCAAAGTGAAAGTCAAGCGACCGTTAGCGTAGGCCAGGTCCAGGGCGTAGGGTGCGGGCGGCAGCTTGGCGGGTTGGAAGTGGTTGGTCGTGATCAAGTCATGGATCGCGATGTCCCGGTCTTGGGCCAGTTGCCGGGTCGCAGCCTCACGCAAGATCGGGTCGAGCTGTACTTTGGCGATATAGCCCTGACGCACGTCAGTTACTCCGCAAGGCCAGGGCGGCGGCGTGCGCCGGCAGGCCCTCGGCCTTAGCCAGGGTTTGGGTTGCCAAGCTCAACGCGCTTAAGGCCGCAGGGGGGGCATTTAGAAAGGTCGTGCGTTTCATGAAGGTCTGGACGCCAAGCCCGCTGGAAAAGCGGGCGGTGCGCGCGGTGGGCAGGATATGGTTTGGCCCCGCCAGATAGTCCCCCAAAGGTTCGGGCGTATGCGCGCCGAAAAAGACCGACCCCGCGTGACGGATTTGGTCAAACAGCGCTTTTGGGTCTGGGACGGCCAACTCCAAGTGCTCGGGCGCTAACCGGTCGCTCAAGGCCGCGGCCTGGTGTAGGTCCCGCACGGCGATGAGGGCCCCGTGCGATTGCCAGGCGGCGCGCGCCGTGGCTGCGGTTTTGAGGGCGTGGAGCTGCCTTGCTACAGCGACTTCAACCGCCGCCAACATGTCCCGATCCGGGCTGATCAGGATCGCCTGCGCGCTTGGGTCGTGCTCGCATTGGGAAAGCAAATCAGCCGCCAGCCAGTTCGGGTTTTGATCGCCGTCGGCAATGATCAAAATTTCCGAGGGGCCCGCGAGCATATCGATCCCGACCTGACCGAACACCTGGCGTTTGGCCTCAGCCACATAGGCATTGCCGGGCCCCGCAATCACATCGACGCGCGCGATGGCGTCGGTGCCGTAGGCCAGGGCGGCAATGGCCTGGGCCCCGCCGACACGGTAAATTTCGTCGATCCCTGCCAGACGCGCTGCCGCCATTACTAGGGGCGCGATGTGCCCGTCGGGGGTGGGCACCGTCATGGCAAGGCTGCCGACTCCCGCCACCCGCGCGGGGATCGCAGCCATGAGCAGGGATGAAGGATAGGCCGCCCGCCCGCCCGGGACATAGAGGCCGACCCGATCCACGGGCGCCCAGCGATAGCCGAGTTGGACCCCCAGCGGGTCGCGGTAGCTAAGGTTTTCCGGCGTTTGGCGCACATGAAAAGCGCGGATACGCTCGGCAGCGAGGGCAAGGGCGTCGGTTTCAGCGGGGGGCGCTTGATCGGCAAGGGCATCGCGCGTGGCGAGGCTGAGGCGCATGGGCGTGGCGCTAAAATCAACGCGGTCGTACTTGCGACTGAGCTCGGCCAGCGCCCGGTCGCCGTGTTGGCGCACGTCGACGCAGATCTCCCGAACTTGCGCCGAAATGTCGTCGCCGTCGCCGCGGTCGGCGGCGGCCAGGGCGGCGAAGTGCCGCTCAAAGTCGTCGGTGTCGGCGTTCAAACGCCATTTGGGCGCAAGGGACATTTAAGTAGAACCCGCGGGCAGCATTGGGGCGAGGCGGCGGAATCGCTCCAATATATGGTGAAGGCGCGGCCCCGCGGTCTGGTAGGCTTGACGACCAACGATCAGACGCGCGGTCGAGTCGAGGATCAGGTCCCCCTCGACTAAGGCATTGGCCCGTAAGGTGGCCCCCGTCGAGACCAGATCGACTATGCAGTCGGCGAGGCCCAGGTGCGGCGCCAGTTCCAGGGCACCTGACATGGGAATGAGGGTGGGGCTAAGGCCGCGCGCGGTCAGGAAGGCGCGGGTCAAGTTGGGGTACTTGCTGGCGACCCTGAGGCCTTGCCCCGCAGCGGGAAGGGCGAAGCCCGCAGGCGCGGCGAGGCAAAGGCGACAGGCGCCAAAGGGAAAGGCGAGGGGCACATAGACCTCAGAATAGTCAAACTCGGCGACCACGTCGGCGCCGACGATCCCTAAGTCCGCGCCGCCTGCCGCCACAATTGTGGCGATGTCGAAGGGCTTGATGGGCACAACCCGCACCTCGGGGTCTTGCGTATTGTAGATCAGGCGACGATCATCCGCCTCAAAGTATGCAGCTTCCATGGCCAAACCGATCTGGGCCAGCATGGGGCCGAGGGTCTTGCCAAGACGCCCTTTGGGCAGGGCGAGCGTGATCATTCGGCAGGGTCTTCGCGTGCGGGGGCGTTGTCCTGGTTGGGCACGCCCTTGTCCTCCACCGCGCCAAGATGGGCCTGGGCTTCAGCAAGAATTTCTGCGTCGTGGCCATGGTGCGGGCGCCACTGCGTCGGCCACGGTTCGCCAAGGTCCTGCAAGCGCACACTAATCTCCGTACACTCAGCGCGCAGGGCAGCGTTGCCCGAGAACAACAGCTCGATTTCGCCTTCGCCCACATGGACCGACAGCAAATTTAAGAGGTGACGGCTATCGCTCAACCTGATGCCACGGCTCTTGATTGCGCTGATCCCGTCCATCACTAGGGCCGCGTGGGTGCGGTGGTACGGGCCCGCGTTCGCGTCCGTCTCGTCCAAAACGCCGTCGCGTTCCCAGCAAAAACGATTCAGCACCGCGACAAACTGCCGATCCGCCGCCTCGTAGCGCATGTCGGTACCGGGGATCAGCGCATCCTGCAGAAGGCCCGACATGAGGGCCAAATCGTCTTCGGTTTGCGCGCGGAGTTTTAGAGGGCTGGGCATGGCGGGGTCTTAAAGCCATTCGCATTTGTTTTGAACCGATTGAATGACCTTTATACCAACTCCGCTAAAAATTGACATTTTTATCGGAGTTTTGTCTCACGGGATAGTGTCCCGCCGAGTTGCGCTGATCCCGTCCATCACTAGGGCCGCGTGGGTGCGGTGGTACGGGCCCGCGTTCGCGTCCGTCTCGTCCAAAACGCCGTCGCGTTCCCAGCAAAAACGATTCAGCACCGCGACAAACTGCCGATCCGCCGCCTCGTAGCGCATGTCGGTACCGGGGATCAGCGCATCCTGCAGAAGGCCCGACATGAGGGCCAAATCGTCTTCGGTTTGCGCGCGGAGTTTTAGAGGGCTGGGCATGGCGGGGTCTTAAAGCCTGGACGAGATTATCGACGGCGCGTGTGGAGACGCCCTTGATATAAGCCTCTTGAATGACGGCGGTCAGGGCTTTTTCGGTAAGGCGGCGGGGCTCCAAGAACGAGGGGAAGTAGGTTCCTTTGCGCAGCTTGGGGATGGCAAGGTTCAGGCTGCCAGCCCGCGTCTGCCAGGGGCGATATCGATAGCCGTTGCGGTGGGTGGTGCGTTCATTGCTGCGGCGTTCGCCAAGATAGGCACCCGTCTTGGCACTGCCTCCATCTCCATGAGCTGCGAGGCAGCGAAGGTTGTCGCTTAGAAGATCGTGCGATTTTTTCAATAAGGTCGAAGCTCTAAGCGAGGGTTGGCGGGGGTGTCGATGTGATCGTGTGTCACGGAGTTCAGATAAAATTTTGCGGAGTGGTGCCGGTTGAGAGACTCGAACTCCCGACCCGCTGATTACAAAGTGACATATTTGGACTGAGCAAACAAGCGGAAACTTAAGCCAGTCAACAGGTTAGGCGAAATTATGAGCCAAGAAAAGATCTGCGCGTAGCGCACTGTCAGCACTTTTCTTCCAACTCCATCCAAATCCCAACAGCTGTTACAAGGCCTTTGGCCTATCCGTCCGTTTAAGGCCCCCTCATTGAGAATAAAATCGGACGGGTCAAATGATACAGTCAAAGGCCGCATTCTACCTTGCAGAGCTGCAGCCCCTAAAGTGTCCGTAAGCCGATCCTCTAAAGGACATGCAATTTTGTTGAGCTTCTATCTGCTGGAAGGTTTAAGGATGTTTTGATGAGACTTACACGCAGACAACTACTCTACCTTGGCGCAGGGACATCGGTTGCCACTTTATTCGGCTCCTCCCTTTTTGCCAGTCAATCGGATGGGCCGATCACCCGTTTGACAGCCCAGCCTTCACAAACACGCCTGGGCGGAGCTGTCTCCACTTTTGAGCAATGGTCTTATCCTGGTTTCGTTGAAGGTCGCGTGCTAGAAGGTATGGTTGGCGATGCTTGGCACGTTGAGCTTGAAAACACCTTACCTGTGCCCACAACGCTGCATTGGCATGGTCTGCGAGTACCCCAGATTATGGATGGGGTCGTCCCGTTTGGGGCAAAGCTGGTTATGCCAGGACAGCGTTATACCTATGATGTGCCGCTGAAAGACCCTGGGCTGTATTGGTTTCATTCGCATCACAATTCGCTCGATCAGATTGCACGTGGCCTTTATGGTGCAATCATTGTTCGTGATCCTGATGCTGTGCCTGTTTTTGAACAGGTGCTGGTTTTGGATGACTGGACAACCCGAACCAATGCCTTTGGACAGCGTGAGGTAGATTGGAGCCCTCTTGAGCCGTCCTTAGCTTGGGGTCATGCAGGGGTGCTGGGCACCCTCACTACCGTCAATGGACGCACCAACCCACGTATCGAATTGAACCGCAGAGGGCCGACGCGATTGAGACTGTTGAACGTGGCAACGGGCCGCGTTTTCCGCCCTCAAGTCTTGGGCGCTCGATCTTGGTTGATCGCCCTTGATGGCTTTGATTGTGCCCCGCGTGAACTTAGCGAGCCTCTTTTCCTGGCCCCTGGGCAGCGGGCAGATATTTTGGTGGAGCAGTCGCAATCTGGCGATGCTCAGTTTGACGTTGGCGATGGTTTTTTCGGAACAGGTACCCTCTTGCCTCTCACCCGTGTGCGAGACCGCGCCATGGCCACGGAAGGTTACTTGGCACAGCACGTCGCCTACGACCCATTGGAACTTCGCCCTGGCGAGATAGATCAACGTCATGATCTGACCATGGGCGCGATCCACTATGATGATTCACGCGGCGCAGGCATGATGGATGGCGCATGGCGCACTTGGGAAGAGCTGGTCGATCAGCACAAATATTGGGTCTTCAATGACGTGGCCGATGGCTCGCAAGGTTTGTT
Source organism: Alphaproteobacteria bacterium (assembly GCA_965228345.1). Lineage (GTDB taxonomy): Bacteria > Pseudomonadota > Alphaproteobacteria > UBA7985 > UBA7985 > CAXQZM01. Next base: position 1,314,554 of record CBDDHH010000003.1, on the reverse strand, counting down.
CACTGGCCGCATCGGAGAGACTGTCGAGCTGCACATCGCCAACAATTCTTCGACCCATCATGTGATCCACTTTCATGGGCAGCACGTTAAAGTCACCCATAACGACAAAACGCCCATGGAAGTAGGCGCGTATAGAGATAGCATTTCGCTAGAGGCCTTTAGCAACGCCACCATCCAAATGCGCCTTGCCGAGCCTGGAAAATGGCCAATCCACTGCCACATCCTTGGACATCAAGTCAGTGGCATGTGGACCTGGTATGAGACGCTAGCCTAAGCGTCTCATAATACGTGGTATTGCGATCAGCCCAAGGGCTAGGAGGCCTAAGGTCGCTACCACCCCAAAGACTTGCCCATTGGAGACAGCCATTTCAGTCTCATGGTGCGCAAAAGCTGAGGAGCTGGTGGCCACTAGGGTCACCGCTGCAAATAGAAGAGATTTAATATTTCTCATGATCGCCGCCCTATGCTGCTGCGAACAGGCGTTGGTTTAGCAGGCCTGCAAAGCTGGTTGAGCGGAACTTCTTAGCAATCGCCAAAAGGCCAAGATCAACAAACGGCTCAACAATAATGACAACCAGATAAGATACTGCAAAGGTGCCAACCAGGTTGAGCGTTGAGACCGTGAAGCCCTGACCATAGAGTGCCCAGAACGCGACCCACGCAATAACACTGCCCTGATACATGGCCGACAAGCGCAGCACATCAACGTATTTCAGATCAACGAACGCGCGGCCTTCAGGGATGAACCGACGGGCAATTAGGCTAACGGCGAATAAGGGAGCCAGCAGAGTTGTGACGTTTACAAAATACATAGGCAGATCACTCGGAGCAAAGAGCAATCCTTGTCCCAGCAACCCTAGGCTTAGGCCAATGGCAGCAGGCGCGAGGCCAAGCAAAAGAAAGAGAAGCGTCGCGAAGATGAAATGCACCTCTGAAATGCCAACTGGATAATGCGGCAGTATTTCAAAGAAAGTAAAGACAAGTGCCGTCGCCAATAGCGCACGGAAAACAAAACCGACCCACGGCTCTGATTTTAGGCTCTCAAAAACTGATTTTACGGTGAGGGTGCCAACGCCTGCGGCAGTGGCAACAGCCAGGGCCATTTTAGCGCCTGAAACGATACCTGGTTCAATATGCATGGTGATCTCCTTCGTTTTTTTGATCTTTAAGGGTGTGTTGATGGTGAGTTAGTCGAAAGACGACCTGTTTTACGAGGCCTGTTCAATGGACGTGAGAATGGTGGGCATGATCTTCCATATCTCTGCGCTCGGCCAGTGCTTGGCGCACGATTTGGAACGCAGAAGATAAGAACAGCCCCGCCATGATGGAGGCAACGATTAGATCGGGCCAACCTGTCGCTGTGCCCCAGACCCCAAGGGCGGCAAACATAACCGCCACGTTGCCAATAGCGTCATTGCGCGAGCAGAGCCAAACCGAGCGGACATTAGCATCACCGTCTTTATAGCGAACAAGAAGCGCAACACTTGCCAGGTTTGTTGCCAAAGCCAAGAAACCAACAACACCCATGATTTCTGCGGTCGGGACGCCGATATAGAAGACACGGTAAACAGTGGAGCCGAAGACCCACAGACCCATAAGGAGCAGACTAATCCCTTTGAATAGGGCTGCATTGGATCGCACCCTTAGTGAGGTCCCTATGACCGCAAGCGATATGCCGTAGGTCAAAGCATCCCCTGCAAAATCGAGTGCGTCAGCCTGTAGTGCCTGAGACTTGGCCGCATGGCCTGCGATCATCTCCACTGCAAACATAACGGCGTTCAGAACAATGACGATCCAGAGACGCCGTTTGTAGTCGTCTGATACCCCATCAAATTTTGCGTTGTGTCCGCAGCAACCCGCCATAAAAAGCCTTCTCGAATAGTGTCTGAGCCTCTATGCAACCTCTAGCCACTAGAGGTTCAAGAGGTTTTTTTATGTATTCCATTGGGGAGTTATCAAGGCGCTCAAATGTGAAGGTGCCGACCATCCGCTATTATGAGGAGATAGGCCTCATCAAAGCACCCGAGCGCACCGAGGGCAACCAGAGACGCTACGGCGCAGAGGGTCTAGAGCTTTTGAACTTCATCAAACACGCTCGCGATCTCGGCTTCTCTATTGAAGCCATCACCTCCCTGATTGAGTTGCAAGATCATCCTGACCATTCTTGCGAAGCCGCGACCAGCATCACAATCGCCCAGCTCTCTGCTGTTCGGGAGAAGATTAAACAGCTTCGTGCCTTAGAAAAGGAGCTGGTGCGCATATCAAAGACTTGTGAGGGCGGCAGCGTATCAGGCGAATGCCACTTACTGGCCTCCCTTGCAGATCATAGCCTTTGTCGGCACGAGCATTGATCCCAAAGACGTTCGTTAAATCTGGTGCTAAACGAGCCTGCTGATGACAATTATGGGCTTTGTTTCATGAGTGAGATCAGCATTGGGCAATCGCGTTGTCCCTTTGCGCAATTTGCTACCAGCTCAGCCAAAGCGCTCTCAAGTTGTTGTAACTCTGCAAGCTTGGCCTGAACTTCCGCTAGATGTTTCCGCCCTAAGTTCTCTACCGTTTCACATGCGTCTGACGGGTCATTGGCGAGGCTACGGAGCGCGACGGCTTCGTGGATGGAAAATCCAAGGTCACGGCAGCGCTTAATGAAACAAAGCTCAGAAATCTCAGCACGCGTATATACCCGGCGGTCTGATGCCGTCCGACCAGCTTTGGAGATAATCCCTTCGCGTTCATAATATCTGATCGTTTCAATCGAAACGCCGCTTAGTCGAGAAGCCTCGCCAATCGCAATCATGTGATCATTTTTCCCTTGCTCCTGTAGTTACTACAGGGTGCATAGGTTCCCCATGATGTCAAATACCGAAATCTCACAAGATCAGACCAACGGACCAAATCGCGTGGTTGTTGGTGGTGCAGGCTTGCTTGCACTTCTCAGTGCATCTTGCTGTGTGTTGCCCATGGGCCTCTCGATTATCGGGTTGGGAGGCACCTGGTTAACGGTACTTGGACCATTCACCACCTACCGCATTGAAATACTTGTGGCGGTGGGGTTTGTCTTAGCCTGGGGGTGGCTTCGACTGTGGCGGAGGTGGAACTGTGCAAGCCGCAGGCGATCAACGCTGCTCATTCTTGGCTTCACAACATTTGCTTTTACTCTCGCTGCAAGTTTTCCTCTATGGGAAGAAGAAGTAGTACGATCATTATTGTTATTTTGGCGGCAAATGCGATGAAGAACTGGTTATTGTCTTTAGGGATCAGTGGAACTGGAGTGATAGTAATCTGCTGCTTCACACCTCTTCTGCCTTGGCTGTTTTCACTTCTTGGGATCAGTGGCGCGCTTCGCTATGTTTACCGCGACGATGTTTTGCTGCCGCTTCTTGCTGGGTTTATCATTCTTACAGGATATGCAATATGGCGATGCAACCGAACGAAGTAGTTCTTCAATCGACAATCACTTGCCCTGAATGTGGGCATACCTCGGAAGAGATTATGCCGACAAATGCATGCCAATGGTTTTATGAATGTGGTGGGTGTCACACGATAATGAAGCCAAAACATGGTGATTGCTGCGTCTATTGCTCCTACGGCACCGTGAAGTGCCCGCCGATACAGGAGGGCAACTCTTGCTGCTGATCGGCATATGAAAATCTAGTCGGTTCCTGGCAGCCTTGCCTCTTAATCCCAAACGGCTCCAATTTAGAGGAAGCTCATCGCTCTTTTGTGACTAGACCTTCCTGTTACTGGAAGAATTATTGACGGGCTCCATACTTCTCGGAGCCTTAACATGAACCGTCGCCAACTTCTCAAATCCGCTGCCAGTTTGCCCTTGCTTGCTGTCGGAGCAGGCCTACCGCAAGTGGCGTCTGCACTTTCAACCGTAGAGTATTCTCTGGCCGCACAGGTTGGGCCTGCGCAGATCGCGAACATGCGCACCGACCAGGCTTGGTCATACGGCCAGAATTTCTTAAACGGACAGCCGCTTCGCGTACCGCTTGGGCAGGATGTGCAGATCGCGGCCACCAACGCCTTGAGCGAAGCCACCTCCATTCACTGGCACGGCTTGCGCGTCCCCCCTGAAATGGACGGATCAAATCCAATGATGGAAGGCAGCGGTGCGCACCTTATCGCCCCAGGTGGCCAACGCGCCTATGCTTTCACACCTAGAGACCCAGGGCTCTATTGGTTCCATGCCCATAACCGATCCTGGAACCAAGTGGGCCGAGGGCTTTATGGCCCTCTGCTGGTCGAAAATGGTCAAGAGCCTGAGCTGGATAACCGCATTCTGTTGCTTGATGACTGGCCATCCCGTTGGGGTGGCTTGCAATTCTCACAATTAGGCAATGCCCATGATTGGTCTCATGCAGGTCATGTTGGTAACTTCGCGACAGTAAATGCCAAAGAACTTGAAACGATCCATTTTCAAAAAGGTAAACCACTTCGCTTGCGGTTCTTGAACACTGCCACGGCGAGGGTTTTCACGCCGCAGATTAGCCCTGCCCCTGAGGTGCAGGCTTATGCTGCTGCCCTCGATGGCTATGATATTGCACCCCGTCCGATCAGCGGTGATTGGTTTGCTCTGGGGCCAGGTCAGCGTACCGATCTGATCTTGGACACTCGGAACTTATCGGACGGAGCGCAGCTTGATCTTTCTGGTGGCCCCAAACTGCGATTTGAAGAAGTGGAAAGCGGCAATCAGGGGCCAAACCTGAGCGATGCGTTGATGGCCATATCAGCCTACCAGCCGATGGAATTGATACCTGAGCGCCCCACTCAAACCCGCGATCTCGTTATGGCTGGCGGTGCCATGGGCGGAATGCGCATGATGGGCGACGGTCAATTTTGGGCCTTTGGAGCCCCAGGGCAGCGATCTGGCGCGCCGCTGTTTTCAGGAAGGCTTGGTGAGACGGTTCAGCTCAACCTCCGCAACGATACGCGCTTTGTCCATACCATTCACTGGCATGGCCAACATGCCTTAGTTACTCAAAGCAGCCGTCTTTTGGAGCAACAGCCAGCTCTGCGTGATGGTGTCACCTTAGCCCCAGGGGAAACGTCCGTCGTGCAGTTTCGTTTAGCAGAGCCAGGTCAATGGCTGCTGCACTGCCATATGCTGGGGCACCAAGCCTCAGGCATGTCCACCTATTTTGAGATTGCCTGAAAAAATCGCTAGACCTTCCTGTAACTAGAAGGATTATAAGCGCATTATGACACAAGTAACAACTTCTCCCCCAAGGCTCAATTTTGGTTGGTCGAGCGCCTATCGACCTATTTGGATCATCTACGGTCTGATCTTTATTGCGGTGACACTTGGGGTTCTGGCCAATGGCCTTGGGTTTGATGCCTGGATGAAGCTATCCATGGGCGCGATTGCTCTGGTCTTTGCTTTATTCAAGCTGTTCGATCTCGCGGCCTTCGCCAGAGACTTTGTAGGCTACGATGTATTGGCAAAACGCATCCCCGCCTATGGCCGTGCCTATCCCTTTATTGAGGCAGGGATTGGTCTGCTGTTCATCGCGAGCATCGCCATTCCTTTCGCTCTGATTGCTTCCATTTTGGTTTTTGGCGTCGGTCTAATTGGTGTGTGGCAAGCCTTGCAGCGTGGCGAGAAAATCCAATGCGCTTGCGTAGGTAAGATGTTTGATCTGCCGCTTTCCCGCGTCGCCTTGTTTGAAAATGGTCTCATGGTTGGCATGTCGCTACTCATGCTGATCCTCATGACCGTGAGATAGGCCTATGAATATCCAAGGGGCTGCCCGCCTATCCAACCTGCCAACCAAAACCATCCGCTACTATGAGGATGTGGGCCTAATCTCACCCACACGCGCACCCAACGGCTATCGTGATTTTGATCGGGTGGATGTTGAACGCCTTTCTTTTATCGCCCGAGCGCGAGGGCTGGGCTTCTCCATGGAGGAAGTGCGCACGCTCCTAGAACTACAGGACAACCCCAGCCGCCGCTCAGCGGAGGTTAAGGCCTTGGCGAAGGCGCATCTAAATGAGTTAGACCGCAAGTTGGCTGAGCTATCGCAGATGCGGGAGGATTTGAAAGCCTTATTCGAGGCTTGCCCTGGCAATGAAGGTGCAGATTGCGCCATCCTAGATGGCCTAGGCAAGACAAAGTGCTAATTGTGTCTCGCCGCGTTCACTTCATTGGAACTGCCCTTCTCATCATCGGGGTCATTGTCGCATGGCTTTGGATCAGAATGAATGGCGACCAAATGGAAGCCCCTGTGGCCCCTGCTCGTGATGCAGCATTCTTCGAGGCCATCACAAGAGAGCCAAGACCCTACGCCATAGACGTAACAGACCAAGCCTTACTCGATCTCGGCGGCAATATTTACCGCCAAAGCTGCGCCGTCTGTCATGGCCGTAACTTTGAGGGCCAACCCAATTGGCGCACCCGCAATGCAGCGGGCCTCCTCCCCGCACCACCCCATGACGAAACAGGCCATACCTGGCACCATCCCGATGAAATCCTGTTCAATCTGGTCAAATTTGGCCCCGGATACAATATAGAGGGATACCGAAGTGCCATGCGCGGCTATGAAGGCCTCTTAACCGATGAGGAAATCCGAGCCGTCAATTCATTCATCGCCGCCTCATGGCCTGATGATATTTTGCTCACACAAAGCGGAGCCAATGCCCGCTATGAAGCCTCTAAATCGCCAGAAAATTAAAAGGAAACTAACATGAAAATCTCGACTACCCTCAAGGGCCTGATGGCTCTCATCATCCTCTTGCCAACCATGGCTTTCGCCCATTCTAAGGTGAACAGCAGCAATCCTGAAAGCGGCAGCCAAGTATCAGCAGGCCTAGAAACCCTAGAGCTAAACTTCACAAAAGCGGTTCGCGTCACACGCTTCGGTTTGCATCGGGCAGAGGACGGCATGTCCATGGGGGCCCTGATGGATCATGAGCAGGACGCCGCCGAAGTTTTAGACAATATGGGCGAGGCTGAGGTTCCTATCACAAGCGATATGCCAAATGGTTTTGGCACTGAGCTAGCGGTTACCTTCGATGGCTTAGACGCAGGCATCTACCACTATGCTTGGATCGCTGTTGCCCAGGATGGTCATCTGATGGAGGGCCAAGGGCATTTTGAAGTCATGGCCGCCGAATAAGCATGGCAACTTATGAATGGCTGGCGCTTGTCGCGCGGGTTTTAACCTATGTAGGGTCGATCAGCGCAGCAGGGTCAATCTTGCTGGCTCTAACCCTACGCCCAGGTCAGCTGTTCTTAAATTTGCTTCGATGGCAAAGCCTCGCAGGGTCGGTTCTCTTAATCCTGTCCCTGCCTCTAACCTACTTGGCCTTTCAGTTTGGTCTAGCAGGTGGAGATAGCGCCCTCGCGTTCTCAGAGGGCTTTAGAGGCATATTTTTTCAAACGGGCCAGGGTACTCTTACCGTCTGGCGGCTAGGCGCAGCAGCTCTGCTGATCCTTATGGCACTCTTCCTCGGCAGGAATAAAAACTACGGAATTCTTGCCCTTATCCCAGCCATTGCTTTGGTCACCCTATTCGGATTTGAGGGGCACAGCACCACCTTTGGCCCAAGATGGGCCTCAGCCGCACTCATTATCACGCACTTAGCCGTCGTCCATTGGTGGTTCGCGGTTCTAGTGCCATTGCTACTTACATCGACTGCGACCCAAGCCCTGATCGCTCCCAAGTTTAGTATTCAAGCGATTTGCGCTGTGCCCGTCTTGGTGATCGCAGGTAGCCTATTCTTAGGCATCTTAGCAGACTGGCAGTGGCCCGCGTTTGAGGGCTATTTCGTTCGCTTCGCTTGGAAAATTGGCGCGTTCGTTCTTATTCTGGGGCTCGCGGCAATCAATAAATACTGGGCACCGCCAGGGCGAGCGCTGCGCCTATCGATAGGTGCAGAGACAGCTATGGCACTTAGTCTCTTAGTTCTCACCGCATTCCTGGTAAAAACCAGCCCCTAACCTTTGCTGTCTATTTGTTGAGAACGGCAGGCCAGTTGGCATCACCACGTCTAACATTCCCAGGAACATCACGTAGCCAGGATCGGCGGGTGGGAAGCGTTGCATTCAGATAGAGCTTGCCCTCGTAAATCGTCCAAGCCTCTGGAATGGTAGCAGCCGTATAATTACGGCTCACAGCCCAAGCACACCATCCGCCATATTGCGGCGCATAGGCTTCTGGGTTTGCCTCAAAGGCAGCTAAATTTTGCGCATTGGCAAATCGCCAAACAGCGCCTTTCCAAGACGTAGTAAATTCTGATGACCCTCGCACAGGCTCGCCATCAGTAAAATATCCGACAACATCCGTTCCCCGAACGGCCACACCGTTTCGAGCATAGATTTCTGGTGTCATAGCGAAGGCTGGTTTCGCAATGAGTGACAGAGCAGGAACTGTAGCAAGCAGTCCTAAGGTTTGGCGACGTGTGAGCATAACCTGGCCCTCCAAATACTTTGGGTTCAACTTTCCGAGCGTAGCGCTCTAGCTAAAGCAACAGAACTTGGCCATTTCGTGATGCAAATCGATCTTCTTGTGAAACAAGGCTCATAACCGACCCTTTTTGAACAGAATTGCCCAAAATATAGCTTGCAGAGCTTTAGGCCATGTTCTTAAATGCAAGGCATAGCTTTCGAACAGAAATGCAGCCTATGTCCCGAACTTTTGCCTATGCCAGAATCTCAACCCCTGACCAGAATTCTGACAACCAGGTATTGGAGATTGAGGCGGCAGGGTTCGCGATTGAACCTTTTCGAATTATCACCGAGACGGTTTCAGGGTCTTATCCACTTTCTGAACGCAAGGGCTTTGCCAAGCTTTTGGAGAAGATGGAGCCAGGCGATGTGTTGGTTGTTACCAAATTGGACAGGCTGGGGCGCAATGCGATGGATGTGGCTGCAACGGTAGATCGGTTGGAGCAGCTTGGCATCAAGGTTCATTGCCTGGCACTTGGCGGGGTAGACCTCACGAGTTCTGCAGGAAAGCTGACCATGGGTGTCATAACCGCAGTTGCGCAGTTTGAGCGGGACCTGCTTATTGAACGAACCCAGGCTGGGCTCGCACGGGCCAAGGCCAGTGGCAAAAGGCTAGGTAGGCCTCATGCCTTGTCCGAGGCTCAACAATCAGAAGCCTTGGCGATGCTGACCGATGGGCAAAGCATCCGAAAAGTCGCCATGGCGTTCGACGTATCCCGTGCGACCGTCCAGCGCTTGCGTGACAGTCATTCTCGATAACTTGTGACCTGGACCTTAACCATTGAAATCCAACGTACAGCGCGAAGTTACCAACCCCAAAAATCCAAATTTTTCCGATATTTCGCACATCCTAAAGGGTTCAAACCTCTGATCCACTGATTATTCAGCATGGAATCTGAAACGGTAGGAACCGCAGGAAAGCCAATACTATCAACGGTTTACACCCAAAATCACAGCTTCCCAAGGCAGCCGATTGATCTGCCCGTAGCACTCTTGAAGCAGAACAGAGTTCGGAAGCCGCCCTAGGTGGTATGCCAAGCTATTTTCTAAGTTCGTTATAAGGCAACATACCGACCACACGAGGCGAACCGCCTATAGGACCTGAACGCTGCCAACTGGTCCCTCCAGGTTACACAGGATAGGATTTCTATTCATCCAATCGCTGCGCGCCGCTTTGATTGCTCAGCCTTCTGCCATTTACGTCGATTACCGCACAGTCTATAAGAAATTCGTGGCCAGCAACACGTTGGCCATGGGGCCTAGTAAACCCCTCCTAGCGCGGTCGGCATGACCGAAAACATGCCTCCTCAACCACTATGGTCGGGGAGGCCTCGGCCATACAATAGGACCTCGGTCTGAAAGCCGTGGCGCTGTCGCTAGGCGGTTTACTACTCCCCGGTCACCAGAGCTTTCTGGTGGCCATTCACCTTAAGGCTTTTGGCCGCAAACTGGGGAGTAGCCTGCGTGAGCATCATCATACCGTTAACATCAATTGGAATCATCGTTGCCATAGTTGGGATTTTTATCAGACGGTTTAGGTGGCGCTCAGTGCTGCTACTTCTGATCTGCCTCGTCATTGGTGTTGCTGCGCAAAGCCGTGAAACCGATAGGCTGGACGGAATTGCTCAGACGGCGGGTTTTCAGAGCCATCAGGATTTTTTGGACGCGGAAGAAGCTGGGATAAGTGACCCAGATCAATGGAATGCCACACGAGCAGAGCGAGAAGCGGAAGCTAGAGCAAGGGAAGCGGAAGCACGGGAGCTTGCCGAACAGCAAAGATGGGCAACAGAATGCGGGTCAAACGATTACCTCAGCGCCTACATCTTATCTCAGGATTTCGTCAGAGCACAATTGAAAGCACCATCTACGGCACGCTTTCCAAATTTTCGCGCTGTCTCTGTAACCTCTGCTGCGAGATGCCGCTATGCCGTCTCCGCCTACGTCGATGCACAGAACAGTTTCGGAGCCCAAATCAGAAGCCCTTATCGCGCCGTTATTGAGCGTGACCCAGCAGACGACACATGGCGGCTTATCGAGCTCAATATGTGAGACAGCCCCAAACCCACCCCAAAACGGCCAGAACGCTACTCTCAGACGATTTGGGCTCCGCCGCTGCCCCGCTTGCCTGGCGTTTACAACATCTTCTGCAAGCACGTTAAAACGCGAAAAAATCGAACCACCCGCATCGTTGCGCAAACAGGGTGGTTGTTCGGAAGTACTAAGGACTAAGCTAAACTATCCAAAAATGAAAAACCCCTCGCACAGCTTGGCACAAGGGGTGAGGGAGAGTTTTTATTTCCGGCATAGACCCGCTTAGTCCTTAGTCCTCCTTGAATAGATCATCATCCTCTGAGTTAGGGCCAAGTTGGCGGTCAAAGTATGCGCGAGCAACAGAGGTGGGTGATGCACTTTCCCATTTTTCAATATTTCGCACCGCCCAGAGCGACACCTTTCTTTTGCGTCTGCCATAAAGCGCAGTTTTTTGGCCAAGATTTTTTGCGCCATTGGCCCGTAAACCTTTTTGCACGGTGGAAAGGTTTGCTTCTCGCATATACTCCCTCAGGACTTGCAACACCACTTTTACCTCAATCAAATCAAGATCAAACGGGTGTTCTTGCTCCTCAATCATTCGAGCAATTTCTGCCTCAACCAGCGGACGAGAGGAAAGTATCATTTCCTGCTTCGCAGCCGTTAACGGCGGCCTCGCGTTGGGAGAAAAATTAGAAAGATCACGGTTTAGAAGCCAATTCAGGATCACACCGTAGTTCTCCTCGGTCCACTTCCAAAGTTGATCGTAGTATTTCTGATCTTGCTTTTCCGCATCTGTGCCCGCGGCAAAGTAGCGCCGTTCACCCTTCTCTAAAGGCAGAGCATCAGGGTGATTTGTGAACGCGATGAAGTTCGTAGTGTTCACTATATTCCTGCCATGTTCATATTTCTTTCGCAGCGGAATCACGGGCTGCGTGATCTTGGTCTTGAGGCTGTTCAAAATATCCTTCCGCCCTAAGGCCATGACCTCCTCAATTATCACGAGCATTGTATCTTCCATATAGTCGCTAAAGTCGCTCTTGAGCTCCTGCGTCTCAATAATCCTGCAGTTATGTTCGCCCAACAGGACGCACATGACGTCACCGACATAGCTCTTCCCAGTGCCCTGTTTGCCGACAAGAATCGGAGCAGACTTTATCTTTTTACCAAGGTTTTGGACCATGTACGCCAGCATATCCGCCAAGTGTGAGAAGTCTCTTTCATTCCCAGCAAGATACAGCAAATGCTCCACGAATATGATAGCATCTCCTTGCAGCGGTTTGACCTCGGACGGACGCCACGTGTTTAACGCCCGGATCCCGTCATCAACGACAATTTCATCATAAATACCTGGCCTGTAGAGCCGCTTTACGAGTTTATTGTCGACGAAATCCTCAAGAAAGCGATTGCTGGCAGAGCTGCGTTTCGCCTCAGGCAGGTGCCTAAAGGTCTCTTTCATTCCCGGCAGATGATAGAATTCCTCGGATTCAGCGATGTAGAACCAACTATCAGGCAGTTCAGCGTATGAAGCATCCATTAACTGTTTGAGTGAAGACGTATCCAGCAGCTTCGCGTCAGCCCATAGCTCATTGATATCTATCCCATCAGGCAATGGATCCGCCAAATCCCATTTGTTCGGCATCCTACCAAAAGTTGGAACCACGCGAAGGGAAGCGACGGTGATCAGTCCAAGCGCATGCTGAATTGGGGTAATTGTCTTTTGACCTGCTTTGTCGGCATCAGGCCAATAAACTACATGGCAGCCCGACAACGGCGCCCAGTCGACCTTAGATATACTCCCTGACCCGCCAGGCCAAGTTAGGCAAACATGATCTGGGAAAATTTCCCGGGCCGCTAGAGCTGTCTTCTCACCTTCGACCAAAATGACGTTTGCAAGAGGGTTTTGCTCTAATAGCTCTAGACCAAACAATGTATTTTGGCTTGGCCCCTTCATCTGCCAGCCCACGTTAGGGCCAAAATAGGAGAGTGGGCGTATTTGCTTCTCTGCCTTACCTCCAGGCCCAGCATCAGTTTCAAATCTCAAAACACAATGCATCAGCTCGTTATTTACGTTTCGGTATTCATAGATTGATGCAAGACGCATATCTGGATGAGATTTCAGCGGACCTCCGATCTTGTAGGGAATTTCTTCAGCGTTTGCTGGAACAGGCATTATTGCCTGATCTGGTCTAGCACTCCGACTTGAATCCTTCATAGCAAAATCTGAAGTATTCCAGCCCATCTTTTCTATGATACGCTCAGCAGCCACCTTTGGATCAACTGACAGCTTTTTAGCTATTAGACCAATCCAACCACCACCTGATTTTTCTACAGCGTCGCCGTTAAAATCATAAAATAGAGCCTTGCGTAAATTGATGCTGAAGGACTCCCCAGGAGCTCCATGTATATCGCCTGTGATAAACTCCCCATTGCGGACACTTCCATGATAACCCATGGTTTTGAGGAAAGTTTCGGGGTCGCGTGATATGTGATCCTCAAGCTTTTTGAAGTCGGTTTTAGGCATAAGGCCTCCTCTCCGCCAAAGCGGTTCTTCTGTTTGTAATTTCGGGTAATTTGGGTGGTTAACGGGATACGCCTGTGACCCGCTGGGCATCTAAGAATGCCTCAACGTCAGCACGTCTGTAGCGAACAAGGCGTCCCAACTTGTGATAGCTAAGAGGTGCATAGGGGCCGCACCCTGATGATCGGGCTTTTTCGAGGGAAGAAGGGGAAATTTTCAGCAGTCTTGCAACTTGTGGTGTATTCAGCCACTCGGCGCTTGAAATACGTTGAAGTTCAGAGCGTTCTCTCTGCAGAGCAGAAATTTCAGGATTTGATATATTCATGGTGTCCATCTCGGGTTGATTAAGATGGAACCTAAAAACCCTAGTTTCCCCTGAAGTTGTCAGACTAAAACAATACCCCAGAGAGCGGAGTTTTTGCAAATTTTTAAAGCCATTAATTTAAGCATACCATTCTCTGGTCTGTTCATTTAGAGAAATCGGGTTAGAGCGCCAAATCCGCTTACCTACTCACCCTTTATCTCATTGATCAACTTACTTACATCTTCTCGGCGCAAAGTATTATGAATTTGCTGTTTGGTAGCTTTAATGCGCATGGCACGAAATTCATCATACAAAAACAGCACAAACTTAGAGGGTTTGTGAATACCGCTTTTGCTCTTGTAGTTATAGATCACGTTACTGGGCTTTTTACCCTGGCCAATCCACCATCTTGCGAGCCAGACAATTGACGGACCAAAAGGTAATTTCTTTCTTCCATCAGCCACGGCCAGGTCACGACTGTAAGCTACAGCTCTTGCGAATTCCTCAATTGATACATTGGGGTAGAGCATCTTGGAAGAAGACTCGAAATACAGCCTGGTAGGTCTTTTCATGCCGAGAATTGAACGCAATAATCCGTCAAGCTCTCTGCCATGTTTGGCCATACTTAGATTTCTATGAAGAGTAGCTTTATATGAAGCCAAAGCCATCTGCCTAGCAAACGGCAAATCTGTCTTAGCTCTTTCGGCATTTCGCTTACCATCTTCGATGGCAGCTTGTACTTCATCCCACTCCAACGCGAACTCCAAAATTGGGAAGGTCTTTTATTCGCCCCTTTGTGCGATGTAGTCGGCAACTTCCTGCATTTTCGCAAGTAAAAATTCTTTCGAAGGCTGGACGTAGAGCGATGTCACATCATTGCCCGAGACGCGGTGGTTGAGAAGGCGTTTAGTCGTGTAAGGATCGAGGCCCGCTTCAACGCATGCAGTTGCGAATGTTCGCCGCAGCATGTGTGGGCCGATCCCGCGAAATGACTTTTCTTTTGGGGCCGTGATATGACCGCATTCGCTGTGTGCTGGGAATACATAGGGAGAGTCGGGAAACATCACGTCCCGGACCTTTCGTGCGCGATCTAATATGCTCAGGAGTTGGTTTGACAATGGAAGGTCAAAGGCAAAGTTCTCTCCGCCTTTTGGGCATGGGCGGTGAAGCCAACTGCCGTCAATGTCGTCCCATCGAATTGAACAAGCATCAGATCTGCGCAGGCCAGAATATAGGACAAACTCCCAGAAGCATTGGCGGGTTGGATTGTCGAGTTTTCGCACCTTTGCGAGCCATGTTGGCAAATCCTCCCATTCCATTCGCTTGCGTGATTTCTTCTCTGGGAAGAACTCAACCGCAACAGCGGGGTTGGGCGGCAGACCATCTGTTGTTTTGAGAGACTGATTATAGATTGCTCTGAAGAAACGCGCGGCGTGGTTTGCTGTTGTCGCTCCACGCTCTCCCCATTTGGCATGCCAGCGCCTCAGGTCGGCCTTTGTAATGGAATTGAGGGGCTTGTTGGCATGGGTGCTAAGGCAAAGCCGCCAGCTCATTTGATAACCACCAATTGTCCTGGGCGAAGAATTGCGACGCTTCAATACTTCTAGATATTCGACGTAGGCCTGGCCCAGCGTTTTCTCTTGGTCTGCCTTGCGCTGGCGCTCCGCTAGCAAATCTTGCCCCTGACGCGCCGCTAGTTTGATGCGGGCAGCTTCGTCCCTTGCGTCTGCCACATTGATCTCATTCACCCGTGCAATCACCTTCTTACGCTGGCGGCCATTGACCCTGTAATGCACGAAATAGCTACCTGGACGTTCGGTGATGCGATACGCACCAAAACCCGAAAGTTCCGTATCATAGATCATCGTGGGCCTGCGCGGATCGTGAGGCACCAGCAGGTGCTTGGCCACGGCTGCGGTTGTCATCTTGATCCTTAGCTTGTCACTGGCGTGCATCGGGTAGCTCCGTTGTTACTTGTAGCATACTGTCAGCAAGATTTTTCCTGCTCACGCTAAGTCGGTACAACGCAAATTCGGAAATGCGAACGGCAAAAGTGAGTGATTTCAGAGCCTTACAAGCCCTTCAAACACGGTCCAAAAGCATCCAAACAAGAGCCGATGCAGAGGCCTGATGGATACCCCTAAGTCGTTGATAGGATTGAGTTTTGGGACTTTCGTGGCCAAATTCCGCAAACCCGGAATGGACCAGAACTGACGGGAAAATCTAATAATTTCAGGGAGTTACGGGGTGGTGCCGGTTGAGAGACTCGAACTCCCGACCCGCTGATTACAAATCAGCTGCTCTACCAACTGAGCTAAACCGGCCTCGTCTTGCCTTTAGCAGGGCGGGCGACAAACGCAAGTGGGGAGACTGAGGGGACTTGAACCCCCGGCCTCCGGAATCACAATCCGGCGCTCTAACCAGCTGAGCTACAATCTCCATCTGTCCACGGCTGTGGAGCAGACCTGCGGTTTAGCTAGGCCCTTTCTGCAGGTCAATCGGGTTCGTGGGGCGGGGCCTTGGGGTTGGGCGCCTAAATTTTAGGCGTTTGGGCAGAATTTGATGTTGGGATGCATACTTTTGGTGCGGCGTGGGGGCGATTGGCGCCGCCAGGCGAGGCCTCTTGGGTTGGCACAGTTCTTGCTTGTTTATTGGGCATGAAGAAGATCGAAGCCATCATCAAACCGTTTAAGCTCGATGACGTCAAAGACGCCCTGCAAGCCTGCGGGGTCGAAGGGCTCACCGTACTCGAAGCCAAGGGCTTTGGCCGGCAGCGCGGGCATACGGAGCTGTATCGCGGCGCCGAATATGTCGTTGATTTTCTGCCGAAAATCAAAATCGAAACTGTGGTGGACGACGCCCTAGTCGATCAAGTGGTGGAGGCGCTGATCGACGCGGCCAAGACCGATAAGATCGGCGACGGCAAAGTCTTTGTCTCAAACATCGACGCGGCCTACCGCATTCGCACCCGTGAAACGGGGTCGGCAGCGCTTTGATGGGCCGTTCAATCTTCAACTCTGGTCCCTCACTATCTGGGGATTGACCTATCTATCGCCCCTCACTCTTTCCAATTCGCCAACCCTCAAAGGAGAACTTATGTCTTACGCGGATTTCAAAAAATTAGTTGACGAGAACGACGTTCAATTCGTCGATTTGCGCTTCACAGACCCTCGTGGCAAGCTGCAGCACCTCTCTATGTGCATTGGAGAGTGCGGTGAGGAGGAAATGGAGGAAGGCTTTATGTTCGACGGCTCCTCAATCGCTGGCTGGAAAGGTATCAACGAGTCGGACATGGTTTTGAAGCCCGACATGACGACAGCGGTCATGGACCCCTTTTCGGCCCAACCGCAAGCCATCGTGTTCTGCACTATTTACGATCCGATTTCGGGCGAGCGTTACGAGCGCGATCCCCGTTCCATCGCCGAAAAGGCCGAGCAGTATGTGAAGGATTCGGGCGTCGGCGACACGGTGGTCTTTGGTCCCGAGCCCGAGTTCTTCGTGTTCGATGACGTTCGTTTTTCCGTTGAAATGAACCGCAGTTTTTACGAGCTCTATTCCGAAGAGTCCCCCGAAGCCTCGGGAGATGAGATGGACGGTGGCAACATGGGCCACCGCCCTGGGGTCAAGGGCGGCTACTTCCCCGTTGCCCCCGTTGATTCAGCAGGC
Organism: Alphaproteobacteria bacterium; assembly: GCA_965228345.1. Taxonomy (GTDB): domain Bacteria; phylum Pseudomonadota; class Alphaproteobacteria; order UBA7985; family UBA7985; genus CAXQZM01. The sequence continues at coordinate 1,297,583 of CBDDHH010000003.1, read as the reverse complement.
GACATTCGCGCGGAAATGACCTCCGTCTTGCTCGACATGGGCGTCAAGATGGACAAGCACCACCACGAAGTCGCGCCTGCGCAGCACGAGTTGGGCCTTACTTTTTCCACCATGACCGACATAGCGGACAAGGTACAGCTCTATAAGTACGTCGTGCATAACGTTGCTGCCTCCTATGGCAAAACCGCGACCTTCATGCCCAAGCCGGTCAAGGGCGACAATGGGACGGGCATGCACTGCCATCAGTCGATCTGGTCGGGCGGCAAACCTTTGTTCGCCGGTGATAAGTACGCCGGCCTCTCGCAGGAGGCCTTGTGGTACATCGGGGGGATTCTCAAGCACGCGCGGGCGCTGAACGCCTTCACCAACCCCTCAACAAATTCCTATAAGCGCTTGATTCCAGGCTTTGAGGCCCCGGTCATGTTGGCCTATTCGGCGCGCAATCGCTCGGCGTCCATTCGGATTCCCTTCGGCTCGTCGCCCAAGGCCAAGCGCATGGAGGTGCGGTTCCCCGACCCAACGGCAAACCCCTACCTTGCCTTCTCCGCCATGTTGATGGCGGGCCTTGATGGCATTCGCAACAAGATCGACCCAGGGTCTAGCCAAGACGACGATCTTTACGAATTGACCGATTCCGAGCGCGATGAGCGCGGCATCCGCCAAGTCTGCGGGTCCCTGCGCGAGGCCTTAGAGTCGCTTGGTTCAGATCATGAGTTCTTGCTAGAGGGCGGGGTCTTCACCAAAGATCAAATCGACGCCTACATCGACCTGAAAATGGAAGAAGTCATCGCTTTCGAACACAGCCCGCATCCGGTTGAGTTCCAGATGTACTATTCCTGCTAGTACCAACGGTCATAAAAAGTGACCTTTTCATGACCGTTTCGTGTCTCCCGGCAGAAACGCGATGCGTTTCGCCTCCGACGGGGCCTTCGCTTATACCCCGAGGCGCTTTCGCGCCGATCTCGGGGCCGCTACGGGGGCCGCAGTCGCGGCCCTTATACCAGCGAATAAAAGAGTCATTTTAAATCGCCGCTGGTATAAGCTGTTCCTCCACCCAGGGCAATCGGGCTGACCATGTGGTCAGTTCGATTCCCTGTGGGATGACATGCTGAGACTGTCGTGTTTCTGGCCGTCGAACCTTAGGCGCTCGTGCGTTCGAATACTTGCCCGCAATAGGAACAAGTAAGGCGGGTTTCCCCTGACTTGAACTCAAAATAAACCCGCGGGTGGCCGAGCGCGCCGCCGCCGTCGCAGGAGACACGGCTTTGGGCCGTCCGGATCGGTTGTGTTGCCTGTGCGGTCATGGGGCGGAACTTAGGCGCATCGGTCTCGCCTTTCAACACGGGGCTTGGCGACCAAGCCGATTTGTGGCACCGCGCGGGCGCGGATCAAGTTGCGTCACATGCGCGAGAGTTGCAGCAAAACAGAGGTTTGCGCATCGTCGCGCGCCCTATAAGCGGCCCCGACCCTGAGGGCGCGCCGTCGAAATGCACGCGCAAGCGCCCTCCCAATACTAACCTGGAGACTGGTTTATGTCCGAACGCAAGGTACAGTTACTCATCATCGGCTCGGGAGCTGCGGGCCTGACCGCTGCCATCTACGCCGCGCGGGCGGGATATACCCCGCTGGTGCTGACTGGGCTCCAAGACGGCGGGCAGTTGACGATCACCACCGACGTTGAGAACTATCCAGGCTTTGCGGAGGCCATCCAGGGCCCGTGGCTCATGGAACAAATGGCCGCGCAAGCCACGTCCGTCGGCACCGAGATCGTGCGCGACATTGTGACAAAGGTCGATTTTGCGGGCCCCGCGAAGCGGGTTGTGTGCGACAGCGGCACCACCTACGTCTGCGATGCGGTGATCGTGGCAACAGGTGCCTCGGCCAAGTGGCTCGGGCTGCCGTCGGAAACCGCCTTCGCGTCTAAGGGGGTGTCGGCCTGCGCCACCTGCGATGGGTTTTTCTACCGGGGCCGCGACGTGGCGGTCGTTGGCGGCGGCAATACAGCGGTGGAAGAGGCCCTGTACCTTGCCAAGATTGCCAAGTCGGTCACTTTGATTCACCGCCGCGATACCTTGCGCGCCGAGAAAATTCTGCAGGAACGTCTGTTCGCGACCGACAATATTGAGCCGCTTTGGAATGTAACGCTCGATGAAATTCTGGGGGACGATAGCGGGGTTACGGGCGCACGGCTCAAATCGCAGCGCGACGGCAGCACTCGGGACATCGACATCCATGGTGTCTTTATCGCGATCGGCCACGACCCCGCCACCAAGTTCGTGAACGGCGCGCTGGACCTCGACAGCGAAGGCTACATCGTCTGCCCTCCGGGCACGGTCAAGACCAACGTCGCGGGCGTATTCGCGGCCGGCGACTGCGTTGACAAGGTCTATCGCCAGGCGGTCACGGCGGCGGGCATGGGGTGTATGGCGGCCCTCGATGCGGAAAAATACCTGGCCGAGTTGGGCTGATCCCGGTCGCGGAAGTCTCTCAAGTTGATCTGATACCAACGGTCATAAAAAGTGACCTTTTTATGACCGTTTCGTGTCTCAAGGCAGAAACGCGATGCGTTTCTGCCTCCGACGAGGCCCTCGCTTATACCCCGAGGCGCTTTCTTAGCTGATCTCGGGGCCGCATGTTTTTGGCACGGGCGTTCCCTGCGCCCTTCGGGCTTGGAGCCCAAGTGTTTCGTGCGCGGGCGTTCCCTGCTCCCTTCGGGCTTGGAGCCCAAGTGTTTTGTGCGCGGGCGTTCCCTGCGCCCTTCGGGCTTGGAGCCCAAGTGTTTTGTGCGCGGGCGTTCCCTGCGCCCTTCGGGCTTGGAGCCCAAGTGTTTTGTGCGCGGGCGTTCCCTGCGCCCTTCGGGCTTGGAGCCCAAGTGTTTTGTGCGCGGGCGTTCCCTGCGCCCTTCGGGCTTGGAGCCCAAGTGTTTTGTGCGCGGGCGTTCCCTGCGCCCTTCGGGCTTGGAGCCCGCTTGGGGGGCCGAAGTCGCGGCCCTGATACCAGCGTGCATAAGAGTCATTCTCAGCCGCCGCTGGTATGACTTGGACTCCGCTATGGATTTGACGCCATGGGCGTGCGAACGGCGCTGGCATGACACGCTCTGACTTCTCCCAGTTGCCAACGCAGGCCGAGGCCTTGCTCGCTAAGCTCGACACCCTCGACATCGTCCACGAAACCACGAACCATCCCCCGGTTTTTACGGTTGAGGAGGCCAAGTCGGTTCGTCACTTGGTCAAGGGGGCGCACACCAAAAACCTGTTCTTGCGCAATAAGCGGGGCGCCCTATGGCTCGTGACGGTGATGGAAAACAAGCGGGTCGATCTCAAGGCCCTGGGCCTTGTCTTGGGCGCGGAGAAACTCTCTTTCGCCAAGCCCGAGCAGCTGGTGCAGCATCTGGGGGTGTTTCCAGGGTCCGTGACGCCCTTTGCCCTTATCAACGATCCGAGCAGGGCGGTAACCCTGGTCTTGGATCAGGACCTGTTGGCTGAAGAAACACTCAATTTTCATCCTCTTCGCAACGATCAAACAACCAACATCGCCGCCCAAGATTTGCTTGTCTTTGCTGAGGCAGTTTTCCATAGGCCCCATGTGATTTCTATCCCGCAAAGGACCGTGCTATGAGCTTGATCGGCATCAAACCTACGCAGACGGCGCGCCCCACGGCGAACAGCGCCTTCATCAAGGATGTAAGCCAGGAAAATTTCGCCAAGGAGGTCATGGAAGCCTCCACGACCTCCCCAGTGATCGTGGATTTTTGGGCGCCTTGGTGTGGGCCTTGCAAGTCCCTGACCCCGATTTTGGAGGCGGAAGTTGCCAAGGCTGGTGGCGGCGTAACGCTGGCCAAGGTCAATATCGACGAAAACCAAGCCCTGGCGGCGCAGTTGCGAATCCAATCGATCCCCATGGTGTACGCCTTTTTCCAAGGCCAGCCGGTCGACGGTTTTCAGGGGGCCCTACCCGCGTCTGAGATCGCGGCTTTTGTGAAAAAGGTGCTGACCGCAGCCGGGGGCGGCTCAGCGCAACTTGATCCTGCGCAGCTCGCCGCCGCCCTCGATCAGGCCAAGACCCTCATGGCGGGGGGGCAACTGCGCGAGGCGGAAGCGCTGGCGACCCAGATTGTCGAGGCCAGCGGCAAGGCACCCGAAAGCTTGGCTTTGCGCGGCCAAATTCTGCTGGCCAAGGGAGATACCAAGGGTTTGGAGGTCTTGTTGGCGGACTTGGACCCTGCAGCGCTGACCCACCCGACAATCGTCAGCCTTAAGGCCTCGATGGCCTTGGCAGAGGAAGCCAAAGACCAGCCGCCCGTGGCAGCCTTGGAGGCGCAGTTGGCCCAAACGCCCGAGGATCCGCAAACGCGCTTTGACCTCGCGCGGGCGTTGGTGGCTCAAGGGCGCGGCGACGAGGCGATCGACACTTTGGTTGCCCTCATCGCCCAAGATCAGGACTGGAACGACGGGGCTGCGAAGCAAAAATTATTTCAGTTTTTTGACGTTTTTGGTCCCACGCACCCCTTGACGATTCGCGGGCGAAGAAAACTTTCCAGCTTACTGTTTTCTTGAACTTGCCCCCTCGTGGTGGGGCACGCGAGGGCCTGGCTATGGCGGCACCGCCGCTCCCCTTTTCTGACTTGCCCCCCGAACTGTCAGTTTTTCCTTTGACCGGGGCCTTGCTCCTGCCCGGCGGCCAGTTGCCCCTCAATATTTTTGAGTCGCGCTATCTCAATATGTTTCGCGATGCCATGGCGACACCGCAACGACTGATCGGGATGGTGCAGGCCGCAACCGACCAGCAAGATATGGCCATGGGTGAGCTTTACGGCGTCGGCTGCGCGGGCCGCCTCAGCGCGTTCTCAGAAACCGACGACGGCCGCTACCTAGTGGGCCTCAGCGGCCTGATCCGATTTGAAATCTTAGAGGAATTGCCGCTGCACGAAGGTGGCTACCGCCGCGTGCGTCCCGGATTTGCCAACTACGCGCGCGACTTGACGCCAACAGCGCCGATCTTGAGCGACGGTCGCCGTGCAGGTTTTGTCAAGCAAATGCGCGCCTACTTCCGCGCCCAAGGGTTTGATACCGATTGGGACATGGTCGAAACCGCCCCTATGAACGACCTGGTCACTTCCCTTGCCATGGCTTGTCCTTTTAGTGCCGCTGAGAAGCAAGCGGTGCTGGAGGCCCCCGATTTTAAGGCGCGATTTGATATGCTCGAAGGGTTGCTGGCCATCGGGGCCCTAGAGGAGCTCGATCAAAAGCACCCGCAAAAACACTAGCCCAGGCCCATAAGGGCGCGTAAATCCAGGCGGGCAACCTTGACCCCTGGAGAACCCATGACTCTTGACCCCAAACTCCTGAATGTGCTGGTTTGTCCGGTCACCAAGGGACCGCTGATCTACGATGCGCCCGCGCAGGAGCTGATTTCCAACAGTGCCAAACTGGCCTATCCAGTTCGCGAAGGCCTTCCCATCATGCTGCCATCTGAGGCACGAAAACTGGAGGGCTGATACCAGTTCACCTTAAAACAGACTCCTTATGAACTGGTATAGGGCTGCGACTGCGGCCCCCGTAGCGGCCCCGAGATGAGCTAAGAAAGCGCCTCGGGGTATCAGCGAAGGGGCGGCGAAACGCGAAGCGTTTCTGCCGTGAGACAAAACTCTGCTGAAAATGTCAATTTTTGGCGGAGTTGGTCTAATTCCAACGGTCATAAAAGATGACCTTTCTACAACCGTTTTTTTGCCGCGAGACACAAAACGGCTTCACACACAGGCTGCGGGTCCGACATGACTCCGATCAGGGCGACTTTGAGGGGGGAGGCGTTGACTAGGTCCATCCCCAGGGCGCGCAAGAACCTTAGCGGCCCCCAGTCGCTCCCAAATAACCACTGGAGTTGATCGGTGGCGGCGCGCATAGCTTCGTTGTGGGGCCGCCGCCGCCGCGCATAGGCGGTTAGGACCAAGTCGCCACCCGCGCCCCTATCCCCAAAGTCGCTCCCGACGGCGCGCGCCTGGACAAGCGTATCGATCAACGCACCAACGTCGGCCAAGGCAAGATTGAGGCCCTGGCCCGCCAACGGGTGGATGCGGTGCGCCGCGTCCCCGACCAGGACAAGCCCTGGTCGCCCATAGGAGCTTGCATGCGCGCTGCTGAGCGGGAACGGGCGCAGAGCCTTAGGGTCCAAGTCCAATCGCGTTTGGGCGAAGGTCTCAATTCGCTGTGGCAAGTCAGGCAGTTTTTGCACCGCGCGCCAGCGGGCCCTATTGATTGACCAGACGAGCGAGGCTTGGCGCGGGTCAGGCATAGGCAGCAAGGCCAGGGGACCCGAGGGCAAAAATACTTGCTTGGCCACGCCGCCATGATCTTCCGCCAGGTTTACCGGGCCCGTCACGGCGATGTGTTCATAGGACCAACTCGCCACGAGGGGGCGTTGGGGCAAGCGGTTCATCCACGCGGCCTCGCACAACAAGGCCAGCCCGCTGCCGATGCGCTGGCGCAAGGCGCAAGGGTCTTGCAACGCGTGTTCACTTACGGGGATCCCAGCCTCTACAACGGCGTCGGCCAGGACGGCGCGAAGGGACGAGTTGGGGACAATGGCCCCCAAGGTTTGCGTTTTGGGGGCTGGGAAGTGAAGGCGCCCAGCCAGCGGCGTGCCGTGCCGGTCGGCCTGCCAAACGCTCAAGGCGTGAAGAGGGGCCGCAGGGGTGTCTTGTACGCCAAGGTGCGCCAGGAACGCCAAGCTCGCGGGACGCAAGGCCCAAGCGCGCGGATCGTCCGCAGGCGCGGGATCGCGGCGTGCAGGCCGCTGGATCAGATGGACGGAGAAGTCAAGCTCGCGGAGCCCTAAGGCCAAGGTTTGCGCAACGGGACCGTCACCGAATATGACGAGAGGGGCGGAAGAGGCCATGCCACAACTCTAGCCGCCGAACTTGCGTTGAGCCAGTCCCGTGATACCAGCTTTCCTTAAGAATGCCTCTTTATGAACTGGTATAGGGCCGCGACTGTGGCCCCCCAAGCGGGCTCGAAGGGCGTAGGGAACGCCCGCGCCAAAAACAAGCGGCCCCGAGATGAGCTAAGAAAGCGCCTCGGGGTATAAGCGAAGGGGAGGCGAAACGCAACGCGTTTTTGCCGTGAGACAAATAATTTGCATGAATGAGTCACCATTCATGAAAATTGGTATGAGTAGATAATTTGCCCAAAAATCATGCAGCGCGTCTGGGGCAGAAACGCTGAAATGTTAGGCAGTTATGGGTCCTGGGTAGAGGGTTTTAAGCTTGGGCGCGATCCAAGACAGTTGGCATGAAATTTGCTTGTCTGAAGTGTGAGCTTTCACATGGAGTGAAAAGCCGAAGACAAGGAGATCAAGCATGAAGCTTGTAAGGGCGATTATTAAGCCATTCAAATTAGAAGATGTGCGCGGCGCGCTGACTGAATTGGGCATCGCGGGTATGACCGTGGCCGAGGTCAAGGGCTATGGCCGCCAAAAGGGGCAAACCGAGATCTATCGAGGCGCCGAATACGCCGTGTCATTTGTGCCTAAGCTACAGCTGGACATTGTTGTCGGGGACGACCTGGTAGACAAGACGGTTGAGGCGATCGTCGCCCAAGCGGCGACGGGCAAAATCGGCGACGGCAAAGTATTCGTATTCGATTGTCATGGCGCAACCCGCATTCGTACGAGCGAAATCGGCGACGCCGCGCTCTAATCCCGTTCCATCAAAAAAAGGACTTCCTTATGTTCCACTATACCCAACAAACTGCGCTGAAGGTCTTCGGTGCCCTGATCGGCGGTCTCACCCTTGCCAGCGCCGCTTCGGCACAAGTCACCGCCGCGGAGATGGAGGCGGCCATCGCGGCAGCGACGGGGGACAGCGCCTATGTTTTCAATACCTTCCTGTTTCTTACCCAAGGGTTGATCGTCATGTTCATGGCGGCGGGTTTTGCCATGCTGGAGGCGGGGTTTGTTCGCACCAAAAACGTTTCGACGATTTTGCTCAAGAACATGTCGCTGTTTTCCATCGCCGGCCTCATGTACTACTTGGTTGGATACGGGATCATGTATCCCGGCGATTTCAATGGTTTCATCGCTTGGTCGGGTTTCCTGTACCAGGCAGATGCAGGCGCTGATCCTGCCAGCGGCTACGCCAAGATGTCCGATTGGTTCTTCCAAATGGTGTTTGTGGCCACGGCGGCTTCGGTCGTTTCGGGAACCTTAGCAGAGCGAATCAAACTTTGGCACTTTCTAGGGTTCGTTGTCGTCTTGTCCGCCCTGATTTACCCCATCACAGGGTCATGGAAATGGGGTGCGGGATGGCTCGACGCCGCAGGGTTTTACGACTTTGCAGGGTCTACGCTCGTCCACTCGGTCGGAGGATGGGCGGCGCTGGTTGGGGCCTTGATCATAGGCCCGCGCCTGGGCAAATATGCGAACGGGGGTGTCACACCTTTGCCCGGGTCGTCCATGCCGTTGGCCGCGCTTGGGACCTTCATTCTATGGTTCGGATGGTTCGGGTTCAACGGCGGCTCGCAGTTAGCCCTGGGCACGCCAGGGGACGCCAACGCCATCGCTAACATCTATGCCAACACCTTCTTGGCCGCTGCCGCAGGCTGCGTCGTGGCCATGGGGGTTTCGCAGGCTCTCTATGGGAAAGTCGATCTAACCCTTGCCCTCAACGGGGTCATTGGGGGGTTGGTCTCGATCACCGCGGGTCCCGAGTACACAAATTTACTCGTGCCGGTCTTGATTGGGGCGATCGGGGGGCTCTTAATCCCGTTTTCGGTCCGACTCCTCGACGTTCTCAAGATCGATGATGTTGTCGGCGCCATTCCCGCGCACCTGATTTGTGGGATTTGGGGCACTTTAGCGGTCGGCATTTTTTACGCAGAGCACAATCTGGGCACCCAACTGCTTGGCCTTGTGTCAATCGGTCTGTTTGTCGTCGCTACGTCAGGGATCGCTTGGGCGCTTCTCAACTTGCTCGGCGGGTTGCGTCCCACGCAAGAGCAAGAAAGGGTGGGCCTCGACAAAACCGAGTTGGGCATCGAAGCCTATCCCGAATTTAGTTAGGGTTCTAAAGTAGACCCACTTCACGATAAACTGAAAAAGAGCTTTTGCGTGCAAACAAGGTCTTGTCGAAGTCAGGTTTGGCTGATTCTAGCCTTTTTATGAGAACCTTCAAAATCCTTAAGAAGCAACCGCGCCTGTTTTTCCGCTTAAGTGGGATAAGGGTCAGCGATTTTGACGACATTTCAGAGAAGATTTTGCCGCTTTGGGAGGCTCACAACCATCAGCGTCTATCTCGCCCCCATCGCCAACGCGCGATTGGGGGCGGGCCAAGCCATAAGCTAAGCTTTGAGGAGATGCTGCTTTTATGCCTGATCTATTATCGGACTTACATCAATCATGAGTTTCTGGGTTTGATATTTTCGGTTTTGGACTCGTAACGGTTTTGTTCTGCGTGGTTGAGCACCTAAGCTCAATTACAAGGAGACAAAATCATGAGCAAATTACACAGTGAAGACTTCAAGCGCGATGCGGTCCGCATGGCTTTAAGCAGTGGGCTGACGCGCAAGCAGTTGGCCTCTGATTTGGGTGTTGGATTTTCGACGCTCAATGCCTGGGTTCGCAAATACCGTGCTGAGGTAGAAGGTAGCCCCTTGCCCCTGCATAATGGCGCAGTTGCGGATGCTGCTGAACTGGCCAAGGAAAACGAACGCCTTCGCATCGAGAACCGCCATCTCAAGGAGGAGAGGGAGATCTTAAAAAAGGCCACCCAGTTCTTTGCGGAGATAAGCAAATGAAGTTCGCCTACATCAGCCAGTATCAGGGTTGCCTTAGCCAGGAGCATCTATGCACCTTCTTCGGCGTCACATCACGGGGGCTGCGTGCCTGGAGGGCGCGGGGCATGAGCCAGCATCAGCGCGCAGACCTTGTTGTTCTGGCGCATATCAGAGAGCAGCATCGCCTCTGTATGGGCACATACGGGCGGGCCCGCATGACCGAAGAGCTTAAAGAAGAGGGCTTGCGTGTAGGTGAACGTCGCGTTGGTAGGCTCATGGCCGCCAACGGCATACGTGTGGCCCGTAAGCACAAATACAAAGTTACTACAGACAGTGCACATTCTCTGGGCGTAGCTCCCAATCTGCTGGATGGGGACTTCAGCTGCTCAGGGCCAAATCAAAAGTGGGCCTCAGATATCTCCTACATCTGGACACAGGAAGGTTGGCTGTATCTCGCCGTCGTCATGGACCTCTACGCCCGCCGCGTCATCGGTTGGGCGGTCAGTGATCGGTTGAAAAAGGGCTTGGCGATCCGTGCCTTGGAAATGGCCATCGCCCATCGAAAACCACCAGAGGGCTGCATCCATCATAGCGACCGTGGTTCTCAATATTGTAGCCATGACTATCGCGATCTGCTCACCAAACACGGCTTCAAGGCCTCCATGAGTGGCAAGGGCAACTGCTACGACAATGCCGTTGTCGAAGCCTTCTTCAAAACCATCAAAGCCGAGCTAATATGGCGGTACATCTGGCCAACCAGGAGGTCTGCGCACCGCGCCATCTTTGACTATATCAACGGCTTCTACAATCCACGCCGACGCCACAGCGCAAACGGTGGGAAAAGCCCCCTAGCATTCGAACGCTTGGCGGCATAAAAACTGCTCAACCGCGCGGAACAAAACCGTTACGAGTCCATTTCAGATAGCACGAGCATCCGAACCGCCAATACAATGACCAAGCTATTGGCAGGCCATTTTCAGATGCCCGAGCGCAGGCTTGCTTTAAGTGAGGATGATAAGGAGCAGCTCATATATCTGATTGTCGATGGGACCGAGCGCCCCTGTCAGCGCCCCAAGAAATCGAAGGGCCGAAAGAAGATCTACTCGGGGAAAAAGAAGCGCTTTACTCATAAGCATCAAATTGTCGTCGATGATAAGAAGCGCATTCGTGCTTGTGGCCCCGTTCACCCTGGGCGCAAGCACGACAAAACCCTTTATGATCAAAGCCATCTGGACAAGCCACCAGATACCCTGCTCTTGGGCGACTTAGCTTATGTAGGAACCAACTGCGAAGTCCCGATAAAGAAATCCAAGAACCAAAATCTAAGCCAAGAACAAAAAGACGACAATAAGTGGTTCAGCTCTATGCGCGTGAAGGTTGAGCATGGCATTGGACGCATGAAAAAGTTCAACATTTTCTCTGACATCTCCAGAGGAAACCGACATGAGAACATGATTGCTAAGAATGTCGCGGCTCTGGCAAATATCAATTTAAAAATTTGCTGAGATAAGCACTAAGGGACAAGTCCGTCTGTGCTCTTTCTCCCTATTGCGAATCAGGTCTAGTCTAGAACCCATATACGGGGGTCGCAGTCGCGACCCTCGTTTTTTGTGGTAACTTTCGTCGATTTTATTAAGTAAGTGAATGGCTTAGCTGGTTCTTTTCCTATCTCGTCTCCGATCACGACCATGTTTTCGTTCTCCCCCTGGTTTTTCCGCCGTCAACGACCGGCCCCGCAAAGGGGTAAGGCGACTGCGGAAGTCGATTGGAATGAGGAAGAACCCTATTTGGGGCCCGAGCGGCATACGCCCCAGCCCTTACTGCCAATCAAACTGCACCGTACTCTGGTGCAGACGGGGTGGCGGGCGCTTGCGGTGGTTTTTGGTTTGCTCGCTGCGGGACTGACCTTGGCCCGGCTCACCTACAATTCTCTTGATCCATCCTGGAACACGGCAACGGTCTTGCCGGCGACCAATGTCTTGGGGCGCATTGGCGCCCTCCTGGCCGATCTATTGGTTCAGGGGATCGGGCTTTTGACTTGGTATCTGATTGCGACCCTGGCCCTGACGGCGGTCCGGACTTGGCGAACCCTGTCCTTGCCGACACCCTTGCGGCGCCTGGGCTGGTTTGCTCTCTCGGTCTTGCTATGGTCTCTGGGGCTTGCCGAGCTTGTGCCCTGGTGGCCCATGATCGCCGGGGTGGTTGGGTTTCTTTTCGCAAGCTTTGTTCCTGCTTGGCTTGGGGTGGTCGTGGGTCCTTTGGCGCTGCTTGGGGCGCTGGGTGCTACCGCCCGAGGCTTGCGTCTGACTTGGCAAGAGATTACAGCCGAAATACGCTCGCTGGCCCAGGTTCGTCAGCAGGTTTCCATAGCCAAGTTGAGCCCGGGTTTCCCCAAAAAAACCAACATGTGGTCTTGGGTGACGGGTCTGGTCTCGCGTCGATCAGGCAGCGCAGGGGAGGCGCCGCAGCAACCTGATGCCATTCCCCGCTTTCTCGTCCCCGTGGATCCTGCACCAGTTCCGACGCCACCCCATGAGGTCTCGGCCATGCCTCCCGCGGACGCTAAGTTCGCCCCACAATCGATCGACGCTTCAGGATCTAGCCCCTTATACGAGGTTGATCTGGACTTGCCCCCGTCCCTGGCGCCACTTGGGGTCCAAACGAGCGAGATCGCGCCAGGGGATAGTGAAGGTCCTTTGGCGCCTGACCCCAGCGTGAGCGAACCGACCCCCAAGCAGGACGTTGCAGGCATCCCCAATCCAGACCCATCGGATGAGTTTGTGCGGGAGTCCCCTGCCTTTGTCGCAACGCCCGAGGGGGAGGTCGAAGAAATAGATTTGATCATCCAGCGCCCGTCGACGAAGTTGGTGGAAACTGCGCAGATGTCCCGCCAAACTCGCGGTCCCGCCGCCGCCAACGCCCAGCAAGCCACAATGGAAGCAGGAGTGCGCGCGACGGCCACTTACGCCCCTCCTCCGCTATCGCTCCTCTACCAACCCACACCTCGAGACCGCGCGGCGGCCATGACACAGGAGGAGGCCAACGCAACTGCGCGCAGCCTGGAAGCGACCTTGAAAGACTACGGTGTTAAGGGGGAGATCACACGCGTCTTACCTGGTCCCGTCGTCACGCTCTACGAACTCGAACCCGCCCCTGGCATCAAAACCAGTCGGGTGGTCGGCCTCGCGGACGACATCGCCCGGTCCATGGCAGCCCTGTCGGCGCGCATTGCCCCCGTGCGCGGTAGGTCCGTCATCGGAATCGAGCTTCCCAACCCAAAACGGGAGACGGTGTTTTTGCACGAGTTGCTAGCGGACGGCTCGTTCTCAGGTTCCGGGGCGGCGCTGCCCCTTGCCCTGGGCAAAGACATCGGCGGCCAGGCGGTCATGGGCGATTTGGCCAAAATGCCCCACCTGCTGGTTGCTGGAACGACGGGGTCGGGAAAGTCGGTGGCGGTCAATACGATGATTTTGAGCCTGGTCTATGCTTTGTCCCCCGAACAGGTGCGCTTTATTATGATCGACCCCAAGATTTTGGAGCTGTCGGTTTACGACGGCATCCCCCATCTCTTGTCGCCGGTGGTGACCGACCCTAAGAAGGCGGTGGTGGCGCTTAAGTGGGTGGTTCAAGAGATGAACCAACGCTATGAGTCCATGAGCACCTTGAACGTGCGCAACATCGCCAACTACAACGCCAAGATCAAATCGGCGCTCAAGAATGGGGAAACTTTGAGGCGGCAAGTGCAAGTGGGGTTTGATCCCGATACGGGCGAGCCCCTGGTCGAGGATCAAGCATTCGATACGCGGCCTCTGCCGCATATTGTCGTGATCGTCGACGAAATGGCCGAACTGATGCTCATGGTCGGCAAAGACATCGAGGCGGCAATCCAGTCCATCGCGCAGAAGGCGCGCGCCGCAGGTATTCATATGATTATGGCAACCCAGCGCCCGTCGGTCGATGTCATTACCGGGACAATCAAGGCTAATTTTCCCAGCCGTATTTCGTTCGCGGTGTCGTCCAAGATTGATTCGCGAACTGTCCTGAATGAAATGGGGGCCGAACAATTACTCGGCCAGGGCGATATGCTTTACCAACCCAACGGCGGCCTAACCACACGGGTCCATGGCCCGTTCGCCTCAGATGAAGAGGTGGAGGCGGTGGTGCAGCATTTGCGCAGTGTCGGCACGCCTGACTATGTTGAGGCGATCGGCGATGAAGAAGCCATGGACGCCGCCATGGGGTCCGACGGGCTCGACATGCCCTTGTTCGAGAAGGACTCCAGCGGCGACGATCTCTACGATCGCGCCGTTCAAGTGGTGTTGCGGGACAAGAAGGCCTCCACCTCGCACGTACAGCGGCGATTGCAAATCGGCTACAATCGAGCTGCAAACTTGATTGACCGCATGGAACAGGAAGGTCTGATATCCTCCGCCGACCATGTGGGACGCCGCAAAATCATGGTGCCAGGCGATAGTGCAAGCGATGGTGAGACCCCAAACTAATACCAACTCCGCTAAACAATGACATTTTCAGCGGAGTTTTGTCTAACGGCAGAAACGCTTCGCGTTTCGGCCGTTTGATGCGGTCTCACCTCGCTCGCACCGCTCGCTCAGCCCGACCGCGCGACAGGGCCTTCGCTTATACCCCGAGGCGTTTTCGCGCCGATCTCGGGGTCGCTACGGGGGCCGCAGTCGCGGCCCTTATACCAGCGAACACAAGAGTCATTTATAGTTGCCGCTGGTATCACACGGTCTTGCCCTATGCTTGTCGCCGAGATTCCACTATAGGGGCCCCATGACCAAACCAGACTTTCTCACCCGCCGTCGGGCGCTGACCCTCATGATAGGTGCGGCCTTAACCTTCGCGTTCAACCTTTACGCAGGGGCGCAGAGCCTTTCGGTTTTGCGACCTCAGATTGAAGATGCCATTCGCAGCATAACGACCCAGAGCGGTGAGTTTATGCAAATTGACACGTCCACAGGCAGGGGCGAGCAGGGAACCTACATGATCTCTCGCCCTGGCAGGTTGCGGTTTGAATACGATGTCCGCCCCGAAATCTTGCTTTCAGATGGGCAGTATGTCGCGCGCGTCAACACGCAGACCAACGCCGTGTCGCGTGTGCGGCTGAACGCGACGCCTCTGCGGATTCTTCTCTCTGATGAGGTTGATTTGACCGATGGTGTGACCATTACCCAGATGGAGCAAACGCCAGATTCTCTGTTTGTCACCTTCTTTGAAACTGGCAAGCGTGATCGCGGCCTGATCACGGTGTTCCTCGATGTTGAGAGTTTTGAACTGCGCGGTTGGAAAATTGAGGAAAACGATGGTTTGGTCACGACCATCATCTTGCAGAACACCCAAACAGGGGTCGAGTTAGACCCCAGAGACTTCGAAATTCCATCGTGATTTAGACTGCTTGGCATCCGTTCATGGCTCCATCGTCCCTGCCGCATCTACCTCTGATTGGCCTTTCCTCGTGCCTTATCCACCGCGGTGAGGGCGCCTATCACGAGGTCAAGGATCCCTACCACGAGGCGGTTTTGACATGCACCTCGGGGCTGGCGCTCTCCATCCCCGCGTCGGGCGCGGTCATGGACCTGCCGGCCTATGTCGAGGCCCTCGATGGCTTGGTGCTCACGGGGTCGCTTTCCAATGTTCATCCATCGCGCTACGGGGCCGAGCCAAGCCCAGCGGCAGAGCCCTACGACGAGCGGCGCGACAAGGTCACCTTCAAACTGCTCGAAATCGGATTGGCGTCAGGCTTGCCGATCTTGTGCATCTGTCGTGGGTTTCAGGAGGCGGCGGTCTTCTTCGGGGGGACGCTTCACCCGCTGGTACACGAGGTGCCAGGCATGAATGATCATCGCCGCGCGCAAGTGCCCGATATGGCCGGCCAGTTTGGCTTCAACCATGACGTTGAGGTGTTAGACGGACACTGGGCCGATTGGTTGGCGGCGCAAGGGAACTTGCCGCCTGACCGCCGTGTCCAAGTGAATTCCTTGCATCTGCAAGGTATCAAGGACATGCCCCAAGAACTGCGCGTTGAGGCGCGCGCGCGCGACGGCTTGGTCGAGGCGTTTTCGGTACCCAAGGCCCCAGGTTTTTTTTGGGCGGGGCAGTTCCATCCCGAATGGGACGCCGCCAACATCCCGCAATACCGCGTCATTTGGCATGCTTTTGGTCGCGCAGCCGCGCGGCGACGCAAGGCCCGCGGATGAGGGTCGCGACCTGGAACGTCAACGGGATTCGTCCCCGAAAGACGCAGGTGCTGGATCTGTTGAGAGAGGAGGATTTGGACGTCTTATGTTTGCAAGAAACCAAGATCGCCGACGACATATTTCCTCGTCAGGACTTCATTGATGCCGGCTACGCCCATTTGAATATCGTTGGGCAAAAGGCACACCACGGCGTTGCCATTGTTTCCCGCGTGCCCTTTTTGGCGGCGGATCGCCGCATTTTTGCCGGCCTGGATGACAAGCGCCATGCCCAGGTGACGCTCGAAAGTGGTCTTGACATTCATTGCTTCTACGTTCCCTCTGGCGGGGACAAGCCTGATCGCGCGACGAATGCCAAATTTGACCACAAGATGCGGTTTTTGGCCGAGATGGCAAACCTTGCACACACGCAAGCGCAGGCGTCGGTTTGGGTAGGAGATTTGAACGTGGCCTACCAGGAATGCGACACCTGGAACCATAAGAAAAACCGCCGCTTGGTTGGCCATTCAGACGGGGAACGGGCCGCCATGGCCGCAGTGATCGCGGCCGGCAATTTCCACGATGTGCCCCGTGAGGCCGCGGGGCAAGAGGCGCGGCTCTTCACCTGGTGGGGCTACCGCTACAAACTTTCGGTCGCGAAAGACTACGGCTGGCGCCTCGACCACGTGTTGGCTACGCCCGAGGCGGCAAAGCAAGTCGTAACTTGCCAGGCGCTCAAACGCACCCGATTGGTTGACAGCCCCTCCGATCATATTCCTCTTGTTGTCGAGCTTGCCGGATAGGGAAAGCACGCCGAAAATGCTGCGCGCTGAGGCTTAGGCCAATTTTTCAATGCGCGTCCATCCAGCTGGGGGCGACACCGGCGTCGGCGGTGAGGGGAACGGAAAGAGTCAAGACGGGCTCGCACGCTGTCTCCATGACGTGCTTGACGCAGGCCACTGTCGCCTCGACTTCGCCCTCGGGCACCTCGAAGATCAGTTCGTCATGGACTTGCAACAGCATGGCGGCGCCGAGGTTTGCCGCCGCAAGGGCAGGGGGCATTTTGATCATAGCACGTTTGATGATGTCGGCGGCCGTACCCTGGATCGGGGCATTGATCGCCTGTCGTTCGGCAAAACTGCGTCGGGTCGCGTTCTTGTCGGCCATGCCTGGCAGGTGGATTTTGCGGCCAAATAGGGTTTTGACAAACTGATGAGTGCGGGCAAAGTCCCGCTGCGTTTCCATAAAGTCCTGAATGCCTGGAAAGCGGTTGAAGTAGGCGGTGATGAAGGCCTGGGCCTCGGCGCGACCTATGCCGAGGTTGTTGGCGAGGCCGAAGGCCGAGATACCATAAATGATGCCGAAGTTGATGGCTTTGGCGCGGGAGCGGGTCTCGCTATCCATGCCCGTGAGTGGCACATTGAACACTTGGCTGGCGGTGATGGCATGGATGTCTTGGCCGTCTTGAAAGGCCTGTTGCAGGGCAGGTTCCCCTGCCATGTGGGCCGCCAGCCGCAATTCGACTTGGCTATAGTCGGCGGAGAGAATTTTGTGCCCCGGCTTGGCGATGAAGGCGCCACGGATGGCCCGCCCTTCGGGCGTTCGGATCGGAATGTTTTGCAGGTTTGGGTCGGTGGACGACAGTCGCCCCGTTTGCGCCCCGACCATGGAATAGGAGGTGTGGACGCGGCCCGTTGTCTCGTTGACTTGCTGCTGCAGGGCGTCGGTGTAGGTTGAACGCAGCTTGTTGACTTGTCGCCACTCCACCACTTTGGCGGGCAGAGGATGGACGCGGGCCAAATCCTCTAACACCGAGGCGTCGGTTGAATAGGCCCCTGTCTTGGCCGATTTTTTTCCCCCCTCGAGCCCCAAGATGCCGAACAGGACTTCGCCCAACTGCTTGGGGGATCCAATGGCGAAGGGCCCTCCCGCCAGATCATGAATCTCTGACTCCAACTTGTCAGAAGTTTGCGCAAAGTCGTTGGAAAGTTTGCGCAAGAGGGGGGCATCGACGCGAATGCCCGCCTGTTCCATATCCGCCAGCACGGGCACCAAGGGGCGCTCAACGGTTTCATAGAGGCTGACCATCCCTTCTTGCACGAGGCGGGGCTTGAACAGGTGCCAAAACCGTAAGGTAATATCCGCGTCTTCGGCGGCGTAGGCGCAGGCGCGACTGAGCGGGACCTTATCGAAAGTGACTTGGTTTTTGCCCGTGCCCGCCACCTCCTTAAAGGCCATGGGCCGATGGCCAAGGTAGCGCACTGACAGCTCATCCATGCCATGACCATGGCGCCCGCCGTCGAGCGCGAAGGACAGCAACATGGTGTCATCGTAGGCCTCGATCTCGAAGCCGTGGCGGCGCAGAACCACTAGGTCGTACTTCAAGTTGTGCCCAATTTTGAGGATCGACGGGTCGCGTAAAACAGGATCCAGCGCCGCGCGCACCTCCGCTAAGGTCAGCTGCGGGGCGCAGCGCAGGCCGAATTCATCGACATGATCGACCGGAATGTAGCAGGCCTCACCCGCCGCCGTCGCAAGGGATAGGCCGACGAGGCGCGCGCGCATTTCGTTGACCGACGTGGTTTCCGTATCGATGGCGAGGTGGAATCGGCTTCGGGCCTTCTGGATCCAGGTTTGCAGCGCCGCGAGATCCGTCACCAGGGGGTAGGTGCATTGATCCAGCGGCGGCGCCTCGGGCAACGCGGGGGTACCGTCGCCATCGGCGGACCGTTGCGGGGCGGCAATGTCCACCCCCAGCCGTTCGGCCAAAGTGCGAAACTCCATTTCTTGCAAAAACGGTTGCAGCAGCGCGGGGTCGAGGTCGCGATGGGCAAAGGCTTCAATGTCCATGTCAACGTCCACGGCCGTCTCTAGGGTGACCAGCCGGCGGCTGAGGCGGGCCTGATCGGCGAAGGTGATCAAGTTGTCGCGACGCTTGGGCTGCTTGATTTCATCCGCGTGGGCCAGCAATGTTTCCAGATCCCCATAAAGATCAATGAGTTGCGCGGCAGTCTTAATCCCGATTCCTGGAACTCCTGGCACATTGTCTGAAGAATCGCCCGCAAGGGCTTGAACGTCGATGACTTTTTCCGGGCCAACGCCAAATTTTTCCTGAACGCCCGCGCGATCAATCAAGGTGTTTTTCATCGGGTCGAGCATTTTGACCCTATCGGTAATCAGTTGCATCAAATCCTTGTCCGACGAGACGATGAGAACGTCCAAGCCCCGCGCCTCGCCCAACCGCGCGTAGGTGGCGATCAAATCATCGGCTTCGTAGCCTGCGATTTCGACCACGGGCATGCCGAGGGCGCGGGTCGCTTCGCGGACCAGGGGGAATTGAGGCACCAAATCCTCGGGCGGTGCCGCTCGATTGGCCTTATAGAGATCATAGATGTCGTTGCGAAACGATCCCCCCTTGGGGTCAAAGACCACGGCGAAGTAGTCCGAGGGATGATCCTTGCGCAGGTTGATCATCATTTGGGTAAATCCCCGCACGGCGTTCACAGGCGTGCCGTCGCTGCGCGTCATCATGGGCAGGGAATGGTAGGCGCGGAAGATGTAGGCCGATCCGTCGATCAAGTAGAGCGATTTGGGCATGGCCCTTGATGACTCAGAGCGCTGGGGAAGTCAGCCCCAAAAGCGCGCGCTCCGTCTTGTCACGCTGGGTTTGGGGACCTAAGGCAACCCGAGCCTTGAACCCCCAAGACGAAAGTGAGTCGAATGTCCGTTGCGCCGCGCACCCTCTATGACAAAATCTGGGACAGCCATAAGATTCAAGATC
Organism: Alphaproteobacteria bacterium; assembly: GCA_965228345.1. Taxonomy (GTDB): domain Bacteria; phylum Pseudomonadota; class Alphaproteobacteria; order UBA7985; family UBA7985; genus CAXQZM01. The sequence goes on along the minus strand of CBDDHH010000003.1, from coordinate 1,277,841 downwards.
AGGCAGACGGGACCAGCCTGATCTATGTCGACCGCCATTTGGTGCACGAGGTCACGTCGCCCCAAGCCTTTGAAGGGTTGCGAATGGCGGGCCGTCGCGTGCGTCGGCCGGAATTGACGCTAGCGACACCCGATCACAATGTGCCCACGCAAGGCCGTGCTGCGGGCATCGACGACGAAGACTCGCGCATTCAGGTCGATCAACTGCGTAAAAACTGCGCGGAATTTGGCGTTCCCCTGTTCGACATGAACGATTATCGCCAAGGCGTTGTTCATATCGTTGGGCCTGAGCAAGGCTTTACGCTGCCAGGCTTGACCATTGTATGCGGCGATTCTCATACTTCGACCCACGGCGCTTTCGGCGCGCTGGCTTTTGGCATCGGCACGTCGGAGGTGGAACACGTGCTGGCTTCGCAAACCTTGAGCCTGCGCAAATCGAAGAACATGAAGGTTGAGGTGCAAGGCACCCTTGGTCTTGGCTGCGCGCCCAAGGATGTGATTTTGGCCATCATTGGCAAAATCGGCACGGCAGGCGGAACGGGGTGCGTGATCGAGTATGTGGGCGAGGCCTTCGCGGCCATGACCATGGAGGGGCGCATGACCGTGTGCAACATGTCGATCGAGGGCGGCGCGCGCGCGGGCCTGATCGCCCCCGATGAGACGACCTTCGCCTACCTAAAGGGGCGCACCATGGCGCCTGCGGGGGCGGATTGGGACCGCGCAGTCGCCTCTTGGCGCCAGCTGCCGAGCGATGCGGGGGCAACCTACGATGAAGTGGTGCGGCTGGATGCGGGTCAAATCGCTCCGCAGGTCACTTGGGGCACGAGCCCCGAGGATGTGGTGCCCGTGACCGCCAAGGTGCCAAGCGTCCATGACTTTCAGGACCCGAACAAGCGTCAAGCCGTTGAACGGTCGCTCGAGTACATGGGCCTGAAGCCGGGTACGCCCATGGAGGAGGTGGCGATTGACACCGTCTTTATCGGGTCGTGCACCAACGGGCGGATTGAGGATTTGCGCGAAGTAGCTGCTCTGGCCAAGGGGCGCAAAGTTGCCGAAAGCGTCCGTGCCATGATCGTCCCAGGGTCAGGTTTGGTGAAGGAACAGGCCGAAGAAGAGGGTCTTGATCGGATCTTTACCGAGGCGGGTTTTGATTGGCGCGAGCCGGGATGTTCCATGTGCTTGGCCATGAACGCCGACCGCCTAGCCCCAGGCGAACGCGCCGCATCCACGTCCAACCGAAACTTCGAGGGCCGCCAGGGCCGGGGCGGGCGCACCCACCTGGTCTCCCCCGCCATGGCCGCCGCTGCGGCTTTGACCGGGCGGCTCACGGATGTGCGGCACCTGGGCTAGACCAACCGAACTGGTGTCGGATGGACGTCGGGAGGGGGCTTGGGCCATTTGTTGCCTCGCATCCGTCCGTTTCCTGGGCGTTGCAAAGCGCAAGGTAACCCTCAAGCGCTTCAACACCGTCAAAAGAAAAACGTCATTCCGAGCCGAGCGAAGCGAGGTCGCGGAATCCATCACTGACGGGAATCGGATGGAACAGAAGGGTCCATCCTTGCACCGTACCACTCCCCTCCTTAGGAGGGGTGCCCGCCAGGGCGGAGTTTGCGAGATCGGTCATATAGGCCCGCCTTAAGTTCAGCGCTGAAAGACAACCCCGACAGGCTAAGCCTGCGGCCCCACCAGGGGAAGTGTGTCAACGAGCAAACTTTGCGCCGTCTGCCCTTCCTGCCGCCGCTCGATGCTGGATCCTGCGACTTCGCTTCGCCACGCGCTGGATGACATCGGAGATGGGGGGGACGCCCTCGTATTGCTTCGCGTCCGTCTGTTTCCTGGGCCTCGCAACACGCGCAATGTGGCCGACCAGCGCTTCAACACCGTCAAAAGAAAAACGTCATTCCGAGCCGAGCGAAGCGAGGTCGCGGAATCCATCACTGACGGGCAGCGGATGGAACAAAAAGTTCCATCCCAGCATCGCCCAATTCCCCTCCCTCGGAGGGGTGCCCGCTAGGGCGGGGTGGACTGCGGACCTGGCCATCAAGGCGCGCCTTGTGTTCAGCACCGAAAAACCACCCCGTCAGGCTGCGCCTGCCACCCCTTCAAAGGAGGGGGCTTGCCGCAGGGCTTAGTATCCTTCGCCACTCCAAGCAGGATAGCGGTGCCTATTTCGCTTTGCCTTGTTCGTCCTCGGCTTCAACTAGGATCGTTTTGCGGGCTTTTTTGTTGCAGCGGGGCTTTTTTTCGGACCTGGAGTCGTTCGGCATGTCCCAAGGCCCTGTGTAGGGATCGTCAGCAAAGGCCTCGTGCATCATAAAACTTGATACGCGGGTGTGTACCTTAGCGTAAAGGGCAAGGCGGACGGACGGAACCAGCAACAAAAGGCCTGTGATGTCAGTCAGAAAACCGGGCGTTATCAAAAAAGCGGCCGTTAGTATGAGGCATAGGCTCTCAAAAATCGACTGCGCCAGGGGCTTGATCCGCGCCACAGACCCCCGTCCTGGGCCCTTGTTTCGCATCTCGACAAGCACACGGACGCCTTGGGCGCGAATAAGGAAGGCCCCAACGAAGGCCGAGGCCAAGACCAGGACCACAGTTGACCAAAATCCCAAGTACTGACCCGACCACATGAACACCATGATTTCCAGGACCGCTATGAGGATCAGAACCAGGGGAATAAGGCGCAGCATAAGCCTAAAGACTTGGGGCGAAGGCGTCTGACTTGCAAGTCTTGTCTTTGAAGGGGAGTGGCGCGCAACCTTGTCTGCGGGGCTTCGGAGGCAAAAGTCTTGCCGCGCGCCCCTTGATAGGAATGCCGTTTGACCTTAGGTCCTATCTTGGGTCCCGAAGCCACCGACGGTAGCTTTGCCCCGCTTGACCAATTTAGAGACAGGACCCGCTGACGTGGCTTGGATTTTTTATGCGCTCATCGCGCTGTTTTTTGGTTACTTGCTGTTTGATGCCTTCGGCAAGCCCGTCGGGCGTACCAAGCCCGAACCGCGCAAGGAACGCCGCCGTAGCGCCGATGCCGACCGCGCCCAAGCCAGCGGCGACGGTGCCTACCAACCCTACTCTTACACAGGCGGCGGCCCTGTTGAAGCGGATTTTCAGTTGGATGAAAAGCAGGTCGCGCCGGGGGCAGATCGGGCGCTGATTGAGGAGGGGTTGCAAGACATCCAGGATGCAGACGCGCGGTTTGAGCTGGATCGGTTCATTGCGGGGGCCAAACGCACTCTAGAGTTAATGCTGGAGGCGTTTCAGGCCCGTGACCGCGACCAGTTGCAAATCTTGCTCAAGCAAGATCTTTACGAGGCCTTCGATCAAGCTCTGACCGCCGCCGAAGAAGCCGAGGACAATACCCGCCTGGAGTTGATTAGCCTCGGCGACCCGCGCCTTGTGGACGCCAAGATGGAGGATACGCTCGCGGTGGTTTGCCTCACCACACGCCTGGAACAACTGGTTGCCAAGCGCGATCCCGACGGCGGCGAGGTGGAAGGTTTGGGGGAAACGGTGCGCGAAACCGCTGAATATACCTTTGTGCGCGACGTCAATTCTGAAACCCCCAACTGGTATCTGCGGTCCATCGAGGAGGCTTGAGCGCGCTCTTGACGCCGCCGCGTTGCTCGGCGTCGCAAACGTAGCTACGAGAGCCTCAAAACCGCGGATAGCGTGGCGGCAATGGAAAAGACCGCCTACTTGCTGGTCTGCGGGGCCATAGCCAAAGAAGTCCTGACGGTCATTGAGGCCAACGGTTGGACCCATCTAGAGGTCCAGGCCCTGCCCGCTATTTTGCACAACCATCCCGACCAGATTCCCGCCCGCGTCGACGCTAAGCTGTCCGAGGTTGTGGGGCAGTACAAGACATTATTGGTCGGCTACGCCGATTGCGGGACCGGCGGCCTCCTCGACCCCATTCTCCAAAAACACGGCGCCACGCGCCTGCCTGGGCCGCATTGCTATTCGTTTTTTGCCGGTGCCACCACCTTCGATCAAATGGCCCATGACGAACTGGGGACCTTTTACTTGACCGACTATTTGGTGCGGCAATTCGATACGGTATTCTGGAAAACCATGGGCCTAGACCGCTACCCAGAACTCCTTCCCATGTATTTCGGGCACTATCGCAAAGTCGTCTATTTGGTGCAGATTCCCGATCCAGACTTGGATGCCAAAGCTGAGGAAGCCGCGGCGCGCATGGGACTTGACTACGAGCGGATCGAGACAGGCCTCGCCCCCTTCGCGGCGGACTTGTCTGCCTTGGTTTAGTGCATGTCGCTTCCGCTTGTTTTCGCTTAAGGCCTCCGCTCTAAGACACTGGCATGGGAACACTCACAATCCGATACTGGCGCGACATGCCCGCTTTAGTCTTGGCGAAGGCTGGGCGTCGCAACAAGGCGACCGCGCCCTTGCCCGAACGATTTGAGAAGGCCATCGACGCCGCCGCGATGCGAGGCGGTTTGGATTCTACGGATGATTATTTGTCGGAGTGGCGGGACGGCGAAGCCGTGGAATGCGGCGATGATCTGCAAGCGGCGGCGGATGCCAAAGCCGCTGAACTTGACGCGCTCTACGGCGCCGGCAAACTCAAACAGCTGATCGCCAATGCTGGGCGCCAACCCCAATCGGCATGAGCCAAGCGACATGAGCGTGACCGACCCGAGCAAGACACGGGACGCTATTGTCCAACTGTTTCAGGGCTATACTCTGGAAACCACGCCCAAAGCCGCCGAGAAAGTGCCGCACTTTGGGGATCGCGCTGACCCGCAGACGCCGATTTATGTCACTTTCCTGCCAGGGTCAGACTTCGCCGATACCTTGCAAGTGACCAGGCGCATCCTGGCTGAGGGTTTTCGACCTATTCCCCATTTGGCGGCCCGGTCCATGCCCAGTCGTGGATTTTTTGAGGATCAGGTCAAGGCTTTGGCCGACTTGGGCGTTGAGCATGTTTTGTGCATTGCGGGCGGCGTGAAGGATCCCCTTGGCCCGTTCTCGGACACCATGCAGATGCTCGACACTGGCATTCTAGACGCGGTGGGCATGAAATCTATCGGCGTCGCAGGCCATCCAGAAGGTTCGCCCGACATGTCGGATGAGGCGATTTGGGCTGCGGTTCAATGGAAAAACGCCTACCACCAGCGGAGCGACGCACAGGTCTATCAGGTGACCCAATTTGCTTTCGAGGCGGCGCCGATCATTGCGTGGGATCGGGCGCTCCAGGCGGCGGGGTCAACGATGCCCGTTTATGTGGGTTTGCCGGGTTTGGCGACGATCAAGACCTTGCTGCGCTTTGGCATGGAGGCAGGGGTAGGGCCTTCCCTCGCGTTCATCCGCAAGCAGGCTATGAACGTCATGAAACTCATGACGGTCTCAACCCCGGCGCAGCAGTTGGTTGGCCTTGCCAACCATGTGGCGGTGGAACCTCAATCTCTTATCAAGGGCGTCCATCTCTATCCCCTTGGCGGATTGAAACGGACCGCGACCTGGGCCAAGGCTGTCGCAAAGGGGGACTTTACCCTCACGGCAGACGGCACGGACTTCGAGGTTGCCGGCGACATCACGTGATCGAAGGGGGCATGGAGGTGGAGTCCGACTACTTGATCATTGGGGCCGGATCCAGCGGTTGCGCACTCGCTTATCGCTTGAGTGAAGATAGCAGCAATCAGGTGCAAGTCGTTGAATTCGGCGGATCCGACGCGGGACCGCTCATCCAGATGCCCGCCGCCCTGTCGATCCCCATGAACATGCCCCGCTACGACTGGGGCTACGATTCCGAACCTGAGCCGCACCTAGACGGGCGGCGCATGCATACGCCGCGCGGCAAGGTGATCGGTGGTTCGTCCTCCATCAACGGCATGGTCTATGTGCGCGGCCATGCCCATGACTACGATCATTGGGACCGGTCAGGCGCGCGTGGATGGGCTTACGCCGATGTGCTGCCTTACTTTCGGCGCATGGAAACATGGCATAGCGGTGCCCATGGCGGGGATCCAGACTGGCGCGGCACCCATGGGCCCCTGCACGTATCGCGCGGCCCGCGCCAGAACCCCCTTTACGACGCCTTCGTGCAAGCGGGTGCCCAAGCGGGCTTTGAGCTGACGCCCGACTACAACGGCGAAAAGCAGGAGGGCTTCGGCCCCATGGAGATGACGGTCCATGGCGGCCGACGCTGGTCCTCGGCCAATGCCTATCTGCGACCGGCGCTGCGGCGGCGCAACTGCCGCTTGCAGCGGGGCTTGGTGGAGCGGTTGGTCTTCCGCGGGCGTCGCTGCGGCGGCGCCGAGGTGCGGATCGGCCGAACAGTGCGGGTGCTTAGCGCCCGCAAACAGGTGATCCTAGCGGCGGGGTCGATCAATTCCCCCAAGCTGCTCATGCTTTCGGGGATCGGGCCAGCGGCGCACCTACGGGCCATGGGCATTTCGGTGCGGGCCGACCGGCGCGGGGTCGGGCAGAACCTGCAAGACCATTTGGAACTCTATATCCAGCAAGAGTGTGTGCAGCCCATCTCGCTCTACTCGCGGCTGAATCTGTGGTCTAAGGCGCGCATCGGATTGCAATGGATGCTGACCAAGACCGGCGAGGGGGGGACTAACCACTTCGAAAGCGCCGCCTTCTTGCGTTCGAAGCCTGGGGTGATCTACCCTGATATCCAGTATCATTTCTTACCCGTCGCAATCCGCTACGACGGCAAGGCCCCGGCCAAGGCCCACGGCTTTCAGGCCCATGTCGGCCCGATGCGCTCGCGGTCGCGGGGCAGCGTGACACTCGCCAGCGCCGACCCGGCTGCCGCGCCGAAAATTCGGTTTAACTATATGAGCCACCCTGAAGACTGGTCAGATTTTCGTCATTGCATTCGCTTGACCCGCCAAATCTTCGGCCAAGCGGCCTTTGACCCCTACCGTGGCCGCGAAATTGCCCCAGGGGCCGAACGGCAAAGCGATGCGGACTTGGATGATTTCATTCGTCAAGCTGTGGAGAGTGCCTATCACCCGTGCGGGACATGCAAGATGGGCCAGGCCGACGATCCCATGGCGGTGGTTGACCCCGAGTGCCGGGTCATCGGCGTTGCGGGGTTGGGGTTGGCCGACAGCTCGATTTTCCCACGAATTCCCAATGGCAATTTGAATGGCCCCTCGATCCTGGTCGGCGAAAAGGCCGCCGACCATATCTTGGGTCGGGATCCGCTTCCCAGATCAAACGATCAACCCTGGATCAACCCGCGCTGGCAAACGTCGGACCGATGACTAGTACCAGTTCTCCTTAGAACAGACTCTTTATGAACTGGTATAGGGCCGCGACCGCGGCCCCCGAAGCGGCCCCGAGAGGAGCTAAGAAAGCGCTTCGGGCTATAGGCGGAGGCCCCGTCCAGCGGTCGGGCTGAGCGAGCGTAGCGAGCGAGGTGAGACCGCGACCCCAAAAGCCGAAACGCGAAGCGTTTCTGCCGTGAGACAAAACTCCGCTAAAAATGTCAATTTTTTGCGGAGTTGGTATAAGTGTCGCGCGGCTTTACCTTCCGCGCACGATGGGAAACCGCAGGTGATGGATCCTGCGACGTCGCTCCGCGCCGCGCTGGATGACATTGCTCTAGAGTCCGAACACCCGCGCGCGACACCACAGTCCCTCGCGATGGTATTCTAAGCGCAGAGTAGAAGGCACCATCCCTAGAACTTGCGATCGATCGTCCCGTCCAGGCGGAGTTCTTCGGCATCGCTGTTGCCCAGCTCGTCGAAGGTTAACTCGATCCGCGCGCTCGTGTCGGCATTAGGGCGCGTGAGCCAGCCAAAGGTGATCGAGCCAACCGGGTCTTCGTTGGGGCTATAGACCTCACCATCGCTGAGCGTGACGGAATCGGTCCCGAACACCTGGCTCAATTCGCCGCGCACCAGAAAGCGATTGCCCGACGCCGTGGGCGAGGTGGCGTATTCCAGGCCGAGCCCAAGCCGGCCAAGCTGGGTACTGCTGGAATCCGAGCTCGTGCCGTCGGAGAAGGTGAAGGAATCAAGACTTTCGGTCGCGTACATGAGGTTGACATAGGGTTTCAACGTTCCTGGCATGCGGTCAAACGCGCGCTCCCCGCTAAGGCTGCCCCTAAAGATCAATCGATGGGAGGTGGCATCGCCCGTTGCGTCGATCGCACTGACAAAGTCGTTCAGCGTCAGGGTGTAGATGGCCGAGCCGCTGAACGTCAGCCCGTCGCGTTCCTGCGCGCGATAGTACCCAAAAGAAAAGCCCGTGCGATCAACATCGGTTTCTTCCTCATAGTCCCAACTCGAGGTTTCGATGCCGTAGAGCAAACCGCCGACGCTGCTCTCGGTCTTGGTCAACTCGCGCCCAGCCATGGCATAGGCAAAAACGCCGTCGCCCGACAAGCTCGAATCCAGCGAGGCTTGCGACAGGCCGACCGAGAACCAATCGACCAAGGTAAAGCCGTCCTCCCCTTCGCGCGCGGACAGCACCTGCAAGCGATTATAGGCCTCGGGGTTATAGTCCGCCGACCCTTGCCCAAGCAGCGTGCGCCGCGTCCGCCAGGGCTGTTCGCCCCGGCGGCTCCGCGCGCTGGAGATGCCTCCTGAAACCGCATCGCTAATCAGATTGCCGAGTTGCGTGCCCATCACATCGCTGGTCGCGATGGAGGAAACCCGCGCACCCGTATCTTCTGACGGGGGCTGATAATCGTTATCGACAATCTGCACCACGACCTCAGCGCTGACGCCTTCAAACTCGGCACCCGTGGCCGTGAGGCTCACTTCCGCCGTCGCGTTCCCGAGGGTGGCATTTTCGGGCGCCGTGAGCGTCAGCGTCTGCGGCACGGACCAGTTGGTCTCATCGAAGGTCAAGCTGGCCTCCGCAAGCCTTAAGGCAGACTTGTTGCTCGCAAGGGCAACACTCACCTCGCTCGACGGCTCCCCGCCCAAGGCCAAGGTGAACGTTGCCGTCGCGCCTTCGTCCATAGTCAAGGTCGCGACATTAGTGACCAGTTCCGCGGACTCATCGTCGGCAATGGTGACGGCCACAGTCTGATCGGCCACGGCACTATAGTCGCTATCGGTGCTGGCTGTGGCAAGTGTGAGAGTCGCAGCCGCCGCGCCGACGGTTGAATTGTCCGCCGTGATGATTGTCACTGCTTGGGGCGTGCTATAGTCACTCGCGGTAAAGGTCAGCGCCACACTGTTACTTGAGGTCTCCCCGCCGTCATTAGAAACCGTCGCGGGATCATCGGTGGGAACCGAGACCGTGACCGTAACACTCGCGCTCGGTTCGGTCGCAAGAGCAACATCAACAGGCGAACTCGAGCCCTCGGTAACCGTCAACTCACCATCGGATAAGTCCTCACCTGACACGATAAGCGAGGGCGCCTCATCGTCGCTTACCTCAACCGTGACTGTTTGTGCGGGTAAACTCGCGTATTCTGATGCACCGCTTGGGGTGAAAGTTGCCGCAACGCCAGTCTCAGAGGTCGAATTATCATCGTTCACTGCCGTGATCGTCACGTTCTGTGATTGATCCCAATTCTCGGGCGTGAACGTCAGAGACTCCCCACCACCGGTTTCCGCAACAACCGTCACCGCTGCGTTGTTGGAACCAAGGGTGATCACCACATCCGCTGTCGGCTCAGTCTTAAGAACAACACCAACAGTCGTGCTGCTGCCTTCATCCAGGCTCACCTTCCCATCCGTCAGCTCAACCGACAACTCAAAAGCCGCTGTATCCGTATCCGCCACATCAACCGTGACTGTTTGGGCACCCAAATTCGCGTACTCCGACGCACCGCCGGGGGTGAAGCTTGCCGCAACGCCAGTCTCAGAGGTCGAATTATCGTCAACCACTGCCGTGATCGTCACGTTCTGTGATTGATCCCAGTTCCCGGGCGTGAACGTCAGAGACTCCCCACCACCAGTTTCCGCAACAACCGTCACCGCTGCATTATCAGAACCAAGGGTGATCACCACATCCGCTGTCGGTTCAGTCTTAAGAACAACACCAACAGTCGTGGTGGTGCCTTCATCCAGGCTTACCGTTCCATCCGTCGAACCAACGAGGGTCAACTCAAAAGCTGCTGGGTCGTTCGTATCCGTATCCGCCACATCAACCGTCACTGTTTGGGCACCCAAACTCGCGTATTCCGACGCACCGCCGGGGGTGAAGCTTGCCAAAACGCCAGTCTCAGAGGTCGACTTATCGTCGTCCACTGCCGTGATCGTCACGTTCTGTGATTGATTCCAGTTCTCGGGCGTGAACGTCAGAGACTCCCCACCACCGGTTTCCGCAACAACCGTCACCGCTGCATTATCAGAACCAAGGGTGATCACCACATCCGCTGTCGGTTCAGTCTTAAGAACAACACCAACAGTTGTGGTACTTCCTTTAGAAATCGAAACATTGGTCTCAGAAAACAAGACCGATGGATCGATCGAACTTGTTTGACCCCACTTTGGTTGATAAGCAGAATTGCTCAACCAGTCGGAATTTGCATTTTCACTGAAATCTCTCGGTTCACTATCAAAATGACTAACGTTCCACTGCGACAGATCCTGGTTAAATTTCGCGGATTCGTTAAACATCTCAGTCATGCTCGTGACATTACTTACGGCCCACCCACCTATATCCCTATCGAACTCAGCCGCGCCCTTAAACATACCTGCCATGTCCGTGACGTTTGTCACAAACCACCCGCCTATGTCTTGGTCAAAAATGGCGTTGTCTAGGAACATATAGGACGTGTCACCAACGTTCCTCACGTCCCACCCGCCTATATCCACGTTGAACGCATTTGCCTTCCTAAACATCGCCTTCATGGCTGTCACGTTGCTCACATCCCAACCGCTAATATCAGCGTTAAAGTTATCGGTTATTCGAAACATATCTTCCATATCTTCAACGCTGGATGTGTCCCAGTTAGAAAGACCATTGCCTTGGAAGGCGCTCGCATACCCGAACATATCACGCATAGTCTTAACCTTAGATACGTCCCACGCACCAAGATTCTGATTAAACGAGCCAGAAGTTCGAAACATTAATGACATGTCAGTAACCTGGGACGTGTCCCAATTACTGATATCACCCACGACAGTCCCATCCCCTATAGCGGTTGAGTAGAAATACCCCGCCATATCTGAAATGTTGCCCGTATACCATTCCGCAACGCCATAGGTTTCTGAGCCATGTGTCACGCTAAATTGGCCGTTGCCGTCGTCTCTTGTTAGCTCATTGGAGCGGCTTGCTGATCCCACTGCATCGAAATCCGCCTGGGAAATAACCAGCAAGTCTTTGCAAGGCTCTACCGTTCCCACAAAACTGACGGGATTGCTGGCGTCGACCTGGCAATCGACTGGCACGTCCGCCTGCGTAGGCAGGCTAGCCCCTAACGCGAGCAGGAACGCCGCAGCGACGTAGGCGCGTTCCCCTATCTTCTTGTCGACCAATTGGGCGGGCTTGGCCAAGATAGCTTCGAGAATATAAGACATGGGTCTAACCAATCAGCCTATGCTGAATTTTTGCATACCACATCTGAGGTTCTTTTGCAACAACTTAAAATTCTTTACGCCTTGGACATGCCGTCTCTTCAGGCGGTCTCGCGAAGGCACAGACGCGATCAGGTAACGAAAACCGCCTTTTATAGTTTCCCCTCAAGAGAGGTAACTTGTTCGTGCAATTATGTAACATTTGTCAAATCCTTGCGCGGCATCACGCCGCCCCTTGTTAAAATCTCGTCAAATAAATATTTAAAAAACAACTACTTACAGATAGGATGCCCGATCACAAGCCACGAAGCACGACCCGCTTAAATTTGGATTGGTGCTGTGGCCCACCGATCACAGACACTCAAAAGCGCCGATCAACCGTACCATCGACGCGCACCTCCTCCCGATCATTGTTGCCCAAGTCGCTCAGCGTCAGTTCGATGCGCGCGGTCAGGTTTGCCCGCAACGTGGTCATCCAACCAAAAGTCACCGCGCCGACAGGCTCCTCCTGCGGGCGATAGACGCTGCCGTCACTCAAAGACCTCTGCGCGAGGGTATAGAAAGCGCCTCGGGGTTTAAGCGGAGGCCCCGTCCAGCGGTCGGGCTGAGCGAGCGGTGCGAACGAGGTGAGACCGCAACCCTAAAAAGCCGAAACGCGAAGCGTTTCTGCCGTGAGACAAAACTCCGATGAAAATGTCTATTTTTAGCGGAGTTGGTATAGTTGGTATCAGGAACAGCCTGTCGTGGTGCCGCAGGTAACGCATTTGAGGCAAGTGCCGTTGCGGACCAGGGTCATATGACCGCATGAGCTGCACGGATCGCCCTCGAACCCTTGTTGGCGCGCCAATGCGCGGAGCTGGCCTATATCTTCGACTTGCGCGGCGGGGTTTGGGCCCTCATCGGGGGGCGTTTCGGCATGCTCGTGCGCGTGCATGTTGAGGGCCGCCGCTCCGTCGGTTTTTTGCGCGCGCGCTTGGCCGCCGTCGTAGACCTTAAGACGGTTTCGCACGAACCCTCTGGAGGCGTAGTGGGTGGCAACCTGGGCTGCCGCAAGACCGAGATCGGTGGTAGCCGACAAGGCAGTGTCGGCGGAGGTGCCGCGGCCAATGGTATCGGCCCGCAGATCCTTGGGAGTCACGGACGCGAGTTCGTTTTTGCCCAAATAGGAGATCGCCAATTCCCGGAAGATGTAGTCAAGGATCGAGGTCGACATCTTAATGGTGCTGTTGCCTTCGACCAGTCCAGCGGGTTCAAAGCGGGTGAAGGTATAGGCCTCGACAAACTCCTCCAGCGGCACGCCGTATTGCAAGCCCAAGGAAATGGCGATGGCAAAGTTGTTCATGAGCGAGCGGAAGGCGTGGCCTTCTTTATGCATATCAATGAAAATCTCACCGAGCGACCCATCGTCAAATTCCCCGGTGCGCAGGTAGATTTTATGGCCGCCAATTTTGGCTTTCTGCGTATAGCCCGTGCGACGGTGGGGCAGGGCCTTTCGGGTCGCAGCGCGCTCGATTTCGATTACGCGTTCGGTCAGTTTTTCTGCCACCGCGGCAATTTGTTGGTGTTGCGGCGCATCAATCAAAGAAGCTCCATCCTCCTCCTCGTCCTCCACGCCATCGCTGGCAAGCAGGGCCGCGTTCAGCGGCTGGCTGAGTTTGGAGCCGTCGCGGTAAAGGGCATTGGCCTTAAGCCCTGAGCGCCATGACAGCACGTAGGCCGCCTTGCAGTCCTCAACCGTCGCTCGATTGGGCATGTTGATCGTTTTGGAAATGGCACCAGAGACGAAGGGTTGCGCCGCTGCCATGATGTGAATGTGGCTATCGACGCTCAATGCACGCGTGCCCCGCGCCCCGCACGGATTGGCGCAGTCAAAGATTGACAGGTGTTCGGGGTTGAGGTGCGGCGCGCCCTCCAGTGTCATGGCACCGCACAAATAGTCATTCGCGGCCTCAATGTCTTGGGTCGAGAAGCCGAGGTGGGTAAGCAGGTCAAAGTCGGGGGCTTGGAGCTGCGCGTCACTGCATCCCAGGATATCTTTGCAGAAACTCAAACCAAGGGTCCAAGGGTTTATGGCAAAACGAATATGGAACGCTGTTGCAAGTTGCGCCTCCACGGCTTGCAACTGCTCGTCTTTGAGGCCCCGTTCGCGCAAAGACCGCAAATTGATGGCGGGCGCCGAGGTGAGCGAAGGTTGGCCTTGTGCATAGGCAATGATCTCGGGGATTTGATTGTCCGTATAGCCTAGTCGCTTGAGCGCGCGCGGGACGGTCTGATTGATAATCTTGAAGTACCCGCCACCCGCAAGTTTCTTGAATTTAACCAGGGCAAAGTCGGGCTCAATGCCTGTGGTGTCGCAGTCCATGATCAGTCCAATCGTGCCAGTAGGTGCGATGCAGGTCGCCTGGGCGTTGCGATACCCATGGCGTTCGCCAAGCTCCAGGGCCGTATCCCAGGCCGTCCGCGCCGCCGCGACGACACCAGCGAGTGGGCACTCTTCGGCGCGCAACGGGGTAGGGAGGATCGACAGGTCTTCGTATCCCTCACCTTCGCCATGGGCCGCACGTCGATGATTGCGAATCACTCGCAGCATGGCGGCGGCATTTTTGTCGTACGCTGAAAAGGGGCCAACGCCTGCGGCCATTTCCGCTGAGGCGGTGTAGGCAACCCCGGTCATGAGGGCGGAAATCGCGCCGCAGAGGCCACGGCCCTCAATCGAATCGTAACCAAAGCCTAGGGCCATAAGCAAGGATCCAAGGTTGGCGTAGCCAAGGCCCAAGGTGCGAAACTCGTAGGACTGCTGCGCGATCTCGCGGGAGGGGAATTGGGCCATCAACACTGACGTTTCCAGTGTCAGGGTCCAGAGACGGCAGGCGTGGGTAAAGGCGTTGATGTCAAAGGTATCATCATCGCGCAAAAAAGTCAGCAAGTTCAGGGACGCGAGATTGCACGCCGTATCGTCCAAGAACATGTATTCAGAACAGGGGTTGGAGGCGTTGATGCGTCCGCTCTGCGGGCACGTGTGCCATTCATTGATCGTCGTATCGTATTGAATGCCAGGGTCGGCGCATTGCCACGCTGCCTCGGAAATCTGCTCCCACAGGGCGCGCGCCTTTATAGTTTTGTGAACTTGGCCGTCGGTGCGTCGAATCAAATCCCAATCGCCATCGGCCAAAACCCGTTCGAAAAAATCGTGAGTCAAGCGGATGGAGTTGTTGGAATTTTGCCCGGAAACCGTCAGATATGCATCCGAATCCCAATCGGTGTCGTAGGTCTTGATGCTCAGTTCCGTATAGCCCTGCTTGGCAAATTCGATCACACGGTAGAGATAGTTGTCGGGGATCAGGGCCGCCCGCGCCGTGCGAATGGCGCGTGCCAATCCCTTGTTCACCTTGGGGTCGTAGCGGTCGTCTTCCTGGTCTAGGCCTTCGCCCTCCAGGCACGCGGCCATGACCGCGTTCATATGGCGGTTGAGTTGCTTGGACCCTGCGACCAGCGCCGCGACCTTCTGTTCCTCTTCCACTTTCCAGGCGATGTACTTTTCGATGTCGGGGTGATCGGCGTCGACGGTGACCATCTTTGCCGCCCGGCGCGTTGTCCCGCCCGACTTAATTGCGCCCGCTGCGCGGTCGCCGATCTTCAAAAAACTCATGAGGCCCGAGGATTTGCCGCCGCCCGACAAAGGTTCGCCTTCCCCGCGCAACTGGGAGAAGTTGGATCCTGTGCCTGAACCATACTTAAAGAGGCGCGCTTCGCGGACCCACAGGTCCATAATCCCGCCCTCGTTGACCAAATCGTCGCCGATTGACTGAATAAAACAGGCGTGGGGTTGGGGGTGTTCGTACGAGCTAGTTGACTTGGTCAGCTTGCCGGTCGAATAATCGACATAGAAGTGACCTTGGGCGGGCCCGTCTATACCGTAGGCCCAGTGCAGACCCGTGTTGAACCACTGGGGGCTGTTGGGCGCGGCCATTTGCATACAGAGCATGTAGCGTATTTCATCGTAGTAAACCTGCGCATCCTGGGGCGAGTCAAAGTAGCCGCCTTTCCAGGCCCAATAGGTCCAGGTTCCGGCCAAACGATCAAACACCTGCTTTGCGGAAGTTTCGCCGCCGTAGCGATCGGCGGCGTCGAGGCTTTTGAGTGCAACGCGGTCGGCTTCAGATTTCCAAAGGAACGGGGGCACTTCCGTTTCTTTGGTGCGTTTTAGGCGGGCGGGGACACCGGCTTTGCGAAAATACTTCTGCGCCAGCACGTCGCAGGCTACCTGGCTCCATGTTTCGGGAACTTCGACTTCGTGCTGCTGAAAAACGATCGTACCGTTGGGGTTACGAATTTCCGAGGTGGAAGTTCGCCAGGAGACCAAATCGTAGGGGCTCTGACCTTCTTTAGTAAAGCAACGGTCGATTTTCATGGGCCAGGGCACTCCAAGACTAAAAACATCCCCCAAGAGTGGGAGGGCAAGTGGGTCAAATTTGGGCGTTGGACCTGTCCTCGTGCAGAGGCACCAACACGCTACTTAGATCTCGTAATAATCTCAAGGACATGAGATTCTGTATTATGCGCCGCAAAGTGCGAAATTGCACTCAGTACGCCAGAGATACACGTTTTTTCAGTTACTTAGCCATGAGCGCTAAGACACTGCCTCAAGAGGCGAATCGACCAAAGTCTCCCTCAGACCCCATCACAAAGGCCAGTCAGCACAACCTTGATGTCCGCTGGAAGCCCGCAACTGCCATAAGCCTACAGTGGCGGCAAGAGAGAAAACCACAAGATCTTGTGTTGATTCGTGAAACGCACGCCAGTTATAGATCTGGTCCAACGCAAGTGTAGCTGTTGCGAAAATGTCACAGATGCGCAGACGCCCTAAGCCTTTCACAATCCACAACTTATCCTCGTGGGCCCGGGGTTAATTCCACAAGATGGAATCCGAATCCTCAACATTTGTGTCCATTTCTACTGCGGTTTTTAGGCGCGGGCGTTCCTGGGGCCCTTGGGCTTGGGACCCGCGTCAAAGGCCCCGTCGGAGGCGAAACGCGAAGCGTTTCTGCCGTGAGACAAAACTCCGCTGAAAATGTCAATTTTTAGCGGAGTTGGTATAAAGGTTTAGGCTTTTCTAAGGACCGGCGACCAAATGGGCAGGTCGGCATTTTGGCTGACGCAGCAATTCCTTGCGTCAATCGAACTTTAGAATCTCGTATGGATTCGCCTCGTCAATCAAGGTATGGGCTAGCCTATGTCAGCATTTTCAAACTTTTTGGCGTCCCTTATGAAGGGAGAGTTGGTCGGCACCGATTGCCTGGGCAATCGATACTATCGAGAGCGCAAGCCAAGTGTGCGCGCCGGGACCTTGATGCGGGAGAAGCGCTGGGTCCGCTATGCTGGTAGCATCGACGGGTCCAAAACGCCGCCGCTTTGGAATGCTTGGTTGCATCACAACTTGGCCGATCCCCCCACCCAGGCAGACTTTGACGCTGCACCTGCTTGGGTCAAGCCCCATCAAGAAAACTTATCTGGCACTCCTGCGGCTTACCGCCCGAAAGGATCGTTGGTTGGAGGTGGGAAACGCGCACGCGCCGCGGGCGATTATCAACCCTGGGCTCCTTCTTAAGGCAGATTCAAGATGCGGTTTCCTCAACGTCTCATTGAAACGGCGGTTGGCCTGCTCGTGCTCGTGCTCGCCGCCGTGGCTCTCATATGGGGCGTTGGTCAGCGCGGCACGCCGGGCCATGGCTCTTATGATCTGTATGCAGACTTTTCCGACGCCAGTGGTATTGCGCCGGGAACGCTTGTCGAGATTGCGGGCGTGCCGGTGGGGCAGGTCGTGGCGGTTGACCTAACCGACACTTACGATGCGCGTGTTCAGCTGCGCATCAATGCAGGTGTGCAAATCCCTGCGGAGGCTGAGTTGGCCTGGCGCCAGTCTGATTTGATCGGCGCGCCGCGCTTGGCGGTTTTGATCTTCGATTTGGGCAACGACGTTTTAGAGCCGGGGGACTTTTTCGCCGCCACGGACCCCGCAGACAATTTCTTTGAGGTTCTGTCGGATTTGGCGGCGGGCAACGCGATCTATGACTAACATGCTCCACGCGGCTTGGGTCGATTCGGCCGGGGCGCCCTTAACCTGTCACGAAAAACTCAAGGTGTTGAGCGAAAACATGACCGAACTGCAAGCGCTGGCCCAGGACGTTCTGGAGGAAGCCCTGATCTTGAAAGTTGACGAGGCGCAGATTCGCGCCGCCCTGATCTCAATGGTGGCTCAATTGGAGAACCCCTATGCTTGAGGGTGCGGTTCCAACGCGCAGAGCGAATCTAAGACAAGTGGCAACTAGAGATGGCGCTTATGTTCACGGGTATGAGGGCTGCGATTTTAGTTCCCCAAGCGGGCTCCAAGCCCGAAGGGCGCAGGGAACGCCCGCGCACGAGAGGGTTGGGCTCCAAGCCCGAAGGGCGCAGGGAACGCCCGCGCACGAGAGGGTTGGGCTCCAAGCCCGAAGGGCGCAGGGAACGCCCGCGCACGAGAGGGTTGGGCTCCAAGCCCGAAGGGCGCAGGGAACGCCCGCTCACGAAACACCTAGTCCGAGACAAGCTAAGAAAGCGTCTCAGGGGATAAGTGAGGAACTCCGTTCCACGGTCGCGCTGATCGAGCATAGCGAGCGAAGTGAGACCGCAACCCAAAAAGCCGAAACGCAACGCGTTTCTGCCGTGAGACACCAAACGGCCCCAAGATTGTCAATTTTTAGGGTCATTGGCGTAGGTGCTGGTCTGATCTTGCAGACTTTAAGTCTGCTGACCGTGAGCCAAACCGCTTGGGCTCAGACCATTGTGATTGAGGATGAGACCCAAGGGGACAATATCCTCCCCGATGTTACCTATTGTCAAGGCCTAGAACTGGTCAACCCTGGGTTCGGGTTCGGCAAGCAGGACTTCAACACCAGCTGCCCCGACCAGATTATTTTGCGAAATAAGGGTTTGAACCCTGAAGCTTACGAGGTGACTGAGGTGCAGTTTGACCCGCCCGAGGCCATGACCAGCGCGCGCCTTCAAGCACTTGATAAGCTGACCGGCCGGCTCACTGATCTCCGCGTTGGGGTGGGGGAGACCGCACTGTTTGAAACGATTATGATCAAGGCTTCGGCTTGCTACAAAAACCCCGAAACCGAAACGCCAGAAAGCGCTGCATTTTTGAGCGTGGTCGATACTATAACAGGGGATGATCAAGCCGTATTTTCGGGGTGGATGTACGCCTCCAGCCCCAGTTTAAACGCCATGGACCATGCTATTTATGACGTTTGGGTGGTGGACTGTACAAACTGATCAAGGAGGTGCCAGTCAAAACCGGCGGGGATTGTCTTGTTCTGGGCTGTGTAGGTGGGCAAGATGTTCAAAAACTGCTTATTGGGCCAGGTTTGCAGGCCGAATTGGGCCAAGTGTGGGTTGGGCATCTGCGCATCAATCAGGTTAAAACCTGCAGACTTCAACAGGGCGCATAGGCCAAGAAAGCACACCTTACTGGCGTTGGGCGCACGGGTGAACATGCTCTCCCCAAAGAACATGCCCCCGATCTGTAAGCCGTAGAGCCCACCGACCAGGTTTCCCGACCTGTCGAAGGCTGCCACGGCATGGGCATGACCGCGGGCGTGGAGTGTGCAAAACACCCGTTCGATGTCTGCGTTTATCCAAGTTTCTGGCTGTCGCGCATCGTAAACTGCGGATCTGCGCGCGCAAGCCGTAATTACCGCCTCGAAACCGACGTTGACTTTCAGCTCATAGGGTCGCTGCGCTACCAGACGCGCGAGGCGCCGGGGCACATGGATCTGGTCAAGGACGAAGACCCCACGCTGGGTCGGTTGGTAGAACGCGACCTCGGGCGAAGCGCGCGAATCGGCCATGGGAAACGCCCCGGCCGCGTAGGCCTGCAAAACCAAATTAGGGCTTAAAACCATTCGTCTCCATTGAGCGTGTCGCATGGCACAAGGCCTGGTGTTGCCGCCCCATACCAATGGCCAAAAAAGTTGACATTTTTGGGTCCTTTTGTGTCTTGTCTCAAGTATCCAATATGGTCACTACCTAAGTTGGTGCCCAAGTTCTTTGTTCTCTAATTGAGAGCATTTGCGATGACGAGGGACTTTTACCCCGCATCTTCTTATTCCAACGGTCATAAAAAATGACCTTTTTTCGCCGTTGGTATAAGTCTTGTCGTCGCATCTCGAAGGTCCTAGTGCACCAGACCTGATTCGCAATAGGGAGAAAGAGCACAGACGGACTTGTCCCTTAGTGCTTATCTCAGCAAATTTTTAAATTGATGTTTGCCAGAGCCGCGACATTCTTAGCAATCATGTTCTCATGTCGGTTTCCTCTGGAGATGTCAGAGAAAATGTTGAACTTTTTCATGCGTCCAATGCCATGCTCGACCTTCACGCGCATAGAGCTGAACCACTTATTGTAGTCTTTTTGTTCTTGGCTTAGATTTTGGTTCTTGGATTTCTTTATCGGGACTTCGCAGTTGGTTCCTACATAAGCTAAGTCGCCCAAGAGCAGGGTATCTGGTGGCTTGTCCAGATGGCTTTGATCATAAAGGGTTTTGTCGTGCTTGCGCCCAGGGTGAACGGGGCCACAAGCACGAATGCGCTTCTTATCATCGACGACAATTTGATGCTTATGAGTAAAGCGCTTCTTTTTCCCCGAGTAGATCTTCTTTCGGCCCTTCGATTTCTTGGGGCGCTGACAGGGGCGCTCGGTCCCATCGACAATCAGATATATGAGCTGCTCTCTATCGTCCTCACTTAAAGCAAGCCTGCGCTCGGGCATCTGAAAATGGCCTGCCAATAGCTTGGTCATTGTATTGGCGGTTCGGATGCTCGTGCTATCTGAAACCGAAAATATCAAACCCAGAAACTCATGATTGATGTAAGTCCGATAATAGATCAGGCATAAAAGCAGCATCTCCTCAAAGCTTAGCTTATGGCTTGGCCCGCCCCCAATCGCGCGTTGGCGATGGGGGCGAGATAGACGCTGATGGTTGTGAGCCTCCCAAAGCGGCAAAATCTTCTCTGAAATGTCGTCAAAATCGCTGACCCTTATCCCACTTAAGCGGAAAAACAGGCGCGGTTGCTTCTTAAGGATTTTGAAGGTTCTCATAAAAAGGCTAGAATCAGCCAAATCTGACTTTGCCAAGACCTTTTTACACCAAAAAGCCCTTTTTCAGTTTATCGTGAAGCGGGTCTACCAAACACCATGCATAGGCTTCGCGAAGTTCAACACCTGCGTGCCCGCCTGTTTAGCACATGGTTGCTGTCCTGGGTCCTATGCGAAGAAGTCGTTGCCCTTGTCGTCGATGATAATGAACGCGGGGAAATTTTCGACGCGTATTTTCCAGACGGCTTCCATCCCTAGGTCTTCGTAGTCGAGGACTTCGACGGATTTGATTGATTCTAGGGCGAGCTTGGCGGCGGCGCCGCCTTGGGTGCCGAGGTAGAAGCCGCCGTGGCGTTGGCAGGCCTCGCGCACTTGCGGGCTGCGGTTGCCTTTGGCGAGCATGATCAGGGAGCCACCGAGGGCTTGGAATTCGTCGACAAAGCCGTCCATGCGCCCAGCGGTTGTCGGGCCAAAGGACCCTGAGGCATAGCCTGCGGGTTTCTTGGCTGGCCCTGCGTAGTAAATGGGATGGTCTTTGAAGTAGGCAGGCATGGCGCCGCCTTCGGCGATTTTTTGTCGGACTTTGCCATGGGCCAGATCGCGCGCGACGACGATGGTGCCCGAGAGCATGACGCGGGTCTTGATGGGATACTGGGTCAGAATTCGGCGGATCTGATCCATGGGCTGATCAAGCTCAATGGCGACGCCTGCGCCGACTAGGTCGTGTTCGGATACATCAGGCAAGAACCTGGCGGGGTCGCGCTCCAAAGCTTCTAAAAAAAGGCCCTCGGGCGTGATCTTAGCCTTGGCCTGACGATCCGCGCCGCACGAAACGCCCAAGCCGATTGGCAAACTAGCGCCGTGACGAGGCAGGCGGATAACACGCACGTCGTGGCAGAAATACTTGCCGCCAAACTGCGCGCCGATGCCCATGTCGCGCGTCAGATTTAGGATCGTTTGTTCCATATCGAGATCTCGAAAGGCCTGCGCCGCGGCCGATCCTTGCGTTGGCAAGGTGTCGTAGTAGCGGGCGGAGGCCAGCTTGACGGTCTTGAGGTTTTGCTCCGCGCTCAAGCCCCCAATAACCACCGCCAGATGGTAGGGGGGGCAGGCGGCGGTGCCGAGGGTGCGGATTTTCTCATCCAAAAACGGGATTAGCCGATCGGCGGAGAGCAGCGACGGCGTGCCTTGAAACAGGAACGACTTGTTGGCGGACCCGCCGCCTTTAGCCATGAAATGCAGCGCGTAGGCGAGTGCGGACCCGTCATTAAAAATCTCGATCTGCGAGGGCAAGTTGGTTTTGGTGTTGGTCTCCTCAAACATGGTTAGGGGCGCAAGCTGGGAATAGCGCAGATTGTTGTTGGCGTAGGCGTCCAGTACCCCTTGCCCCAGGGCTGCGGTCTCATCGCCCTCGACCCAGACGCCTTGACCGCGCTTGCCCATAATGATGGCGGTTCCCGTATCTTGACACATGGGCAAGACCCCGCCAGCCGCGATGCTGGCATTCTTAAGATAGGCGAGGGCAACGTAACGGTCGTTGTCGCTGGCGCTGGGGTCGTCCAAGATCGTGCGGAGCTGCTGGAGATGGCCTGGTCGCAAGAAATGGTTGATGTCGGAAAAGGTCGCTTCGGACAACAAGCGCAACCCTTCGGGGGCGATGACCAAAACCTCCTGACCGCGAAACCGATCGGTCCCAACATGTTCCGCCGAAATCAAGCGGTAGGGGGTCGCGTCTTGGCCTAGGGGAAATAGGGGAGTCATGGGGCGGGTTTAGGCCCAAAACGGGCCTTTGCCCACGGGTGCGACGAGACGGAAACAGGGAATTTGTGAAGAATCGGGCGAAAATGGGCGCCTTTGATCGAAAAAAGCGTTCATGCGGCCGTGAAACCCTTGAAATAAGGGGCCTTTTTTCAAGTTTTCTCTTATCCTGAATTTCCCCTGTTTGATTCGATTTTGCGCGTTTTTTTTTTGATTCTGAGAGCCCTAGATAGACCTTGGGTGCACGGTTTCATCTGCGTCAACTTCAGGTTGGGGGTGCCGCTATGACCGATCCGTTTACTGTGCGTATGGACCCGCCGCTCAGAACCGCCGATCAGGGGGCGCTGGCGGACATGACCTTCGCGATCAAAATACCCCGAGGCGCTTTTGTGCTAATCTCGGGGCCATCGGTGCTTGGGCGGGGCTTGCGCGGTGGGTGTCTTGGCTCGGTGCAGAGGGATCTAAACGTCCAAGTCTTGGACGAATCCGGCGTTGGCTTGGATGAAGTCGAAGCGATGTTCGGCCTTTTTGCCCATGAGCTTGTCGACCAAGTGGTCGAGGGGAATGTCGATCCCGACCATCGGGGTGGCAGCGAAGGCGCCGTCGCGCAGGGTGACCTGGTAGAGATTGCGGGTGTCGGGGTGCATGGTTGTGGCCCGCAGCTGCGCGGGCAGCATTTCGCCCAGGCCTTTGAACCGCGATATGTCGACCTTGCCCTTGCCCGGAAATTCGCGTTCCAGGAGCTCGTCCTTATGGGCGTCGTCGCGGGCATAGACCGATTTGCCACCGCGACCCAGACGGTACAGCGGCGGGCTGGCAAGATAGAGATGCCCCGCCTCGATCAAGGGGCGCATCTGGGTATAGAATAGGGTCATGAGCAAGCTGGCGATGTGCGCACCATCGACATCGGCGTCGGTCATGATAATGATTTTTTCGTAGCGTAGCTCTGCCACATCGAAGCCCCTGCCGAGTGCTACGCCCAGAGCCTGGCATAGGTCGGTGATTTCCGAGTTGGCGCGGATCTTGTCGGCGCTGGCTGACGCCACGTTGAGGATCTTGCCGCGAATGGGTAGTACGGCCTGGGTTTCGCGATGGCGCGCTTGCTTGGCCGAACCACCCGCCGAATCCCCCTCGACAATGAACAGTTCCGTCCCCTCCTGCGCGGTTTTGGCGCAGTCGGCCAACTTGCCTGGCAGGCGCAGTTTTTTGGTCGCCGACTTGCGTTTCAATTCGCGATCTTGCTTCTTGGCGAGGCGTTCTTCGGCGCGTAAAATGGCCGAGTCCAAAATTGCGCGGGCTGTTTGCGGTTGCCCCGCTAGCCAGGTATCAAAGCGGTCGCGTAAGGCGGTTTCGACTAGGCGCGTGGCGTCGGGGCTGTTCAGACGTTCCTTGGTTTGGTTTTGAAACTGCGGGTCGGGCAGGAACAGCGATAGCACGGCGAAGGTACCGCCCATCAGATCCTCGGGCGTTAAGTGCGCGGCTTTCTTGACTCCGCCCATGTCGCCATAGGCTTTGAGGGCTTTGGTTAGCGCTGCGCGCAGCCCTGCCTCGTGCGTGCCGCCCTGGGGAGTCTGGATGGTGTTGGCGAAGGAAATGGTCAGGCCGTTTTCGCTATGGGGCCAGGCCACGGCCCAGTCGATTTTGCCCGGTTGATCGGAAAAATCGACGCTGCCTGAGAACATAACCGCGCCTAAGCGCGCGTCGGCCGAGACTTCGCCGTCCAAAAAGTCTACCACCCCGCCTGGGAAGTGCAAGGTCGCGGTCGCGGGAACCATGCTATCCTCACCGATCAAGGCGGGATCGCACGACCAGAGGATCTGGGTTGATTTGGTCAAAAACGCCTTGTTGCGGACTAGGGGAAAAACCCGCTCGGCGCGCAACTGGGCCTTGGCGCCAAAAATCTCACCATCGGGCAAAAAGTGCACCAGAGTGCCGCGCCGGTTGGGCGCCGCGCCCAGATCGCGCAGGGGCTGGATTGTGATGCCGCGTTCGAAGCGAATGTCGGCCAACTTGCGCTCGCGCGCGACCTCTATGTGCATCCAGGCCGATAGGGCATTGACGACCGACAGGCCCACGCCGTGCAGACCGCCGGCGGTTTCGTAGGCCCCTTGCTTGAACTTGCCGCCCGACATGAGTTTGGTGGCGGCGATTTCGAGCGTGGGCTTGTCGGGGAACTTCTTGTGTGCCGCCGTTGGGATCCCCCGCCCATTGTCGCCAATTTTGATCGAGCCATCGGCGTGCATGGCCACGGTGATCTTGGTCGCATGGCCTGCCACAGCCTCGTCGATGGAATTGTCTAGAATTTCAGCGACCAGATGGTGCAGGGCGCGGTCATCGGTGGACCCGATATACATGGCCGGGCGCAGACGCACGTGCTCCACATCCTCAAGCACCTCAATACTATCGGCGCTGTATTCGGCGGAGGCGCGATGGTTCAGCAAATCAGACATGACTGGCCTCTAATACCAATTCTCAGAAATGGTGACCCATTCATGAAAATTTTCGGTTTTACGGCAAAAAACGCTTCGCGTGTCGCCTCTTTGTGGGGCGGTCTCACCTCACTCGCTCCGCTCGCCTTCCTAGCGATTCTCGGGGCAGCTTGTTTTGTGCACGGGTGTTCCCTGCGTCCTTCGGGCTTGGAACCCAACGGTTTGTGCACGGGCGTTCCCTGCGTCCTTCGGGCTTGGAACCCAACGGTTTGTGCGCGGGTGTTCCCTGCGCCCTTCGGGCTTGGAGCCCAATGGTTTGTGCGCGGGCGTTCTCCGCGCCCTTCGGCCTTGGAGCCCAATGGTTTGTGCGCGGGCGTTCCCTGCGCCCTTTGGGCTTGGAGCCCGCTTGGGGGCCACAGTCGCGGCCCCTATACCAGCGAATATAAGAGTCACTCACATTTGCCGCTGGTATGACACGCACGACAGGTGACGCGGGGAATCGTCTGCGCCTTTCTCCGCCTCCTAAAGTGGCCGCTATAGGGTATGGATGAGGTCTGCAATCTGCGTTTCCATATCTTGCCAGTGGGCCAAGGGCCAATCGGGCGCGCTGTCGCTAGGCCGGGGGCCGAGATAGGATTTGACCGCCATATGCAAGTGGCCGCCGCGCATGTGCCCGCCTTGAAAGCCATTCCTACTTCTGGGAGCGTGGAACAAATCGCGTTCATCCATCGCGACTAGCACCATCTGGTTGGGCCGTGCACGAGAGAGACGGACAGCAGCTTTGGCCATGGGTTGGGGCACCAAGGCACCATTGATTTGCGCATCTTGCATCCCGCTGGGGGTCTCAAAAATTAGAGTGCCAGGCGTCGATTCTAGAGTTTTTAGAAAGCGCAAAACCTTGCGCACCTCCCCCTGCCATCGCCGATGGCAACAGGTAAAACGGCCCGACGGAGTATCAGGAAACACTTTAAGGACATTGGAAATGGCCTGAATGGCACCGATAGCAGGCAGGTCTGATATTCCTGGACTTAGTTTGTGCCCCAAGGTCGTGATCCAGGGCCCGAGCAAGGTATAGGCATGGGTCCCGAATTCCATGGGATCTCTGAGGCCCAAGGCCGCCACCCGCGCCGATGCGCAGGGGTTGCGCTCACAGTAGACCGACAGGGCCTTGTGCAGCATTACGATTAGGAAACCCTGGCTCATCCAAGTCGCATGATTACAGATGATCCGAACTCCCGATAGCTCGAGCTGATTGATTAGGGCGGGCAAGACCGGTTGCCAGGCGGCGATCACCTCCTCGCGATTCTGGACAAATTCCAACCCCTGCGCATGGGTGAAGGCGTTTAAATTACCATCGTGCAAGCGCGGATAAAGTGACCGTTCCAAGCGATCCCACGCCAAAGCGTAGCCTCGTCCATATAGCGCGATTTGATAAACCCAGTTCCAGTAGTTGAAGGCTAGATCAAAGTCGAACAGGGACTCCCGCGTTGTTGCGACCTCCGCCTTGGCGGTTGCTAGTAAGACTTGCCCGGCCCATGGAACGGACGCGAGCGTCTGGGCGTGTTCGGGGTGCTCCGCAAAGGCCCTTAGCACCTTGTCGTGGACCGTCGCTAAGCTATCTAGCGTCAAACCGTAGCCTGGGGCCAAATCCTCTGGGAAAATTGATGCGTGGTGCAAAGCGGGCTCTAAGTTATTGCGAAAGTCAGGCTCTAGAGCCATCGCGGCGTAAATTGAACCGGCTGAATGGCTTTAACTCCTTTTCTGTCGCGAACGTTCTCTCAAGTCGAGTGTTCCAATTGATTTGGACTCCGCTTTTCGACCCCAATGTGAATTGCTCCTATGCCCGCTGCCTCAATTGAGTGCAATCGCGGATTTTCGACAACCAATGGAAGCCTTGATCCGATTGGCATTCGTGTATAAACTTTTTCTCGATGTGCGTTTTGGAGGGCTAGAGTATGCAATTAGGTGCCTTTTCGGTAAGTCTTGCTGTAAAAGACTTGCGCAAGTCCCTCGAATTTTATGAAAAGCTCGGGTTCACGGGCGGTGATTGTGACCCCGCGCAAGGATGGACGATCGTGCGCAACGGTTCCGTCACCATTGGGCTATTTCAGCAGATGTTTGAGGGCAATATCCTCACATTCAATCCTGGTTGGGATCAGAATGCCCAGCCCTTGAAAGAATTTTTGGACGTGCGGGACCTGCAAAAACAGTTGCAAGAAAAGGGTCTTAATTTCGCACTAAAGGCCAACCCCGACGGCACTGGACCCGCTCACGCGATCCTAGAAGACCCCGATGGCAACAAGATCATGTTCGACCAGCATGTGTGAGTGGGAATCAAATGGCTCTTGTTCAAGGTCTGCCTCTCACGACAGAAACGCTTCGCGTTTCGGTTTTTGGGGAGCGGACTCACCTCGCTCGCACCGCTCGCTCAGCCCGAGCGTAGGAAGGGGCCTTCGCTTGTACCCCGAGGTGCTTTCTTAGCGATTCTAGGGGCCGCTTACTTTTGGCGCGGGCGTTCCCTGCGCCCTTCGGGTTTGGAGCCCGCTTGGCGAGCCGCAGTTACGCCCCTATCCCAGCGAATATATGGAGCCGATCATAATTGCCGCTGGTATCACTCCCTTAGGCCTGGCTTGTCACCCCTCCCAGCGAGGAGGATCGGTCCGCTGCGCCGGCGCTGTCCGCCGGAGGCCGACGTTCTAAAGGTTCAGCGTTGTTCCTGCTTCGTCGAACAAGTGCATTTTGGTCTTATCGAATTGCAGGTGGACAGTTTCACCGATGGCGGGCGTATGCCCTGCGCCTAGGTTCAAAATTACCCGACTACCGCCAGCGGTGAACGCGTGTAGGTAACGTGTATGGCCCAAATCCTCAATCAATTCCGCGCTCGCCGTTACGGGCCCGTCGGGGTCAAGGTACATGTGTTCGGGACGAATGCCGACGACCTGGGCGCTTTGGTAGGCGTTGATCTCGTCCACCGCGGTGCCGAGAGGCAAGGCCAGGGATGTGTCGTCACCTTCTGGGTTTAGCGAAAAGAAGTTCATTTTTGGGGACCCGATGAAGCCCGCAACAAACTGATTGGCTGGGCGTTCGTAAAGGTCAAGAGGTGCCCCAACCTGTTCGATATAGCCGTCGCGCAAGACGACAATTTGATCGGCCAAAGTCATGGCCTCGACCTGGTCATGGGTAACGTAGATGAAGGTGGCGGAGAGTTGACGCCGCAGCTTGGCGAGCTGAAAACGCATTTCTACCCGCAACTCTGCGTCCAAGTTTGATAAGGGTTCATCAAATAAGAACACCTCTGGGTCGCGCACGACCGCGCGCCCGATGGCAACACGCTGCCGCTGCCCCCCCGATAAGTCTTTGGGTTTGCGGTCTAATAGACGATCAAGTTGTAGAAACGCCGCCACGTCTTGGACTTTAGCGTCCATTTCTGCCTTAGGCGTGCGCGCGATTTTCAAGGGGAACGCGATGTTCTGCGCGACACTCATTTGCGGATAGAGGGCGTAAGATTGAAAGACCATGGCCATGTTTCGGTCCACGGGCGCTTCCTTACTGACGTCGCGATCATCGAGCCTGATGTGTTCGGCTTCGCAGTCTTCCAGCCCCGCAATACAACGCAGCAAGGTCGACTTACCGCAGCCCGATGGTCCGACAAAGACCACAAAGCTATTGGGTGGCAGATCCAAACATATATCGTGGAGGACCTGAATAGCACCGTAGTGTTTGTTGAGATTTTGAATGGTCAAGTGGGACATAGCGATTACTCCTTAACCCCTCCCTGGGTTAGGCCTTCAATGAATTGACGCGAGGCGAGCAGGAACGCGACCAAGGTCGGCACCAGCATTATCATGATCCCCGCAAACATGAGATGCCACTGGACACTAAAAGCTTTGCGGAATTCGGTAATGCCAAGGGTTAGGGGGTAGAGGCCCTGATCGGTCAAAAAAATCAGCGGAAAAAAATACTCATTCCAAGCCTGAACGAAAGTCAGAAGCCCGACGGTCGCTAAAGCGGGTCGAACTAGCGGCACCACGACGTGCCAGAACGTGGAAAAGGGCAAAGCCCCGTCCATTATTGCTGCCTTTTCCAACTCATTGGGAACGCTGCGCAAAAACGACGTAAGGATAAAGACCGCAACGGGCATCATGGATGCTGATTGCACCAAAATCAGCCCCAAAAGCGAATTGTCGAGATTCAAGGTCCGCATAATGGTAACAAGCGGCGCAAGAGCCAAGCGGATGGGAACAATGACGCCGATCATAAAGCAGATGAAAATCAGGGTGCTATAATTAAAGGGCATGCGGGCCAACACAAACGAGGTTGTCGTGGCGCAAAAGGTCACGACTACAACTGACCCCAGGGCGATGATCGTCGAGTTTAGGAAATAGCGGGCAAACTCTGCCTCCACCCACGCGGTCATATAGTTGGAAAACTGCAAAGTTTCGGGAAACCCAAAGGGGTTGCGGTACACGGCACCCACGTTTGGCTTCAAAGAGTTCAAGATGGCCAAAGCGAAGGGGAATAAAACGACCAAAGCCCAGGCAAGCAAAATGAATTGAATCACCAGTTGCTCGGTTCGAGACAGTTTGAATAGGCGATCCATGGCTTAGCTCCTCAAATTACGAATGGCCAAGAACAGCGCCGCGGGGAGAATTACGATGGCCGTTAAAAGACCGATAGCAGCCGCCATGCCAAAGTTCACAGTCGTGGTCGTTGCCGACCCCCCAAAAGATGTTCGGTAGAGGAAGCTACCCATGATGTCGGTTGACCGGTTTGGACCGGCCTCCGGCCCCATCAAAATCAAAGTGTAGTCGGCGTTGTTGAACACATCGACCAAGACAATAACCCCGATCAGCACATAAGCGGGTGTCAGAACGGGAAATACAACGGCACGAATGGTCTGCCAACGTGAGGCACCGTCGAGCGTCGCCGCCTCTAAAAGGGAAACTCGAACTGCGACCATTGCAGACAAAATTAGGATGATGGCAAAGCCCATACGATGCCAGCTATAAAAACCTGCTAGGGTGGATAGGGCCAGATCTGTGTCGCCCAAAAACGGAATGGCTCGTTCGAACAGGTGAAGAACATCGACCAGAAGCTCATTAACTGGACCCCGTGGATCGAACGTCAGTTTGAGAAGAAAGGCCACAGCTGCCCCCGCCAAGGGGTAGGCCAGGAAGAAAACTGACCGATAGGTGGAGCGGCCCCAGACCCTCCAGCTCAGGAGCATAGCCAGCACTGAGCCGATAAACAACATGAAGGTGATGACGATAAAGAAAAACAGCACGTTTTGGCCGAGCGCCCTTAGCAGCTCAGCGCGCTGGTACTCGTTGGTCAACAGCTGCACAAAGTTGTCGAAACCAACGAACTTCCATGGACCAATACCAGGCCAATCAATCATGGCCATGGCCAGCAAGGAAAGAAGTGGGATGAAGTTGAAAATGCCGTAGAGCAAAACGCCCGGCGTGAGCAGCATCCAACGCTGAATGTTGGACGCTTGCCAGTATGAAAGCCTGTCAAACCCAAAAGACATAAGCACTCCTCCTGCCCATCTTGGGGTCAGGTTCGGGCCGATCCACGCCCCCGACCTGCGCCAGGGGACGTGGAAAGCGCCCGAAGGCCTAACCTAAGCGCGCGGCCAAGTTAGCCACCGCAGTTTTCGGCACCAACATAACCCCAAGAGTTGAGGCCATCCTGGATCTTGGCAGCCAAGCCTGCGGCGTCGATATCACCGGCAATCAATTCCTGATATCCGGCGGCCGACAATTCCCCATAGGAGGGGTTAGACGCGTTCAGCTCGCTCGCGAAGAAGGGCGTGACGCTCAGTGAGTTGCCGGTGATGTGGCTGACAATCTCGTTCAAGCGTGCGTCCTCAACGGTGTAGTCTTCGCCGAACGCAGGAATCTCACCTACCAATTCGGTGAATAATTCGGCAAATTCTTGGCTAGCGGTGAAAGCCAGAACGCTGTTGGCGGCTGCCCGCTTCTCGGACTTGACATTGATATGGTAAGATCCGTCACCAAAGGAGTACACCTTGCCACTATCGCCAGGGATCGCGAAGAAACCCATTTCAAGATCCGGGTTAATTTCGTACATAGGCGACGCAGGACCTGTGGACCAGGCACCGTCAATCATCATAGCGGCCTCGCCCAAGGCGACTGCGGTGCGCATGGCGCCATAGTCATCGGCGAGCGGCGTGGCGCCCAAGTAACCTGCCTCGTTCCAACTCTGGATGGTTTCCAAAGCGGCGACAAACTCGGAGTCGGTAAAGCACGCCGAGCCGTTGATGAGACCTGCGGCGACTTCATCGCCGACCAGGCCAGCTGTCACGACCTCGCCCACAACCTGGTTCAGCCACCAACCGGCGGCTGCGCCGAACGCCATGGGAGTGATCCCTGCATCGCTAAGGGCTGCCATGGTAGATTCCAAGTCGTCCAAGGAGGTTGGGACCTCAATGCCCTGATCTTCAAACACTGCCTTGTTGTAAACAACCGACTGCATTTGAATGGCAAAGGGAACGCCATAAACCTTGCCGTCGTAGCCCGTTGCCGCGGGCAAGGACGACTGGGCGAAGACAGAAGAATCAAGAGCCAGAGGCTCGATCGTCCCTGCATCAATGTAGGGTTTCATCCAGGCAGCGCCCGCCCGACCCTGGAACATATCAGGCACATTGTTCCCCAGATCAATCCGAAGTTTGGAATCGTAGTTTTCTCCTTGGATCCAAACCACCTCGACATCAACGTCGCCGATCAGGTCGTTTTCAGAAATATACTCCCACAGCGGAATCTCTTGCTCTCGCCATGTGTAGAGCTTGAGCGTCTCGGCCGTTGCTATCGACGTGAGCGCGGTCCCGGACAGGACGGCAACGAGAGTCTTTGTGCGTAAATTCATCAGAATTCTCCTTTGTTAAGGCATGCACGCCGCCGCACGGGGCGTGCCAGGTTGAGGGTTAGGAAACCGCTCCATATGATCTCCCAGACTCGCGTTTCCTAAGACAAGATCAGACCAATGGCAAGCCAATTTTGCCTTGACTGGGGTTTTTTGCCCTCGAAAAGGGACAACCAAGCCATACCAAACAGACCTAAGACCTTGCTTTTCAAAGACTTGCAGGCGACGGCCCCCTGCTTGCGGAAGTTTTGGGTTCGCCGGTTCTTTGACCCAACCCGAGGCAAGCGCTCTGGGGCCATTCCCTATAGTGGTGCGTCATCTCATGAAAATTTTCGGTCTCACGGCAGAAACGCTCGGCGTTTCGGCTCTGTGGGGCGGTCTCACCTCGCTCCCACCGCTCGCTCAGCCCGACCGCAGGACAGGGCCTTCGCTTATACCCGAGGTGCTTTTTGCGCGATTCTCGGGCTCGCTTGTTTTTGGCGTGGGCCTTCCCTGCGTCCTTCGGACTTGGAGCCCAACTTCTTTGTGCGCGGGCGTTCCCTGCGTCCTTCGGACTTGGAGCCCAACTTCTTTGTGCGCGGGCGTTCCCTGCGTCCTTCGGATTTGGAGCCCGCTCGGGGGCCGCAGTCGCGGCCCCCATACCAGCGATCACAAGAGTCATTTATAATTGCCGCTGGTCTTATACCCGGGGCATTAAAGAGCCATTCTTAGCGAAATCCTGCATCATATACTTGCTTGGTCCAAATCTTGGAATGAAACTTGATAAAGTATATGAAGTCCAGGAGAGTCATTTGGACCCGCTTGAGCCCTTGATGACTAAGGTTCCATCTAAATTCCTGTCAAACGTGACTTGACGGATTTGGCATGGAATTGGTATGCGTGAAAACATGATAGGCTCCCGCCCCACACAAGGTCTCGTTGCGCTGTGCCCACTTGTGCTGCGGCATATCTGGTCATGGACTGAGGTCGCGCTAGCAGCGATGCTTCCAAGAACGTGTGCTCCCAAGAATGTGCTTAAAGTGCGGGAGCTGATTCTCTAGTGAGATTCGCGCGAGACTCTGATATTGACATGCAGTCCCATGCGCGATTTTACGCGGGAATTGACGGTGGCGCTAGCAATTGCCGTGTTGCGCTGGCCCATGTCAATGAGGGCGTCATTGCCACCGCCAATACAGGACCCGCCAACATTTTCCTCGATCCTGTCAGAACGCGCGATCACATGTTGCACGCGATTGATCAGGTCTGTCATGAGGCAGGGCTTGATATCGACATGCGCGCCAACCTGCGCATCGTTGCCGGGCTCGCGGGCGCGGAATCGCCCCATGCCCGCCATAGGTTTTCCTCGCTGCTGTTTCCCTATCAAAATTTGAAGATCGTGCCAGATACGTCGATCGCTCTGTTCGGTGCCTTTAAGGGAGAGCCGGGCGGCATCTTGATCGTCGGCACGGGCGTGGCTGGGGAATGGCGTGGACCCGCGGACGCAGGGCGCGTTGGCGGCTGGGGCCTGCACCTCAATGATCGGGGCAGCGGCGCTTGGATCGGGCGGCGCGCCTTGCAAATCTACGTCAACACCCTCGATGAATTGCTGCCACCCAATGCTATTGCCAAGGACATTGCGATCCAATTCCCAGCTGGCCGGGCGCAGATCCTTGAGTTTGCCTACACCGCTAGAGCTGGGGACTTTGGCCAGTTTGCCAAGGTCGTTTGGGCGCATGCGGACGCAGGTGATGCGCTGGCGCAGCAAGTCATTCAGAAGGCCGCTGATACAGTCGGTGACTTGCTGGCCGCCATGGCTCGGCAAGGTGCTCCGCGCCTTGCCTTATTGGGCGGCATGGCGGCTAAGCTTCAGCCCTTGCTAACCGGGGATTATAGGAGCCTGCTGGTGCCTGCGCAGATGAATGCGCTGGAAGGAGCGGTTGGCATGGCACGCAACGGTGTGATCGAACCCTGGAAGGATACGAAGCCGTGACCGAACCAGCGCCTAGAGTCGCGGAGCCCAACTTAGCCGAACCCATGGCGGTGACGACGCGCCTGCGCGCAGCACTGAAGGCCCCTGGTTCACGTTATCGAGTCTTGTCGCAAGCGCTCGACCAAATGCTAACCGATCAGGACTTGCGCCCTGGCGATTTTCTGCCCCCGGAACGGGACTTGGCTTCTGGGTTGGGCGTGTCACGCTCGACCGTTCGCAAAGCCTTAGAGCCTTTGCTTCATCGCGGCAAACTCGAACAGCGCGTGGGGGCGGGAACGTCGGTCCCGTTGGAGCCGCAAGCGCCACGCCTGCACCGCGCACTCAATCAGCTAACCAGTTTCTCTGAAGATATTCGAATGCGCGGGATGGTGCCAAGCTCCGCATGGCTCCGCCAAGCTTTGGTAACGGCGGACCCCCACCTTGCCGTCCTACTCGGCGCGTCGCCCTTGTCGAAGATCTCCTTGTTTGAGCGGATACGACTCGCCGACAATCAGCCAATGGCGTACGAAAAATCCTACTTTCCGGTGCATTTGATTGATGCCTCGCAGCTTGAGCCAATCGAGTCCATCTATGCCGCCCTAGACAAATCCAAGGCTCGTCCCGTGCGCGCGATCCAGAACTTTCAGGCCGTGGGGTGTCCGGCAGACGCGGCCGAGCACTTGCAAATCGACCCAGGCGAAGCGGTCCTGAAAATTGAACGCCACGGTTTCGGCCCTCATGGCGAACCCGTGGAATTCACCCAATCGCTCTACCGCGGGGACCTCTATGTCTTCGCCCTCGAACTGCAGGATGCGGCGTCATGAGCTTGGAGACTGGGGCCCGCGCCGCCGAACCGACCGCTTATTTGCGCGTCGCCCGCCTGTTCACGGGCCACAGCTTTTGCGACGATCAAGTAGTCGAGATCGCAGACGGCAAGATCCTGGCCGTCGGCCCGGCGCGACAGCACCCAGAGGCGGCGGACTTGCTGACCCTGCCAGGCACCTTGGCCCCGGGGTTCGTCGATATTCAGGTCAACGGCGGCGGTGGACATCTCCTGAACAACGACCCAACACGAACAGCCTTTGCCCGCGTCGCTCAGGCCCATGCCAGTCAGGGCGTCGTTGGCCTCATGGCGACCCTGATTAGCGACCGCGCAGGCGTCTATGAAGCCGCGCTCGACCTGCTCGCCAGCGCGCCCTTGCCGCCGGGCATCCTGGGGCTGCATATCGAGGGGCCGTTTTTCGCGCCCGAGCGGCGCGGGACCCACAGCGCCTCAGAAATTCGCCGCCCCAGCGCGGAGGACGAGGGCTGGCTGCGCGCCTTTTGCGCCGCGCCTTATCCGCGTATTTTGACCTGCGCGCCCGAGCAAGTGACGCTGAACCAGATCCGGCGTTGGTCCGGCGCTGGACTGCGCGTGTGTCTGGGCCACAGCGCCGCGAGCTTTGATCAGGGACTCGCAGCGCTTGAGGCCGGCGCCTCGGGCCTGACCCATGTGTTCAACGCCATGCCAGCGCTGAAGAATCGCGCGCCGGGCCTGGTGGGCTTGGCTTTGGATCATGCCGACGCTTGGGCCAGCCTGATCGTCGATCGGCATCATGTTGCGGCGGCCAATGTGCGCCTGCTGGCCAACGTCAAGCCGGAGCGCACCTTGCTGGTCAGCGACGCCATGGCCACCGTCGGCAGCCCCCACAAAATCTTCCAACTCTACGACGAAACCATCGAAGAACGGGACGGCAAGCTGATCAACGCCGAGGGCAGCCTCGCGGGGGCCGCTATTGGCCTCATGGAAGCGGTGCGGGCCGCGCACCTTTGGGCCGAGATCCCCCTGGCCCAATGTCTGCGCATGGCCAGCGCCTTGCCCGCGCAGTTCCTGGGCCTCGACACGCGGCTTGGCCACCTCGCCCCAGGGTTTGCCGCCAGCCTGGTCTTGTTCGACGACGACTTGCAGATCCAATCGACCTGGATTGATGGCGTCCAGGTCTATGCGGCGCCCTCATCCCCAACCGAACAGGCTTAGCCCATGCGCCTCGTGATCTTGAACAATGCCGATCAGGTCAGCGAACAGGCGGCCCAAGTGTTTGTGGACCAACTCGCCGCCAAACCCGGCAGCGTGCTGGGGCTCGCGACCGGCTCGACCCCGCTCAAGCTCTATGCGCGCTTGGCCCAGCTCTGCGCCGCGGGCGGGATCAGCTTCAAAGACGCGCGCAGCTTCAACCTTGACGAATACGTCGGCCTGCCGCCCGACCATCCGCAATCCTATGCCGACTTCATGCGGCAGCACCTGTTCGCCGCCACCGACTTTGCGCCCGAGATGACCCACTTGCCCAACGGCCTGGCCACGAACCTTGACGAGGAGTGCGAAGCTTACGAGGGCCAGATCACGGCGGCAGGGGGGATCGACTTGCAACTGCTCGGGCTCGGCGCCAATGGCCACATCGGGTTCAACGAGCCGCTGTCATCGCTGGCCTCACGAACGCGCGTCAAAACCCTGACCCAAGACACCCTCGACGCCAACGCACGGTTTTTTGACCCCGAGGAATGGCAACCACAACTGGCGCTGACCATGGGCATCGGCACGGTCATGGAGGCGCGCCACATCCTAATCTTAGCAACAGGCGCGTCCAAGGCCGAAGCGGTGAAAAACTTCATCGAAGGCCCCGTCTCCGCCTTTTGCCCTGCGTCAATCTTGCAGTTCCACCCCAAAGTCACGGTCTTGGTCGATAGCGCCGCCGCAACGCATTTGACCCTCAAGGCCTATTCGCTCCGCTCCGAAACCTTTGCGCGGCAGTTTCAGGCTAAGCGATCTTGAGGGGGGCGTAATACCAATTCTCTTTAAAACAGACTCTTTATGAATTGGTATTGGGCCGCGACTGCGGCCCCCGTAGCGGCCCCGAGAATAGCGCGAAAGCGCCTCGGGGTATAAGCGAAGGCCCCGTCGGAGGCGAAACGCGAAGCGTTTCTGCCGTGAGACAAAACTCCGCTAAAAATGTCAATTTTTAGCGGAGTTGGTATAATTGCCCAAGTTTCCTTTCTGTGTCTGGTTGCGCTCCGTCGTGAGGAACATAGAGAGATGATATAGCCAGGCCCGCTTAAAATGATTACATTTTAGGGGGAAAAGCCGAGCGCCAATAAAGGGTGTAGCTGATTTCTTTTAATCAAATTAAAGGAAGTCAGCTATACTAGCTTGTTTCGACCAATCCGCAATTTACAGCCCGCCACCGATTCCACTAAACTTGGCAACAAAATCTTGAACGCGCTGAAAAACGGCGCGCTTCTTCGTCAGATACTGTGGGTTGAGCGGGCTCATCTTCGGCAAAATCGCGTTTAGTTCTGTCCCCTGGTCGCTGGCATACTCGCGTTTGATGGACGCTGCCATATATCGCTTCGCGGGCTCGGCGTTTAATCCCTCGCTTTCGATCAGGGCCTTGGCTTCGCGCCGCTGCTCGGCCTGTGCGAAGGCATAGAATGCCTCCATGACGCCGGCCGCGCTATGCAGGCCCTCCAAATCCGCCTGCTTGATAAAGGCAACGACCAATCCTTCTTTGGCTCTGTTGCCCAGGCTCGCGCGGATCATGCGGCGAATGTCTTCGACCAAGCCCGCCTTGTCTTTCGTCTGCTTGTTCCTTTCGAAAATCTGCTCTAGGATATAGTCTAGGTTGATTTCTTGGGACTTGAGCAAGTCAACTTCAAAAACCACCTCATCCCAATCAATTTCGGATTCTTGGCGGTGTTGCGCCCTGGTTTCGTTTCTTAGCCAATCGCGTATGTCGTTATAGGTGGATCGATAATCTTGCAACGTACGGTCGGTGGGCAGGTTCACCGCCGCCATAGCCGTGAGGCTTTCGTCGCTTAGGTGATGGGCGCGTTTGAAAGTTTCAACGGCATGGGGATCATGGGTATCGAGACCTTGAAAGGCTTTAAGTGCCGTAAACTCATCATAGTTTTGTAGGACATTTTCCAGGCGCAAATACTCGCCAAATAGCGTAACGAACGCTTTCTTATCTGCTTCCTTAACGATTTGATCGGGGTGGGGAAATTGCGTGGTCAAATCGTTGACCACAGCCAAAAACCCCTTGCGGGCCTCGCCGTGCTCGGCCTCGCAAAACCCCTCCATGTAGTCCTGATAGCTTTTTTCCAGAACGATCCGGCTGGTGTTCTGATCCCCAAAGACCCGAATGGCCTCAATGGTTGCCGCCTCCAAATCCCGAAAGGTAACGATATTGCCGAAGGTCTTAGTGCTGTTATAAATCCTATTGGTGCGAGAATAGGCTTGGATCAGGCCGTGGTAGCGCAAGTTCCTGTCCACGAACAAGGTATTGAGTGTCGGGGCATCAAAACCCGTAAGAAACATGCCCACGACGATCAGCAAATCCACTTGCTTGCGCTTCACACGGTTGGCGAGGTCGCGATAATAGTTCTGAAACCCACGGCTATCGAGGGTGAAGCTGGTCTGAAACAGAGCATTGTAGTCATGGACGGCCCGCTGCAAAAACTCCTTGGCGCTCAAATCCAGGGCCGAAACATCAAAACTCTCGTCGGCGATGGCCCCGAGGCTTTCCTGTTCCTCATTGGCGGCAAAGGAGAAAATCGTCGCGATCTTTAGGGGCTGAGCACTGTCAGCTTGCAAAGCCTTGAGCGCCTGATAGTAGGACTTGGCGGCCTGAACGCTGCTGACGGCAAATAGCGCATTGAACCCCTTATCGCCGCCTTGCAGGCGGTGGGTTTTTTGGCGAAAGTTGGCGAGGATATACTTAGAAACCTCCTCAATTCGCCCGGGGTGCAGCAAGGCCTCCCGCGTTTCCGCCGCGCTCAACTTGGCTTCATCAACTTCGGTTTCAAACTGGCGAAACTTGGGCCGCACGTCGTTGTAATCGACCTTAAATTTCAACACCTTCTCATCGCGAATGGCGTCGGTAATGACGTAGGCGTGCAACTCCTTGCCGAACACGCTCGCCGTGGTTTCCGCGCCGCGGGCATTGTCGGGAAATATGGGCGTGCCTGTAAAGCCGAATTGATAGAAACGCTTGAATCGTCGCTTTAGGTTCTTTTGCGCTTCGCCAAACTGGCTGCGGTGGCATTCGTCGAAAATCAGCACCACGTGCTTGCCATAGACTGGCAGCGCTGTTTCGCCCTTCATCAAATTGTTCAACTTTTGAATGGTGGTGACGACGATTTTATCCGTGTTGTCGGCAAGGTTCCGCTTCAGCCCTGCGGTGTTGTCGGACCCATTGACGCTATCCGGCGAAAACCGCTGGTATTCCTTCATGGTTTGATAGTCCAGGTCTTTGCGATCAACAACGAACAGAACCTTGTCAACGAAGTCTAACTCGGTCGCGAGCCGCGCCGCCTTGAAACTCGTCAAGGTCTTGCCCGAACCTGTCGTATGCCAAATAAAACCGCCGCCTTCGGGCTTGTTCCAAAGCTTGGCCTCATAGGCGCAACGGACCTTGCGCATCATCCGTTCGGTCGCCGCAATCTGATACGGCCGCATAACCAGCAAGGTGTCGCTGGTGTCAAAGACGCAGTAGAGCAGCAAAACCTTTAGCAGGGTTTCTTGCTGCAAAAACGTGGCGGTAAAATCCGTCAAATCCTTCAAGGCGCGGTTGTCAGCCAAGGCCCAGTTCATGGTAAAATCGAAGGCATTCTTATCACGCTTGGTCGTATTGGCGAAATAGCGGGTGTCGGTCCCGTTAGAAATGACGAACAGTTGTAAATACTTGAACAAGGAACGATCGCTGTTAAAACTCTCCTTGCTGTAACGATGGATTTGATTGAAGGCCTCGCGGATGGCTACGCCGCGCTTTTTCAACTCGACTTGGACCAGCGGCAACCCATTGACCAATAGGGTGACATCGTAGCGATTGGCATGAACGCCTTTTTGTTCGAACTGTCGAATAACTTGCAGCTTATTGTTGCGAATTTTAACCTTATCGACCAAGTAGACGTTTTGAATGCGTCCGCTGTCGAAAACAAAGTCATGCTTATAGTCGTCGTGAACTTTTCGGGTCTTGTCGATCAACGTATCGCTCGGCTTGTCCAGATACTCATCGACAAAGCGCACCCATTCGGCATCGGAAAAGCTTACTTGATTCAACCGCTCTAGCTGCACCCGCA
This sequence comes from Alphaproteobacteria bacterium, assembly GCA_965228345.1. GTDB lineage: Bacteria > Pseudomonadota > Alphaproteobacteria > UBA7985 > UBA7985 > CAXQZM01. Next base: position 1,238,114 of record CBDDHH010000003.1, on the reverse strand, counting down.
CATTGGCGAGCAGGGCGTCAGGCGTGGTCAGGTCGCGCAAAAACTCGTACCCTTGCCGCTCCAGATCGGCAATCAACTGGCGCTCAAGGTCGGCCTCGGTCTGATAACCGTCCTCCGCCATCCCTTGGCGCACATAGGTGTCGAGAATGATGTAGTTGCTGGTTTCGGCGATGGGACGCGTCTGACTTGCGATTTTTCTACTGGATATCATTCTTAGAGTTCCTGCGTTCTAAATTCACTATAACCTTCGTAGTAGTAGCTAACATCAATACCTTTCATAAAAAGTGCCCGATCATCTATGGCGTTTGTCAAGGCGCTGTTCAATAGAGTCTTAATTTCCACATCCTTAACAACACTCCGTTCCATAGCCGAAAGGTAGTCATCCTTATCAACTTGATTCCAATCGATCACCTGCTTCAAACCGTCCTTTAGCATGAGATCGAGCCAAATGCGCATCGCCCGCCCATTGCCCTCGCGAAAGGGGTGCGCGACATTCATCTCAACATACTTCTCAATAATCTGATCAAACGAGTTTTGCGGCATGGCGTCTATATGCTTTAAGGAAACTTCTAGATACATGAGGGAGGCAAAGCGAAAGGTACCCTTGGCCATGTTCACGTCGCGAATTTTCCCCGCAAAATCATAAACATCCCCGAATAAATAGGCATGAATATGAGCCAACCCCCTGAATGTCCCGACCTCTAGCTTCTCGAGGTCACCCGAGTCATAAAGCGCCCGCGCTCGTTGCTTACTGATCCTTTCTTCCGCTTTGGCAAGGTCAATCTGGTCTGTGAGCCCAAGCTTGTTTTTTAGGACCATGCGCCTCCTCCCTCAGGTTTCACCCGAGTCATTCCCCTGCTCTGGAGGGGAGGCTCGGAAAGTCGAACAGCATGTCGCGGTAGTAGGCATATTGTTGTTGCCGCAACTCGATTTCACGGGGAAGGCCTTGGCTTAGGGAGGTTGTAAGGGTTTCGAACTTGTCTAGGATAGTCACAACTTGGGCTTGAACATCGGGGCTTGGAACGGGGATGGTAATTTTGGCTAAGCTATTTGGGTTAACTCGCCTTACTTTCGCTCCTGTTATGTACTGCAATTTGTCTCGTTGGAAACGCTCTGTTTGGAAGTAGTATGAAACAAATTTCGGATTGAGTTTATGTCTATAGATACACGCATCACTGCTGACCGCAATTTCATGCTCGCCAATCCATGCAACTGCTTTGCAAACGTCGTCATCATTCTCGCTTGTGGTTGCTATAACCAGATCACCAGATTCAGCCATTCGTGCAGCCTTCGCAGACTCTGCTCTTATGAATGATTTGGTTTCTGACGCTGACGTACCGTAGAATGTATAAATCTGACCATAGTGGATACAACCCACCCCGCTTTCAACAAAGTCCTTTTTTTGAAGGCCACCACCTCTAATAAATTTTCCTACTTTGGGGTTACCTAATTCCATACGTGGCACGTCTTCATGAAAATTGTCTAGCAGTACATTTCGATAAAACTTGTATTGCTTTTCCCGCGCAGTAAGCTCGGCGGTAAGCTCGGCGGTAAGCTCGGCGGTAAGCTCGGTGAAGGTGTCTAAAATTCGGACGATTTCTCCCTGAATGGCAAGTGATTTTTCTGGGTCGTTTGGGCAGGGGATGGGAATTTTGATTTTTGCTAGATCCTTTGCAGATATATCGATTACTTTGGCTCCTTTAACATATGATCTCTTGAATGATCTGAAGGTTTTAGTTTGAGTAAAATATGCGAAGAACTTCCCACATAAGTTTGATTTCGGTTTCACGATGGTAGCGTGCCCACCCGTTACTGCAGGTTCCTCTCCTGTGTAAAATAAGGGCATTCCCACGTCTTCAAAGTTCTCGCTAGTGTTTGTTACAATGACATCGCCAGCAAAGACTTTCTTAAGTGATTTCGCGGTTTCTGGGGTTACAAAGGAAATAGTTTTTGATGTTTCAAGTCCATAATATGTGTAAATTTGACCATAATGAATAGCGGGAATACCATAATCGGTAAAATCAGATTTCGGCAAACCATTACCGCGCACAAGTTTTGCTAGATCTCCCAACGGCACCCACTCCACCTCAGCCCCCTCCAGCAATCGCTCCAGAAACCTCACCCCTCTATCTCCGCGACAATCGCGTCGATGTCGGCCCGCAACTGGTCGATCTTGCCGACCGTTGCTTTGATGTCCGCGTTCAGCTTGGCTATATCGATGACCTCGCGCCTATCTTCGGGCTCCACGTAAGCGCTAACGGAAAGGCTATAGTCCTTGGCCGCCACCTCGTCCGCTTCGACGCAGCGCGCCACATGCGGCGCGTCGGTCTTGTCCGCGAACAGTCGCACGACCTGCCCGATGTGGGCCTGGGTCATGACATTATGGTTGGTTTGCTTCTCAAAAAACGCCTCGCCACTGGCGTCGATGAATTGGATGCGGGTATCGGGCTTGCGTTTCGACAAGACCATAAGTGTCACCGCGATGGTGGTACCGTAAAACAGATTTGACGCCAGGGCGATCACGGTCTCGACATAGTTATTATCGATCAAATACTTGCGGATTTTCTGCTCCGCGCCGCCGCGATAGAAGATGCCAGGGAAGCAAACCAGCGCCGCCCGTCCTTTACCCGATAAGTAAGACAGGGCATGAAGCACAAAGGCAAAGTCCGCCTTTGATTTGGGCGCAAGTACGCCGGCAGCGGCAAAGCGATCATCATTGATCAGCGTCGGATCGTCAGAGCCAGCCCATTTGACCGAATAGGGTGGGTTCGAGACGATGGCATCGAAAGGTTCCGCATCGCGAAACTGCGGCTTCTCCAGGGTATTGCCCAGGCGAATATCGAACTTGTTGTACCCTATATTGTGCAAGAACATGTTCATGCGCGCCAAGTTATAGGTCGTATGGTTGATTTCCTGGCCGAAAAACCCTTCCTCGATCTGATGGTCCCCCAGGGTTTTGCGCGCTTGCAACAGCAGCGACCCAGACCCCGCAGCGGGATCGTAAATCTTATTGATCTTCTCAAGCCCGTGGGTGGCGAGTTGGGTCAGCAACTTTGACACATGGGTCGGGGTAAAAAACTCCCCGCCCGACTTGCCCGCATTGGCGGCGTACTTTCCGATCAGAAATTCATAGGCGTCGCCGAACAGATCGCTCTCAAGGCCCGTGAACGCCCCCAGGTCCAGCCCCGCCACGCCCGTCAAGACCTCGGCCAGGCGTCGACACTTGTCCGCCACAGTGTTGCCAAGGCGGGGGCTCGTGGTGTCAAAGTCGGCGAATAAGCCCTTGATATCCTGTTCTGAGGCGGTGCCAATGGCGGAAGCTTCGATGTCGGAAAATAGACCCGCCAGCTCATTATTCAGGTTTTGATTGCCCTTGGCTGTCTTGACGACATTGGCAAACAGTTGGCTGGGATAGATGAAGTAGCCCTTGGACTTGATCGCATCGATCCGAATTTCGTCAAAAATCGCCGCGTCGTCGAGGGCGGCATAATCGATACTTGCATCCCCCGCAGCCATATAATCGGCGAAGTTTTCGCTGATAAACCGATAGAATAGACTCCCGAGGACGTACTGCTTAAAATCCCAGCCATCGACCGCCCCGCGCACCTCGTTGGCGATCTTCCAGATTTGGGCGTGCAAAGCCTCGCGCTGCTGCTGCTCTGTCATCTACCGCTCCTTGCCTTACGAATCCGTCAACTGCGCACTCTGCCAGTCACCGAAGGTTTGCTTCGTCGCCTCGATCCGCCATGCTTCGCGCCCATTTGACGGCCGCCCGAACACAACCGCCGCCGCCGCACTCGGGCTCTTAAAAGCGACATCCTCCGCGAAAGCACATAGGCCATCGGACGCGGGGACCAGCTTGCCCTGGGCCTTCATCGCCTCATGCAAGGCCGCGTAACCGCTGCCAAAGGTCGCTTCGCTGCTGCTGATCCATACGCCCTGAGCAAGGGACCCCGCCTTGACAATGAACTCCCCATCAATCTCCTGCATCTCTGCGCGGATGCCGTGTTTCTTAGACTGGATTGCGAAGACGGGCTCCTGAGGAGCCTCATGCACCCCTGGTGAAGCGTTTGAAATCGGCGTTTTGAAGAAATCTATTCCCAACGCGGGCAGCACCAGGCGCACTTGATCTAGGAAGAACTCCATGTCGGCCACATCGGCCTCGGGCAAGCCGACGGCCTCAGGACGCGTTTTGTTGTTCAAGGTCACCCGCCCCGCCCTCTCGGCCAGGCCGATCAATTTGCTTTCTAGATAGCGCACATGCGCCTTGGTTAGATTTTGATCCTTGCTGGTGAGCAGGCAGACCCGCTCAAAAAAAACCTTGCCATCTTCGGCCTGGTGTTGGCTGATCCGTTGGCCTACGTCGTCGCTCTCGCCAACATAAAGGGTTTCGAAACCCGTATTGGGATCGGGACCGTAAAGCAGATAGGCGCCCGTCCGCTGCGCTTCTACACGCGTCAGCAAAGCCTTGAGACGAGATCGAGGGCTTAAGACCACGTGGCCTGTCCAATTCATTATTTCCGCCGTGACCAGGCCACTGACCGAACCTTCAACCAGGTGCAAACGAATGGTGCGTCCCGAATTCATGCACCGCCCGCTATCAGGATGGTCCCCAAATGAAAACCAGGAAAGACAAACCCCAAGTCGCGAGCCAAAACGCGCGGGTTGCAAGGCCTGGCAAACAATTTGCAACGATGGTACCGCACGGGAATAAGCCCAAACCTTGCCCTCGTCACTTAGCAAAGCCAAAAAGATGACCGACACGAAACCCAGATGGCGCTATCGCTTTGAAAACTACACCCGTGCCTATTTTTTGCTACAGGAGATATCGGACCGCGCCCGAAGTGAGGACTTGGAGCAAATTGCCAAAGAAGGGATGATCCAACGGTTCGAGTATTGCATGGAATTGGCATGGAAAACCTTGAAAGACTATATGGAGCATCAAGGTATCGTCTTTGCCCAGGTTTTCCCAAGCGCTGTTATTCGAGAGGCGGGGGCAGCAAAGTTGATCGACAATCCTGACATCTGGCTGCGGGCGCTGGATGATCGCAATAAGATGAGCCACACCTACAACTTTAAGAAGTTTGAGCAAGTCATTGACCGGATTAAGTCTGCCTATGTCGATCTTTGCTTCGGCGCCCTCTATGAAACGCTGGCGGCAGAAGCGATTGAAGACTAAATGCATCACGGCATTGAGCAAGTTCATTTGCGCACGATTCGGCGCCACCTGACCGAAAACTGCGCCCATATCGAACTGGTTTGCCTATTTGGATCAAGGGCAACGGGGCACTTTGCCCCAACATCAGATGTGGACTTGGTTCTTTATGGCCCCGTTTCCGAGGCGGAGGCCGACCGCCTAAACACGTGCTTTCATGAAAGCCTGCTGCCGTATCGCGTAGATCTCTTAGTTTACGACCATATCTCACACCCGTCGCTGAAACGACGTATCGATGCAATCGCCCAACCTCTGTTCAACCGTCAGCAACTAATACCAGTCTCCTTAAAACAGACTCTTTATGAACTGGTATAGGGCCGCGACTGCGGCCCCCGCAGCGGCCCCGAGAACAGCTAAGAAATCGCCGTTGGTATAAATTGTCCTCAAGCTTAAGCGAGCAACAACCATACTTTAGCCCAGCTCTTCAAAGTGCCCAGCGCTCAAGTTTCTTGCCAACCTCGTGGTGCTGCTGGAGAGATTTGAACTCTCGACCTCTTCATTACCAATGAAGTGCTCTACCCCTGAGCTACAGCAGCCGTGCCGCGCCCTTAGGCCCGGGGATGGGCTGGGTCAATGAACCCTCGCCATTTTTTCGCCCCGATGCTAGGGCCTTGCCCATGGCAGAGTCTTCCAAACCGCCCGCCGAGACCTGCGGGTCGCCCGCCCCGAAACCTTCGGCGCCCTTGAGCCAAGCCCTGCGCGCTAACCTAGCCAAGCGCAAGGCGCAGGCGCGGGCTTTGGCGGCCAAACAGGCCAGTACTGCGGATGCTGACGATCCGCGCGAAACCCATGCTTAGCCTGGCCTATTTGCCATCCGGCGCTTTTAGGGCCACCCCATGAGCCTGCTCGCCGATCATGAAATTCGCGCCCTGGCAGAAGCGAGCGGCATGATCGAGCCCTTTGTCGACCGACAAGCCCGCGACGGGGTCATTTCCTATGGTCTGTCCTCCTACGGGTACGATGCGCGGGTTGCCCGCGAGTTTCGGATCTTTACTAATGTCGATAATGCCATCGTTGACCCCAAGGAGTTTCGCGACGACAGTTTTGTCACGCGCGAGACGGACACCTGCACCATCCCGCCCAACTCCTTTGCTTTAGCGCGTACGATCGAGTACTTTCGCATTCCCGAAGACGTCTTGGTCATCTGCGTGGGCAAATCTACCTACGCCCGCTGCGGGATCATCGTCAACGTCACGCCGCTGGAACCAGGCTGGGAAGGGCATGTGACGCTGGAATTTTCCAACACGACCCCGCTGCCCGCCCGCATTTACGCTGAGGAAGGCGCCTGTCAGTTCTTGTTTTTGCGCGGCAGCAGCCGCTGCGACGTGTCCTACGCCGACCGGGCGGGCAAGTATCAGGGGCAAACGGGGGTCACCTTGCCGCGGCTTTGACCCGTGGAGCCAGGCCCGCAAGGACCAAGAACCAAGCAGGATTCGAACCCATGACCCATGCCATACGAGTGCGCGGCGGCGCGCGATTGAGCGGGACCATCCCCGCGTCGGGGTCCAAGAACGCCGCCCTGCCCTTGCTCTGCGCCACTTTGCTGACCCATGAGCCCTTGCGCTTTGGCCGCGTGCCCTATCTTGCCGATATTCATACCCTTCGCGCTCTGCTGTCCCAGCACGGCTGCCAAATCCATCAGCAGGGCGAACGCCTTAACCTGACAACGCCCGAAATCCGCAACCATGTCGCGCCCTATGAGCTGGTCAGTACCATGCGCGCGTCGATTCTGGTACTGGGGCCGCTGTTGGCGCGCCACGGGAAGGCGGTGGTGGCTTTGCCCGGCGGTTGCGCCATCGGTTCCCGGCCGGTGAATCTGCACATTGAGGCCATGGAGACCCTGGGGGCCAAGGTGAACGTCGTCGGCGGTGACATCGTCGCCACTGCTCCTACGGGCGGCTTGCGCGGCGCGCGCATCGTCTTTTCCAAGGTTTCCGTCGGCGCGACCGAAAACGCCCTGATGGCCGCAAGTTTGGCGACGGGGACAAGCCGGATCGAACGGGCCGCCTGCGAGCCTGAGATCGTCGATTTGTGCGAACTGCTGATCGCCATGGGGGTGAAGATCGAGGGGGTCGGGACCCCGACGCTGGACATCGAAGGGCAGGCGGCCCTGCACGGATGCCAGCACGATGTGATCGTCGATCGTCTTGTCGCTGGCACCTTCGCCATCGCTGCGCTCATGACCGGTGGGGATCTGCTGATCGCGGGCGCCCGCGCCGATCATTTGACCGCGCATTTGGCCTTGCTAGAAACGGCGGGCGCCCGCTGCCAGGTGCGCGAGGACGGGATCCAGGTCACCATGGAGGCGGGCCGTCCCCAGGCGTTCGATATTGAGACCCGCGAACATCCGGGCTTCCCGACCGATTTGCAGGCCCAAGTCATGGCGCTGGCCTGCATCGCCGAGGGCAGGAGCACCATTCGCGAAACCATCTTTGAAAACCGTTTTATGCACGCGGGCGAGCTCATGCGCCTGGGCGCCAACATTCAGATCAGTGGTCACCAAGCGAGCGTTCACGGCACACCCCAGCTCAGCGGCGCGCGGGTCAGCGCCACGGACTTGCGCGCTGGCGCCGCCTTGGCCTTGGCGGGGCTGGCGGCCACGGGCGAAACCTATGTCACGGCGCTCCATCATCTCGACCGTGGCTACGACGGCTTTGAGGATAAGTTGCGCGGGGTCGGTGCGGACATAGAGCGTATCCCCTTGAGCGAGCTCACCTGAGCGTTGGTATAATAGACCTGATTCGCAATAGGGAGAAAGAGCACAGACGGACTTGTCCCTTAGTGCTTATCTCAGCAAATTTTTAAATTGATGTTTGCCAGAGCCGCGACATTCTTAGCAATCATGTTCTCATGTCGGTTTCCTCTGGAGATGTCAGAGAAAATGTTGAACTTTTTCATGCGTCCAATGCCATGCTCAACCTTCACGCGCATAGAGCTGAACCACTTATTGTAGTCTTTTTGTTCTTGGCTTAGATTTTGGTTCTTGGATTTCTTTATCGGGACTTCGCAGTTGGTTCCTACATAAGCTAAGTCGCCCAAGAGCAGGGTATCTGGTGGCTTGTCCAGATGGCTTTGATCATAAAGGGTTTTGTCGTGCTTGCGCCCAGGGTGAACGGGGCCACAAGCACGAATGCGCTTCTTATCATCGACGACAATTTGATGCTTATGAGTAAAGCGCTTCTTTTTCCCCGAGTAGATCTTCTTTCGGCCCTTCGATTTCTTGGGGCGCTGACAGGGGCGCTCGGTCCCATCGACAATCAGATATATGAGCTGCTCTCTATCGTCCTCACTTAAAGCAAGCCTGCGCTCGGGCATCTGAAAATGGCCTGCCAATAGCTTGGTCATTGTATTGGCGGTTCGGATGCTCGTGCTATCTGAAACCGAAAATATCAAACCCAGAAACTCATGATTGATGTAAGTCCGATAATAGATCAGGCATAAAAGCAGCATCTCCTCAAAGCTTAGCTTATGGCTTGGCCCGCCCCCAATCGCGCGTTGGCGATGGGGGCGAGATAGACGCTGATGGTTGTGAGCCTCCCAAAGCGGCAAAATCTTCTCTGAAATGTCGTCAAAATCGCTGACCCTTATCCCACTTAAGCGGAAAAACAGGCGCGGTTGCTTCTTAAGGATTTTGAAGGTTCTCATAAAAAGGCTAGAATCAGCCAAATCTGACTTTGCCAAGACCTTTTTACACCAAAAAGCCCTTTTTCAGTTTATCGTGAAGCGGGTCTAATACCAGCGGCAATTATAAATGACTCTTATGATCGCTGATATAAGGGCCGCGACTGCGGCCCCCGTAGCGGCCCCGAGATGAGCTAAGAAAGCGCCTCGCGCCTCGGGGTATCAGCGAAGGGGCGGCGAAACGCGAAGCGTTTCTGCCGTGAGACATAAAACGGCTAAAAAAGTGTTAACTTTTTTAGCCGTTGGTATAAGACCTGGTTCTGCCCCACGCTACAGGTCGTAAGGCGCTGTGGTCAGGAACTGTTCTATTCCACAGCGAGTGCGAGTTGGGCATTGCGTTCGGCTTGTCGGTTCGCCCGACGCGTGGCGCGAGCGGCGCCCATGCGGTCAATGAGGGCGGGAACCGAAAGCGCGGCGGGCGTGAAGATCAACGTCAGGACGGTCGCGAACGCCAGGCCAGACACGACCGCTTGCGCGAGACCGGCCCACCATTGCGTCGCCGGCGATCCCACGGTCAAAATACCCGTCGTGAAGTCGATGTTGACACTCATAGCCATGGGGAGCAGGCCCAAAATGGTGGTGACCGTGGTTAGCAAGACGGGGCGTAGGCGCTGCGCGCCTGTTAACACGATGACTTCCAAGCGTTCTTCGTAGGTTTTGGGTTGGCGTTCGCGCATCAAATGCTGATAGGTATCAATCAGGACAATATTGTTGTTTACGACAATTCCCGCGAGCGAGATGATGCCGATGTTGGCCATGAGGTCGAGCGTGCCTCCGGTCAGGAACAGGCCCAGGAAAACCCCGCCAACCGACATGAAAATCGCGACCAGGATCAGCACGGCGTGGTAGAAGGAATTGAATTGGGTAATGAGAATGATGAACATGATGAATAGGGCGATGACGAAGGCCTGACCGAGGAAGGCATTGGCCTCAGCCTGTTCCTCATCGGCTCCCCGGAACACTGCAGTGACATCGTCGGGGAGGCCCGCCGCGCCAGATTCGATCCAGGCCTGCAACTCTGCAACGTACTCGGACACCACACGCGTTGTTTCGGGCGGGATATTAGCCTGGGGCGTCAAGGTGCGCGTTCCATCGAGCCGTGTGATAATATCCGCCTTGGGTTCGTAGGTGAGGGTTGCCAAGTCTCTCAAGGGCACGGGGCCCGAGGGCGTAATGACATCGACCGCCATGGCAGATGCCAGATCCCGATACTCTGCGCTGTAGCGCAGCTTGATATCATTCTCCTCGGTCGATCCGACAGGACGGTGCGACGCGAGCTCGAACCCACCGGTCCCAAGCGCGATGTACTGGCTAATTTCGGCCTTGGTAACACCCAACTCTGCGGCGCGCACCTCGTCAACCTTGATATGAGCCTCAAATCCAGGAATCGTGAGCTTGTCGTCTATATCGACCAAGTCCATTTCTTGGAACTTCTGGCCCACGATACGGGCCGCTTGGGTCAGGTTTTCCCGATCCCCCGTGAGTGATTGTAGTTGGATCTGCACGTCCTTGCCTGTGGGCGGGCCCGCATCGGGCAACGCCAACTCCACATCTGCTGTGAAGAGACCCGAAATGCGCTGACGCAAATCAGACTCCAATTCTGCGACACTGCGTCCAGACCCGGACATGCGGACGGCCCAATCGGCAAGCTCGACGTCGATGGTCGCAATCGTATCTTCACCAGGATTGGTTCCGGTCGCGATCAAGCGGAAGTTCGCAAATTCGCCATACTCCCGTTGCATGTCAAAAACCAGCTGCTGAACTTGTTCGGCTCGATTTTGCTTTTCTTCAATCGACAGATTGCCGCGTTCTTTGACGTTAATGATGAACTGTTCCGGATCAACTTCAGGGAAAAACCCTGTCCTTGGGGTTGAGGCGCCGAATATGATGAAGATGATCGCGAAGGCGGCCCCAATGGTCCAGAGGGGTGTTCGGACCGCGCCTCTCAATACGCGCGCATAAAACCCCGTAAACCCTTGAAATTCATCAAGCGGAGTTTGTTCCTGGTCGGGGGTGCCTGTCATAAAGCGATCACGTGCGGTCATCGCGACCACTCGGGGCACAAAAATAAAGGCAAGGATCAAGACCAGCACGCTAGCCAATTGAACCATGGGCCCACCGCTGGAAAACATCAGGGCTACGACCGGGATGAGAACAAGGAAGATCACTCGCAAGAACTTTTCCAGATGCTCTCCCAAAATCGGCACAAAAATCATGGCCATGAGTAGGGATCCTGTAAGGGTCACAATCAGGGTGAGGGGCAAGTAACTCATGAAGCTGCCGACAATTCCTGGCCAAAACAACAGCGGGGCAAAGACCACCAAAGTGGTTGCGGTCGATGATATGATCGGCAGTGCCATGCGCTTGGCGGCGGCCACATAGGCATCGATTCGTGCCACGCCTCGGGCGATCTGCCGGTCGGCATACTCGGTCACAACGATGGCGCCGTCAACCAACATGCCAGAGGCGAGAATCAGGGAGAACATGACAACGATATTCATGGTCGCGCCGTAGGCGTAGAGGAAGACGATCCCGATCATCATAGACCCAGGAATGGCGATGCCAACCAACAGACCCGTACGGAGCCCCAAGACAGCGACAATCACAATCAGAACCAGCAAAATGGAAATGGCGACGGCGTTAATCAAATCACCTAGGAGTTGATTGACGAGGATAGAAGAATCCTCGGTGAAGGTGACCTCTATATCTGAATTCCACTGGTCCAAAGCCGTAAGGTGCTCGACCAGCGCGCGGGTTTCTTGGGCGATTGCCCGCACGTTTGACCCTGCTTTGCGCTTCACAACCATGGTGAGGGCGGCCTTACCATTGACCTGCGCGAGCGTTTCAGGCTCAGCAAAGCTTTGACGGATGACGGCAACTTGCCCCAGGCTAATTTCTGCGTCGTCGGCCGCAGACAGGGTGATGTCAAAAATGTCCCTTAGGTCTTCTAGCCCAGAATCGATAATGACCGCCGTCTCTCCAATGGCGTTGGTGGCTCGGGGTGTTCCGATGCTTTGGTTGGCATTGTTGACCTGGTTTGCGACTTGCGCAGGTGAGAGGCCATAATCTTCAAAAACCGTTGGGGCGATGATAATTTCGGTTTGAACGGTCAAGTCGCCACTGAGTTCGGCCTCCTCAACCCCTTGAATATCCTCAATTTGATCTTGCAAGCTTTCCGCTGCTGCTTTCAGTTCACGCGGGTTCACATCGCCAAATAGACTGACAACAATAACAGGAAACTCATCTGAAATGTTGATGGGAATAACCTTCGGGGCATCGGCGCTCTCGGCGATCTCTGATTCCGCATCGTCAACGGCGTTGCGAACCTCCTGGGTGCAGACGTCGGGATCGACGTCGGAATAGCATTCAACAACGATATTGCCGCCGTCGTCGTAGGAGGTTGCCGTGACGGTCTCGATCACATTGACGCTGAGCAGTTCGTCTTCCAAGGGTTTGATAACCGTATCTGCCACGTCTTCGCCAGAGGCCCCCTCAGCCCTTAAGGAAATATAGACGGCGCCGATCGAGATATCGGGATTGGTCTCCTTGGGGATCAAATAGGCGGTCCCTGCCCCCGCAAACATTAAAAAGAATAGGACAAACAAGGTGGCCCGCCATTGACGGGCGGCGAATTCAATGGTGGCATCAATCATAGGACGCAGTCTCCTGTCAGAATTGGGGCAACAGGCCTAACCCGCTACTCTTGTTCGCGGGGGTTGACCAGATCTCCGATTTTCACGAATCCGCCACGGCCAACGATCAGGCGAATGGGCCCCGCGCCCAAGCGCGCGGCGTCAATGAGGAGTTCGCCGCCGTCGTTGTAGTCAGCAAAGGTCACCTCAACAAATTCGACCCGATCCTCGGCACCGACGAGCAAGAGGCCCGTGGTGCCTTCATCATCAAGCTCTAACGAGGCGCTAGTAAGGGCCGATTGGGGGATCCGGTACATGGCTCTTGGTGGGCTGGCGAGGGTGAGGGTGGCAAACTGGTTGTCCGCAATCTTTGGTTGACCGTCGACCAAGGGATTGGCCACCTCGACTTCTACCTCAAAAGTTCTGGTGGCGGCGTCGCTGGTCGTGTCGATCAGGCTTATGGGGCCGCTTAAAGCGAGAGCTGTCGAGCCATCCCCAATGGTCAGGTCAACCTCATCGCCCAGACTCAAGGTTTGGCGCACCTGGTCTGAAACAGCCGCCGTCACTATCATGGGGTCCATGTCGGCGAGGGTAAAGACCGCTTCACCCGCGTTGACAAGACTGCCAAGCTCCACCGCGCGCCGTTCAATCCGGCCGGCGTAAGGCGCTTGGATGACCAAGCGGTCAATGTCCAAGTCGATTTGCACAAGATTGGCTTCGGCACTCTCGAGATTCGCGCGCGCTTCGACCAGACCGGCTTCGGCCTGGGCACGCCCAGCCTTTGCGACATTGAGGGAGTCGAGGGCCTGCGTTACGGCGAATTCGGCGTTCCGGCGCTGCGTGTCGCTGGCGAAGTCACCCAAGTCTATGACGTCAGATTGGCTTTCCCGCGCATCGGCCACGCTCGTTTCCGCTTGGGAAATTTGAGCAACGGCGGAGTCGAGGGCGGCTTGTGCCGACTGAACACTGGCCCTGGCCTGGGCGATGCTAGCCATGGCCTGCAGTCGTTGGGCGTCGCGGCCATCCTCCTGCAAGGTGGCAAGGGTTTGGCCGCGCTCGACAAAGTCGCCCTTATCAACAAAAATCGCTTCAACAGGGCTGCTAGTCCGCGCGCGAATCTCAGCGCGGCGATAGACCTCAGTCGCGCCCGTGGCCTCAACACGCGGTGTATAGGCTTCCTGGGCTATGGTTCGGTAGGCGACGCGTTGTAATCGCGTCAGCCGCGGGCGGACAGCATCGTGCATCGGTGGCAAGTTTGCCTCGTTCAGCGCAATGGCGAGCGGGCCATCTTCGCCCTGCACGGCCAGCAGGGCCTCAATCGCGATCTGTCCGACGGCGTCGCCAAAATTTACGATACGCTGCTCGTCCTCGCTCAGGGCCAGTACGCTGATCCGTGCGCCTTCTGGGTCGTCGTTGTCGCCCTCCTCCTGATCCTCGGGGGCGAGGAGACCTGCGAGTCCCATGACCGTCTGCTCATCTAGGCGGTCCGCGACCGCAAGGTCCACCATGTCGTGAACTTGGGGACGCGGGAGTTTGATTTGTACATTCGCCAACAAAATGTCCGTGACAAGCGCGGCGACTTCCGAGCGCAGCGTGGTCGCCGAAGTGGCCAAATCGCCCTTACTAAATCCCGCTGCAAGCGTGTCTAAGGGTTCGGTGGCAAGCTCGACCGATTTAATGTCCAGATCCACAGCCAGCCGAGTGGCTGTGTCGGCAGGGTCTCGTAAAATTGTGGCGAGGGCAACAAAACCCCCTACAACGACCACAAATAAGAAAGCGATTAAGCGAGAGACAAACATGGGCGTAAAAACCATTTTTTTGAGTTGAGTGTGGCGGCCTATACACAATAAAAATCGGACTTACAGCCTTTTAAAACATGTGCATTTGTATTGATTTAGTCAAAGGGCTCAAACTCCGTTTGTTCGCGCCAATTTTCTCAGCGTCGCTTGTTCCAATTGATTTGGAGTCCGCGCTGGATTCTGTCCTTCGGTCAAGGGAGGTTCGGCTGTGCGCCGCCCTTACTAAATTTCCTTAGCGGCCAGAACCAGTTAGATCTGGTCTTGCCCGGCATGACATCTTTGGAAGGGCTAAATCATGTTTTTGGATTTTGGCATGTGTTGGTCTTGGATCGCGGCTTGCGAGACGGGGTGTTGGGGTCTATGCTTGTTCGCCTAGCCCAAGAACGACGCTGGGTTTAAAGCGGTTTCTAAAGCGGATTCCAAGGTGGTTGTAACAATCGACGCCAAGGGCTGTCCGCGCCAACATTAAGGATTTAAGGCCATTCACCCGATTCAATACAGATGCGCTTGGCTTTGAACCATGGCTCGACGGCCCATTGGCCCCAAGGCCAAGCCCAATCTCAGCAAAATTCAAGATTCTATTCAAGGCCAGCGGCGGTTAGCGGTGAAGGTCAAGACCGCCAAGCGGCGGAAACTGGCGTCGGCCCGATGGCTTGAGCGTCAGTTGAACGACCCCTATGTCACGGAGGCCAAACGCTTGGGGTATCGAGGCCGGGCAGCTTTTAAGTTGCTGGAATTGGAAGCGCGCCTAGGGTTTTTGACGCCCTTTAGCCGCGTGATTGACCTGGGGTGTGCGCCTGGGGGTTGGCTGCAGGTGCTCGCCCAAAAATGCCCGAGGGGGCAGATCTTGGGGCTCGACTTGCAAGCGATTGATCCGGTGCCGGGCACGCAGGCCCTGGTCGGTGATGTGCGCGCGCCCGAGGATCAGGCAGCAGTTCGTGCTTTGCTAAGGGGACCTGTCGATGCGGTGCTTTCCGACATGGCGGCGGCTTCCACTGGGCACAGCCAAACCGATCACCTGCGGGTCATGCACCTCATTCGCACCTCCTATGACTTTGCGCAGCAGGTTTTGTGTCCCGGGGGGCTGTTCCTGGCCAAGACCCTACGCGGTGGGTCGGATGCCGATTTGTTGGCTGATTTGAAGCGCGCCTTTCGATACGTCCGTCACATCAAGCCCAAGGCTTCTCGCGACGACTCCAGGGAGACGTTTTTGGTGTGCCAGGGCTATCGCGGCCCTTATGTCGCGAATGCGCCTTAATTTGGTTAGGGCGCATTCGTTATATCCTTTAGTGATGCTCAGCTTATCGTCTTAGAATGTGATCATTTAAAGACGGTTTGGCTTTACCAGCGAAGTAAAGATTCACTCATAAATTCCGCTGGTATTCGACCACGGACCGCCTTTTTGGGGCTAGTCACAAGCCGTGTAGATGATTAGGGCGAAGCGTCATCTAAAGAAGGAGCTTATCCGCAGATGACATTTCCCATTCCCTTGGCCCTGACCTTCGACGACGTCTTGATGCAGCCTGCGGCGTCATCGGTTGTGCCAAGTCAGGTAGACACAAGAACCCGGCTGACCAAGGCTTTGACGCTCGGGATCCCGCTCATTTCCGCGGCCATGGACACAGTTACAGAGGCGCGCATGGCCATTGCCATGGCCCAGCTGGGCGGGATTGGTGTCATCCATAAGAATCTAAGCCCGGCCCATCAGGCCTCGCGGGTGGCGCGGGTTAAGAAGTTTGAAAGCGGCATGGTGATCAATCCCGTGACCCTGCACCCAAACTCTACCCTTGGGGACGCGCTTGATATGATGCGCATGCACAAGATTTCGGGGCTACCCGTCGTGGAGCCAGGAACCAAGAAGCTGGTGGGGATCTTGACCAATCGCGACGTGCGCTTCGCTAGCGCCCTCGACATGCCGGTATCATCCTTGATGACGCGGGAAGTAGTGACGGTGCGCGAGGGGATCAGTCACGATCAGGCCCGGCAAATCTTGCACCAACATCGTATTGAAAAACTGCTGGTGGTCGAGGATGATGGGACTTGCATCGGCCTCATCACCGTCAAAGACATGGAGAAGGCTCAGCAATTTCCGAACGCGACCAAGGACGAGCAGGGCCGCCTGTGCGTTGCCGCCGCAACCGGGACGGGTCGCGACGGTGAAGAGCGGGCGGAGGCCCTGATCAATGCTGGCTGCGACGTCATCGTCGTGGATACGGCCCACGGTCATTCTGAGGGCGTTTTGGACCAAGTGGGCGCGATCAAAAAACTGTCTAACGCCACCCAGGTGATCGCGGGAAACGTTGCCACCGCCGACGGCGCCAAGGCCCTGATCGATGCAGGCGCCGACACGGTAAAGGTCGGGATCGGCCCTGGATCAATCTGCACGACCCGCATCGTGGCGGGGGTCGGGGTGCCGCAGCTGCACGCTGTGACCCAGGCGGCGAGCGCCTGCGACGCCCAGAACGTCCCGCTAATTGCCGACGGCGGTCTCAAGTATTCGGGCGACATGGCCAAGGCTATCGCGGCGGGGGCTAGTGCCTGCATGGTGGGCTCCTTGCTTGCAGGTACGGATGAGGCCCCCGGCGAGGTCTTTCTTTATCAGGGCCGGTCTTACAAGGCCTACCGCGGCATGGGCTCCCTGGGCGCCATGGCTCGGGGGTCCGCCGATCGCTATTTTCAGGCGGATGTGGCGTCGACCTTGAACCTGGTGCCCGAGGGGGTGGAGGGTCAGGTGCCTTATAAGGGGCCTGCAAGCCAGGTCGTCCATCAACTGGTGGGGGGGCTGCGCGCCGCCATGGGCTATACGGGCCATGCGACTATCGCGTCCATGCGCGGGGGCGTTGCGTTTGTGCAAATTTCTGGGGCGGGACTGCGCGAGAGCCACGTTCACGACGTGACCGTCACTAAGGACGCGCCCAACTACGGCCGGGTGAGCGCGGCGTGACCCAAACCATCCTGATTTTGGACTTTGGATCGCAAGTCACTCAGTTGATCGCGCGCCGCGTTCGCGAGGCGGGGGTCTACTGCCAGGTCCTTCCCTACAACTGCGGCCCCGCCCGCGCCCAGGCGCTGCGTCCCCGGGGGCTGATCCTCTCCGGCGGGCCGGCCTCGGTCCTCGACCCTGGCGCGCCGCAGGTGCCTGACTTTGTCGTGTCCATGGACATTCCGGTTTTTGGCATTTGCTATGGGCAGCAGGCTTTGATGCAGTGTCTCGGCGGCACAGTATCCAAATCGCAGTCGCAGGAGTTCGGGCGCGCCCGATTGCAGATCCTTGCGGGGCACGCCCTAATCGACGGGATTTGGGGTGCTGACGCGGCCCCCCAGGTCTGGATGTCGCACGGGGACAAGGTCACGGCCTTGGCCGAGGGGTTTCGGGTCCTCGCTCAATCCGACGGGGCACCCTACGCCCTGATCGCCCATGAAACCAAGCCCTGGTTTGCCAGTCAATTCCATCCCGAGGTGGTCCATACCTCCGATGGGGCGGCCCTGATCGCCCGTTTTGTCCGCCAGATTTGCGGCTGCGACGGCGATTGGACCATGGCCGCCTACCGCGCCCAAACGGTCGCGGCTCTTCGTGCCCAGATCGGCGCGGCCAAAGTGATTTGCGGCCTGTCGGGCGGCGTCGATTCCTCTGTTGCCGCCGTCCTGCTCCACGAGGCCGTGGGGGATCAGCTGACCTGCATCTTTGTCGATCACGGTTTGCTGCGAAAGGACGAGCGTGCCGAGGTCGAGGCCCTGTTCAGGGGCGCCTACAATGTCCCGCTGATCAGTGTTGATGCCGGTGCGCAGTTCTTCGCGGCCTTGGAGGGGCAAACCGACCCGGAGGTGAAACGAAAAACCATCGGGCGGCTGTTCGTCGAGGTCTTTGAGGCTGAGGCGGCAAAGATCGAGGGGGTCACCTTTTTGGCGCAAGGCACCCTCTACCCCGACGTGATCGAATCGGTCAGCGTCATGGGGGGGCCGTCGGCCACGATCAAGTCGCACCACAATGTCGGCGGCTTGCCCGCGCGCATGGGCCTTCAATTGGTCGAACCATTGCGCGACCTGTTCAAGGACGAGGTGCGCGCCTTGGGTCGCGAGATGAACATGCCCGATCGACTGATCGGGCGACATCCCTTTCCAGGGCCAGGGCTGGCGATCCGAATCCCGGGTGCGGTCGATCCGGAGGCCGCCGATCTGTTGCGTGCCGTTGATGCGATCTACCTGGACCAGATTCGCAGCGCTGGCCTCTACGATGCGATCTGGCAGGCCTTCGCCGTTCTGTTGCCCGTGCGGTCTGTCGGCGTCATGGGCGATGGCCGCACCTATGAGCGGGTCGTGGCCTTGCGCGCCGTCACTTCGAGCGATGGCATGACCGCGGAGGCCTATCCTTTCGAGCCTGCGTTCTTAGCGGCCACCGCGACGCGCCTGATCAACGAGGTGCGCGGGATCAACCGCGTGCTCTATGACTGCACGTCCAAACCCCCTGGCACGATTGAGTTTGAGTAATGCCAGCGGCGATTGAGAAGGGCTTTTATGTTCGTTGGTATAAGGACCGCGACTGCGGCCCCCGTAGCGACCCCGAGATCGGCGCGAAAGCGCCTTGGGGTATAAGCGAAGGCCCCGTCGGAGGCGAAACGCATCGCGTTTCTGCCGTGAGACAAAAAACGACCCTAAAAATGTCAATTTTTAGGGCGGTTTGAGTATTCCTATGACTTTTGCAAATACGATTAAATGGCTGGCGACAGCGATACAGTTGGTTGGCTACGGCCTGACGGGCCTCAATGTGGTGCCGCTCAACATCTACTTTTTCTTCGTGGGAATCTTGCTCTGGTTTGCGGTTGGGGCGCTATGGTGGGATTGCGCGATTATGGTCGTCCACGTCGGGGCCTTCGTCTCCTTGCTCGTCGGTTTTTTGTCCGCGCCGGCCTGAGGGACATGACGCCGACGATCCTGATCACGGGCGCGGGGCGGGGGATCGGCCAGGCAACCGCCCGTGCGCTCGCAAGTCCACAAAGGCATCTGATCTTGACCTCGCGAACCATGCGCGAGTTGGAGGTGACCGACGACTTGGTCCGCGCCGAGGGGGGCTCTGCGACGCTGATCCCCCACGACTTGCGCAACTTTCCAGGCATTCAAGAAATGGCGAGCAGCGTGGCGGGGCGCTACGCGGGCGGCCTAGACGGTCTGATCCTGAACGGCGCAACCCTGGGGCGCTTGCAATGCGTCGAGGATATGGATCCAACCCACTTCGGGGAAGTCATGGAGACCAACCTGCTGGCGAACTTTGTCTTTCTCCAGGCTTTCGCGCCCATGCTGCGAACGGCGGGTGGACATGTCGTGGCGGTGACATCGGGGGCCGTGCGCCATCCCCGCGCTTACTGGGGCGCTTACGCGGCGGCCAAGGCAGGCCTAGAGGCGCTGGTTCGGGCCTACGCGCAGGAGGTGACGCCTGGGTTCCGCGCGACCCTATTCGACCCGGGCCGGGTCCGCACCCATATGCGCGCGACCGCCTACCCCGGGGAGGATCCCAGTACCCTGCGTACCGCCGATGCCGTTGGGCAGATCCTGGCCGAGATCATCCTAAACCCGGAGTTGACAACAGGCCAACGCTTGCACGCCGATGAGGTATGATTATCCCTCGCCATAGGGGTTTTTGCCTTGCCTGAAATGGAGGCGCAGCGGCGGTCCCCAAAACTCAAAGGCCTCGCGGAGGCTGTTTTCCAGATACCGGGCGTAGGACGTGGGCAGCTCGCCGACGCGGGTACCGAAGAAGGCGAAGGTTGGAGGGCGAGATTTGACTTGGGTGCCGTAGCGGATCTTGATGCGGCCCGCGCCCGCCATAGGCGGCGGGTGTTGGTCAACGGCGGCCCGCAACCAGGTGTTGAGGTCCGAGGTGTTGAGCCGCCAGGTCCAGGCGCCATAGAGGTCGAGCGCGCTGTCGAGGACGCGGGAGAGGTTCTTGCCCTGCAAGGCGGAGACGGTATGGACGGGCACGCCCTTGGCTTGGGCGAGGGAGGTGGCGAGGCGCCGATGGATATTCTTGAGCTGCACCTGCCCGTCCTTGACTTCATCCCACTTATTTAGGGCGACGATGAGGTTGCGCCCTTCCTCCAACACATGGCGACCAATGTCCAAATCCTGCTTGTCGAGGCCCAGGCGTGCATCAAGCATGAGAACGACGACATGCGCAAATCGAATGGCATTTAGGCTAGCCCCCGCCGACATTTTCTCAAGGCTCTGTTTGATCCGAGCTTTGCGACGCAAGCCTGCTGTATCGACGAGTTCGAATACACGTGCCTTGTGCGTAAAGGGCAGAGCAAGGGCGTCGCGTGTCAAGCCCGGCTCAGGGCCGACAAGCACACGGTCCTCGCCCAAAACGGCGTTGACGAAGGTCGATTTGCCCGCGTTGGGGCGGCCAACAAGCGCGAGACGGATTGGGGCCTCATCCTCGTCTTGCGCTTCGGGCGTGTCCAAAGTCCGCGGGTCATGGTCGCGGGTCTTGGCCCAGGTTCCGGTCCAGGCTTTGCCCCAGGCCGAAATAGCGTCCAGCAGCGCGCCGATCCCGTCCCCATGTTCGGCAGAGACCCCGTGGGGATCCCCCATCCCCAAGGCGTAGGCGTCGAGCAGGCCACTCTGACCTGCTTTGCCTTCGCACTTGTTGGCGACCAGCAGCGTGTCCGTGCCCGTTTGCCGAATCTGATCGGCAAGATGTTCGTCGTAGGGCGTGAGGCCCGCGCGCGCATCGACCATGAACAGGATTAAGTCGGCTTGGTCCATAGCCCGGCGCGTCATGGCCGTCATCCGGTCGGCCAAGGCCTCCCCCTTGCCCGCGTGCTCTAGGCCTGCAGTATCGATCAGATCAAAGGTCTGGGCGCCGATGCGCACGGGGGCCTGCCTCCAGTCGCGCGTCACCCCGGGTTGATCATGGACCAGTGCCAGCCGTTGGCCTGCTAAGCGGTTCAGCAGAGTGGACTTTCCAACATTGGGCGGCCCTACAAGGGCGAGCTTGGGGGGGGGCATTATCTATAGGCGCGAAGCGAGCCATCTTGCGTCGATACAAGCAGGACTTCGTTAGCCAAGGCGAGCGGGGCGATAAGGGGGGAGTTCAGATCTAAGCGCGTGTCAATCTGCCCCCCCGCGGGATCAATGAACAAGATTTCACCTCCATTGGAGCCAACGAGCAACTTTCCGCCGCCTGCGATGGGGCCAATCCAGTTGAGGGTTTTGGCCCGCGGGTCGAGAACGAGACCGTCCAGCTCGGTCGACCAGATTTGATACCCGGTCTCGCGCTCTAGGGCGCGCAGCTTGCTATCTTTGGTCACAAGAAACACATGGTCGTCAGTGACAAAGGGCGTGGCGGCTCCCCCGATTGGGATCTGCCAGCGCAAGACGCCCGTCGCCGGGTCCAGGGCCACGGTCCGATTGGCCCAGCTGGAGGCGATCAGGATATCGTCATGGACCACGAGTAGGGCGCGTGAATCCGAAATCGTGTCGATCAGACGGCCGGTTGTCCCTTGCAAACCCACATCGAAGCGCCAGGCTTCTTCCCCTGTTGGCAAGATCGCAACCAAAACCCCGTCAGGGCGCACCGCATAGATGCCCTGATCGGTCGCGGCGGGTGTGTTGGGGCCCAGGATCGTGGCGATACTGAGGGGGGCATCGAACGACCAGAGACGCTCACCCGCCGGGCTTAGGGCGGTAATTCGACCCAAGATGTCGGTTACCAAGATAGCACGTTCGGTGATGAGGGGGCCGGCGCGCATGGGGGTCACCAGATTGATGGTCCACTTTGTCTCACCCGTGACTGCGTCAAGCGCATGGACGTCGCCCGCGCCCGTCGCCGCGTATAGGGTGGAGTCCTGGTAGGCAAGGCCCCCACCGAAGGCGGTTTCCTCCCCCACAGGCAAGAGGCTCCTGCGCCAAAGCGGCTCACCCGTCGCCAGGTCAAGCGCATGGATGCGCATTTCCCACGACATATGAAAGACACGATTCTCACTAATCAGCGGCTCCATAGAAACTATGCGACCGCGGTCGGTAGGCAGCCCTACGTCGAAGAACCAGACCAGTTCGGGCGCTTGGGAGAGCGCACGGTGACCCAGGGCATGGGTCGCTAGGGCCTGCGCCTGCGTCCATTGGGTTGGCGTCTCGGCTTCTGCGTCTTCCATGTCGGGCAAACTTCCCGTGCCGCTGACCGTTTCGATGACACGGGCTAAGTTGATTAGGCCAGGGCGTCCGTCGGTTTCGTCCAATTCCGCGTTCCGGTCCCGCAGGGCCTGGGCCAGGCTGCACGCGCCCAACACCAAACTGCAGGCAATAAGGAGGCAGAGACGTGGCAGGCGGGCGCGAAAAGGCGTGGGGGTCAGCAAGAATGAGATCCCAATAAAGTCAGTCCATTAAATTCGTTTTCTTACAAGGTTTGTGCAAGACTTGCCACCGCGTCGGCGAGGTTTTGTGCCAAAGAGGGGTCCTCACTGTTGCCGACCTGCGCCAGTTGTGCCAGCGCGCCAGCCTTATCCCCTGCCTCAAGCATGGCAAGGGCCCGCAAAACGGGCACGTAGTCAGCGTAGGCGGCGCGCGTTTCTAACTCGTCCATATAGGTTTCAACCTCCTCGGGCGGCAAGATCCCATGGCCAAACCAGGCGAGTTTCAGGCGGGTTGACATTTGGAGGTAGGGGTTGGCCTCGGGCAAGGCCAAGTAGGCTTGCCATGCCGCGACAGCTTCGTCAAATTTTCCCTCGACCCACAAACTATCGCCGACCTTGAACAAGGCAAGGTTGGCATAGCCCGAGTTGGCCGTCGTCAGATCGGTGAACAGGGCAGTCGAAACCTCGGGCTCTGAACGGATCAATTGCACACCCTCATCAAAATTGCTAGCTTGGTTGGCGGCACGCTGCTGCGCCTGACCCTGCCAATTAAAGAAAAACAACAGCCCCCCGACGAGGATGACTAGGAACACGCCGATCGAAAGCCCCCACTTTTCCAAGAATTGCTCGCTCTTGTCGCGGGCTATGTCTTCGTCAATTTCGCGCAATAAGTCACTCATGGTCGGGTCTTTCTCTATTCAACGGGCCTCGACGGCGCCCCTTGGGGATTAAAGCGCGCCGTCCTGCCTTGCCAATAGACTAAAGTCAGGGCGTGAAAACCCCCCGCGTGTGAGCTGGTTGAGGCACATATGGGCAACAGGGTGTCGTGATGAGCGCCCCAACCCCAGACATCCCTTCTTCGGGAGGGACGCGGTGGTGTATCTCGTCAAGAGAGATGGGCTAAGAAAGCGCCTCGGGGTATAAGCGAAGGTCCCGTCCTGCGGTCGGGCTAAGAGAGCAGTGCGAGCGAGGTGAGGCCGCTACCCAAAAAAGCCGAAACGCAAGGCGTTTCCGCCAAGAGACACGAAACGGTCATGAAAAGGTCATTTTATGACCGATGCTATAAGTGCTATTTTGCGACGCAGGGCGCTACTGAATTCGTTTCTGAGCCCGGTGACCCGGTCCGACTCTGCATCACCGACTGGCTCGTGCCTTAGCCGGCCATGAAAACTGGCTTCAAGCGATTTCTTGCGATCAAGGCAAAGGGCTTGCAAGGGTGATCCTGTTTTGATATCAGAAGTTGAGGGCCGTGTATTTAGACTTGATGTGTCGTATGTGAGTTCATTTTGGGTACCAAAATGCCTAGGTATTTTATTGGCAGCGTGTTTTAAGGAGTCCCACGAGGTCGTATGATGATCGCAAAACTTTGTGTTCTATGGTTGCGTGTTATGCGGGCGGTGATAGAGCGCGTCTGGTTTGCGCGACTTGGGGTGCGCAGGGTTTTGGTGCGGACGCTTCTAATACCAGCGGCAATTATAAATGACTCTTTTATTCGCTGGTATAAGGGCCGCGACTGCGGCCCCCGTAGCGGCCCCCGTAGCGGCCCCGAGATCGGCGCGAAAGCGCCTCGGGGTACAAGCGAAGGGGCGGCGAAACGCGAAGCGTTTCTGCCGTGAGACACGAAACGGTCATGAAAAGGTCACTTTTTATGACCGTTGGTATAAGGTGGGCCGGCGCAGCAATATTTGGTCCAGCAAGGGGCTTCCGGCAAATCATCCGAGTGAGGGCAGGCGCAAACGGTTTTGAGAGGCTAAGTTCAAGGCAGACCTGGCAGGCGCCAGGTGCTTCGACCCGGGCCGTGAGTTCCGCGCTACTGCTTGCCTTAGGTCTAGGAATAGGCACAGCGATTCCTGCCCAAGGCGATCAAGGGGGCTGTGAGATCAATGAAGATTTCCCAGATTCCTTTGTAGGGTCAGTTTCTCCTTGCGATGGGCTCCTTGTTATTTCGCAGTCAGACTTCACCGGGGTGGGGGGAAGTGCGTCGGGAAGTGGCAGCTATAGAGTGAGAGTGTACGACGAAAGCCAAACAACCGAATTCTACACAGTCGATAGGTGGTACACGGGCAATATTACCAGCATGCGTTTTTTCTTTGAAGACGCCGATACACATTTGGATGGCGCAGAGCTTCCTGATATCTCTCACTGGGACACATCTAAGGTTACGGATATGACCGGCATGTTTCAGTACTTCGACGAATTCAATCAAGATATTGGGAGTTGGGACGTTAGCAGTGTCATCGACATGGAATATATGTTCAAGTATGCGCACGAATTCAATCAAGATATTGGGAGTTGGGACGTTAGCAGTGTCGCAGATATGGATTATATGTTTGAACGTGCCTACGCTTTTAACCAAGATTTATCGGGTTGGGACGTTTCAGACCTCAATGAACCCACTTGGTTCAACTCCAGTGCTAATGAAGACTGGGTTGCGAACGATGCGTGGCAACCACAGTGGGGCGCGATCCCCGCTCCCGATTTCTCTCCTGCCCAAGATGCCACTGATGTGGCACTTGATGCCGATTTAGTTTTGACCTTTAGTGAGAATGTCGAAGAAGGATCGGGGTACATAACACTCTACGAGCAGGAAGATTCTAGCGAGGTAGAACAGATCAACATTAGCAGTTCACAAGTAACCTTCGCAAATGACATCGTCACGATTGACCCGTCGAGTGATTTGATTGGCAGCACTACCTACTACGTTACGATCGATGATGGTGCGATCATAAGTGCTGAGGATTCGGTGACCTACAAGGGGTTTGATGACACCAGTACTTGGTCCTTCGCTACGGTACCTTATCCAGCTTTAGATGTTGCCTTGAGTACCGAGGCGCAAGCGCCTGTTGCCGGCGAGTTCGAAGTCGAAGTCGCCTTCTCGCGCGCGGTGACGGATTTCGAGCAAGCAGATATAGATCATGAAAATGGAACCATTAGCAATTTCAGTGGCTCGGGTCAGAACTATACTTTCGATGTAAAGCCTGAGGCCACGGGAGAAGTCGTGATAGAAGTGCCCGCGGGCGTCGCCACGGACGCGTATGGAGTTGAAAATTCTTACGCAGAGTTAGTTGTTAGCGCAGAAATTCTGGGGCCCTTAGAAGTGATCTTGAGCACCCAGGAATTGCAACCTGTAACCGGCGAATTCGAAGTCGAAGTGGTCTTTTCGCGCGCTGTGAGCGATTTCGTGCAAACCGACGTAGATCATGAAAATGCGACCATCCGCAACTTTACTGGTTCGGGTCAGAACTACACCTTCGACGTCACACCTGTTGCTAGTGGAAATGTCACCTTAAGTGTCCCCGAGAATGTCGCAACGGACACGAGTGGAATTGCAAATTCTGCGGCGGAGTTGGTTGTTGTCGCCGACCTTGATGCAGTCGATCCAGGCAATTGCGAAATTAATGACGACACTCCTCATTCCTTCGTAGGGTCGGTTTCTCCCTGCACCGGGCTCCTTGTCGTATCGCAGACGGATTTTGATGCTGTGGGATCCAGCGCGAGTGGAGGTGACGGCAGCTTTGTTTTGACAAAGAACGGTGAGGTTTACACGGTCGATGAATGGTACACGGGTAATATTGAGGATATGAGTTATTACTTCGAGAGTGCCCAAGATGATTTAGTTGGGTCTCAATACTACTTGGACGGAAGTCTCACTGACATCACTGAATGGGACACAGGGAGCGTCACCGATATGAGTTACATGTTCGCTTTTTTGGATGACTTTAACCAGGATTTAGGCGATTGGAATCTGGAAAATGTTACAAGTATATCGCTCATGTTCTATAATGCAAGTGCCTTTAACGGGGATATAGGTGACTGGAACGTTGGCAAGGTGACTCACATGCAGAATACCTTTACCGGCGCGGCTTCTTTTAACCAGGACATAGGTAAATGGAACGTTTCTTCAGTTATCAATATGTGGAACATGTTCCAAAGAGCAACGTCCTTTAATCAAGATTTATCTGGTTGGGATGTGTCCGATATCGACGAGGAGCCCGCAGGGTTCAACACTGATGCCAATGAAGACTGGGTTGCCAATGACGCGTGGCAACCGCAGTGGGGGCAGGAACCGCCCCTAGAGATTAGCCACTATTCGCCGGTACCAGACGCCTCTAATGTGGCCGTAGATGCCGCTTTGGTTTTGGGCTTTAATGGAACCGTCCAGGCGGGTTCGGGGAGTATCAAAATATACGATCTGAACAATGCTTCCAGCCCCTTTGTCGAATTGCCCGTGGGAGGCGACGAGGTAACGTTTTCAGATGATACAGTCACGATGACACCGCAGGAGGGCTTTACCTGGAGCACAACCTACTATGTTACGATTGACAGTGGCGCCCTTGTTGACATCGAGGGAACAGCGTTCGAAGGGATCGATGACACAGCGCAGTGGCAATTCACCACGACCCCCCTTAACATATCCCTGACCAATTCCACCGTTCGAGCCTTGTCAGAGACCGTTTCTGTTGATGGATGGACCACGATTGAGGTAAACTTGGAGGACACGTCAGGAAACGCTGTGACGGGAATGGCTAATGAAATTTCTGGTTCGGTGGATCTGAACGGTGCCTCCTTTATTGGGGACTTTTCAGTGAGCGCGGATGATCCAGGGCTCTATGTGGCAGGTCTTGAGTCGACCCTTGCTGGCGAGGCCACGGTAACGATTGATGTCGCGGGCACGCAGCTTAGCGATACCGCCACGGTGACGTTTTTCACGGTCCCTGCCGCCCCCACAAACTTCTCGGTGACGCCTGGGGATGGCAACCTAGAGTTGGCGTGGGACGCGCCCGATGATGGCGGGTCGGCGATCTCGCACTACGAGTACAAGTTGACGCAAGCAGGCGAGACGGGATCCTATGTATCGACCAACAGCACCGCGCTGAGTGCGCGCCTGGACATTGAAAATGGTGTTGCCTACAGCGTGAGCGTGCGGGCGGTAAACGCCGCTGGGTCTGGCGGGGAGTCGGCCGTTGTGACGGTGCCCTCTGTGACCTTGAGTACCGATGCAGGCGATGTCGTTGCAGGGGCTTTTACCGTTGAGGCTGTCTTCTCCCACTCTGTGACCGGGTTTGACCAAGACAGTCTGAGCGTAGATCAGGGAAGCGTTGGGACGGTTTCGGGGTCTGGGACCGACTATAGTTTTGAGGTGACGCCCGATGGGGACGCAGACGTGACGGTGAGCGTGCCGGCGGGCGTTGCCCTAAGCAGTGAGGGTCAAGGCAACACAGCCTCCTCGGCCTTGGTGCAGGCGGTGGATGGAACGGGGCCAGTCGTGGAAAGCCTGGCGCGTCCAGAGGGCGAGGAGGGAATTGTAAACGGCCCCTTTACGGTGAGGGTCGAGTTCAACGAACCTGTTCAGAGCTTCGGTGACAAGGAGATGAGTATCACCCAAGGCAGCGCAAGTAATTTTGTCCAAGACCCAGCTTCGGAGCTCATTTATACCTTCGAGGTCACACCAGACCAAACGGGGCAGAGCCAAGAAACCTTCGATGTGACGATGCTAATTGATGTTGGGGCCGTTGAGGATGCTTTGGGCAATGGGAATGCTCAGGCTGCATCTCTGGACGTGGCAGCCGACTTGACACGACCAAAGGTAACCAACCTCACGGCGGTAGATGCGGAGATTGGCATTGGTACGAGCCTTACGGTGAGCGTGGCCTTCTCAGAAGATGTTGGGCAGAGCTTTACCCTAGACGATCTGAGCCATGACAATGTCAAAGAAATTACAAACTTCACGGGAACGAACGACTACTACCAATTCGAAGTGACCCCAGAGGCGAGTGGCGAGTTTTGGGTCGAGGTGGGCGAAGGTGTCGCAGCGGACTTGGCCGGCAACTTGAACGAGGGGCCCGTGCGTCTTACCCGCACGGCGGATTTGGAGCGTCCAGGCCTGACCCTGGAGGCAGATGCAAGCGCGGTTGTCGAGGGGGTTGTTGATGGTCCGTTCACGGTCACGGCCGAATTCGACGAACCGGTAACAAGCTTTGACAGCACGATGATCACAACGACCAGTGGGGCGAACGTTGGCGATTTCCAAACCCTTACGGCAGATCAGAGGTATCAATTCACAGTGACACCGACCCAATCAGGGAACTTCACTGTCTATGTGGCGGCAGACGAAGCCTTTGACCCTGCGGGCAATGGGAATGAGGCGTCCAATGTCCTGTCGCTGGAGGCGGATTCGACGCTCCCGACCCTAGGGCTGTCCTCGGACGCGGCCAATCCGCTTAAGGCGGCGTTCTTGGTTACGGCTACGTTCTCAGAACCTGTGACGGGATTTGAGGCCAGTGAGGTGAATGTCACCAGAGGCGAGGTTCAGAACTTCACAGCCGTTGATGCGTCGGACGACGGGTTCGCGAGTGTCTATACCTTCGACGTTGCGCCCCTTGATGACGGCAGCGGCGAGTTTGAGGTTTTGGTCAATGTGCCCGGGGATGTTGCTCAAGACGGCCTTGGCAATCCCAGCGCCGCCTCCACCACCCTGACACGAACCATAGATCTGGTGCCACCAAGCGTGATTCAGATGAGTGCCGCCGCCGGTCCCTTTGGCTCTGTGTTCAACGTGGAAGTAATCTTCAGCGAGTCCGTTGATTTTGAGTTGGGCCATGTGACAGTGACGCCCACCGACCTTGTGGACTTAGAGGGGCTTCAAGCCTTTGATGGCAATACCAAATATACCTTCAATGCGTTCCCGAAAGACTCTGGTGAGGTGACATTCACCATTGCGGCGGGTGTCATTAGCGATCAGGCGGGCAACACCAACACCGACAGCGCACAATTGGACCGCGAGGTGGATATCAGCAGCCCCCAAGTTATTCTATCTCGCACCGACGGGGGCGAGGGTCTCGTTGGCTCAAGCTTCAGTGTCACCGCAGAGTTCACAGAAGTTGTTGTGGGTTTTGAGGAAGGCGACATAGATGTCGGCGGCGGGGCGGTCGAGGCGGGGAGCTTGGCCAGTGACGATCAGCAAACCTATGTCTTTGTTGTCGTGGCGGCGCAAAGTGGCGAGGTAAGTGTGCAGGTGCCAGCGGAGATCGCAACCGATCTCGCGGGCAATGACAACCTCGCATCACAAACGCTCACCGTGACCGCCAATACGGTCAGTGACGTCAGTGCGAGCCTGAGCCTGGAACAAGGCCTCCCCGATCTGATAACCCAAGCGTTCGAGGTTACCGCAACCTTTTCGAGCGCGGTGACGAACTTTGACGCCAGCCATATTAGCGTGAATGCGCGGGGCAGCGTTGAGAGCGGGAGCGTTGCGGAGGTCGCGGGCGCGCAGCAAACCCAATACGCCTTTAGGGTCGAACCAACCGCCGATGGGGAGGTGACGGTTCAGATTGAGGCCGGGGTGATCAGCGACAGTTTCGGTAATCTGAACAAAGATGCCTCCAACACCCTCTCGATCACGGCGGATGTGACGGCACCGTTGCTGAGCCTGAGTACCGAGGCGACGGGAACGATCATCGCCCCCTTTATCGTGGAAGCAGGCTTTAGTGAGGATGTCGAAGGCTTTGATGTGGACGATGTGCAGGTCGAGGAAGGGACGGTCATTGAGGATACATTTACCAGTCTCTCGCCCTCTGACTATAGCTTCGAGGTCCAGCCAGAAACCAGTGGGGAGGTTGTGGTAAAGGTGGCCGCAGGCGCAGCCAACGATGATGCGGGCCATACCAACGCGGCGGCGTCCCTTGAGGTGATGGCGGATGTGGACGTCCCGACGGTCAGCCTCAGCACGACGGCCGCGCAGCCCGTGGTCAGTACTTTCAGCCTTAGCGCGGTTTTTTCAGAGAGTGTTGTTGGGTTTTCAGCGGCGGGCATCCGCGTGGTCAATGGCGATTTGGTGGCTGGAACCTTGGCCAGCGCAGACGATCAAATCTACGAATTTGAGGTGATTCCCAGCGGTGGGGGGGATGTGAGTGTACAGATCCTTGCGGGGGCGGCGCAGGACGGTGCGGGAAACCCCACGCTCGCTTCTGATGAACTTACCTTGACGACAGATGCGGATGTTAGTGGCCTTGAGTTTGTGGCGTCTCAAACCAGTCTGGACTTGAGCGAGGGGAGCAGTCAGACCCTGAGCCTTGCCCTTGGCATTCGCCCGTCTGGGGAGGTGAGCCTTGGCTTGGCGTCCTCAAACACCAGCGTCGTGACCGTTTCGGACGCGGAACTCATCTTCGCACCCGATGACTGGAATGTGGCGCAAACCGTGATCGTAACGGCGCAACAGATCAGCGGCAACGCAGATGCCAGCGCTAGTCTCGTTCTTGTGGCGACAGGGGCGGAGTTTGAAGGGTTCAGCGATACCTTAGCGGTGACGGTGGAGAATAGCGATGGCTTGGATGAAGATACGGGCGCACTCGCGACCTCCATCGCCACCAGTGAGATCATGGGGAGCCAACTGGGGGAGTTGATTAGCGACGCAATCGTGGGTGGTTTGTCGCGCACACCGACCTTGCGCGAGGGGGACCTGATGGAAAATGGGTTGCCTGGGGGGAATATCGTCAGGTTCGCTCAACAGCCCCAAGACCCCAACTATCGGCGCCTGCACGTTCTTTCTGCGCGCGATGGGGACCAGGGGTTTTCTTTGGTTGACTGGTTTTCGGTTGGGCTGTCATCGGCCTCTGTTGACGCGCAGCTTCAGGGCAGTGGTACCTTTGCCTACGCGATGATCGGCAGGGAGATGAGCAAGGCCGCCGGCGCCGTCAGTGGGCTGCTCTATGGAGTTGAGGCCTCGAGTTGGGACTATGAGGCGGAAACCGACGTCGACCGGGCGGGGGTTTCTGTGGGGTACTACGGCGCGTGGCGCAACCAGGGCTTGGTCTATACAGGTTCGACGACCCTGACCCTCTCGCAGAATGACTTTGTGACCGCCAGCGGGGCCACGGGCGAGGCTGGGTCTTACCGCCTAATCCTCAAGGGAGGGGTCAGCGGCGCACAACCCTTAGGTGGCCAGGGCGGCTTACTGAAACCCTATGTTGACCTCATGTACGCGAGCGAACAGCTAGAGGCGTTCACCTTTTCTGACGGCACTACCTCGGCGCAAAGCACAGCGGACGTGGGCCGCTTTGGGGTGGGGCTAGAGTACGCGACCGCGCCCAGTGCAACGGGCAATCAATTCCTGGTGCGCGGGGAATTGAGCCAGGTGTTCGGCGCCGATGATCTCACCTTGAGCGACGGCGAAACCTACAGCCCCAACGAGGCACCCGTGGGCTCGGTCACTTTTGGTTGGATCAGCAGGTCAAGGGCCGATTCAATCGCAAGAATAGAGCTGACCTTCGGTGAATTGGGCAACGACGAGGCCGAGGAAATCCGCCTCGACGGCACCCTCGACCGAAGCTTCTAGGGTCAAAATCAGCCCCCACACCAAGAATTCCCTCCCTTGGGAGAGGGGACAGGTCAAGCCCGACGGGCGGGTCTAATACCAGCGGCGAATTATAATGACTCTTATATTCGCTGGTATAAGGGCCGCGACCGCGGCCCCCGTAGCGGCCCCGAGAATAGCTAAGAAAGCGCCTCGGGGTATAAGCGAAGGGGCGGCGAAACGCGAAGCGTTTCTGCCGTGAGACATAAAACGGCTGAAAAAGTGTCAACTTTTTTCGCCGTTGGTATAAAACGGCAAAAAAGTGTCAACTTTTTTGACCGTTGGTATTAGGAACCGCCTGATGGAATGCGGTAACTTATTGGCAAAAACCTTGCATGCCTTCGGGGCTACCAAGGCCTTTGGGGTGCCGGGGGAGTCCTTTCTCGCCTTGCTCAATGGACTCTATGATTTGCAAGGCGCGTTCGACTTTGTCACCTGCCGCCAAGAGGGAGGGGCGGCTCATATGGCGGCCGCCTACGGCAAGCTAACGGGCGAGCCGGGTATCTGCCTCGTCACTCGGGGCCCTGGGGCCACCAACGCGGCCATTGGGGTGCATACGGCCCGGCAAGATAGTGTGCCCATGTTACTGTTCGTCGGGCAAGTCGCCACCACCATGCGCGACCGCGAAGCCTTTCAGGAACTCGACTACCGCGCGGTCTTCGGCACCATGGCCAAGTGGGTCGTGGAAATTGACGATCCTGCACGCCTGCCCGAGCTGGTCGCGCGCGCCTGGCGGACCGCCGTCAACGGCCGTCCTGGGCCCGTGGTCGTTGCCCTGCCCGAAGATATGTTGAGCGCGCCTGTGGCCGATTTACCATCGCCGGTTTTACACCTCGTCCACGAACCCGAACCAGCCCAGGCAGGATTGGCGCGGTTGCAGGATTTGCTCGGCATGGCGACCCAACCCGTGATTTTGATGGGCGGTTGCAACTGGGCCGATCAAGGCCGCGCCGACATGCAAGCCTTTGCCGAACGGGCGCGCATTCCCGTCCTATCGGTGTTTCGGTACCAAGACCAATTCGACAATTTCTCGCGCGCATTCGCCGGCGAAGCTGGGGTGGGGATGATCCCTGCGGTGGCGGCGCGGTTGCGCGCGGCCGATCTCATCCTTGCCGTCAACAACCGCTTCGGCGAAACCAGCACGGGTGGTTATAGCTTGCTTAATGTGCCGGTGCCTCGGCAACGGTTGGTCCATGTCCATGCTGATGTTGCGGAGTTGGGTAAGGTTTATCAGCCCGACCTGGCGATACAGGCGGGTCCCAATGCCTTTGCCCACGCCTTAAGCCAGCTTCATATGCGCCCGGATCCGCCATGGGTGGACTGGTTCCAGCAGGCACGCGCCGACTACGAAGTCAGTTTTGACCTGCCCCCGCAACCCTCGCCCGTCGATATGGGTCAGGTCATGGCGCAGTTGCAGGCGCGCCTGCCCGAGGATGCGATTCTGACCCATGGCGCGGGCAATTTTGCCGTTTGGCTCAGCAAGTTCTACAAATTTGGCGCACGCGCACGGCTACTGGCACCGCAATCGGGTGCCATGGGCTACGGTGTCCCCGCCGCGATCGCCGCCAAGGTGGCGCAGCCGCAGCGAACGGTCTTGTGCTTTGCGGGCGACGGCGACTTTCAAATGACCCTGCAAGAGCTCGCGACCGCGCGGCAAGCGCAGGCATGCCCCGTGATTTTGATCCTCAACAACGGCATCTATGGCACCATCCGCGCCCATCAGGAACGGACCTACCCTGCACGGGTGATCGGGACCCATATGGTCAGCCCCGATTTCACCGCCCTAGCGCAGGCCTACGGCTTCTACGGTGAGCGGGTCGATACGACAGCGGACTTTGCCGACGCCTTCGACCGCGCGCTCGCGGCCCCCGAAGGGGCGGTCTTGGATTTGAACATCTCAGCCGAAGCCCTGAGCCCGCGCCAAACCCTCTCGGCCATGCGCGCTGAGGCCCTGGACGGGGAACAAGAGCAAGGGAGCAAACTCTAAACCCAGTCTTTTACGGGGCCTGGCTATAGAATAGGTGAAGGCCACAAACAGAACTTTCCTGACGAAGCCAGCCTTGGCGGGTTGTCCAGCATGAAGAAGAACGATTAGGCAGAGGTCTTTAGAAATAGCGGCGAAAGAAATAGCGGCGAACCTGGGGCAGGGCGAAGATAGGATGTTTGCGATCCAGCGGAAACAATGACGGACCTGTCAATCCACGCACGTTTGAGCACCAGGTTTCAATATGCATGGTACGCACTCCTCAATGGGCAGCGGTCATTTAATTTTCCATTGGTATGAAGAGACCTCAGCCGAATTCGACTTCGGATCAAAAAACCACAATATGTGGTGTCATAAAAGCAAAGTTAGCACCATATCTTGCTATCAACTTTCGATCCTCTGATTTATGCTGAGGTCTCATGAAGGGACTTTTTGGCTTTTTTGCACACATTGGCGTGAATAAATTTCTAGCCCCTGTGTTAACCACTTAGAAAAACTCAGATTGAAGGGAGCAGGCCATGTTGGCGTCCATACCCAGACTACACAAACCATTGAAATTGATCGTCCTTGCTGGGGGGCTGGGGTGCAGTTCGCTTGTGGCCTTGTCGCAAGAGACGCATGACGGATACGCTTGGGAAGAGGGAATCGAGCGGTTTGCTTACATGTCAAACAACGAGGGTGAGAAAGGCTGGGACGAAGGGTCCGTAGAAGTTGTTTGCCCTGACGAGCGCACCGGCGTCGATGGTTGTGAAGGGACGATTGAACGGACCGTGTACAATACCAAAAGCGCGTGGGTTGTTGAAGACGATCAGGAAGTCGGCGCGTACTTTGCAACCTGGAGCGTCTATGGGCGTGACTACGACCCCGCGGACGTTCCAGTGCAGCAACTGACGCACGTCTATATGGCTTTTGCTGCCGTATGCGGCGATAACAGGTTGGCGTGGGAAGAGGGCGCGGGAGTGGAACGCGCATGTTCGGACCCGCACAAGGGGGAACGCGCGGCCTACTATGTTCCTTCGCTCGACGACCCCATGGAAGATGACGAGGTCACCTTCTTCGACGACGAATGGGCCTGGTTTGACATGCCAGTTAGCGCCAGCCATCTTAGTGGGATCTATCAAAATTCAATGGTCGGCGCCATGGTTCATTGGAAGTCGCAAAACCCTGATCTTAAAATAATTATGTCGATTGGCGGCTGGTCTTACTCTCGGCCCTTCTATGATATTTTCCCAGATCCCGAACGTCGCAAAACCCTCATCGCAAGCATCCTTGAAAACCTGCAACAACCGGGCTTTGAGATGATCGACGGTGTCGATATCGATTTTGAATTTCCAGGTGGCAACGGGCTTGATACCGACAAAGGCAACCCTAGCGTGGACGGCGCTGCTTACCTGACCTTCGTTACCGAATTGCGCGACGCACTCGACAAGCTTGGCAAGGTCAAGGATCGTGAGTACGAGTTGACTGCGGCCATCGGCGTCGGCCCAGATAAGCTGGAAAACTGGGCGCAGTCGTCGCAAATCAGCGCCTTGATCGATCAATTGGATCGACTGGGCTTAATGTCTTACGATTTCGAAGGCGCTTGGTCCCCTCACGCAGGTCTTAACTCCGCGCTTTGGGCGCCGAGCGACAGCCCGCAAGTCCAAAGCATCGATGGCGCGCTCGACATGCTCGTTTCCATGCACGGCGTTCGTCAAGATCAGTTTTCCAAAATTTCGGTGGGATATCCGTCCTATTCGCGCTCTGCTCTTGTCGAACCAAACCTTACCGATCCCTTGGACATTTTGTTCGCCCCAACTGTAGGTGGAGGAGGAGAAAATGGAACCGTTGAGCGGGGCATCATGTCTTACTTCCATTTGATTCCGGAGGTGATTGGCGATGGTATGGGGGTCAATTCATGGAAAGTTTGGCGGTTCCCCGAGATGGCCGTGACCATTGCCTACTATCCGCCGACGGGTGAGTTCCACAGCTTCATGTCTGGGGAAGATGTGCATGATGTCGCGCGCTACGTGAAAGACAAGGGACTGCGCGGCGTTTTCACGTGGCAGATTGACGACGATAATGGGGAGCTACTGGAAGCTGCGAACCAAGGCATGAAACGGCGTCCGGGTGTGTACAATCATGGGCACGCGGACAAACCCTTCACCTATGCGCCGCCGTGCGAGCTATATCTTGAGGCGACAGGGGGTATGCCACATCTCCCAGTCTCTGACGACGGACGAGTTTGGAAAGCTGAGAGTTGGGTTGAAAATTGCCCAAGCACCTCTGAAAACGGATGGCGCAGGCTAGGCGACTATTCAAAATTTGAGGTTGTCTATGGTCTGGATTGGGATCCTGATCTCTACGACTACTACGCCCGGGCGGCGATTGATACAACGGTTACGGACTACTACGATCCGTCGTCGGTTTGCAGCACCGACCATGATCCCAACAACCCGTTCCAATATCAGGAGGGAACCAAAGACTACCAGTCCGGCGACATAGCTTACAATCGCTGTCAGTACTATCAGCTGATCGCGGTCGGGCTAGACCATCAGGCGCGGGCCTGGGCCTATGAGCCTGGCGTCGGTGACGCTTGGCAGATCGTCTGGGCAGAGGTCGCAGAAGAGTCGATCGACCTGGAAACCGCGAGCGGAGGCACGTACATCCCGCCTGAAGATCGGCTCGGCGAATTTGCCGTTGACGACACAGGCGGCGATGAAGACATAGACCCCAATGCCTATGTCGAAGGGAAGTCTTACCTGGAAGGCGACATCGTGAACAACGCGGGCGAGTCCTACAGTTGCATCGAGCCCGCTTTTTGCTCGGGTCCTGCCTGGGCGTACGAGCCGGGCGTAGGAAGCGCCTGGGAACAAGCGTGGGAACTGATCGGCGGCGGGTCAGGCGACGGCGAGAGCGGTGGTGCCGACGACGAGCCTGACACCGGAAATGAAGGCAGCGGCGGCATCGCTGAGTGGTCACCCGAAACCATTTACCTGGCGGGTGATCAAGTGACCTACAGAGGCGAGACTTGGGAAGCCCAGTGGTGGACGCAAGGCGATGAGCCAGGTTCTCTGACCTGGGACCCCTGGAAAGTGGTCTCCGGTGACGACCCCGACAGTGGGAGTGACGGCAGTGGTGACGGCGATAGCGGTGACAGTGGTGGCAGCAACGACAGCTGGTCTGCAGATACTGTCTATCTACAAGGGGATCGTGTTTCCTACGATGGAAAGACTTGGGAGGCCAAGTGGTGGACCCAAGGCGACGTGCCGGGCGACGATCCCTGGGGACCTTGGTCAGGACTTTAGCAGCGCGCTACGACTCGCCTAGAGCGGATTCCAATCGGCTTGGAATTCGCTCTAGCGGGCCCCCTTGCACCCTTGCGTCAAACAACGAAACGCAAGCCCAGTAATACCAGCGGCAATTATAAATGACTCTTATGCTCGCTGGTATAAGGGCCGCGACTGCGGCCCCCGTAGAGGCCCCGAGATCGGCGCGAAAGCGCCTCGGGGTATAAGCGAAGGGGCGGCGAAACGCGAAGCGTTTCTGCCGTGAGACACGAAACGGTCATGAAAAGGTCACTTTTTATGACCGTTGGTATAATACCAGATGTGCAGGTCGCATTGATAGTCGTCGGTTGAATGTCTGCAATATGCCACGCTAATCCGCCTGCCATTTCCCTGCCATTTTTGTGGCAGGTTCTTGGTGTGTTCTAGTCGTTTTTGGCCCTTGGCGGCCTTTTGTTCTCTTGTGGCTAAACGCCGAAACCCAAGCCCAGCAAGGTTTTAGGTGGCGGTCCCTAGAGGATTCGAACCTCTGGCCTCTGCCTTCGGAGGGCAGCGCTCTATCCAGCTGAGCTAAGGGACCTTTGATGAGCCCTTATACCAAGGGCAAAAAAAGTTGACACTTTTTTTGCCGTTTTATGTCTCGCGGCAGAAACGCTTCGCGTTTTGCCTGCGACGGGGCCTCCGCTTATACCCCGAGGCGCCTTCTTAGCTGATCTCGGGGCCGCTACGGGGGCCGCAGTCGCGGCCCTCATACCAGCGAATAAAAGAGTCACTTTAAATCGCCGCTGGTATCATTCTCAGTCGCCGCTGGTCTTAGGCAACTTTGACCGGTCTCGCAAGGGATCAGAGATCGTTCGGGATCAGGTCTTGATCAATGACCGTGTCGATGTCCTGGCGGGGGCGGATCAGGTCGAAGCGATCGCCCCGCACCAGCACTTCGGCGGGCAAGGGGCGGCTGTTGTAGGTTGAGCCCATGACCGCGCCGTAGGCCCCCGCGCCCTCAATGAGCATCAAATCCCCTGCGTCCACCAAGGGCAGTTGACGGCCGACGGCGAGGACATCGCCCGTTTCACAAACCGGCCCGACGAGATCAGTGGCTAGGTTGTTTTGCTGTCCCCGCGCGATCTGGACGCCATGGTGTGCCTCGTAGAGGGTCGGACGGATCAAGTCGTTCATGGCCGCATCGGCAATGATGAAGCGTTTTTCTCGCCCTTCCTTGACGTAGATCGCCCGCGTTAGCAGGCCGCCGGCGCGGGCGACCAAGGTGCGCCCAGGTTCCAAAACCAAGGGCAAGCCCAAGGGTGCAAAGGTCGTCCGCACCTGTGCGGCGTAGGCATCGAGGTCAATTTCCACCTCCTGATCGTAGGTAACGCCTAAGCCCCCACCCAAGTCGATGCGCCTTAAGGTATGGCCTGTCGCCTGGACAGCGCGGACCGCGTCGGCCAAGATCTGGTATGCCTGCCCGTAGGGGGTCAAGTCGGTGAGCTGGCTGCCGATATGGACCGCCAAGCCCTCCAGCGCGATATGGGGGAAGGTGTTTATGTGGCTTGTCAGATCTAGGGCCTCATCGACCGGAATACCGAACTTATTTTCCGCCTTGCCTGTCGTGATTTTCGCGTGGGTTTTGGCATCGACGTTGGGGTTGAGGCGCAAGGCGACGGGGGCGACCCGGCCCATGTCGCCTGCGACTTGGTTTAAGGCCTGCAGCTCGCCCACTGACTCGACATTGAACTGGAGCAAGCCGCCCTGCAAGGCCTCGGCCATTTCGGCGCGGGTTTTGCCGACGCCGGCGAAGACGATTTTTTCGGGCGCAATCTGGGCGCGGCGAGCGCGGCGATACTCGCCGATTGAGACCACGTCGGCCCCGGCACCCAGGGACCCAAACAAGGCCAAGATCGCCTGGTTTGAATTGGCCTTAACCGCATAGCATAGGGTCGTGTCCAGATGGGTGCGGTCTGCCGCTAGGGCGGCATCCAGGGCCTGGTAACGCGCGCGCATGTGGGCGGCGCTGTAGATGAACGTTGGCGTACCGTAGGCTTGGGCAATGGCCGAGAGGCGCACGTCTTCGCACATCAATTCCTGGTCTAAGATCGCAAAAGTCATGGGACTAGTCGGCGGGGACAAAGCCGCCCGTCGCCGGGCTACCAGGGACTTGGCCTGCGGGGGGCGGGCCCTCCAGGCCGCACGCGGAAAGGCACAGGCAGAAAAAGGTTGCGAGCAAGGCGGTGGCCAAGGGGCGCGTCGGGCGGGTCATGCGTCGGCGTCTCCAAATCGCTGCATCAGTTTTGAGACCGCGTCTCGGCTCGCTGCCAGGGCCGCAGCCACTTGCGCTGGTGCAGTGCCGCCGTGCGAGGTGCGCGAGGCCATGGACGCCGCCGGGGTTAGGACATGGAAGACCTCAGCGGTCACGCGAGGGTCCTCGCTTTGCAGATCGGGCAAGGATAGGTCACTGATCTGCATGCCTTTGTGATCGGCCAGCGCGACCAAGCGTCCCGTGATGTGGTGTGCCTCGCGAAACGGCACCCCAAGGGTGCGGACCAGCCAGTCGGCCAGATCGGTCGCCGTCAGATGTCCGTGCTGGCAGGCAGCGGCCATGGCATCGCGGTTCCAGCGGATATGGCCGATCATCCCGGCCATGGCTTTCAGGCCGAGCGTAAGCGTATCGACGGCCATGAAAGTCACTGCCTTATCCTCCTGCATGTCTTTGGAGTAGGCGAGTGGCAGGCCCTTCATGACCAGGACAAGAGATTGGAACGCGCCTGCGATTTTACCGACCTGGGCGCGCAGCAGCTCGGCGGCGTCGGGGTTGCGCTTTTGCGGCATGATCGACGAGCCGGTCGAAAAGGCGTCGGTCAGGCTGGCAAAACCAAATTGTGGACCCGTCCACAACACTAACTCCTCCGCCAAGCGGGACAGGTGCAGGGCGCACAGGCTTGCGACCGCCAAGTATTCCAGGGCGAAGTCGCGGTCGGACACGCTGTCGAGCGAATTGACAGTGGGCGCAGCGAACCCCAGTGCCTGGGCCGTTTGGCTACGGTCGATCGGGTAGGGCGTCCCCGCCAAGGCCGCGCTGCCAAGGGGGCATAGGTTGAGGCGCGCCCGCGCATCGCCCAGCCGGTCCAAATCGCGGGCAAACATGGTCGCATAGGCGTGCAGATGGTGCGCCAGCGAGATCGGTTGCGCGGGCTGCAGATGCGTGAACCCGGGGATCAGGGTTTGGGTTTCTGGTTCAGCACGATCGAGCAAGACCTCGATTAGATCGGCGAGCAACCTGGCCTGCGCGTCCGTCGCGTCGCGCAGCCAGAGCCGGAAGTCGGTCGCCACCTGATCATTGCGCGAGCGAGCGGTATGCAGTCGCCCTGCAGGCGCGCCAATCAGCTCGGTCAAGCGCGCCTCCACATTCATATGGATGTCTTCCAACTCCGTCTTGAACGTGAAGTTTTGTGAGGCGATTTCGCTTGCAATCTGTTCAAGGCCACCCTCAATGGATTTGGCGTCCTCAGCGCTGATCAGGCCGACCTGCGCGAGCATGGCGGCATGGGCCTGGGATGCGCGGATGTCCTGGGCGTAGAGGCGTTGGTCGACCTCAAGGCTTGCGTTGATGCGCGCCATTATGTCGGCAGGGCCCGATGCAAAGCGCCCGCCCCACAGGGTGTTGGACGCAGCCGCGGACGAGGGAGATGAGGATGAGGAACCGGCAGATGACACGAACTTGGCTTATCTTGTTGGGTCTGCTCGCGCTACCCCCTAAAGGGCAGGCCCAAGACCCCCACCAGGGGTTTAAGGACCTGCTGTTCGTCGATCGGGCCGGGGATCTTGCCCCTGAGATTGCCTTTGTCGACCATGAGGGTCAAGGGCGAAACCTGGCCGACTTTGCAGGGCAGGTCTTGGTCGTCAATTTTTGGGCGACGTGGTGCGCGCCCTGCATTGCGGAGATGCCCGCCCTTGATCGTCTGAACAACGAGTTAAGAGACCAGAATGCGCGCGTTATCGCCATCAATACGGACTTTACTGCCGAGACGGGCCAAGCCTGGCAGGCGCGCAACGGCCTTGAAACCCTCGCGTTCTTTTGGGATGAAACGGGCGATGCCTTTTTCGACGCTGGTGGAACAGGAATGCCCTACAGCCTGATCCTTAGCGCCGACGGGCGTATCGTCGCGGAGGTCTTTGGTGATGCGCCCTGGGATGGTGCCGAGGCGCTGGAGTTCATCGGCGCATTGCTTTATACCAACGGCAATTATAAATGACTCTTATGTTCGCTGGTATAAGGGCCGCGACTGCGGCCCCGAAGCGGGCTCCAAGCCCAAAGGGCGCAGGGAACGCCCGCGCCAAAAACAAACGGCCCCGAGATCGGCGCGAAAGCGCCTCGGGGTATAAGCGAAGGGGAGGCGAAACGCGAAGCGTTTCTGCCGTGAGACACGAAACGGTCATGAAAAGGTCACTTTTTGTGATCGTTGGTATAAAGCCGCCGCGCGCCGTTTTTAGTCTGCCGTGCTGAGGGCGAAGGGGACCAGCAGGTCTTGAATATGGCCCAGGGTCGTGTGTCGCAGACCCTCTTGGCCGTCCACGTCGCCCGACAAGGGCCCGCTTAGGGCCTTGTCGAACCCAAGTTTGGCCGCCTCGCGCAGCCGCGCAGGCGCGCTGGCAACGGAGCGCACTTCGCCGCTCAGGCCAATTTCGCCGAAGAAAACTTGCTTCTCGGGAACGGGGATGCTGGAAAGGGAGGAGAGGATGGCGGCGGCAACGGCGAGGTCGGCGGCGGGTTCGCTGATGCGCAAACCCCCGACGACGTTGAGGTAAACGTCTTTCCCGCCGATTTGCAGGCCACAACGCGCGTCGAGCACGGCTAGGATCATGGCCAGACGTTGCGAATCCCAGCCGACAACCGACCGGCGCGGTGTCGCGAGCGGCGTCGGCGACACCAGGGCTTGCAACTCGACCAGCAGGGGACGGGTGCCTTCCATGCCCGCAAAGGTGGCGGTGCCTGGGACCGAGGTGTCTCGATCTGACAGGAACAGCGCGCTGGGGTTGCTTACCGGGTTGAGGCCCGCTTGCACCATCTCATAGACGCCAATCTCGTCGGCGGGACCGAAGCGGTTCTTGAGCGCCCTTAGTAGGCGGTACTGGTGATTTCGGTCGCCCTCAAAATGCAAAACTGCGTCCACCATATGTTCGACGACCTTGGGGCCCGCGATGCTGCCATCCTTGGTCACATGCCCGACCAGTAACAAGACGAGCCCGCGGCGTTTGGCGAGGCGGATCAATTCCTGACTGGCGCCGCGCACTTGCCCGACCGTGCCGGGGGGGCTCTCCAAATTGTCGAGATAGAGGGTCTGGATCGAATCGATGACCAGCACGTCGGGGGCGTCGCCGGTGTCGAACGTCGCCAAGATATGGCGCACCGAGGTGGCGGCGGCCAGATCGACAGGGGCGCTGGAATGCCCCATGCGCGCGGCGCGGAGTTGGACCTGGGCCACCGACTCCTCGCCGCTGATATAGGCGACGCGGCGGCCTGCGTGCGCCAAGTTGGCGAGGGTTTGCAGTAGCAAGGTCGATTTGCCGATGCCGGGGTCGCCGCCGATCAAAATCGCCG
Source organism: Alphaproteobacteria bacterium (assembly GCA_965228345.1). Taxonomy (GTDB): domain Bacteria; phylum Pseudomonadota; class Alphaproteobacteria; order UBA7985; family UBA7985; genus CAXQZM01. The sequence continues at coordinate 1,195,247 of CBDDHH010000003.1, read as the reverse complement.
ATCCAGGCACCAGTCCCCCGCCGGTTACACGGTCGAGCTCGTCGTCACCTGTGGCGCGGCGTTCAATGGGTTTCAAGTCGGCCGACAGTTGCGTCAGCGGCAGGGTCTTGCCGCGCGCCGTGCCCTTGAGCCCCCCAGGCGCGGTGCTTGGGGTGACCTCTTCGACAAGGGAATTCCAAGTTCCGCAGCTTTCGCAGCGTCCGGACCAGCGCGCGGCGATGCTGCCGCACGATTGACAGACATAGTGCGTTGGGTTCTTAGCCACGGCTTAAGGGCCCAGTCGGCGCAGCGTCAACGAATTGACGCAAGCGCGGGTCGCCCTCCCGATCTAGGGCCTGGGGCGTTCCGGTCCACACCACGCGACCAGCGTGGAGGAGGGCGACGCGGTCGGCGATGGTGCGCGCGCTGCCTAGATCGTGGGTGATGGTCAGGCTGGTGGCGCCGCGTTGCTGGCGCAGGTTGGCGATCAGGGTGTTGATCTGCGCCGCAGAAATGGGGTCGAGGCCCGTTGTTGGTTCGTCGAACAGCAAAATGTCGGGGTTCCCCGCCAGCGCGCGCGCCAGGCCGACCCGCTTTTGCATGCCCCCCGACAGTTCGGCGGGGCTGAGGTCAGCGACGCTCGCAGGCAAATCCACTTGCGCGAGCAGGTTGAGGGCGGTCGCACGAACCTCGGGCTCACGGCGTTCGATCAAACGGAATCCGATGTTCTTCCAGACGGGCAAGGAATCAAACAGAGCCCCGCCCTGAAACAACAGGCCGACGCGGTCTCGAACGGCCCTTTGCCTCGCGCGACTCAAGGAAAGGAGACTCTCCCCCTCTAAGTCGATGTGGCCGCTGTCGGGGGGCATGAGGCCCAAGAAGCACTTGAGCGTTACGGATTTGCCGACGCCTGAACGCCCCAGCAAGACCAGCGATTCACCCCGCTCAATCTGCAGGTTGAGCCCCCGCAAAACCGCCTTGGATCCAAAGGATTTGGTCAGGTCGGTGATTCTAATCATGGGGCAAAGGACCAGGCGGTCAACAGGTAGTTGGCGGCCAAGATCGCAACGGAGGAGAGGACAACGGCCTGACGGGTTGCGCGGCCCACGCCCGCCGCGCCGCCGCCTGATCCATAGCCCTGGTAGGTGGAGATCAGCGCGATCAAGAACCCAAAGACCGCCGCCTTGCTGAGGCCGAGGCCCACATCGCCCCAGGCCAAGGCTTGCCAAGTCACGGCCACATAGGTCGGCCCCGCCATTGCGAGGCCTTGGGTCGCCAGGACGTAGGCAGCAGCGACCCCGATCACGTTGGCGATCAAAACCAGGAGCGGCAGCATGAGGGTCGCGGCCAGCAGGCGCGGGCTGACGAGGTAGGCGATGGGGTCGGTCGATAGGCTAAGGAGAGCATCGATTTGCTCGGAAACGCGCATGGTTCCAATCTCCGCTGCCATGGCGGCGCCCACGCGTCCGGCGAGCATGAGGCCCGCCAGGACGGGGCCTAGTTCCTGAACCAGCGCTGTCAAAACCACACGGGGGGCGGCTTGCGTTGCCAAGGTCTGATTGGTGAGGTCGGCCAAGCCCGCGTTGGACTGCAAAATTAAGACCAATCCTGAAAAAGCCGCCGTAAGTCCCACAACGGGCAAGGAAAAGAACCCAATTTCGATCAAATGCCCCCCCCATAGGCGTGGGCGCACCTGCCTAAGGCCGGCGATGGCGTGCAGAGCGAATAGGGCCAGGCGCCCCAGGGCTTGCACGGTCGCAAGGGTGCTGCGCCCCAGGGCTGCAATGCCGCTCATGGGGCGGCGTCCTCTACATAGGAGCGAACAAACCGGTCGCCCAAAGCGGTTAGCACTTCGTAGCCAAGGGTCCCTGCGGCGTGCGCCAAGAGATCGACCGATTGGTGCGGCCCGATGATCTCCACGCGCGTTCCGGGGCGTCGTTGGTCAGCGCGCAGGTGGCTGACGTTGATCGTGATGAGGTCCATCGACACCCGCCCTACCAGCGGACAGGGGACGGCGTCCACAAACACTTGCCCCGCACCGGCGAGGGCGCGGGACAGACCGTCAGCGTAGCCGAGGCTGAGCGTGGCGATGTGCGTTTCGCCCCGTGCGATCCACGTAGATCCGTAGCCAACCGTATCGCCCGCCTGCAGGGTCCGAGTTTGCAAGATCGGCACGGTCAGACCGATCGCCGCGTGCATGGGGTTACTGGCCTGCGGGGTGGGGTTCAGGCCGTAGAGCGCGGCCCCAGGGCGAACCAAGTCGAGGCTATAGTCGCGGGGCAAAAAGCAGCCGCAAGAATTTGCTAGCGAGGCCTGACCCAGGGGCAAGCCTGCCATAGCAGCGCGGAAGTCGCCGAGCTGGATTAAATTGCCCTCGTGCGCCCCTACTTCGGCGTTGGCCAGATGGCTCATGTACAAGAGCGGGGAGAAGGCCTTGAGCTGGTCGGCTTTTTGCTTCAGCGATTTGAGCGCTTGGGCGTCCAGGCCGAGGCGGCCCATGCCCGTATCGATGTGGATCGCCGCGGGCAATCGCTGGTTACGGACCGCGGCCTGGTCCAGCCACAGCTCAATTTCGGTCAACTGATTAAGCACGGGGATCAGGCGATAGGGTGCATAGAGCGGCAGGTCAGCCCGGTGCAGACCGCTTAAGACGTACAGGGCCGCGTCGGGGAGAATCTTCCGCAGCGCCAAGGCCTCGGCCACGGTGGCGACGAAGAACACGCGTGCGCCAACGTGCCAAAGGGCCGGGGCGATGCGCGCAACGCCGAGGCCGTAGGCGTCGGCCTTGACGACCGCAGCCACATAGGCCTGATGCTGGCTCATCCGCTGGGTCAGGATCAGATAGTTTTCCTGAACGGCGGGCAGCGAGACGGTGAGACAGGCCTGATCGCCGTGCGGGCGGGCGTGGGGGCTGGCAGCGGGCAGGGGCACTCTAGTCACGGAAGGCCTCGTGGTCGGTTTTGCGCAGCCAGTTGGAAAACTTGGTGATCGCGGCGTTGAAGTAGAGGGGAATATCGCGCGTGGGCCCGTGTCGGTTTTTGCCGATAATTAGGGTCGCCTTGGGGTTGATCGTATCCATGTGCTCAATCCACTCCTGATGGCGTCGCTGATAGTCGTCCGCGCTCTCCCCAGATTTTTGCTGGGGCTCGCGCTGGCGATCATAGTAGGCTTGGCGATAGATGAACATGACCACGTCGGCGTCTTGCTCGATTGAGCCCGACTCACGCAAATCTGCGAGTTGCGGGCGCTTGTCGTCGCGGCTTTCGACTTGGCGGGAGAGTTGCGATAGCGCGATGATCGGCAGGTCCAGTTCTTTGGCGATGGCCTTGAGGCCCCTGGACACTTCTGAAATTTCCTGCACGCGGTTTTCACCGCTGGTCCCGCGCCCTGTGCCTTGCATGAGCTGCAGATAATCGACGATGATGAGGTCTAGCCCGCCGTGGGTGCGCTTCAGTCGTCTAGCGCGGGTGCGCAGGCTTGGGATGGTCAGCGCGGGGGTATCGTCGATGAAGAACGCTTGGCGTTCGAGGTCAGATCCCGCTTCATGGACCTTATAGAAGTCGCGATGGTCGAAGTTGCCCTTGCGCAATTCGGAGGAGGAGATGCCAGAAACTTCGGCAAGCAAGCGGGTTGCCAATTGCTCGGCGCTCATTTCCATGGAAAAAAAGGCGATTTTGGCGTTCTTGTAGCGGCAAGTGTTCATGGCGATGTTGGTCGCCAGCGCGGTTTTGCCCATGGCGGGGCGAGCAGCCAAGATCAGCAAGTCGGACTTTTGCAGCCCACCGAGCGTTTGGTCCAGTTCGGTAAAGTTGGTCGCTAAACCCGAAACGGCGCCAGGGTTGGCGACGGCATCGGCGATCCGGGTGATGGCGTTGGCTGTTGCGTCCCTTAGGGCCACGGGGCCGGAGGTGCCGAGGCCATTTTCGGCTAAGTTGAACAGTTTGGCTTCGGCGCGCTCGATCTGTTTGGCGGCGGGATCGTCTATGTCTTGATCGAAGGCTTCGTTGATCAGGTCTGCGCCCGTGTCGATCAGTTGGCGCCGCAGATAGAGATCGAAGATCGCCCGGGCGTATTCGCGCAACGGCGCAGAGGGGAGGGCGGTCGCTTGCAAATCTTCTAGGTATTGGCCGTGTCCCGCGGCGGCTAGTAAGGGTTCATTTTCAAAATAAGGCCGCATTTTCAGGGCATCGACCTGTCCCGTTTCCGACAGCTTGGTCAGCGTGTCGAAGATCTTGGCATGGGCTTCCTCGCTAAAGTGTTCGGGCTTAAGGAAGTCGGCCAAATCGTCCAGCTGCGTGTTGGACAGCATGAGACCGCCCAATAGGGCCTGCTCCAACTCAATCGACTTGGGCGGGGTCCGCGGGTCTGCTCCGTTGGGGGAGAGCAAACTTTCGGTCAGCTGCTTAATGGCTTCCATATCTGAGACTCAAAACAAAAAACTCAGCGCGTGGCGTGCCCTAAATTTCTTATGTTCTCAACAGTCTGTTAAGATCGGGGACAAGTGCGCGGCGCCTGATGTCGCTAAACCCGCGCCATACCAAGGGTCATAATACTAACGGTCATAAAAAGTGACCTTTTTATGACCGTTTCGTGTCTAATGCCAACTCCGCTAAAAATTGACATTTTCAGCAGAGTTTTGTCTCACGGCAGAAACGCCTTGCGTTTCGCCTCCGACGGGGCCTTCGCTTACACCCCGAGGCGCTTTCTTCGCTTGTCTCGGGGCCGGGCGGCGCGTGTTTTGCGTCGCCTGTCCTTTTGGGTTGGCTTGGTGTGCCTAGCCTTCATCGGCTTGGGCGCTGCGGCCGCCGCTTTTGCGGCCCTTGTTGCCTCTGCGTTCGGGGCGTTCGTCGCGGCTGAGGACGCCGTCGCCGTCGGTATCGAGGGCGGTGAACTCGGCGGTGACGTTGGCCTCCATGGCGGCGCGGGTGAGCGGATACCCGGTTTCGCCGTCGCCGTGGCGTTCGGCCGCTGCTGCGATCATGGCGGTTTCGATCTGCGCTTGGCTTAGGTCGCCCTCAAGGCCGGTGTGGCGGGTCAGGCGGTCGTAGCCTCGATCTGACGGCGTGATGATACCATCGCCGTCGGAATCCATGCGCTCCATCATTTTGGCGACGCGCTCTGCGACGCGGCTGGCGTGCTGGGCGTCGGCTTCTGCGGCGGTCACCTGGCCGTCGCCGTCGCTGTCGGCGGCGTCAAACTGTTCGCCCGCACGCGCCAACATGGCCTCCAGCGTCAGATCGCCGCGCATGTTGCCGTCGCTACCGTGATGGTCGGCCCAAGCACTGGCGCCGAGACCTGCGGTCAGGGCCGCGCCAAGAGTTGCGCCGATCAAGGACTGGCGCTGAATGGTGAGTGATTTCATGTGATACACCTTAGGAGTTGAGTCCCGCTTGGGGAAGTGAAGGAAAGTAAATCAGCCGAAGCTATAGGTCCCTTACGCACGCACGGCGCGACATATCCCCACGCAAATGACGTTTGTCGCAGAAATCTTTTGGCGCGCCGCCGGCAACACAGTTTCCGACACAAGGGCTGGAAGTCTGCCCCGTCAGGTTCGGCCGATCCCATCAGTCAAGGGAGGGAATGGGCGGGTACCCACCCTCTTCGTCATGTCTCTTGCGAAGTTTCAGTGTGGGGAAAAAAACACGCCTCGGCATGTTTTGATTCTAGGTGGCTAGACGCCCCCAGCCCTCTCATGCTTTAGACAACCGAGATTTTTATGACGAGTCTTTTTATATTTCCGTTTAAGGGGAATTTTTTTATGTTTATTGGCAAAGCCTTGAACCGCACCTGCAAGCTAGGACTTTTGGCCACGGGAGCCCTTGGCTTCGGCGGGGTAGCCTTTGGGCAAGTGCCCAACGGCGGAACTTGTAACCCCGTTTTGCGATCAGACCCAAATACAACATTTGAATTCTCGAATTCTGATTCAGAATCTTCCATAAACTATGAGTTAAGTGACGGTACTTTTGACTGGAAGGGGCAACTCACAATACGCTTTGCCGAACCCTCCGATGTCATTATAGTCCCAACCAGCCATATCGACACCAATGATGTCGATCAAGACGGGAACAGCAGCGAGCAGGTCGCCGCCTGGAATTTCTACTCTTACTACATCACGAATGACGATGGATCGCAATCTTTCTACACACCCTCCAGATACACAACAGATGGAGGAGATTGGACCTATACGCCAGGTACTGAAGTTGATATGAACAGCGATCAAAATGGCGTTCAACGCTATGCCCTTGACGACAATGGTAAGACTATCCGGGGCGGAGATGCAGGTACCGTCACCTTTTCCAATCAGCTTTGGGGCGCTTGGGGAACTTCGCAAGCCCAAACTCTAACATTTAATGGGAACGGTGCTACCTTCAAAATTTGCTACTACGACCAAACTCCGCCTACCTTCACAGAAGGAGCAGATGCGGACGCGAGCTACTACGACCACAAATGGGAAAGTGGTGACGGCACTGTTTTTTCATATCATTTTTATCGCAACGAGAATGCGGAGGGTGTCTTATTCGAGGTTGAAGCGGCGGACGACTCTGGGGGAGCAGTCACCTACAGTCTTGAAGAATCACATGCTTCTAGCGACTTCGAACTTAACACATCCACAGGGGCTTTGAATTTTGCCTCCCCCCCGAACTATGAAGTTCCGTCCTCTAACGCAGGCATAAGTACAAACGACCAGTCCTATCGGGTTGACATTGTTGCCTCAGACTCGAATGGCAACTCTGCAACGCAGGAGCACGTCGTCTACATTTTTGACACCGTCGTGCCGAGTGCACCGCGAGATTTGGTTGTTGTCGAGAATAACGGCGTTTGGGACCTGACGTGGAAGGCCCCAGAAACTGATGGTGCGTCTGACTATAGTACTTTGGCGAACAATGGCTCTGCGATCACGGGCTATCAGGTCAGTACTGACGGCGGCGCGACCTTTGTTGACGTGGATTATACCGAAAACGGTGGAACCTACAGCACTACTTTGAGTAGCCTGGGCAATGGTACAGTACAAGATGTGCGACTTCGGGCCAAGAACGATGACTACGCTGATCATGTGAGCGGGAGCTATGACGATAACAACTCGTACCAAGTGGAAGACTATGCAACGCCCGTCGACGCGCCCGACGCGCCGACAGGTCTCACCGCCGCCCAGGGCGACGACGGGGCGCTCGTCTTGACCTGGACTCCGCCGACAAACACGGGAGATTCTGAGATACAGAACTATGCCATCAGCACCGATGGGGGTCTCAATTTCGGTGATGACATTACCTCAACGACGGACAATGGTGACGGTACCGTTTCTTATACTCTCTTGAGTTTGACAAATGGTGTTACGGCGGACTTGCAGGTTAAGGCAGGCAATGCTGCGGGCTATGGTGCGGCGACCGAGTCCTACACCATTACTCCTGCATCTAGAGCCCCAGCGGGGGCGAGCAGTTACAGCGGCACATGCGAGCCGATTTGGTCGGGCGATCCAAATGTCAGCTTTGCGGGCGGCAATGATTCTTTTGAATCCGATGTGGACGGGTATTACAAGTTCACCACCCCACTTGAGTTTAGTTTCACCTCGCCCTTGGACTTAGTGCTGGTGCCACACCATGTCTCAACGGACGCAAACTTTGAAACCGGGTCCAGCTATGTCACTGGAGGAGGTAGTTGGGTTCATACCCTGGGTGACGATTCCGTGAGTTATGCCTTAGACGGCCAAACCATTTCTGGTGCGCAGTCGGACGACGATCCCGCCAACTCAGCTTGGGGTCACTTTGATACAGAGGGGACATCGAGCCTCAGCCTTACGCCCAAGGACACCGACGCCGTTCGGCTTTGCAGGATCCCCGAGGATCCTGAGGTGCCGACGAATTTAGATGTGGACGCTGGCGATGGAGAACTCACCATCTCATGGGTTAACCCCCGCGATGACGGCGGGCCTGATATTGAGTACTATGGGATCAGTATCAATGATGGCGGCTCCTTCACTGACGTTGCGGTTGACGAACTGACGGTGGAAGACATAGACCAATCAGCGCTGAAAATTTATACCTACACCATTGATACTGGTGTCGTGAATGGTGACGAGTATAAGGTGCAAGTGCGAGCTCAGCACAATGCCGCCTCTTCGGGCGAGGGATTAGGACAAGCAACGGCCTCTGTCTCGGCGAATCCTGTGGGGGAACCGACCGAACCCACTATCGATTCCGTACAAGTTGGCGATGGGTATCTCACCATCACATTCACGCCCGGGTCGCTGGAAGGCGGGACATTTTCTCGATACGAAGCCGCGACCAGAGACGATTTTTTAGAGAACCCTGTTAGCACGACGAATGTTGAGGACAGGAGCCTAACGATTCCGGGGCTCGACAACGATTCCCCGTACACGGTCTATCTGCGCACGGTGAACAGCGTAGGCAACGGGCCAGAGGCCAGCAGCGGGCCGCATACTCCCATCGGCGCCCCTAGTGCGCCGACGATTGGCGATATCATTGCGGGGGCAACCACATTGGAAGTCAATTTTGAGCCGGTCGCGTTTGAGGACGTTGATGGCAAGCGTTTTAAGTCTTATCAGATCGCAACCAGCCCGGATTTTGATCCATACGAAGAGTCGACGAATGAAACCGAAACAAGCTTTACGCTCACAGGATTGAGCGGAGGGACCAACTATACGGTGTACCTGCGCGCGGAGAACGAGTCCGGCGTCTTTAGTGAGGTAGTGAGCAAGGAGGCGGAGACCGAATTGATTCACCCCGATACGCCCACGATAGACACTATCACCCCCGGCAACGGCTCCCTAACCGTCACATTCACGCCCGGCGATCTCTACGGCTTGACCTTCGACAGCTACCAAGCGTCTGTAAATGGCGACTTCGCCTCCAGTGTTTTTGAATCTACCGACGTCGCTAAGCCCGAAATTACAATTACCGGCCTAGAGGGCGGAACCCCGTACTTTGTTTACGTTCGCACCGTCGCAAAGGAGCTAACGAGCGTCACGGCCGTGAGCACGACGACAGCCACGCCCACCGCGGGCACACCAGACGCCCCTGAGATCAAGACCGTGACGGGCGGTGATGGGTCCCTAATCGTGGAATTTGAACCTGGGAATCTGGGCGGCGCTAAGTTCGAGAAGTATGAGGCGGACATAGATTCAGACTTTGACTCGGCTCACTACGTATCCACAACCGACGAAGACGCTGCTAGTCTCACCATTTCCGGTTTGGCCGACTATACGAGCTACACGGTCTACATGCGCACCCACAACGAAGAGGGCCCAGGAAGCCTGGCCAGCGCAACGGGATCTACCGACCCGGCGGAACCAGCGGCACCGACCGACGTCAGTCTTGCCGCCGGCGACGGCACCCTAACCGTGAACTTCACGCCTGGGGCGCTGAACAGTAGCAGCGATGACTTTGTAAAGTACCAAGCCGCCTTGGACGAGGACTTTAGCGAAGGGCTCACGGAGGGCACGGTTCAGGATACGCACAGTCTTATCCTCGAAAATCTGTCCAGCGATACCGAATATACCGTCTATGTGCGCACCGAAAACGCCTATGGGGTGAGCGAAGCGAGCAGCGTCATAGGTCAGCCCACGGCGGCCGCCCCTAATGAACCGATCATCGATGCCATCACGGCGACGCGCGATGGCACCTTGACCATCACTTTCACGCCCGGCAGCCTAAATGGCGGAGTATTTGAGAGCTACCAAGCCTCAAGAGACTCAGGGTTCGCCACAGAGGTTGAAGAAACCAACGATGTGGACGCGCGAAGCCTAACGATTTCGGGCCTGAACAGCTTTACGGAGTACACCCTCTATCTCCGCACGGTAACCAAAGTCGGCGAGACCTCCTATGAGAGTCCCGTTGTCAGCGGCACGGCGGCAACCAACGCCACCACGAGCCTAACGGAGTCAAAGCTGGTCTCCAGCGCAAGTTCGCTCGTTGCCAATGGCGAGGCGCGCCTCACCATCACCCTAGAGAGTTATGACGTCAACGGAGATCGCGTTACAACCGGCGGCAATGATGTGGTGTTTGCGACCAGCCTCGGCACCATCGGCGCGGCCGTCGATGCCGAAGACGGAACCTACAGCGCGAGCCTAACCGCAGGCAGATCCGCAGGAACCGCCATCGTGACAGCGAGCGTGAACGGGGCGGTGCTGAGCCATAAGGTGGAAATCGACTTCACCTCCAACCCCTTCGCCGTCGATACGGGCAGCGCCCTCTCCTCGCAAGTCTCCTCCCTCAATGTCGGAGGGGCCTTTAGTGCCATCGTCAACGCGGGCACGGGCGGCGGCCTGTCGGGCGGCAGCTCTGGGGCTGGCGCCGCCGCGGCGGGCAGCGGCGGGGCGGGCGCGAGTGCAGGGAGTGGCGGCGCGAGCAGTACGGCAGATTCGGGCGCAGACAGCGGCGGCCCCAGCAGTACGGCAGATTCGGGCGCAGACAGCGGCGGCCCCAGCAGCACTGCAGATGCGGGCACAGATGGCGGCGTGGATGGGGGCGCGGACAGCGGCGGCGAGGAAGTGGCGGCGCGAGATCCTGGTGACTATGGCCGCCTCCAGATCCTTTCCGCGCGCGAAACCGAAGATGGGTTCTCACTCGTTGATTGGTTCACTTGGGGGATTTCCGATGCCTCGGTCGATGCAGAGCTCAAGGGCGATGGCATTTTTGGATACGCCATGGTCGGCACCGAACTGCTCAAGACGGAAAATTCGGTTGCAGGTCTGTTGTACGGCGCTGAAACGTCTCGGTGGAATTACGATGAAGAATCGGACGTCGATCGAACAGGTATTTCCGTTGGGGTTTATGGCGGGCGCCGGTTTAAGGAGATCGAACTGAACGGTTCGGCCATCCTTACCGCGTCGGCAAACGACTTTACCTCGACCAGCGGGGCAACTGCGGACGCGAACTCAACCCGCCTCATGCTCACGGCCTCGGTCCGGGGCGAGGCCGAAGCCTTCGGCGATGGCGGGGGGACCCTAACACCCCTGTTCAACCTCTTGTACGCGCACGAAGAAACCGAGAGCTTCACCTACAGCGACGGCACCGTTTCAGACGCGGGGACCTCGGCCATCGGCAAAATGTCGGGCGGGATCGAGTACATGAGCGCGGCTCATCCCAAACACGGCCGCTACCTAGTGCGCGGCGAAGTGGGCAGAGTATTTGGGGCGGAAACGGTCACGTTGAGCGACGGGTCGGAATATACGCCCAACGAAGGCTTGGCGGGCAGCGTCACCTTCGGGTGGATCCCCAAAGCCACCGAAGACGGCCAGGCGCGCATCGAGCTCACCATCGGCGAACTCGGCAACGGCGAAAACAGCGAAGTTCGCCTAGATGGGAGCTGGGACCGGAGGTATTAGGACAGGCCGAGGCTCGGCCCCCGCGGTCGGGACCTCAGGCGAAAACAGGCGGAATGATGCAGTTCTGACACCAACCCAAAGTCATCCCGCGCGCAGTCGCGGAATCCATCACGGAACGCCAGCCAAGAGAACAGACGGCTGCGACCTCACGACTTGGATAGGTCCTAGACTCCCTTAAAGGTTGGAAACAGCAGGGGTTGGATTCCGCGACGGCGTTTCGACTCCGACGGAGCCTTCTCTTTATACCCCGAGGCGCTTTCTTAGCTTGTCTCGGGGCCGCTTGATTTTGGCGCGGGCGTTTTCCCTGCGCCCATCGGGCTTGGAGCCCGCTACGGGGGCCGCAGTCGCGGCCCTTATCCCAGCGGACAGAAGAGTCACTCATAAGTGCCGCTGGTATAAAAAGGTCACTTTTTATGACTCTTGGTATAGGGCCATTCGCCTGTGTCTTGAGTTGGCTGAATGGTTTTGAATCCTTTGTCGCGCGGACGTTCTTTGGCCTCGAACCGACTTGATATCTGCCTTAGGTGGCGGCGTCTTCTTCCGCTGCGACTTCAGCGGCGATTTCAGCGGCCAGGGCCTCGGCTTCGGCTTTGGCCTCGATGGCTTGGGCTTGCGCCGCCTCTGCTGAAGTTAGGACCAGCTCACCGCGCAGATAGGCCTCGCCTTCTTCCTGAGACTTGGCGGCGGCGATTCGGACACTCACAAAAACTTCCGGGTGCAGTTTGATCTGCAGTTCTTGTAGGCCCAAGGTCTTAATCGCGCGGTCTAGAACCACTTGGTTGCGGGAGATGGTGAACCCGCCTTCGGTCACGGCCTCGGCGATGTCGCGCGTGGCGACGGACCCGTAGAGGATGCCAGTGTCCGAGGCTTGGCGCACCAAAATAAAGCCCTTGCCGTCGAGACGCTTGGCGACGGACTGGGCCGTCTCCTTGGCTTTCAGATTATCGGCCTCAAGTTGGACGCGCCGGGATTCAAACTCGGCCAAGTTGGCTTTGGTCGCCCGCAAGGCCTTGCGTTGGGGTAACAAGAAGTTGCGCGCAAAACCAGGTTTGACGGTCACGACATCCCCGATGATGCCAAGTTTTTCGACCCGTTCGAGAAGGATAATTTCCATAAGATGGCTCCCGGTCTATCGCTGGCTGTCGTTATAGGGCATGAGAGCGAGGTAGCGTGCCCGCTTGATGGTCTTGGCCAATTCGCGCTGCTTTTTGGCAGAAACCGAGGAAATGCGGGCAGGGACGATTTTGCCGCGCTCGGAAACAAAACGCGAAAGCAGCCGCACGTCCTTATGATCGATCAGTGGGGCTTTGGGCCCAGAAAAGGGGCAAGATTTCTTGCGACGGAAAAAGGGCTTTTTCATCTTCTGGTTTCCTAACTCGTGCTTGGCGCGCGGCCTGAGGCATAGCGACCGCCGTCTTGGGTTTGACGGTCCTCGCGTTCCTTGGCTTTGCGCATCATGATGGACGGGCCGTCTTCAAATCGATCAACCCGGGTCGTCAGGTCGCGCAATATGTCACCATTCAGAGACATGACGCGGCGCATTTCTTCCATGGCGGCCGCTGAAGCGATCAAATTGAGCATCACATAGTGCGCTTTGCGGTTCTTTTTAACGCGATAGGCGAGGGTCCTGAGGCCCCAAAACTCGGTCTTTTGAACCTCGCCGCCCGCCTCGATGATGAGGCTTGAGAACGCTTCAGCGTGCGCCTCAACTTGTGCGGTCGAAAGTTCAGGACGCGCAAGGAAAATGCATTCGTAAAAAGCCATGTTGTAACTCCCTATGGCTCAGGCAGCGCTCGGTGCCCCGAGATCAGTCCGCCGTCAGCCAACCCCTCAATCCGTTGAACCACAAGAGAGTTTGGCAGGAAGGTTTGTGGAGCGCGTGCCTTAAAGGCACGCGCCCAGTGAGGCAAGGGCTTTTATCGGGGGCGTTTTCAACGCTTCCGCTCAGGCGCGGAAAGGACCGACCCTTTGCGTTTCGGGCGTTCCTGGGAGCGGGTTTTCCACACAACGCAGGGTCCCTCGCGCTTTGTTGCGGCGTCTGTTGCAGGATGGCAACAGGGTCTGATACCAGCGGCGATTTAAAATGACTCTTTTACTCGCTGGTAGAAGGGCCGCGACTGCGGCCCCCGTAGCGGCCCCGAGATGAGCTAAGAAAGCGCCTCGGGGTATAAGCGAAGGGGCGGCGAAACGCGAAGCGTTTCTGCCGTGAGACATAAAACGGCTGAAAAAGTGTCAACTTTTTTCGCCACTGGTATTAGGTGTAGGAATGGGGGCGTTTGAGGTTCTGGGGCAACAGCGCGGGACCTTGATCGGGTTTGTGGGCGCGAGCCTGATCCCTCTTGGCATGGGCCTTGCGTTTACGCTCACTCGCTATGCGCGCCCAGGCCAGAGCATTTGGGCCATCTATCTGCTCGCGGGGCTGCTCACGGGCGCGGTGGGCGTTGGCGTCACGGGCACGGTCCCATGGCCCGCGCGGGACGTTCTGGTCGTGTTTTTGATCCTGATCTTTGTCGTTGGCGGCGGGTCCTTTGTGCTGATCTCGATCGGCCCGCGCTACCTTAGCGCTGCGCAGACCAGCCTGCTCCTCTTGCTGGAAACCGCGCTCAGCCCGCTTTGGGTCTATGGGCTTTTGAACGAGGCGCCTGGGCGTCTCACGCTCATGGGCGGGGGGCTCTTGAGCGCCACCCTCATCGGACAAACCATGGCGAAGCTGCGGCCCGATACAAGACCAAGGCCCAAGAAGTCCCTTGAATAGATCCCCCAAGTCCCCTAGGGTTATGCCAATCCTGAAACGTGGATGAACGTCAGGTGGCCTCATCCCAAAACGCCCGGAGGTTCGTGCCAAAGGGGGTTTTTAATGGATCCCGAAATCGAGAAACTTCCAAATCTAGGAGTCCGTCATGTCTAAGCGTCTGAACGCCAAGTATAAAATTGATCGCCGTCTCGGCGTCAATCTTTGGGGCCGTCCCAAATCACCCTTTAACACCCGCGCCTATGGGCCTGGCCAGCATGGGCAGGCACGCAAGAAAAAGCCGACCGACTTCGGCATTCAGCTGATGGCCAAGCAAAAGCTGAAAGGCTATTACGGCAACATTTCCGAAAAGCAGTTTCGCCGCTACTACGACGAAGCCTCGCGCCAGCGCGGGGACACATCGCAGAATTTGATCGGGTTGCTGGAACGTCGGTTGGATGCGGTGGTTTACCGCGCCAAGTTCGTCCCCACGGTTTTCGCCGCGCGTCAGTTCGTCAGCCATGGTCATGTCACGGTCAATGGCCGCAAGGTGACCATCCCCTCCTATCAGATCAAGATGAGTGACGTGGTCGAAATCCGTCAGAAAGCGCGGGAGATCCCCATGGTAATCGAAGCGCTGACCCTGCCCGAGCGCGATGTGCCCGAGTACATCGATATGGACCCTAAGCGCCTTACCGCGTCCATGACCCGGATCCCGACACTGGACGATGTGCCGTACCCCGTGCAGATGGAACCGAATCTGGTGATCGAGTACTATTCACGCTAGTCCCCTGCCCGGGTCTTGGCGCGCCTTGCCATGCACCCCGTGATTTTCCTCTGGGCGACCCCGCGCTCGACGTCCACAGCCTTTGAGTGGATGATGCGGATGCGCGGGGACATGGCTTGCTTTCACGAGCCCTTTGGTCAGGCTTGGTACCACGGCCCCGAGGCTTTGGCGCCCAACCGGCCTCAGGTGCCACCGAGACCCGATTTGACCTACGCGCGAGTGGAACAGACGCTGCGCGAGGCGGCGGCGGCCCAACCGGTCTTCGTCAAGGATTTCCCGCAGTACGCCGAACACTTGATGGACGCCGCCTGGCTCGGTCAATTCACTCATACCTTTTTGATCCGCGACCCCGCCAAAGTCCTGTCCTCACTCGCGCGATCATATGAGAAGTCCGCCGCCACCGATGGCTTTACCGAGCAGGAAATCGGTTTTTTTGAGCTCGAGACCCTCTTCCGCCGTGTCTGCGAGCTGACGGGCCGCGTGCCCTTTGTCATGGACTCCGACGATTTGTTAGAACGCCCGCACGCCATGGTTGCGGCCTACTGCGCGGCGATTGGTCACCCTTTCATGCCCGAGGCCTTGAGCTGGGAACCCGGTGCCCGCGATGAGGTTGTGTGGTACGATGGTGACGCCGAGGCCTGGCACGGCAACCTCAAGAATTCCGACGGTCTCAAACCCCAGCCGCGCGCAAGTGTTGAAATCAGCGCCCTGAGCGCCGATATGCAGGCCATGTACCACAAGTTCCTGCCCCCGTATGCGGCGATGAAGGCCCATGCGGCGAAGGTTTGACAAGACGGAGTTCCCCCTTGATTTCGCACCCCATCACATCGCGCTGGCCCGCCGCTCATCCCGACATGATCCAGCTCTATTCCTTTCCCACCCCCAACGGCATCAAGGTTTCGGCCATGTTGGAGGAGACGGGCCTGCCTTATGAAGCCCACCTGGTTTCCATAATGAAGGGCGACCAGCTGACCCCAGAGTTCAAGGCGCTTAACCCCAACAACAAAATCCCGGCCCTCATCGACCCCAACGGCCCCGATGGTCGGCAGGTAGAGCTGTTCGAAAGCGGCGCGATTTTGATCTACTTGGCCGAAAAGTCGGGCAAGCTGCTGGCCGCCGACCCGGTGGAACGAATGCAGACTTTGGAGTGGCTCATGTGGCAGATGGGCGGCGCTGGCCCCATGTTCGGGCAGTTTGGTTTCTTCTATAAGTTTGCGGGCGCCGACATCGAAGACAAGCGCCCCTTGGAACGCTATCGCGACGAGTCGATCCGCCTCCTCAACGTGTTGGAAACCCATCTGGCCGATAAGACCTACATGGTGGGTGAGGTCTATTCGATCGCTGACCTGGCGCTCTGGCCTTGGGTCGCGACCTTGCAGCGCTTCTACGAGGCGACCGAGGTGCTGGGCATGGTCGCGCGCACCCAAACCGCCGCCTGGCTTGAACGCTGCGCCGACCGTCCGGCGAGCAAGGCCGCCGCCAACATCCCGGATCGCAACGGCTAATCCCCTCTATGGATCGCGCGGCCCTTGCGCGTGAGGTAAAGGCGGTAACAGCGGGGGAGGGGGACGTCCTCGCCCTGATGGCGACGGTGGCGTGCCTGGTCCACAGCGCCGACACGCGCTGTTCCTGGACGGGATTTTACCGCGTCGTTGCGCCCGATCTTCTGAAGGTCGGCCCCTATCAGGGTGGCCTTGGCTGCGTGACCATCGCCTTTTCTAGGGGGGTGTGCGGGGCTGCCGCGCGCACCCAAAGCGCGCAGCTGGTACCCGATGTTCATGCCTTCGACGGTCATATAGCCTGTTCCCCAACCACAAAGTCGGAGTTGGTCTTGCCTGTTTTCAATAAAACTGAGGCCCTCATCGCGGTTTTTGATCTAGATTCTGAGCAGCCTGCGGCTTTCACGAAAGCCGATGTGGACTTCTACCAAGACCTACTCGACACCGTGTTTGCTGGAGGGACGACGTGAACCGCCGCCCGCTGCCCGCCGATACGGCGCGCTTCGATGCCTTGTTGGAGACCATTCAGGATTTCCCCAAGGAAGGCATAGCATTCAAGGATATTTCGCCCTTGCTGCTGCGGGCCTTTGGTGATTTCATCGACACCATGTCGGCCCGTGTCGCGGACTGGGGCGCAATCGACCATATTGCGGGGCTTGAGGCGCGCGGTTTCCCCTTCGCCGCCGCGCTGGCCTATAAGCATGCTAAGGGCTTCCTCATGCTGCGCAAGGCGGGCAAGTTGCCGCCGCCGACGGTGCAGCAGGCCTATGATTTGGAGTACGGCAAAGCGGTGCTGGAATGCAAACGCGGTGAGGGTCGGGTCCTGATCGTTGACGATGTCCTCGCCACAGGTGGCTCCATGACCGCGAGCCTGCACCTGATCGCGGCCGCGGGCTACACCCCCGTCAGCACCTTAGCCGCCAGTCGCTTGAGTTCCCTCAAACAAACCCTGCCGACCCACGTTCCCCACGACTGGATTTTGGATATATAGGGCCAAGGGTCATAAAAAGTGACCTTTTTATGACCGTTTCGTGTCTAATACCAACTCCGCTAAAAATTGACATTTTCAGCAGAGTTTTGTCTCACGGTAGAAACGCCTTGCGTTTCGCCTCCGACGGGGCCTTCGCTTACACCCCGAGGCGCTTTCTTCGCTTGTCTCGGGGCCGGGCGGCGCGTGTTTTGCGCCGCCTGTCCTTTTGGGTTGGCTTGGTGTGCCTAGCCTTCATCGGCTTGGGCGCTGCGGCCGCCGCTTTTGCGGCCCTTGTTGCCTCTGCGTTCGGGGCGTTCGTCGCGGCTGAGGACGCCGTCGCCGTCGGTATCGAGGGCGGTGAACTCGGCGGTGACGTTGGCCTCCATGGCGGCGCGGGTGAGCGGATACTCGGTTTCGCCGTCGCCGTGGCGTTCGGCCGCTGCTGCGATCATGGCGGTTTCGATCTGCGCTTGGCTTAGGTCGCCCTCAAGGCCGGTGTGGCGGGTCAGGCGGTCGTAGTCTCGATGCTAGATCCTAGACTCCCTTAAAGGTTGGAAACAGCAGGGGTTGGATTCCGCGACGGCGCTTTGCTGCGCGCGGAATGGCGTCCACTGCAGCCCGAGGGGTCGGATTCCTGCCGGTGGGATCAGTGCGCGACGACCGCATCGTCGGGGGCCTTGTTGCCAGCCATGGCGGCGGCTTCGGCCGTGCGGCGTTCGTCTTCGGTTAAGGGGGTCAGTTGGTGCACTAGGGCATGTTCCAAAACTTGATCGACGTGCTTGACGACCTGAATCTCAAGGCCATCCGTGACCGTGTCGGGCACTTCTTCCAGGTCCTTTTCGTTCTCTTCGGGGATCAGGACCCGCCGCGAACCCGCGCGCAAGGCCGCCAGCAACTTTTCTTTCAATCCGCCGATAGGCAAAGCACGGCCTTGCAAGGTCACTTCGCCGGTCATAGCGATGTCCCGCCGCACGGGAATGCCCGTCAAAACCGAGACGATGGACGTGACCATGGCGAGCCCTGCCGAGGGGCCATCCTTGGGTGTAGCGCCTTCGGGCACATGGACATGGATGTCGCGTTTTTGGAACAAATCGGGTTTGATGCCGAAATCGGCAGCGCGCGACTTTACGAAACTTTCGGCGGCTTGGATCGATTCCTTCATGACATCGCCCAAGCGACCGGTGGTGACGACGCGGCCCTTGCCGGGCGTGGTCACCGCCTCAATGTGCAAAATATCGCCGCCGACTGAGGTATAGGCAAGGCCCGTGACGATGCCGACCTTGTCTTCGGCATCGACGAGACCATAGCGGTGCTTGCGCACGCCTGCGTAGTCTTTCAGGTTCGCATCTGTGATGACTAGGTTGCCCGATTTCTCCAGGTCAATTTTCTTGATCGCCTTGCGGGCCAGATTGCCCAATTGCCGTTCCAGATTGCGCACCCCCGCCTCGCGCGTATAGTAGCGGATCAGGTCGCGGATGGCGCTGTCGTCGATTTGCAGTTCCCCAGACCGCACGCCATTGTCTTTGAATTGGCGCGGGATGAGGTGCTGCTTGGCGATTTCGATCTTCTCTTCCTCCGTATAGCCGCCGATCTCAATGATCTCCATGCGGTCGAGCAACGGCGTGGGCATGGTGTAGGAATTAGCTGTCGCGATGAACATGACGTCGGACAGGTCGTAATCGACCTCCAAGTAGTGGTCAGCGAAGGCATTGTTTTGTGCGGGGTCGAGGACCTCGAGCAGGGCTGAGGACGGATCGCCGCGCCAGTCGTTGCCCAGCTTGTCTATTTCGTCGAGCATGAACAGAGGGTTGGTGGTCTTGGCTTTTTTCATCGACTGGATGATTTTGCCGGGCATGGACCCGATATAGGTGCGACGGTGGCCGCGAATTTCTGATTCATCGCGCACGCCGCCTAGGGACATGCGCACGAAGTTCCGGCCCGTGGCGGTGGCGATGGACTTGCCCAGGGAGGTCTTGCCAACGCCGGGTGGGCCGACCAAACACAGGATCGGCCCCTTGGCTTTGCGCAGACGGTTCTGCACTGCCAGGTACTCCATAATGCGTTCCTTGACTTTTTCAAGGCCGTAATGGTCGGCGTTCAGCACCGTTTCAGCGCGGCCCAGGTCTTTTTTGATTTTGGACCGTTTGCGCCACGGGATGCTGGTCAGCCAGTCGAGGTAGGACCGGGTGACCGTTGCCTCTGCCGACAGGGGCGACATTTTGCGCAGCTTGCTGATCTCAGAATCGGCTTTCTCCTGGGCCTCTTTGCTGAGCTTGGCTTCGGCGATCTTGTCCACCAATTCGCCCATTTCGTCCTTCGTTTCGGCGCCGTCAAGCTCGGCCTGGATCGCCTTCATTTGCTCGTTCAGATAGTACTCCCGCTGGGTCTTCTCCATCTGGTTTTTGACCTTGCCGCGAATGCGCTTTTCCACCTTCATGACGCCGATCTCGCCTTCCATATGGCCGAAGATGGCCTCGAGCCGGCTGGTCAGGTTCAGATCCTCCAGCAGGCGTTGCTTGGCCGCAATCTTGACATTGAGGTTAGCGGCGATCGTATCGGCAAGTTTCGAGGGGTCGGTGATTTCTTTGATCGGCCCGATCACTTCGCTGCCCTGTTTTTTGGCGAGCCGGGCATAGTGTTCAAACTGGCCGCGCACCGTTTGCAAGAGGGCGTCCAGGTCCGTGTCTTCGTCGATGGAATCCCCCAGCGGTTCGGCCTGGGCCTGAAAGTACCCGTCGGCGTCGCCAATGTCCGACAATTTCACGCGCCCGCGTCCTTCGGCAAGTACCTTCACGGTCCCATCGGGCAACTTGAGCAACTGCAGCACTGAACAGAGCGTGCCGACCTGGTACAACTGCTTAGCCGAGGGGTCATCGTCGCCCGAATCGCGCTGGGTCACCAACACGATCTCCTTCTCGTCTCCCATGACCGCTTCTAAGGCGCGCACGGACTTGTCACGACCAACAAATAGCGGCACGACCATATGGGGGAAAACGACAATATCGCGAAGGGGGAGCAAGGGGTAGGAAGACATGAAACGCTACTTAGGGTCGCCGTTTTCGAATTCAAAGGGGGCCAAGCCCGCTAAGGCAGGGCCAAGACTCAAAATCGGTTTCAAAAAGTCACCCTGAAAAGCCGATCGAACTTGTCGAAAAACCACTGTGTGCTGTTGAACCCTTGCCTTAAGAAGATCCGTCTTACGAATGAGTCTTGAGCTTCCTTGTTCCAATCAATTTGAAATCCACTAACCTTCGTTTGCATCGACACTTGTCTCATCTTCTCTTGGCTCTGCGGTGTTGTCATGTATCAGGGGACTAAGAAGTCGCATCTTCCGACTAAGACCTGCCCCGTCTGCCACCGACCCTTTGCATGGCGCAAAAAATGGGCGCGGGATTGGGTGCGCGTGGTCTATTGCAGTGTGCGGTGTCGGCGCCAGGGCAAAAAGGCATGAGGCCGTTCGACAGTCTGCTTTGCGTCGATTACTCGGCGGCCGCCAAGCCGAGGCGCTCGAAGGATTCGCTCTGGGTCGCAGGTTGGATCATGGGCCAGGATGTACTCACCAACTTTTCGACCCGCGCCGAGCTTCACGCCTGGCTAGACGAAACCCTGCACGACCATATCAAGGCGGGGAAACGCCTGCTGGCTGGATTCGACTTTGCTTTTGGCTATCCGCGCGGGTTTGCGGCGGCCCTGGGGCTAAAAGGGACCCCATGGGCGGCAACCTGGGTACATTTGGCGGCGCTGATCGAGGACGGGCGGCGCAACCAAAACAATCGCTTTCAGGTAGCCAACGATTTCAATCGGCGCTTAGGGTCGCGCGCGGTGTTTTGGGGGCGACCTGCCCATCTGGACTTACCGTACTTGCCCGCGCGCAAAACCGTCATTTACGATCAAGGGCTCAACGAATGGCGCGCCTTCGAGGCCCAGGGACGCGCCGCCGCTGATCGGCGTATCGCGCGCATGCAACCTGGGTGGAAACTGGCCTACGCAGGGTCGGTGGGCTCGCAAGCCCTCATGGGAATCGCCCGTTTGCAGCAACATCGGGAGGCATTCGGCGACCAGCTCGCGATTTGGCCGTTTGAGGCGGCGGATCGACCTCTGGTCTTTGCCGAAATCTACCCCTCCATGTTTGACTTCGACCAAGTGCCCCACGCCGTCAAGGACGCCCGACAAGTCCTGGCCGCAGCCACGGCCATGGCGCGCGCCGATTTAGAAAGTTGGTTAGATCAGACCTCTCTGGCCGACGACCCACACATCCTTAATGAAGAAGGGTGGTTGCTGGGGTGGTCGCGCGGGGCCGCCAGCAACAGCATCGTCCATTGAACTGGTTCAGTACAGGCGCGAACGGCGTCAGGATTTGCGAAAGGAGGAGAGGCTGACAACATTGTCGCTGGCCTTGTCTTGTTCGTCCTCGGTATGGGTGCTGTCCTTTGAGGCAGCAGCGCGCATGCCTGGTTTGTCGGTGTCTTTGATCGGGTTCTCAAGCCCTAGAGGTTCGAAGCGCATGGAAAATTGCACATGGGGGTCAAGGAACGACGTGATGGCGTCGAACGGTACGTAAAAGGGCGTCGGCATACCGCCGAAGTAGAGCGTGACATGGAAGCCAAAGTCATCGACGTAGAGGTTGGAGAACTGGTATTGCAGGGCGATCCGAATCTCGGTCGGGTACTTGGTTTTGATCGCCGCAGGCATTTCCGCAGCCGGATGGTCGGTCCGAAACGTGAGGTAGTAGTGATGATCGCCTGGCAGACCTTTGTCCGAAACTCGTTGGATCGCCTCCCGCACAACTGCACGCAGGGCATTCATCACCATGTCATCGTAGGGAATGAGGCTCTTAGGCGACTCGGTCATGGCCTCGCTTTACGCCTAAGCCAAGCAAAGAAAAAGGGCCAGGCGCGCAAGGCTCTAAAACCATTTGTGTCTCTATTGTCGGAAGAAGAGTGGGGCGTTCTGTTGCTAGGTGCCCCGACCCCCACCTAGGGCTAGCACCGCCCTAGGGATTTAAGATTTTGGTCTTTCGAACTGCTAAGCAGCTAGAGCAACCGGTGCTTGGTTGTTGTCGTTTGCAACTATAAGCTTGGCCCGATAACAGCGGTGCCATACCGAACGAAAAACATCCCTTTGAACGCATGTCGATCCTGTTTCTACCCCCTGGCGCAGGCGCCAGCCAGGCGACCTGCCAAGAATTGGTGGAGTAGCCGGGTACTGCCCCCGGGTCCATCACGCCTATTACGAATGCCGTTTATCGTCATAGTGGGTGCGACCCACGCAGCTTAGATAGCAGCGAAACCCCGCTAAGGGAAGCGCCAAGTCATAAATTTTTGTTGGTAAGTGTGTCCCCCGCCGCAGGTCAAGTGCCCAGCAGGCTGCGCTCATACCAACGTTCATAAAAAGTGACCTTTTTATGCCAACTCCGCTAAAAATTGACATTTTTAGCAGAGTTTTGTCTCGCGGAAGAAACGCTTCGCGTTTCGCCGCCCCTTCGCTTATACCCCGAGGCGCTTTCTTAGCTTGTCTCGGGGTCGCTACGGGGGCCGCAGTCGCGGCCCTTACACCAGTTCATGAAGAGTCACTCACAATTGCCGCCGGCGCGACGAACCAAGTCTTCGTTGCCGTGGTTTCAATCCTGCAAGGCGGCTAAGATGGCATTGAGGTTGTGTTCGAACATGGCGAGATAGGAGGTTGCGGGGCCGCCGCGCGCTGACAAAGCGTCGGAGAATAGGCGGTCCCCGATCTCAAGGCCCGTTTCTTCGGCGATTTGTTGGACTAGGGCGGGGCTGGTGATGTTTTCGACAAAAAGGGCGGCGGCGCCTTGGTCCCGAAGGTGCGTGATTAGGGCCGCGAGCTCGCGGGCGGATGGTTCTGCCTCGGGATCGATCCCCAAGGGTGCCAAGAAGGTCAGGCCATAGGCGTCGGCCAAGTAGCCAAAGGCGTCGTGGGCCGTGACCACGGTGCGCCGATCGGCGGGTAGGTCCGCAACGGCGGCCCGGGTCTGCGCGTCCAGGGCGGCGAGCGCGCGCGAATAAGTCGCTGCATTGGCACGGAAATCCTCGGCCTGCTCGGGGCGGGCGCTCACCAGCGCGTCTTGGATGTTCTCAACGTAGATCAGGGCGTTGGGCAAAGCGTTCCAGGCGTGCGGGTCGATGGCGCCTTCGACCTGCAAGGGGGGCACGCCTTGGCTCACAACCACAACTTGGGCGCCTGTGCCCGATTGCTCGATCAAGGTGTCGGACCAGGTTTCAAACCCAAGACCGTTGACGAAAATCAGATCGGCTGCGGCCACATGGTGCGCATCGGCCATGGTGGGTTGATAGAGATGCGCGTCGGCGTCGGGGCCGACGATGGTCGTGACGTGCGCGCGATCACCCGCAACCTGTTCAACCATATCGCCGAGGATCGAAAAACTGGCGACCAGCTGCAGGTCCTCGGCCCCGAGGGGCAAGGGCATGAGCCAGAAACCAAGGGTTGCGAACCTGACTTTCAGGGATGGGGTGATGATCATAGTCTTGTCCTTTCTCAGATTGATCTTGTCGGCGATCCGGGCGCGCGCATCTGCCGGCCCAAACCATAGGGGCCGCATAGAGTCGAAGCACCAAACAGGCCGCCCGCGGTCAAGACGATCGCGGGGCCCGAGGGGGTATGGGGCATGAGGTAGGATAGGACGAGCCCCAACCAGCAGCTTAAGAGCGCGAACGCAAATCCTAGGGCGAGCTGCCCTGATATGGTGCGCGACCAATAGCGCGCCGCGGTCGCGGGCAAAATCATGAGACCCACGGCCATGAGCGTTCCGAGGGTCTTGAACGCCGCGAGCAAGTTTAGGACCAGCAGCAGCATGAAGGCTTGTTCGATCAGCCAGGGATGCCGCACCTGCGCCTCAAAGAACACGGGATCGCAGGTGCTGACGATCAGCGGGCGCAGCAGCAAGGCGAAGGTGAGCAAGGTGATCGTCGCGACCGCGCCAACCAGCACGAGGGATGCATCGTCGATGCCCAGGATCGACCCAAATAAGAAACTCTTGAGGGGAATGGCCGACCCTGCCGTCGACAGAATAAAGATGCCCGCCGCCAAGGCAATGAGGTAGAGCGAGGCGAGGCTGGCGTCGCTGCGTAGAATGGTTCTGCGCGCCAGCAGGGCGGTGAGCGCCGCAACGCCGACGCCCGCAACCAAGCCCCCGACCAACAACGAGGTGACCGAGAGGCCTGCGGTCACAAACCCAAGGACGACCCCGGGGGTTAGGGCATGGGCCATGGCTTCGCCCGCTAAAGACAAGCGGCGCAGCACCAAAAACGCGCCCACGGGCGTGATCGAGGCCGACAAGACCGTCGTTGCGACAAAGGCGCGCCGAACGAAGGCAAAGCTCCCCATATCGGTCAGCGCGTCAATCATGGTTGTGCTTCGGCGTCAGGCGCTTCTGGTCAAAAATCCAGGCGGCCTGATTTGGGGACAGATAGTTTTGCGCCACGAGGCGCTCGCGCGTGACGATGCTGGCGACCGGGCCATGCGAGGCCTGGCCCGCGCCCAGTAGCAGGGCATGGCTGCAATGGTCTAGGACCGATGAGAGATCATGGACGACCAGCACAAGGCAGCGCCCCTCGGCCCGCCACGCATCAATGAGGGTTAGAAGGCGGGCTTCCGTGCGCTGATCGACGGCGGCAAAGGGTTCATCGAGCAGGATTAGCGGCGCGTCTTGCACGATCAGGCGCGCAAACAAGGCCCGCTGCAACTGCCCGCCCGATAGGGTGTGCAGCGATTTATTGGCCATGGACGCGAGGCCCACCTGCCCCAGCGCGGCCTCAACACGCGCCTGGGTCATGGGACCGAGGTGCCCGCGCCACCCCGCCGAGTTCCAGGCGCCCATGGCGGCCAAGTCCTTTACCCGCAGCGGGAAGCAGGGGTCAAACGTGCGCATTTGGGCTAAATACCCAATTTCTCGAGGCCGGCCCCCAGGCCAGGTCAGCTGCCCCGCGAGCGGCGCCACGAGGCCGAGCAGAAATTTGAGGAAGGTGCTCTTGCCCGACCCGTTAGGGCCCAAGACCGCCAAGGGTGCCCCGGGGGCCAAGTCCAGGGATAGGTCGCCAAACAGCCTGTGATCCGCGTAACCGAGCGCCATGTTGCAGATTTGCAACAGGGGCGAGGTCGGCATGTCTTGGGTTGCGGGGGCGGTCGCCACGACGGACATTGGACGGGCCTAAAGGACGCTCAGGATCAAACACCACAGGAGCGCCGAAAGACCCAGCGCCCCACGCACAAGCCCTAGAACGCTGATGTCGGTAAGGCAAAACCGCGGCCAGGTGCGCGCCCGCCAGAGGGGTGCGCGTCGAACCATGGCTGGGGGGAAGGGGGGACCGGATGGGGACCTAGGCAAAATTACCCCTCCCTCGGTGTCCGGCCGACCGTGCGCGTGCGCCATAAGACCTCTCTTCAGGACGCCCCGCCCTGATCTGGGTGATGAGTCTGTGGCAGGTCTCCTGACTTGCGGGTCCTGGCTTCCCTTCTTGCCTTCCCAGGCCCTAAGGCCCAGTGGCGTCAAACAAAGGGTCACTCGCCGCTCACAGTTGCGGGGGCAGTTACGGATTTGGTGCCTATAGGCCACGCCTCACCGTATTCCCATTTCATCCCGTCGATGGCTAATCTCCAGGAACCACGAAACGAGCGATGATGCCCAACAGAAGGGAAGTCAAGAGGGTTCCGCACGAAACCTGCATCGGTCTCCTAATACCAGTTCACCTTAACCAGACTCTTTATGAACTGGTATAGGGCCGCGACTGCGGCCCCCCCAAGCGGGCTCCAAGCCCGAAGGGCGCAGGGAATGCCCGCGCACAAAACAGTTGGGCTCCAAGCCCGAAGGGCGCAGGGAATGCCCGCGCACAAAACAGTTGGGCTCCAAGCCCGAAGGGCGCAGGGAATGCCCGCGCACAAAACAGTTGGGCTCCAAGCCCGAAGGGCGCAGGGAATGCCCGCGCCAAAAACACGCGGCCCCGAGATGAGCTAAGAAAGCGCCTCGGGGTATCAGCGAAGGCCCCGTCGGAGGCGAAACGCGAAGCGTTTCTGCCGTGAGACATAAAACGTCTTAAAAAGTGTCAACTTTTTTCGCCGTTGGTATAAGGAGGTCTCCTGGCTAACTGAAAAGGAGGCGCCCATGAACCGTCGCAGGTCAAAGAAGCAGACCAGGCCGAGGTCGCTCGACCGTCTGTTGGTCGTGGCGCTTGAGGTCCATGCGGCCGCACGGAAATACCTACCGCTCGCAGCCTTTGTGCTTGGTGTGCTGGGCTTGATTATCGGTTTGACTCTCGGGTCCTGGCGGATCTTGCCGTGGCCTTAGGCTAGGGACCTCCTAACGCATAAGAGTTGCCTGACGGCAAAGACTCGCTATGACCGTCGGTGCATGCGCGATGATCATTCCCCGCAAAACCCGATCTCGTCCTGGTGGATCGCCCAAACGGGCAACCGTCAGGTGGTCGTTTTTGTCTTTGTCGCCGCCCTGCTCATCAGCGCGATTTATTTCCTTGGTCATCATTTCACACCCGCGATTGTCGCGCTCGTTATCGCCTATGTCTTGGATGGGCCGACTTCGTGGTTGGAACACCTGGGGTTGGGCCGCCTATGGGCCACCACAAGCGTTCTGACGCTCAACCTGGTCTTGCTGGTGGTGGGTCTGGCCCTGCTTGTCCCTGCTGTGAGCGGTCAGATCGTCAATATCGGCCCCAACATTGCCGTCGCCCTTGAGGGGCTGCGCCCCGTAATCACCGAGTATATGGCGGCCAACGCCTGGCTGCTTGGGCCCGACGCTGCCGACAATCTGTTCACCAACACCCGCGGGCTCCTCGACCAATTGCTGGGGCAGGAGGGGGGGTTGACCGCCGCCGTTTTGCAGTTGAACGGGGTGCTATCGGGGGCCCTTGACCTGATCATCTACGCGGTCCTGGTGCCGCTCATGACCTTCTTTTTCTTAAAAGACCGCGATTTAATCGTGCGGTCTTTGGCGCGCTACGTTCCAACGGAAAGCGGATTGCTGGAGCAAGTGTGGCGACGCACCAATGTTTCCATTTCGGCCTATGTGCGTGGGAAGCTGCTCGAAGTCGTCCTGCTGGGGGTTACGACCTACATCGTATTTTCCGCTCTCGGGTCCCAATGGTCCTTAACGATTGCGATTTTGACCGGCGTGTCTCCTGTGATCCCGATCTTCGGCGCCGTGGCTGCGGGGCTGGTCACGGTCCTGCTGACCTTTGCGGAGTATGTGGCCTCGAATGATCTGGGCGTGCCCGTCGGCATGGGTCAGGAGGCGGGCTTAACGCTCTGGTTCCTCGCCTCGTGCTGGATTGCCTATCTGGTGTTGCAGTTTATCGACGGCAATCTGTTGCAGCCCCTGTTGTTTTCCGAAGTCGTGAAGCTCCATCCCTTGGCGATCTTCGTCGCCATTTTGATTTTTGGCGGCCTGTTCGGCATTTGGGGCCTCTTTTTTGCGATCCCCGCCGCGACCCTGGTGCGGGCCATTCTCGTGTCCTGGCCAGGGTTGGAAGAGGCGGAGCAGGGCGAACAGGAGCCGACGCCCGCCCCTTGACAAGGTTCGGTGCTTGTTCTTGGTTCGTGGAATGGAGACGTTCATGGACATCTTGAGCCCCTGGGGCACCTTGGCCCTTGGGGTCTTGATCGGCGCTGGCCTCGCATCTTTGGCCTTGCTACCACGCTTGGGCATGATGCAAGGGCGTCTCAAGGCCCAAGCCCAGGCGCGCGATGAGGCGCAAGCCCTGGAAGACGCCCTAAGGCTTAAGATGCAAGACGTGGCAAGCCAGGCCCTGCGCCAAAATCGCGACGACTTTTTGGCCCTTGCCAATCAAACCTTCACCCAAACTTTGACCCAGGCCAATCAATCTGCGGCCCAGGACCTGCAAAGGCGGCAAGAGGGGATTGGCGCCATGCTGAAACCGCTCAAAGAGTCCGTCGAACACTACCGCGCGCAAACGACCGCAGGGCAGGGAGCCCTAAAACAACAAATCGACGGCTTGGCCGTGCTGGGCCAGGATATGAGTCGTCAGGCGGCGGCCTTGCGCAGTGCCCTGACTTCGGGTCCGCGAGGCGCGGGCGTCTGGGGGGAGCAGCAACTGAAAAATATCATGACCATGGCGGGCATGGCCGAGCATGTGGACTTTGACTTGCAAGTCCATCTTGAGGGCCATGACGGCAAAGCCTTGCGCCCCGATGCCCTGATCAAGTTACCCGGCCAGGGGTGCATCGTGGTCGATGCTAAGGCTCCGCTTGCCGCCTTTGTGCGCGCCCACGAGGGGGACGATCCGGAGGTGGCGCAGCAAGACCTACACGCCTTCGCAAACGCCTTGCGCGGCCATGTGCTGGATCTGGGCAAAAAAGCCTATTGGGATCAGGTGCGCTCAACGCCTGAATTCGTGGTCCTCTTCCTGCCCAACGATGCCATGCTGACCACGGCGCTGGAAGTGAGCCCAGATTTGTTAGCGCACGCCATGGCGCACAAGGTCGTTCTGGCCTCGCCCGGGACCCTCATTGCCCTCCTAACGACAGTCGCCCATGCCTGGCGGCAGGATTCCTTGCACGAAAACGCGCAGGAAATCGCTAACTTGGGTCGCAAACTCTACGACTCCCTTGCCTTGCTCGGCGAGCATTTTGATCGCCTGCACAAGGGAATCAGCCAAACCGCCAAGGCTTACAGCGGCATGATCGGCTCGCTCGACCGCAGTGTCATGCCCAAGGCGCGGCGGTTCCGCGATCTGCAAATGGACCCTGGCGCTAAATCTTTGGGCGAGCCCAAAACTCTGGAGGAGATGGACTTGCGCGACCCCGCCACCTTGCGCAACCTGGCGCCTCTGCCCGACGTGCCTCCCGCTCAAGGCGCCACTCCCGCGCTCAAAGACGCCGCGGGTCCCGCCCCGGCGGTCCACGGCGATCAAGCGGCCTGATCCGTGTCGATGCCCCAGCTCGCCTCGCAGCCGTCAGCAACCGAGCCCGCGCGCCTTGCTATCTCGACCAAGTTTCAGTCGGTCGGTGTGCCAGATCAGCTCGATCCTGCGTGCGCGGCCATGCTCGTGCCGCCAGCCCCGCCGCCGTGGGCGCATCCGCTGCCCGAGGCGCGTCGCCGGTTTCAGCAACGCCTGCGCGACGTGAGTGGGCCTATCCCGGCCATTCGCTCCATCGAAACGCTCTGGGTTGAGGCAGAGACGCGATCCATTCCTTTGACCCTCTATCGCCCTAGCCTTGAGGAAAATCTCCCCTTTCTGGTCTTTCTCCACGGCGGCGGCTTCGTGCTCGGCAACCATGACCAGTACCACAGCCTGTGTGCGCGCCTGGCCAGCGACGTCGGCTGCGTCGTCGCTTCGGTCGGCTACGCCTTGGCGCCCGAACATGGCTTTCCCCAAGGCCTGGAGGATTGCCGTCTTGCCTACACCTGGCTGGTGCAAGAACACGCGGCTTTAGGACTTGCAGAGGGTCGGGTTGCGCTGGTCGGCGACAGCGCCGGCGGCAATTTGGTGGCGGCGCTGGCGATCTTGGCGACCCAAGGCCATGTGCCCAAGCCGCAGGCAGCGTGGATGATCTATCCCGTGCTGGATTGGCAAGCGTCCACCCCCTCACGGACGCGCTATGCTCAGGGCTATGGTTTCGAGACAAGCCATATGGATTGGTACCGGGATCAGTACTTGAGTGACCCCGCGCAAGGTCAACAGGTCTTGGCCTCGCCTGCGCGCATGAGCCCGCAAACAGCTGCGGCCTTTCCCAAGACCTTGATCCAGACCGCTGGCTTTGACATTTTGAGGGACGAAGCGCGCGACTTGGCAACTGTGCTGAACGCGGCAGACCGATTGCTAGGCTATACATGCTATGAGGGCACGATCCACGGGTTCGTCCAGGCTCTCGACTCCGTGATGGCAGCGCACATGGCCCTCGATGAAGGCGTCCTGTGGCTGCGACGGGTCTTTGGCCTGCTTACGCCCGGAAGGTTCGAGGGACCTGTTCGACGACGACGGCCATGACCCAAACCGCCTTTTATACCAGTTCATAAAGGGTCTGTTTTAAGGGGAACTGGGATTAAACCATAAACCATAGGACGAGCGGCAGGCTGGCAACGGCCATGAGGTTGCTGGTCATGACCAGGGCGGCGGTTTCTTTGACATGGTTGTCGTAGAGCACTGCGAACATGTAGTTCAGCACCGCGATGGGCATGATCGTTTGCAAAATAAAGACCTTGGCCGCCACGCCCTCTAGGTCAAAAATTTGGATACCGGCCAGGGCCAATCCTAGCCCAAGCAGGAATCGGGTGAGCGCGAGGGCAGCGTTGCGGCCAAGCTGGTCAATTTTCAACTGCGAGATGGCAACCCCCAAGGACACGAGAACAACGGGAATGACCATGCCGCCGATCAGTTTGGTCGTTTCCATCAGCCAAGCGGGGGCGAGCAAGTCGCCCGTGCGGTCGCGCCACCAGAGGAGCGCGAGGGTTGCCACGACGGTCCAGATTACCGGGCTCTGAAAAATCATGGTCAACGACGTTTCGCCGCGATGGGCCCATCGCCCGATGGTGTGCATCAACATGGCCGAAACCGAGAAATAGACCAATGCATAGGCCTCGCCCGCCGCGTCGAAGGCCAAAAAACACACTGGCAGGCCGATATTGCCCACGTTGGGAAAGGAGAAAGCCGCCGTTAGGGCGCGTCGGTCGCCGCCAACCAGCGGCATCATGAGGTAGGCGCTCAGGGTGATCGCCGCTGTCACCGCGAGGACGGCGCCCATATAGGTCAGCAAGGCCAGGAACGGAACGTCGCGGATCAGCAGGAAGTGAAACAGCAGGCACGGGGTACCGATCAGGGTGACAAAGGCCGTGATCTCGCGGGTCGGGTAGGGGCGTCCCGACTTGGCCCAAGCAAAACCCACCGCTACGACCGCGAAGACGGGCAGCAAGATGTTAAAAACGCGGAGAAATTGATCGATGAGGGCGTCCATGGCGGGCTTGGTTAGTCGAGGCTCGCCGCGCCGTAGAGCGCCCAGAGCAAGAGCGACAAGGCGCTGCGATGGGGGCTGTACTTGGCGACTAAGCGGACCCCCTCGGGCGTCGTGGGCTTTTCAGGCAAGTCGAGCAGCAGTTGCAGGCCCTTTTCTAAAGCCAGGTCGGCAGGGGGGTAGATGTCGGGCCGTCCTTCGGAAAACATCAGGTAGATGTTCGCGGTCCAAGGGCCAAAGCCCCGCACTTCCGTCAGCGCTTTGGTGGCGGCTTCGTCGTCGAGCGTTTCCAGGTGCGCCAAGGGCAAGTCGCCCGAGAGGATCGCCGTCGCCAGGCCCTGAGCATAGTCGATCTTGCGCGCCGAAAGGCCCGCCTCGCGCAGGTCTTGCCAGGAGAGTTGGGCCAGGGCTTCGGGCGTTGGGGCCTCGTCCATCAAGGCCCAGAGCCGCCCGCGAATGGCGGCGGCGGCCTTGACCGAAATCTGTTGGCCAACGATGGCAGCGAGCAGGGTTGGAAAGCCGCGCGGGTTGCGGCGGGTCAGCGGCGTGCCGGTGCGTTCGAGCGCCCTGGCGACTTCCCGGTGACGCGCCGCCAACACGGCCAGGCCGGCCACGACCTCTTGCTGGCTAAGGCCCCCCTCAACCATCGCAAGATCGCCAGGCGCCCATGTCGAGGTGGAAGTGGTCCTGGTGCTGCGCATCGCTCCAGGGCGCAAGAACGAGGGAGAAGTGGGTGCAAGCGGACCGGGCGATGGTCTTCAAAAACTGGCCGCGGCGGGAATTCTGATACCAGTCGTCCAGGACCGAAATCACGGTGCCGTCCGCCAGTTCCAGGCCGGCCAGATCGATGGCGTTGCCCGTGGCGTGTTCGGACAGCTTGCCGCCAGGGCGGGTGCGGCAGGCGTAGGTGGATACTTGGTCGAGGCGCTGAACCTCTTGGCGAAACCGCGCGCGCGCCTCCGGCAGGACCGATTGATTGAGCCACTGGGCGGTTGCCAGCGCAGCCGCGCATGTCATGAGTCCCGGGGGCCGGAGGCGGACGCCGTCGAACCCGGCAACTTCGACCCCGTCGGCGACACCGCAACCGCCCGCACCGCTGCGGCTGGCGCGTTGGAAGGTGACCCCAAGGTCGCGCAAGGCACTCAGGCATTGTTGCGGGTTACGGGTCTGCGACGGGGCAGCAGACGGCGCAGCAGACGGCGCAGATAGGTCGGACAGGCGGGGCGCAGGCAACAGCGGTTGCGCGGTGACCGTGATGACGCCGCGCGGGTCGGGCAGGGCCACCTCCAACGCCGCTAAATCTGGCCGCGGCACGGGCAAAGCCACGTCCCATGTCAGCGCTGGCGGACGCGGGTCGGGCACAGGGACCTCGGCCCCCAGGCTTGGCGGCCAAGTTGCCAAGGCCGAGATGAGGAGGCGCTTTAGGGAGACGCGCATCAAATCTGCCGCCGAAAGGCCAGGAGGACGAAGGTCGCCAAAATCGCGTAGCTGGCGCGCAGGGTGCCGCCGAGGGTTCCACTGATTTTAGGCGCACCCGCTTGGCGCACGCCGTAGGGCAGGGGGACGTGTCGCCAGGGCACGCTGCGGGCCGCGACCTTGGCTTGCATCTCGAAGGTCCAGCCAAAGCCGCGATCGGCCATGGCCAGCGCCGCGAAGGTGTCGCGCCGCAAGGCCCGAAAGGCGCCTAAGTCCGCGAACTTGACGCCCCAGCGCAGGCGGATCAGCGCGCAGGCCAAGGCATTGCCCCAGCGCTGCGCCCGCGTTAGCGCGCCAGGGACTGGCTGGCGCGCAGAGAGTACGAAGGCCGCTTGGCCCGCGCGAATAGGGGCAAGAATCTGCCCGAGAAGATCGACAGGGTCGCTGCCATCGGCAGCGGCGAAGGCAAAGATCTGCCCCGTCGCCGCTTGCGCCCCCGCCCAAGCTGCCGCACCGTAGCCCTTCTGGGCCTCATAAACGCAACGAAACCCCAGGTCGGTCGCGACGCGCCCCGTGGCATCGCTGCTGGCGTTGTCCACGACGATCACCTCATCGACCCAGGTCGGAATCCGAGGGGCGAGCAAGGGCAGGCTCTGCGCTTCGTTCAAGGCAGGAATAATCAGGCTGACGGACAAGGACGCGGGTACGGGCATGCACCAAGTCTAAGACCAGAGAATGCCCCGCCAAGATAGACCTAAAACCGACTCCGCTAAAAATTGACATTTTTCAGCGGAGTTTTGTCTCACGGCAGAAACGCTTCGCGTTTCGCCGCCCCTTCGCTTATACCCCGAGGCGCTTTCTTAGCTTGTCTCGGGGTCGCTACCGGGGCCGCAGTCGCGGCCCTATACCAGTTCATAAAGAGTCTGTTTTAAGGTGAACTGGAATAAAATCGATCCAGCCCAAATACAAATGCCGCTAGATTTGCACCATCTCTTCAATGATGCAATAGTGATCCTCAAAGCACTCGGATCGCTTTAACCGTCCCAGGGGCACCCATCGGGCCTTTTCTGCATCGTCCGAACCTTTGACTTTGGGGAGTTTCAGGCGGTTTTGAAGTTCAAATAGGAATGCTACGGCGAGTGTTCTTCCTCTCTGTGATCGGTGTGGATCGTCGAATATGCGTGTTTTGTTCATAGACCGCTTGAGGTCGATGGGATGAATGCCAATCTGGGTCTCTTCTTTGAGTTCGCGGATCGCGCAGTCGATAAGGGTCTCGTCTTGGTTGAGGAACCCCCCGGGCAGGGCCTGCAACCCCTTCCCAGGCTTCGACCGTCTTTTCACCATCAAGATATGACCTGACTGAACGACGAGCGCGTCGGTCGTCACAAAGGTCGGCGGGTAGGGCGCGCTTTTCCATTGTCTTTTGTAGGCGCGGACATATTCATGTTCTTCGGCAATAGATTGAAAGATGTGGCTCTGCTCGCGAACCCACTTACGGATCCAAAGGTCAACAGCGTCCGGAACAGTCAAATTCTCGACATTGCCGCTGAATATCTGGTTTCGGATCTGTGTCGCGTTGATGTCTTGATAGTTCTCAACTTCAACACTTTCCCAGTTGGGAAACGACCGCAAGTAGTAGCTAGTATGATCTTTGGAATGTCCAATGAGGCCAATTCTGGGGTGTTCTTGATCCTGTCGTCCTTGTCCCAGCCTATCGACAGACTTTTGAATGTCTGAGATCCAGCGCGCATCGTTGTAGGTATGATCAACTTGAGCGGTGAAATGGAGTCTGCCAGCGATGACAAGGTCTGGGTAACACGCCTGGATCATCGCAACCCGCTCTTCGAAGGTAAAGGGGTTCCGCGGAGTTCTGGGTTCGCCAAAACATCCTACCACAATATTCACGTGTTCAGAAACGCTGAACGCCTGATCGACAACGGATTTGTGGCCGCTGTGAAATGGCTGAAACCTTCCAATGAAGGTGACCGTATCAAATCTCTGAGGCATCTAAAACTCTTTCAGCTTAGATTGGGGAAGTCTATCTTCCCTGAATCTAAACCTGAGGCGTCACCTCAGAGGCGTCAAGCCCTTTGCTAATACCAACTTCGATAAAAATTGACAATTTTATCGAAGTTTTGTCTCACGGCAGAAACGCTTCGCGTTTCGCTTCCCCTCCGCTTATACCCCGAGGCGCTTTCTTAGCTAATCTCGGGGTCGCTACGGGGGCCGCAGTCGCGGCCCTACACCAGTTCATAAAGAGTCTGTTTTAATGAGAACTGGTATAAGATCAGAACGATCAGTGCCAAGATCGGCCCAAACTCGATCCACACCACGACCTGATCAAACAGCGCGCTCTGCCCGCGATCGTCAAACCAAAATCGCGCGTAGTAGAGCGGGAGGCTTGCGCCGAGGGCCAAGGCGGGCCAGCGTAGCGGGTGCGACCATAGCAGGGCAAAGGGCAAGAGCCAAAGCCAGTACC
The DNA here is from genome assembly GCA_965228345.1 of Alphaproteobacteria bacterium. Lineage (GTDB taxonomy): Bacteria > Pseudomonadota > Alphaproteobacteria > UBA7985 > UBA7985 > CAXQZM01. The sequence goes on along the minus strand of CBDDHH010000003.1, from coordinate 1,160,083 downwards.
AGGGAAAGAAGGTCGGGCTCAGCAGCAGCAAGGCACCGACGAGGATGAGCCCCGCAAGGGCCGGGTCGCGCAGCTTGGTGAAGGGCAGGATCAGGGCCAAGATCAGCGGCACCCCTAAGGCGACGGCACGGGCAAGAGATTGGCCCAAGGCGGCATTGAGCAAGACGAACAGGGCATCGTTCATTTCCCACTGACGCCCATAGACGCGAAGCCCCGAGTGATCGGAAAGAAGGTGCAGACCTTGGGGCAGAAACACGATCAGGAGAGCGCAGCCCATGGCAACCCCACCCACCGCGCGCGCGCGCCAGGTGGGCAGCGCCATGAGGGTGAGGGGCAACAGCACGACCGCCCAATGGCGCAGGGCGATGGCCAACCCCAGCAGCAGCAGCGCCCGCGTCGGCGCGCCCGCGCGCAGCGCCAAGACCCAGCTGACCAAGAGCGGGAGCAACCAAATGTCAAAGTGCAGACCGTTGTAGGTCACAAGCACCAGCAAGGGGTTGAACGCCAGCGCCCCAAGCCTGAACCAAAAGACGGAACTGTCGCGGTTGTGTCGGCGCAGCAGCAGCAGCGTCACCGCTTCGGCGAGGAGAAAACTGACGACGAACGCCAGGGGCGGGGAGCCAGGGAGCAGGTCGAGCCCAGCAAAGACACCGACCGCCAGCGGCGCGTAAAGGGTTGAGAACAGCAAGGTATCCTGGCGGATCTGGGCGATCAGGGAGGCTTCGCGGCTTTGTAAGGCCACCAAATCTGCGGGCAGGGCGCCGAGCGCGTCGCTTAAGGGATGGGCATAGGGGCTAAATCCGCTCAGCACCTGCTTGGCATCCCAAAAATAGCGATAGAAATCGACTTCCAAGTAGGCTGGCAGGGCGAAGGCAAGACCGCGAAGCGCCAAGGCCAAAAGCACAACAGCGCGCAATCCCCCTACACCCGCACCGCCGCTGGGGCGCCAGGTATCGCGCGAGACATGCCAGAGCCCCAGACACCAGAGGCTCCCAAGCGCGCAGAGCGCGAGCGGCAGACTCATTCTGGGACGATGTTCAGGGTCCAGTCGTAGGGCAAGAACCGCAAACGCCGCGCGGCGCTCAGGTCGGCTTCAGCATAGGTCGCCAGGTGCGCAAGGGTTGCCGCGTCGGTGCCGCCAAAGTCGTCGGCAAACCAATCAAAAATCTCCGAAACCACGAGGCGACGCCCCTGCAGCCCTTCGACCCCGCGCGGATGGTTGATATAGGCGCGGGCCGCGGCGTCCAGTTGCGCCTCAAGGGTGGCGCCGGTAAAAACGCGCGGCTGCAAATTGGGGCAGGACAGGCTCGCGCAATTGAGGCCGTAGTGAATGCGCGGTTCGGCCCACTGCTGGCGGATGATCTGATTTTCGATCTTGTCGAGCGATACGCCCTGGTCCGCCACCGTGAAATGGTCGGTCAAAAAGTAGTAGGCTTGCTGATCGATCACCCGCCCAAACTCCTCGCGCGTCAAAATCAGATGGATCATGCCCGCATTGTAAAAGTTGAGCCAGTAGGCCAGCGCCTCGTCCGTGCCCAAGAGCGCGGGGTCAATGGCTTGCAGCCCAGCCAAATAGGCCGCCAACTGCGCCCTGTCCATCAGGGCGGCACGATAGTCAAAGCGGTGAATGCCGTCGTCAAAGTCGGTCTTGAGATGCGCGTCGAGCAGGTCCTGAAACAGGCGATGATCGACCGTCAACAGACTCTGCGGATCGCCACTCAGATCGGTGAACCGCAAACTGCCCAAGTAAAGCCGAAACCCATAGGCCCCCGCGCCCAGACCTACGGCGAGGGTTAACAGGGAAATGAGAATAGTAGCACGCGAAACCATAAGCCCCTCTACGACGAGATCAGATCCGAATAAAATCACCGGCAATCACATTAGTATCAGCAGCCTCTCGCATTCCAAGTTCCCTCTCCCCGAAGGGATGGAGGCGACGCCCGACGGGGTGGCTTGCGATTTTGCCACCCGCAAAGACGCATCAGCCCCAAGAACGAAGACCCCCCAAACGAGAATTCATGCTGCGCGCAGCCGCAGCATCCATCACGGAACACAGGCCAAAAGAACGGACAGTTCCGATCGAGCCTTGCCCGTTCCGCTTTATGTCACCAAGTTCCGCTCAGGCTCAAAACGGCAGGCGCTGGATCCTGCGACATCGCTTCACGACGCGCTGGACGACGGTGTTCCGAAACCCCGACGCCCCCCAAGATGTCAAGCTGAACGCGGGGCGCTTGAGCGTGGTCCGCGGCTCGCGGCAATGGCTCCATCCAGTCAGATGCGCCCTGCGTCGGACAAGTTTACTGGAGATGGACGTGGAGGCACGTCTTTACGAAACAGGATGGATCCATGGGGCGTTGAAGAGCTAAGATCACAAGATCCCCAGCATCCTTTGAGTGAGCTAACAAAAAAAATTCAAAGCTATGGTAACTTGCCCAAGGGTTGGTGCAATGGCGCTGGAAAAGCGCCGAGGAAGTTAACTCTTAGTAAGAGTTTGTTCTTCCTCTACACGGCGCCATCTCTGCCACAAAATTTGTGTGTGGCCCCGACTCCAGACGGGGATATCCATTTTGAATTTCAGGAAAATGGATGGGATTTCTCGATTGAATTTTTAGATTCTGGAGATGTTGATATGTGTGGAATCGACTTATCTTCAAATCATGAAACAGAAACATCATTGAAAAAGCCAGATGCTCAACTGCTCATGCACTCAGTTGAGAAAATTCGTAGTTCACCTTTGCGTTTTAACTCACGATGAAGGCTGGGAAGAAGTGTCTTATGAGGAATATTCGCGCCGAGCATGAAAAAATGGAAGGGTTATGAGCCTTGCGTTCAAACCTATGCCCAAAGACAAATCATGCTTGTCGGTAGATCATGAAGCCTTGGTTTCTGCTCAAGACAGTTTGGCTAATTTTCTCGCGCGTGGTTTTGATAGTGTCGGCGTTCAGGGTCTTAGTGAGGAGGAATGTCGTCGTCTTGATTTGCCATTTGAGGCTGATCCTATCCCTGAAAATCCCGCCCACTTTCTTCTTGATTTTTCGGGCCTAACCAATAATCAAGTCACAATAAGGGCAAAGCGGTTGCTGGCTCTGGCCGCCGATAGAGGCTGGATGGCTCGATAAGGCCAAACCCTATTGCGAATGATTCTTGTTGGATCTGGTGTAGGGCCACGGCTGCGGTTTGCAAGCGGGCTCCAAGCCCCAAAGGCGCAAGGAACGTCCGCATCACAAAACAATCGCAGCATCCATCACGAAACACCAGCCCTAAGGACGGAAGGCCAACCCCCGCACGAACAAATTCCCCTCCCTCAGAGAGATGGCAGGTGAAGTTCAACGGGGGGTGTGCGATCCCAGAGCCGAAAGCGTCCTGGTCATTTATCCCCGCTTTTTGGGACTAGGCCTCGCCATCGCGGCGCTCGCGAATCTTGCGCGCGCCGACAACCCCTTTGATCAGGCCATGCCGCCCTTAACCAGTCCCGAGGTCGCCCAGATTCAACTGGACGATGGCACCCTCTGGCACGATCCCAAGGCGTTTCGCCGCCTGACCTACATTCCCGAAACGCGCGCGGCGCGGGCGGAACTATACGCGGCGGCCCTATTGTCGTCCATATCGCTTATCGGACAATTGTTCGGGGTATTGGGAATGCCATGTCGAGAATGATTGGCTGCTCATTTATCGATATGAAGGGGATTTTATTTGTCTTGAACGGACAGGAACACACTCAGATTTATTTTGATTTGAAACCAATGGTGCGCAAAACCATGGGTTTTATGCCTGGTATGGTGTGAAAAAATCATGCTCAATCATGAGCGCCTTGGTTTCTCGGACCCCAAGATTCTCTTCGATCAAGAGCTCGAGTAGGCGATCAATATCGACTAATTCGATTGTTCTTGCATTATCCTGCGCTGCGGATTCTTTTGCTCCCCTTGTAAATGTCCCTGTTGTCAGGAAAATCCCACGCTCTGCTTTCCCTTCAATGGCGCCGCGGAACTCTCGAATTTTCTCTGGCCCTACCAAACTATCATATCGCTTGCATTGAAACATGATTTTGGTTCGTACAAACCTATTGATGAGTAGGTATCCTTCGCCATCAATGCCTTGATCACCACCTCCACCTGTAACTTTGACATTTTCAAACCCAATATGACGGAGCAATCGGGCGCATAATTCCTCAAAACCTTTGGGCGACAAGCTTTTTAAAATTCGAATTAGATGTTCGTGTGTCTCATCTTGGTTCAAATAAGCTTTTTCATCTGGTGCAGTGGAGCTTTCATCATTTAACGTAGTGTTCGATGCTTCTGAACCAAAGCCTGACTTGTCACTCTGTTGAAATCCATCATGAATGTCTTTAAATATTACAAAGGCGTCGTTGTGGGAGAGGCTGGCGTCGCGTCCAGATTTTGTCAGTACCCATACGCCGCGTTGTTCTGTGTTAATGTACCCTGCTTTCGCCAAATAGAACCGTGCCCAGCCGACGTGATTCTCAAACCTTGATTGACCACCTTTGGTTGTGCCCTCAATTTCATCTTGGGGGATATCTTCATGGGCGGAAATCCAGGCATAGACTTCCTTCGGCTTGGCAGATGATCCAAGCTCACGGAGACAGTTGATAACGGGTTGAAAATACTGGACGAATCTTGGTCCCTTAAGTTTTGTCACTTTCTATTCCCTTAAAGTCATTAAACCCAAGCCCATTCGAGACTTATACCAACAGTCACAAAAAAATGACTTTTTTTAAGACCGTTTCGTGACTCACGGCAGAAACGTGTTGTGTTTCGCTTCCGACGGAACCTTCGCTTATGTCCCAAGCGTCTTTTTAGCTTATCTCCGGGGATTATGCAACCTAGTGTCTGGAAAATACCTGTGAATAACACGATTCTTCAAAACGAAAGCACAAAATGTTGGCATCAAACGTCCTAGAAACAACTAAATGTTGATTCTTGCGGGGTTCGCCGTTTATTATGCAGAGGTCTTTGGAAATTAGTTTGAGATTAATGATCGAGCGTATCCCATTTGATGTATGCCTTAGTTTCAGTTTCCCCTATGAACGGACCATCGGAACGCGCCCCAGGTGGGCACGGGTGACCTGAGCGGGGAGGCGGCACTATGGTTGAGGCTGTGGGAACAGAACGACGCGGGCGCGGCGCACGCAAGGCCGCGCGCCAGGTCACGGATACGACCATGCTTCCCGCGCTAAGGCGCCGTTTGCCTGTAAGCGAACCCATGGACGCCGAGCAGATTGCCCGCCTCGATGCGGCCAGTATGGACATCTTGGAAAACGTCGGCGTCCAATTCCGCGATCCCATCGCCCTGGCCGACTGGCGCCAGGCAGGGGCCAAGGTGGTGGGGGAGTTGGTCTATCTGGACCGCGGATTGGTGCGCGAGTTGATCGCGACCATTCCTTCGAGCTTTACCTACCACGCACGCAATCCCGCCAAGAACCTGCCGTTCGGCATTGATCGGGCCATGTTCGTACCCATGACCGGCGCGCCCTACCTGCGCGATTTGGAGGATCGGCGTCGCGAACCGACCTTGGACGACTTGGCGAATTTTCACAAATTGAGCCACATGCTGCCCGCGCTCCATTCCAGCGCCCACCATATCGTCGAACCGGGCGACCACCCGATCAGCCAGCGGCACCTGCGCATCACCTATTCCTCCATGAAGTATTCCGACAAGACCTTCATGGGCATGACCACTTCGCCCAAAAATGCCGAAGATGTCATGGCCATGTGCGCGGTCTTGTTCGGGGAGGCCTATTTGGAAACCCACCCCGTGTGCACGGGCAACTGCAACGGCAATAGTCCGCTGGTCTGGGACGAAACCATGCTCGGGGCCATGCGCGCTTTTTGCAAGCGCAACCAACCCGTGCTCTGCTCCCCCTTCGTCCTAGGCGGGGCCAATACGCCCGCGGGCGTCGCCCCCGCGGTGGCGCAACTGAACGCCGAGGCCTTGAGCGCGCTCGCCTATACCCAAGTGATCCGCAAAGGCGCCCCCGCCATCTATGGGCATTACCTTTCCACCGTCAACATGAAGTCGGGTGCGCCCATGGCAGGCACGCCCGAGATCAGTTTGATGAACTTCATGATCGGGCAAATGGCGCGGTTTTACGACGTGCCCTGGCGCACCTCCAACACCTTGGGCGGGGCCAAGGTTTTCGACGCGCAGGCGGGCTACGAGAGCGCGACAACGCTCATGGCCGTGCTCCTAGCTGGGGCCAACTACATCTGGCACTCGGCGGGGTGGAACGAGGCGGGCATGCACTGTTCCATGGCCAAGTTCGTGGTCGATGCCGAACAGTGCGCCATGGGCTACCGCATGGCCCAGGGAATTGATTGGACGGATTTTGACGAGGCGCTCAAGGCCGTCGCCGATGTCGGCCCCGGCGGGCATTACTTGGGCCATCCCCACACGATGGAAAAGTTCCAGCAGGCCTTCTTCATGCCCGAATTGTTCGACAACAACTCCATCGAACAATGGATCGCCGAGGGGGAGTTGACGACGACAGACCGTGCCCTCGCTCGCGCCAAAAAACTGTTGCAAGACTATGTGGAACCAAAGCTTGACGAAGCCAAGGACGAGGCCTTGCGCGACTTTATTGCGCGGCGGGAACGGGAAATTCCCGCAGGTGACTGGTTGAACCAAACTTATTAGGAAGACGCTATGAAGTTTGAGGGCATCTACACCCCCCTTGTGACCCCCCATGGGGAGGATTTTTCCATCGACCGGGATCGGTTCGCCGTCGTCATAGACCATTTGATCGATAGCGGGGTCCAGGGCCTGATCGTGGCGGGCACAACAGGCGAGTACTATGTGCAAACCCCTGAGGAACGCCTGGCGCTCATGGCCTTGGCTAGGGACCTGATCAAGGGCCGCCTGCCCCTGATCGTCGGCACAGGGGCCATGCGGACCGAAGAGTCGATCCTCTACGCCGAGCGTGCCAAAGAAATCGGCGCCGACGCGATTTTGGTCGCGACGCCGCCCTACGGCGTGCCGACGGGCCGCGAAAACGCCCTGCATGCCCTCGCCATCGATCGCGCCGCCAACCTGCCAGTCATGCTCTACAACTATCCAGGGCGCATGGCCGCGGAGATGGACGAGACCTATTTGGACCGGGTCGGGCGCAGCCCCAATTTTTGCGCCATCAAGGAATCGAGCGGCGACATCAACCGCGTGCATTTGCTCGCGCGCGACTACCGCCACATCCAGCTTTCCTGCGGTATGGACGATCAAGCCTTGGAATTTTTCGCCTGGGGCGCGCGCTCATGGGTATGCGCGGGGTCGAACTTTGCGCCGGAGGCGCACCTAGCACTCTACCAGGCCTGCGTGGTTGAGGGCGATTTTGGCCGCGGGCGACGCCTCATGTCCGCTATGATGCCGCTGATGCGGGTCTTGGAACAGGGCGGCAAGTTCATCCAGTGCATCAAACACGGGCTCACTTTGCGCGGGATCCCCGTGGGGCCGCCGCGCTATCCCTTGCGCCCGCTCAACAAGGATGAAAAGCGCGAACTGGCCTTGACCATCGAGGTCATGAATAGGACCATAGCAACCATATTGGCCGAACAAGGGGAGGGGGCGGCGCATGACTGATCTCTTAACACGCGATGAATACGGCGCGCTGGCGGGCGGTCTCACCCTGCCGCGCTGTTCCTTCATCGACGGCAGCTTTCGTAAGGGCACGGGCGGGGACTTGCCGACGCGCAACCCGGCGACGGGGCAGGTCATCACCGCGCTGTCCACCGCCGATGCCCGCGACGTGGATTTCGCCGTGCAAAAGGCACGCGAAGCCTTTGACGATGGGCGTTGGGCCCTCCAACCCCCGGCCGAACGCAAGGCGACCCTGATCAAACTTGCCAAGCTCATGCAGCGCAACCGCCGCGAACTGGCCGTGATGGAAAGTTTGGACTCGGGCAAACCCATCGCGGACTGCGAACACATCGACCTCCCCGAGGCCATCAATACGATCAAGTGGCATGCGGAGGCCATCGACAAGATTTACGATCAAACGGCCCCGGTGGGCGAGGAGGCCCTGTCGATCATTGTCCGCGCGCCCGTCGGGGTCGTGGGCCTTGTGCTGCCCTGGAATTTCCCCTTGCTCATGCTCGCCTGGAAACTGGGGCCGGCGCTCGCCGCGGGCAATTCCCTTCTCGTCAAACCCGCCGAACAAACCAGCCTCACGGCGCTGCGGGTGGCCGAATTGGCCATGGAGGCGGGCCTGCCCCCCGGGGTCCTCAACGTCCTGGTCGGCGACGGGCCTTCGGTCGGTCAGCCCATGGGGCTGCACCCAGGCATCGACATGATTGGCTTTACGGGCTCGACCGAAACGGGCCGTCGGTTCCTAAGGTATGCCGCCGACTCCAATCTCAAGAACATCGCCCTGGAGTGCGGCGGCAAAAACCCGCTGATCGTCCGGCCTTTTGGAACATGACGCCGAGCAGCTGGATGTGGTGGCCGAGCATGTGGTCAATGCGGCCTTTTGGAACATGGGCGAAAACTGCTCCGCCGCGTCCCGCCTGATCGTCCACCGCGCGCGCAAGCAGGACCTGCTGGACCGCGTTGCGGCGCGCTTACGCGACTGGCGCACGGGCGACCCCCTGGACCCCGCCAACGCGCTGGGCGCCTTGATCGACGCTGATCATTTCGCCAAGGTCGCGACCGCGATCCGATCTGCGACGGGCACGCGCCTGTGCGGGGAAGAGCGCGACGGACGCTTTATCACCCCGACCCTGATCGACGGCGTCAAGGCCGACGATCCGCTGGCCCAGGCCGAGGTGTTTGGGCCGGTGCTGGCCGTGATCGAGGTCAACTCCACCGACGAAGCGCTCCGGATCGCCAACCAAACCGCCTACGGCTTGGCCGCCTCAGTGTTCTCCGCCAACATCAAAACCGCCCTGCGCGCCGCGCGGACGGTGCGTGCAGGTACGGTTACGGTCAACTGCTTTGGCGAAGGGGACATCACAACCCCCTTCGGCGGTTTTAAGCAGTCGGGGTTCTGGGGGCGGGACAAGTCCCTGCAAGCTCACGATCAGTATTGCGAAACCAAAACCATCTGGGTGGACTTGAGCGACCGAACGGGGGACGAAGTGGGTTAGCGCGGTGACCGCGAGCCCCCGCCCCATAGAGTTCATTGCAGGCGACCCGGGCCCCGCCGCCTGGAACGCCATCTTGCCGCCAGGGCCGTCCTACCCGCAACTGGTGGGCGAGGTGACCTGCGATGTCCTGATCATCGGTGCAGGCTTCGCGGGCCTGACAGCGGCGCGGCGCTTGGCCGTGCAAGCGCCGCACCTTAAGGTGCGGGTCTTAGAAGCGCGCGCCCTCGCCGAGGGACCCTCCGGGCGCAACTCGGGTTTCATGGTCGATCTACCCCATGATCTGAGTTCCAGCGACTACGGCGGCAAGGTGGCGACCGACCAGGCCCAAATCAAGCTCAACCGCCAAGCCATAGCCTTCGCCCACGAAACCGCGGCGGAATTTGGCTACGTCGGCGAGGCCTTTGACCCCAGCGGCAAAATCAACGCCGCCGCAACGCCCAAGGGCGCGGCGCACAACGCCGCCTACGCGGCGCACTTGACCCAATTGGGCGAGGCGAGCGAACGCCTGGACGCCGAGGCCATGCGCGCGCTCACGGGCACGGACTTCTATCTGGAAGGCCTCTATACCCCAGGGGCGGTTATGCTGCAGCCCGCGCTTTACATCCGCGAATTGGGCAAGGCGGTCGCGACGACGGCGCAGCTCCACGAAAGCTCGCCCGTGCGGGTCTTGCAGCGCCAGGGCGCGGCATGGCGGGCGGAAACCGACCAAGGCGCGGTGAGCGCGGGCCAGGTGATCCTGGCCGTCAACGGCATGGCGGAAAAGTTCGGCTACTTCACAGGCCGCCTCATGCACATCTTCACCTACGCATCCATGACGCGCGCCTTGACCCAAGCGGAGCGGGCGCGCCTGGGCGGACGCCCCAAGTGGGGTTGCACCCCCGCCGATCCCATGGGCTCGACCGTGCGCCGGATTTCCGGGATCAACGGCGATCGTTTGGTGGTGCGCAACACCTTTCGCTTGCGTCAGTCGATGGAAAGTTCGGGGCCGGCCTTGCAGTCGATCTACGCGGCGCACGATCGCGCGCTTCGGGCGCGGTTTCCCATGTTGCCGGAGGTTGAGATGGCCTACCGCTGGGGCGGGCGTCTCTGCCTTTCCTGGAACAATCGGCAAGGCTTTGCCGAGCTGGAACCAGGCCTCATCTCTGCCTGCTGCCAGCTGGGTATCGGCGTGACCAAGGGCACCTTGCTGGGGTTGGCCGCGGCCGATCGGGTCGCAGGCCACCTCAGCGACGACCTCTCCGCCTTGCAAGTCCAGCAAACAGACCTGCGTCGCTTGCCCCCCAAGCCCTTAGCCAACGTGGGCGCCAACACCTTTCTGCGCTGGAAAGAACGGCGCGCGGGCGCGGAGTTTTGAGGCTTTGTGCAGGGCTTGGATTTCGGTGCAACAGGTCTTAGGGATTGGCGGATGGCGGGACCTTTGACGGGGCTGCGCGTCCTCGACCTTTCGCGCATTTTGGCAGGGCCTAGCTGCACGCAACTGCTGGCCGACCTGGGCGCAGATGTGATCAAGGTCGAAAACCCCAAAACGCGCGGCGACGATACGCGCACTTGGGGGCCGCCGTTCCTCGATCAAGTCGATGGCGGGCAGGACTTGAGCGCCTATTTCGTCAGCGCCAATCGCGGCAAACGCTCGCTGCCGATCGACTTAGCAACTGAGGAAGGTCAGCGGATCGTGCGCCAACTGGCAAAGCAGAGCGATATCTTGGTCGAAAATTTCAAGGTCGGGGGCCTCGCCGCTTACGGGTTGGACTACGACAGCCTGAGCGCGCTCAACCCCGCGCTGATTTATTGTTCCATCACCGGCTTTGGTCAAACGGGCCCCAACGCCGCCAAGCCGGGTTACGATTTGATGGCGCAAGCCTACGGCGGTCTCATGTCCTTAACAGGAACGCCTGAGGGCCAACCCATGAAAGTTGGGGTCGCCGTTGCCGACGTTGTCTGCGGCCTCTACGCGGCCAGCGGTATTTTGGCAGCCTTGCACCATCGTACCCAGAGCGGGCAGGGCCAGCATCTGGACTTGGCCCTGGTCGATACCCAAATCGCTTGGCTCATCAATCAAGGCAGCGCCCATCTCGTGACGGGCCAAGTCCCGCCCCGGCGCGGCAATGCCCACCCTAGCATCGTGCCTTATGAGGTTTTTGACACTATCGACGGGCACGTCGTCATCGCTGTCGGCAACGATCGCCAGTTCGCGCGCTTGGCCGCTTGGTTGGGTCACGAAGGGTGGGCTAAGGATCCTCAATTCGCCACCAATCCCGCGCGCCTGCAGAACCGCGACCAGCTGATCCCCGCCATCGCCAGGACCGTTGGCGCCTTGACCACCGACGCAGTCGTGGCGGGGCTGGAGGGCATCGGAGTGCCGGTGGGGCCGGTCAACAACCTGGCGCAGGTATTCGCCAGCGATCAAGTGGCGGCGCGGCAGATGCAGCCCCAAGTGCCCAGCCTCCATGTTCCAGGCGGGCAGATCCCCGTGATCGGGAATCCGCTCAAATTTTCCAAAACCCCCGTCGCCTACGACCGTCCGCCGCCCCTATTTGGAGAACACGAAGAGGAGATTTTGGCCGAATTGCGCGACGTGCCTGAGGCTTGAGGGAGGGTTCCCGCCCAAAGCCTTCTAGCCATTTTCCCGTGCGCAAAGTTTGCCGCAGCTTAGAAGGACACGCTGGGCCTGATCGGCGGTGTCGCGCAGCTGCTTGTCACGACCTCCTATCGCTTTGCCGAGATGGGGGTGCTGGCACCCTTTGACTATACGTCCATGCTGTTCGCGGTGGCGCTGGGCTATTGGTGGTTCGGTGATTTGCCGACGGCCGCGACGCTCATCGGCACGCCTTTAGTCATCGCGGCGGGCCTGCTGATCATCTATCGCGAGCGCCAACTGGGCCTCGCCCGCGCCAAGGCCAGGGCGACGGCGGTGGACCATAAGTAGAAGGGGGCGTCGGGCTCCTCAGGGTCGGGCCACCAAGCGTATCAGGCGTCCGTCGATGACGAGCAAACCCAGCAAAATAAGGGCCAGTCCCCCAAAGTCCCAGCCCCCAAAGCGTTCGCTCAAAAACAGTGTGCCCAAGATGAGGGCTGAGGCGGGGATCAGCAAGGTCACGAGCGCGGCATTGACCGCGCCCGCATGCTCGATCAGCCAAAAATACAGGATATAGGCGAGCGCGGTCGAGAGCAGGGCGAGGCCGACGATGGCGCCCCAAGCTCCCACCGAGGGGAGGGGGGTCGCCCAAGGTTGGTCGAGCAACAGCATGAGCGGTAAGGCCAGTACGCTCGACCCCAGCAACTGGCCAAAGGCGCCCTGGGTCGGAGTTAGACCTTGGCGGAAGAATCGCCGCCCGAACACAACGCCAAAACCATAGGAAACGGTGGCGAGAACGCAGGCGCCCATGCCCAGCAGTTGCGCGCCGCGGTCCACGTCCTGCGCGGCGTCCAGGCCGGGCCCGACAAACAGCAGCGTCACCCCCGCCACGCCAAAGCCAACCCCGATTAACTTGCGCGGCGACAGCGCCTCCTCATTGAACACGAACCGCGCGGTCAGCATGGCAAAGAACGGCGTTAAGGCATTGAAAATGGAGGCAAGTCCCGACGAGACTTTCGCCACCTCCGTCCCCGCGACGGGGCTCTGCGCCCAGAACAGCAGGCTGAAGGGAACCAAGTTGTTGATCAGGCCCATGATCAAAAACGCCGTGAACAGGCGCCGATTGATGGGGGGAAGCTTGCCTTGAACCGCGAGCAGCAACGCCAAGGCGCCCAAAGCCAAAAACACGCGCAAGAACACCACGGTCGCAAACCCCAGTTCCTGCACGGCCGCGCCGGCAAAAGTGAAGGCCGCCCCCCAAATGAGCGAGAGAACGAGCAGGTTGGTCCAGGCAACGCGGGTCATGGTCAGCGCCTTAACCCCAGGGCCGAAAGGGGGTCTATCCGTATCTTGCAGAAACTTTTGGCGAATCTGAGGCCGCAAATGGCACAGCGGGGTTGGGATTTTCTTCTAGGCACTGGGGCATGTTTATCAGCGTTTTTAGTGTATTCAAAATTGGGATCGGCCCGTCCTCCTCCCACACTATGGGTCCCATGTTGGCGGCGGCGCGGTTTGTAAAGGAGGTGCAGGCGGCAGGCCTGCGCCCGGACCGGATAGAGGCGCGGCTCTATGGCTCCTTGGCCTTTACCGGCAAGGGCCATGCGACGGACCGGGCGGTCTTGCTCGGGCTCATGGGCTTTGATCCCGCGACGCTGGAAAATGCGGTGGCTGAGGCGGCCTTGACAAAACTCACCACAACTCAGCGTCTCGACCTGCCTGGGGGCCATGGCTTGGCCTTTGAGGCGTCGCGCGACCTGATCTTTGACTATGGCCCCGCGTTGCCGGGCCATGCCAATGGCATGCGCATGCGCGCGCAACTAAAGGGCACGATGGTCCATGAAGGAATCTACTATTCCATCGGTGGCGGGTTCATTGCCAGCGACGCCGAATTGGGTCTAGGCAAAATGACCGACGAGGATCAGTCGGGCTTCCCCTACAACTTCAAATCCGCAGCACAAATGTTGGAGATGGGACAGCGCAGCGGCCTCACCATCGCGCAGATGAAGGCCGCTAATGAGCGGGTGAAGCACGGGCCGGCCTTGGAAGACAAGCTCACCCACCTGTGGACGGTGATGAACTCGGTGATTGAGGCGGGCCTGGGTCGGTCGGGGACTTTGCCAGGGGGCCTCAAGGTCAAACGCCGTGCGCAGAGGATTTTTGACCAGTTGCAAACCGAACGCCAGCGCAATCAGACCCACCCCCATGTGATCAACGACTGGCTCAGCGTCTATGCCATGGCGGTCAATGAAGAGAACGCGGCGGGCGGGCGCGTGGTGACGAGCCCCACCAACGGCGCCGCAGGGGTCGTGCCCGCCGTTATACGGTACTACCGCGACCATTGCCTAGGCGCGACGTCGGCGGGGATCCAGACCTTTCTGTTGACCGCCGCCGCCATCGGAGGGATCGTCAAGCAAAATGCCTCGATTTCGGGGGCGGAAGTTGGGTGCCAGGGCGAGGTTGGCTCGGCCTCTGCCATGGCAGCCGCAGGGCTGTGCGCCGCCCTAGGCGGCGACAACGCCCAGGTCGAAAACGCCGCGGAAATTGCGCTCGAGCACCATCTGGGCATGACGTGCGATCCCGTCGCGGGCCTTGTGCAGGTCCCCTGCATTGAACGCAACGGCCTCGGCGCGATTAAGGCCGTATCGGCAGCCTCTCTTGCCCTGCGCGGTGATGGCAGTCACTTCATGCCGCTCGACAACTGCATCGAGGCCATGCGGCAAACCGGCCTGGATATGAGCACCAAGTACAAGGAAACCAGCCAAGGCGGCCTCGCGGTCAATCTGCCTGAGTGCTAGTTGGGAGTGGTATTTGGGGCGAGAGTCGTGCGTTCCATTCCCACACCCTCCCAAAAACCACATGTCCAGCTTTACTTTCACTCCAAACGTTCTTAAGGCCGCGAGCGACGGCATGGCCGACCCCATTCCCACCAAAAATCAGGGATTTTAAAGTTTGAACCAATCCACCAGTTTTGTCGACCTGGGTCTTTCCGACCCACTCCTAGATGCCCTGAACGCCAAAGGGTATAGCCACCCAACCCCCATTCAAGCCAAATCCATCCCCACGGTCTTGATGGGGCGCGACCTTATCGGAATCGCCCAAACGGGCACGGGCAAGACCGCCGCCTTTGTCTTGCCCATGATTGATGTGTTGGCCGAGGGGCGTGCCCGCGCGCGCATGCCCCGGTCCGTGATCGTGTCCCCAACGCGCGAGCTGGCCGCCCAAATCGCCGAGAATTTTGAGGCCTATACCGCCAATCACAGCCTGACCATGGCGTTGCTGATCGGCGGGGAGTCTATGCGTGATCAGGAAGATGTCTTACGCAAGGGCGTCGACGTGCTGATCGCAACTCCGGGGCGCTTGCTCGACCTCTTTGAGCGCGGGGCGATTTTGCTAAGCGATGTCCAAATCTTCGTGGTCGATGAGGCCGATCGCATGCTCGACATGGGCTTCATCCCCGATATTGAGCGTATTGCCCACCTGGTCCAGGGCGGCAAAGTACGCAAGCCGCAAACCCTGTTTTTCAGCGCCACCATGGCGCCCGAAATTCGCCGCTTATGCGATTTGTTCCTCACCAACCCTAAGCAGGTTGAGGTTGCGCGGCAGTCGAGCACCAGCGCCAATATCAGCCAGCGCTTGATCGAGGTCACCTATCGGGGCAAGCGAAAGGCCTTGGCAGGGGTCTTGGGCAAGCCCGACGGGCCGCAATGCCTCGTGTTTTGTAATCGCAAGCGCGACATCGATGATCTGGTCGGCGCTTTGCAGGGCAAGGGCTACCGCGCCGCGCCGCTGCACGGCGACATGCCCCAGCCTAAGCGACTGGAAAAATTGGCGGCCTTCAAGGACAAGGCGGTGCAGGTTCTGGTCTGTTCCGACGTCGCGGCGCGCGGCATCGACATCAGCGACCTGCCGCTGGTGGTCAATTTCGACGTGCCCTTTCATGCGGAGGATTATGTCCACCGCATCGGTCGCACGGGGCGCGCGGGCAAGGCGGGGCAGGCCGTGACGCTCGCCAGCCCGTCCGAGGCGGAACAGGTCGAGGCCATTGAGGCCCTGATCGGCCAAGCCATCGCCCGCGAGGCAGCGGTCGATCGCGGTCCCAAGCCCCAGGGCAAGGGTACAGGTCTTGAGACCGTGCCTTTCATTTTTGCCGGGTGGGCCATGGACGAAACTCTGGTGCAGAAGGCTAAGAAAGCCTTTGAAAACCATATCCCCGCCTACGTTCTCCGCCCGGCAACGGGCCCGGTCCAGGACTTGTCGGCTTCCAAAGTCTAGCTTGCTTTTCACTCGGGCGCGTTTGAAACGACCGCGGCCTTGACTCACCCACCCGTCGTTGACATGTGGCGGGCTACCGCGGGTCGGGCGCCCTCGGCGATCCGGAAATCGTGGCGTTCCGGCTTCAACCCCAAGGCTGCGACGATGGTCTGCTTGACGGGGTTTAGGCTCTCGTTGGCGCGCAAGACCGGGCGCAGATCGACGCCGTCCTCGTGCCCGAGGCAGAGTACCAGGCGTCCGGTACACGTGACGCGGACGCGGTTGCAGCCATCGCAAAAATTCTGGGTCAGCGGCGAAATGAAGCCGAGGCGTTGGCCCGTTTCTCCGACTTCAACGTACCGCGACGGCCCGCCCGTGCGATAGGCCGTTGGGCCTAGGGTCCAGCGCTGGCTGAGACGTGCCCGCACCTCGGTCAAGGGCAGGAACTGGTCGGTGCGCTGCACCTGGCCCATGTCCCCCAGCGGCATGACCTCAATAAAAGTCAAATCAAACCCCTCGGCTCCACACCAGGCCACGAAGGTGTCTAACTCGTCCTCATTAAAATTTTTGAGGGCCACGGTATTAATTTTGACCTTGAGGCCCGCGCGCTTGGCCGCCTCAATTCCGCCTAGGACGCGGGTCAAATCCCCGCCACGGGTGATGAAGTTGAACGGCTGCGGCCGCAAGCTGTCGAGGGAGACATTGATGCGCCGCACGCCTGCGGCATAGAGCTCGTCAGCGTAGCGATGCAGCTGGCTGGCGTTGGTGGTCAGCGTCAATTCCCGCAAGGTTCCCGCGCTGCGATGTCCGCCGATGTCGTGAAACAGCTGCAAAACCCCTTTGCGCACCAGGGGCTCCCCACCGCTTAAGCGAATTTTACTGACGCCCAACTCGATGAAGGCCTGGGCCAGCCGCCCCATTTCCTCCAGCGTCAAGACCTCGGTCTTGGGTAGGAAGGTCATGTTCTCGGCCATGCAGTAGGTGCAGCGAAAATCGCAGCGATCGGTCACCGAAAGGCGCAGGTAGGTGATGGTTCTGCCGAAGGGGTCTTGCATGGGGTGTCTAAAGGGTCCTTACGCTGCTTGTTCCTTAAACCGCAAAATCAAATATCCTCCGATCAGGATCAGGGCAATGCCCAAGAGCTGCAAGGGGGTGAAGCGATCGCCCGTTCCTGCAAAGTAGGAAATCACCAAGGCGACCACCGCCGTGCCCAAGTTGACATAGGCGCCTCGGTTCGGCCCGATCAACCCGACGAGCTTCAGGTAGGCGGAAAACGCCGCGATCGAACTGAACAGCACCAGGACCGCGAGCGCGCCATAAAAACTGATCGGCGCGGCGCGAATATCAAATGAGGCGCCTTGCCAAAGCGAAAAGAGCCCGACGTAACCGGCCCCGAACAGCATGGCAAAGGCCGTGGTCGTGACCACGGGGGCCTGGCGACGGTTCATTTCCACCTGCACGAGGGTGGCACAGCTGACCACCAACGTCCCCGCCAGGCATAGCCCCGCCTGCCGCAAGGTTACCCAGTCGTAGGAAATCCCGCCATCGGCCCAGATGCTGGGGGAGAGGACCGCCGCAACCCCCACCAGTCCAATCAGGGCCGCCAGGGCCATGCGACGCGGCGGCGCGCGCCGGGCAATCAGCGAGGTTAGGATCAAGTTCGTCACGACCACAAAGGCAAAGAACAGGGAGACCAAGCCTGGCGGCAACCCGCGTTGACCCATGTAGTAGAGCGAGTAGTTGACCGAAAAGAACCCCGCGCCGAGCAAGGCGACAAGGCCCCAGGTGCTCAAAGAAAAGTCAAAACTGATCTGCCCGCGCCGCAGATCCCGTAGCAAAATGAACGCCACAAACAGCAGCCCGGAAAAGAGAAAGCGATAGAACACGGGCACCGTCGCCTCGGGCAAATTGGCTGCACCCGTTTGATAAGGCAGCAGTTCCCACGACACGCCCCAGCCGATCAAAACGATGGCGAGGCACAGGGCGGTCAGCGATGCGCGGTTCATAGACCTTGATCCCTAGGCCGTCATGGCTAAGACTCATGGCCCCAATCACGCCAGGAATCGCCCTATGCCCGTCATCGACCAACTCGCCACCCGCCTCTCCAACATCAAACCGTCCCCGACCATTGCCATCAGTGCCAAGGCCGCGGAAATGAAGGCCGACGGCATTCCCATCATCGGTCTCGCGGCTGGCGAGCCCGATTTCGACACGCCCGAGTTTGTCAAGCAAGCCAGCTACGCCGCCATCGCCGCCGGGGAAACCAAATATACCGCCGTCGATGGGACGCCGGCCCTCAAGGCCGCGATTGCCGACAAATTCGCCCGCGAAAACGATCTGAACTACGATCCCAAGACCCAGATTACCGTCGGCACGGGCGGCAAGCAAGTGCTCTACAACGCCTTCATGGCCACCCTGAACCTAGGTGATGAGGTGCTGATCCCTGCGCCTTACTGGGTTTCCTACCCCGACATGGCGATCCTCGCCGAAGGCACGCCGAAGTTCGTAACGGCGGGTGCCGAGGTCAATTTCAAGCTGCAACCTGCCGATTTGCGCGCAGCGATTACCGACCGGACGAAGTGGCTCGTGCTCAACTCCCCGTCCAACCCCACAGGCGCGGCTTACAGTGCCGACGATCTGCGGGCGCTCGGGGCGGTGCTGAGGGACTTCCCCCAGGTCCTCATCATGACCGATGATATGTACGAACACTTGGTCTATGACGGTTTTGACTACGCCACCATCGCGCAAGTCTGCCCCGACCTGCAGGACCGCACCCTAACGTGCAATGGTGTTTCCAAGGCTTATGCCATGACAGGCTGGCGCATCGGCTACGCGGGCGGTCCCGCACCCCTTATTAAGGCCATGGGCAAGGTGCAGTCGCAATCGACCTCCAACCCCTCTTCGGTGTCGCAAGCCGCGACGGTGGCAGCTCTGAGGGGAGATTCGGGCTTTTTGGCCGAGCGCAACGCGGCCTTCCAGGCGCGCCGCAATCGGGTGGTCGCCCGCCTCAACGCCATGGACGGCATCGACTGCGCCCTGCCTGAGGGGGCCTTTTACGTCTATCCCTGCTTGGCGGGCCTGATCGGCAAGGCCACGCCTGCGGGTCAGACCATCGCCACCGACAGCGACTTTGCCGCCTACCTGCTCGACGCCGCGCAAGTGGCCGTGGTGCCGGGTGTCGCCTTTGGCCTTGAGCCGCACTTCCGCATTTCCTACGCCACCTCCATGGAGGCCTTGGACGAAGCCCTGGACCGCATCGGCCGCGCCGTCGCCGACCTAAGCTGAGGGATCGGTTCCCGTGCGAAGGTTCACGGACCCCAAGCTCGTCATCGCCAGCCACAACCTCGGCAAGGTGCGGGAAATTGCCGATCTCTTGGCTCCTTTTGAGGTTGAGGTGGTCATCGCTGGCGATCTGGGCGTTTCCGAACCCGAGGAAACCGAACGCACCTTCATCGGCAATGCCCGTCTGAAGGCCTTGCATACGTCGGAGGCCACGGGCCTGCCCGCGCTTGCCGATGATTCGGGCCTATGCGTGGACGCGCTGGGTGGTCGCCCTGGCGTCGATACGGCGCCCTTCGCCGAACGGCAGCCTGGCGTTCGCGACTTCGCTTGGGCCATGGCGCGTCTTGAGCGCGACATGGCGGGCAAGACCGACCTTGCCGCGCAGTTCCACTGCGTCCTCGCGCTCGCTTGGCCCGACGCCCATGTGGAAACCTTCCACGGCCAAGTGGCAGGGACCTTGAACTTTCCCCCCAGCGGAACGCGCGGGTTTGGCTTTGACCCTGTCTTTGTCCCCACGGGCCATGATCGCAGCTTCGGCGACATGGACCCCGCCGAAAAACACGCCATGAGCCACCGCGCCCAAGCCTTTGCGCAGCTGGTCGCAACTTGCTTTGCCTGATCTAGGCTCTCAACCTGGCCCCCAACCAGCCCCGATCCAAGGCGTCCCCAGCCTCTACGTCCACTGGCCGTTTTGCACGGCCAAGTGCCCTTATTGCGATTTCAACGTCCATATCGCCAAAACGCAAGCGGATGAAGCGCAGTGGATCAAGGCGCTGCTGGCCGACTTGGACCACCAGATGGCGGGGCAGCGCCTCGCACCTTTGCAAACCCTCTACTTCGGCGGCGGCACGCCGTCGCTGCTGTCCCCGCGTGCCGTGGGACAGCTGATCGACGGGGTCTTGGCCCGCTGGCCCGCCGCCGCGCGGCCGCAAATCACCCTGGAGGCGCATCCCAACGGCGCGACCCAGGCCAGGTTCGCCGACTTTGCCGCCGCAGGGGTCACGCGCCTTTCCTTAGGCGTGCAATCGTTCGACGATCAGGCGCTGGCCTTCTTGGGCCGGGACCACAGCGCCGCCGAGGCCCGCGCCGCCGTCGCAGCGGCGTGTGCAACCTTTGATCGCGCCAGTCTCGATCTTATGACAGCGCTCCCGGGTCGATCCCTGGCCTGGCAAAGCGCCCAAGTCGCCCAGGCGCTGAGCTTTGGCACGGGCCACGTCTCGGTCTATCAGCTCGGCATCGAATCCGGCACGGCCTTCGGCGCTGCGGTGCGACGAGGGGATTGGACCCCTGTGGCGGCGGACGACGCCGCCGACCTGTATGAACATTTGGTCGATCAAATGGCGGCGGCAGGCTTGCAGGCTTACGAGGTGTCGAACTTCGCTAAACCTGGGCACGAAAGCCGCCACTCTTGGCTCGGCTGGCAGGGGCATGGCTACTTGGGCATCGGCCCCGGCGCTGAAGGCCGCGCCTTACGCCTTGATGGCGGGTGGGAGCGGCGGATCACGCGCAAAAGCCCCGCAGGATACCTCGAACAACTCGCCTCCCTGGGGCATGGCCTTGGGGTGCAGGAAGCCCTGAGCGCCCCAGATCGGGCAGAGGAACAGCTGATCTTCGGTTTGCGTCTGCGCGAGGGCCTGCCGCTCGCGAGCCCCGCCTGGGGCCGCTGCGCGCCTGGGCGCATCGCCGATTTGCTGGCCTCAGGCGATTTGGAGGAAACGCAGGGCCACCGCCGCGCGACGCCGCAAGGGCGCTTGCGCCTGGACGCCCTAACCCCCTATCTGCTGACCCATGCGCCCGGATCCGCGTCCCATGCCCGCCCCTGAGGGAAAGCCGGCGGGCAACCCAGGAACCTTGACGCTGGTGGCCACGCCCATCGGCAATCTGGCCGATATGCCGCCGCGCGGGCTGGCGGCTTTGGCGGCAGCGGACTTGGTGCTGTGCGAGGATACGCGAGTCACCGCCAAATTGCTGACCCTGCACGGCGTCAAGGCCCGCCTGCAACGCTGCGATGACCATCGCGAACGCGACCTCATTGATCGCGTCTTGGCCCGCTTGCGCGTGGGTCAAGCCATCGCCCTGGTCAGCGATGCGGGCACGCCGCTCATCTCGGACCCTGGCTACGCCTTGGTGCGCGCGGTCCAGGCGGCGGGGCTGCCCGTCACGGCCACGCCGGGGCCTGCCGCGCCGATTCTGGCCCTCATCCTTTCAGGTTTGCCCAGCGACCGCTTCTACTTTGGCGGATTTTTGCCCCCAAAGTCGGGCGCGAGGCAGGCGGCCCTGCACGAAATTTGCGCCTTGCGGGCCACCAGTCTGTTCTTTGAATCCCCCCGCCGCCTGATTGCGACCTTGCACGACGCGGCGGCGGTCCTTGGGGCCCATCGCCGCGCTGCGACCGCGCGCGAGCTGACCAAGAAGTTCGAGGAAATTCAGACAGGCACCGTCGAAAGCCTCGCCGCGCTCTATAACCAAAGACCCATCCCCAAGGGCGAGTTGGTCCTTTTGTTCGGTCCCGCGCCCACGCAGGAAGACTGGGGCGACCTCGACACTTTGCTGCGCGCGGCCCTCGACACCGATTCTGTCTCTGCGGCCGCCAAGGCAGTGGCAAAACGCACCAAACTGCCTAAGTCGCAAGTTTACGCAAGGGCTTTGGAGTTACGCCATGATCAATCTGACGAAAATACGCGGTAAGAAAGCGGGGGACTTTACCTCCAGCTACGCCAAGGGCTTGGCCGCCGAAACCAAAGCCGCGCGCCTGCTAGAGGCTGGGGGGTATGAGGTCCTGGCTCGCCGCGCCAAGACCTCAGCGGGCGAGCTCGACCTCGTTTTGAAAGCGCCCAGGCAAAATCGCCTTGTCTTTGTCGAGGTCAAAACCCGCGCGGACCTGCGTACCGCCGCCTACGCCATTTCCGCCGATCAGCAGCAACGCCTCCTGCGCGCGGCGGATACTTGGATGGGGACCAAACCCCAATACGCTGGCTTCGGTTTGCGGTTCGACGCCTTCTTGATCGACCGGGCGGGGCAGACCCGGCACATCGAAAACGCCTTCGGCCTTTCGTGATCCAACCACTTTAAGGGACTCTTGCCATGGTTCTCACAATCGGCGTTCAGATGGACGCCTGGTCCACCGTCGATGTCAAGGCTGACTCAACCTTTGCCTTGATGCTGGAGGCCCAGCGGCGCGGGCACACCCTCTTCCACTACCTGCCCACCGCTCTGACCTACGATCGCGGCGCCGTCTTGGCACGCGGCACAACGGCCACGGTGCAGCCTGACCCCGCCAATAAGGCGCTGCTGGGACCCGCCGAAGTCCGCGATGTCCGCGCGTTTGACGTGGTGCTCATGCGCCAAGACCCGCCCTTTGACATGCAGTACATCGCGGCAACGCATTTGCTGGAGCAGGTCATGGATACGGTCCAGGTCGTCAACAATCCCGTGCAGGTGCGAAACGCCCCCGAAAAACTGCTGGTCACCGAGTTCCGCGACTTCATGCCCCCGACGCTGATTTCCCGTGATGTCGAGGCGATCAAGGCCTTTCGCCGCGAGTTCCCCGATACCATCGTCAAACCCTTATTCGGCAATGGCGGCGCGGGCGTGTTCCATTTGAAGCCTGACGATGAAAATCTGACCGCCTTGCTCGATGCTTTCCTTGCCGCCTCGCGCGAACCGCTCATGGTGCAGGCCTACGCTCCCGAGATTCGCCAGGGCGACAAGCGTATTATTTTGATCGATGGCGAACCCGTCGGGGCGCTCAATCGCCTGCCCGCGGCCGGCGAGGCCCGCGCCAACCTCCATGTCGGCGGCACCGCCGCCGCCGCCGACTTGACCGACCGGGATCGGGAGGTCTGCGCCGCCTTGGGACCGCTGCTAAAACAGCGCGGCCTCCTATTCACGGGCATCGACATGATCGGCCCCTACCTAACTGAGATCAACGTCACCTCGCCCACGGGCCTGCAAGAAATTTCCCGATTTAATCGCATCGATCTGCCCGCGCAGATTTGGGATGCTATCGAGGCGCGCGCGTAGCTCTTCAGGGCTCACCCCCTCGGCGCGCATCTGCCGCAGGGCAGGCGCGCGTTCGGATTTTGAGAGCTTACGTCCATCGCCCAGGTAGATCAGCTCATGGTAGGCGTAAATTGGGGTCGGCAACCCCAGCAAACGCTGCAACAGCACATGCACCGCCGTAATCCCCTCTAGGTCCTGGCCGCGCATGACATGGCTTATGCCTTGGTCAGCGTCGTCCATAACGACGCTAAGGTGGTAGGATGTCGCCACGTCCCGCCGCACCAGGGTCAGATCACCCCAGGGCCGGGGGTCGAGATCAAGAGGCCCGGCCCGCGCGACCGCCGCGCCCATGTTGAGCCGCCAGGCCACAGGTTTCCCCGGTTCCGGCCCTCGGTCTCGGCAGGTTCCCCCGTAGATCGGCCCGTCGGGGCCCATCCTCGGCGCGGTCGCCGCGACTTGACGACGGGTGCAGGAACAGGGGTAGAGCAGCCCCAGGTCCTTAAGGCGCGCCACGCCCTCGCCGTAGAGAGCCAGGCGCGCCGACTGCCGCACCACTGGTCCGGCGTAGCGCAGGCCAAGCCAGCTGAGGTCTTCGATCAAGGCAGCGTCGTACTCCGGTGTGCAGCGCACGCGATCTATGTCCTCAATCCGCAGCTTCATGTCCGCGCCCACAGCGTGGGCCAGCGCCTCGACCGCCCAGGCCGATAGGGCGTGGCCCAGGTGCAAATAGCCCGTGGGAGACGGGGCGAAGCGAGTGCGGGGCGGGGACACGCTGTGCCCTTGCCAAGCGTCGGACACCCTGGCAAGCCTGGGCCATGACAGCACGTGCCTTTACCCCGAGCGGCAGCTCCCTTTCCGGCCTCTATGCGGGGCCGTCGCAACCGGACACCCTGGTTCTATTCCTGCACGGCTATGGCGCCAATGCGGCGGATCTGATCGGCCTTGGCCAGCAACTGGCCCCGCACCTGCCTCAGACGGGGTTTCTTGCCCCCGATGCGCCCAAGACGCTCCCGTTCGGCACGCAGGCTCGCGCCTGGTTTGATCTGGACGCGCGCCTTGACCCAGCAGACTTGGACCGCGGCGTGCAAGCCGCGCGTCCCCTGGTCTTGGACTATTTCAGCGCCACCTTGCGGCGCTTTGACCTAAGGGCGCAAAAACTGCTGGTCTGTGGGTTTTCTCAAGGCTGCATGATGGCGCTAGAGGCGTGCCCGCGCTTTGTCGAGCCTGTCGGTCACGTCATAGGTCTGTCGGGCGCGCTCGCGGGCCCCGACCGTTTGGCGCAAGAGGTCGTCAGCCGTTCGCCGATTTTCTTAGGTCATGGCACTGCGGACCCGGTTGTTCCCTTTGCTGCCCAAGCCCTGGCGCAAGCGGCGCTGACCAAGGCAGGATTTGGCGTGGAGGTCGCGGCCTACGCGGGCGTGGGCCACGGAATTCCGCCCGAAGCCATTCGCACCCTCTACGACAAGGTTCTGAGCCTAGGCCTCGGCTAAGCCCAGCGGCAATTAATACCAGTTCTCATTAAGAAAGACTCCAAATGAACTGGTATCGGGCCGCGACTGCGGCCCCCGCAGCGGCCCCGAGACAAGCTAAGAAAGCGCCTCGGGGTATAAGCGAAGGGGAGGCGAAACGTTTCTGCCGTGAGACAAAACTCCGATAAAAATGTCAATTTTTATCGGAGTTGGTATAAGAGTGATTCTTACACCTGTCGTTTCCATCCTTTGACGGAGTCTAGAACCTAGCCAAGTCGTGGGGTGCGCGGCCTAAAGGAAGACGTCATTCTGCGCAAGCGAAGCGACGTCGCAGAATCCATCACCCGCTATTTCCATCCTTTGACGGCGGGTGCAGCTAAGACCAGCGGCAAGTAGGAGTGACTCTCATACTATAACACGCTTATAAACGTCTCTAAAACAGGTGCGCCGCGCCAGGGTAGAAGGAAAAGGCGAGGGGGTCACCGACCTGGTTCTCGATCGGGGTCACGGACGTGAACCGAAAGGCGGTCCCCTGATCGGTCGCAAGTTCGACGACGGTTTCGGTGCCCAAACGTTCGATGAGCTTGACAGTACCTTTGAGCGTCCCTTTGGGATCGATCCGCAGGTCTTGCGGGCGCACGCCAAGGCGCGCCTTGCCCGTTTTGGGCGCGCTGACGGTGCGCGCCTTGGCAATCCTCATTCCTTCGCCCACAAAAATGCTGTCTTCAGTTTCGCCCGTGAAGAAGTTCATTTTGGGCGAGCCTAAGAATCCAGCGACGAAGGCGTTGGCGGGCCGATGGAACAGGTCCATCGGCGAGCCGATTTGCATGACTTCGCCGTCCTTTAGCACCACGATCTTGTCGGCTAGGGTCATGGCCTCGACTTGGTCATGGGTCACATAAATGGTCGTTGCCCCCAGTTGCGCATGCAGTTTGGCGATTTCCACCCGCGTTTCGTGCCGCAGGGCGGCGTCGAGGTTCGACAGCGGCTCATCGAACAAGAACACATCGGGGTTGCGGACGATAGCGCGCCCGATCGCGACCCGCTGGCGTTGCCCGCCCGATAGGGCCGCGGGGCGTCGGTCCAACAGGTGCTCCATTTGCAGGATTTCTGCGGCTTTTTGTACGCGTGTCTGGATTTCGGGTTTGGCGACGCGCTGCAGGTCGAGCGAGAAGGCCATGTTGCCCGCCACAGTCATATGGGGGTAGAGTGCGTAGGACTGGAACACCATGGCGATTCCGCGCTTGGCGGGCGGCAGTGCCGAAACATCGCGCCCGCCGATTTCAATGGTGCCGCTGGTCAAGTCTTCCAGGCCTGAGATCAGCCGCAATAGGGTGGACTTGCCACAGCCTGAGGGGCCGACAAAAACCACGAACTCGCCTTTTGTCACGCTCAAGGCCACATCGCGGATCACCTGAGCCTGGCCAAAAGCCTTGTTGACGGCGGTGAGTTTGACTTGTTCCATAGGATCAGGCCTCCCCAAAAGCGGCGGACCAGGGCGCCACCTGCACGCCGCTCAAGGTCTTGGCCTCGGAAGAAAAATTGAAGACGCAAAGCAGGGCAGGGCCGGCCTCCGCGCGACGAATAAAGGCGATCGTATCATCGCCCGTTGTTTGCAGCTCGATCTGACCCTTGCGCGTGAGTGCGGCTTGGGTCTTGCGCCAGGCTAGATGGTCCTTGGTCCGGGCAAACAGGCTGCCCTGCTGGCCCTGCTGGTCAAGGCCACCCTTGGCCAGATGCCGCGCGTCCATCGGCAGCCAAGGATCGGACGCTGCGCCCTTGCTGAAACCACCCTGGGGCTGATCGGCGCGCCAGGGCATGGGGGTTCGGCAGGTGTCGCGACCTATGAAAGTGTCGGAGTAGCGGGCGATCCCCCAGGGGTCGTGCAACTGGTCTCGGGTCAAGCGGTCGGCGTCGTCGAGGCCCAACTCCTCACCCTGATAGAGGCAGGTGGACCCGATCAGTGAGGTGGAAAGCTGCACCAACATATGGGCGAAATCATCGTGGTAAGCGGCGGGGACGTCGATTTGACGGCGCATACGGTCATAGACACGGGCTATATCGTGGTTGGACCAGGCGGTGGAAATGGCGTTGCTGGCGTTAAAGGCCTCCGCCAGGCCCGCGACGATGGTCTTGACCTCTTGGACGCTCGCCCCTTCCATCCGCAACAGGTTAAAGTTGTAGGTCGAGTGCAGGCGGCCAGGCTCGGTAAAGGTCTTGGAGGCGGCGACAGCATCTTCGCCGTCCAGTTCTCCCATCAAAAAACGATCCCCATAGGCGTCGGCCAAGTGCCGCAGACGCTGGCTTAAGACCTGAATACTGGGTTGATTGAGTTGATGGCTGTCCTGGCGCTGATAGTCAAACTCTCGCTCGGGGCGCACGCCCGCCGCGCGGGGGCGGGCGAGGTTGTCTATCCAGTTCTGGTCGCACTTGGCCGTATGAATGGCATCGAGACGGAAGCCATCGACACCCTTGTCGAGCCAAAAGCGACAGGTGTCGATCATGGCGTCCATGACCACGGGGTTAGAGAGATTGAGGTTCGGCTGGCTCGAAAGAAAGTTGTGGAAGTAGTATTGCTGGCGCTGGGTGTCCCAAGTCCAGGCGCGCCCCCCGAAGAAGCTAAGCCAATTGTTGGGCTCCGTCCCGTCATCCTTGGGGTCAACCCAATAAAACCAATCGGCGCGGGCGTTGGTGCGGCTTTGCCGCGATTCTAAGAACCACGGGTGCTGGTCGCTGCAATGGCCCAAGACCATGTCGATCATGATTTTTAGGCCGCGTCGATGGGCCTGGGCGAGCAAATCGTCGAAGTCGGCATTGGTGCCAAAAATTGGATCGACGGTGCGATAGTCGGCGACATCATAGCCGAAGTCGCGCATGGGGCTCACAAAAAAGGGGCTGATCCAGACCGCATCAACGCCGAGATCAGCTATGTAGTCGAGTTTGCTGGTGATGCCGCGCAGGTCCCCGATCCCGTCGCCATTGGCGTCACAAAAGCTGCGCGGATAAACTTGATAAATGACCGCCTGGTCCCACCAGTTTTCAGCCATGGCCCCTGTCCCTCATTTCAGCGAGCCCGCGAGCAAGCCGCGAACCAAATAGCGTTGCAAGGCGAAGAATACGCATAGCGGCACAATCATGGATATGAAGGCCGAGGTGGCCAAAATCTCCCAATCCCCACCCCTAGAGCCCATGAGCTCCACCAGCTCTGCGGTCATAACCGTTTCTTCGCCCATGGCACCGACGAAGAACACCCGCGCCACCAGCAGATCATTCCAGGTCCATAAGAACTGAAAGATCGCAAAACTCGCGAGGGCTGGAATCGACAGGGGCAAAACCAAGCGGCGGAAAATCTGAAAGTCGGTCGCGCCATCGACTCGCGCGCTTGCGATCAGCTCGCCGGGTAATTGGGAAATGTAGTTGTAGAGCAGGAAAATCGCCAGGGGCAAGCCGAAGCCCGTATGGGCCAGCAACACCGAGAGGTAAGACTTGCCGAGCCCAACGGCCTGAAACAATTGCAAGACCGGGATCAGGGAGAGCTGGAGAGGCACAACCAGCAAACCGATGATGAGCCCTAGCCAGGCGCGCCGCCATGGCAGGCGCATCCAGGCCAGCGCATAGGCGGCAAAGGCGGCGATCATGATCGGAATGATGGTGGAGGGAATGGCGATCGAGGCAGTGCCGATAAAACCGCGCAGCATACCATCGACATTGTCGGGGTTTAGGAGGGCCTTGTGATAGTTGGCAAACGTGAAGGAGGGGCTGGTGGTCACGCGCGCGAAAATGCGTTGCCCGCGCACCCATTCCAGCGGCGTCGCGCTGCTGATTGCAAAGCTGCCGTCGGCCTGAACGGTAAGACGCTCCCCGCCCCGGAGGTCCAGCGTGTCCCCCGGCGCGGCGATTTCAGGCGCGCGGGAGCTGATGCCCCAAGCGGCCACACGACCAGGCCCATCCTCAAAGATCGACCCCGAGGCTTCCAAGCCAGTCTTAAAGGCGGCGGTGCGGTAGATCACGTTGCTTTCGGTTGGGAACAAGGCCCGCCACCAGCCGCCGGTTGCGATCTGGTCAGGGGTCCGAAAGGAGGTGACGAGCAGACCAAAGGTTGGCAGCGTCCAGAGGACGACCAAAAACCCGACAACCAGCCCCACAGCAGGGTTGGTGCGGGCCAGCCGCGATGCGGCGTGCCTCATGTCCTACGGCCCCCCATCAGGTTCCAAACCATGATCGGCATAACCATGAGCATCAGGACGATGGCCGAGGCCGAGGCGACGCCCCAATCGTTGGCGCGCAAAAACTGGTTCCACATATAGTTGGCCAGCACTTGGGTGCCGCCCTCACCGTTGGTCATGGCGAACACGATGTCGAAGATTTTCAGGACCGTGATGGTGATCGTGGTCCAAACTACGATGATCGTTGGAATGATTTGCGGCAACCGCACCCGAAAGAACACTTGCCAGGGGTTGGCCCCATCAACGATTGCGGCCTCAATCGTATCCTCTGGCACGCCGCGCAAAGCGCCCGAAATGATGACCATGGCAAACCCTGTTTGGATCCAAATCAGGACAATCATGAGGAAAAAGTTGTTCCAAAACGGCAGGAACAGCCACGTCTGCGGTTGCCCGCCCAGGGCGACGACCAGCGCGTTCAGCAGGCCGATTTGGGCCACGTCCACATCGCGAAATTCGTAAATAAACTTCCAGATCACCCCGGCGCCGACCAGGGAAATGGCCATAGGCGCGAAAATCAGGGACTTGGCGAAGGCGCCCCAGCGCAGACGGTCGCTCAACTGCGCGATCAGCAAGCCAAAGGCGGTTGAGAGGGCCGGAACCACGAGCAGCCAAAGCAAGTTGTTTGCGAACGCCTCGCGAAATTTGGGCTGGGCCAGCATGTTCGTATAGTTTTGCGTCCCGACCCAAGCCAGGACACGCCCCGGCAAGCGTTCGTTGAACGACAAATAGAGGGTTTGAAAGGCGGGATATATGAGAAAAAGGGTCAAAAACACCAAGGCCGGCCCCAAAAACAACCAGGGGCGGATCACCATAGCCGTGGGCGAATCGCCCCCCGTTGCCCAGTCCAAGGCCCGGTTCGACAGCCAAAAATATAGCCAGGAAACCGACACCACTCCCAAAATGGCAAGGAGGGACTGGAGAATGATGTTCATGGGAAGAAAGGGAAAATCGGCTGCCCAAGCGCGCAGCCGATTTCACTCTGGAGACCTATTGCGGCCAGGAGGCCTCAATGGCATCGGCCACGTCTTGCGCATCAGCGCCGTTGTTGTAATCCACCATGCCCGTCCAGAACGTGCCCGCGCCAACGGCGCCCGGCATGAGGTCCGAGCCGTCGAAGCGGAATGTAGTGGCGTTCAGTAAGATGTCGTTCATGGGGGCAAGCGTCGGGTCGCCGAACACGTCGGTCTTGACGTTCTTGAGCGGCGTTAGGAAGCCCGCTTGGGCCATCCAAATCTCATGGGCGATGGGGGTTTGCAGGAACCGAATGAAGGCATGAGCCGCGTCGTTTTCATTGGTGATGGCGAACAAGGTTCCCCCACCCAAGACGGGGTTCCCCAAGTCTTCCCCTGCGAAGCTGGGGAAGTAGAAGAAGTCGGCATCGACCCCCACTTGCGCGCCTTCGGGGAAGAAGGCGGGGATGAACGACGCCTGACGGTGCATGTAGCACTGCGGCGGGGAGGTAAAGAGACCCTTGGGGCTGTCGCGGAAGTCGATTGAGGCGACCGCGCCAGCACCGCCGTCCACATAGGCGTCGTTGCGCGAGAACGATCCGTAAAGCTCAATGGCCTTGACAACTTTGGGGTCGTTGAAGGGCATGTCATTGGTCGTCCAAGCATCGTAGTCCTCGGGGGAGACGGTGCGGAGCATTATGTCTTCGACCCAGTCGGTGGCGGGCCATCCCGTTGCACCGCCCGAGCCAATGCCGATGCACCAGGGCGTGCCGCCGTCGGCCACAATTTGGTCCGAAAGCGCCACCAGGTCTTCCATGGTGGTCGGCACCTCATAGCCCGCGTCCTCAAAGTTGTCGGGGCTATACCAAACCAAGGATTTGACATCGACCTTGTAGAAGAACCCGTAGAGGTCATCCATGCCGTCGGCACCTGCATAGGTGCCCAGATCAACCCAGGAGGTGCCGGCCGCGTAGTTTTCAGAAACCCAATCGGCTGTGCCGGCCTCAAGGGGCGCGAGCAGTCCTGCCGAGGCCAGATCCGCTGCCAAGCCTGGCTGGGGGAAAATCGCAATATTCGGCGCGGACCCCGCTTCGGCGTCAACGCGGATTTGCGTCTCAAAACTGTCGGAGCCTGCGTAGGTGACCTCTGCGCCCGTCGCGTGTTCAAAATAGTCAACCACTGATTCAACGAACTCCTGATCGGGGCCTAGCCAAGGGCCAAATAGACTAAGGCTTTGGCCCGTGAGATCGGTCGAGGCCGCAAAGGCCTCCAACGAGTCCCAGCTAAAATCGCCAGACCCTGGCGCAAATTTCAAATGGTCGTCCGCGAAGGTGACCCCTGCGAAGGCAAGCGACGCGGCGCTCGCGGTGAGAAGACGTTTCATGGCTTTCCTCCCGTAGAAACTAGTTTTGATAGGTGACGGGGCCATGGCTCACGCTGGCGATTGCTCATACTAGGGTAACACCACGGGCCCATGCGGCGGTTCTTCCATGTCTTCAAACGGGAATCAAGATGAAAAAAGCCGCACCCCAGACCAAGGACGGGTGGAAAACCCAAGGGCGTTCGAGTTTCCGCAGAACGTCCTTCCGCGCGAAGCAAAGCGCAGTCGCGCAATCCATCACCTACTGTTTCCCCTCTTGATGAAGGACCTAACCACACCTCAGGGCCGCCCCTGTCCGTTCGTGCGAGGGCGCGGTTCACTCAGGTCTTGCCAGTCAGGATTCATCTGTACAATCAGCCGGATTTTCCAGGCCCGCGATCTGTTCTTGATTTTCTTTTCTAGCGCGATGGCTGCGACCACGTCCGGGCCTTCTTGAAACCAAACCAGTTTGTGGACATCATACTTGGCCGAGAAACTCTTACCATAGGTCTTGGCCCTATGATGATAGAGGCGGGTGCGCAGGTTGGTCGTCACACCGGTGTAGAGTGTTCCGCGTTTCCTGTTTGCGAGGATATAAGCAAACGCCTGACGCTCTCCCATGCGCGCCCCTTACCATCACGACCGCAACCCTAGGTCGCGGCTAGAGGTCTGCATAGATCGGGAAGCGCGCGCACAGGGCCAGGACTTCGCCTTTGACCCGTTCCTCGACTGCGGCGTTGCCCTGGTCGCCGTTCGCGGCCAGGGCGTCGATAACTTCGACGATCCAGTCGGCGATTTGGCGGAATTCGGCCTCGCCGAAGCCGCGGGTTGTGCCGGCGGGGGACCCGAGGCGGATGCCGCTGGTGACCGTGGGCTTTTCCGTGTCAAAGGGGATGCCGTTCTTGTTGCAGGTGATGTGGGCGCGGCCCAGGGCCTTTTCGGTGGCGTTGCCCTTAACGCCCTTGGGCCGCAGATCGACCAGCAGGACGTGGGTGTCGGTGCCGCCGGTCACCAGATCCAGCCCGCCCTTGACCAACTGGTCGCCCAGGGCCTGCGCGTTGGCGATCACTCGCTGGCAATAGTCCCGGAACGCAGGCTGCAAGTCTTCACCAAAGGCGACCGCTTTGGCGGCGATAACGTGCATGAGCGGCCCGCCCTGGATGCCGGGGAAAATGGCCGAATTGACCTTCTTGGCGAGCGTCGAATCGTTGGTCAGGATCAGGCCCCCGCGCGGCCCGCGCAGGGTCTTGTGCGTGGTCGAGGTGGCGACATGGGCATGCGGGAAGGGGCTGGGGTGCGCGCCGCCCGCGACCAAGCCCGCAAAGTGCGCCATATCAACATGGAGGTAAGCGCCCACCTGATCGGCGATGGCGCGGAACCGGGCAAAGTCGATCTGGCGCGGAATCGCCGACCCCCCGGCGATGATGAGGGCAGGGCGATGCTCGCGCGCCAAGGCCTCAACCTGATCGTAATCGACCTCCAGCGTGTCTTGGCGCACGCCGTATTGCACGGCGTTGAACCACTTGCCCGACTGATTGGGGCGCGCGCCGTGGGTCAAGTGACCGCCGGCATCGAGGCTCATGCCCAGGATCGTATCGCCCGGCTTGATGAGGGCGGTAAAGACGCCTTGGTTGGCCTGCGAGCCCGAGTTGGGCTGGACATTGGCAAACTGGCAGTCGAACAGTTGGCACGCACGCTCGATCGCCAGAGTCTCCGCTATATCGACAAACTGGCAGCCGCCGTAGTAGCGCTTGCCCGCATACCCCTCGGCATACTTGTTGGTCATGACCGAGCCCTGGGCCTGCATGACCGCGCGTGAGACCATGTTTTCCGAGGCGATCAGCTCGATTTCATCGCGCTGACGCCCCAGTTCCTGGCCCATAGCCGCCGCGATTTGCGGGTCCCGCGCCGCCAGGTCTTGGGTAAAAAATGGGTCGAGATCGGACATGTCGAGACTCCTTAGAAACAAGCCAGGCGGCAACTACGCGACCAAACTAGCAGGGATTCGCCGCCATGCAAACCGATTCACAAGCTCGCGGTTGCAGGCCTTAAAAACCATCTCTGGCGGCGCGAACGCGGGCAAAGGCTTCGGCGCTTTCGGCCCGCAAAAACGGGTTGGTGAGCAATTCGTCGCTCAAGAGGGCAGGGACGGTCGGCGCGTCCGCCGCTAGGGTGGCGCGCAAGGTCTCGGCGCGGGCGCGCAAGGGGCCAAGGTCGGGTGCGGTCGCCAGGGCAAAGTCCAGATTCGCGCGCGTGTAGTCGTGCCCGCCATAGATCCGCGTATCCAAAGGCAGGGCTTTGAGCTTCTGCAAGCTGTCGAACATGAGCGCCGCCGTGCCCTCGAACAGACGCCCGCACCCCAGGGTAAAGAGCGTATCGCCCGTAAACACCGCCTTGGCCGCAGGCAGGTAAAAATTCAACATATGGCGCGTATGCCCCGGCGTCGCCAGGGTCTGAACCTCAAGCGGCGCTTCCTCCCCGCCCAGGCGCAGGGTGGTGCCCTCGGCGAGGGGGCGGATGCGATGGCCGGGGATCTGCACGTCGTCAGGCCCGTGAATCTGCGCGCCCGTCGCCGCCGCCAGTGCGCCCGCGTGCGAGACATGGTCGTCGTGATGGTGGGTCAGCAAGATCGACCCGAGCCGCCAGTTGCGCGCCGCC
This sequence comes from Alphaproteobacteria bacterium, assembly GCA_965228345.1. Classification (GTDB taxonomy): domain Bacteria; phylum Pseudomonadota; class Alphaproteobacteria; order UBA7985; family UBA7985; genus CAXQZM01. Next base: position 1,126,221 of record CBDDHH010000003.1, on the reverse strand, counting down.
AGCACCTCAAGGTAGGCCCCATCGTCGCCAGCGTCGATGGCAAGGGTCGCGCCGCTGCGCGAATCGTGAACTAGATAGCCATAGTTGTCACTGCGGTAGGGCACGACGACGATCTCGGCCCCAGGGCCCCCGCCCGCTACCATGTCCCGCGACTCTCCATGGAGGCCCAAGGCTCCCGAACGGGCAGGGCCTCGCCCTCTTGGATCAGTTCTATCGACACACCTTCGGGCGACTTGAGAAACGCCATTTTGCCATCGCGCGGCGGGCGGTTCAGGCTCAGGCCCGAATCGACCAGGCGCTGGCAAAACCCATAAATGTCCCCGACATTGTAGGCCACATGCCCCCAGGCCCGCCCCGCAACGCGCGGCTGCTCGCCCGTATGCCAATTGTAGGTCAATTCCAGCTCAGGCGCTTGCGTCGCCGTCGCTGACGCGACATCCGCGGGCGCGGCAAGAAACACCAGGGTGAACTGCCCCGCATCCGAATCAACTCGGCGCGTCTCAACCAAGCCCATGGGGCCGGTCCAAAACGCCAGCGAAGTGGTAAGATTGTCCACGCGGATCATCGTGTGTCGGTATCGCATAGGCTCAAGCCCTAACCGAATCCTTCCACCGTTTCAATCAAGCACAAGCGGGCCAGGACACCCACAACCCACCCGCAGTCATCCTGCGCGCAGTCGCAGGATCCATCACAGAACACCAGCCACAAGAACAGACGGCTCCAACTCTAGGTGAGGGCGCACTCCTTCGCACAGAACAACATCCTGCTGAAAAACCCCCACCCCAACATGAGGCTTCACACCCCCACCCGAAGTCATCCTGCGCGAAGCCGCAGGATCCATCACAGAACACCAGCCACAAGAACAGACGGCTCCAACTCTAGGTGAGGGCGCACTGCTTCGCACAGAACAACATCCTGCTGAAAAACCCCCAACCCACCCAAAGTCATCCTGCGCGCAGTCGCAGGATCCATCACAAGACCCGCTTCACGATAAACTGAAAAAGAGCTTTTGCGTGCAAACAAGGTCTTGTCGAAGTCAGGTTTGGCTGATTCTAGCCTTTTTATGAGAACCTTCAAAATCCTTAAGAAGCAACCGCGCCTGTTTTTCCGCTTAAGTGGGATAAGGGTCAGCGATTTTGACGACATTGCAGAGAAGATTTTGCCGCTTTGGGAGGCTCACAACCATCAGCGTCTATCTCGCCCCCATCGCCAACGCGCGATTGGGGGCGGGCCAAGCCATAAGCTAAGCTTTGAGGAGATGCTGCTTTTATGCCTGATCTATTATCGGACTTACATCAATCATGAGTTTCTGGGTTTGATATTTTCGGTTTCAGATAGCACGAGCATCCGAACCGCCAATACAATGACCAAGCTATTGGCAGGCCATTTTCAGATGCCCGAGCGCAGGCTTGCTTTAAGTGAGGATGATAAGGAGCAGCTCATATATCTGATTGTCGATGGGACCGAGCGCCCCTGTCAGCGCCCCAAGAAATCGAAGGGCCGAAAGAAGATCTACTCGGGGAAAAAGAAGCGCTTTACTCATAAGCATCAAATTGTCGTCGATGATAAGAAGCGCATTCGTGCTTGTGGCCCCGTTCACCCTGGGCGCAAGCACGACAAAACCCTTTATGATCAAAGCCATCTGGACAAGCCACCAGATACCCTGCTCTTGGGCGACTTAGCTTATGTAGGAACCAACTGCGAAGTCCCGATAAAGAAATCCAAGAACCAAAATCTAAGCCAAGAACAAAAAGACTACAATAAGTGGTTCAGCTCTATGCGCGTGAAGGTCGAGCATGGCATTGGACGCATGAAAAAGTTCAACATTTTCTCTGACATCTCCAGAGGAAACCGACATGAGAACATGATTGCTAAGAATGTCGCGGCTCTGGCAAACATCAATTTAAAAATTTGCTGAGATAAGCACTAAGGGACAAGTCCGTCTGTGCTCTTTCTCCCTATTGCGAATCAGGTCTACAGAACACCAGCCACAAGAACAGACGGCTCCAACTCTAGGTGAGGGCGCACTGCTTCGCACAGAACAACATCCTGCTGAAAAACCCCCACCCCAACATGAGGCTTCACACCCCCACCCAAAGTCATCCTGCGCGAAGCCGCAGGATCCATCACAGAACACCAGCCACAAGAACATACGGCCCCAACTCTAGGTGAGGGCGCACTCCTTCGCACAGAACAACATCCCGCCGAAAAACCCCCACCCCAACATGAGGCTTCACACCCCCACCCGAAGTCATCCTGCGCGCAGTCGCAGGATCCATCAAAGAACACCGACCACAAGAACAGACGGCCCCAACTCTAGGTGAGGGCGCCCTCCTTCGCACAGAACAACATCCTGCTGAAAAACCACCACCCCAACATGAGGCTTCACACCCCCACCCAAAGTCATCCCACCCAAAGCCGCAGGATCCATCACAGAACACCAGCCACAAGAACAGACGGCTCCAACTCTAGGTGAGGGCGCACTCCTTCGCACAGAACAACATCCTGCTAAAAAACCCCCACCCCAACACGGCACCCCCAATCCACCCAAAGTCATCCTGCGCGCAGTCGCAGGATCCATCACAGAACACCAGCCACAAGAACAGACGGCCCCGACTCTAGGTGAGGGCGCACTGCTTCGCACAGAACAAAATCCTGCTAAAAAACCCCCACCCCAACATGAGGCTTCACACCCCCACCCAAAGTCATCCTGCGCGAAGCCGCAGGATCCATCACAGAACACCAGCCACAAGAACAGACGGCCCCAACTCTAGGTGAACGCGCACTGCTTCGCACAGAACAAAATCCTGCTAAAAAACCACCACCCCAACACGGCACCCCCAATCCACCCGAAGTCATCCTGCGCGAAGTCGCAGGATCCATCACGGAACGCCAGTCATACCAGCGGCGTTATAAAATGACTCTTTTATTCGCTGGTCTAAGGGCCGCGACTGCGGCTCCACAAGCGGGCTCCAAGCCCGAAGGGCGCAGGGAACGCCCGCGCACAAAACCCTTGGGCTCCAAGCCCGAAGGGCGCAGGGAACGCCCGCGCACAAAACCCTTGGGCTCCAAGCCCGAAGGGCGCAGGGAACGCCCGCGCACAAAACCCTTGGGCTCCAAGCCCGAAGGGCGCAGGGAACGCCCGCGCACAAAACCCTTGGGCTCCAAGCCCGAAGGGCGCAGGGAACGCCCGCGCACAAAACCCTTGGGCTCCAAGCCCGAAGGGCGCAGGGAACGCCCGCGCACAAAACCCTTGGGCTCCAAGCCCGAAGGGCGCAGGGAACGCCCGCGCACAAAACCCTTGGGCTCCAAGCCCGAAGGGCGCAGGGAACGCCCGCGCACAAAACGGTCATAGAAAGGTCACTTTTTATGACCGTTGGTATGACTCTTCGACGCCTTGGGGGGGCCCGCGCAAGTCCCCTGCCTCGGCGGGGACACTCCCACGCCTCCCATCGTCGAGAACCCTTGACACCTTCGGGCCTGTCCATACATTGGGGGGCGTGGCTAGGTTCGACTGGAATAGTGAAAAGGAACAGAAGCTTCAGGCGGAAAAATCGCGCAATGGGGTGACGTTTGCTGATTGTGTCGTCGCCATTGCTGATGGGCGAATACTCGATGTGCGACCTCACCCCACAAATTCGCACCAGCGCCTCGCTATTCTCAATATCGAAAACTACGCCTACGTCGTCCCGTTCGTGATCCAGGATGACGGCACCTGGTTTCTCAAAACCCTCTTTCCCAGCCGCAAAGAAACGGCTCGTTACTTGATGAAGGAAACGCCATGAACAGCACCCCCCACGTAGAGACGTACCTCGATGACGAAGAACGAGAGCTGATCGAGATCCTCGAAGCCGAGGATTTTGCTCCGGCCGCGAGCCTTCTCACTCCTGAACTCAAGGCCCAGATGCAGAAAACGGCGCGGAACACGCTAAACGAAGGAAGTGAGAAAATCTCGATCCGCATCGCCCACACCGATCTTGCCCGCGTGAAGGCGCGGGCGTTTCGCGAAGGTGTGCCCTACCAGACCCTAATCAAATCACTTATCCATCAGGCGGTCACCAGATGAGAACGGTTGGCCTGGAAGTCATCCCACCCAAAGTCGCAGGATCCATCATCCGCTTCCCCCACCCGCGCGAATCGCCGCGACAAGGCTCGGAACAGCCCACCAAAGGTCAGCAGCGTCCACCCTTATGCCAGTCTCTTTAAATCAGACTCCTTATGAACTGGTGTAGGGCCGCGACTGCGGCCCCACAAGCGGGCTCCAAGCCCGAAGGGCGCAGGGAACGCCCGCGCACAAAACCTTTGGGCTCCAAGCCCGAAGGGCGCAGGGAACGCCCGCGCACAAAACCCTTCACACCCCCACCCGAAGTCATCCTGCGCGCAGTCGCAGGATCCATCACAGAACACCAGCCACAAGAACAGACGGCTCCAACTCTAGGTGAGGGCGCACTCCTTCGCACAGAACAACATCCTGCTAAAAAACCACCGCCCCAACACGGCACCCCCAATCCACCCGAAGTCATCCTGCGCGCAGTCGCAGGATCCATCACAGAACACCAGCCACAAGAACAGACGGCTCCAACTCTAGGTGAGGGCGCGCTCCTTCGCACAGAACAACATCCTACTGAAAAAACCACCACCCCAACACGGCACCCCCAATCCACCCAAAGTCATCCTGCGCGCAGTCGCAGGATCCATCACAGAACACCAGCCACAAGAACAGACGGCTCCAACTCTAGGTGAGGGCGCACTGCTTCGCACAGAACAACATCCTGCTAAAAAACCCCCACCCCAACACGGCACCCCCAATCCACCCAAAGTCATCCCACCCAAAGTCGCAGGATCCATCACAGAACACCAGCCACAAGAACAGACGGCTCCAACTCTAGGTGAGGGCGCACTGCTTCGCACAGAACAAAATCCTGCTGAAAAACCCCCACCCCAACATGAGGCTTCACACCCCCACCCAAAGTCATCCTGCGCGCAGTCGCAGGATCCATCACAGAACACCAGCCACAAGAACAGACGGCCCCAACTCTAGGTGAGGGCGCACTGCTTCGCACAGAACAACATCCTGCTGAAAAACCCCCACCCCAACATGAGGCTTCACACCCCCACCCAAAGTCATCCTGCGCGAAGCCGCAGGATCCATCACAGAACACCAGCCACAAGAACAGACGGCTCCAACTCTAGGTGAGGGCGCACTGCTTCGCACAGAACAACATCCTGCTAAAAAACCACCGCCCCAACTCGGCACCCCCAATCCACCCAAAGTCATCCTGCGCGAAGTCGCAGGATCCATCACAGAACACCAGCCACAAGAACAGACGGCTCCAACTCTAGGTGAGGGCGCACTCCTTCGCACAGAACAACATCCTGCTGAAAAACCCCCACCCCAACATGAGGCTTCACACCCCCACCCGAAGCCGCAGGATCCACCCCAGACCACCAGCCACAAGAACAGACGGCCCCGACCCCGCGCGCCCCAAAAGGCTCCAAGCACCGATTCGCCGCCAGCCTTCCCCCGCAAGGCCCCAGGGCCCAAGCCACCCCAGATTCGCACCCGTGGCCCAAGCGACACGGCCGCCAAGACCACCCGACGACCGCGACCCACGAGGCAAGAACCCGAACACACCTGATATACGGCCCCACAGCCAGGCCTTCCCGCCATCGCCCCAAAGCGGCGAATGAATAAAATACAAAGTGTTGCATTTTTCTAGGAATATGCTTGTTGACAACACCCGAGTGGCGACATAGACCCCGCCACACACAACAAACCTATTAACTAGATTTGGAGCGACAAATGTTAATGACACCAACTCTTCCTCGGGAGCAGGCGCTCCTTCAAGAATTTTCGCTGGCGCAAGACGCAGTGAAGCAACGCGCATGGCTGAAGGGTGCCAAGCGTAACAAATTCCTTACCAGCACGTTTTTGACTGGATTGGCTGCTGCTGCGGCATCTGGTAGCGCAAGCGCCCAGTCAGGAGAACTGACAGCGATCGAAGGCGCGCGCGACTTCGTAGAAAACACCAACGGGTCCTTGTCGTTCACCAACGCGACCGGCACAACGCAAACCTTGCCGCCAGGTACCTGGGTTATCAACGGCGATGTGTTGTTGGCAAACGATGCAGGCTTGGCTGCGATTAGCGGGACTCTGTTCGGCCTTCCTACTCCTGCTGTGGTTGCCGCTGGCGCTGCTGTTCTTTTGGCGGCTGCCGATTCCGATGACGATGACGATGACGATTCTGATGACGATAGCGACGACGGTGACGGGTCAGATGGCGGTGCAGAGGCTGCCTTATCTTCAACTTACGCGACGCCTGATTCAACGGTTTTGACAGACGTGACTCAAACAAGCACGGGGAATGTTGCGACTTCAGATTTGTACGAGGAGGAACCGGCAAGTTTTGCTTTGGTTGACACGGGGGCTTCGACTTCGCAGATCTCTACGCTGGCTGTGGAGACAGATGAGGCGGGTTGGCTCGTTTTGCAAGGCGACTACGGGCAATTTCGTTTGCAGCCAACTGGCGAAAGTGCAGGGAATTATGAGTATATTCCCAATGACGATCTTACGCTGAACGCAGCGGGTACCGAAACCTTTACCTACAATGCTCTTGATGCAGATGGCAACATCATTGCTTCTGGAACGGTCACTTTTACCTGGAGAGATGCTAATAGTAATAGCACTCCTGGTGGAGTTGAAGGTGACGCTAGCGCAAACCTTGTCGAGGACATTGTCAAAACGAACGAGGACACATCTATAGACTCAGGTAGTTTGGTGGCCGATCTCAATGAGTGGCTTGCAACTCAAAGCGGTGGTCAGGTCTTCACGGTGGATGGTAGTCTTGACGGCGATCCGAATACCTATTCAGGCGCGGTGGTGCGTGATGCCGATGGTGATGCTGTAACCTTCAGTCTCCCCAGTGCGACATTGGTTAGTACCTCAGGTATGATTTCCACATACACGACAACCTCTGGGATGCTTGTGCTGAATACCAGGACCGGTGAATATACCTACACACCAAATGAAAACGCAAGTGGTGCGGATTCTATCGTTATTGAGGTTACTGATGGGGCCGCCACCCTAAAGGTAACGCTTGTCGTTGGCATTACCGCCGTCAATGATGCTCCGACCATTGCAGAAGACCATGCGCCTTCTCTTAGTATTCAGGAAGATAATGAGGGCGGTGCCAGTGTTGAATTCAATACTACAGAACACTTCAAATTCGACAATACTACAGACCCCGATGCGGATTCTGGTGATTACTTATACTCCGTAACAATACACAGTCTTCCTGAAATTGGGAATCTCTTGTACAATGGCGAAGCCATTACCGATGCGAGCCTTCCTCTTGTGATTCTTAGTGCGGATCTCGCTCAAGGTTCGAGCAAGCTGACCTACGATCCTGGCGAGAATAATAACGGAGACTCTGAGTTTACCTATACCCTTCAAGATTCTGGGGGCTTAAGTTCGCCTGTTGGTACGGTCAAGATAAGTGTTGCTGCGGTCAACGATGCTCCGAGTTCGTCGGTGGCTGTGGATGGTGATAATGATTCTAAGAAGGATGACTTGTCGGTTTCAGTAGATGAGTCGACCAGTGTTAATTTGACCAGCTATAATTTCAGCTACGACGATTTTGGATATTCAGATCCAGAGGCTGGTTCGGCTGGAACGATTGTTCTTACTTCTCTGCCCACAGAGGGCACTCTGTATCTTGGGGATGTTCAGTTTGATGAAACCACCGGCGCCGTTAGCAATGCGTCAGACTTGACTCTTATTGCTCTTAGTGGCGGTGAATATTCAATTTCCGGCAATGACATCTCTAAGTTGACTTATGTTGCGAAAGACTCCGACGCTTCCTACGAAGGTAAACAAGACGATTCTGGTAATCCATTGAATTACTTCACATTTTATTTGATGGATGAAGATAGTGCTCGAAGCGATTCGGATAGCTCTGACGGCGACCAAGACTACACGATGACAATCAATATCAAAGCCATGAACGATGCGCCTACAGCCGCAAATACAGCCCTTGATATCGCCTTGGACGAGGACAATTACGATGCAAGTGGTGACAGTGTTGCAGGTGGCGCTACTGCAGACGGAAAGTTTGACTCTGTCACTCATAGTTTTGATATGGCCGACTTTACTCACACCGGAGGGGATTCTGCTAGTGGTGCCATCCTATACAGAGATGTTGAGGATGTAGCTTCGGATGCTACTTCAATTGATTCTAATCCAAAGTCCGTAACAATTACAGGAATCGACTCCAGCAGTGCAGGATCGCTTATGTATGGTAATTCAGTCCTGACCAGCGACAGTTTTGATGGTAGTAATTCGGTTCTTGTCGAGTTTGCAGCTGATGCGACAGGTACGACCAATCTATCGTTTGAAGCAGACAATGTTTCGACACAAGATGCTTACCTCAAATTTACTTACACTATCCAGGATAGTGAGGGTGGTAGCTCTGAAGAATTCACTATGACGATTGATCTGGTCTAATTTTCTCCAACTCCTTCGCTTTACGGACTGAGCGGAGAAATTAAACTGAAGCGGGGATCGGAGTTTCGCATGCTTTGCGAATCTCCGATCCTTTCTTTTCTTTCCCAAGTGCCGACGAGTTTGTTTGTTGCGTTTCTTGCTACTAGGGCCCGTCGTTCCAACGAGAGAGTCTTCTAGATCGACCATGGAGTCCTCTCTCTAGTGCGACCAAGAACCGAGGCTCTAGCAGGGCTTTAGAGGTGCCTTTTCCGACAAAGTGGTAGTTTCACTCGCTTGCTGGGGCGGTTTTGCCAACAAAAAGGCAACCTCGAGAATTGGAAGACTAAGCGACTGCCTCTTCGGGGCAACGCGGCGGTGCGCCGAGACCCAATCCTGGTGCGCTCAAAGCGCGCCCTCAGGCTGATCGCATGAAACCGCTTTTGAGGGCGGGAAAGATGCCGCTCAGATGCGTAAAATTGGCCATAGCTAATACCAGTTCCCCTTAAAACAGACTTCTTTATGAACTGGTATAGGGCCGCGACTGCGGCCCCCGTAGCGGCCCCGAGAATAGCGCGAAAGCGCCTCGGGGTATAAGCGAAGGCCCCGTCGCGCGGGCAGGCTGAGCGAGCGGTGCGAGCGAAGTGAGACCGCATCAAACAGCCGAAACGCGAAGCGCTTCGGCCGTGAGACAAAACTCCGATAAAAATGTCAATTTTTAGCGGAGTTGGTATAAGCCGCGAAAACAATTTTGACAGTGTTCGCGCATCGCAAAACAGCATCTCGCGTCGCTAATCAGGCAGTTTGCGTTTGCGAATTGGACCGCCGGTCTCTCATGCAATCGCCCAAAGGCTCCCATTTATCCTCTTGATTTTCACAGTTTTTCCAGGCCTTAGACCTAAGGCCTAGATGGCAGGGGCCTGCTAGGAGTCTCTTGTTAAGTTTGGTTGGAGTTTAGGCCATGAAATCGGTGAATTGGGGCAGAGCCTGGGGCAAAAGACGCGGCTTGGCGATGCTCGGCGCCTTGTTTGGGGTTGGCTTGGGCACGCAGGCTGCCGAGGCCGAGTTGGTCGAGGTGGCGACCCAGGCTTACAGCGAGCTTAGCAATGGCGCCTTGCAAGTCACCTTCGCCAACGGGCGCAGCGTCATCGTGCCCTCGGGCGACTGGACCCTGATCGAGGATCGGGTCTTTATCGAATCGAGCGCCATTTCGCTCGCGGGCGCGAGCACCGAAACAACGGCGACAACAGCGCAGGCCCCGGGGTTGGTCGATGGCGCGGTGGACCTGATCGCCGACCTTGATCCCTTGACTCTGGCGGGCGGGTCGCTCGCGCTCGGGTACCTCCTAAACTCGGAGTCGAGCAGCGGCGATGACAGCGATGATAGTGGTGACGGCATCCGCGCCTCGGGCACCACGCTGAGCGGGACCATTAGCAATGAAACCAGCGCTGGGGTGACCGACTTTAGTCTCGACGATGCCAATACGGTTGTGATCGAAGACATTAGCGGTATTTTTGAAAATGCTTCGGGCAAGGTGACTTATGCTATTGCGGTAACAAACGAGAATGGCACCAGTGCCAGCGGGCTGGTCTATTTGGATGGGACGAGCCTCAAAATTTACTCCGATCCTGGTGCGGACGACAACGGTATCTATACCGTCACCGTCACGGCAACCGACGACTATTCAACAGCGCAGGCCGATGTGCGGGTCGAGGTCGATGTTGTATCCGAAGTGGCAAACAAGGGCAGCATGGCCGATGAAACCAAAACTTTAACGCCCAACTCGGGCACTGTCGTTGTGCAAGATTTGGCGCAGTACTTTGACGAAACCGACGGAACGCTGACCTATTCCGCCACCGTTCTTGGCGCGGATGACGACCCTACAGAAGGTCAGTTGTTCAACGGCGTTTTTAGCATCAGCGGCGACCGCTTGATCCTTGCCGATGATCTGACCGACACCCTCATTGAACAGCTCAACAACGACGACTCAGACGAAGACATCGTCCTGACGGTCGTCATTACCGCAACCGATAGCGCCGATGGCACGAAGAAGGCGCAGAATTCCTTTGACATCACCCTAGACGCGAGTTCCGTCAACGATGCGCCTGAACTGAAGCCAGGGGCAAGCAATAGCTATACCATAGATAAAGACCAAAGTGGAGACACACTGGGGGAAAACGAAGCGATAGAGCCCCTAGTTCTTTCGGGTTATGTAACTGATGATGACGATGAATATGACGACTTGTCTTGGTCGATCGACAACAATACCGATGGCGTTTATTCTATCACGGATGGCGAGCTAAGCGGAACATCGGGGAACGGCCGGGAGACGATCAGCGTTTACGTTGACGATGGCCATAGCGGCACCGAGCCGTTGGAGTTCCGAATCACCATCGACGTTGATTGAGACCCTCGGGCGCGCGGGACCGCTCATGTTTTTTCTGGCGGGCAGGGCGCGGTGCCTTTGGTGGGCGCTGCTGCTCGCCCTGCCCATGACAGCACAAGCGCAGAGCTTCCAAACCGCCGCGCAACTGGCCCTCCTATACGACCCGCGGATTTCGGCGGCGACCGCTGCGGCGGAAGCGGCGGAGACCAGGATCGATCAGGCGCGAACAGCGCGCCGCCCGCAGGTGCGCTTTTCCCTCAATGCCGACGATGCCGACGCCGCGACCCAAGTTGCCACACTCGACCTTAGTCAGCAGTTGTTTGACTTTGGCCAAACCGGCGCCAGCGTCGATACGGCGACAGCGCGGGCGAACCTGGCCTGGATCCAGGTGGCGCAGAGCGTGCAAGACGTGTTCGCCGATACGGGCCTGGCCTACGCGGGGGTGCTAGAGGCTGACGAGCAGGTCGCGCTCCAGCTCGCATTCCGCGACGAAGTGACGGGGCGCGCGGCCGCGACGCAGGACCGCATTGCGGCGGGCCTGGCCAGCATTACCGAGCTCTATGCCCTCAATCGTGTGCAGGCCGAGGCCGAGATTGCGCTGCTCAGGGCGCAGCAGGACGCGAAGGCGGCGCGCATGGAACTCGAGCGGCTCACGGGCACCCTGTTTGAGGGGGTCGATCCCGACGCTCTGGTCGCCTACTTTGCCCTCTTGCCGGCGAGTGATGCGCAGGCGCGGGCCCTCGCCGAACAAAATGCCCCGGAAAGTTGGCTCTCGCAGCAAGAGGTGCGGATTACCGAGGCCCAGACCGCCGAAGAAAATCGCGCCAATCTGCCGATTCTAGAGGCCTATACCAACTATGAGTATGGGGAAAACGACGGCGCCGACGTTGACGGCGGCGAAACGGGGGTGCGGTTTTCCCTGCCGCTCTATCAGGGCGGGCTGGCCGATGCGATCGCGGCCGAGGGCGACCAGTCGCTGCAACAGGCGCTGCGGACCCGACAGCAAAGCCGGCAGTTGCTGGCGCAAACGGCAACCCAAACTTGGGACAATGTGGACTTGGCCGAACGGGTGGAGCAGATTTGGCAGCAAACCGAAGCCTTGCAGCAAGATCGCGTCCAGGCCGTGCAAAATGAACTGGACGCCGAGCTGGCGACGGTCGAGGATTTGCTCACGGCCAGCCAAGAACTCAACGACACGCGCATCGCCCTGATCGGCGCAAAATACGACGTGGTGCGAGCCCGGGTGCAACTGTTGCGAACCGTCGGGCTGGCAAGCCCGGTGGCAGATTAAAGCCATTCGCGTTTGTCTTGAATAGGCTGAATGGCTTTTGTTGGCGGGGATGGTCCTCAAGTCGATTATTCCAATCGGCTTGGAATCCGCTATAGGCCGCGTGGCGAGCCTTTGGACTGAAATGATTTAGGAAACGATTGCATGAACCAACCCGATCTGGCCCCGACCATCTTGCAAAAGGTGATCCGCTCTGGCGCTCGGATCTATTGGGTCGTGCTGCTCTTAAGTTTGATCGCCAACTTGCTGCTGCTCACCAGCCCGATCTACATGCTGCAAATCTATGATCGCGTCCTGGCTTCAGGCTCCACCGATACCTTGATTGCCCTGACCGCCATTTCGGCGGCCTTGCTGGTGTTGCTCGCCCTCGTGGAAATGGTGCGCCAGCGCCTGCTGGCGAACTTTGGCACCTACCTTGATTGGGCGGTTTCCGATGAGGTCTTTGAGGGCATCTTTCGCCAGCGGGCCAAGCTGGGCGCCAATTCGCAGATTCACAAGGGCGCGGCGGGCGCGGGCCTGCTGCGGTCGGTCGATAGCATCCGCAATTTCTATTCTAATACGGGCATCCTGGCCTTCTTCGACGCGCCCTTTGCGCCGCTGTTCATCACCTTGGTTTTCTATATGCATGCCTATCTGGGCTATGTGTCCTTGGTCGGGGCCGTCATCATCTTTATCTTGGCCATCACCTCAGAAATCAGCGCGCGCGCCCTGTTTCAGCGCGCAAGCGGCGAGGCAAACCAAGCCCACGGCCTCACCGAAACCTCCCTGCGCAACGCCAGCGCGCTGGAGGCCATGGGCATGATGGAGGCGCTGAAGGCGCGCTGGCGCAAGAACCACAACCCTTCCATCGCCGCCTCGTCGGAGGCGACCCGGCGCATTGGCGCGCTGGCGAGCCTGACCAAGTCCGTGCGCTTTGGCGTCCAGGTCGCGATCCTGGGCATGGGGGCCTATCTGGCCGTGGGGCAGGAAATTAGCCCCGGCATGATGATCGCCGCCTCGATCATCATGGGGCGCGGCCTGGCCCCGGTGGAGCAGTCGGTCAGCGCCTGGCGATCCTTCGTGCAGGCGCGCCAAGCCAATGGGCAACTAACCAAGCTGTTGCGCACCGCCCCCGAACGCCAAGAGGGGTTTGCCATGCAAAGGCCCCGGTCGCAGCTGGTGGTCAAGTCCCTGATCGGCAGCCCGCCGGGCCACACCGCCGCGCCGACCTTGCGGGGGATCAACATGGCGATTGAGCCGGGGGAGTTCGCCTGCGTCATCGGCCAAACGGGCGCGGGGAAATCGACCCTGGCGCAATTCCTGGTCGGGGTATGGACGCCGCGCGACGGCGACGTTCGGCTCGGCGGCGTGGCCATGCACACTTGGGACCCGGCGGATCGCGGCAAGTACGTGGGCTATGTGCCCCAGGACATCGAGTTATTTGACGGCACGGTCGCCGAAAACATCGCGCGATTTCAGGAGGTCGAGGAAGCCAAGGTGTTTGCGGCAGCCCAGATGGCCCAGTGCCACGACTTGATCTTGCATTTGCCCCATGCCTATCAGTGCCAAATTGGCGAGGCGGGCGGGCAACTCTCGGGCGGGCAACGCCAGCGCCTCGCGCTTGCGCGCGCGCTCTACAACAATCCCGCTCTGGTGGTGCTGGATGAGCCAAGCTCCAACCTCGATGGATCGGGGGAGGCCGCGCTGCGTCAGGCAATCGTCGAGATGAAAAAGGCGGGCATGGCCGTTGTCGCCATTGAGCACCAGGCGCATCTGCTTACCATCTGCGACCATGTGCTGCTTATGCACGGGGAGGGTAAGTCACAATTTATGCGCTACGAGACATTCAAAGAGAAGCAGAAAGAAAAGGCCCAACCCAAAGCAAAGGAGGAGGCGCAACCGCAAGAGGCTGCGAAGCCGCGCACCCGCGTCACCAAAGTGACGCGGACCGACGACGGGACCCAGGCCCAGAGCGCGGACGCCGCAGCCCCCAAGACAGCGCAGCGTCCGCAGGCGCGTGTGACCCGGGTAGTCCCCGTCAGGGACGCTCAAAAAGGCGACGCGGGCGCACCGCCCCCCAAAACCGTGCCAAGGGCGCGCGTCACCCGTGTGACGCCCCTTAAGACCGTCGCCCGCGCGCCGACGGGTGACGAGCCTAAGGCCCCCGCCGACGCCACGCCGACGCCCGACGCCGCGCCGAATCCCGACGCCAAAGCACGCGAGGGGAGCGCCTGATGCAGGTCGCTATGCCCGCCGCGTCTCACAATGCCGCGTCCGGCGCTGCGTCTCAGCATGCAGCGTCCGGCGCTGCCGTGCCAGCGCCGCGTATTTATGATCGGTTCGTCGTCGCCGCGCTGGTTTCCTCTGTCGGCTTGTTTCTGATCTTCATCCTTTGGTCGGTGTTGGTGGAGCTTGATCGCGGGGCCGTGGCCCTTGGCTCCATCGCTGTGGAGTCGCGCACCAAGACCGTGCAGCACCTAGAGGGGGGCATCATCCGTCAGGTCTTGGCGGCGGAGGGGGAGACGGTCCAGGCGGGCCAAACGCTGATCCAACTCGACACCACCCAAGCCAAGGCGCGCCGGGGCCAGGCCTATAGCCAGCTGCTGACCACTTGGGCCCGCCTAGACCGCCTAGCCGCAGAGCGCGAGGGCCGCGCGGCAATCACCTTCCGCCAAGGGCTGTTGGACGCGGGCGACCAGAGCCTTGAGATCCGGCGCGTGCAGGAAAATTTGTTCGCCGCCCGGCGGGCGCAAATCTTGGGGCAGCTCGATATCTTGGCGCAGCGGATCGAGCAGCTCAACGGTCAGATCGACGGCCTGGTCGCCCAACGCCAGGCCGCCGAGGCCCAGATCGTGCTGATCCAGGAAGAAATCGACCGCTATAAGCGCGTTGCGGAGCTGCAAGCGACCGATGTGCGCAACCGATTGCAGCGCGAGCGCGAACTCGCGCAAATCGAGGGCGAAATCGGCCAGATCGACGCCAATCGGGCGCGAACCGAGGTGTCGATCGGGGAGGCCCGTATCGAAATGCTCCAAGTCGAACGATCCTTCCAGGAGGAGGTTGCAACCGAAGTGACCGACGCGCAGGACCGCGCCCTGCGGTTGCAGGATGAGCTCTTGTCGCTCGACGACGTGTTGGCGCGCACCGACATCGTCGCGCCCGCCGCGGGGGCCATATTGAACATGGCCTACTCCACCGTCGGCGGCGTCATTCCCGGCGGTCAACCGATCCTCGAAATCATTCCCCTCGATGACTTGCTGGTCGTGGACGCGCAACTGCCGCTCAACGATATCGACAATGTCTTTGTCGATCAGGATGTGCGCGTCACCATCGCCGCGCTCAATCAGCGTTTGGTCCCCGAATTGCTCGGCAGCGTCGTGTCCGTCGGGGCCGATACGGTGACCGACGAAATGACGGGCCTGCCCTACTTCCCCGTGCGGATCGCCTTTAAGGAGGGGGAAATGACAAAACTCGACGGCCAGTCCCTGCGCCCCGGCATGTCCGCGCAAGTCTTCATCGAGGCGGGGCAACGCACGCCTTTGGAATACTTCCTCCAACCCATCACCGACACCTTCAAACGCGCCCTGCGGGAGAACTAGGCCGCCAAACGCATCCTGCCCCAACCCTCGACCCTATGTCCCGTGATCGGAATGCCCCGTGATTGGACTTGGAATCCGCCCGAGGGTCCCTTAAGGCAGGGCCCTATGAAATCTTGGAACTTAAATGCCCTCGCGACCGTCTCGGTCGCTGTCTTCTTGTCAGCTTGCGGCGGCGGTAGCGGCGGTGGCGGCGACTCCGATGAAGACCGGACCTATGATGACGATGCCGATATGGTTTATGACGGCGGCACGGTGTCGCGCAATAGCTTGGGCGCGATCGAGGGGGCCCTAAGCGGTTGGAGTTCCAGCAACATATCTTGCGCCTCCGACGATTTGCCCTCTACCAGCTACGATGTGGACTGCGTGGACCAAAACTATTCGGGCGCTTGGAGCTGGCGTGGGGCCGACGGTGATCAGAATGTCGGCGCCGATGGGCCGCGCGGAACGGGGGTTTTTGCCTGGGGCACTGGCGGCGATGTCGAGGATTTTGAGACCGATGAATCCTTCGCCTTCGGCAACACAGTCAGCAGCAATACGCACGACCCCTTGGGCGCGATTGGCGCGCGCCATGCCTACAGCCTAGGACTGACGGGCGCAGGGGTAAAGGTGGCGGTGGTGGACACGCCGATTGACCAGGACCATGACGAGCTCGACGGCAAAGTGATCGGTTCCTACAATGCCAATAGCACAACAAGCGGGTCCACGACGGGCGACCACGGCACGCATGTGGCGGGCATCATTGGCGCAAAAAAAGACGGCAAGGAAATGCACGGCGTCGCCTACGATGCGGACATCGTGAGCGTCTATTTTTCAGACACGCCAGCGGGGTTGATTTTCACCGAAGAAGACTTGGCAGCCGGGATAGATAGCGCGGTGGCCGATGGCGCCCGCATTTTCAACAACTCCTGGGGGCAGACCACTTTTGATGACACCAACGACTCCCTATTCGACGGCGACACCGATGCTGATGAGGCCTTGCGCGAATCGGTCGCCAACGCCATCGAGAAAGGGTCGGTTTTTGTCTGGGCCGCAGGCAACGATTTTTCCAACAATACAGATTTGGAGGGCAATAATACCTCACAAGAGGCCAAGGCCGCGCTCAAGTACGAGGAATTTGCGGGCGGTTTCGTCAACGTTGTGAATTTGGTCTATGACAACGAGGCGGCAGCCTGGGTCATCTCCAACGAGTTGTCGGACACGCAGGACGAGGCGGATTCGCAAATTTGCGGGGTGACCAAGGATTACTGCTTAGGCGCCCCGGGAACCCATATCTATTCGAGTGTTGGGGGCAATGACTTCGACACCTATTCGGGCACCTCCATGGCTGCGCCCATGGTCTCGGGCGGCTTGGCGATTTTGTTCCAGGCCTTCCCCTACGTCGAGACCTCCGAGATCCTTGACTTGCTCTTTGCGACCGCCGACGACTTGGGCGCCGAAGGGGTCGATGAGATCTATGGCCACGGCATGATGAACCTCGTGGCAGCGCTGGAGCCCTCGGGCTCCTTAACTCTTGCCACCAGCAGGTCCACGTCCAGCAACAAGGGCCTGGCGCTGACCGGCTCATCCCTATCGGGAGACAGCGCCTTCGTTACGGCCATCAGCACCGCGGCCAGCGACATGGTCGCCCTCGATGCCTTTGACCGCGCCTTTACGGTCGGGGCCATGGGCATGACCACCGCGGGCGACGACGCGATCCTGAGCGCGGCGGTCCTGTCCGATACGCTGCGCAACGATTTTGAGCATCTGGCCAGTTTTGGCTCGCCAATCGATGCGGCGGCAGCTTCCAGCGACGCCGTGGTCGAAACAGCGGATCAGATTAGCCTGCCCAACGCCGCATTCAACTACCGCGCCGTGTCAAAAGAGGCCTCGACCCTAGCCGAAGTGCAATATGTCGCCATGTCGAGCGGTAACGGGTGGCAAGTCGGCCAGTCCCTCGCCCTAACTCAAGAACAGGGGCAGTTGTTTGGCAACACAGGCACGGGCGCCTATGCCCTCGCCGATACCGCGACCACCCTGACGCTGGGCAGCAACGGCACGCGGGAATTGCGCGACGACTGGACGCTGTTTGGCGGCGTCGGCCTGTCGCAGACGGCCGTCGTCCCCGCCGCCGCCAGCCTCATCGCCATGTCCGATCAGATCACCTCCGCCTCCGCGGTCGTGGGCTTGCGCCGGGACCAGCTCGGCGCGGCGCAAAACGCCAGCTTTGCCCTGCAGGTCAGCCAAGACCGCCGGGTGCTGGACGGGTCAGCGCTAACGACCATCCCCGTCGGCCGCGACGATGGTGGGGTCATAGTCTTGGAGGAGACCCGCCTCGACGAAGCCGCGCTCTCAATCGTACCCAAGGTCGAGATGATCTATGAGGAACAGCTCGACCTCGACGCCAACATCACCTACTCCGCCTCAACGGCCGCCGCCGAAAACGTCGTAGCCGTTGATTTTGAGCGCGCGTTCTAAAGCAACGGCCCCCGAAAAGGACAAGCGAAACGTCCCCAAAAACAGGGTAAAAAGCGAGCAATTTTATCAAGGCCAGCTGGCAGCAGCACCCCAAATTTTGAACTAGATTTAATTTAGATGACGCCATTTCGCTCTATCATCATGCTCCTCACCGCCCTGCTATTTTCAGCCTGTGGCGGCGGAAGCTCCTCCCTTATCGACGAAACCATCATCGACGACGAGGAAGAGAACGACGACGAGGAGAGCGAGGACGAAGAGGACAACGAAGACGACAGTGGCGGCGACGACGACAGCGGGAACGAAGACGACAGTGGCGACAGCGGGAACGAAGACGACGGTGGCGACAGCGGGAACGAAGACGACAGTGGCGACAACGAGACAGGCGACGACTCCGAAGACGACGACTCCGAAGACGACGAGGACGTTGAACGAGACAGCTTGGGGGCCATCGAAACAGCCTCAACCTGGAATGAAGCCGAGGCCTGCGGCGGCGACATCCCTGGCAACGCAGACACTGGCGTCGGATGCATCGACACCAACTATTCAGGCGAATGGGGCTGGCGCGGGGGCACTGATGATTTGGTCACAGGCCTCAACGGTCCACGGGGCGTCGATGTTGCCGTTTGGGGAGACCCCGTCAGCCTAAGCAGTTTGACTAGCGACGATGAAACCTACGCCATGGGCAACAAAGTGAGCGAGAATCCGCATGACCCAATCGGCGCCATAGGCGCACGCCACGCCTATAGCCTCGGGTTGACCGGCGCGGGGGTAACGGTCGCGGTTGTAGATACGCCGATCTATGCCGAGCATTCGGAGTTGGAGGGGAAAGTTGTGGCGGAGTATGATATCTGTAAGGTGGAAAACGATAGCAGTTGCGCGCCTGATGACCTCGACGAGCTGCTCACCCAAGGCAATCACGGCACCCATGTCGCGGGCATCATAGGTGCCAAGCGTGATAGTACCCAAATGCACGGCGTGGCCTACGACGCCAACCTTGTGAGCCTTGCCTTTACCGAGCGTTGGAATGGGGGGTTAAGCGTCGTGTTGGAGGACTTGGCCGATGGCATCACGGGCGCGGTAGGCGAAGGCGCACGAGTTTTTAACAATTCCTGGGGATCGAGCAGCCTCGAAGACAATAGCTCAATTTTTGATGACTCCACGCTTCGGGCTGCGGCTGCGGACGCGATAGAGCAGGGGTCGGTCTTTGTTTGGGCAGCAGGAAATTCCTACAGTGAAAACACAGACTTGGGCGCCAACAATACGTCGCAGGAGGCCAAAGCCGCCCTCAAGCATGCAGAACTGATGGGCGGCTTCGTCAATGTCGTCAATCTGGTCTATGACAACACCGCAGGGGCTTGGGTGATTTCGAACGAATTGGAAGGCTCGGACCAACAATCAAATTCGCAAATTTGCGGGGTCACTATGAACTACTGCCTCGGCGCACCTGGAACCAACATCTACTCTAGCGTCGGGGTGGACGGGGTATATGACACCTATTCTGGCACCTCGATGGCCGCGCCCATGGTTTCGGGCGGGATTGCGATTTTGTTCCAGGCCTTCCCCTATGTCGAGACCTCGGACATTCTGGATTTGCTGTTCGCTACCGCCGAAGACTTGGGCGCGCAAGGGGTCGATGAAGTGTACGGCCATGGCATGATGAACCTAGCGGCGGCTTTAGAGCCCTCCGGCTCCCTGACCCTTGCCACCAGCAGCTCCACAGAAACCAACACCGGCGTTGCGCTCACCGGCGCGTCGCTCTTGGGCGACAGCGCGTTCGTTGGGGCCATCAGCGCCGCAGCGAACGACATGGTGGCGCTCGACGCCTTTGACCGTGCCTATACAGTCGGGGCCATGGGTATGACGGCCTTGAGTGACGCGGATAGGCAGAGCGCTACAGCGCTTTCGGATTCTCTGCGCGCTGATTTTGAGCAGCTGACCCGCTTTGGCTCCCCGATCACCGAGGTCGCGGCCACAGGCGATGCCCTTGTCACGACCGCCGATCAGATCAGCCTGCCCGACGCGACCCTCAACTATCGCGCCGTTTCCAAGGAAACCGCGACCATGGCCGAGGTGCAGTACGTCGCCTTGTCGCGCGGGGAGGGGTGGCAGCTCGGCCAGTCCATCGCCCTGACGCAGGAAGAGGGGCAACTGTTCGGCAATGTGGGGACCGGGGCCTACGCGCTGGCCGATCGGGCCACGACCCTCACGGTTGGCAGCAATGGTACGCGGCAGCTGAACGACGACTGGACTCTATTCGGCGGCGTCGGCCTGTCGCAGACGGCGGTGGCGCCCGCTGCGGCCAGCCTCATCGCCCTGTCTGACCACATCACCTCCGCCTCCGCCATTTTTGGCCTGCGTCGGGACCAACTGGGTGCAGATCAAACCGCGAGTTTTGCGGTGCAGGTGAGTCAGGACCGGCGGGTGCTCGACGGATCCGCCCTGACAACCATCCCCGTTGGGCGCGATGACGGTGGGGTCATCGTGCTTGAGGAAACCCATCTCGACGCCGCCGCGCTTTCGATCGTTCCCACGCTGGAAATGACCTACGAAGATCAACTGGACCTTACGGCAACCATCGCCTATTCTGCGTCCGCGAATGCGCAAGAAAATGTCTTGGCCGTCGATATAGAAAGGGTGTTCTAATGTCCCATGTTTCCTTTTTCGCTTTTGTGATCGCGGGGGCGTTGTTCGGTTGCGAGCCCCAGGTCGCCGCGACCTCGTCGGATCGCTGCCCCGCCTATGAGGGGGCGCTGGATCACTTGGTTGGGGAGTTGTTGGACCATGTCCGTGACCAGATCCCCGCCGAGGATGATCAGTTCGCCACGCGGGTGCCGGGAGGGTTCTATACCCGCGAGTATCGGCGTGAGCGGACGCTGGCCTACCTAGACGCTGACGGTCGCATCGAGAGGTTGAGTTGCGGTTGAGCCTTTGCGCGCTGCGACAACACGTTGCAGATTGAAACGCAAGGGGAATGAATTTTTTTGCCGCTGGCGTGTTCTAACCCATAGATGCCTTTCTTGGATCAACGGCGACCAGCCTTTGGAGAGTCGGGTGACCAGAGTTCGCTTGGCGGTCCTCAATGCAGCCCGAGTCTGCTCTTTTTGACGGGTCGACGCTGAAACACGTAAGGGTTCTGCTGTTTGGCGCGCTTAGGATGCGCCGCAGGTGACCAAGGAACTGATGAGTATGACCAAGCGCCCAAGAACCATCGACCAACGAATTGCAGCGCGCGCCAATGCGGCCATGGACAGGCCAGCCCCGGCTTCTAAAAGCGCGCCGATAAGGGTTTCTTCTTGCCAGGCGCGGCCTTGGGGTACACGCTGGTTGCTCGCGACACTTATACCAACGCTCGCGCTAATCATGTGTTTTGGGCCGTCGAGGGTCGCGGCGCAGACTGTCCATGAAAGTTGGGACGCCGGCAAGTTTTACTACGTTGGGGATAGCGCGGCGGCGAACGGGCGCCTCTGGTCGGCGCAGGTCGATCATATGGGGATCAGTCCCACCTCGCCCGGTCAGATCGAATGGCTTGAGGTGAGTGTCTTGGAGGATGGTGTTCCCGTTTTCGACATCGGCAAAGCCTATTCGGCGAACGACGTGGTCGCCTTCGATGGCGGGGTCTGGCGCGCGCTATACAATACAGTTGGCGAGGAACCGGGCAATTCGGGTGGGTGGAACTACATCAGATCCTATTCTGGCAACACGACGCTGCCCAAATCCAATGTTGCAGAGACCGAGGCGAGCGAGTTCGTCGAGCTTCTTACTTCAGAAGCAACCTATTCTTCACAATGGACCGAGGTCGCGACCTATTCTGACCCTGCCGAACGGGTGGTCTACAACACCATGGGGTGGACGGTCAGCGAAGACGGCCTGTTGCCGCCCGTCGGCAATGCGCCGCTAGCACAAGGGTGTTTTTGGGAGCTGATTGACGTTCCCTCTAGCTTTATGCCCGCTGAATGGGAACGGGGCACATCCTACGCCTTGGGCGCGCTTGTAAGCCACGAAGGCTTACAGTGGCTTTCGGTCGTGAATTCTGCCTCCAGCACCCCAGGACGCGGCAGCACCAACTGGCTGGCAGTCGCCCCGAATGTGGCGGCAACGCCCTCGTGGCGCCTGGGTGAGCGCGTCGAGGCAGGCGACATAAGACTGTATTCAGGCGGGTATTGGATCAACGTTACAGGGCTCAATAGCACCGAACCCGGCAACACCTTTACCCAGGGCGCGAGCGACTGGATCCGCTTCAGCAAGCCCACCGGCGCCTCACCGATCTATGAAGTGTCGTTTTCCGATGAAATCATCATGCCGCGCTCGGGCCTTCTCTTCAGTCTCGACGGCAACTTTTGGATTTCACGCCAAGTCAACAATCTCATGGAACCGCCTAGTATCAATGAGGGCGGCTGGTTAAGCGTCAGCGCGAGCGAGGATATATTTTGTGACCTCTTCGCCAATCAAGAATCCACGGTGGATTATTGGAACGCGGCAACTGTCTATGACACAGTTGGAACAATTGTCATTTACGGTGAGGACTATTACTACAATCTCGCAACGGTTTTTGGGGCCAATCCCCCACCCTCGGACACGGTAAATTGGGCGCCCGTTGCTGCCGAGGTTCAGGCGGGCTCTGGCCTCAATCAAGGGGCGTCGGAGTGGCAGTCAGGCACGGTCTATTCCCAGGGTGTCGAAGTTTTTTACGAGGATCGATCTTGGGTCGCACTTTACGGAAATTCGGGTCAGGCGCCGGGGTTTTCAGGGGCTTGGCAGCCCGTCACCTTGACCGACGGTGAGGCGTGGAACGCCTACTTTATCTATAACGCCCAAAGTATCGTAAGTTACAACGGTCAGCTGTGGCAAAATTCTTCCTATGTTCAGGGCGATGTCCCCGGGCTCTCGTCCGTTTGGGTGGCCCAGAACGACTCAGAACTGGTCGACATTGCCGACGGGTTGCCGTGGGATGCCACGCTGATTTACGATGATTCGCGGTCCTACACAGTCACGCACAGCGGACGCACATGGTACAATATTGAGGAAACCCAGAACGAAGAACCAGGCACAACCCAAGCGTGGCAGCCCCAAAGCTTTGTGTCGGAGGAGGATTGGAACCAGTATTTCATCTACGATATGGAGGGCACGATCGTCACCCACGCAGGCGACCTTTGGGCGTCCCTTTACTATACAACGGGCGACGAACCCGGCGAGAGTTTAGCTTGGGAACAGATCAATTCGGACGATGTGGTCAATGACGCGTGGGACGAAAGCGTCACTTACGATACGGCGAATACCGTCGTGGAATATGGGGGACGCACCTGGTACAATTCTTACCCGACGACGGGGGATGAACCCGGGGCATCCGACGCCTGGCAACCCACAGCCTTGGTCGATTCCGAGGCCTGGAACACCCACTTCATTTATGCTGATCCCTCTACGCGCGTCACTTATGATGGAGTGGTATGGCAGAACCTTTCTTACTCGCAAGGCCATATCCCTAGCCAGTCTGATTTGTGGGTCATCCCAGAAGAGGCGAGCAGCTGGAGCGCGAACACAACCTACAGCATAACGGGGACAGAAGTCGTCCATCTGGACAGAACCTGGCATAATCGTTGGTCAACGACGGGCGACGAACCCGGCGCTTCGGAGGTTTGGCAACCGACAGACATCGCCGCAGGTGAGGACTGGAACACCTATTTCATCTATGAGACGGCTGGGACGCGGGTGGCGCACAACGGGGGTCTTTGGCAAAATCAGTGGTGGTCGCAGTACGAAGAACCGGGAAATAGCATAAACTGGATTGTGGTGAGCGATTCCTCAGGTGGCGGCGAACTCTGGGACGTGAATACTTACTATGCGGCGGGGGCTGAGGTTTTCCATGAGTCGCGATACTGGATCAGTCAGGAATGGACGCTGGGGGTAGAGCCTGGAACGACCGTTGCGTGGCAGCCCAAGACGATTGAGGAAGGCGAAGACTGGAACGAGTTGTTCATTTACCAAACCCCCGGAACGATCGTTGCCTACGCTGGAACCTATTGGACCAACAGCGACTCCACCCAGGGCGAGATTCCCGGTCAGGCCGCAGTTTGGACCGAGGTCGATGATGATGATGGGTCGGGCGACGGTGGATCGGGTGATGGCGATACCGACAATGACGGCGACACCGACGATGATATTCCCGCATGGGATGCCAATACCACCTATCAGGTTGCCAATACCGAGGTCACATACGACGGACGGGTTTGGTACAACCGCTACTGGGCCGATGCTGGTATTGTTCCCGGGACGGATGAGGTCTGGCAACCCAAGACCCTAGAGGACTACGAAGATTGGAATCCCTATTTCATCTATAATAATGACGGGATTACGACTTTCGGCACCATCGTTCTGTACGATGGTCGAGAGTGGTTGAACCAGTGGAATACCCAAGGTGAGGTCCCCGGCACTACGGGCGTCACGGTTTGGGTTCCGCTTGATGGAGGCGACGTGGGCGGCGATGACGACGCGCTTGCCCCGTGGGATGTGAATCTGACCTATAGCACCGGGGATCTTGTCAGCCATGACGGCAGGGAATGGGAGTGCGTTGTTGCGACCACCAGCGGCATCGCGCCGGGCCTTACCGCCCATTGGCAGCCGGTCTCGATCACGGTGGGCGAAGCCTGGAACGAGTTCTTCGTGTACGCGTCGGGCACGCAGGTCTCCTACGACGACCGTTTGTGGACCAGCCTAGAGGCCATAGATCCCAATTCGGACCCGGAGACGCCCAAGCCTTACGAGTCCAGCACTTGGCAGCCAGACACGATCATCTCTGGCGAAGATTGGAATCAGTACTTCATCTACGCCGCTGGCACCCAAGTCACGTTCGATGAGCGGCTTTGGACAAGTGAATCCGCGATCAACCCGAGGTCAGATGCAGATCTCGCCAAGCCCTATGAGTCCGCCGAGTGGCAGCCGAATACCCTTGTGGATGGCGAGAATTGGAACCAGTTCTTCAGCTATGAGGCTGAAATCATCGTCTTCCACAACGATAGCTATTGGAAGAGCAACGCGGCGTCACAAGGCGACGAGCCCGGCACGTCAAACGTCTGGAGCGCGACGACCGATGACGGCAGTGCCCCTTCCTGGGACACGAACATTACCTACTTCCTCGGCGACGAAGTTGAGTATGATGATCGAGTTTGGATCAGTCAGGGACAAACCCAAGGCGATGAGCCTGGGGCCTCCGATTCTTGGCAGCCAGAAAAAATCGTGTCTGGTGAGGCCTGGAACCAGTACTTTGTCTACGAATCGGGAACGCAAGTTAGTTTCGATGATAGACTTTGGACCAGCCAGTCGGACATTGACCCAGGCCAAATTTCTCCGACGCCGAAGCCTTATGAATCTCGTGAGTGGCAACCCAATACGATTTTAGATGGGGAGGCTTGGAATGCCTACTTCAGCTACGAGGTTGCCGGGATCGTCGTGGCCCACGCCAATGGGTATTGGGCAAGCAATCGGGCTTCGGAAAACGAAGAACCTGGTACGTCAAATGCGTGGAGTGCAACGACCGACGATGGTAGCGCGCCCATTTGGGACATGACCATCACCTATTTCACGGACGATCAGGTGGAGTACAGCGACCGCGTTTGGATCAGCCAGAAACAGAACCAAGGGCAGGAACCCGGCGCCTCCGACGCATGGCAGCCTGAAACAATCAGCTCGGGCGAAGAGTGGAACGCCTACTTCATTTACGCCGAAGGCACCCAAGTTACCTTTGATTCGCGGCTTTGGACAAGTGAGTCAGATATCGACCCGACGTCCGGTTCAGGGGTCGTCAAGCCCTATGATTCGGCCCTATGGCAGCCGAACACCATCATGAATGGTGAGGCTTGGAACCAGTACTTCCTATACGGTGCCGAAACCATCGTGTTCTACGACGGTGGTTATTGGCAGAGCAACCTTGACTCTCAAGGCGATGTGCCAGGGACCTCAGCCGTATGGAGCGCAACGACCGACAATGGCAGTGCCGCAGATTGGGACGTCAGCATCACTTACAACACGGGCGACGAAGCCTATTATGACCAGCGAGTTTGGATCAGCCAGCGGCAGACAACTGGGGAGACACCTGGGTTCTCCGATGCTTGGCAACCCGAAACGCTGATTTCGGGTGAGGCTTGGAACGAGTTCTTCATTTATCCTGAGGGCGCGCAAGTTACCTTTGACCAGCGGCTTTGGACAAGTGAGGCCGCGATCAACCCCACCTCGGGTTCGGGGATTGTCAAACCTTACGAATCAGCACTGTGGCAGCCCAATGCCCTCATCAGCGGTGAGGCCTGGAATCAGTTCTTCATTTACGAGATCGGCGACATCGTGTTCCACGCTACCGGCTATTGGCAGAGCAACCAAGACGCGCCAAACGATGAGCCAGGGACCTCAAGTATATGGAGCCCGATTGGAATCGACGGCGGCACGCCTGCTTGGGACGCCAGCGTCACCTACTACACTGGCGATGAAGTCGAGTACAATGCCAGGGAATGGATCAGTCAGGGGCAAACGGTCGGGGAGCTTCCCGGCGGGGCCTATGTGTGGCAACCCAAGACGATCGTTTCTGGCGAAGCCTGGAACGAGTACTTCATCTACCCTGCTGGAACGCAAGTGAGCTTCGATAATCGGCTGTGGACAAGCCAGGTCGCCATTGATCCAGACGAAGTGTCCCCGACGCCCAAGCCTTATGAATCCTGGGACTGGCAGCCGAACACGATCGTGGACGGCGATCCGTGGAACGCCTACTTTGTTTACGCGGCGGAAACTCAGGTCCTCCACGCGCAACGATATTGGACGAGCCAATGGGTATCCGACCAGGGCGATGAGCCAGGCCTCTCAACGGTTTGGCAGCCTGACACTCTTGTCGATGGTGATGAGTGGAGTGAGTTCTTTAGCTATGAGGCCGGCCACATCGTTCGCTACAATAACGCCTATTGGAGAAGCCGTTGGCTGACACAGAACCAAATCCCGGGTCAAACAGATGCGTGGGCGGCGGCGACACTCGACGGCAGCACACCGGCCTGGGACGCCAACATCACCTATCTCGCCGGTGACGAGGTCGACTACAACACCAGGGATTGGATCAGCCGCAGAGACACACTCGGCGATACGCCAGGTGAAACTGACGCCTGGCAGCCGGAGACTATCTCCAACGGTGAGGCCTGGAATCAGTACTTCGTCTATCCCGCAGAAATCCAAGTTGTTTACAATTCAAGAAATTGGATCAGCCAGTGGCAGACCGAGATGGGCGACGAACCGAGCTTTGATGCGGTTTGGCAACCCGAAACCTTTATTGATGGCGATCCCTGGAACGTGACCTTCAGCTACGTTGCTGACATTATCGTGCTTTACAACAACGCCTATTGGCAGAGCCGCTCGACAACCCAGGGTGATGTTCCTGGTGAAACCGACGCTTGGCGGGCAACGACCATTGATGGTGGCGCGCGGGAGTGGGATGCAACGCTGATCTATGCCTACGACGATCAAGTTCTCTATAGCGGCATGGAATGGCGGGCTAACGCAACGTCAACAAGCGGTGTCGCCCCAGGCGCGACCGAGGATTGGCAGCCCCTAAGCATCACGTCAAATCAACCTTGGAACGCCTTTTACATCTATTCGGACGCAGATACGGTTGTTTCTCACAACGGTCGCGACTGGATCAACAGTGCGTATGTAGAGGCCAATGTCGCGCCAGGAACCTCAACCGACTGGCAACCTGTTTCTATCGAGGTGGGTGAGAATTGGAACCAGCACTTCATTTATGACGATGCTGGCTACCTTGTGCTTTACAACGGCACCTACTGGGAAAGCCGGTACTACACCCAAGGCGACATCCCCGGTGAAACAGAAGCTTGGGCCGCATCGACCCTGGACGGCAGCGCGCCCAGCTGGCGGGCCTCCATCACCTACCTTTCCGGTGATGAGGTTGAGTATAACGGCAGGGGTTGGATCAGCCGCCGGGAGACCCTTGGTGACACGCCGGGTCAAACCGACGCGTGGCAGCCCGAGACCATCTTTGACGGGGAGGCTTGGAACCCATACTTCGTCTACGAGGGTGAAGCCAAGGTTGTTCACAATCTAAGAAATTGGACCAGTCAGTGGCAGACCGAAATGGGGGATGAGCCAGGCTTCAAAGATGTTTGGCAGCCCGATACCTTTGTCCAAGGCGACGATTGGAACGCCACCTTTGCTTATGGCCCAGATATCATTGTGCTTCACAACGGCAGTTATTGGATCAGCCGTTGGAATACTCAAAATCAAGAACCCGGCGTTTCCGGCGATTGGGCGGCCACGACCTTGACCGGCGAAACCCCTGAGTGGGATGCAACCCTAACTTACGTTTTTGATGATCGAGTTATGTACAACGGCACAGAATGGGCATGCGCCGCGCAAACAACAACTGGCCTAGCACCCGGTGCGACGGCAGATTGGCAGCCTCTGAGCATCGGCGAGGGTGATCCCTGGAACCAACACTTCATCTATTCGGAACCAGGAACGGTCGTTTCTCACAATGGTCGGACTTGGACCAACAGTGCCTATCTCAACCCAGGGGTTGAGCCGGGACAATCAGAGGACTGGCAACCTACCGAGATCCTTGATGGTGAGGAGTGGAACCAGTACTTCAAATATGAGACGATTGGAACGAGGGTGACTTACCTCGGGCAGTTCTACACCAACCAACGGGTGGCTTGGCCAGGCGACGTTCCCGGCGTTGCAGATGTATGGGTCCTTGAGAGCACAGATGACGGCACCTCTCAGGGTTGGAATGCGAGTACGATCTACTTCTGGAACGACCAGGTCGAATATAGTGAATACGATTGGGGCGAGCAGGCCGAGTTTGAAGTGACAACCTGGATCTGCAAAACAGGATCAGTTGACGGAATTTCCGGGAGTGCCCCGGGGACCGTGTCGGATTGGTGGCCCGAATCCATCCCCAATTACGCCGATTGGAACCCGAACTTTACTTATGAAACTAGCGGAACCCGCGTCATCCATAACGGCCAGACATGGGTCAACAGCTGGTGGTCAGGCCCGTCAGACGCAGGCCCGGCAGACGAACCAGGCGTAAGCAACACGGGGACATGGGTGCTCGCTGAGTAACTAATACCAGTTCACCTTAAAACAGACTATTTATGAACTGGTATAGGGCCGCGACTGCGGCCCCCGTAGCGGCCCCGAGAATAGCGCGAAAGCGCCTCGGGGTATAAGCGAAGGCCCCTTCGGAGGCGAAACGCGAAGCGTTTCTGCCGCGAGACATAAAACGGCTAAAAAAGTGTCAACTTTTTTAGCCGTTGGTCTTAGCTATACATTCAGCAGAAGATTGGTGCGCTCCCAAGGGCTAATGACCGCTTGATAGTCGTCCATCTCGGCTTCTTTGACCATCAAAATTGTTTCAAAGAGACTTTCGCCCAAGACCTCCTTTAGTTCTGTCGCGCGGCGCATACGTCCTAGGGCTTCATAGAGGGATTTGGGTAAGGTGTGAGCAAGATCGTAGGCTGCCTTGTCCTGAGGGGCCTTGGGTTCAAGATTCTCACGAATGCCGAGTAGCCCGCATGCCAAAGTGGCCGCAATGGCGAGATAGGGGTTGGCGTCTGATCCTGGAATGCGATTTTCAACGCGACGTCCAGAGGGCGAGGATAGGGGCACGCGCAGGGAAACGGTGCGATTATCGTATCCCCAATGAACATTGATTGGGGCGTCCGACCATTTGGTGAGACGCCGATAGGAGTTAACGTTGGGGCAGAACAGCGGCATGGTAGCTGGAGCGTAGCGTTGAAGCCCTGCAATGAACGCGTAGAACAAGGGTGTATCGTTGCCTTCGGGGGTAGAAAATAGATTGGTGCCCTGGGTATTTTCAAGCGATTGGTGAATGTGCATGGACGAGCCGGGCTGACCTTGCATAGGCTTGGCCATGAAGGTTGCGGTCATGTTGTGGGCCGCCGCCGCTTCCTTAACCGTACGTTTAAACATGAGCACCTGGTCGGCAAGCGTGAGCGGATCGCCGTGGTCAAAATTGATCTCAAGCTGGCCAGGACCTGACTCATGGCTTGCGGTGTCCATATCTAGACCCTGGATCTCGGCCCAATCATAGACCAAGTTGACCACGGGGTCGAACTCGTTGGCTGCGGCGATGGACATGGACTGGCGCCCAGAATCGCGCCGGCCAGAGCGCCCTACAGCGGGGCGCAGGTGCTGGTCGGGATTGTCGCTCGTCTCGACAAGATAAAACTCAAGTTCGGGCGCGATTACGGGTTTCAAGCCTTCGCTTCGATAGAGGTCCAGAACGTGCTTCAGGCACGCTCGCGAGGCCTCGGGCGCGAGGGTATCGCCGCGATGAGCATCGCAAATCACCTGCGCTGTGGGGTTTTCCATCCATGGCACTTGCCGCAGGGTCGATAGATCGGGGACCAATCGCAGGTCCTTGCCCAACTCGTCGGTGACCCAGTCATCCTCGACGAAGGCGCCATTGACCATTTGAACCAACATTTGCTCATTAATGCGCAACCCATCGCCCTCCACCATTTCAGGAAAGCGCGCCGCGGGGATGATCTTGCCACGCGGGATGCCGGCGATGTCAGGCAAAAAAGCCTCCACATCGTCGATGTTGTGATCGGTGAGCCAGCGTGACAAATCGGTGTTGGACATGAGGCTTTACTGTCTCATGTCACCTGCCTAAGCAAGTCCCGTGAGCCACCCTCGGTCCTACTACGCCGCCTCTGCGGGTGTCATTCCAGCGCGCCCGCGCTTGCATGGGGTTGTTCAAGGGGATGTCGTAGTCGTTGGGGCGGGGTTCACTGGCCTATCGACGGCGCTGGACTTGGCCGAGGCCGGATACCAGGTGGTGGTGCTGGAGGGTCAGCAGGTCGGTTGGGGCGCCAGCGGTCGCAACGGCGGGCAAATTTGGACGGGGTTTTCCAAAGATATGGATGAGGTGGAGGCTAAGGTCGGGTTGCCTCATGCCCGCGCGCTCTTTAGCCTCGCGCTCGACGCCAAGGCCCTGATTCGCGAACGTTGCGAGACCTATGGTATAGACTGCGATCTGCGTTCTGGCTTGTTTGAGGCTGCCACCAAGCCCAGCCACACCGAACAAATGGCGCAGGGGGCTGCGTACATGGCTCGGGCCTATGGCTTTAACTCTTACCAACTGGTCTCGCGGGCCGAGGTTGGCCGCCATGTTGACTCTGAGGCCTATTTGGGTGGCCGTTACGACCCCACGGGGGGGCATCTGCATCCCCTAAAGTACGCTTTGGGGTTGGCCAGAGCCTGCGAGGCCCGAGGTGTGCGAATTTATGAACACTCGGAAGTGACAGCCTATGAAGGCGCGCCGCGCCCGTGCGTCCATACCCAAGACGGACAGGTGCGAGCCGACTATTTGGTCTTTGCCGGGAATGCTCTGTTGGCCGGGCTCGTCCCGCGCATTCGTCCCTATCAGATGCCCGTGGGAACCTATATGGTCGCCACTGCGCCCATGGCCGCGGACCGTGCCGGGGCGCTCCTGCCGTCGCGGGCGGCGGTGGGGGACTGGCTCTTTGCCCTCAACTACTATCGGTTGAGCGTGGATCATCGCCTGCTATGGGGCGGACGCGTCTCGTACTCGGCGGTGCGGCCTGCGTCGATTTCGGCAGCCATGTCAAAAATTATACGGCGCTATCTTCCTCAGCTATGCGATTTGCCGATCGACTATGCCTGGGGAGGGTACGTTAGCATCACCGTGGGTCGCATGCCGCACCTGGGCAGTTTGGATGATCGAACATTTTTTGCCCAAGGGTTTAGCGGCCAAGGTGTCGCGTTGACGGGCATGGCCGGGCGCGCCTTAGCGCTGGCCGTGCAAGGCAGTGCCGAAAAGTTCGACGTTTTTTCCCGCGTGCCGCAGCGCGCGTTTCCTGGAATGCGCCTTTTCCGCACACCGGCCTTGGTCGCCACCATGGCCTACTATCGCTTGTTGGATTGGTTGTCGTGATGTCGCTTGAACCGATCCTTATCTACGCTTTCTTCGTTCGGAACTCGCGCCGGCGACCATCAGGCCTGCGATGAGGATGAGGCCAGCACCGACGAGAGCTAGGGAATTGGGCAGCTGGCCGAAAATCATATCCCACATGAGGGCGAACAGGAGGTAGGAATACTCGAAGGCGCCGACGACCGGGGCGGGCGCCGATTGGTACGCACGGGCGATAAGGAGGCTCGCGGCCAGAGTTTGAATCGCCATGAGGGCCAAGATGCCAGCAGTCGTGCCGTCCAAGGCGTGCCAAGGGCCAAAGATCTGCGGCTCGGCGGCAAGCAGAGCAGCGGAAGGTGGGATCAGCAGCAAAATCAGCGAAACTCCCAGGCCCCCGAGCATCATAAAGACGTTTTGCGAAAGGGCGAGAATCGCGGTGGGCGTGCCGTGGCATTTGGCTCGTGTGATTAGGTGAGACGCGGCGTAGAAGAAGGCGCCGATCAGGGGCAGGAATATCCACGGGGTGAAGCTGTCCCCCCCTGGTTGCACTATGAGCAGTAAGCCTGCGAAGCCTAAACCCAAACCCGCCAGGCCGAGGCGCGTCAAACCCTCCCCCACCAACAGCGGCGAGAGGGCGGCGATGATCAGCGGGGCCGTGTAGTGCGCCGCACCGAGGGTTGAGAGTGGCAGGTTGGGAAGGGCGGCGTAGAAGACCAGCAATGACGCCGCGAAGCTAAGCCCGCGCAATAAAGGCCAGAATTGCAGCGCCTGCCCCAGCTTCCTTAACCGAAAGGTGCGGCCCTGGGTCAGGCGCATCAGCGCGATCATGGCGGGGAGGACCAGCAACCCGCGCAGTGCAAAAACTTGCCACAGCGACAATTGCGCTGCGCCCCATTTGTAAATCACATCCTGGGTGGAGATCACCAAGGTTGCCACCACAATGAGGCTGATCCCGAGGCGAAGACTGTACGGCATGGATTCGGCTCTAGTGACTTTGTCGAACTTATGGCAAGGGATTGTCATGAACGCGCGCATCGTGGCCATTTTGTTGGCGGGCTCCCTCATCTCATTCATTTCTTTTGGGGTCAGGTCGACCATGGGCCACTTCAGCGAATGGCTCGCGGTCGATCATTCGCTCGCGGGTCAGTCGCTCGTCGCGTCCTGGGCCCTGTTCGGCGGGATCACCTTTGGGGGATTTTCCTTGGCTTTGGCGCTGCAGAATTTGTTCTGGGGCCTTACTCAACCCTTTTCTGGAGGGCTTGCCGACCGCTTTGGTCCTGTTCGCGTTATGTTTCTGGGCGCGGTGCTCTATTGTGTCGGCGTTGCCTCCATGCCTTGGGCATCGGAAAACTGGATGCTTTACTTGGGGGCGGGCCTGCTGGCAGGGTTGGGGATCTCCTTCACCAGCTTTAACTTGGTCATCGCGGCCTTCACGCGCTTGCTGCCTGGGGCATGGCGCGGTTTGGGCATGGGACTTGGCACTGCCATGGGGTCGGCGGGGCAAATGACGCTCAATCCCTTCGTTCAGCCGATGATTTCGGGCTACGGGTGGGAACTCAGCCTCATGTTGATCGGCGGCTTGTGCCTTGTGGTCATTCCCGCGGCCCTGACCCTTGCGGGTTCCGACGCGTCCGCAGTGAAGAACGAGGGTGCGCGTCAGACAGTGCGCGAAGCGTGCACAGAGGCGTTCGCCAATCGGTCCTACCTGTTTCTGGTGCTCGGGTTCTTTGTTTGTGGATTTCACCTTGCCTTCATTACCGTCCATATGCCGCGGTATTTGGAGGAGGAGTTGGCCATGGCCGCCTGGGTGCCTGGGGTATTCTTAAGTTTGGTTGGAGGCTTCAACATTTTGGGGTCCTTGCTCGCGGGGTATCTGACCCAGCGGGGTGCGCGACCCCTGACCTTAGCCCTGATTTACGCGGCGCGCGGGGTTGCGATTGCGGCATTCTTGGCGGGGATCGCCTGGATGGGTGCCCAGCCATGGATCGTCATGATGTTTGGCGCGGTCATGGGCTTGCTATGGCTTGCGACCGTGCCGCCGACGACGGGGGTCGTGGCCCATATGTTTGGCCTTAGCCACATGGCTCTGCTCTACGGTTTTGCCTTTTTCAGCCACCAAGTCGGGAGCTTCGTGGGCGTCATCATGGCCGGCTGGTTCTACGCCGCTTACGATACTTACGAGCCGATTTGGTACGCTTCAATCATCCTATCATTTATCGCTTTTGCTCTGCACTTGCCGATTCGGGATGTTCCTGTGCCACGCCTGACATCTTTGGCAAGGTCCGTGCCAGCGTAGGGCTGGTCCAGGCGGGCGGCAACAGGTGGAACAACCAGGCTAAGACTGCCAAAGGCCAGGGAAAGACGACCCGGCGCCGATTGGCCGCTACGCCTGCACGAATGCGCTTGGCAGCTTGCGGCAAGTCGAGCAAAAAGGGCATGGGGAAGGGGTTGTCCTCGGTCATGGGGGTTTTGATGAAACCAGGGCAAACGACCGTGAGACCAAGGCCCAAGCGAGCCAAGCCGAAGCGCATGGACTCCCCCCAAATGCGCACTGCCGCTTTGGATGCCGAATAGCCCGGCGTAGATGGTAAGGGTCCATACCCAGCGAGGGACGAGATGAGGGCGATTTGACCACTGCCACGGGCCTGCATACCCGGCAAAAGGGGATAGAGGGTGTTCAAAACGCCGTAGAGGTTGGTATCGAATAGGGCGCGAGATACAGTTTCGGGTTCGTAGGCGCTGTGACGGACCCCATCGGCGATGCCAGCGTTGGCATAGACCACGCCGATCGGACTCTCGGCGTCTTGCGCGCTCAGCCAGGCCGCCATGGCCTCGCTGTCCGTCACGTCAATGGCTTGCAGCGTTACCCGCGCACCTGCTGCGCGGGCTTGGTCAGCGACGGGGTGCAAACGATCCAGGCTGCGTCCTGTTAAAATCAGGTGTACGCCCGGTCCCGCATGTTGGCGTGCCAGCTCGGCGCCGATGCCGCTAGAGGCACCTGTGATCAGGATCGTGGAGTCCGACATACGGGCCGTTCACCCTACTGCGCCAATAATGTCAATTTTATAGCCAGACATATACCAGCGGCGATTTAAAATGACTCTTTTATTCGCTGTTCTAAGGGCCGCGACTGCGGCCCCCGTAGCGGCCCCGAGAATAGCGCGAGAGCCCTCGGGGTATAAGCGAAGGCCCCGTCGGAGGCGAAACGCGAAGCGTTTCTGCCGTGAGACATAAAACGGCTGAAAAAGTGTCAACTTTTTTCGCCGTTGGTCTTATGTCAACGCGTCGGCCAGGGCGCAGAACTGGTCGACTCCCAGCTCCTCAGCGCGCGCGCGAGCGGGAATTCCGAGATCGGCCAGGACCTGTTCAATGTGCGGATAGGTCTCACTCATGGCTTTCTTCAGGGTTTTGCGGCGTTGACCGAAGGCGGCGGCGACCACGCATTCCATTGCAGCAAAGGAGTTCAAAAGCTGGTCTCGACGCTGGAAGTGGGCGACTGTAGATATGACCTTGGGCGCAGGTAAAAACAGATGGGGCGGCAAATCAAACTGGGCCTCAATCTTGCAGATCCACTGCCCCATTACCGAAAGACGCCCGTAGGTTTTCGTTTTTGGGCGTGCGACGAACCGATCCACCACTTCTTTCTGAAACATGAGGGTGAGACTCGAAAAGGCCTCCGGTGCTTGGTGCCATTGCTTCAGCCAACCGAGTGTTAACGGTGTAGCTATATTGTAGGGCAGGTTCGCAATGAGGCGCCTGGGCGGCGGCCCGAGCTTCGTCAGATCGGTTTTGAG
The DNA here is from genome assembly GCA_965228345.1 of Alphaproteobacteria bacterium. Lineage (GTDB taxonomy): Bacteria > Pseudomonadota > Alphaproteobacteria > UBA7985 > UBA7985 > CAXQZM01. The sequence continues at coordinate 1,090,300 of CBDDHH010000003.1, read as the reverse complement.
GGCGTCAGCGAAAATCGGGCAAAAATCAGGGTAGACCGAGCTGACCTCAGCCAGCAAAGGCCGCAAGCGCTGGTCTTGCTCGACCGCAATAAGGCGTCGTGGTTGGTAGTGCATGATAGCGCGGGACAGACCGGCAGGCCCAGGGCCGATTTCGATAACTGTATGTCCGCTCAAGTCTCCGGCACCGCGAACAATTTTGTCGCAGATATTGGGGTCCAGCAAGAAATTCTGCCCCAGGGCTTTGGTGGGCTCAAGGCCGTGAGCGCGAAGATGGGCGCGGACCGACGGCAGGCTCACGCGCTCAAATCGGCAGCAAGTTCCAGTGCCGCAATCATAGACGTAGGGTCGGCTTGATCTCGGCCTGCCAGATCGAACGCGGTGCCATGATCGGGGGAGGTGCGAACAAACGGTAACCCAAGGGTCAAGTTCACGCCCGTATCGAAAGCAAGCGCCTTGGCCGGGATCAGGACCTGATCGTGGTACAGACCCAGGGCGCAATCATAGCTCGCCCGCGCTGCCGGGTGGAAAAGCGTGTCGGCGGGCACGGGCCCGCGAATGTCGACTCCTGCGTTGCGAAGCTCCGACACGGCGGGGCGCACAATCATCTCATCCTCTTCGCCCATAGTTCCCCGCTCCCCCGCATGGGGATTGAGCCCGCATATGCTGAGTCGCGGGGCAGCAATTCCAAAGTAGGTTTGCAAGCCCACATGGGCGGCGCGCGCGGCCGCGATGATTTTGTGGGTCGTTAAACCCTCGATGGCTGAGCGGAGCGACTGGTGTAAGGTCACGGGAACGACCTTCAAGAGAGGACTGGCGATCATCATGAACGTTGGAACGTCGCCTGCCAAATGGCTCAGAAATTCTGTATGACCTGGATAGGCAAAGCCAGCTTCATAGAGAACCGCCTTAGCGATCGGGGCCGTGACCAACGCTTGGGCTTTGCCGGTCTGCACATGCGACGTGGCGTCGGCAATCAAGCCAGCCGTATAGGGCGCGTTTTCAACGCTGGGGGCGCCTGGGGCGGGTTGGCGCCGCCAGCGGCGATCGTGGAGATGGACTTGGGGGAGGGCCACGACGTCGGTCGGAAATGCACGGGCATCGCCGAACAGATGTAGCCCTAGACTTGGCCTAGTATGCGCCATGTGGCGGCAGGCCTTGGCACAAATCTCCGGCCCAATTCCCGCAGGATCACCGCTGCTGATGGCAAGCCCACGCATGGGTCCTGTCTAGCGATATTCAATATAGGCGGCGCGACGGAGTTCGAGGCGCAGTTCTTCCTGCAATCGCCGACTACGCTCATCGGTAAGGGATGCGCGGATTTCATCGTCGCTCAGCGCGATGGCGGATTCTCGATTGCCGCAATTCATGAAGATTGAGGCCCCTCCTGGTTCGCGTACGAGTTCTGAATAGTCGCCTTCAGGTAAAATTTCGACCGCCACGCGGATATCTGCGGGCAGGCTCGCTATTGCGAGTTCGCCCATATCGCCCGACGGTCCCTCTCCGTAGGTGGCGATTGCCTCGCGAAACTCCTCGCATCCCTCAACGCGTCGGATCACTTGATCAATCAAAATAATCTTCTGGCTATCGTTTGGGCTTTGACCTTGATTTTCGAGGCTGAGGAATAGACGGTAGAGGCGGATATAGGATTCTGACCCGGACGTTCCCACTGCGCGCCGCGCGAGAGGAACGTAGAGGATATAGCCGGACCCGCGGGCCACAGGGGCGCTGACTTCGCCCAAAGGCGTTTTGGTCAGGGTGTCACGCGCCGCCGGATCCAATTCATCTGCCCACACCCATCCCAGTCGCCCGCTCCTTGCGGCTGAAGGTGATGTGGAGATACGGCGCGCCATACCTTCTGGGCTCGCCCCTTGGCGGAGCTGCGTTGCCACGAGTTCGGCCGTAACAACATCGGCCGTGGCCAGCCCTATTTCGATCAAATCCCACTCATACTGGCCGCGCCCCGCCTCGATCCGCAAGCGCTCCGCTGCCAGCTCGGCACTGGAGATCCCGAGATTTTGGCCGTAAGTACTCGCCATCATCGCATTGACCACAAGCTGCGCGGCGACGTTGGACCGAAAGCTATCTACATTCACGCCGCTGTTGGTCAAAATATCGATAAATTCTGGCAAGGATCGACCGTTGTTCTGGGCTATGCTGGCAAAAGCAGCCTCAACTCGCTCGGCATTCGGATAGATATCCCTTGCTCGTGCGGCTTGGGCAAATAGCATCTCATCAATCAAATCCTCCAGTATGGCCGCACGCGCGTCCGGGCCCGTATCATTGGTTCCATCAATCGCTGACCTCAACATGAGGCGGCTGCTAATGTCGAACTGGGTAATTATGTCGTCCCCCACCTCGGCAGCAACATCAAAGGGGGCATAGTACTGGGCCTGAACACGCGCGCCCAGACCAAGCAAGGCAGCACAACCTAAGGCAAAGTAAACGCAGACTTGGACGGGCGACGTCATGAACATTGTCCTGAATTTAGTCGAAAACCTTCTGTGGGCCAAGCCTGAACGACCCTCAAGCGAAATTCATCTCAACTTGAGTTTGATCGCGTCACCCATGTCGATGGGGCGTCGATGCAAGGTGCGAACCATTTCAGTAGTTGACGACGTCCAGTCTTCCCGATTCTACAATATCAAGGACACTGATCGCAAATCCTAAGGATGCTTCCATATCGCCGTTGTTTTCGTCAAAGTCCGCATAAAGCCGAAGCGCAAAACAACAATCGCGATAGGTTGCCCGCAAGGCAAGCGCCGCTGATCCAGGTATGTCGAATTCGTCGCTAAAACTTACACTGCCCGACCAATCGGTACTTAGCTTTCCGCGCAGGCTGGTAGTCCATTTTTGACCTCCTTCAAGTTCGTCGCCTTCCTCTATATCGTAGAGACCGACGGATTGGCGCCAGTGATCAACAGGCCACCCCGCCTCAACTATGTGCGCGGTTTCTTGACCAAGGTCCACACCCACATGGCCCAAGTAGGCAAGACTGATGCCATGGTGCGGGTGTTCTATCCGTGCATCCAACACCAACGCACTGAGCCCTTCGCTCAAGCCCGAATAAGCGGGGGCGTAGTAGGCGGCCTTATCTTGCCAACGTTGGCCGAGGAAAAGGCGCGTATCCCATGGTCCCACTAAAGTGTTTGCATCAATCCCCATATCAACGCGTGTGCCAACATAGGCCCGATCCAAGTAGCCAGAGTTTGCGGGGCGAAAAAGTGTCGTTGCCGATAGAAATGGCGCTAAAGCGTCTTCGTTGGCCACTTCGCCCTCGGGGGGATCGCCGTTAACGTAGGTTAGACGCAGGCGCGGAAGCAATTGGGTAGCCTCCCCCGCCAGGGTGCCGTGGAGTGGGAACTTGCCATCGAGACTCAGGCCGGCGGTTGCATAGGGGCTATCGCCCCAATAGTTGGGTTGCTCGGGGTTTACCTCATCCGAGGTTGTACTAATCCCGTCAGCCCGTGCGAGCCCTGCGGTGGCGAAGGCCGCAGATTGCCACGTTTGCCCGCGCCATTGCGACGCTGGCAGGTCGAGACGCCCCTCAGCAGCAAGGTTTGCGGTGTCTCGACCCGCCTCACGATCTGCCGCATCCAGACCGAACGACGTGGTTAGACGACTGTTCTTGTGCCAGGGAAGTTCATGAATCTTGTATTGGGCGGTCAAACGGGTGGGTATTTCCTCCCCAGGAAAATTTGCCGACGCCTCGGCGCCGCGCAGATCCCTTGACAGTTCAAGGCGCCCGTAGCGATAGAGCCCAAAGGTCTCCCAGCGCACATTGGCGCGACGGAACTCGCTGCCATCATGTCCATAAGTATCCCCAAAATTCTCGTTGCTTTGCCAGCGTGCATTTGCGAGCACACGGCTATGGGGTCCCAAGAACCAGTCACCAGAAAGGGAGATATCACCCAACGGTCCGTCGTGATCGGCTACTTGTCCCCTTAGGTTAACAAACTCCGTCGCGGTAGCGTGGCGAAACCGAGCCTCCATGAGTGGTGTACCATCCTGATGAACTTCCCAGCTATACCTCAAATCGCGCTGATCGCTTAGCGCCTGAAAGTAGCTTACGTTCAGGGCTTGGCTTCCTGCTGGAGTATTGCGAATAGTCGGCTGTAGATAGCCGGAAAGGCGCTGTAAGCGCGGGTCAGCAAATTGCCATCGCGGCGAGGATAAGAGCGGCACCCCGAGGATCTGGAGTTGTAGGTTATTGAGGTAGGCTTGATGCGTGTTTGGATCGAGCTCAATATCGGCGGCATGAATGGCCCATGGCCTTTGCGCGATCGGACTGCAGTCGGGGCAGGGAGCAAGAGTCAGGCTTTCGAGTTGAATATGTCCTGCGGAGGATTGCCGGGCGCTGGCGTATGTCATATAGAGTTCCTGATCGGTTGCCATGCCATTCACCGAGAGTAGCGTCTCAGTTTGGCGATCTAGGATCATGCGCTCGGACTGTGTCGCAACGTCTTGATCGGCATAAGTGACTCGACCCTCAAACTGGGCGGTTCTTGGATCTATAAACCCATGATCAGCTGAGAAATTGATTGTTTCAAACCGGAATTGTACGCGGCCCAAAAAGGTTAATCTTTCCTGCTCGACACTTCCGTGGATTTGCTCGGCGAGGATCAGACCGGGGTTTTCCGCAATCGTGCCAATAACTTGCGGCGGCAAAAATTGACCATGGCTTACAGCTCCAGTGAGCAGCGCCATGCACACCGCAAGGCGCAGGAGCCGAAGCACTGGCAACACTATGAGATTTCTGCCTTTCGTCGACCAACAGTAACGTGCCAAGATAGATCGCGTGCAGTCATGAGCGTAAGGCCGAAACAAGCTAAAACTGCTGGCGGACCCCAAGCCGCCACACTTGGCGGAGATTTACCATTGATCCCAAAGGCATTTGCGATGACGTACAAAGAATAGACTGAGACGACAAAGCACAGCGTGGTGGCGATCAAGCGTCCCACGGATTGGCGAGTGCCCAACTCAACACACAAAAGCCCCGCCAATATGACAAGAACAGCGGACAAGATTGGTTCAGCGATCGCCCGCTGGATAAGATACGATAGGTGACGGGGTGTGAGTACCGTGCGATCAGGGTCGTCAATCCAGCCCAAAAGATACGCAAGGGGAAGTTCGTAATTGGGGTTTTGCGGTAACATGACCTTGGGCGGGTGGTCCAAGTACAACTTTAGAGGGCCGGCGGATTCAACCATTGCTGCGGTTAAGGTCGGGCCTCTGGAAGAATCAGAGGGGGTCAATTGAATTTGGTGCGCAATTAGATAGGACTTCGAGATGTCTTTGGCGGTTGTATCAAGCAAATAAAGCACATCGGCTTGATTTGTTGAGAGATTAAAGCCATCAAGGCGTCCCTGGTGCCGTCCCTGGCTTGCGGAAAACCAAACGGTCTGGGTATTGCCTTCCGTGCCGCTTGTAGAGCTGGGATTCGCGGAGAGCTTTTTGTCGGTCCATTTAAGCGCTTCATAGGCCAGGGGGCGCGCGGCCAGAGTAACCACAAGCGACGCGAGAACTGTGGCGAACGCGAGTTTTAATAGAATACTCGCGGCAGATTGACCAGCGCCGCGGATGACATGAAGTTCTGCGTGCCTGCCGAGCGTTGTGAGCGTGGCGACAGATGCCAACATGAAGATAATAGGGATGAAGTCGAGGACCTCAGGGCTGGACCGCCCCAGTGCAATTAGGACCTTTTCAAGACTGCTTAGCGCTGCGATATGGGCCTTGGTCGAATCACCGGCCAGACTTGAGATTCGATCCGAAAACTGAATTAACCAAAGCAAAAGCGCCAAGAGGGCGGCGTTTCGAATCAGCTTTCCGCCGATGTATCGCAGGAGTATCATTTGGTTCTGTCCGGTCCTGGATCGATTTTTTCGGCTATGAATGATCGGGAAGGAAATCTGTTTCGCCAGTAAAAATGTCGGCCAGAACATAGAAGCAGGCCGCCAAAGCTCAAACACAGCAGCGCAGCCGCGAAGCCTGCAGTGCGGCCCCAATCAGGATGAGCATATAGGTCCGGTGTTCCCACCAGAATATAGATCAGGACCAAAGAGATTGGTCCCACCAGCGCAATCGAAAGGCCCTGAGTACGTAAACGTCGGGCCTCTAGTTGCCAAAACAAGGTCCACATGGGTACAACAAAGATAAAAAGCGGCAGAATCATGCGTTTCGCGGCCTCCTCCCAGTTTCGACGATGAGCCTCCGCGCTGACTAACTGGTCCTCAAAGAGGGCAAAAAAACTCCGCTCTTCCGGCTCACTGGCCTTATATGTCTCAGGATCGTTGGCAATCAGGGGATTGAGATCAACAAGAAGCTCATCAAATGTTTGGATACTCACCGGGCGTTGATCACGCAAATGGAAAATTTGTCCATGAACCATGGCAAGCGAAACCCCTAAGGGCGTCTTGATGAAATCAGCCGCATCAGCGGAGACAAAAACTTCCTGATCTAGATCTGAGGTAAGAAACAACTTCATTCCTGACAAGCCCGAACCACTGGTTTCGTTAACCAGAATTTCTACTGACCCGACGCGCGTTGGTTCACCAGGATTGATCAGAGTGTTTTGTGCGATGAGTTCGCGGCTTTCCCGATCAAGTTGATTGAGACTGCGCATAGCCCAAGGGGCGATCTCAAAGGCCAAGGGGATGAAACAAAGCGCTAAAGCTAGGCCTATCAAAGCCGCGGGAAAGAAAAATGAGGATTGTCCAACACCCGCAGCGCGTAGAACCGCGTATTCGCCGGCGTTGGCGATGCCAGAAAAAACCGAAGCACTCGCAGCAATCAGGCAAAGAGGCATGAGCGATGTCGCCAGGATCGGGATTTGGAGTAGGGCAAATTCAATGAAGACGAGAGCGCTCAAACCACTTTCTAACGTCAGCGATAAGAACGAGGCGGACTGCGCAATCACCAACAGGATCATAACCAACAATAGAATCGTTAGAAACGACAAGAGCAAAGTGCCCGCTTGCTGAAAATAAAGACTATTCATTTGCGAATCTCTGGTGTAAGTGCAACGCACAACCTTTCTAACCTGTGGATATTTCTTATGATTGATGAAGCAAACCTATCAAAGGGCCACATGCGCAAACTGACAGCGTTACGCAAGTCTCTGGGCGAGGAAATTGCCAACAAGGCTTTTGTCGAGTGGCAAAAGGCGCAAGCAACGGTCCCTGAACAAAAACCTGACGCAACAGCTGTGGCTTTGCTTGATGCTGTGAAGCCTGTGGTAGATTCCCTCAATTTGGGTCGTTATGGCTATACCATTCGGCGCTCTCGGGCGGGTTTGACGGTGTCTCGCAACGAATCGCTGGCTACTTAAGGATTGTTCATCGTCCGCTTTTCGGGACTAGCAGTAGGTTCACAATAAGACGAGTCTCTTTATCGGTTGGTTCATGACAATGACGCTGTGGGAGTATCGGTTTCAATGCTTGGTTTTCTATATTGAGAGCGCCTTTGGGCGCTCTTGTTTTCAAAAAGTATACGGTAAGAGTTTACGCCGCTTCGGCTAGGTCCATTGACTAGTATGCAGAAAAACAGTGGGCGCTCACGCAACTTTGATTGCACATCCTAGTTTTCGCATGAACTCCCCCTTTACTATAAGTTGTTTTCACGATCACAGGCTTTGCTCCAGCATAAACGCGCTGGCGAAGGTCGGGGAATAGAAGGCATATGCGAATTTTATGGGTGACCCTGGCGGTCTTCAGTTTGATCAGTGCGGCGACACAAGCGCAACTTCCAGACTTTAAGTCCTACCCCAAGTTACATGCCTACAACGAGTTTGGTCAGGACCCACTTTATAGTCCTGACTATAGCCACTGGGGATATCGCAACCCCGACGCGCCCAATGAGGGGGCGGCAAGGCAGGCGGTTTCTGTTGTTTGGCAGAGTTTTCATGGGTTCGGAGCCGGTCTTGGCCAGACCGCGCCAGGTATTCGCACCAACACCTACGATTCTTTGTTTATATCCAACGGCGATGAGCTCTTTACAGCCTACGTGTACCTGGCCGAGTACTATCAGATCGCCGAAGATCGCTCCTGGGTTTTGTTCAAGATTCGTGATGACGCCCGCTGGTGGGACGGCGAACCTGTCAAGGCAAGCGACGTCGCCTTCTCCTACCAGAAATTTCTCGACGAAGGATTCGAGGCTCTCAAGGAGTCGTTCTTCGCTCATATCGAAAGTTGGGAAGCCTTGTCGGACGAACGATTTTTTGTACGCTTGACGCCCGAGGGGGCGGCGCAGCGAGAGTTCCCGTTCCGTCTCAGTTCGTCCATCGCCATCGTTCCGCAGCACTACTGGCAGGATCGATCTTTTTCCGATGTCTTGCTAGAACCGCCCTTGGGTTCGGGACCATATCGTGTTGCGGACTTTACGTTAGGCGAGTCGCTGACCTACGAGTTTGTCGAGACCTACTGGGGCAAAGACCATCCTGCCAACTCAGGGGCAGCCTTTAGAAATACGATCTCCTTCGAAACTATCCGCGATCCAGAGGCTCGGCGCATTGCCTTTCTGGCGCGTGATACTGATCGCTTTCAAGAAACCACGATGGAGCGGTGGGTCAATGCCTACGAACGGCAAACCCCCTTGATCGACGCGGGCGTGATGAACAAGGAAGCCATCGCCACCAACGGTTTGCTCGGTGCACAAATGGCGTTCTTCAATCTGCGCAATGCCAAATTTGCCGACCCACGCGTGAGGCGGGCGCTGGCTTTGGCTTTTGATTTTGAAACCATGAACGAGCAGTTTTTCTACGGCCAGTATCGACGCAATAATTCCTACTACATCAATTACCCACCGCTGACCGCGGTGGACGCGCCTCAGGGCCTGGAGCTGGAGCTCTTGCAAGAGTTGGCAGACTTGCAGAGCGCCGACGCCTTAGCCTCTAATTTGGCGGGGGTTTACAGCAATCCTGTTACCAACGGCGGCGGCGACAATCAGGCACAGCTGGAGCAGGCTTTCGCCCTGTTGCTTGACTCAGGCTATAGCATCGACGGCGATACCATGCTGGATCCTAGCGGCGAACCGTTCGTCGTCGAGGTCTTGTATAATCTTCCAGCGTTCGAGCGGATTTGGCAAGCCTATGCAGACTCTCTGGCCTTGCTCGGGGTGCGCCTTGACTTGCAGGTGGTCGATCGCGGCGTGTGGTTTGAGAAGGTCCGGAACCGTGACTTCGAAATGATCTCGTTCACGTTCGAGGGTTTGCAAACCCCTGGGAGCGACATCGAGGTCTATTTCTCGACCGAGTTTTCAAACATCGAAGGCTCCTATGGGTTCGCGGGTCTGTCCGATCCTTTGATCGATGCGCTTTACGCGCGGGCTAAGGCTTCCGAAGACCTTGAGGTGATTGAGGCCATTGGGCGCGTGTTTGATCGGCACATGCGCAATCAGAACTACAATATCTTGTTCTGGCATTCGCCTGAAACGCACTTGCTGTGGTGGGATTACTATGGCCGCCCGTCCGACCTTGGGATTCGCTTGCCGTTTGAGGGCACAGGTACCGCTGGGTGGTGGACTGATGCGTCCCTCGTTGATACCTTGCCCGAGCGTTTGGAGGCCGCTGGCGGTCTTCAACAGTAGGACGGGTTGGCCGTGAACCCTACCTTGCGCTATGTGCTGGTGCGGCTAGGCCTGGTCCCCGTCACCCTGATCGCGATTTTCACCGTCAACTTCATTGTCGTCATGCTGATGCCGGGCGGCCCTGTCGATCAGTTGCTGTCGCGTCAACTGATCGGCAGCGACGCGGGTTCCTTGGCAGAGCGGGCGATTCAGTTTGGATCCCAGGGCGACGCGGGGGTGACGACGCCCAACTCGCAAGGGGACAGCGGGGCAGGCGATGATCAAGACCCGAGCTCTCTGGAGGCGCGGCGGGTCGAGGATATTCGCCGACAGTTCGGCCTCGACCAACCCTTGTGGCGTTCTTATCTGGAGACGCTTTGGGCCTATGTGCGGTTCGATTTCGGCAACTCGTTGACCTATGGGCGACCCGTCATGTCTCTGATCGGCGAACGAATTCCTGTCTTATTTGGCCTTGGCGTCGTGACCTTTGTGATCGGCACCTTCATTACCTTTTTCTTCGGCATTACCAAGGCCTATCGCCAAAATACCCGCTATGATGCGTGGACGACGACAGGCTTTATTGCCCTCGACGCCGTTCCCAATTTGGTGCTCGCCATTGGTCTGCTGACTCTGTTCGCTGCGGGCGGCGCTTATTTTCAGCCCGAGGGGTTGATCCCTCGCGGCGGCATCGTTTCCGACAACTGGACCGAGCTGGGGTGGTGGGACAGGATCAAGGACTACCTCTGGCATCTCGCAGCCCCCGCCATCGTCCTACTCGTGGGTTCTTACGCTGCGAGCACTAATTTTTTGCGCAATGCCTACGCGGACCAGCTCAGCCAGACCTACGTCATGACGGCGCGGGCCAAGGGCCTGTCGGAAAACCAGATCTTTTGGCGGCACGTGTTCCGCAACGGCGGCATTTTAATCATACCGAGCGTTCCCGCCACCTTGATCGGCCTTTTGTTCACCGGGTCGATCATTGTGGAGCGAATCTTTAACATCGAGGGGCTGGCGCTGCTCGGCCTCGATGCTCTGTCCGATCGGGATTTTAAGACCTTCTTGGCGACCACCTGGGTGTTTTCGCTCTTGGGTTTGCTGCTGTCTATCGTCGGTGACCTTATGTTGGTGGCTGTCGATCGACGCATCAGCTTTGGCAGGGCAGGCGCGCGCGCATGAGGGGGCTGTGGACGTCGCCCATCCCCCGGCGGCGCTGGCGGGTGTTTCGCGACAATCGCCGCGCCTACGTGTCGCTCTATGCGTTGCTCGGCCTTATGCTGGTCTCCCTGAGTGCGCCGCTGATCGCCAACGACAAGCCGCTGTTCATTCGCATGGGCGGCCACTCCTACTTTCCTTTGTTGAACGACTATAGTGGCCGAGACTTCGGATTCCTGTTGCCAGGGCTCGACTACAAGTCTCCCAGTTTCCAGGCCAAGCTCCAGACCGAAGCGGCGCTGGTGCTTTGGCCGCCGATCCCTTATCGCTTCGATACGATCGACAAATCGCTGGGGCGTGTGCCGAGCCCGCCCGAGGCGCGTCATTGGCTCGGTACCGATGATACGGGCCGCGATGTAATTGCGCGGTTTCTCTGGGGGCTGGGGGTGTCCTTTCTGTTTGGCGCGTGCTTTGTCACGCTCACCTCGATAATCGGTATCATGGCGGGGGCGGTGCAAGGGTACTACGGCGGTTGGGTTGATCTCACCTTTCAGCGCTTACTCGAGGTCTATGGCGGCTTGCCATCGCTCTATATTATTATCGCTTTGGTGATCATTTACGGGTCTTCTTTCGGGCTCATGTTAGGGATTTTGGTGTTTTTCGGCTGGACGGGGTTTGTCGGTGTGACGCGCGTGGAGTTTTTGCGGGCGCGCAATTTTGACTACGTTCGGGCCGCGCGGGCGCTGGGGGTGCGCGACGGCAAGATTATGCGTCGACACATGTTGCCCAACGCCTTCATTGGCCCCATCTCCTCATTGCCGTTTGTGTTCGCGGGCTCGGTGACCATCCTAACCTCGCTTGATTACTTGGGCTTTGGGTTGCCCAAGACCTGGCCGTCCCTGGGAGAAATGGGCGCGCAGGCCAGCCGGTACTACTATAATTGGTGGCAAGTGGTGGGCATCGTTGCGCCCCTGTCGCTCCTAACGTTGCTGATCGTCTTCGTCGGCGACGGCGTGCGACAAGCGCTCGACCCGCGCGCGATCTTCCAGATCAAAACCCGGGTGAAGGCGGCGGCCTGACCATGGACCTTCTCCGGGTTCGGAATCTCTCGATCGACTACAAGACCCCGATCCAGGTGGTGCCTGCGGTTCGGGATTTGAGTTTTGAGGTGGCGTCGGGTCAGACCTTGTGCCTGATCGGGGAGTCGGGATCGGGCAAGTCAACGGCAGCCTTGTCGATTCCGCAGCTATTGCCGTCGCCGCCCGCGGTTTTGAATGCTGAAAGTTCCATTGCGCTCGAGGGTCAAGAGCTTACAAGCCTCACCAGTCGACAGCTGCGCCAAGTACGTGGTCGCTCGATCGGGGTGATCTTTCAGGAACCCATGACCTCGCTGAACCCTTTGCAGCGGGCCGGCAAGCAGATACTGGAGGCGCTCAGGGTACATCAACCCAACCTGCGCCGCCGCGCACGCATCGACAAGGTGCGGCGTTTGCTTTCGCAGGTCGGCCTAGAGGACCCACGCATTCCCGATTCCTTTCCCCACGTGCTATCGGGTGGGCAGCGGCAGCGGGTTATGATCGCCATGGCGCTTGCCAACGATCCTGCGCTTCTGATCGCGGATGAGCCCACGACGGCGCTGGATTTAACAACGCAAAAACAGGTTTTGGATCTACTCAAGCGCCTCCAGGATCAGCGCAATTTGGCTATTTTGCTGGTGACCCACGACTTTGGGGTTGTGCGCTACATGGGCGGGGACGCAGTGGTGCTGCGAGGCGGGCAAGGGGTGGAGGCAGGTCCCGTGAGCCTAGTTTTGTCCGCGCCCACCGATAATTATACGCGCAAGCTGTTGGCCGCCGAACCAGGGGATCCACCCCCTAGGCCGACGTCTTCGGAACCCCCCGTCTTGTCGGTTCGGGACATGCAGGTTTCCTATCCTGGTGCGCGCGGCCATGGGGATGTGGCGGCGGTGAAGCCGATCAGCTTTGACCTGGCGCCGGGTGAAACTTTGGGGCTGATCGGTGAGTCGGGGTCGGGCAAGTCATCGCTCGCGCTGGGGGTCCTGCAACTCCTGCCCCATGGCGGGCAAACGCGTTTGGCCGGACAGGTCTTGGAAACACTCAGCGACCGCGGGTTGCGTGCGCGCCGCGCCGATTTACAAATTGTATTTCAAGATCCTTTCTCCAGCCTGTCCCCCCGCCTCACCGCCGCCGAAATCGTTGTCGAGGGGTTGGAGGTGCATCAGCCTGACTTGTCGGCGGCGGATCGAGATACCCGCGTTGAGGATATGTTAGAACAGGTGCAGCTGGATCCGCGCGATAAGTACCGTTACCCCCACGAGTTCTCTGGCGGCCAGCGCCAGCGCCTGGCTTTAGCGAGGGCCTTGATCTTAGCTCCCAAAGTGGTGATTTTGGATGAGCCGACGTCTGCTCTCGATCGCGCGGTCCGCGCCGAATTTTTGACTCTGCTGCATACCTTGCAGGTGTCTCACAATTTGGCCTACGTGTTCATTAGTCACGATCTGGCGGTGGTTCGATCCCTGGCGCATCATCTAATCGTTATGGCCGATGGGCAGGTGATGGAGCAAGGTCCAAGTGCAAAACTATTCAAAAAACCTCAACATCCCTATACCCAAAAACTCTTCAAGGCCTTGCTAGCTTGATTGGAAATTGGGCGCGGATTTCCTGGTCGCGCCCGGGGTCGATGTAGGTGGGGCGATGGTTTGCCAAGATATGGCGCACGCGGGCCTTGGCCGTGCTCCAGGCCTCAGGTGCGCCCGTCTCATTCCATAGGTTGGGGGCTGAGCGATCGGCGAGGCTGGGGTAGTAGTAGTCGCGCTCCATAGCGGCCATGGTGTGCGCCCCGCCCAAGAAGTGACCTTCGCCAAAGACCGCGGCTTTGATCGCCTCAAATGCCAGCGTTTCTTCGCTTACTTCCACGCCGCGAATGGTGCGGGTAGCGTGGGCCAGCATCTCATTGTCGAGCACCATGGCCTCGAACGAGACCCCGAGCAAGCTCGCCATCATGCCCGCGCTTTCGTAAATCATATTGGCCCCCGCCAGGCCCGTGAGCGCGGAGGTCAGCGCTTTCTCGGCGCCCATTTGCGCATCGACCGCTTTGGCGTCGGCCATGCTGGCCGCAACGCCCGACGGTAAGCCGAGGGCGTTGGACACTTGCGCGGAGGCTGCGTTCATCAGCGCAATTTCGCCGCCTGACCCACAAAAGGCGCCCGAGCGCAAATCGATCACGAAAGGCCAGTTGGAAAAGATCATGGGATGCCCAGGGGCAAAGAGCTGGACCATGGCGAGCGCCGCCAGCGTTTCTGCCGTCCCCGCTACCACCATGCCCGCGATCGTAGCAGGGGCCGTCGCGCCCGACTGGGCCGCGACGATGGCGTTGATCGGCATTCCCACTTCGATGGCGGCGAGGGCGACGTTAAAGGCATCTTCGCCGTACTTGAGCGGCGAGATGATCGGAGAGATATGGGCATTGCAAAATGGCCGCTCACGAAATCGCCCGGGGCCCCCCAAAGCGAGATCAAACATGTCCACCACGGGTTGGACATAGGAGCCGAGAAAGAAAGAGGTGCCGACGGGTTTTTCGGTGCCCGCGATCAGGGCGTAAGCGGTATTGATGTCGAGTTCGTAGTTGTCGGGCAAGTCCGTCGCCACGCAGATGCGGGTAAAGACGACGATCTGATCCATTTGATCGGCAAGTCGGGTGAAGTCGTAGAGGTCTTGCAAGGTCGAGGCCCGATAGCGCCCCGTGTCCATATCCAGGGTTTGCACGCCCGCCCCGCCGGTGCAGTAGTGGGTACCCCTGCCGACTGTGATGTCAAACTTGGGATTGCGCCCATAAAACGTATAGGTGCTGGGAGTGCTGGTCACGAGGGCCTCAAGCATGGCCCGAGGGAAGCACAGCCGTCCAGTCTTTAAGAACGCGCCGTGCTTCAGGGCTCGGTCTTGCAGTTGCGCGGGCACATCGCCCATGCCGATCTCCGAGAGCACACGGTAGGCTTCGTTGATGATGCGCACGATCTCTTCGTCGCTCAGGGGCCGATATTGCCCGCCTACTTGCCCCGGGGGAACGGGATTTATGTCCTGCTCAACGGCTCGTCGCGCCGCAACACGGCCTGCACGGCCGCCAGTAGATCGTCTTGACATGGGCGCGACTTAGCAGGGCTGGACAGTGGTTTGCGCCAGAATGCGAAGCCTTTTGCTATGGCATGTCGCGGGCGCTGTGAAACTGACCGTGGAATGGCTGGCTCTGCTGCTGCAATGCCGGGATTCGGTTAGATCAACCGACTTTTGCGGGCTAAGGTGCCGCCCAACGTGGGTGTGGCGACGCCCGTTGTTGTTGGAAAACTGATGGGACAGCGCCCGCGGTGGCCTATCAAACGAGAGATACGGCCTTGTCACCCCATCCCCCCACTCGCCCTAACGGGCTCGCAGGTGGAGAGGTGACAAGGCTGGGACCAGATGCTAACATACACCTAAAAATGGCGGCATGAGCAACCTAATCGCTCACTAAATTCGCTGCCAACCTGTCTAATTAACCAGGACCACCTCATCAGGAAGCTTGCTCAAGGTCTTGATGAGAGCCTTAATCCCGCAAGGGGTATTAGGGTCCGTGGACAATTATCTTGCACCAATCACGGTTGCAGTCAGATACCAAGCAGCGCCATATGAGCAATCTGTTTTGTCATAACGCGTTGCGATGCCTCTGAACTCTTTGATCTTAGCGAAGTAATTTTCGACCAGATGCCGCCATTTATAGACGTGCTTATCATACTGGCGTTGGGTTTTGCGATTTGCTTTGGGTGGGATCACCGCAGTTGCGCCGCGCTGATCTAAGTCTTCAAGAAGCCAGTCTGCATCGAAAGCCTTGTCAGCCAATAGAGCATCAAAACAGACGCCCTCTATGAGTGGCTTGACCCCTTGCATATCATGGGCTTGACCAGGCAACAGAAGGAAGCGGGCCAGGTTCCCTAAGCCCTCAACCAAGGCAACGATCTTGGTCGTCAATCCACCTCTTGAACGTCCAATGGACTGATTTTGAGTCCCCCTTTTGCGCCACTGGCTTTCTGGTGAACGCTTAACATAGTGCCGTCGATAAGAGCGTATTCAAAGTCGGGGTCTTGGTTTAGAGCTTCAAAAAGTCTCTCAAAAACACCTGCTGCGGCCCATCGACGGAAACGGCGAAATTGAGTATTCCACTTGCCGAATTCTGGCGGCAAGTCTCGCCAAGGGAGCCCTGCACGCACCCGCCAAAGCACAGCCTCCAGGAAGAGACGATTATCTTTTCCAGTAACACCGAGAACCCCATCGCGGCCTGGAATCAACCCTGAAATCCTATCCCAGAGTTGATCTGTGACAACAAAGCGATCTGTGTTCATTGAAACCTCCGTTTTGGAAGCTTGAAACACAATTTTGCAGAAATGGGAATCCCTAATGTCCACGGACCCTAGGTTTGCAGCTATGGTTTTGGCCATTTGACACAAAAATATCGAATTGGGCTTTTGAAACATCAATTCCGATGGTAACTTATGACATCTTTGATAGTGTCCCGCCGAGTGGTGTAAGCGGTTCGGCCCTTGGTCGGGTTAGTTTAGTTTAACCGCTGATGAGTGTGTTTGTCACGGGCTTATTTTCTCTTTCGATGTTGGTGCCGTTTTCGGGCCATTTGATATAGGTGTTTCTGGCCACGCACCATTCGTCGTTTTGCTCGGCTAAGAGCGCGCCGACGAGGCGTATGATGGCGGCCTCGTTGGGGAAGATCTCCACGGTTTTGGTCCGCCGCTTGATCTCCTTGTTGAGGCGTTCGAGGGGGTTGGTGGAGTGCAGCTTGGTCCAGTGTGTCTTGGGGAAGGCCATATAGGCCAGCACCTCATGGCGGGAAGCCTCCATTGCTGCGGCGAGCTTGGGCCACTGCTTGGCAAAGGAATCCTGAACAACGCTCCATTGAGCTTCAGCGTCTGATAACTCATCTTGCGCAAAGATGGTTTTGATCATGGCCGTGACGACGGGGCGATGCTTAACGCCAACATAAGCGCCCATGTTGCGCATCCAATGGACGCGGCAGCGTTGGCGAGGAGCGTTTAGCACCTTATCCGCCGCCGCAGTGAGGCCGCGATGGTCATCGGCGATGACGAGCTGGACGCCGCGCAAGCCTCGATCAGCTAGTGAGCGCAGGAAGTCTTTCCAGAAGGTCTCCGCCTCACTCTGGCCAATGCCCAGGCCCAGGATAGCGCGTTCACCGCGATCATTAACGCCCATGGCGACTATAGCGGCTTTGGAGACGATGCGTCCGCCCTCTCGCGCCTTGATGTAGGTCGCGTCCAGCCAGAGGTAGGGCCAGGTGCCTTCAATGGGTCGGTTAAGGAAGGCCTGAACCCGCTCATCAATCTCCTCGCATAGGCGCGATACCTGGCTCTTGGAGATGCCTGTGCCGCCCAAGGCCTGGACGAGATTATCGACGGCGCGTGTGGAGACGCCCTTGATATAAGCCTCTTGAATGACGGCGGTCAGGGCTTTTTCGGTAAGGCGGCGGGGCTCCAAGAACGAGGGGAAGTAGGTTCCTTTGCGCAGCTTGGGGATGGCAAGGTTCAGGCTGCCAGCCCGCGTCTGCCAGGGGCGATATCGATAGCCGTTGCGGTGGGTGGTGCGTTCATTGCTGCGGCGTTCGCCAAGATAGGCACCCGTCTTGGCACTGACCTCCATCTCCATGAGCTGCGAGGCAGCGAAGGTCAGCATGTCGCTTAGAAGATCGTGCGATGCGTGGTTTTCAATAAGGTCCAGAAGCTCTAAGCGAGGGTCGGTGGCGGGGGTGTCGATGTGATCGTGTGTCATGTCGGAGTTCCTTTGCGGTGTAGGTTACAAAAAACACCCTAAACAAAAGCTCCGCCACTGCCAGATTAGACAGGAGCGAGGAGGTCATCACCGTCAGCTAGCTGGCGCCGATAACCTCCCCGCTCTTACACCACTCCACGGGACACTGCTACATCTTACATCTTTGCGTTCCCTTTCTTGTCATACGGGACGCACAGCTGGCTCCCTAGTATCCATTCGGGCCACTTGTAGGAAAGACGGGGTGATCAAACTCACGAACGGTGCCTGCAACGCAGCACCTAGACACGAACGATCCCGCCCCGCCGCCGATTTGGGGGTGGCCACCCCCAAATCGGCGCGTCAAGCTTACCACAAATGATCTAGCATCGCGGCAAGAAAACGCTCATATTCCATTAGGCAAGACACGAAACGGCCCAAAAAGTGCCAACTTTTTTGGCCGCTGGTATAAGACGGGATTAGGTCGAAACTACTAAAGAGAGACCTCAGCATAATTCGACTTCGGATCAAAAGGCCACAATATGTGGTGTCATAAAAGCAAGGCTAGCACCATATCTTGCTATCAACTTTCGATTCTTTGATTTACGCTGAGGTCTCAAAGAATCGCGACACTCGGCGTCGCACGCACTTGAGAGAGCCCTTGGTGTCATGTCTACGACCGCCTTTATGAAAACTCATACCCAGGTCGCCGTCATTGGCGGCGGGATCGCGGGGTGCGCGACCCTCTACGAGTTGACCCAACACGGCATCACCGATTGTGTGTTGTTGGAGCGCGATGAGTTGACCTCGGGCACCACCTGGCATTCTGCTGCACAAGTCACAAACTTTGGTCCCAACCAAACCATGTTAGGGCTCAAATCGCACTCAATCAAACTCTATCAAGAGTTGGCGGCGGATTTGGAGTATCCCATCAACTACCACCACGGCACAGGTGGTCTGCGCCTTGCTACCACTCAGGACCATTTGGATGGCTATCACCACTTCATATCCCAAGCCAAGGGCATGGGCGTGGAGTTTGAAATGCTCGACTCGCAAGAATCGCAAAGACGACACCCCTTGATTTCGACCCAGGGGATGGTTGGCGCACTTTGGGATCCCCACGATGGATACATAGACCCCGCGCAGCTGTGTCAAGCCCTGGCCCGCCGAGCGCGGAAGGCCGGCGCGCAGGTCTATCGCCGGACCGAGGTCCGGAGCCTCAAGCAGCGCATTGGTGGCGCTTGGCAGATCACGACCAGCCAAGGGGTTCTGGAGGCTGAGATTCTCGTCAACGCGGGCGGGTATCGTTGCAACGAAGTTGCCGCCATGATGGAGGTGGTGCTGCCTGTCGCCTCAATGGAGCATCAGTACATGCTCACCGATCCGATCCCGCAAATTGGGGCCTTGAAGGCCGAGCGGGGCGAGGGGTGGGAGGTCCCGCTGATTCGTTGCCCCCAATCGGATTTTTATCAGCGGGCGGAGAAGAACGGTCTGCTGATCGGGTTCTACGAACAGGACTGCAAGCCTTGGGGGCTTGACGGAATCGACCCCAACTTTACCATGGCGCTCTGTCCTGACGACCTGGACCGGGTTGCCGACGTCATGATCGGTGCGATCGCGCGCATGCCCTGCCTTGAAACCGCGGGCATCGCTGCTATCGTCAACGGGCCGATCACCTATACGCCTGACGGGTTCCCGCTCGTCGGGCCGATCCCGGGCAAGCAAAATGCCTATGCCATCACCGGGTTGCGTGCAGGCTTGGGGGAGGGGGGCGGCCATGGCTGGTTGCTGGCGCAAATGATCGCCAACCATGTTCAGGGCGGCGGTGATGCGTGCTACGACACCTGGTGCCTCGACCCGCGCCGGTTCTCGCGCCATCATACGCCAGAATATACGGCCCTCAAAGCCATCGAAGACTACCAAAACGAATTCCGATTTCACATGCCCCAGGAGCATCGGCCGGCGGGTCGCCCTCTCAAGACTTCGCCCTTGACGCGCGACTTGGCCGAGCTGGGTGCTGAATTTGCCGTGGTCGCAGGGTGGGAGCGGGCGGCCTATTACAAGCCCCGTCCCGATTTTCGTGAAACCCATTCGTTCAAATTCAACGAAACCCACGCGGTCGTAGCCGCCGAGGTCGCCAATGTGCAAACCAACGTTGGCCTGATGGAGGTCAATGGATTCAACCGGATCGAGTTGTCGGGGCCGGGCGCCCATGATTTTTTGGATAGCATCATGTGCTCGCGCGTGTCGCGGCAGGACGGCAAGGTAGGTCTCAGCTACTTCCTCAATGAGGGCGGCATGGTCAAGGGCGAGGCGACTTTGGCCAACCTTGGGGACGGGCGAGTTTGGTACGGGTCGGCCGCGGCGGCTGAGCAGCACGACTGGGACTGGCTGGCGCAGCGCCTGCCGAATGACGGCAGCGTCCGGATGCGCAGCTTGACGTATAGCCATGACACCTTGGTGATCGCAGGGCCGCGGTCGCGGGAGGTGCTCAAGGCTGTCGCGCCGCGCACTGATTGGGATAACTTCACGTGGTTGCACTGCCAAAGGGTTAACCTCGGCCCAGTAGAGGCCGTGGCCATGGCCGTGTCCTTTAGCGGCGAGCTAGCTTGGGAACTGCATGTGGCCAATGAGAGCGTCCAGAAAGCCTGGAACTTGCTCTGGGCGGCGGGAGCACCCCATAAGATCAAACCGTTCGGTCTTTACGCCACCGAATCCATGCGCCTGGAAAAAGGGTATGGTCATTGGAAGGCCGATTTCCTGACCGAGTTTGACCCCTATGCCCACGGTCTGGATCGATTTGTGAAATGTGATAAAGCCTTCGTTGGAAAATCGGCCCTGATGGCACGCACTGTTCCCCAACGCCGGCTGGTTACCCTGGCGCTCGAATGCGACTTTGCCACGGCCCATGGCGGCGATAGTTTGCTGGTCGGCGACTGTGTGGTGGGAACCGTGACCTCCGCGGCCTATGGGCATCGCACGGGCACCAATTTACTGCGCGCATTCCTCGACGTCGGGATAGAGGCGTGCGAAGCGTGGTTCTTGGGTCAACGTTTCCCCGCTAAAGTTGTTGACCCCTGCCTATACGACCCGGCTAATCGGCGCGTCAAGCTTCCCGCAAATGATACAGGGCGATTGCGTGAAACCAATTTCCAAAGCAAGACGGACACTCAGGGCATTCGGTGACGCAGACCTAGCTCGAACCTAGCTCGCCTTGAAACGAATTTGGCAAATTTGTTCGTCGCAAAAAATGTCGAATATGACGCAGCCTTTGCATGCTAAATGGAGAGGTAGTCTTTCATGCAATCGCTCTGACAGATGATACTAGCGGTAATTATACCAACTCCGCTAAAAATTGACATTTTTGGCGGAGTTTTGTCTCACGGCAGAAACGCGAAGCGTTTCTGCCGTGAGACACGAAACGGTCATAAAAAGGTCACTTTTTATGACCGTTGGTATGATACGAGTTTTTGGAATGGTGATCCGAGACCTCAGCATAAATCAGAGGATCGAAAGTTGATAGCAAGATATGGTGCTAACTTTGCTTTTATGACACCACATATTGTGGTCCTTTGATCCGAAGTCGAATTATGCTGAGGTCTCGATCCATTATCAAATTCTGTATCTCCCCCCAGAAACGCGTTGCGTCACGGCTTCTTGGACTGCACTCTCACCTAGCTCGCTACGCTCGCTCAGCCCGACCGCTCGGCGGCGTCCTCAACTTACGTTCAGGGCGCTTTCGCACCGATTCGCGACCCGACCCAGGGCCCGCAGTCGCGGGCCTTATACCAGTTTATAAAGAGTCATTTCTATGGAACTCTGGTATAGGGATGCTGATCTGGCCAGCTCGAATGTTTCCTAGATTAGGAGTTTTCAGCAGATTCATCGGCGGCCTCGGCGTCAGCTCTGCGTCTTTCGGCCTCACTTGCCGCCGCTTCTGCTTGTTCTTGACGAGCTTCAGCATTGTCCGCTGCGGCCTCAGCGTCGGCTTGCCGTTGCTGGGCTGCACTTTCCGAAGCCTCGGCCGCTGCTTGGCGTTTCTGAGCTTCTTGGGTCAATTCATCGGCGGTACTGGCTTCTTCCAATGCGGCTTGGATTTCATCGTTGAGGGCAGTTAACCTAGTTTCCGCGGCGGTGATATCGCCCTGAATTGCTGCAAGGTCACCCTGCGCCGCGATCAATTCGGATTGGACCTTGGATAATTCCGTTTCGGCTTCTTCATTACTCGAAACCATCGCCTCAAGATTCGCCTGTGCCGTATCACGGGCTTGGACCGCGGCGGCGAGGTCATTCTGGGCTTGCTCCAAAGCTGATTCGCTCGTCGTGTTCTGCTCGGACAGCTGCGCCATGGCGGTTTCCAGATTAGCAATCGTAGTCAAAAAATCGGCGCTGGCGGCGTTGGCTTCCTCAGTTACGGTTGATAAGTTCGTCGCTAGGATTTCAATTTCTTGATCTTTCGCGGACAGTTCTTGTTCCAGCTCCGCGGCGCGGCCCTGTAAGTCTTCTGCTTTTGACGCCTCCATATCGCGGGCTTCAGCAAGGTCCAAAATTTCACCACTGCGCGATTGCTGACCGACAAAGAACGCCACTACGGCGATGACAAGGGCGACGATGATGCGAATAAGATTGGAATTCATGTTAGTCTCCAAATTAAGGTCTTGAGAACGAGGCTTCCCCCTAGCTTGAAATTCGCTGTGTCGCAACACTCCCTGTTTGCTCCAGAAGGGGTTTTGCGATGGAAACTCCCGCGAGGGCGAATGAGGCATGACATGGCTTTATGGGGCCGCTAAGGTACTTCCATGGATAAGGAAGACCAGGAAAGCCGCTGGACGCTGGGCCTTATGGGCGGCAAATCGGCGACTCAGCGCCGGCTCGAGCGGGAACTGTGCGAAAAACAAGCCGCGATCCCAGTGCTGAAAAAGCGTCGTGAACCGCTGAAGTGGTATTGGTGGGCGACAATTTTCGTCGGGGTTCTGGTTTGGACGGTCGTCGCCTTTTGGGCCGACAGCAGGTTTCGATGAGGTTTGAAAAACTCTTTACCCAACAAGAACCCATTCCCGAGGTGGGCATCGCGCGCGCCGTCGAGATCATGCGCACGGGGCGCCTGCACCGATACAATACCCTGGCCGATGAAGTGGCCGAAGTGACCTTGCTGGAACAGGACTATGCCGCCTACCAAGGCGTGCCCTACTGCCTAGCGACCACGAGCGGGGGAACCGCGCTCCAGATCGCGTTGCGCGCCGTCGGGGTGCAGCCGGGGGATCCTGTCTTGACCAACGCCTATACGCTGGCGCCTGTTCCAGGGGCGATCTTCTCCGTCGGTGCGCGCCCCGTACTGGTCGAAACCAGGCATGACTGGACCCTGGATCCATCGCATTTGACCGAACAGGCTGCGGCGAGCGGCGCCCGGGTCCTGATGCTGTCGCACATGCGCGGGCATTTGGCCGATATGGACGCCCTGATGGCGCAGTGCCGGGGCTTGGGCCTGACGGTCATCGAAGATTGCGCCCATACCATGGGCGCCCATTGGAACGGCACCCGGTCAGGTAATTTTGGGCTTGTTGGCTGCTTTTCCGCGCAGACCTACAAACACGTGAACGCAGGGGAGGGTGGGCTGCTCACCACCACCGATGCGGAGGTGGCCGCCCGCGCTGTGATCCTCTCAGGGTCCTACATGCTGTACGATCGCCATGGCGCGCGGCCTAACGACGAGGTGTTTCAGCGGGTCAAAACCCTGGCACCCAACTGTTCCAGTCGTATGGACAACTTGCGCGCTGCATTGATCCGGGCACAATTGCCGCACCTGGATGCCAATATCAGGCGTTGGAACCAACGCTATGCGGCCTTGGAAGCGGGGTTAAGGAAACAAGCGAGTTTCGAGCTGCGCCAGATTCCCGACGCCGAAGGGCATGTCGGCTCATCCTTCCAATTTCACTACCACGGTGGCCCCGTTTCTGCCTTTGTCGAGCGGTGCGCGGCTGAGGGGGTGGACCTAAAGTGGTTCGGCGCTGACGAGCCTGCGGGCTTCACCTCCCGCTATGATTCCTGGCACTACTTGGGGCCCGTGCCGCGCCTTGAGTGCACTGAACGCGTGCTCGCCACTACCTGCGACTTGCGCGTGCCACTAACCTTTACCGTGGCAGATTGTGTACACATCGCACGAATTCTAGTTGCCTGCGGCTGACCCCGCAGCGCCAAACGATTGATCTAGAACCGCGTCATGTGCAGGGCCGTGTCGATCATACGGTTCGAAAATCCCCACTCGTTATCGTACCAGCCCAGGACGCGCACCAAGGTGCCGCCGATCACTTGGGTTTGATCAAGCGCGATAGAACAAGAATGAGGATCGGTGCAATAGTCGATCGACACCAAGGGTAGGTCACTGGTGGCCATGATGTCCCGCATGGGCCCCTCGGCCGCTGCTACTAGGGCCGTGTTGACTTCCTCAACGTCTGTTGGTCGTTCCGCGACAAAACTGAGATCAACAAGGGACACATTGGGAGTAGGGACCCGCACCGCCGTGCCGTCTAGCTTGCCTGCTAGTTCGGGCAAAACCAGCCCGATGGCCTTGGCGGCCCCCGTGGAGGTCGGGATCATGGAGAGCGCGGCGGCACGCGCCCGGCGCGGGTCTTGATGGTCCGTATCAACAAGCCTTTGATCGCCCGTATAGGCGTGAACGGTGGTCATGGAGCCTGCGACCAAACCGACGCTATCGTTCATGACCTTGGCCATTGGGGCCAAGCAATTGGTGGTGCAGGATGCATTCGACACCAATTTGTGACTTGCTTGCAGTGTGGTTTCATTGACGCCGAAAACGACGGTGGCATCAACGTCCTTCGCGGGCGCTGACACTAGCACCTTGCCCGCGCCTGCCGCCAAGTGTTTGCTCGCGCCAGCGCGATCAGTAAATCGCCCCGTGCATTCCAAGACCAGATCGACTCCCATTTTGTGCCAAGGTTGGTCGGCAGGGTCTGGCGTTTGCAAAATCTTGGCACGGTGTGCGCCGACGCGCAAATAACCTTCGGCAACTTCGTAATCAAAATCGCCGCGCCCATGGACGGAATCGTACTTTAGAAGATGCGCCATATGCCTCATGTCGCCCAAATCATTAATGGCCACCAGATCAAGGGGGCTTTCGGGCCGCGCCAAGAGCGCGCGCAGAGTATGGCGGCCAATACGACCAAAACCGTTTAGGGCAATTCGAGTTCGGGTGGGCATTGATAGACTCCTTGGTATAAGTTTAATACCTAATAATACCAACGGTCATAAAAAGTGACCTTTTTCTGATCGTTTCGTGTCTTGTCTAATGGAATATGAGCGTTTTCTTGCCGCGATGCTAGATCATTTGTGGTAAGCTTGACGCGCCGATTTGGGGGTGGCCACCCCCAAATCGGCGGCGGGGCTGGATCGTTCGTGTCTAGGTGCTGCGTTGCAGGCACCGTTCGTGAGTTTGATCACCCCGTCTTTCCTACAAGTGGCCCGAATGGATACTAGGGAGCCAGCTGTGCGTCCCGTATGACAAGAAAGGGAACGCAAAGATGTCACAAGTTACCATCGGAATTGATGTTTCAAAAGCCCAATTCGATATTTTTGTGTCAAATGGCCAAAACCATAGCTGCAAGCCCAATACCCCTTGCGGGATTAAGGCTCTCATCAAGACCTTGAGCAAGCTTCCTGATTGCCTGGTCGTTTTTGAGGCAACTGGCTTCTATCACCCCGTCTTATTCACGGTGATGGTGGATTTTGTGATCTGGTCGGAGTTTCGCGGGATTTTGAGGCAGGATGAGTTGGAGATTTTGACCCTTGGAGGATTGGTGTAGGGCCTTGAGGGTATTGTGGCGTAAAATGGGTGCTAGGATTGAGTGTGAGGGGCGTTTTTTGCTCCGTTGGCACAGGGGTGATGGGTTGCTGGATCATCGAGATAGGCGACAGCTCTTTGAGGACAGGCTATTTTGCACTCTGATCTATGGGGGAGGCCAAGCCATGGGGTTGATGGTTTGCCAGATCAGGTGCCAGAAGTGCAGTGCGCTTTGGGCAACGATTAGGGGTGCGCGGCGAGCATGGATGGTGATGCGGGCGCCGATCTGGAGCACTGGCTCACGATAGCGGCGCAGGCTCCAGCCAGTGCGTGTGGCGGTTTCCATGCACCGTCGAGCAGACAGATTGACTAGCAGAAGGGCTTGGTTACGGGCGAAGGCCTCCGTCTCAGCTTTCGGCGTCTTTGGGGAGGGTAAGGATGATTGGACTAGTAACGGTTTTGTTCCGCGCGGTTGAGCAGTTTATTATGCCGCGAAGCGTTCGAATGCTAGGGGCTTTTCCCGCCGTTTGCACAGTGGCGTCGGCGTGGATTGTAGAAGCCGTTAATATAGTCAAAGATGGCGCGATGTGCTGATCGTCTTGTTGGCCAGATGTATCGCCATATCAGTTCGGCTTTGATGGTTTTGAAGAAGGCTTCCACAACGGCGTTGAAGCTCCTATATTTGTCAAGCCAGATTTGGCTCAGCTAGATAGTGTAGTCACGAGATGTTTGCCCACAGAGCGATACACCTGATATGGATAGCTGCCATGAATGAGGCGGCGTTTTTGGCATATCGTGTTGCGATTCCCCTCCATCGTTTGAGGTGGAGGAAGGCATTTTCAACCAGATGCCTGATTTTGTAGAGGTCTTTGTCATACTCGCGCTGATTCTTGCGGTTCTTTTTAGGCGGGATGACGGGCGTCATGCCCTGGCATTTAGCCTGGTCTAAGATGTCTTGGGTGTCGTATCCTCTATCGGCCAGCAGATAGTCAGCGCTTAATCCTTCGATAAGCTTCCCAGCTTGCGTGCAGTCAGCTCTGGCACCATGTGTAATATGCGCTCTGATCGGCAGACCAAACGCATCCACGGCCAAATGTATCTTGGTATTGAGCCCCCTTTTGTGGCGCTCATCTCCTGATTGCCTCCTCTGGCCCCTGCGGCATGGGGATGAACCTTACAATGGCTGGCATCAATGATGAGCCATTCATAATCTGGCTCTTCAATCAGCACCTCTAGCAACTTCTCCCATACGCCCTTATCGCGCCAACGGATAAAGCGGCGGTGCGTATTGCTCCAGTGGCCAAGATCAGGGGGCAAATCACGCCAAGGCGCACCCGTTCGCATGATCCAGAAGACCGCATTGATGAAAAGGCGATTATCCTTGGCCAATCCACCCCAACTGCCCTTACGGCCAGGCAAATGGGGCTCTAACAGGCTCCAGGTTCTATCTGAGATGTCATGGCGACGATGAGCTTGACGATGAGCTTTGGGCATAAAGACCTCCTAAGCTCATGGAATCGCACACTTATCGCGCCATGTGAATCCCCTAAATCTTATCTCGTGACTACACTACCTAGTGGCGCACAAAGATGGCGATAGATTTCGCGCACAATATACCGTTTCACACAGCGTACTATTTCGCGGGGGCTTTTCCCTTCCGCTGTTCGTTTGGCAACATAGGCTTTCGTTTGCTCATCGTCTCGCATCCTAACGATAGCGACCCGATAAAGCGCTGCATTTGCCTGTCGATTGCCACCACGGTTTAGGCGCATACGCTTTGTTTTACCACTGGAAGCAGGGATGGGACAGGCTCCGCATAATTTTGCAAGAGCAGCTTCAGATCTGATACGTTCTGGATTATCCCCCACAAGAATAAGCATTTCAGCGGCGGTCAATGTTGAGATGCCATGGGATTTCATCAGCTCGGGAACCTTTTCGTTAACCATGCGCTGAAGCTCTCGCTCATGAACTTTTATCTCCTCATGTAAGGCCAACCAACGTTGTGCAAGGGCACGCATGGCTGATTTGGTTGAGGTGTAGGTGGATGTGATTTCACCAGGCCGCATAGCAGCAAGGTGACGAATGAGCGAGATCGGTCCTTTGATCTGATCAAGTCTATCTCGAAGTTCTGAAGGTGCGTTGATAATCAGTGTCTTAAGGGTAATCATAGCTTGGGATTTGGCTTTTACAGCGCTGTCTCGCGCGACCTTGAGATGACGGATCATTTCTGATGATCCCGTCTGCGTTTTCGCCTTCACTTTGGCTTGCCCGTTCAGAACTGATCTGGCGGCGCTTTCTGCATCAAGCTGATCAGATTTGCCATGAAGGTAGCGCAACTGGCGAATGGGGCGCATGACATCCAAAACTGGATAGTTTTTTGCCAGTAAATCTCGGGAAAGACCCGCACCGTAGGAACCCGTCCCTTCGATGCCAAAGGTTTTAATCTTCCCAAGCCTAGACGCCCAGGTTTGAAGTTTCTGATATCCTTGACGCGTGGCCGGGATAGTTAATGTTCCCAAAAAGGTGCCCTGCGTATTGATCGCAACGGCAACATGATTAGATCTATGGGTATCAACGCCAACAATGATCTGGTCCATGTGAGATCCTATTCCTATAGTAGACCTGATTCGCAATAGGGAGAAAGAGCACAGACGGACTTGTCCCTTAGTGCTTATCTCAGCAAATTTTTAAATTGATATTTGCCAGAGCCGCGACATTCTTAGCAATCATGTTCTCATGTCGGTTTCCTCTGGAGATGTCAGAGAAAATGTTGAACTTTTTCATGCGTCCAATGCCATGCTCAACCTTCACGCGCATAGAGCTGAACCACTTATTGTCGTCTTTTTGTTCTTGGCTTAGATTTTGGTTCTTGGATTTCTTTATCGGGACTTCGCAGTTGGTTCCTACATAAGCTAAGTCGCCCAAGAGCAGGGTATCTGGTGGCTTGTCCAGATGGCTTTGATCATAAAGGGTTTTGTCGTGCTTGCGCCCAGGGTGAACGGGGCCACAAGCACGAATGCGCTTCTTATCATCGACGACAATTTGATGCTTATGAGTAAAGCGCTTCTTTTTCCCCGAGTAGATCTTCTTTCGGCCCTTCGATTTCTTGGGGCGCTGACAGGGGCGCTCGGTCCCATCGACCATCAGATATATGAGCTGCTCCTTATCATCCTCACTTAAAGCAAGCCTGCGCTCGGGCATCTGAAAATGGCCTGCCAATAGCTTGGTCATTGTATTGGCGGTTCGGATGCTCGTGCTATCTGAAACCGAAAATATCAAACCCAGAAACTCATGATTGATGTAAGTCCGATAATAGATCAGGCATAAAAGCAGCATCTCCTCAAAGCTTAGCTTATGGCTTGGCCCGCCCCCAATCGCGCGTTGGCGATGGGGGCGAGATAGACGCTGATGGTTGTGAGCCTCCCAAAGCGGCAAAATCTTCTCTGAAATGTCGTCAAAATCGCTGACCCTTATCCCACTTAAGCGGAAAAACAGGCGCGGTTGCTTCTTAAGGATTTTGAAGGTTCTCATAAAAAGGCTAGAATCAGCCAAACCTGACTTCGACAAGACCTTGTTTGCACGCAAAAGCTCTTTTTCAGTTTATCGTGAAGTGGGTCTAGTAATCTTGGCAGTGGTTGAGAAGGACAAGACTGTGAGGGTACGTCACCGTCAGGCTCCTATGAAGTCACATCTCACCCACTGCCGGGGCAACTTGATGGTCGACACGTCAACGCCATGACACTTGGTCAATCGTAGCATGGGTCAGGCCATCAAGCTGCCATACCATATTCACAGTCGTAGCAATTGCCCTTGCCGCTCATAGAAGCCTTGAAGCCGTGTTTGGTGAGCAGATCACGATAATCATGGCTGCAATATTGGCTACCACGATCACTATAATGGATGCAGCCTTTGGGATGTTTTCGATGCGCGATGGCCATTTGTAAGGCACGGATCGCCAGACCTTTTTTTGAGACGATCACTCACAGCCCAGCCGATCACGCGGCGGGAGTAGAGCTCTATAAGGACGGCTAGATACAGCCAGCCTTCCTGCGTCCAGATGTAGGATATATCTGAGGCCCATTTTTGGTTTGGCCCTGAGCAACTGAAGTCGCCATCCAGCAGGTTATACCAGCGGCCATAGTACACGACAGTAAGGTCTCAAGACACCCGTGAGTGAGGCTTGGGCCAATACCGGCATGCATTTTCTGGATCCATGAGGATGAGCCGCCTGAGCTCATCAAGCCCAATTCTGAAGATAGACTTTGCGTATCGTCCATGAGACTTTCGTGGTCTGGTATTTGTTCCAATCGTCGCAGATCCAATTTTGGCGACCCATGTCATTGCTAGTGCGAGAATAGCGATAAGCAGATTAAGTTTCCTAGTGATTGATAGGCGAGTATCTTCGAGATTGAACCCTCTTGTTTTTGCATCTGCGAACAACCACTCAATTGCCCAACGTTTTTTTGTATGTGGCGAAGGATTTACGGGCATCTCCGTTCGTAGCGACAATCAGAAGCTCTTTTCCTGCGAATTTTTTCTTGGCCTCTCGATCTCTAGTCCGCTTAGGTTCTTTGCCCTCAATGTGTTTGGATGCAAAATTGAGCCATACGGGGTTGCCTTGTTCATCTTTGTCAAAATAGCCCCTGAATGTTTGAATCGGTTTTTTGCTTCCCACTATCTCGCTCAGCTTTTGAGAAGTACCATCCTCAAGGGTAGCGGACTGGTTCCACCTAACCCGGATCGCAAGCGGGACGCCATTTTCAACCAGAAAACTCAACCACTCCGCACCAATAAATTCACGGTCTGCCAGCAGGGTCTTGATGCTACCTGCTTCAAATGCACTCAAATATCTCTTCATAAGATCGATGCGATCTTTGGTGCTACTGCAACCTGGATGACTCAAAACCGTCCACATTAATGGAACTCTATATCTCCGCGTAACAACTGCGAGAACCAAAATATTGATATGCTTGCGACCAATCTTCCAATCGGTTCTGTCAAGGCATAGATCCCATTTCTTTGGAAGGGTAAGCATCTGCACAATCAGTGAGGATGACCAGTCTTGATCAAGTATTGTGTCCTGAAAAAAGCGTTGAATACGGCCATAGGTGCTCGAAATCTTAGCTCGCATAGTAAGTTGCGGACTTATGTGGCTCAGATTTGTTGTTCGAGCGTTGGCCATTCCAACAATCACGAGCCCCAAAACTTCAAGACGGTTCTTGCTTAACGGCAGGGACTTCGATAATTGGACGGTGAGGGAGCCGATGGTTTCGCGGATCATGGGGGTACTCGATTCACTGTTGTAGAATCCCCATAGGATGCACATCTCGACTCCCTCAGCAACTACTGTCGTGTACT
The DNA here is from genome assembly GCA_965228345.1 of Alphaproteobacteria bacterium. Classification (GTDB taxonomy): domain Bacteria; phylum Pseudomonadota; class Alphaproteobacteria; order UBA7985; family UBA7985; genus CAXQZM01. The sequence goes on along the minus strand of CBDDHH010000003.1, from coordinate 1,059,613 downwards.
ATGACCAGCGGCAATTATAAATGACTCTTATGTTCGCTGGTATAAGGGCCGCGACTGCGGCCCCCGTAGCGGCCCCTAGATCGGCGGACACGCGCCTCGGGGAATAAGCGAAGGGGAGGCGAAACGCGAAGCGTTTCTGCTGTGAGACACGAAACGGTCATGAAAAGGTCACTTTTTATGACCGTTGGTATTAGGAGCAATACCTAGGGAATGCGAGCTGTCTGTCGTCACCTTGTATTTGCATTTACGATCGACACGGATATCGTTGGCGGCCATCAACCTGCCCACACGGCGCTCCCCAACCCGCAAGCCTTCATCTTTAAGCTCTTCGGTCATACGCGCGCGCCCATAGGTGCCCATGCACAGGCGGTGCTGTTCACGAATGTGAGCTAAGACGACAAGGTCCGTGCGCTGATGCTGGCTCATGCCCCGCGCCTTCCAGGCGCGCAGCCCCCGTGATGTGACGCCAAAGAATGTGCACAGATGCTCCTGGCTTAGACAACCCTGGTATTGATTGATAAACGTGAACTTCATTTGCTTATCTCCGCAAAGAATTGGGTGGCCTTTTTTAAGATCTCCCTCTCCTCCTTAAGATGGCGGTTCTCGATCCGTAGGCGCTCGTTCTCTTTGGCCGGTTCAGCAGCATCCGCGATTGATCCATCATGCAGGGCTAAGGGGGTGCCCTCTATCTCGGCGCGGTACTTGCGAACCCAGGCATTCAGCGTTGAAAAACCAACGCCTAAGTCCTTGGATAACTGACGACGCGTCAGCCCACTGGTGAGTACCATGCGGACCGCATCGCGCGTGAAATCTTCACTGGGTAATTTGCTCATGATTTTGTCTCCTTGTAATTGAGCTTAGATACTCAACCACGCAGAACAAAACCGTTACTAGTCCAGAACGCTTAAGGGTGTCGCCCGTATCAAGGGGGAAGAGCTCCTGTACGCAATGCCCTCTACATGCCTTCCTTGGTTGCCATGCGATACAATGAAGACCTAAAGGGTTTCTTAGAACCGCCTTGTCGAAGCAGGAAAGCCGAAAAAAGTCGCCCTCATCGCCGTGATGCCTAAGCTGATCACACTGGCAAATGCCCTCTTGCGGGAAAACAGAAAATGGCCACAAATTGACCCTTGATTTATCATGGAAAGACCTCTGCATAACACGATTCTTCAAAACGAAAACACAAAATGTTGGCATCAAACGTCCTAGAAACAACTAAATGTTGATTCTTGCGGCGTTCGCCGTTTATTATGCAGAGGTCTTATGGATACTCACGGCAGAAACGCGTTGAGTGTCGGCTTTTTGGGGTTGCAGTCTCACCTCGCTCGCTCAGCCCGACCGTAGGACGGGGCCTTCGCTTACTCCCCGAGGCGCTTTCTTAGCTTGTCTCGGGGTCGCTACGGGAGCCGCAGCTGCGACCCTTATACCAGCGAGTATAAGAGTCACTCCTAATTATTGCTGGTATAAGGTTCAATTGTGAACAAAGGAAGCCCAACCAAAACCAAACGGTGACGACGAAAGTGCCAAGAACATACCAGAGATCTCGACAATTGACTGTCCGTCATGAGTTTTGAAGCCCTCATCTTTAGATGACTGAATACAGCTCTGGCGCCCACTGCGTCGACCTTCATCTTTATCATTTCGTCTGGTCAATTATATGAAGTGCCTAGAGGGGGCCATTCGGTTACGCGCGCGGGACATAATTCGCTCCAAACGTGATGCTACCGCGGTCAGGTGGTAGCTCTTCACTTTTTCAGTGATTTTTCACACCTTGCCCGCAATTCGCTTAAGGTGCTAGGCAGCCCTAATGTCTGAGACTTATGATTTGATTGTCATTGGCGGCGGCCCTGGGGGCTATGTTGCAGCTATTCGTGCGGCGCAGTTGGGGCTCAAAACCGCCTGTGTGGAAAAACGCGGCACCTTGGGGGGAACTTGTCTAAATGTGGGCTGTATCCCCTCGAAGTCCCTTTTGCATGCGACGCACCGTTACTACGAGGCCGGAACAAATTTCTCCGCGATGGGCATCGACGTTGCGGGTGTGTCGCTGAATCTTGAAAAGATGATGGCGACCAAACAGCAGCAAGTGGCAACCCTGACCACAGGTATTGAGGGGCTCTTTACCAAGAACAAGATCACCTACCTCAAGGGGCACGGTAAAATTGTGGCGCTGGGACAGGTGTCCGTTGACGGTGCCGAGCCGCTCCAGGCACAGAACATTTTGATTGCGACGGGATCGGTCCCCTCCGCGCTGCCGGGCATCGAAATCGACGAGCAGCGGGTGCTTTCCTCGACGGGCGCGCTCGCCTTGCCCGAAGTGCCTCAACATCTGGTTGTGGTCGGCGGCGGCGTCATCGGGCTTGAACTGGGGTCGGTTTGGTCCAGGCTGGGCGCTGAAGTGACGGTGGTCGAATACCTCGACCACATCGGCGGCGCCTTGGATCGAGAGGTGGGCAAGCAGTTTCAGCGCATCTTGACCAAACAAGGTCTAAATTTTCAACTTGCGACCAAAGTAACACAAATTGATCGGGATTCAGACAGCCTTCGTGTCCATAGCGAACCCGCAACTGGCGGCGCGTCCTCCGTGTTTGACGCAGACTATTGCCTGATAGCAATTGGGCGCCGGCCCTATACCCAAGACCTTGGTCTTGAGACCATCGGCGTCGAAACCGATTCGCAGGGTCGCGTGCCCGTGGACAAAACCTTGCGAGTTCGCGAGGGGCTATGGGCGATCGGCGATGTGGTGGCGGGACCCATGCTGGCCCACAAGGCTGAGGAAGAGGGCGTCGCGGTGGCGGAGCGAGTTGCAGGCCAGCAGACGCATATCAACTACCAGGCGATCCCTAGTGTGATTTACACCCACCCGGAAGTGGCCGACGTCGGCGCCACAGAAGAACAGCTTAAGCAGCAGGGGATTCCTTACAAAAAGGGCATTTTTCCGTTCAAGGCCAATTCGCGCGCGCGCGCCATGAGCGAGGGGGAGGGGTTCGTCAAAATCCTGGCCCATGGCGAAACCGACGCCGTCCTGGGCGGGCACATCATCGGGCCTAGTGCGGGCGATTTGATCCACGAGTTGGTCACGGTGTTGGAATTTGGCGGCTCGGCCGAAGATATAGCGCGGTCGAGCCATGCTCATCCGACCTTCGCTGAGGCGCTGAAGGAAGCCGCGCTGGCCGTGGACGCTCGCCCCATTCACATCTAGGCGGCACGGCCGCTCCATGCTCTGGCGTTTCTTGTCAACCCTGAGCCTGCTGAGCTGTTTTGGCTTCTTGGCCGTTGATTTCGCCTACCTCGTGAATGCGTCGGACTCCGCCACCTACGTCACTCTAGGCGATGTTCTGCCGTCTCTACTTCTTGATCAAGTTGAGCAGTGGGTTAGGCAACCTGGTTCGGTCTTGGGCGGCTTGTCTCAATTCGTGCTCACACCCCTCCTTTTCTGGCTGCCTCTTTGGGTCTTGTGCCTTGTGCTCGCCTTGTTCTTTAGGATTTTGGGTCGCACCCGCGCGTGAGTCTCTTTGCCGTCTCGCTGATCCTGGGAGCGGCTCTTATACATATAAAGGTCACTTTTTATGAACGTTGGTATAAGTGTGACCTATCTCATAGCTCAAGGGCGGTTCCTCCCCTGGTTTTGGGCTTAGCCTACGCGACGCTGGGTCAACTACCATCGTTTTGGGGAGTCGTGCGCGTCGCTTGCGTGGCGTTGGGCATCATGCTGCTGGCGGTCTTTGCCCGTGCCGTCGATACGCGCGGTATCCTGCTCGCGCCGCTGACGAGCGCATAGATTGCGAGCTAAAGACCTCTGCATAATAAACGGCGAACGCCGCAAGAATCAACATTTAGTTGTTTCTAGGACGTTTGATGCCAACATTTTGTGCTTTCGTTTTGAAGAATCGTGTTATGCAGAGGTCTTAGCTATACAGCGGTTTACGGTGCGGGCATGCGCCAGGGTGACCTAGCGCTATCCTTTCTGGCCTAGAACTTCGCCGTGGGTGTCGGCCTTGCGAAACATCGATGATCCTTGCATCGTTGCTCGAAATCACGTTCCTAGGGGAGGGACAAGCACGCCCGCGTTTAAGCGCCGGGCCCTGGTCTGCGCAGGCGCAACGATAACCGTATTTAGCTGATATAAGGGGGAGGGTGCAACCACTCCTCTTTCGTGTCTTGCTTAATGAGACCTCAGCATAAATCAGAGGATCGAAAGTTGATAGCAAGATATGGTGCTAACTTTGCTTTTATGACACCACATATTGTGGTCCTTTGATCCGAAGTCGAATTATGCTGAGGTCTCTTAATGAAATATGAGCGTACTCCTAGCGCAATGCTAGATCATTTGTGCTAAGCTTGACGCGTCGATTTTGGGGCCGCCTTTTTTGGGCGGGGGTGTTCCCTGTGCTCTCCAGGCTTGGAGCCTGCTTGCGGGGCCACGGTCGCGACTCTTATACCAGCGGAAGCAAGAGCCATTTTCACTGCTCTCCGGTATAGCGAATGCGCTTTAATTTGATTAAGGCGCATTGGCTATATCCTTTATTGGCGCTCAGCTTATTGTCTTAAAATGTGATCATTTTAAGCCGATTTGGCTGTATCATTTCGTCAGCGTCCGCCCGCCCGGTTCCAGGGCATGAGCATCGAAGCGGATTCAATTTTTATTGTTCACTTTACTAAAATGAACATTATGTTTATGATGCCCCTATGACACCTGCCGTAGAGACGCTTCTGAACGCCTATCGGGCCGAAACCCCGGGGGTTTTGGCTAAGCTCTATACCCTACTGTCCCATGGTCGCTTGAGCGGAACAGGCAAGCTCATGATTCTGCCTGTCGATCAGGGTTTTGAGCATGGCCCCGCCCGCTCCTTTGCGATGAACCCCGCCGCTTATGACCCTTTGTACCACTGGCGATTGGCCATCGACGCAGGCCTTTCGGCTTTGGCAGCGCCTCTGGGGCTACTGCAGGCAGGCGCACCACAGTTCGCGGGTCAGGTGCCGACAATTTTGAAGATCAACAGCGCCAACTCCTATGCTAGAAAAATGGATCAAGCTGTAACAGGGTCTGTGCAGGACGCGCTGCGCCTGGGGTGTATCGGTATCGGCTACACGCTATACCCTGGGGCCGATCAGCAGTTTGAAATGATGGAAGAATTGCGGGAATTAAGCCAGGAAGCGCGCGCAGCTGGGCTGCTAGTCCTCGTTTGGTCGTACGCGCGCGGCGGTGACCTGTCAAAGGCGGGCGAAACAGCACTCGACGTGGTCGCCTACGCGGCCCACATGGCTGCGCTCATGAATGCTCATATCATCAAAGTGAAACTTCCGACCGTTCATATTGAGCAACATGACACTCAGCCGGTCTATGCCAAATGCAACTGGTCGGCCTTGGAGGAGCGGATCACCCACGTGGTTCAATCGGCGTTTGACGGCCGCCGCCTGGTGATCTTTTCCGGGGGTGCCGCCAAGTCGAGCGCTGAGATTAAGGCCGAAATCCGCGCCGTCGCGGCGGGTGGCGGCGCTGGGTCGATCATCGGACGCAACGCCTTCCAGAGGCCCAAAACCGAGGCCATTGCCCTCCTCCACGAGCTTATGGATATTTACGCCGAGCGCCCTGCCCGCCTTGCAGCTTGACCGTGGCGAGCCTACCCGATTCCCTAGCTCAGGGTTTGGAGCGCGCTGTCGTAGAGGCAGCGCGAGCCTGTGAACGCTGGATCGGCAAAGGCGACCAAACCGCTGCCGATGCGGCCGCGGTGGCGGCCATGCGCGCCCATTTGAGCGCCTTGCCGATGGATGGGCGCATCGTCATTGGTGAGGGTGAGCGCGATGAAGCCCCCATGCTGCATATCGGCGAGACCTTGGGCGCGGGTGGACCTGAAATTGACATCGCGGTTGACCCACTAGAGGGCACGGCCCTGTGCGCTGAAAACCGTCCTGGCGCGCTTTGCGTTCTGGCTTACGGCCCGCGGGGCAGCTTGCTCCGTGCCCCTGACATTTATATGGATAAGATCGCGGCAGGGCCAGGCCTACCGCTCGCACCCCATGACTTGGATCGACCCCTGGCCCCATTGCTCGCCCAAGTCGCTGTCTTGCGTGGTCGCCCCGCTCGAGTGCTGATTTTGGATCGGGCGCGCCATGCCGCCCAGATTCGCGCCGTAAGAGCCGCGGGAGCGCATCTGACCCTAATCGCCGAGGGTGACGTCATGGCTTGTCTGCAAACCGCACTAAACCAAGATCCTCTCGTGACCCATGGCCAAGACTCTGTCTTTGATCTCTATTGGGGCACGGGCGGCGCGCCCGAGGGGGTTTTGGCCGCTTGTGGTCTCCAGAATTTGGGCGGCACCTTCTTCGGGCGCTTGCGGGCCACCAGCGCCGCTGAGCAAACCCGCGCAGAACGACTGGGCCTGGATACCCTGTGTCGCGTCTATGCTGCGGCAGACTTGGCGAGCGCCAATACACGATTGATTCTGGCGGGCGTTACCGATCAGGTGCTCGGCAGGATTCACCAAGGCCGTGCTCAGGTAATGACGATCGATTCGAGGGGTGTTCAGGTTAAATCGGGTTAGCAGCTCAAAATTCGGGGGAATACTAGATAGTGTAGTCACGAGATGTTTGCCCACAGAGCGATACACCTGATATGGATAGCTGCCATGAATGAGGCGGCGTTTTTGGCATATGGTGTTGCGATTCCCCTCCATCGTTTGAGGTGGAGGAAGGCATTTTCAACCAGATGCCTGATTTTGTAGAGGTCTTTGTCATACTCGCGCTGATTCTTGCGGTTCTTTTTGGGCGGGATGACGGGCGTCATGCCCTGGCATTTAGCCTGGTCTAAGATGTCTTGGGTGTCGTATCCTCTATCGGCCAGCAGATAGTCAGCGCTTAATCCTTCGATAAGCTTCCCAGCTTGCGTGCAGTCAGCTCTGGCACCATGTGTAATATGCGCTCTGATCGGCAGACCAAACGCATCCACGGCCAAATGTATCTTGGTATTGAGCCCCCTTTTGTGGCGCTCATCTCCTGATTGCCTCCTCTGGCCCCTGCGGCATGGGGATGAACCTTACAATGGCTGGCATCAATGATGAGCCATTCATAATCTGGCTCTTCAATCAGCACCTCTAGCAACTTCTCCCATACGCCCTTATCGCGCCAACGGATAAAGCGGCGGTGCGTATTGCTCCAGTGGCCAAGATCAGGGGGCAAATCACGCCAAGGCGCACCCGTTCGCATGATCCAGAAGACCGCATTGATGAAAAGGCGATTATCCTTGGCCAATCCACCCCAACTGCCCTTACGGCCAGGCAAATGGGGCTCTAACAGGCTCCAGGTTCTATCTGAGATGTCATGGCGATGATGAGCTTGACGATGAGCTTTGGGCATAAAGACCTCCTAAGCTCATGGAATCGCACACTTATCGCGCCATGTGAATCCCCTAAATCTTATCTCGTGACTACACTACCTAACGGCCATAAAAAGTGCCCCTTTTTTGGCCGTTGTATGTCTTATCTAATGGAATATGAGCGTTTTCTTGCCGCGATGCTAGGTTCCGTGGACATTAGGGATTCCCATTTCTGCAAACTTGTGTTTCAAGCTTCCAAAACGGAGGTTTCAATGAACACAGATCGCTTTGTTGTCACAGATCAACTCTGGGATAGGATTTCAGGGTTGATTCCAGGCCGCGATGGGGTTCGCGGTGTTACTGGAAAAGATAATCGTCTCTTCTTGGAGGCTGTGCTTGGGCGGGTGCGTGCAGGGCTCCCTTGGCGAGACTTGCCGCCAGAATTCGGCAAGTGGAATACTCAATTTCGCCGTTTCCGTCGATGGGCCGCAGCAGGTGTTTTTGAGAGACTTTTTGAAGCTCTAAACCAAGACCCCGACTTTGAATACGCTCTTATCGACGGCACTATGTGAACCGTCCCGGGTTTATCGGCGGGTGATTTGTTCAAATGTTAGGCGGCTAGATCATAGCCATGTTTTTCTTTTAAGTATGTCTCCTCTTTTTGGCTAGGGGTTAGGTATCCGATGGATGAGTGGATGCGTTTGGTGTTGTACCACTTGATCCACCTGGCGGTTTGCCACTCGACATCTGCTCTGGATTTCCAGGGGCCGATGCGCTCAACGACCTCTGTTTTGTACAGGCCGATGGTGCTTTCTGCGAGCGCGTTGTCGTAGCTGTCGCCCACGCTGCCCACCGACATATCAACGCCTGCCTCTTCTAGGCGTTCGCTGTATTTGAAGGACATGTATTGGCTGCCGCGATCACTATGGTGAATGGGCTTGATGCCATCTACCGATATGGGTCTGCGTTGATGCAGGGCCTGCTCCAGGGCGTCCAGCACGAAGGCCGTTGTCATAGAGGTGCTGACCTTCCACCCCACCATGCGCCGTGCAAACACGTCGATGACGAAGGCCACATAGACATCTCCCTGCCAGGTTTTGACGTAAGTGAAATCACAGACCCATAACTGGTTAGGGTAAGAGGCATGGAACGCCCTGTTCACCCGATCCTCTGGGCAGGGCAGTGCCTTATCAGGATTGGTGGTGATGACGGGCTTTCCCCGCACCAGGCCTTGATAACCAGCCCTTTGCATCAATCGCTCTACCGTGCACTTGGCGATGGCATAGCCTTCAGACTTGAGCTGATGCCAAACCTTGCGGGTGCCATAAATGCCATCGCTCTCATCATGATAGACGCGCTTGATCTCAGCAAGATCAGCCTCATCCTGATTTGCCTTACGACTGCGCAGATCAGGGTTGCGCGCCATAGAAGCATGACGGCGATAGGTTGAGGGCGCGATGGACAAAACCTTCGCCATCGGCTCGGCACCGAACTCTTGGATATGATCGCTCATAAAGCTCACGACTTGGGAAACGGGCGGCCGAGCTCCGCCTGTGCGAAATAAGCCGAGGCCTTCTTCAAGATCTCATTGGCTTGGCGAAGGTGGCGGACCTCACGCTCCAGTTCTTTGATCCGCGCCTTATCTTCCGTGTTCAAACCAGGGCGCTCACCTGCATCCTTCTGGGCCTGATGACACCAGGAGCGAAGGCTATCGGGAGAACAGCCTAAGCTGCTGCCAACGGCGATATAGGCCGCATTATCACTGGCTTAGGAACCACGCTGCTCGGAAAGCATCCGCACAGCACGCTCACGAAACTCCGCATTATAACGGGCGGTGTATCTTTTGTTCGACATGGGTCTTCCTTAGAGAATTGGACCCGCCGATAAACCCGGGACGGTTCAAACCCTCAAGACCAAGAAGCTCATCGAAGCCCATCCTGATCTCTTGGAACGCTTAACATCTTGATCACAATCCCAGGGATTGCGGCACGAACAGCCATATCCCTTCTGACCAACATGCCAGAGCTTGGCACGCTCAGCCAGAAAAAGATCGGCGCTCTAGCTGGCTTGGCTCCTATGCAATCCCAATCAGGAACGCTTAAGGGTGTCGCCCGTATCAAGGGGGGAAGAGCTCCTGTACGCAATGCTCTCTACATGCCTTCCTTGGTTGCCATGCGATACAATGAAGACCTAAAGGTTTGCTTAGAGCCGCCTTGTCGATGCAGGAAAGCCGAAAAAAGTCGCCCTCATCGCCGTGATGCCTAAGCTGATCACGCTGGCAAATGCCCTCTTGCGGGAAAACAGAAAATGGTCACAAATTGCCCCTTGATTTATCATGGATACTCACGGCAGAAACGCTTCGCGTTTCGCCTTTTTGGGGTTGCGGTCTCACCTCGCTCGCTGCGCTCGCTCAGCCCGACCGCAGGACGGGGCCTTCGCTTATACCCCGAGGCGCTTTCTTAGCTCATCTCGGGGCCGCTACGGAGGCCGCGGTCGCGGCCCTTATACCAGCGAATACAAGAGTCACTCATAATTGCCGCTGGTATTACGTTGCGGGCGCGCATGCGCTGATCCGAGACCCGCTTCAGGGCCCGCGGTCGCTGGCCTAATATCAGCTCGTCAAGTGTCATTTTCAATACCCGCTGGTATTGTATCACTCCCCCTTGGCGTTGACGGGGACGCCTGCCTTCAGCTGCGCGTAGGCGGCGGTGACCGCCTTCATCGTTTCGGCGGCCTGGGTGTCGCCTGGGTTCAGGTCTGGGTGCAAGGACTTGGCCAGGATCTTGAACTTCTCTGAGACTCGTTGCGCCGAGGCGGGGGGGCGAATCCCTAATACCAGACAGGCCTGTTGCTGCTCGCGAGTCAATTTGAACCAAACTTGCCGCGTGCGATCCTGCTCGATAGAATCCAGCTCTTCGTCCTCGTCCGATTGAAACAAGCCAAAGTCTTGAAAACGTCCTATTAGTGCCTCGTTGAGGGCGCGAACCCGGGCCTTGGCGCTGTTGGCGAATGTCCATGTAGGGCGATTGCCGAGCATGTCGTCGTACCGTCGCGCCTCGGCCTCGGCTTGCGACATGCCCTTAAAATAGTTCCAAGATTTGTTGTGGAGGCGCACGTGGTTAAGGCACAACCATTGATAGTCGCGCAAATTCTTGCGCGACTTGGGCGCGCGGTATTCGCCGCGCTCACGGCACCCTGGCCAGGCACAGGTCGGCAGCGATGCGCGCGCGTCGGCGCGTTCGTCAAAGAACGGCGCGTTGAGTGGGTCGGGCCTTGCAGCACTCATAAGCCCATGGATTTACCAAAAAATAAGATTTATCGGTAGAATTCAATGAACGATTGTGATCTTATATCCTCAAAAATCCAGGACGTCTTGCAGCCCAGCGCGGTGCGGGTGATCAACACATCGCATATGCACGCGGGTCACGCGAGCAGTCCCAATTCAGGGCGCTCGCATTTTCGGGTAGAGGTGCAGTCCGAGGCGCTCAACGCCCTCCCGCGGGTACGCGCGCACCAGCAAATTTATCAAATCTTGGACGCGGAACTCAAATCTCACATCCACGCCCTTGAGATTGTTTTACTCAAATCCTGATCGCCCTGCGCGCCATCGCCGTTTTGGTACATGGCGAAGGGTTTCATCCTGGCTTATTCACGATGACGGCAAATTTTGGGGCGTGAGCGGGTTTAGGCGGGGTTTTGAGGCAGGATGCGTTGGAGATTTTGAGCATCGAACGATTTGTTGAGACCCCCGGGGGGCATTGCGGCGTAAATTTGGGAACAGGATCGAGCATCTGGGGTGTTTTTGCTTCGTTGGCGTAGGGGTGATGGATCGCCAGATCGTCGAGGTGGGCGACAGCGTTTTCAGGACAGGCCATCTTGCACTCTGACCTTATGGGGGTGGCCAGGTCATGTCAGATGTTCGGGACGACTCTCCAAGGAAAGACTCCAGTTGAATGATGTTGTGAATAGAGGTAGTGTTCCACCCATGGCGTGGCACGATCCTGGCTGTTGTTTCTGTCTACAAACACTTGATTCTACAGCTGTTTCCGCGTCACGCCATTTGGAATACAGATATTGATTTCGCAGATGAAGCACAGGCATATTGTTAGTGGTTGGATGGGAGAAATGAAAGTTTTCACTTCAAAATTCAAGATAGGATTTTTCAAAAATGAAACTTAATCTCATAATACTCTTTTTTGTCTATGTGATTTCTTGGTGCTTAATGGCGATCGGATACAGCGCGACAGCTTCGGTCGGACATCATTTATCTCCACACAAAGCATACATTCTTTTACCATTGATCATGCAGATTTTTGGTGCATCATTTATTGCCATTCCTGCAAGCCGCTTGATGATTTCGCTAGGTCGAAAAAAATCTTTCATATTTGGAAGCTTTCTTGGTGTTATTGGGGGATTAATGTGCGTTTATAGCCTATACATTGGAAACTTTTGGCTGCTTATTTGCGCAACTTTGTTCATTGGAATGTTCAACGGATTTGGCGAGTTCATCAAATATGCTGCTGCTGAAATTTTTGATGATGAAAAGAAGAAAAACAGAGCAATTTCCACAATCGTTTCGGGTGGCATTGTGGCGGCGTTTATTGGACCTGCAATCGCAAGTTATTCACAAAGCCACTTGAACTTTTTTGGCTCTTACACAGGTCCTTACCTATTGGTTGCAGCAATGTGTTTGACGAGTCTTCTTTTGTTTACCATATATGTGCAGGCAGAGACCACAGAGCAAGCGGCGAAGAAAAGTGCAAAGCAAAATGTAAAGCTAAACACAAATTCTCAATATTATAAAGTACTCGGCCATCCCGCATTCATTTTGGGGAGCTCTATGGGCGTTTTGGCCTACCTAATTATGGGAATCATGATGGACGCGTTTCCGATTACGATGCTTGACCATGGCATGGAGTTTGGGCACACAACGCATGTTCTGCAGTGGCACATGCTTGCTATGTTTGCCCCATCTGTTCTAACGTCGATGATCTTAACGCGGATTGGTTTTAGTTTTGTGGCCATTTGTGGGATTGCGATGAACATGGTTGGAATCGTCTTTGCGCTGCAAGGTAACGAATTTCTTAACTTTTTGGGAAGCCTTTTTTTCATCGGCCTAGGTTGGAATTTCATGTATATTGCTGGCACGTCTTTGATTGCAAATATTGAGGAAAACACTCGCAAATCAGCCGAGGGCTTTAATAACTTGCTTATCACAGCAAGCTATGCGGTCGCAGCTCCTCTCGCCGCCGTTATCGTGCTTAGCTACGGTTGGAATGTCTTGAGTATAGTCGCTTTGGTCCTTGCAATAATCGCACTTGGATTTGTATTCGCAGTGAAAGGTGGACGTCCTGCCTTGGAGATTAAGACCAGCGGCCACCCAGAATGACTCTTATGTTCGCTGGTATAAGATAAGGGTCGCGACTGCGGCCCCTTAGCGACCCCGAGACAAGCTAAGAAAGCGCCTCGGGGCACAAGCGAAGGCCCCATCAGAGGCGAAACGCGAAGCGTTTCTGCCGTGAGACATAAAACGACCAAAAAAGTGCCAACTTTTTTTGGCCTTTGTTAATAAGACCTGAAGGTTGGCTTCGCTGGAGAGCAAATCAAGCAACCGCGACAAGGAAGGCCCGCGAAAGCAGATGGCGCTCTTGGTCCAGAGGCGTTGTGCTGCGCCTGCACGAAGTTGACAGCCGAAACGCTGGATCATAGCGCAGCGCATCAGCATCGTCCTGATCACGCCAAACCTGAGCCAAAAGCAGAAGCCTCGTTCGTAAGAGTTCAGCCAAAGAATAGGTTACATGATGGGAACGGCGCGTATCCTCAAGCCGAGCCGTCAGCCAAGAGATGATCCCTGAGCGCTCCATCAGCTCGCGCTGCACAATGGCTCCACCATCTCCGCTCAGATGCCCAGCCCGGCTCTCCACGGAGAGACTCTGGTTGAATGATGTTGTGAATAGAGGTAGTGTTTCACCCATGGCGTGGCTCGGTCCTGGCTGTTGTTTCTGTCTCTAGAGACTTGATTCTACAGATTTTTCCGCGTCACGCCATACAAATTGTCCGATCAACCGTGAATATGCCAAGGTTGGTTGCGTTTTTCCTTTATCGAAAAATCAGTTAAAATTAGTATGTGACACTAATTCAACTGAAATATGGCCTGTTAGAAAGTTAACACATGATTGAAACTCTATTTCCTTTTATAGTTGCTGTCTTTGCTTTGCTCATTATTCCTGGCCCTGATATGGCTCTAGTGATAGCCAACGGTGCAGCTTATGGCAGACAAGGAGCTTTTTTCTCTTCTCTAGGTATTAGTGTTGGAGGAATGATTCTAACATTTATAACTTCTATCATCGTAGCAACTGCAACTTCTATCAATTCTGAAATTTTGGCTATTATTCAGCTTATTGGATGCTTATATTTACTATACATAGCAATTACTACCATATATCCTAAGGCTTTGGTAAATGATACTGTCAGAGAATTGAGCCCAACCACAGGCAATTTATTCCTTCGGGGAGTTATTACCAATATATCTAATCCCAAGGCACTGATCTTTTTTCTTGCGTTCATCCCTCAATTCATTCCGGAAACAATGTCAAATTCGCATATAACTACATTCATGCTTGGTGTTGTTTTGTGTGCAATTGGCTTTTGTGTCAATTTCGTTTTTGGGGCTGTGGGCTCTATGCTTACTGGCTTTAATCGGATTGCAGTTGCAGGGAAAACATGGGGGCAGTGGGTTATATTTGCAGTCTTCTTCGTGATTAGTATAGTGTTTGGCGCACAACTGATTTTAGATAAATTACTTTAAGAAATATTGCATAAAGCAGTGACTCACGGGCACTTTGCAGTATGAGAATTGCCGACGGATTCAAAGGCATCGTAACGCTTTATGACAAAACAGATTGCTCATATCGCGCTGCTTGGTATCTCGCTGCAACCGTGATTAGTGCAAAATAATTGTCCACAGACCCTAGAACCGCCCGATATTGCCGAGCAGTTCTTCGACGAGAGAGATCGTGCGTCCGTTGGTCGGGGTGCGATTGGAATTTGGAAAGATTTGCCGCCCGTCTTGCAGGCTAAACTGGACAAGGGACTGGACACGGCCGCCAGATATGTCGAGGGCGAGTATGCGCCGCTCGAGCGGTTTTGGGTTTTGTAGCAAACGGACTTCAAAGCGGGTGCCGATATAGGCGACTAGGTCCGGGTCGAGTGCCGAGATGTAGGACGGGGGGCCGACTAAGGCTTCTAACTCTCTCACGTCCATCCCGACGCGCACCGCTTGGGTTTCCGAATCGGTCAAGAAAATTCCGCTGGTCTCTAAGGCTGGCTGACACGCTGCTAAACTCAGTCCCAGTAAGGTCGAACAGGCCGCTTGAATAAGACGCATTGTCCACTCCACAATTTCTCTGCGCTCGCTTAAGGAGCGCCGATGCGCGTTCTTCGCACTCTCCTAATGGGCAAGCAAGCCCTGGACGTTTCACAAAGCCTCGGTGTCCAGCTCTATGCTACCTTGTTGCAACCGTCGATCTTAGCGGAAGCCTTAGCCGCATGTCGGCTTGAGGACACTCTGCATGGGCGTTTCGCAGCGGTGAGTTTGTGCGCTGCCCTTGCGCTGCAGCGACCGCCACGGGGGAGCTCGGCTTTGGCGAGCGCATTGCGCGAGGCACAGGGGGCTGAAGCGGCGGGGGCAAGGGCAGCCGTGGAGCGCGAATTGGTCAGCGCCATGGTGCAAGATATTGACACAGCCTTTCGTGAACATTCCCTGGGGGATGCGGCGGTGAAGAAACAGACGAGAAACCATGCGGCAGCCCTTTACGGACGGCTTCGGGCCTATGCGACCATGCTCGCAGGGCAAGGGGAACCTGCTGGACTGGTGCTAAGCCGCAATCTTTACGGTAGCAGCCCAACCCAGGCCCAGGCGGCGGCGCTCACGGACGTTTTGCCAAGACTCAATGAGTTGATTAGGTCTTCACTATGATATCTGCATTGCAACTGCACACTGCTGAGGCTTGGCTTAGGCGCCTCGACCAGGACTATGATCTGAATGACGCTATCGCATGCGCGACTTTGCAAGACTTCCTGGGCCTGGAAGTTGTGGCAATGTTGGCACGCTTGCGTCCGTGCCAGGTGTATGACCAGAAGATTTTGACATTTCGGGGCACTTACGATGTGACGCTGGCGCGAGTTTGCGGGGTCAGTCTTGAGCCGTTTCACGAAAACCTCCGCGGCGCTTTTGAACGGTCTTTCACTTTAGCCCCGTCGGCTCCGGCGTTGGCGGACAGTGCCGAGGAGGCCGAAGAGTTTCCCTTTGTGGGGGTGGCGCTGTTGCCCTTGCTCGGAGATGAAATCGCGCTGAGTGCTTCTACGTTCCCGCGCAAGCCTAACGCCAAGGTGCCAGATCATCGGGCGGCGGACGCACACAAAGACCAACGAACGAAGCCGTTCGCAGCGCTCGCAGCGCTGAAAAAAGCCGGATAGCAGCGAGCAGCTGCGCTTCCCTTATCGCAGATTCAAAGTCGATTGGAATATTCGCACCAACAAAGGATTTGAAGCCATCCAACCGATTCAATACGACTGCTGACGTGCCCCCCACTACGCCCTCATTCATAAGGAGAGTCTGAGGGTTATTTAGGCGGCAATTTCCTGAGGCGCAGGCGCGGCTGGAGCGGAGGCCTCCTCCAGCTCAAGCGACAGGCGCGCTTGCGCAGGCGCCTGGTTGTTTAGGGCGCTGTGGGGGCGGATGTTGTTGTAGTCATAGCGCCACACACCCAGAATATGCCGTGCTTCGTTTAGGCTACTGAATACCTCCTCATACCAACGGCGAAAAAAGTTGACACTTTTTCAGCCGTTTGATGTCTTGTCTAATGGAATATGAGCGTTTTCTTGCCGCGATGCTAGATCATTTGTGGTAAGCTTGACGCGCCGATTTGGGGGTGGCCACCCCCAAATCGGCGGCGGGGCTGGATCGTTCGTGTCTAGGTGCTGCGTTGCAGGCACCGTTCGTGAGTTTGATCACCCCGTCTTTCCTACAAGTGGCCCGAATGGATACTAGGGAGCCAGCTGTGCGTCCCGTATGACAAGAAAGGGAACGGAAAGATGTCACAAGTTACCATCGGAATTGATGTTTCAAAAGCCCAATTCGATATTTTTGTGTCAAATGGCCAAAACCATAGCTGCAAGCCCAATACCCCTTGCGGGATTAAGGCTCTCATCAAGACCTTGAGCAAGCTTCCTGATTGCCTGGTCGTTTTTGAGGCAACTGGCTTCTATCACAGAGCCTTGGAACGGGGCCTTGCTCAAGCCCAAATCGCTTACGCAAAGGTCAACCCTTGGCAAGCGCGATGCTTTGCCAACAGCATCGGCCAACTCGCAAAAACCGATAAGGTCGATGCGAAAATCCTGGCACTCATGGGCCAAACCCTCCCCCTTGAGCCCACCAAGATACGCGATGAAGTCATTGAAACTCTTGGAGAATACCAAAGTCTTCATCAAGGGCTTGTGCAAACGCAAACGCAGTGGAGCAACAGGAAGAAAGTCGTTACCCATAAGGCCGCTGTGAGGCTTGCAACGAGAATGCTCAAGACCCTCGAAAAGGAGATCGAACAGCTAACCCTCAAGACCAAGAAGCTCATCGAAGCCCATCCTGATCTCTTGGAACGCTTTAACATCTTGATCACAATCCCAGGGATTGCGGCACGAACAGCCATATCCCTTCTGACCAACATGCCAGAGCTTGGCACACTCAGTCAGAAAAAGATCGGCGCTCTAGCTGGCTTGGCTCCTATGCAATCCCAATCAGGAACGCTTAAGGGTGTCGCCCGTATCAAGGGGGGAAGAGCTCCTGTACGCAATGCTCTCTACATGCCTTCCTTGGTTGCCATGCGATACAATGAAGACCTAAAGGGTTTCTTAGAGCCGCCTTGTCGAAGCCGGAAAGCCGAAAAAAGTCGCCATCATCGCCGTGATGCGTAAGCTGATCACGCTGGCAAATGCCCTCTTGCGGGAAAACAGAAAATGGTCACAAATTGCCCCTTGATTTATCATGGATACTCACGGCAGAAACGCTTCGCGTTTCGCCTCCGACGGGGCCTTTGCTGATACCCCGAGGCGCTTTCTTAGCTCATCTCGGGGCCGCTACGGGGGCCGCAGTCGCGGCCCTTATACCAGCGAATAAAAGAGTCATTTTAAATCGCCGCTGGTATGACACTTCCATCCCGCCGTACTTGGACCTAAATTTATAAAACGTTGCTGTGCTCAGCCCATGCTTACGGCACACCTCCGCAGTCGGCATCCCTGCCTCCTGCTCCTTAATCATCCCAATAATCTGTTCCTCAGTGAATCTGCTCTTGCGCATAAGTCTGCTCCTTCAAAATTGCAGGTTAGCAGACTCTCAAAATAAGTGAGGGAACTTAGGGGGGGCACGTCAGCGGCCCTATACCAGTTCATAAAGAGTCTGTTTTAAGGAGAACTGGTATAAGGCCGACGCGTCGTCCCACCAAAGGCAAAAATGATCCCAGCAGGATTCGAACCTGCGGCCTGCGGATTAGGAATCCGCCGCTCTATCCGACTGAGCTATGGGACCAGAGGGTGTTTTGGTCAAAGACCCGCGAAGGACCAAATTCTGTGCCTATTTGGACCGAAAGTCCAGTTTTTTTGGTCTACGATCTTAGCGGTTTTTGCCAGGAACCCAAAGGACGTCCGCAGCGCCTTCATCGTTTTCTGTGCGCGCCAACACAAACAGAAGGTCCGACAGGCGATTGAGATACTTGAGCGCGTCGGCGGTAATTTCTTCGGATTCTGCCAGCGCCGACGTCAACCGTTCGGCGCGGCGACAGACCGTGCGCGCTTGGTGCAAGTAGGCACTGGCCGCCGATCCGCCAGGCAAGATGAAGGACTTAAGCGCGTCGAGCTTTGCGTTGAAGGCGTCGATCTGCGTCTCGACCCAGGCGACCTGGGTCTCGCTCATCCGCAAAGGAGGATACTCGGGAGTGTCTTGAATAGGCGTGGCAAGATCGGCGCCACAGTCGAACAGGTCATTTTGAACGCGACCAAGGATCGCATCGAGCGGCGGGGACACGTGCAGGCGCGCCAAACCGATGACCGAGTTTGCTTCATCGACCGTTCCATAGGCCTCGACCCGCAGGTGATGCTTGGCAACACGCGAGCCGTCGGACAGGGAGGTTTTGCCCTTGTCGCCGCCGCGGGTGTAGATGCGCGTAAGTTCAACCATTTTAGAGCCCCCCGATGCTCTCGCCGCGGCTCATCAGTAGCAGGGTCCCGCATAAAATGGTCATGCCTTGGGCAAAAACGCGGCTGCGCATCAGATAGGTGGTCCACTTGGCTTGGCTGGCCCGATCTTGCGTCGCCGCGCCAAAGGTCATCATGCCCAGCCCTGCGAACAGGGCGATCACGGTAGCAAGCAACCCCAGGGCGATGCCAAAGTAAAGAATTAGGTTGAATGCGCCGCTGCCCAGCACAGCGCGCAACACAAGCAAGATCGCAGCAGACAAGCCGAGCGCGATCAAAGAGTTTTTAAGTGTCATAGGCCCCACTTAAGCGATAGCACCGCAAAAGCTAGGCTTTCTTGGGGTCGATTTTCAAACCCGCGAGCAAGCCGAGCGTCCCCTAATCCTCAATGGCCTCGGGACGGGGCGTAGGGCGTCACGGGGCGATGGAAGCTAAGCTGTTCGATGGTCCCGCAGACGGCAGCGCGGTGCACCAAGCGATAGGCGATCAAAAACGCCACCGACCCCGAAATGATCGTTGCAGCATACTGCCCCATGATGAGCGCGAAGGGCGAGCCCACCAATCCGCCCAGCGCCACAAAGGGGACCGTGAGAATCAAGTCCCGAAAGAGGTTCGCATAGGTGGCATAGGTAGGATGGCCTATACTAGTGAAGGTCTGGCTCGCGGCCAAATGCAAGCCAAAGAAGCCGTAGCTGAAAGCAATTACCTGGCAGTAAAAGGTCAGGACATCCGCCGCCACGCCGTCGAGGCGAAAGGCGAGCACCAGCAGGGGGGCGCATAGGGCCAGGATCAGGGCCGCGCCCAGGGAATAGGCGAAAGAAAAACCCCCAGCAAATATCAACGCGCGTTCGACGCGGTCACGCTGATCGGCGCCAAAGTTCTGACCCACGATCGGGGCGAGGGCCATGGCCAGGGTCAAAATTCCGACAAAGGCGAGCGGCATGAGGCGGCCAAAGACCGAAGCCCCCGCGATCACTTCGGGGCCGTGAGCGGACAAGGCGCGCGTCACGTAGGCGCTGCCGAGCGGGGTTGAAAGGGAGGTCAGCAAGGACGGCAAGGCAACGGCAAAGACAGGGCGCAAGGAATGACGAATCGCCGAAATCCTTGCCCCGAGCAGGAGGCGTTCCCGATAGAGCGTATAATAGAGCGCCACCGCGACGACCGCAACGCGGGAGAGCAGGGTGGCGTAAGCTGCGCCTTGCAGCCCCAGGTCGAGGGCAAAAATGAAGATGGGGTCGAAGACGGCGTTGACCGCCCCGCCCAAGATGGTCGCGATCATGGATTTGCGCACCAAACCCGAGCCGCGCAAGGCCGCGCCCGAACACATGCCCAAAATCAACAGGGGTAGGCCAAAGTTGGCGATCTGGAAATAGCGCGTAGCCAAGTCCAAAACCATGGCGTCCGCGCCCAGCAACCCCAGTAAAGTCGGGGCGGAAAAGTGCAGGACCGCCGCCGTGCCAATGCCCAAGATCAGTCCCAACAAAGCCACGTCCAGATAGGCCTGCGCCGCCCCTGCGCGATCCTCACGGCCCAAGGCTTGCGATACAAGGCTGGAGGAGGCAACCGATAGGGCCATGCCAATGGCGGAGGCAAAAAACAGCAAAATTCCCGCAAAGCCCACAGCAGCAGCCAAGGCAGGTTCGCCCAGTTGCGCGATGAACGCCATATCGACCAGATCGACCAGAAAAATCGCCACCATGCCGATACCCGAGGCAACGACACCTTGACGCAGATGCCCCCACAAGGGGCCGTGGGTGTAGAGTGCTTGGGCCATGGTCCTGTCCTTCGTTTTGAGCAAAGTAGGATTCTAGCATAGCTCTGGACCTGACACTACGCGCTTGGGATGCGGCGTTTTTCATTACTCTTGCGCACTTGCTTGGGTTAAGAGCGGGCGCACGTGCTCAACTGGAGGTCCTTCATGCGATTCTTTGTCCTTTGTTGTTTTGCGGTGGTGGCCCTTGCGGGGTGTAGTGGTGTGTCCCCGCGTCAGAAAGCCGCCGATCGCGCTGCTGTCATGAGCTTGGCCGCACAGGAACTAGCGAGTGCCTACGATTCAATCGGGGCCTTTTGTTTGAACATTGCCGAAGGGAATCGCTTGAACGCAGAGACTTTAACGTCGAAGGGCTTTAAGAAATTCCAAGATACGTTTGAACGAACCTGGACTCAAGGGAGTGTCACCAGCGGTTTTATAGTTGATGCGAAAATTTCCCCGTTGGAGCAAAAGGGTTGCGCGATTTCTGTGGGTTATGAAGACGATCATGTGCTGCCGTTTCCAACAACCCAACCCATCCGCGATGGGCTCGTGGCCTATTTGATTCATGAAGGTTTCGAGTTGTCGGACCAAGGCGATCAAACCGTGACGGTCGCCGCTGCCGACAGCGAACCCTTGTTTGAATTCAAGTTTGGCCGCAACAATATCCAGTCAGCCAAACGCGGCGACACGGAAATCACTCTGGCATCCTACGAACGCGATGGGGTCATGTACGAGTTTTTTGAACGCGAGATCCGAGACGGATTGGTGTTCTAAAGCCAAAGGCAAGGGGATCGCGATCAATCTGCTTCTCGGTCTGCGTTCTAAATCAACGAGGGGCTCGAAGCCCAATACGCACCAGGAAAGCTGTCGTATGAATGTTCAAATTCCGCAAGTATGGCAGCGCCTTGGAGACGTATCGATGCAGGGGCGAGAACCCAGTGAAGTTTATTTGTGGGAAGCCTTGGTTTGGGAGGTGAGCAGCGAGCTAGAGAGCAAGTCTCAAGATACAGAAATTAGTCAGGAAGTATTGCTGCAATCTATTGTCCATAATTTTACAAACTTGTACGAAGGTCAAATTGCGGATCAAGCCAGATCGGAATCGGTCAGGTTTGAAAGATCAATTTTGAATGATGCGCATATTCCTGGGTTAGCTTCGACATGGCTAACTCTTCTTAACGACCATATTCCCCGTCTTACTTCTCAAGATAGAAGATTTCAATATCATCCAGCAGAACACAGGTTTAGATTTGCTGCGTGGGCCGCGTCAACGGCTGCGAGCGCAAGCCCAAAGTGCCGTTTTCCAGTTGAACTCGGACGAAACCTGTTGCGCGAAACACCTCTTCGTTGGCTTTGTCTAGGTGAACATTGGTTGCCAGAAACACGCGAAGAATTTGATCATCGTCATGAGCTGTGGTGTGAACAAGTAGAAGATTTAGGTCGTAATTTAATGGGTACCAAATTCTCGTATGGAATTGCTGCTAAGTTGGTGAATTGCTATCTTAAGGCTTTGTTCTTGCAAAGTATGATTGGGACTTTACCCTCAGAAATCCAGGGCGGTAAATTGAACTATTCAAATAGAAGAGCTCGATTTATTCACCCTCCGATTGATCGATTGTTGATGAATGAGGCAATGAAAAGATCTCTTCAAGAAGTCACAAAAGATAAGTGGAGAAAACTCATAGAGAAGGGATGGTCATCGTTCTGCAAGACGAATTATGACGAAGCCATTCAACTGTGCCGCGAATTGGTGGGTGAGGAAGTTGCTCTGATTGAAGCCTGTTGGGTTGGTCATCAATCTCCAAAGAGCAAAAAAAATGAAAAATAGATCGAAACTCTGATCTCCCAAACCCTGAGATCAATACATGGTCTCAATCAAGTCTGCGTACTTGGTTTCGACAAGGGCGCGTTTCAGTTTCATGGTGGGGGTCAATTCTTCGTCTTCGGCTTGCAACAGTTTGTCGATCAGGCGGATTTTTTTGATTTGCTCGACGCGGGCGTAGTTGGCGTTGACACGGGCGACTTCCGCCTCGATCAGCTTGACCACTTCGGGTGCCGCGCACAGGCTGGTGAAGCTTGAAAAGGCGATGGCGGCGTCCTGGGCGAATTTTTCGACATTGTCCTGGTCGATCATGATCAGCGCCGATAGGTACTTGCGCCGGTCCCCGATCACGACCGCATCGGAAATGTAGGGTGAGAACTTAAGATCGTTCTCCAGTTCCGCTGGGGTAATGTTCTTACCGCCCGCAGTGATGATGATGTCCTTGATCCGCCCCGTAATCGTCACAAAGCCTTGCGGGTCCTTATGACCCATGTCGCCAGTCTTGAGCCATCCGTCGGGCGTAAAGGTTTCGGCGGTCTTCTCGGGCAAGTTGCGGTATCCCTGGAATACGTGGGGTCCGGTGACCTGAACTTCTTGGGTTTCTGGATCGACGCGCACGTTCGCATGCGGCGTAGCTTGGCCGACGGTGCTGACCCGATGCGCCCCTTCGCGGTTCAGCGTGCCGATTGCCACGGTCTTGGTTTGCCCCCAGCCCTCATAGATCGGCACACCCATGGCCCAGAACCATTTGAGCAAGTCGGGGGAAATCGGGGCAGCGCCAGAGTTGGCACGCTTGACCTTGTCCATCCCCATGGCCCGGCGCATGTTGGCCAGCACCAGCCAATTCGCAAGGGCATAGCGCGCCCGCACCAGCGGCGGCGCAGGTGTGCCCGCCAAGGCGTAGTGGGCATAGGCCTCGCCCTGGCGCAGCGCCCATCCGTAGAGGGCTTGGCCCAAGCGCGTGGCGTCAGTCATGCGCAAATTGACTGTGCTATAGACCTTTTCCCAGACCCTTGGGACGCCCGTCAAATAGGCAGGAGATACGTCGCGCATATTGTCAAAGATGGTTTCGGGACTTTCGGCATAGGCGACCACGAATCCCAGGAACAGCGGCAGGTAGAGCGCGTTGACCCGTTCCCAAATGTGGGCGAGGGGCAGAAAGGAAAATTGATCCTCGCCCGTTTCCAGCCCAAACAACTCGTAAGCGGCTTTGCCCGCCGCGATGACATTGGCCCCGCTAATTTGCGCGCCTTTGGGCGGGCCTGTGGTACCCGATGTATAGACGAGCAGCGCAACGTCAGTGGGGTCGCGGGCCTCAATTTCCGCGTTCAAATCAACCTGCGCGTGAGCTTCGACATCCTGGGTCC
Organism: Alphaproteobacteria bacterium; assembly: GCA_965228345.1. Classification (GTDB taxonomy): domain Bacteria; phylum Pseudomonadota; class Alphaproteobacteria; order UBA7985; family UBA7985; genus CAXQZM01. Next base: position 1,036,115 of record CBDDHH010000003.1, on the reverse strand, counting down.
AATCCTCCCAAAATACCACTTTGGGGTGGGCGAAGCTTTCTAGGCCCTTGCGGTCGAAAACGCAGACCCGCTCGACGCTTGGGCAGTCCTGTTCGATCTTGAGGAATTTGTCCAACTGCTCATCGTTTTCTACGAAGAGTAAGCGTGTTGCGGAATCGCGCAGGATGTAGGCGCACTGTCTGGGCGCGTCGGTCTGGTAGATGCCGATGGTTTGCCCGCCCAGGCATTGGGTCGCCATATCGACGTAGGCCCATTCTTTGCGGTTTTCGCTCAGAACAGACACCCCGTCGCCAGGTTGAAACGCGCACGCCTTTAGCGCGCTGGCAAGGCGACAGACCGCGTCCCAGTAGGCGTTCCAAGAATAGGATTCCCAAATGCCATAGTGCTTTTCACGATGCGCGGGCGCGTCGGCGCGGTGGGTGACGCAGGCGCGAAACAGGCGCGCGATATGATCATGGCCGTCGAAGGCCCGGTAGTCGAGAAAGATGCGGGGCTCTGCGCCCGTTGGTAAGGGTTCGAGGGTCAAGGAAACCTCTTCCAGGCTTGGTTGACGGTGGCAAGTGCATGCGCGTCCAGGAGACGTCCGAAGTGCGGGGGCTTGGCCTGGGTCATCGCCAGGTCTTCTTGCGCTTGTAGCGTTTTTCGGCGAGGCCGCTGGTCTCCCCCTGACCCAAGTAAAACTCGCGTATGTCGTCCGAGGCTGCGAGGTCGGCGCAGGTTCCGTCCATGACAATGCGCCCGAGCTCAAGGACATAGCCGCGATGGGCCGCCTGCAGGGCGACTTGGGCATTTTGCTCAACAAGGAGGAGGGTCACGCCTTGGTCCCCGTGAAGGCGTTCTAGGATGGCGAAAATTTCCTGAACCAGCAGAGGTGAGAGGCCGAGCGAAGGTTCGTCCAAGATCATGAGTTGCGGACGCGCCAACAAGCCACGGGCGATCGCCAGCATCTGTTGCTGGCCCCCCGACGGCTGCGACGCGCGCTGGTCCTGTCGCGCGCGCAGAACAGGGAAGTAGCCGTAGACCTGTTCAAAATCCCGCGCCACCGCGTCGCGGTCGGTGCGCGCATAGGGCCCCATCAGCAAGTTCTCGGCGACAGTGAGGAACGGAAAAATCTCCCGTCCCTCGGGAACATGCGCCAGGCCCATGCGCGCGACTTGATCGGGTTGGCGGTTGCTGATGTCGGTCCCAGCCAACGTGATCCGCCCGCGCGTGGGGCTCAAAACCCCCGAAATCGTTTTCAGTGTTGTGGACTTCCCCGCACCGTTCGCGCCGAGCAAGCAGACAAAGTCGCCCTCGGTGACGGTTAGGGAGATGCTTTTGAGGGCCTGGATCGGTCCGTAGAAGGTTTCCAGGTTTTCAACCTTCAGTAAGGTCATGGGCGTGCGCCGCCCAAATAGGCCTCAATGACGCGCGGGTGGCTCGTGACCTCTTGCACCGTTCCCGCCGCCAAAAATTGCCCTTCTGCCATCGCGAGAACTCGATCAGAAACGCGGCGCACGAGCCCCATGTCGTGTTCGACCATGATCAAGGTGATGCCGAAGATTTTTCTGATGTCCGAAATCCAAAAGGCAAGATCGGCTGTTTCTTCGGACGACAGGCCCGATGCAGGTTCATCGAGCAGCAACAGCTTGGGTTCGATCGCAAGCGCACGGCCAATTTCGACGATTTTCCGCACCCCATAAGGCAGGCTTTCGACAAGTTGATCGCGGTAGGGTGCTAGCTCCAAAAAATCGATTACTTCCTCGACGGCGCGGCGATGGGCTCGTTCGGCCCGCTTGACGTGGGGGAAGAACAGCAGATCCTCAACGAAATGCGTCCGACCATGGCACATGCGCCCGACCAGCAGGTTTTGCAGCACGGTGGCGTGATCGAACAATTCGATATTTTGAAAGGTGCGCGCAATGCCCTTGCGCGCGATACCATGGGCGGGGGTGGTCAAGAGGTTTTGTCCCTCAAACAGGATCTGGCCGCGCGTGGGGTCATAGAGCCGCGAAAGCACGTTAACCACTGTGGTCTTCCCAGCACCGTTGGGTCCAATCAGGGTAAAAATCTCCCCCGCCGCGACCGCAAAGCTCAGACCAACGACTGCCCGAAGGCCGCCGAATTGAATGGTAAGGTCGTGGACACTTAGCATCGAACTTGAATTGGGACTTGTCACGGAACCAGGCGCTTCATCTCAGCCGGTCGGTCCGGGCGTAGGTGCGCTGGTGCCGGAACGTGCCAGCGCGGTAAAATGGGAAGGTTTGGAAGAAAGCTTCGGTTTTTTTCCAGCGCGCATAGAGGCCCAGTGGTTTGTAGAACAGAATCAGCAGCACCAGCAAAGCAAAGAACAAGTCGCCCAAGCCACCGATGTTGAACACCCAGGCCGTCGCGGCGGCAAGGGTGCCGCAACCCCCAGCGGCCCAGGCGTCGAAGGCCCCCGCCAAACTCGGGAACAAAATCTCGCGCAGCCCGACGTAAGTGACCGAGCCCAAAATCGCCCCATGGATCGAGCCGAGGCCCCCGACCACGATAATTAGCAGCAAAACGATGGAGGTGATGAAGTTGACCGACTCGGGCGCAACAAGGCCGTCGTTGTAGGAATTGAAGACGCCCGCCAGCGCGCCGATCGCTGCGGAAAGGGCCATGGCGAGCGATTTGGTATGGTTGAGGTTGATGCCCATGGATTGGGCCGACACCTCTGAATCGCGGATCGCAATCAGGGCATGGCCTAGCCGCGAGCGCTGCAAATTGTTCATGAGCCAGATAACAAAAATGAGCGCCATGAGGGCACCGTAATAAAGGGCGTATTTGGCCAGGGATCCGGTCAGCAGCAGCATGTCGCGGCGATTGTCTGGGTCAAAGTCGGTCAGCAGCAGCGCCAAGGGTTGGAACAGGGCAAGGAACCAACTGTCAGGGCCGATAAACTTCGGCGTCTGAAACCCATTGCCCCCGCCCATAAAGGCCCATTGTTTAAACGATTGTTCGACAAACAGGACGAACAGCAAGGTGGTAATGGCAAGCGTTACGCCGCTCATGCGTTAGGTCGGGCGAGCGAGGACGTAGCCCAGAAGGCCAATCGCCAAGGGTGTGATGACAAAACTGGCAGTCCAGGGGAGTCCCAGTTTTAGGAGGAAATGCACACTGTAGGCCCCGAGGGCGAAAAAGGCCCCATGCCCCAAGCTGATTTGTCCCGTATAGCCCGTCAAAATCATTAGGCCCATGGCACAAATGGCGAAGGTGAGGATATGGATCACCTGCTTGAGCGTCGCCGCCTCCACCCCGGCCCACATGAAATAGAGCGGCAGCTGTAAGGCGATCAAGAGCCATACCAGCGTCCCGCGCACGTAGCCGCTATGCTTCATGAGGCGGATGTCGTCATCGTATGATTGTTTGAACAAGAACCTCATGGTGGATCAGACCTTCTTGGCCTGCATCTGTGCAAACAGCCCGGATGGCCTGACGAGGATAGCAATCAAAAGAAAAATCAGGCCTGCATTGGCGCTGATCAGGGGATGGCCCCCGAAAAGGTCTTGACGAAGTTATCGACGACGCCGAGCATGAGCGCTGCCAGCACCGCTCCGTGCAGGGAGCCCAATCCGCCAATCACCGCGGCTGCGTAGGCCATGATGCCACCAGTTAAGGACAAGCCAACCGAGGAGGTGAAGGTTTTTGACATGGCGAACAAAACGCCCGCGAAGGCGGAGATGACTGCCGCCAGACCCCAGACAAAGGTATTGAGGGCGCGTACGTTGATGCCTTGATAGAGGGCGGCCAACTGGTTTTGCGAGCTGGCCTGAATCGCAATGCCCATGCGCGTTCGCGACAGGAAATAAAACAGACCGAGCAGGACCAACAAAGCGCCCGCGATCAAGAGCAAGTCGAACGGATCGATCGACACGCCCCAAAATCCTATCTGTTCGCCGAGCAGCGGGGGTCGAAGCGACTCTTCTTGGGGAAACCGCCCATGCATGAAGTAGGTGACCGCGTCGACGCCCAGGCGCAACATGAAGCCCAGCGCGATGGTGATCATGACCGCGGCCAGGGGGGACTGGCCCGCCATGCGGCGGAAAATCACCACATCCAAACCTGTACCAAATAGGCCGACGATAAGGATGGCCCCGAGCATAACAAGACCCCAGGACGCGCCGAGCGCTTGCAGGCCTAGGCCGACAAACATGGCCAGCATCATAATGTCGCCTTGGGCGAAGTTGACCGTTTCGGTCGCGCGGTAAATGAGGACGAACCCAAAGGCGATCAGGGCGTATTGAAACCCCGTCGCCAAGCCTGCCACTAAGATCTGGGGAACATCGTGCAACACAGCGAGCCAATCTTGGGTGAAGAAAGGGATTAGTGCCTGCCAGATTGTGTCCAAAGCCAAACCTCCCCGACGATTTTGAGAATAGGGTAGGACGGGCACCCTCAGCTGTCAAACGCCTCCGCGCAATTTAAGGCCAATGGCCGTTGTATTGAATTGGCTGAATGGCTTTCGATCCTTTGTCGGCGCGGATGTTTCTTGGGGTCGATTGTTCCAATCGACTTGGAAACCGCGCCAATTGGCGGCTTATTTAGACCGATTGGGTTTGGTGCAAATGCGTTCTGATCCCTATAATTTAGGAGGCAACCCCCGAACGAACACAAGGCAAACGCATTTGAGCACAATGGGAGAGCTAGTGTCGCAGATCGGACTTTATTTCGTATATCCCGCCACGACGATCGAACAGATCGGTTACCGAGGGATGTTCAACGGGTTCAGGATCTTCATCGATCTGTAGGTTCTGTTCGGATACATAGGCTTCGTAGCAGCCATCGGAGTTTTGCGCGAGCAGATGATAAAAGGGCTGATTTTTGACAGGTCGCTGATCGAGCGGGATGGACTGGTACCATTCTTCCGAGTTGGAAAAAATTGGGTCCACATCATAAATCACTCCGCGAAACGGGAATGTCTTATGACGCACCACCTGCCCCAAACCAAATTTCGCTCGACCGCTCATGGGGGGCTTCTGGCCCAAAGTGCTGTGGAATTTCAAGCCAGGGCGCGCAAGAATTTGAACCTGTGTTGGCACCTTCTCTTAGGTGTTGCCCCTTTACGCTAAACGTTTGACGCACTGAGGTTGTTAAGCTGCCGAGTCGAGAGCGGGTGGCGCCGGCGGAGTCCGCAAATCATAGTCTTGTAAACGTGTCTCAAACTGGGCTCGGAGCGCTCTTGCCGCCCGATGATAAGCAGTTGAATTTGACCAGTTTTTTCTGGGGTGCAAAATCGACGCTGGAACGTCAGGGCACGCCGTTGGGATCGACAAACCAAAGACACTTTCAGTCTCAAATTCCTGGGCTTCAAGGGCGTTAGCCAGAACGGCGCGAATCAGGGCGCGTGTATGAGTCAAGGAAATTCTGCGACCCACGCCGTAGCCGCCACCGATCCATCCGGTGTTGAGCAGCCACACTTGGGCGCCGTGTTGGGTCAGTTTTGATCGCAGCAAATCTGCGTAGGCTCGCGGTGTCCGGGGCATGAAGGGTGCGCCGTAGCAGGTGGAGAAGGTCGCTTCGGGTTCTCTGCCTAGGCCCTTTTCCGTTCCCGCGACTTTGGAGGTATAGCCCATCAAAAAATGTTCCACGGCTTGATCGGGGGACAGGGCCGCGAGCGGCGGGAGAACACCAAAGGCATCCAGCGTCAAAAACAGAACATGGCGCGGATGGGTCCCCAGGCCACTTTCAACGCGTTGGCCCATGTGGTGCAAAGGATAGGCGCACCGGGTATTCTCGGTCAGCGATGTATCTGTGTAGTCTGGCGCGCCCTTAGCGTCCAAAACCACGTTTTCCAGGATCGCCCCAGGCCGCGTTGTGGCGGCGTAGATCTCGGGTTCTTGTTCCGCGCCTAGATTGATCGCTTTGGCGTAACACCCACCCTCAAAATTGAATATGCCGGTCTCGCCCCAGCCGTGTTCGTCATCGCCAATCAACCGACGGTCGGAATCGGCTGAAAGGGTCGTCTTTCCCGTGCCAGACAAGCCGAAAAACAAGGCCGTATCGCCCGCAGGTCCCGCATTGGCGCTGCAATGCATGGGCAAGACGCCGTCGTCGGGTAAAACAAAGTTGAGCAAGGAAAAGGCCGATTTTTTGATTTCCCCCGCGTAGGCGGTACCGCCGATCAAGATCAGCTGTTCGCTAAAGTTTAAAACGATGAAGGTGCCCGTACGTGTGCCGTCGTCTTCAGGAATCGAATCGAGATTCGGACACTGAATGAGGGTCCAATCAGCATGGAAGGTCTCTAGTTCCTGGCGCGTTGGGCGTTGCAGCAGCGTCCGCGCGAAGGCAGCGTGCCACGCTTGCTCGCACACCACGCGCAGGCCAACGCGATGGTCGCCGTTTGCCCCAATAAAGAGGTCCTGACTATGGAGCTGTCGCCCCGCGATGTGGCCCGCGACTCGTGCCTTCAAGCTGGCAAAATGCTCAGGCGATAGGGCTTGGTTGGCGGGACCCCAGTTCACGAGGTCCGCTGTTTTGGCGTCGCGCACGATGAATCGATCCTGCGGGCTGCGGCCTGTATGGACGCCCGTGCGGGCGCAAAAGGCACCAGTGGCGGCAAAGACGCCCTCGCCAGCTTCGACTGCGTGGTCGAGCAACACCTGTCGAGAGAGGTTGTTGGTAAGGGTGGCGTGAAAGAGCATGGCAGGGCCTTAGGGAACGGGAAGGGCTCAGCGAAGGGAACAACAAGAGTGGAAGTAGGGGGCGGACAGACTTCGAGGAAAGGAGGCTTCAACACTCATCTCTAACCCCTTCTCACACCAAAACCCAAGTAAAAAATGTTCGATTCTAAAAAATGAACACTGCGTTCATTCCAACGGAGACAATAACCGACCCCTTTCCAAGACGCTTCTCATTCTACCGACTTCTTGGATGGATCGCTGAAAGATCCCCTGAGGCTTCGTTTGCCCCCTCCTCCCCCCGGAGGAGGGTAAATGCAACGGATTTTGGCCAAAGCGCCGACCAGCCATACCAACAAACTGGAAATGGCCCCCTAAGACTCGAGGCCTATGCCCGGTTGCTTGGTCTTAATATTTGGGTCTGGCTCAGTCTGGGTTTTTGTTTTAGGTTCTCGCACCTAGTTCGTGCGTAGCCCCGTCGGAGAAATGTTCCCCATGCCTGCCATGCCTGCCGCTTCCATGTCCCCTCCCGCGACGTCCATGGCGCGTGCGCGCATAACGGCAACGGGCCTCTACCATCCCGATCAGGTCATAACCAACGCAGAACTGGTCGCCAGCTACAACGCCTTCGCCGACAAGTTCAATGCGGAGCATGTCGAGAGCATCGCAACGAAGGATGTCCATGCCCTGCAACATTCGACAGCAGAGTTCATTGAAAAGGCCTCGGGCATTCGTCAACGCTACGTCGAGGAAAAGGACGGCATTCTCGATATCAATCGCATGCTGCCGCGGATTCGCACGCGCGGTGATGATGAGCTGTCCCTCATGGCAGAATACGGCTATCGGGCCGGGAAGCAGGCCCTGGAGGCGGCGGACTTACGCCCTGAAGACATAGATTTGATCATTTGCGCCGCGTCGAATTTTGAGCGGCCCTATCCCGCCATCGCCGTGGAGGTTCAGGAGGCGCTGGGCTGCACCAATGCCTACGGGTACGACATGAATGTCGCCTGCTCATCAGCCACATTTGGCCTTGACGCGGCGCAAAATCAGATCCGGAGCGGCCAAATCCAGCGCGCCTTGATGATCAATCCCGAGCTTTGTTCGTGCCATCTGAACTGGGAAAACCGGGATTGCCACTTTATTTTCGGCGACGTCGGAACGGCCGTGGTGCTGGAATCGGACCAGGTGGTACCCACGAAACCTGGTTGGCAAATCCTCTCCACCAAGTGCCAGACCAAGTTCTCTCGAAACGTGCGCAATGATTTTGGCTATATGCACTTGGTCGAAACCCCGCAACGAACCGGGTGGGCGACCCTGTTCCGTCAAAATGGTCGCCAAGTGTTTCGTGAAGTTTGCCCCATGGTCGCCACGATGATTCGCGAACACCTGGCCGAGAATCGCATGACGCCCGACCATGTCGCGCGGTTCTGGCTGCACCAAGCCAACGAGCATATGAACAATCATGTCATCAAGGCGCTGACGGGCGGGGAGGTGGATCGTGCGCGCGCCCCCCTCGTGCTCGACGAATTTGCCAACACGGCCGCCGCGGGGTCGATCATCGCGTTTCATCGCCATCGTGACGACCTAGAACCGGGCCAGATGGGCCTGATCTGTTCCTTTGGCGCAGGATATTCGGCGGGGTCCATTTTGGTCGAACGCATTTAGCCATCTAGCGTTTCGCCGGGCGTTCGAGTTGGCGGCGATCTTCGGTGACATGAGCTTAGATCGCCAGCGGCAGGACCTCAGAACGCGCCCTACCACCCCTGAAGAAAGCTTGTATGGGCAGCCGCGGCCCGATCACCTGCCGCCGCGGGGCACTGGCTGGATGCAAGCGCTCGCCTGGTGGGTCTTGCGGCGCAACGGGTGGGATATTCGCGGGCGCTACCCCGACGCATCACGCCTGATTTTAATCGCCGCGCCGCACAGTTCAAATTTTGATTGGTTCTGGGGCATGTTTGTCCAGTGGGCTTTGGGGGTGCGGTTTTCCTTTCTGATCAAGTCGGTGTTCTTTGTGCCGCCGTTGGGCGCCTTTATGCGTTGGCTGGGTGGCCTTCCCGTTAATCGACGGCAGGTGCGTGGCCTGGTGCCGCGGGCCGTGGCGCAGTTTGACGGCGGGCAACCGCGCCTGTTGCTCTTGACGCCCGAGGGGCGCACCAAACCTGTCTTGAAGTTGAAGCGCGGGTTCTACGAAATTGCCACCACCGCGCAGGTTCCCGTTTTCGCCATATCGTTCCGCTACGACGAGAGGGTGATCGGCCTGGACGGTTACGTCGATCTCTCGGGCGGATTTGCGGCAGTTGAGCAGCGGTTGAAGGCGCACTACGGCGTCATGCGGGGACGCCATCGCGGCTACCTAGACGATCGAAGCCGCTGGGCCGTCCGTCCTTTCAATCCGCGAGTTAAGACCTTTGATTAAGGGCACGACGTTCTAGTCTTCTCCCCTGCGGAAGTCTTCTTGGTGATCGGCGTTATAGACCTGCACTCCGTGGGTTTGACATTGCGCGAGCAGGTCGCTGGGCATGGAACCAGCGATGAACAGGGCGCTCAGTTGGCTCAAGTTGCCCGAGCGCACCATGGCATCGCGACGAAACTTTGACGCGTCGGCGGCAAGGAATGTGTGCTTCGAATGCGCCATGATGGCCTGCGAGACTTTGACTTTACGATAGTCGAAGTCGCGCAAGGACCCATCAGCGCCGATGGCTGAAATGCCAAGCAAGCCAAAATCGACATGGAACTGACCGATAAAGTCGATGGCCGCTTCCCCCACCACTGCGCGATCGCGGCGGCGGACCACGCCGCCTGTAATCGTGACTTCAAAATCAGGGCGATGGGACATGAGCTGAGCCACATGTAAATTATTTGTGACGATCCGCAGGCCCTGATGATCCATGAGGGCACGGGCGATTTCTTCACACGTGGTGCCGACATCGACGAAGAGAGACGCCCGATTGGGAATGTGGCGGGCGACTAACTGGGCAATACGTTGCTTGTCGGCCTGTGCCATCTTTTGCCGGCGGTCGTAGGGCACATTCTCCGACGTGGTCGGTGCGCCCGCGCCGCCATGGTATCGACGCAAGAGCGACATGTCGCACAAGGCGTTTATATCTCGGCGAATTGTCTGGGTCGTCACCTGAAACCGGGTGGCCAAAGCGTCAATGGCGACAAAGCCTTCGACCTTGGCCAATTCGACAATTTGCTTTTGGCGCGTGTTGAGACTCACTAACTGGCCTCGACTAGCCTTAGGGTATTGGTGCGGCCCACTTCCCCAAAGGGGACACCCGCTGTTACGACAAAGGTCTCACCAGGACCTACGTACCCCTCCAAGCGGGCAATTTGGGCGGCGCGGGTGACGAGACTGGCCATGTCTTTGAGGCCGTGGGTGCAGATGCAATGCAAACCCCACGCCAGTTGATAGCGGCGCGCGACGGCAAGATCGGGTGTGATGACCAAGATCTGCCCCTCGGGCCGTTCTCGTGATGCGCGTAAGGCGGTGCGTCCCGAACGGGTATGGCAGGCGATGAGGCGGGTTCCCAATGCTTTGGAGACCGTGGCGGCGGCGGCGGAAATGGCATCGGAATCCGTGGCCTGGGCCGTGCTGGCGAATTCGGCGGTTTTCTCTGCATAGAACTCACTATGCTCGGTTTCTGTAATGATTTTGTTCATCACGGTGACCGACTCGATCGGGTAATCACCCGCCGCCGATTCTGCCGACAGCATGACAGCGTCCGCTCCCTCATAAATGGCATTGGCCACATCCGAGGCTTCAGCGCGGGTTGGTACGGGGTTCGTGATCATGGATTCAAGCATCTGGGTGGCGACGATCACGGGCTTGCCCGCTTGGCGACACGCGGCAATTAGACGTTGCTGGACGGCAGGAACTCGTTCCGGTGGTAACTCGACGCCCAAGTCTCCCCTGGCGACCATTAGGCCATCGGCCAAGGCCACCAGTGCCTCGACGTGTTCGATGGCCGAAGGTTTTTCCATTTTGACGCAGATCAGCGCGCGGTCGCCGATCAACTTGCGCGCCTCCACCACGTCTTCGGGCTTTTGCACGAAAGACAAGGCTACCCAATCGACCCCCAACTCCAGGCCGAATTCCAGATCGCGTCGATCCTTGGGGGTCAGGGCGGAGAGGTTCAACACCGCGTCGGGCACGTTGACTCCTTTGCGATCGGACAGGTGCGTGCCTGCCTCCACGCGGGTTTCGATCTGCGCATCGGTGACGTTCTGGATGCGCAGGCGAACTTTGCCGTCGTCGAGCAGTAGGCGTTGGCCCGGCTCGACCGCCCGGAATATCTCCGGATGCGGCAGGGCCGCCCCCGTCGCGTCCCCCACGTGATCGCGCAAATGCAGCGTAAAGGATTGGCCTTGGGTGAGGCGGACTTTGCCATCTTTGAACGTCCCGAGCCTGAGTTTTGGGCCCTGCACGTCCATCAAAATGCACGACGTTCGGCCCAAGATCTGCTCCAAATCGCGCACCATGGCGTGCGTCGCCGCATGATCCTCGTGCGATCCATGAGAAAAATTGAGACGGAACACGTCTGCGCCGGACAAAAACAGACGCTGCAAGGTCGTAGGGTGGGTCGAGGCGGGGCCAAGCGTAGCGACGATTTTGGCGCGGCGATTGCGTATCATGGGAAAGCCGATTTGGTTACTTTACAGCCATTCGCATCTGTATTGAATTGGTTGAATGGCTTTTACTCCTTTGTTGGCACGGATGTTTCCTGCGTCCATTGTTTCAATCGACTTTGAATCCGCTTGAGGTTCACATATGAACATTGCAGGGCCAAGCCAACAAAAAAGCGCGTTGTCAGGATACGCAAGTCACGGTCGGAATCGCTCATGCCAGCAAGGAGCTCGAAGTCAGTCAACTACTGCAAGGCAAGGGCGGCGGGACTTGCGGGCGAGGGCCCGCTTGCCTAAACCAAAGCCATGGAAGGATTTATTGTCAGTAGTGTCGTTGCTTTTGGCCTTGGTACTCTTTATCTTGGCCTGATCGTGCAGGTGATTTCCCATCGGCGTCGCCACCGCGTTGGGTTTGGCGACGGTGATAACAAGAAGTTGCGGGGCGCCATTCGCGCGCAAGTCAATGCAGGCGAGCAGATCCCGCTGTTTTTGATCTTGCTCGTGCTTAGCGAGCAGCGTGGCGTTGACCCACTTTGGCAGGGCGCCATTGCCCTCGTATTCTTAGTCGGGCGGTGCTTGCACGCCTACGGCATGAACTGTTTGGTTCATCGCCTGCGAGTCTTGGGCACGGCTCTCAATTTATTGAGCCTTGCGACCATGTTGCTTACCTTGGCCTATGGCCTCATTAATTGACCTCAGACTTATTTGCCCCTTCGAAGCGTAAAGCCTGCAATAGCAGTGGTTCAGGAGATAGGTGTCTATCTATTCGCATCGATGCCAAAAAACGGTCTGTAGCTTCGTATATGAAGCCAAATTTCTGGGCTTTATGGTGGTAGAAGCATGATCCTTCTATAAGAGCGAAATCGATCAATGGCTACGCCCATTCAACAGTGAAGAGCTCCAGCTTATAGATCAACTAACACTATGAGACCTCAGCATAAATCAGAGGATCGAAAGTTGATAGCAAGATATGGTGCTAACTTTGCTTTTATGACACCACATATTGTGGTCCTTTGATCCGAAGTCGAGTTATGCTGAAGTCTCACTATTTAGGTTTGCGCGATTCCTCAGACTGCACCGCGACGATATACAAAAAACTCCTTCAACAACTTTTCAGCTTTCTCGGCAGCCATGCCTGATGAAATTTCGGGACGATGGTGGCAGGTGTGTTGTTCAAAGATCTGGGGGCCGAAGAGGACGCCGCCAGATTTGGGATCGCTGGCAGCGAATACCAGAGAAGCGACGCGGGCATGGGCTAGGGCGGCAGCGCACATGGGGCAAGGTTCTAAGGTGACCCAAAGAGTGCAACCGGAGAGAAATTTGATATTCAGGGCCAAACTGGCCCTCTGCATAGCCAACATTTCGGCGTGGTGGGTTGCCTGACCTTGGGTTTCTACCTCGTTGTGAGCTTCGGCAACGATGTTGTTCTTATACGTTATGACGGCACCAACAGGAACTTCGCCGAGGCGGGCGGCTTGTTCAGCCAAAGCTAAGGCGCGTTGCATAGGCGGGGCAATTTCCGTGGGCACGGCTCGCTTTAGAGGAATCGCGGAGTGTCCCTGCTATCCGGTACCACCGACGGTCATGGCGTCGATCTTGAGCGATGGTTGGCCGATACCAACTGGGACGCCTTGACCGGCTTTGCCGCAGGTGCCGACCCCAGAATCTAGGGCGAAGTCGCCGCCGATCATGGACACACGTTTCATAACCTCAGGACCGTTGCCAATCAAGGTAGCGCCCTTGACAGGTTCAGCGACTTTACCCCCACGAATGCGGAACGCTTGCGTGCATTGGAAAGTGAATTGGCCCGAAACAATATCGACTTGGCCGCCGCCAAAATTGGTTGCGTATAAGCCATCGTCTATTGAGGCGATCATGTCCTCCAAGTGATGAGAGCCTGCAGTCATGAAAGTGTTGGTCATGCGCGGCAAGGGTTGGTGCTGATAAGATTGGCGCCGCCCATTGCCCGTCGCCGCCATGCCCATGAGGCGGGCGTTGTGCCGATCTTGCATATAGCCGACCAATACGCCGTCTTCAATGAGAACGTTTTCAGCTGTCGGTGTACCCTCATCGTCAATGTTTAGGGAGCCGCGCCTTTCAGGCAGGGTCCCGTCGTCAATCACAGTGACGCCGCGCGCGGCGACCCGCTCGCCGATTTGACCACTGTAGATTGAGGTGCCCTTTCGGTTGAAATCACCCTCCAAGCCATGGCCGACCGCTTCATGGAGCATAACGCCTGGCCAGCCTGCGCCAAGCACAACGGGCAGCTCACCCGCTGGAACGGCCGCCGCGTCAAGGTTGCGACGCGCCTGCTCCAGGGCTTTCGTAAGGCCGGCGTCCCACTGGTCATGGCTCATGTAAGAATCAAGGGCAAGGCGCCCACCCCAGCCGTAGCTGCCGAGTTCGCGTTTGCCGTGCCTTTCCAAAGTTACGGAGAGATTAATGCGGCACAGTGGGCGTAGGTCAGCGACGGCATCGGCATCTGGGCGCTCGATCCGGACAGCCTGAAAACTGGTTACGATGCTGGCCGAAACTTGCACCACCGCGGGGTCTGCGGCGCGGGCCTTGCGGTCAAATGCATTGAGGGCATCGATTTTGGCCGCCAAATCGCAATCATTTGGAATGATGGGGCGAACAGGTTGTCGATTGGTGCTCGCAGGAGGCAGTGCGCGCGTGCCGCTGCGCCCTGCAAACAAGGCCAGTGTCGTTTCGCCCGCGCGCTTGAGTGCGGCGTCGGTTAAGGCGCTTGCATGGGCGTAGGTAGTCTGTGCGCCCAATACCCCGCGCAGACCAAAGCCTTGATCCTGCGTGTAGGCGGCAGTGCGAATCTCTGAGTCTTCCAAGATCAGTGTATCTTGGTCGCGCCATTCGAGGAAGATTTCCCCATCGTCGAGATCGCCTAAGCGATCCGCGGCAACGCGCTGAACGGACGCAGGGTCAAGGCCGGGGCGGGTGTAAAATAGATCAAAGGTATATGCCAGTGCGTCCATGCCAGTGTATATAAGTTGAGGTGATTGAAACCCCAAGGGTTTCTCCAATCAAGACAAATCTAACAGGCCACGGGGGCAGGACGGTTAGGGCGGCGAAACGCCGTTTCAGTATCGCCATTTTTGCAAAGATGTCACGTCTGTTTCATATTCCCTTTGTTCTAGGCTTACGATAGAGCACGCTAGTGGATACAGTGCGAGATCAAGAAAGATTCCCATGCGCCCAGTTTTTGTTTGTTTTGGGGGCTTAGCCTACCTCTGGCCAAGTCACGTCTTAGCCCAACTAGCGACTGTGGATGGCCCCAATCTTGGCTTTGCAAATCCGCAGGGTGTGCTGTTCGGGACACGAGCGAGCGAAGAAATGCAGTCGCTGGTTGGTGTTGCCTTACCGATTCTTTGGATAATGATGCTGATCTGCGCTTTTGTCTTGCTGCTCCTGCTTTGGGTTATGGTGCGCTATAACCGGCGTGCAAATCCCAAGCCATCCGAGACGACACACTCCACAATTCTCGAAGTTTTGTGGACGGGCATTCCCACGATTATTGTCATCACCATCGGCTTTTTCGGCGTAAGGCAGGTTCTAGAATTCGAACGCACTCCCGTATTAGGCATGGTTTTGGCAGATGGAAGCTACGATCCTGACCAGACTGTCCTCGACATCAATGTATACGGCATGCCGTCCTGGAATTGGGAGTACGAACTCACCTACTTTGGCGATGTGCAAACATTGGTCGAGCACCCCGAATTTTACGACACGGAGTTGGGAGAGGGCGTGCTGAAATCGGGTTTCCGCTATAGTTCAAACATGCTGGAGCATCCTGAAAAAGAGCGCCGCCAAGCGGTTCCTGCAGGCGACATTGAGGCGACTGTAGCCCAATGGACGCAACCAGGGCGCGATCTTGATTTTTATCAATTCGACGTTGACCATCGCCTTGTCGTCCCCTCGGGTGTTCGCATCAACGTGAATGTGCAGGGGCCGCTTGATGCGGATAAGCAGCATGCTTGGGCCGTGCCGGCCTTTGGCGTGAAAAGAGATTTTTGGCCGGGCCGCGTGAATCCGGCGCACTTTTTTGTGCCTGAAGGCAACGAGGGGTTGTACTTTGGCCAGTGCAGCGAGTTTTGCGGCGCCTACCATGCCTATATGCCCATTGCGGTTCATGTTGTGACGCTTGAGGAGTACCGCGCCTACTTTGCCGCCCAAATGGCCACAGCTCTTGAGGCGGCGGCGGAAGGCGGCCTATTCGCTCCTGATTATCTGCCCGTCAATTTGCCCGCCCCCTACGGCACGGCGGACAGTCTTGCGTCCCGCTAAGGTACGCCTTGCAACGATAGAGAGAGGTCCAGACAGCATGACTGCAGCCCAAGCCGCCCCCCACGACCATAAGCCCGGCTTTGTTGCGCGGTGGTTTTTCTCCACCAACCACAAGGACATCGGGACGCTCTACCTTGTTTTCTCGCTTGTCGCCGTTCTGTTTGGCGGTGCCTATTCTGGCCTTATTCGCTTAGAACTTTTCAATGAAGCAAGCGTAGCGGGCGCGTTGACTCATTGTGTTGGCGGGGCATGCGGAGATGTCTATAACCAGTGGCTGACCCTGCACGGCTTGATCATGATTTTCTTTGTGGTCATGCCTGCGTTGATCGGCGGTTTTGGCAATTGGTTCGTGCCACTGATGATCGGCGCTCCCGACATGGCCTTCCCCCGGCTCAACAACATCTCGTTCTGGTTGCTGGTGCCTGCGTTCCTTTTACTGATTTACTCGGGCGCGAATAACTCTTGGGTATTCTATCCGCCGTTTTCTTCGAGCGCCGCGCAGGCCGATTCTACGCCGTGGCTCATTTTTGCCCTCCACCTCGCGGGTGCCTCGTCAATTCTCGGCGCAATAAATTTTATTACCACCATATTCAACATGCGCGCACCGGGAATGAGCCTTATGAAGATGCCGCTGTTCGCCTGGTCCATGCTGGTGACGGCGTTTTTGCTGCTGCTCGCGGTCCCCGTGTTGGGCGGCGCCATCACCATGTTGCTGTTTGACATCTTGTTCTCAACTGACTTCTTCAATGCCGCGCAGGGGGGGGACCCTGTTTTGTTTCAGCATTTGTTTTGGTTCTTCGGCCACCCGGAGGTCTATATTATGATCCTCCCTGGATTCGGGATCGTCTCGCACATCGTCTCGACTTTTTCGCGCAAGCCCATCTTTGGCTACGCGGGAATGGTGTTTGCTATGGTGGGCATCGGGTTTATCGGGTTCATCGTTTGGGCCCACCACATGTACACCGTGGGCTTGGGTTCGACGGGGCTGGTCTATTTCACCGTAGCGACTCTGGTGATTGCGGTGCCGACGGGGATCAAAATTTTCTCCTGGATCGCCACCATGTGGGGTGGTTCTATCACCTTCAACACACCCATGCTCTGGGCCGTTGGGTTCATCTTTCTCTTTACCGTCGGCGGCGCGTCGGGGGTCATGCTCGCGGTGGCGTCCAGTGATCGAGCCTATCACGACACATACTTTGTGGTCGCGCATTTCCACTACGTGCTGTCCATGGGGGCCGTTTTCGCGATTTTTGCCGGGTTCTACTATTGGATCGGCAAAATGTCGGGCCGGACGTACCCAGAATGGGCGGGAAAGCTACATTTTTGGCTGTTCTTCATTGGTGTGAACGTGACTTTCTTTCCTCAACACTTTGTTGGGTTGCAGGGCGGCCCGCGCCGCTATTCTGAGATGCTCGGGCCCTTCGAATTTTGGAACCAAGTCTCTTCATACGGGGCCTTTGGGACCTTGTTGGTGACGGGGTTATTTTATGTTCTCGCCATCTATATCATCACTGCAGGTCGCCGTGTTGGGGCGGCCTATTGGGGCGATGGCGCCAAGACGCTGGAGTGGACCGTGAGCTCGCCGCCACCGTTCCATACCTTTGACACCTTGCCCGTGATCGAAGGCGACCCCAATCACTAGGGACGAGCTGCGTTCGTCCCTCATTTAAGCGTTCGAGAGTTTGGTTATGACTGCCGCAACGGCCTCCGCAGTATTCGGGCGGGACGCTGAGACGACCCTGGGCACTTACTTTGATCTATTTAAGCCCCGGGTCATGTCCCTCGTCGTCTTTACAGGATTCGTTGGCCTGTGGATGGCCCCAGGCACGATCTTGATCGTCGATGCCTTGATCGCCATGGGTTGCCTGGCCGCCAACGCGGGCGCGGCGGGGGCGATCAATATGTGGTATGACGCCGACATTGATGCGGTTATGGAACGGACCGCGTCGCGCCCGATTCCTTCGGGTAAGGTGCAGGCGCGAACCGCGCTCTACCTAGGGATCTGGGTCGGCGGGTTTTCGGCCTTGATTATGGGGCTGATGGTGAATTGGCTCGCCGCGGGTCTGCTGGTTGCCGCCAATATTTATTATGTGATTTTTTATACGCTGTGGCTGAAGCGGCGCTCGGCGCAGAATATTGTGATCGGCGGTGGGGCAGGGGCGTTCCCGCCCCTGATCGGCTGGGCTGCGGTCACGGGCGCCTTAGATTGGACGCCTTTTGTTCTGTTTTTGCTGATCTTCGTCTGGACCCCGCCCCATTTCTGGGGGCTGGCCCTGTATCGCATGGGGGACTATGCGGTAGCAGGGGTGCCCATGCTGCCCAATGTGGCCGGACGTTGGGTGACGCGAGTCCATATTTTTGCCTACACGCTCTTACTCTTACCCCTCGCGGTCGCACCTTTCTTTATGGGCGCGGCTGGGATTGTCTATGCGGTGGGGGCAAGCGTGCTGAGCCTTGCATTCGTGACGTTAAGCGCGCAGTTGTTGTTTCAGGACAGCGATGGTAAAGCGCGGGCCCTCTTTGGGTTATCGATTGCCTACCTGTTTTTGGTCTTTGGGTTGCTCGTCCTGGACGGGCGCGGTGTCAGTTTCGCGGGCTTGTAGTTAGATGATCGACGCAGCACGGCACGATCGGCAAGATGCCGGGGCCTACTATGCCAGCCGCCGCACGGGCAACTGTCTAATTTTGGTTGCATTATTGGTCTTTGTCGCCCTTACCCTTGGAGTGACAATGGCCAAGTTCAACGTCGGCGAGTTTATGAACTTGACCCATGAGCACGAGGCCCAGCAGCACCGCCTGGAGGCGCAGCGCCCCTTAGAGCAAAACCTGGATGCCGCGCGTCAGTTGGTTGCAGATGAGGCGCCCCAGGGGGCCGGGGCGGGCGTTAATGACGTCCGTGACTGACCTCTTTGCCCAAGCGGGCTCGTTTGAGTCGGGCAAGGGCAAAACCCTGGTCCTGTTGATCGGCATTTTGGCCACCATGATCGCCTTTGTCGTCGCGTCACCAACCCTTTACGATCTGTTTTGCCGCGTCACCGGCTACGGCGGTACTGCCACAACACTGACGGTCTATGAACGACCCACGGCCCAAATCACGGGGCTTGCGGTTCATGATCACCCATTCCAGGTTCGGGTCGATGCCCTGGTCGGCGGGGACGCGCCCATCGAATTTACCGCTAAGCAAGGTAAGGTGGAGGGGTTTCGCATCGGCCAGCGCATCTTGCTAGAATTCAGCGTCCAGAACACCTCAAATAAACCCATTGTAGCCCAGGCCATACATCAGGTTTTGCCCGAGGTGATCGCGCCTTACTTGCAGGTTCAGGAGTGTTTTTGCACCTCAGAACAAACACTGCATCCCGGCGAATTGCACGAGTATGCTTTGGTGATGCGCCTTGATCCGCGCGCTTCCGAACAGCCCGATGTGCTGCGCGAGGCGGCCATCCGGGTCCGGTACGAATATCTCAAGAGATCCTAAAACCAAGGCCACCAATCGGCCCAAAAAGTGTCAACTTTTTGGCCGTTGATATCAGCTTTGATTTCCCTCAAACGCGCCGTTGCGCCAGCGCTTGGCCCGCGATAAGGATCGGGGTTGAATGTGTGAGACCACGAAGGGGAGACTTATGTCCAACGCTGCAGCGAACGCAGATGCGCACCACGGCCCGAACCACGACTACCACCTGGTGGATCCCAGTCCTTGGCCTCTGGTAACGGCCTTTGCCGCCATGATCATGGTGATCATGGTCGTTGTCACCTTTCAGAACAAAGGCGGCGTCTACACGGGCTACGCAGGGAATGTGTGGACCGATACGCATACCCAGACCCTGACCGCTGCTAACGCTTCCATTGCCGCTAAGGCCAATGATTTCGCCCTGATCGACGCGGTCATGGACAGCGGCGCGCGCGATCTGGACGGGTTACTGGTGGCCCCCGTAGCGGCTCTATGGACCGATGAATCGGCGGCTGCGCTCGCCGATTTTAATGCGGGCGCGATGGACGAAGCTCGGGCGATCCAAATCATCGACGCGATTGCAGGTGCGGGCGCGGTGTCGGTCGCCGATGGGGTCATGACAGTTTCCAACACGGCCGCGATTCCCTGCGGGGTGGGCAAATTTTTGGCCTGTGACCTGGCCGCCGACGGCACATTTGCGTCGGTCGGCGCTGCTTTTGGATTTGGGCTGGCGCCTTTTGTGCTCGGCCTCATGCCTCTCTTGTTTTGCATGGGCATGTGGTGGCGCGACGTTGTGCGCGAGGCGCATGTCGAGGGCCATCATAAGCCGATCGTCCAACTGGGTCTGCGTTACGGCATGTTGCTCTTTATCGTTTCGGAAATTTTCTTTTTTGTGGCCTTTTTCTGGGCTTTTTTCGCCAACTCTTTGGTCGATCCCTGGCCCAGCCAGGAATTCAAAGATGCGCTGATCGCGGCGGGAAAAGACCCTGAGCTCGCAGCCTTCCATCCGCTCGGCATTCCTCTCTACAACACCGTGATTTTGCTGCTGTCGGGTACCACGGTGACGCAGGCGCACGAGGCCCTGCGCGAGGACCGCCAAGGTTCTTTTCAGGTCTGGTTAGGTATCACGGTGCTGCTGGGCCTTCTGTTCACGGGCGTTCAGGTTTACGAGTACACGGTCTTGCCTTTTGGCTTTGGTACTTTTGACTATGGGTCAACCTTTTTTGCGGCTACGGGATTTCATGGCTTTCACGTAGTGGTAGGAACCATCTTCTTGACCGTGTGCTGGTTTCGCGCGCGCGCGCGCCAATTTACTGCGGAGCATCATTTTGGGTTTGAAGCTGCGGCCTGGTACTGGCACTTTGTCGATGTTGTGTGGGTCTTTCTCTACGTGGCGATCTACTGGGGCCTGTTCGTGACCAACTCAACCTTTCACCACTAAGGTTGAGGTGACTAGAGAGCGGCTGACCGCGCCAAGGCTTTGGGGGCGTCCATGACACGCGGTGCGTTTCGCGGTTTTTTCATCTTCACTGTCTGCGTGTCGCTGGCTTGCATCGCCTTGGGGATTTGGCAGTTGCAGCGTCATGCGTGGAAGGCTGGGCAAATTGCGGCTGCGACCGCTGCCGCAGGTGCGCCGGCAATCTCCCTCCCTGAAGGGGCGAGGCCTGCGATATCTGCTTTTACCCGTTTGCGCCTTGAAGGTCGGTTCCTCACAGGTCGCGATGTCGTGATCCGCGGCTTCGCCGTTCAGGGCATCTCCGGCAGCCGCTTGTACGCGCCCTTCGAATTGACCGATGGACGGGTTCTGATTGTTCAGCGCGGTTGGACCTCGCGCGGGGGCGAGAGCTTAAACGGGGTAACCGACCAGCAGATCCAGCAAATTGAAGGCGTTTGGCGGACCGTGGATCCGCGTCCCTCGGACAGTGGCCTGTTTCAATTCGCTAACGAACCTACGCAAGACCTATGGACCTACGTTAATCCCGCCGAAATGGCGGAAGCCTGGGGCCTGCCCATGCTGATCCTTGGTGGCTATGCCGAATTGCGGGGACCCGCCAGCGCAGCGGCGAATTTGTTGATCGAAGATTTTGAGCCTGACCTGTTCAATCGGCACTTGGAGTATGTGGCGACTTGGTGGGCCTTGGCGGCGGCGCTGATCGGGATTTTTGGCCTGATTTGGTGGGACCAGCGGCGTCACAGCAAGGCCCTCCGGGCCTCCTAGTCTTGTTGGCGATGGGAATCAGGCCTTGGTTCTTAACAAACGGACCCCAAGTCTGCGCAGCGCGGGGAACGTCCGCGCAGCAAACTCCTGTGGGCTCCGAACCTGGGACCTGCTGGACGGTGTCATAGCGCTTAGGACCCGTTAAAGACATCGTATGGCTCGTTCTAAAGCTCCTGCGTCTTCCGCATACGAAACCCTCAAATCACGCTGGCATCTGGCGGCACGGTTTGAGGAGATTGCAGGCCTTTTGCATTGGGATCAGGCCGTCCTCATGCCCCAAGGTGGGGCACAAGCGCGGGCCGATCAGCTCTCAGTTCTGGCGACGCAGGCCCACCACCTGCGAACACAGCGCGACACACAAAGGCTGCTGGACGCCGCAACAGATGAAGATTTGGATCCCTGGGATCGTCGCAATTTGACCCTTATGCGCCACGCTTGGCGCAAGCAGGCCTTGGTCCCCGCCGCGCTGGTGGAGACGCTGACAACGACGGCCCAAGCTGCTGAAATCGCCTGGGGCCAAGCCCGCGACGCCGATGATTTCACGCTGGTTCGGCCTGCCTTGCAAGCAAGTTTTGCGGTGACACGGCAGCGGGCGGAACTCTTGTCCGATGCCCTCGATCAGGACCCTTACGATGTCCTGCTAGATGATTTTGAACCTGGCTTGACGCAGGCCTTGATAAATCCAGTTTTCGCCGACTATGCAGCCTTTTTGCCCGAATTTTTAACCGCTGTCCAAGCCAAGCAAGCGAGCGAGCCTAACGTGCTCAGACCAAGGGGGCCCTTTTGTGTCGATACGCAGGAGGCCTTGGGGCGCGACCTTATGGGGTGCCTTGGCTTTGATTTTACAAAGGGGCGGTTGGACGTGTCGCGTCATCCGTTTTGCGGCGGGCACCCCTCGGACATTCGTATGACAACCCGCTACGATCCGAACGATTTCACCTCGGCGCTCATGGGGGTATTGCACGAGACAGGTCACGGTTTGTACGAAGCGGGTCTGCCGCAGGCCTACGCCACGCAACCGGTCGGCGCAGCGGCGGGCTTAGTGGCCCACGAGAGTCAATCGTTGCTGATGGAAATGCAGGCCTGCCGCAGCGACGCCTTTCTGGGGTTCTTGGCGGCCAAGGCGCGGGCCGCGTTCGGCGGGCAGGGGGCAGCTTGGGAGACCGACAATCTGATCCGCCTCTATCGTCAAGTCCGCCCCGGAACCATTCGCGTTGACGCCGATGAAGTGACCTATCCCGCCCATGTCATGCTGCGATACGATCTAGAGCGGGCCTTATTCGCGGGCGACCTCAGCATCGCAGACTTGCCCTCAGCCTTTGCTGATAGTTTGAACGCACGCTTGGGCGTTCGCCCTCAATCGGCGTTTGATGGGGTCTTGCAAGATATTCATTGGTATTCGGGCGGGTTCGGATATTTTCCCACCTATACCTTGGGGGCCTTGGCCGCGGCGCAGTTCTTCGCGGCGGCGCGCCTGGACTTGCCAGACCTTGATCAGGACTTGGCCCAAGGGGACTTTTCCGCCCTGTTGGCGTGGCTGCGCGCCCATGTTCATGGGCAGGGATCGTTTCAGGGCACACAAGCCATGTTGGTGGCGGCAACAGGGCGCGCGCTTGACCTCGCCTGTTTTCGCAGGCACTTGCAAGCCCGTTACTTGGGGGTGCGCGCATGAAATTTATCTCTACCCGGGGGCAGAGCCCTGCCTTAGGTTTTGAAGATACGCTCCTGTCTGGTCTTGCTCCTGACGGTGGACTTTATTTGCCCGACGCCTGGCCGCTCTACTCCCAAAGCAATCTGTTGGAATGGCAGCATTTGGGCTACGCAGATTTGGCGAAGGTGGTGCTCGCGCCCTTCATACAGGATGATGTGGGGGGGGACGCCTTCGCGACTCTGGTTGATCAGGCCTACGCAGGGTTCGACCATCCCGCCATCGCGCCGATGAAGCAACTCGATCACGACCTCTGGTTGATGGAATTGTTCCATGGGCCGACCTTGGCCTTTAAGGACTATGCATTGCAGTTGGTCGGTCGCCTGTTCGATCATGTGCTGACCAAGCGTCAGCAGCGTTTGACCATTGTTGGGGCGACCAGCGGCGACACAGGCTCCGCCGCCATTGAGGGCGTGCGCGGTTGCGACGGGGCGGATATCTTTATCCTATATCCCGATGGACGTGTGTCTGAGGTACAGCGCCGTCAAATGACGACTGTGGGGGCGGCCAACGTTCATTGCGTGGCAATCGACGGTACCTTCGATGACTGTCAGGATTTGGTCAAGGCTTTGTTCGCGGACGCCGAGGCGCGGGCGGCATTGAACCTTTCTGCGGTCAATTCGATCAACTGGGCGCGGATCATGTCCCAAATCGTCTATTACTTTTGGGCGGGGTTGCAGTTGGGGGCGCCGCAACGGGTGGTGAACTTCACCGTGCCAACGGGAAATTTCGGCAACGTCTTTGCGGGCTATGCGGCGCGCAAAATGGGTTTGCCCATCGACTGGCTCGGCGTTGGGTCGAATCGAAATGACATTTTGTATCGGTTCTTTGAAAGTCAGGACATGTCCCTAAGTGATGTAGAACCGTCGCTGGCCCCGTCCATGGACATTCAAGTCTCGTCCAATTTTGAACGCCTCCTATTCGACTTATGCCAAGGCGATGGTGCCAACGTCGCCAAAATTGTGACCGACTTTCGCGCCACCGGCCGCATGACCTTGCCCCAAGGCGCGGCGGAGGAGGTGGCGCGGCTCTTTACAGGATTCCGCTACGATGACGATCAAATTTTGACCGAGATGTCGGCTGTCCTGACCTCGTCCAGCGAAGTCCTGGATCCCCATACAGCCATTGCATTTGCCCAGGCGCGCATTCAGGGGCAGGAGCGGGATCATTGCAACGCCCCGACCGTGGCGCTGGCAACGGCGCATCCAGCCAAGTTTCCCGATGCGGTCCAGCAAGCCACAGGCCAGTACCCCACCTTGCCGAGCCGGCTAAGTGACTTGCACGAGCGTCCCGAGCGCTTTGTGCGCCTTCCCAACGATTTCGCAGCAGTGCGTGCCCATCTCATGGCCAAGGCGCGGATCAGGGGGTAAGCCTTTGACCCTCGCAAGCCTCCACTATCTGCCGAACGGCTTGCAAATCGTCCTCGACCCCGTGGCGGCGGTCGAGAGCTTGACGCTCGGCGTTTGGATCAAGGTTGGCGCCCGCCACGAACCCAAGGCTCTCAATGGCGTTGCACACTTGCTCGAACACATGGTGTTTAAGGGGACCAAGGCCCGCAGTAGCTTCGAAATCGTCAGTCAAATTGAGGGAACGGGTGGGTCGATCAACGCCTATACGAGCCGTGAAAATACGGCCTACTACTGCCGTCTCTTGCAAGAGGACTTGGGGTTGGGCTTGGACGTCTTGTCCGACGTGATCGGGGCGGCAACTCTCGATGCGGAGGATTTGGACAAGGAACGCCATGTGATCCTCTCAGAACTGCACCAGGCGCACGACACGCCCGACGACATTATTTTTGACCATTTTCAAGAAACAGCTTTTCCAGGACAAGGGCTGGGGCGCTCCGTCCTTGGTACCGAAACCGTTTTGAATACCATAGAGGACCATGAGTTGCGCCGGTTCCGCGATCAAACCTACGGGGCCGCGGCCATGACGCTCGTGCTCTCGGGGCGGTTCGATCAGGAACGGGCCTTGGATGAGATTGCGGCGCGTTTTAGCGCCTTACCCCAGGGTCGCGCGACGTCCTTTACGCCCGGCACCTACCGCGGCGGCCAGTACGTGGATGTACGGCAAGATTTGGAGCAATACCACTTGCTGATCGGGTGGCCTGGGGCGGCGCTGGAAGGGCCAGGGTACTATGTGCAGATGCTGCTCGCGACCATTTTGGGCGGCGGCATGTCCTCGCGCTTGTTTCAGGAAGTGCGGGAAGCACGGGGATTGGCGTACAGCGTGTCGGCCTATTTGAGCGCCTTTCAGGACTGTGGTCTCTTTACGGCCTACGCGGCGACGGAACCCGAGCAGCTCGACGAGTTATTGCCGACCATGGCCCACGCCATGACCCGGGCCGCCCAGGATTTGGATCGCAACGAACTAAAGCGTGCCAAGCAACTGATTCGTGCTGGCTTGCTGATGAGCCAGGAATCTACTTTGGCGCGCGCCGAATCTTACGCAGGTCAAATGCAGGTGTTTGGAAAGTTAATGAGCAACGCCCAACTACTCGCGCCCTTGGAGGCGGTGACCGTCGATCAAGTTCGCGCCGTCGTGCCCAAGCTCCTATCCGCGCCCATGACCCTTGCCCTGATCGGCCCGCAAGACTCGGGCTGGACAGTAGGACGAGTCGAGGTGCTGTTTCAGGACAAGTTGATCGAAGCTGGCAGTTCTAAATGAGGGTCTCTCGAAGCGCAAGATAGCAGCTTTCGGGTCGACTGGAAAAATCAGCCCTGGGAACATCTGCGCCAATAATGCCAGCGGCGGGATCAATTGACGCGTATCCTATTTCTTTGTGTGATTGACGTGACACGCTATTTGCCATTGGCGAAAAAGTTCCAGGCCTCGACGCATTTTTGCGACGCCCATTCAAGAGTGAAGTGCCCCACCTGGAGGGTCTAAGCGGTTAGCAAAGAAGACCTCTTTGGGCGTTTGGTAATTGAGAACTTTTCGGGGCCTTTTGTTGAGCAAAATTTCGACTTGGTCAACCTCCTGATCCGTGACGCTTTTCAAGCACGCTGATTTTGGCAGATACTGACGCACCAGTCCATTGGTATGCTCATTAAGACCCCTTTGCCAAGACTGGTAAGGCTTGGCAAAATAGAAGTCAGCTTCAAGAGCTAAAGCGATGTCTTTGTGTTCTGCAAATTCCTTGCCCTTGTCAGCGGTCAGGGTCAGCACCTCAGATTTATGAGCACCAAGACGCTCCTTAAGTTTGGCTGTGACGGTGACCGCCTTTTTGTCAGCAACCTTAGCCAGCACACAGAACTTGGACTTTCGATCCACCGCGCTCACAATAGCCCCTTGATGTTTTGCGCCGATGATTGTGTCGAGCTCCCAATCACCCAGGCGATCCTTTTGCTCAACAATTTCGGGACGTTCGTCAAGGTCCACGCGCCCAGGTATGCAGCCACGCCCGCCATAGGCTCCGCTGCGTTTGTTGTATTTCTTGCCGCTATGACGCAGGTTCTTATACAACTCGCCGCCGCTGCGCTTATCTGCCCACACATGTTGGTAAATCCATTCATGGCTCAGGGAAACGCCCATCTCATACCAACGGTCATAAAAAGTGACCTTTTCATGACCGTTTCGTGTCTTGTCTAATGGAATATGAGCGTTTTCTTGCCGCGATGCTAGATCATTTGTGGTAAGCTTGACGCGCCGATTTGGGGGTGGCCACCCCCAAATCGGCGGCGGGGCGGGATCGTTCGTGTCTAGGTGCTGCGTTGCAGGCACCGTTCGTGAGTTTGATCACCCCGTCTTTCCTACAAGTGGCCCGAATGGATACTAGGGAGCCAGCTGTGCGTCCCGTATGACAAGAAAGGGAACGGAAAGATGCCACAAGTTACCATCGGAATTGATGTTTCAAAAGCCCAATTCGATATTTTTGTGTCAAATGGCCAAAACCATAGCTGCAAGCCCAATACCCCTTGCGGGATTAAGGCTCTCATCAAGACCTTGAGCAAGCTTCCTGATTGCCTGGTCGTTTTTGAGGCAACTGGCTTCTATCACAGAGCCTTGGAACGGGGCCTTGCTCAAGCCCAAATCGCTTACGCAAAGGTCAACCCTTGGCAAGCGCGATGCTTTGCCAACAGCATCGGCCAACTCGCAAAAACCGATAAGGTCGATGCGAAAATCCTGGCACTCATGGGCCAAACCCTCCCCCTTGAGCCCACCAAGATACGCGATGAAGTCATTGAAACTCTTGGAGAATACCAAAGTCTTCATCAAGGGCTTGTGCAAACGCAAACGCAGTGGAGCAACAGGAAGAAAGTCGTTACCGATAAGGCCGCTGTGAGGCTTGCAACGAGAATGCTCAAGACCCTCGAAAAGGAGATCGAACAGCTAACTGAACCGTCCCGGGTTTATCGGCGGGTCCAATTCTCTAAGGAAGACCCATGTCGAACAAAAGATACACCCCCCGTTATAATGCGGAGTTTCGTGAGCGTGCTGTGCGGATGCTTTCCGAGCAGCGTGGTTCCTATGCCAGTGATAAAGCGGCCTATATCGCCGTTGGCAGCAGCTTAGGCTGTTCTCCCGATAGCCTTCGCTCCTGGTGTCATCAGGCCCAGAAGGATGCAGGTGAGCGCCCTGGTTTGAACACGGAAGATAAGGCGCGGATCAAAGAACTGGAGCGTGAGGTCCGCCACCTTCGCCAAGCCAATGAGATCTTGAAGAAGGCCTCGGCTTATTTCGCACAGGCGGAGCTCGGCCGCCCGTTTCCCAAGTCGTGAGCTTTATGAGCGATCATATCCAAGAGTTCGGTGCCGAGCCGATGGCGAAGGTTTTGTCCATCGCGCCCTCAACCTATCGCCGTCATGCTTCTATGGCGCGCAACCCTGATCTGCGCAGTCGTAAGGCAAATCAGGATGAGGCTGATCTTGCTGAGATCAAGCGCGTCTATCATGATGAGAGCGATGGCATTTATGGCACCCGCAAGGTTTGGCATCAGCTCAAGTCTGAAGGCTATGCCATCGCCAAGTGCACGGTAGAGCGATTGATGCAAGGGGCTGGTTATCAAGGCCTGGTGCGGGGAAAGCCCGTCATCACCACCAATCCTGATAAGGCACTGCCCTGCCCAGAGGATCGGGTGAACAGGGCGTTCCATGCCTCTTACCCTAACCAGTTATGGGTCTGTGATTTCACTTACGTCAAAACCTGGCAGGGAGATGTCTATGTGGCCTTCGTCATCGACGTGTTTGCACGGCGCATGGTGGGGTGGAAGGTCAGCACCTCTATGACAACGGCCTTCGTGCTGGACGCCCTGGAGCAGGCCCTGCATCAACGCAGACCCATATCGGTAGATGGCATCAAGCCCATTCACCATAGTGATCGCGGCAGCCAATACATGTCCTTCAAATACAGCGAACGCCTAGAAGAGGCAGGCGTTGATATGTCGGTGGGCAGCGTGGGCGACAGCTACGACAACGCGCTCGCAGAAAGCACCATCGGCCTGTACAAAACAGAGGTCGTTGAGCGCATCGGCCCCTGGAAATCCAGAGCAGATGTCGAGTGGCAAACCGCCAGGTGGATCAAGTGGTACAACACCAAACGCATCCACTCATCCATCGGATACCTAACCCCTAGCCAAAAAGAGGAGACATACTTAAAAGAAAAACATGGCTATGATCTAGCCGCCTAACATTTGAACAAATCACCCGCCGATAAACCCGGGACGGTTCAGTCTCACAGATTCACATATCATCGCGCATGATATCGGAGGCGGTATTGCCCAAAGATTTGGCATCCAAACTCCGAAACGGATGCGCAGCCTGACCATGCTCGATGTGGTGAGTTATGACAGTTGGCCGTCCAAGCGCACGCGCGAGCAGATGCGAGCTGGGTTAGAGGCGCTGATCAAGGCACCAGATAAGGATCATCGCGAGCATTTTCGCGACTGGCTCTATTCAACAGTCCAAAACAAGGATCGCTTGGCTAAAACGTCAATGGAAACCTATCTGGATTTCATCTGCGGCCCGGTCGGACAGGCCAGTTTCTTTCAGCATCAGGTCATGCACTATGATCCGAAACACACGAGCGAAATTGCCCCTCGGTATGCCGAGCTTGGTCAACGACCGGTGCAATTAATCTGGGGTGAGGATGATGCGTGGCAAGTCACTGAATGGGCGCACAGGCTGCACAAGGCGATTCGTGGCTCTGAGTTGTACTTGGTCAAAGAATGCGGACATTTTTCGATGGAAGATCAACCCGAGATAATCTCGGCATTGTTGACTGGATTTCTAAAGAGAAACTCATAGTACAATAGAGGATATTCTTACACTAAGGGCCAAAAAATTGACGGCTTATTTGCCTTTTTTGTGTCTCACGGTAGAAACGCTTTGCGTTTCGCCTCCGACGAGCTTTCGCTTTACCCCGAGGCGCTTCGCGCTATTCTCGGAGACGCTACGGGAGCGGCAGTCGCGGCCCCAATACCAGCGAACGTAAGATTCATTTTCAATCGCCGCTGGTATCAGACCCCGATAAGGCGATGGACTTGACTACGTAATCCGTCAAAGCCCTCAATCGGGCCCATGTCTTGGCGCCAATCTTCGGCCCGTTCTCCCGCGTCTAGCACCCAAGTGTCAAAACCGCCCAGGGAGGGAAGCCCGTAAAGCCAATCCAGAAAATGTTCGCCAGCCAAGAACCACGCGAAGAACAGTAAGATCCAAAGGGTGACGACAAAGCGCTTAGTCATGGGAATGCATCAGAACTGAAAATAGATGAACGGCGGCGTTCCCGCCTGCGCGCAGGCAAACAGCACGAACAGTCCCAGCCCCAGAATCAAGGCACGAACCGGCGCCGATGTGGCGGCGCCTCGGGCCACCACGCGATCTTGCCAGGTGGGGGGAACAAAGTTGAGCGCCAAGCCGCAGGCCAGCAAGCACAGTACGAACCCCGAAACGGCAAAAGGGGTGTTGCCGCCCAGGCCAATCAGAGCGCTGACCGCAGCAAGCAGGTCCGCAGGGGCATTCAAACGAAACGGCAACCAAAGCATCATGACAAACAGGAAGGTTAGGGCCCACGCCGCGACGGCGGGGAGGCGGAGGCCAAACCGCCAGCCGTGGCGTTCGATCAGCAGGCCGAGGCCATGGCCAATCCCCCAAATGACAAAGGCCCCCGCCGCGCCGTGCCAAAGCCCCGCTAGGGTCATGGTGCCAACCAAGACCAAGGCTTGCTGGGCCAACCCGCCCTGACTTCCGCCCAGCGGAATATAGACATAGTCGCGAATCCAGGTTGAAAGCGAGATGTGCCATCTCTGCCAAAAGTCCCGCAAGCTGGTGGCGCGGTAGGGCTGGCGAAAGTTCGCGTTGAATTGATACCCAAGCAAGAGCGCAATCCCGATTGCCATATCGGAATACCCCGAAAAGTCGCAGTAAATCTGCACGGTGTAGGCCATCAAGGCCAGCCAGGTTGCGACCAGCCCATAGGCCTCGGGCAGGGAAAATACTGGATCGACCACGAGGGTCGCCAGATAGTTGGCGACGATCAGCTTCTTGAACAACCCGGCAAGAATCAGCACGACCGCCCGCGATTGGCGGACAGCGTCGGGATGGGTTGGAATCTCTATTTGCGGCAGGAAATCGCGTGCCCGCACGATAGGTCCCGCCACCAACTGCGGGAAAAACGAAATATAGAGCGCGACATCGATGGGGTTGGCGCGCGCCACGACCTGGCCGCGGTGCGTATCCACGAGGTAGGATATGGCCTGAAAAATGTAGAAGGAGATTCCGACAGGTAGGATGACGCCCATCCACATCAAGTCCCGTTCCAAACCCAGGCTTGCTAGCAAGTTGCTCAAGGAAACGAGGAAGAAGTCCGCATACTTAAAATATGCGAGCAAACCGAGCAGCGCCGTCAGAGCCACAGCCAAGGATGGGCGGCGATGGCGCGAGTGGTCAATGGCGAGTCCGCCGGCCCAGGCGGTGCCAATTACAAGGATCATTAGGCCCAAAAACCTTACGTCCCAGGCGGCATAGAATAGAAATGAGGCTGTAAGCAGCAGAACTTTGCGCGGCCAAGGGCGATTAAATATGAGCGCGTTCAAAGTGAGAACGACCAAAAAGAAAAACAGAAAACTCAAAGTCGGGAAAACCATGGCGGCTAGAACACCAGCTGTGGGTAGAGACCTAGGAGGCGATCCAAAATTAGGTCCGCTACGAAGGCGTAACCGTTCATGGTAAAGTGAATCTCATCGTCGGCGCGAATGCGTACTTGTTCAGTACCTTGAACCATGGTCCTAACTACCTTTCCTTCCGTATCAGTGAGGACTGGGGCTAAGGCTAAAAAAGTGGCGTCTGCATCGCTTGCCACACCTTGGATCAGCGGTGTCAAACTCTCCATGTGTTCGCGCAACCGATCGGCGCCAACGGGCGTTGGGGCGATCAGTAGCACGGGAATGCCTGAGTCGTGCGCGGTCCCCACAAGGTCCTGTAAGCGCTGGCGGTAGGCCGCGGGCCAATCTGGGTTGCCGTAGGTAGCATTAACCGTTGACGAGACAATGCTGTTATTGTCGTTGGCGCCAAAATGGGCAACGATGAGGTCAGGACGTGTCTCATTGATCCAGGTTTCAAGTTCTCTTGGCCAATCGTAGAACTCCCCTCGTGCCAGCCCTGTGGAGACTTTGCCCGCATTGAGGACTCTCGCGTGTATCCCGCGGCGCGAAACTTGGCGTGTCAGGCCTAGGCCATAGCCCTCGGCCAAGCTATCGCCAATAATCAGAAGGCGCCAGGGATCGTCCGCAGCGAATGCCCGCAGGCTTAGAGTTTTATCAACGTCAGAAGGTGTCACACCACGGTGGTCCCAGCTAGATGAACTCGAAAAACTCTGACATGCTGAAAGGCATAGCGCGGCCAGCCACAAAAGAGGGCCAAACTTCAACTCCCCAAGGCCTCTGTCAGGGCGTCGATGAAGGTGGCAACGACGCGGTCGTATCCCCGTTCGGTGAAGTGAATCTGGTCGGGCGCGCGCAAGGTGCGGGCCCGACCGTTGATCGTTGCGCTACGCACGTAGGCGCCGCTGCCAAACTGTGTTGGCTCATAGATATCAACATAGGTCAGACGGTTGCTTCTGCACGACCACCAAGACCCACAGTCCAGGGCGGAGGCGTAGAGGTTTGAAAGGGCACGATACTCCCCATCCATTGCCGCCTTGCCGACGATCGGTAGTCCAATCCAAAACACCGCGCCGGCTTGGTCTCGCGCGCGTGCGCCCAAGGCTGTAACCCGGGCGGTGTACACTTCGCGCCATTCTTCCGTGCCATGGCGATAGGAGGTACCATCGGCTCGAATCCGTCGCAAGTCATTGCCGCCGAGTTGAATGATGATTACGTCGACGGGACCAATTGGGGTCAGCCGCTGTATCCAATCATCGGGGTTGCTGCGCGCCAAACCATCGGAGACGGAGGTCAAGCGGTGCAGGCTGACTGTTTCGCACCTTTGCCATCCTCGCCAAAGCGATCCCCAAAGCCCATCGGCCAGTGAGTCGCCCAAAACTGCGACGCTCTTCGGTTGCGCTGGGCAGGGAAAGCTGGCCTGCACCGGTGTGGCAGCACATATGACTGCAAAGCAGGCAAGGATTAGGGGAAGGGGCATGTGACGCCTGCTTTTGCTTCGGCTTGGTGCAGGGCACAGCGACGGTTTCACGAATGAACAAGTCTGACGATTGTGCCTAAACTGTGCTCTTTGCAGTCTTTGCTTATGCATCGGTGTCATCACGATTGAAGTCTAAAAAAACATGGCGGCACAGAGTCGCCTGGGCAAAGAATAGCAAGGTCAGAGGCGAGTTTGAAGAGCCGTTTGGCGAATTTTGCTATGCCCCGCCAAATTATTACGGGCACTCATACCAACGGTCATAAAAAGTGACCTTTTTATGATCGTTGGTATTATAGTGTGAAAATTTCGAGAACAAAGTCGGGCATGATCGCGTTCCAAAAATCAACCTGGTAAGGAACAGAGATTCCAAACAGAACAGCGGCAAACACGCCGCGAGCTACGCGGGGTTGGCGAAATACTTGGCCAATTTCTCCAACTAGGAGGCCCAGAATGTGCATCAAAAGCGATGTGGTGGCGAAACCAAGAACGTAGAACAGGGCGATGGAGCCGTCAGGGATTTCTCCACCATGGGCAAAACCATGAAACAGGCCAAAGGTGACGACAAAAAGACCAGTAAGAGACACAACGCTAAAACTCCTGTCGTGTGGGGCCATCCAAATAATGGCTAAGACCAGCAGAAGATCCGAGAGCATAATTACAACTTCAGAAGTGGATAAGAGCCACTCACGGACGGGGCCGAAGCTCAAAGTAAGGCCTGCGGTGCCTCCGATCACCAGGGCGATTACAAACACAAGCGGCACCTGCACAACAGCAGCGCGACCAATTTGGGCGGATAGCAAACCAATTGCTACCATGGCAATTAGATGATCGAGTCCCAATAGGGTGTGGCTTAGACCCGCGAAAAATGACGCCCCCGAACCCGAAGGGTCACCGCTGCCGACCGCAAAAACAGCACTGGGAAAGACGGCAAACAGCAGGCAAACAACACCACGAATCATGACCACAGCTTAGGCGGATTTATAGGTTGAAACAAGGGGGCGTATTTTGACGTGAGGCCACTTTTGCATCTGTTAACCAGAGTAATCCTCCCTAGGCCGCTTTCTTATACACCAACAGCGGTTGGGAGTCTCCGTCGACAACTTCCGCACCAACAACCACTTCCTCGACGTTTTCGTAACTCGGCAAGTCGAACATAGTATCGAGCAATATGGCCTCCATGATTGAGCGCAGACCGCGCGCGCCTGTTTTGCGTGCGATCGCGCGCTTAGCAACTGCAGACAGGGCCTCTTTGGTGAACTTGAGTCTCGTTTCATCCATGTCAAACAAGCGCTCGTACTGTTTGACCAGTGCGTTTTTGGGTTCAGTCAAAATGCGCACAAGGGCGGGCTCATCCAAATCTTCCAGGGTCGCAACAACAGGAAGACGGCCAATAAATTCTGGAATTAGACCGAACTTTTGCAAGTCCTCAGGCTGAACATCAGCAAGCACTTGGCCCGTCCCACGCTCGTCCACATCTCGCACATCAGCGCCAAAGCCGACAGCCTGGCCCTGGCCACGGTCAGAGATGATCTTTTCGAGACCGGCAAAGGCGCCACCGCAAATGAATAGGACGTTGGAGGTATCAACGTTGATGAACTCCTGTTGTGGGTGTTTGCGTCCGCCCTGGGGCGGCACCGAGGCGACAGTTCCCTCCATAAGCTTCAAGAGGGCCTGTTGTACCCCTTCGCCTGACACGTCGCGTGTAAGTGAGGGGTTGTCCGACTTCCGGCTAATCTTGTCGACCTCGTCAATATAGACAATTCCGCGTTCAGCGCGCTCCACATTGTGCTCGGCGGCTTGTAGCAGTTTTAGGATGATGTTTTCAACATCTTCGCCAACGTATCCTGCCTCAGTAAGACTTGTGGCGTCGGCCATAGTAAAGGGCACATCAATGATTCGTGCCAAGGTTTGTGCTAGCAAGGTCTTACCACACCCGGTTGGGCCGACTAGCAGGATGTTGGATTTGGAGAGTTCGACGTCGTCCCCCGTCTCCTTAGCGTGGTTCAGACGCTTGTAATGGTTATGAACGGCGACCGACAAAATGCGTTTTGCCCGTGCCTGACCGATGACAAAGTCATCCAATGTCTGCATGATCGTTTGTGGGGACGGAACGCCGTCCTTGCTCGCAAGAGCAGCCTCTTTGATTTCCTCGCGGATGATCTCCGTACACAAATCCACGCATTCATCGCAAATGAATACGTTGGGTCCCGCAATCAGTTTTCGGACATCATGCTGAGACTTGCCACAAAATGAACAATAAAGGGTGCCTTTGTTATCGGTTTCTTCCTTACTCATTCCACTAACCTAAACTTTATTTGGCCTCGCGGGAAGATAAAATTTCATCAACTAACCCGAAGTCCAAGGCCTCTTGCGGGGTCATGAAATTATCTCTTTCCATGCCGTGTTCGACCTCGTCCAAATTTCGTCCCGTATGATGGGCGTAGAGCTCGTTCAGCGTCGCTCGTGTGCGCAGCACTTCTTTGGCATGGATTTCTATGTCGGAAGCTTGGCCCTGGAAGCCTGCAGACGGTTGATGGATCATGACCTTGGAGTTAGGCAAAGCGAACCGCTTGCCCTTTGTGCCCGCCATTAGCAGCAAAGAGCCCGCTGACGCCGCAAGCCCTACACAAAAAGTATTCACAGGTGCCTTCACTAATTGCATGGTGTCGTACATAGCAAGGCCCGCGGAAACGGACCCGCCAGGCGAGTTAATGTAGAGCATTATATCTTTTTTGGGGTTTTGTGATTCCAGGTACAGCAATTGAGCACAAACCGCAGTTGAGACCATGTCGTTAATAGGGCCGGTCAAAAAAATGATCCGCTCCATCAACAAGCGGGTGAAAATATCATAACCTTCCTTACCATTGCTGGTGCGCTCAACGACATTGGGCACGACGGCGGCAGTTGGGAAAACAAGGCTAGGGTCAAGTGAAGGTTGGGTCATAAACTCTCCAAAATGGGGGACATGCATAAAATCTCGGGGAACTAGAGGGCAAAGTGGGATGGCATGAGGGAAATACAAGGGTCAAGGCGAGCAAGTTTGCTCGCGAAGTCGGACAGGGGGCCTGCACCTCCGGGGTGTTATACCAACGGTCATAAGAAGTGATCTTGTTATGACCATTTCGTGTCTTGTCTAATGGAATATGAGCGTTTCTTGCCGCGGTGCTTGATTGACGTGCCCCCCATAAGTTCCCTCACTTATTTTGAGAGTCCGCTAACCTGCAAATTTGAAGGAGCAGAGAGATGGGCAAGAGCAGATTTACCGAAGAACAAATCATTGGGATGATACGGGAGCATGAGGCAGGCCTTCCGACTAGGGACATATGTCGCACGCATGGTCTCAGCACGGCCAGGTATTACAAGTTGAGACCTCAGCATAATTCGACTTCGGATCAAAGGACCACAATATGTGGTGTCATAAAAGCAAAGTTAGCACCATATCTTGCTATCAACTTTCGATCCTCTGATTTATGCTGAGGTCTCTCATAAAGAGTCTGTTTTAAGGTGAACTGGTATAAAGGGTTTCTACAACCGCCTTGTCGAAGCAGGAAAGCCGAAAAAAGTCGCCCTCATCGCCGTCATGCCTAAGCTGATCACGCTGGCAAATGCCCCCTTGCAGGAAATTGGGGGGCCGCAGTCGCGGCCCTTATACCAGCCAATATAAGAGTCACTTATAATTGTCGCTGGTATGAGACTTGAGATTCAAGCCGCAAATTGCTTCTGCAAACTTTCTACGTCGACGGATTCGTGTGTTGTTTGCGCTTTGGATAGAATTTCATCGACCGCCTTTTCCTCAAGTATAGGTGCGCGGAGGGTTTGAACCGCGGCGGGGTTTTGTCGATAGAATTCAATGACCTGTTGACCTTGGCCAGGGTAGCGTTGGGCCTCGCGCCTTAGGGCCTCACCCATCTCTTCGTTGGTGACTTCAATCTCTGCCACTTTCCCAATTTCAGCCAACACGAGGCCGAGCCTTACGCGGCGTTCGCAAATTGTGCGATATTCGGCTTTCAGGTCATCTTCTGACTTGTCTTGATCTTCCTCGTCCAGACGTCCCATCTCTTTGTCGCGTTCAACCTGCCGCCAGACTGTCTGAAATTCCGCCTCGATCATGGAGGCAGGGCACTCAAATCTATGAGTTGCATCTAATTGGTCGAGCAATTTGCGTTTGGTAACGTTGCGCGCCAAACTCTGAAAATTCTTTTTGAGGTCCGCAGCAACGTCGGCCTTGAGCATTTCCAAAGAATCCTTACCCAAGCTTTTGGCAAGCTCTTCGTTGACTTCAGCCGATTTTTCCTGGTGAATTTCCTTCAACACGACATCAAAAACGGCCTCCTTTCCCGCTAAATCGTTTGCTTGATAGTCCTGGGGGAAGGTTACGGTGACGGACTTTTGCTCACCGGCTTTTACACCGCTCAGTTGTTCTTCAAATCCGGGAATGAACTGGCCCGCGCCAATGACCAACTTAAAGTCTTCAGCGTCCATGCCTGGCTTGGCCTCGCCATCGACGGTACCCTTGAAGTCAACCACAACCATATCGCCATTTGCCGCGGCGCGGTCATCGGAGATTTTCTCGGAGCCCTTGTGCTCTTCCGCAAGGCGAGCTAGCGTTTCGTCGATCTCCTTATCGGTAACTTCGACATCGTAGGCGGTGACCTCAAATGCTGAGTAGTCGGCTAATTCAATCGTCGGCAAGACATCTAGTTCGATTTCAAAGTTCAGATCGTTGCCTTTTTCAAAATCGTTTTTGATCACCTTGGGTTGCATGGCGGGCTGCAAGTCGTGCAAATCCAACGCATGCGTCACGCTTGCTTGCATAGTTTCCTCCAATACCTCCGCAAGCACGTTATCCAAGTAGCGTTGCCTTAGGATCGTGAGGGGAACTTTGCCCGGCCTAAAGCCTTGAATTTTGACTTTCTTTCCGAGATCTTTCAGCTTTGTGTCAGTTTTTGCCGTCAAATCTGCGGCCGCGACATGAATGGCGAGTTTTCGGTTCAGGCCATCTTCGGCGATCAATTTAGCATCCATAGGGGCTTAGCTCTCAAGTCTCTGGAAGGTTGATATTCAGTTGGTACGGATGAAGGGACTCGAACCCCCACGCCTTGCGGCACTAGAACCTAAATCTAGCGTGTCTACCAATTCCACCACATCCGCGCCAAGGCGCGGACTATAGAGCAGGGGCGAGCCCCACGCAACAGCGCTTAGCCGACATGCTGGACCTCGGAGAATCGCGATAGCAGATCAGCGTGGACGCGCGCAGCGCGCGCTTCGGGCACCAGGACTACGAAACATCCCCCAAAGCCAGCGCCCTTTATGCGGGCGCCCAAGGCTCCAACTGCAATCGCAGCGGCTTAGGTGGTCCCAAAAAATCGGGCATTGGTGCCAATAGAGAACCCCGATTCTGGATAAGAAGCTGAGATGAGGGGGAGTCACAAATCGTTCAATTTGTGATTCTAGGCTTTTGTCTATCACAACGCGAGCCACCCCTCATGAGCCTCTCTATCACCAGCCTATTTTGTTGTCTTGATGATTTTGCGCATCTTTATGAAGAATGGGAGAAGCATCGCCTTGAACCGTCCCGGGTTTATCGGCGGGTCCAATTCTCTAAGGAAGACCCATGTCGAACAAAAGATACACCCCCCGTTATAATGCGGAGTTTCGTTAGCGTGCTGTGCGGATGCTTTCCGAGCAGCGTGGTTCCTATGCCAGTGATAAAGCGGCCTATATCGCCGTTGGCAGCAGCTTAGGCTGTTCTCCCGATAGCCTTCGCTCCTGGTGTCATCAGGCCCAGAAGGATGCAGGTGAGCGCCCTGGTTTGAACACGGAAGATAAGGCGCGGATCAAAGAACTGGAGCGTGAGGTCCGCCACCTTCGCCAAGCCAATGAGATCTTGAAGAAGGCCTCGGCTTATTTCGCACAGGCGGAGCTCGGCCGCCCGTTTCCCAAGTCGTGAGCTTTATGAGCGATCATATCCAAGAGTTCGGTGCCGAGCCGATGGCGAAGGTTTTGTCCATCGCGCCCTCAACCTATCGCCGTCATGCTTCTATGGCGCGCAACCCTGATCTGCGCAGTCGTAAGGCAAATCAGGATGAGGCTGATCTTGCTGAGATCAAGCGCGTCTATCATGATGAGAGCGATGGCATTTATGGCACCCGCAAGGTTTGGCATCAGCTCAAGTCTGAAGGCTATGCCATCGCCAAGTGCACGGTAGAGCGATTGATGCAAAGGGCTGGTTATCAAGGCCTGGTGCGGGGAAAGCCCGTCATCACCACCAATCCTGATAAGGCACTGCCCTGCCCAGAGGATCGGGTGAACAGGGCGTTCCATGCCTCTTACCCTAACCAGTTATGGGTCTGTGATTTCACTTACGTCAAAACCTGGCAGGGAGATGTCTATGTGGCCTTCGTCATCGACGTGTTTGCACGGCGCATGGTGGGGTGGAAGGTCAGCACCTCTATGACAACGGCCTTCGTGCTGGACGCCCTGGAGCAGGCCCTGCATCAACGCAGACCCATATCGGTAGATGGCATCAAGCCCATTCACCATAGTGATCGCGGCAGCCAATACATGTCCTTCAAATACAGCGAACGCCTAGAAGAGGCAGGCGTTGATATGTCGGTGGGCAGCGTGGGCGACAGCTACGACAACGCGCTCGCAGAAAGCACCATCGGCCTGTACAAAACAGAGGTCGTTGAGCGCATCGGCCCCTGGAAATCCAGAGCAGATGTCGAGTGGCAAACCGCCAGGTGGATCAAGTGGTACAACACCAAACGCATCCACTCATCCATCGGATACCTAACCCCTAGCCAAAAAGAGGAGACATACTTAAAAGAAAAACATGGCTATGATCTAGCCGCCTAACATTTGAACAAATCACCCGCCGATAAACCCGGGACGGTTCAATGTTAAGCGTTCACCAGAAAGCCAGTGGCGCAAAAGGGGGACTCAAAATCAGTCCATTGGACGTTCAAGAGGTGGATTGACGACCAAGATCGTTGCCTTGGTTGAGGGCTTAGGGAACCTGGCCCGCTTCCTTCTGTTGCCTGGTCAAGCCCATGATATGCAAGGGGTCAAGCCACTCATAGAGGGCGTCTGTTTTGATGCTCTATTGGCTGACAAGGCTTTCGATGCAGACTGGCTTCTTGAAGACTTAGATCAGCGCGGCGCAACTGCGGTGATCCCACCCAAAGCAAATCGCAAAACCCAACGCCAGTATGATAAGCACGTCTATAAATGGCGGCATCTGGTCGAAAATTACTTCGCTAAGATCAAAGAGTTCAGAGGCATCGCAACGCGTTATGACAAAACAGATTGCTCATATCGCGCTGCTTGGTATCTGACTGCAACCGTGATTAGTGCAAGATAATTGTCCACGAGCCCTAGCGTGTTGAAGGTTCAAAAATCAACGATTTCTTTTGACTTCCAATCAAATTTCATTGGTGATAGCCGCCCAGAATGTAGAAAAAAGTAGCCTTATTGGTCGCTTCATATATTGCCAATTCAGGTCCTTTGAGACTTTGGTATTGGTATGGAAACTCGACGAGCACTCTATGAACCCACATCTTGGTTCCGTCCCGGCATGGACACACCTTATGGTCAGCTCTCTCGCCACATTCGTGCTGCTATCGACGACGGGCGTTTGCAAGTCGATGACCAACTGCCCCCCGAGCGGGAGTTGGCGCACATGGCCAAGGTCAGCCGGGCGACGGTCCGCAAGGCGGTGGCGGAGTTGGTCGAGGCAGGTTTGATAGCGCAAAAGCGTGGCGCTGGGACCTTTGTCAGTTGCATGAACCCGCGGACCAAGCAGTCCTTATTCAACTCGGTGTCGTTCAGCGACAATATACGCCAACGCGGGAAATCGCCAAAGAGCGCCGTGCTAGAGTCAGGTCTGTTCGCACCCGATGCGGATGAGGTGATCGCCTTGGGCTTATCCCCAAGCCAGCGCGTGGCGCGGGTTCATCGTCTGCGCAGTGCCGACCAGATTCCAATGGCAATTGAAAGGTCTTCGCTTCCGTCGAACGTTCTTTCGAGCCCCGAATTAGTGGACGACTCACTCTACGAGGTATTGCGAGGGGCGGGCCAGGCGCCGGTCCGGGCCATTCAACGCGTCTCGGCGGTGAACGTGGGTGAGGAGGAGGCCAATTTGTTCGGGCTAGCGGAAAACACTGCGGGTTTGAGAATTGACCGTACCGCTTTTCTGTCGAGCGGTCGCGCAATCGAATTCACGCGTGGGTTATACCGTCCTGAAGACTACGATTTCATGGTGGAGTTGCGCCCCGACGATCATGCATTTGAGTACGCTTATGAAGTTTGAGGGTACCTATGCGGCGCATATTGGGGGGGGGCATATCGAATGCAATTTCGAGTCGGACCGCGCTCTCGACGACGCCGTATTTTGCTTTTCTTGTTTGGCGCCCATGAAAGTCGTGGCGGGGGGGCAGAAAGTGCGCGGGGTCGGCGGCTATACTGAGGTGCTTTTACCCCCTTTAACCAAGGGCCAGGCCCACGATCTAATTTTGGCCCATGAAGTGGAGGAGTTTGTCCCCGTCAACCGTGCATGGCTCCCCCTTGGCGCCTACTTGCGCGTTGGAACACAGATCCTCGACTTGCCGCCGGGCGTTGCGGGTGTGCGGGCACGCACTTGGCGCCCGCCGCACGCGACCGATGTGCC
This sequence comes from Alphaproteobacteria bacterium, assembly GCA_965228345.1. Taxonomy (GTDB): domain Bacteria; phylum Pseudomonadota; class Alphaproteobacteria; order UBA7985; family UBA7985; genus CAXQZM01. The sequence continues at coordinate 994,947 of CBDDHH010000003.1, read as the reverse complement.
TTTGCGCCTATGCCCGCAGCCGCGTAGCTTCAATCCCACGGGCGAAACCTTGCATGTCGACGTATTCACCCGCTCGACTGACCGCCTAGACGCGGTCGATCGATGGTGCCAGCGTCTCGGCCAACCACCTTTGCTGGGAGGCAGGGGGGTTGCGCTCGATATTAAGGAATGTGCATCGCTGCCGGCACAAGGTTATAGCCTTACCATCACACCAGGGGGATGTAGCGTCGAATTTGCCGATGCAGCGGGCCTATTTTACGCAGGCGTTACTTTGGCTACGTTGCGTGGAACCCATGGCGGCGCGTTGCCATGCGGTGTGATGGAGGACGCACCGCGATTTTCCTGGCGCAGCCAACTCCTCGACTGCGCGCGTCACTTTTATGAGATTGAGTTCATTTTGCGCTTGCTCGACCTCATGGCACTCATGAAACTGAATCGGTTCCACTGGCATTTTGCCGACGATGAAGCCTTTCGTCTTTCACTTGACAGCCTGCCCGAGCTTGCGCAAACGCATATTCGCGGCGAAGGTTGCCTGGTTCCTGGGGTCTTTGGCGGCGGCTCGCGCAGCGGCGGTGCCTATTCCAAGGCAGATGTGCAGCGGGTGGTGGCCCATGCAAAGGCTTTGCAAATTGAGATTCTTCCCGAAATCGACGTTCCTGCTCACGCGCTGGCTCTCACGATGCTCTATCCCGATACTCTGGACCCCGACGATTTGGGACAGGATGTCTCTGTTCAAGGATATCAAACCAACGTCATGAACCCCGCCCGAGATGAGAGCTGGCAGATTTGGCATGCTATGGCGCGAGAGGTTACTACGCTGTTTCCCTTTGCTCATGTCCACTTGGGCGGCGACGAATTGCCGGACGGCACCTGGATGCGCTCCCCTGCGGCTCAGGCGTTGATGCATAAGGAGGGCCTTGAGACTCCCCATGATCTCTTGGGCTGGACACTCAATCGTTTGGCTACCTATCTCCGTTCTCTCGGCGTACACCCCGCAGCATGGGAAGAAGCAGCACTGGGTTGCGTTGGTATCGAAAATGCAGCGATTTTGTTCAGCTGGTCGGGCCAAGCACGCGGGTTGGCGGCGGCGCGTGCGGGCTACAAAGTCGTCATGACCCCGGCCCAGCACACTTATTTTGACATGGCCCATACCGACGATCCTGATGACTGGGGTGCTAACTGGGCTGCTTATGTGGATTTGGCAGCGACCGTGAATTGGGACCCAGTGCCCGAGGATGAGCCTGAGCTTGAGGCCAATATCATAGGCATCCAAGGCGCGTTCTGGAGCGAGTTTACCACGGCCGATCACGAGGCGGAGGCTATGATTTTTCCCCGAATCTTGGGCCTCGCCACCAAAGCCTGGCAGCCGCGCGACACAGATCAGGCAGGGCCGTTGCACGCGCTGAGCTGGGCCTACGAGGGATTGGTAGCTTGTGCAGGATGGGCTTCTGCGGGTGCCCTGGCGATGCGGTCGCAGTCGGTGGGGTCTTGAGTCAGCTTGCCGTTCCTGCAATCCAGAATTCACTGCGCCTTGACCGCACCCGTTCGGCGAGAAAGTCCGCAAATAACCGTACCCTAGCGGTATTTCGAAGATCGCGATGGAGCAGCAGCCAAAGACTGCGGTAGGGCAGGGGTCGTTGAAACGGCGCGCGGATCAGGTTGGGGTGGCGGTCGCCCAGGTTGCAGGCCACATAGGCCATACCTAAACCAGCGGCGGCCACTGACAAGAGGGAAACCAGTTCCGAAACACGGTGTTTTAGCTTCGCTTTTGGATAGCAACTTTCTTTGACCCAGGTCGCGGTTGTTGCCTCCTCTGGTTCGTGCCAGCCGATCAAGTGCAGGCCTTCACCGTCATTGTCGGTGATCTGGTCGGCGTAGGCGCGGGTACAATAGGCGGCTTGCGACATCTGAACCAGCCTTCGGCCAACGACGTCGTCCGTAACTTCGTGGGCGACCCGCAGCGAAACATCGGCCTCCCGCCGTGTCAAGTCGCGGATGTCGTTGGTGAAATTCATGTTCAGGCTGATGTCTGGGTAAAGATCGGCAAAGGCGACGAAGTCGTCCATCAGTGAGGTGAGCGCCAAACCATGGGGTAAGGTGATATAGACGGTTCCCGATGGTTGGGCATCGCGCCCCACGATCGCTCGCGCCGCCGCCGCCATCTCTGCCTCAACCCGTTCAGCATGGGGCCGCAGGTCTTCCCCAAGTTGGGTAAGAACCAACCCCTGCTTGGAACGATCGAACAGGCGGCTGCCGACCCGCTGTTCCATCACCGACAGCCGGCGTGTCAGGGTGGTGTGGTTGGCCTGGATGCGCTCGGCGCCGCCCCTTAGGGTCCCCGTTCGGGCCACGGCCAAAAAATACTTGAGATCGTCCCAATTGAGGGAATGGCTTTCGTGGATCGACATGAAATGGCGTGTTTCATTTTTGACGCACCGTGTCCAGTTTTATCTCTCTACACTTCAACAATGGAACTCCTTACCCTGGCCCTACCCAATACGAAAAATAGGAAGTCACAACCATGAACCCGATTCAATCCATCCTCATTACCGGCGCCAATGCGGGCTTGGGTCGCGAGGCGGCTCGGCAGCTGGCTCTGCGTAAGGGCATCGAAAAAATCTATCTGGCCTGCCGCAATGCCGAACGGGCCGCTGCTGCCAAAACCGCCCTAGAAGCCGACACAGGCAAGTTAATCTTTGAAATCGTCCTGATGGATGTTTCGGAACCCAGCTCGGTCCGGCAAGCAGTGCGAGGCTTAGCCGCGCCCGTGGACGCACTTATCTTGAATGCGGGCGGGATGGGCGGACGCACCCCCAATGCGCGCACGGCGGCGGGCGTCACGCACATTTTTGCCGCCAACGTTCTGGGCCACGTGGTGCTGGTGGACGAACTGCTGTCTCGACAGTTGATTACATCGACCGTCCTCTACGCGGGGTCGGAAGCTGCGCGTGGCATCCCCAAGATGGGCGTGGCCAAGCCCGACATGCGATCCTTTTCCATCGACGAGTATGCGTCTGTGGCCGATGGGTCCAAATTCGGCGCGGATGCTGACCCCCTTCGCATTTATGGGACCATCAAGTTGACGGGGATCATGTGGATGGGGGCCATGGCCCGCCAATACCCCCATATACGCTTCCTAACCATCAGCCCTGGCGGCACAACAGGTACCAAGGGCATGGACGATCTGCCGTTTGTAAAGAAGCTTCTGTTCAAACACCTAGGCGGTGCCCTCATGCCACTGCTGGGGATGATGCACGGCGTCGAAACAGGGGCCAAGCGCTACGTAGACGGCCTATTGAACGAGGCGTTTAAGACTGGGCGCTTTTACGCCAGCGGGACAGGTTCGCCAACGGGGCCTGTCATAGACCAAACCCAGATCGACCGCAGTTTTGCCAATCCTGAATTTCAGGACAAGGCTCACCAAGCCGTGCAACGGTTCGCGGCTTAATTCCCCCAACCTTCAAAGGAGACTTTAAAGATGCAACTCACCCTTCAAATCCTCGTCGGCCTCGCCACCACCATGCTGCTTGGCCTCGGCACCATGTCTATGTTCGCCCCCCGCCGTATGGTCAAAAACTTCGCGATTGAACCGATCGGCGTGGCGGGCCTGAACACCATTCGCTCCCTAATCGGCGGGCTCTTCATCGCCAGTGTCGCCCTGCTGGTCTATGGCCTGGCGTCGGGTGAGACCCTCGGCTTTCTGGCGGTGGCGCTGCTGCTCGGTGCCGTCGCGGTCGGGCGCGTGGTCGGCCTCCTTGCCGATGGCTTCGATCAAGCCGTCGTGCCGCCTTTGCTGGTCGAACTGGTTATCATAGCCGTATTGATCGCCGCGCATCACCATCTCGGCGCCTAACAATCGCCCGTGCTGGGCAGCGCATGGGTCGCCCAGCACACCACTTTGTATCATACCAACGCCCCTTGGTATTGTACCTCCTGTTTCGCACCTGGAAATCCAAGGACAGGGCTCAATGAAAATCTCGGCTGGGAAACAGCACCTTGGCTTGTTCGCGCGGGTGGCGCGCGCGAGGGATGGGCTTGGCGGCTTTGTTCTTGGGGGGATTGGGCAGGGCGCTTAGGTGGACTGGCCTTGATGTCCTTGTTTTGTGTTGGTCCCGTCGTTCAGACTCAGCCTCCAGCGCAGGGCGGCGTTGATTGTCGGGAAGGTCATAGGCAGGCAAGTCGGCGAGCAGGGAGGACAGGTCGGTGAGGCGGTCGGCGATCAGGTGCGCGACAATGCCTTGGCGCTCCAGCTTGCCCTCAACTTTGAGGAAACGGGCGTTGATGACGAGGCGCTTATGGGCTTCATAGACCTTGGGCCAGACGACGATATTGACGCTGCCGGTTTCGTCCTCAAGTGTCAAAAACACAACCCCCGAGGCCGTGCCGGGCTTTTGCCGGGCTAGCACAAGGCCGCAAACGCATAGGCGTTGACCGCTGGGGCAGTGCTGCAAAACGCTTGCTGTATGAAGCCGCTTGTTGGGTTGTGTCGATGCGTCCTGATTGGGAGGCGGGGTCAGATCGCCCGCGACAGTGTCCCGCAGTAGGGCGACAGGGTGGGTGCGTAGTGTCAAGCGCTGGCTCACATAGTCCTCCAGCACATGTTCGCCCTCGGTCATAGCGGGGAAGGAGACCGCGGTTTCTTTGATCGCCTCGGTTTCCTCAAACAGAGGCAAGGCGGTTTGGGGTTTGAGCGGGGCGATGGCCCATAGAGTGTCGCGACGACTGTGGCCGAGGGCATGGAAGGCATCGGCCTCGGCCAGTTTGGTCAGGGTGGCGTGGTTCGCCCCCGCGCGTTGCCAGACATCTTGGGCGCTGCGGTAGCCGTTGCCACGGGCAGCCGCGATCCACTGGCCGTCGTCCGCGTTGACCCCCTTGATCTGTCGAAAGCCCAAGCGGAGTGTCAAGTGCCCCCGGTCGTTCCGCTCCAGCGTGTTGTCAAAGCTGGAGTGATTGATGCACACGGGCCGCACCTCCACGCCATGTTCGCGGGCATCGCGTACCAGTTGTGCGGAGGCGTAAAATCCCATGGGCTGGGCATTGAGCAAGGCGCAGGTAAAGATGGCAGGGTAGTGCCGCTTCATCCAGGCGCTAGCATAGACCAAATAGGCAAAGGAGGCGGCGTGGCTTTCCGGAAAGCCGTATTCACCAAACCCCTCGATCTGAGCGAAACAGCGGTTGGCAAACTCGGCCTCATATCCGCGCGCGATCATGCCCTGGACGAAGCGCTCGCCGTAGTTACCGATGGTCCCGCTCTTGCGAAAGGTCGCCATGGCGCGGCGCAGGCCATCGGCTTCGGAGGGTGAAAAGCCCGCTGCGACGATGGCAATTTGCATGGCCTGTTCCTGAAACAGGGGCACGCCCAAGGTTTTTTCAAGGACGTGCCGCAGTTCTTTTGAGGGGTAAGTCACGGCTTCCTCTCCATTGCGGCGCTTGATATAGGGGTGGACCATACCGCCCTGGATGGGGCCTGGGCGCACAATGGCCACCTCAATGACCAAGTCGTAAAAAGTGCGGGGGCGCATGCGCGGCAGAAACGCCATCTGTGCGCGGCTTTCGACCTGAAACACGCCGATGGAATCGGCCTGGCACAGCATGTCATAGACGGCAGGGTCCTCGCCAGGTACCGTCGCCAGGGTCACATCGCGGCGTTCGTGGGTTCGGATCAGGTCAAACCCCTTGCGCAGGCAGGTCAGCATCCCCAGGCTCAAGACATCGACCTTCAAAATGCCCAAGGCGTCGATGTCGTCCTTGTCCCACTCGATCGTGGTACGGCCCGCCATGGCAGCGTTTTCGATCGGGCATAGGGCATCTAAGCGCCCGCGTGTCATGATAAAACCGCCCACATGCTGGCCTAAGTGACGGGGAAAGCCGATCAACTGACGCACCAGTTCCAGCGTGCGGCGCAGGCGTGGGGCCTCGGGGTCGAGGCCGAGGGTTTTGAGCAGGTCGGGGTCGGGCGGGTCGGTGGACCAGGACCCCCAGGAATGGGCGGTCAATTGGGCTAAGATATCGTTCGACAGGCCCATGATCTTGCCGACCTCGCGAATGGCCATGCGGCTGCGAAAGTGCGTGACGGTGGCGCACAGGCCGGCGCGGTGACGGCCAAAGCGTTCGTAGATGTATTGGATCACTTCTTCGCGGCGTTCGTGCTCAAAATCGACGTCGATATCGGGGGGCTCGTTGCGCGCCTCGGAAACAAAGCGTTCAAAGACCATGGAGATCAGCTCGGGCGGGACTTTTGTGATGCCCAAGAGGAAACAAACGACCGAGTTGGCGGCCGACCCCCGCCCTTGGCACAGGATACCCCGGTGGCGCGCATGCCGCACGATGTCCTCGACCGTCAGGAAATAGGGCGCGTAGTCGAGCTTTGCGATCAGGGCCAATTCATGGTTCATAAGGTCCACTACCTTGGGCGGCGCGCCTTCGGGGTATCGGCGCGCAAGGCCTGCCTGCGCCAAGTCGGCGAGCCTTTGTTGCGGGGCTTGCCCGTCGGGGCTGATCTCATCGGGATATTCGTAGCGCAATTCGTCGAGGGAGAAGGTGCAGCGGGCCGCGACTTGGTCGGCCCGCGCCAGCGCCTCGGGTTGGTCGTCAAACAGGGGTCGCAAATCCTTTAGGCAAGCTTCGGCGTTCTTCAGCGCCCCACGGCCTAGGGTGTCGATCGTACAGCCCAGGCGAAGGCACGACAGCACATCGGCCAAGGGGCGGCGCGCGCGGATGTGCATGATCGGCTGATTGCTGGCGATCAAGGGCAGGCCGCTGGCGGTGCTCAAGACCTGGACTTGGGCCAGGCGCTGCTGGTCGCATCCGTCAAAGGCGTAAGTAAAGGCGAGCGAGGCGGCCTCGCCAAAGCGCTGCTGAACATCTTTAAGAGGGAGGGGCGCTTGGCCGTCCTTGAGCGCTTGCAAGGGATCGGGCGGGCAGACGATCACCTCGCACTCCTCCAGGTCGTCCGCCAGCACATGGGCGAGGGTCAAGTGGCAAGCACCCTTTTCGGCGCGGCGCTTGCCCGAGGTCAGCAGGCGGCTGAGCGTGCCGTACCCTAGGCGGGTCCGCGGCAGGCAGGCCAAGACCAGCGGGCAGTCGGCCAAGACCAGGCGCGCGCCAGGAACGAACTTTAGGCCCGCTTCCTTGGCCGCTACATGGACACGGACCAGACCTGCGAAGGAATGGGTGTCGCAGACCCCCAGGGCGCTCAGCCCCAGGCGCTTGGCCGTTTGCACCATCTCTGCGGCGTGCGACGCGCCGTGCAGGAAGGAAAAGTTGGTATAGGCCAGCAACTCCGCTGGTGCTTGGTTCGTGCTGTTTGTTGTTTCATTCTCCGGCATCGACCCAAGCTCCTTAGGCCAGTTCGCCGGCGACGAACCAGCGCTGGGGCCTGAGAGCATGGAACAGCCACAGCCGTGGGCCTTCCTGGGTTTGGACGCACCAATAGTCGCGGGTGCTGGTCCAGTTGGGGTCGTTGTACCACCAGGGCGGGCTGACCCGTTCGGGCCCCGAGGCGGTTAGGGTGGTGCGTGTCTGCCGCCGCCAGCGGAACTGGGTGGGTGGGATTCCCTGGGATCCGTGGCTCAAAACCTCGATTGGTTCGGGGCTTGGCAGCCGCAGGATCGGGCGTGGCGCTAAGGTCGGCGGGTCGGTGCGCGGACCTTTGGGGCTTTGCCTGGCGTCTAAGACGGGCAAAGCCGCCACTTCCCGGTCGGGCAGGTGGGTGGACTGGGGCACATGTCGTTGCAACCGATCAAAGCCCAAGCGATTGCCCAAAGTCGCGAGCAGTTGGGCTTGCGCGGGGTCTTTGTGCGTATCGACCAGGGCGGTTTGCTGGTCGGCCAAGGGCGCCGTGGCGCGCGCGGCCAGGCGCAACGACTCAAAGCCAAAATCGCTGCTGAGGGTTTCGACCTTGGCGTCGAGTAGGCGCAGGATCAGGGTTGGATCGCGGGTGGGCGCGGCGAAGCCCAGATCGCGAGTTTGGATCTGCCCGCTCGTCGTCTCGGCCACCAGGTGCAGGCGCGTGAGGCCAATCTGGCGGGCGACCAACTGCGCACTCAAGTGCTGGACCAGTCGCTCGGCCGCCAACATCAAATCGTCTTTGAGGTCGAGTGGTTGGGGAAAGCGCAGGCGGGCGCTCAAGGGCGAGGGCGGTGGCAGCGGCGCCAGCGGCTCGCCATGGCGGCCCAGGGTTTGCTCAAGGCGCCGCAAAATTTCGGGGCCGTAGCGGCGGGTCAGCTGCGCCCGCGGCAGGCGACCCAGGTCGGCCAGGGTCTTGATGCCCAGGCGATGGAGCGCCTGTATCGCCTTAGGAGCGATCCTTAAAGCCGCGAGCGGGAAGGGCGCCAGCGTCGCTGCTGCCGTACCAGGTGCCAGGATGCGCCCGCGGGCGGTGTCGCCGCCAATTTGCCCTTCGGGAAGGAAGGAGCCAAAGCGGGCTAAGGCCCAGGCCGCGCCCTTGGTATCAGCAAGGGCCAGTTCGGCCTGAAAACCCAGGTCTTCGACGCTTTGGTGCAGGGTGTTCAAGAGGGTCGCTTCGCCGCCGTAGAGCCGTGCCAAGCCCCGTACATCGATGGCCAGGGCGTCGTCGCCATCCAGGCCGACCAGCGGGCTGAATCCTTGGGAAAATCGCGCCAAGGCGTGCAACCCTTGGGCCAGGGCTGCGGGGTCGAACGGCTGCGTCGTCAACGCGGGCATCAGCACCCGCGCCTCGCTCAAGGTCTGACCAACTTCCAGCCCTTGCGCGCACGCCTCGACGCTCAACGCGGCCAGACGCCAGGTGTTGTGCCGCTGTTCGACCAGGGCATGGACCGGCTCGCCATGGCGCCGCGCCCAGAGATCGGTCGCCAAATGCGGCAGCCATAAGTACAAAACCCGCATCGGGTCAGCCACACCCAGGGCGGGCAGTGGGGCCTTGGCCGACCTTGACCCGAACCAGGGCGCCCGCGCGGTTCTTCAACTGCTGCCAAGTGCTGCACGCCTGGCCGGGCGTTTGGCTGATGTCGGGCACGAGGTACCAGCGTTCCTTAGCGGCGGAAGCAAAGGCGGGCACCGACCTCGGCAAAATCACTATCAGATGCGTGCCCTTAACTTCCGTCGCTAACTTGAACCGGCGCGATTGGGTCAAACCATAGGGACGATCGAGCACCAAAATTACCCCCTCAACAGCGCCTGAGCGCAGGGCTTGCTCGCCAGCCCAATAAGCTTCCTTGACCGACGGCGTACAAACCAGCAAGGCATCGGGATTGAGGGCAGGAACGCTGGAAAGGCTCGGCGCCAACACCCAGGCGGTTTTGCACCCCGCCAGCAACTGCTCCGCCGCCGCAAAAGCCGCAGCAGGGGTCCCCGTCGCCAAAAGCTCAAGGTAAGAAAGGCGGGCTAGATCGACAGGCAGCGAACGCATTTGTTCACTTTATGTTCTAAAAATGAAGAGTCAAGCCACACGTCCCAAGCCGGCATTGGCATTGATAGATAGATGTGAGATCTCAGCAAAAAGCTGATCATCAAGAGGCCTTGTGTCAAATTGGGTGATCGGAGGTAAATTCGGATGGACCCTTGAAACGGGAAGGACCCGTTGTAGATGGGAACCATGTTGAGATTTTTGGTCCCCTTCCTTGCGTTCATTCCGTCCGTTTCGGCCCAAGCCCAGTCCTTGGAGGGACAGTGGCTTGGCGCAGATATGGGCGGCGGTAACCCGGTAATTGAAGTCGCCCCTTGCGATGAGGGGCTGTGCGGGACCATTGTCGATGTACAGGGAGAGGGGGGAAACCAAGACTTGGTTGGCTACCGCTTGTTCTGGGATTTTGAGCGAGAAAGTGACGGAAGCTACACCAAGGGCAAACTAAAGCCTCCTGGCGGCGCGCCGCGCCTAACTGCAACAATTCGTGAACTAACCGAGGACTCCCTTACGCTCAGGGCTTGTGTTCAGTTTTTCTGCCGTTCGGTGACTATGGAACGCCTCTAAGATCTTTTACCTGTCGAGGCTCTGATTTTAAAACACTTCACCTCTTAAGCTGTGACCCAAAGACGCGCTAACCAAGAACAGGTGCGATGAGCCAAGTACAATCCGATACTAGGCGGGTGAAAGAGCCTTATTCGCCGATGCTGGGGGGCATAACTACTTATGCTTTAGCGGGCTTACCCGTGGGTCTCACGTCGGGCGCAATCATCGGCTTGCTCTTGATTTCGACGGGTGCCATGGATGAGGCGGCAGTTCGATTTCAGGCATCTTCGGTTTCAGTCGCCTTTGTAATGCACATGTTCTTTAGCGGCCTTATGGGGCTGATTTTCGGCTTGCTGTTTGGTCATGCAATCGAGACCATACGACGAGCCTTGCTTGTTGGGGTTTTGGTATCGGTTTTTTTCTGGGTCTTTGGCCTGCTGGTGGTGAAACCGTACCGCCTAGGACAGCCCTTTGGCTGGGAGTCGATCGTCTCGTCGCTCCATATCTTGTTTGGTCATGGCGTCTTTGGCGCCATTTTGGGATCCCTCTACCTACAGTCGAAGAAACAGATCCAAAAACAAGGTTATCGTCTAGGTACCGTTGCCCTGACGGGGCTTTGGGTGGGCCTTGTGTTAGGTATCGCAGCCTAAAGACATATGTCACTGACAAGTAACCCCGGCAGTCCCTAGCCATGGAACGTGTGCAGCGACACTGGTGGCGATCTCTACTCGATACTTTCAATCTTTCAGCCCGAACCTCTTATACCAACTCCGATAAAAATTGACATTCTTATCGGAGTTTTGTCTCACGGCAGAAACGCTTCGCGTTTCTGACTTAAGACACGAAACGGCAATAAGAAAGGTCACTTTTATGACCATTGGTATGAGGTGCGGTCTCACCTCGCTGGCTACGTTCGCTCAGCCCGATCGCAGGGCGAAGCTATTGCCTTTATGCGCCGCGGCGCTGTCGTTGCATATCTGTGTCCCGCAATTGAGGCCGCCATGGCGGCGCATGAACCCCGCGTCCACTCGATTCAAATACGTTAGCATTGGGTTCTTGAACAGTTTTTTCTAGCTACTCGGCCTGCAAGGGCCTTTGTCGGAGTTAAAATCATCGATAAATTTGTTGCTAAGCAGACCTAAACCTTTTACCAACACTGGCTGGGTGCAACTGTTTTGCAAACTACCGAAAGATTAAGGAGGACTAAGCATGAAACCACCCCTAACGAGCCTACCCATACGCGTCGCGAGCGATGGGTTTTACTCAGGATTTTCTGAATATGTAACCATCTCAGGAAAGATCATCATTGGCGCACTCATTCTCTGGGCCATCGCGTTCCCCGGAAACGCAGGCGATGTTCTAGGTGCGATTAACAGCTTTATCTTAAGCTCTTTTAGTTACTGGTACATCTATATCATGGCTGCCTTTGTGATTTGCTGCCTTGCCCTTGCCATTTGGCCCGCAGCGGGCCGGCTAAAACTGGGGTTGGAGCATGATCAGCCCGAGTTCTCGAACTTTTCTTGGTTCTCTATGATGTTTGGCGCAGGCATTGGCATCGGCATGCTGACCTTCGCCACCGCGGAACCGATTTATCACTTCGGGACCAATCCCTCGACGATTATGGGCTATACGGAGCCAGAAACCGTCGGCAATGTTCGTGCAGCTTATGTTTGGTCCTTCACACACTGGGGCCTAGCTGCGTGGTCCGCCTACGCTATCGTAGGCCTTTCGCTGGGATACTTTGCTTATCGTCGCAATCTTCCGCTCACCATCCGCTCTGCGCTCACGCCGCTGTTTGGCCCGTCCTTGTCAGGGCCGCTGGGCCACTTGATTGACGTTGTGGCAGTCGTGGCGACAGTTTTGGGTGTCGCGCAAACTCTCGGGTTCGGTGTTGAGCAGTTCGTTGCAGGCTTGCACCGCATCGGGTTCGGCGATTGGCTATTTACAGAAACTGCCGATGGTGGAAACAAGGCTTCGGGCCTTGCAATCATATTCGCCCTGATCATCATTATGGGAGCCTCCACCCTTTCCGCTCTCTCCGGTGTGGGCAAGGGCATCAAGTGGCTTTCCAATATCAATATGGGGCTCAGCTTTTTCTTACTCACTTTCTTCCTGCTGTTCGGTTCAACATTCTTCGGCCTTCAGGCGTTTTTCGTGGGTATTCTTGACTATCTTTGGTCGATCCCGCAGAATATTTTCACGGTTTGGAGTTCCGATGGTGTTGACGGGTCGCGAGCTAGTCAGCTTGCTGGTTGGCAAGGTGGCTGGACGGTGTTTTACTGGGCATGGTGGATTGCTTTTGCCCCCTTTGTCGGCGTGTTTTTGGCACGCATTTCCAAAGGCCGTACTGTTCGCGAATACGTGCTGGGGGCCATGATCGTCCCTGCTCTCATGTGCTTCGTCTGGTTTGCGATGGTTGGCGGTACCGCCATTGATCTAGAACTAAACGGCACAGCCGACGGTGCGATTATGGGGGCAGGCCAGTCCGATCAACTGTTTGCAACCTTGGCAGTGATCCTCAATTCTTCACTCACCTGGATCATGTCTGTCATCGTTGTTATTCTGCTCCTAACCTATCTGGTAACATCGGCAGATTCGGCGGTGCTAATTATTAACACCATCAACGCTGCCGGCGACGAAGGTCCTAAGGCGCGCCCTCACATTCTGTTCTGGGGTGCAGCCTTGGCACTCGTAGTCGGAGGCCTGATTATCGCGGGCGGGCTGGGCGCAATCCAGACTGCTATGGTGATTGGGGCCCTTCCATTTAGCTTGGTCATGGTACTCATGGGCGCTTCGGTCGTCAAAGCGATCTATCGAGATTTGCAACGCAAGAGCTTGGGCGTATCCACCGGCGAGTAAAAGTGCGAAGCGAACAATAAATTCGATTCAAATAAGAAGAGGGGTCTTTTGGACCCCTTTTTTGTTTATGCTGACGCAGATCTGATATTAGTGGCCAGTCGGGCTACGCCCTCCCTACGAGATACCGACCCCGCATTCTCATCCTGATTGTCGCGCAACGGGTTCTGGCAAATCCAAGGCCAAAGGCAAAGAAGGCCAGGACATCAAGGACCCTGAGGCAGGCTAGCATGTGAAGAAGAACAGCCATGGGATTGAGACCCCAACCTATGGCTACTCGGTTCATACAGGCGTTGATGAGGATGGTTTTGTTCATCGCCAAACTCTTGCCCCAGGGAATCATCACGATAGTACATGTCGAGATGAACTGCTTTTGGGCAATGAAACAGCCTTGTATGCTGATGCCGCATACAGTTCTCAAGAAACCCAGGATCTCCTGGAGCTTTTTGGCATTGAGGATCAGGTCCAACGCAAGGGCTATCGCAAAAAGCCCTTGAGCGAAGCAGATAAGGCCCGTAACCAGGAAATTGCCGCCTAAATAACCCTCAGACTCTCCTTATGAAGGAGGCGTGGTGGGGGGCACGTCAATACCAGCGAATAAAAGAGTCATTTTAAATCGCCGCTGGTATCAGTCCTGAATTGCACCCTATCGTGTTCTACCCCGATTTGCCCCACTCGCGCCTGTGCCAACAGTACTTCCGGTTTGCGTAGCGGTTTGAATATTGTAAGAGTTGATGATTCCATTAACAGCTGGTGGGAATGAGATGTTCTCGTCCCCGCCGAATGCAGTGAGGTATTGGTAGCCTTCTGGCTGCTGAGAGCCATCAATGCTGGGCGTTAACAAGATAATAACTCGCGTTTCACTGGTTCTATTCGTTCTATTACCACCCAGCACCTCTAAGAACGGAACTAAGCTGAAACCTGGCAACCCGTCAGAGCTTTGCTCATTGCGCTCCGAAACAATTCCACCCAGAATAATCGATTCGCGGTGTCCAACGGTAAATGAACTAGAGATGGAGCGTTGGCTTACTGCTGGTAAAGCGGTTGTGCGTGAATCTGGCGTCTGAGGTGAAAATCCACTGACTGACATGTCAATCCCCATGGAAATAGTTCGCGGGTCCAGAACCTTGGCACTAACCGTCAAATTTACGCCGGTCTCAACCGTGAGAACATTCTCGTTGACCGAACCGTTCGGGGTAACTTGCCGCGATGTGACCGGGATTCTTTGGGTAACGCCCAAGGTTCCGACGGAGCCAGAATCGATAAGAATCGAAGGTCGCTCACTAATGTCGAGCGAAATATTGGCTTCCGCCGCCGACACTCGAAAGGACTCGTCAGCGACAAGTAATCGGACAATGTTTTGAATGTTCTGATTGAGGTAGTTAGCGAGAGTTACACCCCCTGTGGTGCCACTGCCAATCTGTGTCAGCAAACCATCATTTGGGAGTGAAACGTCATCTCCAAAATCATAGTACCGATAAACGGGATCACCAAATGCTACACCGATTGTTTGGGGGATTCTAAATCCAACGTCCCGCAAAAAACTATCCTGAATCTCTAAAAACTCAACATCTATCCTGAGTCGCGGGGTTTGCACATCTAGCCTGTTCGTTGCCAACCAAATATAGACAAACTGCCGCGGCGTCGCCGAAATGAGAATACTATTGCTAGGTTTATCAATTGACCGGACCGTACTGCTGTAGCCAGCTGCCCCAATGGCATTGACCAGTGCCTCTACATTCAAATACTTCGACTGAATATTGTAAATTCCTGAGACCTGCGCCGTTTGCCAACCCTCAGGAATAGAATTCCCGATGAATATGTACAGGCCGTTGGGAATAAAGAGAAAGGAAACTGATTCCTTAGCGAGGTCGTTCATCACCCTTATCGTGCTTCGCCCTCTTGGCGGAGGATTGGAAACTTCTGATTCCTGTTGAAAGATCGCCTGGACCGATGGATGCAGAATAACGGGTGCTCCTTGAGACCTAACGAATTCCACCACGCATTCAAGACTGCTGCTGGTTGATGAGCAAGAATCCGAATCCCTTAGAGATGCTGAGAATAGTCGCTCAAAGATCTCTCGATTCCAAAATCCGCTCTCCAGGTTTGAACTCGTCAAATACGCATCCTGTCGCGCTGTATCATACAGCGCCAGGTTGAAAGCCGAAACCTCAGCAATACCCGACAAGGCGATAATATCCTCCTGCCGAGACGTGAAGACGATCTCTTGAGACCCCGAAACGATTAGTAGGCGATTCTCCGGATCCAAAGCCCGCAGTTCAGCGAGCGCAATGTCCCGAACATCGCGATCAGTCTCAGGGTTTTGTATCGATCGAACCAGCAACTGAATGGCCGACTCTCGAACAATGTAGTAATCCAAGAACGAAACGGGCGTGCCGTCTCGTTCTGAGATGAGCCTATACTCCTCGACTATCGAGAGCACGCTTGTGTTTCCATCAAACTCGGTTCCGGCGCCCAGAGGAGGCAGGGGCGAAGACGGCTCAGGGGCAGGTTGGCCCCGGTTGCACCCCGCGATGAAGAGCGCACCTAAGAACACAAAGAGCAAATGAGAGATCTTGAGCACGGACCACCTAATCGGACTGATTAAAATACCACCTGTTCAATCTGAATTGAATACGAGGCCAGGCTTGGGTATCTAGTAGAGTAGAGATTTCTGAAAGACTTGAGCCTGAAAAAGCCAGACACAAGGCCCGGCTGTTGCCACCGGGCAACCTTTTCAATGACGAGAAAGCCTCCGCACCCGGGCCCCAATCCAAACACGAGGCACGAGATCCCAGGTCCGCTCGCTGAGGTGGTCCCAAAGAATCGGACAGTGGTTTAGTGTGAACCGTCCCGGGTTTATCGGCGGGTCCAATTCTCTAAGGAAGACCCATGTCGAACAAAAGATACACCGCCCGTTATAATGCGGAGTTTCGTGAGCGTGCTGTGCGGATGCTTTCCGAGCAGCGTGGTTCCTATGCCAGTGATAAAGCGGCCTATATCGCCGTTGGCAGCAGCTTAGGCTGTTCTCCCGATAGCCTTCGCTCCTGGTGTCATCAGGCCCAGAAGGATGCAGGTGAGCGCCCTGGTTTGAACACGGAAGATAAGGCGCGGATCAAAGAACTGGAGCGTGAGGTCCGCCACCTTCGCCAAGCCAATGAGATCTTGAAGAAGGCCTCGGCTTATTTCGCACAGGCGGAGCTCGGCCGCCCGTTTCCCAAGTCGTGAGCTTTATGAGCGATCATATCCAAGAGTTCGGTGCCGAGCCGATGGCGAAGGTTTTGTCCATCGCGCCCTCAACCTATCGCCGTCATGCTTCTATGGCGCGCAACCCTGATCTGCGCAGTCGTAAGGCAAATCAGGATGAGGCTGATCTTGCTGAGATCAAGCGCGTCTATCATGATGAGAGCGATGGCATTTATGGCACCCGCAAGGTTTGGCATCAGCTCAAGTCTGAAGGCTATGCCATCGCCAAGTGCACGGTAGAGCGATTGATGCAAAGGGCTGGTTATCAAGGCCTGGTGCGGGGAAAGCCCGTCATCACCACCAATCCTGATAAGGCACTGCCCTGCCCAGAGGATCGGGTGAACAGGGCGTTCCATGCCTCTTACCCTAACCAGTTATGGGTCTGTGATTTCACTTACGTCAAAACCTGGCAGGGAGATGTCTATGTGGCCTTCGTCATCGACGTGTTTGCACGGCGCATGGTGGGGTGGAAGGTCAGCACCTCTATGACAACGGCCTTCGTGCTGGACGCCCTGGAGCAGGCCCTGCATCAACGCAGACCCATATCGGTAGATGGCATCAAGCCCATTCACCATAGTGATCGCGGCAGCCAATACATGTCCTTCAAATACAGCGAACGCCTAGAAGAGGCAGGCGTTGATATGTCGGTGGGCAGCGTGGGCGACAGCTACGACAACGCGCTCGCAGAAAGCACCATCGGCCTGTACAAAACAGAGGTCGTTGAGCGCATCGGCCCCTGGAAATCCAGAGCAGATGTCGAGTGGCAAACCGCCAGGTGGATCAAGTGGTACAACACCAAACGCATCCACTCATCCATCGGATACCTAACCCCTAGCCAAAAAGAGGAGACATACTTAAAAGAAAAACATGGCTATGATCTAGCCGCCTAACATTTGAACAAATCACCCGCCGATAAACCCGGGACGGTTCAGTCTTCGTCTCGCCCTCAGGCGTCCGCTCCATCTGGCTGCGCCATAACCTGGCCAACTTCAAGGATCGCCTGAAGGCCTTGGAAGCCAAAGTGGCACAGGACGGCATCATCCTTACTGAAGCCCAGGTTCAGGCTTTGGAGAAGAAAAAGCTGGATGATGAAGCCACCGGCGAGATTGAGACCGCCCACCCAGGCTATCTGGGCTCTCAGGATACCTTCTACGTCGGCACCTTGAAGGGTGTCGGACGGGTCTATCAGCAGACCTATATCGACACCTATTCCAAGGTCGCCCACGCCAAGCTCTACACCACCAAAACGCCGATCACGGCAGCCGATATGCTCAATGATCGGGTGCTGCCCTTTTATGAGGAACATGAACTGCCCGTCCTGCGCATCATGACCGACACAGGAACCGAATATTGCGGGCGGGCTGATAAGCATGACTACCAGCTCTTCCTAACGATATCGACCATACCAAAACCAAGGTCAAATCACCGCAGACCAACGGCATCTGCGAACGCTTTCACAAAACCATCTTGCAGGAGTTTTATCAGGTTGCTTTCCGCACAAAGGTCTATGCCAACATCAACACGCTGCAAGCCGATCTTGATGAATGGCTGCATCACTACAACACCCAGCGCACCCACCAGGGCAAAATGTGTTGCGGACGAACACCCTTTGACACTAGGATCGAAGGTAAACAAATCTGGAAGGAAAAGTTCCTAAACCAAACTTAACCTGACAGACACCAGCGGCAAAACGCCAACTGTCAGATCAGGTCGGAACTACTACAGATTAAGAGGCACCTGAACAAAATAAGCGGGTCATAGCCCTCAGGCCCTATTCCAGAGCGACCAAGTCCTCGCTTAAGAACTTAAGAAAACCGTCCCCAATCCATCAACGCCTTGACCTTAGTAAGCCTATCGTCCCGCCCAATCCGGTCTGACACATCCTGACTGAATAAATCCATCTTCAGCTCCCAAATAAGGTCTCTACATAGCTCATCCCCCAATCACCGGGATTCCTGAATTGGAAACCTTCCTTATGCAGAGGTCTTAAAAATCTAGTATTTGGGGGGTCGGCTTCCTGCTTAACGACGGCGTCCGAGGCCTGATTTTATTCAACAGCGATGACCCTGAAATTATCCCTTGAGACTGCAAGCCGACCAACCTAAGCACTGCCTTGAGGCCCCTTGGCGGAATCGGTAGACGCTGCGGACTTAAAATCCGTTTCCTTAATCGGAGTGCCGGTTCGAGTCCGGCAGGGGCTACCACCTATTGCAAAACGCTCCACCCAGCAAGGGTTTTGGCTTCCGTTTTGTCCAACCTTTGAAGGGGTGGACAATTCACAGCCTCGCCGCTGATCTAGAAGATCGCAAAGGCGCAGAAGCCAAGCCTCGCATAAAAGAATCTGAGATATACCAACTTGCACAGCGTGGGTGAAGGCTGGTCCTAACGCTGAGTGTGATAGCGCTGTGCGTTGGTGGTGCAAAGATTTGGCAGTTCGGATCAAACAAGAAATGAAGATTGAGGTAAGTGAGCGCATGGTGGGGAACCACTTGGACAAGCTGAGCTCTCGGCGCATGACGGTAAGGCCCGAACACCCTAAAAACGATGCCCATTCATCAAATCATACAAAGTCCGACCTTACCTATTCAGCGATTTCGGAAATCTGTTTTCGTGCGTTTGAGAGCCGGCTCATGATCGTGCCGACGGGCACAGAGAGAATATCAGCCGCCTCGGCGTACTTAAATCCCTCCACATAAACTAGATAGACGGTTTGTCGTTGTGCTTCCGGAAGTGCTTCAATCAAGCGTAGTATCTGATTAACGAACACACTCTTTTCCATGGAGGTTTTTTCTGACATCATGGTTTCTACATCAATTTTTTCATTGACATCTACGCGACTTTTTTGAGATCTTATGGAGTTCAACCACAAGCGACGCATTATTTTATAGACCCATGATTCTAGTTTTCCATCTGGTTTATACAAATGTGCCTTGTTGATGGCGCGCTCACATGTATCTTGAAGAAGATCTTGCGCGTTCGTAGTATCACCGGTTGTTAATTTTGCAAATCTCCATAGTTTTGGATAGATATGTTCCAAGCCATCTCTAACGCGATCAATGGATCTGTGATCTGCTGTGATTTCGGTCATTTTGCCCCCAAAACTATCCCCAATTAATATAAAAAATAGCACATAACACAATAATGCTCTCTAGATAACTCTTGAGATTTCAGAGTTCTAGACGCGAGAGTATTTTCTATTGATAATGCGCCTTATCGCAATAAGCGACAGCTAAATACGGATTCAGTATTGATCAGACAGGAATATGTATATGAAAGAAGTTTGTCCTCCACGTAGCCTACCATCTTTCCTAATCTCAGTTTGATCCGATTCAATGGGACGACTAATTTATAGTCAATTCGAATTTCTCTTAGTAGTAGAACTGAACCATCGAACGGGAATTTTTCCTCCCCGCTGAAGATAAAGCTGTTTCGTGAAATTTCTTGATGCGTCTCTCAGAGACGTCCTCACCGCGGAATTGTATCTGATCTCTTGGCTGAACCAATACCAAAGTTGAGTCATTCAAAGTCCATCGCGAAATCAACTTACCGTCCACGATAGTTGACACAGGATCTTGGTTGGCTAGGTGTTTACCCTTCTGCAGGTAAAAGGCTATGTCTTCACCATAGGGAGAAATAAAGGAAACTTGAATGACCGAGTTCCCTTCCAAGTTCAGAAATTTTGCCTCCAGAAAAGACAGCTCATCCATTTTAGAAAATCGAGTTAAATCGATTTCTGCCTGATTACTGAAGAAAGCCAAACGCTCAAATTTTTCGCGATCGGTACCAAAAGCTGATCGCCATTGAGTTTGCGATACTTGCCCTTGTTGCTCGTACAAGGTAGCGTACATCTGCGGAAGGTTAGGTTGGCTTGAGTTATTAAAAGAACTGCTGAAACTGGGGATGATAGTCACGACCGTGAACAAGAGGCAAATTGCAGAAACTGCGATCAAGGACTGAGGGTGGCGGACGAAAAGTAATACTTTTCTCAATGGCTGGACCGAACCTCGCTCACTATCTTCGTGTCGTTCACGAGGCTTCAAGGTATCAAAGTTAAAAGGAGGTAGGTCCGCGTCATACTCATCAAAGGCTTGCATCACACGTTGCTTTGTTTGGCGTATTTCCTGCACACGAACCTTCAAATCCACGGACTGGTTTATAGCTTCGGAGATTTCGGCCTCAAAACTCTTATCTAGCTCGTCATCAACGAACGCTGCAAGCTGTTCATCTGTATAGGTAAAGGTCATGACACGACTCCGATTTCTCTAGATCGACACAGCGACTTCCGAAAAAACACAACTAAAGTCAAGAATTTCGGTGGTGCCCGATCATGGATGACTAACTCATCTGCGCGGGGACCGCGACTCTCTCTAACGTTGCGTCCTTTGGACCTCACTTTCCCAATCTGGGATTGACTGCGCACCCTCCTGAGCTAGGGTGCTTATGCACGTAAACACGCCCCGAACTAAAAAATTCGCTACGGCGCGAAATTTATCGCAAGAAAAAGTGTCACACCCACCCGTGAACCATTCGGGTCAGGAACTATATCATGGTAGGAGTTTCAAAGTAAGCGCTCGCAGCAGGCGTACTGGCGCAGCCGACTGAGCTTGCGAAGTGTCCACTTATACCAACGGTCATAAAAAGTGACCTTTTCATGACCGTTTCGCGTTTCGCCTCCGACGGGGCCTTCGCTTATACCCCGAGGCGCTTTCGCGCCGATCTCGGGGCCGCTACGGGGGCCGCAGTCGCGGCCCTTATACCAGCGATCATAAGAGTCATGTATAATTGCCGCTGGTATTAGTTCTGTATATGACGGTGGGTGGTGATGTCGATGGAAGGTGACACCTGATGGGGGGTGTTTGTGATATTTCTAGCTCTTGTCGTGTCTGTTGGTGCTTTGTCTCCGCCTCCCTTCAGGAATACACGCGGCGGATTATGGATGCTGCGATTTCGCTTCGCTCGCGCTGAATAATTTCGGGTGGGGATTGCGGCGCATATGTGGCACTTGAGCGCCGCCTGCGGTCGAGTGGGCGGGTGGCTTTGGGTGTAGGCGCGGGTGCCATGAGCAGAGTTCCGAGCAAAGCGCGTGTGGTTATTGTCGGCGGGGGGGTCGTCGGGACGTCCGTTGCTTACCATTTGGCCAAGATGGGTTGGACCGACCTTGTCTTGCTGGAGCGTCGGCAGCTGGCTTGCGGGACCACGTGGCACGCGGCGGGATTGATCGCGCAGTTGCGGGCAACGCACAACATGACCAAGCTCGCCAAGTATAGCCAGGAGCTCTATTGGACCTTGGGCGAGGAGACGGGGGTTGAGACGGGCTTTACCCGCAACGGCTCTATCACCGCGGCGCTGACGACCGAGAGAATGGAGGAGATTTCGCGCCAAGCCTCCATGGCGCGGGCCTTTGGTGTTGAGGTCGAGGAGATCAGCACCGCCGAGGTCAAGGAGCGTTACCCTTATCTGGAAACCCGCGATGTGGTCGGCGGGGTCTATCTGCCGCTCGACGGGCAGGCCGACCCGTCCAACGTCACGCAGTCGCTCGCCAAGGGAGCGCGCGCTCTGGGGTGTCAGATCATCGAAGGGGTCAAGGTTACGGGCATCGACCAAGCTGAAGGGCGGGTGACGGGGGTGCGTTACGAAGGGACCAGTCCCGCGGGCACGAGCGGCGATGGCGAGCGCGGGCAGATTGCATGCGACTTTGTGGTGAACTGCGCGGGCATGTGGGCGCGGCACGTGGGGGACCTTGCTGGGGTCAAGGTGCCCTTGCACGCGGCGGAGCATTTTTACATTGTCACGGAATCCATCCCGGGCATGGCGAAGTTGCCGGTTCTGCGGGTGCCCGACGAATGTGCCTACTATAAGGAAGATGCGGGCAAAATCTTGCTCGGCGCCTTCGAGCCCAACGCCAAACCCTGGGCCATGGACGGCATTCCCGAAGACTTTTGCTTCGATGAATTGCCCGAGGACGTTGACCATTTTGAACCGATCTTGGAAGCTGCCTGCCACCGAATGCCGATTTTGGCCGAAACGGGCATCCATATCTTCTTCAACGGTCCTGAATCTTTCACGCCCGACGACCGCTACCTGCTGGGGGAAGCGCCCGAACTGCGGAATTTCTATGTGGCGGCGGGGTTCAACTCCATTGGGATTCAATCCGCAGGTGGGGCGGGTAAGGCCTTGGCTGAGTGGATCGTTGGTGGCGAAGCGCCGTTTGACTTGTGGGATGTTGATATCCGGCGCATGCAGCCGTTTCAAGCCAATCGCACCTACCTGTTCCATCGCACCAAGGAATCACTCGGTCTGCTCTACGCCGACCACTATCCCTATAAGCAGCCCGAGACTGCGCGCGGCATCCGGCGTTCGGCCGTCCATGAACAGCTGAAAGCTATGGGCGCGTGTTTCGGCGAGACCGCGGGATGGGAACGGCCCAACTGGTTTGACCCGGCCAAGGCCCAGAGCCTAAGAATGGGCGCAGAACAGGCCGCGCCCGCGGGCCCGCCGCTGAAGTGGCAGCGGGGCACCCCGACGCTTACCTCTACGTTCAAATTGGCCGGAGATGCGCCCGCCTACGCCTACAGTTGGAAGCGGCAGAACTGGTTTGATTTGGCCGCCAAGGAACACACGGCGGTGCGCGAGGACGTCAGCCTGTTCGATCTGTCGTCCTTTGGCAAAATTCGTGTCGAGGGGCGCGATGCCTGCGCCTTTTTGAACCGCCTGTGCGGCGGCCAGGTCGATGTGCCCGTTGGCAAGATCGTCTATACGCAGCTCCTGAACGCGCGCGGCGGGATTGAGGCGGACCTGACGGTCAATCGACTGAGCGAAACAGCCTATGTGCTGGTGACGCCTGCGGCGACCGTGCAGCGCGATTTGGCTTGGATGCGCAAACATCTGCGCGACGATATGGTCGTCATCACCGATGTCACGGCGGCCGAGGCGGCCTTCGCGATCATGGGGCCTAACAGCCGCGCACTGCTGCATCGGGTGTCCAATGCCGATTTCTCGAACGCCGCTTTTGCTTTCGGCACGCATCAGCAGATCGAAATCGGTATGGGCTTGGCGCGGGCGCATCGGGTCACCTACGTGGGAGAACTGGGTTGGGAACTCTACGTGAGCGCGGATATGGCGGGGCATGTGTTCGAAACCCTACTCGATCAACGTCCGACCCTCGCGGGCCTGCACGTTTTGGACTCTTGCCGGATCGAGAAGGCCTTCCGCCACTTCGGCCACGACATCACGGATGAGGATCATGTGTTGGAGGCGGGCCTGGGCTTTGCCGTCGATACCACTAAGCCCGCATTTAATGGCAGGGAGGCGGTCCTGAACAAGAAGCAAGCGGGCCTAAACCGCCGACTGATCCAGGTGCAGCTGACGGACCCCGAACCGCTACTCTATCACAACGAACCGCTGGTGCGTGACGGTGAGATCGTCGGCTTTTTGACCTCGGGCAATTATGGCCATCATCTGGGCGGGGCCATCGGCCTTGGCTACGTGCCCATCGAGTCCGGCGAGCGAATGTCCGAGACCCTAGGCTCGCACTTTGAGGTCGAGGTCGCAGGCCAGCGCTTCGAGGCGCTAGCCTCGTTCAAACCGCTCTATGATCCCAAGGCAGAGCGTCCCAAACTTTAGGGTCTTGGCAGGGCGTTCTCGAAACGACCGCAACTCAGGCTCAACCAGGGCAAACAAATCCCCATGTTGCGTTTTGCCATCCACGATCTGCCCGTCCGTCGGTTCTTCTTTCTGCGGCATGCGCAGAGCGAGGGGAATGTGCAGGGGGTGTTTCATGCCAATACGCACGATTGGCCCTTGACCGACTTGGGCCACCGCCAGGCGCGCCGCGCCGCGCCCGTGCTAGAAAGTTTGCCGGTCCAGGGAGTGTTGTCGAGCCCGTTGACGCGCGTGCAGCAGACGCTCGCGCCCTATCTGCGGGGCAAAACGCTTGACCACCGTCACGACGCACGTTTGATTGAGCGCGACTTTGCAGGGGTGGAAGGCATGCCGATTCCCCCCGAGGGCAATTTTTTCATCGAAGACCCCGAGGGCGTGGAGCCGACGGTCCCGTTCATCGCCCGCGTCATCGAGGGTTTGAACAAGGGCTTGACTCAAGACGACATGCTGGTCGGCGGCCATGCCGGAGTTTTGCATGGCTTAAGCTTGGGCCTCGGGATCGACATGGACCCTTGGGCCGGTCCCTATAGAAACGCCACGCCTACGCAGATCGAAAACCGCGAGGGGCGCTGGACATTACAGTACTGGAATTTTGAGACCCAAATGTGGCAGGTGCCAAGCCCCGCCAGCCGAGATTGGAGTGCTTAGAACGGGTGGGACATTTGACACCAGTTTCCTTAAGAATGACTCTTTATAAACTGGTATAGGGGCCTCGGAGCTGCCCCGAGATCGGCTAAGCAAGCGCCTCGGGGTATAAGCGAAGGGGAGGCGAAACGCGAAGCGTTTCTGCCGTGAGTATCCATGATAAATCAAGGGGCAATTTGTGACCATTTTCTGTTTTCCCGCAAGAGGGCATTTGCCAGCGTGATCAGCTTACGCATCACGGCGATGAGGGCGACTTTTTTCGGCTTTCCTGCTTCGACAAGGCGGCTCTAAGAAATCCTTTAGGTCTTCATTGTATCGCATGGCAACCAAGGAAGGCATGTAGAGAGCATTGCGTACAGGGGCTCTTCCCCTCTTGATACGGGCGACACCCTTAAGCGTTCCTGATTGGGATTGCATAGGAGCCAAGCCAGCTAGAGCGCCGATCTTTTTCTGGCTGAGCGTGCCAAGCTCTGGCATGTTGGTCAGAAGGGATATGGCTGTTCGTGCCGCAATCCCTGGGATTGTGATCAAGATATTGAAGCGCTCCAAGAGATCAGGATGGGCTTCGATGAGCTTCTTGGTCTTGAGGGTTAGCTGTAGTAGTTCCGACCTGATCTGACAGTTGGCGTTTTGCCGCTGGTGTCTGTCAGGTTAAGTTTGGTTTAGGAACTTTTCCTTCCAGATTTGTTTACCTTCGATCATAGTGTCAAAGGGTGTTCGTCCGCAACACATTTTGCCCTGGTGGGTGCGCTGGGTGTTGTAGTGATGCAGCCATTCATCAAGATCGGCTTGCAGCGTGTCGATGTTGGCATAGACCTTTGTGCGGAAAGCAACCTGATAAAACTCCTGCAAGATGGTTTTGTGAAAGCGTTCGCAGATGCCGTTGGTCTGCGGTGATTTGACCTTGGTTTTGGTATGGTCGATATGGTTGATGGCCAGGAAGAGCTGGTAGTCATGCTTATCAGCCCGCCCGCAATATTCGGTTCCTGTGTCGGTCATGATGCGCAGGACGGGCAGTTCATGTTCCTCATAAAAGGGCAGCACCCGATCATTGAGCATATCGGCTGCCGTGATCGGCGTTTTGGTGGTGTAGAGCTTGGCGTGGGCGACCTTGGAATAGGTGTCGATATAGGTCTGCTGATAGACCCGCCCGACACCCTTCAAGGTGCCGACGTAGAAGGTATCCTGAGAGCCCAGATAGCCTGGGTGGGCGGTCTCAATCTCGCCGGTGGCTTCATCATCCAGCTTTTTCTTCTCCAAAGCCTGAACCTGGGCTTCAGTAAGGATGATGCCGTCCTGTGCCACTTTGGCTTCCAAGGCCTTCAGGCGATCCTTGAAGTTGGCCAGGTGAACCGTCCCGGGTTTATCGGCGGGTCCAATTCTCTAAGGAAGACCCATGTCGAACAAAAGATACACCCCCCGTTATAATGCGGAGTTTCGTGAGCGTGCTGTGCGGATGCTTTCCGAGCAGCGTGGTTCCTATGCCAGTGATAAAGCGGCCTATATCGCCGTTGGCAGCAGCTTAGGCTGTTCTCCCGATAGCCTTCGCTCCTGGTGTCATCAGGCCCAGAAGGATGCAGGTGAGCGCCCTGGTTTGAACACGGAAGATAAGGCGCGGATCAAAGAACTGGAGCGTGAGGTCCGCCACCTTCGCCAAGCCAATGAGATCTTGAAGAAGGGCTCGGCTTATTTCGCACAGGCGGAGCTCGGCCGCCCGTTTCCCAAGTCGTGAGCTTTATGAGCGATCATATCCAAGAGTTCGGTGCCGAGCCGATGGCGAAGGTTTTGTCCATCGCGCCCTCAACCTATCGCCGTCATGCTTCTATGGTGCGCAACCCTGATCTGCGCAGTCGTAAGGCAAATCAGGATGAGGCTGATCTTGCTGAGATCAAGCGCGTCTATCATGATGAGAGCGATGGCATTTATGGCACCCGCAAGGTTTGGCATCAGCTCAAGTCTGAAGGCTATGCCATCGCCAAGTGCACGGTAGAGCGATTGATGCAAAGGGCTGGTTATCAAGGCCTGGTGCGGGGAAAGCCCGTCATCACCACCAATCCTGATAAGGCACTGCCCTGCCCAGAGGATCGGGTGAACAGGGCGTTCCATGCCTCTTACCCTAACCAGTTATGGGTCTGTGATTTCACTTACGTCAAAACCTGGCAGGGAGATGTCTATGTGGCCTTCGTCATCGACGTGTTTGCACGGCGCATGGTGGGGTGGAAGGTCAGCACCTCTATGACAACGGCCTTCGTGCTGGACGCCCTGGAGCAGGCCCTGCATCAACGCAGACCCATATCGGTAGATGGCATCAAGCCCATTCACCATAGTGATCGCGGCAGCCAATACATGTCCTTCAAATACAGCGAACGCCTAGAAGAGGCAGGCGTTGATATGTCGGTGGGCAGCGTGGGCGACAGCTACGACAACGCGCTCGCAGAAAGCACCATCGGCCTGTACAAAACAGAGGTCGTTGAGCGCATCGGCCCCTGGAAATCCAGAGCAGATGTCGAGTGGCAAACCGCCAGGTGGATCAAGTGGTACAACACCAAACGCATCCACTCTTCCATCGGATACCTAACCCCTAGCCAAAAAGAGGAGACATACTTAAAAGAAAAACATGGCTATGATCTAGCCGCCTAACATTTGAACAAATCACCCGCCGATAAACCCGGGACGGTTCACTTTTTGAAGCTCTAAACCAAGACCCCGACTTTGAATACGCTCTTATCGACGGCACTATGTTAAGCGTTCACCAGAAAGCCAGTGGCGCAAAAGGGGGGCTCAAAATCAGTCCATTGGACGTTCAAGAGGTGGATTGACGACCAAGATCGTTGCCTTGGTTGAGGGCTTAGGGAACCTGGCCCGCTTCCTTCTGTTGCCTGGTCAAGCCCATGATATGCAAGGGGTCAAGCCACTCATAGAGGGCGTCTGTTTTGATGCTCTATTGGCTGACAAGGCTTTCGATGCAGACTGGCTTCTTGAAGACTTAGATCAGCGCGGCGCAACTGCGGTGATCCCACCCAAAGCAAATCGCAAAACCCAACGCCAGTATGATAAGCACGTCTATAAATGGCGGCATCTGGTCGAAAATTACTTCGCTAAGATCAAAGAGTTCAGAGGCATCGCAACGCGTTATGACAAAACAGATTGCTCATATGGCGCTGCTTGGTATCTGACTGCAACCGTGATTAGTGCAAGATAATTGTCCGCGGGCCCTAATGGACTGGTGCGTCAGTATCTGCCAAAATCAGCGTGCTTGAAAAGCGTCACGGATCAGGAGGTTGACCAAGTCGAAATTTTGCTCAACAAAAGGCCCCGAAAAGTTCTCAATTACCAAACGCCCAAAGAGGTCTTCTTTGCTAACCGCTTAGACCCTCCAGGTGGGGCACTTCACTCTTGAATGGGCGCTTTAAAAGACCAAGTCCAGAGCCAGAAACCCACACCAGATCTGCCCAAAGCGCACGTTGGCTTGGAACTGCCGTAGGCATGTTTGCGGGTCGTCGGCGTCGAATTGATGTACCTGCTGGGCTAAGAGCCCCCCCGCCAGCAGCAAACCCGTCCACGAAAGAACGCCCGCGCCGGAGCTGATCAGTGCCAATCCCCAGCACAGCAAAGTCAATGCCATGAAAGCCCAAAGCCCAGCGACCAACCAATCTCCTAATAGCAGGGGAAGGGATTTGAGGCCCAGGCGTGCGTCGTCCCGGCGGTCCTGGGTTGCATAGAGGCTGTCGTAGTAGAGGATCCAACTTACAGTCCCAAGATAGAGCCAGAGCGCGGGCCAGGCCAGCGCCACCTGCACGCTGAGCCATCCGAGCAACGCACCCCAAGAAAAGGTGACGCCCAGGACCAGTTGCGGTGCTGGGAACACGCGCTTGGCAAGCGGGTAGAGCACGATCAGTGGGACGCTGAGCAAGGCCAAGCCCCAGACACGCCAAGGCAAAAACGCCAGGACCAGAACCCCAAGACCGACCAAAGCGACGATTAGGGCGAGCGCGCGCCGCCCTGAAATTGCCCCCGAAGCCAACGGTCGATCGGCGGTGCGCGCCACGCGGCGATCCAAGTCACGATCCCACAGATCATTGACAACGCATCCCGCCCCGCGCAGCGCGACGGCACCGATGAAGAACAGGGCCAAGGTCCAAAGGGTCCAGAGCGCGAGGGCCGAACTGCCCAGCAAGATCGCAATCCAGGCGGGCAGCAGGAGCAGCCAATAGCCTGCGGGTCTATCCAGGCGCAGCGTTTGAGCATAGGGCAACAAGTGCGGCGGCATCCAGCGACCCAGGTTCGCCAGGTCCGTATGGCGCGGCGGGGCCTTGGGGATGGGATAGGGCGAATTTTGCATCTATAGAAGACCTCTGCATAGCGACGATTCTCATTTCAGGATTCCTTAAGAAGGGGGGTCTATGCTATTTACTCGTGAAGTTGTTTAGGGTCTCAAAATGGATTTGTTCCGTCAAGATGTATCTTGGCGGATAGGGCCAGACGAAGTGCTTTGTAAAGTTGATGCGCTTATGGATTGGTTCCATTTTTTGCCAATTCTCGAGCGTGTACTTGGGCGCTCTGGGGTAGAGCCGCGAGGTTATGATACCAATTTTGATTAAGATTGGCCGATCCAAAGGTATGATCCGATAGATGTGCTTCTGCCCTTCTCGTTTGTGAGTCTCTGCCATGCCCAACAGCAGGCCTCTAGGATGTCGTCATAGGTATTGAAGATGGGGTTGCTGAGGTATGTATCTCTTAAGAACAGCCAGATTTTTTCGACTGGGTTGAGTTCTGGTGATTTTGGGGGCAGCATCAGCAGCCTTAGATTATTGGGAATGGCGAGTTGACCAGTGGTGTGCCAGCCTGCCTGATCCATGATGACCAACCCATGGGCGCCAGGGGCGATTTGGCTTGAGATATCTTGGAGATGCAGGTTCATGGCATGGGTGTTACATGTGGGCATGACTAGGGCAGAGCCTACTCCTCGATGAGGACAGATGGCCCCGAACATGTAGGCCCAATCATAGCGCTGATCTTTGGTCCCTCGCGGGCGGGTGCCTTTGGGTGCCCATCGTCGTGTGAGGCTATTCTTTTGGCCGACACGCGCCTCGACCTGGAACCAGACCTCAATCTTTATGTCTTGGCCAATTTTGGATTGGAGGGTTGCCAACGCCTCTGGATAGGTTTTTTTTAAAGCCTCTATGGCCTCTGATACCAACTCCGCTAAAAATTGACATTTTTAGCGGAGTTTTGTCTCACGGCAGAAACGCTCCGCGTTTCGCCTCCGACGGGGCCTTCGCTTATACCCCGAGGCGCTTTCTTAGCTCATCTCGGGGCCGCTACGGGGGCCGCAGTCGCGGCCCTATACCAGTTCATAAAGAGTCTGTTTTAAGGAGAACTGGTATAAGTCATCTTAAACTTCCGCGGGTATTATTGCCTGGGGTCACGGCGAATGTTTTGACCGTGGGTGACAAGTAGGAGGATGAAAACACTAATCATGAATTCGTTGAGTTCACCCCGCTTTCCCGATGGAATTAGGCTAATGAGAATTGCAAGGATAAGGAGCGCCACGCCATGATGAATTTTCGGAACCGGCACGCGCCAGAAAAAAATAAATCGATGCAGGGTTCCACGGCGAAAGTAGGCATAAGGTATGATCAAGTAGATTATCAAAATGAGGAATACCGACATTCTGGCCAGAAGCTTATTTACGTTCACGCTACCGATCAGCATATTGTGCAAGTTTGTTTCGCCTTGTCGATTATGGGTCATAAAAAAGTCATTCGATTCAATGTTGAAGATTCGTTGACCCCAGGAAATTTCTTCGCCGGTGCCAACAATAAAGAGGACGGTCATGGACAGGCTTGTAAGGGTAAATGTCCAAGGGTGCTGGCGACGGTCCCGTAGGAATCTGCGTGTGACAATCAGGGCCGCGATCACCAGGAAAATAGCGGTGCAGGTTTCAAAAAATCCGTCTTCGTCGACGTATGCGCGGAATAGGGATTCGTCCATCTGCGCCAGGAACCATCCCAATACAATGATCACGCTCAAGCATGCGTAGATCAGAGTTTCGGTGAGGGTTAGTTGGTTTCGCGTTTCTTGGTCCATCGTTTCTCCAAATCCATAGTGGATCTCAGGCAGGTTGGAACTGCTTATGGTAAATTCTATCTCGATCGGAACGATCGACGCAAGGAATATCCGCGTTAACAAAAGATCTAAAGCGGCTTAATCGAATCAGTATAGATGTGAACGGTTTCGAAACGGCAGTGTTCGCGCGATCGGGAGTAACCGCCCATCTAACCGGCTTTATCGAGTGGGAACGGTGATGGTTTTTCATTCTCGTGTTATGGTCCCAGAGCTTGCGCGCGCAATAAACCGAATGATGCGTTGGACGGACATAAGGAGCAGAGTCGGCAGCATCAGGCCATGGCTCACATGATCAAAGATGTTCGTGCTGCCAACATCAAAAGTCCACGCTAACTGACCGACCAGAACTGCCGCTGCTAAGAACACTCGCCCGGTTGCCAAGCAGTAAAGCAGCAGGGCGAGGGCCACAGTACTGCCCCAGAAAGGTGCGTAACCAAGAGCGTAGGGGTCGCCCGGCAACCAAGCGATCGAGGCGAAGATAAAGAGACTAAAGAGTATGGTGAGGACAAGGATTTCAGCCGTTGAAAAGTCCCGCACGTGCCGCCCTAACTGTCGCCAAAGATGACGTAGAAGCAGTGCGGGAAAAACAGTCCCAAAGGGCCCCAAGGAGGCCAGGGTGAACATACTAATGGGTGTTTGACGCAAGGCGAGCAAGCAAAACATCGCAACACCACTCGCCAATAGCAAGGCGTGGCGGGAATTTAAGACCTGCCGTGCCAAGCAGGCAAAGGCCCATAAAAAAAAGATGAATAGCCCGATGTCGGTATAGAGGCTGTCGATCACAAGGTTTGTATCCACGCTTCGTTGAAGACAAAGGCTCGAACCCCTCTCTTGTTCTGAATCGAATAGGTCAGCGCCAAATCGCCGCCAGGCAATCGCAGAAGTGCAGGATAGCGCGCTGCTCCCTGGTTGCTCTCTAAGGTATAAATCCGTCGCCACGTGCGCCCTTGATCTTGCGACAGTGCCAATTTCAGGATTGAGGAGTCCTTTGGCGAGTCATTGAAGGCCATCAAAAGACTCCCGTCGGAGAGCAAGAGGGCAGCGACGGGCGAGTTGGGGTTGGGAATATCGTTGATCAAAGTATCGGGCGTCCAACTGCGCCCTGCGTCGCGGGTCCAGTTGACCACAAGTCGATCAGATCGGTCGTCAAAACTGCGTGACAGGGCTACGGCTTCCTGAGGGCCGTAAGGGACGATTGTTGCCTGAATCGCCTCAATTTTTTGATTGATGCGCGCCTTGGCCCGCACGCGCCTTTGGGCGTCAAGGCGGGCAAAGTCGCCGATCCCTCGTCCCAATTCCAGATAAGCCGGTATACCAAGGCTACCATCAACATAGCGAATCGCTGGTGCGCGCACCAGATGAGATCGGTTCAAAAACGGTGATAGAGGCAGCTTTTCAACGCGCTCAATAGCACCCTCGTCAGTGACCACATGCGCGATTGAGGCGGCTGCCCAGCCACCAAAAGAAACAATCGTAGCAAAAAATGAGAGGCCTTGATCCCGCTCTGCAATGACATTGCCGATTGTTAAAATAGTTTGGCGTGGACGGCTAAACTCCATGAGGTCAAAGCGCGAAAACAGCAGGGTGACATCCCCAGCCACCCATTGATCTTCGTCCTTGGAAATTTGAACTTGTTGGATTGTGATGTCATTGGAAGCCTCGCGGCTTCCATCAAACCAGATAACAGAAAAGCCGTCTAGCCTGCGAACAAGGGAGGGGCTGTGCGCGTTTCCTTCGGGTCGTTTATAGTCAAAGACCTGTTGAAACTTTGGTTCATCTTGGGGGACAGAAAAGTCAAAGTAACTTGAGTGGAACCGCCACGTAAGTTCGGGGGATGACGCATACTTGATCATGGCGAGCACGAGGCTCAAGATCACAAAGATCGTCGCTGTGGTTGCGCCTCGCCCTAAGGTTCCGCTTATCATAAATGTCGTTCAAACTGTTCTACTGGTTCAAAGTTAGGGACTAGAGCATGCAGCAGGACTTTGACAAGCCAGATTTCGCCGATGGATCCGGCTATTTAAGCACCGTAAGACTTCTGCATGATTGGCTCCTATTCATTTTTTGGTCCATTCTTGGGGACACTTCATTTCCCGCGCCCCTAATTAAAGACGCGGTTGTTGATTTGTTTTGTTAAATGCGATTGCAGTGGTTTGGCAGTTGAGGGAGATTTTGTTTGTTGAACCGCTTTTCCGATGCCCGTAGAGGGCGAGCTCTTGCAGCTTTTCGCATGATGCCATTGCGGTGTTTGCCCTTTAAAAAGGCGCGGTTGGTTTTGGAAGCATAGGCCTTGTCGGCCAAGATACGTCTTGCTTTGGCATCTCGTGCTAGGGTCTCAAACTCAAGACTTTCCCCGCGGTTGGCGGGCGTGGTGTGAACGCGGTCAACAAAACCCTCCTCGTCACAGCGGGCAAAGCCCTTGAAGCCCAAAGTGCTTTTGGCGCCCTTCTTGACCCAAGGTGCATCAGGATCGGCGCTATAGGTAATCCCCCCCTCTGGTTCTGCTTCTTCGCCTTCTTCACGGTCATTTGGGGCATCAATAAAACGGCAAGGCCGAGCGGGGCTTTGCACCAATGTGCCATCAAGGATCGCGCCCTGGGCCTGCTTAAGTTTAAGGCCATGAACCTCAAGGTGAGGGCAAACCTCGGCCAGCAGGTCATCATAAACCTTGCCCTTCACCAGGGAACTGGGAAAACGCCAAGGGGTTGTCTCGTCAGGAACGGGTGTATTCAGATCAAGCCCGCAGAAAATCATGAAGTCCAGGCGAACTTTGAGCGCGCACTCCAGCTTAGGGTCACTCAAACCATGCCACTGGCCGATTAAGAGGCCCCTGAACAAAATAAGCGGGTCATAGCCCTCAGGCCCTATTCCAGAGCGACCAAGTCCTCGCTTAAGAATTGGCGAAAACCGTCCCCAATCCATCAACGCCGTGACCTTAGTAAGTCTATCGTCCTGAACCGTCCCGGGTTTATCGGCGGGTCCAATTCTCTAAGGAAGACCCATGTCGAACAAAAGATACACCGCCCGTTATAATGCGGAGTTTCGTGAGCGTGCTGTGCGGATGCTTTCCGAGCAGCGTGGTTCCTATGCCAGTGATAAAGCGGCCTATATCGCCGTTGGCAGCAGCTTAGGCTGTTCTCCCGATAGCCTTCGCTCCTGGTGTCATCAGGCCCAGAAGGATGCAGGTGAGCGCCCTGGTTTGAACACGGAAGATAAGGCGCGGATCAAAGAACTGGAGCGTGAGGTCCGCCACCTTCGCCAAGCCAATGAGATCTTGAAGAAGGCCTCGGCTTATTTCGCACAGGCGGAGCTCGGCCGCCCGTTTCCCAAGTCGTGAGCTTTATGAGCGATCATATCCAAGAGTTCGGTGCCGAGCCGATGGCGAAGGTTTTGTCCATCGCGCCCTCAACCTATCGCCGTCATGCTTCTATGGCGCGCAACCCTGATCTGCGCAGTCGTAAGGCAAATCAGGATGAGGCTGATCTTGCTGAGATCAAGCGCGTCTATCATGATGAGAGCGATGGCATTTATGGCACCCGCAAGGTTTGGCATCAGCTCAAGTCTGAAGGCTATGCCATCGCCAAGTGCACGGTAGAGCGATTGATGCAAAGGGCTGGTTATCAAGGCCTGGTGCGGGGAAAGCCCGTCATCACCACCAATCCTGATAAGGCACTGCCCTGCCCAGAGGATCGGGTGAACAGGGCGTTCCATGCCTCTTACCCTAACCAGTTATGGGTCTGTGATTTCACTTACGTCAAAACCTGGCAGGGAGATGTCTATGTGGCCTTCGTCATCGACGTGTTTGCACGGCGCATGGTGGGGTGGAAGGTCAGCACCTCTATGACAACGGCCTTCGTGCTGGACGCCCTGGAGCAGGCCCTGCATCAACGCAGACCCATATCGGTAGATGGCATCAAGCCCATTCACCATAGTGATCGCGGCAGCCAATACATGTCCTTCAAATACAGCGAACGCCTAGAAGAGGCAGGCGTTGATATGTCGGTGGGCAGCGTGGGCGACAGCTACGACAACGCGCTCGCAGAAAGCACCATCGGCCTGTACAAAACAGAGGTCGTTGAGCGCATCGGCCCCTGGAAATCCAGAGCAGATGTCGAGTGGCAAACCGCCAGGTGGATCAAGTGGTACAACACCAAACGCATCCACTCATCCATCGGATACCTAACCCCTAGCCAAAAAGAGGAGACATACTTAAAAGAAAAACATGGCTATGATCTAGCCGCCTAACATTTGAACAAATCACCCGCCGATAAACCCGGGACGGTTCAGAGTCCTTTGCGGTGTAGGTTACAAAAAACACCCTAAACAAAGGCTCCGCCACTGCCAGATTAGACAGGAGCGAGGAGGTCATCACCGTCAGCTAGCTGGCGCCGATAACCTCCCCGCTCTTACACCACTCCACGGGACATTGCTCCTATCAATCACTAGGAAACTTAATCTGCTTATCGCTATTCTCGCACTAGCAATGACATGGGCCGCCAAAATTGGATCTGCGACGATTGGAACAAATACCAGACCACGAAAGTCTCATGGACGATACGCAAAGTCTATCTTCAGAATTGGGCTTGATGAGCTCAGGCGGCTCATCCTCATGGATCCAGAAAATGCATGCCGGTATTGGCCCAAGCCTCACTCACGGGTGTCTTGAGACCTTACTGTCGTGTACTATGAACGCTGGTATAATTTGATGCTCTTAGGCAAGCGAGGGAGAAATTCACGCAGGCGAGCTCGAACCCTGCGGTGCGCGCGCGTTGAGCTGCCGATAGGCGGCGGCGGGGTAGGTGCCCATGAGGCGCACGCCGTCGTCCACGCAAAAATATCTCAGATCGCGCAGGGCAATCTGAAACGCGGGGCTGTCGCGATGGGTCACCACATCGATGTAGAATTGCGCCACGTCGAAGCGTTCGCCGACCAGATACGACTCCAGCTTGGTGATGTTGATGCCCAAGGTTGCAAAGCTGGATAGAGCCTTGAAGAGGCTGGCGGGTTCAGACTTGGTCCGAAACAGTAAGGATGTCATCGTCGCCCCTTCCCGCGGCGGCGTCTCAGATGTCTTAGACAAAATCAGGAACCGGGTCGTGTTGTTGGGGCGATCGTTGATGGGCTGGTCGAGGATATGGAGGCCGTAGATGCGGGCGGCGAGTGCGGGGCAAATCACCGCTTGATGGTCCGCGCCCGCATCCGCGAGCCATTTGGCCGCTGCCGCCGTATCGCTAAACCTCACGGCCCGCAAGCCGCGCGCCGAAAGGTAGGCGCGGCACTGCGAGAGGGCTTGTTCGTGCGACAGGACCTCACGAATCTGCGCCTTCATGACACCGGGGCGAACGGCCAGGGCGTGGTGAACCGGCATGAAGTGCTCCCCGACGATGTGGGCGGCGCTTTCGGGCAGTAGGCGGTGCATATCGGCGACACGGCCCGCGCTGGAGTTTTCGATTGGGATCACGGCCAAATCCGCGTTGCCTGCGGTGAGGGCCTCAAACGCGCGTTCAAAGTCTTCGCACGGCAACGGGTCCATGCGGGGCAGGGTTTGCTGGCAAGCGTTGTGGGAATTGGACCCCAAGGCCCCTTGGAAGGCGACGCGGCCCATGCGGTCGGCTAGGGGAGGCAGGCGAGTCGGCATGGACTGAGGCAGGCCATAGGCCGCCCGCAGGTGCAACAGTTTTGATGGTTTTTTGCCGCTTCGGCTAGCCGCTTTGCTTGTTTGCGCGCCCGACCCTCGCTAAGGGCAGGGCCGAACAGTTGAGATTTGCAACCAAAGGTGCCCCATGGGAACGAACAGCAACATGATTTTGATGGCTCTCCTGACGGGTGTTGGCATCATTTTGTCCGTCAGCTTTGTGAACCATTTCTTCTTTCACCATCAAAAGGCGGGGGTCGATTACCCTGTTGTGGGGGCGCCGGATGGGGGGCTGGTTCTGCAAGAGCCCGAGGTGCCGTCAGATATTTGTCACATGTTGGCGGCGGCCGATGTCGAGATCGGCGCGACCATTGCCAAGGCCAATTGCGCGGCGTGCCACCAGTTTGAAAACCCGGTCCATGGCCAGGGACCGCATCTGGTCAACATCGTGGGGCGGGATAAGGCAGGGTCGGACTTTGGCGCCTACTCGTCAGCACTCAAGGGTTTTGGCGGGCAGTGGGACCATGAGGCGCTGAACCAGTTCCTGCACAAACCCTCGGCCTACGTTCCTGGAACCGCCATGAACTTTACCGGCTGGGACAATTCCAAATCCCGTCAGCGCGCCAACGTCGTTGCCTACCTCTATAGCATTTCGGGCGCAGATTTTCCCGCGTGTCCGGCGTTTGAGGAACTGGACCAGGGATAGGGCCCTATCGCAAGGCGATCCGTGCCGATGTCGCGCCCGATCCTCTACATTCGCGAAAGCGCCGACCTCGCCCCGCTGTGGCGGGACGCGGCGCAGGCGGCCTTGCCCGACTTTGAGGTCTGCATCGGGCGCCAAGGCCTCGATCTGGCGCGCGTGACCACCGCGCTGGTGTGGGAACCATCGCCCGGCTTCCTAGCGTCCTTGCCGCACTTATCGCTGGTGGTTTCGGTCGGGGCGGGGGTCGATCACATCCTCATGTCCGATCCCGACTATCCGCGCCACGTGCCGCTGGTGCGCATGGTCGACCCAGGGCTTACCCAAAGCATGTGCGACTATGTGGCTTGGGCCTGCCTCAGCGTCCTGCGCAAGGCGCGGTTCTTGGCGGGGGAGCAGGCCGCGGGGCGTTGGAAAACCGCGCCCATCGCCGCGCCTGCCGACACCTGCACCCTCACCGTGTTGGGCCTCGGCCACATTGGCTTGCCCGTGGCACGCACGCTCCAAGGTCTTGGGTTTCAGGTAAGGGGCTGGTCGCGCAGTCCCAAGCAGATTGCGAACCTTGCAACGACAAGCGGCCCAGGGGGCATGAGGAAGGCGATCGCGGCGGCGGATATAGTCGTCAACTTGTTGCCCAACACGCTCGACACGCGCCACCTTATGAACGCGGACGTTTTCAACGCCATGAAACCCGGCGCCGCCGTGGTCAATGCGGGGCGTGGCACAACTGTCGATGAGGATGCCCTGCTCACGGCCCTCGAGTCAGGGCAGGTTGGCGAGGCTTACCTCGATGTATTCCAGGTGGAACCTCTGCCGAGCGACCACGGCTTTTGGACGCACCCCAAGGTCACGATTAGTCCCCACAACGCCGCCATCACGCACCCGAGCAGCGGCATCCGAGCGCTGACGCGTGCGCTGAACGAACAAGCGGCAGGCCAACCTCTATCGAATTTGGTCGATTGGGAACGCGGATATTAGTACCGCAGGTCTGCGATGTTTTTATCCCCTCGCAGCGCTTGGTAGCACCTAGTCTTTGCGTCCGTAGAAGGATGGAACCAGCAGATGATGGATTCTGCGACTTCGCTCCGCTTCGCGCTGAATGACGCCGTATCTGAGTTCGCACACCCCCGCACGATGTCATGCTGCGCGTAGTCGCAGCATCCATCACGGCACGCCCGCCGCAAGAACAGGCGGCCCTAACACCGCACGTCGCAAGGCCCCTCTCTCGGAGGCTGATAGCACCTAGTCTTTGCGTCCGTAGAAGGATGGAACCAGCAGATGATGGATCCTGCGACTTCGCTTCGCTCCGCGCTGAATGACGCTGCATCTTGGTCCGCACATCCCCGCACGATCTTATGCTGCGGCCATCCATCACGAAACGCTCGCCGCAAGAACAGGCGGTCCCGACACCGCACGTTCCAAGTCCCCCGTTCGGAGGGGAAGGGTGGGTGACCTAAGACTCGCCCAGCTCGTGCAAAGGCCAGCGCGGGCGTGGGAGGCGATCCCAGCGCACTTCGGGCTTGGCCTGCCACTGCTCCCCGCCCGCGTAAGCGATCATGGCAGCATTGTCGCCGCACAGGCTGAGGGGCGCAGGGACAAAGGCAACGTCAAATCGCGCGGCGAGGGAGGCTAAGCGGTGACGAATGACCCGATTGGCCGCCACGCCGCCCGCAACCGCGAGGGGGAGCGCGCGGCCATAAGCTTCACGACAATGCACCATGGCCGCTTCGGTCTTGTGCGCCAGACTCTCGGCGGCGGCGGCCTGAAAACTCGCCGCCAGATCCGAGCGGTCGGTGTCTGTGACGGACCCCAACAGCTCCAGCGCGCGGCGCACGGCGGTCTTGAGGCCCGAAAAACTCAAATCAAAGCCTGGCCGGTTCTTCAGCGGCACGGGCAAGGCAAACCGATGCGGGTCGCCCGCGCGCGCACAGGCTTCGACCTTGGGGCCGCCTGGGAACCCCAACCCCAGCAAGGTTCCCACTTTGTCAAAAGCCTCCCCGACGGCATCGTCCAGGGTGCCCCCCAGCGGCACAAAGGCCCAAGGCCCTTCGACCACCACTAACTGGCTATGCCCGCCCGAGACCAGCAGCAGCAGATAGGGGTAGGGCAGGGCGTCGGTCAGGCGCGCCGTGAGGGCATGGCCCGCCAGGTGGTTGGTGTCGTGGTAGGGCAAGCCCCAGGCCTGCGCAATCGCTCGCCCCGCCATGGCCGACACTAGCAAGCCACCAATCAGCCCCGGTCCCGCCGTCGCCGCGACCAGCTCCAACTGCTCAAATCCCAGACCCGCTTGCTTCAGCGCTTCGGGCACCACCAGATCCATCCAATCCAAATGCGCCCGAGCGGCAATTTCGGGCACAACGCCGCCAAATTCAGCGTGCAGGTCGATCTGACTATGGACCACATTGGCCAGAATCCGCGCCTCAGGCACGGCGTTGGTATCGGCCACCGCCGCCGCTGTTTCGTCGCAACTTGCTTCGAGGCCTAGAACGATCATGCTGGGGTCTTTAGGGGATTGTTGCTGGGGTGGGGAGACAATATGGACACTCTATGCGTTCGCAATCACAAACCAGTCTTCGGATCGATCGCTGCTCGTTCAACCTGCTTAAGAAACCAAGAATTAGCGCGCTATTCAAGATTCCGTCCCGTTGCCTTCCTTTGGAGGGTGGCAAGCAATGCTTGACGGGGTGGTATATGCGCCCACGCTTAGCAAGAAATGGTTGCTTCCGCCGCTGCTATTTTAGATCTGGGACTGTAGCGAACCTCCTTGACCACGGCTATGTTGGTAAGAAGTGATTTCAGCATCGGGCGTTGGTGCGAACAGATAGATATCTATCTCCTAAACTCGCGCTATTTCAGGCCTTATACTTCTTGGGGGAAGGTCGCTAAGACAAACTCTCTAGCAAAGGCCTGGTAACGGTTCCAGGAAAAAGCATCTATCTTTACGCAGCAATGCCGATTTCTTTACCATCGCCGCGCAACCCCATCCCCAGGGTGTGGAGGACCTCAATGCCTGCTTGTCCCAAGCGCGTGTTCTCCATGTGGATCGTCAATTTGTCAGCGATGGTACCAATAGCTTTTGGTCCATTTGTGTGATTTCCTAGGCCGGCGGCCCCAAGGCCGCTAGTTCAAAATCGAGCAAGCGTAGCAGTATCGACTATCGCGAAATTTTGAGCGTGGGAGACTTCGCCGTCTATGCCCGTTTGCGCGAACTGCGCCGACAAACCGCCGATCAGGAAGGGGTGCCGATCTATGCAGTCTTTACCAATGAGAGACCTCAGCATAATTCGACTTCGGATCAAAGGACCACAATATGTGGTGTCATAAAAGCAAAGTTAGCACCATATCTTGCTATCAACTTTCGATCCTCTGATTTATGCTGAGGTCTCAATGAACAACTGGCGGCCATGGCGCAGCAGCGCAGCACCAGCCTCACGGCCTTGCGACAAATCGATGGTGCCGGGGAAGCGCGGGTGGCAAAATACGGCAAAGCCTTCCTGGAACTGATCCAGGCAACACCCCCTGCAACGGGACCCGACGGTGCTGAAGTCTAGCCGCTTGAGTCTCCCCGATATTGCCCAATGGCCCAATCTGATGCAAGCGTTCGCCCGCGCAGCGCTCGGCAAGCGCGGACGCGGCGACGTTGAGGCCTACCGCGCGAATCTGGAGCAGGAAATCGAGGCGCTACAAAACGGCTTGCTGACGGGGACCTATCCCGTCGGCACTATGCGGGCGTTTTCCATTCGCGACCCCAAGTCACGCCTGATCCATGCACCCTGCTTTCGCGAGCGGGTGTTGCACCATGCCCTTATGGCCAAGATGGGACCGATCATGGACCAATCTTTGCACCCGCATGTCTTTGCGTGTCGGGTTGGCAAGCGCGCTCACGCAGCTGTCGCACAAGCCCAACGGTTCGCGCGCCGTTTTCCTCGGCACTTGCAAATCGATATCCGCCACTATTTTCCCCATATTGATCACGTGGTGCTATTAAACCTGGTCGCGCGGCGATTCCGCGATGCCGATCTTTTGGCTTTCGTGCGAAGGATCATCGCGGCCCATGAGGATAGACCAGGAAAGGGACTTCCAATCGGGGCGCTCACGTCGCAGAATTTTGCCAATTTCTACTTGGGGCAAGCCGACCGCCATATCACGTCTCACCCCGAGTCTGGCGGGTATGTGCGCTATATGGACGACTTGATCTGGTGGGTACATGATCGACGAGCAGCGCGCGCGGTTTTGGATAGCGTCAGGCCCCTCATCGAAGGGACTCTAAAATTACCCATGAAACAACCCTTTCGATTGGGCAGGAGCCAAGACGGCTTGGCGTTTTGCGGATTTCGCATTTTTCCCTATCGCCTGTTGTTGTCAAAACGCAGGAAGCGACGCTATACCCGCGCGAGGAGGGTGGCTGAATCTTCCTTTTTGCAAGGGCACATCAACGCCCGCGCGTTGCAAACGCGGATAGATGCTGCCTTGGCGATCCACGCAGGGGCGGACGGCCGTGTCTGGCGGCGTGCGCAGTTGCAACGCACCCCCCTTGCTGGAGAAGTCTTAGAGGCCTAACATGCCTTCGGAAAGACGCCCCAGCAAGCAGACTGACCGCGTTGTGCGCGGCGGTTCGTGGAACAATACCGCCAGGAACTGCCGGTCAGCGGCCCGCAATAGGAACCACCCTGGCAACAGCAACGACAACCTAGGCTTCCGTCTTGCCCAAGCTCCTAACCAGGGCAGCAGCCCTGGGTTTGACCAGGGGCGTTTTTCGGGCGTTGGGCAGGTCTTTGACCCCTCGCTAAAACCTAAAGACCGCCAGTCCGTGGGTAGGGGACAAGGCCTCGCGACAGCGTGCTGGCGGTCGCCTTTGTGCGGGGTTCTAAGATGAAAGACCTCATCGACACCTCCCGCCATCCGCTCATGCACGGCGGCGCGCCCGCCTGGGCGTCGGGCTGGGGCGAGGACGCGAAGGGAGTCTTCGTTGAAGTCAGTATTAAGGACGCGGTGCAAGTCATGCGCTGGTGTCCACCTGGGTGGTTCTTGATGGGGGCTGGGGCTGATGATCCAGACGCAAGCGAGTTAGAGCGTCCGCAGACTGAAATCAGTTTTCGCGAGGGGTTTTGGTTGGGCGACACGCCTGTTACGCAAAAGCTCTATACGGCATTGATGGGGGAGAACCCGAGCCGATTTGAGTCGTTAAATCGTCCTGTTGAGAGCGTGTCTTGGCAAGATGCAAAAGCCTTCATTTCGCAGTTGAACTCGGCGCAGGACCAACTGAACCTGCGATTACCCTCGGAAGCCGAGTGGGAATACGCCTGCCGCGCGAGAACGCTGACGCCCTATTGGTGGGGCACGCAATGGGACGATACGAAAGCCAATGCGCGAGGACATGTTGGCAAGACAAGGGATGTCGGGGCTTATCCGGTCAATCCTTGGGGCTTTGACGACATGAGCGGCAATGTATGGGAGTGGTGCGAAGATGTCTGGCATCGGAGCCATGAGGGTGCGGCGCCTGATGGGGCACCACGGTAGCTGATTGGAGAGCAAGAGAAGGCTGCCCGCGTTGTGCGCGGTGGTTCGTGGGACAGTACCGCCAGGAACTGCCGGTCTGCGGCCCGCGATAGGTACCACCCTGGCTTCAGCAACGACCTCCTAGGCTTCCGTCTTGCCCAAGGTCACTAAGGAGCTTCGAGCAAGACTCGACGCGCGGAGCGCGTCTGGGGGCTCAGCGCGCGGCGGAGCCGCGGGATGAGCGGCGGTGCGTTGCCAGGGTCTTGTTCATGGGGTAGGCGTGGGTCAATGGACCAGATCCCTTGCCGACTGCTGCCTCGTTCGATCCTCAGACCCGAAGGCTTTGATGCCAAGCCAGCTCATGCTGGGCGTAGTTGCGGCGTTCATCGCGGGTTGATGACATCGGCAGATGGATTCTGCGACTCGATTCGCTGAGCGCAGAATGACAGCTAGGGGGGGGGGGCCGTCGTCGGGTCTGTTTGATGCGCCGCCAGCGGCGGTTGGAGCAAGGTCGTCAATCGGCCATTGCCTGTGGCGCGCATGAGTGTGGGAGCAGGGCAGTCGTCTAGTCCGTTCGCTTTGCCGCAGGTCTTGTCCCTGGGGACCCGCGCGTCGCCGCTGGCGTTGGCGCAGACGGCGCGGGTTACTGCGGCCTTAGCGGATCACGGAGTCAAGGCCCTTGCCAAGACCTTTTCGACGCTCGGCGACCGGCAGTTGGACCTGCCGCTCCAGGCGTTGGGGGACAAAGGGGTTTTTACCGCCGAACTGCAGCAGGCCTTGCGGGCTGGGCAGGTGGCGGCGGCGGTGCATTCGGCCAAGGACCTTTCGGCCCTCGACGATCCCGATTTGCCGATTGCCGCGGTCTTGCCCCGCGACGCGCGCGAGGATGTGCTGATTACGCCAGGGGGGGCGGGGTTGGACAGCTTGCCCAGGGGCGCGCGCATCGGCACGTCCAGTTTGCGTCGCGCGGCGCAACTGCGCGACGTGCGTCCTGATCTGCGCCCTATTGTCGTCCGGGGCAATGTTCAAACCCGATTGCAGAAATGGCGAGCCAAGGAAGTCGATGCGCTGATCCTAGCGGCTGCAGGGTTGGCGCGGTTAGGATTGGAGGAGACCGTGCCCCATGTGACTTTGCCAGGCC
Source organism: Alphaproteobacteria bacterium (assembly GCA_965228345.1). GTDB lineage: Bacteria > Pseudomonadota > Alphaproteobacteria > UBA7985 > UBA7985 > CAXQZM01. The sequence goes on along the minus strand of CBDDHH010000003.1, from coordinate 951,503 downwards.
TCTATGCGCCCGCGCAAGGGATCATCGCCGTGCAGGCGCTCCAACCTGCCTCGCACTGGGACGCGATCAATCATCCCGCTACCTACGCCGCTTTGATGATTGAACGGGCTTTGGTGCGTGGTCTCGGCGCGTCGTGCCGTCAGCCGCTTGCTTGTGGGCTGGATTGGACTCGGGACGGGCAGGGGACCTTGGTCGCCAGGGCGTGGGGACCTGAAGGCGAACGCGTGCAAGAGGCCCTTGATCTCCAACCGAGCCAGTCCTTAGCGGACCAGGTCGCGCAGGCCGAGCAGCTGGGCGTGCGTCTGCACGCGGCCTTGCCGCATGGCCTTGCGACCGCGCCCTAGGCGCGGTGGTTCAAGACCATGAGGCTCTTCCTGCCCTTCGATCGTGCCCGCACTGACCCCGCGCTCAAGGGTTTGATCGAAGCCCACGCCGCCCGCCTCTATTTTGCCCCTTTGTTGGAGGCGCGGGTTCTTTCTCTGAATGAACCACGCCTGCCCGACTTTCTGGTGCTGACCTCGCAGAACGGCGTCCGCAGTGTCCAGGCGCAGCCCTGGTTTGGGCCGCCTTGGCGCGACCTACCCACTTACGGAGTCGGCCCGAAAACCTGCGCGCGCGCCCGGGCAGCAGGTTTCCGGGTTGCGGCCCGGGCCGATCCGCCCGCCACGACCCTCGTGCCGCATCTGCCCGCAGGGCGCGGGATTTGGTTTTCGGGGCAGGACGTGGCGGCGGACCTGACGCAGGCGCACGCGGGCCTCAGCCGCGTGCCTGCCTACACCTTGGTCCTGAACAAGGCCGTCGTTGCAACAGTGCAGCACGCCCTTACCGCAGGGGAAATCGACGCAGCGCTCCTTACCAGCGCCCGCCTCGCCCACGAACTCGCCGCCCTTTGCCAGCACGCCGCTTGCACCCCCCGCCAAGTGGCGGTGATGAGCGCACGCTTGGCCGACTTGGCCTCGACCCTGTTTCCTTGCTCCAGCCTTCGAGTCACGCCGACCTTCGACGCGGCGGTGCGCTGGTACGTGGGGGCGCTGGGATGGGAGTCCCAAGGCCGATGAACTTCGCCCTCCCACCGTTTCCTGCGCAAAACACACCCCAACCCAAAAAATGCAAATTTTCTGGGTTCTTGCTATAGGCACCCCATGTCCAACGACTCTCCGCCCGACGCCCAGATGCGCGCCGCGCCCCGACCCGAACCTGCGGTCAAAGCCCTGCGCCGCCCCGATCTTAAGGCTTGGGCGTCCTACGAACGGACTCTGCTGTTTGGGGGACTCATCGGCCTCGGGGCGCTTAGTTTGACGAGTCTGGTGCTGCTCTGGCAACGCCCACCCCCCGCCACCGCGGCGGACTTAGCGGTGGCACTGCGGGCCTTGCCGACTTACGAGGCCGAGTTCGAGATTTTGCAAACCGACCTTGAGGTCCAGTCCCAAGCGACCGCGTCCGCCATCGCTGCGCAAACGGTGGGGCTTGACCAACTGCGCGCTGACCTGCTCGACGCCGTCGCCAATCTGGACCTGCCCACGGAGGTTTTGACCGCCGCCGACCTGCGCAATTTTGAGTCCCTGGTTGTCGACTTAGGCCAGGCCGTTGACGGCCTCATGCGCACGCATAGCGCGCAGTTCGAGGCCCTTGCGCACGTGATCGAGTCGCGGCCGACCCCCAAGGTCGATACGACTGCCTTTGCTCAACTGATCGACGACTTGCAAGCCGACCTCGCCGCCGCGCGTGCCGCCCTTGTCGCGCACAATGTGGCCGCCCAAGCCGCGCCAACGCCGTCAACGGAGTCAGCCAGGATCGCCCCGCGTAACGACACGTCGGAGGTCGCGCGCCCCGGTGCTGCCCCGCCCTTGCCGTTGGTGCTGATCGACTTGATCGAAATTCGCCTTCGGCTTGCGGCGCACCGGGTCGGCGCGCAGGACAGCGCGCGGGTCGCCACTTTGGCGCAAGGCAACGCCAGGTTGGACGGTCTGGCGGAAACGCTGGCGCAGTTGCATGAACTGCAATCCCGCGACGGCCAGGTTCCTGGGTTGCTCACCGTGGTGGAGGAGCTGGATCGCTTAGTGGCGGTGGACGGGGCCGCCATTCGCGCGCGGGGCTTTGGTTTCGGTCGTATTCCCCCCGCGGCCGACCTCCATTCTAATCAAGGCAAGTTGGCACAGGCGCGCGCCAGCTTGCACGGCGGCGACTACGCAGCGGCGCTGACCTGGTTGCAGCAGTTGGCGGGGGAGGCGGCGGCGCAGAGCGAGGCGGCACGGGCGGGCGTGCAGGCCTGGCAGTTGCTGAGCAGTGCGCAGCGGCAGCTGGACGACTGGCTTTCGCAATATTTGCGGATCCACTAAAGCCATTCGCGTTTGTTTGGAATCGATGAAATGGCTTTACGTCCTTTGTTGGCGCGGATGTTCCCTGCGTCGATTGTTCCAATCGACTTAGAATCCGCTATAGGGCGACCCTGCCCATGGTTCGCCTGATTTTATCCCTGCTCACGCTACTACTCATCGCCCTCTTTGCCTGGGGCGTGTCTTGGGTCGATCGCGTTTACTTGCTCAATCTTCGGCCACGCCCCGAGACGCAGGTAGCGGGCGATACCTTGCCCGCCTTTTCATTGAGCGCGCTGGCGCTCGCTACGCTCTACGGCGCGACCTTGGCCTTGGCTTTGGTCAGCGGGCGGATCTGGCAGTTTTTTGCCAGTTTGCCCGGGCGTCTGCGCGAGCGGCGGGCGGCGCGGCGCAAGGAACGGGGGTACCTGGCCTTGACCCGGGGGTTGGCCGCCGTCGCCGCGGGGGACGCCAAGGGTTCGGCGAGTTTGGCGCGCTCGTCCAAGGCTTTGCTGAAGGACCAGCGCCTGACCGCTCTGCTCGCTGCACAAAGCGCCCAATTGCAGGGCCGCGAAGACGTGGCCGCCGACGAATTCAAAATCTTGCTCCAAGACGAAGATACCGCCTTTTTGGGCTTGCGCGGCTTGGCCATGCAGGCCTTGCGCCGGGGGCAGACGACGCAGGCTTTGCGCCACGTGAAAGCGGCCCAAGCCCTGCGGCCCGATTCCCCTTGGGTCTTGGACTTGCTCTATCGCTTGGAATTGCGCGAGGGCAACGCGCGGGGCTGCATCACCGCGCTTGAGGCCAGCCGCGCCCAGGGTCTCCTCGGTCGGGACGCGGTCCAGGTCCGCCTCGCGCCGCTCTACAGCCACGAGGCGCAGACGGCCTTCCAAGCTGGGCACGTTGCCCAAGCGGCGGATCTGGCCACCCAAGCTCTATCGGCGGTCGCGGACTTCTTGCCCGCGGCGCTGATCCGCGCGCAGGCCCTGGTCGATCAGGGCCAATTCGCCGCCGCCAAAACCCTGATTCGGCGCCATTGGCAGCGGGCCCCGCACCCGGACTTTGTCGATCTCTACCTGCGCGCGGCCGACCCGGGCCCGGACCCTAGCAAAATTCGCCAGGCCGGGATGGATCTGTTTCGCGGCGCCACGCGCCAGCGCGACGCGCAAGTGGCACTCGGTGCCTTTTTGCTGCAACTGCTGGAGTTGGACGCTGCCGACCAAGCCCTAAAGCGCGCCCAAGCCGCGGGCTCGGCCCGCGCGGGCGCCTTGCTTGAGGTGCTGCCTAAGCTGCAAAATCTGCTGCACGAGGCTCCCCGGCTAGAGCGTGACGGCGCGGGTGAGGGCGCCGAATCCTCCCTTTTCAACCGTGAACGCGCCCTGGCCAGCCTGGCGGTGGCACTGGAAGCCCCGCACGATAGCACCTGGGTTTGCGCCAGTTGCGGCACCCTTGCCGATCAGTGGCAGCTGCGGTGCGGATTGTGCGACGCGACCGGCTTGATTGAGTGGCAAGACCGCGCCAATCGCCGCGTCATTCGCCCCGACGAGACCCCCTTGGCGCCACGACTTCTATCGTCCCTAACTTAAGGGCAAGGACTCGCTCTCCGGTATCCATCCTTGGGGGTCGGCCAAGAAGCGTTCGACAGCATCCAGGCGCGCGCCGTCGAGCGTGCCTTGATCTTTGGCCAGGGCCACCACGTCGTGCCACGTCGCCAAATGATGTAGCGCGAGGTTGTGCGCGGCGAGGGCCTCCAGCGCCCCTTGGATGATGCCGTAGTAGAAGACGACAAAACTATGATGGCACATCGCTCCGGCATCGCGGAGGGCCTTCACAAACAGCATTTTGGACTCGCCGTCGGTCGCCAAATCCTCGATCAGGACGGTGCGGGCGCCAGGTGCGAAGTCGCCTTCGATTTGCGTGCCGCGACCAAAGCCCTTGGGTTTTTTGCGTACATAGATCATGGGTTTGCCTGTGCGCTCGGCCAGGAACGCCGCAAAGGGTATGCCCGCGGTTTCCCCGCCCGCGAGCACGTCGATGCGATTGAGGCCAATGGTCTGGTCGAGGCACTGGACCGCCATGTCCATCAAAGCGCCACGGGCGGCGGGAAAGGAGATGATCTTGCGGCAATCGACGTAGGCGGGCGAGATACGGCCCGAAGTGAGGGTGAAGGGCGCCTCGGGGCGCAAATGCACGGCCCCGATGTCGAGCAGATGCTTCGCGGCCTCGGCGCCGAAGGAGGAAGGGGCAGACATGCCGCTCGCCTAGGCCCCTAAGGTATGAGTGACAAGCGGGATTCGCCCGTGCTAACATGAGTTCCATGCCTGCGCCGTTCTCCCCCCTTGCCCCAAACCCCTTGCCCCAAGCCCTCGACGTGCAGGGGGTCCAGGTCTTTGTCGGTCAATCAGGCCTTAAGTACGAGGGGCGCGATGATCTGTTCCTCGCTACCTTTCCCTCCAGCACCGCCGCCGCGGCGAGTTTCACGACGAATCACGTCGTCGGGGCGCCGGTAGCTTGGACCCGTGATCGGGCGACGCCGGACCGACCCCGCGCCCTGATCGTGAATGCGGGCAATGCCAATGTGGCGACGGGCGCGCAGGGGCGCGCGACGGTGGAACAGGTGGCAACCGCGCTGGCGCGAACCTTGCAAATCGATCCCACCGAGATGTGGCAGGCCTCAACCGGGGTCATCGGCGAACCCCTGGACCCCGATCCGCTGATCGCGGCAGCCCAGGCGGCCTACGCCCGCCCGCCCACCACCCTGGCGCGCGCTGCGGCGGCGTGCCTTACCACCGATACCTTTGCAAAGATGGCCGCCCGAGAAGTCGTGCTCGACGGGCGCACCCTTACCGTTTCGGGCTTTGCCAAAGGCTCGGGCATGATCGAGCCGCGCATGGCGACCTTGTTAGCCTTCGTGTTCACCGACGCCGCGCTCGCCCCCGCCGATCTGCACGCCGCGCACCAGCGCGCTGTCGCCGCTAGTCTCAATGCCATCACTGTCGATGGGGATACGTCGACCAGCGACATGGCCCTAACCTTTGCCACTGGCACAGGGCCGCGCGTTCAAGATGTGGCGGGCTTCGAAGCGGCCTTGGGTCAAGTATATAGCGAGTTGGCGCAGCTCGTGGTCCGTGACGGCGAGGGCGCGTCGAAGTTCATCGAGATTCGACTAACGGGCGCAAACTCCCCTGCCGAAGCCAAGCAGTTGGCCTTTGCTGTTGCCAACTCGCCGCTCGTCAAAACCGCGCTGGCTGGCGAGGACGCTAACTGGGGCCGCGTGCTTATGGCCCTGGGCAAGGCGGGCGTGCCCTTTGATCCCGCGTGCGTCCAGTTGGCCATAGGGCACATTCTTGTTGTCGAGCACGGCGCGCGCGTATCAAACTACGATGAGACGCCCGTGGCGGCGCACCTGAAGGGTCGCGACATCGACATCGCGATCCACATGGGCGCAGGCACGGGCGCCTTCACCGTCTGGACCTGCGATTTGACTCACGGCTACATCTCCATCAACGCCGACTACCGGTCATGAGATTTTTGAGCCGCCTCTACACCCTCGAATGCGAACAGGACCACCTCAAACTCTGCCAGCGTACAACGGGCGCGGAGTGCTACGCGAGCGGCGTTGATCGGTCCGACGCGGACCTCATTTTAAGGACTTTGCCGCCCGCTTTGGATACAGAGGCCCGACGGCTCCTGCTACAGGGGATCTTCGAGAGCGAAGGGGCCGAGGCTCTAGTCTTGCCTGGCCCGCTCGACGTAACGACCTTGCAGGTCTGGGGCGAACAGGGCGCCCGTTTGGTGGACGGCTGCGTGCGTCTTGCGGCGACTGACTTCGCGGCGGCCAATCGGGCGCTGGGGTGCAAGGGCCAGGCCTGGCTCGAGCGGGAATTGCCCGTCGTCCAGGTCGCCTGCGTTGCGCTCATCAACGATCAAAACCAAATTTTGCTCGCCCAACGCCCCGACGGCAAGGCCCAAGCGGGCCTTTGGGAACTGCCGGGGGGGAAGCTGGAGTCAGGCGAAAGCCCCGAGTTGGCCCTGTGCCGCGAAATTCAAGAAGAACTTGGTCTTGACATTTGGAATTCCTGTTTGGCGCCCCTGACCTTCGTCAGCCATGCCTACGCGGACTTTCATCTCACTATGCTAGCCTTCGTTTGCTATCGTTGGCGGGGAGTCCTTGAGGCGCGCGAGGGACAAGCCGTTGAATGGATCGCAGCTCGGGACCTGGACCCGCGCCGCATGCCCGCCGCCAATGCGCCCCTTTTTGACGCCTTGCGAGACTTGTTGTGAGACAAGCAGTAATATCATCCCCCGGGATTTGTGCGGCTCAATTTGCTCAGTAGATGAAGGCAGATCGCGTCCCTATAGGAGCGTTTGATGAACCAAATATCTCCCTTGCCGTCCCGCATCCGCGCCGCGACCCGAGAAGCGCTGATCATCTGGCGCACCTCGACCTTTTGGCAGATTGTCGGCGCCGTCGCCGTTACTTGCGCCTTCATTGGCCCCTTTGGCACCGCGGGGGCGTTCCCCATCTCCTTTGGACTGATCTACTGGGGCTTCATATCTCTCATCGGCGGCATTTTGAGCACCTTGGTTACGGGTTATCTCGTGGCCCATGGTTGGCACGGCGTTCCCCATGCCTTGGGCTTGTCGGTCTTGTTTGGCCTATTTATGTGCGCGACGGTTTTGGCTGTGTCGCAGGCCCTGCTTGCGCCGCTGCTTGTAACGGTGGGAACATACCCTGGGACACTTCGATTAATCTTCTATAGCCTTCCAAGCGCTGTCTTTATTCATTTTGTGGTGGTGCTGGTCATGAACCAGGCGGGGCAGTTTTCGCGGTCGGATCAATCCGAAGGGATGCAGCAGCAGGGGCAGTGCCCGCCCGTACTGCAACGTGTGCTCGAATTGCCCGACGCCACCACTGTGTGGGCGCTGAGCGCGCAAGATCACTACGTGCGCGTCGTGACCGACGCGGGCGCGGCGCTAACGCTGATCCGCTTGGCCGACGCCATGCGCGAGTGTGAGGGGGTGCGCGGGTGCCAAATCCACCGGTCGCACTGGGTGGCCTTGTCGGCGATCCAAAATACCGCTCGGGTGCGCCGCGATGAAGTTGTCGAACTGCCCACGGGGGAAACGCTGCCCGTCAGTAAGTCGCGCAAAGCTGAGCTCTTAGCTCTCATTGGCGCCTAATACCAACGGTCACAAAGGGGTCACTTCTTATACCAACGGTCATAAAAAGTGACTATTTCGTGACCGTTTCGTGTCTCACGGCGGAAACGCGTTGCGTTTCGCCTCCGACGGGGCCTTCGCTGATACCCCGAGGCGCTTTCGCGCTATTCTCGGGGCCGCGGTCGCGGCCCTTATACCAGCGAATATAGGAGTCATTCATAGTTGCCGCTGGTATTATGACCGCTGGTATTAGATCAAGTCCGAGTAAATTCAGCGTTCAATCGTAAGCGAAAGTTTAGAGGTGAGGGTCAACTGATGTTGACCATCCTTGAAAATCTTCGAGTTTTCGAGTCGAATTTCAAATTTAGACCTTGCGCTAGTATATGCAAACCCCAAGTAAGATCTCTGTGTCGAATAAAGGAAATCCAAGATCTTGTTTTTACAAACTGCCGTTCTCCAAACCCATCGACCAATACAAGCCGCGGTCGTTTCCGAGAGTTGGAAAAATCAACCACTATATTTCTGTGATTGAGATCTTTGGCCACAACCCTCAATTGAAATAGGTTGTGAGTAAACTCGTTCAAAACTGAAATGGCGTCATCCATGTCCTCGACCAAATCAAAATACTCTCGTATTGACGGGGCCAAACCCGACTTCGATGGACCACATATCTTCTCAACTATCAGGCCAAAGGCACCATCAACTTTTCCCACTCCGTATATACGGCTTAGAGGATTTGAAATTCCGAGTCTATAGGAGCGAGACTCAATTTCCTGGGCGTGGTAAACCTCTCTCTTTAAGGACCTGTTCCTTGCAAAAGACACCTTAGCGTATATGTAGTCTTTGATGCTTTCAAGTGTTTGAGGGACCTTTCTAACTTTTATTATAATATCGACTCTGCCTGGAACTTCATATACAATTTTATGTCCACCTGATCGAGACTTTATCAAGTCAGATGATTTCCACATCAAGTCAGATGCTTTCCACCTATTCCGCTGAAGCGTGGATTGATGGGGTAGAGTAGTTTTCATTTAAGGCGTCAAACTTTCAAATTTCTCGACTTTCCAGTTTTAATACACAATGTCCTAATTCTTGACAGCTTTCGAATCGACTGAGTTCGGATGCTAAGGAGTTTCAACTTTGATTGCGCTGAAACCCCCTATGAAATCCTAAGATTAACGTCAAGTTTTCTTTATAATCCTTCCCTTATACCAGTTTCGAACCGCACCGAATTTTCGGAGCGTAAATCACTCTAAGGAGAATCTGTGTCGAATACCAGCGGCGACTGAGAATGACTCGTTTGTTAGCGGGTATAAGGGCCGCGGCTGCGGCCCCCGCAGCAACCTCGAAAATAGCCAAGAAGGCGCCTCGAGGCAAAGCGAAGGCCCCGTCTCGCGGTCGGGCTGAGCGAGCGGTGCGGGCTTGGTGAGACCGCATTTAACAGGCGAAACGCAACGCGGTTCTGCCGTGAGACACGAAACGGCCATATCAAGGTCGCTTCTGATGACCGTTGGTATGAACAGGTCTAGGCTGCGTCAAGGGCTTGGGCCAGATCGGCTATGATGTCGTCCTGATGCTCGATGCCGACCGATAGGCGAACATAGCCGTCGGTCACGCCCGTTTGCAAGCGTTCCTCCGCCGAAAGTTGGCTGTGGGTCGTGCTCGCAGGGTGAATGGCGAGCGATCGGGCGTCGCCTATATTGGCCACATGGAAGAGAAGCTTGAGATTGTCGATGAAGCGCTTGCCGGCCTGAACACCGCCCTTGAGTTCGAGACCAACGAGCGCACCGTAGCCTCGCGTCAGGTACGTGTCTGCGCGCTGGCGCTGTTCCCCAGTCGTCAGACCCGGGTAAATGACCTTCTCGACCTTCTTGTGCGCAGCCAGATAGGTGGCGACGCTGTGGGCGTTCTCGCAGTGCGCCTTCATGCGCAGATGCAAGGTCTCCAAGCCTTGAATGAACATAAAGGCGTTGAAGGGACTCATGGCCCCGCCCAGATCGCGCAGCAGGGTGGTCCGCAGTTTCAAGGCGTAGGCGATGGGGCCGAGGGGCTTCGCCGCCTGTGCCCAAACAGCGCCGTGGTACGACGGGTCGGGTTGGTTTAGGGTCAATTGCCGTTGCCCCGCCGCTTCCCAGTCAAAGTTGCCTCCATCGACGATCAATCCACCGATGGAGGTGCCGTGGCCGCCGATGTACTTGGTCGTGGAGTACATGACGATCGCCGCGCTGTGGTCGAGCGGTTTGACGAGCCCTGCTGCCGCCGTATTGTCCATGATCAGCGGGATGCCGTGTTGGCGGCCAAGTTCTGCCACTTCTTTGATTGGGAACACATCCAACTTGGGGTTGGGCAAGGTTTCGGCATAGAACGCGCGCGTGCGGTCATCGACCAATCGCGCGAAGTTGTTAGGGTCCGAGGGGTCGGCGAATCGGACCTCAATGCCCTGATCCTTAAACGTGTTGGAAAATAGGTTCCAAGTTCCCCCGTAGAGGTCGGTGGAGGCGACGATATTGTCGCCGGCCCTCGCAATGTTTTGTAAAGAATAGGCGGTCGCGGTTTGACCCGAAGAGACGGCGACGGCCGCAGCTCCACCCTCCAGCGCCGCAACGCGCTGTTCCAGCACATCGACTGTGGGATTCATGATGCGGGTATAGATGTTGCCCAGTTCGGATAGGCCAAACAGATTGGCCGCATGGTCGGTGTCGTTGAATTGGAACGACGTGGTTTGATGGATCGGTACCGCAACGGACCCCGTGGTGGGATCGGCGCGCCAGCCTGCGTGCAAGACTTGAGTTTCGGGCTTCATAGAGGCCTCCTCTTGGGAAGATTAAAGATTTCTTTAAGCGTCCCTTAGGGGCATGGATTCATCGCCGCAAGTCAAAATTCGATAAAAAGAACATAAATCCGATTTGAAAAACGGTTCTATCCCGCTCCCCGCTGCCGGCTTGCCTCAGTAGCGGGAACGTAGGTTCTGGCCGCCAGGTCGGCCAATGCTTGCCACTGGTCGGCGGGCACGTCAAAGGGGCCAGGCATAGGGGGTGATACGGCGGTGGGCAAGTGGTGCCACAGTTGCGGGACGTCGAAGTGGTCAAACCCCGCTGCATCAAGGGCTTCCCCCGCAGTCTGCAAGTCGCGCAGAACGGGACCCGCGACCAGGATCGCCTTGTTGAGACAGCGCCACCCCCGGGGCGACGGGGCCAGTTGCACCGAGGCCGGTTCTGCTGCAAGCGCCGTCAACGCCCAGGTGAGCGCGGGGTGATGGGGCAGGAGCGCGAGGGTTGCGGCGCTGAGCCACTGGCCGGTGGCGCGGTCAAAGCCCCGACCAACGGCAGCCTTTTCGATCGTGGTGCTGAGTTCGTTGGCAGAGGCCTGGATGCGTGTAATACCAGTTCTCCTTAAAACAGACTCTTTATGACCTGGTATAGGGCCGCGATTTCGGCCCCGGAAGTGGGCTCCGAGCCCGAAGGGCGCGGGGAACGCCCGCGCCCAAAACGCGCGGCCCCGGGATCAGCGCGAAAGCGCCCTGGGGTATAAGCGGAGGCCCCGTCCCGCGGTCGGGCTGAGCGAGCCTAGCGAGCGAGGTGAGACAGCAACCCCCAAAAGCCGAAACGCAACGCGTTTCTGCTTTGAGACATGAAACGGCCCAAAAAGTATCAACTTTTTTGGCCGCGCGCCTCACAGCGTAGCAAAGCCCCAGTCGGCTCCTAGATCGGGGTCGTCGATCAGCGGCGCGCCTTGAAACAGTGTGATGCGGGTCCAAAGGGTGGACTTGGGGTCGAATTTGTTAGCGCCGAACATGGCGAGTTTGAACCGCAGCATGTGGATCGGTAAGGTGGTTTCAGCGATCAAATTGTCTTGAATCTCCGCGTAGGGCAAGTCGCAGCATGCCTGCACTCGCGCCGCGATGGTGCGCAACGCGGGCCATTCAACAAAAAACAGCGCGAGTTTCTGCCGCGCTGGCGCGGCGACCAGCGCCCGATTCAGAGCCTGGACTTGTCGCGCCACGTCCAGGGGCCGCTCCTTGTCGGCGCCGGGCTCCTCGTAACGATGCCCGAGCCGAGGTTCGAGCTTTTCTTCTGATGTGTACCAAAACAGGGCCGATTCGGACCGCTGGTCAAAGTCGTAGGTCAGCGCCCAAGCGTAGGCGCGCTCAAGATGGGCGCGCAAGTCTGCAACGCGCTCGCCCGGTCGCCAGGTGCGCGGGTCGGGCGCGCTCAAATGCTCGATCAAATCATCGACAAGATCTGGGCGGAGGTCGATCAGAACCGCCTGGACTAATTCCTGACAGGCAAGAGAGGTTCCCTCGACTTGATCCCAGATGCGGCGCCAGGTCGCCACGGCGAAGTCGAGTTCGGAAAATTCGGAGCGCAGCGTTCGGATTTCGGCCATTTGACGTGCGTCGTCAACTCGCCAGGTGGCCAGGTGGCGTTGCACACGCGTGGCCATGTCGCGGGCGTCGCGCTGCTGATCGGTGCTCAGCGCACCGCTGCCCAAGACGCGCGCCAGCGCAGTCTCGCGGACCCAGACCCAAGCATGGAGCAAGGCAGGGTGCGAGACTAAAAAGGGCGCCATGCCCAATCCCGTTGCGTTGCCGACGCCCAAGTGCCGCTTCAAAGGACGGTCGAGTTTAACCCCGGTGCCCGAGGCTTGCGCGGCAGCTATATGTTCCACCAAGTCGTGGGTAAAGGCGCGAATCAACCATACGGTCAGCATCTCGGCCTGGAACGGTGCGGCCATGCCCGGACGCGCGGCGAAGCGGTCGCGGTCGGCGATGCCGAACTTGCCGTTGCCGTAGACAGCAGTGGTGCGCATCAAATAGCCTGCTTGGTCGATCAGCGCGGGGTCGGGCTGCCGACCAGCGGCGAGCGCCGCCACCACAGCGGCAAAGACCCGCTCGGACTTGTTGGCGCGCGACAGGGTCAGGTCCCGCGCGCTAAAGCGCCGTGCCTCCTGATAGGGCGCAGTCTCGGCGATCCGCGCCACCTCTGCGGCGGACGGCACCCCATCGTAGAGGACAAAAGCAGCGTCCCAAGCCTCGGCAATCACGCGGTCGGAGCGGTCTTGGTCGGCGAGCGCATTGGACACGGCAACCAGGGAGTAGGCGTGCCCCCCATAGGTCAGGCTATAGACTGCCTGGCCGTAGCCCCGGGCGTCCATGGCCCACAGGGACCGCGTGACCTGGACCCGGTCCGCCGCCAAACCCCGCAACAAGACCCGCATGAACGAAAGGCGGGTTGCAAACGCGGCCCCCAGGCGCTGGAGGCGCATGAGGGTGCTCGCAGGGCGCAGGGCTAGGTCGGCGGGGCGCGGCTGCGGCGTCTTAGGCTGCGCAGAAGTTTGCATCGTAGAACCTTAGCCAGTTTTCCCCCAGGAGTCCTGCGACTTCTTGGTCGTCAAAGCCAACTTGGCGCAGGCCGGTCTCCAAATTGGCGAAGTCCAAATTGCTTTGAAACCAGCTTGGTTGGGCGGGAAAACCAGGATTGTCGGCGCTGCCTTCGCCAAAGTCTTGCCCTTTGGTCCAGCGGCCCTGGCGCATCCAGGTCACCACGCTGTCGGGCTGATCCTGGCACAGGTCCGACCCTATGCCCAGGTGCGCCGCGCCGTAGGTCGCCGCCGTCTCAGCGACCATGTGGCAAAAGCTCGCGAGGGTACAGGCGCTCCCGTCACGCAGGTGATGGGGATAGAGCGAGAGGCCCAGCATGCCGCCACGCTCGGTCAGCGCCTTCAGCACCTCGGGCGACTTATTACGGCGGGCCGGGTGCCAGCGCGCAGGGTTGGCATGGGTAATCGCAATGGGGCGGGCGGACTGGTCGATGGCCTCCAGCGTCGAACGCTCGGCAGAATGGCTCATGTCGATCACCAGCCCCACGCGGTTCATCTCCGCGACGGCTTCGCGGCCCATGCGCGTCAGACCCTGATCCTCCGCCTCGTAGCAGCCGGTCGCGAGCAGGGACTGGTTGTTGTAGGTCAGCTGCATGAAGCGAACCCCCAGGCGATGCCAGACTTGGATTAAACCTATGTCGTCCTCAATCGGTGAGGGGTTTTGAAACCCGAACACCACGGCGGTGCGTCCAGCCGCCTTGGCAGCGCGCACGTCGGCGCCCGTGTAGGCTTGACAGATGAGGTCGGGATAGGTTTCAAACCAGCGATTCCACTGCTCTAGGCTCAACACCGCTTCGCGAAAGGTCTCGTGGTAGGCGATCGTGACATGAATGGCGTCGAGCCCGCCTTGCCGCAGTTCCCGAAAGATCTTCGGCGACCAGTTGGCGTATTGCAGATTGTCGATTCGGACGGTCATTCTCCCCGCGATCGTCCGCCTCGGCGATTTAAGCCAGGTTTAGGCAGGCCGCGCTTAAATGCCATTGATGCGCTCCACGAGGGCGTCGGGAACCTCGACGCCCTGTTCTCGAATGCGCGCGCGGGTTGCCTTGCGCCGGGCCCCGGGCAGGCGCGCGCCAGGCTGGGCCAAAATCGCCTCGCACAGGCGCGCGGCCCGATCGTAAAATCCCGCACCCGGCCATAGCCCGATGAAGCACTGACCCGTCGCAGGCGGCCCGCCAAGCGGGCCGGAGAAGGGGCTGGCATCTTTGCCCAAGGTCGCCTCGGCCAGGCAAGCCGCCATCAACTCCACGAGTAAGCCGATGCCAAACCCTTTGTAGCCACCCGCCGGGGCCATGGAACCCTTGAGCGCCGCGTCGGGATCGGACGTGGGCTGACCTTCGGCGTCGAAGGCCCAGGCGGGGTCGATGGACTTGCCTTCGCGCTGGCACAGCATGATCTCGGACTTGGCGACCAAGCTGGCCGATTGATCGATGACGAACCCCTCATCTGAGCCTTTGCCAGGCACCCCTACCGCAAAGGGATTGGTGCCGATCACGGGCTTGGTTCCGCCCGTGGGCGCGATTGAGGCTGGGGCGTTAGTAAAGCATAGGGCAAGGGCGCCTGCCGTCGCAATCCGCTCGGCATGGTGGCCCAAGACGCCGCAGTTGTAGGAGTTGTGCAAGGTCATGGCCGCGACACCTTGGGACTTGGCAGCCTCTAAAAAGGCGTCAAAGCCTGCATCAATGGCGGCGTGGGCGAACCCGTACTTAGCATCAACGGCAAGGCGCCCAGGCAGCGTCCGGGAAACCTCGGGCACGGCCTGGCCCGCCACCTTGCCGCATCGCACATGCTCGGCGTAAATCGGCACGTACAGGAGGCCATGGCTGCGGATCCCGTCCTGCTCCGCCAAGACCGTGGCCCGCGCCACGCTCAGGGCCTGTCGCTGGCGCGCGCCCGCGTTTGTCAGGGCGTCGAGCGCCAGGTCATGAATTTGATTGAGTTTGTAGTGGGCCACGGGAAGATCTTGCCAGCTTGATGCGACGATGGCCAGCCCCAAAACTTGAGCTAGCGAACTGTCGCTCATACCAGTTTTCCTGAAGAATGACTCTTATGAACTGGCACAGCCAAGCCGTCTTAAAATGACTACATTTTAAGACGATAAGCTGAGCGCCAATAAAGGATATAGCGAATGCGCCTTAATCAAACTAAGGCGCATTCGCTATATGCGCGCGTTTGTTGGGGCGGGGCAATGGAATCTTGCCTTGGCGGCGGGTCGCTTGGCATGTAGTGCCCCTGGGGGCGCATTGACAATGACAAACAAAGACGAAGCAGCCGCAGCAAGGCCAAATCGGACCTTTTTCCTGGGCGCCGTGTGCATCCTAGCGGCCTGCGGGGGCAGCGATGGCGAGGACTCGGAAACCGAGATCAATTATTGCGATGCCACGCTCAATCCCAACCTCATCGGCACCCTTGGCATAGCCGGCGATTGCGCGGGCTTGCTGATTGTTGACAATGCCATGCTCAAGGCCGCCGGCAGTAGCAGTGTCGGCGGCGACGAGAGCTTTGACTTCAAGCCGACCGATTCCTACACCTTGCACAGCGGCGTCATCTTTGACTTCTCCCAGATCTATACTGGCAACGTTACCGACATGAGTTGGGTCTTCGCCTACACCCAGTCATTTAACCAGAATATTAGGTCGTGGGACGTGTCGCGGGTCACCCAGATGGAAATGATGTTTCTCTCCGCTGAGTATTTTGATCAGGATCTGGGTTTGTGGGACGTGTCGAACGTCACGGACATGTCCTACATGTTTCACCAAACCAATACCTTCGACCAAGACTTGAGCGCCTGGGATGTGTCCGCCGTCACGGACATGAGCTTCATGTTCAATGACGCAGCCGCCTTCGCGCACGATTTGAGCGCCTGGAACGTATGCAATGTCAGCGTTTACGAGGATTTCGCGACCGACTCTCCGCTTGAGCTCACGACCGCGCTGCACCCAGATTTTGGCATGGCCTGCCCCGACACGACGACTGCCGCTTCCACGGCAATCCTAGGGCAAACCGCGCCATCGGATCCTACTGCCTCCGCTGCCGCCATCGACCAAGCCTTGTATGCGGGAACCATGGCTGCGTTGCTGGAGCAAAACGCCCGCGCGGCGCTGAATCTTGATGGCATTGCAGTGGCACGCGATCCAACAGAGGAATTCGTCCAGGACGGCAGATCAACCTGGGTCGCTCTTGGCTATGGCTGGGCTGACGCAGGCCACGTTTTGACGGGGCAAGGCACAGTTGCCTATGCGCTGGTCGGGGATCTGTTCCATCAGCGCGGGACGCACGCCTTCGGCGCCGCTGCGGGCCTGGAGCAGGGCGACTGGACCTATGCGGACGACGGCGACGTGACCAAGACCGGGGTGAGCGCGGCGCTCTATGGTGGGACAGCCCTGGACGCTCCAGACATTTCTGAACCGCTTATGCTGACGGGCAGTCTGATGATAACGCGATTCCGCAACCACCATCGCGACGTGGCGGGCGCGGAAACGACGTCGGACTCGGGCCGTGTGCTCGTCTCGGGAAACGTCAGCCGTTCTCTGGTCTCGGGCACTGCGGGTGAGGCTGTTCGGTGGCGACCCTACCTCGCGGCGCTCTATGCGCACGAAGACTTGGGCAGCTATTCTTTCGATGGCACCACAACCTATGCCGCGACCAACGCCCATGTCGGCGAGATCAGCTTAGGGGCCGAGTTTAGGCAAGACTTGGGCAATGCGCGCGGAACCTTAAAGCTAAACGGCGTCGTCGTGCGCCGTCTCGGCACAGGGACGATCCTCCTTGCCGACGGCGAAACCTTAACGCCCGACACCTCGGTAACAGGCGAACTTAGCCTAGGATGGGCCGCGGACCAGGACGGCGCAACGCAATCGTCCCTCAGCCTAGAACTCGGCGGCATTGGTGCCGAGGACGGACAAGATATACGCCTCAACGGCACCTGGGATCGGCTGTTTTGACTCTTACAACCAAGCCGTCATAAAATGATCACGCCCATTCAACAGTGAAGTGCCCTACCTAGAACCTGGCGGAAAGACCAGACTAGTCATGGAGTTCAGACTTTGGGTTTGCGAGTGAACCGTCCCGGGTTTATCGGCGGGTGATTTGTTCAAATGTTAGGCGGCTAGATCATAGCCATGTTTTTCTTTTAAGTATGTCTCCTCTTTTTGGCTAGGGGTTAGGTATCCGATGGATGAGTGGATGCGTTTGGTGTTGTACCACTTGATCCACCTGGCGGTTTGCCACTCGACATCTGCTCTGGATTTCCAGGGGCCGATGCGCTCAACGACCTCTGTTTTGTACAGGCCGATGGTGCTTTCTGCGAGCGCGTTGTCGTAGCTGTCGCCCACGCTGCCCACCGACATATCAACGCCTGCCTCTTCTAGGCGTTCGCTGTATTTGAAGGACATGTATTGGCTGCCGCGATCACTATGGTGAATGGGCTTGATGCCATCTACCGATATGGGTCTGCGTTGATGCAGGGCCTGCTCCAGGGCGTCCAGCACGAAGGCCGTTGTCATAGAGGTGCTGACCTTCCACCCCACCATGCGCCGTGCAAACACGTCGATGACGAAGGCCACATAGACATCTCCCTGCCAGGTTTTGACGTAAGTGAAATCACAGACCCATAACTGGTTAGGGTAAGAGGCATGGAACGCCCTGTTCACCCGATCCTCTGGGCAGGGCAGTGCCTTATCAGGATTGGTGGTGATGACGGGCTTTCCCCGCACCAGGCCTTGATAACCAGCCCTTTGCATCAATCGCTCTACCGTGCACTTGGCGATGGCATAGCCTTCAGACTTGAGCTGATGCCAAACCTTGCGGGTGCCATAAATGCCATCGCTCTCATCATGATAGACGCGCTTGATCTCAGCAAGATCAGCCTCATCCTGATTTGCCTTACGACTGCGCAGATCAGGGTTGCGCGCCATAGAAGCATGACGGCGATAGGTTGAGGGCGCGATGGACAAAACCTTCGCCATCGGCTCGGCACCGAACTCTTGGATATGATCGCTCATAAAGCTCACGACTTGGGAAACGGGCGGCCGAGCTCCGCCTGTGCGAAATAAGCCGAGGCCTTCTTCAAGATCTCATTGGCTTGGCGAAGGTGGCGGACCTCACGCTCCAGTTCTTTGATCCGCGCCTTATCTTCCGTGTTCAAACCAGGGCGCTCACCTGCATCCTTCTGGGCCTGATGACACCAGGAGCGAAGGCTATCGGGAGAACAGCCTAAGCTGCTGCCAACGGCGATATAGGCCGCTTTATCACTGGCATAGGAACCACGCTGCTCGGAAAGCATCCGCACAGCACGCTCACGAAACTCCGCATTATAACGGGCGGTGTATCTTTTGTTCGACATGGGTCTTCCTTAGAGAATTGGACCCGCCGATAAACCCGGGACGGTTCACACCGCCAAGTGTTCGTATCCACGCGCTTGGCCCGCATCGGCCCATTGATGCCCTGCTTCTCATAGGCCCTGATCCAATTGTAGATCGTCCGCTTCGTCGGCTCGATCTGCTTCCCATCAAGAAAAATCAACCGCTGCCCCAGCAACTCCTTGACCGCTTTCCCACGCTCGTCGCTTCGAACGCCCTCAATATTAACAGCGGGCGCAATAAACCGATGGATGACACACGCCCGATCCCGCGACCGCCTTTGTATGGGATCCGCAATGAACTTGAACCCATCGCTATCCACCATCCGCTTCTGCGCCCAAGTCGCCTTGGCGTGGAGGTCTATGCCACGCTCAAAATACCACCGCTCGCGGAGGTCGGCGGACAAGCTGTCAACGTGGACCTGGTAGGTTTTTCCGCCTCGACCAACGTTGGTCTTGACTTCTCTAACCTGGAGTTCGCAACCGCGCCATTTGCGAGCTGAGATTGCCCGTCGGGCCACCCGTCCAGAAATTCCAGACAGGGTTGCTAACTCCTGTCCTGAAAGCCATTTCTCGGCGGTCCTTAGGGGGTCCTTAGTGGGGTCCTTAGTGACGTCGTCGTGCGCGACTAAGGACCCATCCCAATCTACCTGGGCAATCGCCAAATTTGTCGAATGCAAACCCATGTTTAGGCCGCCTTCAGTCGCTCCGCCTCAGCGAGCATTCGGTGCCGATAAGATACCTCAACGACTTCACGTCCAGCTGCATCGATCATGGAATCAAGAAGAGCCTGGCCCCGCTCTCCGCGACACTGACCAAAGGCCGCTTGCCTTGCTTGAGTTGGATTGATGCCTTGTTGCTTGCACCACTCACCCATGGAGGAACCGCTAGACCGGAAGGCCCCGACGATGACCTCGTGCAAAATTGCACCAGGTAGGATCAATTTGCTTTTCACTAGGTGTCTCCGTATGGACTAAAATACTGACAACAGCGCATATATATCCGAATGGATATTTATGCAATAGGAAAATTGCCAATGGGCATAAAATCTCGTATTTTACTGGTGAAGAAGCAGAAATCCTTGAAATTAAAGGACTTAGCTGACCAATTGGGTGTCAATTATCAGACCGTTCAGCGCTATTTTTCGGGAGACCGCTCTCCTTCCACGGATTTTTTAGCCGCATTCAGTAACCATTTGGATGTTTCTGGAACGTGGCTACTGACTGGAAAGGGGCCTATGTCACTGACGGAAAAGGCTCCGAGCCAACCTGGAACCCCGTCTGGGTTCTTTCAGGTTCCGATTTTGGATATTGACGCATCTGCGGGTGGGGGCGCTCGTACCGATCAGGAGCTAGTTTCTGGCTCTTACGCTTTCAGTCAAGCGTGGATAGAGCAGCGAGAGCTGGTCGCTTCTCAGCTGGCCGTCATTGGCATCAGAGGCGACAGTATGGAGCCTGAACTCAAAGACAAAGACTTGATTCTGCTTTCCCGTGACGTGCGCAACCTGGACCTGCACAGCATTTACGTCGTGCAGTACTCGGATTCTCTTTATGTGAAGCGGATTCAGCGCAGATATGGAGGCAGTATTCGCCTTATCAGCACAAACAAAATTTATGATCCGATAGAAGTAGACAATCCCGAGGAGGAAAATCTGCAAATTGTTGGCCGCGTCGTAGCTTCAATGCACGAGTGGTAGGGCCGCTTTAGGACCAACGCGGCCCAAAACGGGCCTTGAGGAAATTTACAGCGGACACTCCCCTCAATCCAACCCTCCGCCCCCCGAAAATCCCCAAAATCCACACCCCGCCTAACCCTAACCCCCAAAACCCCTCAACCACGCCCATCAGCCCTATTGAAAAAAACCACGAGCCACTAATGAAAAAAGGGCCGATCCCCCCCACCAGCGATCATAAGAGTCATTTATAATTGCCGCTGGTATCATAAACCATACGCCCGCTGATCTGCTCGGGGGACCACTGTTGGCCCAGGCGATCATTGATCCACTGGGTCACATCTGCACTGGCCTTGTAAGGCCGCGCGCAAGCCTTGTGGCGACGAGTGGTAGCTCGTTGATGGGCGTGCTTATGGCGATAACCACGCCCTCCTGTGTTGCGCTTGATCTCTGGACTGATCGTTCGCGGGTCTCGTGATAGCTGCCCCGCAATGGCGCGATGGCTCAGACCGCTTTTCTTCAGTGCATAAATCTGGCAACGATCTTCATGGGTCAGATGACGATAGCTTTTGGGCATGGATGGCTCCTCCTAGTTCGCACCGAAGAGCTAATCCTTTCGCGTCTGACCCGCTACCCTCCAGGTGGGGCACTTCACACTTGAATGGGCGAGCCGAAAAATGCGGTGAAGAGCTCAAAAACAATCGGAACTTGCGGCCTTAGGGCTCAATTGGGTGACAAAAATCTCTAGAAATCGGGTCCGCTGACGAAATCATGCGCGTCAAAGACTCGATGATCGCTTTTTGCTGAGGCGTCAATGTGGAATTGAATGAATGAGCTGTTGACTTCTTGAGCATATCGTCTAGATTCTCTTAGAAAATTGCAAAATATAACTGCATAGACACAAGAGGGCCGTCATGGAATTGAAATATGGAATTAAGCCGTTTTACCCCAGTGATTTTCAGGGAAATCCGCCTTTTGATCATATCGTCCTGGACGGCTTTTTTGATCAAGATGTTGCGCGCAAACTCGAATCAGAATTTCCCGATTTTGAGTCTGATGTTTGGCATGAATATCACAACGCTATTGAGGTAAAGAAAACTTGTAACAATTACAATCAGTTTGGACCCTTTACTTATAAGGTTATTGCCTACTTAAACTCTCCTGAGTTCATTCGTCTTCTAGAAAAATGTACCGGTATTTCACCTTTATTTTCCGACCCTGGCCTCAATGGCGGGGGCTGGCATGCACACTCAAAGGGTGGAAAACTGAACCACCATTTAGATTACAATATCCATCCCAAGATGGGTTTACAGCGCAAATTGAATTTGATTGTGTATTTGAACGAAAGCTGGCAGGATAGCTGGGGAGGCGCTTTGGGGCTTTGGTCTGCACGACAAGATCGGAAAGGCCCTGAGGACTTGGTAAGGACAATCTCGCCTATGTTTAATCGTGCAGTTTTGTTCGACACAACTCAAAAGAGTTGGCATGGGCTGGTAGGACCGGTAATTGGGCCTGAGGATCAATGCAGACTCTCTATCGCAATCTACTACTTGACTCTCCCATCAGAGGGGGAGGAGCAACGTGGCAAGGCTCTTTTCGCACCTACAGAAGATCAGAAAACTGATGTAGATGTGCTTAATCTCATCGAGAAGCGCTCAAGAATAAATAGAGCTTCAAGCGTCTACAAAACACCCATTCACGAGTGAATTATCTGGTCTAGGATAAGATTTTACAACCCGAAACCTCAGCATAAATCGGGTTTTCTTGGGGACAGAAGATTCCTTTCTGTCTTTGGTTGATATATTGGGTGTGGATGCAGAATTCCTTTTCCAGTCAGCCTGTTCTATTCGCTATGCCTGAAGGTTTTGAGCACGCACCTATGCGCAGCCTGGATGATACCGAAGCCTTGCTGGACTGGTCAGAGATTGAGGCACTTTTATCATCGGCTACAGCGCGACAATCTGGGTGAGAGTTGCGCGACAAACAAGATGAGAATCTCTGGTCGCGACGTTTGCGGATGTGGCAGATTTTTCTGGCACGATCATGAGTTTTGATTGTCGCGGGGCGTCAATCAATTTTGGAGTTTGCTCTTTGACCGAGGTGTCCAGAGCTCTTCGCTTTTTCGGCAGCCCGTCGTCGATAACTTTCCACGTTCAACTCGAAGATTGTTGCATGATGAACGCGCCTGTCGACAGCGGCCAATGTCATGGCCGAGTCTGGGAAGATTGTGTTCCATTCTCCAAACGGTTGGTTTGCGGTTATGAGCATGGATCCTCGCTCATATCATGCGCTGATCAGTTCGAATAGAAAGCTGAGCCCCCGCAATAACGGCTGTTTTTAACAAATTGAGACCTCAGCATAGTTCGACTTCGGATCAAAGGACCACAATATGTGGTGCCATAAAAGCAAAGTTAGCACCATATCTTGCTATCAACTTTCGATCCTCTGATTTATGCTGAGGTCTCAAATTGTTTTGGATTATGGCTGTGACCCCTATTTTTGGTCCATAGGAGGTTTGCTTGGGCGAGGGTTTGGGGTGCTCGGCTTGCGGTGCGGAGGGTTGCTGCGTGTGTGTGCTAGAGCATCGGGCGCAGTTTGCCTTCTCAAAACCTTAATCTGTTAAAGTTGTAGGCGAGATTGGCGAGGGTGATCTTGGTTTTGGCCCCTGCCAGGCCGATGGTTCGTATCAGCACGCCCTCGCCAGCCTTTTGGAAAAGACCTCTGCATAATAAACGGCGAACGCCGCAAGAATCAACATTTAGTTGTTTCTAGGACGTTTGATGCCAACATTTTGTGCTTTCGTTTTGAAGAATCGTGTTATGCAGAGATCTTTGGAAGGCAAAGGGATGCTCTACCCGCGCCCTAACACTTGAACGCTTTTTGTTTATGGCCTTGAGATCATCAGGCAGAGCCTTCCCGCGAGGCCGCTTATGATGAATGCGGCTGATGTGGCCCTTAGCTTTGAGCATGCCTTCGTTCTTGGCCGAGCGGTAGGCGGTGTCCGCCCAAACGTAAGGGTGCTCATTGGGGTGCAGAACGCCTTCAAGCTCGCAGCCATCATGGACCTTGGCGCTTGTCGTCTCACTGCCCCTGATAAAGCCAAAGGCCCGATCAATGCTAGACCCGCTTCACGATAAACTGAAAAAGGGCTTTTTGGTGTAAAAAGGTCTTGGCAAAGTCAGATTTGGCTGATTCTAGCCTTTTTATGAGAACCTTCAAAATCCTTAAGAAGCAACCGCGCCTGTTTTTCCGCTTAAGTGGGATAAGGGTCAGCGATTTTGACGACATTTCAGAGAAGATTTTGCCGCTTTGGGAGGCTCACAACCATCAGCGTCTATCTCGCCCCCATCGCCAACGCGCGATTGGGGGCGGGCCAAGCCATAAGCTAGGCTTTGAGGAGATGCTGCTTTTATGCCTGATCTATTATCGGACTTACATCAATCATGAGTTTCTGGGTTTGATATTTTCGGTTTCAGATAGCACGAGCATCCGAACCGCCAATACAATGACCAAGCTATTGGCAGGCCATTTTCAGATGCCCGAGCGCAGGCTTGCTTTAAGTGAGGATGATAAGGAGCAGCTCATATATCTGATTGTCGATGGGACCGAGCGCCCCTGTCAGCGCCCCAAGAAATCGAAGGGCCGAAAGAAGATCTACTCGGGGAAAAAGAAGCGCTTTACTCATAAGCATCAAATTGTCGTCGATGATAAGAATCGCATTCGTGCTTGTGGCCCCGTTCACCCTGGGCGCAAGCACGACAAAACCCTTTATGATCAAAGCCATCTGGACAAGCCACCAGATACCCTGCTCTTGGGCGACTTAGCTTATGTAGGAACCAACTGCGAAGTCCCGATAAAGAAATCCAAGAACCAAAATCTAAGCCAAGAACAAAAAGACTACAATAAGTGGTTCAGCTCTATGCGCGTGAAGGTTGAGCATGGCATTGGACGCATGAAAAAGTTCAACATTTTCTCTGACATCTCCAGAGGAAACCGACATGAGAACATGATTGCTAAGAATGTCGCGGCTCTGGCAAACATCAATTTAAAAATTTGCTGAGATAAGCACTAAGGGACAAGTCCGTCTGTGCTCTTTCTCCCTATTGCGAATCAGGTCTGCTGATATGGGACTTGTAGCCAAAGGTCGGCGTTGAGATCGGCGCAAGAGGTGCGCCATCAGGGGTAAAGCGCGGCTTATACCAGCGGCAAGAATGAGCGACTCTTAATTTTAAAGACCTCTGCATAACTGCGACTTCGATTTCAGGATTCCCTGAGAGGGGAGTTTTTGTTATTTGCTGGCTAGATAGTGCAGTCACGAGATAAGATTTAGGGGATTCACATGGCGCGATAAGTGTGCGATTCCATGAGCTTAGGAGGTCTTTATGCCCAAAGCTCATCGTCAAGCTCATCGTCGCCATGACATCTCAGATAGAACCTGGAGCCTGTTAGAGCCCCATTTGCCTGGCCGTAAGAGCAGTTGGGGTGGATTGGCCAAGGATAATCGCCTTTTCATCAATGCGGTCTTCTGGATCATGCGAACGGGTGCGCCTTGGCGTGATTTGCCCCCTGATCTTGGCCACTGGAGCAATACGCACCGCCGCTTTATCCGTTGGCGCGATAAGGGCGTATGGGAGAAGTTGCTAGAGGTGCTGATTGAAGAGCCAGATTATGAATGGCTCATCATTGATGCCAGCCATTGTAAGGTTCATCCCCATGCCGCAGGGGCCAGAGGAGGCAATCAGGAGATGAGCGCCACAAAAGGGGGCTCAATACCAAGATACATTTGGCCGTGGATGCGTTTGGTCTGCCGATCAGAGCGCATATTACACATGGTGCCAGAGCTGACTGCACGCAAGCTGGGAAGCTTATCGAAGGATTAAGCGCTGACTATCTGCTGGCCGATAGAGGATACGACACCCAAGACATCTTAGACCAGGCTAAATGCCAGGGCATGACGCCCGTCATCCCGCCCAAAAAGAACCGCAAGAATCAGCGCGAGTATGACAAAGACCTCTACAAAATCAGGCATCTGGTTGAAAATGCCTTCCTCCACCTCAAACGATGGAGGGGAATCGCAACACCATATGCCAAAAACGCCGCCTCATTCATGGCAGCTATCCATATCAGGTGTATCGCTCTGTGGGCAAACATCTCGTGACTACACTATCTAGATTGCTTAAGGTCTCAAGATGGATTTATTCAGTCAGGATGTGTCGTGGCGGGTAGGGTCAGACGATGTGCTTTCTAAAGTTGATAGTGTCCCGCCGAGTGGTGGTATGAACCGTCCCGGGTTTATCGGCGGGTGATTTGTTCAAATGTTAGGCGGCTAGTTCTCTAAGGAAGACCCATGTCGAACAAAAGATACACCCCCCGTTATAATGCGGAGTTTCGTGAGCGTGCTGTGCGGATGCTTTCCGAGCAGCGTGGTTCCTATGCCAGTGATAAAGCGGCCTATATCGCCGTTGGCAGCAGCTTAGGCTGTTCTCCCGATAGCCTTCGCTCCTGGTGTCATCAGGCCCAGAAGGATGCAGGTGAGCGCCCTGGTTTGAACACGGAAGATAAGGCGCGGATCAAAGAACTGGAGCGTGAGGTCCGCCACCTTCGCCAAGCCAATGAGATCTTGAAGAAGGCCTCGGCTTATTTCGCACAGGCGGAGCTCGGCCGCCCGTTTCCCAAGTCGTGAGCTTTATGAGCGATCATATCCAAGAGTTCGGTGCCGAGCCGATGGCGAAGGTTTTGTCCATCGCGCCCTCAACCTATCGCCGTCATGCTTCTATGGCGCGCAACCCTGATCTGCGCAGTCGTAAGGCAAATCAGGATGAGGCTGATCTTGCTGAGATCAAGCGCGTCTATCATGATGAGAGCGATGGCATTTATGGCACCCGCAAGGTTTGGCATCAGCTCAAGTCTGAAGGCTATGCCATCGCCAAGTGCACGGTAGAGCGATTGATGCAAAGGGCTGGTTATCAAGGCCTGGTGCGGGGAAAGCCCGTCATCACCACCAATCCTGATAAGGCACTGCCCTGCCCAGAGGATCGGGTGAACAGGGCGTTCCATGCCTCTTACCCTAACCAGTTATGGGTCTGTGATTTCACTTACGTCAAAACCTGGCAGGGAGATGTCTATGTGGCCTTCGTCATCGACGTGTTTGCACGGCGCATGGTGGGGTGGAAGGTCAGCACCTCTATGACAACGGCCTTCGTGCTGGACGCCCTGGAGCAGGCCCTGCATCAACGCAGACCCATATCGGTAGATGGCATCAAGCCCATTCACCATAGTGATCGCGGCAGCCAATACATGTCCTTCAAATACAGCGAACGCCTAGAAGAGGCAGGCGTTGATATGTCGGTGGGCAGCGTGGGCGACAGCTACGACAACGCGCTCGCAGAAAGCACCATCGGCCTGTACAAAACAGAGGTCGTTGAGCGCATCGGCCCCTGGAAATCCAGAGCAGATGTCGAGTGGCAAACCGCCAGGTGGATCAAGTGGTACAACACCAAACGCATCCACTCATCCATCGGATACCTAACCCCTAGCCAAAAAGAGGAGACATACTTAAAAGAAAAACATGGCTATGATCTAGCCGCCTAACATTTGAACAAATCACCCGCCGATAAACCCGGGACAGTTCAAACCGTGCCTTTTTGAAGGGCAAACACCGCGATGGTATCATGCGAAAAGCTGTAAGAGGACGCCCGCTAAGGGCCTCAGAAAAGTGCTTCAACAAGCTGATCTCAAAGCGCCGCTTTTGCGTCGAACAGTGCTTTGGCACGATGAAGCGTCTGTTTAGCTTTGCTAGAGCACGATACTTCGGAACGGCCAAAACCCACGCCCAGTTCGCTATGGCCGCCATCGCACAAAACCTCTTGAAGGCTGCTAACAAAATCGTCCTCAACCGCCAAATCTTGCAAATCACATAGACCAAGTCATTCAATCTTAGCGGAACGAACGGAATCTGGTCCATGAGGAGGCTTCCAATTCTCTGATCTGCAATTCTCGCCTCCAATTCAGCTCTCCAAACAGATCAATCTATGTAAGATTTGGCATCAAGACCACAAATGCGCCTCCAATGAAGGGCTTGGAAAATCAGATATGCCTCTGGTTCGCACAAAAAATTGCTCTATCCCCTCATGCAGAGGTCTTTACCAATGGACTGGTGCGTCAGTATCTGCCAAAATCAGCGTGCTTGAAAAGCGTCGCGGATCAGGAGGTTGACCAAGTCGAGACTTTGCTCAACAAAAGGCCCTGAAAAGTTCTCAATTACCAAACGCCCAAAGAGGTATTCTTTGCTAACCGCTTAGACCTTCCAGGTGGGGTACTTCACTCTTGAATGGGCGTGAAAATTGGGATGAAGCAGCTGATTGGGGTCAAGGCCGTCGGCTTCAGAATCAAATTGGGCGGGTTCGTGTCGGGCAAAGTGGCGCCCTCAAAGGGCGTCGTGGTTGCATCCCGCCGATCCGTGGGGTTATCGACAAGCGGGCAAATTGCGCGTATAGGCTGCTATGTCGTCGCGACCTCTTCGATCATGGCGCAAGGTAGACCAATAGCGTGCGGCGCCGAAGTACCGGGCGTCCCCTTCCCCTTCATTGCCGCCAGAAGCAATATAGCCGTCGCGGCGGATCCAATGATCAAGCAACATAACCCCGCAGGAAATATTCTCTTGCAAATCGTGCAGCTGACGCGGGTCGCCGGAAACATCGCAGCGCGTTCCCTCGGGATAGTAAGAAAGAGATTGTTGGCCGAGTTGTAGTAAGCCTCGGGAATAGTGGCCGCGCGCCTCCAAGTACTTGACATGTGCGCGAAAGTCGGTCTCGTAGCGAGCGATCCCGGAAATCAAACCAAGGTAGAACGCCTTGCGGCCCTCCAACGACTGACGACGATAGCTAGGGCACCAAAATCTTATATCACGGGGAGCCAAGGCATAAAAATCTCTGTCGAGATGCCCGAGTTCAAGCAACGTGATGCGAGTTAGATCCTCCCCCGTATAGGCCTCATCAGGGGCAACATAGCCATCCCACATGGCTATATAGTCCACCGGGCGCGACGGCCCAAAGGCCGATCGCGAAGATAGGTTGTCCGAACTCGCGGACACGCCCCCAAACAGCACGCCAAAAGACGCCGCAGTACCTAAGGACGCAAGACACCCTCCCAGACTAAGGCAAGCGATCAGGACTAGGAAAAAACGCATGGCGCAGGCATAAATCAAGATCCTGGGTAACAATCGCCCTGCCCTTAGCAGACAACTCATGGGGATCAATCACAAGTCTTATGACAACCAATCCTTCAACGGTCGTCACTTTTGGGTTAGATTGAAGAACCATAAGCACTCAAGGACAGGACCCATGGCTTTTGATGACTTAGTTGCCGGAATCGGCGAATTTCAGCGCGGCGAGCACCGCCGCAAAGCGGCGCGTTTTGCGGCCCTCGCCAACGGACAAAGCCCCGATACTTTTGTCATTGCCTGCGCTGATTCGCGCGTGACACCACAGGTTATGAGCCAAGCCGAAGCGGGTGACATTTTCATAGCGCGCAACGCAGGAAACTTTGTGCCTCCCTGCATCGAAGGACTGGTTGAAGGAACCGCTGCTACCTTGGAATACGCGGTTCTGGGCCTGAATGTCCAGCATATCGTCGTTCTCGGTCATAGTGACTGCGGCGCGATGAAGGCCTTGAAAGACGGTGCCCCAAACACGTTGCCATTCGTCAAAGCCTGGATACACCACGGGGACCGAGCACGTGAACAGGCAGGACCGGAATCGAGCCTTCTGGAGTTGACGCTTGCCAACATACGCGCCCAACTACTCAATCTCATGACCTACAACTTCGTCCAAACGCGCGTTGCCGATGGCGATCTGCACCTCCATGGTTGGTACTATCATATAGCCAAAGGCACGGTCGATTCCGTCGATTCCCAGGGCCTATTCCATCCTATCGCGGCTTTGAGCGCCTAATTTGACACACCGCCGCACGCGATCGTTACAGGAGGTTCCAAGCCGATTGGACCAAATCGACTTGAGAAACATGAGCGCTACAAGAACCTCTGACACCAACTCCGCTAAAAATTGACATTTTCAGCAGAGTTTTGTCTCACGGCAGAAACGCGTTGCGTTTCACCTCCGACGGGGCCTTCGCTTACACCCCGAGGCGCTTTCTTAGCTTGTCTCGGGGCCGCTACGGGGGCCGCAGTCGCGGCCCTATACCAGTTCATAAAGAGTCTGTTTTAAGGAGAACTGGTATCATACCAACGGTCATAAAACGTGACCTTTTCATGACCGTTTCGTGTCTTGTCTAATGGAATATGAGCGTTTTCTTGCCGCGATGCTAGATCATTTGTGGTAAGCTTGACGCGCCGATTTGGGGGTGGCCACCCCCAAATCGGCGGCGGGGCTGGATCGTTCGTGTCTAGGTGCTGCGTTGCAAGCACCGTTCGTGAGTTTGATCACCCCGTCTTTCCTACAAGTGGCCCGAATGGATACTAGGGCTCGTGGACAATTATCTTGCACTAATCACGGTTGCAGTCAGATACCAAGCAGCGCCATATGAGCAATCTGTTTTGTCATAACGCGTTGCGATGCCTCTGAACTCTTTGATCTTAGCGAAGTAATTTTCGACCAGATGCCGCCATTTATAGACGTGCTTATCATACTGGCGTTGGGTTTTGCGATTTGCTTTGGGTGGGATCACCGCAGTTGCGCCGCGCTGATCTAAGTCTTCAAGAAGCCAGTCTGCATCGAAAGCCTTGTCAGCCAATAGAGCATCAAAACAGACGCCCTCTATGAGTGGCTTGACCCCTTGCATATCATGGGCTTGACCAGGCAAACATGAACCGTCCCGGGTTTATCGGCGGGTCCAATTCTCTAAGGAAGACCCATGTCGAACAAAAGATACACCCCCCGTTATAATGCGGAGTTTCGTGAGCGTGCTGTGCGGATGCTTTCCGAGCAGCGTGGTTCCTATGCCAGTGATAAAGCGGCCTATATCGCCGTTGGCAGCAGCTTAGGCTGTTCTCCCGATAGCCTTCGCTCCTGGTGTCATCAGGCCCAGAAGGATGCAGGTGAGCGCCCTGGTTTGAACACGGAAGATAAGGCGCGGATCAAAGAACTGGAGCGTGAGGTCCGCCACCTTCGCCAAGCCAATGAGATCTTGAAGAAGGCCTCGGCTTATTTCGCACAGGCGGAGCTCGGCCGCCCGTTTCCCAAGTCGTGAGCTTTATGAGCGATCATATCCAAGAGTTCGGTGCCGAGCCGATGGCGAAGGTTTTGTCCATCGCGCCCTCAACCTATCGCCGTCATGCTTCTATGGCGCGCAACCCTGATCTGCGCAGTCGTAAGGCAAATCAGGATGAGGCTGATCTTGCTGAGATCAAGCGCGTCTATCATGATGAGAGCGATGGCATTTATGGCACCCGCAAGGTTTGGCATCAGCTCAAGTCTGAAGGCTATGCCATCGCCAAGTGCACGGTAGAGCGATTGATGCAAAGGGCTGGTTATCAAGGCCTGGTGCGGGGAAAGCCCGTCATCACCACCAATCCTGATAAGGCACTGCCCTGCCCAGAGGATCGGGTGAACAGGGCGTTCCATGCCTCTTACCCTAACCAGTTATGGGTCTGTGATTTCACTTACGTCAAAACCTGGCAGGGAGATGTCTATGTGGCCTTCGTCATCGACGTGTTTGCACGGCGCATGGTGGGGTGGAAGGTCAGCACCTCTATGACAACGGCCTTCGTGCTGGACGCCCTGGAGCAGGCCCTGCATCAACGCAGACCCATATCGGTAGATGGCATCAAGCCCATTCACCATAGTGATCGCGGCAGCCAATACATGTCCTTCAAATACAGCGAACGCCTAGAAGAGGCAGGCGTTGATATGTCGGTGGGCAGCGTGGGCGACAGCTACGACAACGCGCTCGCAGAAAGCACCATCGGCCTGTACAAAACAGAGGTCGTTGAGCGCATCGGCCCCTGGAAATCCAGAGCAGATGTCGAGTGGCAAACCGCCAGGTGGATCAAGTGGTACAACACCAAACGCATCCACTCATCCATCGGATACCTAACCCCTAGCCAAAAAGAGGAGACATACTTAAAAGAAAAACATGGCTATGATCTAGCCGCCTAACATTTGAACAAATCACCCGCCGATAAACCCGGGACGGTTCACATTGACGGCATCAATAGTAGACCTGATTCGCAATAGGGAGAAAGAACACAGACGGACTTGTCCCTTAGTGCTTATCTCAGCAAATTTTTAAATTGATGTTTGCCAGAGCCGCGACATTCTTAGCAATCATGTTCTCATGTCGGTTTCCTCTGGAGATGTCAGAGAAAATGTTGAACTTTTTCATGCGTCCAATGCCATGCTCGACCTTCACGCGCATAGAGTTGAACCACTTATTGTAGTCTTTTTGCTCTTGGCTTAGATTTTGGTTCTTGGTTTTCTTTATCGGGACTTCGCAGTTGGTTCCTACATAAGCTAAGTCGCCCAAGAGCAGGGTATCTGGTGGCTTGTCCAGATGGCTTTGATCATAAAGGGTTTTGTCGTGCTTGCGCCCAGGGTGAACGGGGCCACAAGCACGAATGCGCTTCTTATCATCGACGACAATTTGATGCTTATGAGTAAAGCGCTTCTTTTTCCCCGAGTAGATCTTCTTTCGGACCTTCGATTTCTTGGGGCGCTGACAGGGGCGCTCGGTCCCATCGACAATCAGATATATGAGCTGCTCCTTATCATCCTCACTTAAAGCAAGCCTGCGCTCGGGCATCTGAAAATGGCCTGCCAATAGCTTGGTCATTGTATTGGCGGTTCGGATGCTCGTGCTATCTGAAACCGAAAATATCAAACCCAGAAACTCATGATTGATGTAAGTCCGATAATAGATCTGGACTCGTAACGGTTTTGTTCTGCGTGGTTGAGCACCTAAGCTCAATTACAAGGAGACAAAATCATGAGCAAATTACACAGTGAAGACTTCAAGCGCGATGCGGTCCGCATGGCTTTAAGCAGTGGGCTGACGCGCAAGCAGTTGGCCTCTGATTTGGGTGTTGGATTTTCGACGCTCAATGCCTGGGTTCGCAAATACCGTGCTGAGGTAGAAGGTAGCCCCTTGCCCCTGCATAATGGCGCAGTTGCGGATGCTGCTGAACTGGCCAAGGAAAACGAACGCCTTCGCATCGAGAACCGCCATCTCAAGGAGGAGAGGGAGATCTTAAAAAAGGCCACCCAGTTCTTTGCGGAGATAAGCAAATGAAGTTCGCCTACATCAGCCAGTATCAGGGTTGCCTTAGCCAGGAGCATCTATGCACCTTCTTCGGCGTCACATCACGGGGGCTGCGTGCCTGGAGGGCGCGGGGCATGAGCCAGCATCAGCGCGCAGACCTTGTTGTTCTGGCGCATATCAGAGAGCAGCATCGCCTCTGTATGGGCACATACGGGCGGGCCCGCATGACCGAAGAGCTTAAAGAAGAGGGCTTGCGTGTAGGTGAACGTCGCGTTGGTAGGCTCATGGCCGCCAACGGCATACGTGTGGCCCGTAAGCACAAATACAAAGTTACTACAGACAGTGCACATTCTCTGGGCGTAGCTCCCAATCTGCTGGATGGGGACTTCAGCTGCTCAGGGCCAAATCAAAAGTGGGCCTCAGATATCTCCTACATCTGGACACAGGAAGGTTGGCTGTATCTCGCCGTCGTCATGGACCTCTACGCCCGCCGCGTCATCGGTTGGGCGGTCAGTGATCGGTTGAAAAAGGGCTTGGCGATCCGTGCCTTGGAAATGGCCATCGCCCATCGAAAACCACCAGAGGGCTGCATCCATCATAGCGACCGTGGTTCTCAATATTGTAGCCATGACTATCGCGATCTGCTCACCAAACACGGCTTCAAGGCCTCCATGAGTGGCAAGGGCAACTGCTACGACAATGCCGTTGTCGAAGCCTTCTTCAAAACCATCAAAGCCGAGCTAATATGGCGGTACATCTGGCCAACCAGGAGGTCTGCGCACCGCGCCATCTTTGACTATATCAACGGCTTCTACAATCCACGCCGACGCCACAGCGCAAACGGTGGGAAAAGCCCCCTAGCATTCGAACGCTTGGCGGCATAAAAACTGCTCAACCGCGCGGAACAAAACCGTTACGAGTCCACTTCGCAGTTGGTTCCTACATAAGCTAAGTCGCCCAAGAGCAGGGTATCTGGTGGCTTGTCCAGATGGCTTTGATCATAAAGGGTTTTGTCGTGCTTGCGCCCAGGGTGAACGGGGCCACAAGCACGAATGCGCTTCTTATCATCGACGACAATTTGATGCTTATGAGTAAAGCGCTTCTTTTTCCCCGAGTAGATCTTCTTTCGGCCCTTCGATTTCTTGGGGCGCTGACAGGGGCGCTCGGTCCCATCGACAATCAGATATATGAGCTGCTCCTTATCATCCTCACTTAAAGCAAGCCTGCGCTCGGGCATCTGAAAATGGCCTGCCAATAGCTTGGTCATTGTATTGGCGGTTCGGATGCTCGTGCTATCTGAAACCGAAAATATCAAACCCAGAAACTCATGATTGATGTAAGTCCGATAATAGATCAGGCATAAAAGCAGCATCTCCTCAAAGCTTAGCTTATGGCTTGGCCCGCCCCCAATCGCGCGTTGGCGATGGGGGCGAGATAGACGCTGATGGTTGTGAGCCTCCCAAAGCGGCAAAATCTTCTCTGCAATGTCGTCAAAATCGCTGACCCTTATCCCACTTAAGCGGAAAAACAGGCGCGGTTGCTTCTTAAGGATTTTGAAGGTTCTCATAAAAAGGCTAGAATCAGCCAAACCTGACTTCGACAAGACCTTGTTTGCACGCAAAAGCTCTTTTTCAGTTTATCGTGAAGTGGGTCTAAGAGCGACGTGAGCGCTTGGAGGGTCACCATGGCCGACGCCGATGAGTTCGGTTCGGTCACTGCAAAGTGGCGTCAAACTGATGATGGCACCGTTCAGCTCGTTAAGATCGGCCAGGATTCACCCAACAAGGCTCTTCGCAACATCTATCCCAGCCAAATCGAGGCCGAGGCCGCTGCGGCGGCCAAGCTGGATGAAATCAAGCGCGGCGGGCACCGCCTAGGCTTAACCATGCCCGCCCAACCACAACTGTCGGCCGAGAGCCAGATCACACTGTCTGGGTTCAAACCAGGTGCCGACGGCAACTGGTCAATCAGGTCGGTCAGTCACGAGCTGAAGAGCAGCGGATTCACCACTAGAATTGAAGCCGAGAGGCCGCAGTCGTAGCTTCCGAAAGGAGGGGCGATGGGGTAAACAAAAGCGGTCACGGTTGAAAATTCGCGCGGGCGGATCCACTGGTATAAGGGCCGCGACTGCGGCCCCCGTAGCGGCCCCGAGATCGGCGCGAAAGCGCCTCGGAGTATAAGCGAAGGGGCGGCGAAACGCGAAGCGTTTCTGCCTTGAGACACGAAACGGTCATGAAAAGGTCACTTTTTATGACCGTTGGTATGAGATGGGCGTTTCCCTGAGCCATGAATGGATTTACCAACATGTGTGGGCAGATAAGCGCAGCGGCGGCGAGTTGTATAAGAACCTGCGTCATAGCGGCAAGAAATACAACAAACGCAGCGGAGCCTATGGCGGGCGTGGCTGCATACCTGGGCGCGTGGACCTTGACGAACGTCCCGAAATTGTTGAGCAAAAGGATCGCCTGGGTGATTGGGAGCTCGACACCATCATCGGCGCAAAACATCAAGGGGCTATTGTGAGCGCGGTGGATCGAAAGTCCAAGTTCTGTGTGCTGGCTAAGGTTGCTGACAAAAAGGCGGTCACCGTCACAGCCAAACTTAAGGAGCGTCTTGGTGCTCATAAATCTGAGGTGCTGACCCTGACCGCTGACAAGGGCAAAGAATTTGCAGTACACAAAGACATCGCTTTAGCCCTTGAAGCTGACTTCTATTTTGCCAAGCCTTACCAGTCTTGGCAAAGGGGTCTTAATGAGCATACCAATGGACTGGTGCGTCAGTATCTGCCAAAATCAGCGTGCTTGAAAAGCGTCACGGATCAGGAGGTTGACCAAGTCGAGATTTTGCTCAACAAATGGCTCCGAAAAGTTCTCAATTACCAAACGCCCAAAGAGGTCTTCTTTGCTAACCGCTTAGACCCTCCAGGTGGGGCACTTCACTGTCCGTTATCTGGTTTGAAGCCCTCATCTTTAGATGAGAGAGCTGCGCTTCAGCGCGAATCGTTGGGTTCATCGTTTTCCTCCTAAAAAATGAAGCCCGCGAAGCGGATAAGCTTCATTTTTTAGGAGGAAAACGATGACTGAATACAGCTCTGGTGCACACTGCGTCTACCATCATCGCTATCATATCGTCTGGTCAACCAAATATCGATATAAAGTGCTAGAGGGAGCCATTGGGTTGCGGGCGCGTGACATGATTCGCCAAACCTGTGAGGAATTGGGAGTTGGCATCGTCAAAGGTGTTCTGGCGCGTGACCATGTCCATATGTTCTTGGCCGTTCCCCCCAAACGGTCCATCTCTTACATCATGCAGCGTATTAAGGGTCGCTCGTCTCGGAAGTTGCAACAAGAGTTCCCAGAGCTAAAGCGTCGCTACTGGGGACAGCACTTCTGGGCTAGGGGTTACTTCTCCACAACTAGCGGTAACATCACCGATGACGTCATCCTCAACTATCTGGAGTTGCACTCCAAACGCGATGCTACCGCCGTCAGGCGGTAGTTCTTCACTGTTGAATGGGCGACCTTATACCATCATGCAGAGGTCTTGAATAGGAGCCTAGCATGCAGAAGTCTTTGGGTACAATTTTCTGAGTTCCAAGCGAGCGCCTTCGCTTTCAATATGCAACCCGGCGATTTAGGGGGTGCGAAGGACTAGGTCGGTACTTCACTGTTGAGTTGGCATTGATACCGCGCCCTTAGAAAAACTCGGTACAGCTTGCCAGAACCATCGCACTTTCTATGGACGCCGGGACCATGACTAGGTTATATTGGGTTCTAGTTTGGCTGGAACCATCGACCTCGGGAGCATCTACGTCAATAGAGGGCTTCAAACCATTCAGCTAAGCTCCATCAAAAAGCGAACGGTTTAATACTTAGCGGAAATCACGAAAGACGACTATGAAACAGAGTATTCTTGTTTTTGGGATGCATCGATCTGGCACGTCAGCCTTGGCGGGTGCCCTCAGCGCCAGCGGTGTCAATTTTGGACAACCTGATGAGCTGATGCCTCCTCATATTCAAAACCCCAAAGGCTTTTTTGAACATATGACTGTCCATAACATTTGCAAAAATCTTATGAACTCATGCAACTCGAGTTGGGATAAAATTTCAGAATTTTGCATCGCAAGAATCCCGGAAGATACCAAAGCGGCCGAACAGAGTCGATTTCTGAGTGTTGCTCGTGCGATTGGTTCACAAGACCTTTGGGGTATAAAAGAGCCGCGACTTTCACTGGTTTATCCCGTTTTCAGAAGCCTGATAGAGGACCCAGTCATTGTAATATGCCTGCGCAACCCACTAGAAGTTGCCAAGTCGCTAAAGACAAGAAATGAGTTTTCTCTCCGGCATGGAGTTGCGTTGTGGGAGGCCTACAATAAAAGCGCTTTGCAGGTTTCTCAGGGCCATAGGCGCATCTTCGTCGACTATGCTCGTTTGGTCTCTTGCCCCAAAAGCGAAATGCGACATGTTTTTGACAAGCTCGGAGAGTTTGGCGTCGACATAAGCAGGCTAAGTATGGATCGTGGCCAAGCCCATATCGACAGCAGGCTTCATCGTGAACACGCAGATGGACAAGATCTTGCAAAGTTCCTCACGAGTGGACAGGCGCGCCTATGGCAAGGCCTAAAGGACCCCTACACAAGGGATTGGTTGGCGGAAGATCTATCCGAGGTTTCTCTTTCTGATTTGCAGGATTTAGAAGATGTTCAAAAGTTGAGAAATAGTCATCAAATTCACAACTTGATTTTGGAACTTGAAAAGAGCGCAGGGAAAATCCGACAGATGGAAGATCTATTGCTGTCAATCTGGGCGCACCCCCGAATCTTTTCTAAGATACGGCGACGATATAAATTATTGGAGTCGCTTTCTCGAAAACAGTCTCTGTTCTCCCACCGACGGCGTGACCTATTTGCTGCCTCCGCCAAAAAACGGAATCTCACCCATACGATCATGCTCGGTTCTGATCAGAGCATAACGGCGTATAGGAAACGTTATTTCCCAGAACCTGGCGCTAAGGCCGTACCAAAATCGCGCTCGCCTTTGAAAAAGTTGTCGCGCCGATTCACTCCAAAGATGGAGGAAAACTGGCGCCAGAAAGTGCAGGAAAACGGCGCGTTGGACATCGTGAAACAAGGTATAACCAAGGTTTCCATTATTATGCCGACGAGAAACCGTCGTAGTCGCATTTTCACGGCGATTCAGTCCGTCCTCGACCAAACTTATGGCAACTGGGAGTTGATCATTATTGACGATTGCTCCACGGATGGGACAAAAGCAGCAATTGCTGAGCGCTTTGATGATGCGCGCATAGGTGTCGTTTCATCCGATGGGACGGGGGTGGGCAACGCCCGTAATACTGGGCTCGCGCGGGCTACGGGCGACATAATTGCCTATCTGGACAGCGACAACGCGTGGATGCCGGATTATCTGCTCCTATCTCTCGCAGGGTTGCGAGCCAGTGGAAAGGCCGCTGGTTATTCAATTTTAAAGAAGTATCACAGGGGTTTAGACCAAGAATCCAGTATTAAATACCTAGCGAATGAATTTTCCCGCGAGCAACTTTTAACCGAGAATTTCATAGATTTGAACGTCTATATTCATACGAGTGATCTGATGGACACTTACGGTGTTTTTGACCAAACGCTAGAACGCATGGTCGACTGGGATTTGATTATCCGGCATTGCGACGCAGGAGATCCCGCTGTATTTGATTTTGTCGGCGCGCGTTACGATGCGTCTCCCGCACCCGACCGTATCACCAACTGCGTTGAAGTATCATATCAAGACATTGTTCGCGCCAAACATCAAGTTGACTGGCAACATATGACTAAGACCTTGCCCGCGCGGCAGCAAGATCTAGTTTCTATTATCATCTGCGTACATAATATTCCAGAACTTACTAATGCCTGCCTTACCTCCCTCTTTAAGAATCAAGCAGGGGAAGACTTTGAGGTTATCTTGGTCGACAATGGCAGCGATAGGACCACCAAAAAAGTTCTGGAGCGTTGGGAACGCCAGATCGAACAAGTGAACTTGATTACCAATCCAGCCAACTTTAACTTCGCGCTGGGAAACAACATCGGCTTTGCCCGAAGTCGAGGAAGGCGGGTCGTCTTCCTCAATAATGATACCAGAACCACACCCGAGTGGTTGTCGCCCCTTGTGCGGCCTTTGGAGGATCCTGCCATCAAAGGCACACAGCCGCGCCTGCTATACCCTGATGGTAGCATCCAGGGGGTTGGCCTTGCCTTCTCAAAGTATTCAGCTTTGGCCTATTCAATTTACCTCGGGCTCAGTGGCGATGTCGGTGTAGGAACCAAGCCACGTAAATGTGCAGCCTTAACGGCGGCTTGCCTTGCCATGCGAGCGGAAGATTTTTGCAACGCAAAGGGGTTCGATCCCATATTCCGAAATGGACAGGAGGATGTCGATTTATGCCTACGCCTGGGCGACGGAGACCCAGTTTTTCAAGTCTGCCCTGATTCTATCATAGTGCATCATGAGGGCCAAACCGAGGGGCGCGGGACTCATATCAAGGCGAATAGAAAGGTCTTTTCTGATCGCTGGGCACGGCGCAACTTCGCTGATGACGAAGCCCTGTACGCAGCCGATGGTGTCGTAGCCTCCCATTACATTGGCGACTCTTTGCCAGATGAGCCTGATCGACTTAGAATTTTTAGCCCTACGTGCTTAGAAATAGACGAGGGAGGAATGCTCATGAAGCCGGCCGCAGGTCATATGGCAGCTCAAGCAGGTAAAGTGCAGATTCTCGTACCCTGTCCCAGGCCGACCTTGCGGAAGAGCTGGGGTGATTACCACTTCGGTGTATCACTTGTGAAGGCAATGGCTATGAAAGGCATCGAGGCGGAAATTGTGTTTTTGGATGACTGGGCGCGCGTTGAAGCCAAGACCGTCGTCGTTTTGCGGGGCCTTTCAAGATTCGATGCGGTCGCCGAATTAACGCCTCATCAAACAAGGATTATGTGGATGATCAGCCACCCTGAGAAGATCTCAGATGAGGAACTGGCAGGCTATGATTTTGTCTTTGTCGCCTCAGAGACCTGGGCGGCGAATCTGCAAGCACGCGGCATTCCCACGTGCGTACTGCCACTATTGCAGTGTACAGATCCGGATCGATTTTTCCCAACTCCCAAACTTAGGATACCCGCTTACCATAACCTATTCGTGGGCAACTCGCGCAAAGTCCTTCGCGAAGTTGTTAAGAAAGCAATTGATGAGGATGTGCCACTTGAGGTCGTTGGTGAGATGTGGGAGGGTTTGATCCCTGATTCCTGGATCAAATCCCAGAACATTAGTAATCATGAGCTTGGTTGGCACTATCGCCAAGCAGATGTTGTGCTGAATGACCACTGGAACACGATGCGCATCAATGGTTTCGTTTCCGATCGTATCTTTGACCTGTTAGCGTGCGGTGCGACCTTCGTTACCGATGACGTCGTTGGCATGCCGGATGATTTGCGCCGTGGTGCCACGTTTTTTGATGAGACAACGACTCTGCAAACTTCATTAGACAAGGCCAAGGCTCTACTGACCGACAAAGAACGCTTGCAACTTTCCGCTTATGTTAGATCGGAACACAGTTTTGCGACACGAGCACAGGAAATTTTTGATTCACTGCGGTGATCTGAGACCTCAGCATAAATCAGAGAATCGAAAGTTGATAGCAAGATATAGTGCTAATTTCGCTTTGATAGCACCACATCTTATGGCCTTTTGATTCGAAGTCGAATTCTGCTGAGGTCTCGATGTACCAACTTCCGTTCGATGAGCATCGCTAGCAACTTCGCAATATTGAAGAATGTGAGACCTCAGCATAAATTGGGTTTTCTTGGGGACAGAGGATTCCTTTTTGCCTTTGGTTGGTATATTGCGTTTGGATTGACGTGCCCCCCACTGGGCCCTTAGTTATAAGAAGAATCTGACGGTCATTTACGCTTTCTCCTTTTCCGACACAAGGGCGACAGCGTCGAGTGTAGGGAGGCGCTGACGCTCTTGTGTCGGTGTCCTGCTTTCTAAGGCACTGTGCGGGCGGACATTGTTGTAGTCATATAGCCATATTCCTAGGATGCGCCTGGCCTCTGCTAAACTGCTGAACATTTCTTCATTGAGGCATTCATCACGCAGGCGGCCATTGAAGCTGAGCACCCGCAATAACCCACCTTTTGCGCGTGAGTTAACATTGTGATCCAGTTTATAGCATGAAGTCGTCGTTGCCCAGTTTTTTAGATTTGTCAGACCATCTTGCCCGCTTGAGTGCGGATGGTGATCCGTTGGAAGAGTTGGAGGCTTTGGTTAATTTTGAGGCCTTTCGTCCCATCCTTTTGAAGGCGCTGAACTACGGCGATGGTACGCGCGGGGGACGGCCTCATTTTGATCCCGTTGCCATGTTCAAAGCCATGGTTGTCCAAGTGCAGCATAACTTAAGCGATGCGCGGACAGAGTTTATGATCCGTGATCGCTTAAGCTGGATGCGCTTTCTGGGCTTTGATCTAGGCGCGCCCATGCCCGATGAGAATACCATTCGCCACTTCGGTAATCGCTTGACCCATAGCGGTGTGCTGGCGGAGATCATGGCGCAGTTCGAGGGGCAACTGATTTTGCGCGGTTATGTAAGACCTCTGCATGAGGGGATAGAGCAATTTTTTGTGCGAACCAGAGGCATATCTGATTTTCCAAGCCCTTCATTGGAGGCGCATTTGTGGTCTTGATGCCAAATCTTACATAGATTGATCTGTTTGGAGAGCTGAATTGGAGGCGAGAATTGCAGATCAGAGAATTGGAAGCCTCCTCATGGACCAGATTCCGTTCGTTCCGCTAAGATTGAATGACTTGGTCTATGTGATTTGCAAGATTTGGCGGTTGAGGACGATTTTGTTGGCAGCCTTCAAGAGGTTTTGTGCGATGGCGGCCATAACGAACTGGGCATGGGTTTTGGCCGTTCCGAAGTATCGTGCTCTAGCAAAGCTAAACAGACGCTTCATCGTGCCAAAGCACTGTTCGACGCGAAAGCGGCGCTTTGAGATCAGCTTGTTGAAGCGCTTTTCTGAGGCCCTTAGCGGGCGTCCTCTTACAGCTTTTCGCATGATACCATCGCGGTGTTTGCCCTTCAAAAAGGCACGGTTAGCTTTGGCGGCATAGGCCTTATCGGCCAAGACGCGTGCGGCTTTAGCATTGCGTGCCATGGTCTCAAATTCAGGGCTTTCTGCGCGATTGGCGTGCGTAGTATGGACACGGTCAACAAAGCCCTCCTCATCACAACGTGCAAATCCTTTGAAGCCCAAGGTGCTTTTGGCCCCCTTCTTGACCCAACGCGCATCAGGATCGGCACTATAGGTCATAGCGTCCTGTGCCTCGGCTTCTTCGCCCTCCTCGCGGTCCTTTGG
This sequence comes from Alphaproteobacteria bacterium, assembly GCA_965228345.1. GTDB lineage: Bacteria > Pseudomonadota > Alphaproteobacteria > UBA7985 > UBA7985 > CAXQZM01. Next base: position 910,002 of record CBDDHH010000003.1, on the reverse strand, counting down.
AGCATCGATATAGCTGCGTGGACGCGCAGCGCTTTCCACCAGTGTGGCGTCAATGATCGCAGCCTCTGCATGCTTGAGTTTGAGACCATGGATGAACCGTCCCGGGTTTATCGGCGGGTGATTTGTTCAAATGTTAGGCGGCTAGATCATAGCCATGTTTTTCTTTTAAGTATGTTTCCTCTTTTTGGCTAGGGGTTAGGTATCCGATGGATGAGTGGATGCGTTTGGTGTTGTACCACTTGATCCACCTGGCGGTTTGCCACTCGACATCTGCTCTGGATTTCCAGGGGCCGATGCGCTCAACGACCTCTGTTTTGTACAGGCCGATGGTGCTTTCTGCGAGCGCGTTGTCGTAGCTGTCGCCCACGCTGCCCACCGACATATCAACGCCTGCCTCTTCTAGGCGTTCGCTGTATTTGAAGGACATGTATTGGCTGCCGCGATCACTATGGTGAATGGGCTTGATGCCATCTACCGATATGGGTCTGCGTTGATGCAGGGCCTGCTCCAGGGCGTCCAGCACGAAGGCCGTTGTCATAGAGGTGCTGACCTTCCACCCCACCATGCGCCGTGCAAACACGTCGATGACGAAGGCCACATAGACATCTCCCTGCCAGGTTTTGACGTAAGTGAAATCACAGACCCATAACTGGTTAGGGTAAGAGGCATGGAACGCCCTGTTCACCCGATCCTCTGGGCAGGGCAGTGCCTTATCAGGATTGGTGGTGATGACGGGCTTTCCCCGCACCAGGCCTTGATAACCAGCCCTTTGCATCACTCGCTCTACCGTGCACTTGGCGATGGCATAGCCTTCAGACTTGAGCTGATGCCAAACCTTGCGGGTGCCATAAATGCCATCGCTCTCATCATGATAGACGCGCTTGATCTCAGCAAGATCAGCCTCATCCTGATTTGCCTTACGACTGCGCAGATCAGGGTTGCGCGCCATAGAAGCATGACGGCGATAGGTTGAGGGCGCGATGGACAAAACCTTCGCCATCGGCTCGGCACCGAACTCTTGGATATGATCGCTCATAAAGCTCACGACTTGGGAAACGGGCGGCCGAGCTCCGCCTGTGCGAAATAAGCCGAGGCCTTCTTCAAGATCTCATTGGCTTGGCGAAGGTGGCGGACCTCACGCTCCAGTTCTTTGATCCGCGCCTTATCTTCCGTGTTCAAACCAGGGCGCTCACCTGCATCCTTCTGGGCCTGATGACACCAGGAGCGAAGGCTATCGGGAGAACAGCCTAAGCTGCTGCCAACGGCGATATAGGCCGCATTATCACTGGCATAGGAACCACGCTGCTCGGAAAGCATCCGCACAGCACGCTCACGAAACTCCGCATTATAACGGGGGGTGTATCTTTTGTTCGACATGGGTCTTCCTTAGAGAATTGGACCCGCCGATAAACCCGGGACGGTTCAGTCTCAATCTCGCCGGTGGCTTCATCATCCAGCTTTTTCTTCTCCAAAGCCTGAACCTGGGTTTCAGTAAGGATGATGCCGTCCTGTGCCACTTTGGCTTCCAAGGCCTTCAGGCGATCCTTGAAGTTGGCCAGGTTAGGGCGCAGCCAGATGGAGCGGACGCCTGAGGGCGAGACGAAGACACCGATCTTGCGCAGTTCATTGGATGTCCTGGCCTGGCCATAGGCGGGGAAGTCTGTGGCGCATTTGATGACGGCTTCCTCAGTGGCCAGATCAACGCGGTTGGCAAGGTTAGGCTTGCGGCGGGTGCGCTCAAAAAGGGCCTCCACTCCGCCCTCATCGGCAGCGGCTTTGTAGCGGTAGAAGGTATCGCGTGAGTAACCCATGAGCTGGCAGGCCTTGGACACGTTCCCCAGCTCTTGGGCTAGGTTAAGCAATCCCGTCTTGTGTTGAATGATTTTATTGTCAGTATGCAGCATGGTTGTTCTTTCATTTTGCTGGTTAGGTTTGCACCACCAACAAATCGCAACAACCCGTCCCATTCAAGGGGCGAACGCGGGGGGCCATTTCGTACGAAATGGCCCCCCGCGTGTCCGATCAAGTCTGAACTAATTCACGTCGAACAGTGCTTTGGCACGATGAAGCGTCTGTTTAGCTTTGCTAGAGCACGATACTTCGGAACGGCCAAAACCCACGCCCAGTTCGCTATGGCCGCCATCGCACAAAACCTCTTGAAGGCTGCCAACAAAATCGTCCTCAACCGCCAAATCTTGCAAATCACATAGACCAAGTCATTCAATCTTAGCGGAACGAACGGAATCTGGTCCATGAGGAGGCTTCCAATTCTCTGATCTGCAATTCTCGCCTCCAATTCAGCTCTCCAAACAGATCAATCTATGTAAGATTTGGCATCAAGACCACAAATGCGCCTCCAATGAAGGGCTTGGAAAATCAGATATGCCTCTGGTTCGCACAAAAAATTGCTCTATCCCCTCATGCAGAGGTCTTTTTCGGGACGTTCGTCAAGGTCCACGCGCCCAGGTATGCAGCCACGCCCGCCATAGGCTCCGCTGCGTTTGTTGTATTTCTTGCCGCTATGACGCAGGTTCTTATACAACTCGCCGCCGCTGCGCTTATCTGCCCACACATGTTGGTAAATCCATTCATGGCTCAGGGAAACGCCCCTCTCATACCAACGGTCATAAAAAGTGACCTTTTCATGACCGTTTCGTGTCTCAAGGCAGAAACGCTTCGCGTTTCGCCGCCCCTTCGCTTATACTCCGAGGCGCTTTCGCGCCGATCTCGGGGCCGCTACGGGGGCCGCAGTCGCGGCCCTTATACCAGCGATCATAAGAGTCATTTATAATTGCCGCTGGTATCATAAACCATACGCCCGCTGATCTGCTCGGGGGACCACTGTTGGCCCAGGCGATCATTGATCCACTGGGTCACATCTGCACTGGCCTTGTAAGGCCGCGCGCAAGCCTTGTGGCGACGAGTGGTAGCTCGTTGATGGGCGTGCTTATGGCGATAACCACGCCCTCCTGTGTTGCGCTTGATCTCTGGACTGATCGTTCGCGGGTCTCGTGATAGCTGCCCCGCAATGGCGCGATGGCTCAGACCGCTTTTCTTCAGTGCATAAATCTGGCAACGATCTTCATGGGTCAGATGACGATAGCTTTTGGGCATGGATGGCTCCTCCTAGTTCGCACCGAAGAGCTAATCCTTTCGCATCTGACCCGCTACCCTCAGGTGGGGCACTTCACACCTGAATGGGCGTCATAAATGGTGACCCATTTATGAAAATTTTCAGTCTCACGGCAGAAACGCCTCGCGTTTCTGCTTTTTGGGATTGCAGTCTCACCTCGCTCGCACCGCTCGCTCAGCCCGACCGCAGGATGCGACCTTCGCTTATATCTCGAGGCGCTTTCTTAGCTGATTTCGGGGCCGCCTGTTTGTGGCGCGGGCGTTCGCTGCGTCCTTCGGGCTTGGAGCCCGCTTGGGGGACCGCAGTCGCGGCCCTTATACCAGCGAATATAAGAGTCATTCTTGAGGAAAGCTGGTATCAGATGAATCACTGGCTCATTTCAAAAGGGGAAGAATTCGCTTGATCATCAATTAAAAGTGTTGTTTTCAGGCAACATAGTTTAAAGACGCAACAACGAAATGAAAGTGACGTTCCTTGTGGGAAAATCTGTGTTTGCACAGCAACGCATCGCCATGGTTGATGGTCAATTGCGAACCAACAAAATCATTGATCCGACGGTGATCGACTTGTTTTTGTCCGCGCCGCGTGAGGCCTTTGCACCTAAGGGCCGCGAGAATGCGGCTTATGTCGATGAAGACGTGGCCTTGGGACATGGACGCAGCCTGATGGAACCCTTGGTCGCTGCACGCCTGTTACAAGCCGCCGATCTGCAGGCGAATCAGCGAGTTCTCGTGATTGCGGGCGGCAACGGCTACTTGCCCCGATTGCTCTGCGAGATGCAGATCCATGTCACGGTGGTTGAACCCGTGTCCGAGTTGGCGGTGCAGGGTATGGAGCTGGTTCCTCAGGCCCTGTGGCTCCAAGGAGGATTTGAGGCCCTGCCGCCAGGCCCTTTTGAGCGCATTTTCGTCGGCGGAGCTGTCACGGAAATCCCAAAAACGTGGGCGGATCTTCTCACCCCCAATGGGCGTGTTCTGACTCCTGTTTCCGGTCACAGTCGCAATGACGGCGCGATTGTGGTGGCTCATCGGTCTGATCACGGTCTTTCGCAACAAATCTTAGCTAACGCCGCAGTCCCTGTATTGCCAGAGTTTCAAAGCTCAGCTCAATTTGAATTTTAGAAGTTTCCCTATGATCTCTTCCACCAATCCATCCATTCTATTCCGTTGCAGTTTCATCGCTGGCGGCCTGATCTCATTTGCCACTGTTGGCATCGCCGCGGCGCAGTCTTTGGGCGAAGCCTTGATACAAACCCACGAAGTCAATCCTGATCTTCTGGTTGCACGCGCCCAGGCCGTGCAGGCGGTCGAGACCTATAACGATGCGGTTGCGCAAACGCGCCTGCGCGTTGACGGGAGCCTCAGCGGCAATGCCTCTACCAACAATGCTGTTAGTTCGTCGAATCCGGACGGGGATTCTCAGTCGGACGAAACCTCCGAGGTTTCGCTCTCCTTTTCCCAACATCTTTTTCAAGGCTCATTTGATGGAATCCCCGCAGGAGTGCGCGTGGCTCTGGGGGATGTCAGCGCGGCGCATGCCACCTATTTAGCGGCTGAGATAGACACCTTGACTTCGGCAGTTGCTGCCTACATGGATGTTGTCCGCGATGAAGGTGCTTTGGCAGTCGCTTTGTCGGGCGTAAATACGGCGGAGCAGGAGTTGGAGGCCGCGCAAGCGCGGCTGAACGCCGGAGAGGGGACTCGTACTGATCTGGCTTTGGCTCAAAGCGGTTTAGCGCAGGCCCAAACCATCGCAACACTGGCCCGCGCGACCTTGAGCGGAACCCGGGCGACCTTCGTGCGAGTCATAGGTCAGTCCCCCGAACAACTGCGCGATCCTGGATTTCCTTCTATGCCTGCAACCCTGGATGCAGCTTTGCAAACGGCCCTGAGTGATCATCCTTTGATCAAAGCAGCGGAGATTAACTTGAGCATCGCGCGGGATCGGGTCATTACGACTCGCGCTCAATATGGTGTCAATGTTTTGGCCCAGGGCAGTCTTAGCAGATCTTGGGACGGGATCGGCAGCGGTGACGATACGGATGCCAGCTCTATTGGGTTTACGGCGTCTCTGCCGCTTTATACCAGCGGCCAACGTGAGGCGGCCCTTGCGTCGGTCGAACAAGGTGTCCTGATTGCCGAAGCGAACTTGACGGGACAAAAAGCCGCGATTGAGGCGCGGGTGCGCGCGGCCTGGGCCAACGCAGACGCCCAGTTTGAAAACCTCAATAGGCGCGTGACGATCACAAAAGCGCAAGAGCTGGTGTTGCGCGCTACTGAGGCTGAATTTGACGCAGGCACGGCGACGTTCCTGGCCGTTCAAAATGCCCAACAGGATTATCTGGAAGCCCAAGATCAGTATGTTAGTGATAAGTCCAACGCCGTGACCGCAGCCTATAACTTGCTTGCTGCAACTGGGGAAATGACCACAGAGGCGCTTGATTTGCCTGTCCTCCATTTTGATACGTTGGCCGTGCTCGATGAGAACCGTGTGCGCTCTTACCCGCAACTCCTCTTTGGTGTAAAATAGTCACGCAAACCCAGATTGCTGTTTGAAAAAACCCTGCGTGGGTTGAAAGGGCCGGCACCATGTTAGCCAAGTTGTTTGATGCTAAAGCGGCTGAGGCTAAGTGGTCGAAGGCTTGGGACGCCGCTAAGATCGGCGCCGCTGATCCTGCTCAAAGTGGCACGCCGTACGTCATTATGATGCCCCCGCCCAACGTTACGGGCACGCTCCACATGGGCCATGCCCTGACCATGAGTTTGCAAGATTTGCTCACGCGGTTTCATCGTATGGTGGGTAGAAATACGCTTTGGCAACCGGGCATGGACCACGCGGGGATCGCGGTCCAAGCTATTGTTGATACCAAGCTGGAGGCTGAAGGCGTGCGCAAGGAAGATTTAGGACGTGCCGAGTTTCTGCGCCGGGCTTGGGCTTGGAAAGAGGAATCAGGCGGAACTATCACACACCAGCTGCGTGCCCTCGGCGCCTCGCCCGATTGGGATCGGGAACGCTTCACCATGGACGCGGGCCTATCGCGGGCGGTCAAGCAGGTTTTTGTCACGCTCTACGAACAAGGCTTGATCTATAAGGACAAGCGATTGGTGAATTGGGACACCAAGCTTCAAACTGCCATATCTGATTTAGAGGTGGAGCAGAAGGAAACCCAAGGCCACCTCTGGCACCTTCGCTACCCGCTTGCGAACGATTCCACCCGCTTTCTCATCGTCGCGACGACACGGCCAGAAACAATGCTCGGCGACACGGGCGTCGCGGTGCATCCGGAGGATCCGCGTTTTCAAGGCTTGATTGGGCAGCAGGTTCGCCTACCGCTTACGGGTCGTCTAGTTCCCATCGTCGGCGACACTCATGCCGACCCAGAAAAGGGGACAGGGGCAGTGAAAATCACTCCCGCACATGATTTTAACGACTTTGAGGTTGGCCGCCGTCACAACCTAGAGATGATCAACATCTTGAACCGCGACGGGACTCTGAACGAGTCGGTTCCCGAGATGTTGCAGGGCTTGACGGTTTTGGATGCACGCCAAAAGGTTGTCGCGCAGGCCGATGCCGAAGGTTGGCTGGAAAAGGTGGAGGCCCATGTGCTCCAGCAACCCATTGGCGACCGCTCGAAAACCGTCGTGGAGCCCTACTTGACCGAACAATGGTTCGTCGACGCCGCTGAATTGGCCGCGCCTGCAGTCGCGGCAGTCGAGCGTGGAGAAACCGTCTTCGTCCCAGAGACGCATGCAAAGGTCTATTTTGATTGGATGCAACGCATTCAACCCTGGTGCATCTCACGCCAGCTGTGGTGGGGACATCAAATTCCTGCTTGGTACGATGAGGCGGGCGAGGTTTACGTCGCGGTTGATGAGGCTGCCGCCCAGGCCCAGGCAGGACCAGACGCTGTGTTGCGGCAAGATCCCGACGTGCTGGATACGTGGTTTTCATCGGCGCTTTGGCCCTTTTCGACACTGGGCTGGCCCGATAGGACCGATGCTTTGTCGGCGTACTATCCTGGTTCGGTCTTGGTTACGGGACATGACATTCTATTTTTTTGGGTGGCGCGCATGATGATGATGGGCCTGCATTTCATGGGGCAGGTCCCGTTTCGCCAAGTCTATATTCACGCGCTGGTGCGCGATGAGCAAGGCGCAAAAATGTCCAAGTCCAAAGGCAACATTATCGACCCCTTGAATGTCTCAGACCGCTACGGCACTGATGCCTTGCGCTTTACGCTCGCGGCCATGGCGTCGCCTGGAAACGATTTGAAGCTTTCTATGGAACGGGTGGAGGACAGCCGAAACTTTATAACCAAACTTTGGAACACGGCCAAGTATGTGGAGTTGAAGGGGTGCTCGGTCAACGCAGACTTTGATCCTAACTGCCTCATCCATCCTTTGAACCAGTGGATCCTTGGCGAACTTGCGCAGGCCCAGACTCGTCTTGAGCAAGCCCTTAAAGCCTATCATTTCAATGAGGCGGCGGCTGCGCTGTATCACTTTACTTGGGATCTATTTTGCCCTTGGTACTTGGAATTTACCAAAGCACTCCTGGACAGCCAAGACCAGGTCCTCGCGACGGAAACCAAGTCAACACTGGCTTACGGATTTGGCCACCTTCTACGTTTGCTCCATCCCCTGATTCCTTTCGTAACTGAAGAGTTGTGGGACGGTTATTTTCGCACAGCGACGTCTCATAGAAGAAACGCGCAAGGGGTGGATGGCCTGCTCAGCCTCCATGCCTGGCCCTCGGCCTTGAGCGGTCAGTCAGATGCTGCGCGCGCTGATCTAGATTTCGTCCGTAATCTGATTAGTGCCGTTCGCACGGCCAAAGCGGACTTGAACCTTGCCCCTGGGTCACGTGTGTCATTGCAGGTCTTTGAACCAACAGCCACGGCGTCGCGTTGTCTGGAGGCCTATCGACCTCTGCTCAAGTTCGTTGGGCGTATCGACCATGTATCAGTGGTTGATCCGGCGCCGGAGGGCGCCGTGAGCTTGGTGGTGCAGGGCGGGGCATTCTTCTTACCCCTCTCGGGTCTGATGGACATAAGTACTGAACGCCAGCGTCTATTGAAGGAACGCGCCAAGGTTGAGGCGGCTATATTAAAATTGGATAGAACCCTAGAGAACCCTCGCTTCCTGGCGCGAGCGCCCAAGACGGTTGTGAAAAAGCAGCGTCATGAACGATCCGCACTTGAAGAAGACTTAACCTTGCTAAGAGTTGCGGAAGGTCGCCTTGAGCAGATCGAGCCCCGGAGCCCAGATTAGAACACCCTGGGAAAAGCCCGCTTAAGGTGATTCAATTTCCAATTCACGCAAATCCGCGTCCACCAGATGTTCAATGGTTCAGTTTTTACTGAGGTGATGATAAGGTGAGGCCTCAGCAAAAAGCGATGGTAATTCCCCCCTTATTTGAGGGGGTGGCGATTAGATAGTGTAGTCACGAGATGTTTGCCCACAGAGCGCTACACCTGATATGGATAGCTGCCATGAATGAGGCGGCGTTTTTGGCATATGGTGTTGCGATTCCCCTCCATCGTTTGAGGTGGAGGAAAGCATTTTCAACCAGATGCCTGATTTTGTAGAGGTCTTTGTCATACTCGCGCTGATTCTTGCGGTTCTTTTTGGGCGGGATGACGGGCGTCATGCCCTGGCATTTAGCCTGGTCTAAGATGTCTTGGGTGTCGTATCCTCTATCGGCCAGCAGATAGTCAGCGCTTAATTGAATCAGTTCAGACTTGATCGGACACGCGGGGGGGCCATTTCGTACGAAATGGCCCCCCGCGTTCGCCCCTTGAATGGGACGGGTTGTTGCGATTTGTTGGTGGTGCAAACCTAACCAGCAAAATGAAAGAACAACCATGCTGCATACTGACAATAATAAAATCATTCAACACAAGACGGGATTGCTTACAGGGCTATCGCTTTTGAGAATTTTTAGCCGCCCTGATCATATCGAGCATGAATTCGTCGTTCGATCCGGCGCGTTTTAGCTTGCCCCTCTTTGATCCCTTTGAGGGTTCGGTTTGGGCAAGGTTTAGTGCCATTCGCCGAAGTGTGGCAAAATTTTCAGGGCCGTTGCCTGTCCTATTTCGTGCGGCATCTTCGTTCATTGTCACATCCAGCACCCAATGCAAGCTGTTTTCAATCGCCCAATGAGCGCGTGTTATCTCAATTGTGCGCTTGGCTGACACAGGCGTACTCAAGAGGAAGTAGCGTTCGTGATGACTGAACCGTCCCGGGTTTATCGGCGGGTGATTTGTTCAAATGTTAGGCGGCTAGATCATAGCCATGTTTTTCTTTTAAGTATGTCTCCTCTTTTTGGCTAGGGGTTAGGTATCCGATGGATGAGTGGATGCGTTTGGTGTTGTACCACTTGATCCACCTGGCGGTTTGCCACTCGACATCTGCTCTGGATTTCCAGGGGCCGATGCGCTCAACGACCTCTGTTTTGTACAGGCCGATGGTGCTTTCTGCGAGCGCGTTGTCGTAGCTGTCGCCCACGCTGCCCACCGACTATCAACGCCTGCCTCTTCTAGGCGTTCGCTGTATTTGAAGGACATGTATTGGCTGCCGCGATCACTATGGTGAATGGGCTTGATGCCATCTACCGATATGGGTCTGCGTTGATGCAGGGCCTGCTCCAGGGCGTCCAGCACGAAGGCCGTTGTCATAGAGGTGCTGACCTTCCACCCCACCATGCGCCGTGCAAACACGTCGATGACGAAGGCCACATAGACATCTCCCTACCAGGTTTTGACGTAAGTGAAATCACAGACCCATAACTGGTTAGGGTAAGAGGCATGGAACGCCCTGTTCACCCGATCCTCTGGGCAGGGCAGTGCCTTATCAGGATTGGTGGTGATGACGGGCTTTCCCCGCACCAGGCCTTGATAACCAGCCCTTTGCATCAATCGCTCTACCGTGCACTTGGCGATGGCATAGCCTTCAGACTTGAGCTGATGCCAAACCTTGCGGGTGCCATAAATGCCATCGCTCTCATCCTGATAGACGCGCTTGATCTCAGCAAGATCAGCCTCATCCTGATTTGCCTTACGACTGCGCAGATCAGGGTTGCGCGCCATAGAAGCATGACGGCGATAGGTTGAGGGCGCGATGGACAAAACCTTCGCCATCGGCTCGGCACCGAACTCTTGGATATGATCGCTCATAAAGCTCACGACTTGGGAAACGGGCGGCCGAGCTCCGCCTGTGCGAAATAAGCCGAGGCCTTCTTCAAGATCTCATTGGCTTGGCGAAGGTGGCGGACCTCACGCTCCAGTTCTTTGATCCGCGCCTTATCTTCCGTGTTCAAACCAGGGCGCTCACCTGCATCCTTCTGGGCCTGATGACACCAGGAGCGAAGGCTATCGGGAGAACAGCCTAAGCTGCTGCCAACGGCGATATAGGCCGCTTTATCACTGGCATAGGAACCACGCTGCTCGGAAAGCATCCGCACAGCACGCTCACGAAACTCCGCATTATAACGGGGGGTGTATCTTTTGTTCGACATGGGTCTTCCTTAGAGAATTGGACCCGCCGATAAACCCGGGACGGTTCAGACTGATTTTGTCTCCAATCTCACGGCGTGCGCTAACCTTTGCAATTGCCTGAAGTCCAGGCCAGTCATGGCGTTCCATGAGCCATTCAACATCATGGCTGATCAAAGCAGTACGAGTTTCGATACGCCCATGACCTGCGCTAATCTCTTCTGCAGTATCACACACCTGAGTATTCGCACGATCATCTAAGTACAGCTTCACGTCCTCGTATAAGCTGCCCTGATTGCGTTTGAGGGCGAGCGCGTAATCGCCACCAGCGTCTGTCACAGATTGTGCGGTATTGCGTTGGGTATGCATGGCGTCTGCTGTAACGATACGCCCCTTGAGCGAGAGCATCTCCAGCAGAGCAGGCAAAGCCGTGATCTCGTTGGACTTTTCGTCAACGGCGACCTGACCAAGAACCAACTTTTCCTTGACTGAAAAGGCCTGCACCAGGTGCAGGGCGGAGCGAGCTTTGGCGCGATCAAACGAGCGGCGAAGCGTCTTTCCATCAACGGCAATCACGTCACCAAGTTGATCAGAAAAATCCTCAACAAAACCAAACAGTGCTTTGTGAAGGGACTTTGGATCAAGCGCGTTAAACAAGTCAGAGAACGCGTCGTGACTTGGAATACCGTGCTTTAGCGACATAAATGTCCGTAAAAACGGCTCCTTCGTCTTTGCAAACAGGGACATATCACAGCACCCCTCACCGCCGCTAAGCGTGCATAGAAGCCCGATCATCAGCATCTCGTGCAGATCGTGACGGGTCGCGTTGCTCCTGCGTGGGTCATCAACTCCTTCGAATATATGGGAAAACTCTTCCATGGCGCGTCTCCTACATGGGGTTACGCGCTCCTCATGAATCGATTGGCACCTCCTTCATAGATATTTTTTCAAAAGCGATTCCCCTGTGCCCCACCTGAGGGTAGCGGGTCAGATGCGAAAGGATTAGCTCTTCGGTGCGAACTAGGAGGAGCCATCCATGCCCAAAAGCTATCGTCATCTGACCCATGAAGATCGTTGCCAGATTTATGCAATGAAGAAAAGCGGTCTGAGCCATCGCGCCATTGCGGGGCAGCTATCACGAGACCCGCGAACGATCAGTCCAGAGATCAAGCGCAACACAGGAGGGCGTGGTTATCGCCATAAGCACGCCCATCAACGAGCTACCACTCGTCGCCACAAGGCTTGCGCGCGGCCTTACAAGGCCAGTGCAGATGTGACCCAGTGGATCAATGATCGCCTGGGCCAACAGTGGTCCCCCGAGCAGATCAGCGGGCGTATGGTTTATGATACCAGCGGCAATTATAAATAACTCTTATGATCGCTGGTATAAGGGCCGCGACTGCGGCCCCCGTAGCGGCCCCGAGATCGGCGGACACGCGCCTCGGGGTATCAGCGAAGGGGCGGCGAAACGCGAAGCGTTTCTGCCGTGAGTATCCATGATAAATCAAGGGGCAATTTGTGACCATTTTCTGTTTTCCCGCAAGAGGGCATTTGCCAGCGTGATCAGCTTAGGCATCACGGCGATGAGGGCGACTTTTTTCGGCTTTCCTGCATCGACAAGGCGGCTCTAAGCAAACCTTTAGGTCTTCATTGTATCGCATGGCAACCAAGGAAGGCATGTAGAGAGCATTGCGTACAGGAGCTCTTCCCCCCTTGATACGGGCGACACCCTTAAGCGTTCCTGATTGGGATTGCATAGGAGCCAAGCCAGCTAGAGCGCCGATCTTTTTCTGGCTGAGCGTGCCAAGCTCTGGCATGTTGGTCAGAAGGGATATGGCTGTTCGTGCCGCAATCCCTGGGATTGTGATCAAGATGTTAAGCGTTCCAAGAGATCAGGATGGGCTTCGATGAGCTTCTTGGTCTTGAGGGTTTGAACCGTCCCGGGTTTATCGGCGGGTCCAATTCTCTAAGGAAGACCCATGTCGAACAAAAGATACACCGCCCGTTATAATGCGGAGTTTCGTGAGCGTGCTGTGCGGATGCTTTCCGAGCAGCGTGGTTCCTAAGCCAGTGATAAAGCGGCCTATATCGCCGTTGGCAGCAGCTTAGGCTGTTCTCCCGATAGCCTTCGCTCCTGGTGTCATCAGGCCCAGAAGGATGCAGGTGAGCGCCCTGGTTTGAACACGGAAGATAAGGCGCGGATCAAAGAACTGGAGCGTGAGGTCCGCCACCTTCGCCAAGCCAATGAGATCTTGAAGAAGGCCTCGGCTTATTTCGCACAGGCGGAGCTCGGCCGCCCGTTTCCCAAGTCGTGAGCTTTATGAGCGATCATATCCAAGAGTTCGGTGCCGAGCCGATGGCGAAGGTTTTGTCCATCGCGCCCTCAACCTATCGCCGTCATGCTTCTATGGCGCGCAACCCTGATCTGCGCAGTCGTAAGGCAAATCAGGATGAGGCTGATCTTGCTGAGATCAAGCGCGTCTATCATGATGAGAGCGATGGCATTTATGGCACCCGCAAGGTTTGGCATCAGCTCAAGTCTGAAGGCTATGCCATCGCCAAGTGCACGGTAGAGCGAGTGATGCAAAGGGCTGGTTATCAAGGCCTGGTGCGGGGAAAGCCCGTCATCACCACCAATCCTGATAAGGCACTGCCCTGCCCAGAGGATCGGGTGAACAGGGCGTTCCATGCCTCTTACCCTAACCAGTTATGGGTCTGTGATTTCACTTACGTCAAAACCTGGCAGGGAGATGTCTATGTGGCCTTCGTCATCGACGTGTTTGCACGGCGCATGGTGGGGTGGAAGGTCAGCACCTCTATGACAACGGCCTTCGTGCTGGACGCCCTGGAGCAGGCCCTGCATCAACGCAGACCCATATCGGTAGATGGCATCAAGCCCATTCACCATAGTGATCGCGGCAGCCAATACATGTCCTTCAAATACAGCGAACGCCTAGAAGAGGCAGGCGTTGATATGTCGGTGGGCAGCGTGGGCGACAGCTACGACAACGCGCTCGCAGAAAGCACCATCGGCCTGTACAAAACAGAGGTCGTTGAGCGCATCGGCCCCTGGAAATCCAGAGCAGATGTCGAGTGGCAAACCGCCAGGTGGATCAAGTGGTACAACACCAAACGCATCCACTCATCCATCGGATACCTAACCCCTAGCCAAAAAGAGGAGACATACTTAAAAGAAAAACATGGCTATGATCTAGCCGCCTAACATTTGAACAAATCACCCGCCGATAAACCCGGGACGGTTCACCGCGAACCCCATCGCGGCCTGGAATCAACCCTGAAATCCTATCCCAGAGTTGATCTGTGACAACAAAGCGATCTGTGTTCATTGAAACCTCCGTTTTGGAAGCTTGAAACACAATTTTGCAGAAATGGGAATCCCTAATGTCCACGGACCCTAGCATCGCGGCAAGAAAACGCTCATATTCCATTAGACAAGACACGAAACGGTCATGAAAAGGTCACTTTTTATGACCGTTGGTATGAGATGGGCGTTTCCCTGAGCCATGAATGGATTTACCAACATGTGTGGGCAGATAAGCGCAGCGGCGGCGAGTTGTATAAGAACCTGCGTCATAGCGGCAAGAAATACAACAAACGCAGCGGAGCCTATGGTGGGCGTGGCTGCATACCTGGGCGCGTGGACCTTGACGAACGTCCCGAAATTGTTGAGCCAAAGGATCGCCTGGGTGATTGGGAGCTCGACACAATCATCGGCGCAAAACATCAAGGGGCTATTGTGAGCGCGGTGGATCGAAAGTCCAAGTTCTGTGTGCTTTGCTTACCGTGCTGGTGAGGGTTCTCGAAGACCGAAAAGCGTAAGGAGTGTAAGAAACTTCGCCCCCTTGCGGATGTTAAGGGCTATGGCTGCCAATGCGAAGTGATTCATGTTTTTGGCCAAACCCATTAAGCGTGTTCGCCTTATACCAACGGAAGAATGAACTAACATTCATCCTTCGGTTTTATGTCTCGCGGCAGAAACGCTTCGCGTTTCGCCTCCGACGGGGCCTTCGCTCATACCCCGAGGCGCTTTCTTAGCTTGTCTCGGGGTCGCTACGGGGGCCGCAGTCGCGATCCTTATACCAGTTCGAGACCTCAGCATAATTCGACTTTGGATCAAAGGACCACAATATGTGGTTTCATAAAAGCAAAGTTAGCACCATATCTTGCTATCATCTTTCGATCCTCTGATTTATGCTGAGGTCTCAGTTCACAAGAGTCATTCCTAAGGAAAACTGGTATAAGACCCTCATTTCAAGCCAAGGGCTTGGGGTCGTTCCTGACTATTGGCTGATCGCGGCGGTCCGCGGCGTCTTACTGCGGGACAGTCTTGGTACCCCTGGCCGGACTCGAACCAGCACTCCTTGCGGAAATGGATTTTGAATCCATCGCGTCTACCAATTTCGCCACAGGGGCTTCATGGCGGACGTCTTAGGGGCTTCCTGACAAGACGTCAATTCTCAACAGGACCCAAAGCGCAGATTGGCCGACGCCACGAGAATGTGGTCGTCCCGGTGCTTAAGCCGGATCCAATTCTGATCTAGGCTCATAGCATCGGCCCTGTATTGACCAGAGATTGAGCCCGCGCGGCGCAGGGAGGTTGCATCGAACGCCGCTGTTTTCTTGGGCAGGCATGCGGCCCGGTCTTGATCAAACTCAATCAAGCGCGCGTTGCTTGGTGAGTCCTGCGCTTGCACGGGAAAGATGCAGGCAAGGCCGGTAAGCAACGTCAATCCGATAGACTTTCGCATGGCTGAACCTCGACATGTTCGGATCTGGCGAAGAAGAATTCGTCCTCGAACTCAATTTCGACCAGGCTCTGATCGAATGTTATGGCCCATATAAGCGTGTCGAAGGCACTTTCAACCGTATGATCGACCCCCTGCTCGGGGTCGCGGGCGATCTCCGCGCCTTCAATCAAGCACGCTGGTAGGGGGTCGTCGAGTTCGAGGATCGAGAGCGACGCCTTGGACCCTGATCCCTTGTCCGAAACAGGGGGCGCTTTGGATCCAGACCCTTTGCCCAAGGCCATGAGAGGTATGAGGGCTGCGATGCAGGACAAAAGGAGGGTGCGTAGACTTAACATGGGGGCTCTATACTTAAGGAAGCCTGCGGTGGCCACCGCAGGCGGGTCGCGAATGTCAGAGTTGTGAAGGATCCGCCTTTTTGATACGCAAGCGCCATGGCACAGCGGCGACCCCTATGGCCTAACTTGCAAGGTCTGGTGCAGCTTTGGAACAGTGACCTGGGCGCCCACCATGAACGGGCCAAGGCGCGCGCCTTCGAACGCTTGGTCCCAAGCCAGGTTCACGCCCGGCCCAAAGCCCTCCTGATCGGTGCCGCCTCGACCCAGGTTTTGGGCGCGGTGCAAGCCTTGCGGCCCTCAAGTTTGCTCATCGCCTACCCGCCAGCCTTGGGCGGGCGGATAGGCGAGCATCCTGCGCTGGTCATGGATACAGACTTGCCGCCCTTTTTCCGCGCCCACTTTGATCTCGTGATCCTGAGTTATACGATCGAGTACCGACGGACGCCCTTGGCACTCTTGTCGCTTGCTTACGAAATCCTGCAGCCCCAAGGTCGTCTTGCGGTCTTCACGCCGCACCCCTGGGGCACGGAAGATGTCATGGCAGGGGACGGGCGCCGATATTGGGGTTGGCAAGTCCGCGCCTTGCTGCGTCAGTCGGCGTTTCATTCGCGCGGCCAGCAGACCGTTCGCCTTCATTGTGGACGCCCGACGAGCAATTTCCATCTGGCGCAACCCCAAGTCCCCCCGCGACCGAGCAATCGCCTGCTCATCGCTACGCCGCTCATGGAATTTTGGCGATCGCGGCAACGTAGCGGCATTGCCGTTGCCAAGTTTTCCAGGCAAGGACGCAGGTATGAACCAGACTGAGCTTACGACCCTTCGCGCCCAAATCGATCATTTAGACACACAGATCCATGATTTGCTGATGGCTCGATTTGAGGTGACAGCGCGGGTTGCGGCGGCCAAGGGCGCACAAACGGACCCGAGCTTGATTCCGCGCCCAGCGCGGGAGCGCGTCATTGTCGAACGGTTGCGGGGGCGCAACCAGGGCGCGCTGCCCCTGCGCTCCCTGACCAGAATTTGGAAGGAACTCATGGGGGCAGCCTGCACGCAGCAAGGCGAGTTTCGCATCGGCGTGGTCGCCGAACCCTTCAGCGCCTTGGCTCAGGGCGCGCGTGAACATTTCGGCACCGCCGTCCCGCTCGAGTTCGGCAAGGAGAGTCATCTGGTTGCGCGGCTTCGGGCGCGCGGTTTGGCGCTCTTGGTGCTTGAATTGCCCCATGCGGTGCCCAGCGGCCTGTTCGCCGTGGGGGACCTACGCCACGACGGTGAGATCCTCGGGCGTCTTGTGTCGATTCACAATCTTGAGGTTTAGGGATGCCCTTATTTCAGACCATTACCCTCGTTGGGGCGGGTCTGATCGGCGCGTCGCTTGCCTACAACATTCGCCATCATCGCCTTGGGGGACGGCTGCGCGTTGTGGAAGCAAGCGAGGACCGCTGCGACGAGGTCTTGGCGCTGGGCCTGGCTCACGAGGCGACAACTGACCTGCGGGCGGGGGTTGGTGGGGCCGATTTGGTCATTCTCTGCACCCCCGTTGGCACCTACGCGGACTTGGCCGCAACCATGGGCGCGGCCTTGACGCCTGGCATCCTTGTCAGCGACGTGGGATCGGTCAAAGCCCAAGTCATGGCCGACGTTGGGCCGCACTTGCCTGCTGGCGTTCACTTTGTTCCAGGGCACCCCATCGCAGGAACAGAGAAGTCGGGACCTACCGCGGGGTTTCGTGAACTATTCGAAAACCGTTGGGTGATCCTGACCCCGCCAGTGGGCGCGGCGGCGGCAGCTGTCAGCGCCTTGCGCGCCTTTTGGGAGGCGTGCGGGGCCAAAGTTGAGTTGATGGACGCGCAGGCCCACGACATGGTGCTGGCCATGACTTCGCATTTGCCCCATTTGATCGCCTATTCGATTGTCGATACGGCCGTAAAACTCCAAGGCGATCTCAAGTCTGAGGTCATCAAGTATTCAGCCTCAGGGTTTCGGGACTTTACCAGGATGGCGGGGTCCGATCCCATCATGTGGCGTGATATTTTTTTGAGCAATAAGCGCGCCGTTTTGTCGGTGCTGGATCAGTTCAGCGGCGACTTGGCAAACCTGAAAGACGCGATTGAGCGCGGCGATGCTGAGACCCTTTTTGACGTGTTTACCGAGACCCGTGCCATCCGCCGGGGGGTCGTGGAACAAGGCCAAGCCGGAACGTTTGACCCGCGCGAGCCACGCCAGCGGGACCCCGAGGTTCAAACGCTTGCGCTTTACGGCGGTTAGAGCTGGCTGGCCTGAAGGATCGCGTCAGCAAACCGAGCCTCGGCGATGTCGCCGCATTTGGTGAAGGTTCCCGCCTCTTGAATCTGTCCGTTGCTTAGGGTCTTGGTCCAGGTAAAACCTTGCCCCGCAAAGCTCAGGCGATGATGAAGCGCGCCGTCGCGCACTTCAATGTCGATATAGGAATTTTCGTTGGGGGCCAGCGGCGCAAAGGGGGCGCGATAGAGTTCCCCCAGCAGGTCGGATCCTTGGGCCGCAAAGGCGAACCCGATGGTGGGGTCGGTGAATGGGATCGACAGGCCCCAGCCGTCCTCAGCGATCACGAACAGGTCTTCATCGGCGGTGCAGCGCCCCTCCGGCGCATAAATTCCGGTCTTGTCCGCAATCAAGCGCGCATGGTGCGCGCTGGCACCCAAGCCGTCGAAGCATCGCGCGTAGGTGGAGATGGCCTCACCGCGCGTTCGAGTGATCTGCGCGGCCTCAAAGACCCAAGTACCGACGGTGTCAGATAGGCGGGCGCCGAGGCTGGGGTCATCGGATTGCAGGGTCATAACGACTTGGTCGTCGGACTCGACCAAGTCCAGGGTGGCCCGAATCGCCGTTGGCACGTCGCCGCCCAAGACCCCTCTTATCATCGGTTCCAGCAGCGGAAACGAGAGGTCGGGAAAGTGGAAAGCCATGCGCGCGCCGTCCGCTGTGCGCTCAATGGTGCCGTCGTAGAGCACGGAGACGAAGAAATTCCCCGACAAGGCCACACTGTCCTCGCTCACCTGCCGCTGATCAGGGTAGTTGACGCGAACGTCGAGGCCAGGGTCGGCGACGAGGATGTCGGTCGGGGTAATGATCATTCGTCGCGCGCCAAGATCGCAACTGTCGTCAAGCCCATAGACCCCGTACATGAGTTCGGGAAAAACCGATTGCGCTTGCGCAATGGCCCCCGAGAAGAACAGGGCGAGACAGCAAGAAGAGATGCGACGCATGGATTAAGGTTCCAACAAAAACACCAGAGGTCCGGCTAGGCAAAGCGGCTCAGGTCAAAACCCCACGAAACAGTCTGTCAGCTTGTACCCTAGGCGTCAAACTGTTCGGAAACCCAAGACCAGTTGATGAGTTGATCCAAGACATCTTTGATGTGGTCGGGGCGACGGTTCTGGTAGTCGAGGTAGTAGGCATGCTCCCACACATCGATACCAACAAGCGCCGCTTTTCCATGCATGACTGGGTTCTCGCCGCCACGGGTGCCCATGAGGGACAGGATGCCGCCGTCGCTCACCAGCCAGGCCCAGCCAGAGCCAAAGACGCCAGCGCCCGTTTGCACCATTTGCGTTTTCATGGCGTCGAACCCGCCGAAGGCCGCATCGATGGCGTCTGCCAGTTTGCCCGCAGGGGCCTTGGCGCCGCCAGGGGTCATCTGGTTCCAGTAAAGGATATGGTTCCAGGCCTGGCCTGCATTGTTGATCAGGGCCTGCTCACCTTTCTTGTAGGCCTCGACCATCACATGGTCCAAGGCCATGTCTGCGTAGGGCGTACCCGCAACGATCGGGTTCATCTTGTCAAAATAGGTTTTGTGGTGCTTGCCATAGTGCAGCCCAACGGTTTGCGCGCCGATCACGGGCGCCAAGGCGTCTTCTGCGTAGGGAAGGGCGGGGAGGGTGAACGCATCAGCCATAGGTGGCCTCCTTCTGATTTGGTGATCCTCGGTAACTAGGCGGCGGACGGTCCGTGTTCAAGCCATGCGCGAAGACGAATCCGCGCTTGGTCCGTCAGCCAAACTTTGCGGTCGCGCCCGCGGAGTTTTCGGGTCTTGCCCTGGACGGTTGTCTGCAAGGGCGGGGGCGGGAACAGGCCGAAATTGACGTTCATGGGTTGATAGGTGTTAGGGTTAGCGCCGCCCGTGACATGGGCGAGCAGCGCCCCCAGCGCCGTTTCTTTGGGAGGGGAGGAAAAATCCTGGCCCAGAATTTCCGCCGCCGCCATGCGCCCGGCGATCAGACCGAGGGCAGCGCTTTCGACGTAACCTTCCACCCCCGTGATCTGCCCGGCAAAACGCAGATTGGGTTGGGCGCGCAGGCGCAAGCGTTCGTCCAATAGGCGCGGGGCGTTCAAAAACGTATTGCGATGGATGCCACCCAAACGGGCGAAGGTGGCGTTTTCGAGGCCTGGAATTAGGCGTAAAACCTCTGCCTGTGCTCCGTATTTGAGTTTGGTTTGAAACCCGACAAGATTGTAAAGGGTGCCCAGCCGGTTGTCCTGACGTAACTGCACCACCGCGTGGGGCTTGTGCCCCGAAGGCATCGTGAGGCCCACCGGCTTCATCGGACCCCAACGCAAGGTATCGCGGCCGCGCGCGGCCATCACCTCAATGGGCAAGCATCCCTCAAAGTAGGGCGTTTCTTTCTCCCAGTCTTTGAACTCGCCCGTGTCCGCGTTCAAAAGGGCGTCGAGGAACCGATCGTACTGAGCCTCACTTAGCGGGCAGTTCAAATAGTCCTTGCCGGTGCCGCCTGGGCCAGGTTTGTCGTAACGCGACTGGAACCACGCCTGGTCCATATCGACCGAGTCCAAATGCACGATGGGCGCGATGGCATCAAAAAAGGCCAGTGCGGTTTCGCCTGTCACGGTCAAGAGGGCGTGGCTCAAGTCCGGTGAGGTCAGCGGACCAGTGGCGATCAGGGTCGGCGTGTCGGTTGGGAGGTTGCGAACCTCACCAATCTGAATGTCGATGAGGTCATGGGCGTCGAGCTTGGCTTTGACAGCGGCGCTGAACAGATCGCGATCAACGGCCAGTGCCGCCCCTGCTGGAACCTGCGCCTGATCGGCGGCGGCCATGATCAGCCCGCCCAAGGTGCGCATTTCCTGGTGCAGTAAGCCAACGGCGTTGGCCGCCGCATCGTCGGACCTAAAGGAGTTGGAACAGACCAGCTCGGCGGGCAGGGCGGTCTGGTGCGCAGGCGTCGTGCGCAAGGGCCGCATTTCGTGCAGCACCACGGCCACCCCGCAATTTGCCGCTTGCCAAGCGGCCTCCGACCCCGCCAAGCCAGCGCCGATGACATGAAGCTTTCGCATAAAGGGCGCCTAGGAGTGCCCCCGACAAATGGCAAGTGTGAGGCAAGAACCTCAGCGCTAAGGCCGCCAGGTCTTCCGCTCAAACCCATGAAGCAGCGCAAGCGTGGGTAACTTGAAGAGCGCGGGCAAGACAGCGTAGCCAAGGGCGATGGCTGCGGTGGCGCTAGGGACCTGCGCATGCGCGGCCAACCCCGCCTGAAACCCAGCGGCGTCAATGAAGGTGAGGGCTAAGCCAGCGCCGAGGGCCGTTGCCAGGTTGATTGTGACGGACCAGAGCGCATAGTGGGTCGCCGTGCGATCCTTGCCTGTGCGCTGCCTGTCTTCGTCGGCGAGGTCGGCTTGCATGGCCTGTGGCAAAGTGAACTCGGCCCCCAAACAGGCCCCGGTGGTAAGGGCGGAGACGAAGAATAGGGGCCACGTTTCTGGCCCCAAAAACACGGCTGGGACTTGGGCCAGCGTCGAGATCAAG
Source organism: Alphaproteobacteria bacterium (assembly GCA_965228345.1). Taxonomy (GTDB): domain Bacteria; phylum Pseudomonadota; class Alphaproteobacteria; order UBA7985; family UBA7985; genus CAXQZM01. The sequence continues at coordinate 888,476 of CBDDHH010000003.1, read as the reverse complement.
ATGGCGCCTTGCCAAGCGCGTTCGCGCCCGAGTCGGTTGCCGACATAGGTCCACAAGGGGACGCAGGCCATGGCGGCTAAAAAATAGAGCAACAGAGGCGCACCCGGGTCGATCTGCAGCACATAGGCGAAGTAGAATAGGGTCAAGGTCAGGGGGAGGGTGTTTCCAAGGGCATTGAGCGCGTAAGCCAGGGCGAATCGACGGATGCGAGGGTCTGCAAAAGGCAGTCGTAAGGCATCAAAGGGCGCGCCGCGATGGGAGGGCTCAGGGGTAAGGTGCCCTTGCGCGCGTTCCCGCACCCAAACGATGGCAGGGCCGAGCGTTAGGGGGATTGCGACCAACGCAAGGACAGCAAGGACCCGTAGTTCCTGTTCGGAGGACCCCGCAAATTGGGGAGCGCCCAAGGCGACCAGGGTGCCTGCCAGCAATGCCAACTGCCCAAAGCCCGCCAAACGCGTCCGCGACGCATAGTCTTGGGTCAAGTCTGCCGTCCAGGCGGTGTAGGGCACTTGGATCAGCGCCGCACCTAAGTAGAAGATCGAAATCCACGCGAACAGATAAGGGGCGCCGACGCTGCCCGTAGGCTGCAGCAAGGGCCAGAGGCTGAGGCCGCACAGTAGCCCGCCCAAGATCATGTAGGGCTTGCGGCGCCCCAAAGGGCTGCTTGTCCGGTCCGAGATCCAGCCAATCAGGGGGTCGGTTAGGGCATCCAGGACCCGCGACGCGCCCAGGACCAAACCTACCGTGCTCGCTGCCAAACCGATCTGGTCCACGTAGAATTTCTGCAAGGTGATGTAGGTGGGGATCGCCGTCAAGGCCATGAAGAACCCTGGCGCGGCAAAGCCAAAATAGGTGCGGGCAGATAGGGACATGCCCTAAAACCCTAAGGCCAGTCCGTCCTTGCGCGGGTCGGTGCCGCCAAGCATGAGCCCGTCGCGAACCCGGATCACCTGGCTGCCGCCCAGGGGCTCGTGGGTGACTTTGACGCGGCCAAGGCGGGTTTCGAGTTCTCGAACAAGGTCCTGGGGCACCGTGGCTTCGACTTCGACGAATCCTTCTGGATTGGCAAACCAGCGCGGCAAGTCTTGGGCAGCTTGTGGGCTAAGACCGCAGTCTTGCATGGCGGTCATGACATGGACTTGCCCCTGGGGTTGATAATGCGCACCCATGACGCCGAATACCGTATCGACGTGGTTGTCGCGCATGGCCAGGGCGGGGATGATGGTATGCATGGGACGCTTGGCGGGGCCGTAGGCGTTGGGATGGATTGGGTCGGCACAAAAGGACTGACCGCGCGAATGCAGCAAAATGCCCGTTCCCGGCACGACATGTGTCGAGCCAAAAGCATTGAAAAGCGAGTTGATCAAAGAGACGCTCAATCCGCTTTCATCGCGGGCAGCGACATAAACCGTATCTCGATGCGGGGGCGTGTAAGGGGCAGCGTAAAGAGCCGTGCGCGCCTTGATCTGCGCGGTGATCTGATCAACTAGCCTGTTCACATGGTTTGGGTCGAGACTGGCCTCTGTGAGACCCTCAGATGACCCAGGATCGGCAATGGCGGCATCGCGAACTTCATAGCCCGCGCTTATCGCACGGAGTTGCCATTCGACTCGGTCGGGGTCGAATGGATGTGAAGCTGTTAACAACCCGCGAGCTTTCGCCCGATCTAAAATCGCAAAAGCCATCAAGGCAACCAGACCCTGGCCATTGGGCGGGCACTCAAAAATTTCCAGCGATCCGTAAGAAATGCTGATGGGACGAACCCAATCGCCTGTGTGATCCGCGAAATCCTGCGCGCTGTGTTTGCCGCCCATCGCACGGCAATGGGCAAGCATGGCTGCGGCCAGTTGGCCCCGGTAAAAGGCATCAGGACCCTGGCTGGCCACAGTCTTCAGTGTCTGGGCCAGCTCGGGGAACCGCCAGCGGTTGCCAGGTTCTGGACTCGCACCATCGTCGCGTAGGTAGATCCGACTCGCAGTAGGACTTGTGCGCAAATCTGGTGCTGCTAAGGCCCAGTCGTGCGCAACTCGCTCATGAACCGCGAATCCGTGTTCCGCATAGGCAATGGCATCGGTGAAGATGTTGGCCCAAGGCAGCGCACCGAAGTGCTGATGGAGTTGGGACCAAGCCTCAACGGCGCCAGGAATCGTTAGCGCCGCAGGGTCCTGCAAGCCAATTGGCTGACTCCCAATGTCATCAAGACAAGCCCCGTAGGCACTTCTCCCCGATCCATTGAACGCACGAACGAACTGGTTGTCTCTGGCGACCAGGCAAAAGCAATCCCCACCAATGCCTGTCATAGCGGGATCCACAACACCTTGCACGGCGACTGCAGCAAGTGCCCCATCCATTGCGTTTCCGCCCTCGTAAAGGACGCGCACACCTGCAGCTGACGCGAGTGGATGCGATGCACAAACCATGCCGTGCCGAGCAATCACGTGTGATCGCTGCAGATCCTGAAAATTTCTACGCATCCCCCATCAACACCCGGGGGTAAGGACGAAGCGATTCAGCGCGATGTGCCGCGCCAAAGCACAGTGAACAAAATTATCAAAGATCCTGGCCGGCGTGCTTAGACAGGCCGATTGTTGCCAATTGATCATCAGTAAGGATCTGACCATAAGCGGTACGACAATCAACGATTTCTTGCTGAGCATCGCTGCCAACTATTTCACAATCGACCGACCCCAACCGCGTTTCGAGATGAAGAGCAAATCGAACAACGCTCAAAGAGTGCGTTATCCCCGCCATCGCGGACTGAGCAAGCGCGGGAACTGGAGCCAAGAGGCCAAGGGTGGCAAAGGAAGAAAGAAATAGACTACGCATGGAGCGCGAATACAACAGCGTTGAGGCTTGTCAAGGGTTGTTTTCCTATTTTCCGAAACGACCCGTGTCAACGTTGCCATTAACTGGGCGAGACCTCAGCATAACTTGGATTTCGTACTTGTGGAGGATTCCCATGTGGTTTTGGTTGGTGTATTGAGTCTGAATGCAGAATTCGTTTCCCAGTCAGCCTGTGCTCTTCGCTACGCCTGAAGACTTCAAGCCCGCGCATATGCGGAGCTTGGATGACACCGAAGCCTTGCTTGACTGGTCAGAGATTGAGGTGCTTTTGTTCTCAATCTATGCCTCGCCTAAAGGCCGGCCCAGCTATACAAGACCTGATTCGCAATAGGGAGAAAGAGCACAGACGGACTTGTCCCTTAGTGCTTATCTCAGCAAATTTTTAAATTGATGTTTGCCAGAGCCGCGACATTCTTAGCAATCATGTTCTCATGTCGGTTTCCTCTGGAGATGTCAGAGAAAATGTTGAACTTTTTCATGCGTCCAATGCCATGCTCAACCTTCACGCGCATAGAGCTGAACCACTTATTGTAGTCTTTTTGTTCTTGGCTTAGATTTTGGTTCTTGGATTTCTTTATCGGGACTTCGCAGTTGGTTCCTACATAAGCTAAGTCGCCCAAGAGCAGGGTATCTGGTGGCTTGTCCAGATGGCTTTGATCATAAAGGGTTTTGTCGTGCTTGCGCCCAGGGTGAACGGGGCCACAAGCACGAATGCGCTTCTTATCATCGACGACAATTTGATGCTTATGAGTAAAGCGCTTCTTTTTCCCCGAGTAGATCTTCTTTCGGCCCTTCGATTTCTTGGGGCGCTGACAGGGGCGCTCGGTCCCATCGACAATCAGATATATGAGCTGCTCCTTATCATCCTCACTTAAAGCAAGCCTGCGCTCGGGCATCTGAAAATGGCCTGCCAATAGCTTGGTCATTGTATTGGCGGTTCGGATGCTCGTGCTATCTGAAACCGAAAATATCAAACCCAGAAACTCATGATTGATGTAAGTCCGATAATAGATCAGGCATAAAAGCAGCATCTCCTCAAAGCTTAGCTTATGGCTTGGCCCGCCCCCAATCGCGCGTTGGCGATGGGGGCGAGATAGACGCTGATGGTTGTGAGCCTCCCAAAGCGGCAAAATCTTCTCTGAAATGTCGTCAAAATCGCTGACCCTTATCCCACTTAAGCGGAAAAACAGGCGCGGTTGCTTCTTAAGGATTTTGAAGGTTCTCATAATAAAGGCTAGAATCGGCTAAATCTGACTTTGCCAAGACCTTTTTACACCAAAAGGCCCTTCTTCAGTTTATCGTGAAGCGGGTCTACACTTTTGACCTTGTTTCGTGGTCTGCTTCTGGGGATTTGGTATGGTTTGTCCGGCGTTCAATTGTCGCAAGCCCTTTACCGTGATTTGCTGTTCCGCAAGTTTTGCCACTTAGAGCTAGGTAACTCGACCCCAGAGGCCTCCACCCTTGGGCGTTTTCGTAACCAATTGGTTGAGCATGACTTGTGGGAACGCCTGTTAGGGGAGATCAATCGTCAGCTTGAGGCCAAAAGCCTTATCATTACCGAGGGGCGCATCAATATCATCGACGCCACTCCAATCGAAGCAGCTCGATCGGGTCCAGGCAAGTCTAAGGCCAAAGGCAAAGAGGGTCAGGACACCAAGGACCCTGAGGCCGGTTGGCATGTTAAGAAGAATAGCCGTGGGATCAAGACCTCAGCCTATGGTTACTCGGTTCATACAGGCGTCGATGAGGATGGATTTGTTCATCGACAAACTGTCACCCCAGGTAATCACCACGATAGTACATGTCGAGATGAACTTCTTTTAGGCAATGAAACAGCTTTGTATGCTGATGCCGCATACAGTTCACAAGAGACCCCTGACCGCCTGGAGTGTTTTGGCATTGATGATCAGGTTCAGCGCAAGGGCTGTCGCAAGAAACCACTGAGCGAATCAGATAAGGTTCGCAACGAGGAGATCGCTGTTACTCGATCTGGCCGGGAAAGGCCGTTTGCCACTTACAAAAGTCGCTACGGCCTGAAGCGAACACGCTGGATGGGTTTGGCTAAGAACATGACACTCCTCGCGTTGGCAGCCATGGCACTCAACATTCGAAAAGGAGCCAAGTTCCTCGCACATTTTGGTCTTCGAGAACCGTTACTCGCCTAACAATTAAGGTCTGTGAGGGTGAGTTGTGGCCCAAGTCACTGAGAAGACCCAAAATAGCTCAAGCTCCTAAAAAGGAGCTGTAAAGAGCAGCAAAACTCCCGAAAATCATCAAAACTTGTGGAAATTAAAGCCACTTGAACGGCCAAAATCTGCGAAAATCTAGTTTGCGGCCGAAGTCACGCATGTCAAAGACCCAGAGAGTGCTTTATGCTGAAGTCTCTGAATAAAATAGCAAGGAATTCATTTTAAAGAACCCGGAACTTTTCAATAATTATTGCTTCTTGAGTTCTCTTGCGACCCATTTCAAGGAATCTGTTTTTTTGTCGCTAGCAATGTAAAACTTGAGAATACTAGAACATTGACGTTGCTCAAATCTGCTCACCCGTCATTGCGACACCCATTCCACCGCCAATACACGATGTAGCCAATCCCCTAGATGCGGTTTTTCGCTTCGGTTCCTGAAGTAAGGTAACTAATACGTGGCAGCCTGATGCACCGATTGGGTGACCAATCGCAATAGTGACACCATTGACATTGACGATATCAGGGTCCCATCCCAATTCCTGATTTACGGCACAGGCCTGAGCAGCGAAGGCTTCATTTGCTTCAATGGGATCAAGATCTTCAACAGACCATCCAGCTTCTTTCAGAGTTCTTTTGGAGGCTGGGATAGGCCCTGTGCCCATAGCTTCGGGGTTCACGCCAGCGGTTGCCCAAGATGCAATGCGTGCCAGAGGTTGTAAACCACGCCGATTGGCCTCGCTCTCACGCATTAATACAACTGTAACCGCACCTTCATTGAGACCGGATGAATTAGCTGCTGTCATTGTTCCGTCCTTGGAGAAGGCGGGTTTCAGACTTTTCATAGCCTCTGTTGTCGCTCCGTGACGGATGTGCTCATCTTTATCGATCACCATGTTACTCTTGCGGTTTTTGATCGTCACGCAGGTGATTTCTTCATCAAAACGACCCGCTATTTGAAACTCTTCGACTTTGTCTTGAAATCTTACTGAAAAATCGTCTTGGTTTGTGCGAGTAATTTGAAACTTCTCAGCTACGTTTTCGGCAGTGGTCCCCCTATGGTATCCATGGAATGCGTCCCACAATCGATCTTTGATCATGATATCAATCATTGTGTAGTCGCCCATCTTCGTTCCAGACTTCAAATGGGCACAGTGCGGGAAGAGCGACATATTTTCCTGTCCGCCAGCGACGATGATCTCAGCATCACCGCAAAGAATTTACTGCATGCCAACGGCTACAGAACGTAATCTTGAACCATAAACATGATTGAGACACCATATGGTTTTGTCGTCCGGAATACCCGCATTTATTGCTGCCTTCCGAGCGGGGTTTTGTCCTTGTCCAGCAGCAAAGATCTGCCCCATGATAGCTTCATCCACTTCTTCGCCAGATACTTGCACGCGCATAAGAACATCCTTGATAACAATTGCTCCCAAATCGTGAGTACATACATCTGCTATACTCCCATTAAACGATCCAACTGCGGTGCGCGTAGCCGCCGCGATTACGATTGCATCTTTTGACATGTAGGTGCCTTTCTAAGTCTGATTTCGGTGCATGAACATTGGGCCGCCGCGCCATCGAGGAAAGCCGTAGCCGCTCGTCATTACGACATCAATATCGTCTGCTGATCGTGCTACCCCTTCATCAAGGACAGTTTGGCCCTCGCTCTGCATCGTGTTGAGAATGCGGTCCATGATCTGCTGTGTCGAAAATTCAATAGGTGGCGTTCCATGCCGATGTCGCTCTTCATTGATGATGACACTGACCGTGCCATCGATATAGGGGGTATCGCATTCATAATTGTACCAGCCCTTGCCGGTCTTCTTTCCGAAACGCTCCATTTCGCATAAGCGGTCGGCGATCCTGACGTATCGTTCATCTGGGTCACCAGTTGCCGCTCGGCGTTTGCGCATGGCCCATGAAATGTCGAGTCCCGCCAAATCCTGCATTTCAAAGACGCCCATTGGGAAACCAAATTCACGCATTGCTTGGTCAACGTGATCTGGCGACGCACCGTCTTCGACGAGATAATCCGCTTCGCGTCGGTAGGCAGACATGATCCGGTTTCCTATGAAGCCATCACAGACACCTGAGAGTACAGGCGTTTTTGACAAGGTTTTTGCAAGCTTGAACGCGGTTGCCAGAACATCGTTGGCTACGTTATCGGTTTTTATAATCTCGACCAACTTCATGATATGGGCCGGGGAAAAGAAGTGAAGTCCAATGACGCGACTTGGGTCTGAGACAACGCGGGCTATCTGGTTGACGTCCAGATAGGATGTGTTTGAAGCGAGTATTGCCTCTGCTCCAGTAGTCAGATCAAGTTTTTTGAAGACAGATTTTTTAACTTCCATATCTTCAAAAACAGCTTCGATTACGAGATCAGTGTCTGACAGCTGCCCGTAGTCTATCGTGTTGGAAAAGGCCTGATGAATTTCCGCTAGCTTGTCATCTGGGATTAGGCCACGCTTATGTGTTTGTGCTAAGGTTCCTTCAACGCGCTCACGACCTGCGTTGCTGGCGTCGATGGTGACTTCGAGCAGAGTGACCCGAAACCCCTTGAGCAGACATGCGACGGCGATGCCAGCACCCATGGTTCCACCACCAATGATCCCGATATGAGAAAGCGACCGTGTTGATACGTTGTTAATCTCAGGTAGTTTTGAGGTTGCCCGCTCGGCAAAAAAGATATGCCGAAGCGCTTTTGACTGATCACCATTTTGCAGTGATTGAAAATTTGATCGCTCTATTGCCAGCGCTTCCTTGAAAGGAAGATTGGTAACGTCTCTTAGTGTTTCGAGCGCTGTGACGGGCGACTGTTGCCCCTTAGCTTTGCGTTTGATCCGGGCAAGAGCGTCATCAAGCTCACTTTGCGTAAGGGGAGCAACTATTGATTGACTGGTCAGTGGAGCAGGTAGGGATTGTTGCGCAATGCTTCCGGCAAAATCGACCGCAAAGGTCAGAAGATTATCTTCGGTGATCGCGTGTACGAGCCCATGGTTATTGGCATCAACTGCCCCGATGGGTTTGCCGGTGGTGATCATCTCAATTGCCTTTGGCATTGGAATACATCGGGGTAAGCGCACCGTGCCACCTGCACCAGGTATCAAACCAAGATTGACTTCCGGCAGTCCCATTTTTGCATTGCTCGACGCCACGCGATAGTGACACCCAAGAGCGATTTCCAGGCCACCACCAAGTGCCGTTCCATGTATGGCAGCAACCCATGGCTTTTGCGCGTTTTCAAGCGCGAGCACAACATCGGGGAGAAGGGGGGGCTGGGGAACTTTTCCAAATTCGCGAATGTCCGCACCAGCGATGAAAGTTGAACCTTCGCAGATAAGGACAACCGCCATCGTTTCCTGTTCTTCATTGGCCTGCTTGATAGCCTCAACAATCCCCGATCGAACCGCATGGGAGACCGCATTGACCGGAGGATTGTTGATTGTGACGATTGCAACCCCGCCACTTCGCTCAATTGAAACTTCCATATCGCCTGGTGATCCTTACTGGAACGCCTGCAGGCCGGTCTGACCGCGTCCGAGAATTAGTGCATGGATGTCATGTGTTCCTTCATATGTGTTGACTGCTTCAAGATTCATAACGTGACGGATCACGCCATATTCATCGGATATGCCGTTACCGCCATGCATGTCGCGGGCTTCACGAGCGATTGCGAGTGCTTTTCCGCAATTGTTCCGTTTCATCATTGAGATCAGTTCAGCCGGAGCGGTGTGATCATCAAACATCCGTCCCAGACGCAATGCGCCGAGTAGACCGAGGCTGATCTCTGTCTGCATGTCAGCAAGTTTCTTTTGAATAAGCTGTGTCGCGGCCAGAGGCTTACCGAATTGCTTGCGATCCATGGTGTATTCACGTGCGGCAAACCAGCAAGCCTCCGCTGCACCCATTGCACCCCAGGCAATACCGTAACGCGCACGATTGAGACATCCGAATGGCCCGGCAAGGCCGGAGACATTTGGCAAGAGGCTTTCGTCCGGAACAAACACTTCATCCATCTGGATCATACCGGTTGTCGAAGCGCGGAGACTGAACTTTCCGTCTATTTTAGGCGCTTCTAGACCCTCCATACCTTTGTCCAGAATGAAGCCCTTGATCTTGTCGTCATGGGCATCTGACTTCGCCCAGACAACAAACACATCTGCTATTGGACTGTTGGTAATCCAGTTTTTGGCACCACTGACAAGGAAACCGCCGTCGACTTTCTTGGCGCGTGTGACCATGCCGCCTGGATCAGAACCATGGTCTGGTTCAGTTAGTCCGAAACAACCAACCCATTCGCCACTGGAAAGCTTTGGCAGATATTTCTGACGCTGTTCGTCCGTGCCATAGGCAAAAATTGGGTTCATCACGAGGCTCGACTGAACGGACATCGCCGAGCGATAGCCTGAATCGACGCGCTCCACTTCACGCGCAATGAGCCCGTAGCTCACATAGCCCGCACCAACACCGCCAAATTCTTCAGGAATAGTTGCGCCTAGAAGTCCAAGCTCACCCATTTCGGTCATGATTTCACGGTGAAAAACTTCGTTTCTATTACCCTCAACAACGCGCGATAGAAGCTTGTCCTGACAATAGGCATGCGCGGAATCGCGGATCATCGTTTCTTCGCCTGTCAGTTGGTTGTCGATCAAAAATGGGTCTTCCCATTTCAGCGCTGCAGGCTTTGCGCGCGCGATCTCCGGTGTGTGGGGTAAATGATTGTCGATTGCTGTTTCTGTCATGGGTGTCTCCTTGAGGTTGATGGCCTCTTATCCTCTGCACATAAAAATTCCAAGCTCGAAACTTTGAACTTGAAATACTTTTGAAGATATGCCACATTCCAAACAGCTAGAAAGTTGACGGAGGCGTTTCATGAGGATTGCATGTTTGGGTGGCGGGCCAGCGGGGCTCTACTTCGCGATTTCAATGAAGCTGCGCGATCCTTCGCATGAGATCGTCGTTGTAGAGCGAAATCGTCCTGATGACACGTTTGGTTGGGGCGTGGTGCTTTCAGATGAGACTCTTGAGAACCTGGCGAAGAACGATCCAGTAAGTGCGAAAACCATTGGCGAAAACTTTGCTTATTGGGATGACATTGCCCTTCACTTTCAGGGTGAGCGCATTGTTTCATCCGGACACGGCTTTTGTGGCGTGGGACGAAAGAAGCTTTTAATTATACTCCAAGCGCGAGCAAAGGAGCTGGGCATCGAACTTCGCTTTGAAACCGAAGTTGAAAGTGCTGATCACTATAAAGAAGAATTTGATCTGGTTGTTGCGAGTGACGGATTAAACTCTAAAACCCGCTCACTCTACAGTGATACATACAAACCCGATGTAGATGAGCGTCTTTGTCAGTTCGTATGGATGGGAACGCACCAGAAATTCGCTGACGCCTTCACGTTCATTTTTGAAGAAACCAAGCACGGTTGGATTTGGGTCCATGCTTACCAATTCGATGATGATACGGCGACTTTCATCGTTGAATGCGCGCAGAAAACCTTTGACGCTTTCGGCTTTGCAAATATGTCTCAGAAAGAGTCGATTGAAGTTTGTCAAGAGATATTCAAGGAGCACCTTGACGGTCACTCGTTGATGACAAACGCAAACCATCTGCGGGGATCGGCTTGGATTAGATTCCCCAGGATTCTATGTGAAAAATGGAGTCATGATAACGTCGTGCTCCTGGGTGACGCTGCTGCGACTGCCCATTTCTCAATTGGCTCAGGTACAAAACTAGCCTTCGAATCCGCAATTGCGTTGGCCGATTATCTTCGCTCAGAGCCTGATATGGCGTCTGCATTTTCTAAATATGAAGATGAACGTCGACTGGAAGTGCTGCGTCTACAATCAGCTGCCCGGAATTCTTTGGAATGGTTCGAGAATGTAGAGCGTTATCTGCATCTCGACCCAGTACAATTGAACTACTCAATGCTCACACGGTCACAGCGAATTAGTCATGAGAACCTTCGAGAACGTGATGCTAAATGGCTTGAAAGCGCAGAACGCTGGTTCATGCAAAACGCTGGGATTCCGGATTCTGAGCCAATTCGTGCTCCAATGTTCACGCCTTTCAAGCTGCGTGACATGGAGTTGAAAAATCGCATCGTAGTCTCTCCGATGGCGCAGTATATGGCTGTTAATGGTACGCCCACGGAGTGGCATCTGACCCACTATGGTGAGCGCGCCAAAGGCGGAGCAGGTCTCGTCTATGTTGAGATGACATGCGTGAGCGAAGAGGGGCGTATTACCCCAGGGTGTCCTGGTCTTTATGCGTCGGAGCATGAAGTAGCATGGCGTCGGTTAACGGATTTTGTGCATCACAACACCGATGCGAAAATGTGTTGTCAAATCGGTCATTCCGGCCGCAAGGGCTCTACCAATATTGGTTGGGAAGGGATGGATTTGCCGTTAAAGGATGGGAACTGGGAGTTGGTCTCAGCCTCTGCCATTGCGTGGTCTGACAAGAACGATACGCCTCGGGAAATCACCCGGTCAGAGATGGACCAAATCCAGACTGAGTTTGTAGCAGCAGCGGATATGGCAGAACGGGCAGGGTTCGACATGATCGAACTTCATGCGGCTCATGGTTATCTTTTGTCTTCATTTATTTCCCCAGTTTCGAACCAGCGAACGGATGAATATGGCGGGGGCCTCGAAAACAGACTTCGTTGGCCGCTGGAAGTCTTTAAGGCCATGCGGGCTGTCTGGCCTGAACAGAAACCGATGTCTGTTCGGATTTCAGCCAATGACTGGGTTGGCGATGATGGTGTGACACCCGATGAAGCTGTTGAAATCGCAAAGGCGTTCAATGAAGCAGGCGTTGATCTGATTGACGTTTCGGCGGGCCAAACAACGGCTTATGCGAAGCCAGTTTATGGCCGCATGTTCCAAACGCCCTTCTCAGATCTTATCAGGAATGATGGTGGCCTTACCACCATGGCTGTCGGCAACATCTACGAGGCTGATCACGCCAATTCAATCCTAATGGCCGGACGTGCGGACTTGGTCGCTATCGGCCGCCCTCATCTGTCGGATCCTTATTGGACTCTGCATGAAGCGGCAAAGATTGGGGATCGTCAGGCCAAGGATTGGTCAAAACCCTATCTTGCAGGACGAGATCAGCTTTGGCGGCTGGCAGATCGCGAAGCGGAAATGGGAAAAGTATGAGCCTTTCTTCGAAACATATCGTTGTGACCGGTGGCGGCACTGGTGTTGGCGCTTCAACAGCGCATGCATTTTCCAATGCTGGTGCCAAAGTCACCATCATGGGTAGAACAGAAGCTAATCTGAGGGCCCAAGAATTGGCCTATCAAGTCTGTGATGTGACTGATTCATCAGCTGTTCAAAGCGCATTTGACGGTGCCCGTGCGATACACGGATCTATCAATATTGTGATTGCAAACGCAGGCGTGGCCGAAAGCATCCCGTTTGCCAAAATGACATCAGAACTTCTCAACCAGATGTTGTCAGTAAACCTAGAAGGGGTCGTCAACTCTTGGCAAGCCGGCTTGCCGGATATGAAAGCATCGGGTTGGGGACGTCTTATTGTGATTGCTTCCACAGCTGGTCTCAAAGGATATCCATACGTGTCTGCCTATTGTGCAGCAAAGCATGGGGTTGTTGGATTAACACGCGCCTTGGCTCTCGAGCTTGGAACGAGCGGCATTACAGCGAACGCAATTTGTCCGGGCTTCATTGAAACACCTCTCTTGGAACGTTCGATTGATAATATCGTCGAGAAGACCGGTATGAGCCGCGAAGATGCGGTAAAATCTCTTAAGTCAGGAAACCCTCAGAAACGGTTGATTCAACCTGACGAGGTTGCTGAAACAGCGCTTTGGCTTGCCACTGATGGCGCAGCTTCGGTGAATGGCCATGCCCTCTGCCTGTCTGGAGGTGAGATATGAGTATGCCTGGCGAAGTGTTGTCAGAACCGATCTCAAAACAATGTTTGCGCGTTTGGCTCAAACTCCTGAAAGCGAATGGTTCAATTGAGTCTGTACTGAGACGAAACCTGAGAGAAGTGCATGAATCCACTTTGCCCCGCTTTGATGTGATGTCGGCGCTTTCACGGCATCCTCGAGGTCTTAAGATGTCCGAGATTTCTAATTTTCTTCGGATGTCTAATGGCAACGTAACAACGATTGTAGATCGACTTGCTGAAGAAGAACTCGTTGAGCGCAAACGGACACCAGTTGATCGTCGCGCGGTCGAAATTTTACTCACTGAAAAAGGACATAGAGCATTCAAAGTTCAAGCGGCAGACCACGAGGCCTGGGTGGAAAACCTTCTTTCGGGTATCGGAGGTCATGCTCTCGGATCGATAGACATCATGCTTGACCAAATGAACAACCACTTGGAAACAGTGGGAGGAGCAAAACAATGAAGCATCAACCCAAACATTTCATATGCGAGATTGAAGGTCCAATTGCGAAGATTTCGCTTGATAGACCGGAACGCAAAAACCCGCTCACTTTCGACAGTTATGCAGAGCTGCGCAATTGGTTTCGTGACCTGGTCTATTCAGATGACATCCATGCGGTCATCTTTCTTCCCAATGGCGGCAACTTTTCGTCAGGTGGCGATGTTCACGAAATCATCGGGCCACTCACAAAAATGAACATGAAGGGACTCCTCGCCTTCACCCGCATGACAGGTGATTTGGTCAAGGCGATGATAAACTGCGGCAAGCCAATTATCTCTGCGGTTGATGGCGTTTGTGCCGGTGCAGGGGCCATCATCGCCATGGCATCTGATCTTCGCATTGGCACAACGAAAACCAAGGTTTCCTTTCTGTTCAATCGTGTTGGCCTCGCGGGGTGCGATATGGGCGCATGTGCGATTCTGCCACGTATAATTGGTCAGGGACGTGCAAATGAACTCCTTTATCTTGGACGCTCCATGTCTGGTGGAGAAGGTCATCAATGGGGCTTCTTTAATGCGTTGCCTGAGAGCGCAGAACTTGAATCAACAGCTCTTCAATTTGCTGAGCGCATCGTGTCAGGCCCAACTTTCGCAAATTCAGTGACGAAAACCATGTTGATCCAGGAATGGTCCATGTCGCTTGATCAGGCGATTGAGGCGGAAGCCCAGGCCCAGGCAATTTGCATGCAGGGCAATGATTTCAAGCGCGCTTATGAAGCGTTCGTTACCAAAGACAAACCGGTGTTTGAGGGCGATTGATGGCTGACAAAACCTTTTCATTCTGGCCCTTTTTTGACGATGAGCATCGCGCACTTGCTTCTGAGGTCGATTCATGGGCGCAAGAGGCACTGCAACATATAGATCACTCGGACACGGACAACGCCTGCAGGTCGTTAGTTGCTAAGCTTGGCGAAGCTGGCTTTCTTCAGCATTCTGGAAGCGAAGTGGGCAAGCTTGATGTCCGCAGCCTTTGCCTGATCCGTGAAACGCTTGCGCGGCATGATGGTTTAGCCGATTTTGCGTTTGCCATGCAGGGGCTCGGAACAGGCGCGATTTCCTTATTCGGAACTCCCGAGCAAAAAGCTGAATGGCTTCCCAAGACCCGCTTCGGAACTGCCATTTCGGCCTTCGCACTTACCGAGCCACGGTCAGGATCGGATGTTGCCAATTCTTCTATGACGGCAACACGTGATGGCAATGAGTACGTGTTGGATGGTGAGAAAACTTGGATCTCCAATGGCGGTATTGCTGACGTATATACAGTCTTTGCGCGCACTGGAGATGCTCCGGGAGCGAAAGGCCTATCTGCGTTCATCGTTCCTGCGGACACGCCAGGTCTAGAGATTGCTGAACGGCTTGAAACGATTGCGCCTCATCCGCTTGCAAGACTTCGATTTAATAGCTGCCGAATCCCGCCATCATCGATGCTAGGACAATCAGGCGACGGATTTAAAATTGCCATGTCTGTTCTGGATGTTTTTCGTTCGACTGTAGCTGCTGCTGCCCTAGGGTTCTCCCGCAGGGCACTAGATGAGACCCTTGTACGTGTGTCGTCCCGGCAGGTGCAAGGGTCTCTCCTTTTTGATTTACAAATGGTTCAAGGCAAAATTGCTGAGATGGCGGTTGATGTCGATGCTTCCGCATTGCTCGTTTATCGTGCGGCCTGGACCAAAGATAAGGGTGCTCCGCGCGTCACGCGCGAAGCTGCAATGGCCAAGCTCTTTGCCACAGATCAGGCACAGCAGGTGATCGACAAAGCTGTGCAATTGCACGGAGGTGAGGGGGTTCGGTCCGGCCACATTGTCGAAAGTCTTTACCGGGAAATTCGCGCCCTTCGCATTTACGAGGGGGCCTCTGATGTTCAGAAAGTTATCATTGCTAGACAGGCCATGAGCGTGGGGGGAGAAGTGTCATGACTGCACATATAGATACATTTGCAAAAGACAATTTACCGGCACTTGATACGTGGCCCGATTTGCTGCTCGAACCCTTTGACTATCCTGAAAAGCTCAATGCAGCAGTTGAGCTCACTGACAGAATGGTAAAGCAGGGTTTTGGGGACAATATCGCTTTGATCGGTAATGGTCGCCAAAGGACGTATAAGGAACTGACCGACTGGACCAACCGCATTGCCCATGTGCTTGTGGATGACCTTGGCGTGAAACCAGGCAACCGAGTTCTTATCCGATCTGCGAACAATCCAGCAATGGTGGCCTGTTGGCTTGCGGCGACTAAAGCGGGAGCAGTTGTTATCAATACGATGCCGATGCTTCGCGCTGCCGAACTTGCAAAATATGTTGAAATAGCGAACATCGAATTTGCGCTCTGTGACACGCGCTTGATGGATGATATGCTTGCATGCAAAGAGCAGGCAAGTGCCTTGAAACGTGTAGTCGGATTTGATGGCACCTCAAATCATGATGCTGAGCTTGATCGACTTGCGCTTGAAAAACCTGTCGTTTTTGATGCCGTCCAAACCTTCCAGGACGATGTGGCCTTGTTAGGGTTCACCTCTGGTTCAACCGGAACCCCCAAGGCCACAATGCAATTCCATCGTGATCTTCTGATCATAGCCGATGGATATGCAAAGGAAATACTGCAAGTTACTCCAGACGACGTATTTGTAGGCTCTCCTCCACTTGCCTTTACATTTGGTCTCGGCGGACTTGCGGTCTTTCCACTTCGCTTTGGTGCAACGGCGACACTGCTTGAAGCGGCAAGTCCACCTAATCTGATTGAGATTATTGAAAGGCACAAAGCCACTGTTTGCTTCACTGCGCCGACCGCATATCGTGCGATGATGCGCGCTATGGATGAGGGGGTTGATCTATCTTCATTGCGGGCAGCGGTTTCCGCTGGTGAAACACTCCCAGCGCCTGTATACGACGAATGGATGGAGAAGACCGGAAAACCTATGCTTGATGGCATTGGAGCAACCGAACTACTTCACATTTTCATCTCAAATCGCTTTGATGATCACCGTCCGGGATGTACGGGCAAACCGGTCGAAGGATATGAAGCTAAGATCATCAGCGATGACGGTGAAGAAGTGCCAACAGGTGAACTCGGCCGTCTGGCCGTTCGAGGGCCGACCGGTTGTCGATATCTTCGTGGTGAGCGGCAGAGTGAGTATGTTCAGGCTGGTTGGAATATCTCTGGTGATACGTTCTGGAAGGACGACGAAGGTTACTTCTATTTTGCCGCTCGCAATGACGATATCATCGTTTCGTCAGGCTACAGTATTGCTGGTCCCGAAGTAGAAGCAGCACTTCTCTCGCATGATGATGTTGTTGAATGCGCAGTTATTGGAATTCCGGACTCTGAACGTGGCTCAATCGTGCAGGCCCATATTGTTTTATCTGACGATTGTGATCGTAGAGCTGAAAAAGTTAAAGTTCTACAAGACCATGTAAAGGCAACAATAGCCCCTTATAAGTATCCTAGAAGCATAGTATTTACTGATGCATTGCCGAAAACCCAAAGCGGGAAAATTCAGCGTTTCAGATTAAAGACTTGACTGTCCGTTATCTGGTTTGAAGCCCTCATCTTTAGATGAGAGAGCTGCGCTTCAGCGCGAATCGTTGGGTTCATCGTTTTCCTCCTAAAAAATGAAGCCCGCGAAGCGGATAAGCTTCATTTTTTAGGAGGAAAACGATGACTGAATACAGCTCTGGTGCACACTGCGTCTACCATCATCGCTATCATATCGTCTGGTCAACCAAATATCGATATAAAGTGCTAGAGGGAGCCATTGGGTTGCGGGCGCGTGACATGATTCGCCAAACCTGTGAGGAATTGGGAGTTGGCATCGTCAAAGGTGTTCTGGCGCGTGACCATGTCCATATGTTCTTGGCCGTTCCCCCCAAACGGTCCATCTCTTACATCATGCAGCGTATTAAGGGTCGCTCGTCTCGGAAGTTGCAACAAGAGTTCCCAGAGCTAAAGCGTCGCTACTGGGGGCAGCACTTCTGGGCTAGGGGTTACTTCTCCACAACTAGCGGTAACATCACCGATGACGTCATCCTCAACTATCTGGAGTTGCACTCCAAACGCGATGCTACCGCCGTCAGGCGGTAGTTCTTCACTTCAATGCTAGAAAATTACCCTTTGGCCTTGCCCTGAACGCGGCGCGACAAGTGCCCCAGCGTGTTGAAACTGTAGGGAAGACCTCTGCATAATAAACGGCGAACGCCGCAAGAATCAACATTTAGTTGTTTCTAGGACGTTTGATGCCAACATTTTGTGCTTTCGTTTTGAAGAATCGTGTTATGCAGAGGTCTTTAGGGTTGAATGCAACGCGAATTAGGCTTACCGCGTTTGTCATCTCTGGCGCGATTATTATCGGTGGCGTTGGGCGGTTGTTTGGTCTTGTCGTGGGTGCATTGGTCTTTGTGGCTCTTGAGCATCTTTTGGGAGGCTTGAGCGATTTTTGGCACATCTGCTTAGGCATCATGCTCCTCCTCATCGTCCTATTCGGTAAGGGCGGTGTCATCGGTATGATTCGTGGTCGGGAGGAAGTTTATGACTGAAGCAATTTTAGCAACTCACGGCTTGACGAAGAATTTCGGTGCTCTCAAGGCAAGTGATGACGTATCTATAGACCTTCGAGCCAGGGAGATACATGCTGTCATTGGGCCAAATGGTGCCGGGAAATCCATACTGATTGCCCAGATCTGCGGAACCCTTATCCCAAGCTCCGGGCGTGTAGAGCTCCTGGGCATGGATGTGACAAGTCAATCGGCCCGTCAAAGGTCTTTGTCAGGGCTAGGACGAACGTTTCAGATCTCTGCGCTCGC
Source organism: Alphaproteobacteria bacterium (assembly GCA_965228345.1). Classification (GTDB taxonomy): domain Bacteria; phylum Pseudomonadota; class Alphaproteobacteria; order UBA7985; family UBA7985; genus CAXQZM01. The sequence goes on along the minus strand of CBDDHH010000003.1, from coordinate 870,217 downwards.
TGTGGAAGAAACGGTGCTTCATAACGCTGTTCTTGGCACTCTGGGGGCAACAGGTAATCCTTGGCAGTTTTTCCGTCCCGCATTGAAGAATGCGCCGTTGAAGGAAGTTGCTGAAAGTGCACTTGAACGTGTTGGTCTTGAAGATGTTATGCATACCCGCACAGCAGAGCTAAGCCATGGCCAGCGACCTCAGTTGGAGATTGCGGTGGCTCTTACATTCAATCCTCGCGCCTTCATCATGGATGAGCCCATGGCCGGTTTTAGATCCGAAGTGTCAAAGCGTTTGACTGGTTTTCTGGATGAGTTGCGACAAGAAGCGCCAAACCCTTTGGTTGAACATGATATGGATGTGGTGTTTGCCCTTGCGGACCGGATCAGTGTCCTTGTTTATGGAAAATTCATCGCAACAAGAACGGTAGATGAAATCAGAAAAAATACTGACGTTAAGGAAGTTCATTTGGGAGATGAAGCATGACTTTGTTAGCATTATCCAACATATCCGCTTCATATGGCTCAAGTAAGGCACGGTTTGGTGTCAGCTTGCGTATAGCTAAAGGTGATGTTGTCGCGCTGATGGGGCGCAATGGCATGGGCAAGAGTACGACGGTGAAATGTATCTGCCGTATGCTTCCCCCCCAGGGTACTATTTCTTTCGATTCCGTTGATCTTGGTCATCTTTCCTGCCACCAAGCTACTCGTCTTGGCATTGGGTTGGTGCCCGAAGGACGTCGGTGCTTTTCAGTTCTCACCGTCTATGAAAACCTTATTGCTGCGGCACGGCCTGGCTATTGGACTTTTGAGACTGTTGTTGATCTGTTTCCTCGTCTTGGAGAACGAAGGGATCAGGGAGCCGCTTCTCTATCGGGATGTGAACAGCAAATGCTGGCCATCGGCCAGGCTCTGATGACCAGCCCTAGACTACTGATATTGGATGAAGCGACTGAGGGACTCGCTCCTGTTATTCGTCAAGAGATTTGGTCCGCGATTAACAAGCTCAAGACAGAGACGGGTCTTTCAACCATTGTAATTGATAAGTCAATTGATGAACTTCGAAGTGTCTGCGATCATGCCGTCATTCTAGAACGGGGCAGAAGCGTCTGGCACGGACCGATCAGTGAGTTGACTGATGAAGCAGCCGAGAAACACTTGGGGGTTTGATGGTGTTTGAATTCCCACAAAAGGTTCTCTTCAAGCACTGTGATCCAGCCGGGATTGTCTTTTTTCCGAGATACTTCGAAATGATCAACGATTGCGTTGAGGCCTTTTTTGCTGACGAAGTAAAATGGTCGTTCGAGGAACTATTGGCCACAGGCGGCGTGCCTACAGCAGAGATTTCTACCAAGTTCAAGGCGCCCAGCCGTCATGGTGAAACTCTGATGCTGAAGCTTCGGATCGAACACGTAGGAAACTCGAGCATCAAATTGGAAACGACTGCGACCTGCGGAGGGGAAGTTCGTTTCATCAACCGGTCGACCCTTGTCAGGGTTGGCTCTAACGGTCGCCCGAAAGGATGGCCCGATAATGTGCGGTCAAAGTTACAAAAAGTAATGAAAGGTCATCATGTCAGTTAAATCAATTCAGCCCGAGGGATGGGCGCCCGCAAAAGGATACGCTAATGGCATGCTGAGTTCCGATGGGACATTGCACATTGGTGGCCAAATCGGATGGAACTCCGAGCAAGTCTTCGAATGCCACGATTTTGTCGGTCAGATGGAACAAACGTTGCAGAACATTGCTGACATCGTGACCGCTGCCGGTGGCGAGGTTTCCGACATTGCACGGCTTACATGGTTTATCACGGCCAAACGGGAATATCTGGAAAAGCAAAAGGAAGTAGGTGCCGCCTACCGCAAAGTGTTTGGTCGGCATTTTCCTGCAATGTCCGTTGTAGTCGTGAAGGAACTCATTGAGGACGATGCCTTGATCGAGATCGAAGCGACAGCCCACCTTAAGGGGTCTCATGAGTAATCAACGTGTTTTCGTTTGTGACTATGCTCGAACACCAATCGGACGATACGGTGGTTCACTTGCTTCCGTGCGAGCAGATGACTTGGCAACAAGACCGATCAGTGCATTGGTTAAGAGAAACCCAGCTGTAGACTGGTCAAGACTTGATGAAGTTGTGCTCGGTTCTGCAAATCAGGCTGGAGAAGACAACCGCAATCTAGCGCGCATGGCTGTTTTGCTATCGCCACTTCCTGAAACAGTGCCAGCCTATACTGTAAATCGGCTTTGTGCCTCGGGAATGGACGCCGTTGCTTGTGCATTCCGGCAAATCAGCCTCGGCGAATCCGATTTAATGATTGCGGGAGGCGCGGAGAGCATGAGCCGCGCTCCTTTTGTCATGGGAAAAGCAGATTCTGCGTTCTCCCGTCAGAACGAGATTTTCGATACGACAATTGGCTGGCGTTTCGTCAACAAGAATATCGAGCGTAAATATGGCATAGATAGCATGCCTGAGACCGCTGAAAACGTTGCCGAAGGATACAATATTAGTCGCGAAGACCAAGACCGGTTCGCATTGTCTAGCCAAGAGCGGGCTGCCGTAGCACAACAGTCTGGACGTTTGGCGAAGGAAATCGTGTCCGTTGATATCCCGCAGAGGAAAGGTGACCCAAAAACAATAGAGCTGGATGAACATCCACGCGCCACCAGCCTCGAGAAACTAAGCGCACTTAAAGCACCTTTCAGAGCAGGGGGTAGTGTCACAGCTGGCAATGCATCGGGTGTTAATGATGGAGCTTCAGCATTGTTGTTAGCGTCGGAGACAGGTGTCATAACGCACGGCCTGTCACCTATGGCTGAAATTACTGGTGTGGCATCTTCAGGTGTTGCTCCAAGGATTATGGGCATAGGACCGGTAGAATCGACAAAAAAACTGTGTGAGCGGCTGAGTATTTCTGTCGATGATTTTGATCACATAGAGCTGAATGAAGCATTTGCCGCGCAGGCAATTGCTGTGTGCCGTGAACTTAGTCTGGATCCCTACGCTGAACACGTCAACCCAAATGGTGGTGCTATTGCACTTGGACACCCGCTAGGCATGACCGGTGCAAGACTTGTGGGAACAGCCGCAATTGAACTCTCTACGACCTCTAAAACTCAAGCACTTTGCAGCTTGTGCGTGGGCGTTGGACAGGGCGTGTCGCTTTCATTGTCAGCAACCTAAACAGTGGAGTTAATCGAACGATAGACATTGAGAATGACGACGACTTGCTGATGTGGCTGACTTCGGTCAGCCAATAAACGCGAAATATGAAGGACCTACCAATAAGCTATGACGATCATTGGAGCACCTAAAGAAAACGAGACAACGGAAAGTCGAGTTGCGATTACCCCACAGTTCGTTCAAGACTTGAAAAGACCTCTGCATAAGGAAGGTTTCCAATTTAGGATTCCCGGCGATTGGGGGATGTCCTATGTATTTGAGACCTTACTTGGGAGCTGAAGATGGATTTATTCAGTCAAGATGTGTCAGACCGGATTGGGTGAGGTGGTCCTAAACTGAATTAGTTCAGACTTGATCGGACACGCGGGGGGCCATTTCGTACGAAATGGCCCCCCGCGTTCGCCCCTTGAATGGGACGGGTTGTTGCGATTTGTTGGTGGTTCAAACCTAACCAGCAAAATGAAAGAACAACCATGCTGCATACTGACAATAAAATCATTCAACACAAGACGGGATTGCTTAACCTAGCCCAAGAGCTGGGGAACGTGTCCAAGGCCTGCCAGCTCATGGGTTACTCACGCGATACCTTCTACCGCTACAAAGCCGCTGCCGATGAGGGCGGAGTGGAGGTCCTTTTTGAGCGCACCCGCCGCAAGCCTAACCTTGCCAACCGCGTTGATCTGGCCACTGAGGAAGCCGTCATCAAATGCGCCACAGACTTCCCCGCCTATGGCCAGGCCAGGACGTCCAATGAACTGCGCAAGATCGGTGTCTTCGTCTCGCCCTCAGGCGTCCGCTCCATCTGGCTGCGCCATAACCTGGCCAACTTCAAGGATCGCCTGAAGGCCTTGGAAGCCAAAGTAGCACAGGACGGCATCATCCTTACTGAAGCCCAGGTTCAGGCTTTGGAGAAGAAAAAGCTGGATGATGAAGCCACCGGCGAGATTGAGACCGCCCACCCAGGCTATCTGGGCTCTCAGGATACCTTCTACGTCGGCACCTTGAAGGGTGTCGGGCGGGTCTATCAGCAGACCTATATCGACACCTATTCCAAGGTCGCCCACGCCAAGCTCTACACCACCAAAACGCCGATCACGGCAGCCGATATGCTCAATGATCGGGTGCTGCCCTTTTATGAGGAACATGAACTGCCCGTCCTGCGCATCATGACCGACACAGGAACCGAATATTGCGGGCGGGCTGATAAGCATGACTACCAGCTCTTCCTAACGATATCGACCATACCAAAACCAAGGTCAAATCACCGCAGACCAACGGCATCTGCGAACGCTTTCACAAAACCATCTTGCAGGAGTTTTATCAGGTTGCTTTCCGCACAAAGGTCTATGCCAACATCGACACGCTGCAAGCCGATCTCGATGAATGGCTGCATCACTACAACACCCAGCGCACCCACCAGGGCAAAATGTGTTGCGGACGAACACCCTTTGACACTATGATCGAAGGTAAACAAATCTGGAAGGAAAAGTTCCTAAACCAAACTTAACCTGACAGACACCAGCAGAAAAGCGCCAACTGTCAGATCAGGTCGGAACTACTACAAGTTAGAAAGATCATGCCCTCTCGACGCGTGCATGGACTGCTGCTTTCAATCCTTTTTGCCTTTGTCCTTCAACTTGGCCTCATTGCCTACTTTGCACTAGAGCGAAACCGCGAAGTCCGAGAGAGTACGAGAACCCTCGAGGCTGACGACTTGATCAATTTGGTCGGCTTGCTATCCCGCTTGGATCGCGCTGGGACGCGCACGCTCGCCGCACTCGTGAACTACCCCTCTGCGCAAATAGAGTTTGTTGAGGAAATTCCCACTCCCAAAGGTATATCTTGACTTGACGAATGGCTCGGCCTCAACACTCAAAGATCGGTGATCGTTATGAATGACGGCCCCTATGTCGTCATCAGTCATGATCAAGCACTCGACGATTCTTGCGCTTTTCTCAGTCAAGTTGGCTTAATTACGGCCATTTTCTTTATCGTTCTCATCGTGGTGTTGATGCGGGCCCGTGCCGCCCTGCACCCGGTGCACCAATTTGCTCTAGCCGCTGAGCGCCTATCCAAAGACCTACACGCCCCGCCGATGAAAGAACAAACGAGCCGGGACCTACAACAGGCGGTTGACGCTGTGAATCGAATGCAGGTCTCCTTGCAGGAACAGCTGGCTGATCGTACTCAAATGATCGCTGGGATTGGACACGATCTCAGAACCTATATCACACGCCTAAGCTTGCGGACCGAGCTCTGGGACAATGAGGACTTGAAGACGCGGACGATGAAGGACTTGCGAGAGATGACGGCCGTAGTCAATCAATCCCTGGAGCTGGGATCCGCCAATTAAAGACAGGATCGCTGGGACGAAGTGGCCATGAAACCGTTCTTGTCACAGTTGATCCAGGGTTTTTTTGAGGCTCACAAATCCGTCCAGACCCAAAATATTGAGGACGCACGAATGCGAATTAATAGAACTGCCCTTACACGCGCAATCCAAAACCTGATTGAAAACGCCATTCGATACGGGGGTCAGGCTTACATTGGTGCGGCACGACAGAGTGGGTCATATCTCATTTTTGTGGAGGATGAAGGACCTGGAATTCCAGAAGATAAGAGGCAAGAAGTCCTAAAGCCGTTTGTCCGTCTTGAAACGTCTCGCAATCGCGACACAGGCGGCACGGGGTTAGGGTTGGCGCCGGCCAAGACTCTTATTGCCCAGCACAGGGGTGTTTTGAGGCTAGAGGCCGCGTCTTCGGGGGGCCTTCGGGCGGTGGTGAGCATACCCTTATCAGACTAAGGTCGGTTATCAGACTAAGGTCGGTGTTTGCGCGATCGTCCCAAGTGCCCTCTTGACGATCCCATGCCCCAAGATTAGAGTAGGCGGGCCTGGTCCAGCAACGGACCCACAAACTAGAGGTTTGACATGACTGACAACGCGAGTTCAGTTGTTGCCCACGTCCGTGGGCACGCAGTTGCGGATGCTGCTTGCCCAGCACCTGAATTTTTCCCCGCAAATCCGCAATTCTCGACAGGGCCAACAGCCAAGCCACCTGACTGGTCCTGGCATGATTTAAGGGCGACCTACATACCAGGGCGCTCGCATCGTAGCAGCGTTTGCAAGGCGCAACTGGCACGGGTAATCAAGGAGTCCAAGCAGTTGCTGGGTTTACCGGAGGACTGGCTTTGCGCCCTGGTGCCGGGATCGGACACGGGTGCGGTGGAACTTGCGCTTTGGAATTTCCTTAGTGAAGAGCGCGGGGCCGATGTCTTGGCTTTTGACTCATTTTCCTCGGATTGGGCAAAGGATGCGCAAGGCCCTTTGGCGCTTAAAAACTTGCGTGTTTTTGAGGCTCCCTACGGTGTCTTGCCCGATCTTTCGAAACTTGATTTTGCACGCGACCTTGTCTTGGCTTGGAATGGGACGACAGCGGGGACTTGCTTGCCCGACGGTGATTTTATTCCTCTTGATCGCCAAGGTCTTGTAATTTGCGACGCAACGTCCGCAGCATTTGCTGTTGATTTGCCATGCCAAAAACTAGACGTTTTGACTTGGTCGTGGCAGAAATCACTGGGCGGTGAAGCGGGCCACGGAATGATCGCCCTTTCGCCCCGCGCACAGGCGCGGTTGATCGACCAGCCGACGCCGCGAGGGCTTCCCAAAATCTTTACACTCGCTAAAGATGGCGAAATCAACCAAGGGTTGTTCGCCGGCGTCACGATTAACACTCCGTCGATGTTGGCGGTCGCCGACCAGTTGCTCTGTCTCCAATGGGCGCAGAATTTAGGCGGGTTGAGGGCGCTGATTGAAAGAACCGAGGCGAATTATGCCGCGGTCCTGACCCATGTCGAGAATTCCTCTATGTGGGCTTTCTTAGCGAGTGATCCTGCCATACGATCAAGGACGGCTTTGTGTTTGCGTTGTGTTGACCCCCGATTCCTTGCCCTCGACACCGCGATGCAGGCAAAGACGCTCAAGCAAATGCAAGTTGAGTTGGAGCGCATAGGAATTGCGTACGACATTGGTTCTTACCGAGATGCACCGGCGGGGCTTCGGCTGTGGGGCGGACCAACGATCGAGACCGCTGACCTGCGGGCGCTCATGCCCTGGCTCGATTGGGCTTTGGAAAACCAATTTCATCGACAGGAGGGCAACCATGCCTAAAGTCTTGATCTCCGACTCGTTGAGCTCCCAAGCTGTCGCGACTTTCAAGCAGCGCGGCGTGGAACCGACAGTGGTTTCCAAGCTTTCTGCTGCCGAGCTTGAAGACATGATTGACGCCTTCGACGGTCTAGCCGTTCGTTCCGCTACCAAGGTAACACCTGCCTTGCTGGCCAAGGCGAATAGGTTACGCGTCGTCGGGCGCGCGGGAATCGGCATTGATAACATCGACCTGACGGCCGCCACGAATGCGGGGGTCTTGGTCATGAACACGCCGTTCGGCAATGCCATGACAACGGCGGAACACGCCTTGGCTCTCATGTTCGCCCTAGCACGTCATATTCCCCAAGCCAGCGCCTCCACCCACGCGGGCAAATGGGAAAAATCCAGGTTCATGGGCAGCGAACTAAACGGCAAAACCCTAGGCTTGATCGGCGCAGGAAACATCGGATCTATCGTCGCCAAAAAGTCCCTGGGTGTGGGACTCAAAGTCCTCGCTTACGATCCGTTTTTGACGGTGGAACGGGCCAAGGATCTGCACGTGAAGAAAGTCGAATTGGATGTCTTGTTGACCCAGGCGGACATTGTCACACTGCACGTGCCCAAAACTCCCGAAACGGCCAATATTATTGACGCCACGGCTCTCAACAAAATGAAGCAGGGGGCCATGGTCATTAACTGCGCACGCGGCGGACTAGTCGATGAATTGGCGCTGAAGGCGGCGATCGAAGCGGGCCATATCGCGGGTGCGGCCCTGGATGTGTTTGCGGTCGAACCTGCCAAGGACAACCCCCTGTTCGGGATGCCACAGGTGATTTGCACCCCGCATCTAGGGGCGTCCACCACGGAGGCGCAGGAAAAGGTCGCGGTGCAAATCGCCGAACAGATGGCCGACTTCTTGGTCGATGGCGCCATTACAAATGCCCTCAATGCCCCTTCACTGACCGCCGCTGAGGCCGCCCAGCTCGGCCCATATTTGAAATTGGCCGAGAACCTTGGGGAGTTTGCTGGACAACTGACCCAGGACGAAATCAAGTCGATCGAAATCAGTTTTGAGGGCGAGGTGCGCGCGCAAAATACCGACCCACTTCAGCAGTGCATTTTGGCGGCACTGTTGCGGCGGCAGTTGACAACCGTCAATCGCGTGAACGCCCTAGCGCTCGCTGCTGATCGAGGCATTAAAGTGTCGGTCACAAAAACTATGGGGTCCAAGGGATATGCTAGCCAGGTTGGCGTGCGGGTGGTGACGGCAGCCAAGGACCGTCATGTCAAGGGCACCTTATTCGGTGACCACCCGCGCCTAACGGATGTCAAAGGCATTAAGTTGGAGTCGGAATTCAACCCTCATATGATTTACATCGCCCACCAGGACGCGCCTGGGGTGGTTGGGGCCATGGGCAACGCGCTGGCGGCCAATCAGATCAACATCGCTCAGTTTCACCTCGGTCGCCAGCAACAGGCGGGCGACGCGGTGGCGCTGGTTTCGATCGACGCGGCCCCTACCGAGACTGCCCTGGCGGGGATCGCAGCCTTGCCGCAGGTACAACATGCCACTTATCTGCGGTTCCCATGATTGAGCATGCCCTATGCTTGGTCGGCAAAAACTTGACCGAGGCGGTAGTTGAGGACAGCTTGGGGGCATGCTTTGCGGCTCATGATATTGAGCCAACGGGATCGGCCTGGTTAAGCCCCGCCTACGCCCTCGACCTCTATATGAAGGTGCAGATCGGCACGACGCCACGCGCAGTTGTCAAGGACATTCGCAAGGCCATGCCATGGGTTGATGTGGCTCTGGTTCCGACCGATCAGCGCCGCAAATACCTTCTGGTCGCCGATATGGATTCGACGCTGATCACAACCGAGTCCATCGTTGAAATCGCGCGAGTGGCTGGAGTAGCGACCAAAGTTGAAACTCTTACGCTAGAGGCCATGCAAGGACGCATCGACTTTGCTGACTCCTTGATGCGCCGGGTTCAGCTCTTAGCTGGGACGCCCTTGGCGCAGGTCGAGGCACTGGGACATGCCGCCGTTCTCTCGCCAGGGGCAGAAACCCTGTGTGTCACTATGGCCACGCACGGCGCGCGGCTGATCATGGTATCGGGAGGGTTTACCGTCATGGCGGCCCCTATCGCTGCGCGCCTCAGCCTTGATCGCTTTGTGGCTAATGAATTCGCTGTGGTTGAAGGCGTGCTGTCGGGTGGGCTAAGGCTCCCGTTGATTGACGCAGCCATGAAGGCAGAAGTATTGCAGGAGGAGGCACAGTCGCTAGGCCTGGTAGCGCAGCAGATTTTGGCAGTCGGCGATGGGGCTAATGACTTGCCCATGCTTTCTGAGGCGGGGCTTGGCGTCGCCTACTACGGCAAACCCGTTGTTCAGGCAGCGGCGGCGGCGGCTATCAATCATACCGATCTGACAACCTTGTTGTATTTCCAAGGCTACAGGGATCAAGACTTGATTCGCCCTTGATCGCAGGGCCATTTCACCGCAAGGGGATGGCATGCGACAGCTGTGGTTTAGCTTGGTCCTGCTCATCTCTGGGTTTGCCGCCGCGCAGGGATCAACAGGCCTGCGACGCTTGAGCCACGAGGAGATCGCAGATTTGGTGAGCGATTCCACCCTGTTTTTCAGCACCAAGGGCGATACGGTGCCCGAGTATCATGGGGTCTTCGTCGATGGCGTTGCGGCCACTGCCTATCGAAACTGGGAAGGCCAAGTGGTGGAAGGGCGCCTGGCCTTGATGGCAGGTCACCCGGGATTGGTCTGCTATCGCTATACCGACAACCAGAGCAACTGCGCTTATTTCATTGAGGACACGTTGACCGAGCGGCTCTATTTAGACTTTGTCGATACGGTGCAACAGCAGACGATTGAAGTTTCGGCGGGCGATAGCCTGGACCTGCAGAGGCGTGTTCAGGTACCCTATAGGGTACCTGCGACACGCTGAGTCTCTAGCAGGTTCCAAGTCGATTGGAACAGTCGACTTGCCATAACATCTGCGCCGACAAATGAGCTAAATCCATTCAACCGATTCAATGCAAATGCGAGTAGCTTTAGAGAATCGATTGGCCCGTCGATTTCCAGTCTTGCAAGAATGCGGTTAGGCCTTGGTCGGTGAGCTTGTGTGCATAGAGGTTCCAAATGACCTTGGGCGGCAAGGTTGCCACATGTGCCCCTAGCAGGGCGGCCTGCTCGACGTGTTGAGTGGTCCGAACCGAGGCCACCAGAATCTCTGTTTTGAAGTGGGGATAAGCTGCATAGATTCTTGCGATTTTCTCGATCAGGGACATGCCATCAACCCCCAAATCGTCGAGGCGTCCGACAAAGGGGGAGACGAACGAAGCCCCTGCTTTGGCGGCCAGGAGCGCCTGGGGCGCAGAAAAACACAAGGTCACATTGACCATGAACCCGTCTTGGCGAAACGTCCTACATGCCTTTAGCCCTGCGACGGTCAGGGGAACCTTGATCGCGATATTGTCTGCGAGGGCACCCAACTTGCGCCCTTCCTTGACCATAGTCTGATAGTCCGTCGCGGTGACTTCGGCGGAAACGGGGCCAGAAACTAAGGCGGCGATCTGCTTTGTCACGTCTAGAATGTTCTTGCCCGATTTGGCGATCAGAGAGGGATTGGTAGTCACGCCGTCAATCAGACCGGTGTCGGTCAGCTGCTCTATTTCCTCCAGGTCAGCGGTATCTACAAAAAACTTCATCGTCAGGCTCCAAATTATACTTTGCCCCTCGCTATAGCCTCACGCGGCATCTAAGTCAGGGGGGATGCCCTCTGGTTTCGTGGAAAAGACGACAGCGCAAGTTTTGCTGCCACGGCCTTTCGATCAGGCTTTTACCTACCAGTTCGAGTCGCCGCCACCCTTGGGGGCCTGGGTGGAAGTGCCTTTTGGGTCAAGCGCGTTGATTGGCGTGGTGTGGGACAAGCGAGGCAAGGAAGGCCTTGACCTCGCGCGTCTGCGGTCCGTGTTAGGCGTCTTGGAGATCCCCCCCATGGCGGCGGCCCAGCGGACGCTGATTGCGCGCCTTGCCGCTGAAACCATGATGACGTTGGGCGCGGCCCTGCGCCTGGCCATGCCCCCGCGTTTAGCCCTGTTCCCCAAGGCGACTGAAACCCGTCTATTCCGCGTCCAGGCCCCCGGCGACCTACGATTGAGCGACCGTCAACAGACTGTGCTGGACTCCATGGGCGCTAAGGAATGGGAGCGGAGCGAACTGATCCGCGCCACCCAGGCGAGCTCTGCCATCCTCACCGCGCTCATTAAGAAAGGTGTTGTCTTGAAGGAACGCGTGATTCCAGAGGTGAGGGCACCCCTGTATCGGGACGCACCCACGTCCCTAAACAGCGAACAAACCGACGCCGCCAACACCATCGCAGCTGCGCTGGACACGCGCGAGGCGGGGCGCTTTTTGCTGGACGGTGTTACTGGATCGGGCAAAACTCACGTCTATTTCGCTTCCATAGCGCGGGCTTTGGCCTTGGGCAGGCAGGTTTTGTGGCTGGTTCCTGAAATTGCCCTTACCGACCAATTGCGTGAACGATTTGTGATCCATTTTGGCGCCGAACCTCTGGTCTGGCATTCGGAGGCGGGAACAGGCGCCAAAGCACGCGCGTGGCGGATCGCGGCAGCGGGCAGGCCTTGTGTCATTTTGGGCGCGCGATCCGCTCTGCACGTGAACTTTACCAACCTCGGCCTTGTGATCGTCGATGAAGAACACGAGCAAGCCTTGAAGCAAACCGACATGGGCGCTTACCATGGTCGCGATATGGCAGAACATCGCGCCCACTTGTCCCAGGCGGTCGTCGTCCTGGGTAGCGCGACGCCAAGCTTGGAAACGGAGCATCGAGCGCGGACGGGGCATCTGCATCGCCTAACTTTGCGGCAACGCCATAAACTGGCGCCCCCGCCCCGAATTGTCGTCGTGGACTTGCGGCGATCCCCCCCTAAACGAGGCCGCTGGCTCGCCCCCGCCTTAATAACCCAAGTTCAAGACACTTTGAATCGTGGTCAGCAAGCCATGCTGTTTTTGAATCGCCGCGGTTACGCGCCCTTGAGCCTCTGCGCCAATTGCGGCAGGCGGGTGGAATGCCACCAATGTAGCGCTTGGTTGGTCGAACATAGGTTCTTGGGCACCCTGCAATGTCATCTATGTGGCACACCTGCGCCCAAGCCCACGGTCTGCCCCGCCTGCGACGCACTAGATAGCTTGGTTCCGTGTGGGCCTGGCATCGAACGTTTGATGGAGGAGGCGGTAAAGACCTTCTCCGACGCGCGTATTGGGGTCTTTTCGTCCGACACACTGCGCACCCCTGCGGAAACGCGTGCTGCCTTCGCGGCCGTGGCCGACGGCAGCTTCAATTTGTTGATCGGCACACAGGTCTTGGCCAAGGGCTTGGACTTTCCTGAACTGACCTTGGTGGGGGTTGTCGATGCCGATCTCGGGCTATGTAATGAAGACTTGCGCGCGGGTGAACGCACATTTCAGTTGCTGCACCAAGTAACCGGGCGCGTTGGCCGGGGGCAGGTGCCGGGCAGGGCCTTGATCCAAACGCGCACGCCCGACAGCGATTTGATGCAGGCGTTGATCGCACATGATCGCGCGGGGTTTTATACCATGGAATTGCAGCGAAGACAGGCTTTTTCCATGCCACCGTTCGCGCGGCTCGCTACCCTTATGGTCGCCGATGAAAATCCCGAACGCTTGCAAGGGGTCGTGCATGATCTCCATAAGATCGCCCCTCATGCAGAAGGGGTCGATCTTTGGGGGCCAACACCTGCGCGGCTTCCTCTGGTTCGGGGTTGGCACCGTCAGCGCTTTGTCGTCCGCGTACCAAAGGGCAAACGCCCGCAATCCTTCATAACGGCCTGGTTGAAGGACTTTAAATTCCCCTCGAAAACACGGGTCAGTATCGATATTGATCCCTTAAGCTTTACATGAGGCACCGCATGACCTTTGACACGATTTTGTTTGACGTAGATGAGGGCGTTGGCCGCGTGCAACTCAATGTTCCCGCCAAACTCAATGCGCTGTCCCGCACGCTTTTGGTCGAACTGCGACAGGTGATCGAGGGTGTGCAAGACCAGGGGGTGCGCTGCTTGCTGATCTCGGGGGCGGGGCGGGGGTTTTGTTCGGGCGCTGACTTGACCGACGCAAGGGCCATGGGGGGAACGCCGCCGGATTTGAAGCAAACGCTCGATACTTACTATCATCCCGTCATCGCGGGTTTGCACGACCTGCCGCTGCCGGTCATCACGGCCGTGAACGGCGTCTGCGCAGGAGCAGGAACGGGTCTGGCGCTTGCGGGCGACTTGATCTTGGCAGAAACCAGTACACGGTTTAATCTTGGGTTCGTCAAAATCGGCCTCATGCCCGATGCCGGCTCAACCTGGTCCTTACCGCGCCGGATCGGCAGTACCCGTGCTATGGAACTTGCACTCTTGGGCGATGAAATTAACGGCGCTACGGCCCTTGAGTGGGGCCTCATCAATCGCGCCGTCGCCGAGGGCACTTTGCAGGACGAAGCGCTTAGGCTCGCCAGACGCTTAGCATCGGGTCCGACTTTAGCCCTTGGTCTGACGAAGCGCGCCTTTGCGACTAGTTTTCAAAACAGCTTATCTGAGCAACTAGAGGTCGAAGCCCAGGCTCAGCAAACCGCGGGCCGTAGCGCCGATTTTACAGCGGGGGTCACAGGGTTCTTTGCTAAAGCAGCGCCGCAGTTTCGGGGTCGATGAAGCTTCGCCTTCGACACCATCACAGGAGCCGTTTAACGCTGACTTGATCCGATGGCTCGTGGCATTGCCTCGCAAAGATCTCCCTCGCAAATCCAGGTGGGGCCGAAGAGATCCAAACTCAAAAATCGATCACGATCGGATTGTCTGGGGCGAAGGCGTGGTAGGCGAAGGCGAAGGTGACTTCGTAGGGAACATCCTCGCCGTCGCGTTGGACCAGAACATTTCCGACGTCGCGACCTTGGGCGATCTCGGCGCGGTCAAGAGCGGAATTTTGCCCTGGTTGCCAGGTTAGGTTCAAATCGCCAGACTGGATTTGTCCTTGGGCGCGCAAGAGAGAGAGTGCGTAAGCGCGGTCATGTCCGTCGACCGCCACCACACGGGCCAAAGGTTCGATACCTTCGGGCAAGCTGCCGGCGTAGAGAAACGGACGCGCGGATGTGTCGTAGCCCAAATAGGGGTTGCGCCCCGAATTGGCGAGGGAGAACCTTGAGAACTCACCGCCCGACATAACTGAGGCGTCGGGCGCACGCGCGGCGAAATTCTCAAACGATTCCAGGCGGGCAGCGTAGCGGCGCAGCTGTGTTTGCGTTGCCGAGAGAGGCCCCACGATCGGTCGGCCTGTAAACTGCTGCCACAAGTTTTCCGAGTTGCGGTCGTACATAATCATGTCGGAGTTTCGAAGCAGTCCCGACACGCCAAATTCAGTGATCTTGCCGTTGACTCTCCGATCAAAAATGATCGCCGAATTGCAAAGCGGGCAGTAGGTGACAGCTATCGGAACACCGCCGAGGGTATCGTTGGCGATTTCACTACGGGTGAGCAAGCGCAGGGGATAGGCTCTGGTTTCGCCCTCTAGCGTCAAACCGATCACAGGTTCTTGAGCACCCAAATGCCGCGCGGCATCTTCAACCGAGACGAAGGTTGGGGCGTCGATAGAACGAATCCCGTCTTTAGGGGGACCTCCTGCCAAGATCTCTGCATAGGGCACCGAATGGATCGCAACATCAGCACGAAAATTGTTTTCAATGAAACGCACGATCCCGTCGGGTGAAACGCTCTGTGCAAGCAAGACTTGGGGCAGCAGGAGGAGGATAAGAGAGAACAAGCGCATCGAACACCCTCTAAATGGAAGCGTTTCACAATCAAATCACGTTGTTAAGAGTGGTATGGCGTCTGTTGGGACGGCGGCGAATCAAAGCGACAGTTGTGCGGCGATCCCTCGTGATTTTCCAAGCCCACCAGGCGCGAGAACCGCACCATCCAACTGAGGCCGAGATTGGCATGAAGTTGCTTTACACATCCCACGGAACGGTGTTACCTTTCCGCAGAGGCAGGCCTCGATTTGTGGGACAGTTCGCAGGACCGTTGCTGCGGCAAACATAAGATCATTCTAAGGACAAACACCATGAGGTTCAAATTAGCACTGATGGTCATGGCCATCCTCATGACGCCGACGGCCTTCGCGCAGGAGGTTACCTTGCGGTTTCAACACTTTGTGTCCCCCATGGCGTCGGTTCCACGCTTTTTTATGGAACCTTGGATCGAGAAAATCCATGAGGACAGCGATGGGCGGATCGAGATACAGCTCTATCCCGCCATGCAACTGGGTGGTACGCCTGGAGCGTTGTTTGATCAGATTCGCGATCAGGTTATCGACGGCGGTTGGACAATCCCTGGCTATACACCAGGCAGGTTTCCAGGCACCGAGGTGTTTGAGTTGCCATTCATTGGCTCGACAAACGCCGAAGCGACCTCAAAGGCTGTTTTTGAGTTCTATGAGACCCATCTTAAGGAAGAATTTTCAGACGTAAAGATTTTGGCTGTTCACGTCCATGGACCTGGAGCGGTCCATACAAAAAACGCCCATGTGGACTCCCTTGAAGACTTTGACGGCCTCAAGTTGCGGGCCCCGCACCGGATCGCTTCTCAAATCCTCGAAAGTTTGGGCGCGATCCCTGTAGGGATGCCCGTGCCGCAGTTGCCTGAATCTCTGTCCAAAGGCGTTGTCGACGGTGGGGTTATCCCATTTGAGATCGTGCCGTCGCTAAAGGTTCACGAACTGGCCAAAGCACACACAATTGTGGGCGGAGATCGTGCGCTTTACAACACCGTTTTTATTTGGGCTATGAACCATTCGACCTACGAGGCATTGCCCGATGATCTGAAGACGGTGATCGATGCCAATTCGGGCTCTGAGGCCTCTGCTTGGGCGGGCCGCGCAATGGACATGGGCGATGCGCCAGGGCTCGAGGTGAGTCGAGAAACAGGCAACGCCATCTACACCCTTTCTGATGACGATGTCGCGCAGATGAAGACCATGACCCAGCCGATCATCGACACCTGGATCGCGGAGATGACGGAACAAGGATTGCCGGCTGCGCAAATGGTGGAAGACGCGCGGGCTTTGGTTGCCAAACACGAGTAGGGGTTCGTCTTGCGGTCCGCTCGTTTTAAGGGGGCAGCGGTCGCGGTCTTGATTCCAGACATGCATGCGGTATTAAAATGATTGATGGTTGCACTGACAAACCGCACGGCAATGACATCGATGCCGAGTTGATCTTGGGTAGTGCCCACCTGATCATTGCCTTATTCTAGTTGAACGACGGGCGCGTGGTGTGTTGACCAGTACCTGGAGTAGGTGGACCATTTGGGTAGATCGCCTCGTTCACGAACTCACCAAGGCCATAGCCCTGGCTTCGGGTCTTGTTATGTTGCTAGCGGCGATCTTAACGGTGCTGTCCGTCGTAGGGCGCAGGTTGATTCCCTTGGGGTTGGGGCCAATTCCAGGGGATTTTGAATTGGTCGAAATCTGCACCTCCGTCGCGGTTTTTGGCTTCCTGCCCTATTGTCACCTTAGTCGTGGTCATGTGACCGTCGATGTTCTTGTAAACGCGTTCCCGACCTGGGCCTTCAATGCGTTGACTCTGATCGGGGACGTTCTAATCGCCCTAATTTCGGGAGTCGTTGCGTGGCGGCTTTGGTTCGGCGTGCAGGAAAAATTGACGTACGGAGAATCGACCATGATCTTAGGGGCTCCGCTTTGGTACAGCTATAGCCTGGCTTTTGGCGTGGCGTTTTGGGGGACCTTAGTCGCGATCTACGTAATCGGGCGTGACCTTCAGCTCATGCGGGCGGGCGGGCGCATGGCATGAGCGATCTAGCCCTCGCCCTTTGGTCTTTTCCTGTAATGGTGTTGCTGATCTTTGTGCGTGTGCCAGTTGCGGCGGCCATGGCCATTACAGGTTTTTGCGGCACCTGGATCGTGCTGGGCTCACCTAATGCTCCCCTGGCACAACTCAAAACCCTTACCTACCAAACCTTCGCCAGTTACTCGCTTTCGATCGTCCCTTTGTTTTTGCTTATGGGGCAATTCGCTACTAAATCCGGACTGTCCAAGGCCTTATTTCTCAGCGCAGAAAACTGGCTCGGTCATCGGCGTGGCGGCGTCGCCATGGCTGCGATTGGGGCTTGTGCGGGGTTCGGTGCCATCTCCGGTTCCTCCCTTGCGACCGCCTCCACCATGGGGCAAGTCGCCCTGCCCGAGCTCAAGCGCTACGGCTATTCCGACGCCACCGCTACGGGGGTTCTTGCCGCTGGCGGGACCTTGGGGATTTTGATTCCCCCCTCAATCATTTTGGTGATCTACGCCATTTTGACCGAACAAAACGTCGAGAAGATGTTCGTTGCAGCCTTGATTCCAGGTATTTTGGCGGCGCTGGGCTACATGATGGCCATCGCTCTAGTGGCGCGGTTTGGCGCCGATCATTCCCAACCTGCACCAAGAAAGTCCTATGGGGAGCGCTTTCGAACTCTGTTGGCGACTTGGCCTGTGTTGGTGATTTTTACCGTTGTGATTGGCGGGATCTATTGGGGGGTCTTCACCCCAATTGAGGCTGCGGCCGTTGGGGCTATAATCACAGCCCTCTATGCCGTGGGCCCTGGGGGTTGCGGCTGGCGCGACGTGGTTGAGTGCTTCCTTGTCGCGGGTAAGACCACGGGCATGATTTTTCTGATCATCTTCGGAGCGGCGCTTTTCAACTCCTTTTTGGCCTTTACACGGGCGCCTATGCTGCTCTCCGATACCATCCTTACTTTCGGCTATGCACCAATTCTAATTCTATTGGCGATTTTGCTGATCTACTTGGTATTCGGCTGTTTTATGGACAGCCTCAGCATGATCTTGCTGACCATTCCAGTGTTTTTTCCGATTATTGAGGCGTTAGACTTTGGTCTAAGCGCCGAGCATACGGCGGTTTGGTTTGGGATTTTGGTGCTGATCGTGGTTGAGGTCGGGCTCATTACGCCGCCCGTGGGGCTGAACCTGTTCGTGATCAACGGTATGGCCCCTGGTGTGCCGATTTCGGCTACCTATCGCGGGGTTCTGCCGTTCGTTGCTAGCGACGTGATTAGGATTGTTTTCTTAATCCTGTTTCCGAGTTTGGTCTTGCTTTTGCTATGATACCAACTTTTATGAGCGGTCATCCATTCATGAAAATTTTCTGTCTTATGGCAGAAACGCGTCGCATTTCGCCTCTTTGGGGTTACGGTCTCACTTCGCTCGCTAGGCTCGCTCAGCCCGACCGCGGGACGGGGCCTTCGCTTATCCCCGAGGCGCTTTCGCGCTGGTCTCGGGGCCGCTACGGGGGCCGCAGTCGCGGCCCTATACCAGTTCATAAAGAGTCATTCTTAAGGAAAACTGGTATGAGCCCACCACCTGGCGATTTCAGCCAACTTTGAGCAGTGGTGCGACTTGATCCTTGCCGAAAAGGTAGAGCAAAGTGCGGATGGCCTGTCCGCGCGAGGTCTGCAAGTTGGGGTCGGCGGCGAGCAAGGCTTGCGCGTCCTTGCGGGCAATTGCCAGCAAGGCCCCATGCGAGTCATAGTCAAGCAATCGCGTCTCGGGTACGCCCGATTGGCGTGTCCCGAGGATTTCGCCGCCGCCGCGTAGCTTGAGATCTTGCTCGCTTAGGTAAAACCCGTCGCCCGAGGCGCGCAGGGCTTTGAGCCGTTGCTGCGCCGTTGCAGAGAGGGGGGCACCGTAGAGCAGGAGGCAAGTTCCGGGCAGGTTGCCACGACCGACTCGGCCGCGGATTTGATGCATTTGCGCAAGACCAAAGCGTTCGGCCTGCTCAATCACCATGAAGGTGGCATTGGGCACATCGACGCCGACCTCGACCACGGTGGTCGCGACCAAAATTCGGGATTGACCCGCCTTGAAGGCGGACATGGCGGCTTCCTTGGCGTCGGGTTTCATTTGGCCGTGGATCAGGCCGACTTGGCCGCCGAAGGACTTTTTCAAGGCGTCGAATCGGCTTGTCGCGTCGGACAGATCGGGCAAGGCCTCGGACTCTTCGACGAGAGGGCAAATCCAATAGGCCTGTTGACCGGTTTGTAGCAGGCGTTCGAGGCTTTGCATAACCTCAGGAAGACTCGTCAGTGGTTTGGCGAGGGTTCGTATGGGACGGCGTCCTGAGGGTTTTTGTTTGATCTCAACAACCTCCAGATCCCCGTATGCGGCCATGACCAGGGTGCGCGGGATTGGGGTCGCGGACATGAGGATTAGGTGCGGCGCGCGCCCCTTTTGCGATAGGGCCAAGCGCTGCTGAACCCCGAAGCGATGCTGCTCATCGATCACGGCCAGGCCGACGTTTCGGAACACCAACCCCTCCTGAAACAGCGTATGGGTGCCGACGATCAGGTTCGCGCTACCCTCGGCAACTTGGGCGGCGAGCGAGGTTCGGGCTTTGCCCTTGTCTTTGCCCGTCAAGCATACGAGCCGCACGGGCAGACCTTGGGTAAGGTGCGTCAGGGTTTGGGCGTGCTGCCGGGCCAAAATTTCGGTGGGCGCCATCAAGACCGCCTGGGTTCCTGCCTCGACCGCTTGCAGCATGAGCGCGAGCGCGACCAGGGTTTTGCCGCTGCCCACGTCGCCCTGGATCAGGGTCATGGCCTGGGCGGGGCCTTTCATCTGCGCGCTCAAGGTGGCGATGGCTTGGGTTTGATCGTTGGTCAGCGCGAAGGGCAGGGCGTCGATGAGGGTTCGCCGCAAGTCGCCAGGCGCGCTCAGATCTGGGCCATGCGCTGCGGAGCGATGGGCGCGCAAAACCGCCAGGGCAACTTGCCCTGCCAGGGCTTCGTCGTAGGCGAGGCGTTCTGGAATTTGGTCCAGGTGCGGGTCCGCATGGACTTGGCTTAGGGCGGCGGCGAAGTCGGGCCATTGGCGCTGGGCCTTGAGCGGACCGTCGATCCATTCCCCCACGTGCGGCACGCGGGCCAGGGCCGACTGAACGGCCTTGCCCAGGACTCGTTGCGCCAGGCCTGCGCGACTGGGGTAAATGGGCTCAAACCGCCGCAAGGTGTCGGCCTTGTCGGGTGGCAGGCTGAGCTCTGGATGGACCATTTGCCAAGAACCACGGTAGAATTCGATCTTGCCAGAAACCAAACGCTGCTGACCCGCTGGGAACTGTTCGGTCAGCCAAGACCTGCGGGCGTTGAAGAAGGTCAGCGTCACACCGCCGTCGATATGCAGACAGGGAATAAGGTAGGGCGCGCCTTTGCGCCCGGGGGTTTGATGCGTGCCGATGGTGAGGAGGAGCGTCAGGGTTTGGCCCGACTCCAGCCCGTGCAGACTGTCCCGCACGCGGCGGTCGATGAACCGCAGGGGGCGATGCCAGAGCAGATCCAGAACGCGCGGCCCGCATAGGGACCCCAGGCGCTCCGCGACCTTGGTGCCGACCCCTGGCAGATCCTCAAGGGGCGCAAACAGCGGGGCGAGTTCGGGGGGACGCATAAGACGTTGCCAATTAAGCTACTTACCCTCCAGGCAAAAGGTCTTAAGGGCTGGGTTATGACACAAATCAACCTTGAGGCCAAAAAAATCCTCTATCGTTGTACCCATCGCGGCACCAAGGAGCTTGACTTGATCCTCGGCAATTTTGCGCACGGGCATGTACCGCGTATGGACGCGGCGACGCTGATCGCGTTCGCGGAGTTCATTGAGCTGCCGGAGCCTGTGTTGCACGACATGATGACCCAACGGGCCGAGTTGCCTGCCGACATGCCCGCGCGTTTGCGTATCTGGTTGTCCGCCTTTCGCTATCGACCCGAGGGCCTGTGACCATGAGTTCTTTGATCTGGGTCGGGTCGGTTTTGGAGGGTGCCGAATCTGCCGTGGTGCCCGCCTTGATCAAGGACGCGCGCCTCAGCCTGTTCGTCGTGCCCGACGATGCCCAACTGGCGCGGGTCCAGGCTCGCCTAGCCTTTTTTGCCCCCGACCACCGCATTCTGGGGTTTCCGGCGTGGGACTGCTTGCCCTACGATCGAGTGGGGCCGAGCCGCGATTTGGTCTCCACCCGCCTCAAGACCCTCATGCTGCTGCGCCAAATCGAGGCCAAGCAGGACCGCAAACCGACCATCCTGGTCGTCACCGTCAACGCCCTGTTGCAACGGGTGGTGCCCGCGCAGTTTTTTGAAGGGCAGGTCTTGCGGCTCAAGCCCGGGGGCACCCTGGCTCCCGCCCAACTGACGGTCTTTTTGGCGCAAGCGGGGTATGCGGCGGTGTCGACCGTGACCGAACCAGGGGAGTTTGCCCAGCGGGGCGGGCTGATCGACCTCTTCCCAACAGGGGCCAAGGCGCCCGTGCGTGTTGATTTTTTTGACGATGAAATCGACACGCTCAAACACTTTGACCCCGCGGGGCAGCGAACAACCAAGGCGGTGAGCGCCGTGACCTTGCTGCCCGCCAGCGAGATCCCGAGCCATGCCGACGCGCGGGAAGGGTTTCGCGTGCGCTACCGCGAGAACTTTGGCGCGACGGGGCAGGGCGACCCACTCTATGCGGCTCTGTCGGAGGGGCGCGCCTACGCAGGTCAAGAACACTGGCAACCGCTCTTCTTCGACGACGCTTTGGCGTCGCTGCTCTCCTACGTTCCCCAGTCGGCGCCACTGATCCTCGACTGTCAGGTGCAGGAGGCGGCCCAGGCGCGTCTGGAGGCCATTGAGGACTTCTACCAAGCGCGCCTGGCCGCGCTGGAGGTGGAACGGGCCGTCAAAAAATCCGAGCAGTCGCTCTACTATCCAATCCGCCCCGAGACCCTGTATTGGCAGGCCGCCGACTGGGAGCGGTTGACCGAGCAACGGCAAGTCTGGCACTTTTCGTCCTTTGATGTGCCGACGCGCGCCGCGTTGCCTGCGCTCAGCAAAGCCGTTCGCCCTGGGATGACCTTCGCACGCGAGCGGCAGGACCCCGACGTCAATTTGTACGACGCGGTGCGACGCAAGGTGCGCAGCCACCAAAAATCTGGCGGCAAGGCCCTGATTGCCTGCGCGTCTCAAGGATCTAAGGAGCGGCTCAAACAGACCCTGTTTGAGGCGGGGGTGCAGGTTCAGCGCGATGTGACGCGCGCCGATCAGGTACAAGGGCTCGACAAAATGGCGGTAGGTTTTGCGGTCTTGCCGTTGGCTGCAGGGTTCCGCCTGGACCGGATGCTGGTCTTGACCGAAGAAGACTTGCTGGGCGAACGACTGATCCGCCCGCGCAAACGCAAGAAGGCAGATGCGTTCTTGAAAGACGCCGAGTCCTTGAGCGTCGGCGATTTGGTCGTCCATGTCGATCATGGCATCGGGCGTTACGAGGGGTTGGAAACGCTCGATCTGGGCGGGGCGCCCCACGATGTGCTGCACCTGGCCTACGCGGGCGGCGACCGTCTCTACTTACCCGTCGAAAATGTCGAACTGCTGTCGCGCTACGGCGAAGCGGGGGAGGGGATGGAACTCGACCGTCTGGGGTCGGCGGCTTGGCAAACCCGCAAGGCCAAGGCCAAACGACAACTCTTTGCCATCGCCGAAGGACTCATGGCCGTGGCGGCGGCCCGACAACTCAAATCCGCGCCCGCCTTCGACATGGCCCCGGATCTAATGGCCGAATTCGCCGCTCGCTTTCCCTACGTTGAAACCGACGATCAGCAGGACGCGATCGAGGACGTGCTGCAAGACCTGACCAAGGGTCGACCCATGGATCGACTGGTGGTCGGGGACGTGGGCTTCGGCAAGACCGAGGTGGCGATCCGTGCTGCTTTTGCCGCGGCCATGCAGGGTGCGCAAGTGGCGGTGGTGGTGCCGACCACCCTCTTAGCCCGCCAGCACACCCAGACGTTCGCCGCGCGCTTTGCGGACACATCGATCCGGGTCGAACACATATCGCGTTTGGTGACAGGGGCGGCTTTAAAATCTGCCAAGGAACGGATTGCCCATGGGCAGGCGCAGATCGTCATCGGCACCCACGGTATCCTCGCGCCGTCCTTTGCCTATCACGAATTGGGGCTGGTGATCGTGGATGAGGAGCAGCGCTTTGGCGTCAAACAGAAGGAACGGCTCAAGCAACTACGGGAAAACGTCCATGTGCTGACCTTGACTGCAACGCCGATTCCGCGAACCTTGCAGCTGGCGCTCACGGGCGTCAAAGAGCTTTCGCTGATCGCTACGCCGCCGGTAGATCGCCTATCGGTCCGCACCTTCGTCATGCCCTGGGACCCGATGATTTTGCGCGAAGCCCTGATGCGCGAGCATTTCCGCGGCGGTCAGTCCTTCATCGTGTGTCCCCGCATCCGTGATTTGACCGAAATGGCCGAACGGTTGGCTAGGCTGGTTCCCGAGTTAAAAATCGCCGTCGCCCATGGGTCCTTGGCGCCCGCCGAACTTGAAGACATTATGGAGGTATTCACCCAGCGCAAAAGCGACATTTTGCTATCGACCAACATTGTTGAAAGCGGCATCGACATTGCCACCGCCAATACCCTCATTATCCACAAGGCCCATATGTTTGGCCTCAGTGCCCTGTACCAGCTGCGCGGACGGGTTGGACGATCCAAGCAACGGGGCTATGCCTACCTAACGCTGCCGCAGGGGCTTCGCCTCACCCCGACCGCCGAAAAGCGTTTGGCCGTCATGAAAACCTTGGACGGCTTGGGCGCTGGGTTCAACTTGGCATCGCATGATCTCGATATTCGCGGGGCGGGCAATCTGGTCGGCGAGGAGCAGTCGGGTCATATCAAAGAAGTCGGCGTGGAACTCTATCAGACCATGCTGGAGGAGGCGGTGCAACAGGCTAAGGTGAGCGCTGACTTGGGTCTGGAAAACACAGACCTGGTCGACACCTGGAGCCCGCAAATCAACTTGGGCATGTCGGTTCTGATCCCGGCGACTTATGTCGGGGATTTGGGTTTGCGCCTCGCGCTGTATCGGCGTTTGGGTGCCCTAGAGTCCGATCAGGACCGGGAGAGCTTTGCGGCCGAACTAATTGATCGATTCGGCAAGTTACCGCCCGAGACCGAGAATTTGCTCGCGGTCATTGGTCTTAAAATCCTGGCCAAGGCTGCGGGGGTTCACAAGGTTGAGGTCGGGCCCAAGGGAGCCTTGCTGACATTTTGGCAGAATGCCTTTGCGGCACCCGATGCCCTGATGGCCTGGTGCCGAAACAACACCCATCTCATCACCGTTCGTGCCGATCAACGTTTGTTTTATCGCCATGCATTCAGCGCGGACGCGACCAAAGTGCCCGCGATCAAGCGGATTTTGACCAATTTGAAGAGTTTGGCGCAAGGTTCGAACCAAAACTGAAGATAAGGACTAGGATGCATGAAAATCTCGTTTCTTGGCCTTGGGGTCATGGGGTTTCCCATGGCGGGGCATTTGCATCAAGCGGGCTATGATCTGCGCGTCTACAACCGCACGACGGCCCGCGCGCAGGAGTGGGCGCAGTGCTACGGCGGCACCTCGGTCCAGAGCATCGCTGCCGCCTGCGACGGCGCCGATCTGGTCTTTGCGTGTGTCGGCAATGATCGCGACATCGAAAGCGTGGCAACGGCGGCCTTCGTGACCATGGCGCCGGGCGGGTTGTTCGTCGATCACACGACGGCATCCGCGCAAATGGCACGGCAGCTGGCTGCGCATGCGCAAGATCATGGTCTTCACTTCATGGACGCCCCCGTGTCAGGCGGCCAGGCGGGGGCAGAGCAAGGTCAGCTGACGATCATGTGTGGCGGCGCGGCGCGGGACTTCGACCGCGCAGAGCCGATCATGACGACCTACGCCAAGTATTGCGGACATATTGGGCCTATTGGCGCCGGGCAGTTGACCAAGATGGTCAATCAAATCGCCATAGCGGGGCTGATCCAAGGTTTGTCCGAGGCCTTGGACTTTGGCCAGCGCGCGGGACTGGATATGGACAAGGTCTTAGCGGCCATATCGGGCGGTGCCGCAGGATCTTGGCAAATGAGCAATCGGGGCCGCACCATGGTCAACGATGCGTTCGATTTTGGGTTTGCAGTCGATTGGATGCGCAAGGACTTGGGCATGGTCCTTGCCGAAGGCGAGCAGCTTGACGCGTCGCTGGAGATCACACGGCGCGTCGATGCCTACTATGCGGATATTCAAGCCATGGGGGGCGGGCGTTGGGACACGTCAAGCCTGATTAGACGGCTGCGCAAACGGTGATTTGACGCGTGATGGGACCAGGTAATACCAACGGAAAAATTAAATGACCGTTGCCTAATCGCGTTTAGTCACCGACATTATGCGCCTTGGGTCATTGGCAAGGAAGTTCCATGCCTCAGCGCACTTTTGAAGAATTTCCTCGTGAGACCTCAGCATAAATCAGAGGATCGAAAGTTGATAGCAAGATATGGTGCTAACTTTGCTCGCCCATTCAACAGTGAAGTGCCCCACCTAGAACCTGGCGGAAAGACCAGACTAGTCATGGAGTTCAGACTTTCGGTTTGCCAGAGCTGGGAAACCGAGTTTCCCCGCGGCTAAACGCGGCACTTCCATGAAATGCCAATTCATTGACTGACTGATGTGTTGGTTCTAGGTGGGGCACTTCACTGTTGAATGGGCGAATCCTTTCGCATCTGACCCGCTACCCTCAGGTGGGGCACTTCACACTTGAATGGGCGCTCGCTATCTGCTGGCTCGTCTGCTCACCATGAAGAGCATCAAGGGCTCAGGGGAATCGCTTTTGAAAAAATATCTATGAAGGAGGTGCCAATCGATTCATGAGGAGCGCGTAACCCCATGTAGGAGACGCGCCATGGAAGAGTTTTCCCATATATTCGAAGGAGTTGATGACCCACGCAGGAGCAACGCGACCCGTCACGATCTGCACGAGATGCTGATGATCGGGCTTCTATGCACGCTTAGCGGCGGTGAGGGGTGCTGTGATATGTCCCTGTTTGCAAAGACGAAGGAGCCGTTTTTACGGACATTTATGTCGCTAAAGCACGGTATTCCAAGTCACGACGCGTTCTCTGACTTGTTTAACGCGCTTGATCCAAAGTCCCTTCACAAAGCACTGTTTGGTTTTGTTGAGGATTTTTCTGATCAACTTGGTGACGTGATTGCCGTTGATGGAAAGACGCTTCGCCGCTCGTTTGATCGCGCCAAAGCTCGCTCCGCCCTGCACCTGGTGCAGGCCTTTTCAGTCAAGGAAAAGTTGGTTCTTGGTCAGGTCGCCGTTGACGAAAAGTCCAACGAGATCACGGCTTTGCCTGCTCTGCTGGAGATGCTCTCGCTCAAGGGGCGTATCGTTACAGCAGACGCCATGCATACCCAACGCAATACCGCACAATCTGTGACAGACGCTGGTGGCGATTACGCGCTCGCCCTCAAACGCAATCAGGGCAGCTTATACGAGGACGTGAATCTGTACTTAGATGATCGTGCGAATACTCAGGTGTGTGATACTGCAGAAGAGATTAGCGCAGGTCATGGGCGTATCGAAACTCGTACTGCTTTGATCAGCCATGATGTTGAATGGCTCATGGAACGCCATGACTGGCCTGGACTTCAGGCAATTGCAAAGGTTAGCGCACGCCGTGAGATTGGAGACAAAATCAGTCATCACGAACGCTACTTCCTCTTGAGTACGCCTGTGTCAGCCAAGCGCACAATTGAGATAACACGCGCTCATTGGGCGATTGAAAACAGCTTGCATTGGGTGCTGGATGTGACAATGAACGAAGATGCCGCACGAAATAGGACAGGCAACGGCCCTGAAAATTTTGCCACACTTCGGCGAATGGCACTAAACCTTGCCCAAACCGAACCCTCAAAGGGATCAAAGAGGGGCAAGCTAAAACGCGCCGGATCGAACGACGAATTCATGCTCGATATGATCAGGGCGGCTAAAAATTCTCAAAAGCGATAGCCCTGATCAAGGGCTATTCTAACCTTGAGCTCGGGGCTAAATGTTCTACGTTTAGGCATGTGTCGTCGCCCTTTCTTAACGGTTGACGCTCACTAAACCATCGTCCAATTTTTAGGCCCACCTCAGACCATGACTTTTTGATGCGGACAGCGTAAGCAACTTTATGGTTTTGAACCAACCTGCGCGAATTCTTGTCTTCCTATTGATGATCGATAGTGTCCCGCCGAGTGGTGTAAGCGGTTCGGCCCTTGGTCGGGTTAGTTTAGTTTAACCGCTGATGAGTGTGTTTGTCACGGGCTTATTTTCTCTTTCGATGTTGGTGCCGTTTTCGGGCCATTTGATATAGGTGTTTCTGGCCACGCACCATTCGTCGTTTTGCTCGGCTAAGAGCGCGCCGACGAGGCGTATGATGGCGGCCTCGTTGGGGAAGATCTCCACGGTTTTGGTCCGCCGCTTGATCTCCTTGTTGAGGCGTTCGAGGGGGTTGGTGGAGTGCAGCTTGGTCCAGTGTGTCTTGGGGAAGGCCATATAGGCCAGCACCTCATGGCGGGAAGCCTCCATTGCTGCGGCGAGCTTGGGCCACTGCTTGGCAAAGGAATCCTGAACAACGCTCCATTGAGCTTCAGCGTCTGATAACTCATCTTGCGCAAAGATGGTTTTGATCATGGCCGTGACGACGGGGCGATGCTTAACGCCAACATAAGCGCCCATGTTGCGCATCCAATGGACGCGGCAGCGTTGGCGAGGAGCGTTTAGCACCTTATCCGCCGCCGCAGTGAGGCCGCGATGGTCATCGGCGATGACGAGCTGGACGCCGCGCAAGCCTCGATCAGCTAGTGAGCGCAGGAAGTCTTTCCAGAAGGTCTCCGCCTCACTCTGGCCAATGCCCAGGCCCAGGATAGCGCGTTCACCGCGATCATTAACGCCCATGGCGACTATAGCGGCTTTGGAGACGATGCGTCCGCCCTCTCGCGCCTTGATGTAGGTCGCGTCCAGCCAGAGGTAGGGCCAGGTGCCTTCAATGGGTCGGTTAAGGAAGGCCTGAACCCGCTCATCAATCTCCTCGCATAGGCGCGATACCTGGCTCTTGGAGATGCCTGTGCCGCCCAAGGCCTGGACGAGATTATCGACGGCGCGTGTGGAGACGCCCTTGATATAAGCCTCTTGAATGACGGCGGTCAGGGCTTTTTCGGTAAGGCGGCGGGGCTCCAAGAACGAGGGGAAGTAGGTTCCTTTGCGCAGCTTGGGGATGGCAAGGTTCAGGCTGCCAGCCCGCGTCTGCCAGGGGCGATATCGATAGCCGTTGCGGTGGGTGGTGCGTTCATTGCTGCGGCGTTCGCCAAGATAGGCACCCGTCTTGGCACTGACCTCCATCTCCATGAGCTGCGAGGCAGCGAAGGTCAGCATGTCGCTTAGAAGATCGTGCGATGCGTGGTTTTCAATAAGGTCCAGAAGCTCTAAGCGAGGGTCGGTGGCGGGGGTGTCGATGTGATCGTGTGTCATGTCGGAGTTCCTTTGCGGTGTAGGTTACAAAAAACACCCTAAACAAAAGCTCCGCCACTGCCAGATTAGACAGGAGCGAGGAGGTCATCACCGTCAGCTAGCTGGCGCCGATAACCTCCCCGCTCTTACACCACTCCACGGGACACTGCTTGATGATCGGCATTTGGACTTCACCGTCTCAGGCAGAAGCCCCTCCCTCTGAAAAACCTGATCTTAAGCCCGGACCTAGTTCGACACCCACTCCCCCACAAAACCCGGGAGTTTCGATCATACTTTCGGAGATGGATGAAACCACCTATGTCATAGGAAACACCCTGCTCATCCTGTATCATGAACTCGCCCACGCCCTTGTCGATGCGGGAGGACTACCAACCCTGGGGCGTGAGGAGGATGCTGCCGACGATTTTGCCCTTGTCGAGCTCGTATTAAGAGCACAGGCAGCGCCCAGCGATTCTGCGGAACAAACCCGACTTCGTGCCTACGGAGTCGCCTTTGTTGATCATTGGCTTAAGCGCGCCATAGAAACGGGCGTTCCAACCGCCGCCGACTACTATGGCCAGCACGCACTTGATCTTCAGCGGCACTTCAATTCCGCTTGCGTTCTCTTCGGAGGTAGCTCGGACATTTTTGGCGAGATCGTTCATGTCTTTGAACTGGACGGCGATGCCATGCGAGAGCGGTGTCGTGACCGCTATTTTGCTGCCTACGATGGCTGGTCTTACACTCTCGACACATTCGGCCTTCTGCAAACCAATGGAGGAACGCAGCATCCAAACCTCCTAATCGACTTTGCACCCGCCAAACGCTCCCAACATCGCCGCTGGCAAGTCATGGCCGGGGAGGTTGAGGAATTTCGGCGACTTCAAGAGTATTTCTCGCAGAGCTATGAACTACCCGAACCTCTGAGCATCACCTTTGAATCATGCGGTAACGAAAATGCCTACTACTATTCCCATCTAAACAAAATCAGCTTGTGCTACGAACTCATGCATGCTTTCTCTCGGTACTATTGGCGCAGTACGCTGGAAGCTCTTCGTTTTCGACCTTAGGGCTGCCGCGCGACAATTAGGATGAGAATGCGGGGGTGGGGTCCTGTAAGGAGAGGGTAGCCCAGCCGGAGAGATATAGCAAATAAACGCTAGGCCATTCCTTTGAAGATGTTCATATCGGTGTGGCGCATGACGGTCTGAACTGAACCGGATCGGGGTTGTCGGAGGGCAAGGCACTCTAAATCCACTCGCGTTTTTATTGGATCGATTGAATGGCTTGAGATCCTTTGTTGGCACGGGTATGTCTCAGGTCGATGGGTCCAATCGATTTGGAAACCGCCATCCGCGTCAGCGACTTTGGGTAGCAATCTCGACACCGCTTTGCTGAGCCGAATAGAGCGCGGAATAGAGACCGCTGCGGGCCATCAACTCGCCATGACTTCCCCGCTCAACTACCTCACCGCGTTCCAGAACGAAGATCTCATCAGCGTGTGCAATAGTGGAAAGGCGATGGGCAATGATGAGGGTGGTTTTTCCCTCACACAACTCACGCAAAGCGCGGGTAATTTTTGACTCGGTTTTCTGGTCAAGGGCTGATGTTGCTTCGTCCAACAAGACGATCGGCGCATCCTTCAAGAAAGCGCGTGCTATAGCAATTCGCTGCTTTTGACCTCCCGAAAGTTGCGTTCCCCGGGGACCAATGGTTGATTTACCCTTCTCAGTGATTAGCGCGCTCAACTGCGCCTTCGCGGCCGCGTTCAGGACTTGCTCATCATTCGCTTTAGCGTTCACAAAGCGAATATTCTCTAGGATTGTATCGTCGAATAGAAACACGTCTTGAGTAACAACGGAAAAGGCGTCGCGTAGGGACGTGCCGCGGATTTGACGAATATCGGTTCCCCCAATGCGAATTTCACCTGCATTTACATCGTAAAGCCGCGATAGGAGCGACAAGATCGTGGTCTTTCCAGACCCCGTTTGCCCAACAAGGGCGGAGATCTTGCCGCCTTCAAATCTCAGATTGAGGGTTTGAAAGACTTGGGACTTGGACCCGGTAGCGTAGGAAAAGGTCACCTCAGAAAATTCAATTGGCCCGCTTGTATCAAATCGATCTGTAGGGCTTTCAGCGTCAACGATTCTGGGCCGCTTCTGGCTCATCTTATGGAGAGATCCCAAGGCAACCAAGGCTCGTAAAATGGACGCCTGGAATCCAGACAGACGGCTCGCGGGACTGAAGATGAGCGCGAGGCCAATCACGAATGTGATCAAAGTACTCCCTGTGAGGCCAAACCATCCGTTGATAACCGCAAGGCCGCCCAGCAAAACGATACCCATTATGGCCAAAGCCGCGAGCAAGTCGACGATGGGTGAAATTAACGCTATGTACTTTGACATGCGAATTTGAATCTTAGCGATTTCTGCGGCGTCCTTTATTAAGGTCTGTTCGGCGCGCTGGGACTGGTTGGTCAATTTGATCGTACGAATTCCCGAAACTGAGTTTTCTAGATCAGTTAAGTAGTTCGCAAACGCGGCCAAGCCCGATTCCATATAGGCGCGCAAGCGGTTGGAAACCTCCCGAACACCAATGAAGGCGAGGGGAAATATAAGGGCAATAAACAAAAATAGCCCAAAATGAACGTACGCCAAATAGCCCATAATTCCAAAAATGGTGACGGCAGCGCGAGCCGCGTTTAGCAACCTTGACGAAAAAAAGGACTGCACACCTTTGACCATATCGTTCAAGACAAGAAGGATCCCACCCGTTCGCGCTTGATCGAAGTAGGCAAGGTCCAGGGACATAAGGCGACCGATTAGGTCATGGCGAATATCGAAGGCGGCCCGGGCGGTTACCTGAGCGGCAATTCGGGTAGAAAGATAAGCACTGAAAACGCGCAGGAGGGTTGCGCAAATCAAGATTGCAAAGAGTTGCCAAAGCAGACTGCCCGCGCCCTCCCGATTGAGGCGGATGTGGGCAGCGTCCAGCCCTTGGATTGCTGTTAGGCTTAGACCGGGCATTTCGATGAATTCTGTGATTTCTGAGCTGCTGATCTGAAACTCTGCTTGGTCGTCAAAGAATAGTGAGGCGTCCAGAACCGTTACATCTTGAGCGTCTTGAGGTGCAATTCCCGGTATACTGATCAGGAGGGGCACCAGTACAGGCGCTTGCTCCTCTTTACCCTGCAGTTCCAGCTGGAATTCATAGATACCATCGCGATCTTGATCAATCGACTCTCCCGCTGCATGCGCCGTCCGCGCCGTGACAGAGAATTCGTATAGACCTTGGTTTGTAGAGAACAGTGAGGCAAAATTGGCATTCAGAAGGTTCAAAATCCAAACCAGCGCCAAGCCATAAATGATTACTAGTCCTGAAACACCTGCGATCGCCCAGATATAGCGGCGTAGGTAGCAACGCCATAACCAGGCTAGGGCAGTCCTGTCGTCCACGGACATGAAGGCGCGTTTTGGTCTTGTATTCATGAAGGGTTCATCCAAATGGAGCGTGTTAAGCTCTCTGAAATAGCGCGATAGACTAGTCTGCTCGCGGTCCCCGGGGCATCGATAAGCAAGAAAATAGGCTAAGCCTCTTGTTAAGCAAGGAGTTTTTCTCCCCTCCCACGATTCTTGTGAGCCAACGTCGATTGCGCACGATTGGCCTTATTATGATTCCAACGGAACAATTGAATGACCGTTGCTCATTCATGTGTGGTTATCGACCTTATACCAATTTTCATAAATGGTGACCTCAGCATAATTCGACTTCGGATCAAAAGACCATAATATGTGGTGTCATAAAAGCAAGGTTAGCACCATATCTTGCTATCAACTTTCGATTCTTTGATTTACGCTGAGGTCTCAAATGGTGACCCATTCATGAAAATTTTCGGTCTCGCAGCAGAAACGCTTCGCGTTTCGCCTCCGACGGGGCCTTCGCTCATGCCCCGAGGCGCTTTCTTCGCTCATCTCGGGGTCGCTATAGGCGCCGCAGCCGTGGCCCTTATACCACCGATCATAAGAGTCATTTATAATTGCCGCTGGTATCACGGGGTTATTTGAATGGAGCCAACTTGAAATTCGCCCTATTTCGGGATGCCGTCTCTTGCCAAGGCGTCGGCACGTTCGTTTTCTGCGTGCCCGGCGTGACCCCTAATCCAGCCCCAGGTCAGAGTGTGGGGAGCGGCGGCGGCATCAAGAGCCTGCCACAGGTCTTGGTTTTTTATCGGCTTGTTATTGGCGGATTTCCAACCCCTATCTTTCCAGGTATGCAACCATTTCGTGATGCCGTCTCGGACGTAAGTAGAGTCCGTGGTTAGGCGCACAGTGCAGGGGCGGGTGAGGGCGTTGAGGGCAGAGATGGCCGCCTGCAGCTCCATTCGGTTGTTGGTGGTTTCCCGCTCCCCGCCCTTGAGTTCGCGTTCATGGTCGCCAAAGCGCAACAGTGCCCCCCAGCCCCCTGGACCGGGGTTGCCCGAGCAGGCACCATCAGTCCAAATTTCAACCTCGGTAGGGTGAGTTGGGAGCATAAGTCAGCGAAGGTCCTGGGGCAAGGTGAAAGTGACGCGCTCGTCCTTGACGTTCACCACGTCAAGGCGGACGGAAAAGCGGGTTTTAAGCGCGGCCACCACCTCATCCACCAAGACTTCAGGTGCCGAGGCGCCAGCGCTGATGCCCAGGCTTTGCACGCCCGCGAGCGCTGCCCACGGCAAGTCGGCGCTGCGCTCGACCAAGTGTGCCCGTTTGGCCCCCGCGCGAGTCGCGACTTCAACCAGTCGGTTGGAGTTTGAGGAGTTAGGTGCGCCAACAATGAGAAAGGCGTCGCACTCGCGCGCAACTTTTTTCACCGCTTCCTGCCTGTTGGTGGTAGCGTAGCAGATGTCTTGGGCCCTAGGGCCTTCAATCTTAGGGAACCTCGTTTGCAATGCTGCGACGGTGGTCGCCGTATCGTCGATTGACAAGGTGGTTTGGGTACAGAAGGTAAGGGGGATATCGAATGTTGGCAGTGTGGCGACCTGAGCAGGCGTTTCGATCAGAGTAACGGCCCCTTCTGGCAACTGACCCATGGTCCCAACAACTTCGGGATGGCCAACATGGCCGATCAAGACCACATGATGGCCCTTCCGATGGGCACGCTCCGCCTCCCTATGCACTTTCGACACCAGCGGACAGGTTGCGTCAATGTAGGTCAAGTTCTTTTTCCTTGCGGCCTTGGGGACCGATTTGGGGACGCCGTGGGCAGAAAAAATTACCCGAGCGCCTGCGGGTACCTCGTCCAATTCGGCGACAAATACAGCGCCTTTGGATTTTAGACTTTCAACGACGAATCTGTTGTGAACAATTTCATGGCGCACATAGATGGGCCTGCCGTAGCGTTCTAGTGCCCGCTCGACGATCTCGATGGCGCGAACGACGCCGGCGCAGAACCCACGCGGGCCGACCAATTTCACCTGAAGATCGGGTAAAGTCATTGTATGGGAGGGCCCATCAGGTCCAGGATGCGAGACTCAATGTGAGTGTAGATAGAACAAAGGGTGCGCGGGTCGGCCTGGGCAACTCGCGCGGCCTCATGCTGGCCTGCCAAATCGCCGAGTAGGGCGGCGATTTCGGGCTGATGGGCCTCAGGCACATCGGGGGCCAAGGCCATGAGGCGCAGGGCGCTTTGCAGTGGTTGGCATTGCTGGCTCTCGGCGATTGCTGCGTCCAGCAGTGAGGTGAGCGAGGCGTAAACCGCGCAGCGCTGGGGCAAGGTCTCGCGCGGCAGATCTTCAATCCCATGGGCGTCGATCAGGTTTTGCCATCGGGCCAGCGTGGCTGCGGGCGCTTCGGCTTGCTGTGTTTCCAATTGCGTCAACACGGCGGACAAGTCGCAAATGAAAGGGTCTACCAGGTTGATCAGATCGGTGGCGATAACCCCTTCTTTTGGCGGCACTGACATCCATTCCTCGCGAAGGTTTGCGATCTGGGTGTCAAGGGAGGACATAGCCTCGAGGCCTAAGCTAGCGGGTCCAGTACTTGGTGGCGTCCCGGTTACGTTTTGAGCGGGCACTGCAAGAGTAGTAAGGCCGAGGAGCAACCAGATCAGCGTGAAAAGGCTAAGGGTACGCATAGTTAACCTAAGCGTTTTAGACTTTCGCGCAGGCGCCGGCAGGCGCGCGGATCGGGTGTTCGACCCTCGTACGTCCAATGCACCACCAAGGCCTCTATCGAGGGTGCCGATGGCCACGAACGTGTGCGGCGGGCCAGCTTACTCAATTCGCGCTCGCCAACGCGGGGGCGTGCAGCGGCGCGTTTGGTAAACTGACTCGCCGCCGCCTCCAAGCCCTCCGACGTACAGATCACCTTTGGCCCTTTGTTCCAGGAATAGGTTGCCACCAGCAGGGCGACGACGGTGAGCAACATAACGCCAAGCAAACGGGTCATGGCGCCGAATTAGGCGGCTGCGGTGCAAAGGTCCACCAAAATTCTGCCCGAGACGCGCGCTACGATCAAAAGGTGCTTGGCAAGCGGCCTCCCCTGTGGTTGTTTGGCGCTATGAAGTTTTCCGCCTTGTCCTTGCTGGCCAACGCCTTGCGCGCCAAGCCCGGCTGGACGGTCCATTGGCGCAAGCCCGAACCCAAGCCTGCCTATGACGTCGTAATCGTCGGGGGCGGCGGCCATGGTTTGGCGACGGCCTTTTATCTTGCCAAAGTCCACAGGATCACCAACGTCGCCGTTTTGGAAAAGGGATGGATCGGCGGGGGCAATACGGGACGCAACACCACCATCGTCCGCTCCAACTACCTCTACCCCGGCAACAATCATTTCTACGACTGGTCGCTCAAGCTGTGGCATCAGCTCTCGGGTGAACTGAACTACAATGTTATGTTTTCCCCGCGCGGCGTCTTGAACCTCGCTTCGACCCCTGGGATGCTGGAGGCTTTTGCTCGGCGCGGCAATTCTATGCGGGTCAACGGAATTGACGCCCTGTTGCTTGATCCCGCAGGGGTGCGGCGTTTGCAGCCGAATTTGAATTGGGACCCTAAAGCACGGTTTCAAATCCATGGTGGCTTGCTGCAACCGCGGGGGGGTACGGCGCGGCACGATGCCGTCGCCTGGGGCTTTGCGCGCGCCGCCGATCACTACGGGGTTCATATCCTTGAAAATTGCGAGGTCACTGGGTTTCAGCGCGACGGGAAAGGGGCGGTTACGGGGGTTCAAACCACGCGCGGGGACATTGGGGCAGGTAAGGTGGGCCTGTGCGTGGCGGGATCGACCACAACACTGACCCAGAAGCTCGGGTTTCGCCTGCCGATCGAATCGCATGTGCTCCAGGCGTTTGTTTCGGAAAGCCTGAAACCTATGGTGCACGGGGTCGTCACCTTCGGGCCGCCGGGGCATTTTTATATGAGCCAATCGGACAAGGGCGGGCTGGTGTTCGGCGGCGACCTGGACAAGTACAACTCCTATGCGCAGCGGGGCGGCCTACCCGTGGCGGAATCGGTCATTGCGATGGGGGCCAGCATCTTCCCGCAGCTTGCGCGGGTCAAATTGCTGCGATCTTGGGGCGGGCTTGCCGACATGTCCATGGACGGCAGCCCCATCATCGGCCCGTCGCCCGTTGAAAACCTCTACTTGAACACGGGTTGGTGCTACGGCGGCTTTAAGGCGACGCCAGGGTCGGGTTGGGTCTTTGCCCATACCCTTGCAACGGGCCGTCCCCATCCCTTCAACGAGCCCTTGAGCCTAAAACGCTTTGAAACGGGGGCCTTGTTGGACGAAGAAGGCACGGGTCCCGTGCCAGGGCATCACTAAATGCATCCCCTTGTCATAGACCAAGGCGCGGAAAGCGGCGGAGGAGACTCATGTTACAGGTAAGGTGCCCCTACTGCGGCGTGCGCGACGAAACCGAGTTTTCTTACCACGGGCCTGCCGATTTGCATCGTCCCGCCGCGGACGCGGGCGAGCGGGCTTTTTTTAACCACGTCTATTTGCGCGACAATCCGCGTGGGGCCCATACAGAACTGTGGCAGCATACGGGTGGCTGCCGCGCCTTTTTGAAGGTGCGGCGCGACACCCTGACCCACCAAATCCTTGGCGTTGCTTGGCCCTCTGAGGTCCTCGAAGTTGAAGGCGAGCCTGCATGACCCGCGGCATGAACCGACTGCCGACAGGAGGGCTTGTTCATCGCCAACGGCCCCTGACCTTCTCGCTGAATGGGAAAAGCTACAGCGCCTTGGAGGGGGATAGTCTTGCCTCTGCCCTGCTTGCTAATGGCGTTTCGGTCTTGGGTCGATCGTTCAAGTATCACCGCCCGCGCGGTCTCGTGACAGCCGGCAGCGAAGAGCCCAACGCTTTGCTTACCGTGGGGGAGGGGGCCTTTGCCATTCCCAATCAGCGGGCCACGATGGTGCCTGTCCGCGATGGCCAGGTCGCACGAACGCAGAATGCGTGGCCGAGTGTCGATTGGGATTTTGGGATGGTCAACGACCTGCTGTCCCCGGTTTTGGGGGCAGGGTTTTACTACAAGACCTTCATGATCGGCGGTCCCTATGCGTGGCGCGCCTTTGAATTCTTCATTCGCCGCGCGGCAGGGTTGGGCGCGGCGAGTCAAGACCGATTGCCCGCGCGGTTTGAGAAGGTCAACGCCCACTGCGACATGCTGATTGTCGGCGCGGGTCCTGCGGGCCTGGCCGCAGCCCTAACCGCCGCGCGGGCGGGGGTTCGCTTGATATTGGTTGATGAGGGCTTGGTCATGGGTGCGTCCCTCGCGGGCAATGAGCAGGTAGGCATTGGTGACCAAAGCGCTGAGGCATGGCGCCGCGCGACCCTTAGCGAACTTCAGACCTATGATCAGGTGCGCGTTCTGCCCAAGACCACTGCCTTTGGCCTCTACGATGGGCAGGTCGCCGGCCTGGTGCAGCGCCTCGATCCCAGAGACCCGCACGATGTG
The DNA here is from genome assembly GCA_965228345.1 of Alphaproteobacteria bacterium. Classification (GTDB taxonomy): domain Bacteria; phylum Pseudomonadota; class Alphaproteobacteria; order UBA7985; family UBA7985; genus CAXQZM01. The sequence goes on along the minus strand of CBDDHH010000003.1, from coordinate 832,529 downwards.
ACCGAGCGCGCTTGGATCGTGCGCACCCAAAAGATTATTCTAGCCCCAGGCGCGCTAGAACGCCCCTTGACCTTCGCAGGCAACGATCGCCCTGGGGTCATGTTGGCGAGCGCTTTGCCCACCTACGCACGGCAATTTGGGGTGCGTGTCGGCCAACATCCCCTGATCTTTACCAACAATGATTCCGCCTACGCCGCCGCCCGTGAGCTGCGCACCCTGACGGGCGCGGAGGTGCGACTGGTCGATACGCGTCGCGAGGTGGCGCCCACCGTCGTAGCAGCGGTGGAGGCCGTGGGAATTTCCCCCATGCTCGGTTTCGGTCTCACCAAAATCCGGGGGCGGGCGGGCGTCACGGGCCTTGAGGTGATGGATTTGCAGTCGGGTCGGCGTCGCCCCATGGTGGCGGACCTTGTCGGCATGGCTGGCGGCTGGTCGCCGACCATTCACTTGGCTTCCCATCGCGGGACCAAGCCCCAGTGGTCGCAGAGCGAATTGGCGTTTCTAGCGGGCGCGCCCGCCCCGGGCGCCGACTGGCGGCTCGCGGGCGCGGTGCAGGGGCGCATGGGCCTTGCCGAGGCTCTGGCTGCGGGGGCAGGGGCGGCGCAAGGGGCGGTCGCGGATTTGGGCAAAACCGCTGCAGTCGAGCCCTTGACCGTAGCGGGCGATGATCTGGGCACGGCCCGGGACCAGGCGGCGTTTTGGGCCATGCCCGCCCGGACCTTGCGGCGTCGCAAGGCCTTCGTCGATTTCCAGCACGATGTGACGGTCAAGGACGTGCAGCAGGCGGCCCAAGAGGGATTCTTGAGCCCTGAGCACATGAAGCGCTACACAACCCTGGGCATGGCGACCGACCAAGGCAAACTGTCCAATACTCTGGGGCAGGCCCTGCTGGCCCAGGCGCAAGGAAAGCCCATAGAGACGGTAGGTACAACCACCTATCGTCCGCCGTTCACGCCGGTGATGCTGGGCGCCTTCATTGAGCGCAACGTGGCTGAGCAGTGGATGCCCGAGCGCATGACCCCACTCAAAGCCTGGCACGTCGCCAACGGTGCCAGAATGGTTGAGGCAGGCGAGTGGCGACGCGCCTGGTACACGCCCAGAGGCATCGAAGATTTAACCTATGCGTCCCGACGCGAAGCCTTCCACGTGCGCCAGCACGTGGGGCTGTGCGATGTGTCGACCTTGGGGAAAATTGACGTCCAAGGCCCCGACGCCGGAACCTTGCTCGACCTTGCCTATACCGGGCGCGTGTCCACCCTGAAGCAAGGCAAGTCTCGCTATGGTCTCATGCTGCGTGAGGATGGGGTAGTGCTGGATGATGGCACCGTGTCGCGCCTGGGCCCCGAGCGGTTCTTCGTCACGACCACGACCGCAGAAGCGGCCCATGTCATGACGCACCTAGAGCATATGGTGCAGGTAGAATTCCCCCATCTGGACGTCCATGTCACGTCGGTTTCCGATGTGTGGGCCGCCATGGCGCTCGCGGGGCCCAAATCTCGCCACGTATTGAACGCGCTCGTGGGCGCCGAACCCGTGTCCAACGCGCGGTTGCCGTTCATGGGGTTTGTCGAGACGCAAGTGGCGGGCGTGGACGTGCGCATCCATCGAATTTCTTTTTCGGGGGAGCGTGCCTACGAACTCTATGTCCCTGCCCGCGCGGGCATTAAGGTTTGGCAGGCGGTGCTGCAGGCGGGAACGGCGCACCAGATCGATACTTACGGTCTGGAGGCGCTGGATATGCTGCGGATTGAGAAGGGCTATCCGACCGGGAACGAAATTGACGGGCGCACCACCGCCCATATGCTGGGCCTTGAGGCCATGGCGCGAGACCAAAAAGACTTTATTGGGCGAGCGTTGAGAAATCGCCCTGCAATGGTCGATCCCTTGGTTCCAACGCTGGTGGGCCTGCAAACGGTTGTGCCCGACCAACTTTTGCGCGGCGGTGGGCAGTTGGTGAAGGAAGATCAGCCCCAAGACCGGCACGATCAACTCGGTCATGTTTCTTCGGCGGCCTACTCGACGACTCTCGGACGGTATATCGGGCTCGGGTTTTTGCGCGGTGGGCTTGCGCAGTGGCAAGACCAGACCCTGTATGTCGCCGACCCTTTGCGCGGTGAGCATATTCAGGTGCGCGTTGGTCCCCCGTGCCATGTGGATCGAGAAGGAACGTTGGTTCGTGGATAAGTTTGTATTTCTTGAGCCGCACAGTCCGCTTGACGGGTTATCATCGGCGCCGTCGGCTGCCGGGGTGAGCTTGCGCGAGACTTGGCCCTTTGTCTTGACCCAAATTGCCTGGCGGCCCGCCGCTCTCAAACCCGGGCAAATCGCCGAGGCCTTGGGCGTCGATCGGGTGCCCGAAACATTGGCAGCGGGCGCCCTATCTGCGGGCGACGGCACGCTGTTGCCGCTGGCACCTGGCCGGGTATTGCACCTTTCCGACGCGGGGCTAAACGAGGCGCAGGCGACCGCGCTCGCTACGCTGGGCGCCCATGACCTGGATCTGAGCCAAGGAAGGGTCTTGCTCACTCTTGCGGGTCTGACCTGGCCTTGGATCCTGATGAAGGGTGGAGGTCTCAACTTTGAGGCGCTAGCCCCTGGCAGCGTCGCGCAAACGCTCTTGTTCAAAATCTCGACCCTCATCTGGGTCGTGACCAAAGCCAAAGTGTGCCTGCTGGTTCCTCACAGTTTCGCACGCGCGCTGGTGGAACGGTTGCTCGACGCGGGGCAGGACCAGGGGCTAGGCTTGGTTGCGGCCTAACTTCTGAATAGCCTTGAGAGCAAAGGTAAGGCAATGGGTTACCGCTTCCTCGCGGATGTGAGTCCTGTCGCCCTGCAGGTGCCAAATTTGACCTTGATCAAGTCCTTGAAAATTGAGCGACCCAAAGACCAAGCCAATTGGCTTGGCATCCGACCCCCCGTCGGGACCTGCGATTCCTGTGAGGGCGAGGCCTAGGTCCGTCCCCGCTCTCGCCGCTGCCGCTGCCGCCATCTGTGCCGCTACCGGTGCACTTACCGCGCCATAGCGTTGCATCAGGCTTTGCTCAACGCCCAAGATCTGGGTTTTGGCAGCGTTGGCGTAGCAAACAAACCCCTGGTCAAAGACACGCGACGCGCCAGGGCACGCGGTAACATAGGCACCGAGCAGGCCGCCCGTGCACGATTCGGCGATGGCAAGGCGCCAGTGGCGCTTGGTCAACGTATCGACCAGCCGTGCCGCAACAGCTACGGTGTGGGGGATCATACCAGCGGTCACTAAAAATGACTCTTATGCCTGCTGGTATAAGGGCCGCGACTAAGGCCCCCCAGCGGGCTCCAAGCCCTAAGGGCGCAGGGAACGCCCGCGTACGAAAAGGTTGGGCTCCAAGCCCTAAGGGCGCAGGGAACGCCCGCGTACGAAAAGGTTGGGCTCCAAGCCCTAAGGGCGCAGGGAACGCCCGCGTACGAAAAGGTTGGGCTCCAAGCCCTAAGGGCGCAGGGAACGCCCGTGCCAAAAAAAAGCGGCCCCGAGATGAGCCACGAAAGCGCCTCGGTGTTTAAGTGAAGGCTCCGTCGCGCGGTCGGGTTGAGCGAGCGAGGTGAGACCGCAACCGTAAAAGCCGAAACGCGACGCGTTTCTGCTGTGCAACACAAAATGGCCCAAAAAGTGTCAACTTTTTTGGCCGTTTGGATCATATACCGATTAGAATCAGTGAGACAAAATAGACCCCCCAACCTGCGGCGATGGCGGGCAGGGCAGCCAGCACGTCGTCCAGCATGATCCGAGGGCCAGGTTCCATCAGTTTCTCCACCTCGGGGATCGGCCAGGGTTTCCATATGTCCAAGACTCGAAACACCACCAAGGCGGCGAACCAGGAGGGGAGGTAGAGCGGCATAAAACAGGCGATCAGCAAAACCGCCGCGAATTCATCGATCACGCATTCGCGTGCGTCCCATTTGGCATAGCGCAAGGCGTAGGCCGCGCTGGCGCGAAATCCCATTACCATGACCAGGGCGGTTAGGGCCCAGATCAGGATGTAGCCAACAAGGCCCGCAATCGACACAATCAGCATGGCCAGAGAGAAGGCCAGCAAAGACGCTGCCGTCCCTGGCATATAGAGGGTGTAACCCACGCCCCAGACAGTGGCAAGTTGATCGCGCAGCCTCATGCAGGCAACTCTAGCGTGACCACCGCCTGGGCGGCAATCCCTTCTTTTCGTCCCGTAAATCCCAAGCCTTCCGTCGTCGTGGATTTGAGGCCGATCCGTTCGAGTGGCAGGCGGGTTAGATCCGCGAGGCGTCGCTTCATCGGCCCCGACCAGGGCGCCAACTTTGGGGTCTCGCAAATCAAGGTCATGTCCATATGAATGAGGCGTCCCCCGCGCGCCTGCACTAGGCCTAAGGCGTGGTCGAGGAACAAGCAACTGTCCTGATCACGCCATTGCACCTCACTCGGGGGAAAGTGTTGGCCTATATCGCCGTTGCCGAGGGCGCCATAGACGCCATCGCACAGGGCATGTAGCAAGACATCGGCGTCGGAGTGGCCGGCCAGTGGCGGTGCCCCGGGGATCGTGAGACCGCCGAGCACCAACGCCCTGCCGGGATGTTCCCCTGGGTGGCAAAACCGATGCACGTCGAACCCAAGACCCGTAAGGGTTACGCGCAGCGGGCGCATCAACGCCGCAACGAGATGGAGGTCTTGCGGATAGGTTACCTTCCGATTGACCAAGCTACCTCGAATCAGTCTGGGGGCATGGCCTAGTGCCTCGACCGCCTGAACCTCGTCGCTTTGGGTGTTGATGCTGTCGGCGAGCGCGGCCTCCAAGACGGCACGGTCAAAGCCTTGCGGAGTTTGGGCCGCGCACAAGTTTGACCTGTCCAGCGTTTGGCTGGGGCTGACCTGACGGATCGTGTCCTGCAGGGGCAGGGTGGGGAGTGCGGCTTTGGCGGTCTTCAGCGCAGCGCGGACTCGGTGAAGGATGGACGAGGGCAGCCCTGGGCGGGCGGCGTCGTGGATGAGCACCTGGTCAATTTCTTCTGGGAGGGCCGCCAAGCCCGCTAAGACTGACTGACGACGGGTCGCGCCGCCGGCCACGCATCGGTAGTCGCGCGCGTCGAGCGCCGCGAACGGCGCGCGATCGCCCGAATGCACCAACACTAAGGCTGCGGGGCCTGCGTCCAAGCAGGTCTTGAGCGACCAGTGAACCAGCGGCGCGCCGTGCAAGGAAACCCACATCTTGTCTTGCCCAAAGCGGCTGCCCGTGCCTGCCGCAACCAGAATCATCCCCGTATTCGGTGGCAAGGCGTGTTCTTGATTTGGCATTCGCACAGAGGCGGGCTATGGCTTCGCCATGGCAAAGACAAGCCACATTTCGACGCCTGCGGTGTTTCTAGCGCCCATGTCGGGCGTCACCGACGCGCCGTTTCGTGCTGCCGTGCGTCAATTTGGGGTCGGAACCTTGGTTTCGGAGATGGTGGCGTGCACGGCCATGGTGGAGGCCCTACGCGACCGAAAAAAGTTGCGCCATGTCTTTGATCCCGACCAACCCACGGTCTTGCAACTGGCGGGAACCGATCCTGCCCTGTTTGCCATAGCGGTCCAAGCCGCGCAGGACCGGGGCGCAACCGCTTTGGATTTGAATTTTGGCTGCCCAGCGCGCAAGGTGACGGGCAAGGCTGCGGGATCGGCCCTTATGCGCGATCCTGACCTTTGTCGGCGCATATTCGCGGCGGTTGGTGGCGTCGCGCAGGTGCCTTGGTCGGTAAAGATGCGCCTGGGGTGGGATGCCAGGACGTTGAACGCGCCCCTGCTCGCGCGGGCCGCGTGGCAGGCGGGCGCCAGCCGCGTCGCGGTTCATGGGCGCACGCGTTGCCAATTCTACAAGGGGCAGGCAGATTGGCGGGCGGTGGCGCCGGTGGCAGCGGCGATCCCCCTGATCGTCAATGGCGATATCCACGACGGCGCGAGCGCCGCCGCGGCGCTGCGGGTCAGCGGGGCTGCGGGCTACATGGTTGGGCGCGCCGCGACCGGGCTACCCTGGCGCCTCAAAGAAATTGAGTGCGCGCGTCGCGGCCAGGCTTGGTCGCCCAGAATGGGGACACAAATAGACAGCCAGCGGGCCCTATTGGCTCACATGCTTTCCTTCTATGGTTCCGACCTTGGGCTCAGGTCCTATCGCAAACACTTGGCGGCTTGGCTCCTGCATCTAGACATGGACCCGCCCTGGTCGCGCGCTTTGTTGACATCTTCGGACCCCAAGTACGTGGACACGCAGCTAGAGGCCGTGCGCCAGGAAGATCGCCCAGGTGCTTGCTCCCCGCGTCTCGCCGCATGAACGGTTCGGCCGAATTGCTCGCCTCCCTGCCCTTGCCCTGTCTTGTTTTGGATGCGGACAATCGGGTCGAACAACTCAATTCTGCCGCAGAAGACCTGCTACAGCGCAGCGAAAACGCACTACAAGGGCAAAGTCTCGACCTGGTGTTGGACAACAGTCGTGGGATTCTAACCCGTGTTGCCACCGCGCGCCGCCGTCAGGCGCGCGTCCGCGAAGCCCATGTTGAGGTCCTTGTCCTGAGCCAAGTCCCTCGGCTGGTTTCAGTGGACTTAAGTCCCATGGAGCACGGCCGGTGGCTGCTGCTGCTGATTCCTGAAGCCCCGGAGACACCCTTTGGCTGCGCCCATGACCTCAAGTCGCGATCAGGGTCCTTAACCGCCATGGCCGGTATGCTGGCGCACGAGATCAACAACCCCTTGGCGGCGATCCGTGGTGCCGCTCAGTTGATGGCGGACCAGAACCCCGAACTGGTGGATCTGATCGTCGCGGAGACCGACCGAATCACGCGGTTGTTGGATACTTTGGAGATTTTTTCTTCCCCCGAAGACCTAGTGCTGGAGCCTGTGAACGTCCACGCTGTCTTGGCGGAAACCTGTCGGCTTGCGCGCCACAGTTTTGGCCAGCATGTGCGTTTTGTTGAGGATTACGACCCCTCCCTGCCGCCCGCCCACGCCAACGCGGCGATCATGCATCGCATTTTCTTGAACCTTATCAAGAACGCCTGCGAGGCGTGCGTCCATGGGCAGGCGCAAGTTCGATTGAGAACACGGTACGAGGTGGCCGAACGGCGGCGTATCCATGGGGATGCGGCCAAGACCCATCTGCCTCTGGTCATCAGTCTGATCGACAACGGCCCTGGTATCGCGCCTGAGATGCAACCAAGGATTTTCAACGCCTTCATTTCGAGCAAAGACCAAGGGCGTGGTCTGGGCCTTGCCTACGTTGCCGAGGCCTTGGCCGCCCTCGACGCGGCGATCGACCTAAGGACAGTGCCCGGGCGCACGGAATTCCAGTTGCGCTTTCTCAAAGCTTAGGTCAGGAACACCTCATGCCTGCGCCTGCGACCTTGCTCTTGGCCGATGACGATGTGGCGATCCGCACGGTCCTAACCCAATATCTGCAGCGGCAGGGCTATCATGTGCAGGCAACCGACAGCGGCGCAACCTTTTGGACATGGGTGCAGTCGGGGATTGGCGATGTTGCTATTTGCGATGTTGTCATGCCCGACGCCAATGGGCTCGACTTACTTCCTAAGGTGCGCGCGGCCCGCCCCGATCTTCCGGTCTTGATTATGTCGGCCAAAAACACTGTGCTGACCGCACTCAAGGCAAGTGAGCGGGGCGCTTTTGACTATTTGCCTAAGCCCTTTGACCTGAGCGATTTGGCCCTTTTGGTGCAAAAGGCCCTGCAGGGCAACGCAGCGTGGGGCAAAGCACCCCCAGCGCCTGCGGGCCTGGATCGTGACCTGCCGATCGTCGGCTCTTCCCCCGCCATGCAAGCCGTATACCGGTTGATCGGCAAAGTCGCCCCGACCGACCTTACTGTCCTGATTCGCGGGGAAAGCGGCACAGGTAAGGAACTGGTCGCGAAAGTGTTGCACGACTTCGGCCCACGCCGAACCAAGCCCTTCGTGGCACTCAATATGGCGGCGATCCCGGCAGATTTAGTTGAGTCTGAACTATTTGGGTACGAACGCGGCGCCTTTACCGGCGCCGATGCGCGCAAAGACGGGCGCTTTGCGCAAGCTGAGGGCGGCACGCTGTTCCTCGACGAAATTGGAGACACGCCCTTGGCGATCCAAACCCGGTTGCTACGTATTCTTCAGGAAGGCACTTTTACCCGCGTTGGGGGCTTGCGTGAATTGCGGACCAATGTCCGGATCATTGCCGCGACCCATCGCGATTTGGAAGCCATGGTGCGCGCAGGCAGCTTTCGCGAGGATTTGTTTTATCGTCTCAACGTGGTTCCGCTCCAACTGCCCGCTTTACGGCAGCGTTTGTCAGACTTGTCGGAGTTGGTTCCTGCCCTGATGGAAGGGCTCGCAACGCCGACCATGACCGCCAAAAGCCTAACCCAAGGAGCCTTGGGCGTCCTGATGCAGCACAGCTGGCCTGGCAACGTTCGCGAGTTGGAAAATTTGCTTACCCGCGTGATGGCCGTATTTCCAGGACACGTTATTGACGCCGCCGCCATTCGTGAGGCGCTTGGAGGCCCAGGCCCGGCGAGTGTAGAACACTCCTCAACATCTGGGTTCGGTTTGGAGCAGTTGATACAGGATGAGGTGAAACGATTATTTATCAAGGATCGCCACACTATCCCGAGCGGGCGGGTCTATTCGCATTTTCTAACCGCCATGGAACGGCCTTTGCTCCAACAAGTTCTCAAGGCCACGCGCGGCAATCAGATCCAGGCCGCCGCGCTGTTAGGCTTAAACCGCAATACCTTGCGAAAGAAAATACAGGACCTCGGCATTCGCGTTGTCCGTGGTCACGGCACGTCTTCGGACGATGAGAGCTGATCGTGGCACATACCGCGGCGTCTAGGTCCCGCCGCCCCAATATGTTGGCGTTTAGTTCGCGTCGCGCACGGACGACGCGTTTGCGCTGGGTTGAGATCAGCACAGTTTTGGTTTTGTTGCTTGTTTCAGGCGTGTCGGTTGTGCGTATGGTCCAGGACATTAGCGCAGGGCGCGTTCTGTCCCAAGGCCCTTGGGGGTTATGGGGTTGGGTCGCCCCAATCATCCTTGCTCTAGCGCTCTTGAGCCTCTTGATCCTAAGGCGTATCAACTTGCTCTGGTCAGACCGATTGAAGGCCGTGGAACCAGAGCTCCGCCGCTCTCTGGCTCGGAATTTCGCGCTCGTCGGGCTCGTGCCGACAGCCCTCATGTTGACGCTCGCCATTGCTTACTTTTCCATTGGATTCTCTGGTTGGATTGACCGAACTTTTGATCGGGTTTTGGCCAATCAAAACGCCCTTGCCGAGGGCTACGTTGAAGATCTAAAAAATCGTGTTGGCGATAGCGTGAGCAGTATGGCTCAAGATATTCAGGCCATCTTGCAAGAACGCCCGGGCTTGGGCTTGATAGAGCGGTTCATGCAGGAGCGCGCGGACCTAGGTGGATACTGGCACCTTTATCTCTATGACGCAACGGGCGCCCCCCTCCTGCGCTATGGGCCTGGTCAGTCTTTCGATCCCATCATTCCCGGTGCCGCGTTTCGCGAGTCTTCGCAGGCGCTCTCAGGACGGCTGATTTTGGATCAGGCTGAGGACTTTACCCAAGTTAAGGTTTTGGTGCCTGTTCCCACGACTGTCCCGCCGGTGTTTGTCTATGGGGCGCAGCTGGTGGACACCGCTTTCACTCGAAGTGCGGAGTCCGCGCGCGATGCTCGCACACAACTAACTAAAATTGAAGGCCGACTGCGCCTAACCTTCTTTGTTGTCACAGCCTTACTGATACTAATCGCTCTCGTCTTGCTCATTGCCGCGACCCTGCTGGGTCTATGGTTCGCAAATCGTTTGCTCGATCCCATAGGCAATATCATTGCAGCGGCCAAGGATATGGGGGAGGGAGCGTTGGACGTGCGCGTCCCTGTGTCGGACCGTCAATTTGCTGAATTTCAGGCTCTTTCGAACGCCTTCAACACCATGGCGGGGCGACTGGAGCGTCAGCGCGCCGATCTGAGAGCCGCCAACGTACAGATTGAACAACGTAGCCAGTTCACCACCGCCGTTCTAACAGGGGTATCAGCGGGAGTGATTGGCATGGGAGCGCGCTACGAGGTCACTTTACCCAATCGCGCGGCCAGTGATTTGCTTGGCATAGACTTCGGGCAGCACCTGGGCGAGGACATGCGACAGATTCTGCCAGAATTCAAGGGTTTGCTCACCCAGGTCAAGAGGTCCAAAGGATCCATTCGTGGTCATGAGATCAAGATGTTTCAAAAGACTACTGGAAAACTGCTGATCTTGCTCGCCTCGGCCATCGCCGAACGGACGGAGGGGGAGGTGGTAGGTTTCGTACTAACCTTCGACGACGTGTCCGAATTGGCTTCGGCACAGCGACAGAGCGCCTGGTCGGAAGTGGCCCGGCGCATTGCTCACGAAATCAAGAATCCGCTGACCCCTATTCAACTTTCAACCGAGCGGCTCAAGCGGCGCTTTTCGACCGTCATACCTATCGATGAACGGGATGTCTTTGCCTTGTGTCTGGATACGATTTTGAAGCAAGTAGAAACCATATCGCGCATGGTCAGCGAGTTTTCATCCTTCTCACGCATGCCGGCTGCAAACTTGGCGGAAATGGATTTGGCTCAGGTTGTGCGTCAGGCGCATTTTCTCCAAGCCGCACGATTTGAGAGACAAGATTGGCAAATTACGTTGCCAGAAGTGCCTGTTTGGATTCAAGGCGATTCGGCGCTGCTCACTCAAGCTATTCAAAATCTCATAAAAAACGCAGGCGAAGCAGCCCAAACTAGGGTTGACCCTCAGCAGCGAAAAGTATGGATTGATCTGAAGGTGGATGAGGCTGGGCAGGCCTGCTTGGCCATTCGTGATACGGGGCCAGGCTTTCGGGCAGATCTACTTTCCAAAATCGGCGAGCCTTACGTTTCAACAAAAAAAGGCGGCACGGGCCTGGGGCTGGCTATTGTTCAGAAGATCATGGAGGATCATGGGGCTGGATTTTCGCCGGCCAACCAAGAGAAAGGCGGGGCGATTCTGACGCTCACGTTTCCACCTTTGTCAAAAACTTGAAAAACCGGGTTGCGTGCGGGGGCGTTCTGCGATAGCGATAAGGAGTATTTTATTTTCAGTACATTTATTTTAGCCTTTATCTTAGTTGGAGTTTTTATGTCCAAGTCTATTTTGATCGTCGATGACGAAGCAGATATCCGCCACCTGCTTGCTGGGTTGCTAGAAGATGAGGGGTTTTCTGTTGTTAGCGCGGGGACGGATCGCGAAGCGCTCACAATGTTGGAAACCGATCCCCCCGACATTATTTTGCTTGATGTGTGGTTGGAGGGTAGCCGCTTGGACGGCCTCCAATTAATGGAGGAAGTTGCGCGGCTGGCCCCGTCCTCGCCTGTCATTGTGATGTCAGGTCATGGGACTATCGAAACCGCAGTGCGTGCCATTCAAATGGGCGCTTACGATTTTGTAGAGAAGCCATTTAACGCAAATCGGCTGTTGGTCATGCTATCAAGAGCGCTCGAATCAGCTGCCCTAAGGCAAGAGAACCAGGAACTTCGACTGCGGTCGGGCGATATGGTGCAGTTGGAAGGAGTCACACCTGCCGCACTGCAACTTGAACAACAAATTGAACGTGTTGCCCCCACGAATTCGAGGGTTATGCTGTCTGGCGCCCCTGGATCAGGCAAAACCACTGTAGCGCGTCTGGTCCATGAGCAATCGCGTCGGCGCGAACATCCATTTATTGCTCTGAACTGCGCAAACTTGAGCGCCGAGGCGTTCGAGAGTGAACTTTTTGGTGAGGAACATGGGAGAAGTGCGGGCCTTAAATTCGGCGTGTTGGAGCGTGCGAACGGCGGTACCTTGTTGCTTGACGAGGTGGTCGATATGCCCTTGGCCGCGCAAGGCAAGTTCGTACGTGTTCTCCAAGAAAGCGCCTTTACTCGGGTAGGGGGGCGAACTCCGATCAAAGTCGATGTGCGGGTTGTTTCGACAAGCAACCGCGACTTGGCCAAAGAAATTGCGGCGGGCACTTTTCGCGAGGATTTGTTCTATCGACTTTCCGTTGTGCCCATTTCGATACCCAGCCTCAAGGATCGTCGCGGCGATATTGTGACCTTGGCCCAATCATTTCTTGATGCATTTTTGGAGTCCTCCGGCAAACAACGCAGGAACTTGGGTGAGGACGCCCTCGCGGTGCTTCAGTCTTATAGTTGGCCTGGTAACATACGCGAGCTCAAGAACGCAATGGAGTGGGTGTCAATTATGACGCCAAACGAGGACGCAGGCGAACCTATCCGCCCAGGAGATTTACCGCCTAACATCGTCGATTCTGGTCCCGCTGCGTTTAGTGCATCAGGCAACGCGGAGTTGATGATGCTCGCTTTGCGGCCAGCGCGAGAGGAATTTGAGCGGCAATACCTCAAAGCGCAAGTTAGCCGTTTTGGCGGCAACATTACCAAAACTGCCCAATTTGTTGGTATGGAGAGATCGGCTTTACACCGAAAGCTCCGCGCCCTATCTGTCACAACAAACCATAGTTAATCACCGTATCTCGTGGCGCTGCCTCGGGAAGGCAGGGCATGAAAGTTATCATTTGCGGCGCTGGCCAAGTTGGCTCCAACTTGGCCAGATACCTTTCAACGAGTAGGTCAGATGTGACTCTCATTGATATGCGCCCTGATCTTATTGACAAAGCCACCAACTCCCTTGATGTTAGGGGAATTGTCGGTTTCGCCTCCCATCCCGATACTTTGTCGGACGCAGGGGCTGACAGTGCGGACTTGTTGATTGCGGTCACGCAGATTGATGAAGTCAATATGATCGCGTGTCAAATCGCCCACTCGGTGTTTGGCGTCACCACCAAGGTGGCGCGGGTGCGCGAGCAAGCCTACTTGGATGAACGCTGGGCGACCCTCTTCGTCGATTCCCATCTGCCCATTGACCGGCTCATATCCCCTGAACGCGAGGTCGCGCGCGCCATTGAACGCCTGCTGGAGGTGCCCGGGGCCTTCGATGTGTTTCCGCTTGCTGAGGGGCGTTTGCAGCTGTGCGGGGTGCGATGCACGGAAACGGCGCCCGCTGTCGGTAAAGAGTTGCAGGACTTTGGCGACGAATTTGCTGAGGCAGAACTGACCTGCCTGGCCATGGGGCGGCTGGGCAAGGCCATGTCGGTGCATCCCCACACTACTTTACAAGCCGATGATGAGTTGTACTTCCTGTCTCCCAAAAACAAGGCCAACCAAGCCTTGGCGCTGTTCGGCCATGAAGAGGTCGAGGGACGTCGGGTCCTCATTGTCGGGGGCGGCACCATCGGCCTGGAACTGGCGCGCCGTATAGAGGCCGAGCACGCCCATGTGCGGGTAAAGTTGATCGAAAAAAATCGAACAACCGCCGAACAGGCAGCGGAGATCCTGACCAAGTCCACCATTCTCCACGGCGACGCACTTGATTTCGACCTCTTGGAGGAGGCAGGCGTCGCGGGCGTCGAAACCTTGGTAACAGTGTCCAATGACGACGAGGTCAATATCTTGTCGGCCCTCCTCGGGAAGCAACATGGTGCCGATCGCACAGTCGCCTTGGTCAACTCCCCCAACTATAGCTTACTTACGGGGCGCTTAGGGATCGACGCTGTCGTCAATCCACGGGGAATTACGGTGTCGAGCGTTTTGTCCTTCGTGCGGTCGGGTTCCGTGGTGGCGATCAATTCTATCCTCGACGGCTTTGGGGAGGTTTTAGAGTTCGTGGTGCGCGACACCTCCAGGGCGCTTGGTCAGTCTATCCAAGATCTCAAATTGCCGCATGGCGTCGTCCTGGCAGGCATCGACCGGCCGTCTCAGGGCTACTTGGCCGCCGCCGTGGAAACCACCATCGAAAAGAATGATCGGGTGATTCTGTTCGTACCCACGGAACACATAGCCAAGGCCGAGAAAATTTTTGCCGTGCGCGTGGACTTTGTCTGATGACTTTGCGGCGGAGATTCTTGGACGACCTCGAGCAGCGGCAGGCACCGGTGACGATCTTTTTGCTGAACGGCGTTAAGCTACAAGGCTGTATTGTGGAAAGCGATGATGCGACCTTGTTGCTGAAGCGCGAGCACATGACTCAATTGGTTTTCAAGCATGCGATTTCTACCATCATGCCGGTAAGTGCGAGTTAAAACCACTCGCATTTGCGTTGATTCGATTGAATAGCTTCCACTCCTTTGTTGGTGCGGATGTTCCCTGCATCGATTATTCCAGTCGATTTGGAATCCGCTATCGGTTATGATCTAGACCCTTAAGGAGATCATCATTCATCTTATTTTCGCCTTGCTGCGTAAAGATAGATGACGTTTTTTGAAATCCTCGCCAGGCTTTTTCTGTAGAGTCTATTTGCGTGACCTGCCGCTGAGAAGCCCAAGGAGTGAAATAGCGCGAGTTTAGGAAATTGATACCTACCTTTTCACACCAACGCCCTTATTTTTGATACTCAAAATGTGCAACTTGCTGACCGCGTGGAGTATTGGCGAGATACGATTTGCTATCACCTGATTGGCGTTCAGTGTCGTGGTTCAACGCTGGAGAACTTTGAATGTCAGGTGGCGATTGTCGATGGAGCGCAAGGCGCTCTTGTGCATATTAAAGCAGGACCTCATTTGGCTTGGATATCATATCAACGGCGGGATCAATTGACGCGTATCCAATTTCTTTGTGTGATTGACGTAATACACTGCCTGTCATTGGTGAAAAAGCTCCAGGCCTCCACGCATTTTTACGAATCACAAGCTACGCCGTTGGTATCAGATGAAATTCCTCGAGATAAGGGGCTTTGTTGCACAAAAGGTCTGATGTAGGCCTTTTGAATGTGGTTCACTGAGTGAATTCCATATGTTAGCGAGGCTTTATGAGTAAGGCATCAAGCAGTTGGCGCCCGGAACGCTACAAGACCTCAAATTGGGCAGAGTACAACGCGGCGCTTCGATAGTGTCCCGCCGAGTGGTGTAAGCGGTTCGGCCCTTGGTCGGTTTAGTTTAGTTTAACCGCTGATGAGTGTGTTTGTCACGGGCTTATTTTCTCTTTCGATGTTGGTGCCGTTTTCGGGCCATTTGATATAGGTGTTTCTGGCCACGCACCATTCGTCGTTTTGGACTCGTAACGGTTTTGTTCCGCGCGGTTGAGCAGTTTTTATGCCGCCAAGCGTTCGAATGCTAGGGGGCTTTTCCCACCGTTTGCGCTGTGGCGTCGGCGTGGATTGTAGAAGCCGTTGATATAGTCAAAGATGGCGCGGTGCGCAGACCTCCTGGTTGGCCAGATGTACCGCCATATTAGCTCGGCTTTGATGGTTTTGAAGAAGGCTTCGACAACGGCATTGTCGTAGCAGTTGCCCTTGCCACTCATGGAGGCCTTGAAGCCGTGTTTGGTGAGCAGATCGCGATAGTCATGGCTACAATATTGAGAACCACGGTCGCTATGATGGATGCAGCCCTCTGGTGGTTTTCGATGGGCGATGGCCATTTCCAAGGCACGGATCGCCAAGCCCTTTTTCAACCGATCACTGACCGCCCAACCGATGACGCGGCGGGCGTAGAGGTCCATGACGACGGCGAGATACAGCCAACCTTCCTGTGTCCAGATGTAGGAGATATCTGAGGCCCACTTTTGATTTGGCCCTGAGCAGCTGAAGTCCCCATCCAGCAGATTGGGAGCTACGCCCAGAGAATGTGCACTGTCTGTAGTAACTTTGTATTTGTGCTTACGGGCCACACGTATGCCGTTGGCGGCCATGAGCCTACCAACGCGACGTTCACCTACACGCAAGCCCTCTTCTTTAAGCTCTTCGGTCATGCGGGCCCGCCCGTATGTGCCCATACAGAGGCGATGCTGCTCTCTGATATGCGCCAGAACAACAAGGTCTGCGCGCTGATGCTGGCTCATGCCCCGCGCCCTCCAGGCACGCAGCCCCCGTGATGTGACGCCGAAGAAGGTGCATAGATGCTCCTGGCTAAGGCAACCCTGATACTGGCTGATGTAGGCGAACTTCATTTGCTTATCTCCGCAAAGAACTGGGTGGCCTTTTTTAAGATCTCCCTCTCCTCCTTGAGATGGCGGTTCTCGATGCGAAGGCGTTCGTTTTCCTTGGCCAGTTCAGCAGCATCCGCAACTGCGCCATTATGCAGGGGCAAGGGGCTACCTTCTACCTCAGCACGGTATTTGCGAACCCAGGCATTGAGCGTCGAAAATCCAACACCCAAATCAGAGGCCAACTGCTTGCGCGTCAGCCCACTGCTTAAAGCCATGCGGACCGCATCGCGCTTGAAGTCTTCACTGTGTAATTTGCTCATGATTTTGTCTCCTTGTAATTGAGCTTAGGTGCTCAACCACGCAGAACAAAACCGTTACGAGTCCACTGGCAGGCCTGGACTGGGATGTTCCTGACTTCTCAACTCTGAGCCGGCGAATGAAGGCACTGGATATGAGTCTACCCAAGCCTTCAGGCTCTGGCCCCTAGCATCTTCTCATTGATAGTACAGGCATCAAGGTTGAGGGCGAAGGCGAGTGGATCCGTCGCAAACACGGCACGTCACGCAAGCGCATCTGGCGCAAAATCCACATTGGCATTGATGCAAACACCCTGGATATCCGCGCTATCGAGGTCACCACCTCAAGTGTTGGCGATGCTCCTGTCCTCCCTGACCTGCTGAACCAAATTCCAGAGACTGGGGCCATCGCCTCCGTCACGGCCGATGGAGCCTATGACATTAGAGGATGCAGGGATGCTATCGCAGCCAGGGGCGCGGATGCCATCATCCCGCCACGCAAAAATGCCAGGCCTTGGAAGTCCGACACGCCAGGCGCCATCGAACGCAACGAAACTTTGAGGGCTATCAAGCATCTGGGACGCACTCTATGGAAGAGGTGGAGCGAATATCACCGCCGCTCCCTGGTCGAGACCAAGATGTACTGCATCAAGCTCTTGGGCGAGGGCCTCATGGTCATCGACTTCCATAGGCAAATTACCGAGATCAAAGCCCGAGCTGTCGTCCTGAGTACCTTCACAAGGCTTGGAACACCAGTCACGCAGCGCGGGCGCTAAAAAACTTGGAAAAGGGGAGCTCTTACCTAACAGCTCCTTTGTGCAACAAAGCCACTTGTACGGCGCTCCGACATTTGGGACAAGATAGTGTCCCGCCGAGTGGTGTAAGCGGTTCGGCCCTTGGTCGGGTTAGTTTAGTTTAACCGCTGATGAGTGTGTTTGTCACGGGCTTATTTTCTCTTTCGATGTTGGTGCCGTTTTCGGGCCATTTGATATAGGTGTTTCTGGCCACGCACCATTCGTCGTTTTGCTCGGCTAAGAGCGCGCCGACGAGGCGTATGATGGCGGCCTCGTTGGGGAAGATCTCCACGGTTTTGGTCCGCCGCTTGATCTCCTTGTTGAGGCGTTCGAGGGGGTTGGTGGAGTGCAGCTTGGTCCAGTGTGTCTTGGGGAAGGCCATATAGGCCAGCACCTCATGGCGGGAAGCCTCCATTGCTGCGGCGAGCTTGGGCCACTGCTTGGCAAAGGAATCCTGAACAACGCTCCATTGAGCTTCAGCGTCTGATAACTCATCTTGCGCAAAGATGGTTTTGATCATGGCCGTGACGACGGGGCGATGCTTAACGCCAACATAAGCGCCCATGTTGCGCATCCAATGGACGCGGCAGCGTTGGCGAGGAGCGTTTAGCACCTTATCCGCCGCCGCAGTGAGGCCGCGATGGTCATCGGCGATGACGAGCTGGACGCCGCGCAAGCCTCGATCAGCTAGCGAGCGCAGGAAGTCTTTCCAGAAGGTCTCCGCCTCACTCTGGCCAATGCCCAGGCCCAGGATAGCGCGTTCACCGCGATCATTAACGCCCATGGCGACTATAGCGGCTTTGGAGACGATGCGTCCGCCCTCTCGCGCCTTGATGTAGGTCGCGTCCAGCCAGAGGTAGGGCCAGGTGCCTTCAATGGGTCGGTTAAGGAAGGCCTGAACCCGCTCATCAATCTCCTCGCATAGGCGCGATACCTGGCTCTTGGAGATGCCTGTGCCGCCCAAGGCCTGGACGAGATTATCGACGGCGCGTGTGGAGACGCCCTTGATATAAGCCTCTTGAATGACGGCGGTCAGGGCTTTTTCGGTAAGGCGGCGGGGCTCCAAGAACGAGGGGAAGTAGGTTCCTTTGCGCAGCTTGGGGATGGCAAGGTTCAGGCTGCCAGCCCGCGTCTGCCAGGGGCGATATCGATAGCCGTTGCGGTGGGTGGTGCGTTCATTGCTGCGGCGTTCGCCAAGATAGGCACCCGTCTTGGCACTGACCTCCATCTCCATGAGCTGCGAGGCGGCGAAGGTCAGCATGTCGCTTAGAAGATCGTGCGATGCGTGGTTTTCAATAAGGTCCAGAAGCTCTAAGCGAGGGTCGGTGGCGGGGGTGTCGATGTGATCGTGTGTCATGTCGGAGTTCCTTTGCGGTGTAGGTTACAAAAAACACCCTAAACAAAGGCTCCGCCACTGCCAGATTAGACAGGAGCGAGGAGGTCATCACCGTCAGCTAGCTGGCGCCGATAACCTCCCCGCTCTTACACCACTCCACGGGACACTGCTTGGGACAAGTCATCTCTCTTTATTGCACATCTATCTATCCGCACTATCTCCTTTTTTGTGGCGTCGTTTTTTTAGTTCTGGCTTGGGTTTGACGAGCGAATTGTGTTGCATGGGGGGTGGGAGATCCTTATATGAAGACCGTTGCAACAGCGACGGGCCTGTAGTTCAATGGTTAGAACCCTCGGCTCATAACCGAGTTGTCGCAGGTTCGAATCCTGCCAGGCCTATTCGTTTGGGGCTGTGTTTTTTGCAGGATCAGGGAAGGGTCGACTTAGATCGCTGCGTGATGTTTCGCCTACGGTTCCTCCCGCGCGGGGGCGGGGCCGTCTTTTCTTGAGTTGGGCGTTCAGTGATGGATCCTGCGACTTCGCGCAGGGTGACTTCGTCCTTGGTTGGTGCGATCTCAACGACGTAGTAACTAAGCGCGCGGACTTAGAAGTTTGGGATGCTTTGGAATTCTAGGCGCTTGCCGCTGAGAGGGTGGTCGAAGCTTAGATATGAGGCGTGCAGGCACAGGCGCGTGTAGCTGTCATTGGGTTTGCCATATAGGGGGTCGCCGCAGATGGGCAGACCTGTGTGGGAGAGATGGACCCGCAGCTGGTGCGAGCGCCCTGTTATGGGGATGAGTTCCAAGTGGAGTGGGTGTTTTGGCGGCCTTTGTCGGACCCTGACTTGGGTTTGCGAAGATTTGCCGTTGGTCGGATCGACCTTGTGTTTGGGGCGGTGGGGCCAGTCTAGGCTGAGGGGGAGGTCGATGGTCCAGGTGTCGTGCGGATGCGGGGTCTTTTCCCACACCAGGGCTTGGTAGCGTTTTTCGACTTGGCGCGCCTCGAACATCATACTGGCGGCACGATGGCCGGCGGGGGAGAGGCCGAAGATGAGCAGGCCCGAGGTGTCCTGGTCCAGTCTATGGGCCGCGCGGACGAAGGTGTGGCCTTGGTTGCGCAGGCGGGTTTCGGCGCAGTCGGCTTTTTCGGGTCCCCGCCCCGGGACCGTCAGCAGGTTGGGCGGTTTGACCACCACGGCGAGGTCTGCGTCCTGGTAGATCAGGGTCAAAGGTGACGAGTTTGGAACATAAGGGGCGCTTTGACTCGCATTCACGGGGTCGGCTTAGAGTAGGGGGTGGCAATTTTCTAGCTTAAGGGGTGCGCGGGATGGAGTTGAACGGGAAAATCGGGTTCATCGGGCTGGGCAACGTCGGGGGGAAGTTGGCGGGGTCGCTGCTGCGAAATGGCAAAGACTTGGTCGTGCGCGACCTGGATCGTGATCTGGCGCAGAGGTTTCTGGATCGCGGGGCTGGGTGGGCCGACAGCTCCAAGGATATGATGGAACAGTGCCAGGCCGTCATCACCTGCCTGCCGTCACCTGCGGCGTCGCGCGCGGTCGTGACCGCCGACGATGGCTTGCTCGCCGGTATGTCGGATGGGAAGATCTGGCTGGAAATGTCGACCACCGACGCCGATGAGGTCAAGGCCCTCGGCGCCCTGATGGTCGCGCGCGGCGGGCGGCCCGTCGATTGCCCCGTTTCTGGGGGTTGCCATCGCGCCGATACGGGCAACATCTCAATCTTCGCGGGGTGCGACCGGCCAACGTTTGACGCGGTCTTGCCCCTGCTAACCACCATGGGGCGCAAGATCTTGCATACGGGTGAGCTGGGCAGCGCCTCGATTCTGAAGGTCGTTACCAACTATTTGGCGACGGTGAATTTGGTCTCGTGCGCCGAAGCGTTGGCGGTGTCTAAACTCGCGGGCATGGATTTGAACGTGGCCTTTGAAGCTATCGCCATCTCCTCTGGCACGTCGTTCGTCCACGAAACCGAAAGCCAAGTGATCCTGAACGGGTCGCGCGATATTTCCTTTACCATGGATTTGGTTTTGAAGGACGTGGGACTGTTCCAAGACGTTGCGGATCGGGCCGGGGTTGCGTTGGAGCTGTCGCCCCTGATCGTTGAGATTTTCAAAGACGGCATCGCCAGGTACGGCGCGCGCGAGCTCTCGCCCAACATCATTCGACGCCTGGAAGATCAGATCGGCGCGCGTGTGTTGGCCCCGGGGTTTCCCGCGGAGATGCGCGATACGGAGCCCGAAGTGCCTGGGTACGAAGTTCGCCCGCAGGATCGCAGCGCGACGGGTGGGGCTTTGAATTTGTAGAGGCGGTAGACCGTTGGGCTTTGTCTGTTATGCGCGCGTTCTGGGGTCGTTTTAAGGATCGCTGGTATAAAGCCGTCTCATGCCGAAGCGTTGCGCGCTCTATGCCACAATCAATGATTTATCAAAATCGCGGATGCGGAAACAAGCGTCATAAGTGTCCCAGGCATGAAGTTCACGTACCCACCTAGGTCCATGAAAATGAAGTAACCTAGGTCTACCAAGCCGCCCACGAACCCCGCGGACAGGGCCGCCACCAGGCTTTGCTGCCGTGGTAGTGGCGCAGGTCGAATGGAACGCGGAAGGATCGACGGCGTCTGCAATAGCCGCATTTGAGCTGGGCGCGTCTTGTGCGATAGTCAAGATGCCAGCGAGCATATGGACCAAGCCCCAAACAATCCAAAGCGCGGATAAAATTCTAAAAACGGTCTTTGCCTTCATTCTATTGCTCCTTCTCAAGACCTCTGCATAAGGAAGGTTTCCAATTCAGGAATCCCGGCGATTGGGGGATGTGCTATGTATTTGAGACCTTATTTGGGATCTGAAGATGGATTTATTCAGTCAAGATGTGTCAGACCGGATTGGGCAGGACGATAGGCTTACTAAGGTCAAGGCGTTGATGGATTGGGGACGGTTTTCGCCAGTTTTTAAGCGAGGACTTGGTCGCTCTGGAATAGGGCCTGAACCGTCCCGGGTTTATCGGCGGGTCCAATTCTCTAAGGAAGACCCATGTCGAACAAAAGATACACCGCCCGTTATAATGCGGAGTTTCGTGAGCGTGCTGTGCGGATGCTTTCCGAGCAGCGTGGTTCCTATGCCAGTGATAAAGCGGCCTATATCGCCGTTGGCAGCAGCTTAGGCTGTTCTCCCGATAGCCTTCGCTCCTGGTGTCATCAGGCCCAGAAGGATGCAGGTGAGCGCCCTGGTTTGAACACGGAAGATAAGGCGCGGATCAAAGAACTGGAGCGTGAGGTCCGCCACCTTCGCCAAGCCAATGAGATCTTGAAGAAGGCCTCGGCTTATTTCGCACAGGCGGAGCTCGGCCGCCCGTTTCCCAAGTCGTGAGCTTTATGAGCGATCATATCCAAGAGTTCGGTGCCGAGCCGATGGCGAAGGTTTTGTCCATCGCGCCCTCAACCTATCGCCGTCATGCTTCTATGGCGCGCAACCCTGATCTGCGCAGTCGTAAGGCAAATCAGGATGAGGCTGATCTTGCTGAGATCAAGCGCGTCTATCATGATGAGAGCGATGGCATTTATGGCACCCGCAAGGTTTGGCATCAGCTCAAGTCTGAAGGCTATGCCATCGCCAAGTGCACGGTAGAGCGATTGATGCAAAGGGCTGGTTATCAAGGCCTGGTGCGGGGAAAGCCCGTCATCACCACCAATCCTGATAAGGCACTGCCCTGCCCAGAGGATCGGGTGAACAGGGCGTTCCATGCCTCTTACCCTAACCAGTTATGGGTCTGTGATTTCACTTACGTCAAAACCTGGCAGGGAGATGTCTATGTGGCCTTCGTCATCGACGTGTTTGCACGGCGCATGGTGGGGTGGAAGGTCAGCACCTCTATGACAACGGCCTTCGTGCTGGACGCCCTGGAGCAGGCCCTGCATCAACGCAGACCCATATCGGTAGATGGCATCAAGCCCATTCACCATAGTGATCGCGGCAGCCAATACATGTCCTTCAAATACAGCGAACGCCTAGAAGAGGCAGGCGTTGATATGTCGGTGGGCAGCGTGGGCGACAGCTACGACAACGCGCTCGCAGAAAGCACCATCGGCCTGTACAAAACAGAGGTCGTTGAGCGCATCGGCCCCTGGAAATCCAGAGCAGATGTCGAGTGGCAAACCGCCAGGTGGATCAAGTGGTACAACACCAAACGCATCCACTCATCCATCGGATACCTAACCCCTAGCCAAAAAGAGGAGACATACTTAAAAGAAAAACATGGCTATGATCTAGCCGCCTAACATTTGAACAAATCACCCGCCGATAAACCCGGGACGGTTCAGCCTGAGGGCTATGATCCGCTTATTTTGTTCAGGTGCCTCTTAATCGGCCAGTGGCATGGTTTGAGTGACCCTAAGCTGGAGCGCGCGCTCAAAGTTCGCCTGGACTTCATGATTTTCTGCGGGCTTGATCTGAATACACCCGTTCCTGACGAGACAACCCCTTGGCGTTTTCCCAATTCCCTGGTGAAGGGCATGGTTTATGATGACCTGCTGGCCGAGGTTTGCCCTCACCTTGAGGTTCATGTCCTTAAACTTAAGCAGGCCCAGGGCGCGATCCTTCATGGCACATTGGTGCAAAGCCCCGCTCGGCCTTGCCGTTTTATTGATGCCCCAAATGACCGTGAAGAAGGCGAAGAAGCAGAACCAGAGGGGGGGATTACCTATAGCGCCGATCCTGATGCACCTTGGGTCAAGAAGGGCGCCAAAAGCACTTTGGGCTTCAAGGGCTTTGCCCGCTGTGACGAGGAGGGTTTTGTTGACCGCGTTCACACCACGCCCGCCAACCGCGGGGAAAGTCTTGAGTTTGAGACCCTAGCACGAGATGCCAAAGCAAGACGTATCTTGGCCGGTAAGGCCTATGCTTTCAAAGCCAACCGCGCCTTTTTAAAGGGCAAACACCGCAATGGCATCATGCGAAAAGCTGCAAGAGCTCGCCCTCTACGGGCATCGGAAAAGCGGTTCAACAAACTAATCTCAAAGAGCCGATTCCGCTCAAACAATGCTTTGGCACCTCAAAACGCCTGTTTGGACTGGCCAGAGCTCGATACTTCGGCACAGCTAAACCCCACGCCCAACTCGCCATGGTTGCCATCGGACAAAATCTTCTCAAAGCCGCCAACAAAATCTCCCTCAACTGCCAAACCACCGCAATCGCATAAAACAAAACAAATCAACAACCCCGTCTTCAATTAGGGGCGCGGGAGATGAAGTGTGACCAAAAGGGGACCAAAAATGAATAGGAGCCTATCATGCTAAAGTCTTTTCTCGTGTTGGATTCTGTTCATTCTTCAAGTCGATTTGAACAAGCGATCGGAAGGCATATGGCTTCAAGTGCTTCCTTGAGAGTTTCGCTTTTCAAGCACATAAGCCCCGGCTAGAATTGCCAGCAAAAGGATTGAGGGCATAAATTTGCTGACCGGATCGCCGCCTAGGATATGGGACGACAAGGCACCCAAAAGGGCGAAGGTATAGCCCGCATAGGTCCATTCGCGCAGGGTTGAGCTGGACCTTTGCCAAATGCCAAAGAGGCCTGCTAAGTAGGCCACACCTAGGATGAGCAAGATGTAGGATGGATAGCCAAGCGCACTTAAGCTTTCCACCAAGGGGGGCGCTTGGATCAACTTTAGCACCCCAATCAGAGCGAACAGAGCGGTAAAGAGCCCCTTCAAGCCCCAATGAGCATAGAGAGTCATTGTTTTGGTTCCTTTACCGTCTATCGGAGATTTGAGTCAGTCCGGCCAAAGCCTCAGTAAGTCTTTGTTGATCTTTGGGGTTTGAGAATCTGCTCTTCTCAGCGTCCCAGATTTGCGACCAGGGACCAAAGCCTGCTTTGCCTCTTAAATCTGCCCCGAAGTGGGGCGCGATCATTTCATTGTACATCAGGACCCCCTGGCCAGCGCGTGGGCCCGGAGAGGCGGAAAGGAAGACAATAGGTTTGTTATGCCACAGCGTCGATTCAATCCGAGACATCCAATCGAAGAGGTTTTTCCACGCGGCGGTGACGCTGCCATTGTGCTCAGCAAAGGACACCAGAATGGCATCAGCTTGTGCAATCTTTGCGAAAAAGGTTTTTGCCTGGCGGGGAATGCCATCTTCCCTCTCGCGATCTGGCGCGTAGATTGGCATTTCAAAGTCATTGATGTCCAGAAACTCGACGTCGTCGAAATCAGGATTGGTGGACTGTACATGCGTTGCGGCGTGCGTGACCAATTCCCGATTTATGGATTGGCGGCTGTTGGTCGCTGCAAAAGCTAGGAGTTTCATGGGGTTTCTCGTCAAAGGGGGTGCTCTTGTCTGCGAGTTAGTGAAGTGCGATAATTGCTTCAATGATCGAAATTTGACATTTAGTGTGCGAATTTGCAACACAAAGCTGGATATGGAACCTTGGACCGAACTTCGAACAGCGACCGTCTTGGCGAAAGTGAAGACAGTCAGCGCGGCGGCGGCGTTCCTAGGCGTTCACCGCGCTACGGTCATTCGCCACATCGATGTCTTAGAGGATTTTCTCGGATCACGCCTATTTTTAAGGCATGCTAAGGGCTATACTCTTACCGAGGCGGGGCAAGATCTGCGCGACGTCGGCATGCGGATGGCGGCGCAATTCAGTGACCTTGCAGGGCGCTTAAAGGGGAGCGCTGAATTGGTGTCGGGCGAGCTCGTCATTACCGCCGTGGGTGCGCTTGCATCGCTTTTGATGCCGAGCATCGCCCAGTATCGTGCTGCCTTCCCGAGTTCGCAAGTGCGCTTCTTGGCAAGCCCGGAATTGGTCGACCTAGGATACGGCGACGCCCATGTCGCCATTCGTGGCGGCAGCAAACCTACAAATCCAGATTATGTGGTCCTGCCGTTTGTCACCTTAAGACTTGGCCTCTACGCCTCATCCAGGTTTACGCACGCATTTCGTGAATCGATTGAGGCGCAGAACTGGAATGCGATTCCTTATGCATCGGTTCTAAATTCTCCGTCTGGTATTGTTGCCGAGGCGTGGATGGCACAGAACGCGCCTACGGCCCCACATTCGTTCACTAGCAATGATCCAAACACGAACTTGCGCGCGATTTTATCGGGTATCGGCGCAGGTTGGGCCTTAGAACACGAAGCACAGCAGTGGCACGATTTGGTCGAGTTGGTGCCGCCCATGCCCGCCTTTAAGCACCCTCTGTGGTACGTCGCGCACTTTGATATGCATAGAACGGCAAAGGTGCAAGCGTTCAAAAGTATGCTCCTCGACCGCGTGGAATATTGGGACCGGGCGCGGCATGATATGGTGTAAGCTTGGGGCCGTTTGTGCTTGGGATTGGCGTTCCGTGATGGATTCTGTGACTTCGCTTCACTTGCGCAGGAAGGGGTTGGGGCCTGTTTTTTGGGGCGGTATGGCGTCGCGAAGGGATTCTGTGGGGACACGCGTGTGGGGCGGCTTGCGATAAAATGCAAAGCTGTAAGACCTTCCTATGCTGGAAATTCTGACCTTGGGTCGCTAAGGCGAGGCGCAACTGCTTTTGGAGCTGCGATGGAAGACCTATCGACCTTATTATCGGGGTACGCCCCGATCCTTATCTTTATGGGCATTGCGGGGGTCTTTGCCTTTGCTTTGGTCGGAATCGCCTTTGTTTTTGCACCCTCGCGTCCTGACGCGGAAAAGAACTCCGCCTACGAGTGCGGGTTTGAGGCCTTTGACGACGCGCGTTCGCGCTTTGACGTTCGATTTTACCTGGTTGCGATCTTGTTCATCATTTTTGATTTGGAGGTCGCCTTTCTGTTTCCCTGGGCCGTCACCTTCTTGCAGGTCGGCTGGGCGGGCTTTGTCAGCGTTATGATTTTCCTGGCAATCTTGACCTTTGGGTTCATCTACGAGTGGCGCAAAGGCGCTCTTGAATGGGAGTAGGGGCGCCATGAACGTTCAAACTCAGGTGACGCCGAGCGCGGCGCCCTTGCAGCTTGGTGCGACGCAGGATGCTGTGCTGGCCGACGCGCTTCAGCAACTCGAAGAAAAGAACGTTTTGCTGGCCAACGCCGACAAGCTGATCGCCTGGGCGCGGTCCGGGTCGCTCTGGCCCATGACCTTTGGTTTGGCCTGCTGCGCCGTCGAGATGATCCATGCAGGCACTGCGCGCTACGACCTCGACCGCTTTGGTTGTTTGTTCCGGCCCTCTCCCCGGCAGTCGGACGTTATGATCGTCGCGGGAACGCTGACCAACAAGATGGCCCCGGCGCTGCGCAAGGTCTATGACCAAATGCCCGAACCGCGCTGGGTCATCTCCATGGGGTCGTGCGCCAACGGCGGGGGTTACTACCACTATTCCTACTCCGTCGTGCGCGGTTGCGACCGCATCGTTCCCGTTGACATCTATGTGCCCGGGTGCCCGCCGACAGCTGAGGCCTTGGTCTACGGCATTTTGCAGTTGCAGCGCAAAATCAAGCGCGAAGGGGGCTTGATTCGCCGATGACGCTGCCCGAGTCCCTGCAAGATTTGCGCGACGCGGCGGAGGGGCGCGATGGTCTGATCCTCAAGACCGAGTGCCACCGCGACGAACTGGTTCTATGGACCACCGCAGGGACTTTGCCCGCGCTGGCGCAGTTCTTGCGCAATGATGCCGCGGCGCAGTGCAGCCAGTTGATCGATATGACGGGGATCGACTACCCGGGGCAGTCGCCGCGGTTTGTCGTCGCCTATCAATTCCTCTCGCTAAAGCTTAACCAGCGGGTACGCGTGAAACTGGCCGTCGCGGAGGACCAGGGCATACCGACGCTCGAAGGGTTGTTCCCCTGTGCGGGATGGTACGAACGCGAAGTCTGGGACATGTACGGCCTGTTCTTCGACGGCAACCACGATCTGCGCCGGATTTTGACCGACTATGGGTTCGACGGGCATCCCTTGCGCAAGGACTTCCCGCTGACGGGCCATAGTCAAGTACGCTACGACGCCGAAGAACAGCGCGTCGTCTATGAACCCGTGCGCCTGGCCCAAGAGTACCGCAGTTTTGACTTTATGAGCCCCTGGGAGGGCGTGCCCCGCTTGCCCGGCGATGAAAAGGCCGGCGACGACCCCGCTGGTGAGGAGGCGCGCTAGTGTCTGAGACCGCGATTCGTCCCTTAACCCTGAATTTTGGGCCTCAGCACCCGGCAGCCCACGGGGTCTTGCGCCTGGTTTTGGAGATGGACGGCGAGATCATCGAGCGCGCCGACCCGCACATCGGCCTCCTGCATCGGGGCACCGAAAAGCTGATCGAACATAAGACTTACCTGCAGGCGCTGCCCTACTTCGACCGTCTCGACTACGTCAGCCCCATGAACCAGGAGCATTGCTTTTGCCTGGCGATTGAAAAGTTGGCGGGCATCGACGTGCCCGAGCGCGGGTCCTGGATCCGCGTTCTCTATTCGGAAATCGGCCGGATCCTCAATCACTTGCTGAACATCGGCCATTTGATTTTGGACGCGGGCGCGACCACGCCCATGCTTTGGGCCTATGAACAGCGCGACAAGCTGCTCGAGTTTTACGAGCGCGTGTGCGGCGCGCGCTTGCATGCCAATTATTTCCGCCCCGGCGGGGTCCATCAGGACCTGCCCGAGGGCCTGGAGGCCGATATTCGCGCCTTCTGCGACCAGTTTGAAGCCTATATGCAGGAATCGGAAAAGCTGGTGACCAACAACCGCATTTTCCGCCAGCGCCTGGTCGACGTTGGGGTGGTATCGGGCGAGGACGCCCAGGCCTGGGGGTTCTCGGGCGTCATGCTGCGCGCCTCTGGCCTCGCTTGGGATTTGCGCCGGGCGCAGCCCTACGAGGTTTACGACCAACTCGACTTCGAGATTCCTATCGGCTTCAATGGCGACAGCTTCGACCGCTACCTGTGCCGCCTCGCCGAGATGCGGGAGTCGATCAAGATCATCACCCAGTGCCTCGACAAGATGCCGGGCGGGCCGGTCCTGTCGACCGACCCCAAGGTAGCGCCGCCGCGCCGCGCCGATGTTAAGGGGTCGATGGAAGCGCTGATCAACCACTTCAAGCTCTATACCGAGGGCCTGCGCGTGCCCACGGGCGAGACCTACACGGCGATTGAAGCCCCCAAGGGCGAATTCGGGGTCTATTTGATCGCGGACGGCAGCAACCGCCCCTACAAGTGCAAGATCCGCGCGCCGGGCTATGCGCACCTGCAGGGCACGGATTTCTTGTGCAAGGGGCACCAGCTCGCGGACTCGGTCGTGATCTTGGGGACCATGGACATCGTCTTTGGGGAGATCGACCGATGAGCCGCCCGACGCAGACCACTTCGCACCCCGCCCTTGCGCCCCAAGGATTTGCCTTTTCGCCCGAGCGTTTGGCCGAGGCCGAGCGCATCCTGGCCCGCTATCCCGCGGACCGCAAAGCCTCGGGCATCTTGCCACTGCTCGACCTTGCGCAACGCGAAAACGGCGGCTGGCTATCGCGCCCGGCGCAGGACTATGTGGCTGGGCTATGCGAGGTCGCGCCAATCCGCGTCTACGAAGTCGCCAGCTTTTACACCATGTTTTATACCGAGCCCGTTGGCAAGCACCTGGTGCAAATCTGCCGAACCACGCCCTGTTGGCTGCGCGGCGCCGACACCTTGACCGCCTGCGCCAAACAGAAGCTCGGGATCGGGCTCGGCGAAACTAGTGCTGATGGAACGTTCACCTTGATTGAAGTCGAGTGCCTGGGCGCCTGCGCCAACGCGCCAATGGTGCAGATCAACGACCACTACTACGAGGATTTGGACGAAGCGTCGTTCGGCGAGATTTTGGACGCCCTCGGGCAGGATCATGGCGTTCAAACCGGTAGCCAAACGGCGCGCCAAGCCTCCGCGCCCCAAGGCGGCGCAGCGACCTTGGTCGATTTTGACGTCTCAAAAAACAAGTGCGACGGGCTCGCCGCCTTTCGCCCGCCCGAGCCGAGCTAGGGATCTGTTCATGCTAGCCGATCAAGACCGCATCTTTACCAATCTCTACGGTCAGCACGACCCCGGGCTGGCCGGAGCGCGTGCGCGCGGAGTTTGGGACTGCACCAAGGACATGATCGACCTGGGCCGCGACGAGGTTTTGACGTGCGTCAAAACCTCCAACCTTCGTGGGCGCGGCGGGGCCGGGTTCCCCACGGGTCTCAAGTGGTCGTTCATGCCCAAGGAAGACACGGGCCGTCCGCACTACTTGGTAGTCAATGCCGACGAGTCCGAACCCGGCACCTGCAAGGACCGCGAGATTTTGCGCAACGATCCTCATCGTCTGTTGGAAGGGATGCTGATTGCGGGCTTCGCCATGGGTGCCCATACGGGCTATATTTACATCCGCGGCGAGTTTTGCAGCGAAGCCTCTCAAGTGCAGCGCGCCATCGACGAAGCGACGGCGGCGGGGCTGATCGGCCCCAACGCCTGCGGCAGCGGCTGGGACTTCCAGATTTATCTGCATCGCGGGGCCGGGGCCTATATTTGCGGCGAGGAAACCGCACTGCTAGAATCGTTGGAGGGCAAGAAGGGGCAACCGCGCCTGAAGCCACCGTTCCCCGCCGCGTGCGGCTTGTTCGGCTGCCCCACTACCGTGAATAACGTGGAAACCGTCGCCGTCGTGCCCGAGATTTTGCGGCGCGGGGTCGATTGGTGGCTGGGTCTCGGCCTGCCCAACAATCACGGCACCAAGATCTTTTCAATTTCGGGGCAAGTCAACCGGCCCTGCAACGTCGAGGAAGAGATGGGCATCCCCCTAAGGGAGCTGATCGACACCCACGCGGGCGGGGTTATCGGCGGCTGGGAGAACCTGCAGGCCATCATCCCCGGCGGGTCCTCGGTCCCGTGCCTGACGCCTGAGGTTTGCGGGACCATCACCATGGATTTCGATACGCTGCGCGACCTGCAGTCGGGCCTCGGCACCGCCGCCGTGATCGTGATCAATCAGCAGGCGGATATGATCGAGGCCATCGAACGGCTGGCGCATTTTTACATGCACGAGAGTTGCGGCCAATGTACGCCGTGCCGCGAAGGCACGGGCTGGATGTACCGGGTCATGAAACGTCTCGTCAAAGGGGACGCGCAGGTGGCGGAAATCGATATGTTGTACGATGTTTCCAAGCAAATCGAGGGGCATACGATTTGTGCCCTCGGCGACGCTGCCGCTTGGCCGATCCAGGGGTTGATCCGGAATTTTCGGCCCCTGATCGAGCAACGATTGCAGGCCGAAGACTTGAAAGTGGTAGCGGAGTAATTCATGCCAACAGCACTTGTCGATGGTCGCGAAGTCGAATTCGATGCCGGCATGTCGGTCCTGCAAGTGGCCGAGCAAGCGGGCGCGGAGGTGCCGCGGTTTTGCTACCACGAACGCCTGTCCGTCGCCGGCAATTGCCGCATGTGCCTCGTGCAGATTGAGGATGCGCGCGGCATGGCGCCCAAGCCCGTCGCCTCTTGCGCCTTTCCCGCCGCTGACGGGCTCAAGATCTATACCCAAACCGAGGTGGTGAAGAAGGCCCGTCAAGGGGTGATGGAATTCCTGCTGATCAACCATCCGCTTGATTGCCCGATCTGCGATCAGGGCGGGGAGTGCGATCTGCAAGACCAGGCCATGGCCTTCGGCGCGGGATCATCACGGTTCGTCGAGAACAAGCGCGCGGTGGAGCCCAAGTATATGGGACCCCTGATCAAGACGATCATGACCCGCTGCATCCAGTGTACTCGATGCGTGCGGTTTGCGACCGAGATCGCTGGGGTAGAAGAATTGGGGTTGCTCAATCGCGGCGAACAAGCCGAAATTAGCTCCATCGAACAGTCGATTAGCTCGGAATTGTCGGGAAACCTGGTCGATATTTGCCCTGTGGGGGCGCTGACCTCCAAGCCCTACGCCTTCAACGCTCGGCCTTGGGAATTACGCAAGACCGAGAGCATCGATGTCATGGACGCGGTCGGGTCCAACATTCGCGTCGATGCGCGCGGTAAGGCCGTGCTGCGGGTGCTGCCGCGCCCGAACGAAGCCGTGAACGAGGAGTGGATTTCGGATAAGACGCGCCATGCCATCGACGGCCTGGCGCGCCAACGCCTGGATCGTCCCTACATTCGCCGCGACGGCAAGCTGCAGCCCGCCACCTGGGACCAGGCCCTCGACTTGGTCGCGGCCAAACTGAAGGCCACGCAAGCGGCGAAGGTCGCGGCCCTGATCGGCGACCAGTGCGCCGCCGAAGACATGTTTGCCCTCAAAGGGCTCATGGACGACCTAGGGGTCGCGTCGATTGATTGCCGTCAGGACGGGGCGACGGGCAGTGTAGCAAACCGCAGTCATTACACGCTGGCGGGCGGGATCGCGGCTATTGAACAGGCCGACGCCATTTTGCTCGTAGGGGCCAACCCCCGCATCGACGCGCCGCTGGTTGGCGCGCGGATCCGCAAGCGGTTTTTGGATGGCGGGCTGACGGTCGCGGGCCTGGGGCAGCCCCACGATCAGACCTACGCCGTCGATTGGTTGGGCCAGGACTTTGCCGCTCTCGAAAAGCTGGGTAGGGCGCGCTCGGGCTTTGCCAAGACCTTGAAGGCCGCGCAAAATCCGCTTCTCATCGTCGGCGCGGCGGCCTTGCGCGGACCAGGTGGGGCGGCGGTTCTCAAGGCCGCGGCGGACTTGGCGGAGAAGGTAGGGGCCGTGCGCGCCGACTGGCATGGCTTTGGCGTCTTGCAACTCGCAGCGAGCCGCGTCGCGGGCCTTGATCTCGGCTGCGTTCCCGGGCCGGGCGGCCAGGCGACCGACCAGATTTTGGCACAGGTCGCCGATTTTGACCTAGTGTACCTGCTGGCCGCCGATGAGTTTGACACCGAAGCCTTGGTCGCACCCTTTGTGGTTTATCAGGGTCACCACGGCGACCGCGCCGCTGCCGTTGCCGACGTGATCTTGCCAGGCGCCGCCTATACGGAGAAGTCGGGGACCTATGTAAATACCGAAGGGCGTGTGCAGCAAGGCAAGCTGGTCGTCTTCCCCCCGGGCGAGGCGCGCGAGGACTGGAAGATTCTGCGCGCGCTTTCGGCCAAAGTCGGCAAGACCTTGCCCTACGACGATTTGCCCGGGCTGCGCGCCGCGCTCGTCCGCGCCCACCCCAGTTTTGCCCAACTCGACACGTTGCCCGCCGCCACCTGGCAGAGCGTCGAGACCGACGCGGCCCTGCCGACGGGAACCTTCCCCATATCGGTCGAGAACT
This sequence comes from Alphaproteobacteria bacterium, assembly GCA_965228345.1. Taxonomy (GTDB): domain Bacteria; phylum Pseudomonadota; class Alphaproteobacteria; order UBA7985; family UBA7985; genus CAXQZM01. The sequence goes on along the minus strand of CBDDHH010000003.1, from coordinate 799,875 downwards.
TTTACATGACGTGCCCGATTTCGCGCGCGTCGGAGACCATGGCCGTCTGCACCGCTGCGGCCCTTGACCGCTTGCCTCGGCAGGCCGCCGAGTAGGGCCCAGGGTGGACACGATCCTGTTCCTGATCCTGCAAGTCGCGAAGATCCTCGCGGTGGTCCTGCCGCTGTTCGTCGCCGTGGGTTTTATGACCTGGGCCGAGCGCCGCGTGATCGCCTGGGCGCAACGACGCCAAGGCCCCAATGTGGTTGGACCCTTCGGCCTGCTGCAGTGGGTCGCCGACGCCGTCAAACTGATCTTAAAGGAAACAATCTTGCCTTCGGGGTCCAACCGGATCGTGTTTTTGATCGCACCCATGGTGACCATGGCACTCGCCGTCGTCGCCTGGGCCGTCATGCCCATCGACCCGAACTTCACCATCGCCGATATCAACGTCGGGGTCCTCTACCTGTTCGCCATCTCCTCCCTCGGGGTTTATGGCATCATCATGGCGGGGTGGGCCTCTAATTCTAAGTATCCGTTCTTGGGCGCTCTCCGCTCCGCAGCGCAAATGGTCTCCTACGAAGTATCCCTCGGCCTCGTCATTATTACGGTCGTGATCGTCGCCGCCGCCTTTGGCCCGAACGGCTTTGGCACCTTTAGCCTCAAAGGGTTGGTCGAGGCGCAGCGGAACGTGTGGTTTGTGATTCCCTTGTTTCCCATGTTTATCGTCTTCTTTATTTCAGCCTTGGCCGAGACCAACCGCACCCCCTTTGACTTGCCCGAAGGCGAGTCCGAACTGGTCGCCGGGTACTTTGTCGAGTATTCTTCCATGGCCTTTGCCCTGTTTTTCTTGGGCGAGTACGCCAACATCTTGCTCATGTCCGCCATGACGGCGACGTTGTTTTTTGGCGGTTATCTGGCCCTGCCTGGACTGGACTGGTTGGTGCCCGATTCCTTCCTTTGGTTCTTGCTTAAGACGTTTTTCTTCGCGTTCGTCTTTATTTGGATCCGCGCGACCGTGCCCCGGTACCGCTACGATCAGCTCATGCGGCTCGGGTGGAAAGTGTTCTTGCCGTTTTCGGTTGTGGCCGTCGCCCTTTATGCGGCCGCGGTCTTGGTATTGGTCGGATGAGGACGCTATGAATCGATTGATTTCCCCTCTTCGTATGGTCTTTTTGGCAGAGATCCTGCGCGGCATGGCCATGACGCTGAGGTACATGATCTTTGAGCCGCGTGTTGTCGTCAACTACCCCCACGAAAAGGGCGTCTTGAGCCCGCGGTTTCGCGGCGAACACGCTTTGCGCCGCTACCCGAGCGGGGAGGAACGCTGTATTGCTTGCAAATTGTGCGAGGCGATTTGCCCTGCGCAAGCCATCACGATCGAGGCCGAGCCGCACGCCGACGGCAGCCGCCGCACCACGCGCTACGACCTCGACATGACCAAGTGCATCTACTGCGGCTATTGCCAAGAAGCCTGCCCCGTCGATGCCATTGTCCAAGGGCCTAACTACGAATTTGCCACCGAAACTCGCGAGGAGCTTTATTTCGACAAGGACAAGCTGCTTGACAACGGCGACCGGTGGGAACTGGAAATCGCGCGCAACATCGCGCTCGACGCGCCGTATCGGTAGGTTGTCATGATTTTCGCTGATCTCGCCTTTTATCTATTCGCCAGCCTAACGTTGATCGCGGGCCTGATGGTGGTCGTGTCGCAAAACCCGGTCCATTCAGTCCTGTTCCTGATCCTGGCTTTTTTCAATGCGGCGGGCTTGTTTGTCCTTAGAGGGGCCGAGTTTCCCGCCATGATCTTAGTCATCGTTTACGTCGGGGCGGTGGCGGTGCTGTTCATGTTCGTTGTCATGATGCTCGACCAGTCGATTGTGAAGGTCAAAATTTCGGGGCGGCGCTACCTAGGCGTCGGGACTTTAATCGGGCTGGTGTTGCTGATCGAGCTGGTCTTTGTCGTATCGGGCGGGGTCCTACGGCTACCGTCGAATCCGCAGCAGGCGCCGACCAATTTGACCAATACCCAGGCCATCGGCTTGGAACTCTATACGACCTACTTCTACGCCGTGCAGGTCGCGGGTCTGATCCTGCTCGTCGCCATGATCGGTGCCATCGTCCTGACCATGCGCAGTCGCGCGGGCGTCAAACGCCAGGACATCCCGACGCAGATCGACCGCAAAGTTTCGGAGTCCGTCGTGCTGAAAAAAGTTCAAAGCGGACAGGGGATCTAGGCGATGCAACATCTAGACGGCGCCTACTTAGCCGTTGCGGCGATCCTGTTCACCCTGGGCGTGTTTGGCATTTTCCTAAACCGTCGCAATGTGATCGTGATCCTCATGTCGATCGAGCTCATGCTGCTCGCGGTCAATATCAACTTGGTGACCTTCGCCACGCGCGCGGGCGACCCTGGCGGGCAAATCTTCATTCTACTGATCCTGACCGTGGCCGCGGCGGAGGCGGCGATTGGCCTGGCGATCCTGGTCGCGTTCTTTCGCAATCGCGGCGGCATTGATATGGAAGACTTGCGCGAGATGAAAGGCTGATCCATGCAGACGCTCGCCCAATTCGTCCTGTTCTTGCCCGCCGTTGCGGCGGCGTTTGTTGGCTTGTTTCAGCGTCAAGTCGGCGACCGCGGCGCCCAAATCCTTACCACGGGCGCCGTCGCCCTCGCCGCAGTTTTCTCGGTCCGTCTGTTCCTTAATCAGCTCGCGGGTGGAGAGGCCTTCGTCGTCATACTGCTGCCCTGGATCCAATCGGGCAGCTTTGAGGTCACCTGGGCGATCAAGGTGGACATGTTGACCGCCGTCATGCTGTGCGTCGTGACGCTGGTGTCCGCCATCGTCCATGCCTACGCCATCGGCTATATGGCCGAAGACGCGGCCAAGGCGAGGTTTCAGGCCTACTTAAGCCTCTTTACCTTCGCCATGCTCATGCTCGTGACCGCCGACAGTCTCGTGCAACTGTTCTTCGGGTGGGAGGGGGTTGGCGTCGCCTCCTATTTGTTGATCGGATTTTGGTACCACAAGGAAAGCGCCAACCAGGCGGCCATGAAGGCCTTCCTGGTCAATCGCGTCGGGGACTTTGGCTTTGCCTTGGGGATTTTTGGGATCTTCTGGATGACCGGGTCGATTTACTTCGACGAGATTTTTGCGGCCTTTGCGCGCGAGGAAGATCTGGCGCTGTTCGGCTGGTCGTCGGGGACGTCGCTCACGCTTGTCACCCTGCTCTTGTTCATCGGTGCCATGGGCAAATCGGCGCAGTTTTTCCTGCATACTTGGTTGCCCGACGCCATGGAGGGGCCGACGCCGGTTTCCGCCCTGATACACGCTGCAACCATGGTGACAGCAGGGGTGTTCCTAGTCGCGCGGATGAGCCCGGTTTTCGTCGAAGCGCCCGCGACCATGGCCTTCATTACCTGCATCGGGGCCCTGACCGCGCTGTTCGCCGCGACGGTGGGCTTGACCCAATTCGATATCAAGCGGGTCATCGCCTACTCGACCTGTTCGCAGCTGGGTTATATGTTCTTTGCCCTGGGTCTCGGCCTTGTCGGGCCCGCCATTTTCCATTTGGCGACCCACGCGTTTTTCAAAGCCTTGCTGTTTTTGGGCGCAGGATCGGTGATCCATGCCATGCACCATGAGCAAGATATGCGCCGCATGGGTGGCTTGCGTAAAAAGCTGCCCTGGACCCATGCTTACATGCTGATCGGCTCCCTCGCTATCGCCGGGATCGGCATCCCCGGGCCGGCGATCGATTGGCTCGGGGATCGCTTTGCGTATGGGATTGGTTTTGCAGGGTTCCATTCCAAGGACGCCCTTATTGAACTGGCCTATGTCGAGGGGCTGGCGGGAAATCCGCTCGGCTACCTAGGGTTTTGGGTCGGGCTTCTTGCTGCGGTGTTGACTGCCTTCTACTCCTGGCGGTTGCTCTACCTGACCTTCTACGGCGCGCCGCGCGGCGACCCGCATACCTTCGATCAGGTGCACGAGGCGCCGAGGACGATGCGCTATCCCCTAATCCTGCTCGCGCTCGGCGCCATCGTTGCTGGGTTTTTGTTTCATCCGCAGTTTGTCAAGAACAAGGGAGGGTTTTGGAACGGTGCTATCGTTGCCGAGGCTTACAGCAAGGATGGGCACGACGGGGCCGGGGCGGGGCATACCGCCGTGGACGCGGCGGCCTTAGATTTTCCCGCCCTCGCGCTCCATCAGGTTGTTGATACGGGCCGCGACGGGGCACAGGCCGATCACGGAGGCAACGGCAAGGGCGGGGCAAAGCCCCACCCGGGCCTTTGGGTTTTCTTTGCCGCCTTGGGCGCAGGGCTCTTGGGCATCCTGCTTGCCTTCCTAGTCTATCGCAAGGATGGCACCGCCATCGGGATTGCCCGCCGGTTTCGCCTGCTCAATCAGTTCTTCGCCAACAAGTGGTACGTCGATGAGGTTTACGAAGTTTTATTTGTCCGCCCGGCGCGCGCGCTGGGGCGGTTCTTCTGGACCGTCGGCGACGTCCTGATCATCGACGGCCTCGGCCCCAACGGTCTTGCCGCGCTCGTCCGCAAGGCCTCGGCGCGCCTATCGGCTGCGCAGACGGGCTATGTGTACCACTATGCCTTCGGGATTTTGATAGGCCTGGTGGTGCTGATGACCTGGTTTATCTTCGTGGTTTTGCGCGGATAGGGACCCTCGGCATGGACTATTTGCTCTCCTATCTGATCTTCTTGCCCCTGATCGGGGCGGGGTTGATCCTGGTTCTGCTGCAGGGGGAGGAGGCGCTGGTTGCCAGCCGGGCCAAAATGATCGCCCAGCTAGTCAGTACCGTCACGTTCTTGCTCTCCCTGACCTTGTGGTTTGAATTCGACCGAACCGACCCCGGATTCCAATTCGTCCACGGGATCGACTGGTTCAACCTCGGCAGCGTCACCTTGCAGTACAAGGTCGGGGTTGACGGCATTTCGGTGCTGCTGATCTTGCTCTCGACCTTGCTCATGCCGCTGGTGATTCTCTCGGCCTGGGAGTCGATTCAGCAGCGTGTGCGCGCCTACATGATCGCTTTTTTGGTGCTGGAGTCCCTCATGATCGGGACCTTCGCAGCGCTCGACCTATTCTTGTTTTATCTGTTTTTTGAGGCGGTCCTGATCCCCATGTTCCTTATCATTGGGATTTGGGGCGGCAAGGATCGGGTCTATGCCGCCTATAAGTTCTTCCTCTATACCCTGCTCGGCTCCGTCCTCATGCTCGTGGCCATGATTGCCATGACCTGGCTTGCTGGGACGACCGACATAGAGGCACTGATCGCCGATCCCTCAGGGTTTGCCGCCATACAAACCTACCTTTGGTTGGCTTTTTTCGCCTCCTTTGCCGTCAAGATGCCCATGTGGCCCGTCCATACCTGGTTGCCCGACGCGCATGTGCAGGCGCCCACGGGGGGGTCGGTGATTTTGGCTGGGGTCCTCCTAAAAATGGGTGGCTATGGCTTCCTGCGGTTTTCCTTGCCCATGTTCCCCGACGCGTCGGTGTCGTTCGCGCCCCTCATGTTCACCCTTTCGATCATCGCGCTGATTTACACATCGCTGGTGGCCCTTGCGCAGAAGGACATGAAGAAACTCATCGCCTATTCCTCGGTCGCGCACATGGGGTTCGTGACAGCGGGTATCTTCGCCTTCAACATACAGGGATTGGAAGGCGCGATCATGCAAATGCTCGCCCACGGGGTGGTCTCGGGCGCTCTGTTCTTGCTGGTCGGCGTCGTCTATGATCGTATGCATACCCGTGAGTTGGATGCCTACGGCGGCGTCGCCCAAGTCATGCCCGGCTTCGCGCTCGTCTTTATGATCTTTATGCTCGCCGCGGTCGGTTTGCCTGGAACAGGATCCTTTGTCGCCGAATTCGTGACCTTGCTGGGTCTGTTTCGGGCCAATTTCGGGGTCGGTCTCGCCATGACTTCGGGGTTAATTTTGGGGGCGACCTATATGCTCTGGCTCTACCGCAAGGTCATTTTCGGTGCCTTGCAGAAGGACACAGTCAAAGCCTTGACGGACCTTAATAGGCGCGAAAAGCTGATGTTCATTCCCCTGCTGATTCTCGTGTTTTGGATGGGGATTTATCCTAAACCCTTCTTTGATATGATGCACGGGGCGGCGGGCCAGTTGGCCGCGCAGTTTCATGATCGCCTGCGCGTCGAGCCGCTGGGTTTTGCGGTTCCCGATAGAGACCTAGGGGAGGCCTCTGGCCTGTCGGTCGAGGGCCGTTCCCATGATGGCGGAGATGCCACATGAGCCTTGCTGATCTTAATTTTAGCCTCGCCCTTCCCGAGATCTTTCTAATCGCGGCCCTGTTTGGGTTGCTTATGTTCGGGGTGTTTCATGGCAAAGAGCGCCCGGAGTTGGTCACCGGCGGCACTGTAGCCGCCATCGTGCTGACCTTGCTTTTGACCTTGGCCGCGCCGCTATCCGTCGACTCAACCGCGTTTATGGGGCTCTTTGTCGCCGATGGCGTGGCGCGCTTTGCCAAGGTGCTGATTTTGGGGGCAGCGGCACTGGTGCTTTGGATGTCAGGTCCGCGGCTTGTCGCGCACGGCCTGGGCAAGTTTGAGTACCCCGTTCTCTTGGGTTTTGCGGTTGTGGGGATGCTGCTGATGGTCTCGGCCAATAGTATGCTATCGCTCTATTTGGGACTGGAGCTGCAGTCCTTGGCGCTTTACGTCCTCGCGGCCTCCAACCGTCAGGATCCGCGCGCATCGGAAGCGGGACTTAAGTACTTCATTCTCGGTGCCTTGTCCTCAGGCGTCTTGCTGTACGGGATTTCCCTGATCTACGGGTTCGGCGGCGCAGGCTCGTTGGGCTTTGCCGAGTTGGGCGCGGCCATTGCCCCCCCGGGCGCAGCGAGCGACAACCTTGGTCTCGTCATCGGGTTGACCTTTGTCGCTGCCGGATTGGCGTTTAAGATTTCGGCGGCGCCCTTTCACATGTGGACGCCCGATGTTTATCAAGGCGCACCGCTCTCGGTTACGGCCTTCCTCGCCTCCGCGCCCAAGGTCGCCGCCTTCGTTCTGCTCTTCCGTGTGCTTTACGACCCGCTCAAGGGGTTAGCGGCGCAGTGGAGCGATTTGGTGCTTGTGCTCGCGTTGGCCTCAATTTTCTGGGGAGCGATTGCGGGCATTGCCCAGCGCAGTATCAAGCGCCTAATCGCCTATTCCTCAATCGGTCATATGGGCTACGCCCTCTTGGCGCTCGTCGCTGCCACGCCCAGCGGTGCGGTGGCCATGCTCACCTACCTGGTCGCCTACACGGTCATGACGCTTGGGGTTTTTGCCTTGCTCATGTCGCTGGAACGCGAGGGGCGGGAAATCGACGTGTTGAGCGACTTGGCGGGCCTGGGTCGCGCCGCGCCCATGCAGGCGCTTGGACTGCTGATCCTTATGATGTCGCTGGCGGGCATTCCGATCTTTTCTGGTTTTTTTGTCAAGTTGAAGGTGTTTTACGCCGTGGTCGAAGCGGGTTATTTCGTGCCTGCTATCTTAGGGCTCATCGGGTCGGTGATCGCCTGCTTTTACTACATTCGCGTGGTCAAGATCGTCTACTTTGACGACCCCGAGGGGCGCGGGGCGACGCAGGCAACGAATCGTCCAGGCGGCTTGGTCCTGCTGGTGTCTTTGGTGCTCGTGTGCCTTTGGGCTGTTTTGGATCGCCCTGTTGATACCATGGCGCGCCATAGCCTCGGGCTTGACCGCGGGACCCTGGCCCTCGGCACGCGGAATTGAGGGCGCGTGTCTGTCCTATGAGTTGAATGGCTTTTGTGACTTCCTCGGCGCGGACCTTATCCAGGTCAGTGGGTCCAACTGGCTTGGAGTCCGCTAAGGGTTGTCGCATCGTCAAGATCCACTACGCAAGTGTGGGCAGCACTAATGCGACCGCTCTGGACCTGGCCCACGCACGGCAGTGCCTGCCCTTCCTAGTGACGGCGAGCGAGCAAACCGCTGGTCGGGGCCGGTCTGGTCAAGCTTGGGCGTCGCCGCCAGGGAATTTCTACGGCACCTTTGCCTTGCCTGCGGACAAGCCCGATTCCCGCATGGGTCAGGTCAGTTTTGTCGCGGCAGTGGCCTTGGCGCAGGTCCTGGGGGACTGGGGTCTCGACCCGCAACTCAAATGGCCCAACGACGTCCTAATAGCCAGCGCGAAAATCAGTGGTATTTTGCTGGAAAAGCACGGGCCCGTGCTGCTGGTCGGGGTTGGGGTCAATGTGGCGAGTCATCCCGAGTTACCCGACCGCACCACTACAAGCCTGCGCGCCTTGGGCTTGACCCGTTCCCCTGCGGAGATGGGCGAGGCTCTGGCAGCGGCCCTCGAGGACACCTTGGCCCTGTGGCAGCGGGACGGCTTCGCGCCGATCCAGCGAGCTTGGCTGGCCTTGGCCCAAGGGCTGAACCAACCTTTGAGGGTTCGCCGCGCGGGACGTGGGGATGTGATCGGACTGTTCAGAGGGCTCGGACCCGAAGGTAGTTTGCAACTAGAACGTCCCGAAGGCCCTCTATCGATTCATGCGGGCGAGGTGTTTTTTCATGCTGCTGGCCATTGATTCGGGCAATACGAACGTCGTTTTTGCGATTCTGAACGGGCAGGACATACAGGCGCAATGGCGCCTCGAAACCAATGACCGACGGACAGCCGATGAGTACTTCGTTTGGCTAAGGCAGTTGGCGGAGATCAGGCAGATCGACCTTGAGGTACTGAGCGGTGTGATTATTGCCAATGTCCGCCCCGCCACCGCCTTCGCTTTGGAACGGCTCGCGCGGGAGCATTTGGGCCACACGCCGGTGTTGGTGGGAAAGGCAGGATGTCGGGTCGACGTGGCCGTGGCCGTCGATCGGCCCGACCAAGTCGGGGCAGATCGCCTGGTCAATGCGGTTGCTACCAACCGGCTCTACGGGGCACCGGCGATTTTGATCGACACGGGGACCGCGACGACGTACGATGTGCTCGACCACCGCGGAGCCTATGTCGGCGGCGTCATTGCCCCTGGTGTTCATGTTTCCGCGCAGGCCCTGGCCGACGCGGCGGCCCAGCTGCCCCTTGTTGGCGTCGAGCAGCCGACGTCGCCAATCGGCAAAGATACGCGCCATGCCATGCAGTCGGGGCTGTTTTGGGGCTACGTTGCCATGCTAGAGGGCCTTTTGATGCGTGTGAGAGCGGCCATGGTGGCAGAGGGACATGCCGCCCAAGGCGTGCCTGTGCGCGTTATCGGGACGGGCGGCCTCATGAAAATTCTGGGGCCTGCAATGGCGGGCCTTGATCATCTCAATCCCGATTTGACCCTCGTCGGTCTTCGCTTCATATTTGACGACAACACAGCGAGATCCTCATGATTCCTAAATCGGACGAAGTCCTTTTCATCGCCCTTGGCGGGGCGGGCGAAATCGGCATAAACCTCTACGCCTACGGCCACGATGGCGCGTGGTTAGCGATCGATTGCGGGGTCGGATTCGCCCCGCCCCATATGCCTGGGGTCGATGTCTTCACCGCCGATCCGAGCTTTTTGGAGGATGAGGCGACGGAACTCGCCGGTCTTGTCATCACCCATGCCCACGAGGATCATATCGGTGGAGTCGCGCATCTGTGGCCGTTTCTGCGGTGCCCCGTCTATGTGACGCCCTTCGCCGCCGAGATTCTGAAGGGCAAGTTAGGCGAAACAGACTTCGCGCGCGAGGTTCCGATCCACGTTTTGCCGGCGGGGTCGGGCAAGGCGCAGGTCGGCCCCTTTGGTCTCGAGCTGATCAACATGTCGCACTCGATTCCCGAACCGCAAGCGATCCTGATCAAGACGGGCATTGGAACCTTGTTGCACACGGGGGACTGGAAGGTCGACCGGCACCCCCAGATTGGCGCCTCAATAGACGAAGCGCGCTTGCGTGCGATCGGCGACGCAGGATTGATGGCGCTGATCAGCGACAGCACTAATGCCATGGAACAGGGCTATGCGGCGTCCGAGGAGGAGGCGAAGCTGGGGCTTCGTGAGCTGATCGCACGTCAACGCGGGCGGGTGGTTGTCGGTTGCTTTGCGACCAACGTGGCACGGGTGCAGTCCCTGGGTCAGGCGGCCAAGGCGACAGGGCGGTCGCTGGTCCTTGCCGGGCGGTCGCTGCATCGGGTCACGGCAGCGGCCAAGGCGGCGGGGTACTTGGCCGATTTGCCCGACCTTGTGCCTGAGGCTGAGATGGGCGACTTGCCCGCCGATCGAGTGCTCATGATCGCAACAGGCAGCCAGGGGGAGGCGCGCGCGGCCCTGGCGCGCATCGCCGCCGATAATCACCCGACGGTCTTTGTTGAGGAAGGAGACACCGTCATCTTCTCCTCCCGCGTTATTCCTGGCAACGAAACCGCCGTGGGTCATATTCAAAACGCTTTTGCGCGGCGCGGGGTAGGGGTGCTGAGCGAAGCGGACGTCGCGGAAACGGTGCATGTCACCGGCCACCCCATGCGCGGGGAGCTTGCCGACCTCTTGACCTGGACGCGCCCCAAGTTCTTGCTGCCCGTTCATGGCGAATGGCGCCACATGGTCGCCCACGCCCAGCTTGGTAAGGACCATCAGGTGCAAGAGGCCCTTGTCGGGGGCAACGGCGCTGTAATTTTGATCCAGTCCAACAAGGCGCGGATTTTAGACCGCCGTGTCCATAGCGGCAAATTGGCCGTGGACGGCGATCGCCTGATCGACCCGCGCGGTCCGGTTTTGCCCCAGCGCCGTCGCCTTGCGCAGGCCGGTACCCTTAGCCTCGCCGTTGCCCTCACGCGCGAGGGAACCTTGGCGGGTGAGGTGGGGCTTGAAGCCTACGGGTGTCTGGACCCCCATGTCGACGGCGATGTGCTGACCCTGGTCAAGTCCGCGGTGGCGGACGCGCTGACACGCCTGGGCCGAGCACAATCACGCGATCGGGGGCCTGTGGAAAAGGCGATTGTGGCCGCGGCAAAGCGGGTGTTCAGGGATCGAACAGGTAAAAATCCGCTTGTTTTGGTCCATATAATGCGCCTTTAATTAGCTAGAGATGATTGGACGCCTGAACCACGTGGCGCTTGCGGTGCCCGACCTTGCGGCGGCGACAGCGACCTACGATCGAATCCTTGGCGCGCGCGTGTCCGCGCCCGAAACCATACCCAACCATGGGGTTACCCTGGTGTTTGTTGAGCTACCCAATACCAAAATCGAACTTCTCGAACCCCTGGGCGCCAACTCGCCGATCGCAGCGTTCTTAGAAAAGCATCCCAGCGGTGGCCTTCATCATCTCTGCTACGAGGTCGCGGACTTGGGCGCCGCCATGGCCAAATTGACGGGCGAGGGCATGCGCATCCTCGGCGACGGCAAACCAAAGATGGGCGCCCATGGCTTGCCCGTCGTGTTCCTGCACCCCAAAGATATGGATGGGACCTTGGTGGAACTGGAGGAAGTCAGATAATGGACCTCGTTGGATTTGTTGTCTTTTTCATTTGCATCTGGTGGATCCTTTACTACATGGCTTTGCCGATTGGCCGAAAATCTGATTTTGAGGTGGACCAGGTCGGGGCGCCACGGACCCCGCGCTTGGTAAAAAAGGCACTTTGGGTGACCTTCATAACCAGTATCCTCATGGGCATTTTGGTCGTGCTAGATTTCGGCGAGTTTTTGGATCTCTTTATCAATGGTGAGCTATAGGGCGCAGAACTATGAAGGCAGAAATTCAAGCGGTGGTCCAGGAGATTGAAAAATCCTTAACCCTGCTGAGGAGGCATCTTTGACGTCGATGCCGCAACCCAAAAACTAAATCAACTCAATGCACAGGCTGAAGACCCCGACCTTTGGTCGCGTCCCGATGTGGCGCGCAAGGTTTTGCGAGCGCGCAATCATCTGGATGCGCAGTTGTCGGGCTTTGCCGACTTGCAAACCCGCCTGAGGGACGCGCAAGACCTAATTGAGCTGGCAGAACTGGAAGGCGACGACGACGTTGCTGCAAGCGCCGAAAAGGACTTGATCCAGCTACAGACCGTGGCTGCCAAGCGTGAGATCGAAAGCCTCTTGTCAGGTGAGGCCGACGCCAATGATTGCTATCTGTCGATTAACGCGGGTGCTGGAGGCACGGAGGCTTGCGATTGGGCCGCTATGCTCTACCGCCTTTATGAGCGTTGGGCGGCTCACAGGGCGTTTAAGGTCCAGATCCTCGACGAGCACGAAGGCGAAGAGGCCGGGATTAAGTCGGCTACTTTGCAGATCAGTGGCCTCAACGCCTTTGGGTGGCTCAAGTCCGAGAGCGGCGTGCACCGGTTGGTGAGAATTTCCCCGTTCGATAGTTCGGCCCGGCGCCACACCTCCTTCGCGTCGGTTGCGGTAACACCTGTGATTGATGACAGCATCGAGATTGATCTGGTCGAATCGGACTTGCGGATCGATACCTACCGTGCCTCGGGCGCGGGTGGGCAGCATGTCAACACCACCGACTCTGCCGTGCGCATCACCCATTTGCCGACGAACATTGTGGCCCAGTGTCAAAATGACCGTAGCCAGCACCGCAACAAAGCCACCGCTATGCAGATGCTCAAGGCCCGTCTATATGAGGAAGAGTTGCGCAAGCGCGAAGAACGCGCGCAAGAGGGGTCCAACGCCAAAGCCGACAATGGATGGGGCAGTCAAATCCGCTCCTACGTTTTGCAACCCTACCAATTGGTCAAGGATTTGCGCACGGGGGTCGAGACGGGTCAGACAGGAGCTGTGCTCGACGGGCAAATCGATCTGTTTTTAGAGGCAAGCCTGGCTGCCAAAGTCGGGAAAACTAGCGAGGACTAAATGCATTACCAATCCTTAGGTCATTCTGACTTGCGGGTGTCTCGCCTATGCATGGGCACCATGAACTTTTCCACCCAGGTCGATCATTCGACGACCCACGCGATTTTGGACCGCGCTTTCGATGCCGGCTATACGTTCTTTGACACTGCGGAAATGTACCCTGTGCCAACCAGCCGCAATCGGGACATCCAGGGCAGGCCGGAGGTTTGGCTTGGGGAGTGGATGGCGACCAAGCCGCGGGATCGGGTCGTGATCGCCACCAAGGTCAGCGGCCCGAGCGGCATGACCTACATTCCCACCCGGCGCGTTCCGCCCGCACCCGAGGGACCGACGGGCCTGACGCGCGCTGAAATCCTGTCCGCGGCGGAAGGGTGTTTGCAGCGCCTCAATACCGACTATATTGATTTGTTCCAAGTTCATTGGCCGGCACGTTACGTCGGCGGCCTTTGGGGTCAGATGCGCTACGACCCAACACTTGAGCGCAACCCGTCCGCAGACTTTGCCGAGGTCGCGGGCGCGATGGACGAGCTGATTCAGATGGGCAAGATTCGCCATTGGGGAGTTTCCAACGAAAATACCTTTGGCTTGTGTCGCTACGATGAGGCGTGTCGGACCGCCGGTTTCAAGAAACCGATCTCAATCCAGAACGACTTTAGCCTCATGAATCGGACGTTCGAACCCGAACTGGCCGAGGCGTGCGCGCCCAGAAACCTCAACATAAGTTTGTTGGTTTACGGGGGTTTGGCGGGCGGGGCTTTATCGGGCAAATACCTGAAGGACGCCAAGGCCCTAGGGCGCCATACAACCTATCCCGAGTTTCAGACCCGCTATCACGGCCCTCTGGCACGTGCGGCAACGCAAAAGTACGTGGCCTTGGCGGAAGACTTGGGAATGACAGGAACCGAACTGGCCCTCGCCTGGATGTTGACCTTGCCCTATGTCGGGTCCATCATCACCGGAGCGTCATATCCCGATCAAATCGCCGAACACGCGACCGCAACCCAGCGTACCCTGGATGCTGACGCAATTGCGGCCATCGATGCGATCCAGTGTCGGCACCAAAACCCCTGCAATTGGACTGAATAGGACGCCGGGCATGTCTTTTGCCATCCAAATTTCCGATCATGGGGGGCCAGAGGTTCTTAAGAAAGTCGATTTCTCAGCAGGGAAACCAGGCCCCGGACAAATCAAAATTGCACAACGGGCAATTGGGCTCAACTTCATCGATACCTACATGCGCTCAGGGGTTTATACCGTTCCCTTGCCGGCGATTTTGGGGGTGGAAGGCGCCGGCGACGTCGTTGCCATTGGCGATGGGGTGGAGCGGATTGCAGTCGGCGATCGCGTTGCCTACTGCCAAGGTGCCGGCGGCTACGCCAGCGAACGCCTGCATCAGGGCGATCAGGTCGTCGTCCTGCCCACGGGAGTGAGCTATGAGGACGCCGTCGCCCTCATGCTGCAAGGTCTGACCGTTCGCTATCTTTTGAAAAAGTCCTACGCTGCGCAGCAGGGGGAGACAGTTTTGTGGCATGCCGCCGCGGGGGGTGTCGGGTTGATCGCCTGCCAATGGGCCAAGCACCTAGGCCTGACCCTAATCGGAACGGCGGGCAGTGATGCGAAGTGTGCGCTCGCGTGCGAATTCGGCGCGACCCACACGATCAACTACCGGACCCAAGACTTTGTCGCCGAAACACTTAAGATCACGGGCGGGAGCAAACTGCCTGTTGTCTATGATTCGGTTGGCAAGGACACATGGGACGGTTCACTCGATCTCATCAGGCCCTTTGGATACATGATTTCTTACGGCAACGCCTCCGGCGCGGTCCCGCCCATCAACATTGCGATCCTCAACCAAAAGGGGGCTCTTTACCTGCAACGGCCGTCCCTGTTTCCCTACATCGCCACTCCACAGGCATTGCAGGAGGCTGCGGACGATCTGTTTTCCTTGGTTGCCCAAGGCATCATTCGTCCCTACATCGGGCAGAAATTCTCCCTTTCTGATATGGTCACGGCCCATGTGGCTCTAGAGGGGCGGTCCACGGTTGGCGCGACCGTGATCACAGTTGATTAGGCGCCCCCTTGCGTTCGCTGTCGCACGGGATCATACCAGCGACAGTTATGAGTGACTCTTGTGTGCGCTGGTATAAGGGCCGCGACTTTGGCCCCCGCAGCGGCCCCGAGATCGGCGCGAAAGCGCCTCGGGGTATAAGCGAAGGCCCCGTCGGAGGCGAAACGCGAAGCGTTTCTGCCGTGAGACACGAAACGGTCATAAAAAGGTCACTTTTTATGACCGTTGGTATAAGATCACTCAAGGGTTTCGAGAGCAAGCCCCCGCGAATTAAGGAAACTTCATTTAAGTGAAACGGCGAACCTTTCTTTCCCTTTCCGGGGCCACGCTCGCCGCGGGGTGTGTCACGCCAGAGCCTGCCATGACAGTCGAAGCGGTCAGCTCCTCCGTTATGGCCATGGCCCGAAGTCGTGCAAATGATGGGATCTTGCGGGCGGAGGATGTGCGCGCAGGTTTAGATTCCGATACGGTGCTCGCGCAGCGTGCGCGGGTTCAGCCTCGCGACGTCGTGCGTGTGGGATCGGGGCAGATTTATGACTATGTAGCAGGAACCTCGTCCTTGCCGCCGACGACTCCGACGGCCAGCCGTTCGGATCTCGATCGCTTGTACGCCGGCCGCGCATATAGCCCGATTTGGTATGCCAACGGCGCGCGCAGACAAAGGGCGGTCGATCTTTTCAAGGTCCAGGTCAACGCCCCTGTCGACGGGCTTTTGCCTGGGGATTATTTGCCAGGAGAGCAAGCCTTGCTGGGTCAATTGACGGTAGGAAGTGCTGCGCTCGCGCAAATTGATGTGGAACTAACAGCGGGCCTGCTGCGCTATATTTATGACGCGCGCGTTGGGCGTTACAGTGATCACTCGGGATCGGATCTGGTCCCTCTCGCGCAAGCGGTGATTTCTGCCGAGAACCTTGGGCCCGCCATGGATTTGGCGGTTAATCAAGGTCAAGTTTATCAGCTGTTACGTCAGGAAGCAAAGCGGGAGGCGCAGTTCCTCGACGGCGCGCGCTTTGATGCATATCGCGTCACCATGGAAAGCTTGCGGGCAAATCCTGTTACCTTAGACGGGCAGGGGAAGTATCTCATTTCCAACATCGCTGCGCAGGAGGTGTTCGCGATGCGCAACGGACACCAGGAACTCGGCATGACCATGGTGGTCGGTCGCCCCACTCGTCAAACACCTCTCAACGATGATCATATTGTTTCCATTAAATTCTCTCCAGACTGGACGGCGCCTCGGTCCATCGTTCGCAAGGATTTGATCCCCGACGCCCCGCAAATTTTTGAAGAAATGGGCATTGAGGTGCGTCGCGACGGAAAGGTATTTGACCCCGCGCAGATTGAGTGGGATGAAGGGCAAGTAACTCACTACGATTTTGTTCAACCTCCAGGTCCCTTGAACGTTTTAGGTGGTGCGCGGTTCACCTTACAAAACTCGGCCGCGATCTACATGCACGACAGCCCAGACCGAGTATTGTTCAATAAAGTCAATCGCACCTACTCCTCAGGATGTATGCGTCTTGAAAAATCCGCTGAACTCGCGCTCTGGCTGCTGCAAGATCAGGACCCGACCTGGACCCTTGATCGTGTCAAAGAGCAAATGAGCCAACCCGAGTTTTCGTTCGTGACCCTCAACCAACGCGTGCCCGTCAAAACGGTTTATCTCGAAGCTTGGCCGTCTTTCAAAGGAGGGATGCGGGTGGTGCCAGATATTTACGGTGTCAATGCTTCCTTGCGACAGCAAATGGGGATTGCTCTGCGGTCCTCAACGGATCCAAGTGACCTAAGCCAATTTAGGACTTCAATTTTTTAACCTGGCTTGCTCAAGCCTTACGAAGGCCTATGGTTTTTTTGCGATACCGTGCCACTTTTTCGTTGCACATTGTGGGCATCTCACTATGGCTTTTGGCGGTACCTTTTAACTCTGGAGTATTACTATGCGTGCTATTCTATCTATCGCTGCAGCTTCACTTATTCTCGTTGCTTGCGGCGAAAACCAAGCTGCTGTTGGTGGCGCGACGACTGCGCCGACTTGCACAACCCAAATTACAAAAACAGGCGTTGTTGAAGTCTGCGAGTAGGTCAGGTTTTCCAAATTTATGAATTGGAGAAGAGGGGCCGCGCGCCCCTCTTTTTTTGCTACTTGTCTTCTGTTACAGGCAGAAAGCCAGACTCAGCTATATTGTGCATGGCTTTAAACCCAACGGTCATAAAAAGTGACCTTTTTATAACCGTTTCGTGTCTTGTCTCGGCGGCGCAGAGGGTACTGTGGTTTTGTGACATGGTATTCGTCCTTTCGTTTAGGGTTCCAACTTTAATAACCTAAACAAAGACTGCGCTGCTGACCACGAGCGCACGGGATCGTGCTTGCTGTGTGGGACATCGCGATCCCCACGCTCTTATACCAACTGAAGAATGAATTGACATTCATTCTTCAGTTCTATGTCTCTCGGCAGAAACGCTTCGTGTTTCGCCTCCGACGGGGCCTTCGATTTGCCCGAGGCGCTTTCTTGGCTTGTCTCGGGGTCGCTGCGGGGCCGCAGTCGCGGCACTTATACCAGCGATCATAAGAGTCATTTATCTATAATTGCCGCTGGTATTACACCACGTTAAGGGGCACTCACGATAGCTAGGCCAACCTGTGGGAGAGGCATAGATTGACGATAAAAGCGCCTCGATCTCTGACCAGTCAAGTAATACCAGTTCTCGCAAAGTTTGACCTATCTTGGAGAGATAAATCTTATGCCTGCATTGCAGATCAAGAGAATTCGGGTTCCAATAATGGGTTAGACTCCACCGGAACTGGTATAGGGCTCCGGTGTCATCCAAGCGGGGCATATGAGCGTGTTCGAAATCTTCAGGCGTAATTAATAGAACAGGCTGACTGGAAAAGGAATTCTGCACCGACACCTTATATGGGACCTCAGCATAAATCAGATAACGGAAAGTTGACAGTAAGATATAGTGCTAACTTCGCTTTGGTGACACCACATATTGCGGCCCGTTGGTTCGAAGTCGAATTATGCTGAGGTTTCAATATACCAACCAAAGACACTAAGGAATCCTCTGGCCCAAAGAAAAGCCGACCTATACTGAGGTCTCACAACGGATCTAGGCCCAATCGTTGGCGTGTCGTTTCAGCCTTCCGCGACGCTACGAAGTTGCATTGCGGGTCGCGCCGTAACGCCAGAGTCCGAGGGTGAGGCGCGCGCCGATCAAATTCTCCCGCGCCCTAAGGGTTAGCCCTGCGCTTTGTGACCAAGTTGTTAGATCGGCGGGGTCGAAGCCGAGCCACTTGTGACCGTAGGACTCGCCTAGTTCCTGATGCTCATGCTCTAGAAAGTCAACGACGATCAGAGTGCCGTCGGGCGCTAGAGCCTTGGCGGCTTCGGCCAAGACAGGGGCGGGCAGGGCGGCGTAGCGCAGAACACCGTAGAGACAGACGAGATCGAAGCGCTGACCGTCCAAATTCAGATCGTACATATCGCCCTGACGCACTGTCAGGTGGCTGGCATCTGCCACCGCCATGCGGTGCCGGGCGATCGAGAGCATGTCGCGGTCCGTGTCCAGGCCCAGACCTGTAACCACGTGTGGCCCGAGGGCGGCGAGCAAGCGGCCCGTGCCCGTGCCGATGTCGAGTAAGGTCGGCGACTGTCTTGCTTGGGCGATCTGCACGAGCCGCGCCTCGGCTTGCTGCTCATCGACGAAGAAGGCGCGTGCTTGGTTCCATTTGGCGTAGAATTTGGCCTCCAGATGCTGGGCCGTGGCACGCGCGGCGTCAATATGGGCGCGCAAACGGTCCATGTCGCCAAAGCGATCAGCGTCACGCAGCGCTGCCAGGATTGGTGTAATCAAGTCTCGCACCTCGGCCTGGCCAGTGAGGCGGAAATAGGCTTCCTTGCCTTCCTTCGACCGTTCGATCAGGCCCGCCTTGACCATAATCCGCAAGTGCCGCGACAGGCGCGGCCCTGATTGATCGAGCAGGGCTTCGGTCTGCGTCAGCCGCAAATGGGCTTGGGACAGCAGCATGAGCAGACGCAAGCGCGTTTCATCGGCCAAGGCCTTGGTCAAGGTCAAAATATCGGGCGGTTGCTTCATTTAAAGGTTTCTTTAATTAAGATGAACCTTATAGGCCAGGGCAACTTGAGATTCGACGCCCACAACCGAAAGATCATCCATGCCCTTTTCTGACTACAAAGTCGCCGACATGTCCTTGGCCGATTGGGGCCGCAAAGAAATTACCCTGGCCGAGGCCGAAATGCCAGGCCTCATGGCCTTGCGGCAAGACTATGGGCAGGCCCAGCCGCTCAAAGGCGCACGCATTGTCGGCTGTTTGCACATGACCATTCAGACGGCGGTCCTAATCGAAACTCTTTCCACACTCGGCGCCACCGTGCGCTGGTCTTCCTGCAACATCTTTTCCACTCAAGACCAGGCGGCTGCTGCGATCGCGGCGTCCAACATTCCGGTTTTCGCCTGGAAGGGTGAGAGCGAGGAGGAGTTTTGGTGGTGCATCGAACGAACCCTCCGTGGCCCAGACGGGTGGACGCCCAACATGATCCTGGACGATGGCGGCGACGTGACCCTGCTGATGCACGATAAATACCCCCAAATGCTCGACGAGGTGCGCGGCCTGTCGGAGGAGACGACCACAGGGGTCTTGCGACTCTACGATATGGAGCGCAAAGGCACCTTGAAGGTGCCCGCCATCAATGTCAATGATTCGGTGACCAAGTCCAAGTTCGACAACCTCTACGGCTGCCGCGAGTCTTTGGTCGATGCCGTTCGGCGCGGCACCGATCTGATGCTGGCTGGCAAGGTGGCCTGCGTTGCGGGATTTGGCGACGTCGGTAAGGGCTCCGCCGCCTCGTTGCGCAATGCGGGGTGCCGGGTCATGGTGACCGAAGCCGACCCCATTTGCGCCCTGCAAGCCGCCATGGAAGGCTATGAGGTCGTGACGATGGAGCAAGCGGCCCCGCAGGCGGACCTGTTCGTCACGGCCACGGGCAACATCGACGTCATTACCCTGGACCATATGCGCGAGATGAAGGACTTGGCGGTCGTCGCCAACATTGGGCACTTTGATTCTGAAATTCAGGTCCAGGCCTTGCGCAACTACAAGTGGGAGAACGTCAAGCCGCAGGTCGACCAAATCGAGTTTCCTGACGGTAAGCGGATGATTCTGTTGTCGGAAGGCCGGTTGGTGAACCTAGGCAATGCGACGGGCCACCCGAGTTTCGTCATGTCCGCGTCCTTCACCAATCAAACTTTGGCTCAGATCGAGTTATGGAACCATGCCGACACCTACGAAAACAAGGTTTATACCTTGCCCAAGCACCTGGACGAAAAAGTTGCGGCCCTGCACCTTGCCAAGGTCGGCGCGACCTTGACCACCCTGTCGCAGACGCAGGCCGACTACATCGGCGTCACTCCTCAAGGGCCGTTTAAGCAAGATGCCTACCGCTACTAGTCCGTAGCATCACTCAAACTGATGGATACAATTTTCTGAGTTCCAGGCGAGCGCCTTCGTTTGCATTGTGCAACCCCGCGATTTAGGGAGTGCGAAGGACTAGGCACCCCATCGCGCAAGCCTTAGAAGAGAGGGACCCCTGCATGGCTGAATACGTTTTCACTTCGGAATCGGTTTCCGAAGGCCATCCCGATAAAATTTGCGACCAGATTTCCGATGCGATTGTCGATCTGTTCATGGCTCGGAACGGCGGCGACCCCGTCCCGCCGCGCGTCGCCGTCGAAACCCTGACCACAACTAATAAGGTGGTGCTGGCGGGGGAGGTGCGCGGAGACGTGACAGCGGAGGAGATGGTCGCCAAGGCCCGCGAGGTGATCTGCGATATCGGCTATGAGCAGGACGGGTTCCACTGGCGCGACGCCTCAGTCGACTGCTACGTCCACGGCCAATCCGCCGACATCGCCCAAGGGGTCGATGAGGGTGTGGGCACCTTCGTGGAAGAGGGGGCGGGCGACCAAGGGATCATGTTTGGTTATGCGACGACCGAAACCGACGCCCTCATGCCCGCGCCGATCCAATACGCGCACCGCATACTCCAGCGATTGTCGGAACTTCGGCGCGGCGGCGATGCTCGGCTTGGCCCCGACGCCAAGTCTCAAGTGACTTTGCGCTACCGCGAAGGCAAACCCATCGGTGTTGCCAACGTGGTGGTGTCGACCCAGCACCGCGCGGGCGTGGCGCAGTCCGACTTGCGCGCGCTCGTGCGCGATGTGGTCGCTGAGGTCATGCCTCAGGGTTGGATGCCGTCGAACGACAACCTTTATGTCAACCCCACGGGCATTTTTGTCATCGGTGGCCCTGACGGTGACGCCGGCTTGACGGGGCGTAAAATCATCGTCGATACCTACGGCGGCGCGGCGCCCCACGGCGGTGGCGCTTTTTCGGGCAAGGACCCGTCTAAAGTGGACCGATCCGCGGCTTATGCCGCGCGCTGGGTGGCAAAAAACCTGGTCGCGGCGGGTTTTGCCGAGCGCTGCACCCTGCAGGTTAGCTACGCCATCGGGGTGGCCAAGCCCATGTCGCTGCTGGTGGACACTCACGGCACGGGCACGCTCGACGACCGCAAGCTAGAAGGTATGGTAAATGAAGTGGTGGACTTATCTCCCTACGGCATTCGCACAGCGCTCAACCTCTATCGACCCATCTACCAGCGCACCGCCTCCTACGGTCACTTTGGCCGCGCGCCCGATGGCGACGGCGGTTTTGCTTGGGAGGCGCTGACGCTGGTGGACGCCTTGAAGGCGGCGGCTTAGGAGCGTCGTTCTGCCATGAAGGTGCGACACTGCAACACTGGTTGAGCCGGAAAACATGTCGCGGCCAAGCAAGCGGGACTGAGTTTCGTGCGCTTGCCTTGAAGGCCATAACACAACCACGAACTGAAGGATGTTGATCTATGGCGCTTCCCTCGCACGCGCGCGTTGCAATTATCGGCGGTGGCGCCGTCGGCGCTTCGGCGCTGTATCATTTGGCCTTGGCGGGCTGGACCGATACGGTTCTGATCGAAAAGGATGAGTTGACTGCGGGATCGACTTGGCACGCAGCGGGCAACATTCCGACCTTTTCCGCTTCTTGGGCGGTCATGAATATGCAGCGCTATTCGACCGAGCTGTACCGGGAGCTCGGCGCACGTGTCGATTACCCCATTAACTACCACGTCACGGGGTCGATCCGCCTCGCGCACTCACAGGCGCGCATGCAGGAATTTGAACACGTGCGCGGCATGGGGCGCTATCAAGGAATCGACATTCAGATGTGTTCCAACGCTGATTTGCGCGCGCACTATCCGTTCCTGGAGACGCACGACTTGATTGGCGGGCTCTACGACCCGACCGACGGTGATATCGATCCCGCGCAGTTGACCCAAGCCCTCGCCAAGGGCGCGCGTGACTTGGGCGCGCACATAGAGCGGTTTTGTCCCGCCACGGGCGCGACTTGGGATCCTGCGACCAAGCAATGGACGATCCACACCAAAAATGGCGACCTAAAGTGCGAGTTTGTTGTGAACGCGGCGGGTTATCGCGCACAGCAGGTGGGACGCTGGTTTGGGCGCGAGGTGCCCATGATGACCATGAGCCATCAGTACTTGTTGACCGAGCCCGTCAAAGAACTGGAAGATTGGTTGCGCGAGAAGGGTGGAAAGTTACCGCTACTGCGCGACGTCGATAGTTCGTATTACTTGCGGCAGGAAAAGATGGGCTTCAATTTGGGACCGTATGAGAACCCGTGCCGGGGTCACTGGATGCGCGCTGATGACCCCATGCCCGAAGACTTCTCCTTCCAGTTGTGGGAAGATGATCTGGAGCGTATCGAATGGTATATAGAAGATGCCATGGCGCGCGTGCCTTTGCTCGGCGCGTCGGGCGTGTCCCGAGTTATCAACGGACCTATCCCCTATACCCCCGACGGTCACCCACTGATCGGCCCCATGCCAGGGGTGCCCAATGCCTTTGAGGCGGCGGTCTTTACCTTTGGAATTGCCCAAGCCGGCGGTGCGGGTAAGGTGCTGGCCGAATGGGTCACCGAAGGCGCGACCGAATGGGACATGTGGGCCGTTGATCCCCGCCGCTTCGGTGCGTGGTGCGATCAGGACTACTGCAATCAAAAAGGTCTGGAGGTCTACGGCCATGAGTACGCCATGCACTTCCCGCACCACGAATGGCCCGCAGGGCGCAACAAGCGCCTGTCGCCCAACGATGCGCGTGTACGCGAACTCGGCGGTGTTATGGGCGTCTATGGTGGTTGGGAGAGGGCCAATTGGTTTGCCCAAGATGGCGATGACACGCGCGAGGCCGGGACGGAAACCTGGGCACGCCAAGGCCCTTGGGAACCGCGTGTTCGCGCTGAAGTCGAAGCCGTGCGCGACCGCGCGGGCGTTTTGGATTTGCCTGGGTTCTCACGCTATCGTCTCAAAGGTCCTGGCGCCAAGGCATGGCTGAATGGGCTTGTGACAGGCTACGTTCCAAAACCCGGGCACCTAGGCCTTGTCTACTTCGCCAACTCTCGCGGTGAAATCTTGACCGAGATGTCGGTTCTGGCTCTTGCCGATGACAACTATATGCTGATCACCGCCGCCGCGGCAGAGGCCCATGACTGGGCAGTCCTCGAACAGGGAGGCAGGCCTGACGGTGTCGAGCTGATCAATGTGACAGAGGCATTCAACACGCTCATTCTCACAGGTCCCAAATCTCGTGAGGTCTTGATGGCAGCGGGCTTTGAAGCGGACTTAAGTCAACCTTGGTTGAGTCATCAAACCGCCAAGATGGCCGGAACGCCCTGCCAATTGGTGCGGGTTTCTTTTGCGGGGGAATTGGGGTGGGAGGTCCATTCGAAGACCGAGGACAGCGCCAAACTCTACGCGTCGATCCTCGATGGGGGAGCAAGGCCCTTTGGGATGTACGCGCTCAATACCTTGCGGATTGAAAAGGGCTATCGCGCTTGGAAGCGGGATTTGTCGACCGACTATAGTCTTTTCGAGGGTGGGCTGGATCGGTTCGTCAAACTGGGTAAGCAAGCAGACTTCGCTGGGAAAACCGCCCTGGCGAATGAACGCCAACAGGGGTCAAAAAAAGGCTTTGTAACTCTTATCGTTGAGGGCGGTGACTTCGATGCCCCCTATATGTCGACGGTTTGGCAGGGCGATCAAGTCGTTGGCGAAATCACCTCATCCGCATACGGGTATCGCACGCAGCAGCACATCGCCCTTGGCGTGGTCAAAAAAGGTGCGGATGTGGCGGGTACGCGCCTGGAGATCGAAATTTACGGTCAGCGACACGCTGCGGTCGTGCACGACCAACAATGCGTTTGGGATCCTGAAAATCAGCGCCTGCAAGCCTAGCAGCGCGATACTGAGGTGGTCCAAAAAAATTGGACGATGGTTTAGTGAGCGTCAATCGTTAAGAAAGGACGACGACGCATGCCTAAACGCAGGTTGTTTAGCCCAGAGTTCAAGTTTAGAATAGCCCTTGATGCTCTTTAGGGTGAGCAGACGAGCCGACAGATAGCGAGCGAAAATCTCTACAGGTCAGGTTTGCACCTTTAAGAAGCAAGCGATTGCGAACATGACAGAGGGTTTTGAACGCGCCAGCCCTAAGGCACGCAAGAAGGCTGAAGTAGAAGCTCCAGACGCAAATCTCTTCACGCCAAGATGGGTCAACTGACGATGGAACGGGATTTTTTAGCCGACGGGCTCCAGCGGGTCGGGATCAGCGCAAAGCCATGATCCAGCTTGAGCCCAGCAAAAATAAACCCAGCATCACGCACCAATGTTCATTGCTCGACATTTCGCGGTCCAGCCTTTACTATCACACTAAGGGGAAAGCGCCGAGAACCTTGGGCTTACGCGTCAGATCGATAAGCTATTCAACCCCGGTTCTGGATAAGAACCCGAGATGAGGGGGAGTCACAAATCGTTCAATTTGTGATTCTAGGCTTTTGTCTATCACAACGCGAGCCACCCCTCATGCGCCTCTCTATCACCAGCCTATTTTGTTGTCTTGATGATTTTGCGCATCTTTATGAAGAATGGGAGAAGCATCGCCTTATCCCCACCGATCGAACACGCCGTCGCAAAGGTAAGCTATGCCTTGGCGAGATGCTGTTGATTGTGGTCCTGTTCCACAACTCCCCTTTCAAAGACTTCAAGCACTTTTAGATTTATGGCGTGGAGCAGAAGTATCGTAGCTATTTCACCGATCTACCCAGCTACGGGCGATTTGTCACCCTTATGCCTCGCTTGCTAATGCCTTTTTGCTTGCTACTCCATAGCCTGCGCGGCGAGGAGACGGGGATCTATGTGGCAGATAGCACCAAGCTCGCGGTCTGTGCCAATCCTCGCATAGGACGGAACAAAACGTTCAAGGGCTTAGCAGAACGAGGACGTAGTACCATGGGCTGGTTCTTTGGATTTAAGCTCCACATCCTTATCAACGACAAGGGTGAGCTGATGGCTGTCAAGATTACCCGTGGAAATCGCGACGACAGAGGCCCTTTGAAGAGCATGACTAAGGGCTTGAAGGGTAAGATCCTGGCAGACAAGGGCTACATCTCAAAAGACTTGTTTAACTGCCTGTGTAAACAGGGATTACACCTGATCACTGGAATCAGAAGGAACATGAAAAATTATCTCTTGCCCTTCATCAATAAGTTGCTCTTGCGAAAACGTTTCGAGACCTCAGCATAATTCGACTTCGGATCAAAGGACCACAATACGTGGTGTCATAAAAGCAAAGTTAGCACCATATCTTGCTATCAACTTGCGATCCTCTGATTTATGCTGAGGTCTCAAATTGAACGATTTGTGAATCCCCCTCATCTCAGGTTCTTATCCAGAATCGGGGTCAATCAATTTGAAAGCTGCTTCAGAGGCTGATCTCAACGCGTCTTGCCAATTGACCCTGCGCCGAAAGATATTGTCGAACGGATAGAACCGAAATGAACTCGCCCACTTCATATGTGCGCGCATAGGATTGGGAGTCCAAGTCCACTGTTGGGATTAGGGTATCCCATTTGGCGATGGATCGCAGACCGCCCAAAAGAACGACCGTTGGTGCATATCCCGTTTGTGCCAAATAGGATTGAGCTTGCGCACGCGACACGGGGGCATCTTTAGGCTGCATCGCCGAGGCGAGCAGTTCCAAGACAAACTGATTTGACATTTGCTCCTGGGTCTGAAACGCCCCAGCGACCAAGTTATAGTCGGGGTCGATGAGGGCTGTAGTTGCACTCTCTTGCAAGATCCGTTGCGCCAAACGAGCTTGAAGGTCCAGCGTTGGAACGATAAGTTCGATGCGTGGCTTAATAAGAGGGATGTCGACAAATTCGGCTAAGCTGCCGAACCATTGAAAGTGCTCGCCTGTTTGTCCAGATCTTAGAGATTGGCGCACCGACCAGCCCCGGCCAGGCAGCCGAAAGGCAATGCCTGCGTGGGAGTAGCGAAGTTGTTGGCTCGAAGGAAAGGTTTGGCGCAAACATGCTTTGACATCTGCAACATGTTTGCTTTCCGTCATTTTGAAGCAGACCCGCAACATGTCCCTGGCGCCAAGCGGAGTGCCCGATTCGGATTGACCCTCCAGCGCTCTCGAGCCTCCGAAGGTTGTGCCATAGCGGTTAATCAGAACGAAGCTGGGGGTTTCGGGGTTCAGGTACTGTTGGTGTTCTAGATCATTGAGCGTGTCCTGAAGTCGCGAAAGTAAGATCCCGTTCTGCGCAACATCGCGTCTAGGGAATAGATCGCAAGCTGTCACTGCTAGGCAGATGAGTATTGCAAAAAGGGGGCGAACGAGGATCATGGTGTCCTGGCAGAGATGGGCGAGGTAGGGCCGCAGTTTTGTTTTGGGCGCCCAAACCTCTTATCCCAGGGTTTGTATCACATAAAGAAACAAATGCGACGTTAATTAAGCATAAAGAGGCGCAAATAGACAGATATGCAATTTTTGCTACCCAGCCATTCTTATTTTTGATTTTGCCGGTTCACAAAGCAAATTTGCCTGGTATGAAAGGAATAAGGCGTGCGGAACAAACAGCGCGCGCTTAGGTGTCATAGGAATGGCACTTGATCTTACATCTAGGGAGTAAAGAATGAATAAACTACTCTTGGGCGCCGTTTCCGTTGCGTCTCTTAGTTTTGCTGGCACCGCGGCAGCGCAATGCGGTGGCATCCAGGTTGGTGCACCGAACTGGTCAACTGGCGAGTTTGTCGGCGCTGTCGATGCCTTTATTTTGGCAAATGGCATGGGTTGCGAAATCACAAATGTTCCTGCCCCAACGAAGCAGGTCTTGCCGCTTGCTTTGGGCGCAACTGAACCCCTGTTGGTTGGTGAGTTTTGGGCAAATGGGGTCGAGCCCATTCAAATTGAAGAAATGTCAGCCGATGGCGTCATCGAAATCACAGGCCGTCCATTCCCCGAAGCTGGCGAATTCTGGTATGTGTCCCCCGCTTTCGCTGCCGAGTATCCTGAGTTAGATACGGTTGAAGAAGTGCTAGAGCGTCCGGACTTATTCGACGGTAAGTTTTATGGCTGCCCTGTCGGTGTTGGCTGGGGTTGCGAGCATACCAATCGGAACTTGTTCAATGCTTGGGGCATGGCCGACAAGGGTTGGACTCTGGAAAACCCTGGGTCTGGTGAGGGGCAGTCTGCCATCATCATTGATGCCTATGAGTCCGATTCCAATTGGATCGGCTATTACTGGACGCCAACAGCCGTTGCGATCAACAATGAACTCGTGGCTTTGGACTGGGAGCGAGATTTTGTCGGCGCCGATTATTGGGGCGCTTGTTATTCTGCAGCAGAAGCTGCAGAGGACTGCGAGTACAATGAAACGGCTTACTCCATTGCCGATGTCGTGACTCTGGCAACGGGCGATTTGGCGATGACCTATCCAGAGGTTCATGCCTACGCCATGGCGCGGAGTGTCTCCATGCCTGCACTGGGTGCAGCGGACGCTAAAATATCCGGTGGGATGTCGGCCGGAGAGGCTGCCGCTTGGTACCTTGCCAACTACGAGGACGAGTGGACTTCATGGGTCAGCGAAGACGTTGCTGATGCCGTTCGAGGTGCTCTTTAAATCATAAAGATTGCGCGGGGGCGCCCCCTGGGTTCCCCGCGCGTCTCTGATCTTTTCATTCTGTTGTTCCCCCTGTTTTACTTCTAAACGCATTCCCAGTTCTGGGGCAAAGGAAACGCCGCGGTCTTGAACGCGACCCCATAAAGATTCTTGAGGGTCGTGCCCTCTTCCGCGCTTAGGCTGAGTTAGGAAAACTGATGCAGTTCACGAGTTTTTACGACTTTTTGACCCATATCGCCACCGGTCCTGGCTTTGTATTGAATTGGGTTGTCCAGGGGTTCTACCTCATCTTTGTCAGCTTTCCCGTCTTTCTATGGTGGGCGGGTGTTAGTTTTGCAAAGTTCGTGCTCTTCCTTCCCGTTTTGATTTACAAGGTCCTGATTTGGCTCCTGACCCTCTTAGGGAACTTTGTCGAACTCCTTTACGGTTATTTTTTCGAAAGAGTTTGGACCTGGAGTGACTTAGGTATTTTTCCGGCGATCCGACCCGAGGTTCGTACAGAACTGCTTCGGGAGGGCATTGATAGACCTTTTGGTAGGTTCGCGGGTGATATCTCCGAATGGTTGAAGGAGGCTGTGTCGCCGCTCATTTTGGCCATGGAATGGATCACCGAGCAGTTGCAGAACATCCCTTGGATTTTCTTGTTTCCTGCCATTGTTGTGCTTGTTTGGGTCACTTCCAAGAGCAGGGGCGTCACAATCCTCGCCGTATTCGCTTTGCTGTACCTTGGTCTCTTTGAGATGGTGGGGGCTCCGATTGGCTCTTTTGACGTGGATGTTGGCCGCGCCTATCAAACCATTTCCTTGATGATCGTCTCAATCGCCCTGTGCGTGGTTGTCGGGGTGCCTTTGGGTATTCTCATGTCCTCCTCCAACATGCTTGAGGCCATGATCAAGCCGGTCTTGGACGTGATGCAGACCATGCCCTCGTTCGTGTATTTGATCCCGGTTTTGATCCTGTTCGGCGTTTCCGAAGTGGCGGGACTGATCGCCGTGACTATATACGCGATGCCGCCGGTCATTCGCTTGACCAATTTGGGCATACGGTTGGTCGCGTTTGATGTCATTGAGGCCGCAAATGCCTTTGGTGCAACCTATCGCCAGCGTTTGACGGGAGTCTTGATCCCCCTTGCCTTGCCCAATATCTTCGCGGGCATCAATCAAACCATTATGATGGCCCTCGCCATGGTCGTAATCGCGGCCTTCGTTGGCGCCAACGGCATCGGTCAGTTGGTCTTGAGCGCCCAGTCTAATACGAATTTCGGACTTGGGTTACTCTACGGGTTTGCCATTGTTTTAATTGCCATCGTCATTGACCGAACCTTCCATGCGGTTGGGGAACGGATGCAAGAACACCGTCGAGTGGGGCACTAATCATGTCAAACATCAAAGTATCGATCAAAAACCTCTACAAGATTTTTGGACCCGATCCAGAATCGGCTTTACCGCATGTCTTGAACGGGGCGACAAAGCCTGAATTGTTGGAACAGCATGGTCATGTCCTGGGCCTTAACAATATCAATATTGATATGCCCGAAAAGAAACTGCAGGTCATCATGGGCTTGTCGGGATCGGGCAAGTCAACCCTGATCCGTCATATCAATCGCCTGATTGACCCGACTGCGGGCGAGGTCTTGATTGATGGTCAGGACGTTCTCAAGATGGACCAAGAGGAGCTGCGAGGGTTTCGTCAGCGCAATCTTTCCATGGTGTTTCAAAAGTTCGCCTTGTTGCCACACGTGAGTGTCGCGGACAATGCCGCCTATGGTCTTCGTCTCATGGGACTTGCATCTGGTGAAGCCAAGGAACGTGCGCAGAAATGGATTGACCGCGTCGGATTGACCGGGTTTGAGTCGCACTATCCTAGCCAGCTTTCGGGTGGTATGCAGCAACGCGTCGGCCTGGCACGGGCTCTAGCAACGGATTCCGATATTCTGCTCATGGACGAGGCGTTCTCTGCACTGGATCCGCTAATCAGGACCGACATGCAGGACGTGTTGCTTGAGCTGCAGTCGGAGCTCAACAAGACCATTATCTTCATTACCCACGACCTGGATGAGGCCTTGCGCATTGGCGATGATATTGCAATCTTGCGTGACGGTGCGCTTGTTCAACAAGGGGATCCTCAAGAAATTATTCTAAAACCAGCAGATGAATATGTCTCCGACTTTATCATGGACATCAATCGACCCCGCGTTTTGAAGGTCAAATCGGTGATGACAGCGGGCGTAGAAGCTGCTCCTGGTATCGATCTTGACGGAGAGTCTGAAATTGAGCACGCTCTGCAACTTATCAAGTTGCATCCTGAGAAAGCTGCGACCGTTAAGGTTAGCGGTAAAATTGTTGGCACGGTCACTTTGAGTCAGATGATTGATGCCATTGAACGTCCAGCGCCTGAGACGGCCTCGGGCAATGTCTATCGTTAGAAATCAATCTAGGTGATGAAAGAAAGTTGAGGGAATGATCATGTCTATGGCTAGATATTTCGTAGTTGGCGGCACCATCGCCGTTTTAGCTCTGATCGGCGGGGTTTGGACCTGGTATCGCGAAACAAACTCTGTTTGTTCGGAGCCCTTTTATATGGACCTGGTTCATGCGGAAATCCGCGAGGAGATGATTGAGCAATCGCGCTACCTCCAAGCCTTGGAAGATGGTGTCGAGTCAGACCAAGTCTCGGCGAGTGATCAAGCACGTTACGCCGACGCCGCAGCGGCCTTACGCGAGGCAATTAACTCAACACGCATTCGGGGCAGAATGAAGCATCCCAACAGCGCGGTTCGTGTGAACTGCCATCTTTCCTTGCTTTTTAGCGCAACCGATATTTTGGCAGAATTCGATTTGGATCTGGAATCCTTCTTGGGCATTCCGGTCGATCGCCAGTTTGACATGGTGGCGCGTTTTGAGTTGCGTTTCGAAGAAGTTGACGGTTTAACTCTTGCATCAAATATCGAACGGGAGCGCAACCAATTTTTGATTGATAACATCGCGGCGGGTGATACTGTTGAAAGTGCGCGCATTGCCAAGTTAACCCGGCGCGAGTTTACGTTGCGGGAACCTGCTTTCCCTAACATTAACTATAACACAAGTTTCGTAGCAGACGAAGCAATAGAGGCACGTTGGCTCGGCAATTAGTGTAGATGCAAATTTGAACCTCGTGGAAGTGGCACGGTCGAAGTGCCACTCCATTTTTGTTTGCGAACCGACCTGTTCGGTCGTCGACCAAGAATGAGGTTGTTTCCAAGATTATTCTTGTCTTGACCTCCGGGCCAAGATCGCACACATTGGTGCGGATTGCCGAATTGAGTAAGGACATCCCCACATGTCATGGACTGATGAAGATGTTGCAAATCTAAAGAGACTTTGGAACGAAGGACATTCAACGGCCGAAATCGGACGCATGATCCATAAGTCCAAAAACGCTGTCGTAGGCAAGGCGCACCGCCTTAATCTTTCCCCGCGCCCGTCCCCTATAAAGAAGAAGAGTTCTACAACAGCGAAACCTGCCCCTGCGCTCAAGTCAGACCCCGCACCGCCTGTTCGCCAAAGAACATCCAACCGAAAGCCCTTGCCCACCCCCGATGTTGCCACAAAGAAGATGGCCAGTGGGCCACTTTGCCAGTGGCCTTACGGGCATCCTGATGATCCAAACTTCAAGTTTTGCCTGCGCTCTGTTGCACCCGGCAAGCCCTATTGTGCCGAACACTGCCAGATTGCTTATATCCCTGCCAGCCGCAAGGGGGAGGCTCGTGAGGCCGAGCGCCGTGCCCAGCTCATGGCCGCAGAGGGGCAGAAAATCGGTTGGGCGTCAGAACTGTCCGCTGCGCCCAAGGTGTCCGGAGATCCTCCACGAATTCCGCGCATGTTCACCGCTGCTTTAGATGAGGATTTCTCCGAAATTGCGCGTCAAGACTTGGCCGATGCCAAAGCCGCGCGCGCAAAATAGGTTGTCTATGCGGGTCGCCCGTGGATTTTTCTGGAACTTATGACTTTGATGCGCCTAGGGTCGCTGTTTGGGCGGCTCTGAACGATCCCCGCGTTTTACAGGCCACAATTCCAGGATGCCAAGACCTAAAACAGGAAGGGGCGTGTCGCTATCGCGCTGATTTGAGATTAAGGTTTGGCCCGTTGCGCTTTGGCGTAACGGGCCGTCTTCGTCTGGAGGTTTTGAATGAAGCAGAGTCCTATCTATTGCATGGCTCCTGCGAGCCAACTTTGTTTGGCAGCGGTTCTGGTTTTGCAAGCGTGCGTTTGCAAGACGCCATAGATGGAAGAACCCATCTATCCTACGATCTTGCTTACGAGCTTGAAGGAAGATTGGCCAAGCTCGGCGCCACGGCCGTATCAGGCCAATTGCAAAGGCTCGGGACAAAGTTCTTTCAGAGATTTGAGGAGGCGATGAACGTTTGAGACCTCAGCATAAATCAGAGGATCGAAAGTTGATAGCAAGATATGGTGCTAACTTTGCTTTTATGACACCACATATTGTGGTCCTTTGATCCGAAGTCGAATTATGCTGAGGTCTCGTCTAATACCAACGGTCATGAAAAGGTCACTTTTTGTGACCGTTGGTATAAGTCACCTGGAGATGCGATTCGCTTGCCTCCCTCCCAAGGCACAGAATCACAACGGATTTAGGCAAAGCGCCAACGAGTCACTCTAACCTTTCCACTGGTATTAGGCATAGAGCGCGTGGGCACGAGCCTCAAAGGCGCTGATAATTTGGCGTTGAGCTTGTGCATAAAGTGGCTCAATAAGCCGCCGTAGTGCGAAGTTTCGGATTTCAAACCTGACGCGGAAATTTACGCCGCAGCGCGCGTTGGTGTGCGGGACAATGCGCCAGTCGTTGATCAAGACTTTGAACGGTCCAGCCCCAATGCCTTCAGCACGGACCCGGAAGTCTGCGGGCGAGAGTGTAACTCGTGAGGTGAAAGTCTCGCGGACGAATTGGAACCCGAGGACCAGATCAGCGTCGAAGCCTCTATCCTGAACATCGCGAATGCGTGCTTGCTTCGTCCAAGGCAAGAAATCTGGGTAGGCAGCAACATCGACGATGAGGTTGTAGATTTTTTCCGCGCTGAACGGCAACTCGCGAAACTCGGTAATTTCTGGCATAGGCGAGACGGCTAAGCGTTTGGAGCATCAAAGACAAGTCGCGATGAACCGTCCCGGGTTTATCGGCGGGTGATTTGTTCAAATGTTAGGCGGCTAGATCATAGCCATGTTTTTCTTTTAAGTATGTCTCCTCTTTTTGGCTAGGGGTTAGGTATCCGATGGATGAGTGGATGCGTTTGGTGTTGTACCACTTGATCCACCTGGCGGTTTGCCACTCGACATCTGCTCTGGATTTCCAGGGGCCGAT
Organism: Alphaproteobacteria bacterium; assembly: GCA_965228345.1. GTDB lineage: Bacteria > Pseudomonadota > Alphaproteobacteria > UBA7985 > UBA7985 > CAXQZM01. The sequence continues at coordinate 766,571 of CBDDHH010000003.1, read as the reverse complement.
GCGCTCAACGACCTCTGTTTTGTACAGGCCGATGGTGCTTTCTGCGAGCGCGTTGTCGTAGCTGTCGCCCACGCTGCCCACCGACATATCAACGCCTGCCTCTTCTAGGCGTTCGCTGTATTTGAAGGACATGTATTGGCTGCCGCGATCACTATGGTGAATGGGCTTGATGCCATCTACCGATATGGGTCTGCGTTGATGCAGGGCCTGCTCCAGGGCGTCCAGCACGAAGGCCGTTGTCATAGAGGTGCTGACCTTCCACCCCACCATGCGCCGTGCAAACACGTCGATGACGAAGGCCACATAGACATCTCCCTGCCAGGTTTTGACGTAAGTGAAATCACAGACCCATAACTGGTTAGGGTAAGAGGCATGGAACGCCCTGTTCACCCGATCCTCTGGGCAGGGCAGTGCCTTATCAGGATTGGTGGTGATGACGGGCTTTCCCCGCACCAGGCCTTGATAACCAGCCCTTTGCATCACTCGCTCTACCGTGCACTTGGCGATGGCATAGCCTTCAGACTTGAGCTGATGCCAAACCTTGCGGGTGCCATAAATGCCATCGCTCTCATCATGATAGACGCGCTTGATCTCAGCAAGATCAGCCTCATCCTGATTTGCCTTACGACTGCGCAGATCAGGGTTGCGCGCCATAGAAGCATGACGGCGATAGGTTGAGGGCGCGATGGACAAAACCTTCGCCATCGGCTCGGCACCGAACTCTTGGATATGATCGCTCATAAAGCTCACGACTTGGGAAACGGGCGGCCGAGCTCCGCCTGTGCGAAATAAGCCGAGGCCTTCTTCAAGATCTCATTGGCTTGGCGAAGGTGGCGGACCTCACGCTCCAGTTCTTTGATCCGCGCCTTATCTTCCGTGTTCAAACCAGGGCGCTCACCTGCATCCTTCTGGGCCTGATGACACCAGGAGCGAAGGCTATCGGGAGAACAGCCTAAGCTGCTGCCAACGGCGATATAGGCCGCTTTATCACTGGCTTAGGAACCACGCTGCTCGGAAAGCATCCGCACAGCACGCTCACGAAACTCCGCATTATAACGGGGGGTGTATCTTTTGTTCGACATGGGTCTTCCTTAGAGAATTGGACCCGCCGATAAACCCGGGACGGTTCAGTTGGGCTTGCAGCTATGGTTTTGGCCATTTGACACAAAAATATCGAATTGGGCTTTTGAAACATCAATTCCGATGGTAACTTGTGACATCTTTGCGTTCCCTTTCTTGTCATACGGGACGCACAGCTGGCTCCCTAGTATCCATTCGGGCCACTTGTAGGAAAGACGGGGTGATCAAACTCACGAACGGTGCCTGCAACGCAGCACCTAGACACGAACGATCCCGCCCCGCCGCCGATTTGGGGGTGGCCACCCCCAAATCGGCGCGTCAAGCTTACCACAAATGATCTAGCATCGCGGCAAGAAAACGCTCATATTCCATTAGACAAGACACGAAACAGTCATAAAAAGGTTACTTCTTACGACCGTTGGTATGACCTCTTATATTCGTTGGCATAAGTCCGGGCGCTGTCTTTGTCGTGGTCAAATTCCTTTGCGCGAGTGCGCGCGCGGATGCGCCTCCTTGTAAGCCTTCATAAGGTGGCTTGCGTCAACTTGGGTGTAGCGTTGGGTTGAAATCAGATCTTTGTGCCCCAGTAGTTCTTGTATGTCGCGTAGGTTGGCGCCATTTGCCAGCAAATGCGTTGCAAAGGAGTGTCGCAAGGCGTGGGGTGTTGCGGTAACGGGGAGATTCAACTGCCGTCGATAAGTCTCCAGCGTCCTCTGAACTGTTCGCGGGTTGAGGGAGCCGCCACGAGTGCCTTTAAAGAGTTTGTCGGGGCTGTTTAAGGCAAAGGGGCATCGAGCGGCGTAGTCCCGGCAGGCGGCAAGTACTTGTGGCAGAACGGGAACGTGGCGTTCTTTGCCGCCCTTGCCCCTAAACTTAAGGCTGCCGGAATCCATGTGGTCTAAATCCGTCACGCTAAGGGAGAGCGTTTCCCCAAGACGCATGCCGCACCCGTACATGAGGAGCGCAAGGGCATAGTCACGGGCACCTAGCCATGACTGTGCGGCCTCATCTGCCATCAAGTCCAAGAGATTGCGACTGACGTCTTCACTCAGAGGGCGGGGGAGGATCGTGGGCTTCTTTGGACCTCGTTGGGCTTTGATCGCGGTCGAGTCCAGGACTCCTATATGATCGGCAAATTTATAGAAGGACTTGAGTGCGGAGAGGTTGCGATTGATGCTAGACGCAGACTTCCCCACTGCACGTTGCTTGGCCATCCAAGACCGAAGGGTTTGCCGATCGACCTTTGCCAGCGAGGCGCAAGTGATCGCCTCGGCCAAGTATCGGCTGAGGAAGTATAAAAATTGGTCAAGATCTCGCCGGTACGCGGTCAGCGTATGGTTGGAAAATCGTCTTTCATGTTCCAGCCAGCTGACCCAATCGCGGCGGAGGATTGGTAGATTTGCGCACGCCTGCATTGGCGCGTGCTAAGGAAAAAGCTGTGTTTATTCAACGGCTTACGCCAATTTTTATAAATGGTGACCTCAGCATAATTCGACTTCGGATCAAAGGACCACAATATGTGGTGTCATAAAAGCAAAGTTAGCACCCTATCTTGCTATCAACTTTCGATCCTCTGATTTATGCTGAGGTCTCATTATACTTGTGAAATCAATGTTCCCAGCGCAAAGGTAGATCGTACGTTCGATCTTGGGACGAGATCACAAACTGTTAACCGGACCCGTTGGGTGTTGCCTATTGTTCCGTCTTGGAAGGGAAAGTTGAGCGGATACGATTGGGCGGTTTCGTTTTTGTATTGAGCCTCTTGTGGTGGGGAATTGGGGGCAGGTGATGCGAAAAAGGCTTTTTATCAACGCGCGAATCTGTCTAGCCTTCCACTTGGGGCGGCGATTCGATCCGTCTCTGATTTTGCTCTCTTGAAAAAGGATATCCCATGCGTTCCTCCCCCCTGTTCGCCGGTGTCGCGTGCCTTGCGCTCTCGGCCAGTGCTTCTGCAGAATACCTGCCCGCTGTCGTGTTCGACCTGGGCGGCATCAACGACAAATCTTTCAATGAAGCGGTCTATACTGGCGTCGAGAAATTCAAAGCCGATACGGGCGTTGACTATATTCAATTTGAAGTTACCCAAGAGTCTCAACGCGAAGAACTCATTCGGACAGCGGCTGAGCTCGGGGCCAATCCCGTCCTGTCGATTGGCTTTGCGCAAGCTGACGCACTCGCTGCCGTTGCCGCGGATTTTCCCGATACTCAGTTCGGCGCCGTCGATGTGAACTGGTTAGAGTTGCCCAACGTAGCAAACATTTCATTTAAAGAGCACGAGGGGTCTTTCTTAGTTGGCATGATGGCGGCCATGGCGACCGAGACGCAGACCGTTTCGTTCGTCGGCGGGATGGATATTCCCCTGATCTCCGCTTTCGAGTGTGGATACGAACAGGGCGCCAACTATGTCAATCCCGACATCAACGTCATCGCCAACATGACGGGCACCGATGGCTCGGCCTGGGCCAACCCGACGCGCGGCTACGAACTGGCGACGGGGCAGTTTGAGCAAGGCTCTGACGTTGTCTATGCCGCAGCGGGTTTCACAGGAACAGGGGTTTTGAAGGCGGCGTCCGAGCAAGATAAGCTATCGATTGGTGTCGATTTCAACCAAAACCACCTCTATCCTGGTCAAGTTCTGACCACCATGCTTAAGCGTGTCGACTTGGCGGCATACAACTTCTTTGCCGAAAATCAGGATGGCGGTGCGCCCGAATACTCGTTGAATATTCTTGGCCTTGCGGAAGAAGGTGTGGGTTATGCAATGGACGAGCACAATGCTGGTCTCGTGTCCGAAGAAATGCAAGAAGCCGTTGAAGCTGCAAAAGCCGCCATTATTGCTGGTGACATCAGTGTCCATGACTACCGCGAAACAGGCTCATGTGATTACTGAGTAATCTAGTCGATTTGCGCTCAACGCCCGCAGTTTGCTCTTCCATGCAACTGCAATCCAAAATCTGGGGACGTCATCCATGACGTCCCCTTTTTTTATGTCCTTGCCGATCCAGGTTTCATGTCTGATTTTGCCATAGAACTGCGCGGTATCGACAAGCGTTTTGGCGCTGTTCATGCCAATCGTGCAATTTCGCTTGCGGTGCCCAAGGGCACTATATTTGGGCTGGTCGGCGAAAATGGTGCGGGCAAGTCCACGCTCATGTCGATCCTATACGGTTTCTATCAGGCCGACGCAGGGCAGATTTATGTCAACGGGCAGCGACAAGTGATCCATAGTCCACGGGACGCGATCGCGGCGGGCATCGGGATGGTGTTTCAGCATCTAAAGCTCGTACCCAATATGAGTGTCTTGGACAATTTGATGCTTGGGCACGAGGGGGGCTTCGCGCTCGCCAAAGGTCGCCAGGCCGCGCGCGACTTGCTGGCCGATTTGGCGGCGGAACACGGCTTGTCGGTCGATCACGCAGCCCTGGTCCAGGACTTGCCCCTGGGGTTGCAGCAGCGGGTCGAAATTTTAAAGCAGTTGTATCGGGGTGCCAGAATCCTGATTTTGGACGAGCCGACCGACGTTTTGACCCCGCAGGAGACCGAGGAGTTCTTCCAAATTTTGCATGACCTGAAAACCCGAGGCGTCACGATCATTTTGATCACGCACAAATTGAATGAGATTTTGGCCGTTACCCAGAAAGTCGCTGTGATCCGCCGGGGTCAGGTCGTGGGCCAGGTCGATGCGGCCCGGACTAGCCAGCAGGAATTGGCCGATCTCATGGTCGGTCGGGCCGTGTCGTTTGACACGACCAAGGCCCCAGCCCGAGTTGAGGAGGTAAAACTCCGGGTTCAAGATCTGACTAAAGCCGGACCCTCGCGCCGCACACTCGACAGAGTAAATTTTGAGTTGCGGGCAGGCGAGATTCTGGGGGTTGCGGGGATTGCGGGCAATGGGCAATCCGAACTGCTCGAGGTTTTGTCGGGCATTGCGCCCTTCGAAGGGGGGCGAGTTTGGCTCAAGGGTTCGGCTTTGCCCGCGACCGGAGCTGCGGCGGGGCAGGCACGAGCGGAGGGCCTGGCCCATGTGCCCGAGGACCGACACAAGTTCGCGCTCGTTGAGAGTTTTACCGCAACGGAAAACTCTGCGCTTGGCTATCAGGACCAACGCCCGTTTTCGGTTGGGCCGCGCATGTCCTGGGGCGCGGCGCGACGTCATACGGCGCGCTTGCAGTCGGATTTCGACGTGCGACCTGACAATCCTGACCTCTTGGCAGGGTCTCTTTCGGGGGGCAATCAGCAGAAGTTAGTCCTATCACGCGAATTGTCGAAGGACGCCGATGTCCTCCTAATTGGTCAGCCAACGCGCGGTGTTGACGTGGGCGCGATTGAGTTTATTCACGAACGCTTGCTCGAACAACGCGATGCAGGCAAGGCGATTTTGCTTGTGTCGGTGGAACTCGAAGAAATCATGAAACTCTCGGACCGTATTTTGGTTTTGTTTGAGGGGCGCGTGATGGGCGTGATCGATGCAACAGCGGCGAGCGAACAAGGGCTAGGTCTAATGATGGCCGGCACCGAACTCTCAGACTTGTCATTATGATCGCACGAACTCTTCCTGGCTGGGTGGAGACTTTGATCCTGCCTCTCATCAATTTATTCTTGGCCTTCTTGGTCTTGGGCCTGGTGCTCGTCCTGCTATTTGCCGCCCCGCACGACGGGGCCTTGTGGCAAGCTCCCGGACACTACGTGAGCGAGTATGGGCGCCTCTTGTTCGGGCTCATGGATACGGTGCTGACGGGGTCCATCTCCACCCCAACCAAGGTTGAACTTGCCGGGCGTGTTCTTGAAAAACCGCCAAACTTTCGCCCGTTTTCCAATGTCCTATTTTATGCCACTTCTCTGACCTTTACGGGCTTGGCGGTGTCTTTGGCCTTTCGCGCTGGGCATTTCAATATCGGCGGGGAAGGGCAGATGATGCTCGGCGGCGTCGCGCTTGGGGTTCTGGTCGCGGCGATGACGCGGATGACCGAGGGTGAACTCGACGCCTATGCCCTGGTCGAAGCGATCGGACCGTGGGGGCTTATCCCATTTTTGTTTTTGGCGGCAGGCCTGTTCGGGGCCTTGTGGATTTTGATCCCCGCACTCTTGCAGGCCTATCGCGGCTCCCATATAGTCATTACTACCATCATGTTTAACGCCATCGCCGCGGGCGTTTTGACCTATGTGCTAAAGGTTGAGGGGTTTATCAAACGGCCCCTGTCGTCCGAACTGGCGACCCCGCGAGCGCCTGAGGTGTTCCGGATCCCTGGCTTGCCCTTTCCCAATGCTATGCCCGTCAGCGGCGACAACGGCAATTTGCTGTTCTTCGTGGCTTTGGCGGCTGCGGGACTGGTTTGGGCCTTCTTGCGCTATAGTAAGTTGGGCTTTGCGGTGCGCACGACGGGCCAGAGCACCCACGCCGCTAGATCAGCGGGGATCGACCCGCGCAAGGTAACGGTTATCGCCCTTTGTCTGTCGGGCATGCTGGCGGGTTTTGCGGCCGCCAATCATGTGCTGACCAATGGGTCGGCCTACAGCCTGAAAGAAGGGTTCAGCGCGGGCTTGGGGTTCACAGGCATCGCCGTTGCCCTACTGGCCCGCAATCACCCCTTGGCGATTCCCTGGACCGCCCTGGTATTCGGCGTCCTGATCCAGGGCGGGGTCGCGGTGCAGACCGAATGGAACGGGCGCATTGACAGCTCGATCGCCGAGGCCATGCAGGGCCTCATCGTGCTCTTTATCGGCGCCTTTGCTCTGTTACTGCGCTGGCCAGCCCGCTGGGCGTTAGGGCACTTGCAGTCTTGGCGCCAGAAACCGACCTCCAATACTAGCGACCATCAAGAATGATTCTTATGTCCGCTGATATAAGGGCCGCGACTGCGGCCGCCGGAGCGGCCCGGAGATCAGCGCGAAAACGCCTCGTGGGAAAGCGGAGGCCCTGTCCTGTGGTCGGGCTATGCGAGCGGTGCGAGAGAGTAGAAATTACGACTCAAAAAAGCCGAAACACGACGCATTTCCACCCTAAGGCACAAAACAGTTACAAATGTGCCAACTTTCTGGGCCGTTGGTATGAGGGAACGACAAGCTGATGGACTTTGGATCGGACCTTCTTGGGTTGCTGCTGGCAACGCTCCGCACCTCGGCGCCTCTGATCTTGGCGGGCCTGGCGGGGCTATTTTGCGAGCGCTCGGGCATCGTCAATATTGCGCTAGAGGGGAAGATGCTGGTCTCGGCCTTCGCTGCCTTTATGGTTTCGGCGGTCCTTGCGTCGACCCTACCTGATGTGGCAGCCGCCAGCGCCGGTGTAGCCGCGGGCCTGGTCGTGGGGGGACTCATGGCTTTGATTCATGGGGCATCAACCATCACCTTTCGCGGCGACCAGATCGTCTCGGGCGTGGCTATCAATTTGCTAGCGGCGGGCATGACCACCTTCTTGTATCGCAATTTGATCGAAACTACAAATAAGCGCAATTTGGCCGAGGGCGGATCGGAACTGGCGGCGGGCCAGTTCACAGGTTTTGGTCTGGACTATATTTTTGTGGTCTTGGCCTTGCTTGCCGTTCCTCTGGCGTGGTGGATCACTTGGCATTCACGCTTGGGCATGCGGGTTAGCGCTGTGGGGGAGGCGCCAGAGGCGGCGGACACGGCTGGGATCTCGGTTGTGCGCACTCGCTATCAGGCCGTGCTCATATCCGGTCTTCTGTGCGGGATCGCTGGCGCGTCGCTGGTCCTGACAGGGGCGGGGAAGTTTGGCCCCGACATGACGGCGAACCGCGGCTACATTGCCCTGGCAGCACTTATTTTTGCTCGATGGCGACCCGTCGCGACCTTGGGCTCTTGCCTCCTGTTCGGGTTTTTCACCGCCGTATCCGACCGGGTCAGCTCCTACCAATTCAACCTGGAGTCCGCAGGTTGGCTATACTACGTCGAGCAGGGATTGGCGAACTTCTTCTTGGCGCTGCCTTATATTCTCACTGTCGTGGCGCTGGCTCTATTTGCTGGACGCGCCGTAGCCCCCAAAGCTATCGGCTTGCCCTATGTGAAGGAGCGGTGAGATGGACCTGGAGGAGGTTCGTGCGCGCGCTTATGCGCCCTATTCCAAGTTTCAGGTTGCCGCGCTGGCGGTTTCGGATGTCGGGCAGCACCTGGGCACCAACATGGAAAACGCCGCCTATCCGGAGGGAATTTGCGCCGAGGGCGCGGCTTTGAGCGCCATGACAACCGCGGGCGGACGCAGGCTGAAGTCGCTGCGAATTCTGGGACCCCAGGGAATCACCATTCGCCCTTGCGGGGGGTGTCGGCAGAAAATCGCAGAGTTTGCCGATGCGACCACGATCATCGAGTGCCGGGAAGCTGACGGCAGTTTCCGGGCCTTTTCCATTGCGGACCTCTTACCCGACAATTTTGGCACGACCGATTTGGAATGATCGCTGGGTTCGCCGATTTCGGCGCCAAAACCGCCTTTGTGGCAGGCACAGGCCTGGCCCTCAAGGTACGGGCGGACATTTCGGTGCCGTTCGAGGCCATCGACGGTTTGGTCAAGCCTACCACCCTGACGCACGCAGGAACCCTAGAGGGCATGCGCTTTGGCGGCGCGCCGCTGATCCAAGTCCGCGGGCGGCTCCACCCTTACGAAACCGGTCAAGTGGCCGCCATGGGCCCGATTTATGAGGCCTTGGCTGCGATGGGGGTTGAGCGAGTGGTGATCAGCGGTGCGGTTGGCAGTTTGCACGCTGACTTCAAGCCGGGTCAGTTGGTGCAAGTTTGCGACCATCTATTTTTTAGCGGCGGCTCCCCGCTGACAGGACGGGCCAACGCCTTCCTCGACATGGGGAACGCCTACGGCGCGCTCCCCGACCTTCCCAAGGCTGTCTATGCCTGGACCCATGGACCACACCTGGAAACGGCAGCGGAGGTGCGCGCCTTGCAGGCCTTGGGCGGGCAGGTGGTCGGCATGTCCCTGCCGCCCGAAGTGATCCTGGCACGCCATTGCGGCCTGCAGGTCTATGGGCTCGCCGCCCTTGTCAACTGGGCGACGGGCCTCGGTCCCGCGCTCGGTCTAGACGCGGTGCTGGCCGAAGGCAAGCGCGCTGCGCGAGCCATACCTGCCATGCTTGAGCACGTCGTCGCTTTGCGATAGCATGGGGCTATGAAGAAAGCCGAACTCCATGTCCATATTGAGGGGACGGTCGCGCCGGACACCTACCTGAAGCTCGCGGCGCGGCACAAGGTGACGGTACCGCATGGGTTCGTTTCGGCGGCGGGAACCTATGTCTGGCAGGGGTTTGCGCAGTTCTTGGCCGCCTACGATACGGTCGCCCATGTCTGTCGTACCCCTGAGGACTATCATGACATCGCCTATGATTATCTGAAAGCCGCCGCCGCGGAAGGATCCATTTATACCGAGTTCTTCAACTCGCCCGAACACGCCAAGCGCATGGGCATGACCTACGCCGACTTGATGGCGGGCATGGCCTCAGGGATTGCAGCGGCCCGCGAGGATTTCGGGATTGAGGCGCGGATCATCTGCAATTCAGTGCGGCATATGCCCGCCGAGGTCATGATCTCCTGCGCCCAGGATGCAGCCAAGATGGCCGATCATCCTTTACTCGTTGGCTTCGGCCATGCTGGCGATGAAGAGCAGGGACATCCCTCGGACCCTGCGGTGATCAAGTGCTTCGACATCGCCCGCGAGTCGGGCCTGCGCCTGACCTGCCATGCGGGGGAGGTGTGCCCGCCCCAGATCATCACGGCGTCGCTGGACCATTTGCGGGTCGAGCGCATTGGCCATGGGGTGCGGGCGGTCGAAGACCCCCGCGTCCTAGCCCGACTGCGCGCCGAGGACATTCATTTGGAGGTTTGCCCCCTGTCGAACATCGCCACCGGGCAGTACGCGCGGTTGGACGACCATCCGCTGCCGCAGCTGGTCGCGGCGGGTCTTTCCGTCTCACTCAACTCCGACGATCCGCCGTTTTTTTTCACCTCGGTCGGTACCGACTACGCGGCAGCTCAACGGACGTTTGGGTTTAGCGATGAGCGCATGGCAACGTTCACACGCCAGGCCCTAGAGCGCGCCTTTTGCGACGCCGAAACCCGCGCGCGCTTGCTTGATCAAGTTTAGGTCAAATTGGCACGAGCGGTTTTCAGCAGCAACGCGCGTAATTTTCGGGTGAGGGGGCCCGGTCTGCCGTCCCCAATCCTATGCTCGTCAGCCTGGACCACGGGCATGGCGAAGAGCGTAGCAGCAGTCAGAAACGCCTCCTTCGCGCTATAAAGCTCCTCGGGTGTGAAACGCCGCTTGATAATCGGAATTTGGCACCGCTCGGCCAGTTCGAGCATGGCCATGCGGGTCAACCCTGGCAATATATCTTCGCCGCCACCTGGGCGAACGATCAGCTGGTTTTGATCGTCGATCATAAAGAGGGAGGACGCCCCCCCTTCGGTCACAAATCCCTCTTCAACCATCATGGCCTCGAACGCACCTGCCTCTTTCGCGATTTGCTTGGCCATGACTTGACCAAGTAAGGCGAGGGACTTGATGTCCCGCCTTTGCCAACGGATATCAGGGCAGCTGACAACCTTCACCCCCGTCAAGGCCAGGGGATCAGGGTCGAGGGACTTAGCTTGGGTAAAGGCGGACAAAGTGGGGGTCAGATCCGCGCTGACGTAGCCAAAGTCCCGGTCGGCGGCACCGCGCGTCACTTGATAGTAGACGAGCCCCTGGTCGAGGTCATTTAGGCGGACCAATTCGCGCTGCATGTCCTCTATGTCTTCCCAGGGTATCGGCATGGGAATCTGAACGGCGGCCAGAGACTTTTCCAGCCGCCACTTATGACGCGGTGAATCTACCAACTTGCCGTCCAGGACCGCAGCGACTTCATAGATGCCGTCACCGAACACATAGCCTCGATCAAAAATGGAGACGGTTGCTTGCGCTTCGGGCAGGTAGGAGCCGTTGACGTAAACTGTTCTGCTCATGGGCTAGACGGTAGGGCCAAGGGCGTTTGAAATCCAGCCCTGCTTCGTCGTCGCCAATGTTCCTTTAGTTGGTTTGCTTCAGAATCCTCTATAGAAGGTGCTGCATCCTATTTCCACATGGCAAGGACTCGACCTCATGACCGCCTCAAGAAATCAAAAAACCACGCTGGCCACGCGCATCGCGCAGGCGCTCCACTATGTCGATCCCGATACAGGGGCGCTGGTGCCGCCCATGCAACCTGTTGCGACCTATGCCCGCGACGGGGACTACCAGACCCGCAAACCCTTTTGGTACCGGCGTGATGGCAACCAAACCACGATCCTCGCGGAAGAGATTATTTCCGAACTTGAGGGTGCCAAGCAGTCGCTCTTGTTCTCCTCGGGTATGTCGGCGTGCACCGCCATAATCGACCATCTGCCAACCGATGCGCATATGGTGGTGCCAAAGGTCATGTATCACGGGGTTCTCGGGCAGGTGCAGATTTATGAGGCGAAACGGCGCATCAAGGTCAGCGCCTACACCGCAGGCAATATGCAGGAGCTGGCTCAGGCGGTTCAACCCGGCGAGACGTGTTTGGTTTGGGTGGAAACGCCAAACAACCCCAATTGGGAAGTGACCGACATCGGGGCAGCGGCGGAGATTGCCCACGGGGCCGGAGCCAAGCTGCTGGTTGATGCCACGGCAACGCCACCGTGCATGACTCGGGCGCTCGATCTGGGCGCGGATTACGCATTCCACTCCGCCACTAAATATCTTAATGGGCATTCCGACATAACTGCCGGTGTGCTGTCGGTAAGTAGTATCGATGAGGACTGGGAAAAGATTTCTATGGTCCGTAAGTTGGCCGGAACGGTGCTGCAGTCGCATGACTCTTGGCTGTTGATCCGTGGGATGCGCACCTTGTTTTTGCGGGTCGAGAAATGCTGTCAAAACGCCATGGCCATCGCCCGACACTTTGAAGGGCACGCTCGTGTTGAGGCGGTGCTTTATTCTGGATTGCCCTCACACCCTGGACACGAGGTCGCAAAACGCCAAACCATGGGTCAATTCGGCGGCATGATGTCGATCATCGTCAAGGGCACGGAGCAGCATGCCATCGACGTGGCGCGGTTCTGCGAACTGTTCTACCCGGCAACTTCGCTCGGCGGCGTTGAAAGTCTGATCGAGCATCGCAAGACCGTTTCGGGTGAAGGTTTTCCCGTCCACGAGCGCCTGCTCCGCCTGTCGATTGGCATCGAAGATGCCGAAGACTTGATTTATGATTTGGAGCAAGCCTTGGCGAGGGCCTTTGGGTGACCGCGTTCGGGCACCGCCCGAATCTCCCTAGGCTTGGCGCAAGACCTGCGGCATAGGAGCCTAGCGCGAAAGCCAAAGTTGGCTAAATGAGAGGTCAATCATGAAAATTGTGTTTATTGGCGCGGGTTATATCGGCCTTGTTTCAGGCGCGTGCTTAGCCGAACTTGGATGGGATGTTACCTGCGTTGACAAGAACCCAGAAAAGATTGGCTTGCTCAAGTCGCACCAAGGTATTCCGATCTACGAACCCAGTTTGGAAGAGATGGTCATTCGCAACGTCGCGGCAGAACGATTGAAGTTTTCGGAGACTTTGATCGGCGTTGTCGAAGACGCGGACATCGTATTCATCGCCGTCGGAACCCCTACAGCTTTGGGGTCTGGGCGGGCAGATTTGTCGTATGTATACGGAGCGGCCGACGAGTTGGCCGACTACTTAACCAGCTATAAGTTGATCGTTACCAAATCAACGGTTCCTGTTGGAACGGGCGACTTGATTGCCGCCAGGATTCGCAAGAACAATCCAAACGCCCAGTTCGATATCTGCAGCAACCCGGAATTTTTACGCGAAGGCGTAGCGGTCAATGACTTTATGGCACCCGATCGGATCGTGGTGGGCGTCAACAACGACGCCTCGGCGGACACGATGAAAGCGCTATACGCGCCGCTGATCGAGCAGGGGGTTCCGTTTTTGGTGACGGACCTGCGATCATCCGAGTTGACAAAGTACGTCGCAAATTGCTTTCTGGCAATGAAAGTCACCTTCATCAATGAGGTGGCGGATCTTTGCGAGGCGGCATCTGCGGACATCGATTTTATCGCTAAGGGTATCGGTCTTGATCAGCGGATCGGCGATAAGTTTTTGGCACCGGGACCCGGATATGGCGGCTCATGTTTTCCCAAGGATACCCTTGCCTTCGTCCAAAAAGCCCATGAACTCGGCGCGCGTCAACGCCTGATCGAAGAGGTCGTGGACCTGAATAATGTCCGGAAATATCGCATGGTCCGCAAGATCGAAAACGCCTGCGGGGGCAGCGTTGCTGGCAAGCGAATTGGATTTTTGGGGCTAACGTTCAAGGCAAATACAAGCGATATGCGGGAAAGCCCGAGTTTGGAAATCATCCCACGATTACTCGAGCTCGGCGCGGATATCATTGGCTTTGATCCAAAGGGGATGCCTGAGGCGCGCGCCCTCCTAGCTATAGCATTTGCAGCTAGGGAAGAAGAATGTGCGATGGGGGCAGATTGTTTGGTGCTGCTGACCGAGTGGCCTCAATTTCGCAATTGCGATTATGCAAACTTCAAGAAACTAATGATGTCACCAAACTTTGTGGACTTGCGAAACATGCTAGACCCAAACAGCATGCGAAAGCTTGGGTACAACTACCAAGCCATTGGGAAATAGCCCCGCCGCGTATCGGATACACCCCGGGGGTATGGGGTTATACCAGCGGCAATTATAAATGACTCTGAGACCTCAGCATAATGCGACTTCGGACCAATAGACCACAATATGCGGTGTCATAAAACCAAAGTTAGCACCATATCTTGCTATCAACTTTCGATCCTCTGATTTATGCTGAGGTCTCAACTCTTATGACGCTGGTATAAGGGCCGCGACCGCGGCCCCCGTAGCGGCCCCGAGATCGGCGGACACGCGCCTCGGGGTATAAGCGAAGGGGCGGCGAAACGCGAAGCGTTTCTGCCGTGAGACACGAAACGGTCATAAAAAGGTCACTTTTTATGGCCGTTGGTACTCGGCCTCGGCTTCGAGTTCAATTTTCGGACATCGGTCCATGACCACTGTAAGGCCGTGTTGGTTCGCATAGGCAGCTGCGGAGGAATCTTTGACGCCCAGTTGCATCCAAAGGATCCGAGCGCCGACTTGCACGGCTTCCTTTGCAATGGGCATCAGTGCGTCGGACCGGCGAAACACATCGACCATGTCAACTTTGATGGGCAGGTCCGTCAGGCCTCTTACCACGGGTTGCCCCAAAATTGCTTGTATGTGTGGGTTGGGGTTGATCGGGATGACGCTGTACCCCCGCGACAGGAGGTAGGCCATGACCTGGTAGGAGGGGCGATCGGGGCGGGGGCTGGCCCCGACCAGGGCGATGGTTTGAACGCCCTTTAGAAGGTTGGCGAGCGGGGACATGGTGAGGTCAGCGTGGCCATTTGAGCGGCGCGCCCGCCCGCAGGGGGCTTAAAACAGGCCCTCAATCTGGCCATCCTTGTTGATGTAAATGCTCTCGGCTGCGGGGGTGCGGGGTAGGCCTGGCATGGTCATGATCTCCCCCGTTATGACCACGATGAAGCCTGCGCCGGCCGACAGGCGCACTTCCCGAACGGGAACGCTATGGCCCTCGGGCGCACCGCGCAAGTTGGGATCGGTGGAGAAGGAGTATTGGGTTTTGGCCATGCAGATGGGCAAACGACCGTAGCCCTGTTCTTCCCACTCTTTCAACTGCTTGCGGATTTTGCTGTCCGCGATCACCTCATCGGCGCGGTAGATTTCCTTGGCGATGGTTTCGATCTTGGTGAACAGGCTGATTTCATCGTTGTAGAGCATTTGGAAGCCGCCCGAGTCAGCGTCGGCAATTTCAGCGACGCGCGCTGCCAGCTCCGCTGTTCCCTTGGATCCGTGCGCCCAATGCTGGCACAAGATGGCCTCGGACCCCAGATTTGCCACATAGTCCTTGACCGCTTGCACTTCTGCGTCGGTGTCGGTCACGAAGTGGTTGATGGCAACAAGCGCGGGGACGCCGAACTTTTTCACGTTTTCTATGTGGCGGCCCAAGTTAGCGCAGCCTTGCGTGACCGCCGCGACGTTTTCGGTGCCCAGATCTTCCTTCTTAACCCCGCCGTTCATTTTCATGGCGCGCACCGTGGCAACGATCACCACCGCCGCTGGCGCGATGCCTGCCTTGCGGCACTTGATGTTCATGAATTTCTCTGCGCCCAAGTCGGCGCCGAATCCCGCCTCCGTCACCACATAGTCGGCGAGTTTCAGGGCGGTTTTAGTCGCGACGACGGAATTGCAGCCGTGGGCGATGTTGGCGAAGGGGCCGCCGTGGACGAAGGCGGGATTGTTTTCCAATGTTTGCACGAGGTTGGGCTGCATGGCCTGTTGCAGCAGCACCGTCATGGCTCCATCGGCACGAATATCGCGGCAATAGACGGGGCTGCGGTCGCGGCGATAGGCGACGATAATGTCGCCCAGGCGCTTTTGCAAATCGTCCAAGTCTGTCGCCAGGCAAAGAATCGCCATGACCTCCGATGCGACCGTAATGTCAAAGCCCGCTTCGCGCGGAAACCCGTTGGAAACCCCGCCGAGCGAGCAAGTAATCTGCCGTAGGGCGCGATCGTTCATGTCCATGACCCGCCGCCAGGCAACGCGGCGCGTATCGATATTCTCCCGATTGCCCCAGTAGATATGGTTGTCGATCATGGCCGAGAGCAGGTTATGCGCCGAGGTAATGGCGTGAAAGTCGCCCGTGAAGTGCAGGTTCATTTCCTCCATTGGAACCACTTGCGCGTACCCGCCGCCTGCGGCCCCGCCCTTCATGCCAAAGCAGGGGCCCAGGGACGCCTCGCGGATGCAGATCATGGCTTTTTTGCCCAAGGCGTTCAAGCCATCGCCCAGGCCAACGGTGGTGGTTGTCTTGCCTTCGCCAGCAGGAGTCGGGTTAATGGCGGTGACGAGAATCAGCTTGCCGTCGGGCTTGCTGGCTTGGGCTTGAATAAACTTGGCGGAAAGTTTTGCCTTGTCATGGCCGAAGGGCAGCAGGTCAGCCGCCGGAATTTGGAGTTTTGCGCCGATGTTCTGAATAGGCTGCTTCTGTGCTTCGCGCGCGATCTCTATGTCGGTTTTGTAGGCCATGGGGATGGTCCCTTCGTGAATGGAGTTGCCGCCCTTTAGAAGGTGAGGGCCATAGGAGGGGAAGGTTAGCGACAAGCCGCGTCTCACCCGCGTCGTTTTTCGCGCGCGCCAGGGGCCTGATCAAACTGGATTGAATGGCCTCAAAGGTTTTATTGTCGCTTGTGAAAGTCCGGCGGGGGCTTTAGGGCGAACTCGTCGCGGGGCGTAGCTCAGTCTGGTGGAGCGCTGGCTTTGGGAGCCAGAGGTCGGAGGTTCGAATCCTCTCGCCCCGACCATCGCCGTCGTAATGTATTCATGACGTGGTCGCCGCTGCTGGCTTGATCGCTGCTTGACCGTGAAATGGTTAATCAAAAACTATGAACAAGGCCAAAGCTAAACACTATCCCCGTATTGTCGGGGTCGGGCAGGGGGGTAAGTTGCACAAAGGCCTTGCCGATTTCTGCTTGCACCGCGGGGATCACCACGAGCCCATCTCCCAAGGGCTGGAAAATGGGATCATCCTGCGCATAGGTTGCGAGCGTGGCCAAGGCCCGCCAGTCGATTTCCCTGGTTGTGCCCAAGGGCCTTGAGAGCCCCACCATTGCGGACGTATCGTCAAAACTATTGTGAAAGGCCCCCACCGAAACATCGTAGTTTTGCCAGGCTCTGCCCCAGGTGACGATGAGTCCAGGGTTGGTTTCCTGATAGTTGAATTCATCGCGCAAGGGCATGGCATGATAGGTGCCGAGGAGGACATGGATCCGATCCTGCGCAGAGGTCGCCTCTGGGGAGACCAAGAGGGCCAAGACAAGAAGCACGCGGAAAACAAAAGTCATGGTTCGCCTTAAAGTGACAGCCGCTAAACGGGCAAGCAGGGTCTGAGAACCCGGAGACCTTGCTGGCGCCCGCTGGATATGCGGGATCATTCTCAAGGGCTTTTGATCTCATCGAAGCTTGCAGTTTGTGGGGTCTCGGGGGATAGGGAGATGCAGGGGACACGCCACAGCGTCCCAACGCACTTAAGATCTAGGGAGAATTTAGATGCGAACCTATCTCACCGTCGGTATTTTGACCGGCACCTTGGCCGTCAACCTTGCCGCGATGGCGCATGCAGAATCTTGGGAGGTCTCCCTATGGGGCAAGCGTCGCGCCTTTACCGAACACGTCGAACGCTTGGCGGAGCTCGTCGCCGAAAAAACCGACGGCGAATTTATACTCAACCTTTCTTATGGGGGCTTGTCGGCCAACCGCGAAAACCTCGACGGCATTTCTATTGGCGCTTTCGAGATGGCGCAGTTTTGTGCGGGCTATCATCGCGACAAGAACCCCACCATCACCGTTTTGGAATTGCCGTTTTTGGGCGTTGACTCCCTAGAGGCGGAAATCGCCGTATCGCAGGCCGTCTACGCCCATCCAGCAACCCAGGCCGACTTGGGACGCTGGGATGCCACCTTGCTCATGCCTTCGCCGCTGCCGCAGTACAATATTGCGGGTTCAGGACCTGCCCCCGATGGGTTGGCCGACCTAAGGGGCCTGAGCATTCGCGCCGTAGGGGGAGTCGGTGCAGCGCTAGCCGAGGTAGGGATCACGCCGGTGTCTTTGGGGGCGGGAGAGGTTTACGGGGCCATGGAAAGCGGCGCCGTTCAGGGGGCGGCCTTTGCACCCCACGCCCATCTGTCCTTCTCAGTCGTTGATGAGGCGCAATGGTGGACCAGCAACTTGAACCCAGGAACGGTAAATTGCCCTGTGGTCGTCAATTCTGATGCTTTGGCCGACCTGTCGGACGCGCATCGCGATGCCTTGCTGTCGTCGGTTGACGACGCCTTGGCTTGGTATGTGGATCAGTACCAAGTGTCTGTCGATGCTTTCGATGCTAAGGTGGCGGATCTTGGCGTTGAGGTTCTAACCTTCTCCGATGCTGATGTCGCGGCCCTGCAAGCCACAGCGGCGCCTGTTCTAGAGGCTTGGCTCGCCGATATGGAAGCGCGAGATTTGCCAGGTCAAGAACTCTATGATTTGGTGCAGTCAACTTTGGCGGCGCGGTAGAGATTGCTATACTAGGGGGGAGGGTACGCCTTCCCCCGAACCGCATCCCCATATATGTCTGATTCTGAGGTGTTGGTAGATGGGTCAAGGTTTTCGCGCCTTGACCGCGGGTTGGCCCGCCTTGAGGCGGGTTTGACCTTGATTGCTGGGTTGCTCGTGTTGGCGACGCTGGTGTTTTCCTTCATCAACATCGTCGGGCGCGGGGTCTTTAATAGCCCGTTCAACGCCTATTTCGACATCGTAGGGCAATCGGTGCCGCTGATCGCGTTCCTGGGGTTGGCCTATTGCCAGCGCTCGGGCGGGCATATTCGCATGGACTTGGTCTTGGGGCGTATGCGCGGGCGCCCACTTTGGGTCTTGGAATGGGTGGGTACGGTCTTAACGCTGCTGGTTGTGATGTTGATCGGTTGGGGCGCGTTTTTGTCAGCGGAACGGGCCTTTGAAAAGGGCGATTCAACCGAGGACATTCGCCTCATTCTCTGGCCCTTAAAAGCCTTGATCGTTGCTCTGTTGGGCCTCATGGCTACGCGCCTTGCCTTGCAAACCTGGGGCTATGGTCGGCTGATTCTTTGGGGCGGCGCGCCCATCGGTGTGCCGCAAATCGCAACGGTCGAACAACAGGCCCTTAAAGAGGCGCAGTCGTAGCGCCCCGCGACTGTCAAGTAGCGACCCCGTGGAACCGATCCAACTCGTCCTCATTTTGTGTCTTGTTCTGCTGGTCCTGGTATTTTTGGGCATGCGGGTGGCTTTTGCGGCGGCCCTAGTGGGCTTGGTCGGTCTTACGCTGCACTTTGCCGTCATCAAGGACAAGGGGGTTGTCGACGGGCTTCAGCGCGCCGTCGCGATCGCGGGGCTAACGCCGCATTCGAAGCTTGCAAGCCGAGAGTTGGCGCTGATCCCCACCTTCGTCGTCATCGGGTTTTTGGCCTACTACGCGGGCCTGACCAAGGCCTTGTTTGAGGCCGCCAAACGCTGGCTCGGTTGGCTGCCCGGCGGCTTGGGCCTTTCGACCATTTTTGCAACCGCAGGCTTTGCCGCGGTCTCGGGCGCCAGCGTCGCAACCTCGGCGGTCTTTGCCCGCATCGCCATTCCGGACATGCTCAAGCTGGGCTACGATAAGCGGTTCGCCGCAGGCGTTGTCGCGGCGGGCGGCACTTTGGCCAGCCTGATCCCCCCATCGGCCATTTTGGTCGTCTACGCCATTATTACCGAAACTAGCGTTGGCAAGTTACTGATCGCTGGGTTTTTGCCCGGCCTGATCTCGGCCTTGATCTACGCGGGCTTGATCATTGGGCAGGCACGATTGCACCCTAACCTCGGCCCAACCGTCACGGGTTTCACGTGGCGGCAGCGATTTGAAAGCTTGCCCGGAACGCTGCCAATCGTGTTTGTAGTCTTTGCCATCGTGTTTTCCATCGCAACAGGGTGGGCGACGCCGACCGAGGCAGGCGCCGTCGGCGCCTTCGTTGTGCTGATCGTTGCCCTATTTCAGGGCATGCGCTGGGGACAGCTGCGGCAAGCTTTGATGGAGGCGGCGAAACTTTCCGCCATGATCTTTGCCATGATCTGGGGCGTCCTGATTTTCGTCCGGTTCTTGGGTTTTGCGCAGGTTCCCAGCT
Organism: Alphaproteobacteria bacterium; assembly: GCA_965228345.1. GTDB lineage: Bacteria > Pseudomonadota > Alphaproteobacteria > UBA7985 > UBA7985 > CAXQZM01. The sequence continues at coordinate 746,716 of CBDDHH010000003.1, read as the reverse complement.
TTTTGGAAACCTGGGTTCTGTCGCTAGATCAGCCCGCCATTGTGATTCTGCTGGTCATTTTGGGCATCTACATCGTCCTGGGCATGTTCATGGATGCCATCGGCATGATGATCTTAACGCTGCCGTTTGCCTTTCCCATCGTCATGGCCATCAACGGCGGCGAAGGGGTCAGCGCGGGGCAGTCGGTCTTTGGCATGTCCGGCGAGCATACGGCTCTATGGTTTGGAATCCTAGTGGTCAAAATGGCCGAGCTTTGCCTAATCACGCCCCCCATCGGCCTCAACTGCTTCGTCGTCGCGGGGGTGCGGCCCGAACTCAGCGTTCAAGATGTTTTTCGCGGCGCGTCGCCCTTTTTCATCGCCGATGTGCTAACGGTTGTTGTTCTGATTGCCTTCCCGGGGATCGTCCTGTTCTTGCCCAGACTACTCAGCTAAGTTTGCCACGCACGGCGTGCCGGGAACAAGAGGCTTGGCCGCTGGTTTTAGGCTGCGGCGCCGAGGTCGAGTTTGATTGGGAATTCCTCGCGCACCTTCGCGTCCATGTCGGCGAAGTAGTTGGGGTGATGGGTGGCGAGAATCTGGTTTGACTTTTCAGTGGCTTGCTGCATCAAATCGGGTTTGCCTTCGTTTTCCCAGGTATCGGTTCGGTCGCGATTAAGAAGCTCGGGATAAACAAATTCGGTGTTCATGTAGGTGAGGGTATGGGGGTTGCCGAGGAAATGCCCAGGGTCGACGGCGCATTCGTGGATCACATCGACGGCCAGAGTGTCGTCGGTGACCTCAATGCCGCGCAAGGTTCGCAGCAAGACACCGCCCAGTTCGTTGTCGATCACCATGCTTTCAAAACTGCACCCCATGAGACTTCCCAACATGCCACCAAATTCGCACAGGCGATTGCCGCCGGCATGGGCCGCGAGGGCAAAGGTGAGAGCCTTTTCTATGCCGTACTGCGCGTCGGGTAACTTGGCGTCGGTCATGCCGCAGCCAACCGACGTGGGTAAATTGTAAAATTGTCCCATTTGAATGGCTGCCGCGGATATCAGCGCCTGTTCCCCCGACCCCCCGGTAAAGGAACCGCTGCGCAGATCGGTGATGAAGGGCCAGGCGGCGAAGTTAATCGGCGTTCCGGGGTTGATCAGGTTGACGATGACGACGCAGGCCAAGGTTTCGGCCACGGTTTGGACCAGCGTGCCCGCCAGGGTTGCGGGGGCCGTCGCCCCGGCCTGCGGCGGGATGGCCAGGTCAACGCACAGGCCCAGTTTGGCTGTATCGATCATGATTTCGAGATTTTCCTGGCCAAACCGCAAAGGCGACACGATGGGACAGCCGCCGAAAATGACCGAGGGCTTTTTTAGGAACTTTCCCTCGCCGCCTGAGGCCAAATCGAACAGGCGGATCGCATGGGGGATATGGCTGCGGTCCCGAAAACTGACGCAGGCAGGTTTTTGGCTGCCCGCAAGAATAGCGTAGAGCATGTTCATATCGTGCGCAAAGGCGTTCGGAACATCGGTCGCCAACACCGTGTCCCCCAGCATATGAATGTTGTCCAGTTGATCGACCAATCGGGTGAAGTCGTAGATGTCCCGCAAGGTCGAGGGGCGGTACGACTTGGTCGCAGAATCGTAGGTGGTCACCGCGGTCCCTGAGTTGGCGAAATAGACACTTTTCCCGCTAATATGCATATCATCGACGCCGGCGCGTTCGCCGCGTCCAAAGACCATGAATTCGCTGGCGGTCTTGGCCAGCATATCTTCGACCAAACCATGGGGAAAGCACAGCCGCCCATGGGCGTTGATCTCCGCGCCCTTGTCAAGGACGAGGGCGTCAAGTTCCGTCGTGCTGTCGCCAAGCCCTGTTCGCGCCAAAATATCGAGCGCTGCGCGATGGATCTTGGTCATATCGTTAGGGCTTAGGGGCTGATACGCGCCGCCCTTGAGGCCCGCAACTATCGCCTCGCTGCCCGTGCTGGCAATGCGGGCCGCCTTACGCGCGCGACGCCCCCGTCTGCTGCCAGTGAAGGATAGAGTTTCATCGAGTGACATGGACGACGGCTTTCTTAGTCTGGGGCTATGGCGGGTCGGGACTCTTGGTCTCGAGTTGAAAGGAGTGTCGTCCTAGTCTTTATCTATAGTGGATTCCAAGTCGATCGGAACAATCAATGCTAGAAACATTCGCGCCAGCAAAGGGCCTAAAGCCATTCAAAAGACCTCTGCATAATAAACGGCGAACGCCGCAAGAATCAACATTTAGTTGTTTCTAGGACGTTTGATGCCTACATTTTGTGCTTTCGTTTTGAAAAATCGTGTTATGCAGAGGTCTTTTCAACCGATTCATTACAAGTTGGAATGGCTTTGAACATGGATGCGCAGGGCCTGGCCCGGACCGCTCGTGCTAGGAGTCGTTGGTTGCCTGCGCGGGTCGAGGCAAGTCATTTCCCGCTGAAACCACTCGGCGTCCCGATCCGCCGCGGGCCGTTCAAAATTGCGGGCGGCCTGATGGCCCGACCATACGGCGTCGGCGATCAAACCCGGCATGGCGGCATCGCCGATCAACTCCAGCGTTTTGAGGTTTTGTTGGGTTTTCAGAGACTCATAGAGTGTCGTTTCTCGTGTCCGCTCGGTCACCAGGACTGCAGTTGTTTGCGAGATGGTCGTCAGTCTCTCGGTAAAGGTGCAGGCGATCTCGGCCCAGTTGGTGTCGACACGGGCCAAGCGCTGGTTGCAGTAAATCTGCACGCCGGCGTCGATCAGGGCGGCCTGAATCCTATGCTGTTCCAGCGTCAGTTCGGTAAAGGGGGCAACCAGGGCAGCAGGGGTGACGAACAGGACCGGATGGCCCGCGTCCGCCAGCATTTGGGCGATCAAACTGCCCATATAGGCCTGATCATCGTCGTAGACCAAAACGGGGCCCGCCGCCGGGCGTTGGCCGTCCATGATTGCGTCTGGTGTCATGATCGCTGCCTTGGCATCCAGACGCGGGGGCTTGCGACGGCAAGACCGCCCGATACCATCGGCGCGCCAACGCGACCCTGTGGCGATGAACACGTGGGGAATTTCCAGCGCGACGACAGTCTGCGAGTCCAAGGGGCTCTGGGTGAAGATCTCGACGTTGCCGCGTTGTTGGAGTTGATAGAGGCGATAGTCCGCAACGCGTCGCCACGCTGACAACCCTGGTAGGGCCCCCTCCCGAGACACGCGCCCGCCTAGGTGCGCGGTGGCCTCTGCCATGGTGACGCGGTAGTCACGTTGGGCCAAGGCCAAGGCGCATTCAAGGCCTGCGGGACCCGCGCCGACGACCAAGACCTGCTGGTCCGATGTTTTGGACGGGATCCGCTCCGGGTGCCAACCCCGACGCCACTCCTCGCCCATGGTCGGATTTTGAGTGCAGCGGATGGGAACCCCAAGCGAATCTGCGGAAACGCAAATGTTGCAGCCGATGCACTCGCGAATGTCCTCAATACGGCCCTGTTGGATCTTGTGCGGCAAAAACGGATCCGCGATGGAGGGACGCGCCGCGCCGATCAAATCAACCAGGCCCTGCTTAACCCTGGCGACCATGCGGTCGGGCGAGGTCAGGCGCCCGACCGCCACAACGGGTTTGCTTGTGACGTGCTTCACAAAACGAATATAGGAGTCTTGGTAGCCCTCCTCAGGTTGAAAGCGCGCTGTGACACTGTCGTTGGACCAATCGCAAACATTAACGTCCCATAGGTCGGGTAATTCGGCCAGAGCCTCGACAACGGCGCGCCCTTCCTCGTCGGATTGCATGCCATCGGGCCCCAACATTTCGTCCACGGCGAAGCGGAAGGCCACGGCGCAGTCGCCCCCGACCGCCTCGTGCGTGTCCTCGATCAATTCGCGCGTCAGGCGTAGACGGTTTTCAAGAGACCCGCCGTATTCGTCGCTGCGCTGGTTCAGATGCGGCAGCAAGAATTGCTGCGCCAGCGTCATGCCATGGCCAGCGTAGACATAGATCAGATCGAAGCCCGCCTCGCGAGCGCGGAGCGCGGCCTGGCGGTGCCAGCGCCGCAAGTTTGTTATGTCTTGTCGATCAGCCGCGCGGGCTTGCTTAGGATACGCCGCCGCAATCGACATGTCAGACGGGGCCAGCAGAGGTGCTCGCGAAAAGTGATTTTGCGCATGAATGCCGTTGTGCGCCAGTTGGACGGCGGCGAGCGCGCCGTGCGCATGGACCGCATCAGTCATAAGGCGCAGGGCCGGGATATCTCGCTGGTCCCAGAGGCGATTTTCCGGGTAGGGCGATAGGTCCGACGTCGGGTGAATTTCCGTTTCCTGGGTCGACACAACGGCCCACCCTCCCTCGGCCTTCACGGCACGCATGGCGGCTTCGGCCCGGGGCCGCAAATATCCCATGCCGTCGCAGTGAGGGACTTGGTAGAACCGGTTGCGCGCCCTTACCGGGCCAATCGTCACGGGTTCGAACAAGATCGCATAGGGATTCGGGGCAGACATGCGAGGATGGGTCGATCACCCGACCGTGGTTCGCTCAAACATTTGCGAACGCGCGGTTGGGGCAGGGGGCTGGACGGCAGACACATCCCCCTGCCTCAACTCAATAAACTGGGCCTCACAATCTTTGCGCAAGTCTCATATCAACTTAACTGGAACGCGCTTTAGAATCCGGCTTTGATCCGCTCAAACTCTTGCAACATGCGGCTTTCGAGCTCGGGTTCCACCGCGTCGAAGAACAGTGACCCCTCGAAGAAGGCTTCAGGATCATCAAAGCCGTAGGCCTTGATGATCTCTTGGTCGGAAATCGGGAACGCCTCTGCATTGGCATGCGGATAGCCCCAGCTTTCAATGATATACTTGCCGCTGGCTGGATCGGACAGTGCGTTCAGTAGGTCATAGACCTGGTCCGCGGGCGCGGTCGAGCTGGTCAGGTGGACGTAGCCGCAAACCCAGGTCGAGACTCCCTTGTCAACGTCCCGCATCATTGCCGCTGGGGTACCATTCCAAATCAGGTTCAGCTCAGACTGGTTCCAAGCCCATCCCATGTCGACCTCTCCGCTGGCCATCGCCTGGTCGAGTTGACCCGGGTCGGACCAGTAAAAGCGGACATTGGGGTGCACGGCGCGCAGAAAATTGGCCGCTTCCTTGAATTGGTCCTCACTCAGGTTGGTATAGTCCGCAGCGTTGCCCGTCGCTAGGGAGGCCAAGGCAAAGGAGGAAATGGCCCCATCGGGGAGGGCAACTTTTCCCTCGTAGGTTGGATCGGTCAAGAGCTGCAGCGAGACGTCTTGCTCGCTGATTTTGTCGGTGCGGTAAATGAGCCCGGTATTGCCCCATTCAAAGGGCATCATCCAGACTTGATCGTCAAAAACGATGCCATCGACATCCTTGATTTGCGGCAGCAGGGCGTCCCAATTTGTCAGTTTGGTCGCGTCCAGGGGTTGGATCAGGTCAGCCGCGGCCCATTTGCGCACCGCATCCGAACAGGGGTGCGCCAGATCGGCTGCGAACCCAGACTGGAGTTTTGTAAAGGCTTCGTCAACACTGCCAAAAAACGTGTATGATGGCGAGCCGCCGTGGGCCTCGACGTAGGCGTTGAAAAACCCGGGGTCCTCATACCCCGACCAATCAAACACACTGACGTCCCCTGCCTCTGACTTGGCGTGGCCTGCCAGTCCAACCTGGCCGGATAGGATTGTGAGCCCCAATAGGGTTGTTCTTTTGATGTGCATGAATCGTGTCTCCCTGTGTTAAAATGACTCCTCGGCCTTGCCGAGTTCAATGACCGATGTCGCCTTAACGCCTAGCCAGACAGACTCTCCTGCCTGGAAATCAGCGCCATGGAAGTAATTGGGCACCGACACGCTAATCGGCTCCTGTCCTTCATTGACGATAAGGTGATAATAAACGTTTTCGCCATAAAAGGCAACGTCGCGAACCACAGCGCTGATGACGCTGTCGCAGGGCGCGCCGCTAAAGGCCTCTGGAGGGACCTTGGATACTTCCAGTTGTTCGGGGCGGATGCCGACCAAGACTTGCTCGTGGAGCAGCGATTGGCCGTCGACGGGTCCGGATTCGGGCGCTTGGGTGTTGGGGTTTCGGGGAATCGTCATGCGGCCAAAGTACGCTACATCCACGGTCAATGTTTGATCGCTTGATCCTTGCACGTCCGCGCGCAAGAAGTTCATGGCGCCGATGAACCCCGCGACTTCGCGGTTGCAGGGGCGCGCGTAAAGCGTTTGGGGCGTATCGACCTGCACCAACCGGCCATTGAACATGACTCCCATGCGATCCGACATGGTCATGGCCTCATACTGATCGTGCGTGACGGTGACAAAGGTGATGCCAAGGGTTTGCTGGAGTCGTCGCATTTCAAATTGCATCTGCTCGCGCAACTTTTTGTCGAGGGCGGAGAGGGGTTCGTCCAGCAACAAGACCTTTGGGCGCATGATCAGAGCCCGGGCCAAGGCCACCCGTTGCTGCTGCCCGCCCGAGAGTTCCGTAGCGCGGCGCCTTTGCAAACCGTCAAGCGCGACCATCCCCAAAGCCTCGTTCACGCGGGCGATCAGCTGCTCCTTGGTGAGGCCACGCCCGCGCAAACCGTAGGCCACATTGTCCCCGACATTGAGATGCGGGAAAATCGCGTAGCTCTGAAATACCATATTGGTCGGGCGATGGTTGGCGGGGGTTGCCTTCATATCTTGCCCGTCGATGCAAATTCGGCCCCTGTTTGGGTCCTGAAACCCCGCGATCATTCGCAAGACCGTAGTTTTGCCACATCCCGACGGCCCCAACAGGCAGAAGAATTCACCTTCGCGCACCTTCAAGTTCAGGTCCTTGACTGCGTGGAAGGTCCCAAAGGTCTTATTGACCTGGTCCAATTCGATAATGGGATTTTGCGTCATGATCTTAAAGACCCGAAAGTTTTGTAGGGCGGCGACGAACGTATTCGGCAATCAGCAGCAGCACGACCGACCCCAGCAGCAGTAAGGTCCCCAACGCCAGAGTGTTGGGTAGCTTCGCGGGAAAGCGAATTTGACTCCAGATATAGACGGGCAGGGTGGGTTCGCTGCCTGATAGGAAAAATGCCAAGATGAACTCGTCAAAACTGACGGTGAAGGTGACGAGAAAGCTTGCGACCAGCCCTGGCGCGACAAGCGGGAGGGTGACGCGACCAAAGGCCTGCACTGCCGTTGAGCCGAGGTCGTAGGCCGCCTCCTCCAACGACACGTCAAAGTCATCAAAGGCCGATTTTAGGATTGACACTGCGAAGGGGAGCCCAAGGAAGCTATGCCCCAAAATCACGGCAAAGCGCGAGGGATTGAGGCCGAGGGAGATAAAGAGCACCAGCATGGACGAGGCGACGATAATGCCCGGAACAACCAGGGGCAGCATTACCAGTCCTTCCGAAAAACGATGGCCGAAAAATTGATAGCGCGTATAGGCCCGCGCCGCAAACAACCCCATGGCGGTCGATAGGAAGGCCGAGGCCAGCCCAACAATCAAGCTGTTGACCAGGGCCTGGATCAGCGTCGCTTCCCCCGCCAACTGTCGGTACCAATCCAGCGTCCAACCCTTGATCGGAAATGCGACAATGGTACCTGCATTGAAGGAAAACAGGGGCAGGAAGAGGATCGGCAGGTACAAGAACCCCAAGTAAGCCCACAAGTAAACTTTGAGCGGTGGGATCCTCAGTGCAAATCCGCGCCTCATCGCAACAGAGTCCGGAGCGCGTTCATAGACAGGGCAAAGACGAGGGCGATGAAGCCGACAGCCAGCATGGCGAGCAGGGACAAGGTCGCTCCCAGGGGCCAGTTATTAGCGGCGCCAAACTGCACCTGGATCAGATTGGCGATCATCTTGCCATCAGATCCCCCGACGAGGGCAGGGGTCACGTAGTCGCCGACCGTGGGAATAAAGATAATGAGGGCGGCGGCGGTGATGCCAGGAACCGTGAGCGGCAACGTCACCCGATAAAATCGCCGAACAGCATTGTCTCCCAGATCGGTTGCAGCCTCGAGAACTTTGAGGTCAATTTTCTGCAAAGAGACATAGATCGGCAAGATGGCAAACGGCGCCCAGGCATGGGCCAAGGTCAGAACCACGGCAAATTCGTTGTAGAGTAAAAAGGTCAGAGGCGTGTCGATGAGCCCCAAACCCGTCAGGCCTGAATTGACCACCCCGTTGAACCCGAGAATGAGTTTCCAGGCAAAGACCCGCAGCAGGTAGCTGGACCAGAACGGAATGGTGATCAGCAGTAGCCAAAGCGTTTTCTTTTCTGCACGCAGGGCGATGAAGTAGGCGATGGGGTAGGCGAGCAGCACTGTCAAAAGGGTTACGGCGCCCGCAATGGCAATCGACCTCCCCAGCAAGAAATGGACCAGCGGGTCGGCGAGGGCCTGTTGATAGTTGGCAAAGGTCAGCGTGCGATCAATGGAGACGTAAGTCTGCGTCCAAAGCGAGTGCAGAACCAGAATCAGCAGGGGCGCAGCGATCAAAAAACCGACATAGAGGGTTGCGGGGGCGGCCTGCGCCCTGGCGCGCGCACCGTCGGTTGCCAGCACGTCCCTCAACGCCGTTCAATCGCGGTGTGGTGGTCAAGGTGCCGTTTGTTGGCACGAGGACCATGGGTCCTGCTTGTCATGGCTCCAGAGTATGTCGGAGAATTTGAAGAGTGTCAACTTTGGGGGCGGGCTCAGCAGATGAAGCTCCCTTGTGCTGAGTCAGCGCGAAGCCTGTTTTCTTAAAGTCGTGTCTCGTGGGTGAGGGCAGAAAATTGCGCTAGCCTTCCCGTACGTCACGGCTTAGGCTTGGTAGCTTGGGGACAAGGATGGGCTGCCATCTTGTCTTCGATTTGCTTCCTTCGACCAAATACGGGCTTCGGCTCGCGTCGACAGCGCCTAGAATGACGATTTACGCAGAATTGATCGCGGTTCTCGTTGGGCTGATTTGGGCCGTGACGGGCTTGTTGGCGGCGCATCCGGTCCGCGTCTTGGGACCCTTGCCCTTTGCTCGGGCACGGCAGAACTTTGTCACGGTGACGCTGGTGATTGTCCTTGCCGCCAGCGGGACGTTCGAATGGATCAGTTGGCAGGTGGCTGCGGTTATCGCGGTCTCGGGGTTCATCGGGATTTTCTTGGGCGACACGGCGCTGTTCGAGGCGCTCAGTCGTTTGGGGCCGCGCCGCAACGCCATGCTGTTTGCGCTCAATGCCCCCATGACGGCCCTGTTGGCGGTCGCGGTCGGCAAGGATCGCATAGACCCGTTCGAATGGCTGGGCGTGTTTCTGGTGCTGATCGGGGTCATCGTCGCCATCGCCTATGGCAAGCGGCGGGCCTTGCTACACATCTGGGAACGGGTGCGCGGTCCCTTGTGGGTCGGGATCGCCTTCGCTCTGTTCGCCGCGGCCTGTCAGGCGGTGGGGCTGGTGTTGTCGGACTTTGTGATCGACGTAGCGCCCGCTGCTCAACCCCCCGTCATCTTAGTAGCGGCAATCCGGGTCGGGATCGCGGCTGTGGCCTTGAACGCTCTCTCCGCCCTTGGGGTGCAAGCGATGCGCGCCGCCAACCCGCCCACGCTCAGCGCCTGGACCCTCACCGCGCTTTCTGGGATCACGGGCATGGGCCTGGGCATGACCTTGCTGGTCTGGGCGCAGTCGATGGGGTCGGAGGTGGGATTGATTTCTGCTTTGTCGCAAACAACGCCCGTTTGGATCTTGTTGCTTATATGGATCTGGACCCGCGAACGCCCCGCGGCCATGGCCTTCGTCGGCGCCGCTGTCGCGGTGGTCGGACTGTTTTGCATCCAGCTGGGGTAGGGGTGGTATTTTTCCCTGCATCTAAGGGGTAGGTCGCAATGTCGGCGGAAGACTCAGATGAAGCGCCGGTGTTTCCGTCTGGATTGCCAGTTCAATTCCCGTTTTTGGAACTGTCAGTTCCACGCCAAAGTGGTGACAAAAGTCGCCCGCCGACGAAGGCTAGTCGGTTTTAATTTGAGTCACAAAGGTTTGAGAGAAATTGCTAAACGTATCGATTTTGAGGCCTTTAAATGATCTATTGGCCGAAAATGGATCAGTTATTTCTGCCAAGGATGATATTATCCTGAGACCTCAGCATAATTCGACTTCGGATCAAAGAACCACAATATGTAGTGTCATAAAAGCAAAGTTAGCACCATATCTTGCTATCAACTTTCGATCCTCTGATTTATGCTGAGGTCTCATACTACATGCCTTTGGCTGCACCAAGAGATTTCAAACCTTCTGCTATCTCACGGTCTAGCTCCCTAATAGTCCCGGTTAGCTGTAATTAGGTTTCATTTTCCTCAGCAACGATCTGTTGAAGAAGTTCTTGTTTCTGGTTTTTCAGTTCAATCATACCAACGGTCATAAAAAGTGCCCCTTTTTTGGCCGTTGTATGTCTTATCTAATGGAATATGAGCGTTTTCTTGCCGCGATGCTAGATCATTTGTGGTAAGCTTGACGCGCCGATTTGGGGGTGGCCACCCCCAAATCGGCGGCGGGGCTGGATCGTTCGTGTCTAGGTGCTGCGTTGCAGGCACCGTTCGTGAGTTTGATCACCCCGTCTTTCCTACAAGTGGCCCGAATGGATACTAGGGAGCCAGCTGTGCGTCCCGTATGACAAGAAAGGGAACGCAAAGATGTCACAAGTTACCATCGGAATTGATGTTTCAAAAGCCCAATTCGATATTTTTGTGTCAAATGGCCAAAACCATAGCTGCAAGCCCAATACCCCTTGCGGGATTAAGGCTCTCATCAAGACCTTGAGCAAGCTTCCTGATTGCCTGGTCATTTTTGAGGCAACTGGCTTCTATCACAGAGCCTTGGAACGGGGCCTTGCTCAAGCCCAAATCGCTTACGCAAAGGTCAACCCTTGGCAAGCGCGATGCTTTGCCAACAGCATCGGCCAACTCGCAAAAACCGATAAGGTCGATGCGAAAATCCTGGCACTCATGGGCCAAACCCTCCCCCTTGAGCCCACCAAGATACGCGATGAAGTCATTGAAACTCTTGGGGAATACCAAAGTCTTCATCAAGGGCTTGTGCAAACGCAAACGCAGTGGAGCAACAGGAAGAAAGTCGTTACCCATAAGGCCGCTGTGAGGCTTGCAACGAGAATGCTCAAGACCCTCGAAAAGGAGATCGAACAGCTAACCCTCAAGACCAAGAAGCTCATCGAAGCCCATCCTGATCTCTTGGAACGCTTTAACATCTTGATCACAATCCCAGGGATTGCGGCACGAACAGCCATATCCCTTCTGACCAACATGCCAGAGCTTGGCACACTCAGCCAGAAAAAGATCGGCGCTCTAGCTGGCTTGGCTCCTATGCAATCCCAATCAGGAACGCTTAAGGGTGTCGCCCGTATCAAGGGGGGAAGAGCTCCTGTACGCAATGCTCTCTACATGCCTTCCTTGGTTGCCATGCGATACAATGAAGACCTAAAGGTTTTCTTAGAGCCGCCTTGTCGATGCAGGAAAGCCGAAAAAAGTCGCCCTCATCGCCGTGATGCCTAAGCTGATCACGCTGGCAAATGCCCTCTTGCGGGAAAACAGAAAATGGTCACAAATTGCCCCTTGATTTATCATGGATACTCACGGCAGAAACGCTTCGCGTTTCGCCTCCCCTTCGCTTATACCCCGAGGCGCTATCTTAGCTATTCTCGGGGCCGCTTCGGGGGCCGCAGTCGCGGCCCTTATACCGGCGATCATAAGAGTCATTTATAATTGCCGCTGGTATGACTGCCGTTCCATGATGTGCGCTGCGACCGCGCACAGCACGGAATCACGGTGGGATTTACCTTTGTCTGCGACGGCGTTACTTAGGCGCGGTCGCGTCTTATGAGTGAGAAGGAGCTACGGCCTATGCCCCACCACCCCAATCCTCTTCCCTATACTGCGCCGCTTCGCGATATGAAGTTTGCCCTGCGCGAACTCTGGGACGGCGATTCGCTGCATCTGTTGCCAGGCCTGGAGGAGGCAACGCCCGACGTGATCGATGCGGTGTTGGAGGAGGGGGCGAAGTTCTGCGTTCAAGAACTGCTGCCGCTCAATCGCGATGGTGACGAACTCGGCTGCACCTGGGACAACGGTGTGGTGCGGACGCCGCCGGGGTTCAAAGCGGCCTACGACACGTTTTGCGACGGTGGCTGGCAGGGCCTGTCGGTGCCGCAGGCCGAGGGCGGACAAGGCCTGCCCCATACGCTCGATCTGTTGTTCAACGAAATGGTAGTGTCCACCAACATGGCCTTTGGTATGTATCCGGGTCTGACCGCGGGCGCCATCAACGCCCTCATGGCCCATGCAAGCGAAGATCTGCGACAGACCTACCTGCCGAAGATGGTGCAGGGGACCTGGTCGGGGACCATGTGCTTGACCGAACCGCACTGCGGCACCGATCTAGGGCTGATCCGCACCAAGGCCGACCCGCGGCCCGACGGGACCTACGCCGTGACGGGGCAGAAGATCTTCATTTCCGCAGGGGAGCACGACCTGTGCGAGAACATTGTCCATCTCGTGCTCGCCAAGTTGCCGGATGCGCCCACCGGGGTCAAAGGCATTTCCTTGTTCTTGGTGCCCAAGTTCCTGCCCGACCCCGACGGCAACCCTGGGGCCCGCAACGCCGTCCGATGCCCCCGAATTGAGGAAAAGATGGGGATTCACGGCAGTGCCACGGCTGTTTTGGATTTCGATAAAGCCACGGGCTTTCGGGTCGGGCACCCACACAAGGGCCTTGAGGCCATGTTCGTTATGATGAACACCGCGCGCCTGGGCGTCGGCATTCAGGGGCTCGGCATCGGTGAAGCGGCCTATCAGGCGGCCGTGGCCTACGCCAAAGACCGGCTACAGATGCGCGCCCTCGGCGGCGCCAAGGCTCCCGAAAAGGCCGCCGACCCGATCCTAGTGCATCCTGACATTCGGCGCATGCTCATGAAAATGAAAGCCCATGCTGAGGGCAATCGCGCGCTCTCGACCTGGGTCTGCTTGGCCCTGGACAAGTCATTTCACGCCCCAAGCGAGGAGGAACGACGCGCCAACGACGATCTGGTCCAGCTCATGACCCCGATTGTGAAGGCCTACTTCACCGATACGGCGCTGGCCTCGGCCTCTGAGTCGGTCCAGGTCTTGGGCGGCCATGGCTACATTCGTGAATGGGGGCGCGAGCAGTTGCTGCGCGACGCAAAAATTGCCCAAATTTATGAGGGCACCAACGGCATTCAAGCGCTCGATCTGGTCGGCAGGAAGCTCAGCGCTCACTTTGGCCGCTACCTCAGGGCCTTTTTTCATCCGGTCGCCGCGTTCATCGAGGCGGAGCAGCAAACTCCCGAGCTGAAGGCCTATGTGCCCGAGCTTGCCAAGGCCTTTGCCATGCTCCAAGAAACGACGCAGTTCATCCTCATGAACAGTGCGCGCGACCCCGAAGAGGCCGGGGCGGGCGCCAGCGACTACTTGCGCTTGTTCGCGCTCACCGCCCTAGCCTACCTTTGGGCCAAGACCGTCAAGGTCGCCGCCGCCGCGCCTGACGGCCCCGACGAGGCCTTTTACAAAGGCAAGATCATGACGGCGCAGTTCTTCTATCAGCGCATCCTTCCCGAAGTTTCCGCGTTGCGGAAAATGGTGCTGGCGGGCAAGGAAACGCTCATGCAACTGCCCGAAGACTGGTTCCATCTCAAAGCGGCCTAAACCCATTAAACCTATTCAATACAAGTACGCATCGCTTTGAGCGAAAGGCGCCTATGTCCACTGACACCAGGATCACACCTGTCATTCTAGCTGGCGGAGAAGGAACCCGCTTGTGGCCTGTATCGCGCAAATCATTCCCAAAGCAGTTCGAGTGCTTTGGAGGTGAGGCCTCATTGTTCCAGCAAGCACTGCAACGCCTTTCGGGCACGAAGTTCCGCGATCCTCTGGTTCTCACAGGTCACAAGTTTCGATTTATGGTTACCGACCAAGCAGCTCAAGTAAACCATGACATTGATACCATACTCATTGAGCCTGAGGGCCGTGACACGGCGCCGGCTATTCTGTCGGCGGCCTTATTTCTGGAACGCAGACACCCCCGGTCACTTATGCTTGTTGCGCCAGCTGATCATTCAATACCCAATGTTCATCTGTTTCAGGACGCAATTGAGAGAGGACGTAAAGCGGCGCAAGCAGGTGCAATCATTACACTTGGTATTGCACCAAAGCGGCCAGAAACCGGCTATGGATATCTCGAACTTAGTCCAAAATCAGATCTGGGAAATCTCGCGCCCATTCCCGTTAAATCATTCACTGAGAAACCCAATGCAGCTGAGGCTGAACGTCTCTTGGCCAGCGGTAATCACCTTTGGAACGCAGGCATATTTTTAATGCGATCCGATGTGATTGTGTCGGCCTATGGTCAATATCAACCTAAGATGTATTCCCATGTTGGGTTAGCACTAGAGGGGGCAACACCAGATCTCGATTTTCTTCGCCTTGATCCCCAACACTGGTCTGAAGTGGCAAAAATCTCAATAGACTATGCGATACTTGAGCATTTGAAAGACAAGATTTTGGTCGTCCCGTATGAGGATGATTGGAGCGATCTCGGGGACTGGACTGCCATCTGGAGGGAGTTTTGCGATGACGTTGGCATGGCAACTGAAGGCGACGTACTCGCGGTAGACTGTGAGAACTCATATTTACGGAGTGTTGGCACAAAGGTGAAGGTCGTCGGTCTTGGCCTTCAAGATGTTGTTGCGGTCGCAACCAACGACGCAGTTCTCCTGGCCGACAAAAGTCGTTGCCAGGAGGTGAAAGAGATCGTCGCGAGACTGCGACATAAAGGTGATGAACGCGCAGACGCATTCCAATTAGACCATCGCCCGTGGGGGTCTTTTGAAACTTTGGCCATTTCCGGTTCTTTCCATGTTAAGTGCATACATGTTAAACCTGGTGGGAAACTCAGTTTACAGTCTCATTCTCACCGCGCAGAGCATTGGATCGTGGTTGATGGGGTCGCCAGGGCGACAATAGATGGCAAAGTAACAGTATGCAAGGCAAACGAGAGCATATACGTTCCCTTAGGTTCTGTTCACCGTTTGGAGAATCCAAGCAAGCATCCTCTAACCTTGATCGAAGTTCAAACAGGTTCGTATTTCGGTGAAGATGATATTACAAGGTATGAGGATGTCTATTCAAGAAGCTAGGGAGATGTCCGCGCCTTAAGGCCCCGCGCTAAAGCCATTCGCATTTGTTTTGAATCGGTTCAATGGCTGTAATACCAACGGTCATGAAAAGGTCACTTTTATGACCGTTGGTATAACACCTTTGTTGGCGCGCATGTTCCCTCATGTCGATTGTTCCAAACGACTTGGAATCCGCTTTATTGTAGTGTGGACGCTTGGCTGATCATCGCGTCAGGCCTTGCCCACTGCCCCGCAACCAGAGGGAAATTGAAACGAGTCTTGACCAAAGCATTGGCAGGTCGATTTGGCCTTGCGCCGGTTGGTGGCGACACCTTCCATGGTGGTCCGCGCCTCAATCGCGATAGTCAGGCTCTTCCCGATCCAAAATCTGGCGCATGGCGTCGAAGTGGACTTGCCACGGTTCGTTGGGGTAGCTTTCCCATTGCTGAGCCGTACTTTCAGCTATGTTCGCCGACATGACCTTCAGCGGCAATCCCGTCGCCGCGGCACGCAGATAGAGGGAACACGCGCGTTCAAAATAGTACAGCTCGTCAAAAGCTCGGGCGATGGTTTCCGCGACGGCGCTGACGCCGTGGTTGCCCATCAGAAAGATGCGGTGTGGGCCGAGGGTGCGGGCCAAGCGGTCGCCTTCATCGTCGAACCCCATGCCGCCAAAGCCGTCATCGTACCCTATGCGGTTGAAGAAACGGGCGGTCATTTGATCGATGGGAGGCAACTGAGGGTCCTTCAGGCACGCCAGCGTCGTCGCATAGTCCGCATGGACATGAAGGCAGGCGCGCGCGCGCGGGATGTGGCGGTGCAGGGCGCTGTGGATACCCCAGGCGGTGGGGTCGGGGACGCAATCTTGGGCGAAGGTCGCCGCCTTGTCGTCGGCATCGCAAAGAATCAGATCGGACGATTTGATCCGGCTAAAGTGGAGGCCGCTAGGGTTGATGAGGAAGCGCTTGCCGTCGTCGGAGACTGCGAGCGAGAAGTGGTTGGCGACGGCCTCGTGCCAATTGTTGCGGGCCGCCAAGCGAAACGCCGCGGCGAGCGCTTGACGCTCTGCCTGGAATTCTAAGTCAGCTCTAGGGTGTGCCATGTCGAAATGCCCTCCTGAACAACGGCGGGGTCGTAGGCCGTGCGGGCGAAAACCGCCTCGACCAGGGGTTGAAAGTAGGTGAGATCCTTGGACGGATAGGCGGGATCAAAACTGGATTGGTCCCAGCGTTCGCAGAACTGAACGCACGCCCGGTAATGGGTATGGGTCTTGAACTTGTCGCGTGCGTTCTTGTCCCCACCTGTGTGCGCGAAATAGTAGTAGCCTTGAAACAGACCGTGGTGTTCGACCACCCAGGAGCATTCTTCGCGCACAAAGGGGCGCAGAATTTCGGCGGCAAATCGATCGTGGTTCTGCGGGGCGAGGCCATCGCCGATATCATGGAGAAGGGCGGCGACGATCCAGTCCGGGTCTGCGCCGTCGGCTTCCGCGCGGGTCGCGGCTTGGGTGGCGTGGGTCAAGCGCGAAATCGGATAACCGTCCAAGGATTCCTCTGCTTGCAGCGCCATGTGCGTCAAGACCCGACGGGCGGTGCGGGCCAGATGGGGCTTTTCCAGGCGGTCAAGCAGCGCATAGTCCGCCGCCGTGCCGTCCTTCATTTGCGTGAAACTGACCGTTTCCATAAGCGCTCTATCCACACCCAAAACCCCTAAGACCTGCCTATGGACGACACCGTAGATGCGCAAATAGAAGAACAACGCGCTACCACCGCCTCGACGCGTCGAGTGACGGTGCCAGCCATGGAAGCGCGCCTATACCATATGCATCCCGTCTTGGATCGGGGCTTTGTGCGCGTTGTTGACTATATGGGCGACGACGCGGCCATTGTCCAAGCGGCGCGTGTTTCCTATGGCAAGGGCACCAAGGCCGCGCGCAGCGATGCCAGTTTGATTCGCTACCTCATGCGGCATCGCCACTCGACCCCGTTCGAAATGTGCGAAATCAAATTTCACATGAAGATGCCGATCTTCGTGGCCCGGCAATGGATCCGCCACCGCACCGCCAATGTCAACGAATACAGCGCGCGCTATTCGGTTCTGGATCGTGAGTTTTACGTGCCCGCGCCCGATCATCTCGCGGCCCAGTCCATCAACAATCAGCAGGGGCGCGGTGAGGTTTTGGCGGGTACGCGCGCGCAGGAGGTGTTGGACGTGTTGAAGGCCGATGCCGCTCGATGTTTTGATCTTTACGACGACCTCTTGGGTGATCACAGTGAGAGCACGCCGTCGGGCGTGGCACGGGAACTTGCGCGCATGGTGCTGCCACTCTCGACCTATACGCAGTGGTATTGGAAGATCGATTTGCATAACTTGCTGCATTTCTTAGCACTTCGCGTTGACCCGCACGCCCAATACGAGATCCGCGCCTACGCCGAAGTCATGTTGAATCTGGTGCGCGCGTGGGTGCCGAGCGCCTGTGCCGCCTTTGAGGACTATCGTATGGACAATTTTGACTTGTCCAAGTCCATGATCCAGGTGGTGCAGGCTTGGTTGCGCGGCGAATCGGTTCACCAGACCCAGAGCGGCCTCAGCGTGCGCGAATGGCGCGAGCTTTGCGCCGCCCTCGGGCGCGACCCGTGAGGCACCAAAAACAAGCCTCCTTTTTTAAGACCTCTGCATAAGGAAGGTTTCCAATTCAGGATTCCCGGCGATTGGGGGATGTGCTATGTATTTGAGACCTTATTTGGGAGCTGAAGATGGATTTATTCAGTCAAGATGTGTCAGACTGGATTGGGCGGGACGATAGACTTACTAAGGTCAAGGCGTTGATGGATTGGGGACGGTTTTCGCCAATTCTTAAGCGAGGACTTGGTCGCTCTGGAATAGGGCTTGAGGGCTATGATCCGCTTATTTTGTTCAGGTGCCTCTTAATCGGCCAGTGGCATGGTTTGAGTGACCCTAAGCTGGAGTGCGCGCTCAAAGTTCGCCTGGACTTCATGATTTTCTGCGGACTTGATCTGAATACACCCGTTCCTGACGAGACAACCCCTTGGCGTTTTCCCAATTCCCTGGTGAAGGGCATGGTTTATGATGACCTGCTGGCCGAGGTTTGCCCTCACCTTGAGGTTCATGTCCTTAAACTTAAGCAGGCTCAGGGCGCGATCCTTGATGGCACATTGGTGCAAAGTCCCACTCGGCCTTGCCGTTTTATTGATACCCCAAATGACCGTGAAGAAGGCGAAAAAGCAGAACCAGAGGGAGGGATTACCTATAGCGCCGATCCTGATGCACCTTGGGTCAAGAAGGGCGCCAAAAGCACTTTGGGCTTCAAGGGCTTTGCCCGCTGTGACGAGGAGGGCTTTGTTGACCGCGTTCACACCACGCCCGCCAACCGCGGGGAAAGTCTTGAGTTTGAGACCCTAGCACGAGATGCCAAAGCAAGACGTATCTTGGCCGGTAAGGCCTATGCTTTCAAAGCCAACCGCGCCTTTTTAAAGGGCAAACACCGCAATGGCATCATGCGAAAAGCTGCAAGAGCTCGCCCTCTACGGGCATCGGAAAAGCGGTTCAACAAACTAATCTCAAAGAGCCGATTCCGCTCAAACAATGCTTTGGCACCTCAAAACGCCTGTTTGGACTGGCCAGAGCTCGATACTTCGGCACAGCTAAACCTCACGCCCAACTCGCCATGGTTGCCATCGGACAAAATCTTCTCAAAGCCGCCAACAAAATCTCCCTCAACTGCCAAACCACCGCAATCGCATAAAACAAAACAAATCAACAACCCCGTCTTCAATTAGGGGCGCGGGAGATGAAGTGTGACCAAAAGGGGACCAAAAATGAATAGGAGCCTATCATGCAGAAGCCTTTTTTTGACAGGCGCCACGATCTGATTTCCGCAGGGTGCTGTCTCGCCGTCGTCGTGACCTATTTTCAGCTCGGCCCTTTGCTGTTCTTCACGTTTCTTGGGCGCTTGGGAGACGCGGGCGGGCCCGCAGCATTTTTTTTCTTCATCGCCCTTTGCGTTGGATGTGTCATGGCGTGGACCTACGGCAAAGGCGGCTGGTCACCGCTTGGCCTGGGCTTTCGTTGGCCTGCTACCACCTGGATTCTTTGGGGCCTTGGTCTTGGGGTTCTTATCCAGATCGCAACAGGTATTCTCGGCCTGGGGGTGAGTGAGGCGGGTCAGGAAGCCCTCGCTGAGTTCAATCAAAACTATATCGTGGGGGCAACGCCCACGCTCTTTTCTCTGCTGGGGTTGGTCATCGTCGTGTGTATTTTGGTGCCTGTGTTGGAAGAAACTTTGTTTCGCGGGATTTTCTATATCTACTTAAAGGAGCGCTTCGGGGACCTCGTCGGGGCGGGCGGTAGCACCGTCCTGTTCGCCTTTGCCCATGCCGCGACGCTGTCGGTTCTGCAGAACTGGTGGGATCAAGCCCTGGTCCTAGCCCTGCTCGCCCTCGTGGGTTTTGCCGCCTTAAGACTGCGGGTGCGCAGCGGCTCGCTCTATCCTGCCATCGCCCTCCACGCCACTTATAACACAACCGCGTTGATTGCGCCCCTATTTGAACCTTGAAACCCCTGCTAGGGGTCCCAAATAGGCGCTAGGTTTTTATCAAGAAAAGGATGCGGCATGTCCAGGGAAGAAACACCAAGTCCAGACACGGTAATGAAAATGGCGGAAGATCCCTGGGGAACGGGGGAGGCGCCGCGGCGTCCTAAAGCCAGCAAGGCACGCGGTCCGCGGCCCGTCGACCTTGACGGCGAGCGTAAGCGGCGCAATGGTAGCGGGCGTCCGCCGCAGGGTAACGGCAATGAATTCGAGGACATAGCACGCAATGCCGCCAGCCAGGCAGGAACCTTGCTCAATCGCCTCGGATCTGGCGGCGTTGGCTTTGTACTTGGCTTGCTGCTGTTGCTCTACGGTGCAACAGGCATTTACCAGGTTGGAGAGACCGAACGGGCGGTCAAAACCACCTTCGGACAGTTTACGGGCATCGGTCAACCTGGCCTCAACTGGCACTGGCCTTCCCCAATCGGTCGCGCTGAATTGATCGACGTTTCTCAGCGAACCGTGGAAATCGGCGGCGGTGTTGGCCGTGATGAGCAGTTGATCGTGACAGGCGACAAGCAACTGGTCAGTTTCCCGATCAAAATCGTGTGGCAGGTCGATGCCACCCAGCCGCAAATTTTCCGCTTTGCCTACCGCAACCCCGAAAATCTGATTAAGCTCGCGGGGGAAACGGCCTTGCGCGACAACATCGGGCGCACCGCAGCCCTGGACGCCATTGGCGCACGCGCTGGGCAGATCCGCGATCAGATCAGCGCCGACTTAACGGCCTTGATCGGCACCAACGAGGTACCTTTGGGGGTAAGGATTTTGCGGGTCGACGCCTCCGGCACGCCGCAGGTTCCCGACGCCGTGCAAGATTCTGTGCGGGCCATCCAACAAGCCCAGGCGACGGCCCTGATCAGGTTGGAGGAGGCGCAGCAGTTTGAAAACGCTCAACTTAACGAAGCCCAAGGGGTTGCGGGCCGCGCCCTCGCGCAAGCCCGCCAGGATGTGGTGCGGCGGGTCAATGTCGGCCTGGGTGAGGCCAACAAACTCCGTCAAATCTACAACGGTTACCGCCAGTCACCAGAATCGACTCTGCAACGTCTCTACGAAGATGCGCGCCGAATTTTGCTATCTGAAGCTCAGATTGACGCTACGGCGGAGGAACTACGCCTTGATCAAATCCTTAGCAATCTGACGTCAGGAGGGTCCCGATGATCCGTACCCTAATCACCCTTTGCATCGGCCTGTTTGCTGCGCTGATGGTTTTCAACACCTCGACTTATACCCTGAACCCTGGACAGCAAGCCATGGTGTTTCGGTTCAACGAGCTCGTGCATGAGGAAAAGGCCTCGGGTCTGCACTTTAAGGTGCCTCTTATAGACGAGGTCCGCAAAATTGGCGCGTTCGTCTACGAGTACGATGGTGACGCGGGAACATTCCTTGCTTTGAACGCCGAACCCATCGTCGTGGATTACTATATTACCTATCAGATCATCGACCTGCGCAAGGTCCAGGAGCAGGTCGGCGCCTCGGTCCAGCTCTTACAGGACAGGTTGCGCGACGGCACAGTGACGGCGATTCAGGCCAACATTAACAACCGCTCGCAGGCCTCGATTTTGGCCGAAGGGCGGGAGGAAATGCGCGCACAAGTTTTCGATCGTCTCTTGGGTCTTGAAGACCAGTACGGCATCAGCTTGGTTGATTTCCGCATCAACCGCGTTGATTTGCCCGAGCAAACCAAGGCGGAGGTCGAAGCCTCCATGATCCAGGAACGCAATGCCGAGCGGGAAGATATTTTGACCAACGCCAACGCAACCGCCGACATCATTCGCGCTGAAGCCGTTCGCAACGCCGCCAAGATTACCGACGAGGCAAACCAGCAAGCCCAAGCCCTGATCGGTCTTGGAACCCGCGAAGAAATCGTGTTGAAGGATCAAGGTTTCGGAATAGACCCCGCCTTTTTTACCTTTTACAAGCGGGTCGAGCAAATTTTGGAAGGCGATGGGATCCCTACCGGCAAGTTCATCGTGTCCGATGTCGACTCCTATCTCGGGGACTTTCTGGGCTTTGACGCCGCCTTGAGTTCAGCCAGTCGGCAGCGCGGGTCGTTTGCGCCTCTTGACGATCTGGCCGTTTCACCCGGGCTACAGGCCACCCTTGATGAAATTAGTCTCGCCATACCGACGCTCGATTAGAGCCAACGTTTGAAAGCCAAAACTCATGTTTCTATTTTCCTTCGTTCCCGCACCTCTAAAGTTTGCCGCCATGCCCTGGGCTTTGGGGCGCGGAATCCAAGTGTCGCTCAGCGCAGCCAAGACTCGATCTAGTGGCCTTCACGGCGCCTCTGGTTTGGTCTTGATCGGCGCCGGTCTTTTCACGCTTCTGGCTGCGCCGTTCGCGCGGGCGCAGGGCTTTCCCCAGACCTTTGCGGACATCGTCGAAGGGGTGTTGCCAACCGTAGTCGTCGTTCAGGTCGAAACCCCACCAAACGCCGGTGGCCTCAACCTTGAGGAGTTTTTTCGCGGCGAAGCGCCTGGGGGAACAGGGTCGGGGTTTTTCATCGACACCGAAGGTCACATTGCGACCAACGAACATGTGGTATCCGTCGGCACCAATGTGTCCGTGGTCTTAAATGACGGGACGGTGCGCTCCGCAGAGGTTTTAGGCTTTGATGTCGATACGGATTTGGCAGTACTTAAGATCGACCCCGAAGGTCTGGACTTCAAGCCCGTGGAATGGGCCGACTCTGACACGGTTCGTGTGGGCGATTGGGTCATTGCTGTTGGCAATCCCCTCGACGTGGGCGTAACCGTGACCCACGGGATCGTCTCTGCTTTGGACCGAGATCTCTCTTACTCCAATCCTTTCGACCAGCGTATTCAAACTGACGCAGCTATCAACTCTGGCAATTCGGGTGGACCGTCGTTCAACATTGACGGCAAGGTCATCGGCGTTAACCAGTCGATCGTTAGTCGTACGGGTGGCAGCGTCGGACTCGGATTCATGATTCCATCAAACGTCGCCCGGCAAATTGTTGCTCAGTTGCGAACTTTTGGTGAGGTTCGCCGAGGCTTCTTGGGAATTACCTTTAGCGAGCTTTCCATCGAGTTGCGTGATCGCACCGACTACACAGGTACCAGCGGTGTGTTTGTGGAGACTGTTTTTGAAGGGTTGCCCGCCCAGCGCGCTGGTATTCAAGCAGGCGACATCATCATCACCTTTGAGGGACGCGAGATTGCCCAGCAAAGCGACTTTATTCAGATGGTTGCAGCGACGCCGCCAGGCTCACGGGTGAAGTTAGCAATCTTCCGCGACGGCGAGATTTTTGACGTTACGGTTGAGCTCACCTTGCGTCAGATCGATAACTTGGCGAACAATCAGGCCCCCGACCTTGAGGAACTGCAGAATTTCTACGGCGGGGCTGTAGTGCCCTTGACCTTGTCAGAGCGTTTACTTCGTGGGCTCAACCCCACTGAGGGCGGGGTGCGTTTGGTGTTTCTAACGCGCGGCGGCCCCTTGGCTTCCGCAGGTTTGCAGTTTGAAGATATCATTCAGGGGGTTGACGACACCTTGGTCTTTGATCCCGAGGAGTTTTTCAACGCACTTGAGGCAAGCCGAGAAAGTGGATCACAGAGCGTCGATCTCGCCGTTCTGCGCGGCGGGGCTCTCGTGACGATTGAGCTGATCTTGCCCTAATACCAGTGAATATAAGAGTCATACCAACGGCGAAAAAAGTTGACACTTTTTCAGCCGTTTTATGTCTCACGGCAGAAACGCTTCGCGTTTCGCCTCCGACGGGGCCTTCGCTGATACCCCGAGGCGCTTTCTTAGCTTGTCTCGGGGCCGCTACGGGGGCCGCAGTCGCGGCCCTTATACCAGCGAATAAAAGAGTCATTTTAAATCGCCGCTGGTATCACTCATAACTGCCGCTGGTATTACACCAGTTCATAACGAGTCATTCTTGAGGAAAACTGGCATAAAGCCGTGATCTGGGATCAATCGGTGCGATCGTGAAGTCGATCAGCGTCCTCGTTGCCTCTCTTGACTTTGGGCTACCGTTGCGTGCCGTTTGATAAGACTGGAAAAGGGACCGTAGAATTCTTCAAGCTTTTTCCTGCCGACGCCGCTGATAGCCAGGAATTGGTCTGTGGTCATGGGCGCGTCTTGGGCCATTTGCCTAAGGGCCTTGTCGGAAAAAATCATGTAGGCGGGAACGCGACGCTCCCCCGCCAGCTCCAGCCTAAGGGTCTTCAAGTCTGCGAGAAGCTGCGGATTCCTGTTCAAATCTTCCGGAGGGGTCTTTTGTTTTTGCGCCTTTGTGGGCGTCTGCGCCATGGCTTTAGCCATGAATGGCGCTTGGCCCTGCAAAATCTGGTGTCCCCGCTGTTGGACTTCTAGTGCGCCGAACCGTTGTAAGTTGACGCGCAAGGCGTTACTGGCGATCAACTGACGTAGGGTCGATTGCAAGGTTTTTTTGCTTTGGTTTTTCGTGCTTGCGTAGGCGGCCAAACGGTCGTGGGAACGCAAGCGGATTTTCTCGGTTTTCGCGCCATGAACAATGTCGACGATATGGCCGACCCCGAACGATTCCCCTGTCTCGACAATGGCAGAAATCAAGTGTTTTGCGAGGGCTGTTTGATCCTCGACCTGTGGTGGATCAAGGCAATTGTCGCAATTGCCGCACGGCCCCGCAACGCCCTCGTCGAAGTAGGATAGGAGTGCCAACCGTCGGCAACCCGTTGTTTCGCAGTAGCCGGTTAGTGCCTCTAGTCGCTTGTATTCGAGCAGCTTGTATTGCTCGCCGCCGTCGCCGTCAAAAATCATGCTCTGCCGCCGCATCAGATCTTGCAAACCATAAAACAGAAGCGTCTGCGCAGGCGCACCATCGCGGCCCGCGCGTCCAATTTCTTGATAGAAGGCCTCGATACTGTTGGGCAGGCTCACATGAACCACGTAGCGGATATCGGGCTTGTCAATGCCCATGCCAAAGGCGATGGTCGCGACCATGATCACGGCATCCTCGCTCATAAATCGATCTTGCGCCTCGCGCCGATAGGCGGCGGTCTTACCCGCATGATAGGCAATGGCCTTGCATCCCTGATCGATCAGCAGCGTGCAGATCTGATCGGTCTCTTTGCGCGACAGGCAATAGACAATGCCGCTTTGGCCCTGCTTGTCCGCGAGAAAGTCGAGCAAATTTTGACTAAGGTTGGTCTTGGGCCGAACGCTCAAGAATAAGTTGGGACGATCGAACCCCTTCAGGAACTCGGCGCAGTCGCCGCCGGTCAACCTCTGCACGATGTCCGCACGGGTTGCCTTATCGGCTGTGGCGGTAAAGGCCGCGATCACGGCGTCGGGGAATAATTGTCGTAACTGGGCTAAGTGTTGGTAGTCAGGTCGAAAGTCCGCCCCCCACTTCGAAATGCAGTGGGCCTCGTCTACCACAAATAGGCTGACGCCCAAACGCTGTAGCGCCTGAACCATCCGTGGTTGCATCAAGCGCTCAGGGCTTAAATACAGCATGTTGGCACCTTGGCCGGCAAACTCTCGCCACTGCGCCACCATGGCCTTGCGCGTCATGCCTGAATGAACCTTGGCGGCGCGGACACCAAGTTGTGCCAAGGCGGCTGCTTGATCGTCGATCAAGGCCACAAGCGGCGAGATCACCACGGTCTTTTGACCCGTATAGACAGCGGGAAATTGATAGCAGAGTGACTTGCCCGCGCCCGTGGGCATGACGGCTAGGACGTTCCGCCGGTCCAAGATTGCGCCCACGATCTCGCCCTGCCCAGGGCGGAAGTGCGAAAACCCAAAGACCTCTTTGAGGGAGGCCTCCAGACGCGCCCTATTGTCCTCGTTCATTTGATCTTGCCCCGTCGTGTCAGGCTGCTTTTAGGCCTTAAGTCTTCGCCGATCCTGTCACGCCGTTTTCAACGCCTTGCCATGGACCGTCGCCATGAAATTAACCCATTGGGTGTGGCGATCGACGGTGGGAACGTTCGTCGCAATCCAGTGGGTTTTCATCTCGTCCCAGGTGTTGGCGACGGCATGGTCATAGTCTTCGGACCGCTCGAGTTCCGCACGACACGGGCGAATGAAGACAGGCGCACGGGGTTGCTCGCCCTTGATCCAAACCAACCAAAGGTAGTCACGATCCCCGCCCGACTGTATGGGATGCACAAACCCTGGATGAAACTTAGGTCGCTCAACAAATCGCGCCTCAATGGTCGGGGGGTTGGGGATGAAAAGGCGTTCCATGCGGCTTTGGCCGCACAGTTGCGACAGCGGCCACAGCATGGCGACTCCAATCGTTGCTAGACCGAGGGCGCGCAACGCGAAGTGCCCCGCCAGATTGAGTTTTCCCGCTCCCTTCTCAAAGGGCGGATTGGTGATAATCCAGGCCGGTGGGTGGTACCAAGGGAAATCGTCCTTCAAAAAATTGAGCGCGCCCTCGTGCCATACAACATCGCGATGCGTGCGCCTCAAATGTCCCGTTGGCGTATAGAGATCTGAGGCGCGCAGGTGGGGTGCATAGTCGGCCAAGGTCTGCGCCATATGACCCAGCCCTGCCGCAGGTTCCCACACTCGGGCCTGCCCGTAACCGGCATCAAAGTGCCCCACGGGTTTCAGGACCTTTTCGATCAAGGCCCGTGTCACCCAGCCCGCAGTGGGATGGAAGTTGGCCGTACCCACCTCGGCTTGGCGCTTGGGCGCTTTGGAAGCGGCACCGATCATGACGGCACGTGCGGTGTGTGCATGGGAATGCGTGGCGCGCGGGCATGTGGGTAATTAGGTGATAGCTCGCTCATGGGAACGCCCCTCTAGAAAGTCACTTGTTATAACAGGCCAGATCTGTGCAAAGGAAGTCCACCCTATTATGGAACGGGCACGATATAGAACGGGCACGATGCGCTACCGAGTTCCCCTTTGCCTCTTTGGACCAACGGCTTCCGGAAAAACGGCGTTGGCGGTCCGCTTGGCACAGCGCCTGAACGGTGTCATCATCAATGCCGATAGTCTGCAGGTCTATGCAGGGTGCCCGACTCTCACGGCCCAGCCTAGCACGGAGGATCGCGCGGCAGCCGACCATCGCTTGTTCGGAGTTCGGTCGGTTGCCGATCCCATAGATGTGGTCCAGTGGCTTGTCGCTGCCAAGGCGGAGGCCGAAAGGGTGCAGCGGGCAGGGCGGATGCCGATCTTTTGCGGCGGAACCGGATTTTACCTCAAGGCCTTGGCAGAAGGTCTGTCTACGATCCCCCCTGTTGGCGCCCAGGCGCTTGAAGCGGCCAAGCGTAGACTCGAGCATCTTGGCCTCCAGGAATTTGAGACCGAGGTCTTGGGCGCCGACCCCGCCCTGAACGGACGCTTTGCTCGCGCGGACCGCCAACGTTTGCTGAGGGCTTGGTCGGTATGGCGGGCAACAGGTCAGCCCTTGTCCCATTGGTGGGAGCAACCCAAACAGGGCGGGATCGGCGCGATCTGCACTTTCGCCATCGTGCCCAACCGGGCTGATCTCTACGCGCAAATCGACGCGCGGTTTCAGCGCATGTTGGCAGCGGGTGCGTTGCAGGAGGTGGCCGATCTTGCCCACGCCCATGCGGACCCACAAACCTTGCCGCTTGCCCAGGCGCTTGGCTTTCGAGAGTTGCTCGCGGTGATTCGCGATCAGCTTTCCGTTAGTGAAGCCACGCGTCGAGCGTGCCAAATGAGTCGCAACTATGCGAAACGGCAACTCACCTGGGTAAGAAATCAATGCAAATCAGCAATTAAATTACCCTGTAACCGGGATTTTGGAAAAGAAACAGAAAGCATGTCCGACTTAATCGTTCTATTTATGAGGCAAAATGTGTGTTGAGGACTTGATTCAGGTCAAAGTTCGCCTAAAGCGATAGCGAAGTAACTTCGATAAGTCAAGAACAAACCCTTGTAATGACAGCCCCGATCGCCACCTTGGCACCCACCCCTTCTGAACCTGCGGCCTACGCCGCGGACACGGGCCTTAAGACCTCCATGTCAGGGGCGGAAGCGGTGGTTCAGGCCTTGATCGACCAGGGCGTTGAGGTGATATTTGGCTACCCTGGCGGCGCGGTCTTGCCGCTTTATGATGCCTTGCATCAGCAAGACACGATCCAGCACATTTTGGTCCGGCATGAGCAAGCGGCGGTTCACGCAGCTGAGGGCTATGCCCGATCCACGGGAAAGGTCGGCTGCGTTCTCGTTACCTCAGGCCCTGGCGCCACCAACGCTGTGACCGGGATTTGCGACGCACTGATGGATTCAATTCCCCTGGTGGTCCTAACTGGGCAGGTGCCCACGCATCTAATCGGCAACGATGCTTTTCAGGAAGCCGATACCACTGGGATTACGCGCCCCGTGACTAAGCACAACTATTTGGTAACGAGCGCGGATCGAATGGCGGCGACGATTCACGATGCCTTCTACGTTGCGCGTTCGGGCCGTCCTGGGCCGGTCGTCGTTGATTTGCCTAAAGATGCTCAGCAGAACCAAACAAACGCCTACCACGCCCCCAAGGAACAGACACACAAAACTTATCGCCCCAGGACGACCCCAGACCAAGCCGCGATTGACGCGGCGGTCGATTTGTTGGCGTCTGCCAAGCGACCCATCATCTATGCAGGTGGTGGCGTGATCAATGCGGGTCCTGAGGCCGCGCGGGCCTTGCAGCATTTTGTTGATATGACGGGGTTTCCCATCACCAACACACTCATGGGATTGGGGGCAACCCCCGCCTCCTGCGACCAATTCTTGGGCATGTTGGGGATGCATGGCACCTACGAAGCTAATCTTGCCATGTATAACTGCGACGTCATGCTGAATGTTGGGGCGCGGTTTGATGATCGCATTACGGGAAAAGTCGACGAATTTTCACCCAATTCCAAGAAGATCCATATCGATATCGATCCGAGTTCCATCAACAAAACCATCCTCGTTGATTTGCCGATCATTGGCGATGCAGGCGAGGCCATGGCGGCGATCAATGCTGTTTGGGAAGCTCGCCGGCCTGACATAGACCGCGACGCCCTGCATACCTGGTGGGCGCAACTCAATGATTGGCGCGCCAAGAAGTGCCTGGCCTATCATCAAGAATCGGGCGACGTTGAGATTCGGCCCCAACACGCCATCAAGCGGTTTTTTGACCTGATCAAACAGCGCGAGGATGTCTTTGTTTCGACCGAGGTTGGGCAACACCAAATGTGGGCAGCGCAGTATATTGGATTTGAACGGCCCAATCGGTGGCTGACCTCTGGGGGGCTTGGGACTATGGGTTACGGTTTGCCTGCGGCCATTGGCGCGCAAGTGGCCCACCCTGACGCCCTGTGCGTTGATGTGGCGGGGGAGGCGTCGATCTTGATGAACCTTCAGGAGTTGTCTACGGCTGCCCAATACCGCTTGCCGATCAAAGTTTTCATCATCAACAATCAGTGGATGGGCATGGTTCGCCAGTGGCAACAACTGCTCCATGGCGGTCGCTACGCCGAGTCCTATTCCAGCAGTCTGCCAGATTTTGTGAAACTAGCGGAGAGTTTTGGTGGCACGGGTATTCGCGCAACCACGGAAGCCGAGTTGGATTCGGGGCTACACCAAATGATCACAACGCCCGGCTTTGTCTTGTTTGACTGCTGCGTGCGGCGCGATGAAAATTGCTTTCCCATGATTCCCTCGGGCAAGCCGCACTATCAGATGCTCTTGTCCGACGCCGACGACGTGGACGGCGCCATCCAGGGCGATGGTTTGGCGCTGGTTTAAGGTAGGTTCGCCGTGGATATGAAGCAGGAACGGCGCACGTTCTCCGTGCTGGTGAGCAATGAACCAGGGGTCTTGGCCAAGGTTGTCGGCCTGTTCACGGGGCGCGGCTACAATATTTCATCGCTAACGGTCTCGGAAATCGACGCCGACACAGCTGTTTCGCGAATCACTATCTGCACCCAGGGGACAGCACAAGTCCTTGAGCAAATCAAGGCGCAGCTAGAACGGGTGGTGCCTGTGCATCGCGTTGCCGACTTGACGGTTGCGGGTCCCAGTGTGGAACGGGAATTGGCATTGATCAAAGTGGTAGGGCAGGGCGAAAAGCGCGTCGAATCCCTGCGTTCTGCGGAGATTTTTGGTGCTAAAGTGGTGGACTCGGGCTTGGCGCATTTTACTTTTGAGTTGACAGGCAAGCCCTCAAAGGTCGATGCTTTCGTTGCAATCATGCGTCCCCTTGGCTTATCGGAAATTTCAAGAACCGGCGTAGCTGCCCTCGCCCGCGGCGAGCAGGGGCTCTAGTTTCGGCCTCCTCAGTCCAATTCTGGGTTCGGACTGCAGCGCACTCCGTGTTGCACGTCTCGATAGGCCTCGCTATGGGCTAACCCTCAAACAGTTTCAAAGGAATTACATCATGCGTGTTTACTACGATAGCGATGCCGATGTTAATTTGATCAAGGAAAAGAAGGTCATGATTGTCGGCTATGGTTCCCAGGGTCATGCCCACGCCAATAATCTTAAGGACTCGGGGGTCAAGGAAGTCGTTGTCGGGTTGCGCCCATCGTCGCCTTCCAACGCTAAGGCCCAGGCAGTAGGTATCAAAACTATGTCACCGGCGGAAGGCGCCGCGTGGGCTGATTTGGTCATGGTTCTCACTCCCGATGAGTTGCAGGCGGACTTGTGGGCCGATGACTTGCGCACCCATATGCGCCCAGGCGCAGCTTTGGCTTTTGCCCACGGCCTGAACATCCACTATTCCCTGATCGAACCACGCGACGACATCGACGTGATCATGATTGCCCCCAAGGGGCCAGGGCATTTGGTCCGTTCGGAGTACGAGAAGGGCGCGGGTGTTCCCACCCTTATCGCCGTTGATCAGGACGTAACGGGCAAAGCCCACGATATAGCCTTGTCCTACGCCTCCGCTAATGGGGGAGGGCGCGCTGGCGTCATTGAAACCACCTTTAAGGAGGAGTGCGAGACCGATCTGTTCGGCGAACAAGCGGTCTTATGCGGGGGGATCTCTCACTTGATCATGGCGGGTTTTGAAACATTGGTTGAAGCAGGATACGCGCCCGAAATGGCCTACTTTGAGTGCCTGCACGAGACCAAACTAATCGTGGATTTGCTCTACGAAGGAGGTATGGCCAACATGCGCTACTCGATCTCCAACACGGCGGAGTACGGCGACTATGTCACAGGCCCACGGCTGATCACCGCAGAAACCAAGGCGGAGATGAAACGGGTTTTGAGCGATATTCAGTCGGGCAAATTCACTCGTGATTTTGTTCAAGAAATGAAATCTGGCGGCGCCCATTTCAAAGCAACCCGGCGCAACCAGGCGGCCCACGGTATCGAAGATGTGGGTGCCAAGCTACGCGCCATGATGCCTTGGTTGGCGGAGAACAAGTTGGTCGATCGGGGTAGCAGTTCGGGTCAGTAAGTCGGCCACCGTCACCACTTCGCGCAGCTAATGTTCTCTCAATCCGGGCAAGCGTTGCAATTTGGTGCGCGGGCGCAAAAAAATGCCTGGTAAGCTTTGTCTGAAGGAAATCTTGGGTTAAGCGGGAGCATGACTTGCTTGATCCGACTGATTGGCTTTCTTGTATTCGCACACGCGGGCTCAGGGCTAACTTGGGCCCAGGGCGTTCAATGGTTTGAGGTTCCCATTGATCAGACCCAAACGCTCAGTGTTGAGTTGCCTTTTGGCCGCGAAGCCACGATCGTAACTAAAATTGCGGCAGCGGACTTGAAGGTGCGGGCGCTGGCGACCCATTCGCTCGAACTAGCCGATGGCACCGTTATGGCAGCGATTTTGCTAACCCAGCCCACAATCACTTTTGCCGATTCTGGCGGGGCCTTCACCCGCTGGCAGTCTGGCGCCCATAGCTTTCATCATGTTGGAACCATCCCGGAAGACGATTTCGCCTTGACCCTGTCCTTGCCCGCAGTTGAGGGCGCCGACTTCACTCCCGCGGTCAAGATTGAAATGGTGCTGGAGGCGCCGACGCCCGACACGGGCAAGGTCTTCTTGGAAACTGCAGAGTTGTCTGATGATGTGCGCGGCGCGACCGCCTACGGGTTGGCGGACTTTACGGCGGGTAGCCTCTATCCCAATGCCGATATGGACGCCCTGGTCACCTTAAGGGACCTGCCCAATCTATCGATGGCGCGCGCGCCTGGGCGTTGCCAGGGCGCGCAATTGGTGCGAACTATGTACGCGCGCGAGATCGATATGGTCGACGAAGTCCTGGCCAACTTTGGCAATTTTCCACAGCAGTGTTGGCGTGCCCGCGATGATGGTCTGCGTTTTTCTGACATAGCGGGCAACGAGGGGTATCAGCCCGACATAGGCGTGCGCTTGCCCGAAGATGGCGGTGATTTGATCGGGTTCGTTTATGGGGCTACGACAGGCGATGTGCAGCGAGTCTTCATTCAAAATACGGCGGCGGGATGGCTCTACGGCTCGGGTCAGGATGAGTGGCAAAGGATCGGCAACGGGTCATGGGTCTCGGTTCCCTTTGGCGAGGGCCTGCTGGTCATCCGAAACCCACGCGGCGGAGAGACCGCCGATGCCACAGAAAATGACGCTTTTGTCAGCTATTTGTTGGATTAGGGATTGCACGCGGGGCTCAACAGGCCTCTGTGATAGCTTCGAGTGCGGAGTCTTGGGAGTACATGGGTAAGAAATTCGATGAAGGCAGGTAAGCCATGACCGAAGCCTCCAAAGCGCGCCGATCCGGCGGGCGGCGTAGCGCAAAAATGCAGGATCGCCAGTCGGGCCTCAGCTTCTCCCAGCTCCCCGCGCAACAGCGGCGGCACCGAATGAAACCAGTTGATCTTGTTTCTGCCGATGAACTGGAACAAATACACGAAACGAGCCTGAAGGTCCTAGAAGAGATCGGCATGGACTTCATTCATGAAGGCGCTAAGGACATTTTGCGTGCTAAGGGCGCTGAGGTGGCCAAAGACAGCGACCGGGTGCGCTTTCCCCGTGACCTGGTATTGGAGTCCATCGCGACGATTCCTGAACAGTTCGAGATGGTGTCCCGCAACCCCGCACGCAATCGCCTTATGGGCAAGGACTGCTTTGTGATTGCGCCGGTGGCGTCCGCGCCCAATTCCCACAGTCGCGCGGGCGGCCGACGCGACGGGAACCGCAAAGACTTCCAGGACTTCTTGCGTTTGGGCCAAGCGGCCAACGTCGTCGACCTTACGGCAGGCTATCCCGTTGAACCGGTCGATATTCATGCCTCGGTGCGACACCTGCACTGCATCGACGACTTTATCCGCAGGACCGACAAGTTCTGGCAGGCCTACTCGCTCGGGCGTCAACGCAACCTCGACGCCATTGAGATGTGCCGCATTTCCCATGGCGTAGCAGAGGAGGACTTTGACAGCCAAGTGCGCATGAGTTCGGTGATCAACACCTCCTCGCCGCTAAAACTTGACACGGTGATGCTGGAGGGGATTATCCAAATGTCCAGTCGCAATCAGGTGATTATTTTGACGCCCTTTACCTTGTCGGGGGCCATGGCGCCTGTGACCTTGGCAGGCGCGGCGGTGCAGCAAAACGCCGAGGCTTTGGCGGGTTTGGCTTTCACCCAGATAGTTCGCCCTGGTGCACCGGCGGTCTATGGGGGCTTTACGTCGAATGTTGATATGAAATCGGGCGCGCCCGCCTTTGGCACACCTGAGTATATGAAAACGGTGATCTTGGGCGGGCAGCTTTGCCGTCGCTACGGCATTCCTTACCGCAGTTCTAACGTTGTGGCGGCCAATACTGTCGATGCGCAAGCGGCCTACGAGGCAGTGTTTTCGATCTGGGCACTCATGCACTCGGGCGCCAACCTCATGAAGCATAGCCTGGGTTGGATGGAGGGAGGCCTGCAGGCCAGCTTTGAAAAGTTCATGCTCGATCTGGACTTGATCCAAATGGCGCTCAAGTTTCTCGAACCCTTGGGTTTTACTGAGGACGATTTGGCGTTTGAGGCCATTCGAGAAGTGGATTCGAGCGGACACTTTCTGGGAACCAACCATACGCAGGCGCGCTACGAAACCGCCTATTACTCTCCGATTTTAAGCGACTGGCGTAACTACGAAACTTGGTCGGAGGCGGGGTGTCCCACAACCTACGACCATGCCGAGCGTGCCTACAAAGAAATGCTCGACGCCTACGAAACCCCTCCGGCTTTGCCGCCCGAAATCGACGAAGAACTGACGGCCTTTGTCGCCAGGCGGGTCGAGGAGGGGGGCGTCGAAACGGATTTCTAAGACCGAGGGCGAAAACAAGCGGGCTCCAAGCCCGTCGGGCGCAGGGGAACACTGAGCCAACCGGTACATCCGCGAATAGTCTTGCAGCGACTGGCCGCTGTTGCAAAGTCCGTGCGGCATGGGATACAAGGAACTTCCCAAACCCTCTGAGGCTTCCTTCCCATGCTGCTGGTGCAATCGTTAAGCAAAAATTTTGGAAACCTAAGCGCGGTCCTGGAGGTTTCGTTGGAACTGGCCGCAGGGGAGTTTTTTGCGCTTCTAGGCCCCTCGGGGTGCGGCAAGTCCACTTTTTTGCGCATGGTGGCGGGGTTTGAAACCCCAACCAGCGGCGACATTTTGCTCGACGGGCAGTCCTTGCGCGGGCTGCCGCCAGAGCGGCGGCCGCTCAATATGATGTTTCAATCCTATGCCCTATTTCCCCACATGACGGTGGCCCACAATATCGCCTTTGGCCTCAAACAGGCGGGCGTTGGGCGAGCAGAGCGGGAGGCGCGGATCGCAAGCGTCATGGCACAAGTGCAATTGCACGGCCTGGGAGATCGTAAGCCCGCGCAGCTTTCCGGAGGTCAACGCCAACGCGTGGCGCTGGCGCGGGCGCTGGTCAATCGACCCAAGCTGCTTTTGCTCGATGAGCCTTTGGCGGCTCTGGATAAGAAACTGCGCGAAGAAACTCAGTTTGAGCTGGTAGGCTTGCAACAAGAACTCGGCATCACCTTCTTGGTGGTTACCCATGATCAGGACGAGGCCATGTCAATGGCCGACCGCATCGCCGTCATGAACGCGGGTCAGATTCAACAAATCGGCGCGCCAAATCATGTCTATGAGCGACCTAATTCCCTATTCGTCGCGGATTTTCTGGGAACCATAAATGTTTTTAATGATGGTGTGGTAGGGCCAGGCAAATGCGGCTTGCGGCCAGAGAAAATTCAGGTCACCAAAGGCACCCAAGGGCAATTGCAAGGATACCTAAAGGACGAGGCCTACTACGGCGACGTTTCAACCTTGCTGATCGAGTTGGCCAGCGGCCAACAGGTGCGCGTCTCTCGCACCAACCGCCACCGCGACGAAACTGAAGTGTTCGCCCCTGGCGACCAAGTTGCGCTTAAGTGGGACGTCGGGGACGTTGTGGACCTGGGGACTTAGGCTAAATGGAAACCTTCACCTCCCTCAAGTGGCTAGGTTTGATCATGGCCCTGGTAGGGCTGGGCCTGTTTTTTATTTATTGGCGCCAGCATCGCGCCGGCGGTGCCTTGCTCGCCGCGCCTTTTGCTTGGATGGGCGCGCTCTATCTGCTGCCGATCTTGATCTTGGTTTATATGAGTTTTGGCGCCCAAAACCTCGAAAACCAACCGCCCTTTGATGCCCCCCTTGCCCTCGAAGGCGGCCTGACCTGGCAAGGGTCAATCCATGCCTACCGTGCCGTGACAACCGACCTTTGGTCAGGAACGCAGAAGTGTTTGGCAGGGGTCTGCTTGGGCGCACCGCAATTTAGGTATGGGCCGGCCCTGCTAAACTCGGCCGCGATCGCGCTTTTTTCGGCGGTTTTGGCCGTGCTCATCGCCTTCCCCTTCGCCTACGCCATCGCGCGCGCGCCAGCACGCGCCCAGGGGATCATGCTCATGTGCGTGATCCTTCCGTTTTGGTCGTTCTACATCATTCGCATCTACGCGTTCCGACAGTTGCTGCGTAAGGAGGGGCCGATCAATCAAGTCATTGAGGCCTTCAACTCGGTGCCTTGGCTGTTTGATCTGCCCGCTTTGGCCGTCTATCCGTCGTCTCTTTCGATCGTTCTGGGCCTCGTCTATACCTACCTGCCGTTCGCCATTTTGCCACTCTACGCGACCCTGCAAACCCGCGACCCAGCCATGGAAGAGGCCGCGGCGGATTTAGGGGCAAGTCTCCTGCAGCGGTTTTGGCGCATAACCATCCCGCTTTCGGCGCCGGGTTTGATTGCGGCATTCCTCCTAATCGGGGTACCCGCCATGGGCGAATATGTAATCCCGCAAATGATGGGTCCCAATGATTTGGAGTTGCAGAACGGCATTGTCGGGTGGGAGATTCGTAAAGCCGTGACTAAGGGACGCGACTGGCCGCTTGGGGCCTTGCTCGGGCTCTTGCTCATGGCGTTGATGGTGGCGCCCATGGTGCTCTATCAACGCAACGCCAATCGACTGGCCGAACGGGAAGCAGGGCGGGCATGAGCGTGCTTTTTGAACGTCTGAGCGCTGCGACGGGCCATGCGCTGTGGTTCGAGGTTGTGTGGCAACTGGTGCCCGTGGTGCTCGTCCTAGCGCTTGTGGCGCAAGCGCTCGTTCTGGCCAAGCGCGGCGCAACCCTGGCGCTGATCTTGGGCTACGGGTTCCTCTACCTCCCGATTTTGGTTCTGATCCTATTTTCCTTCAACGAGCCCGAGCGGGTGGCCGTATGGACGGGATTTACCACCAAATGGTACGCCTACTTGTTCAACGATGGGGGGAGACAGTTAAAGGAAACCGCATGGGTTTCCTTACAGGTGGGCCTCCTATCCTCGACTATTGCCGTTGTGTTTGGGCTGATGGCGGCCCTAACGTTGGTGCGGGTGCGCCGGTTCTGGGGTCGGCATGTCTTTACGGGACTGGTCTATGCGCCGCTCATTATGCCCGAGGTCATTACTGGCCTTATGTTGCTGATCGCCTTTCAGCTGCTGTTCATCGATCGAGGGTTTTGGACCGTGGTCTTGGCCCATACGACCTTCGCCGTTGCCTATGTGGCGGTCGTGGTGCAAGCGCGCTTGCAGTTTTTCGATGGCGAGTTGGAGGCTGCGGCCCGCGATCTGGGGGCGGGTCCCCTAAGCACCTTCATGCGGGTCACGCTGCCCTTGATTGCGCCAGGGGTGATCGGTGGTTGGTTGCTGGCCTTCACCTTGTCCTTGGACGATGTGGTCATTACCCAATTCACCAAGGGGGAGGGGGTCAATACGGCGGCGGTCTATACCTTCAGCCAAGTCAAAACCCAAACCAAGACCTGGGTGAACGCCTTTTCCACTTTGATTATTGGCGTGGTTGCGACGGGCGTCTTCCTATCTTATCTGATCGGTCAATACGGCTTGCAGAAAGACCGACCATGAGCGAAAAGCCCCTAATTGAGGATGAGGACGAACTGCGCGACACGATCCAGGGTGGCACAACAGACCAGCGGTTGGCTTTAGCGCTCGGCGGTATCACCGTCGCCATCTTGCAAGAACAGCGGCGCATGGGCTTTGCCGATCAAGATGTCGCAACCGTTCTTGCCATGGACCACGATGGTAATATTGATCAAAAGCTCTACGCTGTCTGGCTAGAACGGCTCGCCAAATATCGACTGGCCTTCTTTACAGAAGGCCAAATGGAGTCAACAGGAGGCCCCAATGACCTATGATCTCTATACATGGCCCACACCCAATGGCTGGAAGGTTCAAATCTTGATGGAGGAATTGGGCCTCGCCTACAAGGTCCATCCCATCGACATCGGCGCAGGCGACCAGTTTGACCCCACCTATTTGGCGCTCAACCCCAATAACAAAATGCCAACCCTCGTCGATCCCAATGGACCAGGGGGGCAACCCCATACGGTGTTTGAAAGTGGGGCGATCCTATGGTATTTGGCCGAAAAACACGGGCAGTTTTTGCCCGATGATCCAGCCACGCGTTCGGTAACACTGCAATGGCTCATGTGGCAGATGGGCGGATTTGGCCCCATGCTTGGGCAGGCCCATCACTTTCGCCTCTACGCGCCCGAAAAGATCGACTATGCGTATGCGCGCTATACAAATGAGGCAAAGCGTCTTTACGGCGTCCTCGAATGCCAACTCGCTAAGGCAGATTGGGTCAACGCCAGCTCCTATTCTATCGCCGACATGGCGATCATGCCCTGGGCGGGTCTCTGGCATCGCCAGGGTATTGAAGAAGCAAAGATCCCCCACGTATTGGCGTGGCTCCAAAGGATCAAGGCCCGCCCCGCGGTGGAACGCGGCTTAGCCGTTTTAGCCGACGAGCGGACGCGAACCCGCAGTGCGGAAGAGGAGGCCAAGGCCAAAGAAATGCTGTTTGGCAAAACCCAATACGAAGATCGCTAAGGTCGGCGGCCAAAAAGTTATCACTTTTCGGTCGTTTTGTGTCTCATGGCAAAAACGCGTTGCGTTTCGCATCCGACGAGGCCTTCGCTTTACACCGAGGTGCTCTCGCGCTATTCTCGGGGCCGCGTCGGGGGCCGCAGTCGCGGCCCTTATACCAGCGAATATAAGGGTCATTCTTAAATTGCCGCAATTATAGACCCACTTCACGATAAACTGAAAAAGAGCTTTTGCGTGCAAACAAGGTCTTGTCGAAGTCAGGTTTGGCTGATTCTAGCCTTTTTATGAGAACCTTCAAAATCCTTAAGAAGCAACCGCGCCTGTTTTTCCGCTTAAGTGGGATAAGGGTCAGCGATTTTGACGACATTGCAGAGAAGATTTTGCCGCTTTGGGAGGCTCACAACCATCAGCGTCTATCTCGCCCCCATCGCCAACGCGCGATTGGGGGCGGGCCAAGCCATAAGCTAAGCTTTGAGGAGATGCTGCTTTTATGCCTGATCTATTATCGGACTTACATCAATCATGAGTTTCTGGGTTTGATATTTTCGGTTTCAGATAGCACGAGCATCCGAACCGCCAATACAATGACCAAGCTATTGGCAGGCCATTTTCAGATGCCCGAGCGCAGGCTTGCTTTAAGTGAGGATGATAAGGAGCAGCTCATATATCTGATTGTCGATGGGACCGAGCGCCCCTGTCAGCGCCCCAAGAAATCGAAGGGCCGAAAGAAGATCTACTCGGGGAAAAAGAAGCGCTTTACTCATAAGCATCAAATTGTCGTCGATGATAAGAAGCGCATTCGTGCTTGTGGCCCCGTTCACCCTGGGCGCAAGCACGACAAAACCCTTTATGATCAAAGCCATCTGGACAAGCCACCAGATACCCTGCTCTTGGGCGACTTAGCTTATGTAGGAACCAACTGCGAAGTCCCGATAAAGAAAACCAAGAACCAAAATCTAAGCCAAGAGCAAAAAGACTACAATAAGTGGTTCAACTCTATGCGCGTGAAGGTCGAGCATGGCATTGGACGCATGAAAAAGTTCAACATTTTCTCTGACATCTCCAGAGGAAACCGACATGAGAACATGATTGCTAAGAATGTCGCGGCTCTGGCAAACATCAATTTAAAAATTTGCTGAGATAAGCACTAAGGGACAAGTCCGTCTGTGTTCTTTCTCCCTATTGCGAATCAGGTCTTATGATTTAGGACATTGGGAAATGGCTGTGGTGCCTACCCCTTGTTATTCATGGGCCTAAGGCGGCAGAGGCGTGTCCATGCCTTTGCACTTAAAGAAGCTCTGCGTTGGGGCCGATTCCATTGAGGACTTGGCGGCGTCGATCGCGCGGCGCGCGGATACGACCCACGCCCAGACGGGCCAGGCCTATATTTGGATCACAACCCGTTCTCGCCCGAAGCGCGACGCCGAAATTTTGGGCCAGGGCGCTAGCCTTTACTGGATTATCAAGCGCCTCATGTGCGTTCGCCAAGAAATCCTGGCCTTTCGCCCTGGGACTCGCGCCGACGGCAAGCCCTGCATTCATATTGACCTGGACCATCACTTGCACCTGGTCAAACCGCGCACCCACCGTCCGTTTCAAGGGTGGCGCTATTTGGAGGCAGCGGATGCCCCCGCCGACTTGGCCTACGATGGCCGCCAACGCCGCGCCGATGACGACCCCTTACCGCCCGCGATGACGCGCGAACTGGCCTCCTTAGGTCTGCTCTAACGTGGTCCAAGGCATGTTGTTTCCTCCAGGGGCGGAACGGTGGCCTACCTCAGTTTGCGTGAGGCCGTGATGACGGCCCCGACGTTCTTGCATCTTCGGACCCATTCGTCCTACTCTCTGACCCAGTCGACCTTGCGAATGTCCGCGCTGATCAAGTGGGCCTCGACGAAGGCCCAGCCAGCGCTGGCCCTAACGGACAAGGGCAACTTGTTCGGCGCCCTAGAATTTGCAACCCTGATGATGGGGCAGGGGGTGCAGCCGATCCATGGCGCGGTGTTGCAGTTCAAATCCTTGCTTGGCCCCCATCCGCAGGGCGCCGATCCCGATGAGCTGCTATTGCTCGCACAAAATCGAGAGGGATTTAAAAACTTGATGGCCTTGGTCAGCCAAGGTTTCCTCGATGCCGCTGGTGGTGACCCCGTTTTGCCCCTGTCGACGCTGGCGGAACGGGCGCAGGGGTTGATCGCCCTCACGGGAACAGGGGAGAGTGGGCTTGGCAAGGCCCTGCTCGCGAAGCAGCATGCCCTCGCGACGCAACACCTGGACTGGCTGCAGCAGCGCTTTGAGGGGCGACTTTATCTTGAATTGCAACGCCACGGGCTACCGCAGCAACAGCAACTCGAACCGCTGATTTTCGGCGAAGCCTACGAACGCGGCATTCCGTTGGTGGCCACCAACGCTGCGCACTTCCTCAACGCCGGTCAGTTTAAGGCGCACGACGCGCTCATGTGCATTGGCCAATCGACCACGATTCACGATGAAAATCGCAAAACCCTGACCGCCCATCACTACTTGAAAACCCCTGAGGAAATGGGTTTGCTGTTCTCCGATGTGCCCGAGGCCTTGGCCAATACCGTGGTTATCGCCCAGCGTTGCAGCTACGCCTTGCAAAGGCGGGACCCAATTTTACCCTCAACAGGATCGCCAACCCAAGAGTCCGAACAGCTAACCCAATTGGTATGGGATGGGTTCAACGCGCAATGGCAGGCCATATTGCGCGCCTGGCCCGACACCGAAGACCAGGCCGCTCTGCGGAAGCGTTACGAGGATCGCCTAAAGTACGAGCTCGGCGTGATCGTTGACATGGGTTTCTCGGGCTATTTTCTGATCGTGACCGACTTTATTGCCTGGTCAAAGCAGCAGGGCATTCCCGTGGGTCCAGGAAGGGGGTCCGGCGCAGCCTCTTTAGTGGCCTATAGCCTTAGAATCACAGGGCTCGATCCCATACCCTTCGGCCTGCTGTTCGAGCGCTTTTTGAACCCCGAGCGCGTGTCGATGCCTGATTTTGATATCGACTTTTGCCAAGACCGGCGCGAGGAAGTCATCACCTACGTCCGCAACACCTACGGGGCCGATCGCGTCGCCCAAATCATCACATACGGCTCCCTCAAGGCGCGGGCGGCGTTGCGGGACGCCGGCCGCGTGCTTGCCATGCCCTACGGCCAGGTCGATCGCCTATGCAAGATGGTCCCCAACAACCCCGCGAACCCTGTTACGCTCAGGGAGGCGATTGAGTCGGAGGCGCAGATTCGCCGAGAAATTAAGGACCAGGCCGACGTTCGTAACTTGTTTGACATCGCCCAGCAAATTGAAGGCCTGCACCGCAGCGCTGGCACCCACGCGGCGGGGGTCGTCATCGCCGATCGACCCTTGACCCAACTGGTCCCACTCTACCAGGATCCGCGCGCGACGATGCCCGCAACCCAATTCGACATGAAATGGGTCGAGCAAGCGGGCCTGGTCAAGTTCGATTTTTTGGGCCTC
The DNA here is from genome assembly GCA_965228345.1 of Alphaproteobacteria bacterium. Lineage (GTDB taxonomy): Bacteria > Pseudomonadota > Alphaproteobacteria > UBA7985 > UBA7985 > CAXQZM01. The sequence continues at coordinate 705,176 of CBDDHH010000003.1, read as the reverse complement.
AAGACGCTCTCTATCCTGAAGCAAATCGAAGCCTTCGCGCAAGCGCGCGGCACGACGGTGGACTTTGAGACCATCCCCTTGGACGATGCCCGAGTCTTTCAGACAATTTGCGCCTGCAAAACCGTCGGCGTGTTCCAACTGGAAGGCACGGGCATGCAATCAGTGATTGCAGACTTACAGCCCGACAGATTGACCGACATCATCGCTCTCGTGGCGCTTTATCGTCCTGGTCCCATGGACAATATTCCTGAGTTCGTCGCTCGCAAACGCGGCACATCGTCGATTGAGTATCTGCACCCAAAGCTGGAGGATGTGGTGTCGGAAACTTACGGCATCATGATCTATCAGGAACAGGTGCTGCAAGCCGCGCAAGTCCTGGCGGGCTACACCCTCGGCAGCGCCGATTTTTTGCGCAAGGCCATGGGCAAGAAAATCAAGTCCGAAATGGATCAGCAGCGCGAGACATTCGTTACGGGCGCCAAGGAGCACTCCGACATCGACGCGAAGCTGGCCAACGAGATTTTCGATCAGATCGCCAGCTTTGCAGGCTACGGTTTCAATAAGGCGCATTCGGCGTGCTACGGCTTGGTCGCCTATCAAACGGCCTATGCGCGTCACTACTTTCCCGCTGAATTCTATGCGGCCAACATGAACTACGACATGTCCTCGACCGACCGATTGGCGGTCTTCACGACGGACTTGCGCAATGAGGGACTCACCCTTCTAACGCCGGACATCAACAGCTCCGACGCCCTGTTTCGGGTCGCCGATGATCAACACATCTTCTACGGGCTCGGCGCGATCAAAGGGGTTGGGACGGCGGCCATGAAGGCCGTAGTCGCGGAGCGGGAGGCCAAGGGTCGGTTTGAAAACCTGCGCGACTTTGCCGTTCGCGCCGCTCCGTTCTTGAACAAAAAACAACTCGAACAATTGATCGTGTCAGGGGCACTCGACAGCCTGCACCCCAACCGCGCCGAGATTTTCTATGCGCTCGAACATATTTTGAACTTTGGCCAAGCCGAAGCGGCCGAGCTCAAGTCCGCGCAGGAAAGCCTGTTTCAAGGCGGGGAGGTGGGCGTCGAAGTGCCACTGTACGTTCCTGAAGCGGCCGATTGGGATACCCAGGAGCGCCTAAATAGAGAACGCGAAGCGCTCGGGTTTTTCTTGAGTGCCCATCCCCTGAGCCATCGCCAGGCCGATTTGGTCCGCTTGCGCGTTGATGCCCTCGACAGCCTGTTGGACGCGCAAAAACAGCCGAAGACCGCGGGCAAAATTGCCGGCATCGTCACCAGTCGACAGGAACGCCGCTCGGCCAAAGGCAAGAAGTTTGCCTTCCTCGCCCTTTCCGACGCAACAGCAACGACTGAGGTCATGGTCTTTGGCGATCTGCTGGCCCGTAAGCGTGAGCAGCTGACAGCGGGTGCCACGGTGGTGATGGACGTGAGCGTCGATGACCAGGGCGACAAGGGATCCCGATTTGTCGCCCAATCAATCGCGCCGCTGGACGACACCCTTGACCAGAGCTTCAGCAATTTGAGGATCTACATCTCCGATGCCGCACAGCTCGCCCCGATCCAATCTATCCTGGCCCAGGCCGAAACGGGGCAGGGAGGGGTTTACCTGGTGTGCGATTTGGACCCAGAAACCCACGTTTCCTTGCGGCTCGCCGACCAAGTGAGGGTCGATCAACCTTTATCAAACGCCCTCGCGTCGATTGAGGGCTTGGTTGTCGATCGTGAGGCCCAGGGTACAGTCTCGTCGGAAGGCTATGAATTCGTGCCCTATGACGATCCCAATCTGGAACCTACAGTTGACGCCTCGGTGCCAGCGGGCTAGGGCCGCCTCTGCCAAGGCACAATTGAAACCTGCTTTCACGGCGCGCCCTTAGCTCAGCTGGTAGAGCAACTGACTTTTAATCAGTAGGTCACAGGTTCGAATCCTGTAGGGCGTACCATGTGTCTTTGAACGTCGTTGAATTTGGATATACCTTCCCATTGTTGGCACAACAGACGCGCCTTGAGTGCTGCTTTCAAGCCGTTGGGATGCAGGTCCAGTCCGTGCCGATCCGAGCCGTCGAGGTCGAACCAACCTGCGCGGCACTTCTGGCCCGTGTCTTCGACGTATTCGATCAAGTCCATGTCGTCGTAAGTTCGGTCTTGCAACTGCACATCGCAAACGACCGTCCATTCACGGTCCCTTATACCAGCGGAAAGACCTCTGCATAAGGAAGGTTTCCAATTCAGGATTCCTTGCGACTGGGGGATGTGCTATCGGCGTCTGTCAGGTTAAGTTTGGTTTAGGAACTTTTCCTTCCAGAGTTGTTTTCCTTCGCTCATAGTAGACCTGATTCGCAATAGGGAGAAAGAGCACAGACGGACTTGTCCCTTAGTGCTTATCTCAGCAAATTTTTAAATTGATGTTTGCCAGAGCCGCGACATTCTTAGCAATCATGTTCTCATGTCGGTTTCCTCTGGAGATGTCAGAGAAAATGTTGAACTTTTTCATGCGTCCAATGCCATGCTCAACCTTCACGGGCATAGAGCTGAACCACTTATTGTAGTCTTTTTGTTCTTGGCTTAGATTTTGGTTCTTGGATTTCTTTATCGGGACTTCGCAGTTGGTTCCTACATAAGCTAAGTCGCCCAAGAGCAGGGTATCTGGTGGCTTGTCCAGATGGCTTTGATCATAAAGGGTTTTGTCGTGCTTGCGCCCAGGGTGAACGGGGCCACAAGCACGAATGCGCTTCTTATCATCGACGACAATTTGATGCTTATGAGTAAAGCGCTTCTTTTTCCCCGAGTAGATCTTCTTTCGGCCCTTCGATTTCTTGGGGCGCTGACAGGGGCGCTCGGTCCCATCGACAATCAGATATATGAGCTGCTCCTTATCATCCTCACTTAAAGCAAGCCTGCGCTCGGGCATCTGAAAATGGCCTGCCAATAGCTTGGTCATTGTATTGGCGGTTCGGATGCTCGTGCTATCTGAAACCGAAAATATCAAACCCAGAAACTCATGATTGATGTAAGTCCGATAATAGATCAGGCATAAAAGCAGCATCTCCTCAAAGCTTAGCTTATGGCTTGGCCCGCCCCCAATCGCGCGTTGGCGATGGGGGCGAGATAGACGCTGATGGTTGTGAGCCTCCCAAAGCGGCAAAATCTTCTCTGAAATGTCGTCAAAATCGCTGACCCTTATCCCACTTAAGCGGAAAAACAGGCGCGGTTGCTTCTTAAGGATTTTGAAGGTTCTCATAAAAAGGCTAGAATCAGCCAAACCTGACTTCGACAAGACCTTGTTTGCATGCAAAAGCCCTTTTTCAGTTTATCGTGAAGCGGGTCTAGTGTCGAAGGGTGTTCGTCTGCAACACATTTTGCCCTGGTGGGTTTGCTCAGTGTTGTAGTGGTTCAGCCAATCATCGAGATCGGCTTGCAATGTGTCGATGTCTTCATGGACTTTTTTGCGGAATGTGACCTTATGAGATCTCAGCACAAATCAGAGGATCGAAAGTTGATAGCAAGATATGGTGCTAACTTTGCCTTTATGACACCACATATTGTGGTCTTTTAGTCCGAAGTCGAATTATGCTGAGGTCTCCTTATAGAATTCCTGCAAGATGGTTTTGTGGAAGCGTTCACAGATGCCGTTGGTTTGCGGTGATTTAACCTTGGTTTTTGTGTAGTCGATGTCATTGACGGCCAGGAAGAGCTGGTAATCATGCTTATCAGCCCGCCCGCGGTATTCGGTGCCTGTGTCAGTCATGATGCACAAGACAGGCAACTCGTGTTCCTCATAAAACGGCAACACCCGATCATTGAGCATATCAGCAGCGGTGATGGGCGTTTGGGTGGTGTAGAGCTTGGCATGGGCAACCTTGGAATAGGTGTCGATATAGGTCTGTTGATAGACCCTCCCAACGCCCTTCAAGGGCCGACGTAGAAGGTATCCTGAGAGCCCAGATAGCCAGGGTGGACGGTCTCAATCTAGCCTGTGGTAATCATCCAGCTTTTCTTTTCCAGGGCCTGGACCTGGGATTCTGTGAGAATGATGGTGTCTGCTGCCACCTTGGCTTCGGCTTTCGGGCGATCCTCGAAGTTAGCCAGATTATGGCGCAGCCAGATGGAGCGCACAACTGAGGGCGAGACCTAGACGCCCGTCTTATACCAACGGCGAAAAAAGTTGACACTTTTTCAGCCGTTTTATGTCTCACGGCAGAAACGCTTCGCGTTTCGCCGCCCCTTCGCTTATACCCCGAGGCGCGTGTCCGCCGATCTCGGGGCCGCTACGGGGGCCGCAGTCGCGGCCCTTATACCAGCGAATAAAAGAGTCATTTTAAATCGCCGCTGGTATTACGAAGTTCATTGGACGCCCTGGCCTGGCCATAGGCGGGGAAGTCTGTAGCAAACTTGATGACGGCCTCTTCGGTGGCGAGATCAACGCTGTTAGCAAGGTTGGGCTTGCGGCGGGTGCGCTCAAATAGGGCCTCCACCCCACCCTCATCGACGGCGGCTTTGTAACGATAGAAGGTATCGCGCGAATAGCCCATGACCTGGCAGGCCTTGGACACGTTCCCCAGCTCTTCAGCCAGGTTGAGCAATCCTGTCTTGTGTTTGATGATTTGTCGTCGTTCCATTTGATGTAAACATTTCTAGCTGCCGCCCTTGCGCGGCTTGGGGATGGACAAATCCACGCTGCCAACGCATGTCTGCCAGGACCGCTTTCGCTAGCCGCTACGTTGAACAATCCCTTCACAGCCTAATCGTTCACCCAGGTGTCCACCCGTCTTGGAACTGACCTCCAGCTCCATCCATTCATGGGCAGCAAATGCAAGCATGTCGGCGAGAAGATTCTCTCATTCATGGTCTCCAATCAGATCAAGAAGTTCTAATCTTGTTTCGGCGGCGCAGAGGGTGCTGTGGCTTTGTGACATAGTATTTGTCCTTTCGTTTAGGATTCCAACTTTAATAATCCGGCATTGCTGCGAATAGATAGATATTCTATAGGGATGTGATGACCTGTCCCAAATGTCGGAGCGCCGTCCGCACAAAAAACGGCATGGTTCGCGGCAAGCAGCGCTATAAATGCAAAGGTTGTGGTTGCAATTACACGCAGAGTTCAATGAGCCGCACCCCTATAGATAAGCGTGTAGAGTGCATTCGCCTTTATTTGGAAGGTTTGGGCTTTCGCGGTATATCCCGCTCGACGGGCGTATGTCATACCAGTGTGATGCGCTGGGTAAAGAAGCTAGGCTATGACATTGAGAAATTCCGCGAGGACACGGGCGAGGTTGAGCCTGTTAGTGTCATGGAATTGGACGAAATGTGGCACTTTGTTCAAAAAAAAGAACAAATGTTGGATCTGGCTAGCCTATGATCGAGATGGGCAGCGGGTCTGCGGTGTTCAGCTTGGGAAAAGAGATGCAACAACGGGGCAGGGACTTTGGGAGCAGCTTGAAATGTTTGATCTCAAGCATGTGTGCACGGATCACTATTCAGCCTATCGCCAAATCTTCCCAGAGCACATGCATGTGCAGACCAAGTCCGAAACGGCCGCCATCGAGGGCTTAAACAGTCGAATTCGTCACTATCTCGCTCGGTTCCATCGAAAGACGTTTTGCTATTCAAAGGCCGTGCACATGGTGCAGGCAACATTGACGGTGTTTTTTACACCAAATTGGATCGAATATCTAATCTAACACACCAATGCCGAAAAGGGATATGGCAGATTTGTCGGGGGTTTCTGTTGGAGGCGTATTTAGTGGATTAGCGGAAAAGGGCACCTGAAAATTGCAGCACGAATTAGGCATAGCAGTCTCCAAGTTGGTTCGAACAGTTGTTCTAAATCCGCGACAAGGGCGTTGACCGTTTAAGGCTGCAGGCCTAAGGACGCGCTCCCGGGGTCACGATTTGGGTCGCGATTTGGATCACGATCATCAGAGCAGCGGGGACTTGGAAATCTATGACACTCGAAAATTTTCTGCTGCCAGCTACCGTCTTAACCCATATCAGAGCTACCTCGAAGAAGCAGGTCCTCACCGAAATCGCCAACTCCGTTGGGGAGGCTGTGGGTCTTGAGGGTCGCCCCATATGCCAAGCACTTGCGGAGCGGGAGCGGCTTGGTTCGACAGGTATCGGGGAAGGCGTTGCGCTTCCCCATGCCAAGGTTTCTGGTCTCGAAAAGCTTACCGTGGCTTTTGCGCGTCTAGAACAAGCTGTGGATTTTGACGCCGCCGACGACGAACCCGTGGATTTGGTTGCTACCTTGCTAATGCCTGAAGATGAGGACCAACAAAGCGAATACCTCAAGGTGCTGTCGAAGATTTCGCGTCGGCTGAAAAATCCGGAGTTTCGGAAGAAAATTCGTGGTGCACAATCCCAGTCGGCAATTTTCGCGTTGCTAACCGGGGAACCAGATCGTCAGATCGCGGCCTGATCCCCATACCAAGACCATGTAGAACAGACAGGTCAGCTGCCACGGCGTACCCAACCACAGCCCGATCCGCAGCACGACCAGTAGCATAAGTTCCGCCCACGATTTGGCGGGTTGGCCTGCGTGAAGAATGTAGGAAACTGCGAGCAAGACCATCATAATCGGTGGTGTGATCACAAAGCCAACCAATCGCCAGTTCCTCAGACTCTCGATTGTCAGTACGCCATAGATAAGCCCAAAGACGGATAGAACAACAGCGCTGCAAAACACGCGCCAGGACAAGCTAGCTGTCAACGCCATACGCCTAAAAACGGGATCGTCCTTTTGAAAGTGATCTATCATAAGTTCTGTCTGCCCCTACCTTGAAAGCAAATCAAGAGGGGGTTCGATCGACACGCTATCTACGCAATTAAAACACCTACGACCCTAGCTTGATTGCAGATCTCGACCTTTCCGCATTCGACAACGTCAACATTTGCACCAATATAACTCATCTTGCCTCCATAGTGTCCACTTAGGATAGTGTCCCAGGGAGTGGCGTAGGAAGAGAGTATCTTGGCTAAGTTGTTTTTTGTATTTAGTCGACTGTGATTGTGTTTTTCACGTCCTTAATTTCGTTGGTTTTGTCGTCGTTCCATTTGATGTAAACGATTCTAGCTGCCGCCCATACGTCGCTCTGTTCGGCCAGGACGGCTTCAACCAATCGTATGATGGCCTCATCGTTAGAAGCCCTCAAAGATGTGCAGGTCGCATTGATAGTCGTCGTCCGAGTGTCTGCAATAGGCCACGCTAATCTGCCTGCCATTTCCCTGCCATTTTTGCGGCAGGTTCTTGGTGTGTTCTGGTCGTTTTTGATCTTTGTCGGCCTTTTGTTCTCTTCGGGCAAACCCCCAAAACCCAAGACCAGAAAGGCTTTTCTGGTCGGGGCGAGAGGATTCGAACCTCCGGCCTCTGCCTCCCGAAGGCAGCGCTCTACCAGGCTGAGCTACGCCCCGCGACCTATCACGAGGGCCTAAGCGAAGGGCGCGGGTCGATCAAGCCTGTTTTAGGAACGTGAAGGTGGCTGCGTCCGATAAGTCTGCCGCAAAGCGGTAGCCAGCCATGGTGAACGCTTTGAGATCGTCCAGGGTCTGGGCGCCGCATGTCACTAGGTAGCGCGCCATGAGGCCGCGCGCGCGTTTGGCGTTGAAGGAAATGAGGGTCGGTTTGCCCTGGCGCAGCTCCTTGAACTGGCAGGTCAGGACGGGCAGGGTCAGGGCCTTGCGATCCACGGCTTTGAAGTATTCCTGGCTTGCCAAATTGAGAACGTGGGTTGCGCCCGCGCCGGTGGCGGCGTCGTTGATCGCTTGGGCGGTTTTCGCGCCCCAGTATGCGTAAAGGCTGGTGCCCGCCGCCGTCTCAATCCCAATGCCCATTTCCAAACGATAGGCCTGGATCATATCGAGGGGGCGTAGCAGGCCGTAGAGGCCCGAAAGAATCCGGATCTGGTCGTTGGCGCTTAGAACTTGCTCGGGCTTTAGGGACGCCGCATTCAGCCCTTGATAAACATCACCTTGAAACGCGAACAAGGCGGCTTGCCGAACAACATCCTCTTGGTCAGTCTCACCCGTATCGAACGCTTGATAGCGGGCGTAGTTCAGTTGGGCGAGCGCATCTGAGAGGTTCATGCGCTTTGCAATCTCGGCGGCTTGCCAGGTGCGTGCGGTACGGATCAGGCATTTGGCCTCGTCTTCGAATTGGGGTTGTGTGAGGGGGCAGTCGGGGCGCGGGCCGCTGAGGTCCATTTTTTTTGCGGGCGAGAGCAGGGCGAGGAACGACATGGCCTTCACTTGGTCGCAGTTTCATGGGAAGGCAAGCGCATGATCGATCCCTTTTTGTGCAGCCTAAGCGCGGAGGCGCGGGCCTGCGCGCTCAAGTATTGGACCCAAGGCTTTGCAGTTGAAACCAAACCCGATCGCACCTTGGTTACCGAAGCTGATCGCGCTGTCGAGACCTTGATCCGCGCCCGCCTGAACGCAGCCTTTCCTGCGGACGGCATTTACGGCGAAGAACAGGGCGCCGAACGTCTGGACGCCGGGCGCGTATGGGTGATCGACCCTATCGACGGCACCCAAGCATTTGTGCTGGGCGTACCTGTTTTCGCGATTTTGATCGCCCTGGTCGAAGGTGGGCAGGTGGTGCAGGCGGTGGCGGACTTTCCAGCCATGGAATTGCAGGTCAGCGCCGCCAAGGGCCGGGGCGCGCTGTTTGCGGGCCGTTCCGCCCAAGTCAGCCGCTGCCAGGACTTGAGCGCGGCCACGCTGAGCGCCACCAGCACCACCATGTTTGTCGGCGCCGACCAGGCTCGGTTTGAGGGGTTGGTCGCGGCGACGAACGCTGTCCGCTACGGCCTTGATGCCTTCGGGTTTTGCAGTTTGGCGCGCGGACGCGTCGATCTGGCCGTCGAGGCCTGCCTCAAGCCCTACGACTATCTGGCCCCAGGGCTGATCGTGGCCGAAGCGGGGGGGCTTATGACCAACTGGGCTGGGGCGCCCTTGACGCTCGAGAGCGACGGCAAAGTGGTCGCCGCTGCAACGCCCGCGCTGCATCGGGCGGCGCTGCAAGCGTTACATTGAGTTCACCCCGCCGGGTCGATCACATAACCTTCCCCGCGCACCGTCCGGATGGGGTCCGTCTCACCCTTTTTGGTCAGTTGCTTGCGCAATCGGCGGATGTGGACATCGACGGTGCGCACATCCGCTTCGCTGTCGGGTCCCCAAACGCTATCAAGCAAGCGTTCACGGCTTTGGACAGTGCCCGCTTTAACCATGAGGCGGCCCAGCAAGCGGAACTCGGTCGGGGAGAGTTTGAGTTTTCGGCCCTGATGGAACGCCAGGACTGCTTCGGGGTTGTAGACCAGCGCGCCGAGGTCCATGCCCTCGCCCGCCTGGTCGGGGTGCGCCCGTCGCAGCACCGCGTGCAGCCGGGCGATCAGTTGTACGATCGAAAACGGCTTGGTGATATAGTCATCGGCGCCCGCCGCCAGCGCCTGCACAACGTCGGCCTCGGCGTCGCGGGCGGTGACCATGAGGATCGGCGTTTGCCGCAACGCGCGGTCCTTGCGGATCGCCTTGCAGAGCAACAAACCCGAGAGCCCTGGCAAGTTCCAGTCAAGTAGGATCGCCTGCGGCGGGGCGGCCTTGGCTTGGTCCAAGGCTTCCTGACCGTCGTCGATCACCGTCACGGCAAAGCCAGCGGAGTCCAAATTGTAGGCCAAAAGGGTCTGTAGGGCCGGTTGATCCTCCACCACAAACACGCGCTGAGGATTAGGCTTAGGGATCATCAGAGACCTCGTCGACCGGCGGGGGACCTAGCCGAAGCTGCCGCTTAGGTAGGCTTTGGTTTGTTGTTCATGCGGGCTGGCGAATAGGGTCTTGGTCGGGGCCATCTCGATCAAATCACCTTTGTAGAAGAAGGCCGTTTCCGCCGATACGCGCTGCGCTTGCGCCATGGAATGGGTGACGATGATGAGCGTATAGTTCCGCGCCAGATCGCCGATCAGCGCCTCAATGGTGGTGGTAGCGATGGGGTCGAGGGCCGAGCAGGGCTCGTCCATCAGCAAAACCTCGGGTTCGGTGGCGATGGCACGGGCAATGCACAGGCGTTGCTGTTGCCCGCCCGACAGGCCCAGGCCGGGGTCGCGCAAGCGATCCGCAACCTCCGTCCAAAGACCCGCGCGGGTCAGGGCTCGTTCGACCCGGTCCTGCAATTCGGTGCGGTTGCGACACAACCCATGAATGCGGGGGCCGTAGGCGACGTTCTCGAAGATCGATTTGGGGAAGGGGTTGGGTTTTTGAAAGACCATGCCGACCCGCTGGCGCAGCGCGACCACGTCGGTCTCAGGGCTATTGACGTCCTGCCCATCCAGGTCTATTTGGCCCGTGACAAGGGCCGTTTCGATCAGGTCGTTCATGCGATTGAAGCAGCGCAGAAAGGTCGATTTGCCGCAACCCGAGGGGCCGATGAAGGCCGTGACCGCGCGGGCCTTGATTTCCATAGAAACATCGCGCAGCGCGGGCGCGCCACCGTAGCTGACACTGACCTTGCGGCATTGAATGGGGTTTGGGTGCATGGGGTGGTTCCTCTATCCTTGCCGTGATTTGGCAACGCGGCCTCGAATGTAGGAGGCCAAGGCGTTCATCGACAAAACCAAACTAAGCAGAACGATGATGGTCATATAAGATCGTGAGACCATCTGCTGATCGCCGTCCATAAAGCGTCTGAAGTACGAGATGGCGGTTGGCAGGGCTGGCGAGGGGTCTTCCAGGCACAAGAGCCCCGCCTGGCAAGTTGTTACCTCGGCAGCGACCATGCCGATCACCACCAGCGGTGCGGTTTCGCCGATGGCCTGGGCCACGCCGATGATCACGCCCGTCAGGATCCCAGGGAAGGCGTAGGGCAACACAAAGCGGAAGATGGTCTGCATCTTCGTTGCGCCGATGCCGTATGCCGCCTGTTGGAATGAGGGGGGAACGGCCAAGAGTGCGGCGCGCGACGTGACCACGATGGTCGGCAAGGTCATGAGGCTGAGGATCAGGCCCCCGACAATTGGCGTCGCCAGACCCGTATCGAAGATAAAGATCGGCCCCCAGGCTTGCACGAAGATCGCAAGCCCCATGAGGCCAAAAACGATGGACGGCACCGAGGCCAAGTTGTTGATATTGATTTCGACTACGGTTGTAACCCAGCCCCAAATGCCCTTTCGGGGGGCAAAAAACTCCAAGAAAATGCCCGAACCAACGCCCACGGGCAGCGCTATCAAAACCACGATCAACATCATGAGCAGCGAGGCCTGGACCGCGGGACCAATGCCCGCAAGAACACGCTGACTTTGCGGATAGGCGTTGGTCAAGAATGACCAGTTCCAGACGCGGCGGACGGCGTCCCCCTCTCGCAGTCGATCCAGAACCAATCGCTGAAAGGGCGAAAGCCGTGAGGAGGGGATCTGACCTGTGCCATCGACAAGCAGGCTCTCAAAGCCACGCAGGTAGGCGTCCGCTTCGGTCGAAAAGGCCAACGCGTAGGTGCCGGTGGTGCCCGCCAGGTCGGGATTGGCCTCAAATCTTGCCTTGAAGTAAGGGCCTGGGTCGATGAACAAGGCGCCAATTTGCCCCGCGTAGCTTGCTGGAACGGGCGCGCGACCGCGCGTCCGCGCGGTCAAATCCGCGGGTTGGACCCCCGTCAAGCGCTCGACGGATTGGACGATCTGCGGGTCGTAGGCGTTGCGGTTGCCGATCAGGGCGTCGCTCACCAGCGGGCGGGTTTCGACCCGCACCTGCCGGACGGCCAAGGGGCCAGGGGCCGTGGTGGCAAAGGCGGGACCCTCTTGATACAGCGTGTCGGCGTCGGGGTAGCGAATATTAACGTTGATTTCCGCGCGCTTCCAGCTCATTTTCGCGCCGTCGATCACGTCCCAAAACAGCGCCACCAAGATCAGGGCGACGAAGGACAGCACGGCCCCAGATACGCCCGCAAGAACCCGGTCCCAGGCTCTGCGGCGGGCAATGCGCCCAGCGGGGCGCGTGGCGGGGCTTGTCAGCCGCATCGCCTATTCGTACCTCGCCCGAAAGCGACGGACCACATAGATGGCCGCGAGGTTCAGCACCAAGGTCAGCATGAGCAAGACCAGCCCGATGGTGAAGGCCAAATAGACAACGCCCGTGCCTTCGGAATCTTCTGCGCCGCCGAACCGATTGGCGATGATGACGGTGGCGGTGGTTTGCGAGGCCAGGGGGTTGAGGGTAAAGACGGCGTTCGGCGTCGCCCCAGCCGCAACGAACACGATCATAGTCTCCCCGATCGCGCGGGACACGGCCAGCAAAATACCGCCAACAATGCCCGGCAAGGCGGCGAAGAACTGGACTCGGAACAGGGATTCTGACTTGGTGGACCCCAACGCTAAGGCTCCGTCCCGCATCCCCTTAGGCACTGCGGCGAGCGCGTCTTCGGTGGTTGAGGAAATAAAGGGAATCAGCATGAACCCCATGACCATGCCCGCGACCAGCGCCATGCGCCGTTGCGGCGTTTCCAGAGGCAACCAGTTGTACACATCACGGATCCATTGGATCGAATGCTGCTCAAAATAGATAAAACCCGACTGGATAAAGGGAGCGACCGCCAACAGGGCAAAGTAGCCATAAACGATTGTAGGGATTCCCGCCAGGACCTCTAGCGTCGGTTTGGCGACGGCCTTGAACCGACGGCTCGAAAACTGACTGACGAAAATCGCCGCGAGCAAGCCCAAGGGCACGGAAACCATCAAGGCGATGGTGCCTATGGCCACGGTACCGAAAAATATGGCGAGCACGCCGAAGCGGTGGCTCGGCTCTTCTGCGCTATTGGCCGCCCCAGGTTTATAGTCCCAACTGAAAAAATCCCGCAGCCAATGCCAGCGCCGCTGGGCGTCAGAGAGGTCCTGAAAGTGCAAGAACGCGCGGGTGCGCTGATCGCGTGCGTACTTGCGTTGCAAACGGGCGATCTCCTCCTCTATCAGCGCGGCGCGTGCTTGCTGGCGGGCGGCGAAGGCGGTCGTTGACTCTCCTGCTTGCGGACGCATGGCGGCCAGCACGCTCTGGGTGTCGAGGCTGCCGATATCATCGCTTAGGCCATAGGTGCGGATGTAGGCGGGGCTTAGGCGCGCGGGCTGATCCTCCAGGCCTTGCTGGGAGATCTGTCGGGTGATGAAAGCCTGGTAGTCTTGCTGGGCCTGCGCGGTTGCGGCGGCCAAGTTGGCTTTGGCCGTGGCCTGGGCCGCCGCGAAGGCCTGGGTGTCAAGCAAGGGATCGATCAATTCGCGGGCAAAGGGCAGCAGGCGACGAATATCGGCCTCGCGAAGGATGCCGCCTCTTTGCTGCACGTTTGCCACAAAGGCGCGCTGACGGGGTGAAAGGCCGAGGTTCGTGGGGCCGCTGGGCAAACGGACCTGCCATTTTTGCTGGGTGCTCTCGACAAATTCTGCGCCCTGGTAGTCGACCGCAAAGGTTTGTTCTTCCACCAACTGTCCGTCCAGCAAAATCTCCCCCGCTGCCTCGTAGTCGATGAAATCAGCGGGTTCAACAGGCTGTGACCAGCGGTTCACGGGGCCCATGTCGATCCCGGCGTAGGTCCGTTGCGCCCAATCGGGTAGGCGCAAGGGGCCCCCGTAGTTGTAGGTTTGTCCAAACCGCACGAAGCCCAAGGTATTGCCCAGCAAGGTGACAATCAGCGCGACCATGGCCATGATGGCAACCAGCGAGGCCAAAGACAAGAGCGCTAGGGTTGTGTGTTCCTGCACCTGCCGCGCGGGTAGGCGTGGGATGGAGACGAGGGCCGAACATGCCAGGCCGATCAGCGCCGCGAGCAAGATCGCAAGATAGGTGCGCGCGCGAATGCGATCCTCCGCGATCAAGCGCGCTTCGCCCAAACCATCGAAAAAGTTGAGCGCAAAGCCCGGCGCCAAACACGGCGGAGCCAAACTGAGCGGCCAGTTGGCCGCCATGACCTTCGCAGCTTGGGTGACGCAATCGTCGGCCACCCGCAGAGTATCGCGCAGTTGGCGTTGCGGCGTGCCGCCGAAAAACCCAAGGTCTGCGGCCGGCAGCGCCAAGAACTGTTCGTAGGTCAGCGTGGGGTCCAGGTCGAGTTCGTTGGCCGCAATCGGCGTGTTCAGTCGCGTTGCGATCACCTCACCCGTGACCGATTTTTCCGCGTTCGGGACATAGGCGCCCAAGCCAACAAGGGCGACTAAGGTCGCGGGCAAAATCGCGATGAAAATGGCGAGCAGGCCATAAAACCGAGGTTGCGCCCGCAACCCGAAGGCATTGCGCCCGGGGACATGTTGATGCGCGTGGCCACGCGCCACAGCAAGGCGCGTCGCGGCCAGGTAAGGACCCAGGGTAAAGATGGCGACCACAAGACCCAGCAGCAGAATTTGAAACAGCAAGTTCACAGACGGCGCTCCTCGCCTCGCGGAATCGGGCTTCGCGGGTCCATGGCGGGTTGTCGCCTGAAACACAAGCCAGGGGGCGCGAGGCGCCCACCGACAAAATTGAGGTTTTGGGAAGCCTCAGCTTTACAGCGCTGCGGCCTGGGCTTGCTCGGCGGCGCGTTCTTCGGCGGGCAAGGGGATGAGGCCAACGGCGATCAGTTCACCTTCTTCCCCGATGAAGCGATCTTGCATGTAGAAATTCACAAAATCACGCAGGCCTGGGATCACGTCCAAATGGGCATTCTTCACGTAAAACCAGAGGCGACGCGAGACGGGATAGTCGCCTGAGGCAATGTTCTCGAACGTGGGTTCCACCCCCTCAATCGTCGCGCCTTGCACGCGGTCGAGGTTGTTGGACAGGAAGGAGTAGCCCGCAATGCCAATCATGCCGGCGGTTGCCGCGATTTCATCGACCATGGCGGCGTCGTTTTCGCTGCCCTCGATGTAGGCCCCGCCAATGTCAAAAACGTCGGCGAACGAATCGACGATGTCGTCGTCGCAGCCCGCGGCCTCAAACCCTGCTTCAACAACCAGTTCGGCAAAGGCGGCGCGGGTGCCCGAGGATTCGGGCGGGCCGAGCACGGTCACGTCGGGAACCTCGCCCGCGTAGCCACACTCGGACGCGTCAACCGTCGTCAGGGCAAAGGCCAGACCTGCGCGGTCGAACTCCAGCGGGGCTTCGTCGACGGAATTGAACAGGGTGATGCCGTCGAAGCCGATGTTCATTTCCGTGTAGCCACCAGCTTCCTGGCGCGCGATCCCGCCTTGGTCGCACTGGATAAAGCGCTTTTCATTCCAACGCGATGAGGCACCCGACAAATCAGGGTGCTCGGCGCCGATGCCTTTGCAGAAAATCTTGTTGCCGCCGCCGGTTCCCGTCGAAAAATTCGTCGGACGGTCGAACCCCGTCTCGGCGGCGAACTTGTCCATAACGTATTCGGAGAAGGGAAATACGGTGGAGGACCCGACCATGAAAATGGCGGAACCCGTGCGCTCCTGCGCGCTTGCGGTTGCCATGATCGAGGCTAAGGCGGTTGTGAGGGTGAGAAGACGAACCATAGTGAGACACTCCTATTTGCTGGTTACGTTGCGCTGCACAATCGGCGCAAGGGGGCCATAGGGGCCAATTGTTACAGTTTTGTGACAGGTTGGGGGTGACTGTGGAAAAGATAGGGCCAAGAGGACCGCGCTCGCGCTGGGTCGCGCGTTCTTTCTGCGCCTACCAACGCGACGACGACGAACTTACGCGGCGGGGGTATCAGGCGGTTTTCCGACGGAAACAGGAAAATTTTGCAAATTTGGGCCATTTTGGGGCGAATCTGGGTTCGAAGTGGTTTCCTAAAGACCCCAAAACCCCAGTGTTTTTAGGCATTCTGGACGTTCCCTGTTGCTTGGAAAGACCTCTGCATAATAAACGGCGAACGCCGTAAGAATCAACATTTAGTTGCTTCTAGCACGTTTGATGCCAACATTTTGTGCTTTCGTTTTGAAGAATCGTGGTATGCAGAGGTCTTCAAGATGGATTTATTCAGTCAGGATGTGTCGTGGCGGGTAGGGTCAGACGATGTTCTTTCTAAAGTTGATGGGCTTATGGATTTGTCCCATTTCTTGCCAATTCTGGATCGAGGGATTGGGCGCTCTAGGTTAGGGCCACAAGGTTATGATCCCCTTATGTTGTTTAGATGCCTGTTGATCGGTCAATGGCATGGTCTAATACCAGCGGCGATTTAAAATGACTCTTTTATTCGCTGGTATAAGGGCCGCGACTGCGGCCCCCGTAGCGGCCCCGAGATGAGCTAAGAAAGCGCCTCGGGGTATAAGCGAAGGGGCGGCGAAACGCGAAGCGTTTCTGCCTTGAGACATAAAACGGCTGAAAAAGTGTCAACTTTTTTCGCCGTTGGTATAAGGCCTTGTCACCACATCTCCCCACTCGCTCTAACGGGCTCGCGGGTGGAGAGGTGACAAGGCTGGGACCAGATGCTAAGACACCCCTACCAACGGCAGCATGACCAACCTAATCGCTCACTAAATTCGCGGCCAACCTGTCCAACTAACCAGGACCAACTCAGATGCAGGGCGACAAGCCTTCGGAATACAAGATTTTCGACTGAGAACACGGCACGAATTGTTCTGCGAGAAAGGGCAGGGTTCAATGCGTCCAACGGAGGACACGATTGGCGGCGAAGTTGTCGGAGTAAGATTTGGGTATGATTTTGCGGGATCTAGTCTCACCTTCATCCACCTGGACCATAAGCCCTGCCTGAGCTGCATAAGCGAGGCCCGCGGCTTTGGTGTCAAACTCCAATCTGATTTGGGTCATAGTCTCATCAGCGGTGGTCCAGCCCATCAAAGGCTCGATGGATTGCGCCGAAGCGGGAACAAACTCCAACAGCCAGGTTTTAGTTTTGCCACGACCTTGCTGCATGGCGGTTCGAGTGGGTTGGTAGAGGCGCGCGGACATATAACAGACTACCTAATCAAGGTTGAGGCAAATGTACTTGAGTTCGGTGAATTCTTCCAAGCCGTGGCGCGATCCTTCGCGCCCCAAACCTGATTCTTTCACGCCCCCGAACGGCGCAGCCTCGGTCGAGATCAGCCCTGTGTTGACGCCGACCATGCCGTATTC
Organism: Alphaproteobacteria bacterium; assembly: GCA_965228345.1. GTDB lineage: Bacteria > Pseudomonadota > Alphaproteobacteria > UBA7985 > UBA7985 > CAXQZM01. The sequence goes on along the minus strand of CBDDHH010000003.1, from coordinate 688,119 downwards.
CAGCGCTTCCGCGACTTTGAAAATCCGACTCATGTCCTTGGCGTAAAAGTAGGACGCAAGGCCGAACTGGGTATCGTTGGCTTGGGCGATGACATCATCCTCGTCCTCGAACCGAAACAGGGGCGCGACGGGGCCAAAGGTCTCCTCGTTTGTCACCTTCATGCCCTGATCGACGTTGGTCAAAATTGTCGGTTCGTAAAAGGTGCCGCCTAGCGCATGGGGCTTGCCGCCGAGCAGGAGCGACGCGCCTTTAGCGAGCGCGTCGCTCACATGTTCTTGTACCTTATCCTTGGCAGCGGTGTCGATTAGCGGGCCGAACACGACGCCCTCGTCCAAGCCATTCCCAACGGGCATGGTTGCGACGCGCCCGGCGAGTTTTTGGGCGAACACTTGGTAGACATTGGCCTGCACATAGATGCGATTTGCGCAGACGCAGGTTTGGCCGTTGTTGCGATACTTGCAAATGATGGCTCCTTCTACTGCTGCATCAATGTCGGCATCGTCGAAGACGATGAAGGGCGCATTGCCGCCTAGTTCCAGCCCGAGTTTTTTGATCGTTGACGCGGACTGCTGATACAGCAGCTTACCGATCTCGGTCGATCCGGTAAATGAGACCTTTCTTACGAGATCGGACACAGTCATGATCGCGCCAATCTCCCGCGATTTGCCGGTTATGACGGAAAACAAACCCGCGGGAATCCCCGCTTCCTCTGCGAGAAAGGCGAGCGCAAGGGCCGAGTAGGGGGTTTGATTGGCGGGCTTTACCACAAAAGAACAACCCGCCGCTAGCGCGGGACCTGCCTTGCGCGTGATCATAGCGTTGGGGAAGTTCCACGGTGTAATGGCTGCAACGGTGCCGATCGGTTGGCGTTGCACGATGATTCGCGTGCCAGGAGTATGCCCAGGAATGGTTTCGCCATAGAGGCGTTTGGCTTCTTCGGCGAACCACTCAATAAACGATGCCCCATAGGCGACCTCGCCCCGAGCCTCCGCTAAAGGTTTGCCCATTTCTAAAGTCAGTAACTCGCCAAGTGCGTCCTGATGTTGCATTATGAGCGCGAACCATTTTTTTAAAACCGCAGCACGATCTTTGGCGGTGCGCGCCGCCCAGGCGTGTCGTGCCGATTCTGCGGCGGCTAGTGCGGTTTCAGTCTCGCTCGCGCCCATGTTGGGTACGGTGCCCATGACCTCACCTGTCGCGGGGTTGGTGACTCGCACGGTTTCGCCGCTGTCGGCCTCGACCCACTCGCCATCAATATAGGCGCGTTGTCGAAAGAGGGGGCTATTCAGCACGGACATGGGATAGGCGATTAAGGTTCTTGACTTGTGGGTCAAGCACCGATTGAAGCCGTCCATGACCGAATCTCACATGGCCGACGGGCTTTTTGAAACGTTGCGGAATAAGATTAAGGCGGAGCCGACAAACCCCTTCCACTATTCTGATCTTGCGACCCTTTACTGGCATGTAGAGAACGCGCATGAGCGTGCTGAGCGAGTCTATGTTACAGCCCTAAAAGCCATTCCCGAGCATACAACTTTAATGGGGGAATACGCCTACTTCCTCGGGAAAACCGGCCGAGACGTGACCAAGGCCCGATCCCTTTTTGCAACCGTCGCGTCGGCTCCTGACGTTACGAGCCATACTCTCATTCACGGAGGAGAATTTTTTTGGCAAATTGTGAGCGACTTGGATATAGCCGATTCTCTTTACGCAGAAGCAGTGACCAAGAGCCCCAACGACGAAGTCGTGCGTGGGCTTTACGCAGACTTCCTCTGGCGGGGCAGGGGCGATGGCGCCAAGGCCAAGAAAACCTTTGCAGCCGCATTCAAAATTGATCAAATTGAGGACGAAGCAGTTTTAGCCGGCTTTGCGGTTTTCTTATGGCAATATGAACAAGATACGAAAGCCGCTCAAACATACTTTAAGCAAGCTCTCGACGAGGAGCCTGAACAAGACTGGATTTACGAAGCGTTCGAGGCGTTCACCGCGGAGAATCGCGTCTAATACCGGCGAGTCAACGCGTCAAACATTTGTGTTGTTGGTGTGAGACCCAGTCAAGAAATGGTGGATCAACAACGGAAACAACCAATGATACCAACGGTCATAAAAAGTGACCTTTTTCTGACCGTTTCGTGTCTTGTCTAATGGAATATGAGCGTTTTCTTGCCGCGATGCTAGGGTCCGCGGACAATTATCTTGCACTAATCACGGTTGCAGTCAGATACCAAGCAGCGCCATATGAGCAATCTGTTTTGTCATAACGCGTTGCGATGCCTCTGAACTCTTTGATCTTAGCGAAGTAATTTTCGACCAGATGCCGCCATTTATAGACGTGCTTATCATACTGGCGTTGGGTTTTGCGATTTGCTTTGGGTGGGATCACCGCAGTTGCGCCGCGCTGATCTAATACCAGCGGCGATTTAAAATGACTCTTTTATTCGCTGGTATAAGGGCCGCGACTGCGTCCCCCGTAGCGGGCTCCAAGCCCGAAGGGCGCAGGGAACGCCCGCGCCAAAAACATGCGGCCCCGAGATGAGCTAAGAAAGCGCCTCGGGGTATAAGCGAAGGGGCGGCGAAACGCGAAGCGTTTCTGCCGTGAGACATAAAACGGCTAAAAAAGTGTCAACTTTTTAGCCGTTGGTATAAGTCTTCGAGAAGCCAGTCTGCATCGAAAGCCTTGTCAGCCAATAGAGCATCAAAACACACGCCCTCTATGAGTGGCTTGACCCCTTGCATATCATGGGCTTGACTAGGCAACAGAAGGAAGCGGGCCAGGTTCCCTAAGTCATCAACCAAGGCAACGATCTTGGTCGTTAATCCACCTCTTGAACGTCCAATGGCCTGATTTTGAGCCCCCCTTTTGCGCCACTGGCTTTCTGGTGAACCCTTAACATAGTGCCGTCGATAAGAGCGTATTCAAAAGACCTGATTCGCAATAGGGAGAAAGAGCACAGACGGACTTGTCCCTTAGTGCTTATCTCAGCAATTTTTTAAATTGATGTTTGCCAGAGCCGCGACATTCTTAGCAATCATGTTCTCATGTCGGTTTCCTCTGGAGATGTCAGAGAAAATGTTGAACTTTTTCATGCGTCCAATGCCATGCTCGACCTTCACGCGCATAGAGCTGAACCACTTATTGTAGTCTTTTTGCTCTTGGCTTAGATTTTGGTTCTTGGATTTCTTTATCGGGACTTCGCAGTTGGTTCCTACATAAGCTAAGTCGCCCAAGAGCAGGGTATCTGGTGGCTTGTCCAGATGGCTTTGATCATAAAGGGTTTTGTCGTGCTTGCGCCCAGGGTGAACGGGGCCACAAGCACGAATGCGCTTCTTATCATCGACGACAATTTGATGCTTATGAGTAAAGCGCTTCTTTTTCCCCGAGTAGATCTTCTTTCGGCCCTTCGATTTCTTGGGGCGCTGACAGGGGCGCTCGGTCCCATAGACAATCAGATATATGAGCTGCTCCTTATCATCCTCACTTAAAGCAAGCCTGCGCTCGGGCATCTGAAAATGGCCTGCCAATAGCTTGGTCATTGTATTGGCGGTTCGGATGCTCGTGCTATCTGAAACCGAAAATATCAAACCCAGAAACTCATGATTGATGTAAGTCCGATAATAGATCAGGCATAAAAGCAGCATCTCCTCAAAGCTTAGCTTATGGCTTGGCCCGCCCCCAATCGCGCGTTGGCGATGGGGGCGAGATAGACGCTGATGGTTGTGAGCCTCCCAAAGCGGCAAAATCTTCTCTGAAATGTCGTCAAAATCGCTGACCCTTATCCCACTTAAGCGGAAAAACAGGCGCGGTTGCTTCTTAAGGATTTTGAAGGTTCTCATAAAAGGCTAGAATCAGCCAAACCTGACTTCGACAAGACCTTGTTTGCATGCAAAAGCCCTTTTTCAGTTTATCGTGAAGCGGGTCTATTATACCACGAAAGAGGCGATCAACCAAGTTTTTGCAGTCTGAATTCTGGATTGGTGATTGCCAATTAAGGAAAGCTGTTCCACAAATCAAGTTTTGTGCTTTGAGTTTATTGTGGTTCTTCAGATAAGGACCGCATGAGAAATTCCTCAAATTCAGCCAGACGTTGAGCATATTCTTCAGCCAGTTTTTGGTTTATTTCTTCCAACGGCGTGAGGTCAAGGCGGATCGGCTGACCTTCTTCGCGAATAAACCTTCCAAGTAATACACCATCCAGGTCAAAAACTTGACCGTTTTCAACTTTCAACCCCTTACTTGCCAATTGCGCGTCCAGATCCGCCAAGGTGGCCTCCTGTTCTGCTAGGGTGGCCTCCTGTTCTGCTAGGGTGGCCTCCTGTTCTGCTAGGGTGGCCTCCTGTTCTGCTAGGGTGGCCTCCTGTTCTGCTAGGGTGGCCTCCTGTTCTGCTAGGGTGGCCTCCTGTTCTGCTAGGGTGGCCTCCTGTTCTGCTAGGGTGGCCTCCTGTTCTGCTAGGGTGGCCTCCTGTTCTGCTAGGGTGGCCTCCTGTTCTGCTAGGGTGGCCTTAGGGTGGCCTCCTGTTCTGCTAGGGTGGCTCGTTCAGCCTGTAGCTGGGCGTTTCGGCAGTCAGCCAGCAGATTGCCCCAGTATGCACGCTCTCGGGTTAATCCTTGCGCTTCTTCAGCCAGTCGGATTTCTCGAAGATGCAAACCACAACTCTCTACGCCCGCGAAAGTCTCTGCAACTTGCTCCAGGGCAGGATTGGTTTCGGGAGCTTGTTCGGGGCCGTGGTTGGGATCGGCGGTTGCTTCAACGCTGATCATCGCACCTAAGCCGCCGACCAGGCGACCAAATCCAGAACCGAATTTTTTGAGACCCATGCGGGTGGGGGTTAAATCTCTCTCATTTTGCCAGACTTTGGCGACTCTTGTCAAATTTACCAACGGCGATTTTCGGCTTGGGACAAACCTTGCATCATCGGATGCCGCAGGCTGGCCGCTTCGGCTTGGGCTTGATTGAGCCCGAGATACTCGATGGTGACGGCCAAGGATTTGTGACCCAGCAACCGCGAGATCAGAGCTAGGTCCTCGCCCGCTTGGTGCATATGGCTGGCCTTGGTGCGACGGATGGACTAAAACTCTCAAGGCCATCGTTGAAAGGAGCTTCTGACATGTTGGAGCATTCCAACAATTATACCACGAAAGAGGCGATCAACCAAGTTTTTGCAGTCTGAATTCTGGATTGGTGATTGCCAATTAAGGAAAGCTGTTCCACAAATCAAGTTTTGTGCTTTGAGTTTATTGTGGTTCTTCAGATAAGGACCGCATCAGAAAGGCTTCAAGATCGGCCAAACTCTGAGCAGCTTCAGCAGCCAAGTTTTCATTGCGATTATCCCAAGGAGAAAAGTCCCATCTTACTTGGTCATTCTCTAGTATCAAATACCCCAGAAGATCACCTTCCAGGTTGAAGAGTTTGTCACCTTTGATCTGAAGACCGCGCGCCGCCAGCTGTTCGTCCAGATCCGCCAAGGTGGCCTCCTGTTCTGCTAGGGTGGCCTCCTGTTCTGCTAGGGTGGCCTGTAGTTGGGCGTTTCGGCAGTCAGCCAGCAGATTGCCCCAGTATGCACGCTCTCGGGTTAATCCTTGCGCTTCTTCAGCCAGTCGGATTTCTCGAAGATGCAAACCACAACTCTCTACGCCCGCGAAAGTCTCTGCAACTTGCTCCAGGGCAGGATTGGTTTCGGGAGCTTGTTCGGGGCCGTGGTTGGGATCGGCGGTTGCTTCAACGCTGATCATCGCACCTAAGCCGCCGACCAGGCGACCAAATCCAGAACCGAATTTTTTGAGACCCATGCGGGTGGGGGTTAAATCTCTCTCATTTTGCCAGACTTTGGCGACTCTTGTCAAATTTACCGACGGCGATTTTCGGCTTGGGACAAACCTTGCATCATCGGATGCCGCAGGCTGGCCGCTTCGGCTTGGGCTTGATTGAGCCCGAGATACTCGATGGTGACGGCCAAGGATTTGTGACCCAGCAACCGCGAGATCAGAGCTAGGTCCTCGCCCGCTTGGTGCATATGGCTGGCCTTGGTGCGACGGATGGAGTGCGTGGAAAACTCTTCGCTGGGCAGACCTAAGGCCGTCGCCCAGCCTTTGACCACCTCGGCGTAAGTCGAACGGCAAATCGGCGGGTCGGCTAGGGACTTGTTGCGGGTGAAAAGTGCGTGATGGGGAGCTTTGCCGCTGACCCTGATCCAGCGCCGCACATAGTGCTGGGTGGCCGGGGTCAGCGCTGGGGAAACCGCCCGCTTGGTTTTCTGCTGCTGAATGGGGATCAGGGTTCTGATCTGGCCGTTGGGGTAGGTAGCGTCGCGGACGGTGAGTGGCAGCAGATCGCAAGAACGAAACAAGCTGTCCAAACCAAAAGCCAGCAAGGCCAAGTCGTGCCAGTTTTGCCGAGCCAGCAAATGCGCCTCCAGGGCGTGAATCTGCGCTTGCGTAAAGGCCCGCCGCCGACCTTGGGTACGCCCCTTGTTCCACGGAGAGCGAGAGCCAAGGTTGGGAGTGTTCATGGGGAATGGACGAGGCCTTGCTCGTGGCCCTCAACGACGGCCAAGCCTCAAGGTTCCCGCTTTTGATAAGAGCTAGCAACCCAAGTGCTTGTTTCTGAACGCTTTTTTCATGTATCATCGACTCTGACCCGCTGTTTGAGGCTTGCTTAAGCCCCTCGGGGCTACCTCCCAGCGTGAGCCTTAACACTCGCGTTTATCATTAGCGAGGCCAAACTCGGGGCCATTTACCCAAAGCAGCGCACAAACCGCTACTTGCCGTCGTCGCGGGGATGAACGGAACTGCGTCTCGTGGCAGGCGCTCTCACTTGGCTATGGGGTTGGGATGGCAAAGTCGTCCGCTGTTTCGCCCTCGATCACCTTGGCTGCGGCTCATCGGTTCATCGCGGAATTGGTGGCGGCGGGCGGGCAGGTGTATCTGCCGATCTTTGAGCGGTTGGAGGAGGAGTTGCAACATCAATCCATGCAGCCTTGTCTCCTCGACAAGGCGTGCCTGATCGCCGCTCAAAAGAACCCTACCTTGGCCAGCCAGACGGCTTTCTGCGCCAAGCTGGGACCCGCCCCGTAACGCTCCCGGACATAGCGATGCCCCATGAGATCGGCTTGAACACGGTCGGGGGCTTCGATGGCGGTCAGGCGATCCTGAAAGCCATGACGAAAGGAATAGACGCTGTGGTCGTCGGTCGGTCGCAGGTTTCGAGTTTTCAAAAATTTGTTGACGATCTGGCCAAGGGACCCCGTCTTGTCAAAGTAACGTCCAATACCAACGGCGAAAAAAGTTGACACTTTTTCAGCCGTTTTATGTCTCACGGCAGAAACGCTTCGCGTTTCGCCGCCCCTTCGCTGATACCCCGAGGCGCTTTCTTAGCTCATCTCGGGGCCGCGTGTTTTTGGCGCGGGCGTTCCCTGCGCCCTTCGGGCTTGGAGCCCGCTACGGGGGCCGCAGTCGCGGCCCTTATACCAGCGAATAAAAGAGTCATTTTAAATCGCCGCTGGTATAAAGCCTTGCGGGTGGCGTTTGATGGCCTCCAACGCGATGCCAACCAAGGGGACGTCTCGGATGGAGGTTTGGGTCTTGAGTTCTCGACCTTCTCTTGGCCTGACGCAGACATGGGGCGTTTCCACCTCAAGAATGATGTCGGCTGGTGCCAGACCTGTCACCTCTGAGGGCCGCATGCCCGTATTGATCAGAATGCGGCAAATGTCGGCGGCTTCCTCGTTGAGCGTCCCCTTGTCGAGTGCGGGCAAGATGTGATCGCGGATATGCGCCTCGTCAAACGGCGGGCGATGGTTGCGCTGATTGGCGAAAGTGAGGTTCTTGAACAGGTCAGGGTTGCCCAGCCCCTTGAGTTTGTAGAGGGTCGAAAACACGCCAGAAATGGATGCGATCTCTCGGTTGGCGGTTCCGGCGGACACTCCGTCGTTTTGAATGCGACCGACCCAATGGTTGCGGAAAGCCAGGGCGTCTTCCCGGTTGAGATCGGCAACGGGCTTATCGCCAACCACCTTGATTAGGCGACCCAAGGAACGCCGCACCGTATTCTCCCAAATCCGACGCTGGTTCGGACCCTTGTTTTTGATTTCGACGGCGACCAGTTGCCGATAGAGGTCCGTGATCTCTGAAAGCCGCAACGGTGGCGCTTCCTCTGCGCCCAGCACCGCCTCGGCAATGACGGGGGACTGCTGGGCGACGGCAACGCGACGCAACAACTCATCAACGGTCAACTTCGCCACCTGCGCGGCGGGGGCGTACGAAAAGCCTTTGTCGGCAGCCAAGTTCGAGAGTGCCTCGTATCGCTGAATATCGTCGCCCGATGCTTGCTGACAGGCCAACCATTGGTTCTCAAGGTTCTGAACAGCGACGGTGGCTCTTGCCTTGGCTTCGCTGGGGCTATCGGTGCCAAGGGCCAGCCAGACTTGGCGACGGGGTTCTATGGCCCTGAAGCGCTGCGGGACCCGCTTCACTGCATAGAATTTGTTGCCTTTTTGGGTCAGCCGCATTTCTAAACCTGCCTCAAGTGTTTAGAAATTTGTTTAGAAATTTGTTTAGAAGAATGTTTAGAAGTTTGGGCAGGGACGGGATGGCGTTCCGAACCAGAAACCGCGTAAAACCATGCCCCGTAAGGGATTGGAGGTTTTGGAGACTTAAATTTTGAGGGAGAATTGGAGCGGGTGATGAGATTCGAACTCACGACACTTAGCATGGCAAGCTAATGCTCTACCCCTGAGCTACACCCGCACCTACCCTTACCCTAGGCCGGGCTTGCGGCTTTGACAAGTCCAAAAGTTGCGCGTCAATCGGGTGTTTCTTGCGGCTGAACGCACCGCCGTGAACGTGCGCGGGCAAGGGGTTTAGAGGACCACCGGGGCGAACGGGGCGGTCGGGGAAGCGACCGTGCTGGAGCAGTCGGTCGTAGAGGACAATCGCCCCTGCGGTTGCGACATTGACGCAAAATTTCATTGGGATTTGCACGACATAGTCGGCGCAGGATTGTACCCCTGCCGAGACGCTGCCGCGTTCTGGCCCCAAGATATAAACGGCGCGGCGCGGGTGGCGGAAGCTTGGCAGGGGGATCGCGGCAGCCGTGAGTTCGATCACCACCACCTCGCACCCGCGCGGCAGAGTGATTTGATCGACGTGGCTATATCGATAGTAGGGCAGGGTATCAAGGGTCGCCGAAGGGTCGGATTTCATCAGGGCCTGCTTGGAAACCCCGGGGTTGAGCGCAAAGACGAAGCTGGCCCCAAAGCTATGGGCCGTGCGGATCAGGTTGCCCATGTTGCCTGGTTTCGACACCTGATCGATGCCGATGCCAAAGTAGCCCCGTTGCATCATCGACTTGGTCATGAGCTACGCTCCGTCATAAGCATGGCGGTCCCCGACACGGGCGCGATCAAGCGGACTTGGTCAGCGACAGACGCATCAGCAGCGGCACAAGGATGGTGACCAGTACCAGGGCCATCCAGTTCATGGCCTCCCATCCCAGAAACGCCAGGGCAGGTCCTGCGCTGATGGTGCCCAGGCCGGTGAAGAAGGAGACCGTGAATTCATTGCGGCCTTGCGCCAAAAACCGCGCCGCGTCTGGAACCACCTGCTTGACGACGATGCCGCCCGCGCCGTAGGTCGCCGCCCAACCGAAGCCCAAGACGATCAGCGCAACGAACATCTGCGTCGGCGATGCCGGGAGCAGGCCGACCAGGCAGGAGGTGATCAGCAACCCGGTGCCGAGCAGCATGAGGTTCTTAAGGCCCATGAGGTGTGCCAGGCGCGGGACGATCACCATGGGCGCGAACATGGCGACGACGTGCCACATGATGGCAAAGGTACGCACATTGGGGCCAAAATGGCCCGCTTGGGCGCTGCCGCTCATGTTCATGGCCTGCATATGCAGGGCCGCCGCGGTCATGAGCAGGGCCATGACCGCGTACCCTATGGCGCCTGTGAGGACGCCGACCCCATAAACGTAGGACATGTAGGGGGGTGGGGGTTGCCGCGTGAGCGCGGGATGCGCTTTCCCCGCGTTGGCGCAATTCTTGATCGGGGTCGCGGCGATCAGCAGGCAAACGGCAAGGGCGACAAGGCCAATGAACCCATAAGAAATGCCGTAGTACTGCGCGGGGTCAATCAAGTTGGCCGCAAAAACAAACCCTGGGCCAACGAAGGCGGCAAGGACGCCGCCAAACAAGGTGAGGGAGAGCGCGCGCGCACTCAACGCGCCAGTTACCTGGTCCGCCGCCGTAAATCGCAGCAGGGCGATGCACGATAAGTACAGCCCCAAGCACGAGTGCGCGGGGAACAAGATCCAGTAGTGTTGCAACACCGAGGCCAAGACGCCGATCAGCCCCGCCAAAATGCCAAAGGCCAGCCCCACAAGCAGGATGGGTTTGCGGCCATAGTGGGCCATGGCGCGGGAGAACAACAGGCCCCCGAACATGACGCCCACCACCTGAAGGCCTGTAGGGTAGGTAGCGAGCGCCTCGCTGCCCGAGAGAATATTGCCAAATTCGGCCCCAACGCGCACTGCAATGGTCGCCCCCGACATGCCGACACCCATGGCCAGAGCCAGGGACCAAACCGATAGGGGAAGCCGAGGTGTCAAGGGGAGGGTCATTGCGCACCCATGGCAGGGCAACCATGTCGCAGCAAGGGATTTATTGCGGCTGGGAAATACCATCCCCGCGGTCGCGTCCCAGCGCCAAAATCGCATCCAACGCACACGCCCAGTGCAGATCGCGCGCGCTTAGGCTGCCTAGATCGTGGGAGGTGAGGCTTAGACGGAGGGTGCCGTAGCCAAGGTGAAGATCGGGGTGATGGTCCTGCTGATCCGCAAGCCAAGCGCATAGGTTCGCAAGGTGGATGACTCTGGCGTAGCCTTTGAGCTGAAAATCGCGCTGCAAGGTCGAACCATCCACGCTTAGGCGCCAGGCTGGATCGAGTTGAGCCAGCGCCGCGCGCACTTGCTCGGGCGGGAACCCATGCGGGCCCTGGGTGCCTGATCCCACCGGTGCAGGCCGCTGGGGCATGGGTTCTTCATCGGGCTTCATGCGGCTACTCTTATACCAACGGCGAGAAAAGTTGACACTTTTTTAGCCGTTTTATGTCTCACGGCAGAAACGCTTCGCGTTTCGCCTCCGACAGGGCCTTCGCTTATACCCCGAGGCGCTTTCTTAGCTCATCTCGGGGCCGCTACGGGGACCGCAGTCGCGGCCCTTATACCAGCGAATAAAAGAGTCATTTTAAATCGCCGCTGGTATTAGGGCTGCAAATTCGCAGCGCAAGGTTTCAAGACGCGCGCGCGTCTTGAATTTGCGGCACGGGCCGCTTAAGCTGCACGCCATGTCGGTTTCCGTGTCTTCTCCCAAGGCGTTCCAGCAGGCCATCGCAGATCTCACCGCGGCTATGGGCACCAAAATTTCCACCAACCCATCAGTGTGCTTGACCCACGGAACCGATGAGAGTTCCCACGCGCCCAAAGCCGCCAACGCGGTTTTGTTCGCCGAAACTGCGGCGGATATTCAGGCGGCTATCGCGATTTGCCGAACGCACCAACTGCCCCTTATTCCGTTTGGCGTGGGCTCGTCGCTTGAGGGTCACATCATCCCCGGCACCCGCGGGGCCTTGTCGGTCGATACGACGCAGATGACCCAGATCCTCGAGGTCAATGCCGCTGATTTGGACTGTCGGGTGCAGGCAGGGGTCACGCGCGAAGACCTAAACCACGAATTGCGCGACCAGGGTCTATTTTTTCCTATCGATCCAGGGGCCGATGCGAGTTTGGGGGGCATGGCGGCCACCCGTGCCTCGGGCACCAATGCGGTGCGTTATGGCACCATGAAGGACGTGGTCCTGGGCCTGACTGCGGTCATGCCCAACGGTGAGATTTTAACATCGGGCACGCGCGCGCTCAAGTCATCGGCGGGCTACGATCTTACACGGCTACTCGTGGGGTCGGAGGGGACTTTGGGGCTGATCACCGAATTGCAACTAAAGCTGTTTGGCATTCCTGAAGCCATATCGGCGGCGGTGTGTCCCTTCGCCTCGGTCGCAGCGGCGGCAGAAACCGCCATTCTGGTCAAGCAAATGGGCATCCCCGTGGCCCGAATGGAACTGCTAGATGGTCTGGCGATGCAGGCCGTGAACGCATACTCCCACCTCGATTTGGCCGAGCAACCGACCATGTTTTTTGAATTCCACGGGTCGGAGGCGAGCGTAGCGGAGCAGGCGGAGGCAGTCGGCGAGATCGTTGAGAGCCAGGGCGGTGGTCCCTTTGCCTGGTCGTCCCTGGCTGAAGAACGCTCAAAGCTCTGGGACGCGCGCCATACGGCATACTACGCCATGCTTGGCTTGCGGCCAGGGGCCCGCGCGCTGACAACCGATGTGTGCGTGCCTATCTCGGCCCTCGCCGACACCATTGGGGAAACCGTGGCCGATGCCACTGAGAATAAGCTCCTCGCTCCGATTGTCGGCCATGTCGGCGATGGCAATTTCCATTGCCTCTTGCTGCTTGATCCCAGCGACGAACACGAGGCGGCAGAAGCAGCGGGATTTGCCGAACGCTTGGCCCGCCGCGCCCAGGGGTACGGCGGCACCTGCACGGGCGAGCACGGGGTTGGCATCGGCAAGGGAAAGTACTTGCATGCGGAAGTTGGCACGACGGGCCTCGCGCTCATGGGCCAAATTAAGCGCGCCTTCGATCCCGACAATTTGTTCAACCCCGGCAAGCTCGGGAGCCTTTAATGGATCCAATTTGACGTCGTTTGTGCGGCTGGATGTCGAACACTTAGCGCAAGTGGCAAAAATCCCTAAGCGAACCTGCGGTGCGAAGGCTATTCCGCTTTCGCCAGTCATGGGACTGGTTCTTTGACGAGTGCAGCCAAATCTTCCACCGTACAATCTTTGCAGCGAGCCCTGAGCCTACTGAACCATTTGGCCAGGTCCAAGCGCGGAGATGACGTTGAAGGATATGGCGTCCGCCGCAGGCCTGCCACCCTCAACGGCCCATCGCTTGCTGTCCACCCTGTTGGACGAGGGCTATGTGCAGATGAGCGCGACGGGCCAGCGATGGACCATCGGGGTCCAAGCCTTTTCCGTTGGTCAGAGCTTTTTATACCAACGGCGAAAAAAGTTGACACTTTTTTAGCCGTTTTATGTCTCACGGCAGAAACGCTTCGCGTTTCGCCGCCCCTTCGCTGATACCCCGAGGCGCTTTCTTAGCTCATCTCGGGGCCGCTACGGGGCCGCGGTCGCGGCCCTTATACCAGCGAATAAAAGAGTCATTTTAAATCGCCGCTGGTATTAGGTAGTGTAGTCACGAGATAAGATTTAGGGGATTCACATGGCGCGATAAGTGTGCGATTCCATGAGCTTAGGAGGTCTTTATGCCCAAAGCTCATCGTCAAGCTCATCGTCGCCATGACATCTCAGATAGAACCTGGAGCCTGTTAGAGCCCCATTTGCCTGGCCGTAAGGGCAGTTGGGGTGGATTGGCCAAGGATAATCGCCTTTTCATCAATGCGGTCTTCTGGATCATGCGAACGGGTGCGCCTTGGCGTGATTTGCCCCCTGATCTTGGCCACTGGAGCAATACGCACCGCCGCTTTATCCGTTGGCGCGATAAGGGCGTATGGGAGAAGTTGCTAGAGGTGCTGATTGAAGAGCCAGATTATGAATGGCTCATCATTGATGCCAGCCATTGTAAGGTTCATCCCCATGCCGCAGGGGCCAGAGGAGGCAATCAGGAGATGAGCGCCACAAAAGGGGGCTCAATACCAAGATACATTTGGCCGTGGATGCGTTTGGTCTGCCGATCAGAGCGCATATTACACATGGTGCCAGAGCTGACTGCACGCAAGCTGGGAAGCTTATCGAAGGATTAAGCGCTGACTATCTGCTGGCCGATAGAGGATACGACACCCAAGACATCTTAGACCAGGCTAAATGCCAGGGCATGACGCCCGTCATCCCGCCTAAAAAGAACCGCAAGAATCAGCGCGAGTATGACAAAGACCTCTACAAAATCAGGCATCTGGTTGAAAATGCCTTCCTCCACCTCAAACGATGGAGGGGAATCGCAACACGATATGCCAAAAACGCCGCCTCATTCATGGCAGCTATCCATATCAGGTGTATCGCTCTGTGGGCAAACATCTCGTGACTACACTATCTAGATGGTTGCGATTTGTTGGACGTTGCCCGGGCGCCTATGATGCGCCTTATGGAGGAAACCCAAGAGACAGTCAAAATGGGGGTTATGTCGGGAGGCCAAGTGATAATTCTCACTCAAAGCGAGTGTAGCCAACCAATGCGTGCCTTCGCCGAACCTGGGGCCAGCTTGCCGCTGCATTGCACCAGTCTGGGCAAAGCGCTGCTGACCACTTTCGATCTTGATCGAGTGCGCGCGCTGGTGGGGCAATCCTTCGGTGCGCACACGGCCAAGACCCACTCGAGCTTTGACACGCTATGGCGCGATTTGAACCACTCAAGATCACGGGGCTATGCGGTACAAGATGAAGAGGATTTGGTTGGCCTGCGCGGGGCCGCCGCCTGCATCTTCGACGAGGTAGGTAAGGCGATCGCGGCTCTAAGCGTAACCGGGCCCAGTGTCCGCATTCCCTCCGAACGATTGGAGCAATTGGGGCACTTGGTGGGCCAAGTTTGCACCCAAATCACTGAGCAATATGGTGGCAAAGCGCCCAAAGCGCTCGCTGCTTAAGGTTGGCCCGACTTAGCGCACGCCGTCGCCCACAAGCAAAGCGACGAGAGTTCTGAGCCCACAAAGATCTGTCCATCGTCTATTGGCTGTGATAGATCTGCGACATGAACTCCCTAGGTATCGACAAAAGACCGCAGGACACACGCGTCGTCGTCGCCATGTCAGGCGGGGTTGATTCGGCGGTGACAGCGGCCTTGTTGCATGAGCAAAACTACGAGGTGATCGGCCTGACCCTCCAACTCTATGATCACGGCCACGCTCTAGAAAAAACGGGGACCTGCTGCGCAGGTCAAGACATATATGACGCGCGCCGCGTTGCCGACCGGCTCGGATTTCCTCACTATGTTCTGGACTATGAGAGCCGCTTCCACACGGCGGTGATAGAGGACTTCGCGGCGTCTTACCTGCGTGGGGAAACACCGATTCCCTGCATCCGCTGCAATCAAACGGTCAAATTTCGCGACCTGATGGCGACCGCGCAAGACCTCGGCGCCGACGCCCTGGCAACAGGTCACTACATTGAGCGGCGCATGGGCAGGCAAGGGCCAGAGTTGCACCGGGCGGCGGACGACGGCAAGGACCAATCCTACTTTCTATTCGCCACCACGTCTGCACAACTTGACTTATTGCGCTTTCCGCTGGGTGCCTGGCCCAAAACCCAGACCCGCGCACTAGCAGAGAAATTTAACCTCGACATCGCGCAGAAACCCGATAGCCAAGACATATGCTTCGTCCCAAACGGCGACTATGCGAGCGTGGTGCGCAAGCTGCGGCCCGAGGCCGACGCCCCCGGCGACATTGTTCATATGGACGATGACCGCGTTCTGGGAACTCACAGCGGTGTCGTGGATTTTACGATCGGCCAGCGCCGCGGCCTAGGCGTCGGCGGGTTTGCCGAACCGCTCTACGTTGTCGCAGTGCGCCCGCAGGCCCGCCAGGTGGTCGTGGGACCCAAGGCTGCGCTCGCGCGGCAACGTATCTATATTCACCAAGAGAACTGGTTGGCAAACGTCGCGCCGGGCCAAAATATAGGGATAAAAGTTCGTTCCGCTATGACTCCCGTAGCAGGCACCTACGTGGGCGCGGGGGAGTTGTGTCTTGATGTACCCGAATACGGTCTTGCCCCGGGGCAAGCCGCTGTCGCTTACGAAGGGTCGCGCCTGCTCGGCGGGGGATTTATCCTAGGGGCGGAACTTGAGTGATGTTCCAAACTGATCGTCTTGTCGGTGCGCCGGGCTTATTTAAGACTTGCTTTACGCGGGCAGGGCGCTAGGGGCTAGGCTTACTTCACAGCCAGGGTTACCTTTGGTGATCCACATATACCCTGGTGCGGCACAACCAAAGGAGAAACCGCATGGCGATGCCAACCTTTACCATGCGCCAGCTAATTGAGGCTGGTGTTCACTTCGGCCACTCGACACGGCGCTGGAATCCCAAGATGGGCCAGTTCATTTTTGGTGATCGCAACGGCGTTCATATCCTCAACCTTGATCAGACCGTACCCCTCTTAGGTCGTGCGCTGGAGGCGGTGCGCGAAACCGTCGCCAAGGGCGGCCGGGTGCTGTTTGTCGGGACCAAGCGGCAAGCCGCGGACTTGATTGCCGAATACGCAGGTCGCTCGGGACAGTTCTACGTCAATCATCGCTGGCTCGGTGGTATGTTGACGAATTGGCAGACCATTTCGGCCTCAATTAAACGCATGCGTGCCATTGAGGAGAAGATCGACAGTGGCGAAGTCAATGCGCTGACTAAAAAAGAGCAACTAAACTTGACGCGGGACCATGAAAAGCTGAAGCGAACCCTCAACGGTATTCGCGATATGGGTGGTTTGCCCGATATTATTTTTGTGATCGATACCAACAAGGAACACCTGGCCATCGCTGAAGCCAAGGTGCTAGGCATTCCGGTCGTTGCCATCGTTGATTCCAATTCCGACCCCGACGGAATCGAATACCCTGTTCCTGGTAACGACGACGCCCTGCGCGCCATCAACTTGTACTGCGAATTGGTCTCGGACGCGGTTCTCGACGGCATTCAGGCGGAAATGGTCGGCAAAGGCGTCGATCTAGGTGCCTCGGAGGCCGTCCCCGAGGAAGCAGCCTTGACCGAGGAGGCCCGTTCAGAATCTGTGCAGGAGCAACCCTCGCCAGACACGGACTCCGTCCCAAACTCTCTCCAAGAAACGGAGCCTAAAACGGAAACTGCTGCCGGGGATGCCCAGGAGGCCGCACCAACGCAGGCCGTCGATAAGGACAGTTAGGAGTTTGGCGGGAGTCTCGAGGAGCATCAGCCAATTTTTTCCCAAAACAGCGCCAAGTCGAGGCGCGCCCTCGTAACCCCTGCGGGGGTCAGAATTTTGATTGAAGAGGAGATACTCTATGACAGCGATTACTGCAGCCCTGGTCCGTGAACTGCGTGAAGCGACGGGCGCCGGCATGATGGATTGTAAAAAGGCCCTGACCGAAACCCAGGCAGATATGGAGGCAGCCATCGATTGGCTGCGCGTAAAAGGCCTATCGAAGGCGGCAAAAAAATCCGACCGCGCTGCGGTTGAGGGCTTGATCGCCGTGAAGGTCGCGGGCACTAAGGGTGCGGTTTTAGAGGTCAATTCTGAAACCGATTTTGTCGCACGCAATGAGTCCTTCCAGGGATTTGTCGCCACGCTCGCGGACCTGACCTTGGAAACCGGCGCCGACGCGGCGGCGCTTTCGGCGCAAGACTACCCAGGCGCGGGCCGTTCGGTTGCCGATGAATTAACCGATAAAATCGCGACGATAGGGGAGAACATGAGTATCCGTCGCACGCAAGTTTTGGAAGTGTCTGACGGCGTGGTTGTTTCCTACATGCACAACCCCGTAGTTGAAGGTTTAGGGAAAATCGGCGTGTTGGTCGCGCTCGAATCAAGTGCTGACAAGGACGCCTTAACTGCAATAGGCAGGCAGCTGTGCATGCATGTCGCGGCGGCAGACCCAGTGCCCGCAGCCATCGCTGCGGCGGATCTGGATCCTAGTTTGATCGAGAAGGAGCGGACCATTTTGGTAGAGCAAGCGCGCGAGTCCGGCCGACCCGAGGCGATCATTGAAAAGATGGTCGAGGGGCGCCTGGCCAAGTTCAAGAAAGAACGCTGCCTCATGGACCAGTTGTTCGTGGTTGATGGCGAAAGCACAGTCGCCGATGTTTTGGCGAAGGCCTCCCAGGACTTGGGCAAGAACATTCGTCTCACCGCGTTTGCTCGTTTCCAATTGGGCGAAGGGATGGAGAAACAGACCGATGACTTCGCCGCTGAAGTGGCAGCTATGACCAGATAAGACTCTGGTCTCTTGGGAAGGTGACATGACGAATCTATGGGACAGGTTATGCGAGGCTCGTTTCGTGGTTCTGAAATTCCCGACGAAAGACGCCGTAGCAGCCCTGTTGTCAGCTCCCGCTGATCGTGAAGAAGTACTGGGCATGTGTTTCTTGCCGGCAGTGAGGCCGTTGCCTGTGAAAGACTGCGACAAGTGCCTTGGTGGCCCTTGAACTATCGTCCGAGGCAGATGTGGACACATAGTTCAAAGATCCCCCTATCAGGAGGTCAAGACCTTCCGCCATGGGGTTGATAACAGTTTTCCTTAAGAATGACTCTTCATGAACTGGTATAAGGCCCGCGACGTAAGTCGGAGGCCCCGTTGCACGGTCGGGCTGAGCGAGCGTGGCGAGCGAGTAGAGACCGCACTAAATAGGCAAAGCGCGAAGCGCTTCTGCCGTGAGATCGAAAATTTTCATGAATTGGTCACCATTTGTGAAAATTGGTATTAGAGAACACTCGAGTGTTCGGGTCGAAGTTCAAATTTAACTCTCTTGCTAGGGTTCGCAAGCCTGAGACAAGATCTCTGTGTCGAATAAAGGCAAACCAAGATCTTACTCTTACGAGATGTCGTTCACCAAATCCGTCAACCAATACTAGTCGGGGGCGTTCTTGAGAGCTGGAGAAATCTGCCAGTACGTTCTGCGAATGGATGTCTCGAGCAACGACCCTTAGTCGGAAAAGGTTCTGAGTAAATTCATTTAAGACTGAAACAGCTTCTTCTCTGCTTTCTACGGAATCGAAATACTCCTTTATTGACGGCGCAAAATCGCCCTGCGTTGGACTTGATATTTTTTCAACTATCAAGCCCAACTGACCATCAACTCTTCCGACGCCGTGGATGAGGCTAATAGGATTAGAAATTCCGAGTTTACGCGACCGAAGTTCAATTTGCTTGGCGTGGGATACTTCACTCCTCAATGATCGGTTCCGTGAGAGTGGAATCTTGGCATAGACATAGTCCTTAAGACGCTCGAACGTTTGAGGGACTTTGCGAACCTTAATCAAAATATCGGCTCTCCCCGGGATTTCATACACAATCTTCTGCCTGCCAGATCGAGAGTTTATCAAGTCAGATGACTTCCATTTATACTGTTGAGATATGGATCGAAGGGATGTGGTAGCAATCATTTGATATGTTGAGCCTCTGTTTAGTTCCAGCGCCCGTTCACAACGCCAGCTAAAAACCTAATATAGGCATTGAAACCGCTGAATGGCCTGTCTGTTTTTTTGGCGTGGAAGCAACCCAAGTTATTTCGATCTGTTATGTTCACGAGCTATGACTTGATCTCTAAGCAGGAAGTCTTCACAAGTTGCAGCAGAGTCAATTTGTTCAAAATAGCTCCAGTTCTTAATCTCATCGGCGTCGGGGTTGCACGCGTCACCACGAGACATCTTTGCGTTCTTGAAGTATTCGCGACTTTGGATCATGTAGTGATTCAGCTGAAGATTTTCATTTTCGAACGAGACCCTTGCCGAGTTCACCGAATAGACCTTATGAAGCTTAAACGACCGATAGTGAGGTAATTTGCGCGACCGACATAACCACTTTGTATTCTCGAATCGAGTCAGTGACTTGTGACAGCGGGTAAAACTTTTACGAACCGAAGAGGGTTGGTTCTCAAGTCCGTTGCTACCGAAAATTCTCCATTGCACATATATGAGGTCAATTTTCTTGCTGAGCTGGGCAAGGTAGTCTGCAAGTCTTCCCCCGGCCTTCACGAACCAGAACTCGTCCAAGTCTGCAATCAATATCCACTCGAATCGTCGTCGAAGTTTAAGGAGCTTGATTGCGCGCCAGTAGTGACCCATCTGGTTCCATCTCTGGGTCCATTGAACACAGGAGACGCGACCCTCTTGCACTCGAGATTTTGCGATTTCGAATGATCGGTCGTCACTTCCATTATCGATCAAAACGATGTGGTCGGCGCCTTGCTCGAAGTAGTGATCAATCCACTCATCAACGACAAGAGCTTCATTTTTCATGATGCCGAGCACCACCAACTTCCCGTCTTGAGCGCGCGCACGTCGTGCGGATCGAGCCTTGTCGTATTGCTCTCGCTTTGAACGAGACCAAAGCCTCAACCAACGCCTAAGACGGCTGTTCTTCATGGAATTCTGAAATCAAATAACCGAACGACCGCCAAATATAGCGCCCGCTCGCCTAGCGCTAAGCCACAATTTCTTATTGATCGCGCAAATACAGCTGCCCACGAATGTCACCAAAGAAAGTTTGTCCCGCGGTGTGGAGATTGAAATAAAGTTCATTTTGAAGACCAATTTGCGCCATGCCTGCGACGGTTCGAACTTTGCCGCCGAGTCCAGTTGGCACGATCGGGCACCCGCTCGTGAACGCGCCAACCGCTCCATGGCCGTCCTCAATCGTTGCGACAATCAGATCGTTATCGACCGCTGCGGTAAAGACGCCATCAGCGAATTCTGCGCTCAAATCGCGCCCCCGTCCTAAGTCCGCAATTATGGGGCCCAGTTGTCCGGGTCGTCCGCAGTGGATATGAAACATGACGACCTGATCGGCGAGGACATGCTCAACTTCTAAACGCACCAGAGCCTGGCTCATGTCACGGTCGAAAATCAGAACCCCGTGGCCTCGCGAAGGGCGATCGGCACGTGGGACTGACGGCGCGGTAGACCGAAAGATCTTAGGGGTGAGCGCAGGCGTATCTTCCTCCTCCGCGGGTTCCTGATGCGGTGAGAGATAGGCCTCAAAAACGAACCCTCGTGAATCACCACCTGCGGGATCGAGCTGAAAGTCAGCCAGCAATTCGTCGGCGTGAACAAAGGCGCTGCTTATCGTGAACATGAGCATCGCACCCCACCAAAGGGCGAAGCGGGGTGTTTTGAAGTGGTGTGTTTTCATGAGTGCATTCCTCCGGAGAACCAGTCCAACTATGGGTTCGGCCCAACGTCAAGGACAAACTTCTGTTTGTGCGAAGGATAAGACCGTAGCAATGTCCATTGCTACGTCTGTCCCGACACGCATTTGACATAGGCATTGGTCCCGCGCTCTGATAAGGAGGCGGAGTGTTTATTAGCTTTGAGGGCGGCGAAGGTGCTGGCAAGACCACGCAAATCGGTTTGCTTGCAGAATTCTTAAAATACCAGGGGGTGTCGTCTATTCAGGTTCGCGAGCCTGGTGGCTCTGCTGGCGCCGAGGCTATACGGGCCTTGGTTCTGAGCGGCGCACCGGATCGCTGGGACGGGATGGAGGAGTTACTGTTGTTTTCTGCCGCACGCCATGTGCTGGTGCGCACCACGATCCGCCCCGCGCTCGCCGCCGGGCATTGGGTTTTATGCGATCGCTTTGCGGATTCCAGCGCGGCGTATCAGGGCAGGGCAGGGGGGGTTCTTGATCAGGACTTGCGCGCGATCGAAGCCCTTGCAACGGGTGGTTTGCAACCTCATATCACGTTCCTCCTAGACTTGCCCGTTGCGACAGGCCTCGCACGCGCGAAGCGTCGTCTTGCGGGCCAGCGCTCTAAAGGTGACGAAGCTCGCTTCGAAGGGAAGGACTACCAATTCCATAGCACGGTGCGCGATGCCTTCCTTAGCCGCGCCAAAGAATTTCGAGATCGGTTTCGGGTCCTCGACGGCACCCTGACGGTTGAGGAAATCGCCAACCAAATTCAACGCATCATCGGATCCTTCCTCCCATGATGGTCGGACATGAATCGCAGCGACGCTATTTTGAGCGGTCCTTAGCGTCAGGAAGACTGCATCAGGCCTACCTGTTTGATGGGCCACGGGGTATGGGCAAGGCGACTTTTGCCCGTACTTTGGCACCGTCTCTTATGGGTGGTGCGCAAGCCTCCAGTTTGTTGGCCTCAGGCGCGCATCCTGATTTTATGGAAATTCGGATCGAACAGAATCCCAACACAGGCAAGCCCTTTCGCGACATCCGTCGCGAGCAAATTGAAAAACTACTGGTCTTTATGACCCAACATGCGGCGCTTTCCGACCGCAAAGTGATTTTGATCGACGCCGCCGACGATTTGAACCCCAGCGCGGCGAACAACTTGCTAAAGTGGCTAGAAGAACCGCGCCCAAAGACTTGCATCATGCTGATCGCTCATCGGGTTGATCGTCTGCTCCCAACTTTGCGTTCCCGTTGCGCACGCCTGAGGTTTCCCCCATTGGATCGAGACACTTTCGGTCAATTCGCCGCCCTGCACGACTTAGAGGAAGTGGGGTCGGGCACCGACCTATTCGGCTTGTCCGGCGGAGTTCCTGGGAAGGCCTTAGCGCTTACGGACAAGAAAGTACGAGAGGTAAGCCAGGGGATTGGCGTGCTGGTGCAAGATCGATTTCAGGCCGATCTTCTCAAACTATGTCAGTCTGCGCCGTCTCTGCTTCCCAGCAAGGATTTGGAGGGGCTCGCAACGGGACTCAGAGTGCTTCGCCACGGTTTGCGAACACTCGCGGGGAAGGGGACAGCAAAGGATCAAGCATATCTTGCCGCCCGGGCCTACGCTTTGACCCATAACCGAGAAGCGCAAGCCAAAGCGCTGAACCTTGACCCCGTGCAGGTTTTCACCGCGCTATTGCTTGACCTGCAAGGTCTAAGCCGCGAAGGGCGAGGCCATGGCCCCTAGACCTGCCTTTTACGTCACAACCCCAATCTACTACGTCAATGACCGCCCGCACATAGGCCATGCCTACACCTCGCTCGCATGCGATGTCATGGCTCGGTTCAAACGCCTTGATGGGTACGATGTGCGATTTTTGACGGGCACCGATGAACATGGTCAAAAAATTGCGCAAAGCGCCGCGGCCCAGGGCATGGACCCGCAAACCTTCACCGATCAGTTCAGCCAGACCTTCCGCACGTTGGCGACGGCGCTGAACTTCTCCAACGATGACTTCATCCGCACGACCGAAAGCCGTCACAAGGCCGTGTGCCAGCAGCTTTGGCAGGAACTGTACAGTCGCGGACATATTTATTTGGATACATACGCGGGATGGTACTGCGTCTCAGATGAGGCATTCTACGATGAGAAGGAACTAATTGCGCGTCCAGGCGGCGGCATGCAAACCAACCTCGGCAAGACTGTGGAGTGGGTGGAGGAGGAAAACTACTTCTTCCGCCTCAGCGCCTTCACCGATCAGTTGCTTCAACTCTATGAATCTCAACCCAACTTCGTCATGCCCGCCAGTCGCCTGAACGAGGTACGCGCCTTTGTGGCTCAGGGGTTGAAGGACATCGCCGTTTCACGAACCACCTTTGATTGGGGCGTACCCGTGCCAGGTCATGAACGGCACGTCATGTATGTTTGGCTGGACGCCCTAACCAACTACATTTCTGCCCTAGGAACGCCCGGCGTAGAGACGGGTCTATACGAAAAGTTCTGGCCTGCGGACCTTCATATCGTGGGCAAAGACATCTTGCGGTTCCATGCTGTCTATTGGCCCGCATTCCTAATGGCGGTGGATTGGCCCTTGCCGCGTCGTATTTTTGCCCATGGTTGGTGGACGAACGAGGGGCAAAAAATTTCCAAATCGCTCGGCAATGCTATCGACCCATTTGAACTGATCGATTGTTACGGATTGGACCAAACACGGTATTTTTTGATGCGTGAAGTCCCGTTCGGTAAGGATGGTGATTTTTCCCGTGCCGCTATGAAAACGCGCGTGAACGCAGATTTGGCCAACGCCTACGGGAATTTGGCACAACGGGTGCTGTCGATGATCTTTAAGAGTTGCGACGCTGCCATCCCTGTGATGACGCCCTTAGACCCAGCAGATCAAGCATTTCTAGGGCGGATTGACCCTCTGCTCGCCAACGTACGTGCCCATATGGAGCAGCAAGCCTTTCACAAGGCACTAGAGGACATATGGCGCGGTATCGCCGCCGCCAACGCCTATGTGGATTCCCAGGCCCCCTGGGTACTCAACAGGACTCAACCGGCGCGCATGGCAGTTGTTCTGGCCGTGTTGCACGAGGGCATTCGCAAGCTCACGCTCTTGTTGCAACCCTTTATGCCGACCACAACATCCAAATTGCTCGACGCTTTGGCCGTTGGGCCGGGCGCCCGCGATTTTGACGCTTGGGAAACACCGGTCGCGACAGGAACGCCCCTTGGCTCGCCCCAAGGCCTATTCCCAAGAGTCTAGGCGGCGTAGATGCTGATCGACAGTCATTGCCATTTAGACTTTTCTGACCTTGCCGAAACTTTGGGCGAGGTTGTGGCGCGCGCCGGGGCAGCGGGTGTCCAGAAAATTGTCACCATCTGCACCCGGCTCGACAAGTTCGAGGCCGTGAAAGCCTTGGCAGACCGCTACGAAGGGATCTATATGACAGCAGGGGTGCATCCTCATGAGGCGGGGGAGGCGGGTTTAGATGATCCCGAACATCTGAAGTCACTGTGCACTCTTCCCCAGGTGGTAGGCGTCGGGGAAACAGGGCTTGACTACTTCTATGCACGCAGTCCCCAGCGCGCGCAGCAAGGTAGTTTTCGGGCTCATATTTCTGTTAGTCGCGACACGGGCCTACCGCTCATCGTTCACACTCGTGACGCCGAGGCGGATACAGTGCAGATTTTGCAAGACGAGGCTCGCCGCGGCTCTTTTGCTGGCCTGATCCATTGTTTCACGGGCACGCCGTACTTGCGCGACGCAGCCCTGGAGCTCGGCCTCTATATTTCGGTTAGTGGAATCGCGACGTTCAAAAAGTCCGAAGATTTGCGACAAACCCTAGCGGGCGTTCCCTTGAACCGCATCCTTTTGGAAACCGACGCACCCTTCTTGGCCCCCATGCCCCATCGCGGCAAGACTAATGAACCCTCTTTCCTGGTCCATACGGCAAAAAAAATGGCCGAGGTTTTCCATATGAGCGCTTGTGAGTTTGCTTCGCAAACAACGGCAAATTTTCACCGCTTGTTCACGAAAGTTCCCGTTTGATCCTGAAAGTCACCGTTCTAGGCTGCGGCTCTTCAGGCGGCGTTCCCTTGATTGGCGAACGTTGGGGCCTATGCGATCCAACAAATCCCAAAAATCGTCGCCGTCGTGCGTCGATCCTGATGGAATTGGGCACCACTGCAGTCCTGGTCGATACGGGTCCCGACTTGCGCGACCAGATTAACGATTTGCAACGCGGGGAAGGGCACGTTAAACTCAACGCGGTTCTCTATACGCACGAGCACGCAGACCATGTTGCCGGCATAGACGATATGCGATTCTTATCCTATGGTCAGAATGGAAAAGTTCCTGCCTTCGCCAAATCCCGTTGCCGTCAGGAGTTATGGCGGCGCTTCGACTACATCTTTGAGGCGCGCAAAGGCACCAAACTGACATACCCGTCGATTATGACCTTGCATGACTGGCCAGACCACCTCGAACTTGGCGGTATGGTCATTGAAACATGGGAACAAGAACACGGCGACATCACTAGCCAAGGCATCCGTGTCGGAGATTTTGCCTATTCGACGGACGTTAGCGATTTGACGCCGCAAGCGCTCAAAAACCTAAGGGGCCTTCATACTTGGATCGTCGGGTGCATTCGTAAAGACCCTCATCCAGGGCACGCACATCTCAACAAAGTGCTGACCTGGGCTGAGCAAGTTCAGCCGCGGCACGTGTTCCTCACGCATATGACAGGCCTCATCGACTACGATACTTGGAACACGCAAATGCCCGATCATATTAACTGCGCCTATGACGGTCAGGTGCTGGAAATTCCGTTTTGATCTATCCTCTATGCTTCACCTATGCTCTCCAAGCATCCATTACTTTCCATAATATAAATTATGCGGCAAATGATATCTGGCGGGTAACACATGGCAGGCGCAAGTCTCACAGGTCCAAATTCAAGTCAATCGCAAATCGTAACTTTTTTGATTCTCGCCACCGACTGCGCGGCTTCGAGCCTAGAGGCGTGACGCGATTAGGACCATGGCGACGGACGCACCGACGACGGCGGCGATGACGGCTGACATGGCGTGCATGGCGACCCAGTTCTTTTCACGGCTGATTTTGTCGGTTTCTTCCTTCAGCTTTAGCGTTTCCTGAATCATCTTGTTGACTTCGGTCTTTAGCTTCATGTCTTCGGCACGTAGCTTGAGCTCTTCGGCCTCAATGCGCCGGCGCTCTAGTTCGTTCTTCGACTTGAGACGTTCGGATTCAGTGCGTTGTTCTTCAGCTGTCATCCGGCAAGGCTAGAGGGCAAGGGCCTTTGTGTAAAGCCCTCCCCTCTTGAGATTTTACTTTAAGTTTAGCGCCAAATCGCAAGCTGGGCTTAGCGGGGGACCTTAGGTGAATTTCCTAAAGGCCCAAAGTCCCGCGAAGGCCGCGCCTGCCCAAATCGCCCAACTGGGCACCATGGGTTGGGGACGACCGCCGCCAAAAAAGGCAGGGGTTGCGCCGCGCTCAAGCTGGCTTGCGCTTAGTCCCTCGGCGTTGCCGCCGCTCGATCGGTCGCCGAACGTGTCGGGACGGCTCGGGACGTAGGTTCGCAAGGGTGATGTATCGCCGAACGTATCGGGGCGGCTCGGGACGTAGGTTCGCGAGGGTGATGTATCGCCGAACGTGTCGGGACGGCTCGGGACGTAGGTTCGCAAGGGCGACGTGTCGCCGAACGTGTCGGGGCGGCGCGTTGCTGGGCTTTTGAACACTCGGGTGCGGTTTTCGGTTGGGTGCATGGTTAGAACCTCCTGTTGACGGTGCCGCTCAAGCCCATGCGTTCAAATCTGGGCTTGTTGTGATCGCTGTGGTTGATCTCGTAAATTCCTCGCCCGTATCCGTTCATGATCGGATTTCGGATCGGCTTAGGATCGGGCGCGCGCTGATAGGCGTCTCCGTGGGCGAATTGTCGGGCCATGCGACGAAGGGCTAGGCCAAGGCGCTTGGCGCTCACCCTTCGCGCTCCTTCAATAGAACGCCGCCGATCAAGCCTAAGGCTGTGACCCATGGATTAGCCGCTGACATGGCCGCTTGCAAAATTGGATCTGTGAGCGCTTCCGCGACTTCGGGGATTGCGCTCGCTATTTGACCCATGCCTGACCCTGCACCGACCGCAAGCCAAGTTGTCGGCTCGGTCAAGCGGCTTGGGTTTTGTGCCAGGGTTTTGAATAAACTCGCCATCATTGGTTCTGTTCCTCTAGTTTTGTCACTCGTTCTTCGATCATGCTCAACCGCAAGTCATGCAGGCTTTGACGGTTGTACAGCATCAGCGTGATGAACAAATTGGCCGCAATCAGCGGCACATCGATCAAGGCAACCAGTTCGGTGAGGGTCATTTCTTCAACGCCTTAAGGGCTTTGGAAGCGCCCCAAATCACCGCCGCCGCCGCAACGCCATAGCCCGCTATCACTGCGCCATCTTTGACGCCTTCGCCTAGGCCTTTACCCGCCTGGACCGCGCCCGCGCCTAAGCCAAGCCAACCTAGCACCCTTGCCGCCGCGCCGATCATGCGAAAAGCCCCTTTTGATCGGCGTTCCATTCGCGTTTGGTGCCTATGTCCAAGTGTAAGAATGTTTGATAGTAACCAATCCCAGTGAAACCGACCTTCTTCGCCGATTTGAGCAACTTGCGGCGATCTGCCTGGTTCATGCCCCGCGTCGATATATCAACGGCCCATCCGAGTTGATGCCGTGACTTGATCGCGCCGCCAACCTTCTTGTTATAGGCAGGGTCTCGATAGCCCGAATTAATCGATAGTGGCTTGCCGAACTCGGCCCTAAGCGCATCCAGTTTCTGCAACAAGGCGCGGGCAACAATCACCGTTCCTCGGGTGTTCTTTCGGCCCAATTCCTCGGGCTTAAAATACCTTGCGGGCCAGTCTTTGACGCTCATAAAGTGGTTTGCCGTCACATACTTCGCCGCCGTCAAGGGCTCTGGTGCCCAACTGGGCCAGTCTTTTTTGACGCCCGTCGCGACCCCTGCCCCTTTGTCTGTATAAAGGCCCTTGGCCTTTGACGCGCCTTTGGTTTCCTTGGCCGAATTGGCGCGCAAGGCGGCCTTGGTCTGCTGAATTTGAGGCTCTGCCTCAAAGTTCAACTCCCCAAGGAATTTAACTAAAGCCTCAACAAGGCTTTGCAGGATCGCGCGAAGATCGTTCATGGCTAGGCGTCCGTTATGCCTTCGTAGTATTTCCACAAGTTCGCGATCGATCCAGTAATGCGACCGCTCCAAAAGTTGTTCAACCAGGCCTTATCGACCTCTCCGCCCGCTTCTATCATCGGTCTCCAGTCGATTTGATGGCGCAGTGAACCAGCCCGGAGGTCGCCAATATCTGACCAATTATAGACGGAAGCAGATGAAACATATAAGGCTGTAGTGTTTGCAGGGATTGAAACTTCAACTTGAATTAAGAAGTTGCTGCTATTAGTCGATGTGTTGCTGTGAAAGGTTTGTAGTTTGTAACCATTTGCTTCTGTTTCATCTAGTAGAATTATACCAATGAATGACCCCGCGCTCGAACTAGAATACTGGCTAAAACAGGTGTTCGTTGTAAATGTAACGCCATTTTCACCGGATTTTATGGGCAATCCCATTAGGTCAAGAGCACCGATTGAGTAATCACCAGAATTGCTATCATCAAACATGACCCGATCTCTAAATCCCCAGGCCTCACCTTGAATTCGTTCAAAATCGATGATGTATGAAACGTCTCTAATATCCAAATGAGTTCCATTGCCCTCACGAGGATATTGACCCATTCCACCAGTTAAAACATATTCCCAAAAGCGAAGTGTGTTCGGGTTTCCGCTCTCATTTGACGTGGTGTTGTCGTGATAAATATATCTGCTGACTTGGTTGTGAAATCCACTAATTGCTGCAAGTCTGTAATTTGACAGTTCGGCGGTTTCTTTGGCCTCTTGCGCTTCATATGTCAAATCAGCGTGATATTGCGTGTTCAACAGTTTGTAAGCGTGTGCGGCATGACGTTTGCTTTCGCCGTCGCCGTCTTGATTGAACTCAAAAGTTTCGATCAGGCTCTTACTTTTGTCGCTAAGTTTAGTTGACATTTTAGAATTCCTCTAGGTTATCAATCTCGAAGTCATCGCTATCGTCGAATTCTTCGAAAGGTTTGTTTTCTTCGGCCACTTCGTCGGCGCTCAATCCATCCGCGCCTTGCGGGCCTTGCTCACCAGTTTCGCCCTTTTCGCCTTGGTCGCCTTGGTCGCCCTGTTCACCCTTGGGGCCAACTAATGACTCAAGCCATTCCTCTTCCGTCCCACTGAAACCATTATCAAGAGCCACCTCATAGGCGCTCTTACCTTCGGCCCCCGCTGATCCAGCGCCGCCGCTTGAGAACATGATTAGGTTACCAGGCACCGCTAAAACTCCTTCACGGTCACCCAGTAATGGGTATTCGTGAGATTGTGGGCCCATAGGTCGCGAACCTCGTCGGTTATTTCATAGACTGACCCCGCAGGGATCACGATTTCGGGCACGATTGGGGACGCAGAATCAGACCCTGAAAGGATCACGTCGCCCGCCGCGGTGGTTCCATCGTCCATCAGGTTGGCGACTTGGATCAAAACGCTTTTGACATTCGGCTTCGCCGAAACGTCTAGGATCTGTCGAACCGTCTCACCCTGATCGACTTTGTGGACGATTGCACCGGTGGAAGTCGCTCGGGTGACTTGTCTCGGCTGAACGGTTAAAGTGACGGTGCCCAAGTCCTCAAAATTCGCAACCGTCACATCTTCAACGGTTAGCCCATTGTTGATGCTGTCCAGCAAATTTAGGATCCCGTTCCTATCTATTGACTGGCGACCAGGTGAACCGCTGAACACAATCTCAACGTCTTCGTCGGACGGATTATCGACCCAAAAACCGCTGAATTCTTCGAGTTCGATGTCCTCGAAAGTCCAGCCGTCAATCTCGCTTGTGTCCAGCGTGTTCCCTGCCGTCGCGCTCATGCGGAGCATGGGCGACTTGTTCGCGGGCAAATTGGCTGGAATTCGCCATTGCACCGAACGGGTCGGCACCAACGGAACATGGAGTTTGACCACCTTGGCGGGCACTGTGACGCGCGTGGTGTAGGCTTGTAAGCTCATCGTCTAAACACTCCCACAAGAGCGACTAGACCGACCGCCGCGACCCCTGCCATTAAAACCTTCTGATTGCCCGCTACGGGATTTTGCGCGGTTACGAAGCCCGACATTTGTCGGCTAAACGAATTCAGCGCTGACGCCGTTTTGTCGGTCGCGCTTTGCGCGGTTTGCAGGGCTTGTCGGTTCGCATCTTTAGCGAAACTCATGGCTTGACGATTTGCATCCTTGGCAAAGTCGAGTGATCGGCGGTTGGTACCATCGATCAACTTGGTTGCGTCTTTGAACAGGCCCCGCGTCAAGCTGGTGTTCATTTTATGCGTGTCGGTCAAATACTTGGCATCATTGACGATGTTGCCTTGCCCATCCAACCGATTAACGCGCGCGGCCTCGCCCGCCGCAATCGAGTTGTCAATCTGCGTGATCTCTTGATTGGTTGTCGATTTACGACTGCCGCCAAACAATCCCACCGCTCACCTA
Organism: Alphaproteobacteria bacterium; assembly: GCA_965228345.1. Taxonomy (GTDB): domain Bacteria; phylum Pseudomonadota; class Alphaproteobacteria; order UBA7985; family UBA7985; genus CAXQZM01. The sequence goes on along the minus strand of CBDDHH010000003.1, from coordinate 657,564 downwards.
CCCTTGCGAATTAAAGGCAGAACAACAGCCACAAGGGCCAAGCCCGCAACAGCAACCAAGGGCCAATTTGCCCCGCCGTTGCCACTGTTTCGGCCTCCACCGACGGAAGCGCCGCTTGTGAAGCCAACATCACCGCCGCCGCTGACGTTAGGCCCCCCGCCGTCTGAGGCTGTGACGCTTTCGAGCGCGTTAAAAACACCTGCCGCCCCGAACATTAGCGCACCGATCGGGCTACAATGACCAGGGCAATAAGGCCCATGCCGCCAAGAACCGCGACTTGGGTCATATTGCCGCCCATTGACGGCATCTGAAAGCCAACGGTTTCGGGCGCGTAGTGCTTCGGGTCGTCTTTCGGGTAGGGGTTTGTTGACCCGACTTTGCCCTTATCCTTCCCTCGGATCTTATCCCAAGTTTGTTGGGCCTTAACGACGCCCGCGAAGCCGCCAGCAAGGTCGCTAACAGCTCCGTTTAGGTCGTCTGCGAAGGAAGTAAATGAGCGCACTTACATGGCCTCAAGCGTGAACATGGTAACTTCGAAGTCGGTCACGGGGGCCTTAATTTCGATATCCATGCCCTCGCCGTTTAGGAAGGGGCTCATGGTCTCATCGAAGGGGCGACCCATCAACACAAAGTCCAACCAAAAGTCATCGACATGAGGCACCAGGTCGGGCGTCTGCGTTGTCTTCATTAAGGCCTCTTGCCAGGTCGGCGAAGTCTCGTAGAATTCGGACGTATTGCCGCGTTTCAGTTTGATTTCCTCAATCGTCTCATTTGCCTTGTTGCCGCTCGTAAGGTCGCGGAATAGCATTGAAACAATGGGGCCAGTGTAAGGCAACGAGCGGTGCTTGTACCAACCTTCGACTTTGTGGCTGATATTGAACTGCTCGGCCTTGATAATCGCGCCAGTGTCCACCGCAAGAGGCTGTCCAGCCGCGTTTCTCGGGCGGTCAATCGGCGCTTCCAGCGAACGATAACCAATTCGATCAAGAACCATGTGCGAGCCGGTGTTGAGTAACATTCGAAACTCAAAATCATTAATGTTCAAGGGATCGATCGGCCATGAGGCGCTGACCCTCTGCACCGCATCGTCGAACCAATCAGCGAGCATGTGGAACGTCAAAATTCCAGTAGCGGGGTCATAGCCGCCGTTTCGCGCATAGTGCTGATTGTACTTTATCAGCTCATGCAAACGAACGTCCCAAATTTCTTTGAGGTTTGCGCGAATTTGAAACTGCGCAACCGACGCCAGCAGCTGCGCCTCGGTTGGGTGAGTTCCATCGGCTTTCCAAAACCGGAAAAAGCCTTTGAAGTAATAAGTAGGGCCTTTGTTGTCGAGCTTGAGGAACGCGCGGCCACCAGGCTTCACCTGTTCGAAGTCGTTATATTTTAAAAAGTTCATGTCATCGGCTCCTTACATTCCAATTCGGTCGCGACCCGATTGGATCGCGTTTTTCACATTAGGCGTCACCATTATGCCAATCACAACCGCTAAGATCGTCGCCCCAAAAGTCGCGCTCATCACTTCGCGTTTAAAGGCTTTCGCCTCTTTCGATAAATTCATGTTGTTTGTCCCTCATCTATGGGTTGCTGGGCGGGCCGTGGAACCAAATTTAGAAGGTTGTCACCGTAAGCCCGAACAAAGAGGCTTGCCGCGACGGCCACACCGACGCCCAATAGAAATGTGCGAAGTTCTTTACGCATGGCCCGCAATTTAGAGGCGGGACTTTCGATAAATCCACCCCCCCGACCCGATTAATCGGGTCCCCAAAAGTCGATTAATCGGGTCAAAAAGTCGATTAATCGACTATTGACCAAAATTGGTCATTGTTCTGGTCATTTTTTCCGCAACGCGGGTTCCGTGATTCCAGGCCCTTTGGCCGTCACTTCACGGTCTTTGACTTCAAAGTGCTGCCCCTTGGTCAAGTTCGATATGGATCGCATCCAATCCTTGGTGCTTTTTTCGTTCCCGCGGGTCCCGCCCAAGATTTGCGCGGCCACGGTCTGAGCTGGTATGTCGGCCAGGGCAAAGAATTTTTGAATCAACGCGTTGCCTTGAACGTCCTTGGAAATCATCTGGGGCCGTTGCGTTAGCACGATCATGTCAACGCCAAAGTGACGCCCGCGCATGGGCGCTTCTTTTTGCAGGCCTTGGCGGCTGGCAGGCAGGTCTTTGACGGGCACCAGCCTGTCAGCTTCTTCAATCACTAGAATGATCTTGGCCTTTGCTTGGCCGTTCAAATAAGGGTCCTGAATTTGCTTGAGCAACTGCCATACATCATGGCCGAATTGACTTGGATTTTGCAGACCGCCTTGCAGGCTTATCCGATAGCCCTTGGTCCAGTTATTTTTGACATGGGTCAAAAGTCGATGCTTCCAAGTTGATCGATCAAGGTCAACGATAAAGCCGCCGAATTCCTTGACTGGATCAAAGGCAATCACCCGCCGCGCGGGCTTAATCAACCTCAAAGCCTCGTGTGTTTTGCCACTCCCTGACGCACCGAACAAGCAGATGTGCTTCTGCTCCTTAGACATGGCCAGGGCTTCGATCATGTGCGAGTTTGCGCCCTGATACGCTTCTGCAAATCGCTCTTGGCGTTCTTTTTGAAGGTCCGTTCCGACCCCAAAAACCCAAGTTAAAACAGGTGCCATTGCACCCGCTCTTGCGCCCGCATCGGCGACCGGTCCGCGCACAATCCAGCTAAAGGCTTTGCTGTTCAAAAGTGTGTCATAAATCTGGTCACTCGCAGGCCGTGCATCTGAACGTTCGAATGATTCAAGAATAGCTTGATAGGGAGTATCATTGAACAAATAGGCGCGCGTTTGCTCGCCGCCCAAGACCCCAAGCTTGAACATGTTAAAAAACGCTTCCTTGCCCATAGGGACTTGATCGGGGTCGCGTTCGATTGACTGGGCCTTCTCGGCCTCAATCTGCTGATCCAGGTGATCGGATGAACCAGGATCATCGTCCAAATAGTTCGGCGAGGGGTCCTCTTGATTCTCTGTCGGCGTCTCCTTCCCCGTTTCCTGGGTCTGCTGGGCCGCTTGACCCGATTGATCGGGTTGATTCATCGGGTTCTGACCCGATTGATCGGGTTCCGAGGTCGGGCTCTGGGCTTTGTCCGCTTTCGTCTGGCTTGGCATCTTGGTCATTTTCGGTTCTCCAAATTTCAAAAACTCTATTCATACGCTCGCGGCCATAGCGTTGGTGATCGCCACAGTTGCGACAAGTGTAATGAGGATAAACGGACCCCATCCTCACTTCGATTGGTTTTCCGCATCCTGGGCAAGCGTCCCAATAGAGACTTGTCCCTGCTTCAGGTTTGGTCAGGTCGCTCATAAACAGCCTCGGCCAGCAAATCCTGGCGAGCGAGTATCATCGAAAAAACCTCGTCCAATTCGGGGCCCAACTTCGTCAATAGTCCAGGGTTCGCGATGATCTTCGCCATCGATAAGTCCGCAAAACTGGCTTTGATTGAGCCAATTTTCGATGTGATCTCGCGTTTCAAATGACGGTCCCTCGTCCAGGGTGATTGATCGGGCATCGCTTGGGGTCCTCTTGGTCTTGAATATGGGGGAGCTCTTGGCTTGCTTGCGCGCCTGGCGATTTTGGAGTTCGCTAGTTAATGCAGAATTGTGAACCTTATAGGCAGCGCGTTGCGCCTCGCTGATTTCAGGTCCACCGTTGGCCGCCCATTGCTCCTTGGCCAGCCTCATCGACTTCTGCAAATATCTATCGTTTCGCACCGCCTCGGGAGAGTACCCGCGCACAATCGCGCAGGGCTCCTTGTATGGGCTTAGGCTTGCCTGGGGCAGCGTCACGGCCACAACGCAGTAGTCACGCGCTCGATCGATCTCGCGCGGTTCTTCCTTCTCGGGCTTTTGAGCAAAGACCAGGGCCTTAGACCCGTCCGACAAGAGCAATGAATAGGGCTTCAGGCGTTGCTTGCGAACCTCGGCGCGCCACTGCCCGAAGCGTTTAAATGTCTGCACCAGGCGCCGGCCTTTGACCGCTTGGAACCAATCGGCTAACACCCTGCCCCCTTCCCTTTCCAGCAAGGCCAAGTCTTCGCCCTTGAGGCAGTACTTTACCGCCTCCTCGATGTCCTTGATCACGCCTTGATCTTGCCAATGCGCTTTGAACGCGCCGCGACTATCGGCCAAGAAACTCGCCCAAGCCTTTGACGTTAGGCCCTTGGTTGGAAGGTAAATCAGATTGCAATGGACATGAAAGGTCTTGGTGAGCGGGTCATAGGGAAACTCAATGGCCCGAACGATGGGCTCGACGCCGTAGGGCCTGGCAACTTGGCTTGCCCATCGGCGCACCCGCTCGACCAGTTCAATGATCGTCGCTTCAAGATCGGCCATCTTGACCCGATCCCCCGCCGTCACAACGGCATAGCGCATATGACGGCCTAAGGGGTCGTTATCGCGGAAAAGCTGTAAGTCTCGGATAAGCCCCTGGCGCTGTTTCATCATCATGACTGGGACCAGGGGGGAGTTGATGAAAGGCGCGTCCGCCTCCTCGACTATCCCCGTAACAAGACCGATCTTGTGGGTTTGTGCGCCAGCCTTTGCGTAAACATTTATACCTTGGTTAAACAAGGCTTCGGCCAGTTTATGGCTAAAGCGAAGGGCCTCATCTTTGACGACTTGGCCCTTCGAGTAATTGACATGATCGACATGGCGACCCGTTTGGTTATCGGCAATCGCTCGATATGTCCAAACGGGGGTTTTCATCCGTTTGGAGCCGCTCCCTGCTGGCGGGGACGATCGGCGCGGATGGTGTAGCCTACGCCATCGGGCGACATGGGGGCCTCGGGGAAAGCGCTGATCCGCAAGGTTTGCGAACCGATCACTTTGTTGAAAGCTGGGTCTTCCAGGGCCATGCTCACAAGCATGCCACCCTTAACCCTGGCACTCTTCGCCGTGATCTCGCGTTGCCAGCCCGAACCAATCAAGCAAAACTCGTCGTTCGATCCAGCAAAACGCGCATAAACATCATGCGTCGGCTTGGTGTCTCTCGGGTCAATGCTCGTCACGCCTGGGATTGGCTCAATCCGCAAATCTAGGCTTAGGCCAAGGCTCCTATACGTGCCCTCGATGCCCACCATGGGACCCTTTTCTTCCTTGTGTCCCATGGCTTGGGGGTTGGTGTTCCGTTCCATTTTATGCTCCTATTTTGAACGTGAGTGCGCTCCGCGCAGGGATAGCTTTGAGGGAACAGCGGTTTGGGCGGGGCTTTGCGGAAAATGCCAACGGCCGTTTTGTAACGGCTTGGGTAACAGAGAGGACGCTTTCTATGGCGCCCTCCCTGCCACGTTCGCGGAAGGAGTTCCGCCGTTCCCCCCGGCCGCCGCTATCAACTGCGGCTGGGGACTGGTCGCGGGGGGGCCTGGGATGACTGGGGATCAACGACCCCGCCCGCGTCTCGGTTGCCCGACCAAATCGGCGGGCAAATTCTGTGGATAAATCCCCGCCTGAACAGGTTTTTCCGATCCAGGCGGGGAAGTTCAGCGATACCCTTCGGACAACACTAAAGTTGAAAAAAAGGGGCAGATTGTCCATCATGTTAACCGCCAGAAAACAAGGATGGATCAATGAGCCTTTCGCCGAAACCAATCTGCGAGTATATCGACCGTGCAAAATGGATGCACGGAATGCACTCAGACAGGCAACTTTCAAGGGCTTTAGGTCTCGCTCCACCAACCGTGCACATGTGGCGGCACGGTAAGAAAATTCCAAGCGATAAGCATATGATTCAGTTAGCTTTTCAAGCCAACGAAAACGTGCCACTCGCTTTGATTGATCTTTCTTATTGGAAGAACAAAGATGAGGCTCGAGTAAGTGAAACTTACTCGCAAATGCGCTCAACCTTTTCAAAACTTTTGAGGAAGCGCCAGTAGCTCTTCCCTCTTCGGTGTTATCTAATGTAACACCGGAAGTCGTAATATAAATTATGCGGCAAACATTAAAGCATCAGCTTTGGCATCACTCGCGTTACAGACTCATGATGACGATCAATTCATTGAGCTGCCAGAACGAAATGCTACGGATCGGCCATGGCAACCAAAACTGACCTGATCCAAACCGCCAAAAACCCTGCGGCATCCCCTTTTGCTCGCCTGCGTGCCTTGATGGCACAACTTCGCAATCCCGATGGCGGGTGCGAATGGGATTTGGCGCAAGACTTCGCCTCCATCGCCCCTTACACTCTTGAAGAAGCCTATGAGGTTGCATCTGCCATAGAACAGAACAATTTAGAGGATCTGAAGGAAGAACTCGGAGACTTGCTGCTGCAAGTATTTTTCCATGCACAAATCGCCGAAGACGCGGGGCACTTTTCTGTCGAAGATGTTTTTGGGGCCATTCTCGAGAAAATGATCCGACGCCATCCCCATGTTTTCGATGCGAAAGGCCCGCGCAGTGCAAGTGAGCAGCAAGCAGCGTGGGAGACAATCAAAGCCGAGGAGCGGGATGCCAAAGACACCGTCGAACGACCCTCGGTCCTCGCAGGAGTCGCCCACGCCCTGCCTGCCCTTGTTCGCGCTGAAAAGTTAGTGAAACGCGCGGCGCGTGTGGGTTTTGACTATCCAACCATAGCTTCGGCAGCGGCGAAGGTGGAAGAGGAACTTGCCGAAACTCTCAACGCCCCTAGTCAGTGCAGGGCTTTAGAATACGGTGACTTGCTTTTTTCGGTAGTTTGCCTCGGATACAAGCTCGATCTTGATCCGGAGCAATCATTAAAGCAAGGAGTTAGAAAATTCGAGAACCGATTCTACCTCATGGAACAAGCCCTAGGTGGCGACCTTAGGTCCAAAGACTTAGCCGCCATGGACGAGGCTTGGAACGCCGCCAAACTCAAAGAATAAAGTGGAGCCCAAGTCGATTGGAAAAATCGACTTGAGGGAACATCCGAGCCAACAGAGGGTTTAATGCCAGTGTTCCTTAAGAATGGTTCTTTATGGCCTGGCGGCCCCCCAAGCGGGCTCCAAGCCCGAAAGGCGCGGAGAACGCCCACGCCAAAAACAACCTGTCCCATGAATGGGTCACTATTTGAGACCTCAGCATAAATCAGAGGATCGAAAGTCGATAGCAAGATATGGTGCTAACTTTGCTTTTATGATCCAGCTTTCATAAGAGTCATTTATAATTGCCGCTGGTATGACACCACATATTGTGGTCCTTTGACCCGAAGTCGAATTATGCTGAGGTCTATATTTATGAAGATTGGTTCAAAGTCATTCAATCGAATTCGATACAAACACGAATGGCTTTAGGTCGGGAACGTCAGATTCCCAGGCGTTGGGCGATTAGATCAAGGGTGTTCTGCCCCCAAAAGTCTTCGCTGCCGACTTGATACCAGGGTAAGCCGAAAATTCCTGCGTCGATCGCTTCTTGTGTATAGACCGCACGCAAACCCGCGATCTCATTGCTATCGGCAGCATTGCGAATGCGCACCATATCGTATCCCGCCTTGGCCCCTGTAGCGGCCAAGGTATCCGAATCAGCTATATTGCCATCCTCCTCCCATACCAAATTGTGAAACGCCAAAATCAGCGGCCTTGGGTCTTCAGATTCGGCGACTACGGCGTTGACCATGGCGGCGGCCTTGCTGTCGTCGGTTGGGAAAAACGCGGGCCTCAGCGTCATTTTGTGTTTCCGGCGAATTTGACGCCAGCGTTGCAATTCGACGTTCCGATAGGCTTGGCGGGCGGGATGGCGCTTGGCAGGTGGTACCCCGCCCGTGGCAGCGAACACGTCCCCCACGGACACGGGACGATAGGTGATCGAGACGCCAGTTTGATCAACGAGCTGAAAAAAGGTTTCTGCCCCCAAGTAGGAAAATGGCGAAATCAGTGAGAAGGTGTAGCGAATGGGCGGGGGCACGGGAAACCTCTAGGGCCTTAGGGTGGGGGCGAAGGGCTTACTATAGTCTCCCTTTTCAACAAAGCGCTGCAATTGTGGTGTGATCTCATCAATTTGATCATTGTTGTAGGCCTCAAGGTCCACCGGCGGTCCCATAGTCATTTTGAACCGCTGTCCGCGCTTATTGATCAGTTCGTAGAACAGGCAGATGTCGCGCAACTCCTCCGACAAGATCGAGAACAGATAAAACAAGATCGAATTGTAGGAGCGGATGGTTATGGGAACGACGGGATACTTGTAACGTCGCGCCATTTTAATGGCACTCGATTTCCAGGGACGTTCGCGGAACCGAAATTGCCGCCAGTTCATGAAGGACATGCGCCCGGACGGAAAGAATATGAGGGTGCGGCCTGCGTCAAAGCACTTCTTGGTCCAGGAAAGCGTTTCGCGCATTTTTTCCTGAGTCTGTTTGGACTCGACCAATTCAACAGGCACAATGAAGTCGTATGCCCCCATCGTAACGCGGTGCGTATCCCGGTTGCCGTATACCATAAGGTCGTTTCGAAAGGGACCGATCCATTTCCACAAGGCGACCCCATCGGCAATTCCCGTTGGATGGTTGACGATGATAATGGCGGGCTGTCCTGCAGGGGGCATGTGTTCCAGGCCGGACCCTTGGATTTCCAAATCCAGCTTGTCCTGGCAATACTGCATGACTTGCGCGCCTGATTTATACTTGATGTCATCGGCCATCATACGGGCTTGTTGGTAGCGCAAAATGGGGTCGAGAATGCGCCGAACCCAGCGAAACAGGACCGGCCGCTTATGCATTTTGGGCGCACGCTCCTCCAGCAAAATATCGACGATATGCTTGTCCATGATGCGTGCCTAAACCGATTTGACTTAGACTGCAATCGACTCGAAACACATCCACCACCTTGCACAAATCGTCACTTAGCCTTAATTCATGGTCTAGGCGTCAGCAAAAGGACCGAACATGAACCAAGCAGGCTCAAAACTGTCCCAAGGGCAAAAATCACTGTTGGAACTGGGTCCCGTTGGAGTGTTCCTAGTCATCCTCTACGCGGGCCGATACCTGGGGCTTGATGCGTCTTCAGATCGGTTCTTTTGGGCAACCTTGATCATGCTCCCCCTGGCGGTCTTATCGCTGGCTTACATTTGGATACGCGAGCGCGAAACACCCTGGCTGCTCCTGTTCTCCACCGTTTTGCTTGTTGGATTTGGCAGTCTCACCATTGCAACCGGCGGGGACGCGGTCTGGCTAAAGGTGAAGCTTACTGCCGTCAGCTTATTGTATGCAGCAGGTTTGGGCTTAACTTGGGTGTTGGGGTTTCCGCTCTTGAAAAAACTCATGGGCGCTCATTTGCAGGCACCCGATGAAGCTTGGCTCCGCGCCGCGCTCTTGATGGCGCTCGGGTCCTTGCTCTCGGCCGGACTAAATGAAGCTTTGTGGCTTATTTTGTCACCCGAATCTTGGGCTTTTGCGGGGAAAATTGGCTTGGCAGTATTGAACACGGCTTTCACCATAGGCGCTCTGTTTCCAATCATTGTGCAGAGTGCCAAAACTGCAAGTCCTTAAGTGCCCTCCCCCATCTCCATTGATGTCTTTTCAGACCCGATTTGCCCCTGGTGCTACATTGGTTTGCAGCGGCTTGATGCGACCCTTGCCGCGATCAATCGACAGGTGCGCACGCGCTGGCGTTGCTTTATGCTCAATCCAGAGATGCCGCTGGAAGGCATGGACCGGCAGAGCTATTTAGCGCGAAAGTTTGGCGGTGTTAGCAGCGCCCAGCGGGTTTACAGCGCCATAGGGTCCGCAGCGGAGCAGGCAGGCCTAAGTCTTGATTTTGCTAAAATTCGGCGAACTCCGTCGACCGTCCTCGCCCATATGGCGCTTCGCGAAGCACAACTTGAAAGTGAGAAGGTTGACGACAAGGCGAATGCCTTTGTCCGCAGTCTTTTTGCTGCCTATTTTGAGCACGGGCAGGATATAGGGCAGCGACAGGTATTGCAAGATCTTTGGGCAGCGGCAGGACTGCTCCCGTCGCGATTGGAACGCGCTTTTGATCAAGATCTGCATCGCGATCACGTCTTGGCGGAAAATCTTGAGGCGCGCAGTCGAGGAATCAGTGGTGTGCCCTTTTTTATCGTTGCTGGTACCTATGCCTTAGCGGGCGCGCAGGACCAACTTGCCCTCAAACGTGTTTTTGACTTGGTAGATCAGGGGGGCGTAGGTGAGCGAACCTAAGTACAGCCAACAAACACGTCTTGTGCACGAGGCTACGGGCCATAGGTTGCCTGGCATGGGCCTTAAAACTGTCAATCCGCCCACCTATCGCGGATCAACCTTGCTCTACGATGATTTGGCCCAGATCAAAGCATGGAACGCGCGCCGCCGGGAAAAGGGCGAGATCGGCTACGGCATTGTGGGCAGTGACACGACGGCAGCGCTCGAAAAGATGATCGCTGATTTGGATGGGGGAGCCCAAGCGATTGCGACGAGTTCGGGCCTATCGGCCATTGTTCTCGCCCTCACCGCCTGCCTATCCGCAGGCGATCATTTGTTGATCGCCGATAATGTCTATGGCCCAGCGCGGTTCTTCGCCGAGGGATTTTTGAACAAATTTGGGGTTGAAACCACCTTTTTTGATCCAATGAATTTGACCAGATTAGAACAGGAAGTTCGACCTCAAACCAAGGTTCTGTATTTTGAGACGCCTGGGTCTCTCACGTTTGAGATGCCTAATTGCGCCGCGCTTTATGCCATAGCCAAGGCTCATAAGCTCACCAGCATTGTCGATTCAACTTGGCCTACCTCGCTTTACTATCCTGCCATTGCGCGCGGGGCTGACATCTCACTGGCCGCGGGAACCAAGTATTATGTTGGCCATTCGGATGCCTTTTTTGGGATCGTGATTGGCACTGACCAAACAGGCCCCCTGCTTCGCAAGCAGTCAACCTTAATGGGCAACCATATGGCCCCCGACGATGTGTATTTAGCTTTGCGCGGCATGCGAACGTTGAAAGTTCGTTTGGACTTGATCAGCAAGAATGCGCTCACGGTTGCCAAGTTTTTAGATCAACATCCTAAGGTTGCTGAGGTCCGTCACCCTGCCCTGCCCACTTGCCCCGGCCACGCCCATTGGGCGGCGCAATTCAATGGCGCCTCAGGCCTATTTGGTTTTTTCTTAACGCAAGATTTTGACCAAGTTGCGGCAGAACGGATGGTCGAAAGCCTTAACCTATTCGGCTTAGGCTATTCTTGGGGCGGCTATGAAAGTTTGGCGATCATCGCCGATTTGTCCGCGCTTCGCTCCGCGCCCCCCTGGCAAGCTGCCTTGGCCGGCTATGGTCCGCTTATCCGCCTCCAAATCGGTTTGGAGGATCCCCAAGACCTAATAGTTGACCTTGCAGCAGCCCTGGAGCGACTTGTATGAGCCTTGCTGATATAAGTTGGAATGGCGACGGCCTGGTCCCCGCCATCGCCCAATGCGCGGAGAGCGGCCATGTGCTAATGATGGCTTGGATGTCACCAGAAAGCCTTCGACTGACTTTGGATACGGGTCGCGTCACCTATTGGTCACGATCACGACAACATTTGTGGGAAAAGGGTGCAACGTCCGGGCATCGACAACAACTGGTTTCTGCCAGAGCAGACTGCGACGGCGACACCCTACTCCTTACCGTGCGCCAAAGCGGCCCTGCATGCCACTTGGGCACTCGAACTTGCTTTGACGCAAAAGCACCGCTTGTATGAGGCTAATCTTCCTTGACGGGTCGGGGCGCGTGGGCGCCTATAACCGACGGCTTCTGCGTGTCTATGAACAACGGCTGCGCGAAACGACTTTGAATTTTGACGCGATTTACTTCAGCCCGGGCACGCATCCATTGCCCAATGTCAGCACTCGAGAGGCTTTAACACCTCCCGTTTCCACCTTGTGCGATGAGGTGCGCGCCGCGGCGATGGGCGCTGCGGCGTTTCTGATCGCCAGCCCCGAATACAATGGCGGTCCGACGGGTGGGCTCAAAAATCTCATTGACTGGATGACCCGTCCCAACGAGGCGTATCCAATGGGCAATCCGTTCGAGATGCGGCCCGTAGTGCTGCTTTCCGCATCACCGGGTGCTTTGGGCGGGATCAAGGGCTTACAAGTCATGCGCTTGATTATGGGCCACTTGCGCGCGCTTGTGATGCCCGAGCAAATTGCTTTAGGACACTGCGAGGCGGCCTTTGATCAAAATGGCAATTTAACTCCGGGATTGGCGGCAGATTTGACTGAAAAATCCGCGATGCAGTTGGCAACTTTCTTGCAAATGACGCATCTTGAAATCCAAGATGTAACGATCTCAGGGTAAGCCAACTTAGTGCTTTTGGCCCCCTTCTTGACCCAAGGTGCATCAGGATCGGCGCTATAGGTAATCCCCCCCTCTGGTTCTGCTTCTTCGCCTTCTTCACGGTCATTTGCGGCATCAATAAAACGGCAAGGCCGAGCGGGGCTTTCCACCAATGTGCCATCAAGGATCGCGCCCTGGGCCTGCTTAAGTTTAAGGCCATGAACCTCAAGGTGAGGGCAAACCTCGGCCAGCAGTTCATCATAAACCTTGCCCTTCACCAGGGAATTGGGAAAACGCCAAGGGGTTGTCTCGTCAGGAACGGGTGTATTCAGATCAAGTCCGCAGAAAATCATGAAGTCCAGGCGAACTTTGAGCGCGCACTCCAGCTTAGGGTCACTCAAACCATGCCACTGGCCGATTAATACCAGCGGCCATAGTACACGACAGTAAGGTCTCAAGACACCCGTGAGTGAGGCTTGGGCCAATACCGGCATGCATTTTCTGGATCCATGAGGATGAGCCGCCTGAGCTCATCAAGCCCAATTCTGAAGATAGACTTTGCGTATCGTCCATGAGACTTTCATGGTCTGGTATTTGTTCCAATCGTCGCAGATCCAATTTTGGCGACCCATGTCATTGCTAGTGCGAGAATAGCGATAAGCAGATTAGATAGTGTAGTCACGAGATGTTTGCCCACAGAGCGATACACCTGATATGGATAGCTGCCATGAATGAGGCGGCGTTTTTGGCATATGGTGTTGCGATTCTCCTCCATCGTTTGAGGTGGAGGAAGGCATTTTCAACCAGATGCCTGATTTTGTAGAGGTCTTTGTCATACTCGCGCTGATTCTTGCGGTTCTTTTTGGGCGGGATGACGGGCGTCATGCCCTGGCATTTAGCCTGGTCTAAGATGTCTTGGGTGTCGTATCCTCTATCGGCCAGCAGATAGTCAGCGCTTAATCCTTCGATAAGCTTCCCAGCTTGCGTGCAGTCAGCTCTGGCACCATGTGTAATATGCGCTCTGATCGGCAGACCAAACGCATCCACGGCCAAATGTATCTTGGTATTGAGCCCCCTTTTGTGGCGCTCATCTCCTGATTGCCTCCTCTGGCCCCTGCGGCATGGGGATGAACCTTACAATGGCTGGCATCAATGATGAGCCATTCATAATCTGGCTCTTCAATCAGCACCTCTAGCAACTTCTCCCATACGCCCCTATCGCGCCAACTGGACTCGTAACGGTTTTGTTCTGCGTGGTTGAGCACCTAAGCTCAATTACAAGGAGACAAAATCATGAGCAAATTACACAGTGAAGACTTCAAGCGCGATGCGGTCCGCATGGCTTTAAGCAGTGGGCTGACGCGCAAGCAGTTGGCCTCTGATTTGGGTGTTGGATTTTCGACGCTCAATGCCTGGGTTCGCAAATACCGTGCTGAGGTAGAAGGTAGCCCCTTGCCCCTGCATAATGGCGCAGTTGCGGATGCTGCTGAACTGGCCAAGGAAAACGAACGCCTTCGCATCGAGAACCGCCATCTCAAGGAGGAGAGGGAGATCTTAAAAAAGGCCACCCAGTTCTTTGCGGAGATAAGCAAATGAAGTTCGCCTACATCAGCCAGTATCAGGGTTGCCTTAGCCAGGAGCATCTATGCACCTTCTTCGGCGTCACATCACGGGGGCTGCGTGCCTGGAGGGCGCGGGGCATGAGCCAGCATCAGCGCGCAGACCTTGTTGTTCTGGCGCATATCAGAGAGCAGCATCGCCTCTGTATGGGCACATACGGGCGGGCCCGCATGACCGAAGAGCTTAAAGAAGAGGGCTTGCGTGTAGGTGAACGTCGCGTTGGTAGGCTCATGGCCGCCAACGGCATACGTGTGGCCCGTAAGCACAAATACAAAGTTACTACAGACAGTGCACATTCTCTGGGCGTAGCTCCCAATCTGCTGGATGGGGACTTCAGCTGCTCAGGGCCAAATCAAAAGTGGGCCTCAGATATCTCCTACATCTGGACACAGGAAGGTTGGCTGTATCTCGCCGTCGTCATGGACCTCTACGCCCGCCGCGTCATCGGTTGGGCGGTCAGTGATCGGTTGAAAAAGGGCTTGGCGATCCGTGCCTTGGAAATGGCCATCGCCCATCGAAAACCACCAGAGGGCTGCATCCATCATAGCGACCGTGGTTCTCAATATTGTAGCCATGACTATCGCGATCTGCTCACCAAACACGGCTTCAAGGCCTCCATGAGTGGCAAGGGCAACTGCTACGACAATGCCGTTGTCGAAGCCTTCTTCAAAACCATCAAAGCCGAGCTAATATGGCGGTACATCTGGCCAACCAGGAGGTCTGCGCACCGCGCCATCTTTGACTATATCAACGGCTTCTACAATCCACGCCGACGCCACAGCGCAAACGGTGGGAAAAGCCCCCTAGCATTCGAACGCTTGGCGGCATAAAAACTGCTCAACCGCGCGGAACAAAACCGTTACGAGTCCAAACGGATAAAGCGGCGGTGCGTATTGCTCCAGTGGCCAAGATCAGGGGGCAAATCACGCCAAGGCGCACCCGTTCGCATGATCCAGAAGACCGCATTGATGAAAAGGCGATTATCCTTGGCCAATCCACCCCAACTGCCCTTACGGCCAGGCAAAATGGGGCTCTAACAGGCTCCAGGTTCTATCTGAAAAGCTGGTGGTGATCTGTACAAGAACCTTCGTCATCGCGGCAAAAAATACAACAAGCGTAGCGGGTCCTATGGCGGTCGTGGTCGTATTCCTGGGCGAGTGGATATAGACGAACGTCCTGAAATCGTTGAAAAGAAGCAGCGATTGGGGGACTGGGAACTCGATACCCTTATCGGGGCTAAACATCAGGGTGCTGTGGTGAGTGCCGTCGATCGTAGCTCCAAGTACTGCGTCCTTTCTAAGATCCCCGACAAGAGCGCTATCCACGTAACAAATGCGCTTTCTAAGCGCCTTGGAGACAACAAAATCGCGGTGCTAACCATGACCGCTGACAACGGTAAGGAGTTCGCAGGACATGAGGCAATTGCCATCGCGCTCGGCGCTAACTTCTATTTCGCTAAACCCTATCACTCCTGGCAACGTAGGCGGGGCGAGCACACAAATGGCTTGGTTCGACAGTATCTACCAAAATCCTCAAACTTGAAAAATCTCTGCGAGCGAGAACTTGACCGTATCGAAAATCTGTTGAACAATAGACCAAGAAAAGTTCTCAACTACAAAACGCCTAAAGAGGTATTCTTCAACCCCCAGCTAATCCCCCCTAGGTGGGGCACTTCGCTGTTGAATGGGCGCGGGTTAAAAAAGCCGCGCAACTTTTAAACACTATACCCCCCAAAAAACGCGGCACGCTTAGACAAAAAACTTCGCTGAATACGAAGATGACTAAGGAACTTGGCTCCGCGAGCAGGACTCGAACCTGCGACAGGCTGATTAACAGTCAGCTGCTCTACCAACTGAGCTATCGCGGACCAGAACCAAGGGGTCGTTACCAAGAGGTTGCGCGGGCGACAAGACTATTCTTTGCGAATTCGTGCTGTGTCAAAGACACTATCTCAAATATGGAGGCGAGTACCGGATTCGAACCGGTGTCCAAGGATTTGCAATCCTCTGCGTAGCCACTCCGCCAACTCGCCGAACACGTTCCTAGCCTATAGCGCGCGGGTAGGGTGAACAAGGGAAAAATCTCTGGAGGACTTCTGCCCCTCGCCAAAGGACGGTTATCCTGCTGCGCGACAAACAAGGTGAGAGTAGCGCGACAATCAGGATGAGAATGCGGGGGTGTTATCTCGTAGGGATTGAGGTAGTCCTGGTTAGTTGGACAGGTTGGCAGCGAATTTAGTGAGCGATTAGGTTGCTCGTGCTGCCGTTGGTAGGGGTGTCTTAGCATCTGGTCCCAGCCTTGTCACCTCTCCACCCGTGAGCCCGTTAGGGCGCGTGGGGGGATGGGGTGACAGGGCCTTATCTCTCTTTTCATAGGCCACCGCGAGCGTTGTCCTATCAAATGAGCTATGAGGGCGTTCATCATTGTAAAAGCCCATCCATTCACCAATCAATTTCTTGGCCTCAAAGCCGCCGCAGATCTCATGCAGATATATGCACTCATACTTAAGCGATCTCCAGAGTCGCTCGATGAAGATGTTGTACATACATCTACCCTTGTCATCCATGCTGATTTTGACGCCCGCATCAAGCAGCACCTTCGTAAACTCGTGGCTGGTAAATTGACTTCCTTGGTCAGAGTTAAATATCTGCGGCGCGCCACAGAACTCCATGGCCTCTTGGAGTGCCTCGACACAAAAATCTGCAGCCATCGTGTTGCTGAATCGCCAAGAGAAAACTCTACGTGTTGCCCAATCCATGATCGCCACCAGATAGAAGAACCCACCATATGCAGGGATATAAGTGATGTTCGTGCAGCAAACGTGGTTGGCTTTTTCAATGGTCAGATCTCCCAGCAAATACGGATAAATCCGATGATCAGAGTGGGGTTTGCTGGTGTTGGGCTTCTGATAAATCATGCAGAGACCCATGAGCCTCATCAAACGGCGCACGCGGTGACGCCCCACCTGAGAACCTTGCATAGCCAAGGAGCGCACGATTTGGCGCGAGCCATAAAACGGATGCTTGGTGAATAGCTTATCGATCTGACGCATAAGCTCAAGGTTCTCGGCGCTTTCCCCCTTGCCGTGATAGTAAAGGCTAGACCGCGAAATGTTGAGCAATGAACATTTCGCGTGATGCTGGGTTTATTTTTGCTGGGCTCAAGCTGGATCATGGCTTTGCGCTGATCCCGATCCGCTGGAAGCAGTGTCCCGTGGAGTGGTGTAAGAGCGGGGAGGTTATCGGCGCCAGCTAGCTGACGGTGATGACCTCCTCGCTCCTGTCTAATCTGGCAGTGGCGGAGCCTTTGTTTAGGGTGTTTTTTGTAACCTACACCGCAAAGGAACTCCGACATGACACACGATCACATCGACACCCCCGCCACCGACCCTCGCTTAGAGCTTCTGGACCTTATTGAAAACCACGCATCGCACGATCTTCTAAGCGACATGCTGACCTTCGCCGCCTCGCAGCTCATGGAGATGGAGGTCAGTGCCAAGACGGGTGCCTATCTTGGCGAACGCCGCAGCAATGAACGCACCACCCACCGCAACGGCTATCGATATCGCCCCTGGCAGACGCGGGCTGGCAGCCTGAACCTTGCCATCCCCAAGCTGCGCAAAGGAACCTACTTCCCCTCGTTCTTGGAGCCCCGCCGCCTTACCGAAAAAGCCCTGACCGCCGTCATTCAAGAGGCTTATATCAAGGGCGTCTCCACACGCGCCGTCGATAATCTCGTCCAGGCCTTGGGCGGCACAGGCATCTCCAAGAGCCAGGTATCGCGCCTATGCGAGGAGATTGATGAGCGGGTTCAGGCCTTCCTTAACCGACCCATTGAAGGCACCTGGCCCTACCTCTGGCTGGACGCGACCTACATCAAGGCGCGAGAGGGCGGACGCATCGTCTCCAAAGCCGCTATAGTCGCCATGGGCGTTAATGATCGCGGTGAACGCGCTATCCTGGGCCTGGGCATTGGCCAGAGTGAGGCGGAGACCTTCTGGAAAGACTTCCTGCGCTCGCTAGCTGATCGAGGCTTGCGCGGCGTCCAGCTCGTCATCGCCGATGACCATCGCGGCCTCACTGCGGCGGCGGATAAGGTGCTAAACGCTCCTCGCCAACGCTGCCGCGTCCATTGGATGCGCAACATGGGCGCTTATGTTGGCGTTAAGCATCGCCCCGTCGTCACGGCCATGATCAAAACCATCTTTGCGCAAGATGAGTTATCAGACGCTGAAGCTCAATGGAGCGTTGTTCAGGATTCCTTTGCCAAGCAGTGGCCCAAGCTCGCCGCAGCAATGGAGGCTTCCCGCCATGAGGTGCTGGCCTATATGGCCTTCCCCAAGACACACTGGACCAAGCTGCACTCCACCAACCCCCTCGAACGCCTCAACAAGGAGATCAAGCGGCGGACCAAAACCGTGGAGATCTTCCCCAACGAGGCCGCCATCATACGCCTCGTCGGCGCGCTCTTAGCCGAGCAAAACGACGAATGGTGCGTGGCCAGAAACACCTATATCAAATGGCCCGAAAACGGCACCAACATCGAAAGAGAAAATAAGCCCGTGACAAACACACTCATCAGCGGTTAAACTAAACTAACCCGACCAAGGGCCGAACCGCTTACACCACTCGGCGGGACACTATCCCGCTGGAGCCCGTCGGCTAAAAAATCACGTTCCATCGTCAGTTGACCAATCTTGGCGTGAAGCGATTTGACGTCTGGAGCCTCTGCCTCAGCCTTCTTTAAGACCTCTGCATAAGGAAGGTTTCCAATTCAGGAATCCCGGCGATTGGGGGATGTGCTATG
Organism: Alphaproteobacteria bacterium; assembly: GCA_965228345.1. Lineage (GTDB taxonomy): Bacteria > Pseudomonadota > Alphaproteobacteria > UBA7985 > UBA7985 > CAXQZM01. The sequence continues at coordinate 638,916 of CBDDHH010000003.1, read as the reverse complement.
TATTTGAGACCTTATTTGGGACCTGAAGATGGATTTATTCAGTCAAGATGTGTCAGACCGGATTGGGCAGGACGATAGGCATACTAAGGTCAAGGCGTTGATGGATTGGGGACGGTTTTCGCCAGTTTTTAAGCGAGGACTTGGTCGCTCTGGAATAGGGCCTGAGGGCTATGACCCGCTTATTTTGTTCAGGTGCCTCTTAATCGGCCAGTGGCATGGTTTGAGTGACCCTAAGCTGGAGTGCGCGCTCAAAGTTCGCCTGGACTTCATGATTTTCTGCGGACTTGATCTGAATACACCCGTTCCTGACGAGACAACTCCTTGGCGTTTTCCCAATTCCCTGGTGAAGGGCAAGGTTTATGATGAACTGCTGGCCGAGGTTTGCCCTCACCTTGAGGTTCATGGCCTTAAACTTAAGCAGGCCCAGGGCGCGATCCTTGATGGCACATTGGTGGAAAGTCCCACTCGACCTTGCCGTTTTATTGATGCCCCAAATGACCGTGAAGAAGGCGAAGAAGCAGAACCAGAGGGGGGGATTACCTATAGCGCCGATCCTGATGCACCTTGGGTCAAGAAGGGCGCCAAAAGCACTTTGGGCTTCAAGGGCTTTGCCCGCTGTGACGAGGAGGGCTTTGTTGACCGCGTTCAAACCACGCCCGCCAACCGCGGGGAAAGTCCTGAGTTTGAGACCCTAGCACGAGATGCCAAAGCAAGACGTATCTTGGCTGATAAGGCCTATGATTCCAAAGCCAACCGCGCCTTTTTAAAGGGCAAACACCGCAATGGCATCATGCGAAAAGCTGCAAGAGCTCGCCCTCTACGGGCATCGGAAAAGCGGTTCAACAAACTAATCTCAAAGAGCCGATTCCGCTCAAACAATGCTTTGGCACCTCAAAACGCCTGTTTGGACTGGCCAGAGCTCGATACTTCGGCACAGCTAAACCCCACGCCCAACTCGCCATGGTTGCCATCGGACAAAATCTTCTCAAAGCCGCCAACAAAATCTCCCTCAACTGCCAAACTACCACAATCGCATAAAACAAAACAAATCAACAACCCCTCTTCAATTAGGGCGCGGAAGATGAAGTTCCCTAAGAGTGGACCAAAAAATGAATAGGAGCCTATCATGCAGAAGCCTTTTCTTGCGTGCCTTAGGGCTGATGCGTTCAAAGCCATCTGTCATGTTCGCAATCGCTTGCTTCTTATACCAGCGGCAATTATAAATGACTCTTATGATCGCTGGTATAAGGGCCGCGACTGCGACCCCCGTAGCGGCCCCGAGATTAGCTAAGAAAGCGCCTCGGGGTATAAGCGAAGGCCCCGTCGGAGGCGAAACGCAAAGCGTTTCTGCCGTGAGACACGAAACGGTCATAAAAAAGTCACTTTTTATGACCGTTGGTATTAAAGGTGCAAACCTGACCTGTAGAGATCTTGTACTTGCTGGCTATCTGTTGGCTTGTCAGCTCACCTTGAAGAGCATCAAGGGCTATTCTAACCTTGAGCTCGGGGCTAAATGTTCTGCGTTTTGGTGTAGTAGTTCCGACCTGATCTGACAGTTGGCGCTTTGCCGCTGGTGTCTGTCAGGTTAAGTTTGGTTTAGGAACTTTTCCTTCCAGATTTGTTTACCTTCGATCCTAGTGTCAAAGGGTGTTCGTCCGCAACACATTTTGCCCTGGTGGGTGCGCTGGGTGTTGTAGTGATGCAGCCATTCATCGAGATCGGCTTGCAGCGTGTCGATGTTGGCATAGACCTTTGTGCGGAAAGCAACCTGATAAAACTCCTGCAAGATGGTTTTGTGAAAGCGTTCGCAGATGCCGTTGGTCTGCGGTGATTTGACCTTGGTTTTGGTATGGTCGATATGGTTGATGGCCAGGAAGAGCTGGTAGTCATGCTTATCAGCCCGCCCGCAATATTCGGTTCCTGTGTCGGTCATGATGCGCAGGACGGGCAGTTCATGTTCCTCATAAAAGGGCAGCACCCGATCATTGAGCATATCGGCTGCCGTGATCGGCGTTTTGGTGGTGTAGAGCTTGGCGTGGGCGACCTTGGAATAGGTGTCGATATAGGTCTGCTGATAGACCCGCCCGACACCCTTCAAGGTGCCGACGTAGAAGGTATCCTGAGAGCCCAGATAGCCTGGGTGGGCGGTCTCAATCTCGCCGGTGGCTTCATCATCCAGCTTTTTCTTCTCCAAAGCCTGAACCTGGGCTTCAGTAAGGATGATGCCGTCCTGTGCTACTTTGGCTTCCAAGGCCTTCAGGCGATCCTTGAAGTTGGCCAGGTTATGGCGCAGCCAGATGGAGCGGACGCCTGAGGGCGAGACGAAGACACCGATCTTGCACAGTTCATTGGACGTCCTGGCCTGGCCATAGGCGGGGAAGTCTGTGGCGCATTTGATGACGGCTTCCTCAGTGGCCAGATCAACGCGGTTGGCAAGGTTAGGCTTGCGGCGGGTGCGCTCAAAAAGGGCCTCCACTCCGCCCTCATCGGCAGCGGCTTTGTAGCGGTAGAAGGTATCGCGTGAGTAACCCATGAGCTGGCAGGCCTTGGACACGTTCCCCAGCTCTTGGGCTAGGTTAAGCAATCCCGTCTTGTGTTGAATGATTTTATTGTCAGTATGCAGCATGGTTGTTCTTTCATTTTGCTGGTTAGGTTTGCACCACCAACAAATCGCAACAACCCGTCCCATTCAAGGGGCGAACGCGGGGGGCCATTTCGTACGAAATGGCCCCCCGCGTGTCCGATCAAGTCTGAACTAATTCAGTTTTGGCATGTGTCGTCGTCCTTTCTTAACGATTGACGCTCACTAAACCATTGTTCATTTTTTGAGACCACCTCAATGCTCAATGAAGTCCAAGATTATGTGACACAAACCCAAAACTGGCCCCACCTCTCTGCTTTCGTTCACGTCTTTTATAAGCGTGAGGTTGAGGGGAAAGTTAGCCAAGCAGAGCGGATTTATCTTATGTCAAAGCAGAACACCGCTCATGAGGCTGCTAGTCTAATCCGTGGTCATTGGCAGATCGAAAATAGCTTACATTGGTCCCTAGATGTCGTGATGAACGAGGACTTCCATCATGCGCGAAAGGGAAACGCACTTGCAAACTTTGCTGCCTTACGGCGCATTGCTTTGAACATCATAAGGGCTAACAACGACAAGCCCTCAAATCGCGTCAAGTTCAAACGCGCTGGATGGAGCAACGAGTTCTTGAAAACGCTCATTCAAGGATTTTGAAGTGCGATTGCCCTGCCAGCCATTTGGAAAATGGAACACAGCCTTCCCAGACCCGACCATGACATTCGCCGCCGTCGACAGGCTCGTTCATCACGCAACAATCTTCGAGTTGAACGTGGAAAGTTACCGACGATGGGCTGGCGAAAAAGCGAAAAGCTCTGGACACCTCGCTCAAAGAGCAAACTCCAAAACTGATTGACGCCCCGCGACAATCAAAACTCTTGATCGACCCAGAAAAATCCGCCAAATCCGCAAACGTCGCGACTAGAGATTCTCATCTTGTTTGTCGCGCGAATCTCACCCAGGTTGTCGTGCTACAGGCCAGAGAAAATCGTTATGAGATGACCACCATATCCAGAACTCGGGTTATATCAACCAAAGGCACAAAGAAATCCATTACCCCGAGAAAACCCGATTTATGCTGAGGTCCCAAGTTAAAGGAAGTCAACTATAGCTCCCTAATCCTTGGATGAATTTGAAGATCAGGTTGTGATCTGGCAGCTCCGTGCAAAGGTGCAAAGCGCACCTCTTGATTGCCTATGTGCGCCGCAACGGCTAAGATCCTCGCAAACAAACAGGTCATGCGTATGAGTCAAACGGTTGCTAAAACCTTCACAGTCACGGACGACGCGACGGGCGCTAGCTTTAAGCTCCCGGTATATAGTGGAACCTTGGGACCCGATGTCGCTGACGTACGTAAATTCTATGCCAAATCTGGTGCCTTCACCTATGACCCCGGCTATGCCTCAACAGGCTCGTGCGAGTCAAAACTGACTTACATTGACGGCGAGCGAGGAGTTTTGCTGCACAGCGGTTACTCAATCGAAGACTTAGCCAATCAATCTACCTTCCTTGAGGTCTGTTATCTGCTGCTTAACGGCGAGCTGCCCAATGCTAAGCAAAGCGAGGATTTTGACGATCGGGTGACACGCCATACGATGATCCACGACCAGTTGTTTCAACTGTTTCGGGGCTTTCGCCGCGATGCTCACCCTATGGCAGTTATGACAGGCGTAGTCGGCGCTCTGTCGGCTTTTTACCACGATCATTTGGACGTCAATTCGCCCGAGGATCGAATGATTTCTGCGATTCGGTTGATTGCAAAAACTCCGACCATTGCGGCGATGGCATACAAATTCTCGGTCGGTCAGCCCTTTGTCTATCCCCGCAACGACCTTTCATACGCTGGGAACTTCCTATCCATGACCTTCTCCGTACCCGCGGAAGATTATGTGGTAAACCCAGTTTTAGAACGCGCCATGGACAAGATCTTCATTTTGCACGCAGACCATGAGCAAAATGCCTCAACTTCGACCGTGCGTATTGCAGGTTCGTCCCAGGCTAATCCCTTTGCTTGCATCGCAGCGGGTATTGCCTCGCTTTGGGGTCCGGCCCACGGCGGCGCAAACGAAGCCGTGCTACTCATGCTCAACGAAATCGACAGTCCCTCGCGAGTCGGAGAATTCGTGAAAAGAGCCAAAGACCCCAACGACTCCTTCCGCCTTATGGGTTTTGGCCATCGCGTCTATAAGAACTTTGACCCCCGAGCGAAAATTCTAAAGGCTGCATGCGACGAGGTTTTGGCAGACTTGGACATCAATGATCCTCGACTGGAAATCGCGCTGCAACTCGAGAAAATTGCATTGGAAGATGAGTACTTCGTTAGGCGTAAACTATACCCCAATGTTGACTTCTATTCAGGAATCATTTTGTCGGCCATGGGCTTTCCGACATCTATGTTCACCGTTTTGTTCGCACTGGCTCGCACCATTGGTTGGATATCGCAATGGAAAGAAATGATGGAAGATCCCGCCCGCCGCATAAATCGCCCCCGTCAACTCTACGTTGGCCCTGCTCCACGTTCCTTTGTTGAGTTGAAAAACCGATAGCTTCTGCCGCGCTTGGAATAGGTCTAACCTCCTACAGCGGGAACTTCCTAGGAAGCAAAGTCGTGAGCGGCTTTAGAACTGGGTAACAAACTCAAAAATTCTATTTTTTTGGCTCTGATTGAAATCATTCAGCCGACTCAATACAAATGCGAACGGTTTTAGTACCAGCGGTCATTAAAAATGACTCCTTTGTTCGCTGGTGTAAGGGGCGCGGCTGCGACTCCTGGAGCGACTCCGAGATCGGCGAAAAATCGCCTCGGGGTAAAGCGGAGGCCCTGTCCTGAGGTTCCAGTGAATGAGGGTAGCGAACGAGGTGAACCCGCAACCCCCAAAGGGAAGAAACGTGGCGTGTTTCCGCCATGAGACAAAAAACGGCCTAGGGCTCGTGGACAATTATCTTGCACTAATCACGGTTGCAGTCAGATACCAAGCAGCGCCATATGAGCAATCTGTTTTGTCATAACGCGTTGCGATGCCTCTGAACTCTTTGATCTTAGCGAAGTAATTTTCGACCAGATGCCGCCATTTATAGACGTGCTTATCATACTGGCGTTGGGTTTTGCGATTTGCTTTGGGTGGGATCACTGAACCGTCCCGGGTTTATCGGCGGGTGATTTGTTCAAATGTTAGGCGGCTAGATCATAGCCATGTTTTTCTTTTAAGTATGTCTCCTCTTTTTGGCTAGGGGTTAGGTATCCGATGGATGAGTGGATGCGTTTGGTGTTGTACCACTTGATCCACCTGGCGGTTTGCCACTCGACATCTGCTCTGGATTTCCAGGGGCCGATGCGCTCAACGACCTCTGTTTTGTACAGGCCGATGGTGCTTTCTGCGAGCGCGTTGTCGTAGCTGTCGCCCACGCTGCCCACCGACATATCAACGCCTGCCTCTTCTAGGCGTTCGCTGTATTTGAAGGACATGTATTGGCTGCCGCGATCACTATGGTGAATGGGCTTGATGCCATCTACCGATATGGGTCTGCGTTGATGCAGGGCCTGCTCCAGGGCGTCCAGCACGAAGGCCGTTGTCATAGAGGTGCTGACCTTCCACCCCACCATGCGCCGTGCAAACACGTCGATGACGAAGGCCACATAGACATCTCCCTGCCAGGTTTTGACGTAAGTGAAATCACAGACCCATAACTGGTTAGGGTAAGAGGCATGGAACGCCCTGTTCACCCGATCCTCTGGGCAGGGCAGTGCCTTATCAGGATTGGTGGTGATGACGGGCTTTCCCCGCACCAGGCCTTGATAACCAGCCCTTTGCATCAATCGCTCTACCGTGCACTTGGCGATGGCATAGCCTTCAGACTTGAGCTGATGCCAAACCTTGCGGGTGCCATAAATGCCATCGCTCTCATCATGATAGACGCGCTTGATCTCAGCAAGATCAGCCTCATCCTGATTTGCCTTACGACTGCGCAGATCAGGGTTGCGCGCCATAGAAGCATGACGGCGATAGGTTGAGGGCGCGATGGACAAAACCTTCGCCATCGGCTCGGCACCGAACTCTTGGATATGATCGCTCATAAAGCTCACGACTTGGGAAACGGGCGGCCGAGCTCCGCCTGTGCGAAATAAGCCGAGGCCTTCTTCAAGATCTCATTGGCTTGGCGAAGGTGGCGGACCTCACGCTCCAGTTCTTTGATCCGCGCCTTATCTTCCGTGTTCAAACCAGGGCGCTCACCTGCATCCTTCTGGGCCTGATGACACCAGGAGCGAAGGCTATCGGGAGAACAGCCTAAGCTGCTGCCAACGGCGATATAGGCCGCTTTATCACTGGCATAGGAACCACGCTGCTCGGAAAGCATCCGCACAGCACGCTCACGAAACTCCGCATTATAACGGGGGGTGTATCTTTTGTTCGACATGGGTCTTCCTTAGAGAATTGGACCCGCCGATAAACCCGGGACGGTTCATTTCCAGTAACACCGCGAACCCCATCGCGGCCTGGAATCAACCCTGAAATCCTATCCCAGAGTTGATCTGTGACAACAAAGCGATCTGTGTTCATTGAAACCTCCGTTTTGGAAGCTTGAAACACAATTTTGCAGAAATGGGAATCCCTAATGTCCACGGACCCTAGTACCAACGCAAGCAACTACTGACCTGTTAATCCCCCCGGAGTTATAGCACCAAGGTCCAATATGCGTCGCCGGCACTCCTCAATTTGGGAACAGTCATTTGATTTTTCCGTTGGCATAAGACGTCAGGAATCAGATCGACATGGAGAGTTACCAGGATGAGGGAGCGTATTGGGGGCAGTCGTTGCCTTGGACGGAGGCATTGATAACGATCTGGTCCTTGTCGACTTCAACGATGCGGCTGCACGCCAATTCCTCGCCGTCGCCCAAAGGAAAACTGCCCGAAAATTCAATGTTGTCGTTAATAGGCACGGTGACGTCTAGCTTGGGAGTGTTTTCGTAGGAAACGTCAGTCCGGGTCCAGTACACTAAGTCGCGGCCGTTTTCTCGTCGTTCATCGGTCGGGAAGCCCCATTGACCAATGAGCTCCGAAAGGGGCTTGCCCACCTGCTGTTGCATCAGGTCCCGCGTTTCGACGTGATCGCATGCCGCCAAGACGATGGCGCTCGCGACGATAAAGGCACTGGTCTTAAGCATAGGAAATCGCTTTGACCTCATAGTACCGCACACCGCCTGGGGTTTTGACCTCCACATCCTCGCCGACAGTTTTACCCATGAGGGCCCGGGAGATCGGTGCGCCGATGGACAAGCGATTTTCGCGAATATCGGCCTCGGGTTCACCCACAATTTGGTAATACTTGGCCTCATTGGTTTCCATGTCAAGCAGCGTCACCGAGGCCCCGAATTGAATTTTGCTGGTATCGAGCTGGCTGAGGTCGATCACTTCGGCGCGCGAGATGTAGGCCTCCAACTCGCCGATCCGCCCCTCGAGGAACGATTGCTTGTCGCGGGCGGCGTGGTACTCAGCATTTTCCGAAAGATCGCCATGGTCGCGAGCTTCGACAATTTGGACGATGATCGCCGGGCGTTCCACCGTTTTCAATTGCTTCAATTCTGCCTCCATGCGGGCCAGGCCTGCAGCGGTCACGGGATACTTTTCCATGGGTTCCCTCTCAATGGACTTGAACTTAAGGTTGAGACATAGGTGACTAGGCCGCAGTTTGAAGGGCACTGACCTGCAAGTCACCCTGCGCGGCGGCGGTGATCGCTGCAACGCCCGCACGGCCCGCCGCGAGGGTGGTGAAGTAGGGAATGCGCCGTGCCACCGCCGTCATGCGGATTTCTCGCGAGTCCTGGATCGATCTGCGTCCCTCGGTCGTGTTGATCAACAGTGCTATATCTCCGTTTTTCATGGCGTCCACGATGTGGGGCGAGCCCTGCGCGACCTTGTTGACGGGCTGCACTGGCAAATCCGCCGCGGCCAGAATTTCCGCGGTCCCTTTGGTCGCCATCAGGTCAAAGCCCGCGTCGATTAGAGCCTGCCCCAGCGCAGGGGCAACGGCTTTGTCAGCATCCTTTAGGGAGACGAACGCCGTCCCCTGCGTTGGCAAGCGCACCCCCACCGCCAACTGGGCCTTGTAGAAGGCCAGCGCGAAGGTTTGATCCCGACCCATGACTTCCCCTGTCGAGCGCATTTCAGGCCCCAAAACCGGGTCAAACCCAGGGAAACGATCGAACGGGAATACGGCCTCCTTCACGCAGACATGGCTCGGGCGCTGTTCCTCAAGTCCAAAGTGCGCCAACCGTTCCCCAGTCATGATTCGCGCGGCAATTTTGGCGATGGGGACGTGGGTCGCCTTGGCAACGAACGGCACCGTGCGCGACGCACGCGGATTGACCTCCAGCACATAGACTTTGCCGTCGTGGGGGGTGACGGCGAACTGAATGTTCATGAGGCCAATCACCCCCAGGGCAAGGGCGATCTTTCTTGCTTGCTGGCGCATTTGGTCGAGCGTCGCCTCACTCAAGGAATGGGGTGGCAATGAGCAAGCGGAATCGCCCGAGTGCACCCCCGCCTCCTCTATATGTTCCATCAAACCCGCGATATAAACTTGGTCGCCGTCGCACAGGGCGTCGAGATCAACCTCGATGGCATTGCCCAGGTAAGTATCGACGAGTACGGGACTGTCCCCTGACACTTGCACCGCAGAGGTCATGTAACTCCGCAAGGCCTCCGCATCTTGCACAATTTCCATGGCTCGCCCGCCGAGAACGTAGGATGGACGCAAAAGCACAGGGTAACCGATCTTATCCGCCACCGCTGCTGCCTCTTGCACCGACGTGGCGGTGCCGTTGGCGGGTTGGTTCACCTGCAACTCGGCCATGAGGCCTTGAAACCGTTCCCGATCCTCCGCCAAATCGATGGAATCGACGCTGGTACCAAGGATCGGGACGCCCTCGGCCTGCAAGCGTGCCGCCAACTTCAGCGGGGTTTGGCCACCAAATTGGACGATGGCCCCATGCAGGGTGCCCTTGGATTGTTCCAGCCGGGCCAGACCCAGCACATCCTCCACCGTCAAGGGCTCAAAGTACAAGCGGTCCGAGGTATCGTAGTCGGTCGATACCGTTTCGGGGTTGCAGTTGACCATAAGGGTCTCGTAGCCCGCCTCCTTAAGGGCATAGGCGGCATGAACGCAGCAGTAGTCGAACTCGATCCCCTGGCCGATGCGGTTCGGGCCGCCGCCGATGATCAGCACCTTCTTGCGCGCGCTCGGCTCGGCTTCGTTTTCCGCCGCGCCATTCAATCCCCCCTCGAAGGTTGAGTAGAGGTAGGGCGTGGTCGACGGGATTTCCGCCGCACAGGTATCGATACGCTTGAACACCCGTCGCAGGCCCAGGGCACGGCGCGCTTCCAGCACCTCTTTGGCGCTTTGTTGGGTCAACTGCCCCAGGCGGGCGTCGGAGAATCCGAAGGATTTGAGCCGTTGAAAGTCGGTCAATTCCCTGGGCAAGCCATGCTCGGAGATCTGTAGTTCCGTCTGCACCAAGTCACTGATCTGGCGCAAAAACCAGGGGTCTATCTTGGTCGCTTCATAGATCACATCAAGGCTGAGGCCCTTGCGAAGCGCCTCGGCCACGTAGAGGATGCGATAGGGTACGGGTTGCTGCAACAGGTCCAGTAGATCCTCGACGGGCAGGTTCTGATCTTGCAAGGCCATGGGCAAGGACAAGCCTTCCAACCCCTCTTCCAATGAACGTAGAGCTTTTTGCAAGGATTCCTTAAATGTGCGACCCAGGGCCATGGCCTCACCGACCGATTTCATCGACGTGGACAAGCGCGCAGGGGTGCCCGCAAACTTCTCGAAGGTAAATCGCGGGATCTTGGTGACCACATAGTCCAAGGTCGGTTCAAAGCTCGCGGGCGTGACTTGTGTAATGTCATTTTGCAATTCGTCGAGGTTGTAACCCACCGCCAATTTGGCCGCGATCTTGGCAATCGGAAACCCCGTGGCTTTGGAGGCCAGCGCCGACGAACGCGAGACACGCGGGTTCATTTCGATGACGACCTGCCGACCCGTTGCGGGGTCCACCGCAAATTGTACGTTGGACCCGCCCGTGTCGACGCCAATTTCACGCAACACGGCGATCGAGGCGTTGCGCATGACCTGGTATTCCTTGTCGCTCAAGGTCAAGGCGGGGGCGACGGTGATGGAATCGCCCGTATGAATGCCCATGGGGTCGATATTTTCGATAGCGCAGACGATGATGCAGTTGTCGGCGCCGTCGCGCACCACCTCCATCTCAAACTCTTTCCATCCCAGGACCGATTCCTCAACCAAGACTTCCGAAACGGGCGAAAGGCGCAAGCCATTGCCAACTATCTCCCGATAGTCCTCGCGGTTGTAGGCGATCCCGCCACCCTGCCCGCCCAGGGTGAAGGACGGACGCAAAATAGCGGGTAGTCCCACATGGGCCAGCGCCGCTTCGGCCTCATCAAGCGAAGTGACCAGACGCGACTTGGGGCTTTCCAGACCAATTCTGTCCATGGCCTCGCGGAATTTTAGGCGGTCCTCGGCTTTTTCAATCGATTGGGCGCGCGCACCGATCAACTCCACGCCGTGGGCCGCTAAGACCCCGCGTTTTTCCAACTCTAGCGCCGTATTGAGACCGGTTTGACCGCCCATGGTCGGCAAGACAGCGTCAGGCTGTTCTTGAGCGATGATCTGCGACACAACCTCGGGCGTAACGGGCTCAATGAAAGTAGCATCTGCCAACTCCGGGTCGGTCATGATGGTCGCAGGATTGGAATTGACCAGAATGACGCGATAGCCTTCTTCCTTTAGGGCTTTGACTGCCTGGGTGCCAGAGTAGTCAAATTCGCAGGCTTGGCCAATGACAATCGGCCCTGCTCCGATCAGCAGGATGGATTCAATGTCGGTTCGTTTCGGCATGGCCACGCCTATAGGCAGGAGGCTCTAGGATTGCGAGACCAGAAAATGGCAATGGGTAAGCGCGATGGCGAATTCTAAGCCGGTTCGACTCCAGAAACATGTGCGCCAAAAATGGGCCCTCGGTCCGTCGAGTTTGTAAATCTAAAAGCGAACGGCTTGACGGTCAACAGATTCCCTCTAGCCCTTCAAAGGCGTCTGCAGCGTAGGCCTCGGCCAATTCCGCGAAGGACAAGAGACCATCGGCAGATAAGTCAGCGCGACCAAACGCATAGCCCAGGCAGTGTTGGACTCGTTGTTTCCCAAATAACATCAAGACCATCCGGGTCAGGTTGGGTTGCTCCATGCGTGACTGTTGGATGAAGCCGTCGACAAATTCTTCATGGGATAGCATCTTATCTTGGTCCAGATCATAGGTCTTAAAAAATGCCCGTGCCTCAGCCACCAGATCATCGCTCTGCGCCCAAGTCTTTGGAGTTACCGTCAGGAACAGACATGCTCCCGCCAAGAGACCTATGGTAAAGCGGTGCCAAGCAACAAAACTGCAATCCCAACTAGCGGTCACAAACATGCACGAAATTCCTCAAACAAATAGAATGAATCTTGCGGCCCGGGGCTGGCCTCAGGGTGGTACTGCACCGAAAACACCGGTCGTGTCTTGTGCCGAATGCCCTCGTTAGATCCATCGAAAAGGCTACGGTGAGTTACCAAAGTATCCGCGTCGAGGCTCGTCTCATCGACTTCAAACCCATGATTCTGCGATGTTATTTCGACTTTGCCCGTCTGTAGGTCTTTGACGGGATGGTTTCCGCCGCGATGACCCAAGTGCATTTTCCGGGTCTTGCCGCCGAGGGCTTGAGCCAAAATTTGATGCCCGATGCAAATCCCAAACATGGGCAAATCGGTCGCGAGTAGATCTCGAACTACTGGGACCGCATACTTGCCCGTCGCAGCTGGGTCGCCTGGCCCGTTCGACAAGAAGATTCCATCTGGCTCATGCGCCAGAGCTTCCTTTGCCGTTGTAGTGCCTGGCACTACGATCACTTCGCACCCCAAAGACGCGAGGCAACGCAAGATATTGTGTTTAGCGCCGAAATCAAAAGCGACCACCCGTTTGGTGGGCTTTGAAACCTGCGCATAACCCTTCGCCATAGTCCAGCGCGTGGTTGCCCAAGTATAGGACGTTTTGCAGGTGACGGCCTTGGCCAAATCCATACCTTCCAGTCCCGGCCAATCTTGCGTTTCCTGCCAAGCTGCGGCCAAATCAATCTGTCCATCGCGCTGGTGGACCAGAACACCCGTCCGTGGACCCTGGTCGCGAATGCGCCGTGTTACCGCACGTGTGTCTACCCCAGCTATGCCAACTAACCCTCGATCCGCCAGCCAAGCGCTCAAGTCCTGTAAAGCCCGATAGTTCGAAGGGTCCGTCGGATTGGCCCGCACGATGCATCCCCGCACAGCGGGGCTCAGGCTTTCCAAGTCCTCGGGGGTCGTGCCGACATTGCCAATGTGTGGGAACGTGAAATTGATGATTTGGCCCGCGTAGGATGGGTCGGTTAAAATTTCTTGATACCCGGTCATGGACGTGTTGAAACAAACCTCCCCCACCGCCTCGCCACGGCGGCCTAAACCATCACCCCAAAACACGCTACCGTCGCCCAGTACGAGGGCAGCAGTTGCGGCTTTGGGTTGTTGATCGGAGTGCTGCATGGTGGACATGGGCCGAGCCATGTCAACATACAGGGAGATGGGTCAAGGATTTTGTGACAGCACCGACTGCAAGCGTCCAGAGGGTCTGCGCAGTTATACCAGTTCTCCTTAAAACAGACTCTTTATGACCTGGTATTAGGGCCGCGACTGCGGCCGCCGCAGCGGCCCCGAGATCGGCCGAAAGCGCCTCGGGGTCTAAGCGGAGGCCGCATGTCTAAGAAAGACCTCTGCATAAGGAAGGTTTCCAATTCAGGAATCCCGGCGATTGGGGGATGTGCTATGTATTTGAGACCTTATTTGGGATCTGAAGATGGATTTATTCAGTCAAGATGTGTCAGACCGGATTGGGCAGGACGATAGGCTTACTAAGGTCAAGGCGTTGATGGATTGGGGACGGTTTTCGCCAGTTTTTAAGCGAGGACTTGGTCGCTCTGGAATAGGGCCTGAGGGCTATGACCCGCTTATTTTGTTCAGGTGCCTCTTAATCGGCCAGTGGCATGGTTTGAGTGACCCTAAGCTGGAGCGCGCGCTCAAAGTTCGCCTGGACTTTATGATTTTCTGCGGGCTTGATCTGAATACACCCGTTCCTGACGAGACAACTCCTTGGCGTTTTCCCAATTCCCTGGTGAAGGGCAAGGTTTATGATGACCTGCTAGCCGAGGTTTGAACCGTCCCGGGTTTATCGGCGGGTGATTTGTTCAAATGTTAGGCGGCTAGTTCTCTAAGGAAGACCCATGTCGAACAAAAGATACACCCCCCGTTATAATGCGGAGTTTCGTGAGCGTGCTGTGCGGATGCTTTCCGAGCAGCGTGGTTCCTATGCCAGTGATAAAGCGGCCTATATCGCCGTTGGCAGCAGCTTAGGCTGTTCTCCCGATAGCCTTCGCTCCTGGTGTCATCAGGCCCAGAAGGATGCAGGTGAGCGCCCTGGTTTGAACACGGAAGATAAGGCGCGGATCAAAGAACTGGAGCGTGAGGTCCGCCACCTTCGCCAAGCCAATGAGATCTTGAAGAAGGCCTCGGCTTATTTCGCACAGGCGGAGCTCGGCCGCCCGTTTCCCAAGTCGTGAGCTTTATGAGCGATCATATCCAAGAGTTCGGTGCCGAGCCGATGGCGAAGGTTTTGTCCATCGCGCCCTCAACCTATCGCCGTCATGCTTCTATGGCGCGCAACCCTGATCTGCGCAGTCGTAAGGCAAATCAGGATGAGGCTGATCTTGCTGAGATCAAGCGCGTCTATCATGATGAGAGCGATGGCATTTATGGCACCCGCAAGGTTTGGCATCAGCTCAAGTCTGAAGGCTATGCCATCGCCAAGTGCACGGTAGAGCGAGTGATGCAAAGGGCTGGTTATCAAGGCCTGGTGCGGGGAAAGCCCGTCATCACCACCAATCCTGATAAGGCACTGCCCTGCCCAGAGGATCGGGTGAACAGGGCGTTCCATGCCTCTTACCCTAACCAGTTATGGGTCTGTGATTTCACTTACGTCAAAACCTGGCAGGGAGATGTCTATGTGGCCTTCGTCATCGACGTGTTTGCACGGCGCATGGTGGGGTGGAAGGTCAGCACCTCTATGACAACGGCCTTCGTGCTGGACGCCCTGGAGCAGGCCCTGCATCAACGCAGACCCATATCGGTAGATGGCATCAAGCCCATTCACCATAGTGATCGCGGCAGCCAATACATGTCCTTCAAATACAGCGAACGCCTAGAAGAGGCAGGCGTTGATATGTCGGTGGGCAGCGTGGGCGACAGCTACGACAACGCGCTCGCAGAAAGCACCATCGGCCTGTACAAAACAGAGGTCGTTGAGCGCATCGGCCCCTGGAAATCCAGAGCAGATGTCGAGTGGCAAACCGCCAGGTGGATCAAGTGGTACAACACCAAACGCATCCACTCATCCATCGGATACCTAACCCCTAGCCAAAAAGAGGAGACATACTTAAAAGAAAAACATGGCTATGATCTAGCCGCCTAACATTTGAACAAATCACCCGCCGATAAACCCGGGACGGTTCAGGAAAAGCCCCCGCGAAATAGTACGCTGTGTGAAACGGTATATTGTGCGCGAAATCTATCGCCATCTTTGCGGGCCACTAGCTGAGCCAAATCTGGCTTGATAAATATAGGAGCTTCAATGCACTCGCTGAGAGTCGCATCGGCCTGTACAAGACTGAGGTCATCGAAGTAACTTTTGAATAAAACACCCTCCGTTAAACTCAGTACAGTGCAAGGTTAAGAGTATAAATGCGCCTGCCTGCCGATGTCGCGACGGTAGAATCTGCCTGTCCACTTGACTTGATCGACAAGAGCGTAAGCCGCCGCGCGCGCCGCTGAGAGAGTCGGGCCTTGGCCAACGGCGTTTAGGACGCGACCGCCCGCGGTTGTGAGTTGTCCGTCCTGAAACTGCGTCCCAGCATGGATCAGGTGGCTTTGGCTTGGTATCTGAGCGGGTAGGTCGATAGGCTGGCCTAGTTCGTAAGCGCCCGGGTAGCCTGCCGCAGCTAGGACGACCGTCAAAGCAGCGCGGTTGTGCCAAGACACCTGAGGGATCGTTCCGTCCATAAGCGCCTGGATCAGCGGGATCAGCGGCGATTTGAGGCGGGCCATGAGCACTTGGCATTCGGGATCACCGAAGCGCACGTTGTATTCAAGGACGCGCGGCCCCGCAGGCGTGAGCATGAGCCCGACGAATAGGACGCCGCAGAACGGGGTACCGCGCGCAACCATGGCCCGCGCAATGGGGCGCACTGTTAGGTCAATCAACCCGTCTAGAGTCCAGTCGGAGGGGGCGGCGGCAGGGCTGTAAGCGCCCATGCCGCCCGTATTGGGGCCCGTATCGCCCTCGCCGACGCGCTTATGATCCTTTGCGGTGGTTAACGGCACGACCGCCTCGCCCTTGACGAGGGCGAATAGGGATAGTTCAAAACCTTGCAGGCGTTCTTCAATCAACAGCGCTTGGTTGAGCGGAGCCAAAGCAGCGACAGCCGCGCGGGCCTCGGCTCTGCTGTCGCAGACGATCACGCCCTTGCCCGCTGCCAGGCCGTCTGCCTTGATCACGACCTGCTCGGGCCAATCCTCTAAGGCGGCCTGCGCGTCTGCCGACTGTTCAAAGCGTTGGAAACGCCCCGTCGGCACACCTGCCTCCGCCATCACCATTTTGGCAAACGACTTGGACGCTTCTAACTGCGCGCCGATTTGGTCAGGGCCAAAGACGGCAATAGACCGCGCGCGCAGGGCATCGACCAAGCCTCGAGTCAGCGGCTCCTCCGGACCGACCAGAACCAAGTCAGGCTGTAACGCCATCGCTAGAGCGACCAAACCCGCTACGTCCCCTGCCTCGACCCCATGACATGCCCCTAGAGCCGCTAGGCCCGCATTGCCTGGGGCGCTGTGCAACTCGGTCTCAGGTGCATCGGCCATGATTTTTCGGCCCAAGGCATGTTCACGCCCGCCGCTGCCAATCAACAAAATCTGCATGCTAGCACCCCTATCAAACTTTGGTGCGAATAGATTAATTTTCCGAAAGTTTCTCGCCGTCGCTTGATCGCCACCCCAAAGCGGCTAGAGCGGCACCATGCCCGGCGCCGCCAGCAATGTTCCCGTCTATACAGTCAGCCAAATTTCGGGTGATGTGAAACGCACCTTGGAAGAGCGGTTTGAGCGGGTGCGAATTCGCGGCGAGGTCTCCCGCACCACCTTGGCGCGCTCAGGTCATTTCTACCTCGCGCTGAAAGACGAGCGCGCGGTGATCGACGCTGTCGCTTGGAAGGGAGTTGCAGCGCGCTTCCCCTTTCAAGTTACCGAAGGTATGGACCTGATCGCCACCGGCAAAGTCACGGCCTACCCTGGCCAGTCTAAGTACCAGCTGATTATCGACCAAGTCGAGCTAGCGGGCGAAGGCGCGCTGCTCAAGCTCCTAGAAGATCGGCGTAGGGCCCTGATGACTGAAGGATTGTTTGACGCTGCGCGCAAGCAACCCTTGCCCTTGTTACCGCGTCGGTTGGGCGTGGTGTCTTCGCCCAACGGTGCCGTGATTCGTGACATATGGCATCGGGTGCAGGATCGGTTTCCTTTGCCGGTCCTGCTCTGGCCCGTGCTGGTCCAAGGGCCAACAGCGGCAGGGCAAGTGGCGCGTGCGATCGCGGGTTTCACCACCCTCCCCGCTGACCAACGTCCAGATGCCCTGATCGTCGCGCGCGGTGGCGGGTCCTTGGAGGATTTGTGGGCGTTCAATGAGGAGGAGGTGGTGCGCGCAGCCGCCGCCTGCCCGATCCCTCTGATCTCTGCAATTGGTCACGAAACCGACACAACCTTGCTCGACTACGTCGCCGATCGTCGCGCGCCGACGCCGACAGCCGCCGCGGAGTTTGCGGTGCCTGTGCGCTCAGACTTGCTACACACGGTCCAGGACCAAGACCAGCGGCTGGTCCGCGGGGTCGAGGCCCAGATGCGGATGGCTCGACAAGGCCTAGACGATGTCAGCCGCGCCTTGACCGACCCCCACACCTTGCTTCAGCGCGCCGCCCAAGACCTGGATACGACGCTCGCACGAGTGCAACAAAGCGCTCATGCTATCCCCCGGCAAATCGCCCTGCACCTGCGCCAAGTTGCCGTCGCCCTGCCCGTTCCGTCCCAGACTCTCCGCGCCAAGGCCGACACTTTGCGTGGGCTTTCGGCCCTACCCCGCTTCCATCAGGCATGTACGCGCCAGTTGGTTCAGGCGGCGCAGCTGATCGACGGCCTGTTCGGCCAATTGCAGGCCCACCATCGGGCGCGGGAGGCCTTGCGCGCGCGGGGCTGGGTGACAGTACAGGACGCCTACGGCCAGACGCTGACACACGCGGCGGAAATCCAGGAAGACCAGCCCTACGCCCTGCATTTCCACGACGGCCCCGCGCACGTGATTGGCGCCGCGACGCCGCCTGCCGCCAGCAGGTGACCGTGCGCCGTTTCTTGTGCTTGACCCTAGTGGTCCTCGGGATCGCGGGCTGCGGTCGGCGCGAAGGCCAAGCAGAACGCCTTGTGCTGACTGGGCAAATGCAACAGGGTGGTCTTGTTGTCGGTACCGCAAGTCCCAACGCGCTCGTGGCTGTTCAAGGGCGCGAGGTTGAGGTCTTCAACGATGGTCGTTTCTTGATAGGCTTTGCCCGCGACGCGGGACCGCAGGCGGACGTGATGGTGCGCTGGCCGTCAGGCAAACTCACCACGCGCACCTTGCAGATCGCCCAGCGTCGCTACGCCGTGCAGCGTATCGACAGAATCAACCCCGCTCTTGTTGATCCACCTGCCTCAGCGGTTTCACAGATCGCCCGAGAGCGGCGCGAAACCCGCGCCGCCCGCGGTGCTGAAACCAAATATGCCTTCTTCGACGAGGGTTGGGTTTGGCCGGTCAAGGGACCGATCACGGGTGTGTATGGCAGTGATCGCATCTACAACGGCAGCAAAGGCGAGCCACATTGGGGCATCGATATCGCCGCGCCCCAAGGTACGGCCATCGTCGCCCCGACATCAGGGGTGGTGCGGCTGGTCCATACCAACAACTACTTTGCAGGTGGTTTGGTGATCATTGATCATGGCTACGGCCTCACCTCCTCCTTTTTGCATATGCTAACCATCGCGGTCGCTCCCGGGCAATTGGTACAAAAAGGACAAATTTTAGGGTCCGTAGGCTCGACCGGGCGCTCCACAGGCCCTCACCTCGACTGGCGCCTCAATCTAGGTCCCGACCTGCGCCTCGACGTCGCCCTTTTGCCATTGCCGGAAAACACGCAAAGCTGAATCGACGCCCCGCCAATCTCTGATAATCAGCAATACCAAAGGAAAAATCCTACAACCTTTGCTTGAGAGCTACCTCTTGTTTCGATTTCCATACCTTCTAATGAGGCCTCAGCGTAAATCAAAGAATTGAAAATTGACCGCAAAATGTAGTGTCTATCTCGCTCAAATGATACTATATATTGTGGTTTATCGATCCGAAGTTGAATTATGCTGAGGTCTCCTAATACCAATTTTCATTAAAAATGACTCTTTATGAGAAACCTCAGCATAAATCAGAGAATCTAAAGTTGATGGCAAGATATAGTGCTAACTTCGCTTTGATGACACCACATATTGTGGCCTTTTGATCCGAAGTCGGATTCTGCTGAGGTCTCTATGAACTGGTATAAGGACCGCTACCGCGGCTCCGGTAGCGGCCCCGAGATGAGCTAAGAAAGCGTCTCGGGGCGTAAGCGAAGGCCCCGTCGGAGGCGAAACGCGAAGCGTTTCCGCCGTGAGACCGAAAATTTTCATGAATGGGTCACCATCTATGAAAATTTCTACAAGGTGGTTGCGATCAAAGGCTACGAGCATGCAAGGGTGCGAAACGCTATAGGCTAGCTCATCCGGCATCGCCTGCCACCCCTCCTGAGGAAGAGTATTGCAACGGACATAGGACGGAGCGTCGACAATACCAACGGTCATAAATAGTGACCTTTTCATGACCGTTTCGTGTCTCACGGCAGAAACGCGATGCGTTTCGCCTCCCCTTCGCTTATACCCCGAGGCGCGTGTCCGCCGATCTCGGAGTCGCTACGGGGGCCGCAGTCGCGGCCCTTATACCAGCGATCATAAGAGTCATTTATAATTGCCGCTGGTATAAGTCATGCTGCTCTTCCGTTTATATGATCGAGCGTCTCCTTCAGCGATTTCCAAATACCTTCAGCATCAACCAACTTAACCACATAGCGCACGGCGTAAACTTGGTCTTGCAAGTCAGACGGCAAGCGAACCCAGTCCTTTTCGGTTGTCAGCACGCGGTGGGTTTGGGCGTTGGCGCTTAGTTTCCTTAGATCGGCTGTAGTAAAGGCGTGATGGTCGCGAAAGGCTTGGAACCAGTCCAATTCAAGACCGAGGTCAGCAAGGATGGCCTGGAACCTTGTCGGGCTGGCGATGCCGCAAAAAGCGCCGATGGGGCGGTCGTTCGCGGGCCAGTCGGGCGGCAAGGCGGCCTCGATTTCGGCGTCTTCGCCGACGATCAAGCGCAGGTCCACCAGTCCTTGCCCAAGACCGAACCATTGGCGCAAGGGACCCGCAGGTAAGGGAAACCCGTTGCCGAGGCCGTCGCGGGCCTGCCGCACCTCGATCGCCAAATCCTTGACTAAGCCATAGTGCTGCAACCCGTCGTCCATCAGCACCACTTGCGCGCCCGCCTGTGCGGCTTGCCTGGCTGCGGTCCAGCGGTCCGCGGCGACGTAGGTGGGGCATAGACGCGCATGGAGCAACGGTTCGTCGCCGACATCTTGCCAAGTATGGGCTCCCGGATCGACGCGCAGGGCGACGTGGCTTCGACGTCCATAGCCGCGCGAGACAATCGCGGGCTTGATGCCACGGGCGATTAGCAAACGCGCCAGTGCTTGGGTTATCGGCGTTTTGCCCGCTCCACCTACGGTGAGATTTCCAACGCAAACAACGGGCACGGGCACTGTGCGCGCCCGGCAGACCAGACGGTTAAGCAGGTCCAACACCGCATAAGCTACGCCCAGCGGCAGCAGCGCCCCTGCGATCAAATCGCGTCTTTGCCACCAAAAGGGCTGTCCGCCGCGCGCGCGCGCGTTCTTGACTATGCCATCACCGGATGTCGAGGCGAGTGGCAATCGAAGCACCGCCTCTGCAGTTTGGATCGCTTCCGCAACCTTGGGCAAAAGAGCGTTAGAGTAGAGCCGCAGCACATCTGCTTGGGATCGCACCAAATCGGAGGCGCGGGCCTGCAACTCCCGTCGCCGCTCCTGGTCTGACAGCAAAAAATCTACGGCATCGAGGAGCGACGCGGAATCGGAAATTTGAATTAGGGCGTCGGCCTTCACGAATAGGTCCACCAGGTCCAACTGGTTGTCCATATGGCTACCGACCAGCACCGCCGCGCCGTTGCGCGCGGGTTCGATGGGGTTGTGGCCGCCGATGTCAGGAATCAGGGATCCCGCGACCAAAGCAATCCGCGACGTGCGGTACAATGGCCCCAAAACCCCGAGACGATCGACGAGCAGGATCGAGTGTCCGGCTATCATCTCAGCCCCTTCAGAATAGAGCGCATGGGTATGGCTATGTAGCACCTCGGCCTGCACCTCGGGCACGCGCTCTATATGGCGCGGGGCGATGATGGTCACGAGACTGGGATAGCGGAGCTTCAAGGCCTCATGGACCTTCAAAACCTGTGTCTCCTCGCCTTGGTGGGTATTGGCCGCAAACCATGTGGGGCGATCAGCGAACGCAGCACGCCAGCTGTCGACTTGGGTCTCAGCGGCGGGCAAGGGCTGCCCTGCAAACTTAATGTTGCCGCCGTTAACCGGGGCGTGAGCGCCGAGTTTGGCAAAACGCTCCGCGTCTTCCTGGCTCTGGGCAATGATGCTGCTGAAAGATGAGAAGAGCCGATAGGCCGCGGAAGGACGGGCGCGCCAGCGTTGGAAAGACGTGACCGACAGGCGAGCGTTGACGAGGTGAAGGGGGATACCTTGGCCGTGACACTGGCGCACCAGATTGGGCCAAACTTCAGATTCGGCCCAGATCCCAACACTTGGTCGCCAGGTGCGCAGAAACCGCCGTACCCATCTGGGATGGTCTAGCGGCAAGAACTGGTGCTGCGCACGCGCGGGTAACCGATCAGCGATCAAGTTGGCCGAGGCCAGAGTGCCACTGGTGATTAGGGCTTCCGCACGGGGATGGGCTTCTAAGATGAGGTTTGCCAGTGGCAGGATCGACAGGGTTTCGCCGATTGAGGCCCCATGAAACCAAATGAGCCGCCCGCCGGTGCGCTGCTTCGTGGCGATGCCACGCCGCTCGCGCATACGAAACGGCAGTTCTTTGCCCCTCCAGCGCCGGCGCAGCAATAGGAAGTAAAGCAGTGGCCAGGCCAACCAGGTCACCAAGAAGTATAGCCGCAGCCAAGTCATGTCGATGATGTGTTCCTGGGACGGACGGGTCGCTAGTTCCGCCCCGCGATTTTCATGTCAGACACAAGGAACGACGGGCAGTGCAGACTGCCGTCGCGGTCCGTGTCGTCGGCCAGGACCAGGCGTGCGATCATGGCGAGCATATCCCCCGCTACTGTCATAGTCTGCACAGGCGCGTCGATTTGGCCGTTATTGATCAAGAATCCCTCGGCCCCGCGCGAATAGTCTCCGGTCAAAGTGTTCAGTCCTGCACCCATCATGTCGGTGACCAACATGCCACGCTCGACTCCCGCAATCAGGTCGGCCTGGCTGCCCTGTCCGCCGCTGACCAAGACATTGGTAGCTGCGGGCATCAAAGTGCCGCTGCCCGTATGGATGGCGCGGCCGTTGCTTTGCAAGGACAGGAGCGTGGCACTGCGCCGGTCGAGCAGCCAAGTCTGCAAAACCCCTGCCCGAACCAAGTCCAGCACCTCGGGCACATGGCCTTCGCGGTCAATGGCGCGCGAGGCCAGCCCACGCGGCAGCGTCGGGTCATCGACAATCGAGACCTCCGGCGCAAACACGGCGTGCCCGAGCTTGGCCTTCAAAAAGCTCTGCCCCTTGGCAATGGAGGCTCCGTTGATGGCGCCGAGGAAGCCCGCGATTAGAGACTTGGCCATGGGCGCGTCGAACACCACGTCGCCGGCGAAGCTCCCCACCGGCTGCGCCCCTACCTTGGCCAGGGCGCGATCCGTTGCGCGCCGAACAAGCAAATCAGCCGCCCGCAAATCCGCGTCGTGGGTGGCTGTATTAAATTCGTGCGCCCGAACCTGCGCGCCCTCCCCGCCCGCTAGTACGCTGAGGCCGTGGAAAAATCGGCTATGAGCGCGAGAGACGCTCAGCCCGTTAGACGCCACGAGCGCCGTGCGTCCCTTGGCCCAGCCCGCTTTGCCACCGTCAGAATTGACAATTCCCGCGCGCGCCATAGCGGCTTCGTACAAGTACGTCGCGCGGGAGATAAGGCTTCGCAGATCGGGTTCGCTCTCGTCCGCCTCCAGGATGCGGGTCGGTGTGTCAGGGTGCTTTGGCAAGTCCGTGTGCGGGGCGGCGGGCAGCGCCCTGGCGCGCGCTACCGCTTGCTCGGCCAAATCCTTCAGGCCCACCCTATCGGTCTGATTGCCCGACAGGTACGCAACCCGATCTCCAACCCAGACCCGCAGACCTAGGTCAAGGCTCTCGGCCTGCTCCAGCTCCGTGACTTCGCCGTCGCGGTAGGTCAGGCCCGACTCCCGTCTGTAGGACAGCACTCCTTCGGCCACGTCGGCGCCCGTGCACCGCGCTCGCGCCACCAACTGCGCCGCGATGTCAATGGTTGCGGGCGCGTCGCTAAACCAGTCTTGTTCCATGGGACATATCTAGGCATTGACGATGCATACGAAAAGACGCTGCACCTCCTTAGCGCAATTTCTGAATCGCCAATCAAGGGTTCGTGTCCCTTAGCATGGTGTAAGAGCACGGGGGATCGCGATTCCCTCCACAGCAAGCGGATCCCCCGCGCTCGTGGTCAGCGACGCAGTCTTTCTTTAGGAGACCTCAGCATAGTTCGATTTCGGACCAAATAGCCACAATATATGGTGCTATCAAAGCAAATAAGCTCTATATCTTGCGATCAGCTTTGGGTTCTCTGATTTATGCTGAGGCCTCTTTGGATTATTAAAGTTGGAATCCTAAACGAAAGGACGAATACTATGTCACAAAGCCACAGCACCCTCTGCGCCGCCGAAACAAGATTAGAACTTCCTGATCTGATTGGAGACCATGAATGAGAGAATTTTCTCGCGACTGCTTGCATTTGCCACCCATGAGTTGATAGAGTTGGAGTTTGCAATTTGCGGAAGTTAATCCTAGGTTCGTCCCGCAGCTCAAGGCGAATATCGGCAAAGATCGACCCGTCTAATGCCTATGCAAGGTTGGCTGCGCCGGGGTCTATAGGGAATCCCAAGTCGATTGGAACAATCGAACCCAAGCGAACATCCGAGCCAGAGAAGGGGCCAAAGCCATTCAACCGCTCCAATACAAACGCGAATAGCTCTGCTATAGCCCCATGATTAAGTTGTTAAGCGCAAAGGCTGGAGATCTATGCGAGTTTTCTCTTACTGGTATCAAGGGCAACTGCGTCGTACGGACTGGCTATGCCTTGAATCCTGGGTCCGCCACGGGTTCGAGACCAGGCTCTATAGCCACGATCCACAAACGCGCGCGCCCGTCGGGGTGGCCCTGGCTGATGCGAATTCGATCCTGCCGATCGCGTTGCAGGACAAAATGCTTCCGCTAAGGGGGGGCAATGCGCATCGTGCGGTGGTCAGTTTTTCTGACCTCATTCGCATGAAAGGAATGCAACAGGGCCTGGGCTTGTGGCTTGATACCGACGTCTATGTCTTAAAATCCTTCACCTACAACCTTGGACAGCCATTTATGGGTTGGGAAGGGTTTAATCGCGTTGGCGCTTCCGTGATTTATGTGCCGTCCCATAGCGACTTTTGCCGCGATTATGCCCAGGTGTTCGACGATGTCGAGCGCATCCCAAGCTGGGTCGAATGGCGCAAGGCTACGTGGCGCCCGCTTAAGTGGCGCGTGCAAGGTCTGCCCTTTCGTCCAGGTGATCTCGGGATCACCGTCTTTGGAAACTACGCCTTCACTCGTCTAGGGCGCAAATACTACCGCAGATTGCAAATTTTACCGAAAAACCGCTTCTACGCTTGGACGGGTAAACACAGCCAAAGGTTCTATACTGACCCGCAGGGCCTAGAACAACTGACCTCCCAAGGCGCATGGGGGCTTCATGTTCACCGCAAATCGTTGGACAGAAAAACCCCGATCCCCGGCAGCTTGTGCGAAATCGCCTTAAGAACCACGGACTATCCTCACTAATACCAGCGGCAAGAATGGGTGACTCTTATGTTCGCTGGTATAAGGGCCGCGACTGCGGCCTCCGAAGCGGCCCCGAGATCAGCTAAGAAAGCGCCTTGGGGTATAAGCGAAGGGGCGGCGAAACGCGAAGCGTTTCTGCCGTGAGACACGAAACGGCCAGGGCTATCGCTTTTGAGAATTTTTAGCCGCCCTGATCATATCGAGCATGAATTCGTCGTTCCATCCGGCGCGTTTTAGCTTGCCCCTCTTTGATCCCTTTGAGGGTTCGGTTTGGGCAAGGTTTAGTGCCATTCGCCGAAGTGTGGCAAAATTTTCAGGGCCGTTGCCTGTCCTATTTCGTGCGGCATCTTCGTTCATTGTCACATCCAGCACCCAATGCAAGCTGTTTTCAATCGCCCAATGAGCGCGTGTTATCTCAATTGTGCGCTTGGCTGACACAGGCGTACTCAAGAGGAAGTAGCGTTCGTGATGACTGATTTTGTCTCCAATCTCACGGCGTGCGCTAACCTTTGCAATTGCCTGAAGTCCAGGCCAGTCATGGCGTTCCATGAGCCATTCAACATCATGGCTGATCAAAGCAGTACGAGTTTCGATACGCCCATGACCTGCGCTAATCTCTTCTGCAGTATCACACACCTGAGTATTCGCACGATCATCTAAGTACAGCTTCACGTCCTCGTATAAGCTGCCCTGATTGCGTTTGAGGGCGAGCGCGTAATCGCCACCAGCGTCTGTCACAGATTGTGCGGTATTGCGTTGGGTATGCATGGCGTCTGCTGTAACGATACGCCCCTTGAGCGAGAGCATCTCCAGCAGAGCAGGCAAAGCCGTGATCTCGTTGGACTTTTCGTCAACGGCGACCTGACCAAGAACCAACTTTTCCTTGACTGAAAAGGCCTGCACCAGGTGCAGGGCGGAGCGAGCTTTGGCGCGATCAAACGAGCGGCGAAGCGTCTTTCCATCAACGGCAATCACGTCACCAAGTTGATCAGAAAAATCCTCAACAAAACCAAACAGTGCTTTGTGAAGGGACTTTGGATCAAGCGCGTTAAACAAGTCAGAGAACGCGTCGTGACTTGGAATACCGTGCTTTAGCGACATAAATGTCCGTAAAAACGGCTCCTTCGTCTTTGCAAACAGGGACATATCACAGCACCCCTCACCGCCGCTAAGCGTGCATAGAAGCCCGATCATCAGCATCTCGTGCAGATCGTGACGGGTCGCGTTGCTCCTGCGTGGGTCATCAACTCCTTCGAATATATGGGAAAACTCTTCCATGGCGCGTCTCCTACATGGGGTTACGCGCTCCTCATGAATCGATTGGCACCTCCTTCATAGATATTTTTTCAAAAGCGATTCCCCTGACGAAACGGCCACAACAAGGTGATTTTTTATGACAGTTAGTATAACTCGTTCATGAAACCGATTCAACGCAGATGCCGCGGGCCTCAAGCTGTTCTCACTCAAGGTTCATATGGTTCATTCGTCGATATCAATTCCGAATCGGCTTGTTGGTTTCCAGCATGTGGGTAATTCGATCTTGAGTCTTGAGGTTCTTGCTGAGAGATAGAAAGGCTTCGCGCTCCAAATCCAGAAGATCTTGTTCGCTGACCTCGACGGTCACGTCGCGCGCGCCTCCCGTCAAGACTGTAGCCAAGTAGCCCGCGAGCTCGACGTCGTAGGCGCTTGCGAGGCCCTTGGCTTGAAAATCGCGTGCGGCCATGTCGAGCGCGGCGCGGCCCGAGGCTCCTGGCAGGCGCAGCTGGGCGGGCTCTGGGGGCTCGTAGTCCGCCGCGAGGTTGAGCGCCCTTTGCTTGGCATCAGCCAGCAAGCGCGCGCGGTTGAAGGTAATGCCCGAGCGTTCGTTTAGGATCAGCATGTCCTGCGCCTCGTGCGCAGACGTCGCGACTTTGGCGGTTGAGATATACTCAAAGGCTTTGGCGACGGCGGGCATGGGGCCTTTGGGCAGATTGGGCGCCTCAGCATGGCGGCGGACCAGTTCCTTGCATCCTCCCCAGCCGGGAACAACCCCGACGCCGACTTCGACTAAACCGATGTAGGTTTCGGCGCTGGCCTGCACGGCATCGGCGTGCAGGCATACCTCGCACCCACCGCCAAAGGCGTAGCCAAAGGGCGCGGCTACAACGGGAAACTTAGCGAAGCGGAGCGCCTGGTAAGCGTCTTGGCCTTCGCGGATCAAACTTTCCATCGCGGGCCACATAGCCATGTTAATGGCGTAGATCAGTAGGCCCAGGTTGGCCCCGACGGAAAAGTTGGCGCCGTCGTTGTAAATCACCAGCGCCTTGTACACCTCGGAACCTTCAATCAACTTCACCGTTTGCTTGATGAGGGCCATGATCTCACTGTCGAGGGCATTCGCCTTAGACGTAAATTCTAGGGCCAGCACCCCGTCGCCCACATCCCAAAGCGCTGCGGAACCATTTTTCTTGATAGGATCGCTCGTGCGCCGAATTTCATCGAGCAAGATTACCCCGTCTGGGACATCCATATCGGAAAAGGTGCCGTCAAAGCCTAAGATTTGTTGTCGGCCAGTGGCAGTGTTGACGCGATACATGCCGCTGGCGGCCTGGGTTTTGGCGATCAGATCTGGGATCGGACGCCCGTCTGCAGCGAGGCGTTCCACGAACCAATCGACACCAATCCGATCCAAGAGCTTAAAGGGACCGTGTTTCCATGCGTAGCCCCATTCCATGGCCTCGTCGATGGCTTGCGTCGTGTAGGCGATGTGCTCGGCCAGTTCCGCCGCGTAGCATATGACGCCTGAAAATACCTGCCAGGCATAAGCCGCGCCCCTATCTTCGGCCTCCATCAGGGCGCGCGGCCCGTTTTTGCCCGCGGAAACCGAGGCCAGAGACACCTGACGCACTGGCGCGTAGTCGCCGGTTTTCAGATCTTTGGACAGCTTGGTTCGCGTGCCGTCCGCACCTTTTTCCAACCGATAAAACCCGCCTTTGCCCTTGCGGCCCGTGTAGCCCGCCTCGATCATAGTTTCGATCAGCGGCACAGGTGCGATCTGCAGATAGGCGTCGTCGGGGGGCAAAGCCGCGCGCATGGAGGCGTCGATCAACGGAATGAGGTCGAGGCCGACCAAGTCCATGAGCGCGAACACCCCCGTTTTGGGAATGCCGAAGGGTTTGCCGTTGATGGCGTCTGCAACCTCTACCGGCAGGTCGCAATCCATCGCGGCGCGCATGGCCAGGCCTGTCCAAAACTGACCGATGCGATTGGCAATGAAAGCAGGAGTGTCTCGACACTCCACCACCCCCTTGCCCAGGACATGATCGCAAAAGTGACGCAGCCGCTCCACAACTTCTGGGCGCGTGTCTGGTCCCTTCACCAATTCTAAAAGGCGCATGTAACGAGGCGGATTAAAGAAATGTGTAATGGCGAACCGCGCGCGCAAATCTGTGGACATGTGCGCGGTCAAATGCTGCAAAGGAATGGTCGAGGTGTTGGAGGTCAACAGGGTTTCCGCCCCCAAAACTCCCTCCAACCGCTTGTAAAGCCCTTGCTTGATCTGCAAATCCTCAACGATCACCTCCACCACCCAATCGCAGTCAGCCACGAGGTTCAAGTCCGCGTCCAGGTCCCCCGTCTTGATCTTGCGCGCGTTGCGCCGATGCATGAAGGGGGCGGGCGACTGTTTGAGCGCACGCTTCACCGCGCTAGCGGCGAAGGACTGCCCAGCGGCGTCTTGACGATCGAGCAACACCACCTCCACGCCCGCATTGGCGCAATGGGCAGCGATGCCCATGCCCATGACCCCAGCGCCCAGGACCCCAACTTTCCCAAATGTCATGTTTCTGCCCTTGCCCTAGACGGCTTCCAGTATGGTCGCGATCCCCTGACCGCCACCGATGCACTGCGTTGCCAATGCGTAGGTTTTGCCCTCGCGTTTGAGGAGGCTGGCCGCCTTGCCCGTTATGCGCGCGCCTGTGGCACCGAGGGGATGGCCTAGGGCCAAAGCCCCACCGTCCAAATTGACCTTTGCCGGATCGATGTCGAGGTCGGCGATGCAGGCCAGAGCCTGGCTGGAAAAGGCCTCGTTGATCTCAACGATGTCGATCTGATCCATAGTTAACCCCGCGCGCTTAAGGGCCTTTCGACTGGCGCCGATGGGCCCCAAGCCCATAAGGGCGGGGTCGCAGCCCGAGACCGCCACGGCGCGCACTCTCGCCAACCCCTCCAAGCCATGGCGCGCGGCGTAGGCCGCCGAGCAGACCAGCGTCGCTGCGGCCCCGTCAGTCAGGGGGGAAGAGGTGCCCGCCGTCACCGTGCCGTCCTTGGCAAAGGCCAGTTTCAACTCCGCCAGGCCCTCGGCGCTGGTCTCGGGGCGGATCGTTCCATCTTGATCCACGCTCCCGTTTTTCGTCTCCACGGCGACGATCTCGTCGCTCAACTTGCCCGCCGTCTGCGCAGCGGCGGCCTTGGCGTGCGACTGCACCGCCAGGGCCTCCTGCGCTTCACGGCTGATCGCGTAGGCTCGCGCGACGTTTTCCGCCGTTTCACCCATGCCCATGTAGGCCCCGGGCATGCGGGCGTAGAGATCAGGGTTCGGCATGGGATTGAACCCGCCCATGGGGACCCGCGACATGCTCTCGACCCCCGCGGCGATGTAGGCCTCGCCCGCGCCCATGGCGATCATACCCGCGGCATTGTGGATCGACTGCATGGACGACCCGCAAAACCGGTTGATCGTCACCCCCGCGACCGATTGCGGCAGACCCACCATCAGCCCGACAAGACGCGCCATGTTGAAGCCCTGCTCGCCCTCGGGAAAGGCGTTGCCAAGGATCAGATCCTCTAGCGTTTCGGGGTTCAGGCCCGTACGCTCGACCAAGGCCTTGACCGCCGTTGCGGCCAGTTCGTCCGCGCGTACACCCGAGAGCCCGCCCTTATGGGCAAAATGAAACGGCGTCCGCGCGTAGGCGGCAATCAAAACGTCGGTCATAGTCACATGTCCTTTGGATTAAGCTGCGCCCTGGTGTTCGGCCCAGGAGGCGCGCAAGTCTTTTTTCAGAATTTTGCCAACGGGCGACTTGGGCAATTCATCGAGGAACTCAATCACCTTAGGGGTCTGATACCCTGTCAGGGCGATGCGCAGCTCGGCACGCAAAGCCTCTGCCGACAGCGCGCTGCCAGGCTTGCGCACCACGGCGGCGTTGACCTGTTCGCCGGTCTGCGCGTTGGGGACGCCATAGACGGCGCATTCCAAAACGTCGCTATGATCGTTGATCAGTTCCTCAACGTCGCGCGGATAGACATTGAATCCCGACACGATGATCATGTCCTTGAGGCGGTCGACGATGAAGCAAAATCCGTTCTCGTCCATGACGCCCATGTCGCCCGTATGAAAACGCCCCTTCTTTAAAACCTCGGCGTTGGCATCGGGGCGCTGCCAGTACCCCTGCATGACCTGCGGCCCCGAGATGCAGACCTCCCCCCGCTCCCCAGGCGCGACCAGGATGCCCGTTTCGGGATTGACAATTTCGACGACCGTACCAGGGACCGGGAGGCCAATCGACCCAACACCGCTTTCATGCATGACCGTCGGACGCCCCGTGGGGTTCAACACCGCAATCGGGGCGGTCTCGGACAGGCCGTACCCCTCGACAAGGGTCGTATGGCCTTGAGTCGCTTTATGAAAGTCGGCGGCGGTAGCCGCGGGCAAAGCCGCGCCGCCGGAAATCGCGTACTTCAGCTTGCTGAAGTCGATCTTACCCGCCGTGACCTCGGGGTGGGCACTGAGCGCCGTGTAGAGCGTCGGCACCCCTGCGAAGAAGGTGACGCGCCGATCCTGCAAGAGGCGCGGAATCGCCCCGATCAGCTTGTTGCGGTCGGAGTGGGTGACCATGATCACCTTACCGCCCAGCATTAGGATGAAGTTCAGGCAGCAGGTCATGGCAAAGACGTGGTAGAACGGCAGAATCGCCAGCATAGCCGCCGCGTCGTGCTCCGCCTTGGTCAAATCCCACCAGCCCATAACCTGCTGGCAGTTCATATACAAATTTGCATGAGTCAGGGTTGCCGCCTTCGGCAGGCCCGTGGTGCCGCCGGTAAATTGCAGGGCAGCTATGTCCTCGGAAACAACTTCAACGGGCTGTAGACCGCCGCGGCCGCTGTCCAGCAAGGTTTGATACCCGACGGTCTGCGCCGACTCCGCCGGCCTGGCCAGGGTTTTCCGCCCCAGGGTTTTGAGCAAGAAGGCCGACAACCCAGGCACGACGTCCGTGAAGGGGCAGACGATGACTTTTTTCAGCGACGAGGCCTGCTGCACCGCCGCAACGGTGGCGTAGACCGACGCCGTATCCAGCGTCACCATCAGCTCAACCTGGACTGCCTCGACCAGTTGCACCGCGGTCGAGACGGGATAGAGCGGGTTGAAATTGACGACCACCCCGCCCGCCTTGGCAATGGCGAAATAGAAAATAGGATAGAAGGGACAGTTGGGCAGAAACAGCCCTACATGCGTGCCCTTGGAAACCCCTTGGGCTTGCAATCCCGCCGCCACGCGGTCGACCAACTCACCCATCTGCGCATATGTATAACGCACCTGCGATTTGAACCCCCGCACTGGATCAGGAAACTCCAGCGCCACCTTGTCGCCAAAGGCCGCAACGGCGTCGGACAGCAAGTCGTTCAGTGTCCCGTCCTCCAAGAACGTGTCCCACGTTTGGCCGTTGGGGTAGGACGCCTCCCAGGGGTAGGGACGTTTGAGAGACTTGGCGGCTTTGGGCGCTTTGGACATGGGCTCTATAAGGGATTTGACTTGCGAGAATTCCATAAGAGACTGACGGATTTCCGGGCCGAGTCAAGGCCCGAGTTCGAGGTCAGCCTCACCCAAGCTTGTTTTTGGCCTGAATGAGACAAGGTCACCTGGCACGCATGAGCTCTGCCCCTCGCCCCTCATTGGCGTCCAAGCGCCGTGCCCTTCGGGGGCACATCCGCCAACAGTTGGACCTGCTCGATCGCCTGCCCGATCCCTTGCTACAAGTCACGAGCCGCAAAGGGAAGATCAAGTGGGCAAATCGCGCGGCGCATGAGGCGCTCGGCCCCGACCTGTTCGACCGCAAGTTGGGGGACGTGTTGGGCGCGAAACCGCTCAAGACGGCGCTAAGGACCCTTAAAACTGGCCCCGAAACCGCCGTCGAGGTTCTTGTTCAGCCCAGCACACAAAGGGGCCGTGACTTTCGGGCACGCCTGGTCCGCTTGGAGACAAAATCCCCCGTCGGCGCGCGCATCTTGGTCACCTTGAGCGACGTAACGGAGGTGTTGCGCTCGCAAACCCAGCGGACGGACTTCATCGCCCATGCTTCGCACGAACTCAAGACCCCCGTTGCCGCCCTCTCGGGCCTGATCGAAACTTTGGAGCGCGACCCGAGCGCGCTGCCAACCTTCCTGTCGCTCATGGCCAAGGAGACCGCGCGCATGCGCGCCCTGACCGGCGGCTTGCTGGACTTGGCAAAAACCGAAATGCAGACCGACACGCCGCCTGAGGATAGGGTAGTGGTCGAACCGCTGATCGCCCAGACCCTCGATACCTTGGCGCAAGCCGTGCAGAAACGTCGGCAGATCGTTCGAACCCAAACCCCAAAAACGACCGCGCAGGTGCGCGGGGACCCCGTGGCGCTTGGAACCGCCCTCACCAACCTGTTGCACAACGCAATCACCTACAGCCCCGAGGGCGGCACGATCGAGGTGGACACCCAGCTTGACGATCGAGAAGTTTGGATCCGAATCCGAGATCAGGGACCAGGAATCGCCACCAAGCATCTTCCGCGCCTAACCGAGCGATTCTACCGTGCCGATGCAGGGCGCGATGCAAAGCACGGAGGCACGGGCCTGGGCCTCGCCATCGTCAAACACATCTTGCTGCGCCATCAAGGGCGGCTCTTGATCGACTCGACGCCTGGGCGCGGCTCCTGCTTCACGCTTGTTCTGCCCTTGTACGTCGAACCAACTTAGGTAGTGTAGTCACGAGATAAGATTTAGGGGATTCACATGGCGCGATAAGTGTGCGATTCCATGAGCTTAGGAGGTCTTTATGCCCAAAGCTCATCGTCAAGCTCATCGTCGCCATGACATCTCAGATAGAACCTGGAGCCTGTTAGAGCCCCATTTGCCTGGCCGTAAGGGCAGTTGGGGTGGATTGGCCAAGGATAATCGCCTTTTCATCAATGCGGTCTTCTGGATCATGCGAACGGGTGCGCCTTGGCGTGATTTGCCCCCTGATCTTGGCCACTGGAGCAATACGCACCGCCGCTTTATCCGTTGGCGCGATAAGGGCGTATGGGAGAAGTTGCTAGAGGTGCTGATTGAAGAGCCAGATTATGAATGGCTCATCATTGATGCCAGCCATTGTAAGGTTCATCCCCATGCCGCAGGGGCCAGAGGAGGCAATCAGGAGATGAGCGCCACAAAAGGGGGCTCAATACCAAGATACATTTGGCCGTGGATGCGTTTGGTCTGCCGATCAGAGCGCATATTACACATGGTGCCAGAGCTGACTGCACGCAAGCTGGGAAGCTTATCGAAGGATTAAGCGCTGACTATCTGCTGGCCGATAGAGGATACGACACCCAAGACATCTTAGACCAGGCTAAATGCCAGGGCATGACGCCCGTCATCCCGCCCAAAAAGAACCGCAAGCATCAGCGCGAGTATGACAAAGACCTCTACAAAATCAGGCATCTGGTTGAAAATGCCTTCCTCCACCTCAAACGATGGAGGAGAATCGCAACACCATATGCCAAAAACGCCGCCTCATTCATGGCAGCTATCCATATCAGGTGTATCGCTCTGTGGGCAAATATCTCGTGACTACACTATCTAGTTCGCACCGAAGAGCTAATCCTTTCGCATCTGACCCGCCACCCTCAGGTGGGGCACTTCACACTTGAATGGGCGAGTTGGAACCCCAAAACAAAAGGACGAATACCATGTCACAAATTCACGAAATTCAGGTCGTTAGAGTCGCCCAGACATCTTCGTGGATCTGCGCCTCAAGAGACATGTCTGCAGGGTATGCAGACCTTAGGGCGGTGTTGAAGCCGCGACGAGCAGGTGTTGGAAACTCTGATGCTGGTATCGGATTTAGGAACGCGACGGGTTTCTTCACCAATTGTAGTGTTGCGCGAACATGGGCAGCCACCTGGTGCCAGGTCGTGCTCTCACCGCCTGAAACGTGCATCACACCGCTCAGCGTCGAGATGTCAGGAACAATTCGATCAAGAAGGGATGCGGCCAAGTGCCCCGCAAGCGTTGGCGTGCCCCATTGATCATCGACAACAGACACGCGCTCTCGAGATAACATGAGATCGGTCATCTTGGTTATAAAGTTTGCGCCAAAACGCGACATGAGCCAAGAAGTTCGAACTATGAGCGCATCGGGCAAGACCTGCAAAACCGCCCGCTCGCCCGCGAGTTTGCTTTCCCCATATCGATTGATCGGATCGGTGGAGTCAGATACGTCGTAGACTTGTCCAACTGGCCGATCGCCCCGAAAAACGTAGTCTGTGGAGATGTGGATGAGATGGGTTTCAGAGTCCCGACATGCCAGGGCCAGGATCCTTGGCAAGTCTTCATTCATACGAAACGCGATGTCTGGGTTCTTTTCTGCTTGATCCACCTTCGTGTAGGCCGCCGTGTTGATAAGAGCACCGAATCGTTCCCGATTTAGCAGGGCTCGGGTCTCGTCAACGTCCAGAAAATCGTGATCGGCGCTGCCCAAAAAAGTTATCGGCGCGCTGGCATGCGCGCGAAGGGCCTGTGCCAGTTGGCCCGAGCGCCCAACCACAAGGAGTTTCATGAAGATCCCTGTGCAGCCCAAAGCGGCGCCCACCAGGTTTCGTTTTCCAGGTACCAAGTGACAGTTTGCTCGATTCCTGTTGCAAAACTAGTGGTCGGTTGCCACCCTAGTTCCTTGCGGATTTTGGCGAAGTTCAAAGCGTAGCGCCGATCATGCCCCGCGCGATCCGCGACGTAGGTAATTTGGCGTGTATAAGACTGACCGTCCGCGCGCGGGTGAAGACGGTCCAAGGTTTGGCAGATGGCCTCGACGACCTGACTGTTAGTACGCTCCGAACCACCGCCGATCGCGTAGCGGTGACCCACCTCCCCTTGCTGCACAACCCTGATCAGGGCCTCCGCGTGATCCTCAACATAGAGCCAATCGCGCACGTTGGTTCCCTGGCCAAAGACCAAAATGTCCATACCTTTGAGCGCGCGAATCAGCGTGCGAGGAATCAACTTTTCAGGAAAATGGTAGGGGCCATAGTTGTTTGAACAATTGGTGATCACTACGGGCAAGCCATAGGTGTGGTGCCACGCGTCCACCAAAAAATCACTCCCCGCTTTGGACGCCGAATAGGGTGATCGCGGCCCGTAAGGCGTTGTCTCGTCAAAGGCGGGGTCATCGGGTCCCAAATCCCCAAATACCTCGTCCGTTGAAATGTGATGAAGCCGAAAGTCGGCAGCGCTGGCACCGCTTAGCGATTGATAATAAGCCAGAACCGCCGACAAGAGGCGACTGGTGCCTACCAAATTGGTTTGAATGAACTGATCAGGGCACTCAATACTACGATCCACATGACTCTCCGCCGCCAAATGCATGATCTTGGCGACTCTGAACTGCGCAAGCGTCGCGGACACAAGCTCGCCATCGCAAATATCGCCTTGAACAAACTTGAAATTGGGCGAGGAGTCGATTGTTGCAAGATTGGAGAGCGAACCAGCGTAGGTTAAAGCATCATAGACGACGACACGTTCGCCGCGCCGGATCAGGTCTCGAGCGACCGCCGATCCAATAAAACCCGCCCCGCCGGTTACAAAGTAGGTCATGGACCAAGGACCGCTTGTCGATGTAAAGCTTGAAAGCTAGGTGCGGACGCATCTTTCGCTGAGAGGAAAAATTCGCTACCTACGTCCGGCCAGTCGATCGCCAGGCTTGGATCTGCAAAATGGACAGCCCTCTCAGCGGCCCCATTGTAGTAGTCCGTGCATTTGTAGGCTATAGTAGAAGCCGGTTCGAGCGTTAAAAACCCATGGGCAAAGCCTTGAGGAATGAACAACTGATTGCCATTATCAGCGCTTAACTCGCAGCAGTCCCAAATGCCACAAGTTGGCGACTGTGGGCGCAAGTCTACCGCCACATCCCATATACGCCCCGCCACACAGCGGACAAGCTTGGCTTGCGCATGGGCCCCAACTTGAAAGTGCAACCCACGCAACGTGCCTTTTTCCCGAGAAAAGGACTGGTTGTCCTGGACAAACTCCGCCTCGATCCCCGCATTGATCAGCCAAGATTGACGAAATGTTTCCATAAAGTGGCCACGATCATCCTCAAAGCGACGAGGAAAAAAAATACAAACATCAGGCAGTCGTGGCAAGCACTGACACTCAACCATGGGCAATCTCCTCTGCCCGCCGGCGAACATAGGCGGCGTAGTCGCCCTTCCCGCCCCCTGGCAGGCTAGCCAAGGTTTCTTGCGGACTGATCCATCCGTTTTGCATGGCGATTTCCTCTAAACAGGCGATCTTGTAGGATTGGCGGCGACTTATGGCCTGAACAAAGGCTGTGGCATCGTGCAAACTATCCGGTGTTCCTGTATCAAACCAGGCGTAACCCCGACCCATCTTTTCAACATGAAGTTCGCCACGGCCCAGGTACATCCGATTGATATCGGTGATTTCCAGTTCCCCGCGTTTAGAGGGAGTGAGGGATTTGGCGAATTCGGTCACCTTGGAGTCATAGAAGTAAAGACCCGTAATGGCCCAACGTGATTGGGGATGAGCGGGTTTTTCCTCCACTCTCGTCACCTTACCTGTGCCATCGAAACTGACAATTCCATAGCGGGTTGGATCGGGAACATAGGAAGCATAAACTTGAGCGCCGTGCGCCAATTGGGCTGATTTCCGCAGCATGTTGGGCAACCCGTGACCATAGAAGACATTGTCGCCCAGGATCAGACAAGCGGGCCCCTCATCCAAAAAAGCCTCCCCTATCAAAAATGCCTGCGCTAGGCCGTTTGGTTCTGGTTGCACCGCGTAGTTTAGAGTCAAACCAAAGCGGTCCCCAGAGCCCAGCATGTCCTGAAACATGGGAAGGTCCCGCGGCGTCGAAATCACCAAGATATGACGTAGCCCTGCTAGCATGAGAACGCTGAGCGGGTAATAGATCATAGGCTTATCGTAGATCGGCAAGACTTGCTTGGATACGGCGTGGGTCATGGGATGCAGTCGGGTTCCCGACCCACCTGCGAGTACGATCGCTTTCATCGTCCTTTAACGTCCTCGAAGATCCAAAAGTTCAGCCCTTCGGCCCTGGCACACGTCCATGGCTCACTCACGACGCGCTCCCATGGCCTCTGGCAAATCAAGCATAAAAAATCAAGGTCTAAGGCCAGGTTTGGCGGTTGGTCTAAATGGCGAAACTGGCTACGAACACCAACATGAATGCGTCAAAACTCCGCCGTGAGATGCAACGCGTGTTGCGCGGGCGGCACTGGGTCCAGCAACTTCGCTATCAAATACAACGCACCCACAGCGCGATCTTGGGCGCCCCTGATTTTGTGGACTATAGCGACTTTATGCCCGACGTGAGCGCGGGTGATCACTTGATTGGCTTTGTCATCTATGCTCCTGACGGAATCCGCGCTGACACCTTGTATGTCTTGAAAGCCATGACAACAATGTCGCGTGTGAAACCCATGGCTCTTTGCAATCATGCGCTCTCCATCGACGACAGGTCACAGCTGCATGCGCTTGGCGTCCCCTTTGTCCAAGCGAACAACAAGGGCCGGGACTTTGCTACCTACCGCAACTTTTGTTTGAGCTTGGCAAAGCGATTTGAGGGGAAGGCTCCAGATCTACGCCTAACACTCATGAACGATAGTTTTGTTTTTCCACTTTTCGGAACAGTTCAAGATCTTCTTTCTCAACTAGATGGCCCTGGCGTTTGCGGCCTCCTTGAACAGCGAAGCAGCCGAGTGAATGGCGATTACCTTTGTTCCTTTTGCTTGTCTCTTCAAGGCCAAATACTGCTAGATCCTGTTTTTCTGTCCTTTTGGCGGGGGTTTCGTCCCTTGGCAGATCGGGCCTATACGATTCGCTCAGGAGAGGTTGCCCTCTCGAGAGTTTTGCAGGGGGCAGGACATAAGTTGCGTGTCTTGTATCAAAAGGACCAGCTCACCCAGGCTCTTGCACAGGCAACTCTAGCTAAACTGAAGTCCGCTCTCGAACCTTTACGGTTTAACGATCTGATTCAAACCCGCGAGGTAGAACAATGGGCCGGGCTTGACGCGCAAACCTTGGCCGCCAAACTCATGGATTTGGTGGATCGCACTCAAAGCCTGAGACTCCTGCCTCTATTCACCCTGTTCTGTGGCCTGCCCATTGCCAAGAAGCGAGACTTCTGCGACTATCCCGCCCTCAATCATTGGTATTCTGAAACCTACGACCTCGGCATTCAGGAGATCTTACCGTGACCCACGCCGCATCCCAAATCAGCCTCATCACCGTGACATTTAACAGCGCCCAGGTGTTGCCGGCACTCCTTCGCAGTATCCCACCGGGTGTCGAAGTGATCGTGGTGGACAATGCCAGTTCCGACGACAGCAGCTTCATTGCGCAAACCCACGGCGCATGTCTGATCAACATGAGTTTCAATAGCGGCTTCGCCATCGCCAACAACAGAGGCGCGGCCCAAGCAACGCGCCCCTATTTGTATTTTGCCAATCCCGACTCGTGGTTGCAGCCAGGTTGCTTGGAAACACTGTTCGAAACCGCGCAGCGCCGCCCAGATGTGGCCGCGCTCAACCCAAGTTTTTCCCTGGCCAATGGTCGCCGACAGTTTAAGAGACGCGGCCCGCTGATCCAGCGTCGGCACCATATGAAGCCGGGGATAGCAATGACGTCAGGACCCGTAACAGTGCTGTCGGGTGCCGGACTATTTGTCGCGAGAGGTTTGTTTGAACAACTCGGCGGACTTGACGAGCAGATCTTTCTCTACCATGATGACGATGATTTCTCACTTAGGGTGGCCCCTCACGGTCTCTTATATTTGGAAACGAACGCCAAGGTAGTACATGACCAAGGCAACGCCACCAGCCGTAGTCCACAGGTCGGTTTTATGAAGGCTTTTTACCAAGCCCAATCTAAACGCCATCTGCTGAAAAAATACGGTCACGCGTTCGGTTGGTGGCGCTTGGGACAAGAAGCGTTTCTCAAGGTACTGAATCCGCAAAACCTCGTGTCGAGCTGGCGACGCGCCAAAACCTCAGGATTCATTTGGGGACTTTGTCGACCGCATCAACCCCCTTCGGCAGCCATGGCATCCCGTACGGGATTCGAACCCGTGTTGCCGCCGTGAAAGGGCGGTGTCCTAGGCCTCTAGACGAACGGGACGCAAGAAAAAAGATCTCTGTGCAGCGCCTTAAGAGATGCTTTCCTTAGGTAGAGCGTTCAGGGAGCGCAAGAGGCAAATCGCCCATTTTGAGGTTGGTTTAACACCCTAATACCAACGGTCATAAAAAATGACCTATTTATGACCGTTTGTGTCTCACGGCAGAAACGCGTTGCGTTTCGCCTCCGACGGGGCCTTCGCTTATGCCCCGAGGCGCTTTCATAGCTATTCTCAGGGCCGCGTGTTTTTAGCGCGGGCGTTCCCTGCGCCCTTCGAGCCCGCTTGGAGGGCCGCGGTCCCGGCCCTTATACCAGCGAACATAAGAGTCACTCATACTTGCCGCTGGTATAAGACCAACGCCGCATCATCAATCAGAATTTGCGCTGTTTCGCCGCCGGCCCAGTCGTCAACCTTGAGACGGCCCGCCACATGAATAAGCCGATCCCTGCCTTGGCGAAATATCGTTTCCAAACCCGTCCCCGCGGCGCGAAAGGCAATGCCGCTCAACTGGTTCCCCGCCCCATCGACTAAGCGAACCTTCAGATGATTTTTTCCCATTGTGGTCATAAACTCTACGCGCACTTGGGTGATGGCAATAATGGGCTCAGGGTTTCCTGCACCAAAAGGGTGTAACTGGGTCAAAATCCTCGCCAATTGCGCGGTCGCTGCGGAGGGTCGTAGCGCCAAATCTATCGGCCGCTCTCGCCCCTTCACGCATGCGCCGGCCGCCGAGCCGAGCGCCTGGATCAGTTCCCGGCGCAAGTCAGCCAGGCGGTCGGGCAAGAGTTTTAGGCCCACCGCCATGGCATGCCCGCCCCCCGACAACAGAACCCCTTTCGCCCTCTGGGCCAACACGACCGCACCCAGATCAAACCCCGCGATCGAGCGGCCCGAGCCGATCAAGGTGGGCTCTCCAGCCTGCCCGCCCAAAACGATCGAGGGTTTGCCAGTGCTGTCTTTGAGCCGCCCAGCCACATTCCCCACAACCCCAGGGTGCCAGGCGGGATTCGCCACGAGGTTCAGGGGCGGATCCTCAGGATGATCGCGCAGCGCCAGACGCGCCTCGGCCAAGACCGTTGCCTCAATGTCCCGCCGTTGCTGATTTAGGCGGCCCAATTCTTGTGCAAGGCGCATCGCCTCTTGCGCATCTTCGCAGGTGAGCAGTCGGGCGGCCATATCCGATGGTCCAACTCGGCCCGCCGCATTTAGACGTGGCCCTACCTGAAACCCCGCCAGGGCGCCGTCAAAGGTTGGAGATTGAGGTAGAGTATCGAGCAAGGCCCGCATTCCTACGTTGATGGTATGCGGCCAAACCTTGAGGCCTTGCAAAACAAACGCACGATTTAGGCCGAGCAGCGGAACAACGTCGCATATGGTACCCAAAGCCACAAGATCGAGCAATTGCATGAGATTCAAGTTGCACACCAACCCGCGATTCAGCGCCTCGCGTCGTAGCCCGACCACAACCGTAAAGCAGACCCCTACCGCCGCACAAGTCCCAAGGCCGCTTTCGCATCCTGTCTGGTTGGGATTGATATGGGCCGTCACCTGCGGGGGATCGCCGTCAATCAAGTGATGATCGATCACCAACACCCGCTGGCCCGCCGCTTGCGCCCGTTGAACGGGCCCATGGGCCATGGACCCGCAATCGAGCGTGATGATGATCCCGACGCCTCGTTTCGCGAAATAGGCAAAGGCTTGGTCCGAGGGGCCGT
Source organism: Alphaproteobacteria bacterium (assembly GCA_965228345.1). GTDB lineage: Bacteria > Pseudomonadota > Alphaproteobacteria > UBA7985 > UBA7985 > CAXQZM01. The sequence goes on along the minus strand of CBDDHH010000003.1, from coordinate 597,733 downwards.
AACCCTCAGTTAGACGGTCGGGAACGTAGAGGTCAAAATCAAGCCCCCAAGCCCGCAGCAAAGCCACCATAACCGCGGCAGATGTTGCCCCATCGACGTCGTAGTCCGCCAACACGCCAACCGTTTCCCCCGCTGCCTGCGCTTTGAACAAAGCCGCCGCAAACTCCGCAAACCCCTTTAAGGTCACTGGGTCGGGCAGTAAATCGCGCAAACGCGGGCGCAAAAACCCCTCTAGCGTGTCGGGGGTAAGGCCGCGTGCGGCGAGCAAACGCGCGCTGAGGCGATCGACCCCCGGCACAAGGGCCAAGGCCGCTTCCAGTCCAGCATTGGATGGGCGTTCTACCCAGGTGAATTCCTTGGCAGAGGTCTCGACACCCAAAAAGGCCATAGGGATTTAGAGCCTAGGCGTCGAATCGTTCGATGGGATAGGCCTCAACCGGCGCCAGAGCATAGTCCTGCGCGCCCACATAGGCCCAGGCAGTTGACAAGGCGACGGGGGCCGCAGGATGGGTAATGAGCGCCACGTCGGCGGCGCCATCCCTGCCCCCGGGTTGCATGATTTGATCGACCGAAACGCCCTGCGTTGCGAGCGCCTGGGTCAGCGCTGCCATAACACCCGCCCGGTCGCTGAGCTGCAAGATCACAAGATGACAGATTTCTGCGGGGCCTGTGGATGCCAAGGCCGCACGCAGACCCGTGCCAAAGGGCGCGCGTTGCTGGCCTTGGGCTAGGTCGATCAAATCGGCGGCGACGGCGGACGCGGTTTCCCTTCGGCCCGCGCCTGGCCCGCGAACAAAAATCTCCCCCGCCTGATCACACACAATTTGCACCGCGTTGTAGGCCCCCGTAACCCCGCCCAAGGCACCGTCTTTGGGAACAGCCATGGGGGCCACCTCGACGCTGCCCTCGTCGGCCAGCCCAATTAAACGAAGTCGATAGCCCAGACGATCCGCGTAGGCCAGAGCGCGCGCCGAGACACCCTCAATGCCCTTGATCTTGCAGGCGTTGAAATCAGGGACGTGATCAAACCCGAGTGAGGCCAACAAGGTCAACTTGTGGGCGGCGTCGACACCGCCGACGTCCGTGGTTGGATCTGCTTCTGCGTATCCAAGCGCCTGTGCCTCGCGCAAGACATCGGCATAGGTCGAGCCCGTGCTTTCCATAGCGGAAAGGATGTAGTTGCAAGTGCCGTTCAAAATGCCGCCGATCTTGTGAATACGGTTGCCAGCCAAGGCCTCCCGCACGGTTTTGATCGCTGGAACCGCCCCAGCCACCGCCGCCTCGTAGGCGATCGCCGCGCCCGTATCTTTGGCCAACGCAGCCAATTCCGCCCCGTGGAGGGCCAACAGTGCCTTGTTGGCTGTGATCAGATCCTTGCCCGCGCCCAGGGTTTTGCGCGCAAGCGATAGGGCCGTGCCAGAATCGCCGCCCACCAGCTCTACGACCCCATGGATCCCAGCCAAGCCTGGCATATCGAGTGCATCGTCGATCCAGGGATAGGCGCTCAAGTCCAGGCCCCGATCTTTGGCGCGACTGCGGGCGTTTATGCCGATGATTTCCAGGGACCGCCCAGCCCGTTGCGCGATCAAATCGGCCTTGGATGCGAGCAGGTCGAGCAGACCTAAGCCGACGGTGCCAAGGCCAGCGACGGCGATTCGGTAGGATTGGTTGGACATGGCGAGGCCTTGCCAGATCGCCCCCCGCCCTGCAACCAAATGCCCTCAGTTTTCGGCGGTAATACCAGCGGCAATTATAAATGACTCTTATGATCGCTGGTATAAGGGCCGCGACTGCGGCCCCCGTAGCGGCCTCGAGATCGGCGGACACGCGCCTCGGGGTATAAGCGAAGGGGAGGCGAAACGCGAAGCGTTTCTGCCGTGAGACACGAAACGGTCATGAAAAGGTCACTTTATTATGACCGCTGGTATAAGTTCCAATAGGAGGGCCGCGGGACGGCCTGATCCAAGATCAATACCATCAAGACCTATCTGGGTTTCGTAGGACACTTCGACCCCCTGTGCTTCAAGGCAAGCTGCGGCCTGGCGCTGCGCATCGCGCAATAGCCTAAGGTCGTCAAAGTCTGGCGGCGTATCGGCAAAGGTGGCAATCAATCGGATACTTTGAACGTCGGGGGCGACCCGCGGAACGTCATCGCACGCTAGAGGCACGCGGAGAACCATCCGTTCGCCGGATGCTGGGGACACGAGACCGGCGGGATTACCTTGCGATTCCCTAGCTGCAAGAGCAGCTAGGTATTCGGCGTCGGTGATGAGAGGGGTGGCATCAAGCGCTTGCTTGGCCACCAACACATCGGGCGCCTCCGTGGTGTCGTAGCACCCCGCAAGCCCCAGCAAGCAGAGCAATAAGACGGGTTTAATACCAGCGGCAATTATGAGAGGCTCTTAGGTTCACGGGTATAGGGGCCGCGACCGCGGCGCCCGGAGCGGGCTCCAAGCCCGAAGAGCGCAGGGAACGCCCGCGCCGAAAACAAGCAGCCCCGAGATCAGCTAAGAAAGCGCCTCGGGGTATAAGCGGAGGCCCCGTCCTGCGGCCGGGCTGAGCGAGCGATGTGAGACCGCAACCCCAGAAAGCCAAAACGCAATGCGTTTCTGCCATGAGACACGAAACGGTCATAAAACGGTCACTTTTTATGACCGTTGGTATAAGATGTGTGCGCGGCATGTTCTTGAGCGAGGCTAACGTAGTGGTCAGCTGAAGCGCGAAACTGGCTCAGCGCCTCTGGGCCCAAATCACGGGCTTTACGCGCGGGGTTGCCGACCCAAAGTTGCCCCCTTGGTACGGTCTTGCGCGGCGTCAACAGCGCACCCGCACCCAGCATGGCACCCGTTTCCACGGTACTTTCGTCGAGCAAAGTCGCTCGCATCCCCACAAAAGCATCGTCGCCGACGGTACAAGCGTGCAGCAAAGCGCAGTGCCCGAGGGTCACCCGCGCGCCGACGAGTGTGGGAATCGCACGTCCGCCCATGGTTTCACTGGTCAAATGGATCACAGTCCCGTCCTGCACGTTGGTTTCTTCGCCTATGTCGATATGGGCGACATCGCCGCGGAGCACGCATCCATCCCAAACCGACGCGCACGCGCCGATCTTTACGCGTCCAATAATCACCGCCGTCGGGGCAATGAAGGCGGTTGGATGGATGTCCGGCCAATGACCTTGAAAGGGTCGGATCTGGCTCATGGCACGAGTGGCCTCAAGGTGGCGAGGCCCAACCCTTCGTCAAGCCCCAAGGCGAGGTTCATATTTTGAATGGCTTGACCCGATGCCCCTTTGACCAGATTGTCGATAGCGCAAGTGATCAGGATCTGATCAGAGTTAAGGCCTGGATGCACCGAAAGCCGACACAGGTTCGTGCCGCGCACGGATTTGGTGGTGATTGGCGCGCCCAGGTCGGCCACATGGACGAAAGGCGCCGCAGCGTAGCGCGCATGCAACACCTGTTGCACTTGCGCAACAGTCGCCTTCGCTCCAAGATCAAGCGTAAGGGTGGAGAGAATCCCGCGGTTCATGGGCAGAAGGTGCGGGTTGAAGACCACTTTGCGCCGTGGCGCCACGACCGCTGCCGCCGCAACTTGTTCCTGGATCTCCAAAAGATGGCGATGCGCGCCTAAACCATAGGCTCTGAAACTCTCCGAAACCTCGGCATGAAGTTGCGCCGTCGCGGCCCCCCGCCCTGCCCCGCTGGTGCCCGAGGCACTGTTGGCGACGATCCGTTCGGGATCAATCAAGCCAGCGTAAACTAAGGGCAGGATCGGCAGCAAAATCGATGTGGGGTAGCAACCAGGATTGGCGATCAGTCGTGCCGACTGGATCGCCTCACGATGCCATTCGGCCAACCCATACACCGCTTGCGCCGCGGTCTCCGGATGTGGGTGCGCACCCGCCATGCCCGCATAGTCGCTATAGTCCGCCAGGCGATGATCGTTGGACAAATCGATGATCAGCCGCACCTCGGTTTGTGTCCTAAGATTGTGAACGGTTTCGGCCGACTGCCCGTGGGGCAAGGCGCAAAACACAACATCAAGGGCAGATACATCGATCGCGTCGATTTTTTGCAAGCGCGGCAAGTCGGCCCATGTTGCCGCGCCGTCGAACAGGTCCGCCAAGCGCTGACCGGCACTAGCGTGGGCGCCTAAGGCCTCAATCTGCGTCTCTGGATGCCCGCACAGCAAACGCACCAACTCAAAACCCGTATAGCCGCTAGCGCCAAATACGCCGACGCGGATCATAGGCCAAGCCGTTGGGTAAAGGCGTCCAAACCGTCCCGCAACGCAGCGTGCATGCCGCGTTCGCGCATATGGGCTTTCAGAGTTGCGTTCAATCCGCCTTCGGTTGACAGCTCCGCCGCTAGGTGCGGGAGGCTGGTGGGTTTCCCAATGGTGACCAGGGCGCTCGCCAGCATATGGGCGAGGTAAAACTGCGCGGCGGCTTCGTCGTCGCTAAAGCCGCTGAGCCAGGCTGCGCCCGTGGCAATCTGGTCCAGAGTTGTCGACATGAGGGCGGAGGCCGCGAAGTGGGCGCTTAGGGCGCGCATGTCCTTGACCACAAAACTAGGGTTGGCAGGACCAAAGAGATCGGCAACGGTCTCGCGGCGCGGAAAGCACGGCAGGGGGCAATCGCCGCTGGCAATCTGTGGCAACGGAATTGTGATATCGATACTAGAGGCCTGGGGCGCAAAACCGCGCAAGGTCTCAAGATCGACGTCCACCATGACCGAGATGACGCGCACGCCAAGACCAAATGACAAGGACGGCAAGACCTGCTTGGCCACCGACGCCATCAGGCAAAGCACCACGACGTCGCAACCCCCTGCTATGTCGTCGTTGCTCGCGCGACGTACCTCGGTGAACTCCTTCGCCAGGGCCAAAGAGGCCGCTTCGCCTCGCGCCGAGACCCAAATCTCATGCCCTTGCCCTGCGATCCCCCTTACCATGGCGCTCGCGATGGCGCCTGTTCCAATAAATCCAACTTTCATCGAAACGACTCCTACCTCAGTTCTGATAAGAATGTTAGCTCTTTTCCGAGCGGGCTTAAAATCGAGATCGCTGGAATACGATCGGAGGCCACGCTTTGAACTTTTCTTCGATTAGCCACATAGCGGCACACCATAGATGAGTCTCTTGTCGTGCTTGGAATCAGACCGCAAAGACGCCTATATGCCCACCTTGAGCCTAAGAGTCGGAGCCCAAGAAAAAGACCCGCCCAATGAATCCTTCACCGAGTTTTACGCGCCATCGCCGCGCCCGTTACGCGGCCTTTGCCCGGCACCTGGTGCAAGAAACGCGCCTGGGTCCCCAAGATCTGATCTATCCCGTTTTTGTGCAGGAAGAGGAGGGACGCACCGCCATCCCCCCCCTGCCAGGCGTTCATCGCTACGGCGGGCAGGCGCTACTTGATCACGTTAAGGAAGCTGCAGCGCGCGGGATTCGGCTCCTGGCTTTGTTCCCTGTCGTTCCCTCGCATCGGAAAACAGACGACTGCGCTGAGGCCTTTTCCGCCAACAATCTGATCTGCCGAACCCTCAGAACGCTTAAGGACAGCATACCCCACCTAGGCCTCATGGCCGATGTTGCGCTCGACCCCTACAATCCAAACGGCCAAGACGGGTTCGTCGCACTCGACGGGACCATTGAAAACGATGCAACTCTGGTCGCCCTGGTCAAGCAAGCTCGAGTTCTGGCCGATGCCGGCGCTGACGTGTTGGGGCCGTCCGATATGATGGATGGTCGTGTTGGTGCCATTCGTACTATGTTGGAGGCGCAAGGGCACGAACGCACGCTGATCCTCTCCTACGCGGCCAAGTACGCTTCGTCGCTTTACGGACCCTTTCGCGAGGCCGTCGGTTCCGCTGGTGCCCTCGTCGGCGACAAGAGGTCGTATCAGATGGACCCCGCCAACCGCCAGGAGGCCCTGCGCGAAATCGAGACCGATATGGCCGAAGGCGCCGACTGGATCATGGTCAAACCGGGCCATACCTACCTTGATATCGTCGCGGACTGCAAAGCCATCTTTCAGGTGCCGACTTTTGCCTACCATGTCAGCGGCGAGTACGCCATGTGGGCCTTTGCCGCGCAGGCGGGTGCCCTCGACCGACGTGCAAGCCTCAAGGAAATTTTGCTCAGCTTTCGCCGCGCGGGCTGCGATGGGATTTTGACCTACGCTGCCTTTGAAGCGGCCCATATGTTTTAAAGCGGATTCCAAATCAATTGGGATAGTCAATCCCAAGGCAACAGCCGCGCCAACAAAGAGTCATACCCCAACCCATCACAACACCCACCGCCAAACCAGCGCCCTGGGCTACCTCACAACCGAACGAGCGACATCTTTTCACCGCCAAGCCGTAAATTTGGTTTATCGCTGACGCAGGCAGCTTTAGGAAGGGCCAATGGCCCGAGACATGACCAAGACCAAAGCCCTCATGGACTTGGCAAAGCACGCCGTGGCGAAGCAGCGAGGGGTATCGCTCGCCTTTATTATGGACCAGTATGGCGTGACCCGCCGCACCGCCCAGCGGTGGACCGAGGACCTGGAGCAGGAGTTTCCCGATGTCGATGTCCTCTATGATGAAAGGGGCCGAAAGTCCTGGCGCCTTCCGCCCGAAACGACTATTTCGAAGCTCTCCCTAAACGCTGACGATCTAGCGGTCCTAGACTTGGCGGAGGCCGCACTCGCCAACGTGGCCCCTGCGGGCCTGCTCGATCAGTTCAAGGGCCTCAAGCAAAAAATCCATGCCAGCATTCCCCGCAAGTCTTTCACACGGATCGATGCGGATTTGGAGGCGCTGCTCATCTCGCAAAAGGTCGCGGTGCGGCCAGGGCCAAAGGAACGGGTGGACGAGGCGCTGCTGCTCACCCTTGCCTATGCCTTCAAGGCGGGCGCAATGATCCAATTTGACTATGTTCCCCGTGCCGGGGCGGCCAAGACGCATACGGTCGCGCCCTACGGCCTGATCTTTGGACATCGAAAATACTTGATCGCCAAGCACGCAGAGCACGGCCATCTCACGCGCTTCCGCCTCTCGGCCATGTCCAACACGTTGGCAACCAAGGACATGTTCGAGGTCGAGGATGATTTTGACTTGGGCGCCTATGCAGAACAATCCTTCGGCGCCTTTCACACAGACGAAGAGTATGACGACGTGGTCCTGGAGTTTTCAGGCATGGCCGCAGACCGCGCGCAGGAATTCCAATTCCATCCCCGCCAATCGGTGGAGCGCAAGGGCGACAAGACACTTGTGCGCTTCACCGCCTCGGGCTGGGTAGAACTCGCCTGGCACCTGCACATGTGGGGCGAACACGTCAAGGTCCTGGCCCCAGACGGGCTCATTCAGGAGATTGAGACCCCCAATCCTTATGCCTTGCCTTGAGGAATCGGTTGGTTCGCCGCTCCAAGAATTTTGGCCGCATATGGCACGCTCATGTCCCTAAACCAAGGGTCCGCAGGTTAAACTCGGATCAAACCATCTATAGCGAATGCGCCTTGATTTGATTAATACCAGTTCACCTTAAAACAGACCCTTTATGAAGGGGTATAGGGCCGCGACTGCGGCCCCCGCAGCGGCCCCGAGATCAGCGGACACGCGCCTCGGGGTATAAGCGAAGGCCCTGTCGGAGGCAAAACGCGGAGCGTTTCTGCCGTGAGACAAAACTCCGATAAAATGTCAATTTTTAGCGGAGTTGGTTTAAACCGCCCTGCCAAAGCCGATGGCGGTGGGGGCCAGGCCCTTGAGATCGACGCTGGAGGTGAGGCGCTCCATCACCGCCTGATCATCGTCCAGCTTGTTCAGGAAGGTAAGCTGTCGCTGCACAACCGAGAAATCAGACGCTGTCAGGCCCTCCAAACGCCCCAAGGCCTTGGGCGCAGGGCGGTCAAAGTAGTGGACAAAACACGCCGCCGCCTGCTCTGGGGTGAGCGTATGAAATTGCACCGCGAAGGTGAAGCGGCGCACCGCCGCTTTGTCCATATGGTCGAGAAAGTTGGTGGTGCAGACAAAGGGATGTTCGGCCTGTTCCATCCATTGCAACAGCTCATTGACTTTCGACACCTCCCAATTTCTGGACGCACCCGATCGATCGGCCAGCAGGGAATCGGCCTCATCAAAGATCAGGAAGTGCCGGCTGCGATTTGCCTCCTCAAACGCACGGGCGATATTGGCTTCCGTCTCGCCCACCCATTTGCTGAGCAGGTCGGACCCGCGCATCACTTTGGGCCGATAGTTGAGCTTCTTGGCCACATAGCGGGCATATTCGGACTTGCCGCTGCCTGAGGGGCCGTGCAGGCACAGACTGAAATTGGTCGCGTCCTTCGCGCCTGATTTCAGGGTCGCGGCCAGGTCCAACAAGTCGATCTCAGCATTGGAAAATTCAGCCCGAAACGCTGGGTTCAGTTGGTCAGCGCGGTTTTGAACGGCGCGGCCGTTGTTTTGCGCCTTGCAGAGCTGCAGACTTATGGCTTCAAATGTCTCTTCATCAGCCTTGAGCAGTTTGGACGTCTCCAGGGCCTTCGCCAGCAGGCCGGGGGAGACGTGCGGTTGCTCCATAAGCCCATCCAGCGTTTTGGGGGAGACCTCGATGGCGGCGGCATCAATCATCTTCCGCGCTTGCTGCTTGCGTCGTTCTTGGTCCAAGGACCGAATTTCGATGCATTGGTTCATACGCCGCCGGACGGGGGCGGGCACGCTGCTGATACGATTGACAATCCACACAAGGGGAACGGGGTTGGTTTCCAGTAGGCGGTTGAGCAAAACCTTCGCCGTTGAGTTGGATTTGAAGAACGAGACCTCGACATCGAACACATCCTCCGCCTCGTCAACGATCAGATAGCTGGCGTGTTTGAGGTTCTTGCAAATGCCGATGGCGGACCTGACTGCCGCTTGGCGATTTCGCGACCATCGGGGCTTGTCTTCATCTTGTTCTTCGGCCAGCAAGTACCCATCGGCCCCGCTTTGACGGGCGAGCAGCTTTGCGAGTTCCGTCTTGCCCGACCCTGGGGGGCCGTAAAGCAGGATATTGATGCCAGCGGCCTTTGTGGCATTCGCCGCCTCAATGAGCTTTGCAGCGGCGCTCACATCCTCCGCATACTCCTGAAAATCTGCAACCCTTAGCTCAGAGGAAACACATTTCCCCAAAATAACATCATGGACAACTTCAGGGGTAAACTCAGGCTCGTTCAAGACCCCTTCCATCAATTCGCTCAATTCCACATAATCGGTCAAATCGGGATGGGGGGACCTGTAGGGGTCCTTAACGACCAATATGCCCGATGACACAAGCGTGGCTCGGTTGTTGAGTTCAGACCGCACAACCGCCCTATCAAGGCCCGACAAGACCGCCATCGTTTGGGGAAGCGAAGACGTGAGCTTGGTGACATTGTCGCTTAGATCTTTGAACCCTGGGTTCAGATTTGCGGCCACCGCCGTTTTCAGAATGAAAACCTGATTGGCGCTCAAGTGGTAGATGTTTTGCAGACAGGCGGCAAAGTCATCAACCGTATCCTCCATTTCAGACGGATTTGCTTTGGCGAAGGCGTCGATTTGATCGGCCATACGCCCTAGGCCCTCCTCGACACCAAGGCTGCACTGACCCGGTTCCATCAGGGCGTTTCCTGCAACGATCAAGCTGGCGATCGCGCTGCTCTGCCCTGGGTCAAACTGGCTATGATCTTCGCGCAACCGCGCGGCAAATCCGCCGGCAAGCAACGTCTTCTGCCGATTGGTCAGGGTTGATGAGCGCAGGCACCGTGCGGTCGCCGCGGCAATCATGCCCGGGGCGGGACGGAGGGTGTCGATGTCAAAATCTGAGGTTGTGCGTTTGATGCGAGGCATGGTTCATCCTGTCGATGGTGATGTGATGAACCCAGCTATAAACCAGGGGGATGTCAGTTTATGACACGCCCCTGCAAACCCTATCTCATACCAGCGACGATTGAAAATGACTCTTCGATCGCCGGTATAAGGACCGCCACTGCGGCCCCCGTAGCGGGCTCCAAGCCCGAAGGGCGCAGGGAACGCCCGCGCACAAAACACTTGGGCTCCAAGCCCGAAGGGCGCAGGGAACGCCCGCGCACAAAACACTTGGGCTCCAAGCCCGAAGGGCGCAGGGAACGCCCGCGCACAAAACACTTGGGCTCCAAGCCCGAAGGGCGCAGGGAACGCCCGCGCCCGAAACGCGCGGCCCCGAGACAAGCTAAGAAAGCGCCTCGGGCTATAAGCGAAGGCCCCGTCCTGCGGTCGGGCTGAGCGAGCGAGGTGAGACCGCAAAACCCAAGCCAGAACGAAAAAACCCCAGGCCAGAAGCCTGGGGCGAATTTGATGCCACAACCACGAAAGTGGTGGGCTTGTTAACGGTTAATCGGAGCGGTTTGAGCGCCCCAGTTCTCTGAAATTGTTTGGTTAACCTGTTTCCCCCTAGATTCCCGCGCCCTGCCGTGTCAAGTAAATTCGATGGCCTATCGACTCTCCCTTGACCTTGGCACCAACTCCATCGGCTGGGCGCAACTCTCTTTGAACGAGGCCTTGCGTCCAGAACATCTCTTGGACGGCGGCGTCCATATCTTTGACCAGGGCCGCGATCCCAAGTCCCTCGCGTCCAACGCCGCCGACCGACGCCAGGCCCGCGGCCTTCGGCGCAATCGGGATCGCAAACTGCGCCGCAAGCACGACCTGCTGGCTGCCTTGCGTACCCATGGGTTGCTGCCACAAGACGCTGGCCACTTGGCCCTCCTCGACCCTTACGAATTGCGGGAGCAAGCCCTTAACCGTCGCTTGAGTGCCCATGAATTTGGGCGCGCCCTCTTTCACTTGCACCAGCGACGCGGCTTCCGGTCTAACCGCAAGTCCGAAGGCGGGGAGGATGGTAAGATCGCCACAGCCGTCGCGACCTTGCAGGCAAAGTTGGCCGAACAAGGCCACGAAACATACGGGGCCTTTCTGGCGGCACGCCGGTCCGCAGGCTTGCCCACGCGCCTACGTTTGCAAGGCGAAGGCGCCAAAGCATCCTATGAATTTTACCCAAACCGGGCGCTGATCAGGGCGGAATTTAACCTGATGTTCGAACGCCAGCGGCAGTTCGGCCTCGTTGAGGCCAATGCGCAAGCACAGACCGCCATTGACGCAGTATTCTTTCGACAACGCAAACTCAAAAATCCTCCAGCAGGGCGATGTTCGCTCATCCCAGAAGAGCCGCGCGCGTCTAAGTCGCTGCCAACAGCCCAGCTTTACCGAATTTGGTCCGAGGTTCTCAACCTTCGGGTTTCCGACGCGCGTCAAATCAGTCGAGACCTCACCGCGGCGGAGCAGGACAAGGTGGTGGCGGCCTTGCGCGCCAAAGCCGACCTGAAGTTTCAGGATTTGGCGGAAAAAACGCTCAAGCTGCCGGCTGGCACAACGTTCAACCTCCAATCAACGCGCCGCCCCAAGTTGTTGGGGGATCAGACCGCAGCCAAATTTCGATCCGCATTCAAGAAACACTCTGGTCCAAAATGGGACGACTTGCCCCTTGAGCGACAAGACCAAGTTATCGAAAAACTCCTAAGCGATGCCAATGACGAAGAAATCCAAGCCTGGCTCAAGGTCGAGTTTGGCTTCGATGATCAAGGCGCTGAGGCCATCGCGACCCTTAACCCCAGCCCAACCCGCCTGCACCTGTCCAAGGCCGCAATGGGGCGAATCCTTGCGGTCATGCAAAAGGACCACCTCCCCTACGATCAAGCGACTCAAGCCGCTGGCTTGGGGCACCATAGCGACAAGCGCACGGGCCAAGTCTATGATACGCTGCCTTATTACGGCGAAGTCTTGGCCGAGAGTGTCACCCCTGGCCTCAACCCCGTCCAGGCGCGCAACGACGTCGAGCGTTACGGACGCTTTCCCAACCCAACGGTCCACATCGTGCTGGGGCGCATTCGCTCCCTTGTCAACGCCCTGATCGCGCGCGATGGCAAGCCCGCGCAAATTATCATCGAAAGTGGGCGCGAACTCCCCCTATCGGCAGTAAAACGCAAAACGCTGGAACGCGAACAGCGCGCAAACACCGAAGCCAACGACGCGCGCGCGGCGATCATCGAACAGCACGGCATGCCCGTAACCGCCGACCGTTTGCTGCGTCTCGCCCTCCATGAAGAGTTGGCCCCAGACTATCGATGCCCCTACTCTGGCGAGAAGATCAGCAAAGCAGATGCGCTGAGTGATCGCGTCGAGGTTGAGCACATCTTGCCCTATTCTCGCACCCTCGACGATGGCCGCGCTAACAAAACCCTCGCCACTCCCGAGATGAACCGCGTCAAAGGCGCGCGCAGTCCGCACGAAGCCTTTCATGATCAACCCAATTTTGAGGGCATGATGGAGCGCATCCAGACCTTACCCAAGAACAAACGCTGGCGGTTCGGCCCCGACGCGATGCAACGATTCGCCCAAGGCGATCAATGGCTCGCCCGTCAATTGACGGATACCCAATATGTTGCGCGCTTGGCGGTCCAATACCTCACACCGGTGTGCGCGACCTTTGCGGGGAACAACATGCCGTGCTGGGCGACGCCGGGGCGCCTAACCGCGGCGGTGCGACATACCCTTGGCCTTGACGAAGTCTTGGGCGTCAAAGGCAAGAAGAACCGCAACGATCATCGCCATCATTTTGTCGATGCCTGCGTAATCGGGTTCATGGATCGAGGATTCTTGCAAGAGGTTGCAAGGCTTGCAAAACGCTCCGACGACGACGCGGAACAAAATCGAAAGATTTATCATTTCTTCGCCCAAGCACTCGGTCCGTCCAAGGTTCCCCTGCGTGCGGCGGTGGCCGCGCGTGCCAAAGACATGATCATCGCCCATCGCCCCGACCACTCAAAGGGCGGGGGATTGCTGAAGGAGACAGCTTACGGGTTTGTCAACAAGGCCCATCCCGCGCTCACCTACGATCCCAAAAATCAAGGGGATTTCAACGTCGGCCTGCGCGTTGCCTTCCCGGGCGATAAGTTCAAAAAAGCCGGAGACCTGGCCCAGATTTTGAGCGCCAAGACCCACTCCCGCCTCCACGCTTTGATCATGCCACGGCTCGAACTCGGCGAAAGCTTCGCCGAAGCCGCCGAAGCGGTCGCCCGGCAGCTCAACATCCGAAAAGTTCGCATCGGCCTGCGGGAAACAGTCGAACCCCTTTCGGTTCAGGGCAACATTACAAAGGGTTACGCCAGCGGCGGCAACTGGCGCTACGACCTTTATGACTGCCCGTACCATGGCTTCGGCGCGGAATTGATCAACTTGCGACAAGCAAACTCCCGAGCGTTTACACCCAAATGGAAACAGCAATACCCTGAGGCCAGGCGCCTGTTCCGGCTATTCAGGGGAGACATGATCGAAATCGATGATCCTAGACCTGGAAAAGAAGGCCGCGCTATTTTCCGTATTCAAAAAATGTCAGCAGGCATGCTTACCCTTTGTGACCCAAAGGAAGCCAACGCCGATCAACGGAACAGAGCAGAAGGGGGGCTATTTTTCGCAAAGGCCCCCAAACGCTTAGTCGATCTTGGCCTTCGCAAACTCTACGTCTCCGTCCTAGGCGAAGTAAAGCAATCCTAGCCTATGACCCTCCCCCGCCAGGTCCTGGACTTCAGTCAAGCCGGTGGCTTTGCCAGGCGGGAGCGCGGATTTTTGGTATTTGAACCAACCGAAGGAGAAGTCAGCAAGGTCCCTCTCGATTCGATCTTAGCCCTTATCTTAACCTCTCGCCAGGTCACCCTATCCGCCGCCCTGCTCGTTGCCTTGGCCGAGCAAGGCGCGGCGGTCGTGCTTTGCGGCCCCAACATGCTTCCCGTCAGTCTCATGACGCCCTTGGTCGGAAATAGTGACCTGACCCAACGCGCGGCGGCGCAGGTGGCCATGGGCGTTCCTCTGCAAAAGCGCCTCTGGAAGGACCTCGTCAGGGCAAAGATCAAGGCCCAGGCTGCGGTTCTGACCCTCGTCGCTCCTGATCACGTTGCAAGGCTGGAACATCTGGCAAAAACCCTGAAGTCAGGCGACCCCGACAACCACGAAGCCCAGGCGGCTCAGGTCTATTGGCCCGCTCTTATGGGCAAAGCCTTTCGCCGCCGCCCCGAGGCTGGCGATGCCAACGTCCACCTGAACTACGGCTACGCCATCGTCCGCGCGTGCATGGCCCGGGCCGTGGTCGCCGCTGGCCTTCTGCCTGCCCTAGGTCTGTTCCACAAAAATGCCCGAAATCCCTTGGTCTTGGTCGATGATCTGATGGAACCCTTCCGTCCAATTGTCGACTGGACAGTCTATAGTTTAGGCGGGGATCCTGGCCCGCTCGACGCGCCGGCGAAAGCCAAACTTGTGGCTCTCACAAACGCACAAGTCGCGCACGCGCGCGGCGGCGTTTCTCTTGCGCAAGGATGTCACGACCTGGCAACCTCGCTCGCGCTTGTGCTGCTAAACCAACGCAAGTCCCTCGACTTGCCAACGTACAGCGCCCTCACCTTTGCACCCCCAAGCGGCGCATGACGGTTCGATACGCAGACTTCCGACACATGTGGGTCCTTGCCATGTTTGACCTCCCCACCCAAACCAAGAAGCAGCGCCGCAGGGCAGCCCTGTTTCGCAATCATTTGCTCAACGGGGGCTTTTCCATGCTGCAATACTCGGTCTATCAGAAATTCGTCACGACGCAGGAGGCCGCGCAGCGGGAGTCCGCCTACATTGAGCGCGGGCTCCCCCAAACTGGCAAGGTCAGAGTCCTATTTTTCACCTCGAAGCAATGGCAGACCAGCAAGGTCTACGACGGAAAACTGGCGCAGCCAACCGAAAAAACACCTGAACAGCTCGTCCTATTTTGAGGTTTTGGCCGTATTTTGGTCGCCAGGACCCCGTTTTTCCCTTTCATATCAGGGACTTATCAGGATCCTGGTGTAACCAAACAATTTCAGAGAAGCAACCGCAACCAGTTCGAGGGGTTGATGAGGCCAAACTAGTTTAATTGCCTTCTGGTGTAACCAAACAATTTCAGAGAAGCAACCGCAACCAGTCTCTAAACGTTGTTCAATAGAACCCCTGGTGTAACCAAACAATTTCAGAGAAGCAACCGCAACTTCAAACCTTGGCCAAGTCAGATAGTAGGTGTAACCAAACAATTTCAGAGAAGCAACCGCAACTGACAATTCGGCAACAAGGCAAATGAGGTGTAACCAAACAATTTCAGAGAAGCAACCGCAACTTTGACTGCTAATCTAATTGCTGCAACAGAGGTGTAACCAAACAATTTCAGAGAAGCAACCGCAACCGCCATGAGATAGGTCTCTGCCTGTAGGTGGGTGTAACCAAACAATTTCAGAGAAGCAACCGCAACAATATTGAGGGCCACGTAAGTACTTCCGTGGGTGTAACCAAACAATTTCAGAGAAGCAACCGCAACGCTATGGCAGCAAGTCGCCTGATCAAGAGGGGTGTAACCAAACAATTTCAGAGAAGCAACCGCAACATTCCCTGCAACAGGATTTTGCGCGGTTACGGTGTAACCAAACAATTTCAGAGAAGCAACCGCAACAATGGACGGAAGCGGATGAAACATATAAAGCGGTGTAACCAAACAATTTCAGAGAAGCAACCGCAACCTAGTGACTCAGGGTCACTACCAGAGGTGAGGTGTAACCAAACAATTTCAGAGAAGCAACCGCAACTAGCACAACAAGCGCCCTTGCCGCAGGCGTGGTGT
Organism: Alphaproteobacteria bacterium; assembly: GCA_965228345.1. Lineage (GTDB taxonomy): Bacteria > Pseudomonadota > Alphaproteobacteria > UBA7985 > UBA7985 > CAXQZM01. The sequence goes on along the minus strand of CBDDHH010000003.1, from coordinate 582,019 downwards.
AACCAAACAATTTCAGAGAAGCAACCGCAACAAGATCGGCTCAAGGTCCTTTCTCACTTAAGGTGTAACCAAACAATTTCAGAGAAGCAACCGCAACTGCGTGGAACGCAAGCCACGACGGCGATTGGGTGTAACCAAACAATTTCAGAGAAGCAACCGCAACGCCGGGATGTGCAGGCTTGGCTTAAAGGCGGGTGTAACCAAACAATTTCAGAGAAGCAACCGCAACCGGGATGCCGTAACGCTGCTTCCACGAGTGGGTGTAACCAAACAATTTCAGAGAAGCAACCGCAACAGGTACGTAAGCACATGAGTCACAATTTGGGGTGTAACCAAACAATTTCAGAGAAGCAACCGCAACTGACGAGCGCAGCAGCAGCTCTTGGGGGCGGGTGTAACCAAACAATTTCAGAGAAGCAACCGCAACAAACGGCCCGCCAACTTTAACCAAAGGAGAGGTGTAACCAAACAATTTCAGAGAAGCAACCGCAACATGGCCCGACTTTAGACGGCCAAAGAGGTTGGTGTAACCAAACAATTTCAGAGAAGCAACCGCAACATACGCTCAACAACCCAGGCGTGAACGTCGGGTGTAACCAAACAATTTCAGAGAAGCAACCGCAACACGAATGGAAAAAATATCACCTTCGACAAGGGTGTAACCAAACAATTTCAGAGAAGCAACCGCAACTTAGTCATGTGATGACCTATGTGCATAACCAGGTGTAACCAAACAATTTCAGAGAAGCAACCGCAACAAGGGCGCGGTGAGCTTCGGCGAGATCCTCAGTGTAACCATACGATTTCAGAAAAACAACCGAAATCATAAAGCCCAAAGCCAAACGTCTTATTTGGCCGAATTCCTGCAAAACAAATGACTTTGAGAAACCTAGACCATCCTGCCGGTGTCGCCGGTCGCCCAGCCATCCCAGCGCGCGCGACGATCCACTGCGTTCAGCCGCAACAGCTCCTGCACCGTCACGACCAACCAAGGTTTCTTGATTGTTCGAACGATCTCCCCATCCTTCCGCCCGGCCCAGTCTGCGCCTTGTCGTCCTGGTCCGGCACCTTGGCTAGTGATCAAGCGCTGCTTTGACGGCCTGCAAAAAAACCCACTTCATGGCACACGCCGCTGGCATAGTCAGAGGCCGACGCGAAGGCTAGTCATAGACTTCGCCCAACATATCTCGCGACTGATACCAACTCCGCTAAAAATGTCAATTTTTAGCGGAGTTGGTATTAAGACGAAACGGCGACATGACCCCCAACTTAGCCCCCCAACACACGACGCAATTTGCCGATTTAAGTCGCGATGGACCATTGCCAGCGCCCCCGCAAACCTTAAGTCGTGGGCCATGTTGGATTCGACCGCCCCAGGCATTTGGAAACGCGGCCAAGGCAAAGGCCGTGGCACCCCCAAGGGGCGCCAGCTCGACGAGGGAGCCTTTGCAGCGATTGCTCAGCTTGTCGGCGACGCCACGGCGCGCGACCTGCTGATCGAAAACCTGCACAAAATCCAGGACACCTACGGCCATCTGAGCGCCGCCAACCTGCGCGCCCTGGCCGAAGTAATGAACTTGGCCCAGGCCGAGGTTTACGAGGTCGCGACCTTCTACGCGCACTTCGACGTGGTGAAAGAGGGGGAGACCCCGCCGCCCGCGCTGACCATCCGGGTCTGCGATAGCTTGTCGTGCGAGCTCGCGGGCGCTCAAGCCTTGCAGGATAGCCTGAACGCGCAGTTGGACGCGGCGCAGGTACGGGTTCTGCGCGCGCCCTGCATGGGCCGCTGCGACACGGCCCCCGCCGTCGAAATCGGCCACCATCATATCGACCAGGCCACCCCGGCGAAGGTCCAGGACGCCATCGCGGCGAACGAGACCCATGCCCACATCCCTGCCTACGAAACCCTTGAGGCTTACCAGGCCGCAGGCGGCTACGCCAAGCTGAGCGAACTGCGCGACGGTGCCATGACGGCGGATGAAGTGCAGGATCTGATCCTGTCCTCGGGTCTGCGCGGCCTCGGCGGCGCGGGCTTCCCCTCGGGCAAAAAATGGTCCTTCGTCCGCATGAACGAAGGCCCGCGCTACCTAGCCGTCAACGGCGACGAGGGCGAACCCGGCACTTTCAAAGATCGCTACTACCTTGAGCGCACGCCGCACCTGTTCTTGGAAGGGATGCTGATAGCCGCCTGGGCCATCGAGGCCGCGCGCGCCTACATCTACATGCGCGACGAGTACCCCGCCGTCCTCTACATCTTAGCGACCGAAGTCGCAGCGCTGGAGCGCGCGGGCTTGGTCCGACCTGGATACATCGAGGTGCGGCGCGGCGCAGGCGCCTACATCTGCGGCGAAGAAAGCGCCATGATCGAGTCCATCGAGGGCAAGCGCGGCCTGCCCCGCCATCGCCCGCCCTTCGTGGCGCAGGTCGGCCTGTTCAACCGCCCAACACTGGTCCACAATGTCGAAACCCTCTATTGGATCGCCAAGATCTTGCGCGAGGGGCCCGAGGTCCTTTCCGCCGTCGAAAAGAACGGCCGCAAGGGCCTGCGGTCCTACTCCATCTCGGGCCGGGTGCAAAACCCGGGCGTGCACGTGCTGCCCGCGGGCTCGACCATCACCGATCTGATCGCCGCGGCGGGCGGTATGCTTTCGGGTCATGTCTTCAAGGCCTACCAGCCCGGCGGTCCCTCCTCTGGCTTGCTGCCCGCTTCCATCGCCGATGTGCCCCTGGACTTTGATACCTTGCAGCCGCTCGGCACCTTCATCGGGTCGGCGGCGGTCGTGGTCTTGTCCGACCAAGACAGCGCCCGCGCCGCCGCGCTCAACATGCTTAAGTTCTTCGAAGACGAGAGCTGCGGCCAATGCACCCCCTGCCGCACCGGCTGCGCCAAGGCCGTGCAGCTCATGCAGCAGGACACTTGGGACCAGGCCCTGCTGACCGACCTATGCGAGGTCATGGCCGACGCGTCGATCTGCGGCCTGGGCCAGGCGGCCCCCAACCCCATTCGATCGACCCTGAACTATTTCGCGGAGGAAGTGTAGGATGCTCGAGAAGAACACAACTGTGAGCTTCACCCTCGACGGCGAAGAAGTCTCCGCCCTCGAAGGCGAAACCATCTGGGCCGTCGCCAAACGCGAAGGCACCACCTTGCCCCATCTGTGCCACGCCGACCAAGTTGGCTACCGCGCCGACGGCAACTGCCGCGCCTGCATGGTGGAGATTGAGGGCGAGCGCACCCTCGCCGCCTCCTGCATTCGCACGGTCCAGCCCGGCATGGTCGTCAAAACCGGCACCGAGCGCGCGGAGAAGTCGCGCAAATTGGTCATGGAGCTGCTGCTCGCCGACCAACCAAGTCAAGAACAGGCGCACGATCGGTCGGCGCATTTCTGGTCCATGGCGGGCCTAACAGGCCTTGAGGTGAGCCGCTTTCCCGCCCGCCCCGTCGATCAGGTTCCCCTGCTCGACGCTTCCCATGTCGCCATGCGGGTCAACCTCGATGCCTGCATCCAGTGCAACTTGTGCGTGCGCGCCTGCCGCGAAGTCCAAGTCAACGACGTAATTGGCATGGCCGGGCGCGGCATGAACGCCGAAATCGTGTTCGACTTCGGCGATGCCATGGGCGCCTCGACCTGCGTTGCTTGCGGGGAATGCGTCCAGGCCTGCCCAACCGGCGCGCTCATGCCCGCAGGCGCCGTCGGCGACGAGGAGATAGGCGACTCCCAAAGCTACGACACCTCGGTCCAGTCCGTCTGCCCCTACTGCGGCGTCGGCTGCCAAATCGACTTCAAGGTCAAGGAAGGCCGCATCGCCTGGGTCGCGGGCGCCAAAGGCCCGGCCAATGAACAGCGCCTGTGCGTCAAGGGCCGGTTTGGGTTCGACTACATCAACCATGCCCACCGCCTGACCAAGCCGCTCAAACGCAAGCCCGGCGCGCCCAAGGGCCTGAACGTCAACCCCGCCGATCTCTCGACCCGCTTTGAGGAAATCGAGTGGGACGAAGCCCTCGACCTCGCCGCCAGTGGCCTGGGCGATCTAAAGGCCCGCCACGGCGGCGCGTCGGTCGCGGGCTTTGGCTCGGCCAAATGCTCCAATGAAGAGGCCTACCTGTTCCAAAAGCTGATCCGTCAGGGTTTCGGCCACAACAATGTCGATCACTGCACGCGCTTGTGCCACGCCTCCTCGGTCGCGGCACTCATGGAAAACGTCGGCTCGGGCGCCGTCACGGCCACCTTCAACGAAATCGTCAACGCCGACGTCGCCATCGTCATCGGCGCCAACCCCATCGAAAACCACCCCGTCGCCGCGACCTACTTTAAGCAGTTCGCCAAACGTGGCGGCAAGCTGATCGTCATGGACCCGCGCGGGATCGGCCTCAAGCGGCACGCGGCGCACATGCTACAGTTCAAACCCGGCACCGACGTCGCCATGTTGAACGCAATCATGCATGTGATCGTCGAGGAAGGGCTGCAGGACCAGCAGTATATCGACGGCTTTACCGAGGGCTGGGACGCCATGCGTCAGCACCTCAAGGGCTTCGCGCCCGAGGATATGGCGGCGATCTGCAACGTCCCTGCCCAGACCCTTCGCGAGGTTGCACGCACCTTCGCCAAGGCGCAGGCTGGCATGATTTTCTGGGGCATGGGGATTTCCCAGCATATCCACGGCACCGACAATTCCCGCTGCCTGATCTCGCTGGCGCTCATGTGCGGCCATGTCGGCCGCCCGGGCACGGGCCTGCACCCGCTGCGCGGTCAAAACAACGTCCAGGGCGCGTCCGACGCGGGCCTGATCCCCATGTTCTTGCCCGACTACCAGTCGGTCATGGACGAGGGAGTGCGCTCGGCCTTCACCCAAGTTTGGCAGTCGGAAGATTTTTCGAGTGAAAAGGGCCTGACCGTCGTCGAAATTATGGAGGCGATCCACCAAGACCAGATCAAGGGCATGTACATCTTGGGCGAAAACCCCGCTATGTCCGACCCCGACGTTGACCATGCCCGCGATGCCCTGGCCAAGCTGGAATGCTTGGTGGTGCAAGATATCTTCTTGACCGAAACCGCCTGCTACGCCGACGTCATTCTGCCCGCTGCCGCCTGGCCGGAAAAGACGGGCACCGTTACCAATACCAACCGCCAGGTCCAAATGGGCCGCGCCGCCGTCGCCCCACCGGGCGAAGCCCGCGAAGACTGGGCCATCACCACCGCGCTCGCGCAGCGCCTCGGCCTCAACTGGACCTACACGCACCCGCGCCAGGTGTTCGCGGAAATGAAACAAAACATGAAGTCACTCGACAACATCAGCTGGGACCGGCTGGAGCGGCAGGACGCTGTCACCTACCCTTCCCTGAGCGACACCGACCCCGGCCAGCCGATCGTGTTCGGCGACGGCTTCCCACGGCCCAACCGCCGCGCCAAGTTCACGCCTGCGGGCCTCATCTCCCCCGACGAAACGCCCGACGAGTCCTACCCCTTCATCCTGATCACGGGCCGCCAGTTGGAGCACTGGCACACAGGATCCATGACCCGCCGCGCCACGGTCCTTGATGCCTTAGAGCCCGAGGCCCTGGTCCAGGTCCATCCCAAAACCTTGAGGAAACTCGGCGTTGACGCCGGCGGCATGCTGCGCCTCACCACTCGACGCGGTTCAATCGAAGTCATGGCAAGGGCCGACCGCGCCGTCTCCGAAGACACGGTATTCCTGCCCTTTGCCTACGTCGAGGCGGCAGCAAACCTCCTCACCAACGCCGCCCTCGACCCCTACGGCAAAATCCCCGAATTCAAGTTCTCCGCCGTGAAAGTCGAGCCAACCTAAACACGGGTTAGTTATACCAGTTCACCTTAAAGCAGACTCTTTATGAACTGGTATAGGGCCGCGACAGCGGCCCCCGTAGCGGCCCCGAGATCGGCGCGAAAGCGCCTCGGGGTATAAGCGAAGGGGCGGCGAAACGCGAAGCGTTTCTGCCGTGAGACATAAAACGGCTAAAAAAGTGTCATCTTTTTTGGCCGTTAGCATCACAGACACTAGGCCGCCCGATCAATCGCCTCTTGGATTAGCTGCTTAGCGCGGTTTTCGTCGCCCCAGCCGGCAACTTTGACCCACTTGCCGGGTTCTAGGTCCTTATAGTGCTCAAAGAAGTGCTGAATTTGCGCGGTCAAGTTTTGCGGCAAATCGGTATAGGACTGAATGTCACTAAACTGCGGATCGATCTTTTCATGCGGCACCGCCACGATCTTTTCGTCTTGCCCGCCATCATCTTCCATTTGCAGCACGCCTACAGGGCGGCAACGAATGACCGAGCCAGGTGCCAACTTGTGACGGCCCACGACCAAGACGTCAACAGGGTCGCCATCGTCGGACAGGGTGTGGGGCATGAAACCATAGTTGCACGGGTAGAACATGGGGGTGAACAAAATGCGGTCCACCGTCAAGGCGCCCGAGTCCTTGTCCATTTCGTATTTTATCGGTTCGCCATTTCCTGGAACCTCGATGATGACGTTGATGTCGCCGGGGGCATCCTTGCCCATTGAAATTTTGCTGATGTCCATAGCCGTCTCCTGGAATTGCGTTGGGATGATTTTGCGGCGCTATAGGCCGCGCCCATGCAGATAGCCAGGGGCCTCAACGGGGATTTCCCGGCCCTGATCGTCCAGAAGTTGGACCCCTGGTTCCGCGCGCACATGACCGATCTGGATCAGCCCCGGCACGGGCGGCGGCGCGTCGGCGGTAAAGACCAGCGCGAAGTCTTCGCCCCAGGTCAATTGGGGCAGCGGTGCCTGGTCTGGCAGGGCCAAAGGCAGGGCCGCGACATGAACGACCGCGCCCACACCCGACGCAACGCAGATATGGCCCAGGTCTTGCAGCAGACCGTCGCTGACGTCCACCATAGCGGTGATCCCCTGACCCTGGAGGCTGGCCAGGTGATCCAGGCAAATGGCGGGCCGCAAAAACGCCTCCGCAAACCCTTCGACGCCGCGGAACCCTGCCCGGGTGGCGCCCAAGCCGCGCGGATCGGCCAACAGCAAATAGACGCCTTGCCCTGCCCGCGCGTGACCGCGGTGGGGATTGTCTCCTACCTGTCCCCGACCCAAAACCGTCAGGGACAGGGTGAGTGGCCCCGACGTTACGGTCGTATCCCCGCCGATCAAGCCGAGGCCAAAGGCCGCTTGCGCCTGCGCCAAGCCGCGCCCAAACGCAGGCGTGTCGAATTCGCGGCCTTGACTGAGATTGAGTAAATAGAACTGCGGTGTCGCGAGCTGCGCAATCAGATCCGAGACACTGACCGCAAGCGCGCGCCAGGCCAAGTCGGCGGCGTTGATAGTGCCGCGAAAGTGGATGCCCTCGACCGACGTATCGGTCGAAACCCGCCATTCCTGCCCTGCCGCCAAGGGGGGCAGACACGCCCCATCATCGCTTAAGCCCTGGGCCGCGGGATCCGTGGCCAGGGGGCGGAACACCGTGTCGATTAAGGCAAATTCATCCATCATACCAGCGGCAATTATAAATGACTCTTATGATCGCTGGTATAAGGGCCGCGACTGCGGCCCCCGTAGCGGGCTCCAAGCCCGAAGGGCGCAGGGAACGCCCGCGCCAAAAACACGCGACCCCGAAATCGGCGCGAAAGCGCCTCGGGGTATAAGCGAAGGCCACGTCGCGCGGTAGGGCTGAGCGAGCGGCGCGAGCGAGGTGAGACCGCATCAAACAGGCGAAACGCGAAGCGTTTCTGCCGTGAGTATCCATGATAAATCAAGGGGCAATTTGTGACCATTTTCTGTTTTCCCGCAAGAGGGCATTTGCCAGCGTGATCAGCTTACGCATCACGGCGATGATGGCGACTTTTTTCGGCTTTCCGGCTTCGACAAGGCGGTTGTAGAAATCCTTTAGGTCTTCATTGTATCGCATGGCAACCAAGGAAGGCATGTAGAGGGCATTGCGTACAGGAGCTCTTCCCCCCTTGATACGGGCGACACCCTTAAGCGTTCCTGATTGGGATTGCATAGGAGCCAAGCCAGCTAGAGCGCCGATCTTTTTCTGGCTGAGTGTGCCAAGCTCTGGCATGTTGGTCAGAAGGGATATGGCTGTTCGTGCCGCAATCCCTGGGATTGTGATCAAGATGTTAAAGCGTTCCAAGAGATCAGGATGGGCTTCGATGAGCTTCTTGGTCTTGAGGGTTAGCTGTTCGATCTCCTTTTCGAGGGTCTTGAGCATTCTCGTTGCAAGCCTCACAGCGGCCTTATCGGTAACGACTTTCTTCCTGTTGCTCCACTGCGTTTGCGTTTGCACAAGCCCTTGATGAAGACTTTGGTATTCTCCAAGAGTTTCAATGACTTCATCGCGTATCTTGGTGGGCTCAAGGGGGAGGGTTTGGCCCATGAGTGCCAGGATTTTCGCATCGACCTTATCGGTTTTTGCGAGTTGGCCGATGCTGTTGGCAAAGCATCGCGCTTGCCAAGGGTTGACCTTTGCGTAAGCGATTTGGGCTTGAGCAAGGCCACGTTCCAAGGCTCTGTGATAGAAGCCAGTTGCCTCAAAAACGACCAGGCAATCAGGAAGCTTGCTCAAGGTCTTGATGAGAGCCTTAATCCCGCAAGGGGTATTGGGCTTGCAGCTATGGTTTTGGCCATTTGACACAAAAATATCGAATTGGGCTTTTGAAACATCAATTCCGATGGTAACTTGTGGCATCTTTCCGTTCCCTTTCTTGTCATACGGGACGCACAGCTGGCTCCCTAGTATCCATTCGGGCCACTTGTAGGAAAGACGGGGTGATCAAACTCACGAACGGTGCCTGCAACGCAGCACCTAGACACGAACGATCCAGCCCCGCCGCCGATTTGGGGGTGGCCACCCCCAAATCGGCGCGTCAAGCTTACCACAAATGATCTAGCATCGCGGCAAGAAAACGCTCATATTCCATTAGACAAGACACGAAACGGTCATGAAAAGGTCACTTTTTATGACCGTTGGTATCAAAGGCCGCAGGGTGCAAAGCACGCGCCAGGGTGTCGAGCGTGGCATTGACCAGGCCGGGTTCCTTGCCGTCAAAAAACCCCTCGGCGATTTGCACATACTGACTGATCAACCGTTGCGGGGCGACGACCTCCCCCTGCCCTAACTCATGGGCCGCGATGCGCAGCAGCGCCAACAAGACCGGATCAAGACGCTCGATCTGCCAAGCCTCGCTGATGACGCCCAAAATCAAGTCGTCCAAGGACTCGGTCTGTGCAAACACCGCCGTTACGAGGGTTGAGAACAGATTTTGATCAAAGGACTTGGCACCAATCCCCTCTAGCCGGTCGGCCTGGGCTGCCCCAATAAATTCAGCGATCACCGGCGCAATCTGCGCATCGCCCCGCGCCCACGCCTGATAGAGGGCCTGCACCGCTAAAATGCGGGCGGCAAAGGGCGGCCTTACAGCGCCGGGGGTGGATTCTGGCATGATCTCGCAACCGCTCTAACCAAATTTAATTTTCAGATCGGCCAGGGAAAGCGCCGCCAGCGCCGCATCGCGGCCCTTGTTCTTTTGCTCTGGGTCGGCGCGAACCCAGGCCTGCTCGCGCGTTTCGGTGGTCAAAATGCCGTTCCCAATCGCAAGTCCTTGGGTCATCATCAGCATGTGCAACCCATGGGCAGACTCTGAGCACACATAGTCATAGTGCGTCGTTTCACCTCGAATCACACAGCCCAAAGCCACAAATCCATTGTAAATCGGCATTTTCGCGGAAGCGGCGATTTTGATCGCGCCGGGGATTTCCAACGCGCCAGGGACTTCAACGACTTCGTGGGCGACCTTGCGTTCTGCTAGGGCCGCGCTCGCGCCCCGCAGCAAGCCCTCGTAGATTTGGCTGTAGTAAGGTGAACCAACCAGAAGGAATTTATGGGACATAGGATTAGTCAACCTTATGCGGGTTAAGGGGCCGGGTACTCACCACTTCTAGGCCGTAGCCCGTCAAGCCCGCGAGCTCGCGCGGGGCGTCGGTGAGCAACTGCATTTGTTTGACGCCAAGATCGCGCAAAATTTGCGCGCCGACGCCGTAGGCGAGCAACCGGTCACCCGCGTCGCTGCGGCCAGCTTGCGACTGCCCCGCGATCCGCTGAACCCCCTCCAACTGCTGCGAGCCCATGCCCGAGGTTGGGTTCATGAGTACGAGCACCCCCTGCCCCGCCGCCGCGATGATCTTTTGCGCCTCGACAAGTCGCCAGATCTTATCTCCCGAGAGGCCGAGAACATCGCGGTCGATGCTGAGCGCATGCATCCGCACAAGGATGGGCCGATCGGGGCGAATGTCGCCCTTGATCAAAGCATGGTGCATAGCCCCGTCTAAGGTATTGCGATAGGTCAGGCGACGAAAGGTGCCGCCAACGCGGGAGACAAACTCATCGTCCACTCTTATCACCTCAACGAAGGAATCGTGGCGTAGGCGATAGGCTATCAAATCGGCGATGGTGCCGATTTTGAGGCCGTGGCGCTGCGCGAACCCGACCAGATCATCGCGGCGCGCCATGGTGCCATCTTCGTTCATAATCTCGCAGATCACGCCTGCAGGGGAGAGACCTGCAAGACGAGCTATATCGACGGCCGCTTCGGTATGGCCCGTCCGTTCCAACGTGCCGCCGTCGCGCGCCATGAGGGGAAAAACATGCCCGGGCGAGACCAGATCGGCCGCATCCTTGGTTTGATCGATGGCGGTGGCGATGGTCAGGGCCCGATCTGGGGCGGAAATCCCGGTGGAGATGCCCTCGCGCGCCTCAATCGACACGGTAAAATTGGTGCTATGGCGGCTCTCGTTGCGCTGGGCCATGAGCGGCAAATTGAGGGTTTCGACCCGTTCGCGATTGAGTGCGAGGCAAATCAGGCCGCGACCATAGGTCGCCATGAAGTTAATGGCCGCAGGGGTCGCCATCTGCGCGGGGATGACAAGATCGCCTTCATTTTCCCGGTCCTCATCATCGACCAGGACGAACATATGACCATTGCGGGCCTCTTCGATGATTTCCCCGATGTCCGCCTTGACCATATCAAAGGCTCTGATCCCGTCCATCTAGGCCTCCCTTACCTGCATATGGCGGGCCACGTAGCGCGCGAGCGTATCTACCTCAAAATTCACAGTGTCCCCGATGTTGAGCGTCCCTAGATTGGTCGCATCGATAGTATGGGGCACCAGATTGACCCCAAAGCGCGCGCCTGCGACCTCATTGGTTGTCAGGCTAACCCCGTTCAGCGTCACCGACCCCTTGGGCGCGATCAGGGCGGCAAAGTCCTCGCTCACCTTAAACTGCATCCTTAGGGACTCATTTTCTTGGGTTCGCGCCACAAGGCGCGCCCGTCCGTCTATATGGCCCGAAACCAAATGCCCCCCCAGAGCATCGCCGAATTTCAACGCCCGTTCCAAATTGACAACTTGGCCCGGCAACCAATCCCGCAGGGTCGTGAGCGCGAGCGATTCCGCGCTGGCGACGAACGAAAACTGCGAGCCTTGGGCATGCGGGCCCCACTCAACAACCGTCATGCAAGCCCCGTCGCAGGCAATGGACTCGCCCTTGGCATAAGTGTCGGGAGTCCATGCCGCCGCCAAAGTGAACAAGACTTCGTCCTGGCCTTCGCGGGCGACAAGATGCCCGACGGACTCAACTAAGCCAGTGAACATCGCTTTACGGCCCCTTCCGCCAGATTTCTCGCACATCGACCCCATAGACCCGCCGACTCATCAAAGTAAAGCTAGGGTGATCGCGCGCAAAAGCTGACGCCTCTGCGCGCAAAAACCCCGGACGCACCGCCGCACGACCGAAGCGTTCGGGACTTCGATACCAATGCAGCTCATCGACTTGGTCGAACAAAGCGGTCGCAAGGGTGGGCCCCGCCTCTACCAAAATGGTGTTGGCGGTCACGTCAGACAAGGACTGCCCACGCAGCCAAACAAGGACTTTGGGCTGCGGTCCCCGATAACCTGGCAACCGAACGGTCAGCTGCGGCCGGTCAACCTGCACAGTCCCCCTGCCCGTGATCAAGACATCGGCCTGCGCGCGCAGCAAATGGACCTGGCTTTGGACTTCCGGTCCGGTAATCTTGACCCGGGTTGTGGCCCCTTTGCGGGTCATACCGCCGTCGAGGGAGGTAGCGATCTTTAAAATGACCTTGCCAGCTCCGCCCAGCATCCGCCGATTGAACCCTGCATGATGGACCTTGCACGCCGCATCTTGGGCCTCGACCACTGCAACCCCCCCCCTGCGCAAGTACACCGCCCCGCGCCCTGACACCAGGGGGTTCTGGTCGCGTGCGCCGATGACAAGGCGCGTTACCCCAGCGTCGACCAAGGCCTCGCAGCACGGCCCCGATCGCCCCTGATGGGCGCAGGGTTCGAGCGTCACATAGGCGCTCGCCCCGCGCGCCGCCGCACCCGCCTGGCCCAGCGCAACAATTTCAGCATGGGGCCTACCGCCGTCCGCGGTGGCCGCGAGCCCGAGCGTCTGGCCCGCTTTCCCTAGAATCAGACATCCGACGGCGGGATTGTCACCCGTGCGACCCAGCGCGCGCTTTGCCCTGCGCAGGGCCAGTTCCAGACCTTGGGCGTCACTCAGCATCTGGGGGCGTGCGCGGTCCATCTCCTCTCGACATCTGACTGATGAAGATCTGAAAGTCGTGAATGCCCTGGAAGTTTTTATAGACCGAGGCAAAGCGCAGACAGGCGACTTCGTTGAGGTGCAGCAGAGCGTCCAAGACGCGGTCGCCAATCGTCTGGGTTGAAATCTCGGCGTCTCCCGATAACTCAAATTTGCGCACGAGGGCGCTAACGACTTCCTCCAGCTCATCGGGGTCAATATTCAATTTGCGCGCCGCGGTTGTGATAGATTGAAGAATTTTATCGCGATCAAAGGGCTCCTTGGACCCATTATCCTTCACAACCGTCAACTCGCGAAGCTGGACGCGCTCAAGGGTGGTAAAGCGCGCATCGCAAGACCGACAGCAACGACGACGGCGAATGGCCGCATGTCCCTGCCCTGGTCGTGAGTCCTTCACCGCCGTGTCCAACTCACCGCAAAATGGGCATTTCATGGGTCTCTCCTTAGTTTCATGACACGTTGTCGATGCCGCCCCCCCTCGAAAGACACCGTTAAAAACGCCTCCAGTGCGGCCTTGGCGGTCTCCACGCCAATCAACCGCGCCCCAAGACACAGCACATTGGCGTCGTTGTGTTTGCGGCACAAAGTCGCGCTGGTCGCATCCCAACACAAGGCCGCCCGTAAGTGCGGGTGACGATTGGCGGCCATGGAAATGCCAATGCCAGAGCCACAAATTAGCAGCCCCCGATCCGCCCCCTGGCCGTTGTAAGCGACCGCCAATCGGTTCGCCTGGTCTGGATAGTCAGCCCGTTCGTCGGCGTTGGCGCCTAGGTCACGCACGGTCCAGCTCAGAGTATGCGCCCAGTCCATAAGCGCCGTCTTAAGCGGAAAGGCTGCATGGTCGTTTGCGACCCATAGGTCTGGCATGGACGGCCCTTTACTTGGTTAAGCGCCCTTAGGGCTTGTCTTGCAGGCGATTGGCGAGAAATAGGACCACGATCCCAGCCAAGGCCAAGATGGCGCCCGCGACTGCCGCCGCCGTCTCGCCGTCAAACAGCACGGCCAAGACAGCATCGTGGCCGTTCAAAAACGTCATTGCGAAGCCGCCAAACAGCAAGGGCAAGCGTCCACCCACCGCGGCGGCGTACAAGGCGATCAAAATCAGGGTCAGTTGCCGACCCAAGAATAGCCCAGCTGTCGAGCCAAGTGCCTGAAATTCCGTGGGCAAAGACGCCAGGGCAGGGTTGATGCTGGGGTTGAAATAAGCAGGAACCGTTAGGGCCGCCATGAGGAGCGCGGCAAGTCCAAGAATCAAACGCGCGGTGATATGGGTCATGAGCAGATCTTTCCTATCCAATGACGGATCAGACCCGGCCTCGGGCCACACTACCCCGCCCGACTTGGGCAAAACTGAGCGACGACGGTTGCGCTGAGTGGAGCCTCTTAAGACTGCGGAGCGGTGCTGATCCTGTGAGTAAGTTGAGTAGAATCAAGCACTTAAGCGATCGACCACGTCGCGGCAAGGAAAACCAACCCTCTCCCGCCGCGGCTTCTGCCCGAGCCCAAAAACTGGGCTTACCGATTCCTCTTCGTACCCCCTATGTTCCCAATATGGACCCTGATCGGGTCATTTACGCAGAGGACTTGTTCCAATGCCGCGTAGGTTTGGTTTGCCAAGCCGTTGGTGTCCGCCTGGTGCTTGAACGCACCTAATACCAGTTTTCCACAAAACAGACTCCTTATGAACTGGTATAAGGGCCGCTGCGGCCCCCGCAGCGGCCCCGAGACAAGCTAAGGAAGCGCCTCGGGGTATAAGCGAAGGCCCTGTAGCGCGGTCGGGCTGAGCGAGCGGTGCAAGCGAGGTGAGACCGCATCAAACAGCCGAAACGCGAAGCGTTTCTGCCGTGAGACAAAACTCTGCTAAAAATGTCAATTTTTAGCGGGGTTGGTATAAAGGCTGGACCGCGAAATGTTGAGCAATGAACATTGGCGCGTTCTGCTTCAGCCTTCTTGCGTGCCTTAGGGCTAGCGCGTTCAAAGCCCTCTGTCATGTTCGCAATCGCTCGCTTCTTACAAGGTGCAAACCTGACCTGTAGAGATTTTGCTGGCTATCTACTGGCTCGTCTGCTCACCATGAAGAGCATCAAGGGCTATTCTAACCTTGAACTCGGTGCTAAATGTTCTCCGCTTAGGCCTGTGTCGTCGTCCCTTCTTAACGATTGACGCTCACTAAACCATTGTCCGATTTTTTGGGACCACTTCAGGTCTTATAATTTGAACTGATAGACTAGGCCAAGCGATGTTTGTTCCTCGTCGCCGTAGGTTTCGATCAAAGGGGAGTCCGCCAATTCACTTGAAAGATTTTCACGCGACAAGAAGCCCAATATCGTTCCCCGTTCGCTCTGCGGAATGAAGGCGCTGATCGTCAAGCCCGTGGAAACGACACCTGCCTCGCCCTCATAGGTTGAAAGATTGGAACTTGCAGACTCGGCACTATCGATCCCGAAAAACGAGTCCACGTATTGATCGTCCCCATATGTGGCAGACAGACCCGCGCGAAAGAAAAAACGCGAGCCCAGTCTGCCAAGCAGGCCCAATTCTGCGGAACTCGTCAGACCTTCGTGCCCGCCAGAGAGCCCCTGCGCGAACTCTGCATTCACATAGAATGGAAAGGACGCCAATTCGACGAAAGCCCCCGCCTCTAACGACGGATCAATGTCGTCGAACCCAAGATCGCTCAACTCATCGCTCGACCTTCCCATGCTGAGCGACAGGCTAGGACCCGCAGAGAACCTTTCAGTTTGAATCAAGTTATAAAGCAACCCTCGCGAAAATGACGCCTCAAAACGATCGCCCCACTGGGCGCTGAAGTTCGGCAAGGCCGCCACATCAGTCTCGTCGTCGCCCAGGTATTCGGGGCCATAGAGAACCGCCCCGCCAACGGAAAAACTCCAGCCCTCGTCCTGTGCGCGCCCTGGCACAGGTTGAGAAAAAGCGGGCGAAGTCACGACGGCAAGCCACGAAAAGAGAGCAAAAGTCTTGATGTCCATTGTGATCTCCTGGACGTAGTGATTGGAATTCCAGTATCAACATAAAGCACTCCGCCGCAAAGACCAGAGGCACCCGCAGGAGAACCCG
Organism: Alphaproteobacteria bacterium; assembly: GCA_965228345.1. GTDB lineage: Bacteria > Pseudomonadota > Alphaproteobacteria > UBA7985 > UBA7985 > CAXQZM01. The sequence continues at coordinate 566,326 of CBDDHH010000003.1, read as the reverse complement.
TCAGATTGCGAAAGAATTCGTGAACTGAGCTTGTTACAGGCTCTACGACGCGTGACATGCTGCGTCCTTTCACTCCCCGCTTTCACAGGACTCATACCAACGGCGAAAAAAGTTGACACTTTTTCAGCCGTTTTATGTCTCACGGCAGAAACGCTTCGCGTTTCGCCGCCCCTTCGCTTATACCCCGAGGCGCTTTCTTAGCTCATCTCGGGGCCGCTACGGGGGCCGCAGTCGCGGCCCTTATACCAGCGAATAAAAGGGTCATTTTAAATCGCCGCTGGTATCATACCAACTCCCCCAAAGGATCATCTTGTCGAGGCCAGTAGTTTGGTGCGCGGCGGGCGTAGGCGATGAATTGCGTGTTTGGATTAACCCGCCCTGGCGTGGCGCAAAAAATCACGTGCTGGGACAGGGCGGCGAATGAGCTGTAAAAATGGAACGTGGATTTGACAACGATCAGACGCTTGTGCCGCAAATCAATCCCCATTTGCGTAAAGGCCTCGGGATGATAAACCTGGGTGCGGAGATCGTTGATCAGGACATCCACTCGATCGGCCAGGCGGACATGGACCAGCGTCCCCAAAGGCTCCGCGCCTTCGCCCAAGTGTTGGACCAGGCCAGAGACGATCTTAACCACCTGGCCCTGTATATCGATAGGATCACCCGATGCCACTTCGGTTTTGCCGCCAAGGCGCAAGGCTAGGCGCGCGCCCTGCCCCGCCTGGCAACAGGTGTTTACCACCATTGGGTCCCAGATCAGGCCAAGGGCAACGTCGTGCATCTTGCGAGCCAGCACCTCCCGCAAGGCAAAGGTCGAGTCACCAGGCGCGCCCGCCCCGGGATTGTCGGACATGTCGGCCAACGTCACGGGACCGTCGGTCGCTTGCGCGGCGCGATCAAGGCCCTCGCTCAAGTCGGGATAGACGCGGCGCAGGTCGTGCCGTAGGGAGTAGAACTCCCAACCCAAGCGCGCGGCGGTGTCGGTGGCCAGGCGGGCATCCCCATCGGCAACCACCAACACACGCGCGCCGACTGCTGGCACGTCGGCCCAGGGAAACCCATGGCCCAAGGAGACCGAAGCGATCCCAGGCTCGGATTCGACCTGCTTCATGCGTTCGACAAATTGGGCCATGGGCGCAGTCTTTGTCAGATACAGGCCGATCATACGGCAATCGAACAGTGCCATGGTCGGCTGAAGACGACCCGCCAAGGTTTCCGCTGCGATCTGGAACAACTCCTGCGCGCGCTCCCCAACGTCGTCGTGAGGATATTCCTTCATCGTGATGACGGCGTCGCAGCTGTCCAACAAGGCTTGGGTCAAATGACAATGCAGGTCCAATGCTACGCCGATGAAGGCATGGGGACACAAACCGCGTATGTGCGCGACCAAATCGGCCTCGCAGTCCTCGTACCCCTGCGCGACCATGGCCCCATGGAGTTGCAAGAGGACCAAGCTCGGGTTGCCCGCTGCCGCCAAGTCCTGCTTGATGCGATCGCGCAAACCCTCATAGACCGCCTTAAGGGTTAGCCCTGAGGGCTCTGCGATCGCGGTCAGGCCTTCGCTGATCCGCCATCCGCGCGCCAGCGCCTGGCTCCGCCAAATGTGCAGGGACTCGGTCATCAGTGTCGCAGGCTCCTGCGTTGCGGTGCCTTCACGATAGAAATAGTCCTTGTAGGCTTGGAGGCCCGTGGGCATGGGGGCGAAGGTGTTGGTCTCCGTCGAGAGACAGGCGATGAAGAGGTGTTGGGTCATGTTTGGCACTCCCTCGGTCCTGGATCTAATACCAGCGGCAATTATGAATGACTCTTATATTCGCTTGTATAAGGGCCGCGACCGCGGCCCTCGTAGCGGGCTCCAAGCCCGAAGGGCGCAGGGAACGCCCGCGCACAAAACACCTGGGCTCCAAGCCCGAAGGGCGCAGGGAACGCCCGCGCACAAAACACCTGGGCTCCAAGCCCGAAGGGCGCAGGGAACGCCCGCGCACAAAACACCTGGGCTCCAAGCCCGAAGGGCGCAGGGAACGCCCGCGCACAAAACACCTGGGCTCCAAGCCCGAAGGGCGCAGGGAACGCCCGCGCACAAAACACTTGGGCTCCAAGCCCGAAGGGAACGCCCGCGCCAAAAAACAAGCGGCCCTGAGATGAGCTAAGAAAGCGCCTCGGAGTATAAGCGAAGGTCCCGTCCCGCGGTCGGGCTGAGCGAGCGAGGTGAGACCGCACCAAACAGGCAAAACGCAACGCGTTTCTGCCGTGAGAGACGAAACGGTCATAAAGAGGTCACTTTTTATAACCGTTGGTATAACCGCCCTTTGCTGAGGTGTGCCCTGCAAAGTCCAGGCTAAATTGGTCTTAGCGTCAGGGGAGTCGGTCAAAGAAGAAGGTGTCGCAACTTGGGGGGTTGTTTAAAATGAATCGTTCTTACAGGAAACCAAATAAAACGGAATTTTTAACTATGACAGCCTCCAATATAGACGGCAAAGCCTTTGCCGCGCGAGTTCGTGCCCAGGTTGCAGACCATGTTGCCACCCTGAAAGCCGGCCACGGCCTCACCCCTGGACTGGCAGTAGTCTTGGTCGGGGAAAACCCAGCAAGCCAAGTTTATGTGCGTTCCAAAGGCAAGCAGACGCTGGATGCAGGCATGAACTCGTTCGAGCATCGACTGGCAGCCGATATAGATCAAAGCACTTTGATGGCCAAGGTCGCGGAACTGAACGCTGACCCTAGCGTCCATGGCATTTTGGTCCAATTGCCTCTACCTGCGCACCTCAACGAACACGACGTCATTAACGCAATCCGCCCCGAAAAGGACGTCGATGGCTTTCATATTTCCAACGTGGGCCGGCTCAACACCGGCCAAAAATCCATGGTCCCCTGCACGCCGCTGGGATGCCTCATGATGCTGCGCGATTTTCATGGCACCTTGTCGGGCTTGCACGCGGTCGTCGTCGGGCGGTCCAACATCGTGGGCAAGCCTATGTCGGCCCTTCTGCTCGGCGACTCGTGCACTGTGACTCTTGCCCATTCGCGGACTCAAGACCTCGAAGCCGTCTGCCGGCAGGCAGACATTGTGGTCGCAGCGGTGGGACGACCCGAAATGATCACGGGCGACTATCTTAAACCCGGGGCCACGGTGATTGATGTGGGAATCAACCGCGTCGCCGCACCAGAGAAGGGCGAGGGCAAAACCAAAATAGTTGGTGACGTGCACTTTGACAGTTGTGCGGGGGTTGCGGGAGCCATCACTCCCGTCCCAGGAGGCGTCGGACCTATGACCATTGCCTGCCTGCTCGCCAACACGCTGACCGCTGCCTGCCGTTCCAATGGCCTCGACGAGTTCAAGGGCTTAACAGCATAGACCAAGCAAGCTAGGAGGCAAGGTGAAGGAAGCCTCATTGCTAAAGATTAGATTCCACAACATCACCGAATCATATGGCAATTTGGAGGTGATCCGCAATGCCAACTTGACGACTGATATCAGCGGCAATTACGAATGACTCTTGTATTCGCTGGGATAAGGACCTCGACTGCGGCCCCCGTAGCGGGCTCCAAGCCCGAAGGGCGCAGGGAACGCCCGCGCCAAAAACAAGCAGCCCCTAGACAAGCTAAGAAAGCGCCTCGTGGCATAAGCGAAGGCCCGTGTGGAATTGCCTGGCGGAGACTCGTTGGACGTGCAGTTGGCGACAGCGTTGGAGGCCTTCACCGAATCCTTGTCCCTGCGCATTCGTCCCGAACACTTGCAACTCGCAGGACGCGTTTAGGCGGCAAGAATCATTGGTACCGTTCGACATGTTAAGCGACTAGGGGCGGAGAGCTTTGCTTATGTGCGCTTTGGGGACACGGAATTCAGTCTTAAGTCAGACGACAACATGGCAGTGCGGACTGGGGCAGAGGTGGTGTTGGGCGTGCGATCCAAGTATGTGCATGTCTTTGATGAAGCAGGCACAATCCTTACTCTTGGCACCAATTAACTAATGTGGCTAGCGCCCACCCTGGTCGGTTTTTCCTCCGGCCTGGGCCTCATTCTTGCCATTGGGTCGCAGAACGCTTTTGTGCTGCGCCAAGGTCTGAGTCAGCGGCATGTGCTGCCGCTCGTTGTGTTTTGCGGCGCGTCCGACGCCGTGTTGATCGGGGCCGGGGTGCTGGGGTTTGACGCGATTGTTGCGCGCGTCCCCCTCTTCCGCCCCCTCATGCTGTGGCTGGGCGTCGCCTTCCTTAGTGCCTACGGGGTCAACCGACTTTGGGCGGCATGGCAAGGCGGCGGAACCATGGCTGCAGGGCAATCACGGACGACCTTAAGAGGCGTTCTTGCCCTTGCTGCGGCTTTCACCTGGCTCAACCCTCATGTCTATTTGGACACCATGGCTCTCATGGGCGCCATATCGGTGGAGTACAGAACCGCTGTGGAGAAACTCGCCTTCTTTGTCGGCGGGACCATGGCTTCGTTCACATTTTTTGCAGCTCTTGGGATCGGCGCAACTCGCCTGAGGCCCTTGTTTACATCGACGCGTGCCTGGCGTGTGCTGGATCTGTTGATCGCGATCACCATGTTTGCGATCGCAATCAAACTGACTTTAGAAGCGATTAAGCTTACCGAACCTCAGTGATACCAGCAGCAAGATTGAGTGACTCTTATACCAACTCCGCTAAAATTTGACATTTTTAGCGGAGTTCTGTCGCACGATCGGGCTGAGCGAGCGGTGCGAGCGAGGTGAGACCGCATCAAACAGGCGAAACGCAACGCGCTTCTGCCGTGAGACATGAAACGGTCATAAAAAGGTCACTTTTTATGACCATTGGTATTAGACATGGTGCCTCCCTATACCAACGGCGGGATCAATTGACGCCTATCCAATTTCTTTGTGTAATTGACGAGATACACTGCCTGTCACTGGCGAAAAAGTTCCAGGCCTCCACGCATTTTTACGAGTCACAAGCTACCTCCGCTGGTATTAGCGTATTTGCCATCCGAAAAACCCAGTACGGTTCAAGGTTAGGGTTATCTCCTTGAAAGACAGCGCGCTTCTCAAGGGTTGCAGATGACTGGTTCAAATTTAGAAGCTGACGGAGGCTCCCAGGGCGAAGAAGGGCAGGAACCCAGCATCTTCGAGATCGTCGTTGACCTCGGCAAGATCGGCCTCGTAGGTGGCTCGGTCGGCTTCGCTAAGCGCATTCTGGCCTGTTGTGGTCAGTTCAAACGTATTGAAACGAAGTCCGCCCTCAACGAAAACGGCGACCCGACTAGATTTGTTGGCAAAGCCGATTCCAAGAACGGGGGCGATCGTGTCTCGCTCTTGCAAAGTTAGGCTGAATTCCTCCTCGTATGTGGTGTCGTCAAATGTAAGCTCGTCCACGCTACCCGTCATTTCGTAACCCCCGGATATAAGGCCCGCGGAGACGCGAAAGTTGTCCCCCGTTGGATAGTAGTCGAGCATAGCGCCAAAGGACTGTGTGGAGATGGAGGCCGAAAAGGAGTTGCCATCGACCGTTTCATCCGCGCTTAGGTCGCCGAAGGAAAAGAGCCCGCGAACGCGCGCCTTGTCGCTGATCCTGGTCTCTGGGGACAGCTGAATGCCGAGAGCAGAGACCCCAATCTCGATAGACACATCTTCACCGAACTCAAAGTTGCCGCCCAGCTGGGCGCTCGATAGGGGGGCAAGTACCAAGGTACAGAAGACAACAGCCATGCGAACAAAGTGGGTCACAAGATGAGCTTTTAAGAGTTAGAAGGGAGGAGAGTTCTCCCTTAGGGCGGAAACTCATGCATGAACAGCGGTTTTTGGAGGCGAAACGCCATGGAGTTGGGGATTTGGCTGCTCTTTGTGGGGACAGTCTTTGGTTTATTCGCAGTGCCAGGACCGACGATTATGATGATTGTGGCACTCACCTTAAGATTTGGCAGGGCTGGCGTGCCCTATTTGGTACTGGGCGTGAACTTAGCGGACTTTTGCTTCGTGGCCCTGGGATTGGGGGGAATGGCGGCGCTTTTGCTTACCTATCCCTCCTTAGAGTGGGTTTTGCGGCTGATCTCCCTGGTCTATGTCTCCTATTTAGTGATGAGGTTATGGCAGAGCGACTCGCCTAACCTGAATGCCGTTCAGGCGGAGGCAGCACCGGCCAAGCCTGGATTTGCCCTGACACGTCACGCCTTTTTAACGACGATCACGAACCCCAAGGGCATCGTCTTCGTTTTTGGCGTCTTTCCCACCTACATGCCAGGGCCCGAACAGCCGCAGGCGACGGCGATTGCAATTTTGACTCTGACTTTTTTGACGCTTTCAGCCGCGGTGGCAACGACCTGGGGTTTACTGGCGTCAACGACCCTCGCGCACTTGGCACGCTGGCCACACCTGGGCAAGTTGTCGGCACTGATTGTCGCCTTGTCCCTGGCCTGGGTATGGGCGAAGGCCTTGGGCTTCTTGTCCTAAATTTAGCACTTGTCGCGGCGGGGGGAAGCGGCGATGTGACGCCTATGCAACCTGACCAAAACCTTCCCAAGCCCGCGCGTCGGCAGCACATCCACCGGCGCACCTATGTGGGCGACATGTTTGAGCGCGAAGATGGTCTGTTCGACGTCGATCTTGAGATGCGTGATACCAAACCGTTTTCGATCGATAATCAAGATCGCGGCTACATTGCAGCGGGAGAAGCTCTGCATCATATGAAAATGCGTGTCACAGTGAACGACCAACTAGAAATAGTCGACGTAGAGGCGCGGACGCTTGCCAGCCCCTTCCATCTGTGCGCGGCCATTACCCCGCAGTACAAGTATCTGGTCGGGTTGCGAATTACCGCCGGGTTCTTGAAAAAAGCCCAGGAGATCACGGGTCGCACGGCAGGATGTACGCACTTAAACGATATGCTAAAAATTATCGGCTCGACGGCCATGCAGGGCTTTTGGTCGGTGATGGCAAGGCGACGGCGGGCGCAAGTCGCCCAAAACGGGCAGGACAAGACCGCCGATCGCGAGGCGGTGCTCGCAACGGCACAGGCCGTGATCGGCACCTGCCACGCTTACGCACCTAGTTCCCCCATTGTCGCGCGAGAGTGGCCAGAATTGCATGTGTCGAAAAAAAGTGCCGAACCGTCGCCCGAACCTCAATAGTTCCCCAACTCGCGTGTAGGTACAGGCAAATCCTGACTAAATCATGTACGCCTTTGCACCTGTTGCAGCAGCCAAGAAACCTAAAGCCAGTCAACCAATTCAATCCAAATGCAAATGACCTCCAAGAGACGCTGCAAAAGATCCTTGGTGCTAGTCTCGATCTATGATGTCGGCCTTGGGGCGCGCAATGCGGCTGCGCAAATCGGTTAGTTCGATGAAGTGGTCGGCCTGTCGGCGCAATTCGTCGGCAATCATGGGCGTGTCGGATTTGATGGTAGAGACAACCGATACTCGCACGCCTTTACGCTGTAGCGCGGCGACCAAGGCCCGGAAGTCGCTGTCGCCTGTGAACAAGACCATATGCTGAACCCGATCTGCGATATCGAGCATATCAATCGCCATTTCAACATCCATGGAACCTTTGGTTTTCCGCCGGCCATGGTTGTCGGTAAATTCCTTCGCAGCCTTGGTGATGATCGTATAGCCATTGTAGTCTAGCCAATCGACCAAGGGTTTAATCGGTGAGTAGTCGCTTTCCTCAATCAGCGCGGTATAGTAGCACGCGCGCAACAGGTTTGAGCACTCCTTGAAGTACTGCAGTAAGGATTTGTAATCTATATCGAATTGTAACGCGCGGGAAGTCGCGTATAGATTAGATCCGTCGATGAAGAGGGCGGTGCGTTCGCTGGGGTGAAAATAAGCAGTCATGTAAAACTCTTTTGTTGAATGGGTTGGGGCCGTAAATGCTTAGGTCCCAACGCGTTTGCTATGTCGTCGCAGGAATATGAGCGCTAGATGGAATAGGTCTTTGTCCCTCGCAAGCCATGAGCACGAACCAAGGATTATTTTGTTGTGAGTAACTACATTGGGTTAGGGACCAATTTGCCCTTGGCCAACCAGCGCAGCGGCACAGAGATTTTGACCGATGCCTTAGCGGCACTGGTGCAACGAGGCCTCAACGTTCGCGCGGTTTCGGGGTTTTATCGCAGTGAACCCGTGCCAGTTTCGGATCAGAATTGGTACATCAATGCGGCAGCAGAATTTGACACAAGTCTAGACCCAGAGGGCGTTTTAAGGGTTTTACACGAGGTCGAGACGGCCTTTGGTCGTACCCGCACACGGCCCAACGCAGCCCGCACGCTTGATCTGGATTTGCTAGCATTCGGGGACCTTGTGCGCCCTGCCGCAGGCCCCCCCCCCCAAGTGCCACATCCACGCATGCAAGGGCGGGCTTTTGTGCTTTTGCCCCTCGCGGACATAGCGCCGGGTTGGTGCCATCCAGTCACGGGTGCGAGTCTGTCTGTTCTTATCAACCGCTTGCCCGACGGACAGAGAATCGAGCCCCTTGAAGTTCAGTAGCGCAACCTCTATAGGTGAGTAAAAGCGGGAAAATATTTCCCAACTCTTCCACCAAATTTAGGGATATAGCGCTATGGCCCGCGTCACTGTTGAAGACTGTGTGAACCAAGTTCCGAACCGGTTTGATCTGGTTATGAAGGCTGCTCATCGCGCTCGTAACCTCAGTGGCGGCGCACCCATCACTATTGATCGTGAAGATGACAAAAGTCCCGTCGTCGCTTTGCGTGAAATCGCTCAGCAAACCGTCGATTTGGATAATCTGGAAGAGGGATTGGTCACCGCCATGCAGCGCTATGTCGCCCCAGAAGAGCGGGCCAGTGTCGCCGACGGCGATTCGTCCAGCGATTTGCTGCGCTCTTCCGCATTCCGCGATCGCATGATCGGCGATACCATGCCTCATATGATCTTCGAAGATATTGATACGCGTCAGGATTAGAATCGATTTACCAACTTTGCTTTAAGGTGGCGGCATACTTAGCCGCTCAACAGTTTTTGCCTCTGGGCCCTACCTATGCGACCCATTGAGGAGTTGCAGTCCGCGCTCGCTGCCTACGATGCGGATGCCGATCTTGGCCTGCTTTCGCGCGCATACGCATTTGGCATGGCAGCGCACGAGGGGCAGAAGCGCGCCAGCGGTCAGCCGTATTTTTGCCATCCCGTCAATGTCGCCCTGATATGTACTGATTTACAGCTTGACCAAGCCAGTGTGATTACCGCACTCTTGCACGACGTGGTGGAGGACACGCCCCTATCGGTTGCGCAGATTGGCGAACAGTTCGGCGACGACGTGGCTTCACTCGTTGATGGTGTCACCAAACTAAGTGTTTTGGAGTTGCGATCCAAGCAGTCCAAAGAGGCGGAGAGTTTTCAAAAGATGCTCGTTGCGGCGTCTGAGGACATTCGGGTCTTGCTGGTAAAACTGGCGGACCGTCTTGACAATATGCGCACCCTCGCGCCCTTACGGCCCGATAAGCGGGTGCGCATTTCTCGGCAAACCATGGAAATCTATGCCCCGTTGGCTGAGCGCATGGGCATGGCCGCCGTGAAGGATGAGCTACAAGATTTGGCCTTCGGGTACTTGAATCCTGACGGGCGCGAAGCAGTTCGCGCGCGGCTCAATGACGTCATGTCCGATGGCATGAAATTGGTTGAGACAATCATCGTTGAACTGGAGGGCGTGTTGCGGCTCCACGCCTTAGATCCAAAAATTTCAGGGCGTGTAAAGACTCTCTATTCCATTTTCGACAAAATGACCCGCAAAGAGGTCGGGTTCGATCAGTTGTCTGACATAATGGGATTTCGTCTGATCTTGCCGACGATTGCAGATTGCTACGCCGCACTCGGCTATCTGCACGGGGCCTATCAAATGGTCCCTGGGCGGTTTAAAGACTATATTTCCTTGCCCAAACGCAATGGATACCGCTCCTTACACACGGGCCTGATTGGTCCCAAGGGCCGTAAGATTGAAATTCAAATCCGAACCCCGCAAATGCATGAGCAGGCTGAGCGTGGCGTGGCCGCCCACGCAGACTATAAGCGGGGGAATCGACCCAAAGGTGCATCTGAACTGAGTTGGCTTTCACATTTAAAGGAGATTGTCGAAACTGCCGGCGATGCTGAGGAGATCTTGGAGCACTCGAAGATTGATCTATTTTCCGATCAAGTCTTTTGTTTCACGCCCAAGGGAGAGTTGGTGACCCTGCCCGAGGGGGCCACCTTGGTGGATTTTGCCTATCAAGTGCATTCTGCGGTGGGTCATACGTGCGTTGGAGGTCTGGTGAACGGGCGCAACCGCTCGCTGGCACATCAATTGGTCAACGGCGACCAGGTCGAAATTTTGCGGTCAAAGAACGCCCAACCCAGCCCAGATTGGGAAGCCTTTGTTGTTACCGGCAAGGCGAAGTCAGCCATTCGTCGCTTTCGTCGTCAGTCCGAGCGTGACCAATACCTCGAACTGGGTCAACAGCTTCTGCAGCGGTTTTTTGAGGCCGAAGACTATGAACTGACGCGCAAGGGGCTGGAGGCGACCTTGAGCAAATTGCGATTGGACAACGTCGAAGAACTGATGGCACGTGTTGGCTCGGGCATCCTGACCACGCGCGAGGTGCTCTACGCCGTCTATCCCGCCGCCAAAGACGCCCATGAGAAAGCTCTTCGCGACAAGGCCAATCAAGTCAAAGATCGTCGAGGGAAAAAAAAGCAAGGCCCTGTTACGATCGGCGGCCTCATCAAAGGGATGGCCTATCGCCTTGCGGGCTGCTGCCATCCTTTGCCGGGCGACCAAATTGTCGGCATCGTTCACACAGGTTCCGGCATTACCATTCACACTTCAGATTGCGAAACCTTGGCGAATTTCGAGGAAGAGCCCGAACGATGGTTGGCAGTAAGTTGGGAACAAGACGGCCAAGGCTCCGCAGTCGGGCGGCTTGAGGTCATGCTCTACAATCGCCCCGGGGCTTTGGGAGAACTCTCGACCGTGGTGGGAAAATCAGATGGCAATATTTCCAACATTCGCATCCAAACTCGCGATCCTGAGTTTTTTCAGATGTTGATTGACGTGGAGGTCGCCGACTTGCGCAATCTCAACAACGTTGTCGCGGCCTTGCGTGCATCCAAGGTGATTGCTCAGGTGAGTCGGTCACGCCAATGATTCTGGGCTTGGGCAACGACTTGGTCGATACGCGGCGCTTGCAAGCCGCCTGGGATCGACGCGGGGCGCGGTTCCTGCAACGGCTCTATACTTCCGATGAGCAAGCCTTTTGTTTGTCTAGACCCAATCCGGTTGATGCTCTTGGGCGTTGTTACGCGGCCAAGGAAGCGGCGGTCAAGGCTTTGGGAACTGGCTTCACTCATGGAATCGGGTGGCGATCGGTCGAGGTGGTACGACGCCAGGGTCAGAGATCAACGCTGGCGTTTCATGGCGAAGCGCTTGCAAGATTGCATCATCTGACACCGGTTGGCATGGGGGTTAACTGGCAACTGTCGATTAGCGACGAGCCGCCCTACGCCAGCGCTGTCGTTGTTTTGTTCGCAGTTCTCGATATTCAGGACTAGAGCCATTCGCATTTCTATCGAATCGATTAATACCAGTTCACTTTAAAACAGACTCTTTATGAACTGGTATAGGGCCGCGACTGCGGCCCCCGTAGCGGGCTCCAAGGGCGCAGGGAACGCCCGCGCCAAAAACAAGCAGCCCCGAGACAAGCTAAGAAAGCGCTTCGGGGTATAAGCGCAGGCCCTGTCGCGCGGTCGGGCTGAACGAGCGAGGTGAGACCGCAACCCCAAAAAGCAGAAACGCAACGCGTTTCTGCCGTGAGACATAAAACGGCGAAAAAAGTGTCAACTTTTTTCGCTGTTGGTCTCAGATAGAAACTTCCGCATTAATCGAGCCTATTCAACAACAACGCGCTAGACACCCAAGACTCCCCGTCTTAAGTCCGCGCCAACCTTGTCGCCCGCACACCCACGGCTGGACAAGACACGCTCAGCCACCTCAGCGAGACGACGGCCTTGTGAAACTCTACTGGATTGGTTTGTTCCTCCTGATGCAGGAGGCCTTCGCGGACGCGGCTCGGACTGCTGCAAGCCAAGGATCCGACTGCAGGCCTCTGGACGCGTTGATGGCGCAAAGCCCCGATTTCCGGCGAAACCGGCCCCTTGTTACTGCCCAAGCACCCTGCGTTCGCAGCGTCCAAATCGCCGAAGCCAATGGGTTCGTTTGGGATCTTTGGCTCGTGGTTGCGACCCAGTCGCAGCGCGGCCCGCTGATCGTGGCGCTGCACGACAACGAAGAAGTGGCCTTCGATGGCGCCTTGGAGGCCCTGGCCACCCACGGCGGGGTCTTGGTTGCGGTCAACGGCGTCAATACCCGCTGGTACGAGGGGATCGACCCCAACCGCGCTTTTTATCGGCACAAGGGCGGGCTGGCGTGCGACGGGGTTTCGGCCAACGGCGCGGTCAACTTGTGGGCCTTGATCGACGCTCATATGGGACCGCGCTCGGTGATCTATAGCGCCCATTCCAACGCCAACGGCCATCGGGGCAACGGCGGTTCGGGCACCATCTCGATCAAACGGCCCAGCCATATCTTCCATCGGTTCGACTTTGGCAGGGGCTTATTCCAAGATGAAGACCATGTCCTGATCACCATTCAACGATCGGCCAAAGTCCTTCTGAAGGCCGCGACCGATAAGGGCCTTCACCTCATGGTCGAAGATACGGAAAATCAACCTTACAACTGTTCCCTCTCGCACTTTGTCGAAACTTATACGGACTACGACTATGTCAATATCGAGGTCCAAAACGACGTGTCGGGCGTCTGGGCGCAAATGTTTCGCCATGCCTACGAGGCTTTGGGAAGCTGAATTTGCCGCCTGGATGCGTCCCTCAGCGAACAAGTCATACCAGTTCTCATTAAGAGAGACCTCAGCATAAATCAGAGGATCGAAAGTTGATAGCAAGATATGGTGCTAACTCTGCTTTTATGACACCACATATTGTGGTCCTTTGATCCGAAGTCGAATTAGGCTGAGGTCTCTAAGAAAGACTCTATATGAACTGGTATAGGGCCGCGACTGCAGCCCCCGCAGCGGGCTCCAAGCCCGAAGGGCGCAGGGAACGCCCGCGCCAAAAACAAGCGGCCCCGAGACAAGCTAAGAAAGCGCCTCGGGGTAATCGCCAACCCCTACCGTGCGCGATGCTTCTGTAATCGGGCGAAATCGTCGCCAGCGTGGTAGGACGAGCGAGTTAGCGGCGAGCTGGCAACCATAAGAAATCCGCGTGCCCAAGCTTCCGATTCCAGGGCTTGGAATTCGTCGGGGTGCCAGAACTTGTCGATGGCATGGTGCTTGCGCGTGGGTTGCAGATACTGGCCGATGGTGATGAAATCGACTTCATGGGCGCGCATGTCGTCCATGACCTGGACGATCTCGTCAAAGGTCTCACCCAGGCCGACCATGAGGCCGGACTTGGTGAAGTCCCTCGGGTTTTCGGCCTTCATATTTTTCAAGAGTTGCAGACTATGGGCGTAGGATGACCCTGGGCGCACCGCCCGATAGAGACGGGGGATGGTTTCTAGGTTGTGATTGAACACATGGGGACGCGCCTCGGCCACCTGTTTCCAGGCCGCACCCTTGCGCAGGAAATCGGGCGTCAACACTTCGATGGTCGTGCCAGGGTTAGCCTCGCGAATGGCGCGGATGGTTTGCCCTATGTGCCCTGCTCCGCCATCGGCTAGGTCGTCGCGATCGACCGATGTGACGACCACATGGCGAAGCCCCAGCTTTGTGACCGACGCCGCTACCGCGTAAGGTTCCAGAGGGTTGAGCGGCGCGGGTTTGCCTGTGATGACATTGCAGAAGGCGCAGGCGCGGGTGCAGGTGTCGCCCATGATCATCATGGTGGCGTGGCCTTTAGTCCAACACTCGCCGATGTTGGGGCATCCGGCCTCCTGACACACGGTGACCAGCTTATGATCTTGGATCACCTTTAGCGTCTGCCGATATTCCTTAGAAATCGGTGCTTTGACACGGATCCAGCTGGGTTTTTTCGGACTCGGCTGGTCGGGCTTGCGCACTTTTTCAGGGTGGCGCGGCCGGGTAAGAACGTCGTTCATAAGGGCGTTCAAATATGTAAGGCTTGCCCGTAGGCGTCCAGCACGGACTCGTGCATCATTTCCGATAAAGTCGGGTGCGGGAACACCGTATGCATCAGCTCGGCCTCCGTCGTCTCTAGGGTCTTAGCCAGGCCGAAACCCTGGATCAGTTCGGTGACTTCGGCGCCGATCATGTGGGCGCCGAGCAGTTCGCCCGTCGCGGTGTCAAAAATGGTTTTGACCAGCCCTTCGGGTTCGCCCAGTGCGATGGCCTTGCCGTTGCCTTGGAATGGAAACTTGCCGACCTTGATGTCATAGCCTGCGGCCTTGGCCGCTGCCTCGGTCAGGCCCACCGACGCGACTTGCGGGCGCGCGTAGGTACAACCCGGGATCGCCTGGGGGTCGAGCGGGTGCAGGTCGGTCTTACCCGCAATCTGTTCCACGCACAGCACCCCCTCATGGCTCGCCTTATGCGCCAGCCAGGGCGGCCCGCAGACATCGCCAATGGCGTAGACGCCAGGTTCATCGGTGCGCATGAAACCATCGGTTTTGATATGGCCGCGATCCACGACAACCCGAGTGCCCTCCAGCCCCAAACGCTCCGTATTGCCAACGATCCCGACCGCCGAAATCAGGCGGTCGACGCGAAGGTCCCGCGCGCCCTCGGGAGTTTCGAGCGTGGCCTGGAGGCCGCCGACACCCTTGTGCACTTGCGTCACCTTGGCGTCCGTCAAAATGCGAATGCCCCGCTTTTCAAAGGCGGCGCGCGCCGCCGCGCTTATGTCGGCGTCCTCGACGGGCAGGATACGATCTTGCACCTCGACCACCGTCACCTCAACGCCCAGATCGTGATAAAAGCTCGCGAATTCGATGCCGATCGCACCCGAACCCACGATCAGCAGTGACTTGGGCAATTCCGCTGGCACCATGGCCTCGCGGTAGGTCCAAATACGCTCGCCATCGGGTTCCAAATCGGGCAGCGTGCGGGCCCGCGCGCCCGTCGCCAACACCACATGCGCCGCCGCAAGGGTCTGGTCGCGGACTTGCACCCGACCGGCCCCGCTCAGCCGCCCTTCCCCGTCGAAAACCTCGACCTTGTTTTTCTTGAGCAGGAAGGCGACGCCGCGAGAGAGCTGCTTGGCGACCGCGCGTGAACGCTGCACGATCTTGTCGAGGTCAAAGCTAACGTCCTTGACCGAGAACCCATAGGCCGCCGCGTTGTGGATCAGATGCCCCACCTCGGCGGAGCGCAAAAGGGCCTTGGTGGGAATGCAGCCCCAATTGAGGCAGATGCCGCCCAGATGCTCGCGTTCGACCACCGCCGCTTTCATGCCTAGTTGCGCGGCACGAATAGCGGCAACATAGCCCCCAGGCCCGCCGCCGATGACGATGAGGTCAAATTGTGCCTTGGCCATAGCTACACCAGCATCCTTACGGGGTTTTCGATCAGGGCCTTGATCTTGCCGAGCAGGTCGGCGGCGACCGCGCCGTCGATCACCCGATGGTCGGCCGAGAGCGTACAGGTCATAAGCGTCGCAATGGCAAGCTGATCATCGCGGACCACCGGGCGTTTCTCGCCCGCGCCGACCGCCAAAATCGCCCCCTGGGGCGGATTTATAATCGCGGTGAAATGCTTCACGCCCATCATGCCCATATTGGAAATTGAAAAGCTGCCGCCCTGCATGTCCTCGGGCCGTAACTTGCCAGCGCGTGCCTTGGCGACCAAGGCCCCTGCTTGGGCGGCGATTTGACTGAGGCTCAAGGTGTCAGCGCCGCGGATCACAGGCGTTACCAGGCCATGGTCCGACGCCACAGCGACGGACACATCGGCGCGCCTGTACTGATGCAAGGCCTCCCCCACCCACGCGGCATTGGCAGCAGGCAGGGCCTTGAGGGCGCGACCGCAAGCCATGACGATCATGTCGTTGACCGAGACTTTCAGGGTGTCGGGTTCCGCGTTGATTTGGTGTCGCAGCGCCAACAAGGCATCCAGTTCCATATCCATGGTCACATAAAAATGCGGGCTGGTGAACTTGCTCTCCGACAGGCGACGCGCGATGGTTTTCCGCACGCCGGAGGGCGCTTGCACGTCAAAGGGAGTCGGGCCGTCGAGGGGCAGTGTGGCGGCAGGCGCGGCGGTGATCGGCCTTGTCACTTCCTGCGCGGCTGTCGCGCGCTCTATGTCGCGCTTGATGATCCGCCCCCCAGGGCCCGATCCGTCGATCACACCCAGGTCCAGGCCGTGCGCGTGCGCGAGACGCTTGGCGAGCGGCGAGGCTTTGCGACGGGCCGAATGGTGAGCAGCAGGCGCGGGGGACGTTGGCGCAGATCCCCTGATAGAATCAGACGGCGGGGGCGTCGGCGCGCTGCTCGTCTCCTGAGCCGGCGTCACGGGCGCCGGTAGGGCGTCGGGATCGAAGGTTTCCCCCTCCTCAACCAGGATCGCAATGACCGAATTGACAGCAACCCCTTCGGTGCCCGCCGCCACGACAAGCTTGGCGATGGTGCCCTCCTCGATCGCTTCAACCTCCATCGTCGCCTTGTCGGTTTCAATTTCCGCAATGAGATCGCCGGGCGCCACCGCTGTGCCTTCTTGGACCAACCAGGTCGCTAAGGTGCCCTCGGTCATGGTCGGCGACAGAGCGGGCATGAGGATTTCAGTTGCCATAGGTCACCTCCTGAACGGCGGTCACCACATCCTCGACAGAGGCGAGGGCCAGCGCCTCTAGGTTGGCAGCGTAGGGCAGAGGCACATCCTTGCCATGAACGCGCAAAATGGGCGCATCCAGATCATCGAAGGCCTGTTCCGTAACCAAGGCGCTGATCTCTGCCCCCACGCCCGACTGCCCCCAGTTTTCCTCGGTCGTGACCAGGCGATGCGTCTTACGCACCGACGCTAAAATAGTATCAAGATCGAGAGGGCGCAGCGTGCGCAGGTCGATCACCTCGGCGGAAATGCCCGCTTCGGCCAGCTGATCCGCGGCCTTCAAGGCTTTGCCGACCATGATGGAAAAGGCCGTAATGGTCACGTCGGTCCCCGTCCGCACCACCTTGGCTTTGCCGATGGGCACCGTCCAGTCGTCGGTGTCGGGCACGTCAAAGCTCTCGCCGTAGAGCAGCTCGTTTTCCAAAAACACCGTCGGCGTATCGCTGCGGATGGCAGACTTCAGCAACCCCTTGGCGTCGGCAGCGCTATAGGGCGCCACGACGTGCAGGCCGGGCACATGGCTATACCAGGCGGCATAACACTGGCTATGCTGCGCCGCCACGCGCGCCGCAGCGCCGTTGGGGCCGCGAAATACAATCGGCGACCTAATTTGGCCGCCCGACATATAGAGCGTCTTGGCCGCGGAATTGATCAAATGGTCCATGGCCTGCATGGCGAAGTTGAAGGTCATGAACTCGACAATGGGCCGCAGCCCCCCCATGGCTGCGCCCACCGCAATACCGGCGAACCCATGTTCTGTGATCGGCGTATCCATGACCCGCGTGTCGCCAAAGACGTCCAGGAGGCCCTGGGACACCTTGTAAGCACCCTGGTATTCCCCGACTTCCTCACCCATCAAAAACACCCGCGCGTCGCGCCGCATTTCTTCGGCCATGGCGTCCCGCAAAGCTTCGCGCACCGTTTGGGTCTGGGTCGGCCCGTCCCAATCAATGTCGGCTGGGGCCGCCTCCACGGGCGTAACCGGGGGCGCCGCAGCCACCTGCGGCGACGGCGAACCCGCCCCGCCGTCACGCGCGTGTTTCGCCGGCGCTGTTAACGCGGGTGCGTCGCCCGCCATCAAGGCGATCACCGTATTGACCGCAACCCCCTCGCTACCCTCAGCGACCAATATTTTCTCGATTTGGCCATCCTCGACGGCCTCAACTTCCATCGTAGCCTTGTCGGTTTCGATTTCAGCGATCATATCGCCTGCCGACACCTGATCGCCTTCCTTGACGAGCCATTTGGCCAGCGTTCCCTCGGTCATGGTCGGGGACAGGGCGGGCATAAGAATGTCGATGCTCATGCCGCCACCACGTCGGTGTAAAGTTCGTGCGGGTCGGGCTCGGGGCTGGTTTGGGCGAAGTCAGCCGCGTGCACGACGCGGGCTTTGGTTGCCTTGTCCAGATCTTTCAGCGCGGCTTCCTTGGCGTGCCCTTGGCTCAACAAAAGGGCCTTGAGGTTTTCGATGGGGTCGCGTTCCTGGCGCATCCTCTGCACCTCCTCCTTAGTTCGATACTTGGCAGGGTCGGACATGGAATGGCCGCGGTAGCGGTAGGTATTCATCTCCAAAATGTAGGGGCCCTTGCCCGCGCGAATGTGCCGGATCGCCGCCGCAGCCGCCTTGCGCACCGCCAGCACGTCCATGCCGTCCACGGGCTTGCCCGGGATGCCATAGGCGACACCGCGTTGGCTCAAGTCGGTTTTAGCCGAATGCCGCGCGACCGACGTGCCCATGCCGTACTTATTGTTCTCAATGACGAATAAGACCGGCAACTTCCATAGCGCCGCCATGTTGAATGTCTCATAAACTTGTCCCTGATTGACCGCCCCATCACCCAGGTATGTCGCGGCGATGCCGCCGTCTTGCGTGAATTTGTGCTTGAGCGCGAGGCCCGCCCCAATCGGCACTTGGGCCGCGACGATGCCGTGCCCCCCGTAAAAGCCTTGGGCGACAGAAAACATGTGCATGGACCCGCCCTTGCCTTTGGACAAGCCTCCCGCACGCCCCGTCAGCTCCGCCATGACGCCGTCGGGGTTCATTCCACAGGCGAGCATGTGGCCGTGATCGCGGTAGGAGGTGACGCGCGTATCCCCCGGCTGCATCTCGGCCTCGATGCCAACCACGACCGCCTCCTGGCCAATGTAAAGGTGACAGAACCCGCCGATCAGGCCCATGCCGTAGAGCTGCCCCGCCTTTTCCTCAAATCGCCGGATCAGCAGCATATCTTGGTATAGTTTCAGCAAAGTTTCCGAATCGTTGGCCTTGGTTGCCATCGGCAGCACCTCTCTCGTTCTCACCTCGTCTCTTCGCCCCTCTAGAGGATTTGGAGCGGTGGAACAAGCAAGCCTAATCGCGGCCCTGGTAGCGACTTATACCAGCGGCGATTTAAAATGACTCTTTTATTCGCTGGTATAAGGGCCGCGACTGCGGCCCCCGTAGCGGCCCCGAGATGAGCTAAGAAAGCGCCTCGGGGTATAAGCGAAGGGGCGGCGAAACGCGAAGCGTTTCTGCCTTGAGACATAAAACGGCTGAAAAAGTGTCAACTTTTTTCGCCGTTGGTATTGGCAGAAATTAGCCGAATTTAGGTCAGTTCTCGGTTTGGCTTGTGTAGAGCAGAATTTGCCCTGGCAAGGTCATGCCGCTGGCGTGCAGTCGTTCGGTCAGCATATCGACGTCCAAAGTTTCCATACGCAAGCCGTCAATTTGCGCCTGCAGATCGGCGTTTTCCGCGCGCATCCGCGCCAACTCAGCGGTCAAGTAGGCATGTTCCGCCGTCACGTCTGCCCGCGTCATGATCGACAAGTCGCCGTTCATAAAGTCGGAAAGCCAGTAGGCAATGGAAACCAAAAACAGGGCTGTATAGCCCAGCGAGCGCAGCATGAAATGACCTCAACCGAATGCCCGGCGCCTAAGCGCCCCTCAGCACCCTGTAAAGCGGTCGGCTCGCCAAACCCCTAGGGTGCGCTCTAAATGCCACGTCGGCGCGGTTCGGCGCGCAGCGAAGCCGGGTAGCGGAATCCATCACGGAACACAGGCCCCAAGAACGGACAGTCCCGACGCTGTGCGTTCCAGGTTTCCTCTCCTGGTGGAGGTCACCGCCGTCTCCTCACGCCTGAAACTCGTGGCGGTGAGAGTGGGATTCGAACCCACGATAGAGTTTCCCCTATACACGCGTTCCAGGCGTGCGCCTTAAGCCACTCGGCCATCTCACCCGCAGGGATGCCCTAGGCACTCTCGGTTGCCAAGACAAGGCTCATTCGGCGGCCATCCGGGATTGCTGCAGCGCAAAAAACGTGACAGCGGCAGCGTTGGAGACATTGAGGTCCGAAACCGGCGGACGGGTTGGCAAACGCAGCACTTGGTCGCACAGGTTGCGCGTCCGCTGGCGCATCCCCTCCCCTTCAGCCCCAAAGATCAGCGCCTGAGGCGCGGCATTGGCGAAGGCGGACGCTTGGACAGGGTGCCGCCCATCGCTTGCCAGGCCGGAAAGGCGGTAGCCAAACTCCTGCAAGACCAGGCACGCGTCGGCCAAGTTCCGCACGCGAAGCCAGGGGACAACCTCAAGACCGCCACTAGCGATGCGCGCGATCAGGCCAGATTCGCTCGGGGTATGGCGCGCCGGCGTCATCAAGGCCCCGATCCCAAACGCCGCGGCGGAACGAAGCACGGCGCCAATATTGTGCGGGTCGGTCACTTGATCGAGGATTGCGACGGCGGGCAGCGCCTCTGTTTGCACCTGCAAAAACGCCCGCGGATCTTGATTGGCCAAGGGCCTGACGAACGCCACGAGGCCCTGGTGCACCGCGTCCTTTCCGACCAAGGTGTCCAAATGCCCACGCGCGGTCTCACTGACATGGGGCGGGTTGGGATGCCGCGCTAGATCCTGCTCTAGAATCTTTCGGTTGGCGTGGTCGGGCGGCAAGGCCACCAAAAGGCTGAAGGTCTTCCGAAGCGGATTGGCCAAGGCCGCGCGAACGGCATGAAGGCCATAGAGGTAGAGACGCGAATCGGTTGTTTTACGCGAAGTCACCTGGTTAATCTATTTTCACCTTTACCCTTGGCAAGTCTTGACTTCAGCCAGGTCCTTGCGTTTAGGGGCGCTTGAGCAGAGCAGCGATCTTGCGTGTGGAGGGGTGGCAGAGCGGTTAAATGCGCCGGACTGTAAATCCGGTCCTTCGGGTACACTGGTTCGAATCCAGTCCCCTCCACCAACGGCTGAACCGAAGAGTCCAACATCAAACCCCGCCCGTTCACGCAATTGTGAATCTAGCCATAAAACGCAGTTCCATAGGTGATTAGCGCCGGCCGCTATCGCAAGAAGCGTGCAATTGAGCAACGGTAAGTGGAATTTCCCTTATGGGGGACTTGCGTAGTTACGAGTCTATGCTACCCCTCTGGTTGCAAAGGTAGGTTTATTTTTACAAAGTTGGAGTTGCTCGTGGATACGAAATCCACCCATACCCGTCACCATCCAGGTGCGCAACATCCTGAAGTGAAGCGGTCTGCGCTCGCGCTTTGCGACTGTCTGAAAGGGCCTTTCCCCGCAAGTGACTTCAAAGCTCGCAATTCAGTCATGGCCTTCATATCCTCTCTATCCCAGTCCCAACTATTCCCGCTGCTCTGTGGCAAATGGCTTGCACGCGTGCAACGCCTTTGGACACGGATCCTAGGCTTGCAAGTCTATCTTCTGATCCTCGCAACCCCGAGTATCGCGCAGATAGTCGTGCCCGACGAGTGCAGTGTTGCGTTAAACGGCAGCACCTTTTTGGGCACTTCCGGCGATTGCAACGGTTTATTGGTTGTGAGCCAGGAAGACTTCCTTGCTGCCGGCGGCAACGTAGAGGACGGCGGTACCCAAACTTACCAAATTACGTTTGGGTCCGTGTCTTACCCTCTGAACACTTGGTATACAGGCAACATCCAAGACATGAAGCAATACTTTGCCTCCTATGACTTTTCTCAAAACTCCGACAATGACATCAGCAACTGGGACACTTCAAATGTTACCGATATGACAGCTATGTTCTATTACTCAACGAACATCCCGGATATAAGAAGTTGGGATACATCCAAAGTTCAATCCTTCGCCAGCACGTTCGACTATGCAAGAGAATTCAATCAAAATATAGGAAATTGGAATACGTCAAGCGCAACCACGATGAGTGCAATGTTTTGGGAAGCTCAAGCATTTAATCAAGATATTGGTGAATGGGATACAGGAAAAGTTGAGAATATGGAGTCGATGTTCCGCGTCGCTCTCACCTTTAATCAGGATATTAGCGGCTGGGATACCTCCAGTGTCAGCAATATGGAGTTGATGTTCCAGCACGCTCAGGCTTTCGACCAAGATATTTCAGAGTGGGATGTAGGCCTTATTTCTTCCAAACCTTCCAATTTTGATTTTGACACCCTTGCCGCCTGGCTAGACGCAGAAAAACCCAATTGGGATGCGCCAGCTGTTAAGGAGCGCATTCCGTCTGATGGCGCGATCGATGTTGATGTGGAATCCACATTGCAAATGACGTTTGATCAGTTCGTCGCCCGAGGCGAAAACTCTGAATCAATTTTTCTTTACGACGCATCGAACCATAGCTTGATCGACAGCTTTTTGGTGGGGACTGGCGGAGGCGGTGCTACTACCACAGGTGTTGGAGCTGTCGCATTCGAAAATAGTGACACCTTGACGCTAACACCTTCCCAAGACTTGACTCCGGATACGACTTATTACGTTTTGACTGACACAGGTATCGTCACGAGTGATAAGGGAACCTTTGTCGGTTCGTCGAATCCAAGCAACTGGACCTTTACAACAGCAAGTGACACAGCAAGTGACACCACCCCCCCGACGATCATCACGCTTAGTCCAAGCAATGAGGCAGCGGGTGTCGCCGTTAATGCCGAATTCTCAATCACTTTCGATGAGGATGTTGTGGCTGGAGCAAATCCCCATATTTCCATTTATCAAGCAGACTTCGAAGAAGCTGTTTTTGAATCCAATGAGGGGAATTTTTCAGGCTCAACGGCGACTTTTAAGCTTACAAGCGATCTCAGCCCCAACACCAGCTACTACGTGCTCATCGACAGCACCGCCATCGAAGATCTAGCGGGCAATTCATTCGGCGGTATCGCAGATGCCTCTGTCTGGACCTTTACAACAGCAAGTGACACAGCAGGTGACACCACCCCCCCGACGATCATCACGCTTAGTCCAAGCAATGAGGCAGCGGGTGTCGCCGTTAATGCCGAATTCTCAATCACTTTCGATGAGGATGTTGTGGCTGGAGCAAATCCCCATATTTCCATTTATCAAGCAGACTTCGAAGAAGCTGTTTTTGAATCCAATGAGGGGAATTTTTCAGGCTCAACGGCGACTTTTAAGCTTACAAGCGATCTCAGCCCCAACACCAGCTACTACGTGCTCATCGACAGCACCGCCATCGAAGATCTAGCGGGCAATTCATTCGGCGGTATCGCAGATGCCTCTGTCTGGACCTTTACAACAGCAAGTGACACAGCAGGTGACACCACCCCCCCGACGATCATCACGCTTAGTCCAAGCAATGAGGCAGCGGGTGTCGCCGTTAATGCCGAATTCTCAATCACTTTCGATGAGGATGTTGTGGCTGGAGCAAATCCCCATATTTCCATTTATCAAGCAGACTTCGAAGAAGCTGTTTTTGAATCCAATGAGGGGAATTTTTCAGGCTCAACGGCGACTTTTAAGCTTACAAGCGATCTCAGCCCCAACACCAGCTACTACGTGCTCATCGACAGCACCGCCATCGAAGATCTAGCGGGCAATTCATTCGGCGGTATCGCAGATGCCTCTGTCTGGACCTTTACAACAGCAAGTGACACAGCAAGTGACACCACCCCCCCGACGATCATCACGCTTAGTCCAAGCAATGAGGCAGCGGGTGTCGCCGTTAATGCCGAATTCTCAATCACTTTCGATGAGGATGTTGTGGCTGGAGCAAATCCCCATATTTCCATTTATCAAGCAGACTTCGAAGAAGCTGTTTTTGAATCCAATGAGGGGAATTTTTCAGGCTCAACGGCGACTTTTAAGCTTACAAGCGATCTCAGCCCCAACACCAGCTACTACGTGCTCATCGACAGCACCGCCATCGAAGATCTAGCGGGCAATTCATTCGGCGGTATCGCAGATGCCTCTGTCTGGACCTTTACAACAGCAAGTGACACAGCAGGTGACACCACCCCCCCGACGATCATCACGCTTAGTCCAAGCAATGAGGCAGCGGGTGTCGCCGTTAATGCCGAATTCTCAATCACTTTCGATGAGGATGTTGTGGCTGGAGCAAATCCCCATATTTCCATTTATCAAGCAGACTTCGAAGAAGCTGTTTTTGAATCCAATGAGGGGAATTTTTCAGGCTCAACGGCGACTTTTAAGCTTACAAGCGATCTCAGCCCCAACACCAGCTACTACGTGCTCATCGACAGCACCGCCATCGAAGATCTAGCGGGCAATTCATTCGGCGGTATCGCAGATGCCTCTGTCTGGACCTTTACAACAGCAAGTGACACAGCAGGTGACACCACCCCCCCGACGAGGTATCGCTTTCGATGAGGATGATGCAAATCCCCATCAGTCTGGACCTTTACAACAGCAATCTCAGCCCACAGCACGTGCTGACACCACCCCCCCGACGATCATCACGCTTAGTCCAAGCAATGAGGCAGCGGGTGTCGCCGTTAATGCCGAATTCTCAATCACTTTCGATGAGGATGTTGTGGCTGGAGCAAATCCCCATATTTCCATTTATCAAGCAGACTTCGAAGAAGCTGTTTTTGAATCCAATGAGGGGAATTTTTCAGGCTCAACGGCGACTTTTAAGCTTACAAGCGATCTCAGCCCCAACACCAGCTACTACGTGCTCATCGACAGCACCGCCATCGAAGATCTAGCGGGCAATTCATTCGGCGGTATCGCAGATGCCTCTGTCTGGACCTTTACAACAGCAAGTGACACAGCAAGTGACACCACCCCCCCGACGATCATCACGCTTAGTCCAAGCAATGAGGCAGCGGGTGTCGCCGTTAATGCCGAATTCTCAATCACTTTCGATGAGGATGTTGTGGCTGGAGCAAATCCCCATATTTCCATTTATCAAGCAGACTTCGAAGAAGCTGTTTTTGAATCCAATGAGGGGAATTTTTCAGGCTCAACGGCGACTTTTAAGCTTACAAGCGATCTCAGCCCCAACACCAGCTACTACGTGCTCATCGACAGCACCGCCATCGAAGATCTAGCGGGCAATTCATTCGGCGGTATCGCAGATGCCTCTGTCTGGACCTTTACAACAGCAAGTGACACAGCAGGTGACACCACCCCCCCGACGATCATCACGCTTAGTCCAAGCAATGAGGCAGCGGGTGTCGCCGTTAATGCCGAATTCTCAATCACTTTCGATGAGGATGTTGTGGCTGGAGCAAATCCCCATATTTCCATTTATCAAGCAGACTTCGAAGAAGCTGTTTTTGAATCCAATGAGGGGAATTTTTCAGGCTCAACGGCGACTTTTAAGCTTACAAGCGATCTCGGCCCCAACACCAGCTACTACGTGCTCATCGACAGCACCGCCATCGAAGATCTGGCGGGCAACTCATTCGGCGGTATCGCAAATACCAATGACTGGACATTTACAACAGCAAGCGACAGCGATTCCGGAAGCGGAAACGACAGCGATTCCGGAAGCGGAAGTGACAGCGGAGACACTCAGGCCCCCGAGATGAGCGCCATGTCTCCCAACGCCTCGGACGAGGATGTTGCCCTTGATGTCGAGCTCTCCCTTACGTTTACTGAGGCGGTGCAGGCGGGCTCAGGCACCATTGATCTGTTCGCCAAACCCGATGACCGGTTGATCGAAGCCATTGACGTCACCAGCGAAGCTGTGACCTTCGCCGACGCCACGGTCAAGATCCGCCTCACATCTGCCTTAGCCTACGCGACCCACTACTACGTCCAGATCGACGCGGCGGCCTTTACCGATACGGCCCCCGCGCAGAACGCTTTTGCAGGTATTTCGGATACCACAACTTGGACCTTCACCACCAAACCCGAGACCATTCTTGCGGATGCGGAAGGTTTGGCGCTGGTCAACACGAGCCAACTCATCGCCAACACCATGGCAGCGACGCCCTTGACCGCAGTGTCCAGCGCGCTCTTGGAACCGAACGCCGTCGGCGCCAAGGGCGATCTCGACTACGGGCGCCTTTATATCACCTCGGCGCGGCAGTCGGATACGGGCCTGCCCTTGGTCAACTGGCTCACCTTTGGGATCGTGGATTCGAAAATCACGTCGTCCGTTCAGGGCGACGGCGTCTTAGCCTATGTGTCGGCCGGAATTGAGACGCGCAAGACCAACGAGAGCGTCGCGGGTGTTCTCTACGGCGCCGAAACTTCCAGCTGGACTTACGCGGACGAACCCGATGTGGACCGCATCGGGCTATCTGTGGGCTACTACAGCGGCGAAATGCAGGAGGATTTGATCAGATCAGGGTCCGCGATTCTTACTTTGTCCAACAATGACTTCGAGAGCGAATCCGGCGCGACGGGCAGCACCACCTCCACCCGTCTCGTCCTCAACGGCGAGTTGAAGGGCACCCAATCTTTGGGCGAGGACGTCCATATCACCCCTTTCGTCAACCTGTTCCTAGCCCACGAAGACATGAATGCCTTCACCTACAGTGATGGCACCCGGGTAAGCAACAGCAGCACGAAGCTCGGCAGTTATGACATTGGGCTGGAGTACCAAGGCCAAGCCGAAGGTTGGGGCCGATATACCGTGCGCGGTGCCCTGGGCCAGACATTCGGCAGTGACGATATCACCTTGAGCGATGGCACACTCTACAGCCCCAACACCGATGTCGCAGGCTCCGTGACCTTTGGCTGGGACCCGCTCCAAAGCGACGACTCACAACTTTATCTGGAGATCACGATTGAGGGGATCGGAACCAGCGAAACCGAAACCCTACGCGTGGACGGATACTGGGACAAGCCGTTCTAACCAACCCTGCGGGGGCGAGAAGGCGGGCGTATTGTGAACCATGCCTGGTGCAAGAACGGAGATTTGAAATGAAGGACGATGCCATCGTGATTTGCGGGGCCGCCCGCACGGCCATAGGGTCTATGGGCGGGGTCTTCTCAGAGGTGAACGCCAGCGAACTGGGGGGCGCGGCAATTCGCGCCGCCATGGCAAGCGCACAAGTGTCGCCCAAGGCGATCGACGACCTGCTGATGGGCAATGTGCTGTCGGCGGGGCAAGGCCAGGCGCCCGCGCGTCAGGCCGGGTTCCACGCGGGCCTCGATGCCAGCGTTCCCGCTGTTACCTTAAACAAGATGTGCGGGTCGGGCATGAAGGCCGTGATGATGGCCCATGATCAGTTGAAGGCAGGCAATGGCACAATCCTGATCGCCGGCGGCATGGAAAGCATGACCGGCGCGCCCTACTTGTTGCCCAACCTGCGCGCTGGTGCGCGCCTGGGTCATACGCAAGCGGTGGACCATATGATGAGAGACGGCCTAGAGGATGCCTACGATCAGGGCACCGCCATGGGCACCTTGGCTGAGGACTGTGCAACCAAGTATGGCTTGACCCGCGAAGACCAGGACGCCTATGCCCTGGAAAGCCTCGCGCGCGCAACCGCCGCCCAGGAACGCGGAGACTTCCAACGCGAGATCAGTCCCTACATCCTAGAAACCCGCAAAGGCCGACGAGGGATTGACCAGGACGAAGCACCGGGCAAAGCGCGTCCCGACAAGATCCCCCATCTGCGCCCCGTGTTCAAGGCGGGCGGAACCATAACAGCAGCCAACGCCTCATCAATTTCCGACGGTGCGGCGGCGCTGGTTTTGATGCGCGAGAGTCATGCTCACGCCTCGGGCGCGCCGATCCGCGCGCGGATTCACGCCCACGCAAGCCACAGCCAGGCCCCCCAATGGTTTACGACCGCGCCCGTCGGCGCCATTCGGAAAGCCTTGGGGCGTGCAAACCTCAGTCCTCTTATGATCGATCTTTGGGAAATCAACGAGGCCTTCGCGGTCGTGCCTATGGCAGCGCGGGAGGACCTGGGTCTTGATTTCCAGAAAATCAACGTGTTCGGTGGCGCCTGCGCCCTCGGCCACCCGATCGGCGCAAGCGGCGCGCGTATCCTCGTGACTCTGTTGAACGCGCTAGAATCGCACAAGGCGCGGCTGGGCGTCGCAGCCCTATGCATTGGTGGCGGCGAAGGCACGGCCATGGTGATCGAGTCCCTGGCAAGTCTACCGACCTAAGCCTCTAAGACCAGCGGCGAAAAAAGTTGACACTTTTTCAGCCGTTTTATGTCTCACGGCAGAAACGCTTCGCGTTTCGCCGCCCCTTCGCTTATACCCCGAGGCGCTTTCTTAGCTCATCTCGGGGCCGCTACGGGGGCCGCAGTCGCGACCCTTATACCAGCGAATAAAAGAGTCATTTTAAATCGCCGCTGGTATAAGACCAGCGGCAATTATAAGTGATACCAGTTCACCTTAAAACAGACTCTTTATGAACTGGTATAGGGCCGCGACGGCGGCCCCCCCCCAAGCGGGCTCCAAGCCCAAAGGGCGCAGGGAACGCCCGCGCACAAAACACTTGGGCTCCAAGCCCGAAGGGCGCAGGGAATGCCCGCGCACAAAACACTTGGGCTCCAAGCCCGAAGGGCGCAGGGAATGCCCGCGCACAAAACACTTGGGCTCCAAGCCCGAAGGGCGCAGGGAATGCCCGCGCACAAAACACTTGGGCTCCAAGCCCGAAGGGCGCAGGGAATGCCCGCGCACAAAACACTTGGGCTCCAAGCCCGAAGGGCGCAGGGAATGCCCGCGCACAAAACACTTGGGCTCCAAGCCCGAAGGGCGCAGGGAATGCCCGCGCACAAAACACTTGGGCTCCAAGCCCGAAGGGCGCAGGGAATGCCCGCGCACAAAACACTTGGGCTCCAAGCCCGAAGGGCGCAGGGAATGCCCGCGCACAAAACACTTGGGCTCCAAGCCCGAAGGGCGCAGGGAATGCCCGCGCACAAAACACTTGGGCTCCAAGCCCGAAGGGCGCAGGGAACGCCCGCGCCAAAAACAAGCGGCCCCAAGACAAACTAAGAAAGCGCCTCGGGGTATAAGCCAAGGCCCCGTCGGAGGCGAAACGCGAAGCGTTTCTGCCGTGAGACGCGAAAAGATCATAAAAAGATCACTTTTTATGACCCTTGCTATGAGCCTTCCTTTCCTGTGCTATGGGACATGATCTTGCACCCCATCCATCCCCAAACTTGGGAGCATGAGAAACTCCCCAAAACAAGGGTAAGCGAGTTTTCCCTATTCATGAAGCAGGTCTTGCGGCTGCTCCACTTTGCTTGCAATGTAGGTCTTGAGCTTGCCCAACGCCCTTAGCTCCAGCTGACGCACACGTTCCTTCGACACCCCAAAGCGTGACCCTAGCTCTTCGAGAGTTCGCCCCTTGTCGCTCAAACGGCGTTCGCGGATAATGATTTGCTCCCGCTCGCCCAACACGCCCAGCGCCCCTTCAATCCAACCGCGACGGGTCTGACTGTCAAGGGAAATGAGCGTCACTTTCTCCGGGTCAGGCCGCTCGTCTGCGAGCAGGTCTTGCTGTTCGAGATCGGAGTCGTCCTTGAGCGTCGCATTAAGAGACTCGTATGCCAAGGCCAGGCGTGTTTCCATCGACCGCACCTCATCCACGCTCACACCTAAGGCTTCGGCAATTTGCTCTCGGCCGCGCGCATCAAGGATCGCCCCGGTTTGTTCTTCAATCTTTGAGCGCAAGCGGCGAAAGTTGAAGAAGAGCGACTTTTGACTTGCCGTGGTTCCGGTTCGCACGATCGACCAGTTGCGTAGAACATAGTCCTGCATTGAGGACCGGATCCACCAGTTAGCATAGGTCGAGAACCGCAAGTCCCGCTCCGGCTCAAATCGATTGGCCGCATGCAGCAAACCCATCATGCCTTCTTGGATCATATCTGCTGACGACAAGCCATAGTTACGGAACTTCGACGCTGTCGAGATCACAAGGCGGCTATAGGCGTTCATCAACTTGTGCAGAGAACGCTCATCTCGATGATCGCGCCAAGCAACAGCAAGCGAGTATTCCTCATCCTTTGACAGCAGCGGCACCGCCATCGAGCGGCGAACAAATTCTTGATTGGCTCTGGCTACAGGGTCTAAGTCAGTCATCCCTCGTCCCCCCTCACTTTCGGCCATCTTATGCAACACTATCCCACCATAGGGAAATCACAAATGTGAGAACACATGATACCAGCGGCGGCAGATGTTCGCTGGTATAATACCAGCGGCGAATTAAAATGACTCTTTTATTCGCTGGTATAAGGGCCGCGACCGCGGCCCCCGTAGCGGCCCCGAGATGAGCTAAGAAAGCGCCTCGGGGTATAAGCGAAGGCCCCGTCGCGCGGTCGGGCTGAGCGAGCGGTGCGAGCGAGGTGAGACCGCATCAAACGACCGAAACGCGAAGCTTTTCTGCCGTGAGACAAAACTCCGCTAAAAATGTCAATTTTTAGCGGAGTTGGTATCAGGAGAAATTGTAGGAAAACAACTGCCGCCCACGTATGTCAAAACACCGCAAATTGAGGGGCCCGCCCCGGCCGGCGCCGGCGTCAAATCCTATGCGTCCAGGGCCAATCACTTCGGTTTCATCCCCCGGCGTCAGGCCGCTAACAACTTGCGAAAACCCCTGGTAGGGCGTCGTCATCTGAAAGTAGGCAGGGTCCCCCCACCAAAAAGCGTCGGTCTGCAGTGAGAGGCTGCGCCCTGGGTCCACACCGCCATGGACGAACAAGAGATGCCCCTGGTCGCTCATGGCCGCGCGACGACAGCGCTCAAAGTAAGCACGCGCCCCTTCATAGGCGAAAACATGATCCCGAAACTCACGCATATACTCTGCCAAGAGTCCTGGGCCAGACTGCACAACCTCGTTCAACTCCGCTAAATCCATCCCAAACTGTGTTAGAACGGAATCAAAGTTGTGCGCACTGTACATCCAATCCAACAGGTCGCCCAAGGGTGTTTTGGCGTGGTAGAGGGTATAGAAATCCTCCAGCAAGCGTTCTTGCGGGCCGTAGAGCCACACTACTTGGCTAGGGCTGAACTGACGATACTGATGCGCCGCCTCGGCGTTTTTGGCCTCAAGCCAGCCTGAAAACTCAACCAAGGTCGTGATCGTTTCGAGGGACTGTCCACCTGGGCCAATTTGCGACCCGAGGAACACCATATGATCCCCGATTTGATAGTAGGACTGGCACAACTCCAACGCCGCCCGAAGCGGCCCAAGAGCCCCTCGTACGGGGGCAAAGACCCAAAAACGATGCCCCCCCTTCAGAATGGCGATACGGCCTTGGGCGCCCTCAGACATGCCGCTTCGTAACGAATTTGCTTAAGGCCGATCCCATGCCGGTTTTCAAAACAGCCCTGTGAAACTTCCTGCCAGCAAAAGGAACAACACCATTCAACCCGAAAGCCTAAGCGCCCAAGACACTAGGGCGTTGCTCGCGCCTGCTCCGGATCTGCCATAGCTTCGTCCTCCTTGCCCGCATCCAGGGTCTGTGGCGGGCGCAGGATCGCCATGATTTGGGTAAGCGCCTCATCCTCCTCTACGCTTCGCACTGCCGCCACTTCACGGGTAAAGCGCGCGAGAGCGTTTTCGTAAATTTGCCGCTCGGAAAAGGATTGCTCGGGCTGTTCAGAATTGCGGTGCAAATCTCTTACAACTTCGGAAATCTGGATCGGGTCACCCGAATTGATCTTGGCTTCGTATTCCTGCGCGCGGCGTGACCACATGGTGCGTTTGATCCGCGGCCTGCCCTTGAGAATATCCATTGCATCATCGATCATGGCGGCGGTGGAAAGTTTGCGCAAGCCCGATACGCCAACTTTTTGAGTTGGTATCCGCAGAGTCATTCGCTCCGCATCGAACCGAACCACAATTAGCTCGACCTTAATTCCGCCAATTGTCTCGGTCTCAATGCCTAAAACCTTGCCAACGCCGTGGGTGGGATAAACGACAAAGTCGTTTGGCTTGAAATTAAATTCTGACATGGGTCTCCTTAACTTGCCGACATGTTAACTGCCAGGGGCGTCCGAAAAGTGATTGTCGAGCTTACGAGCCACACCTTGCCAATCGTCGGCATCCGCAGGTGGGTCTTTGCGTTCAGTAATCACGGGCCATAAATCGGCGTATTTTTGGTTAAACTGCACCCACTTCTCGCCCTCCTTGTCCGTATCGGGCAAGATGGCTTCGGCCGGACATTCGGGTTCGCAGACACCGCAATCAATGCACTCCTCAGGGTTGATCACCAGCATATTTTCCCCCTCATAAAAGCAATCCACGGGGCACACCTCAACACAATCGGTGTACTTGCACTTAATGCAAGCATCTGTAACAACGTAGGTCATGCTCGGCGATCCAAACTTTCGGGACGAGGCGGGGCCATAGACCCGTCTTGAGAACGTGACAAGGGTTGAGACGGGACGCGCAAAAGGGTCAGGATAGGGCCGCGCGCGCCCGGCGCTTAGCCGCTTCGCTTAGGTGATTTTCAACCCCCAGGGCGGCGGGAACGGTGCGCATAAAGGCGTATTCCTGAGCGTCTAAAACACCATCGGCGAAGGCCAAACGCCAGAGTGTCTCGATCACCGTCACGCGCTGATCCTCGTCTAAGGTATCACGCAGAGCTTTTGTATAGCCATAGGTTTGAACCGACTGGGCCTGATGCGCCTCCCCCGCCGCCATCAGCTCATCGACGTCGCTAGGGCTTAAATCGAAATGATGTGCGAGGTCGCTGGCCAAGCGTGCCCGCTCAACCGCATCAAGGCTTTCGTCGGATTTGGCTAGCTCCAAGGCCAAACACGTGAGAGCAAAGGCCTCAGGACCAAACTTGGTCTCCGCAGGGTCGGGCGTACGGTCGGGTTTTGGGGTCCACCAGGGCATGGGCACTTCTCTTTCTCGGCAGTAGCCGCCGGTCCTTGAATCGACGAAACTTTCAATTCACTCGATTCTGCGTCCACCAACGGCTAGACGAATCAACTCTTCGTCTCGTTGACATGAGTCGCCTTGGTTTTACAAGCCCTTGAGGGCGTCAATCTTGCGACGATCCCGCTTTGTCGGTCGCCCCGCCCCTGCATCGCGGCGTCCGACTAGGGGGCCACCTGCCTGGGCATCCCGGGCCTCGGGCCCGCGCGGGGGTGGCGGGCTCAGGTCGGTATAGAGGCCCTGGACCTCCGAAAACGGCCCCCGTCGGGCCCCGATGGCGCGAACCTCAATGACGCGTACATGACCCCCCTTATAAAAGGTGAGTACATCGCTTGGTTTCACTGCGAAGTGCGCCTTAGCGATGCGAACTTGATTGACGCGAATACCGGCCTGGACTGCTTTGGACGCCAGCGTCCGTGTCTTAAAAAATCTTGCGTACCATAACCACTTATCGATCCGCAGCGTTTCAACCATCTCTGCCCTTCAATGCCGCCAACACCGCGAAGGGACTGTGAGGATCGGGCGTATTGGACTTGCGCGGCTTAGGAGACTTGGCGGAGCCGCGGGATAGACCCGACTTTCCGCCCTTCTTAGGTCGGGACGACTTGACAGTTTTTGGCGCCTTGTCGTGCGTCGGCGGCGCATCCAGGCCGGTCGCGGCGCGCGGTCGGACAAAATGTTTGGCGTGCCGGCGACGGTAGAACGGCCCTTCGCCGACCTGCTCTTGGGGTCGTTCGGTCGGTTCGTACCCACAGGCCGCCAAAATTGTTGTCAAATCTCCCCCTGCCAGTCCTAGCGGTTGCCCTATGTCCTCGGGCAAAATGAAAATGCCGTCTTGGCCATTCTTATAAAGGGCGTAGAGCTTGGCCTCCAAGCGGTCGAACCCGTCGGCACGCACATGGACGGGCCTTGGCCCGCGCCCGGCGAAGGTCAAAAACCCGAATTGGCGCAAGTAAGCCTGCACTCCCTTGAACGCGTCGAAGTCGCTGATCCAGCTCTGGGTTGCGGACGGCACGGCCGGGACCTTGGTCTGTCCATGAAACAGGGCCCAAAGCACGGCACGCAAGCCCCAGATCTTGGGGTTGAAGACCGAGCGAACGAACAGCGCACGGCGCGTCATGTGAATTTTCAACTCTGCCATCAGGGCCTTGTCGGTTTCGCGAAGGGCCTCAACCCTTGCCCTGTCGGGGCGCAGGATGAGGCCGCCTTCTTCCCACATTTGATAGGCCAACCCCTTCAGCGCACCCGTCAAGCGTGGGTCCCGCAGCGCGTAGAAGGGGGCAAGCCGGTTGCGCAAATGGGCCTTCAACCAAGGGGCCAAACGGGCGGCCAGGCGTGCCTCCTGCCCCTTGTCGAGAAATTCATTGGCATCGACCCGAATCTCGGGCGCCCACAAGCTCGACCCCTTGGTCAAGCCCGCGACGGGGGCCTCTCGCCAACGCAAAACCCCGGCCCAGTCCAGGCGAAACGCACCGTCATTGTCGGCCTCTAGCTGCGCCAAACGGGCTTGAACCGCAGGGCCAAGGCTACGGCGCGCGGCGGTCAACAGCGCCGCCTTGTCGCCCGCTGACCCCGACGGGTCGGGGACGAACGTCAGGCCTTCGAGCGTACCGACCGCCGTACCCTCAACCTTGACCTCACCCTTCTTATCGATGTCACACATGAGGGGTCCCCCGCGTTGTAGCTTTTGGACCAGCAAGGCCGCGCGACGGTCCACGAATCGCTGCGTTAAGCGCTTATGCAACGCATCGGACAGGATGTCATCCACCGCCCTGGCACGCGCAGCCCACATATCTGACTGCGCCACCCAACCGCCGCGATGAGTGATGTAGGCCCAAGTGCGGATGGCGGCGATACGGTTCACAAGCGTATCGAGATCGCCGCTGTCCTTGTTTAGGCGTTCGATTTGTTCCTCTACCAACCCTGTCGGCAACTGCCCGTCGCGGATCAAGTGACCGAACAGAGTCAGTTGTAGGCTGTGATGCTGGTCGGTCAATGAGTTGCGAAAGTCGGGGATTTGGCACACGTCCCACAAGAGCCGCACGGCGGCGGGGGACCTGCATAGATCAAGCACCGACGGCTCCTTGGTCAGGACCTCTAGCGCCAGCTGATCGTCCGCGTGGCGCTGGCGTTGTAGATTCGGGTCCGTGGGCAAAGTCTCAAGCGACAAGCGCAGGGCGCTCAAACTATCAAAGTGCAAATTTGGGTTCCGCCAGTTAAGGTGCCGCAGGGGAGCGTAGCTATGGTTTTCGATCATGGAGACCATCGCATCTGCAAGGCCTCCAGCCTCGGGCGTGGTAGAAAAGCTACCGTCGCGCTGATGGCGCCCCGCCCGACCTGCGATTTGACCGATTTCCTCGGCCCGCAAAGCGCGCGGGTGGCGCCCGTCGTATTTCCGCAACTTAGCGAAAGTCACATGGTTCAAGTCCAGGTTCAACCCCATGCCAATGGCGTCGGTGCCGACCAAATAGTCCACTTCGCCGGACTGGTACATCTGAACCTGGGCGTTGCGGGTTCGCGGGCTCAACGCGCCCAAGACCACCGCGCAGCCGCCGCGGTGCATGCGCAAGAATTCCGCCATTTCATAAACCTGCGCGGCGCTGAAAACGATCAAGGCCGATCGAGGCGGCAGGCGACTGACCTTGATCGGCGCCTGGTACGACAAGGTCGAAAACCGCGGCTGCGTGCGAACCTCCACTTCGGGCAGCACGCGGCGCAGCAGCGGCGCGATGGTCGCCGCGCCCAAAAACATGGTTTCGTGCCTGCCGCGCATATGCAACAGCCGATCGGTGAAAACATGGCCGCGCTCGGGGTCAGCGGCCAGCTGGATTTCGTCCACCGCGATGAAGTCCACGTCCAAATCCATGGGCATGGATTCCACAGTGCACATGTAAAATCGCGCCCGCGCCGGGACAATTTTCTCCTCCCCCGTGACTAGGGCAACTTGATCCGCGCCCTTCATGCGCACGGCCTTGTCGTAGTTTTCACGCGCCAACAGACGCAAGGGAAAGCCCATGATGCCGGTCTGGTGCGCCAACATGCGCTCCATGGCCGCATAGGTCTTGCCCGTATTGGTGGGGCCCAAAAGGGCGATGAGGTGGGACATAAGGCCCGCAGGCTTAAAGGATCTGGATCAGAAACTGCCGCAAGATATGGACGATAAAAATCAGAGCCATGGGCGAAAGATCGAACCCGCCAAGCAGCGGCAGGGCCTGGCGTAAGGGGCGCAACAAAGGCTCGTACAATCGTGCCAACTGACCCCAGAGCTGTCTTGCCGGCTGATTGTGGCGCGGAATAATCTCAAACTGGATCAAAAGCTGAATAAGGATCAGGGCCAACAAGCCAAAAACAAATAGATTGGCGGCCAAATTGATTAACCAGTCCAATGTGTTCCCAAGCAAGCCCATGCACACTCCTCAATACCAACGGGCGTCCACATCGACCCGTCCCTTAGGTTCAAGCCTCGCACGGGACAGTGTTCCCATACTTGCTCGCGCGTTTTCTCGCCAACGCGAGTTAGGGCAAAACCACAAGCGCGGCTAGTGCCCCCTCGGCCTTAATATCAGTTCTCATTAAATAATACCAGTTCACCTTAAAACAGACTCTTAATGAACTGGTATAGGGCCGCGACTGCGGCCCCCGCAGCGGCTCCGAGATGAGCTAAGAACGCGCCTCGGGGTATAAGCGAAGGCCCCGTCCTGCTGTCGGGCTGAGCGAGCCTAGCGAGCGAGGTGAGACCGCAACACCCAAAAGCCGAAACGCGACGCGTTTCTGCTGTGAGACCGATAATTTTCATAAATGGGTCACCATCTATGAAAATTGGTATCGGGTTTAGAACCACCGAAGTCATTGCGAGCCATGACTCAACGACAAGATATGGGGCGTCAAGGCCAGGCAAAGCGGTGTTAAGATCAGCCCCAGAGCCCAAACCAAGTCCGCCCGCCCCGCAACGCATAAGCAAAAGAATAGGCCCGCCAGGCTCAAAAAAAACAAGGCGCCAACCCCAAACCCGGGCGCAAGCGCAAGCCCCAGGGCGCTCGCCAAAACACGAAGCGCTGTCACGGGCAGAACGAGCCCCAACAAACTCCCCCAAGGATAATCGCCTTTTACCCCCAAGGCCCACAACCCCAAAAAGACCAACGCTAAAGGCAAAAAAACGCCAAAGATTTGCCCCAAGTATGCACGAACGAGAATCCAGATGTAACTACCCGCCGCCAAGTAAGCCTGATCCAGCGTGCCGTCGTCGGCGTCTTCCTGCCACAGGGCAGCGGCATCCTGCGCCAACATGGTAAAGAGCAGCAACCAAAACACCGTCCCGAGGCTCTGGGCCTGCACAGATGCCCCAACTCCGTCGAGGACACCCGAAAACACGATCAGCGCGAGCACTCCCAAAAACAAGAAGGTCAGCGGGGACAACCAGAACGTCCGGGGGACGGTACGACTAAACACGGCGCACCCGCCGATCCTCAATCCTCAGGCGATGCCCGCCTAAAACGGCGGCATGAACACTGACCAGCGCCGCCCCGCCCGCGCGCGCATGGGCGCGCAGCACGGCCTTGAAGCGCGCTTGTTGCTGCGTGTCCAAATTGGCCAGAGGCTCATCAAAGACCCAAAGCTGCGCCCCAGGGCGGCAGCGTTGGGCCAGGGCGACCCGCTTACGCTGACCCGTCGACAAATGCTGAATCGGCAGATTTGCGAGCTCGCTAAGCTGCCAACTGGCGAGATGGTCCTGGCTTAGAACCTGGGCCGGGGTCTGTTCAGACTTCAGCGCCAGCTGGTGGCCCAAATAGCGAAGGGAGGTCTGCGAAGCCCGATGAACCTGGCCCAAAAAGGGGCGAAACAGTCCCGCGGCGGCCCGTAAGATGGTGGTTTTGCCCGCGCCGTTGGCGCCCTCAATCGCCCAAATTTCTCCCGCGCGAATCTCAAGATCCATATCTTGCACCAGCACACGCGTCCCTCGCACAAGCGTCAGATCGCTGAGGCGCAGAATAGGCGAGGAAGACCTCATTGCTTCTGCCTGACCAGAAACCACCGTGAATGCAAGCCCTTCGGGACTTTGTTCGGCCCTAATACCAACGGCGAAAAAAGTTGACACGTTTTCAGCCGTTTTATGTCGCGCGGTCGGGCTGAGCGAGCGGTGCGAGCGAGGTGAGACAGCATCAAACGGCAGAAACGCAACGCGTTTCTGCCGTGAGACAAAACTCCGCTAAAAATGTAAATTTTTAGCGGAGTTGGTATAAGCGGGGGCAAAGTCCGCATGAGGCTCGAACGCAACTCACAACATAGGGCATAGGCCCTGGCATCAATGCGGGGAAGGATCAACACCCGCCTGGCGTAACAATTTAAACAGGCGTGCCTGCAAATGCTCCTGATCCGCGGCGCTGCGAGCTTCGACCCGACCAACCAAGGCCGCTTCGGTATTGGAGGGACGTAGCAACCACCAGCCAGCCTCCGTAACACACCGCACCCCGTCCACCTCCACAATTTCGCCTTGATGACCCTCGCTCAGGGCGGCCTTGATCGCCGCCATAACGTGACCCTTGCGATGGTCTTCGCAGGCAAAGCGCATTTCAGGTGTGTTAAATACCCTGGGCAGGGACTTGCGAAAGTCTGACAGCTTTCGGCCGCTGCGCGCGACGTGAGACATGATCCGAACCGCCGTGTAGAGCCCGTCATCGTAACCGAAATAGCGATCGGCGAAAAACACATGACCCGACATTTCACCGGCGAGGGGGGCTTTGATCTCCCGCATCTTTGCCTTAATCAGAGAATGTCCCGTCTTCCACATCAGCGCTTGCCCGCCCGCCAACCGCACCCGATCAAACAGAACCTGACTGGCTTTGACGTCGGCAATAATTGTAGCCGCAGGCAAGCTGGCCAAGACCTCCTCTGCTAGGAAGATCAAATACTGATCAGCCCAAATCACTTCCCCCTCATCGTCAATTAGGCCGCAGCGATCACCATCGCCATCGAAGGCGATCCCCATATCACAATTTTTACGGCACACCAGCTCCTGCAGTTGAACAAGATTTTCGGGAACTGCAGGATCGGGATGGTGGTTGGGAAAGGTGCCATCCACATCCTCAAACAAAACATGATGCTGCCCGGGTAAGTGCGACAAAACCTGGGCTAAAACCGCACCCGCCGCCCCGTTTCCGCAATCCCAAGCCACGGATAAACCTTGCCCATCTTCACATGCAAAGCCCTCCGCAACGCAACGGGCATACTCTGAACGCACGTCTATAAGGTCTACTTCCCCCGGCCCGTTTTCATAGTCCCCCTGGGCAGTGACCTCACCCAAAAACTTGATATCCTCGCCGAAAAATGACCGACCGCCAAGAACTAGCTTGAAGCCGTTGTAGTCGACGGGATTATGCGACCCCGTTATCATGATCCCTCCGGCTAAGTCATAACTATGCGTTGCATAGTAGGTCATGGGTGTGGGACCGAGTCCAAGATCGGCAACTCGGCACCCTGTGGAAGCCAAACCCGCGATCAGTGACTCACTCAACGCAGGACTAGTCAGGCGTCCGTCGCGGCCAACCGCTATATGCGGGCGGTCTCCAAGTCGCCGCCGCGCAATCGTGCCAAAGCTGCGTCCAATATGATAGGCATCCTCGATATGCAGGGTCTGGTCGACTTGTCCACGGATATCGTAAGCCCGCAAAATGGAAGGATGGAAAGCATGGGTCATGGGACCGTCTATAGGGCCCGAATTCGATATTAGTAACAGTGGATTTGGGAGTAATACCAGCGGCAGTTAATACCAATTCTACTTAAAACAGACTCTTTATGAACTGGTATCAGGCAAAGCCCGACGGGGCGATCATGCGTGTCTCAATCCAGAACTTCGGGGAACAAGAGTGGCGACAGACCCAGGATGGGGATCGAAAGGAGGGCTGAGGTCTGCCGCCGGGACAGCCGCGACACGGCCATCCTGCCTATAGATGGACTGGCAAATCGATAAGACAAGCGGCCGAGCCTCGTAAATTGGGTTCAAAGATCACAAATCTGTGTCATTTACTGGAATTGAGGCTGGGAATCCCAGGTGTTGGGGCCTAGGCGGTGAGCCCATGTGTGGAATCATAGGTTTGTCCCTAAGCGAGGATGCGGCAGCACCGCGTCTCTACGAGGCCTTGCTCATGCTTCAACATCGAGGTCAAGACGCGGCGGGCATGGTGACCCTTGCGGGCCATCAGTTTCATGAACGCAAGAAAAACGGACTTGTTTCTGATGTGTTCACGCAGCGCCATCTGAGTAAGCTGCCAGGAACCTTGGGCCTAGGCCATGTCCGCTACCCAACGGCAGGAACCTTGTCGGCGCGAGAGGCGCAACCCTTCTTCGTCAATGCTCCTTTTGGGATTTTTCTGGTTCACAATGGCAACTTGACCAATGCGGCGGCTTTGCGGGCCCTTGCCCAAACCCGACAACGTCGTCACTTTCGAACGAACTCAGATACCGAGGCGTTGCTCGCACTGCTAGCTGATGAGATTCAGCTCTACTACGCAACGCATCCTGAGGCGCGCAAGCACGACGCTGTCTTTGGGGGGCTCACTGGCTTGATGGCGCGCGCCACCGGGACTTACGCGGCTCTGGCGCTGATCGATACGGTTGGACTCGTCGCATTCCGAGACCCATACGGCGTGCGCCCGCTCAGCCTTGGGCGACGTCTGACCGCGGCTGGAAACTTGGAATACGCCTTTGCCTCCGAACCCATAGCCTTTGAGGCCTTGGGGTTTGAGTTACTCAGGGATGTGGCCCCGGGGGAGGCAGTGCTCATCGACAAAGAAGGTGGGATGCGCGCGGCGCAGTTGGTCGAAGGCTCCCTAAAGCCATGCATCTTCGAGTACATTTATTTAGCACGCCCAGACTCGCGCCTGTCTGGGATCTCGGTCTATGAGTTCCAGCGCGCATGCGGGCAAAAACTGGCCGAGCGCGTTCGCAAGCAACCCTGGGATATTGACGTTGTCGTCCCCGTGCCCGACGGGGCCCGACCCGCCGCCATGGAGGTGGCACGGCGTCTTGGGGTTGATTACGGCGAGGGCCTCATCAAAAACCGCTATGTCGGCCGCACCTTCCTCATGCCCAACCAAATGTCGCGGGAACGGTCGGTCAAACGCAAACTCAACGCCAACCCTGCGGTCTTGAAGGATCGCCGCATTTTGTTGATCGATGATTCCATTGTGCGCGGAACGACCATGCGAAAAATCATTGGTCTGTGCCGTGCCGCGGGCGCACGAGCAGTCTATGTCGCTTCCGCCTCGCCGCCCGTTCGCCACCCCAATGTATACGGTGTTGACTTGCCGTCCCGCGGCGAATTTGTTGCTGCCTATCTGACAGAGGCCGAAATCTGCGATGAATTAGACGCCGACGGGCTGATCTACCAAACCTTGGCGGACTTGCGCGCCTGCGGCAGCGAGTTGAACCCGGCCATAGGCGATTTTGAGGACTCGGTCTTTTCGGAAAACTACCTGCCAGGGTCCGTCGACGCAACCTATCTGCAGGAATTGCAGACGGGCCGGGGCGCGGGCAGGCAAGTTCAGGGACGCCTGCGCTTGCAGGTGGCCCACAAGGAACGACCATGACCCAAGGCTTGAACTCCTTTGCCGATTTTTTTGGCTTTGAGGACTTTGAGGCCATGGCGGCGTTGGTCGGCTGGTCGGCGGGTCAGGTGATCCTCACGCTCGCGCTCGCCTGGCTGGCCCGGCGATTCTTGATCGCTAATTTGATTGCAGCGATGGAGCGTGCGCAATTCCCCGACGCGACGGTACGGGGGGTTATCCGCTTAGCGCTCAACTGGCTCACCTTCTTGGCAGCGGCCTACTATGCGATGCTGAGCGTCGGCATCCAAACAACGGCCTTCTTGGGCATCTTGACCGGGTCGGCGCTGGCGATTGGCCTTGCCATGCAGGG
Source organism: Alphaproteobacteria bacterium (assembly GCA_965228345.1). Classification (GTDB taxonomy): domain Bacteria; phylum Pseudomonadota; class Alphaproteobacteria; order UBA7985; family UBA7985; genus CAXQZM01. The sequence goes on along the minus strand of CBDDHH010000003.1, from coordinate 524,617 downwards.
CACCTTATCCAACGTCGCTTCGGGTCTCATGTTGCTAGTATTACGCCCCTTTGTTGTCGGGGAGTATATTTCAGGTGGGGGGTACGACGGCACCGTTGTCAGCCTTGGTATCTTTTACACCACGGTCGATACAATTGAGCAGTATCGAGTATCCATCCCGAACGGCACCCTATTCGGCAGTGCGATCATCAACTACTCGCGCAACCCCGTCATGACGGGCCGTCTCGTCGTCAGTGTTGCCTACGATAGTGACCTGGACAAGGCCCAAGCGGTTCTGATCGCCGCAGGTGACAAAGTCGCGGGAGTGTTGCAAGACCCGGCGCCACGGATCTTTGTTCAAAATCTCGCCGCGAGTTCGGTCGATCTGGAAATTCGCTTTAGCGCCAAGGGCGAGGACATCTGGGCGGCAAGCCGCGCCTACCGCAAAGCCGCCAAAGAGGCCCTGGACCAAGCGCAGATCGAAATTCCGTTCCCGCAGCAAACCGTGCACTATCGCCCGGTCACAGCCCCAAATACTCGATCGACAGCGGTCCCGTAGCGACCCCGAGATCAGCTAAGAAAGCGCCTCGGGGCCGCTACGGGGGCCGCAGTCGCGGCCCTTATAACAGCGATCATAAAAGTCATTTATAATTGCCGCTGGTATCAGATATATCCTACATCTGGACGCAGGAAGGCGGGCTGTATCTAGCCGTCCTTATAGACCTCTACTCCCGCCGCGTGATCGGCTGGGCTGTGAGTGACCGTCTCAAAAAAGGTCTGGCGATCCGTGCCTTACAAATGGCCATCGCGCATCGAAAACCTCCCAAAGGCTGCATCCATCAAAGTGATCGTGGTAGCCAATATTGCAGCCATGATTATCGTGATCTGCTCACCAAACACGGCTTCAAGGCTTCTATGAGCGGCAAGGGCAATTGCTACGACAACGCCGTTGTGGAAGCCTTCTTCAAAACCATCAAAGCCGAACTGATATGGCGATACATCTGGCCAACAAGACGATCAGCACATCGCGCCATCTTTGACTATATTAACGGCTTCTACAATCCACGCCGACGCCACAGTGCAAACGGTGGAAAAAGCCCCCTAGCATTCGAACGCTTGGCGGCATAATAAACTTCTCAACCGCGCGGAACAAAACCGTTACTAGTCCACCAGAGGGACGCCCAACAGGACTTTAGCGCAAGTGCTCGATCTTGGTGCCCGGGTCTTTCAAGGTCCAACGGAACAGCCGCAGCGCGGGCCAAACCCATGCAAGCGCGAGACCCAGATACAGAGCCCATCGCCCCCAATGGCCCTCGGGCACCTGTTCGATCAGCAAAACCGCGCCCCCTAAGTAAACCGCCCCACCCAGAACCAAAATCAGCCCCGCCAAAGCTGTGCGCCATCGTCGCATGATTTATTCCTTTCCCTTTACTTCTAAGTCGGTTCAAGGGATCGAAATGCAAGCTTTCAACCGCCTGATCTGGAACCAACCCCATGTCCTGTTGCTGCTCACCCTGAGCTTTTGGTGTGGCAACTTCGTCATCGGCGAATACACGACGAAGATCAGTTCCACGCCCGTGCCACCGGTGCAGCTGGCCTTTTTCCGCTGGGGATGCGCAGCACTGGTGCTGCTGCCGTTCGCATGGCGTGGCCTGAGGGCCGAGGGCACGGCAATCGCGGCCAACCTGCCCGCACTATGGATTATCGGCGTCAGCGCCTATACCTTTTACAACACCTGCATCTACCTGGCCCTATCGCGGATCGGGTCCGACGCAACATCGCTCGCCACGCTGCAAACGATTTTTCCCGCCCTCGTTGCTGTCGTCGCACTAATCCTCTTTGGGGCCCGCCTAAAGGGGGTAAACGTGGTGGGCATCGCCCTCGCGGTCACGGGGGGCCTACTTGCCACCAGCCGCGGCGAGTTTCAGGCTCTGCACCGCATCGACTTGGGCATTGCCGAACTTTGGGCGTTGGCGGCGGTCCTGTCCTATGCGGTCTACACCGTTCTGCTACGCTTGCGCCCTGCCGGCATCTCCTCCCTGCCCTTTCTTTGGGTTCTGATCGCCGCTGGGCTCAGCCTCTTGGGTCCCTGGTGGGCTTGGGATACGTGGGCGGCGGGCCACCGCTTTCCGGTCAATGCGCAGACCCTCGCCGCCCTCGCCTACCTCATGATTTTTCCGTCCCTGATCTCCGCCTTGTGCTACAACCGCGCGATCCAACTGATCGGTTCTGGGGTGCCCTCCCTATCGATCAACCTCATGCCCTTTGGGATCGCTATGCTTTTCTGGCTGTCGCCCGCGTCGTCACAATTGGCCTGGTATCATGTGATCTCCCTGGCCCTGATCTTTCCAGGAATTTGGCTCATCCGCAAATAGGGCCGCCGGACCCACGGAAACTCCAGCCACCGTGAGGTTTGCCTTGTCGCCGCATTGGTGATCACAGAATCGAGTGGATTGAAATTTCAGTCGTTGCGACTTGGCCCCCACGCTAGAACTGGCGGTCCCAGGTTCCGTCCATACGCACCTCGGTTTTCTCATCGTTGCCCAGTTGGCCGATTGTCAGTTCGACACTCATGGCAGAATCTGTTCCCAAATGTGGGAGCCACCCGAATGTTACCGACCCCGAAATATCCTCACTGGGCACATAGGTTTCCCCCGTGGTGAGAGTAACCGCGTCGGTCCCAAACACCTTATCCAAGGATCCGCGAATGAGGAACTGCCCTAAATGGGGATCAGGGGCCGTGAGGTACTCGACCCCTGCGCTAATTTCGCCGACGCTCGCACTATCCTGATTGGATGTGGTCCCATCGGAAAAGCTAAAGGCCTCCAGTGTTTCGTTAGCGTAAAGAAAACTTGTATACGGTGCGATCACGGCCCCTGTTTCCAACCGGCGTTCGTCGCTAAGGGACCCGACGAGCATGAGTCGCCAGGACGTCGCATCGGCGCTCGCGCCATCATCTGCGATGTAGGCATTGTTGGCCACAGTAAGGACCACAGCCCCGGAAAGCAACAACCGGTCCCAGGTTCGGCCTGCATAGTAACCACCAAATAGTCCTGTCTTGTCGACATCGGTTTCGTCCTCATAGTCCCAACTTGAGGCTTCGAGGCCATAGAGCAATCCAGAGACGGTCGTCTGGGTACGTGTGAGTTCGGAGCCAATCATGGCATAGGCCACCGTCCCGTCCCCTACAAGTTCGGCATCGACCGACTCTTGAATGAGGCCCATGGCAAACCAGTCCACCAAAGACAGACTGTTGTCGCTCGCGCGTGCTGACATCACCGTTAGCATACCAGGATTCGGATCCAAATCCTGCTCAGGATCATCACGAGGCGGTGTTCCAAATCCATGACGCGTGGGACGTAAAGCCCCCTGTGTAGCGGCGGAAACCGCCCCGATAATAGCAGACCCAACCCCGAGGCTGGTGTCGATAGATGAGGCCGCCCCCCCTGGATCTTCGGGGGGGCGATCGGGTGGAGGTGCCTCATCAGTGACGGTGACACTTATGGCAGTATCGTCGACGTTGTCGCGATAGTCCGCATCCGTGGTGCTAGCATCGTCGATGGATGCACTGATGCTAACCGTGCCTTGAAGATCAGCATTCGCGGTCACTGCTATTTCTACTGGGCTCCATACATTGTGGCTAAATTCCACCCTGGCAGGCTCGAATGTTACCAAACTGGAACTGCCTGCACTTAAATCGACGAAAACACTCGTGTTTTCCAGAGGCGGCACCATCAACCCAACTTCAAAAGTCTTAGTATCACCGGGCGCGACGGTGAGGTCAGGCGCGGACAGAACGATATCCGGCAGGCGATCATCGGTAACAGTGACCCGTACAATCAAAGTATCTGCGTTACTAGGTGATGAAATATCCGCACTAAACGGCCCGCCACTTGGGATGAGGTCTATATCCATTTCTTCCGGATCCCCTCGCGTATAGGCCGTCTCTGGAACGGTGAGTCTTACGACTTCGCCCGTGTTCCAAGTATCGAACGTCAGGTCAAATGAGGGCTGCGGGTCCCCATTATCATTTTCTACAACATCTGGATCGATGTGCACCAAGCTGCCGCTATCAACCAGCGTTCGAACAATTGAAATGCCGACGTCGCTGTCTGGTGCCTCCGACATGGTGACTTTGAGATCTACTGAATCTCCTGTTTTCAAACTTACCGAAGGCTGGTCGGCGTTTGACAATCCGTTCACAAGCAACTCTTGCGCGCGCCCAGGAACTAACGGCAACACCGACATCATCGTCACCAAACCTGCCCTCAACCACACTGGCAACACTGCACCTCACTCCTGACCTCATAGCCGCCGCGAAACTTAGAAGCTCGCGGGCCAAATGCTCAACAGGAGACGGTTTATAATTGCGTTCTGGAAATTCCTAGACCCGCCCGAGGTGCAACTCTGTTTTCAAGCGCACTGTTCTATAAATGTCCCTATTTACAAGGGCTTAAGGCGTATCACTAGGCCTGATGGCCATGATCCCCCGGCACGGCCAGCCTTGGGGCCGTACCTGCAACTTCAGTCTTGCCTATTCGCGCCAGGGCGGCGCATAGGGCGTCAATATCCTCCGCCGTCGTAAACCGCCCAAGACTGAGACGAACGGCGCTATCGGCCTGGACTTCATTCAGTCCTAAGGCGGTCAAAGTGGCAGACGGGCCCAAATCCGCAGCACTGCACGCCGATCCTCTAGAAAATTCAAACTCAGCAAGCCCCGCGCGGACCTCGGCTTGGCTAAGGCCGTCAAACCGCAAGTTGAAATTGGAAGGCACCCGCTGCATGCGGTGACCGTTGACATGAACTTGCGGCAGATGATCGACAAGGGTCATCAGCTTCTCCCGCAGCTCCCAAGCCCGGGTCAGGTCGCTTTCCAAACAGGCGCTCACCTGCGCCGCAGCCGCGCCAAACCCGACAATCAGGGGCAGGGGCAAGGTGCCTGAACGCACACCGCGTTCCTGTCCTCCCCCATGGACTTGGGGGGCTACGTGCGCCTTGGGTCGCCTGCGAATGTAGAGGGCACCGATGCCCATGGGTCCGTAGGCCTTGTGCGCTGAAAACGACGCCAGGGCGATGGGTAAGCGGCCTAAGTCAATGGGAATTTTGCCCAGTGCCTGCGCCATGTCGCAATGGAACAGTGCGCCGTGACGTTGCGCCAGATCTCCCAGGGCGACGAAATTTTGGATGACTCCAATCTCATTGTGAACCGCCATGGCAGATATCATCCCAACCCGTTGGTCAAGCTTATGGGCTAGGTTGTCCAAATCAATCAGGCCGTCGGGTTGCACGGGCAAGACTTCGGGTTCCGCGCCAAACTCAGCGCACGCCTGGGTTGCCGCCAATACACACTTGTGTTCACTCGCAAACGTCAGGATCCGCGGGCGCCCCTTTTTGACTTGTAGAACCATGGCGCCCTTGAGCGCTAGGTTGTTCGCCTCAGTCGCACCAGAGGTAAAGATCACATCGCGCGGTAACGCCCCGATAGCCCCGGCGAGCTGTCCACGGGCCGTTTCTACCATCTGCGCCGCGGCCTGCCCCCGTTCCGTATCGATGGATCCCGGGTTTCCGAACTGCTGCAGAAAAAACGGTTTCATGGCTGCCCATACCTGCGGGTCTAGCGGCGTTGTCGCCTGATAGTCTAAGTAGATTCGCGACATGCAACCTCATAAACATCCAGGGCGCGGTCGATCTCCGCGATACGCGTCGTGCGACCTAAGGAAAAGCGCAAGGCCGACTGTGCCAACCCCGGCGCGATGCCCATAGCTTGCAAAACGTGAGACGGTCCAACTTTTCCCGATGAGCAGGCTGAGCCAGAGGATAGGGCAACCCCTGCTAAGTCGAATTGCATAAGGAGCGTCTGCGCGGTCTTGCCTGGGGTGAGCAAGCAGGTGGTGTTAGGCAGGCGAAGCGCCTCAGCCCCCAAGATTTGACAGGCGGGGTTACGCGCGCGCAACCCCCGCTCCAGCCGTACTTGCAACGCCTGCATGGACTTAGCCCCCCCCCTCACATCTCCTAGGCGCTGGCACGCCAACCCGAAGCCGACGATCCCCGCAACATTTTCGGTACCAGCACGCCGCCCGCGCTCCTGCCCGCCGCCACGAATAAGGGGGCGCAGGTCAAAGCCCGGTCGTGTCACCAAGGCGCCGACCCCCTGCGGCCCGCCCATTTTGTGCGCTGACAATGTCAAGCTATCGCAACCCCACGCCGATATGTCGATCGGCATTTTGCCCGCCGCCTGCACCGCATCCACATGGTAGTGGATTTGCGGATTACCTTTACGCGCCGCAGCTACCAATTGCCCAATGGCATGAGCATCCGACACCAGGCCGGTTTCATTGTTCGCCGCCATCTGAGCAAACAGAACAGGCCCCTTGTGCGCATGCAGCTGCGCCGCTAAATCTTCCAAGTTGAGGCTGCCATCTGGGGACAACCGCAAGGCATGCCCCGGGGCCGCGTCCAAGACCGCCCGATGCTCGGTTTCGGGGCGAAAAAGCGGTACATCGGCAAAGTGCGCAAACAAAGTCGCCGTTGCCTCAGTCGCGGAGCCAAAAAAGGTCACGTCCTGCGCCCGAGCTTGGCATAGGGCAGCAACCTGTGCGCGGGCGTTCTCCACGCGGTTGCGGGCTTGGCGACCATGGCTATGGACGGCACTGGGGTTGCCCACCTCTGCCATAGCCTCGGTCATTAGTCTGATGACCTCGGGCAGAGGCGGTGTAGTGGCATTGTGGTCTAGATAGGCACGGAGCATGGCGCCACCACGGGACATTGACTAAGGCGTGGCACGGTCGTGGCCCTGCTTCCTTTCCTGCTCGGCCAAGAGAGGCGAAGAGGCCTTGTCCAGCGCCGCCTCCAGCGCATTGAGCCTCGCCTTCATCATGCCGAGTTGTGCCCGGACTTTCCGAGGACTATCCGTCAGCTCGTCCAAGCCTCCGTCGACGGGCATTCCGTAAGCCATGAAGGCCGCTTTGCCGGCTGTGTCTCTTGTGGGCCGATGGCTCAAAGGTCGGGCAGGGATTCCCGCGACTGTCGTGCGTGCGGGTACGTCACGCGTTACCACCGAATTGGCCCCAACACGAGCGCAAGCATGAACCGTCAGTGGCCCCAAGACTTGGGCGCCCGACCCAACTATCACATTGTCGCCGATGGTGGGGTGGCGCTTCTTGCCCTTTTGACTCTGGCTGTTCTCAGAAGGACTTACGCCGCCAAGAGTAACCCCGTGGTAGAGGGTAACGTCATCACCGATCTCGGCGAACTCCCCGATCACGACCCCCATGCCATGATCGATAAAAAACCGCTTGCCGATCTTGGCCCCGGGGTGGATTTCAATTCCTGTCCAAAATCGCCCCCATTGAGAAAGGTAGCGAGCCAGCCAAAACCATCGACGTCGCCAAAGCCAATGGCTAATGCGGTGAAACCGCATGGCATGAAAGCTGGGGTAGGACGTTATGACATCAAGACGGGTCCGCGCCGCGGGATCACGGCGACGAATACCATCGATTTCGTCCCACAAGTCTTTGAACATAGATCCTAACCTTTCTGAACCGAGGATGTAGGCGCTAAACCAAAATTCACAATTGTTTTCCCGGAGAAACCTTTGATTTTCCATGTCTGCATCCCTAAGTCCCCCGGATCATCATCCCCCAGAGGAACTGAGCAGAACATGCCCGAACTTACCATTCCTGGCCCCGAAGGTCGTCTTGAGGCCATCTATAAGCACAGCGGCGAGGAGGGCGCACCGATCGCCCTATTGATGCATCCCCACCCTATGTACGGCGGCACCATGAATAACAAGGTGGTCTATTCCATGTACCACACCTTTGCCGAGGCGGGATTCAACGTACTGCGCTTTAATTTTCGCGGCGTAGGCAATTCAGAGGGCGACTACGATCGTGGCGAGGGCGAGTTGGATGATGCCACTGCTGCCCTACAGTGGCTGCAAGTCCACAATCCCCACGCCCGCGCATGCTGGGTGGGCGGTTTTTCCTTTGGGGCCTGGATTAGCATGCAATTGCTGATGCGCCGGCCCGAGGTAACGAGCTTTGTGTCCATCGCGCCCCCTGCCAACATGTACGATTTTGGCTTTCTGGCCCCTTGTCCCACCTCAGGCCTCATTATTCACGGAAGCGACGACCAAGTTGCGCCCCTGTCCGAAACACGCGACTTGGTCGAACGCCTGCACTTGCAAAAGGGGATTCATATCGAGTTGGATGAAGTTGAAGGTGCCAACCACTATTTTCAGGGCCACATTGCCACCCTAGACACGAGCGTTGCAGCCTATCTAGCGGCTCATGCCAACTATCACGATTTGGAGGGCGACGTTGCTCCTGCCTTGACCATTATGAAGGATCGCCCCGCGAGCCTACCGACGCCCACCCACAAACTCTCCGCCGCTGAAATCGATGATCTTGATCTAGACCGCTTGTAGGCCAAAACCGCGCTATTATTTTCACATGCCCAATGAACGTCCCGCCCGGTTCAAGTCTGAATTTTTGGACCGCCTGCACGCCCGCGGTTTTCTCAAGGACTGCACCGACTATAAAGGCTTGGACGCCGCGCTGGTTGATCATGGGCGCGATGCCGCAGCCTATATTGGCTTCGACGCCACAGCCGACAGCTTGCATGTCGGCAGCCTTATCCAACTTATGCTGCTGCACCATTTTGAGGCATCGGGCCATCGCCCCATTGCTCTCATGGGGGGGGGGACCAGCAAAATCGGCGATCCGTCAGGGCGGGACGAAACCCGAAAGATGCTCACGGTTGAGGGTATTGAGGCCAATATCAAGGGCATACGACAGCCTTTTGAGCGTTTGATCTCCTTTGCCGACCGCGCCATATTGGCCAACAATGCAGACTGGCTCGACTCCCTGGGCTACATTGCCCTCTTACGTAACGTTGGCCCGCACTTTACCCTGAATAGAATGCTGACCTTTGAAGCCATTAAATCACGCCTGGAACGCGAGCAGGCGCTAACGTTTCTAGAGTTTAACTACATGATTCTTCAAGCCTATGACTTTATCGAGTTGAACCGTCGCTATGGTTGCATTTTGCAAATGGGCGGCTCCGACCAATGGGGCAACATAGTCGCAGGCGTTGAACTCGGTCGTCGAACCAGCGGGGCACAGCTTTTTGGCTTGACCGTTCCCTTGCTGACCACAACCTCCGGCGCCAAAATGGGCAAGTCTGTAGGCGGCGCCGTTTGGTTAAACGAACAGCGGCTCTCGCATTTTGACTTTTATCAGTACTGGCGCAATACCGAAGACGCTGATGTGGAACGGTTTTTACGACTGTTTACGTTGCTTCCATTTGACGAAATTGATCGCCTTGCGGCGCTGGGAGGCCAGGAAATCAATGCGGCCAAGGCCATATTGGCCTATGAGATCACGGCCTTGGTGCGAGGTCGAACCGCCGCGGAGGCCGCCGAATCCGCCGCCAAAGCACATTTTACCGGCCAAGGTGATTTGGCCAAACTGCCAACGCTTACCTTAGACCTGCCCAGCGAAGGCCTTGTCATTGATTTGTTCGCAGTAGGATTTGGCCTCTCTAAGTCCGATGCCCGCCGCCTGATCCAAGGTGGCGGCGCCAAGGTCAATAACGCCCGCGTCGAAGGCCTGGAGACAAGGTACTCCGCGACAGATCTCATCCACGAGGCAAAGCTCAAACTCTCCTCTGGCAAGAAACGGCACGTCTTAATTAAGTTCAGGGCTTAGGGCGGATTCCAAGTCAATTGCAACAATTGACTTGAGGGAACATCCGCGCCAACGAGGGAGTGAAAGCCGAACGGCTGACTCAATACAAATGCAAATGGCCATAGTACATGACAGTAAGGTCTCAAGACACCCGTGAGTTGAACCGTCCCGGGTTTATCGGCGGGTCCAATTCTCTAAGGAAGACCCATGTCGAACAAAAGATACACCCCCCGTTATAATGCGGAGTTTCGTGAGCGTGCTGTGCGGATGCTTTCCGAGCAGCGTGGTTCCTATGCCAGTGATAAAGCGGCCTATATCGCCGTTGGCAGCAGCTTAGGCTGTTCTCCCGATAGCCTTCGCTCCTGGTGTCATCAGGCCCAGAAGGATGCAGGTGAGCGCCCTGGTTTGAACACGGAAGATAAGGCGCGGATCAAAGAACTGGAGCGTGAGGTCCGCCACCTTCGCCAAGCCAATGAGATCTTGAAGAAGGCCTCGGCTTATTTCGCACAGGCGGAGCTCGGCCGCCCGTTTCCCAAGTCGTGAGCTTTATGAGCGATCATATCCAAGAGTTCGGTGCCGAGCCGATGGCGAAGGTTTTGTCCATCGCGCCCTCAACCTATCGCCGTCATGCTTCTATGGCGCGCAACCCTGATCTGCGCAGTCGTAAGGCAAATCAGGATGAGGCTGATCTTGCTGAGATCAAGCGCGTCTATCATGATGAGAGCGATGGCATTTATGGCACCCGCAAGGTTTGGCATCAGCTCAAGTCTGAAGGCTATGCCATCGCCAAGTGCACGGTAGAGCGATTGATGCAAAGGGCTGGTTATCAAGGCCTGGTGCGGGGAAAGCCCGTCATCACCACCAATCCTGATAAGGCACTGCCCTGCCCAGAGGATCGGGTGAACAGGGCGTTCCATGCCTCTTACCCTAACCAGTTATGGGTCTGTGATTTCACTTACGTCAAAACCTGGCAGGGAGATGTCTATGTGGCCTTCGTCATCGACGTGTTTGCACGGCGCATGGTGGGGTGGAAGGTCAGCACCTCTATGACAACGGCCTTCGTGCTGGACGCCCTGGAGCAGGCCCTGCATCAACGCAGACCCATATCGGTAGATGGCATCAAGCCCATTCACCATAGTGATCGCGGCAGCCAATACATGTCCTTCAAATACAGCGAACGCCTAGAAGAGGCAGGCGTTGATATGTCGGTGGGCAGCGTGGGCGACAGCTACGACAACGCGCTCGCAGAAAGCACCATCGGCCTGTACAAAACAGAGGTCGTTGAGCGCATCGGCCCCTGGAAATCCAGAGCAGATGTCGAGTGGCAAACCGCCAGGTGGATCAAGTGGTACAACACCAAACGCATCCACTCATCCATCGGATACCTAACCCCTAGCCAAAAAGAGGAGACATACTTAAAAGAAAAACATGGCTATGATCTAGCCGCCTAACATTTGAACAAATCACCCGCCGATAAACCCGGGACGGTTCAATCCTTGACGCGTGGCCGGGATAGTTAATGTTCCCAAAAAGGTGCCCTGCGTATTGATCGCAACGGCAACATGATTAGATCTATGGGTATCAACGCCAACAATGATCTGGTCCATGTGAGATCCTATTCCTATAGTAATCTTGGCAGTGGTTGAGAAGGACAAGACTGTGAGGGTACGTCACCGTCAGGCTCCTATGAAGTCACATCTCACCCACTGCCGGGGCAACTTGATGGTCGACACGTCAACGCCATGACACTTGGTCAATCGCAGCATGGGTCAGGCCATCAAGCTGCCATACCATATTCACAGTCGTAGCAATTGCCCTTGCCGCTCATAGAAGCCTTGAAGCCGTGTTTGGTGAGCAGATCACGATAATCATGGCTGCAATATTGGCTACCACGATCACTATGATGGATGCAGCCTTTGGGAGGTTTTCGATGCGCGATGGCCATTTGTAAGGCACGGATCGCCAGACCTTTTTTGAGACGGTCACTCACAGCCCAGCCGATCACGCGGCGGGAGTAGAGCTCTATAAGGACGGCTAGATACAGCCAGCCTTCCTGCGTCCAGATGTAGGATATATCTGAGGCCCATTTTTGGTTTGGCCCTGAGCAACTGAAGTCGCCATCCAGCAGGTTAGGAGCAATACCTAGGGAACGCGAGCTGTCTGTCGTCACCTTGTATTTGCATTTACGATCGACACGGATATCGTTGGCGGCCATCAACCTGCCCACACGGCGCTCCCCAACCCGCAAGCCTTCATCTTTAAGCTCTTCGGTCATACGCGCGCGCCCATAGGTGCCCATGCACAGGCGGTGCTGTTCACGAATGTGAGCTAAGACGACAAGGTCCGTGCGCTGATGCTGGCTCATGCCCCGCGCCTTCCAGGCGCGCAGCCCCCGTGATGTGACGCCAAAGAATGTGCACAGATGCTCCTGGCTTAGACAACCCTGGTATTGATTGATAAACGTGAACTTCATTTGCTTATCTCCGCAAAGAATTGGGTGGCCTTTTTTAAGATCTCCCTCTCCTCCTTAAGATGGCGGTTCTCGATCCGTAGGCGCTCGTTCTCTTTGGCCGGTTCAGCAGCATCCGCGATTGATCCATCATGCAGGGCTAAGGGGGTGCCCTCTATCTCGGCGCGGTACTTGCGAACCCAGGCATTCAGCGTTGAAAAACCAACGCCTAAGTCCTTGGATAACTGACGACGCGTCAGCCCACTGGTGAGTACCATGCGGACCGCATCGCGCGTGAAATCTTCACTGGGTAATTTGCTCATGATTTTGTCTCCTTGTAATTGAGCTTAGATACTCAACCACGCGGAACAAAACCGTTACTAGTCCAGAATTAGGGGCGCGGGAGATGGAGTGTGCCCAAGAGGGGACCAAAAAATGAATAGGAGCCTAGCATGCAGAAGTCTTACCAAAGGCACAAAGGCCTTCTCTGTCCTCAAGAAGAGCCGACTTATGCTGAGGTTTCAACCCACTAATGCTCAATTTTATGAGTTTGCTGCCCAACTTTTAACCCGACTTGTATCCGACATCGAATCGAGCTCCGCCATTTGCGCGTTCATGAGTTGTTCGATCTGCTGCCGCACTGTCGCACGATCGTGAGTTTTGTCGAACCAAAGCGGCGCGGATACTTCCAGGATCAGCCGGCTGAAAGGACGCACCAGCAAGCTGCGATCCCAAGCTTCTTGTGAAAACCGCGCGGGCCGCGCCGAATAGGTGACCGCAACAAAGGGCGCGCCGCCGAGTTGGGCAAGAGCCGCGGTCCCATCGCCCAACACTTGACGCGGCCCTGCAGGGCCATCTGGGTTTAGCATAAGACAATGGCCGGACCACAAGGCACGAAGGCCAGCGCGCATGGCCGCCGCTCCTCCTTTGCCGCCCCTAGTGCCGCGCAAGGGTTTTAACCCCAGCACTTCTGCAGCGCCGCCAACAATCAGCCCATCGGCATGGGGAGAAGAAATGACCGATAGCGGCAAGTGCCCACAATGGCGCCAAAACGGCGCAAACAAGAACAAGCGGCTGTGCCAGTTTCCGATCAACAGCGGCACACCCGCTGCCATTAAGGCTTGGGTGCCTGGGTCGATCCGAATCGTCTTGCGTGCGCTAGCATAAACCGCCCACATATAGGCAGCGATCAGGGTGCGAAGTAGCCGAATGGCCCAGGGTCGCCGCGACTGTCGCTTAGCCCAGGCGCGAAGGCCTGTAAGAAGGTTGGTCCAGTTAAAGGTCATCTAAATCGTAAGGAGTGCCTTGATAAACAAAGTTGAGCCAGTTTTGGAACACTAGGGCTCCGAACGCCCGCCAGGTATTAGGCGGTTGAACGCGGGGGTTATCGCCGGGAAAATAATTGTAAGGCAGTTGGATCGGCGCACCTTTGGCCAAGTCGCGTTTGTATTCGTCCAACAACGTTTCACGGTCGTATTCCAAGTGGTTAAGTACATAGAACTCCCGCGCACGCCAATCAGCCGCCACTCCAATCCCTGCGCGGTCAGACTGCGCCAAGACCTCCAACTCCGCCGGCAAATCCGCCGCTCGTACCTCAGTATGGCGCGAAACCGGCATGGCAAAGACATCATTGATACCTCGCATCAAGTCGCACGCGGGCCGCAGGCTGACATGATCGTAGATGCCAAAGCACTTTTCCGGCAACTCGTACTTGGGCACGCCGTGATGATGGTAAAGCGCAGCTTGTGCGCCCCAGCAAACGAAAAAACTGGAGAAAACCTGGCGGCGCGCCCAATCCATGATCGCCTGCATCTCTGCCCAGTACTTAACCTGATCGAAGGGTAGGGTTTCAATGGGTGCGCCGGTAACAATCAGGCCGTCAAAACACCGATGTTCCATGGCCGCAAAGGTCTGATAAAAGGCCTCTAGGTGCGCCTTGTCGGTATGCCGCGGTGCATAGCTGCCCGTCTGCATGAGCCAGAGGGACACCTGAATCGGGGAGCTGCCGAGCAAGCGCGCGAATTGAGTTTCGGTTTTGATCTTTTCGGGCATCAAGTTGAGGATCGCAATTTCGAGCGGGCGAATGTCTTGGCGCGCCGCCCGCCCCTCAGAGATGACTGGCACACGTTCGGCGCGCAGCACCTCAAAGGCAGGTAAGGTCTCAGGGAGTTTCAGCGGCATGGTCAGGGTCCCGGGAGTCCAGTTGTTCGGCGATCAGATCGAACAGTTGCTGGTCGGATCGAACGGCGTTCGCGCCTCGCAACGGCACACGCACACCCCCGGCACGCGCCAAGGCGGCGTAACGCGGAGCACGATGGGCATATAGGCGCGGAAAGACGAAACGAATGAAGGCGTCGGGATCGACCTGGTCGATGGCTCGATCCGTCACCCCGTAATGCGTCAAAAAGTCTGTCAACGCCGCCTCCAAAAATGCAGGCTGGTAGAACATGGGTTTGGGGGCCTGCAACTGGCGGTCGATAAGCGCCGCGGTCTGCCCCGCATCAGCCTCAATATAGACGAAGAATAGCTGGTCTGTCAGTGCCGCGCGCAGGGAGTCGGCCCGGTTGAAGTTCAAAATTTCGACAAGGGATCCTCCCGCATCGACGAAGGCGGGGCCCGTGTGGTGGGCAAGTTGTTGTAAGAGGCGCTCAAACGTTTGACGCTCCGCGACGGCGTGGCGACGCTGGCGCTGACGAAAGGTTGCTAGGTCGAGCCCGCCGCGCTGGGGGTCCCCGAGTTTGCCGACGTACGCCGACAGGACCGATATATCATCCTTTCCAACAGGGAAATCGGAACCGGCAAACGCTTCTAACTCGCCGCGCAAAGGACCATCGGCCAAGGCAAAGTCGGTGCAAAACGCGGTCCAGCGCGCCGGGTCCAGATAGGTCGCGAGCGTCGACTTGCCGACGCCGGACATGCCAATGAACGCAAGGCGCTTGTTCGGCCACCCCAGAAAGGCGGCACCATCGGCAAAGTGCATTGCTAAAACACCAGGCGCTGGTTCAGGGCTGCCATGTCGCCCTGCACCTCGTCGAAGATGTCCAAGACCTGCTGGGCTGGCCCCGCGCCGGTCGTGGCCCAGGTCTTGGGCGCAGCCAAATACTCGGTCTCATCGATGCTAATTCGGCCCGCTTGGCCCCGCGCCGTTAAACCCGCGAGGGCCAAATCGATCAGGTCCTGCAGCCAGTCTTGAACGCGCCGACCGCGAAATTCTGCGCGCATACCCTGACTGGGCACCGCCTGGCGCAGAGCCTCAAGCGCTGGCACGTCCCAATCCTGGGTGAGGTCCAAAGCGGCGGCTTGTGCGGTGGCGTCGTAGAGTAGCCCGACCCAGAAGGCGGGTAAGCCGCAAATGTGCTGCCATGGCCCGCCATCGGCGCCGCGCATTTCGATAAATCGCTTCAGCCGCGCCTCAGGAAACAGGGTGGAGAGATGGTTCTCCCAATCCTTCAAAGTCGGTCTCTGCCCTGGCATCGCGGGCAGATTCCCCACCATAAAGTCACGAAACGACTGGCCACGAGCGTCGATAAAGCCAACCCCATCGCGCAGGACAAAATACATGGGCACGTCGAGGGCGTAGGCCACATAGGCTTCATAAGTCAAATCGCCGGCAATGGCCGCCGCCAGAAGGCCTGCACGCGCCTCATCGACGTCGAGCCAGGTAAAGGCCCGTTCCGAAACCCGGCCTGTCGGTTGGCCTTCGCGCAAAGGGGCGTTAGCGAATAAGGCGGTGGCAAAGGGCTGCAAAACTTGGCCCAGGCGCATCTTTTGCGCCATATCGGCCTCGTCCGCAAAGTCCAAATTGACCTGGATGGTACAGGTGCGAAACATCATATCGTGGCCTCGAGTGCCGACCTGGGGCATGTACCCTTTCATGAGATGATAGCGCCCCTTGGGCATCATGGGGACCTGGCCCAGCGTCGCGGCGGGGGTGAAGCCAAGCCCAAGCATTGCGATGCCGTGACGGTCGGCGACGGTTTTGACTTGGGCCAAGTGGCGGTGGGCTTCGTCGCAGGTCTGGTGCAAGTTGGTGAGCGGCGCGCCCGACAGCTCAAATTGGCCGCCAGGTTCTAGGGAAATGCTGGCGCCTTGCTGATCCTCCAGTGCGATAATCTTGCCCTGGTCTTCGATCGGCCGCCAGCCCTGGTCCATAAGGCCTCGAAACAAGGTCAGAATCGAGGCCTCGCCCTCGTAGGGCAAAGGCCGCCAGTCTTGCCTCGTGAAGCAGAACTTCTCATGCTCCGTGCCGATTCTCCAGTCCGAACGCGGCTTTGCCCCTGCCGCGAGGTAGCCCGCCAAGTCGTCGTGGTGCTCAATTGTCGGGCTGAACCCGGGCTTGTTTGTGGACATAGGGACCTACCAATTTGACCGAACTTTAGCTAAGGACCCAGCGCCGAAGCATCAAGTGCGAAAGGCGGGCCGCTTGGTGAATTCGCCTGCGGCGAGTTGTGCCAGGACCAGCAAGCTCACGCCCGCGGTCTCTGTCTTTAGAATGCGCGGCCCCAAGGAGACGCGGGTCAGGCTGGGGGTGCGCGCGAACAGCGCCAACTCCTCAGCACTAAATCCCCCTTCGGGGCCCACCAGCACGGCGTCGGGCGGGGCCGTTGCTGGGATAACACCGGAGTCCACAGGCCCCGCTTCCGCCCCAACCCACATACGCCCCGCCTGTGGCAACCAGGCCCGCAGGGGCACTGGCGATGCCAAGCCGGGTATGGTGCAGCGTTCGCACTGCTCCGCGGCCTCCCTCAACAAGCCCGTTAGTCGATCCAAGCGGCCCAAGGTCGCTTGGCTATGGTCGGTCAGCACGGGTTGCACCTGGCGCACGCCCAGCTCGGTGGCCTTGATTAACAGCCACTCCAGTGGCATCTTTTTGATCGGCGCAAAGGCCAAGACAGGACCGACGCTAGGTTCCGGGGCGCATACTTGATCCTGCACCAGGGCGCTAAGGCGGCGCGGCCCATGGGCGCGAAGGCGTGCCGCCCATTCGCCATCATGTCCGTTGAACAGGCCGATCCAGGCCCCGTCTTTCAGGCGCAGGACCTTGGTCAAGTACGCCGCTTGCGCGCGATCAAAGACAGGGGCCACGCCCGGGCCCAGATCTTGCGGACAATAAAGTCGTGTACGGGGGCGGGTTTGTGCCATGGAGTCCTCTCTGCTAACCTCCTATAAAGACCTCTGCACGAGGGCCTAAGGTTAAATCTTGGGCTAACCTGAGACGTATTTCGTTGACTAGGCTGCTTACCGGAGGCGCGCTTGTGGCTTTGATGACAAATTTCACATAGCTTGATCTGTTCACAGAGTTGAATTGGGATCGGGGATTGCAGATCAAGTGAAGAACTACCGCCTGACGGCGGTAGCATCGCGTTTGGAGTGCAACTCCAGATAGTTGAGGATGACGTCATCGGTGATGTTACCGCTAGTTGTGGAGAAGTAACCCCTAGCCCAGAAGTGCTGCCCCCAGTAGCGACGCTTTAGCTGAATTAGTTCAGACTTGATCGGACACGCGGGGGGCCATTTCGTACGAAATGGCCCCCCGCGTTCGCCCCTTGAATGGGACGGGTTGTTGCGATTTGTTGGTGGTGCAAACCTAACCAGCAAAATGAAAGAACAACCATGCTGCATACTGACAATAAAATCATTCAACACAAGACGGGATTGCTTAACCTAGCCCAAGAGCTGGGGAACGTGTCCAAGGCCTGCCAGCTCATGGGTTACTCACGCGATACCTTCTACCGCTACAAAGCCGCTGCCGATGAGGGCGGAGTGGAGGCCCTTTTTGAGCGCACCCGCCGCAAGCCTAACCTTGCCAACCGCGTTGATCTGGCCACTGAGGAAGCCGTCATCAAATGCGCCACAGACTTCCCCGCCTATGGCCAGGCTAGGACGTCCAATGAACTGCGCAAGATCGGTGTCTTCGTCTCGCCATCAGGCGTCCGCTCCATCTGGCTGCGCCC
Organism: Alphaproteobacteria bacterium; assembly: GCA_965228345.1. Taxonomy (GTDB): domain Bacteria; phylum Pseudomonadota; class Alphaproteobacteria; order UBA7985; family UBA7985; genus CAXQZM01. The sequence continues at coordinate 506,549 of CBDDHH010000003.1, read as the reverse complement.
TAACCTGGCCAACTTCAAGGATCGCCTGAAGGCCTTGGAAGCCAAAGTGGCACAGGACGGCATCATCCTTACTGAAGCCCAGGTTCAGGCTTTGGAGAAGAAAAAGCTGGATGATGAAGCCACCGGCGAGATTGAGACCGCCCACCCAGGCTATCTGGGCTCTCAGGATACCTTCTACGTCGGCACCTTGAAGGGTGTCGGGCGGGTCTATCAGCAGACCTATATCGACACCTATTCCAAGGTCGCCCACGCCAAGCTCTACACCACCAAAACGCCGATCACGGCAGCCGATATGCTCAATGATCGGGTGCTGCCCTTGAACCGTCCCGGGTTTATCGGCGGGTCCAATTCTCTAAGGAAGACCCATGTCGAACAAAAGAGACCCGCTTCACGATAAACTGAAAAAGGGCTTTTTGGTGTAAAAAGGTCTTGGCAAAGTCAGATTTGGCTGATTCTAGCCTTTTTATGAGAACCTTCAAAATCCTTAAGAAGCAACCGCGCCTGTTTTTCCGCTTAAGTGGGATAAGGGTCAGCGATTTTGACGACATTTCAGAGAAGATTTTGCCGCTTTGGGAGGCTCACAACCATCAGCGTCTATCTCGCCCCCATCGCCAACGCGCGATTGGGGGCGGGCCAAGCCATAAGCTAAGCTTTGAGGAGATGCTGCTTTTATGCCTGATCTATTATCGGACTTACATCAATCATGAGTTTCTGGGTTTGATATTTTCGGTTTCAGATAGCACGAGCATCCGAACCGCCAATACAATGACCAAGCTATTGGCAGGCCATTTTCAGATGCCCGAGCGCAGGCTTGCTTTAAGTGAGGACGATAGAGAGCAGCTCATATATCTGATTGTCGATGGGACCGAGCGCCCCTGTCAGCGCCCCAAGAAATCGAAGGGCCGAAAGAAGATCTACTCGGGGAAAAAGAAGCGCTTTACTCATAAGCATCAAATTGTCGTCGATGATAAGAAGCGCATTCGTGCTTGTGGCCCCGTTCACCCTGGGCGCAAGCACGACAAAACCCTTTATGATCAAAGCCATCTGGACAAGCCACCAGATACCCTGCTCTTGGGCGACTTAGCTTATGTAGGAACCAACTGCGAAGTCCCGATAAAGAAATCCAAGAACCAAAATCTAAGCCAAGAACAAAAAGACTACAATAAGTGGTTCAGCTCTATGCGCGTGAAGGTTGAGCATGGCATTGGACGCATGAAAAAGTTCAACATTTTCTCTGACATCTCCAGAGGAAACCGACATGAGAACATGATTGCTAAGAATGTCGCGGCTCTGGCAAACATCAATTTAAAAATTTGCTGAGATAAGCACTAAGGGACAAGTCCGTCTGTGCTCTTTCTCCCTATTGCGAATCAGGTCTAAGATACACCCCCCGTTATAATGCGGAGTTTCGTGAGCGTGCTGTGCGGATGCTTTCCGAGCAGCGTGGTTCCTATGCCAGTGATAAAGCGGCCTATATCGCCGTTGGCAGCAGCTTAGGCTGTTCTCCCGATAGCCTTCGCTCCTGGTGTCATCAGGCCCAGAAGGATGCAGGTGAGCGCCCTGGTTTGAACACGGAAGATAAGGCGCGGATCAAAGAACTGGAGCGTGAGGTCCGCCACCTTCGCCAAGCCAATGAGATCTTGAAGAAGGCCTCGGCTTATTTCGCACAGGCGGAGCTCGGCCGCCCGTTTCCCAAGTCGTGAGCTTTATGAGCGATCATATCCAAGAGTTCGGTGCCGAGCCGATGGCGAAGGTTTTGTCCATCGCGCCCTCAACCTATGGCCGTCATGCTTCTATGGCGCGCAACCCTGATCTGCGCAGTCGTAAGGCAAATCAGGATGAGGCTGATCTTGCTGAGATCAAGCGCGTCTATCATGATGAGAGCGATGGCATTTATGGCACCCGCAAGGTTTGGCATCAGCTCAAGTCTGAAGGCTATGCCATCGCCAAGTGCACGGTAGAGCGAGTGATGCAAAGGGCTGGTTATCAAGGCCTGGTGCGGGGAAAGCCCGTCATCACCACCAATCCTGATAAGGCACTGCCCTGCCCAGAGGATCGGGTGAACAGGGCGTTCCATGCCTCTTACCCTAACCAGTTATGGGTCTGTGATTTCACTTACGTCAAAACCTGGCAGGGAGATGTCTATGTGGCCTTCGTCATCGACGTGTTTGCACGGCGCATGGTGGGGTGGAAGGTCAGCACCTCTATGACAACGGCCTTCGTGCTGGACGCCCTGGAGCAGGCCCTGCATCAACGCAGACCCATATCGGTAGATGGCATCAAGCCCATTCACCATAGTGATCGCGGCAGCCAATACATGTCCTTCAAATACAGCGAACGCCTAGAAGAGGCAGGCGTTGATATGTCGGTGGGCAGCGTGGGCGACAGCTACGACAACGCGCTCGCAGAAAGCACCATCGGCCTGTACAAAACAGAGGTCGTTGAGCGCATCGGCCCCTGGAAATCCAGAGCAGATGTCGAGTGGCAAACCGCCAGGTGGATCAAGTGGTACAACACCAAACGCATCCACTCATCCATCGGATACCTAACCCCTAGCCAAAAAGAGGAGACATACTTAAAAGAAAAACATGGCTATGATCTAGCCGCCTAACATTTGAACAAATCACCCGCCGATAAACCCGGGACGGTTCACCGGGGTCTTGGTTTAGAGCTTCAAAAAGTCTCTCAAAAACACCTGCTGCGGCCCATCGACGGAAACGGCGAAATTGAGTATTCCACTTGCCGAATTCTGGCGGCAAGTCTCGCCAAGGGAGCCCTGCACGCACCCGCCAAAGCACAGCCTCCAAGAAGAGACGATTATCTTTTCCAGTAACACCGCGAACCCCATCGCGGCCTGGAATCAACCCTGAAATCCTATCCCAGAGTTGATCTGTGACAACAAAGCGATCTGTGTTCATTGAAACCTCCGTTTTGGAAGCTTGAAACACAATTTTGCAGAAATGGGAATCCCTAATGTCCACGGACCCTAAGGCAAATGGCTTTAAAACGCTTCAGGTTCAATATCGTCAATGATCGAGCGCGTGATCCCAGGCTGCAATATCGAAAACGGTTCCACAAGGAAGTCCAAGTTCTCGAAGGGACCGAAAATTTCAAATTGGGACGCAAAGATGCCTTGCCCGTCGCTACCCGTGAACAATTCGGCAAGAACGGGAATGTCCTGAAAGACTTGATTGACGACGTTGAAGGGTGCTATGGCCCCGTGTAATTGCAAGTAACGCGTGGCCCAGTTGAGCCGCCCACTTACCAGTAATCCAATGGATGGGCCCGCCAAACGCAAGTCCCTGACTCTCAACCGCGGCGCATCCATGCGCGCGCTAAATACAAGTTCGTCAAACACAAGACCCTGACCCGACATCTGCTCGGCAACGCCTGTCAGTGACACAAGGGACATCAAGTTGAGCAGAGGGGGGACTTCGGTGAGGCGAAAATCGGCCGCTTGTCCTTGCAAGTCCCACGCCCCCCCGCCCACAGGAAAAGCCGAGGTACCGGTCAGGGCTAAACGCCCACCAAGGACATCGCTGCTTATATGGAGCGTTTCGAGTAATGCTCCAAAATTGTCAGCATGCAGGCTTAGGTTGTAGACCCCATCGCGTTGCACGAGGCGTGTATCCACTCGGCCGCCAGGGACGCCAGCCTCGTTGGCTTCTACCGCCGCATTCAAGGTATAACCAAGCAAACCTTCGTCGGCGACAACAAGGGAAAATCGTGCATCCTCAAGTGCTGTTGCGCCGCCAAAATCGAGACGATTGATCTGGGCATCTTCAAGGAGGAAAACTTGCCCGATGCGAAACCCGAACGCCCCTTGCCCTTCTTCGCCCTCCAAACGCGCGGCTTGGGCCCGCGTAAACTGGTCCAGCAGCGCGTCCATATCCAAATCCCCGCCACGCCCCGTTGCCCTTACCACACCATCAAGGTTTTCCACTTGCAAACTCTCAAAGGTCATTACCCGCGACCGCAGATCCGATATCTGTAAGGTTGCCCAATCTCCAAGGCCCGGGCCTGCAGCCAATTCAATCTCTGCATCTGCGCTGAGATCGGGGCCCCGCAAGCGCAACGCTGTCACGGTTTTCGGTTTTGATCCCTCAAGCAGCAAATCAAAAGTCAGGCTGGCGCTCTTACCCACCGGCTTTTCATAAGCCAGCGCGGGAAGCGACAGGGCCATATCGCGCAAGTCGATTTGCACATAAGCTTGCGCAGGACGTGCGCCAAAGCGTTCATAGCGCACGTGTGTATCGGCCCAACCATCCAATAGGTTCTGTACCCCTGGCGCAAACAAACCCAACTGATTCGAAGGCATATCCGCCCATATTTCAAAGGCCAGCCGGGCTTCCTGATCGGCTATATACGTTTGAGACAAAGTTACTTCCATGGGGATCGCGCCTAAAAGCGCCGTGCCAGCCCCTCGCAAACCTGTCTGCGTGATCGTAAAATTGAAGTCCCCGCCCCCGACATCCTGACCCACAAGGAAATTTGCAATCCGCAAGTCGCGAACGTCTAGATTCGCCTCTAAAGCTAAATCCTCCTGCGCTAGTCCGTTCTCGCCAACAGGATCAGAAGAATCAAAGGTCAATTGCATGACCAAATCCCCCTGAACCGTGCCCGAAAGGCTATCAAGCGGCAGGTCAGCCAAGCGCGCTAGCCCCACCCCGCCCGCTGCCAAACGCTTTAGTGTTGGCGCCAAGGCGCCTATCAACTGTGTATCAACCTCAACCGTCACATCACCGGGCGTGCGCAAATCGACTCGAACCTGGCCCGATTCAAGCTCTAGCGATTCGAATCGTGCTCGATCGAACGCGACGCTCAATTCCCCCGCCGCAAACTCTAACCCACCTTGCGCTCGGGTGATGGCGGGTAACCCTGGCGTAAACTTGACATTTGCGTCAGAAAAGTTTGCGCGCAGTTGCTGCCCTCTGAGGGCGAACTTAAGCCCACCTTCATCCTCAGTTTCGAGCGAATAGATGCCCTTGAACGACAAGTCAGTAAAGGCCCCTGCGGTGACAAATGTTGCCACGTCTCCCCTGGCTTTGGCGGCCACCGACGTGGGCCACAAGAAAAACAGATCGCCCTGATTAAGCGCCGCAGAGCGCAGATCCAAAGTCATGGTCGATTCCGTGCCCGTATTGCGAATGAACAAATCCGCGTTCAAGACCGGCCCCGCTTGGTTGCGGCTGCCCGTAACCAATTCCATGTCGGTAAGCGCCAAGCCGCGTGCATCGAATTGCCCTTTGGCACGCACGTCGCGTACGCCCACCGCCAAGTCGGGGATCGAAGGCAAGCCAATTTGCGGGATCGCCAGAGTCCCCTGACCGCTGGCAAGGTCGAAATCCGCACGCCAATCCCCAGTCGGTAAATGCCAATAGAGGGTGGCGCTGCCGCGCGTCGTTAGGGCCAGCTGAGCTACGATGTCGGGAACTGGGGTCCAAGGGGCTAAGCGCCGCAATTCCAGCTGGTCAAACCCTGCGCTTGCGGCAAGAGATTGGCCCGCAAGGTCCGCCGTTGCGGTGACGGCAAGGATGCGATGTGCCTGCGTACTGCGGACTTCATGAACTTGCAGGCCCGCTTCATAGCTTTGCTGATCACGATCAAGGGTCAATGTGAGCCCGAGCTTGTATGGCGTCGTCAGCAGGTGCGGCACTTCAAACCCCAAGAGGCGCAAGGTCGTGGCGTAGGCCATCGGTGTCACAACGTCGCTTCCGAAACGCAACGCTAAGCGACGCGTGGGGTCGTAGTCGCCTTCTAGCACAAAACCAGTCTCGCCCCCGCCTGGCAGTCGAACACGACCAACCACCGCAATTTGGCGCGATTGTCCAGTCCGCCCTGCCATCTTGACCCGATCAAGCATGAGCATCAGCAATGTCTCAGACCGATCCGCGACGCGCAAGTCAAGCTGGACACGATCCAAACGAAGCCGTCCCATTCGTTCTATGGGCTCTAGGGCCACGATCTGATCGAAGACGTCCTGATCAAACATGGTGCGGGCGAAGCTCGCCGCCCATTCGTCCGGCACTTGGCCAAAACTACCGGGCGCAGGCAGGACCTTGGCAAGGGCAGGGCTAAGGTTCAGGGGCAAACGCACACCGCTGACCCGAACATCGCTGGGCGCGACTTGGCCGCGCACAAGGCCACCAAAGGGCAAGGTCACGAGCGCCTGCTCAATTTGCAGGGGATCTGCTGACTTGGTTGCGACCGTCAAAGTGACATTTTGCAACCGCACCAGTGCCTCCCCGCGCCAAGGAACAAATTGGACCGTCACTTGGCCTGAATCGATCTCAATCCCCGGCGCGAACTCCGTGAGCGCTGCTTGGGCTCTATTCGTGAGTTGGGACAAGCGAAATTCCACGAACCCCAAGGCAGTGAGGGCCACGATAAACAGTGCCGCCAACAGAAAGATCCCTTCCCAAATGCGCCGCCGTCGTGGGCCTACTCTGTGTAGGGCCCGTTTGCGCGAACCGGGTCTGGAGAATTCTCGTAACCGCAAACTGTTAGAGGTGGGGCGCCCTTGCGGCGCGCTGGTCGGCGTCTCGCGGCCTCGCTGTCCTCCTGGGTTCTGTGGTGGCACGCGCGCCCTCGCTCCTGATGGTTCGTGTTCAAGTCACACTCACCGAAACGACTTGACGTCAGTGCCCTTAACACCACATCAGAAAAAAAAAAGGAATGTTCATGGAAAAGGCCCCCAAATTCCGTCTCGAAACCGCCCAGGGCATAAAAACTCTCAACGATTTTGCTGGAAAAACCCTCGTCCTTTATTTCTACCCTAAGGATATGACCTCAGGCTGCACAACCCAGGCTCAGGGGTTTCGAGACCTGAAGCAAGAGTTCGACGCTGCGAACGCTTTAGTCCTTGGTGTATCGAAAGATAGCTTGAAGCGTCACGAAAAGTTCATCAACAAGGAAAGTCTCAATTTCTTGCTCGGTTCCGATGAAAACGGCCATGTTTGTGAAGATTATGGCGTTTGGAAACAGAAGTCCATGTATGGCAAGACCTACATGGGGATTGAGCGTTCGACCTTTTTAATCGACGCGAGTGGCAACTTGATGCGCGAATGGCGCAAAGTGAAAGTTCCAGGGCACGTGGCCGAAGTGCTAGAGGCCGCACAAGCACTCTAACCCAAGCACACTAGCTTAGGGCCCGGCCAGATGTCGCTCGCACAAGGCGTAGTTGTCGCTCTTGCGCAATCCGACCCCCTCAGCAAGTGTCTCCAGGCTCGCGCGCTCTATGAATCCATGACCGAAGGGTCCGCAAAGGCGGATTTGGGTGACCTACCTGCCTTGCCCGACATTCCCGGGCGGCAAGATTGGCCCCGTCTGATTCCACCCGGTCAGGTACCGAATCGCAAGATCACGCGCAGCCCCAAGGGACGCATTGCCCTCCTGCACGCGCTGGCCCATATAGAGCTCAACGCCGTCAACCTCGCCCTCGACATGGCGGTGCGCTTTGGCGTCGACTTCGGCGCCGAATTTGTGTCCGATTGGCTATCAGTGGCCGACGATGAGGCCAAACACTTCTTGCTTTTGCAGGACCGCTTGATCGCCTTGGGCGGGACTTACGGGGACTTGCCCGCCCACGAGGGCCTTTGGGCGTCGGCCGTTGCCACCAAAGACGCGCCTCTAGCGCGCCTGGCCGTCGTGCCCATGGTTCTGGAAGCGCGCGGCCTCGACGTTACGCCCGCCATGATCGACAAGCTGGAGCACGTGGGCGATCTGGAAAGCGCGGCGGTATTGCAGGTCATCTACGCCGACGAAGTGCGCCATGTCGCGCTGGGCCGCAAGTGGTTTGAGTTCGCGTGCGCGGCGCAAGGCCTGGACCCCGAGCCCACTTGGCAGAATCAGGTCATAGCCTTCTTCCGTGGTGTTCTGAAACGCCCCTTCAACGAACCTGCCCGCACCGCGGCAGGCATGGGCCCCGCCTACTACGAACCCCTGGCCGATTGGTACGAGGCCATGGGGTTCTGAACTTGAGGAGGAGCTCTGCATAATGACAATTTTCATTTCAGGATTCCCTTAGGCAGACAAGAAAGACGGTGGGGAACTTTACAAGAACCTGCGCTATCGTGACAAAAAATACAACAAACGCAGCGGGTCATATGGTGGTCGCGGTCGCATTCCAGGGCGAGTGGATATAGACGAACGTCCTGAGATCGCTTATGAAAAAGCAGCGATTGGGAGATTGGGAACTCGACACCATCAGTGGGGCCAAGCATCGGGGTGTTGTGACGTGAATTAGTTCAGACTTGATCGGACACGCGGGGGGCCATTTCGTACGAAATGGCCCCCCGCGTTCGCCCCTTGAATGGGACGGGTTGTTGCGATTTGTTGGTGGTGCAAACCTAACCAGCAAAATGAAAGAACAACCATGCTGCATACTGACAATAAAATCATTCAACACAAGACGGGATTGCTTAACCTAGCCCAAGAGCTGGGGAACGTGTCCAAGGCCTGCCAGCTCATGGGTTACTCACGCGATACCTTCTACCGCTACAAAGCCGCTGCCGATGAGGGCGGAGTGGAGGCCCTTTTTGAGCGCACCCGCCGCAAGCCTAACCTTGCCAACCGCGTTGATCTGGCCACTGAGGAAGCCGTCATCAAATGCGCCACAGACTTCCCCGCCTATGGCCAGGCTAGGACGTCCAATGAACTGCGCAAGATCGGTGTCTTCGTCTCGCCATCAGGCGTCCGCTCCATCTGGCTGCGCCCTAACCTGGCCAACTTCAAGGATCGCCTGAAGGCCTTGGAAGCCAAAGTGGCACAGGACGGCATCATCCTTACTGAAGCCCAGGTTCAGGCTTTGGAGAAGAAAAAGCTGGATGATGAAGCCACCGGCGAGATTGAGACCGCCCACCCAGGCTATCTGGGCTCTCAGGATACCTTCTACGTCGGCACCTTGAAGGGTGTCGGGCGGGTCTATCAGCAGACCTATATCGACACCTATTCCAAGGTCGCCCACGCCAAGCTCTACACCACCAAAACGCCGATCACGGCAGCCGATATGCTCAATGATCGGGTGCTGCCCTTTTATGAGGAACATGAACTGCCCGTCCTGCGCATCATGACCGACACAGGAACCGAATATTGCGGGCGGGCTGATAAGCATGACTACCAGCTCTTCCTAACGATATCGACCATACCAAAACCAAGGTCAAATCACCGCAGACCAACGGCATCTGCGAACGCTTTCACAAAACCATCTTGCAGGAGTTTTATCAGGTTGCTTTCCGCACAAAGGTCTATGCCAACATCGACACGCTGCAAGCCGATCTTGATGAATGGCTGCATCACTACAACACCCAGCGCACCCACCAGGGCAAAATGTGTTGCGGACGAACACCCTTTGACACTAGGATCGAAGGTAAACAAATCTGGAAGGAAAAGTTCCTAAACCAAACTTAACCTGACAGACACCAGCGGCAAAACGCCAACTGTCAGATCAGGTCGGAACTACTACAAGGAAGGCATTTTCAACCAGATGCCTGATTTTGTAGAGGTCTTTGTCATACTCGCGCTGATGCTTGCGGTTCTTTTTAGGCGGGATGACGGGCGTCATGCCCTGGCATTTAGCCTGGTCTAAGATGTCTTGGGTGTCGTATCCTCTATCGGCCAGCAGATAGTCAGCGCTTAATCCTTCGATAAGCTTCCCAGCTTGCGTGCAGTCGGCTCTGGCACCATGTGTAATATGCGCTCTGATCGGCAGACCAAACGCATCCACGGCCAAATGTATCTTGGTATTGAGCCCCCTTTTGTGGCGCTCATCTCCTGATTGCCTCCTCTGGCCCCTGCGGCATGGGGATGAACCTTACAATGGCTGGCATCAATGATGAGCCATTCATAATCTGGCTCTTCAATCAGCACCTCTAGCAACTTCTCCCATACGCCCTTATCGCGCCAACGGATAAAGCGGCGGTGCGTATTGCTCCAGTGGCCAAGATCAGGGGGCAAATCACGCCAAGGCGCACCCGTTCGCATGATCCAGAAGACCGCATTGATGAAAAGGCGATTATCCTTGGCCAATCCACCCCAACTGCCCTTACGGCCAGGCAAATGGGGCTCTAACAGGCTCCAGGTTCTATCTGAGATGTCATGGCGACGATGAGCTTGACGATGAGCTTTGGGCATAAAGACCTCCTAAGCTCATGGAATCGCACACTTATCGCGCCATGTGAATCCCCTAAATCTTATCTCGTGACTACACTACCTAGGAGCAATACCTAGGGAATGCGAGCTGTCTGTCGTCACCTTGTATTTGCATTTACGATCGACACGGATATCGTTGGCGGCCATCAACCTGCCCACACGGCGCTCCCCAACCCGCAAGCCTTCATCTTTAAGCTCTTCGGTCATACGCGCGCGCCCATAGGTGCTCATGCACAGGCGGTGCTGTTCACGAATGTGAGCTAAGACGACAAGGTCCGTGCGCTGATGCTGGCTCATGCCCCGCGCCTTCCAGGCGCGCAGCCCCCGTGATGTGACGCCAAAGAATGTGCACAGATGCTCCTGGCTTAGACAACCCTGGTATTGATTGATAAACGTGAACTTCATTTGCTTATCTCCGCAAAGAATTGGGTGGCCTTTTTTAAGATCTCCCTCTCCTCCTTAAGATGGCGGTTCTCGATCCGTAGGCGCTCGTTCTCTTTGGCCGGTTCAGCAGCATCCGCGATTGATCCATCATGCAGGGCTAAGGGGGTGCCCTCTATCTCGGCGCGGTACTTGCGAACCCAGGCATTCAGCGTTGAAAAACCAACGCCTAAGTCCTTGGATAACTGACGACGCGTCAGCCCACTGGTGAGCACCATGCGGACCGCATCGCGCGTGAAATCTTCACTGGGTAATTTGCTCATGATTTTGTCTCCTTGTAATTGAGCTTAGATACTCAACCACGCAGAACAAAACCGTTACTAGTCCAGAATGGGCGGGTCATAAAAAGATCACTTTTTATGATCGTTGGTATTAAGAGCCCACCTATGACCGAACAAGAATTCTTGACCGTCCAAGGAATCCCCCTCGCTTTCAATCGCCACAGGAGCCCAGGCGCCAAAGTTGGGCTCCTGTTTCTCGGAGGTTTCGCGTCCGACAAGGAAGGGTCCAAGGCCCTGGCCCTGGAATCCTTGGCCCTCGCGCGCGGTTATGATTTCCTGCGATTCGACTACCTGGCCCATGGCAAAAGTGGCGGCGATTTCCAAACCCAAGGCTCCATCAGTCGTTGGCTCGACGACGCGACCGCCATGCTCAATACGCAAACACAAGGCCCGCAAGTTCTCATCGGGTCCTCCATGGGGGGGTGGCTCGCCCTGTTACTGGCCCAGCGGCGTCCCGAGCGCGTGCAAGCCCTGGTCGGCCTTGCCGCTGCGGCGGACTTTGCAACCGAACTAACGCCCAAAACCCTCGGCGCAGCGGCCCTGCGGGAGATCGACAAACGGGGAGTTTATTTCCAACCCACACCCTACGGTCCCGACCCCTATATCTGGACCAGATTGTTGCTAGAGGACGCAAAGCGACACCGTGTCCTGGACGGAACCCTAAGTCTGCCCTGCCCACTACATCTGATCCAAGGACAAAAAGACCCCGACGTACCGTGGCGCCACGCCCTCAAAACGATCGAAGCCCTACGGGCTCCGCAAATCTCTCTAACGCTCCTTGCCGACGGAGATCATCGCCTATCCCGAGAACAAGACCTAAGCCTGATCTGCGCAACGGTTCGTGCCTATGCTGAACCTGAGTCTTATACCAGCGGTCATAAAAAGTGACCTTTCTATGACCGTTTCGTCTCTCGCGGCAGAAACGCGTTGCGTTTCGCCTGTTAGATGCGGTCTCACCTCGCTCGCTCAGCCCGACCGTGCGACGGGGCCTTCGCTTATACCCCGAGGCGCCTTCTTAGCTTGTCTCGGGCCCGCTTGTTTTTGGCGCGGGCGTTCCCTGCGCCCTTCGGGCTTGGAGCCCGCTTGGAGGGGCTACAGTCGCGGTCCCTATAACAGTTCACAAAGAGTCCTTCTTAAGGAAGACTGAGATTAAGTTTGCTCAGGCGCGTTGAAAGGCTCAAATGCTGCGACCACCTCTTGATAGACCTGGCGCTTGAAGGGAACGATCTGGGCCTCCACCGTACTCAAGTCGGCCCACTTCCATGCGTCAAACTCGGGCGTTGCGGTCTCTAAATTGATTAAACTATCGGGTCCGAGCAGTCGAAACGCGAACCAGCGCTGCGCCTGGCCCCGGTACTTGAATGCCAGCTTGCCGCGCTTGATTGCGTCAGAATCAAAATCGTAGGTCAGCCAGCGGTCGATGCTCCCGAGCCGCCTTACTTGGTCGGCAGGGACCGAAGTTTCTTCGGTCAATTCCCTAAGTGCTGCAGCTTCGGGAATTTCACCAGCATCAATGCCGCCCTGGGGCATCTGCCAGCCGTACTCGACAAATTGGCCGCGGCGATGGGCAAGAAGGACCTGACCCGAACGGTGAAATAGGGCAACGCCAGCGCAGGGGCGATAACCCGATGGAGGCGGTATCATGGCTGGCCCGTTGCTGACCGCCGATCAGGAACCCAAGACGGACAGGGCTTTGATTAGATCAAGCGCGCGTTCCAACTGATAGTCCAAAAGTTGCTCGGTCAACCCGTCGCCGTCTTCATCGGTTTTTTCGAACTCAGGGCGCTGCGCCTCCCCCAGCTCGGGGCGATCGTCTAAGCCGTCGGTGGGGCTCGCGTCGTCGAGCGCATTCTCGTCCCCCTCCGCAGCTAAGGCATTCCCCCAGTCTTCCTCGCGAAACGCATTTTCGTCATCCAGATATTCCAAGGTGGCATTGCGCACCTCAATATCAGGGGTCAGACCAACGCCCTGGATGGCGTGGCCGTCGGGGGAATAGTAGCGCGCAACGGTCAGCTTAATACCTGTTTCGTCAGTCAGCGGATAGAGTTGTTGAACGGACCCTTTGCCAAAGGTGCGTTGACCCATCAGCACAGCCCGCCCATGATCCTGCAAAGCTGCCGCGACGATTTCGGACGCGGAAGCCGATCCCCCATCTATTAACACTACGACCGGCAAGCCCGCCGCTAGGTCTCCGGTCCGCGCCTGGAATCGCTCATCAACTTTGCCACCGCGCAAGCGGGTGCTGACGATCTCGCCACTGTCCAAAAACACATCCGCGACCTCTACGGCCCCGGTTAGGGCGCCGCCCGGGTTCGACCGCAAGTCGAGGACCAAGCCAACCAAAGGTTGTTCGGCTCGATCCAGTAGCTTATCAATAGCCTCGGCTAACTCAGTTCCTGTTCGGGCTGTGAAATGGGAAATGCGCACATAGGCGACGTCCTTGCCCTCGATTCGAGACCAAACCGACGTGTCGGGGATGGTGCCGCGGGTGATGGTCACCTCGAAGGTTTCGCTGCTGGCTTCACGTACGACCCGCAAGGTTATGTCAGTACCGATTTCACCGCGCATGACATTAACCGCCTCGGTTAAAGACATGCCGTAAACCGGCTCGCCATCCAATTCGGTGATCAAGTCACCCGCCTTTAACCCTGCACGGAAGGCAGGGGTTTCGTCAATGGGAGCGATGACTCGCACGACCTCCTGATACAGGTCGATCTGAATGCCCAAACCGCCGAAATTCCCGCTCACGCCTTCGGTTAACTCCGTCAGGTCCTCGGGCGACAAATAGACCGAATGCGGGTCTAGATCGCGTAACATTCCATCAATGGCCGCCTCAATTAGTTCGCCCTCGCTGACTTCCTCAACATAAATCTGTCGGACAATTTGCATGGCGCGTCGCAATTGGTCCATATCCGCAGTACTCGAACCATCTGTTTGCGCACCGCCCAACATCGGTAGGGTTAGGGCAAACCCAACAAGGCAATTGAGACTCAGATTTCTAAATGACGTGATCATGGCGCGCGCCCTAGGACAGTCCAAAGTTAAGGTAAAGCCATGGTTCACGGGCTTGTGGGCAAATTTGTTGCCGCAGGAGAAACAGGCTGGAACCAAGGTACGGGATCGACTCTGACGCCGTCGATAATCAGGTGATAGATCAGCCGTGTATTGCCATCGCGTCGAGGTTGCGCGCGGGCAAGTGGTTGGCCTAGCACCACTTCGTCCCCGTCGGTCACATCCAAGGCCATTTGCCCCGTCAACACCGAAAGGCGCACCCCTTCCCCTTCGTGTTCAATCGACAGTTGCGTGCGCCCAGCGCTGAGCGATTGGACATGGCGCACTTGCCCGCTGAAGGGCGCGCGTATCACATCGCCGGCACGTGCTAGGTAGGTGAGTCCGTGGGTGGGCGTCTCGCCCATCGTTGAAGCGCCGAAGGTGATCAATAAAGGGCTGGTCGTCGGCGGAGTCATGAGCGCGGCGGCCTGCGCGGGTAGAACACTCGGCTCCGCATTGGTGCTGGAGGAAACGGACGCCGTCGGCTCTATGGTTGCCTCAAATGGCCGATCAAACTCTGGAAAACATAGGTCCGATCGCAGGTTGCATCTGCCATTCCCAAACACACGATGAGCATGGAGAAAACTGACAAGGGCCTGCGCGCGTGCTTGCTCAAGGGGACCGACACCCGGCAAAGGCGGAAGCACGTTGGGCAACAAAGACACGCGAGCGTTGTCAACATCGGCCCACGCTAGGCCGCCGCACACGGTAGCGATGCATAAGACCCAAGCAACTAAGTAGCGAACCATAGGTTCCGTCCCGTCATCGCCGCCGGTTGTGGCAGGCCCATAAAATGTAAGAGAGTCGGTGCAAGATCGGCTAAGCCACCGTTGGCCAAGCGTCCTGTCCCAGGGCCAAGATGGATCAGGGGCACCGGCGACAGGGTATGGGCCGTATGGGCTGCCTTAGTCGTTTCGTCCCACATCAGCTCGGCATTGCCATGGTCCGCAGTGATTAGGGCTGTTGCACCGAGTTGCGTTACGACGCTTAAAAATCGTCCCAAGGCACGATCAACCGCCTCGCACGCTAAGATCGCCGCGTCCAAGTCACCCGTGTGGCCGACCATATCGGGGTTGGCCAAATTGCAGATGAGCAAATCGTGCTGCCCCTCAATCATTGCGGTTTCCAAGGTGCTGGCTACCCTCGCTGCCGACATCTGGGGGGCAAGATCGTAGGTCGCGACCTTGGGGCTTGGAATCATGGTTCGCGTCTCCCCAGGCCACGGCGCCTCGCGTCCGCCGTTTAAAAAAAAGGTCACATGGGGATACTTTTCAGTCTCGGCCAAATGAAACTGGGTTTTGCCAGCTTTGGAAACCACCGCAGCCAGGGTTTCGGGGATCCAGTCTTTGGGAAATAGTATCTCCATAACCTGATCTAAGTCCTCCGCGTAAGGGGCCATGGCCAAGCAACCGGAGAAAGCGCAAGGAACATACCCAGGTGTACCCTCAACCAGGAAGGCCCGCAGAAGTTGCCTGATCCGATCGCTGCGGAAATTTATACAGGCCAACCCATCGCCATCGTGCATACCCTCATAACCCGCAACTCGGCTCGGCACGATGAACTCATCGCGTTCCTTCGCGCCTAGGTATTGACCTAGGTCCCCGATCTCCTGTCCCTTCGCGTCGCGTATAACCTCAACGGCAGCTTGCGTTCGCGCCCACCGCTGGTCGCGATCCATGGCATAAAATCGCCCGCAAACGGACCCAATCCGTGGTGTGAACACGAGGGTGTTTTGCAGATCTGCCCAACACTGCGCCGCGATGGTGGGTGCTGTGTCACGTCCATCTGTAATGAGATGCAGCACAACCTCCAGACCAGCAGTGTGAAAGGCGTTGGCAGCGGCAGCTAGGTGTCGCTGATGGGCATGAACCCCGCCAGGGGACATGAGGCCGATCAGGTGGAGACGCCCTGTTCCCGCGCGCGTTTGCTGGACGGTTCGGACAAAGGCCTGGCTCGTCCAGGCCTGAGTGCTATTGATCGCAGCGTCGATGCGGGGTAACGTTTGTAGGACGACACGGCCCGCACCGATGGTTAGGTGCCCGACCTCAGAATTCCCAATCTGTCCCTCAGGCAAACCGACATGACGGCCACTGGCGTGCAGCAGGGCTCGGGGGCGATTGCGCCAAAGCTCGTCAAAATTCGGGGTCTTCGCGAGCGCTGGAGCGTTGAACACAGTGTCGACGCGATGGCCCCAACCATCAAGGATCAGCAGCGCGGTGGGGGACGACGTGGCCATACTTAGAGAATAAAAATCAGCTGACTTGCGAGCCGATAGAGGCGGTCATGGCCAATTACGCCGCTGACCGCACCAGCGATTAGAGGAACATCCCCCAGCTCTTCACGAACCAAAGCAACTTCCGCGCCAGCGTCGCCAAAGTCAACTTGGCGATCCTGGTCCCAAAGATAGAGGGCTGCCCTCGGCCGCGCGCCAGCGCGAGCCCATAAACATTTGACGCCCGCTTGCACATCTTGCGTGGCGCGCTTGCCGTTGCGGCGAGCAAAGCCCAAGGGCATTCCAGGCAGGACCTCATCGTCGATCGAAAAGGACCGACTCTGCCGCCCTAAGCCATTGATGCGACGGACTAAAAAGTCCTCTGGATCTGCAGGTGCGACCGGAAAGGCAGGGTAAAGGACATGGGGGATTTGTTCTAGTTTGCGCGCCAAAATATCCCCCGCCACTTCTGCTAAGACTTCTAGGGCAGGACGCTCGTCAATTTCATGGACGACTTGACCCACTGCCGCAGTGATGGTCCACTCGCCCTGCATCCGTTCAACACCTTGAAAGGTTTGGCAAATCAAGGGTGTTGCCAAATCGAACCCCAGCCCGCTCGGGCCTTGATACGATCCTGCGGGCGCGCCCATAGCGCCCATCAAGTAAGCCTCACCCGCCTCGTGCATCCAACTGATCCGCTGAGCAAAAAAAGGGGTGCGCGGATCAAGCGCCAGCAGTCGCGTTGCAACCGCACCTGGGGCAGTCATGCCCGCAACCAACCCATCAAACGACCAATCGGTAATCGGACCAAAGCCGTGGGTTCCAGCAGGCCCGATCAAGACCTGCACTTGCGCCTGGTCGCGTGTCTGACCGAGAACAGGAAGGGCCAGAACGGGCCCCCCTACCTCCGCACGCAACCAATCTACAACCTTGTCGATGAAGGCTTGGCCACAAGCTTCATCGGCCAAAATGACGCCCGTATTAGCGGTTGGCAGATGTGCACTCAGGCCGGACTGGATTTGGCCAATTAACGTATCGGCGCGCGAGGCAGAGAAGGAAGCGGCGAAAAATGGGGCTGTCATGGCGCTTAGGGCTTGCTTTCATCCTGTGCCGTGCCCATATCCTGGGCACAAAGGCAAGCGTCAAATCCTAACCTGATAGGATTATTCCGAGCTGGAAGCGGACACGGCGCCCCCTTGGGAACATACATGCAGGAGAATTTATTTCATGTCTGAACACCTTGACCTAAACCGCGCTCGCACGGGCGTTGCAGTTGACGCAGGCCTCCAGGCCTATATGCGCCGCATCTTCCTCTACATGGGAATCGGTGTTGGTATCACGGGCGCGCTCGCCTATCTCTTTGGCTCGTGGGGCCTGGCAAATCAAGACGCATTCCTCGCGCTCATGTCGGGGCCAACGCGTTGGGTATTGTTACTGTCCCCCTTCGCCATCATTCTGGCGATGAATTTTGGCCTCAATCGATTGTCGGTGACTGCACTACAAACCTGCTTCTGGGTTTTTTGTGCCATTTTCGGCATTTCCATGTCGTCGATTGCATTTGTCGCGCTACAAGACCCGACATTCATGCAAGCGGTCGCCAACGCATTCTTCGCGGCCTCTGCCACGTTCTTAGGCGCGGCGCTCTACGGCTATACGACCAACAGAGACTTGACAGCGCTCGGCGGCCTTTTGTTCATGGCACTGTTTGGTCTGATCATCGCCAGTTTCGCGAACTGGTTCTTCCAGTCTGAAGCGCTTTCCTATGGTATTTCGATCATTGGCGTTCTGCTATTCACCGGCCTTACTGCTTACGATACGCAGCGATTGAAGATGGCCTACTATGAAGTCCAAGGCACTGAATTAGCCGAAAAAGTTGCGATTACAGGCGCCTTGTCGCTGTATTTGAATTTTATCAACCTGTTCATGTTTCTATTACAGCTCTTTAGCCGCCGATAAATTTCACTAGTGATAGTTTTTGGGAAAGGGGCCTCGGGTCCCTTTCTTTTTTGGTGGAGTTAAAGGCCTCATGATCCACGGTTTTGACCAATGTCGCGTGTGGATTTTCGATGTGGACTACACGCTTTACGGCCCAGAGGCCGCCCTATTTGAGCAAGTGGTGCCACGCATTACTCAGTTCGTTAGCCAGACCCTTGGCCTGCCCATGGCAGCGGCGCGCGATCTACAACGCAAGTATTTTCGGGACTATGGCTCGACCCTCGGCGGCATGGTCCGCCATCATGCCATTGACCCCCATGCCTTTACCGATTTCGTTCACGCCATTGACTATGGCGTCTTACGCCCTGCCCCGCAACTCAAGCAGCAAATCGCGGCACTTCCCGGGCGCAAACTCCTCTTCACCAACGCGACACGAAAGCACGCCAAGTCTGTCCTAGCTGGGCTGGGACTCAACTTGAATGACTTTGATGGCGCGTTTGACATCGAAATGGCAAACTGGACACCGAAACCGAATCGCCGACCCTACGATTTGATCAGCGATCTTTTCGACATTGCGCCCGAAGAAGCGGTGTTCTTTGAAGACACCCTCACCAACCTTGCCACCGCCCAAGACCTCGGCTGGAAAACGGTATGGATCAAAACCAATGAGGATCAACGTCAACACGGCATGAAGTTCGCAGCGGATCTTAGCTCTCGCAGTGTCACCCAGGCCTTGGCTCAACTCTTGAGCTCCTGGCCGGAACCTCAACTGTCCGCGTGATGAAACCTGTCAGCTCAAGACCAGCTCAAGCCCTTCAATCGATTCAATACAAACATAAGTGACCGACTCTAAAGCTGTTTGATGATTGGGAGAGAGTCGGTCAACTGCGTGTCCCAAGGGAACAAAATCCAAGTGTCTTGAGAAACTTCAGTAACAACCGTATCAGCCAATGAACGGCCCTGAGGCTTAGCATAAACTGTCGCCAAATGCGCTTTAGGGGCCAGATTCTTGATAGTGGCCGCTGTTTTCCCGCTATCCACCAGATCATCGACGATCAGCCAACCTTCCCCGTCCGCGATGGCATCAAGGCCCTTCAATACCCTCAGGTCACCGCGCTGTTTTTCGTCAGTGTAGGAAACCATGCAAACCGTTTCGATCAAACGAATGTCGAGCTCACGAGCCACAATGGCCGCAGGAACCAGTCCCCCCCGGGTGATGGCTACCAGCCCTTTCCATCCCTTATTTTTTGATATTGGCAACTCCGCCAGCTTCCAAACCAGCGCGCGACTGTCGCGGTGAAATTCATCCCAAAGAACGGAAAAATACTTCTGAACCATGGTCCGCCTCAAATCCATCCCTGCCTTGCTTGGTTCAGTTGAGTGACTCTAAATCCTCTGTCGGCGGGAATGTTTCAAAGGTCTAGCCGACTTACTACCTGCTATAGGGGCTTCCTAGGAGAAAATCAAAATCAATTTTAGAGAACTTGGTCCGGCACAGTGGAAAGCTGGACCCCTGCGATGCGCCACTGACCGCCGGACTGCAACTCCATAAAATAAAACGCCATCACCGCTGTCAAATCCGTACCAGTAAATCGAACGAGTTGGATCGGTGCGTCCTGGGTTCCAAGAGTGCCGATGAAGCTAAAGTCAAAGGCCGAGAAGATCTGCCCATAACCCTGCTCCACCATGCGCCCAAAGGCCTGAGAGTCTCCGAAGGTCTTTTGGATACTTGGTGCCGCGAACGAAAACGCCCGCTCCAAATCTCCAGCCCGGAATGCTTCAACTTGCAAAGAAATCACCGTCTGAATGCGTGCCACTTCACTCATCGGCACCGGCATCTGCGCCCGCCCCAAAGCAGGTAGGTTTAGTAAAGCGATGAGCAGCAGTAAGGAACGAACCATGGGCTGAACCTAGGCTCAAACTCACGCGTGTCGAACAAATGGGCAAAAAAACCTCCACAAGCGTTGACCTTACTCTACTGCGAGCTTAAGCTGGCCCGATCCAACCAAGCAACACGGACCCATAGCTCAGCTGGATAGAGCGCTTGACTACGAATCAAGAGGTCGGGAGTTCGAATCTTCCTGGGTCCGCCATTGGTTTGGTACCTCAACTCAATACCTGATCTCTGGTAAATTGAAATAGGAGGCTAAGTCCTAGTCTATTGAACCGACTGACTTGACTTTTCGAAAGTGTCGTTTGCGCCGATCCTTGAATTGATTTCGAGTGCTATGCATACTGCGCATTCTATTTGAATTCGCGGTCCTTTTTGCAATCATCCAGGGGGAACACCGACTGCCATTAACCTATGATAGCTTTTCCATGTATTGGCATGACCTGGTTGAACATTGGGAAACTGAGAGGGCCGAAAGCCAAAATTTCGTCTAGAGTTTTCGGCGTTTCAAGTTAAGGGCTCCCCATGATAAATCAATTGCTGTCGCGATCTGCTATCGGCGCAAAGAAAGTCGATATATGGCTTTGGACGCTCGTTGTCATTGCAATCATCTGTGTTTCAGCTTTGGCCTGGCTTCCCGAAACATATATAGGAAGTCAAAAACATCTCTTTTATAGCCTGAATAGGGTCGGAGAGTTCTGGCCCAATGCATGGGCCAATGTTACCGAACTGGGGAGCGGTTTCATTTGCCTACCAATTTTGACACTGCTTGGATGGAGAATCGGGGGAGGCGTTGCTGCCTTGATGTGGATGATTATTCCAGCATCCTTACTATCGACGGTGAGCAAGCGTTTCTTTGAGATTCGTCGACCCGCCGGCGCGCTAGATATGGACAGTTTCAACATTGTTGGTGAAACATTGTCATTTGCGAACTCAACCCCGT
This sequence comes from Alphaproteobacteria bacterium, assembly GCA_965228345.1. Taxonomy (GTDB): domain Bacteria; phylum Pseudomonadota; class Alphaproteobacteria; order UBA7985; family UBA7985; genus CAXQZM01. The sequence goes on along the minus strand of CBDDHH010000003.1, from coordinate 485,646 downwards.
CAGGGCATACAACCACCATATTTTCGAGTGTCTCCGCCTTACTCATCATCTCAAGACTCAATCGAATTCGAATTCCGTTACTTGGGGCATGGGCCCTTGTCTTGGTTGCATTCCTGGTTGGATTTTCGCGTATTTCTGTTGGTGCCCACTGGCCGCTAGATGTTGTTTTTGGGGGCTGTTTAGGATTTGTTTCAGGAAACATAGGCGCAAGAATGGCACTTGCGACACAACATCGTTTGCCACAGTGGATGACTAGGACGTTTCATTATTTGGGACTTGTGTTTTTCCCCCTCCTTGGGGCCACAGCTATATATGATTTAGGTCATCTAACCATATCCTGGGCCGCACTGATTGCTTCGGTATTGGTCGCGTTTCTGTTGATGCGAGAAGAACTTAGTACCATTAATCGAGCGCGCCGCCAGAACCTTGGCTGAGATGGTGAATTCCAATTCTCTTTTGGACTCAGCTCGAAGGCTCTTTCGCGATCCATGGACATGGGCGATCCTAAGTGCGGTACTTTCTGTCAGGCTCGTTTTAGCAGCAATCTTGCCATTCACCGTCGACGGCGCTTACGGAATCATCATGGGGCGGGAGCTTTCGCTCAGTTACTTTGACCACCCACCTCTGTCATTTTGGCTTGCTGGAACCTTTGAATCTTTCCTTGGGAAATGGAATGAACTTGGCGTCAGATTGCCGAACATTCTTTTGGGCTTAGGAACGCTAGCCGGATTTGGTTGTTTCTTCGATAGCCTATTTGGACCACGCTCCGCGCGGATTGGGTTAATTTTGATTGGGTTCTCACCCGCAGTTACGATAACAGGTATAGAGACACTTCCTGACTCAACTTTGCTATTTGGTTTTTCTTGGTGTTTGACAGCATTTACATGTGCCGTTCTAGCAATTGAACGAAATGCAAAAAGTGTTTCTTCTTGGGTCTGGATAATTGGCGGTCTAGGACTTGGGATCGCGTTTGCATCCAAGTATCAGATTGCCTTATTAGTACTCCCAATGGTAGTCTGGTTCATTTTTACGCCAAAGGCATGGACTTGGCTCAAGAATATAGGATTTTGGTTTGCGATCTCCATGGCGATTTTGAGTTGCTTGCCGACTTTAGTATGGAACTTCAACAATGACTGGGCATCATTTAGGTTTCAAAGTGGTCGGGCGGAAGGCCAATTCGCGCCAAGTTCCTTTCTTTCCCTACTGGCCGCGCAAGCTATATATCTGGGACCGCTCCTATTCACGCTCACTATATACCAAATAACCAAGTCGTATCTTTGGACAGAGTTTGCCCTAAGACCAATTGCTATAATTGGGACTTCTGGCATCCTAGTCATGAATACAATCTTTCTGTTCTCTCCATCCAGTCTTCCGCATTGGTCCATTCCATCATGGTTAGTTCTTTGTGTGTTTTCGGCACATGCCCTAACAAATTTAAGCACAAATAGAGCCCTGATCTTAGCTGTCACTTTTGGCGCATTGCAACAGGCTTTGCTACTAGCACTTGCGCTCCATATGAGGTATGGAATATTGAATCTTTCATGCACTGACATGCAGTGGGATCGGACTAGTCCTCATATTTCCGTCAATACACTGCGTAAAAGCCTAGATGAACGTTCTTCTATACTTGATAACCAGGTGATATATTCGCCTACTTGGATAGAGGCGGGAATTATCGGCCTTGCACTTGGAACTGATAGATTTGTTCATGTTCTTAACGCAGATCAGCGCCATTTTCAGTTTGCTCGAACACAAGAAATTTCTCCGGGCGTTGTCATCTCTTTAGACGAGAATCAAGTTGACCTACCATCTGATTGGGTCAAGCAGAATTTCTCGCTGTTTGAACTTGATCGCTTCCTGATCAATCGAGGACAGTGTCCATATTTTTCGGTGACTCTATCACAAATTTCCAAGTAGGTATGACGAATCTATACAACCTTAGCATTGTGCTTCCTACATATAATGAGGCAGAAAACTTACCTGTAATTTGTGATCGAATTGCACGGACGCTCACTTTCACAGACTACGAAATCATAGTCGCAGATGACAATAGCCCAGACATGACCTGGGAAATTGGTATCAAAATCGCCAAAGATAGCGGCAACATTCGGGTACTTCGGCGGATGTTGCGGCGTGGATTGTCTGCCGCTTGCATCGATGCTGTTCAGGCAGCAATGGGCAAGTTTATTGTCGTCATGGATGCTGACTTGCAACATGATGAAAGTTTGATAGAGCAACTCCTTCAGGCTTTGAAAGACGGAGCAGATGTAGCCTTGGCCTCGCGTTTTGCAACTGGTGCCAGTGCGCACGGTTTATTGTCACCATTTAGAAAGTTCTTATCCTTGTTCGGCATCCGGGTCGCTTCATTGGTGCTTGGGAGGGAGCTGTCAGATCCCCTAACTGGGTTCTTTGCAATACGAAGAGATGTTTTTCTACGTCTGTTGCCAAGATTGAGTGATTCCGGTTTCAAAATCCTGTTCGATCTTCTCTATGTAGATCGAAGTCTCAAAGTAGCAGAGCTGGGTTTCCATTTTGCACCACGATTGAATGGGTATTCCAAGCTTACGGCGTCAATAATTTGGCAGTTCGTTGCGTATTTAGGTGAGAAATTCACATTTGGTCTCGTTCCCGCTCGACTTGTATCATTTCTAGCTGTGGGTTTAAGCGGAGTGCTTTTTCATTTCTTGACTTTGCTTTCCTACCGACACTTCATTAGTTCGGAAGTGTTTTGGCATGGGCAATTATTTGCAACATTGGTTGCGTTTTTAACGAATTTTATGCTGAACAATGCACTAACCTTCCGGGATAAGCAGTTAAGGGGTTATCGTTATTTCTTGGGATTGGCAGTTTTCGCAGCAACCAGTTCGGTGGGAATATTGGGTAACATCAGTGTTTCAGGATATCTGAATAGCGTTGGTTCACAAGGGCTCGCGCTTTCGGCTCTTGCCGGCATATTAGTTGACTCGATATGGAAATTCGTGGTTGCCGAGCGCGTGATTTGGAAAAGGTAGGGAGTTTAGAATAATGATCCGTTGAGTCTAAGGATCCCTTGAATCTATTTTCCATTTTGGCGAATGACGTGTCCCCCATAAGTTTCCTCGTTTATTTTGAGAGTCTGCTAACCTGCAATTTTGAAGGAGCAGAGAGATGGGCAAGAGCAGATTTACCGAAGAACAAATCATTGGGATGATACGGGAGCATGAGGCAGGCCTTCCGACTAAGGACATATGTCGCACGCATGGCCTCAGCACGGTCACTTTTTATGACCGTAATTTTGTTCCTGACTGAGCCCGATCGTCGCAATTTTCGACTGTTTTGGTGCCCTTCATTGTTGAATGGGCGGTTGTTTTTGAACTCATTTTGCCTTATTGGCGTTCTTCCAAATGCAAGAGGAACTTGCCCGCCGTGCTTTGGTTACAAAGCTGGTGATGATTCTCGAAGACCAAAAACTCCAAGGAAATTGGTCACTTTGCGGATGTTAAGGACTATAATTCGATTCCAAATTTATGCTAAGGACTCTACCTGATGACGGCTTAAGCGAATTGAATGGTGCGGCCAAGAAGACTCGAACTTCCACGGGATTAACTCCCACAGCGACCTCAACGCTGCGCGTCTACCAATTCCGCCATGGCCGCGACCAGGACATCGCTTTAACAGATGAAACACAAACCGCAAGAGGATAAGGCCATGAGCGTGTCTACCGTTGAGTTGCTCATTTCCCCTGCGCCCATCGACTATCCCTCTGCCCTGGCCTTTATGGAGCAACGAGTCACGGATATCCAACAGGACCGCGCTGCGGAAACGCTTTGGCTCTTGGAACATCTCCCGGTCTACACAGCTGGCACCTCGGCGCGGACCGAAGATAAGTTGGACACGCATCTCTTTCCGGTCTATCAAACTGGGCGCGGCGGCCGGCTGACCTATCATGGCCCAGGGCAGCGGGTTGCTTATTTGATGGTCGATCTCACACTACGTGGCCGCGACGTTCGCGCCTTTGTCTCTGCCCTAGAGGCCTGGATCGCGGCGGCTTTGAGTGAGTTTTCTCTTTCCGCACGCACCCACGCCGACAGGATCGGTCTTTGGGTAGATACACCAAACGGCGAAGCAAAAATTGCCGCCCTTGGCCTAAGACTGAAAAAGTGGGTGAGCCAGCACGGAGTCGCCATTAACGTCAATGTCGCCCTCGACCCCTTTCGCGGGATCGTCCCCTGCGGTCTTACCGGCTATGGTGTCACCTCACTAGAGCAGTTGGGCCTTCCAGTAACCCTAGCCGACCTCGACGTCGCTCTCATCAAACACTTCCCTCGCGTTTTTGGCTCCCACTTGACGCCTGCCCAGAAGCCCCGCATTTAGGAATGGCACACGAGGCTTAGATGGCCGCGCCCTGTCAAAGTCGCAAGACGGCAAGGTGAGGAAAGTCCGGGCACCATTGAAACACGATGCCAGCTAAGGGCTGGTGAGGGTAACCTTAAGGAAAGTGCCACAGAGAGCAGAATGCCCAAGCGACCGGGCCAACGCGCCCACTCCTGCGCGGGTAAATTTGAAAGGGTGCGGTAAGAGCGCACCGCGCCCCTGGCAACAGGGGTGGCAGGGCAAACCCCATCGGGTGCAAGGCCAAAAGGGGCTCTAACTTCGATGTTGCAGGTTAGTTTCAAAGCCTGAGCCCGCAGGTAGGCCGCGCGAACCCCTCGGCAACGACGGGTCCAGATGAATGGCCATCCTCGACTGAACCCGGCTTACAGGGCCTCGTGTGCGCTCGTACAGCGTGGTTATGTGGTCACAAATTGCCCCTTGATCTATCATGGGTACTCCCTCGGCCAAAGCGCGTTGCGTTTCGGCTCTTCGGGTTGCGGTCTCATTTCGCTCGCACCGCTCACTCTGCCAACCGCGGGACGCAGCCACCGACCTACATCGCGGGCCTTGTGCCAATTCATAAAGAGTCAGTCTTAAGGAAAACTGGTATCACTTCATACGCGAACGGCTTTAGAGTCTGCGTATTTTGGGAGCGAATTAGGTCGAGTGTTCGAATTGGAATGGCCGCCAACCGCCGTCGGCAGTGATACTTTGTCGCACCTAAATTCGTAAACTTCTTGCGACCTTGAAAATAGGGTTCTTCTGATACCAAAAAAACACACCCCAACATTTTGAAGAACATAGGCGGAACCTTCGGTGTCAAAACACAGGATATGGTCTTGTCCCGAATCCTCAGTTCTTCGCGCCACAAAAAAATGAACGACTCGGGCTTGCTAAAGAGTAAATCTCAATCTAATCATGGTTTTACAGCGAGAGTCTAAGACGCTTTTGCTGTTACGTTTTGTCGGATAGTTTTCAAGGATTGGTTTGTTGTGAACCTGATGAGTGTGTTCAAATGTGGCATGATGATGACTGGCGACGGCCCCATATTGGCGGCGGGCCATTGGTGTTAGCCTAATGCTTCGCGGAGAACTCGCCTTAGTATCCGAACCCACGACTCTAGCAAAGAGGGGGGCGTTTTGATCACCGCTGCGAAACGCCCCTCCAGCGCACATATCCCTGTGATGGCGCGCGAAGTTTTGGATTTTTTGAAACCTGAACCGGGCGGCATTTATGTGGACGCGACTGCCGGAAGGGGAGGGCATACACGTCTGATCCTGGACGCCGCTGAGGACTGCACCGTCATCTGCCTAGACCGTGATGCCGATGCCATCACTGCCCTAAAGGCCATGAACTTAGGTGAGCGGGTTCATTTAGCACACACCCAATTTTCGAAGTTGAAACACACGCTGCGCGACTTAGGGATTGACCAAGTAAACGGCGTCTTGGTCGATCTCGGCGTGTGTTCTACTCACCTAGATACCCCTAGTAGAGGCTTCTCTTACTTGAATACCGGGCCATTAGACATGCGTCTCGACCAGTCTCAGTCGCTTACGGCAGCAGAGGTAATCAATACCTACGGCAAAGAAGAACTCGCAAACATATTCTATAAATTCGGGGACGAGCGACGCTCAAGACGAGTGGCGAGCGCCCTTATCGCAGCACGCGATAAGCAAGGTCCCATCACCAACACCACAGAACTGGAAGCCATCTTTCGTCGTTCTGTCGTGCGGGCAGCACCGGGACGCAGGGGAAACCCTGTGGCCCACTTATTTTTAGCTGTCCGGATTTTTGTAAACGATGAGCTTTCTGAATTGGAGCGGGGACTCGACTCATTGGGAAGAGTTCTAGCCACGGGAGGGAATTTTGTTGCCCTTTCATTCCACTCCTTGGAAGATAGAATTATCAAAAATTTTATTAAGAATAACTCGGGACGGAGGGAAGGTGGCTCACGTCATCTTCCTTCCAGCCCCGAGAATATCCATTTAGTTGCGTCAAACAACACAAACCGCCGACCAATATTTCGGCAGCTGACCGGGCGCGGCCTTAGGCCTACGCGTGAAGAATGTGCGCTTAATCGTCGCGCTCGGTCGGCAATTTTACGTGCAGCACAGCGTACAGGCGTGGAGCTATGAATGCTGAAAATCTCCCGTTTTATTAACATCACCTTGGCAAGCCTAAGCTTACTGATCATTTACGCCCTAATCACGACGAAATCGAGTATCTCGCAAAAAAAAAAGCAGATTGGCACCCTAAACCAACACCTTGAAAAAGTCCACGATTGGCAAGACGCGCTGGAAGCTGAACTCAACCTTGTGCAAAGCCGGCCCCATCTTACTGCCCTTGCGAAGGCGCGGTTTGGCGACGCTCTAATCTCGGCAGCACAAGAGATCCACGTTCGAGACCTCCCGCTGAGAGATCCAGAGGAGTCAGGGAACCGCCGGGCACTAGCCATGTTCGCTGAGGCGATCGCCAATCAAGACCCCACAGCGCCACCCTATGCCCCTTCCGAGCCTGCAGCGCGTAGCGGCCTTAGCAACTCCCCCCTAATCGGACACCTGATCCAGCAATTCCAAGCCCAAGAGCAAGGATCACAGAACTGATGGGTGGACTTGCACACGGCCTGTTCCTCTCGCTCATCCAGGGCCTGCGGAGTCCCGGCAAGACGGCCCTCAGCACACGTGTATTTTCTAAGCGCCATCTGGCCCTAACGGGTTTCATCGGGCTGGCCTTTGCGGTGGCCACCCTGCGGCTTGGATATTTTGTGATTGATGAAGCCAATGCCGGTTGGGCGGTTTTGAAACGACCCGACATGATCGCCCCCCCTCAACCACTCCCCCCCCTGCAGCCTGCGCGGTACCGCACCCAAATTCTCGACGCACAAGGCCAGATTTTGGCCAACAACATCAAGGTCAGGATTCTTTGCCATCGCCCTGGTGAGGTGGAAGACCCCCGCGAGGCGGCACAGACCCTGGCGGGCATCATTCCAGATGCCAACGCTGAGTTCCTAGAACGGCGGCTGCGCGGCACCCACCCCTGGCTAAGGTACGAGGTGACGCCCAGCCAGGCCCAAGACATCCATGATGCCTATATTCGCGGGATCGAATTTTGCCCGGACCAGCGGCGCGCATACCCCCACGGGGTCTTATTCGCCCATCCCCTAGGATTCACGGGGTCGGACAATAAGGGACTTGCAGGTATGGAACGACGCCTGAATCTGCAAATACAAAACAGTTTAGAACCTCTGCAAACAAGTTTGGACGCAACGGTTCAGGGAATTGTGATGGCGGAACTTGCCGCGCAAATTGACCGCTTTGAGGCCCTAGGTGGGGTCGCCATCTTGATGCGAGTTGACACCGCAGAAATCATTTCCCTAGTTTCCCTACCCACATTTGACCCCAATAGAGTCGTGGACGTGAATGCCCCCGGCATGTTCAATCGTGCAACAATGGGCGTCTATGAGTTGGGGTCAGTTATGAAACCCTTCACCATCGCCGCCGCCCTGAACGACGGCATCGTTGACGTTGATACGCAGCTGGAAATCGCAGATCGTCTTGAAATTGAAGAGTTCGAGATCAAGGACTTCCCCGGCACGCCCAAGGGACTGCTCACTGTCGCTGAAATCGTACAATATTCGTCGAACATCGGCACCGCCCAAATTGCCGCCATGCTGGGAACCGAGCGCCAGCAGTTTTATCTCCGTGAGTTTGGCCTAATTCGACCCGTCGATCTAGAAGTTGCTGAGATCGCCCCCCCGCTTGTGCCCTACACCTGGCGGGATATCGAAACAATGACCGTCGCCTACGGCCACGGCATCAGCGTTACGCCCTTACAACTGGTTGCGGCGGAGGCCGCCCTGGTTAATGGCGGCCTCTATCGACGCCCCACCCTAGTCGCCACTCGGGATCAAGATCGTTCTGCGGTGCGCGTCATCGATACCCATACCTCGGACCTCACGCGCAGCCTACTGCGCAGGGTCGCGGTGTTCGGCTCTGGTCGCGCCGCCAACGCCAAAGGCTATGTGATTGGCGGCAAAACTGGAACCGCCGAAAAGTCTGCGGCAGGTGGATACAACCAAGATGCGCGCATCTCATCCTTCCTGGGGGCTTTTCCGATCCATGATCCTGCCTATGTGCTGCTCGTCTCTATCGACGGTCCCAAACCCCAGGAATGGACCTTTGGCCATGCCACAGGTGGCTGGGTTGCGGCGCCTGTTTTTGGCCGGATCGTGGAACGTATCGGCCCCTATTTAGGGGTCGAACGCGTGCGGGAAGATCCCTACGGATACGAAGTCCCAGAAAGCATCGTCGCATCAACGACGCCGGCGTCCCCCACGGCCCCCATTAGTCTGCCCGATCCATCCGCGTCTTCAGAGGTCAAGGAATCAAATTCCTTAGCGCGAAACGCGTTGATCGAACGTCTGATTGCCAGCGATGGCATCCTGTTCTGACATGGCCCTTGAGCTGAGCAAGGCCGAGCTAAGCCAGATTAAGGATCTAACCCTCGACAGTCGGCAGGTAGGGCCCGGCAGCCTTTTCATGGCCCTGCCTGGGACCCAAGTAGATGGCAGCGCTTTTGCCAAAGAGGCCGCCGCAAACGGCGCAATTGCGCTACTGATCGACCGTGACACAGACCCCAAGCGCTTGCCTGCCGAGTTCCCAAAGGGACCGAAAATTTACCGCAGCGCCGCGCCCCGTCGCGACGCCGCCCACATCGCTGCGCAGTTTTACCCCTTAGTCCCGCACTGGTGCGGCGGAGTAACTGGAACCAACGGCAAAACATCGGTCGTCTGGTTCGCGCGACAGCTTCTCGAAGCCGCAGGGCTCAAGACCGTGTCCATCGGCACCCTCGGTCTCCAGCCTACAGATCTTGGATCGCTGCCCGCGCTGACCTCACCCGATCCCATTTCGCTACACAAAACCTTGCACACCGCATCCCAGAGAGGGTTCGACCACTTGCTGATCGAGGCCTCTAGCCACGGGCTGGATCAACATCGCCTCGATGGTCTGCGCTTTGCCGCTGCGGCCTTCACCAACCTCAGCCACGACCACTTGGACTATCACAAAACTCGCGCCGCCTATCGCGCTTCCAAGCGACGGCTTGCCGAGCTCAGGTCGCCGCACGGCCATGTTATTACGAATGCCGACGATCCCGCTTTCGCAGACCTCGCTGGCTGGTCCTACGGATACGCAGGCCGCGAAGGCCGCATTCTAAAGGCCAAAGCGACGCCGAACGGCCTCAGGGTCAAAACTGAGGAATTTGATCTGGAACTGCCTCTAATCGGCTCGTTTCAGGCGCATAATCTGGTCTGTGCGTGGCTAATGGCCCGCGCCATGGGAACCGAAACAGACGCGTTCTTGGACCAGATCAGCGCCGTACCGGGCCGTATGGAAGTGGTGGCACGCCACCGCGCAGGCGGCGCGATCCTTGTCGACTATGCTCATACGCCAGATGCCCTAGCCCAGGCGCTAAGGGCTGCACGCGCCCATACACCTGGCCGCCTAATCTGTGTGTTCGGTGCGGGCGGCGACCGCGATCAGAGCAAGCGCCCCCTCATGGGTCGCGTCGCGCACGCGCACGCCGATCAAGTCCTGATCACCGACGACAATCCAAGGAATGAGCCACCAGCGCGCATTCGCGAGGCGATCCTCGCTGGATGCCCGGGCGCCGATCAAATCGGGAACCGTCGGGCCGCCATCGCGACCGCGATCGAGATCGCACGCCCCGGCGATTTAGTCCTGATCGCAGGCAAAGGTCACGAAACCAGCCAGGAATTAGGCGAGACCACGCTGCCATTCAATGACAAGCGCGTAGCCCAAGAACTCGCGGTCCAAACCCCCAGCTGGCAGGCGGTCTCATGAGTCCAGTACTTTGGTCCAGTGCCGAACTTCGCACCGCCCTGCGCGCCCAACACGCAGATCCCTTAGTGGCGTCGGGGGTGTCGATCGATACGCGCACCCTCCAACCCGGCGATCTATTTGTGGCCCTGCAAGGGCCCAACTTTAACGGCCATGACTATGTTGATCAGGCTATGGAGGCGGGGGCAGCAGGGGTCGTGTCTGCGCGCGCGCTCCCAGTCCCCCATATGCGGGTAGATGACCCTTTCCAGGCCTTGCAAACCCTGGCAAGGGCCGCACGCGCGCGCTTCGACGGCGAATTAATTGCCATAACGGGGTCGGTTGGCAAAACCTCAACCAAAGAACTGACTGCCGCAGCCTTTGGGGCATTTGGAACAGTTCATGCGACCCTTGGCAATCTCAACAACCACATTGGCGTTCCCCTAACGCTCGCGAACCTGCCGCGAGATACGCAGGTGGCCGTCGTCGAAATGGGTATGAACCACTTCGGCGAAATCGCCGGTTTGAGTCGTCTTGCCCAACCGACCAAAGCCCTGATCACGGCGATCGACTGGGTGCATTCGGAGAACCTCGACGGCACTTTGGAAGGGGTCGCGCGGGCCAAGGCGGAGATTTGCCAGGGTCTCACCGGCACACTCATCGCACCTTCAAGCTTTAAGGAGTTATTGGCACCGCACCTTGGCAACGCGGATTGTCTTTGGGTTGAGGCCCCCTATGACGGTGAGCTCAAGCTGGATCGCCCCGAACAGCGGTGGAATGCTGCCCTCGCTCTCGCCGCGACCCCCCCCGCGCACCGTCACGCGGCGGCGCGGGCCATGGCCCACCTTGACGCCCTGAAAGGTCGCGGGCGACTGGAACGCCTGCGGATCGACGACCAAACCGTTTTTTTGGTCGACGATTCTTACAATGCCGCCCCCGCCTCCATGCACGCGGCCCTCAATGACTTGGGGCGCTATCGCGGTGGCCGCAAAATTGCCGTTGTTGGCGATATGGCTGAACTGGCCCATGCCCCGAGGCACCATCGAGACTTGGGACGGCTGATGGGTCATCTTGCTCTCGACTTTGTCTTGGCGATCGGGCGATTCCATCGCGACATTCTCGGCGGTCTGCCCCCCGCTGTCCCCGCCCTTGGGCTCGCAAGCCCGCAGGGGGCTTTCGCGACCTTGCGCCCGAAGTTAAAGGATCAAGACAAAGTCCTCATCAAAGGGTCCCATTCTACAGGCCTCGCGCGGATGGCCCAAGAGTTGCGCCGCGCGGGACGCCTCAGCGACCCACATCCTTAAAAGGAATCCTCGCAGCCATGTTGACCCTACTCTTCTCCGATTTTGATGGCGTTTTTCGCTTGCTTAATTCCCTGACCTTCCGCGCAGGTGCCGCCTTGATGACCGCTTTGCTGATCTGTCTGATCATCGGTCAACCGCTTATCAACTGGCTGAAGGGACATTTGAACGCCGACCAGCCGATCCGTCATGATGGTCCAGAAACCCACTTTGTCAAGCAAGGCACCCCAACCATGGGCGGGGCGATGATTCTGATCGGTATTTTTGGCGCCAGTCTAATTTGGGCCGACCTGCGCGAACCTTTGCTCTGGATTGCCCTCATGGTCATCGGGTGCTTTGGGCTCATCGGCTTCGCGGATGATTGGCGGAAGGTCAAGCGTCAAGACAGCCAGGGTCTTTCAGGGCGGGCCCGATTGGCGGCAGAAACTTTCGTCGCTTTTGGGGCCGCGATCTTGTTTGTCCAATACGCCGACGCCGATCCCATATTTTTGAATACGCTCTATATTCCGTTTTTTGAGTACCATACGCCCAGTGATCCGAGTTGGAACCCCATCAAAATTGGCTTTTCCGCCTCTGCGGTGCTCGCCATCCTGGTCATGGTCGGCGCGTCCAACGCCGTAAACATTACCGATGGTCTCGATGGCCTGGCGATCGTGCCCGTTATGATCACCGCGGCCAGCTTCGCCCTGATCGCCTATTTGGTCGGTAGTCCTAACTATGCGCGCGAATTGGCCCTGCCCGAGATTGATCGAGCGCGAGAACTCGCACTCATTTGCGCCACCATGGTGGGCGCTGGACTAGGTTTTTTGTGGTTCAACGCCCCCCCCGCTAAGGTCTTCATGGGCGATACGGGATCTCTTGCCATTGGCGCAGGCCTCGGGATCATAGCGATTATGACGCGCCACGAAGTGGTACTAGGCATCATTGGTGGATTGTTCGTGCTGGAGGCCCTGTCAGTCTTTATTCAAGTCGGATCCTTCAAATTGACGGGACAGCGCGTGTTCAAAATGGCGCCTGTCCACCATCACTTCGAAAAGATGGGCTGGGCCGAGTCCACCATCGTCGTGCGATTTTGGATTGTCTCGGTGGTTTTGGCCCTCGTTGGGCTTTCGTCGCTCAAGTTGCAGTAATACCAGTGGCGTTAAAACATGATCCTGATATGCCCGGGTATAAGACCAAATGATTGACCTTAGCCGCTTTGCAGGAAAATGTTTTTATGTAGTCGGCCTAGGCACCTCAGGGCGAAGCAGTGTGCACGCCCTGGCGGCGGCGGGGGCTAAAGTTCTAGCCTGGGACGATCATAAGATCCATGACCCCGAAATCGCAGGCTTTAATCTGTTTGCGCCAGCAGACGTTCCTTACGAAAATCTCTCTGCCCTGATCCTATCTCCTGGGATCACCCTGTCGCATCCCAGCGTTGACCGAGCCAAGGCCGCAGGGGTGGCGGTGATCAGCGACGTTGAGCTTGCCTTTCGCGCGGGTCTCCGCGGGCGCGCCCTTGGTATTACAGGAACCAACGGTAAATCCACCGTTACCGCAATGACCGCCCATGTGCTGGAAACTTTAGGCAAATCGGTTAGCGTTGGTGGAAACTTCGGCCCCCCCACGCTGCATATGACGGATCCAGGCGTTGAAGGGTTCATCGTGCTAGAACTTAGTTCCTATCAGCTCGACCTGTCGCCAGGCTACCCGCTGGCGGCGGCCTGCGTTTTGAATCTCGGCGTCGACCACTTGGACCGCCACCGCACCATGGCCGCCTACGCCGCAACCAAGGCCCGAATTTTTCACTCAGCGCGCCAGGGCTTTATCCTGGGCACCGATCCCTGGTGTCAAACTATGGCCGAAGAAACGGGTGCCTCCCTAATCCCGTCCGAGGGCTGGCCTACCCCCGAAAACCAGACTAAGGCGGGGCCGCATCAGCGGCAAAACTATGCTGCCGTCGCGGCGCTGCTGGGCGCGCAGGGCTTTGCAGAGGCGGACGTGCTGGCAGCCCTCGACACCTTCCCCGGCTTGGCCCATCGCCAAGAATTGTTGGGACAAACCCCAAAATGGACCTTTATCAACGACAGCAAGGCTACAAACGCAGGGAGCGCGGCCATGGCGCTCATGGCCTATGACCGCATTCATTGGCTTGCGGGGGGTAAAGGGAAAAATGGCGGGCTTGCCGACCTAGCCCCGGCCCTCACCCATGTGGTTAAGGCCTACGTCTACGGCGAAAACGCACCCGCCCTTGGACAACTATGCCAGTCCCATGGTGTGCCCTTTGCCCGGTTCGAGACCCTGGACGCCGCGACCAAAGCGGCGCTGAGCGATCCAATTGGCGGCACACTGCTGCTCGCCCCCGCCGCAGCCTCCTGGGATCAATACCCCAACTTTATGGCACGGGGGGACCATTTTCGTGACTTGATCAAGCCCCATCTAAACAAAGGCCCCCGCGCATGAGCTTTGTTCCCCGAAACGATCGCTCCATCTTTGGACGCTGGTGGCACGAAGTCGATCACACCCTGATCCAACTCATGTTGATCTTCATCTTCTTTGGATGGATTATCATGTTCACCGGGTCGGTCCATGAAGCACAGCAAAGCGATGTTCTGGTGTTGAAGTTCTCGGCACGCAAGGCCGCCTTCGCCCTCGCCGGGATCGTTCTTATGTTCGGGGTCAGTTTTATTTCCCCTGCCCTCATGCCGCGCCTCGTCTGGGTTGGCTATGCCTTGGCTCTGGTGCTGCTTGCCAGCTTGCTCGTGCTTGGCCTAGAACAAGACGGTGGAACACGCTGGCTACACATTCCCGGACTCCCGTTTTATCCTCAGCCCACAGAATTCGCCAAGCCACTTTTGGTCCTGGCTCTAGCCTTATCTTTTGCACGCGCACGCGCCTGGGGCTTTGCGCGCGCCTGGGCGGTGGCCACGGCAGCCTTTGCCTGCGTCGCCATCCTGATTTACATTCAGCGCGATGTTTCCCAGACTGCCTTTGTCACGCTGATCTTTCTGGTTATGGCATTCATAGCAGGCCTGTCGTGGCCTTGGGTGATGATGCTGACCGGAATCGGGGTCACGGCGGGCCTGGCCGCCTACCATACCGTTGGCCACTTTCGCGACCGCGTCAATAACTTTTGGGCGCGTCTACGAGGCCAAGACGGGGACCAGTATGATCAACTCGACATGGTAGAAGCGGCCTTCCGCAACGGCGGCTTTGAGGGCCTGGGCCTGGGCGAGGGAGACCTGAAAAGCCAAATTCCCTCTGGGGTCAACGACATGACACTTGCCATCATCGGCGAAGAATTGGGTATGATTGGCGTATTGGCAGTCTTCACCCTGATCTTAGTTTTGTGGGTTCGCACACAACGTCGCGTGTCAAACATGACGGAGGATTTTCCGCGCCTGGCGGCAACGGGGCTTGCCTTCCTAATTGTGGGACAAGCCCTAATCCATATCTTCTACACTTTGGGTTTGCTGCCCCCAACGGGCATTACTCTGCCGTTTTTCTCAGACGGTGGATCATCTCTGATCGCCTCGGCTCTTACCGTTGGCCTGCTGCTCTCTTTGACTCGCCAGCGAGGGCCCAGACGATGATCAAGATTTGTCTGGCCGCCGGGGGCAGTGGCGGACACATGTTCCCCGCCGCCGCCCTAGCGAGCGAGTTGCAGATCCGCGAAGTGCAGGTCAGTCTGTTAACTGATAGTCGCGGACTGGCCTATGCAACTGCCTTACAAAACGTGGATACGCATCAAATCCCCGCCGCGCCCCTGGTGGGCAAGGGAGCCTGGAAAAAGTTCCGGGCTCTGTGGGCTCTCCTAAGCGGGATCGGCGCGGCGCGCCGGCGGTTGCGCCTGTTGCGCCCTCAAGTTCTGGTTGGTTTTGGCGGTTACGTGTCGCCGCCGCCGGTTATTGCCGCCTGGTCACTAGGCATTCCCGTTTTGCTGCACGAACAAAACGCCGTTATGGGCTTGGCCAACCGCCTAGCGAGCCGTTTTGCGCACAAAATCGCCCTATCCTTCCTGGACACCGAAGCTCAACCGCGACCGGACCGCGCCGTCGTGACAGGAAATCCGGTTCGCAGTGATTTTCAGAACCTAGCACCCTATGTTGGGCCCGCCAATCAGGCACAAATCACCGTGTTTGGCGGCTCCCAAGGCGCACAAGTCATGGCGACCCTGGTTCCCGCCGCGATCTTGCACCTGACCCGCGAGGCGCGTGGTCGCATCGCGCTGACCCTGCAGCTGCGCGCCGAGGACCAAGCACAGGCGCGCAATCGGCTAGAGAATTGTGGTTTGGCCCGTCTTGAGATTCAGACCTTTCTTGATCCCATGGCTGCGTATATGGCGCGCGCGCATCTACTTATTTGCCGCGCGGGCGCGACCACGGTCGCTGAGGTTGCACTTGCGAGCCGACCCGCCTTGTTCATCCCCCTGGCCCTGCATCGCGACGCCCAGCAGGCCCGCAATGCCGCGCCTATGGTTGCGGCCGGCGCCGCGCGCATGGTGTTAGAGTCGGCGGCCAGCGCTGAAAGTTTGGCAGGGGAAATTACCACCTTGATCAATACCCCTCATTTACTCCCCAGGATGGCCCAAGCCGCCGCTGAAACTGCCCGACCCGACGCCGCGCGCGATCTGGCCGATTTGGCGCTGTCCTTGGTCCAAGGTCCCTCATGAACTCCATGCCGATCCCCACCATCCCTCTAGACTTTGGCCTGATCCACTTTGTGGGGATCGGGGGCATCGGCATGTCGGGCATTGCCGAAGTGCTCTACAACCAAGGGTACGAGGTCACGGGTTCCGACCAGCGCGACAGCCCCAATGTGCAGCGTCTGCGGCACCTGGGCATCAAGGTCCGCATTGGTCACCAGCCCGGTCATGTAGCGGACGTGGGGGTCGTTGTCGTCTCCTCCGCCATCGATGCGCACAACCCAGAGGTGCAGGCGGCGCGTGCAGCCCAAATCCCGATCGTGCGCCGCGCCGATATGTTGGCGGAGCTCATGCGTCTCAAATCCTCCATCGCTGTTGGGGGAACCCACGGCAAGACCACGACCACGAGCCTGATCGCTCACATGCTAGTCGCAGGCGGTGCCGATCCCACGGTAGTGAACGGAGGCATTCTAGAGGCCTACGGAAGCAATGCCGTGTTGGGCGGGGGCACCTGGTTGGTTGCAGAAGCCGATGAGTCTGATGGCACCTTCACTCGCCTGCCTTCCACCATTGGGGTCGTTACCAATATGGACCCTGAACACATGGACCACTACGGCACGGTTGAGCGTTTGCAAGATGCCTTTGCCACCTTCATTGCGAACGTGCCCTTTTACGGATTTGGCTTGCTATGCATCGACCATCCGACGGTTCAGTCCCTCAAAGCTCGTGTGGTTGATCGTCGCATCGTCACCTACGGGCTCAGCCCTCAAGCGGACGTTCGGGCGGATAACCTGCGGCCCAACGACCAAGGCGTGCAGTTTGACCTCGTTTTACAAGACCCCCGCCAAACGAGCCCCGAATCTCACCATGATTTTTTTCTCCCCATGTGGGGGGAGCACAATGTTCAGAACGCGCTCGCGGCCTTGGCGATCGGCGTCGAATTGGGCTTTGACACGCAAACCCTTAAGCGTGGTCTCGCGGAGTTTCGGGGCGTCAAACGCCGATTCAGCCACGTCGGCACCTGGAATCAAGTTACCATTATCGATGATTACGGCCATCATCCTGTGGAAATTGAGGCGGTGTTAAGCGCCGCCAGGTCTATCGAGCGCCCGGGCAAACTGATCGCCCTCATGCAGCCGCACCGCTACTCCCGCCTTCGCGATCTTTTTGATGACTTTTGCACATGTTTTAACCAAGCCGACCATGTGATCATTGCCGACGTATTCGCGGCGGGGGAGGCCCCCATCGACGGCGTCGATAAGAACGCCTTGGTGGAAGGGTTGGCCCGCAACGGCCATAGGTCAGTTGAGGCCTTAAGTGACGCGAGCACGCTTGCCACCCTCATTCGACAACGCGCGCAGCCTGGCGATATGCTGATTTGTTTGGGCGCTGGGTCCATCTCCACCTGGGCCAATTCCTTGCAGGCCGACTTAGAGGCCTTAGATGCTTGAGCCACGGGATCTGCCGCCCGTTCGGGGCACATTAAGCTTCGATACGGCACTCGCAGCGCATACCTGGATGCGTGTGGGCGGGCCTGCAGGCGCCTTGTTTCGACCCGCAGATCTGGACGATCTCATACAGTTTTTGCA
This sequence comes from Alphaproteobacteria bacterium, assembly GCA_965228345.1. GTDB lineage: Bacteria > Pseudomonadota > Alphaproteobacteria > UBA7985 > UBA7985 > CAXQZM01. Next base: position 467,942 of record CBDDHH010000003.1, on the reverse strand, counting down.
GCATAAGCCCCCGAAAATCCCGCATCTGGCGATCGGGTCTGCGTCGAACCTAATCGTTCGGGACGGTGGCCTGCCCGACACGATCGTCATCAAACTTGGCAGGGGCTTTCGGGATTTGGCGGCAGACGGACTGAAATTGCGCGCGGGGGCCGCGCAGCTCGACATCAATGTCGCCAGGTTTGCTGCCAAGGCTGGCCTGGGCGGGTTGTCATTTTTGGCGGGCGTCCCCGGAACCATCGGGGGTGCCGTGCGGATGAACGCTGGGGCCAAGGCCACCACCGCCAATGCCCATATCGCCGGCGGGGAAACGGCGGATCGACTGATTTGTGCCCGTGTTCTGGACCCCCAGGGTCAGATTCACAGTTTAAGCCCGCACGATTTGGGGATGGGTTATCGGCAAAGCGACTTGCCATCGGATTGGATCGTTGTCGAAGCGGAGTTTCAGGGTGTCCAGGCGGATCCAACGACCTTAGACGCGGAAATCGCCGCAGTCCTTGCTTATCGCGCTGCCCATCAGCCGACCAAGGCGCGTACTTGCGGTTCCACTTTCAAAAATCCAACCCAGGCCACGGCTTGGAAACTGATTGAGGCCGCGGGCGGGCGAGGTCTGCGCAAGGGTGACGCGGCGATCAGCGATTTTCACTGCAACTTTCTGATCAATCTTGGGCACGCGACGGCAGCGGACCTGGAGGATTTGGGCGAGGACGTCCGCGCTCGTGTTAAGGCCCAGTCGGGCCTGAGCCTGGAATGGGAAGTCAAAAGGGTTGGGGTGCGGGGATGAGCCAGCATGTCGTGGTCCTGATGGGTGGTGAAACCCCCGAACGGCCCGTGTCGCTGCTAAGTGGCGGTGCGTGTCAACGCGGCCTTAAAGCCGCAGGATACAGGGTGAGCGCGCTAGATCCGTCGGGCCCTGCTCAGCTCTGGATCGACAAGCTCCTCAGCTTAGCCCCCGACGTGGTCTTCAACGCCTTGCACGGTCCCTTCGGCGAGGACGGCAAAATTCAAGGCGTGCTGGAGGCCTTGCGGCTGCCCTATACGCATTCGGGCACGCTGGCCTCGGCCCTTGCCATGGACAAACTGCTGTCCAAAGCCATTTTCGCCAAGGCAGGGCTGACCGTCGCCCCCGATCGAGCCCTTAGGTTTGCGGACCTGCAGGCAGGCGATCCCCTGCCCCGCCCCTACGTCTTAAAGCCCGTCGCGGAAGGCAGTTCCATCGGGGTCGTGATCGTTCAACCAGGCGACAAGGTGGATTTGCGCCCCTTGGCGGCCTACGATAGGTTGATGGCCGAACGGTTCATCCCAGGGCGCGAACTGACCGTGAGTTGCTTCCACGGTCAGGCGGGCGTGGTGACCGAGCTTGCGCCTCATGATGGGTTTTACGACTATGAGGCCAAATATACCGACGGGAAGACCCGCCACATTCTCCCCGCTGCGATTCCACAAGACCTTCGGCAGCAATGCTTGCGCGATGCGGAAACTGCCTACGCCGCCTTGGGGTGTCGCGGGGTGGCGCGGGCGGATTTTCGCTTCAATCCTGCGGCGGCACCGGGGCAACAGCTGGTCATTTTGGAGGTTAATACGCAGCCTGGGATGACCGACCTATCGCTGGTTCCCGAACAAGCCGCTTATCTGGGTCAGAGTTTTCCTGACCTCCTTCATCACATGGTCCAGGATGCGTCATGCGATCGCTGAGATCAGCCTTTGAAGACGCGGGGCAGGATCAAAGGGCGCCCACAGGCGGCCGCAGTGCCAGGCTTCACCGCTTGGCGCGACGCTGGACCAGCCATCAACCAAGGCTGAGGGCCCTCGTCCTGATCTTGATACTTGCAAGCCTGATCGGGACCGGTCTTGGGGTCTATGCCACAGGGCGCTTTGACGTGTGGCAAATCAGAACCAGCCTTTGGGTTGCCGACCGCCTCGCCGCGCAGGGGCTCGCCGTGCCGAGCTTACAAGTCGTCGGCATGGGCTTTACGACCCATGCTCAGGTCCGTGACGCGGTCCGGGGCTATGATTTGGAGCCGCTCGGCCGCCTGGACCCTCACGATATCCGCTTGCGCCTGGAAGCTTTACCTTGGGTAGAAACCGCCATTGTGCAGCGCATATGGCCAAGCACCTTCAAGATCTGGCTGACCGAAAAGCGCCCAATGGCCATAGTACATCGGGACGGACAAGCCCATGTGCTGGGCCACGACGGCCTGCGCATTGCCCCCGCAACCGCTGACATGGTGCAGTCCTTGCCCAACATCTCGGGCGACGGCGCGGCAGAGGTCGCCTCAGACCTGTTCCAAGCCTTGAGCGACTATCCGGCAATTCACGCCAACTTTGTCGGTGCCCATCGTCAATCCAATCGCCGTTGGGATCTCTATCTGGCCCCCGGAGTGGAGGTACGCCTGCCTGCCGACCCCCCCACGAACGGACTAGGGCGCCTGCAGGCCTTGATCGACAGCGACCATATCTTATCCAAAGACATTAGCATGCTCGACTTGCGCGGTCGTCGCGCCATCATATCCCGCTAATACCAACTCCGCTAAAAATTGACATTTTTAGCGGAGTTGGTATCATACTTGCCGCTGGTATGAGACTCTCTGCTGTGCCTTTATCGCCACAGGATTGAGCAAAAATTGCGGAAATTCAATAACTTAGATGCGCTTGACCTGCGCTTAAGTTAGTCACCTTAGTGGGCCTTCTAAGGTCTGGTTTATTCTTAATCTGATTTATTTTTAATGCATATAATTTAGTGAGCTTTTATGGGGTTAGTGAGTACAGGCGCGGATCCAATCGCTGTTCTCGATTTAGGGTCGCACCAAACGCGGGTCATCATCGCCGAAGCCCAGAGTCCAGACGAGGTCAAAATTCTCTCCAGCGGCCAATGTATGACGCGCGGGGTTGCCAAAGGTGTCGTCAACAATGCTGAGTTGGCGCAACAGTCGATTGCCGATGCCCTTGCCCAAGCGGAAAGCCTGGCGGGACTGAGCGTTCGGCGCATGGCTGTGAGTGTCAATACGGCGAACCTGAGTTCCGTTCATATCAGGCTCTCGGAAACCCTGGGCGGCCAGCAAGTAACCCCTGAAGTACGCGAACGCCTGGCAATTGCGGCCCGGCACGAGGCGCAGGCTCGCCTGCCTGCCGCAACGCAGTGGCACAACCTCCATATGATACCTTTGGGGTTTTGTTTAGATGGGGGTCAGCCCACGGATTCCCCCGATGGCCTCAGCTGCCAAACCTTGGAAGCGGCTTACCACTTGGTTCATGCGCCCAGAACCCAAATTGACAACATAAGAGAGTGCCTGTGGAATAATAACATCGACTTGGAGACCTTTGTCTTGGCACCCTATGCTGCGGGTATGGCCGCGCTCAAGCATAGCTTTCGAGAATTTGGAGCAACTTTGGTCGACCTAGGTGCAGAAACCACTTCCATTGTGACTTTCCAAGGATGGAAACTCCAGCGCGCGGTAACGCTGGCAATCGGCAGTCATCACATCACGGGCGATATCGCCCGGCATCTGGGACTAAATGCCGAACAGGCCGAACGGTTGAAGATCTCGCAAAGCAATCTGGCGCAGAACTTTGGCACGCCCACACCCGCCGAAACCGCGCCCTTGTTTGACCCAAAGGAATTCGAACACACAGACCTCAATCCGGTCGTTGAGTATCGTATGTGCGAAATTTTGAACGCCGTTGATGAGGTCTTAACGGACCCGAGATTTGCCCTTCCACAAACACCGGCCCTCGTCTTCACTGGCGCTGGCGCAAACCTCCAGGGCTTCGGCGCCTACGCTGACCAGAAGTTTCGCTACAAGCGGGTGCAGCTGGCCGCGCCCACTGGGATCACGGGCGCCCCTGAGGACTTAAGCAATCCTGGGTTTGCCACCTCTCTAGGACTTGTTCGCTATATGGCCAAATGGCGAGCCCAGCGCGCAGCCCGACGTGGGAGTCTCAGGGCTCTTGCGCCCCAGACCCTCCCATTTCTTGGCCGACTGTTTGCCAGTTAAACCGATGAAACCCTTGCGAATTTAACAAAGAAAGTTTGAGGAAATTTTATGGCCCTGCATTTACAAGTCCCCCAAATCACTGAGGAATTCCGGCCGCGCATTTGCGTCGTGGGCGTTGGCGGTGCCGGCGGCAATGCCATTAACAACATGATCAGCTCAGGCCTCGAAGGCGTGGAATTTCTTGTTTGCAATACTGACGCGCAAGACCTTTCCCAATCTTTGTCCGAAAACCGCCTGCAACTCGGCCCCACGGTCACCAAAGGTCTCGGCGCGGGCATGCAACCTGCGGTCGGCGCGCAAGCAGCAGAGGAATCGATTGACGAGATTTTACATCGCCTGGACGGTGCCAACATGGTTTTCATTACCGCGGGCATGGGCGGGGGAACGGGCACAGGCGCCGCCCCCGTTGTTGCCAAGGCCTTGCGTGACCGTCAGATCCTCACCGTTGGGGTCGTTACCCGGCCTTTTGACTTTGAGGGGAAAAAACGCACAGCCTTTGCCGATGAAGGCATCAGCAATCTCTCCTCCACCGTCGATACCTTGATCGTCATTCCCAACCAAAACTTATTCCGACTTGCCGACCAAAACACAACCTTTGCCGATGCCTTCAAAATGGCGGACAATGTCCTGCTCGACGGGGTCCGCGGTGTTTCGGACTTGATTGTAAAGCCCGGTGTAGTCAATCTCGACTTCGCCGACGTCCGCACGCTCATGACCGTTATGGGCAAGGCCATGATGGGAACAGGCGAAGCCGAAGGCGACAATCGGGCCATAGAGGCCGCCGAACGCGCGATTGCCAACCCCTTGCTCGACGACATATCTTTGGACGGCGCCCAGGGCATATTGATCAACGTGACGGGAGGGTATGATGTCACCCTCTACGAGGTCGATATGGTGGCAAATCACATCCGCGAAAAGGTGGACGCAGAAGCTAACATCATTTTCGGCTCCTCCATCGATGCAAATATGGAGGGGATCTTACGCGTCTCGGTCGTGGCAACGGGTATTGATGCCCATCAGACGCACTTGGGCGCGGGGATTCTTGCGCCACAAGGGAGAGGAATCCCCGGAGTGGGACCACGGCCAGGAGACCCAACGGACCCGGGGGGACCAGGCGGCGGCATGCCACAACACGCCCCGCGTTCCAAACCTGCTCCCGGGCCGACCGCACCGTCGCAAAACCAGTTCCGCAGTCCCTTCGCCTTTCGGTCCAATCGCGGCAACAACGATGCGAGCAGCCAAGGAGACCCGGGAACCCGCATGCGCGCGGCGTCCGCGCACGCCGCCGCAACGCCGCCGTTGGCGACGTCACCCTACCCCGGCGCCGGTGGATCCCAAGCCACGGCTTACGCTCCCACAGTTTCGAGAACGCCTGCGATAGACACAAGTCCCCGGTATCAACCCACCCAACAACCAGCACAGCCTGCTGCTTATGCACCAGCCCAAGCGGCGGTGACGCCGCGCTCGCACGCTGCCGCCGGTTCCCGACCCTTCTCGCCCAGGTTGAACGACGGCGCGGGACCAACGTCAGCGATGCCAGAAAGGCCCGCCCCGGCAGACCCCTCGCCTTCTGCGGGCTTTGGCGCACCCCTGCCGCGTCTGTTTGAAACCGACCAGAGAAACCCTGCGCCCTCGGCGCAAACAGCGGTCCCCATGGCACGCCCATCTCCCGCTGTTCGAGATTTGGATGCTCCCCAGGGCTCTGGGTTGCTCAGCGATGAAGAACTCTCCCAGGCCGAAACCGGCCCACGGGTTCTCAACGTCGATGATGTTATGAGCAGCAGCCTTGCCAAATTCCGCAGCGACACGGACAAGACGCCTTCTTTTTTTAAGCAAGCACGAAACTAAGACCAACGGTCATAAAACGTGACCTTTTCATGACCGTTTCGTGTCTTGTCTAATGGAATATGAGCGTTTTCTTGCCGCGATGCTAGATCATTTGTGGTAAGCTTGACGCGCCGATTTGGGGGTGGCCACCCCCAAATCGGCGGCGGGGCTGGATCGTTCGTGTCTAGGTGCTGCGTTGCAGGCACCGTTCGTGAGTTTGATCACCCCGTCTTTCCTACAAGTGGCCCGAATGGATACTAGGGAGCCAGCTGTGCGTCCCGTATGACAAGAAAGGGAACGCAAAGATGTCACAAGTTACCATCGGAATTGATGTTTCAAAAGCCCAATTCGATATTTTTGTGTCAAATGGCCAAAACCATAGCTGCAAGCCCAATACCCCTTGCGGGATTAAGGCTCTCATCAAGACCTTGAGCAAGCTTCCTGATTGCCTGGTCGTTTTTGAGGCAACTGGCTTCTATCACAGAGCCTTGGAACGTGGCCTTGCTCAAGCCCAAATCGCTTACGCAAAGGTCAACCCTTGGCAAGCGCGATGCTTTGCCAACAGCATCGGCCAACTCGCAAAAACCGATAAGGTCGATGCGAAAATCCTGGCACTCATGGGCCAAACCCTCCCCCTTGAGCCCACCAAGATACGCGATGAAGTCATTGAAACTCTTGGAGAATACCAAAGTCTTCATCAAGGGCTTGTGCAAACGCAAACGCAGTGGAGCAACAGGAAGAAAGTCGTTACCCATAAGGCCGCTGTGAGGCTTGCAACGAGAATGCTCAAGACCCTCGAAAAGGAGATCGAACAGCTAACCCTCAAGACCAAGAAGCTCATCGAAGCCCATCCTGATCTCTTGGAACGCTTTAACATCTTGATCACAATCCCAGGGATTGCGGCACGAACAGCCATATCCCTTCTGACCAACATGCCAGAGCTTGGCACACTCAGTCAGAAAAAGATCGGCGCTCTAGCTGGCTTGGCTCCTATGCAATCCCAATCAGGAACGCTTAAGGGTGTCGCCCGTATCAAGGGGGGAAGAGCTCCTGTACGCAATGCCCTCTACATGCCTTCCTTGGTTGCCATGCGATACAATGAAGACCTAAAGGATTTCTACAACCGCCTTGTCGAAGCCGGAAAGCCGAAAAAAGTCGCCATCATCGCCGTGATGCGTAAGCTGATCACACTGGCAAATGCCCTCTTGCGGGAAAACAGAAAATGGTCACAAATTGCCCCTTGATTTATCATGGATACTCACGGCAGAAACGCGATGCGTTTCGGCTTTTTGGGGTTGCGGTCTCACCTCGCTCGCACCGCTCGCTCAGCCCGACCGGGCCTTCGCTTATACCCCGAGGCGCGTGTCCGCCGATCTCGGGGTCGCGTGTTTTTGGCGCGGGCGTTCCCTGCGCCCTCCGGGCTTGGAGCCCAACTGTTTTGTGCGCGGGCATTCCCTGCGCCCTTCGGGCTTGGAGCCCGCTTGGGGGGCCGAAGTCGCGGCCCTTATACCAGCGATCATAAGAGTCATTTATAATTGCCGCTGGTCTTATTTATAAACGGGCCTTAACATAAAGTAACGCGAGTTGTGTTTATCCTCGTGCATACCTCCCCTAAGCGCCCGTCATGAGTTGGATTGCCACGTCCCAAACCCCGTCGGAACCTGTGAGCGTGGCGGCCCCTACGATTCCTGCTTCATTCGCGCCTTTAGATTTAAATTTTGGCTTTTCTGACCGTCGCCCCGTAACCCAGCAAACTCTAGCAAAACCCCTGACATTTCATGGGCGCGGCGTTCATTCTGGCCGCGCGGTTACGCTAAAGCTGCTTCCTGCTGCTATTGATCACGGTATTCGGTTTTTCCGCAGTGACTTGCACAATGGGGCCCGCCTCATCGTTCCCGCTGCGCGGCACGTGGATGAAACGCGCCTCTGCACAACTCTGATCAATCACGAGGGCAGTGGGCTCAGCACCGTTGAGCATGTCCTAGCTGCGCTCCACGGCGCGGGGGTGAGTAATTGTTTGATTGACATTGACGGACCGGAGCTTCCCATTCTGGACGGGTCGTGCCAACCCTTTACCACCGCACTCTCCCAAGTCGGCCTGCAAGACCAAGAGGCGGCGCAGACTTATCTGCGTATCTTACGCCCCGTTGAGGTCCGCGACGGTGGACGAGTCGCGCGTCTTCGCCCTGCTGCCCACGGTTCGGACTCGCGGTTGATCCTCAACTTTACCATCGATTTTGACGCCGCGTGCATCGGACGCCAGACCTGCACGCTCGACTTGACCCCAAAGTCGTTCGCGACGCAAGTGTCGGCAGCGCGAACTTTTGGCTTTGTCGAGCAGATTCATACCTTGCGTCGTCAAGGTCTCGCTCGCGGTGCCAGCGATGAAAATGCCATCGTAGTGCGCGACGGAAGGGTTCAAAACGCTGAGGGTTTGCGTTTTGGCGATGAGTTTGTCCGTCACAAGGTGTTGGATGCGGTTGGTGATTTGTTCATCGAGGGGGTTCCGCTCATTGGGATTTATGATGGCGTGCGCGCGGGGCACACAATGACAAATCGGGTCATGCGCGCCTTGATGGCCGACCCTCAAAACTACTGCTTCGACACGGTTTAAAGGGCGGGGCGAAAATTCAGTCGCCTTGGCATTTTTGACGATTTATAGGGCGCCCATGCCCCGGTCGCTTTCGATCCTTATTCTGTGCTTGATTTTGACCGCCTGCGAGGGCGACCAAACTGCCGACCACAATACGAACACCAAAGGCACCGCAGAGGAATTGTTTCAAAAGGCGGGAGTTGCCCGATCGCAAAGGAATTACGAAGACGCTGCGGAGCTTTATGCAGAGGTCGAGCGGCAATACCCCCTAAACTCCCTTTCCATCGACGCCCAGTACGCGCGCGCCGCGACCTTCTACGAGGGCCAGCTCTATAGTGAGGCGGTTCTAGCCTTTGATCGGTTCTTGTCCTTCAACCCTGGCGAGCCGCGCGCGCCCAAGGCCATGCGTCTGCGGGCCCTCTCGTTCTATGAGGAAATTCCAGATGTTCATCGCGACCAAGGGGTCACGCGTCAGGCCGAAGTGGCTCTCAAGACGCTGATCGAAACCTATCCAGACACCCAAGAGGCTGCGGACGCGGCCGCCAAGCTGGTGTTGGTGTACGATCAGCTCGCTGGACATAGCATGGTCATTGGCCGCACTTACCAGAATCAGAACCGATATTTGGCTGCCCACAATCGTTTCAAATACGTGGTTGAACAGTACCCAACGACGGGCCAGGTCCCCGAGGCTTTCTACCGCCTGGTTGAAACCTCGCTCGCCCTAGGTTTAATGGGGGAGGCCCGCCTCTATGGCGCTACCTTGGGCTATAATTTCCCGTCGAACCCCTGGTACGCGCGCGCCTACGCTCTGCTAACAAATTAGCGTTTTGATCCTCGCTGAAGGCGCCTATAAACATGGGCGTGCTCACGCATCTGACTCTTAACAACTTTGTCCTCATCGATGCTTTGGATCAGCACCTGCACCCGGGCCTGTGCGTAATAACTGGAGAAACGGGCGCGGGGAAATCGATCATGCTGACCGCTCTGGGGCTGGTCACGGGCGCGCGGGTGCAACCCGGCCTGATCGGGCCCCATGGGGCGCGTGCTGAGGTCACCGCGGCGTTTGACCTCCCCGCCGGCCATCCATGCCACCAAATTTTGGCCGAACATCAGATGACCCCGATGGGGGGAGACCCGTCCATGAGCCTCATTTTGCGACGGACCCTCACCCAGGACGGCCGCACCAAGGCCTTCGTCAACGCCAGCGCCGTGCCCGTCGCGTTTCTTGCTCGTCTGGGCCAGCACCTGGTGGAAATTCAGGGCCAATTCGATCAGCTCGCGGTCTTGAACCCTCGCAACCATCGCAGCCTGCTCGACAAGGCCCTGGGACTAGAGGGAGCCTTGGCAGACCTGGCGATGCGGCACGCCGCGCGGGAAGCCGCCGCCGCCGCCCTCGCCGACGAAACCGAGCGCCTAGCAAGGTTGAGCGAGGATCAGGACTACTTGCGGCACTGCTTGCAGGAACTCAAGCAGGCAAAGATTGACCCTGGCGAAGCCGAAACCTTGCTGACGCGACGGCAAGCCTTGCGCGTCTTGAGCGCGGCGGAGGACTCGCTTGGCCAGTTAGCGCAGGTTATCAACGGCGATCGCGGCCTGATCGACCAGTTGACCAAGGCAACCAAGCTCGCCAGCCGCTTGCCCAGCGACCTGGCCGAGGACATGGCGGGCCTGATCGGGGATTTGGATCAGGCTTGGAACGCGAGCGAGAGCGCCGCGCAGGCCCTAAGTGTGAAGCTGCAAGACTTGGGCGCGGCAGAACAGGAACTTGAAGCGGTCTCCGAACGCCTGTTTTTGCTGAAGGACTTGGCGCGCAAGCACGACTGCCAGCCCGAAGACTTGCTGGACCAGCAGGCGAAGATCGCCGAGACCTTGCGCACCTTAGACGAGGGCCAGGCGCAGCTTCGTGGACTAAGGCGCGCCTTGGATCAGGCAACGCAGGCCTACGCCGAGGCGGCGGATACGGTCAGCGCCGCGCGAACCGCGGGCGCTACGCGCCTGTCCGCCGCGATCAAGGCCGAACTGCCCGATCTGCGCTTGCCCGAGGCCGAGGTGTTCTTTGAGGTGCGCCGCGAGGCCAACGCGCTCGCGGGGCCGCGCGGGTACGATCAGGTCAGGCTCATGGCGCAAACCAATCCAGGGGCCACCCCTGGCCCGCTGGAGAAGATTGCCTCGGGCGGCGAGTTATCGCGGATCCTCCTGGCCTTCAAACTGGCCCTGACCCCGACCAGCGGCCCTGGCCCCCTGCTGGTCTTCGACGAAGCCGATGCGGGGGTCGGCGGGGCCACCGCCGCGGCCCTGGGCCGCCGCCTGCGCCACTTGGGCACGGTCTCGCAAGTCCTGGCCGTCACCCACTCCCCGCAAATGGCGGCGGCGGGCCATTGGCATTTAAAGGTAACGAAAGTCATGGACGACCAGGGCGCGGGCACCCACATCAGAGAACTGCACGACACCGCCCGCACCCAGGAAATCGCCCGCATGCTGGCGGGCCGTCACATAGGCCAAGCAGCCCAGGACGCCGCGCGAACCCTCGAACGCGAATTCGCCCCATGAGCGCAGAGGATCCCGCCGAAACCAGGCCCGTGACCCACGCCAAGGCCAAGGCTGAAATCAACCTGCTCAGCGCCCAAATCCGCGCGCACGACCTGGCCTACCATCAGGAGGACCAGCCCCAGATCGCCGACGGTGACTACGACGCGCTGAAGCAGCGACTGATCGCCCTGGAAACCCAGTTTCCCGATCTGGCCCTGCCCACCAGCCCCAGCCAAGGGGTCGGCGCGCCAACCCAGTCGGGCTTTGCGAAAATCCAACATGGCGTTCCCATGCTCTCGCTCGGCAACGCTTTTAGTGCCGCGGACGTGCAGGACTTCGTGGCGCGGATCCGTCGCTTCCTTGCGCTCGACGAGGACAGCCCGCTGACCTTCACTGCCGAGCCCAAGATCGATGGCTTGTCGGCGGGGCTAGTGTATCTCGACGGCCAGTTGGTTCAGGCCGCGACGCGGGGGGACGGACGCACGGGCGAGGACATTCTGGCCAACATGCGCACCCTGGGGGATGTCCCCCAAACCATCGCCTACACGCCTGAAATCGAGGTGCGGGGCGAGGTCTATATGACCAAGTCGGGCTTCTTGCAGCTCAACGCAGACCTGAAAGCCCAAGGCCAGCGCGAATTCGCCAATCCGCGCAACGCGGCGGCGGGCAGTTTGCGCCAGCTCGACGCCGACATCACGGCCAGCCGTCCGCTCAAATTCTTCGCCTACGCCCAGGGCCTGGGCGCGGCCCCGTGCCCGACCCATGGGGCGTTCTTGACCTTCTTGAAGGCGCAAGGGTTCGCCACCAATCCCCTGAGCCAAATCTGCGACGGTGTCCCCAGCCTGATCGCGGCGCACGAGGCGCTGGCGCAGGCGCGCGGGGCCCTCGACTACGACATCGACGGGATTGTCTATAAGGTTGACGATCTGGCGCTCCAAGCGCGACTGGGGTTTCGCACGCGCGAGCCGCGCTGGGCCATCGCCCACAAATTCTCTGCGGAAAAAGCCCTTACCGAGGTTGTGGCCATCGACATTCAGGTCGGGCGCACGGGCGCCCTGACGCCCGTGGCGCGCCTGCGGCCCGTCAACGTCGGCGGGGTCTTGGTCGCCAACGCCACCTTGCACAACGCCGAGGAAATTGCGCGCAAGGACATTCGCGTCGGCGACCGCGTAGAAATTCAGCGCGCGGGCGACGTGATCCCGCAGGTCTTGCGGGTCATGGACGCAGACCGCGCGGATCGTCCCGCGCCTTACGCCTTTCCCCGCCACTGCCCCGTGTGCGGCAGCGCGGCGGCGGCGGTGGGCGAAGATGTCGTGATCCGCTGCCAAGGGGGGCTGACCTGCGCGGCGCAGGCGCGCGAACGCCTCAAGCACTTCGTATCGCGCGCCGCCCTCGACATCGATGGCTTGGGCGACAAGCAGATCGACCTGTTCGCCAGCAAGGGCTGGATCGGCAATTTTGCCGACATCTTCGCCTTGCCCGCCCGTGCCGCCGAGATCGAGGCCCTGGAGGGCTTCGGCCCCAAAGCCGTTGCCAACTTGCGCGCGGCCATCGCGGCGGCACGCACCGCCCCCCTCGACGCCATGCTGTTTGGACTCGGCATCCGACACTTGGGTCGTACCACGGCGCGCCTGATCGCCCAGCACTACGGCAGCGCCCAGGCCTGGCTTGCCGCCATGGAGGATCTGACCGAGACGCGCCAAGCCGCCCTCATCGGCATCGACGGCATCGGCCAAACCTTGGTGGACTCTCTGGTCCAGTTCTTCAACGATGATCTTAACCGCACCGCCGTCGCCGACCTGCTGTCGGTCATGGACCCCGCAGATTTCGTCGCGCCGCAAGGCGACGGCGGTCCCTTCAGCGGCAAGACTCTGGTGTTCACGGGCACGCTCACGCACTTGACCCGCGACGAAGCCAAGGCGCGCGCCGAAGCGGCGGGGGCCAAGGTTTCCAGCAGTGTTTCCGCCAAAACCGATTTCCTCATTGCGGGCGAGAAAGCGGGATCTAAGGCCAAGAAAGCGGCGGACTTGGGCGTCACGGTCCTTACGGAGGCAGAGTATGTGCAAGCGGTGGCGTGATTCTAAAGCCGGTCGCGCGCCAAGTTGATTCCTTTGACTGGGCGGCCTATGGGGGATCCTGCAGAGTCGCTTCGCTTGCACAGAATGACCTTTGCTTGAAGGTGCGGCATCCATCTCGGAACGCCATAGGCAAGAGCGGACGGCCCCGGCCCTGCGCTCCGTCCCCTTCGCGATTCAGCACAACCTTCATCAAGAGCGGGAAGTAGCAGGTGATGGATTCTGCGACGGCGCTTCGCTTGCGCAGAATGACCCTTGCTTGAAGCTGCGGCATCCATCTCGGAACGCCATAGGCAAGAGCGGACGGCCCCGGCCCTGCGCTCCGTCCCCTTCGCGATTCAGCACAACCTTCATCAAGAGCGGGAAGTAGCAGGTGATGGATTCTGCGACGGCGCTTCGCTTGCGCAGAATGACCCTTGCTGAAGGTGCAATATCCCAAGGCGATGTCATCGCTACGCACAGTCGCGGCATCCGTCAATGAGCTTCGGCCGTAAAATGGGACGGGGAACAAAACCCCAAAAAATTTTCGTCGGGCCGCTAACGCGGTCCGACGAGGTAAGGGGGTAAGGATGTAGGGGGTTAGTGCCTCTAGGGGCAGAAGCCCCTAGAGGGTCTTGAGGAGACGAAAGCCGAGGTAGAAGAGCCGACTCGAGGAGGACATCTTGATCCGATTGGCGGAGCGGAGGTTCCCAGGACTGCTGTACCACGAACCCCCGCGCAGAACGCGCACTGAACAGTCCCCGCGTAAATTCGCCGCGCCGCTCTCAGGGTGATGGCGCAAGGTATCGACCCAGCAGTCCTGCATCCATCCCCAGACGTTGCCGTGGACGTCGTAAAGACCCCAAGAGTTGGCCTCGAAACTTCCAACAGGGACCGTTTGCCGTCGATAGGTGCCTTCGCGGGAGCCATTGTAAGTATAATTTCCGTTAAAATTCGCCCGATCGGTGCTGATCCGCTGCCCCGTCCAAAACGGCGTAGTCGTCCCTGCCCGCGCCGCGTATTCCCACTGCGCCTCCGACGGCAAGCTATAGCCCCCATCGGTGCGGTCGTTGATCCACCCTATGTATTCCTGAGCGTCGTCCCACGACACGTTGATCACGGGGCGATTGCCGCGCCCCCAGCCCTCGTCGTCGGGCCGATGACTGCACCCACCATCGGCGACGCAGGCGTCCCACTGCCGAAACGTCACCTCATACTGCGACAAGGCGAAGGCCTGGCGAATTCGAATCCGCTGCTGCGGCCCTTCATCGTCATCTCGCGCTGGCTCGCTCGGCGGACTGCCCATCATAAAACTGCCCGCGGGAATCACGACCATGGTCGGTAAGTCAGGGCCTTCGATAAAAGTATCCCCCGCTTGCAAGTCTGTCCGATCAACGCCGAGGGGGATGTTGATGTCTTGCAGCACGCCCGCGCCGACAAAAATTTCCTTCTCGCCGCGCCACACCTGGCCGTCCGCCTCCAACTCGGCGGAAATCAGATACTCGCCCTCGTCGAGTTTGATGGCGAAGGTCTGCCCAGGTTCGGACGGGCTGGTGCCCTTGCGCGCGCCATCGACATAGACCCTGGCGTCCCCTGGCGTGGTAGTGATCCGCACCGTTGCCTGCTGCGCCTGCGCCGAGGCCAAGCACAACAAGGCAAGCGCCAGCCCGCCCAGATATTTCGTGTACAATTTCATGTGGGTTCCTCCAAAAAGTTCCATGCAAGTGTGAATTTACAGCGCCGCACTCATGGTCCAACACTGGCTCAAGGGCTCATCAGTACTGAAATATTCCCGCAGGTCTGCAGTCGTTATAAACGTCGATGGTTACCTCAGAACGTACCGAATCCGTTACGGTGAAACGCCCCGAGCAAACTGTATTGTCGAAACGAATCCTGTAGTCATACTGTCCGCCGATGCGACCACGGTAACCGCTGCAAAGCGTTGAAGAAGAGCGGTTCGACGAATTGCTAATTACCCCTGGTTGGCCCGAAATCGTTAGATCGTCCGCAGTCTCGCCAAAAAACGATGTCACATCCGCATAAACCGTGATGCACCTTGTGCCGCTTTGCTGCGAACCCGATGTCGAGGGCCTGGAACTGGCTGTCTGTTCTGCCACGCGCGCCGCCTCAATTTCCTCGCGCTTGGCGCGAAGTGAGGTTTCTGCCCGCGCAATCAACCCCTCACCCTGGCCGATCTGCTGGGCGGTTTGCAACAAGGCCTCGGCGTCATCCACGTCTGATCTGGAAATCGCCGCCCGCGCCTCCGCCACCAAAGTCTCAACTTGCTGTAAATCCCGCGCCGCGTCCAACTCGCCTCGAAGTTGGCGAACGCGCTTTGGGTCTGCGCCTTTGGCTTCTGCCTGGACGAGATAGTAGACCTGATTCGCAATAGGGAGAAAGAGCACAGACGGACTTGTCCCTTAGTGCTTATCTCAGCAAATTTTTAAATTGATGTTTGCCAGAGCCGCGACATTCTTAGCAATCATGTTCTCATGTCGGTTTCCTCTGGAGATGTCAGAGAAAATGTTGAACTTTTTCATGCGTCCAATGCCATGCTCGACCTTCACGCGCATAGAGCTGAACCACTTATTGTAGTCTTTTTGTTCTTGGCTTAGATTTTGGTTCTTGGATTTCTTTATCGGGACTTCGCAGTTGGTTCCTACATAAGCTAAGTCGCCCAAGAGCAGGGTATCTGGTGGCTTGTCCAGATGGCTTTGATCATAAAGGGTTTTGTCGTGCTTGCGCCCAGGGTGAACGGGGCCACAAGCACGAATGCGCTTCTTATCATCGACGACAATTTGATGCTTATGAGTAAAGCGCTTCTTTTTCCCCGAGTAGATCTTCTTTCGGCCCTTCGATTTCTTGGGGCGCTGACAGGGGCGCTCGGTCCCATCGACAATCAGATATATGAGCTGCTCCTTATCATCCTCACTTAAAGCAAGCCTGCGCTCGGGCATCTGAAAATGGCCTGCCAATAGCTTGGTCATTGTATTGGCGGTTCGGATGCTCGTGCTATCTGAAACCGAAAATATCAAACCCAGAAACTCATGATTGATGTAAGTCCGATAATAGATCAGGCATAAAAGCAGCATCTCCTCAAAGCTTAGCTTATGGCTTGGCCCGCCCCCAATCGCGCGTTGGCGATGGGGGCGAGATAGACGCTGATGGTTGTGAGCCTCCCAAAGCGGCAAAATCTTCTCTGCAATGTCGTCAAAATCGCTGACCCTTATCCCACTTAAGCGGAAAAACAGGCGCGGTTGCTTCTTAAGGATTTTGAAGGTTCTCATAAAAAGGCTAGAATCAGCCAAACCTGACTTCGACAAGACCTTGTTTGCACGCAAAAGCTCTTTTTCAGTTTATCGTGAAGCGGGTCTAATGCGGTCAAGCATGGCTCGGCCCCCTGCTGCAAACACGCTCGTGCGTCAAGGCCCTTGAGATGGGGATGTCCCGCCTCGTCGAGGTGACGGGGGCGTAAAGCTGGCAGGAGGGCCGGCAAGCCGCAAAACTGGCACCGCCTGGACTTCCCGCAGTCGATCAGTGATGGATCCCGCGACGTCGCTTCGCTCCGCGCTGGATGACCCTTGGCACCCCAAGGCGACGTCGTGCCGCGCGCAGTCGCGGCATCCATCTCGGAACGCTGGCCAAAAAAACGGACGGCGCCGATCCTGCGCGCCCTGCCTCCTTCGCGCTTTATAACAACCTTCATCAAGAACGGGAAACGGCAGGTGAGGGATCCTGCGACGGCGCTATGTGTTTCCTGCAGTGGAGGGCGCGCGCGGTGCCTACGAGCCTTGCATTGGTCCTGCGACGGCTTGGTTGTGATTTAGGACCAGAGCTGAACCAGGCCGTTTACGAGGGCCATGGTGCCAGCAGTAGCGGCTGCGGTAACGGTTACAGGAATCCAGGCCCGTTCGGTCTTGATCTTCGCCGTCTCCTCGATAAGCTTGGCGATTTCGGCGCGCATCTTATCGTCAGCGAGGCGTTGTTCTTCTTGGGTCATGTCGGTATCCTTGAGAAAAGGCGCACGGGGGTCCTACCAAAGTTGGTATTAGTCCTGCGACGGTGTGTTGTCGAGAAACCTGTATCCTATTTACGGGAAAATCCTTGCCTCCTTTGGATAGGCCCTGAGCCAGTCGGCTTCGGCCTCGGACAAGAGGTCCCACACGATCAAATGGGGGTCGAAGGGGACTCGGGTTAGGGTTTCAAAGCCGAGCCAACCTGGGGCGCGTTCGACGACAAGCAGGAGGTTTTCGCAGCGTATGCCGTGCGAGCCTTCGGCGTAAAACCCTGGTTCGTTGGAGAAGACCATGCCAGGGCGCAAGGCCCAGTCGGCGGCGGGGGTGCGCGGGCGGGGCGAGAGGTTGGGCGGGCTTTCGTGGACGCCGAGGCCCGCGCCGACGCCGTGGCCCGTGCCGTGGTTGTAATTCAGGCCCGCGTTCCACAGGGCCGCGCGGGCCAAGACGTCGAGTTGATGGCCCGTGGTGCCGACGGGGAACTGCTGGCGCGTCAGGGCGATCAGGCCCTTGAGCACCAGGGTGAAGTGCTGGCGTCGATCCTCGCTGACGGTTCCGACGCGCAAAGTGCGCGTGACATCGGTCGTCGCGCCTGGGTATTGGCCGCCTGAGTCCAGCACGATCAAATCGCCGTCGTGCAATCGGCGGTTGGTTGCGGCGCTGACGCGGTAGTGCGGCAAAGCGCCGTTGGGGCCTGCCCCGCAGATGGTTTCAAAGCTGGGTCCCAAGTAGGCGGGGTTTTGCGCGCGGCAGTCCGCTAACTTGGCGACCAGATCCAGCTCGGTCAGTTTCGTCTTGTCTTGGGCCTCGAACCAGTCGAGGAACGCCCCGAAGGCTTGGGCGTCGTGCTGGTGCGCGGCGCGCAGGGCAGCGATTTCGGCGGCGTTCTTCGCCGCCTTGGCCTGCTGAATGGGGCAGGCGTGAGGCTGCCCGCGGGTGCCCAGGGCCGCGACCAGGGCTTGCGAGGTGGTGGCAGGGTCGTACTGGACCGCCGAGTCCTGTTCCAAGGCCGCTAGCAGGCCTGCGCGATCCTCTGGGCTGTAGGTTTCGACGGTCGCATCGGGGCGCAAGAGACCAAATTGAACGCACACAGGCGTGGAGGGCAGGTCGCCCCCCCTTGTATTTGTGAGCCAAGCTAGAGCATCGGGCTGAGTGATCAGCAAGCTGCGGCCCTCGCAGGCTGCGGTGATGCGCCTGCGCTTGTCCTCGGTCGTCTCGCCGGCGAATTCCACCGATAAATCGTAAGGACCCGAGCTGGCGAAGCGAGGACGCTCGGCCCAGGCGGCATCGACCAGGTTGTCTGGGTGCGCGATCAGGTCTGCCGAGGCCAGGGCGCGAAGCTGGTCGGAGGTGAGGAGCCAAGGATCGTAAGCGACCCGTAGGCTCTCTAAGGTTGCGGCGACTTGATCGAGCCCCCCCTCCAAAACCTCCCAGTCTTGCCCCGCCAGGGCAGCCCTAGCCTGGGCTGCGTAGCGTCCATCGACCAGCAAGGTGTGGCCCCCCCCTGCCCGGACCACGGCCAGACCCGCCGACCCGCCAAAGCCGCTGATGGCGCGTAGTCGTTCGTCGTGCGGGCGCACTTCCTCGCCGAAGCAGGCGTCGGCGCGCGGCACCAGGTAAGCGTCGAAGCCCTGATCGCACAAAAGAGATTGCAGGGTTAGGAGCGTTGAAGCCACAAGAGAGACCATTGCCCGTCGTGGGTCCTTTGGCGCAGGTGCCAGCCCAGGGCGGTATAAGTGGCAAGGACCGCCGATTCTTGCTCAAGGAGCAAGCCCGCGAGCAACAAGTGGGCGGCCGGGGTTGCCACCTGGCTCAAACCAGGGGCCAAGTTGATCAAGGGGCTAGCTAGGATGTTCGCGAAGATCAGGTCGTAATCGCCGCCGCCTAAGTCGGGTTGCGCGCCCCATATGTAGCGAACACGGCCCGCGAGCGCGTTGAGGGCCAAGTTGGCCTCGGCGACCGCGAGACTATCGCCGTCTTGCTCGATCCCGACGATCTGGGCGGTGCTGGTCTTGGCCACGGCCATGGCGAGCACGCCCGAGCCGCAGCCCATATCGAGGACGCGCCGCGGGGTCATGCCGTCGCTCAAAAACGCGTCGTAGAAATGCAGGCAGCCGCGCGTCGTCTCGTGGTGGCCCGTGCCGAAGGCTAGGCCCGCGTCGATCTGCAAATCCACCAAGTCGCGGGCGGGCGGGCTATGGCTGCCGCGCAGGCAGAGCCGCCCGACGACGACGGGCGGCAAGTTGTCCTGGGTAAGTTGCACCCAATCCTGCGCGGGGATCGCTTCGGTTGAGATGGCGGGCGGGTCGAACCCCGCCAGTTCCGCGATGGCCTCGATCAGGGCGGTGGCGCGCCGCGCCGCGCCGTCGTCGGCGACATAGAGCGCGCAGTCGATGGGTAGGGTGGGGTCGCGGTTCCCATCCCCCGCGAACGCCTCGGCGGCGTGGGCGGTGCGGTCGAACACCAGATCCTCGATCACTGTTAGGCCCGCCGCTAACTGGTCCGCCGCCGCCTGCGGCACCTGAAACCTGATCTTGAGGGTCGCTGGGCTCATGCCGCCATGGGCAGGTCGAGCGTGCCCCAACACTCCTCCAAGGCCCCGATCAAGTGGTCCATATGGGCGTCGGTATGGAGCGGCGTCGGCGTAAAGCGCAGCCGTTCGGTGCCGCGGCTGACGGTGGGGTAGTTGATGGCCTGGACGTAAATGTCGTGGCGGTCGAGCAAGCGATTGCTGGCCTGCTTGGTCTTGACGGGGTCGCCGATGATCAGGGGGACGATGTGGGTCTGCGCCTCCACAAAGGGCAGGTGCGCGGCTCGAAGCCGTGCGCGCAAGGTCGCCGCCCGCTCATGGATCATGCCGCGTTCCTGCTGACTGACGCGCAAGTGACGAATAGAGGCCAGCGCGCCAGCGGCGATATAGGGCGGCAGGGATGTCGTGAAGATGAAGGCGGACGCCTTGGAGCGGATCCAGTCGATCATAACCGCCTCCCCCGCCACATACCCGCCCAAGCAGCCGACGGCCTTGGCGAGGGTGCCCTCGATTAAGTCCAAGCGATGGGCCAACCCCAGTTCTTGTGATTTGCCGCCGCCTTCGCGCCCGTAGAGGCCGACGGCATGAACCTCATCGACGTAAGTCAAGGCGTCGTAGCGTTCGGCCAGGTCGCAGAAGCCTTCGAGTTCGCCGACCGACCCGTCCATAGAATAGACCGATTCAAAGGCGATCAGCTTGGGCCGATCGCCGGCTTTTTTGAGCTCGGCCTCCAGGGTCTTCAGTTGATTGTGCGGAAAGATGACCTTGTCAACGCGGGCGTGGCGGATGCCCTCGATCATGGAGGCATGGTTCTTTTCGTCGGAAAAGACCAGGAGATTCGGAATGTTGGCGGCCAAGGTGCCCAGGGCCGCCAAGTTGGAGACGTAGCCTGAGGTGAAGAGCAGGGCCGATTCTTTGCCGTGCAGGTCGGCTAACTCGGCCTCCAGCTGCAGGTGCTGATGGGTATTGCCGCCGATGTTACGGGTCCCGCCCGCGCCTGACCCGCGCGCGCTCACCGTGCCCTGGATCGCCTCCAGCACCTTGGGGTTTTGGCCCATGCCCAGATAGTCGTTGGAACACCAGAGCTGGATTTGGCGCGGCCCGGTAGGGCTGTGCCAAATCGCATTGGGGAAGTCGCCCGCCTTCCGCTCCAACTCCGCAAAGGTGCGATAGCGCCCCTCGGCTTTCAGCGCTTCCAAGTCTGTTCGGAACAAGTCGCGATAGTCCATAGGCCCCCCTAATCTGCCTGGGCTCAGCATGCTAGACGCTATGATGCCTTGGCGCAAAAAGTCCTACGACTTGGAATTGGACAAGGGTGAATCGGGGCGCTGGTCATGGGCCGATCGCTCGGCTAGAGGCTTGGGCATGATCCCAACGCGCCTCGGCTTCATCGGCCTTGGAAATCCAAACGAGCATCGAAACAGCTCTGGCAGCTGATACCGGGGCACGATTTTTTCCAAACGCTGGTGCAGCAAACCCACTACAGGTCCCCATGCAGACCCTTGCCCTGATCCAACTCAATGTCGGGCCCGACCCCGCCGCAAATTTGCCTACGACGCTGGCCCTGATGGAGAGCGCGGCGGACCAAGGCGCGAGCCTGATCGTCACGCCCGAGTGCAGCAATTTTTTGTGCGCCGAAGGGACCAGCCCGCGCGCGCACGCCGTCCCCCAAGACGAAGACTCTCTGCTGAAGGCCGCCCGCGCCCTGGCGGCGGCGCGGCGGGTCTGGATTTGCTTGGGCTCGCTCATCCTCGCGCAACCCGACCGTCCCAAGCTGCTCAACCGTCAAATTCTGATCGCCCCCCTGGGGCAAATCGTCACAACCTACGATAAGATCCATCTGTTCGATGTGCAATTGGAGGGCGGCGAAGGCTATTGCGAGTCCCGCACCTACGACGGCGGCAAAGAGACGCGGGTCAGCCAGATCGAAGGCCGTGGTTTCGGCCACAGCATTTGCTACGATCTGCGCTTTCCCGAGTTTTTTCGCGGACTGGACGCGGAGGCCCTGCTAATCCCTGCGGCCTTTACCCGCACGACGGGAACAGCGCATTGGCACACCCTCTTGCGGGCGCGGGCGATTGAAAACGGCGCCTTCGTGTTCGCGCCCGCGCAAACAGGAACCCACGACGGCACCCGCCAAACTTTTGGGCATTCGCTCGCAATTGATCCCTGGGGCGAGGTGCTGGTCGATCTGGGCCAAGAACCGGGCGTGGGCCTGGTGCAGATCGACTGGGCCCAGGTGACCCGCCGCCGCGCCCAAGTCCCCGCCATGACCCAAGGCCGCCCTGCCCGAAACTCTTGATTTTCGCCGCCAAAGCCGCCACATCTGACACGCATGAAGACCTTTTCTCTCATCTGTAATCACGGCCATGAGTTCGACTTGATGGTCAAGTCTGCCGAGGCGTTGGAGGCGCAACAGGCCCGCGGTCTGGTCACTTGCCCCTACTGCGACAGCGCCCAGGTGCAACGGGCGCTTTCCCTGCCGAACGTTGCAGGCGGCAAAAGCCGAGACAAAGGGCGGGACAAGGGGCGGGACCAACGCCGGCACCAAGACCGCGATCACGCCCCTACGCAAGACTCGCTGCCCGTTGCTTCCGCAGGCGGGCCGAGCCGCGCGGACCTCGAACGCGCCTACAAATTCCTGGCCCATGTCCGCGCCAAGGTCGAAGCAACGCACGAAGACGTCGGCCCCCGCTTCACGCATGAAGTCCGCGCCATGCACTACGGCGAAGCCGAAGAGCGCGGGATCTACGGCGAAGCCTCGCCCGCGCAAGTTCGAGATTTGATGGAAGAAGGCATTGAGATTGCGCCGCTGCCCACTTTGCCGAAACTGAACGCCTAGGTTCGCAAGGTTGGTCCCTCGGGCCTGGAGCCCTAGGGTTCATAGAGGGCCCTAGACTCGACGCCAGATCGTGCCGCCTGGTCCATCCTCTAGCACAATCCCCTCGCGCGCCAATTGATCGCGAATTTGATCGGCACGGGCGAACTCCTTGACCTGTTTCGCGGCGCGGCGTTCGGCAATCAGGGTCTCAATCCGCGCTGCGTCTTCCGCGTCCTCGCCCTGGAACCAAGCATGGGGGTCTTGCTGCAACAGCCCTAGGGCGGGAAAGTTTGCCGGATTGGTCAAAGCCTGCGAGGTCTGCAAATCCTCCATCAGCCCGCTCAGATCAGGGTCGCCCCAGGGTGTGCCCTTGGCCTTGTCACGGTAGAGGCCGTCGAGGCGATTTTGCGCCGCCTGAAGCTTGGCCTCGGTCAAATCCAGCGGCGCGCGGTAGTGGGTTTCCAAGAGCGCCAGTCGGATCGACTCGCCTTTGTACCCCCTGGCTACAAGGTCGGGAACGGTGAAAAAATTGCCCAAGGACTTGGACATCTTGTCCCCCGCCACGGTCACAAAGCCATTGTGAACCCAGTACCGGGCCATCTGGTCGGTGGCGTTGGCGCAGCAGGATTGGGCGATTTCGTTTTCATGGTGGGGAAACCGCAGGTCCAGCCCACCCATATGGATGTCAAAGGTTGCGCCCAAGTGTTCCAAGGCCATGGCCGAACATTCGATGTGCCAGCCGGGGCGTCCCAGGCCCCAGGGCGAAGCGAAGGCGCTGTGATCGGGCTCCCCGTCTTTCTTGGGTTTCCACAGCACGAAGTCGCGCGGGTCTTCCTTTGCGCTGGAAACCTCGACACGCGCGCCGGCAATCAAATCCTCCTGCGACAAGCGGGACAGGGCCCCATAGGCGGACATGGCCCTGGTGCGGAACAAAATGTTGCCCGTACCGTCGGCATAAGCCTGCCCCTGGTCCATGAGACGCTGGATCATGGCGATCATATGGGCCATGTGGTCGGTCGCGCGCGGCTCAAGAGTCGGCGGCAAGCAGCCGACTGTCGCCATGTCCTCATGGAACGCCGCCAGGGTCCGCGCCGTGAGCGCGCCGATGGTCTCGCCGCTGTCGCGGCTGCGCTCAATGATTTTATCATCGACATCCGTGACATTGCGCACGAACGTCACATGATCGGCACCGTAGAGGTGGCGCAGCACCCGATGCATCAGATCGAAAACCACATTGGCGCGGGCGTTGCCGACATGGGCGCGATCGTAAACCGTCGGGCCGCATGCATAGACCCGCACATTTTCGGCGTCGATCGGCTGAAACGCCTCCAGCTTGCGGCTCATGCCATTGTAGAGTCGCAAACCCACGTCCCTCGCGCCCCTCACCCGCCCAAGCGTTCAAGGGCACGCGCGCGCCCCATGCGCGCCAGCACCGCGGCCATGTCGGGGCCGTGCGCCCGGCCCGTCAGCGCCTTGCGAAGCGGCATGAACAGGTCCTTGCCCTTGCGACCTGTTTGCTGCCTCAGCGTGTCGGTCCAGGTTCCCCAAGTCGTGGCGTCAACAGCCCCATCCGGGAAGGCCGCGCGCGCTGCCGCCACGTAGGCTGGGTCCTCGATCACGGGGGCAATCTGCCCGTCCAAAATCGGCAGCCAGGCGCGCGCCTCGGCGACCGCCGATAGGTTGGGCGCCACCAAGGCCCAGACATCGGCCGCAACGCCTGCGCGCTCGGCAACCGCGCTGTAGGGCAGTTTGCGCACCAATTTGGCGCTCAAGTGTTCTATTTCCCGCACGTCCATGCGCGGCGCACCCGCATTGAAGGCGCCGAGGTCAAAATCCGCCGCCAAGGCGCCGATGTCCTCGCTGGGTTCGCGCATCTCGGCGGTGCCAAGGCCCGCCATATAGGCAACGATAGCCTGAGGTTCGATCCGCCCCTGGTCGCGCAAGCCCGCCAGCGACAGGGCGTCTAAGCGTTTGGACAGCTTGCCGCCGTCCTGATCGTAGATCAGCGGCAAATGCCCGAACTGCGGGACCTGATCGCCAAAGCCCAAGTCCTTGAGGCAATCGAACAACTGAATCTGCGCCACCGTATTAGAAACGTGGTCACCGCCGCGCAAAATATGCGTCACCCCCAGCTCCAAATCATCAACGCAAGAGGATAGGGTGTAGAGGACGCGGCCATCGGCGCGGATCAGCACGGGGTCCGACTGGGTTTCCGCGCGAATGGCTTGGGGGCCGCGCACCGCGTCCTGCCAGGTCACTTCCGCATCCTGATCCAGCCGAAACCGCCAATGGGGCACGCGCCCCTCGGCCTCAAAAGCAGCTCGCTGTTCGGGGGTTTGGCGAAGGGCCTCGCGGTCATAGACAGGGGGTTTGCCCTGCATTTGTTGGACCTTGCGCTTTAGGTCCAACTCCTCCGGGGTTTCGTAGCAGGGGTAGAGCCGCCCCGCCGCCGCCAGCGCCGCCTTGGCCGCCGCATAGCGATCCAACCGCGCCGACTGCACGGCATAGTCGTCCCAATCCAGCCCCAACCAACGAAGATCGACTTTGATCTGCTCGGCCAGGGCCGTCTGCGACCTCTGCGTATCCGTGTCGTCCATGCGCAGCAGAAAGGTGCCACCCTGGGCGCGCGCGAACAACCAGTTGAGGGCGGCAACATAGGCGTTGCCCAGGTGCAGGCTGCCCGTCGGCGAAGGGGCAAAACGAACTTTGACCATGGGAGTCTACCCTAGTTGCGCGCGTTTTCTTTGCGGTCTTTTTCCAGGAGTTCGGCGACCAAAAAGGCCAGTTCCAGCGATTGATTAGCGTTGAGCCGTGGGTCACAGTGCGTATGGTAACGGCTCGACAAGTCCTCATCGGTCACGTTCAGGGCGCCGCCGATGCACTCGGTCACGTCCTTGCCCGTCATTTCGATATGGATGCCCCCCGGGACCGTGCCCAGATCACGATGAACGGCGAAAAAACCCTCGACTTCGGTCAAAATGCGGTCGAAGGCGCGGGTCTTGTACCCCGTCGAGGCCTTGTGGGTATTGCCGTGCATGGGATCGCACGACCAGACCACGATCTGGCCACTCTCCTTGATGCCTTGCACCAGCGGGGGCATGCGTTCCAAGACCTGATCGTGGCCCATGCGAACGATCAAGGTGATCCGCCCCGGCTCATTTTCAGGGTTCAGCCTGGTCAAGAGGCCGACCAATGCTTCGGGGTCGGTGGAGGGGCCGATTTTGACACCTAAGGGGTTTTCCACCCCCGACAAGAACTCGACATGGGCATGATCGGGTTGACGGGTGCGGTCGCCGATCCATAGCATGTGGGCGGAGAGATCATAGACTTTGTTCGTCAGGGAATCGGTACGGGTCAAGGCCTCCTCATACCACAGCAACAAGGCCTCGTGCGAGGTGTAGAACGCCGTCTCGCGTAAGGCTGCGATCTTGGCGGAATCAAGGCCACAAGCCCGCATGAATTCAAGGGCTTCTTCGATGCGCTCGGCCATCTTAAGGTAGCGCGCGGTCGCGGGGCTGCCCGCCATGGAATCGAGGGTCCAGCGGTGAATTTTGCGCAGATCTGCAAACCCTCCTTGCGCGAAGGCGCGCAGCAGATTCAAGGTCGCCGTGGCCTGGTGATAGGCCGCGACCATGCGCCGGGGGTCGGGCCGGCGTGCATCTTGTGTCGCGCTGATGTCGTTGATGATGTCGCCGCGGTAGGACGGATACTCGACCCCGTCGATCACTTCGGTCGGGGCCGAGCGCGGCTTGGCAAACTGCCCCGCCATGCGCCCGACCTTAATGATCGGCTTATGGGCGCCGAAGGTCAGGGCCACGGACATTTGCAACAGCGATTTGAAGGTATCGCGAATATGGTCGGCATGAAACTCTGAAAAGGCTTCGGCGCAGTCGCCGCCTTGCAGCAAAAAAGCCTCACCCTGAGCAGCCTTGGCCAGGGCCGCTTTGAGCTTGCGCACCTCCCCCGCAAAGACAAGGGGCGGCAAGCGCTTCAGCTCGGCCTCCGCCGCCGCCAAGGCCGCCGCATCGTCGTAGGCAGGCACTTGCACAATGGGCCGCTGCCGCCAACTCTGCGGGGACCAAGACATGTCTGTCATGAAACTTCCTTATGTTCAGATCTGAACAAGGGCTAAACCCTGTTTTGCAGCAAGACGCAAGACAGAAGGATCCATCTCGGCGTCAGAATCAGCCGCAACGCAGATGGCGTAATACCAGTTCTCCTTAAAACAGACTCTTTATGAACTGGTATAGGGCCGCGACTGCGGCCCCCGTAGCGGGCTCCAAGCCCGAAGGGCGCAGGGAACGCCCGCGCCAAAAACACGCAGCCCCGAGACAAGCTAAGAAAGCGCCCCGGGGTATAAGCGAAGGCCCCGTCGCGCGGTCGGGCTGAGCGAGCGGTGCGAGCGAGGTGAGACCGCATCAAACGACCGAAACGCGAAGCGTTTATGCCGTGAGTATCCATGATAAATCAAGGGGCAATTTGTGACCATTTTCTGTTTTCCCGCAAGAGGGCATTTGCCAGCGTGATCAGCTTACGCATCACGGCGATGATGGCGACTTTTTTCGGCTTTCCGGCTTCGACAAGGCGGTTGTAGAAATCCTTTAGGTCTTCATTGTATCGCATGGCAACCAAGGAAGGCATGTAGAGGGCATTGCGTACAGGAGCTCTTCCCCCCTTGATACGGGCGACACCCTTAAGCGTTCCTGATTGGGATTGCATAGGAGCCAAGCCAGCTAGAGCGCCGATCTTTTTCTGACTGAGTGTGCCAAGCTCTGGCATGTTGGTCAGAAGGGATATGGCTGTTCGTGCCGCAATCCCTGGGATTGTGATCAAGATGTTAAAGCGTTCCAAGAGATCAGGATGGGCTTCGATGAGCTTCTTGGTCTTGAGGGTTAGCTGTTCGATCTCCTTTTCGAGGGTCTTGAGCATTCTCGTTGCAAGCCTCACAGCGGCCTTATGGGTAACGACTTTCTTCCTGTTGCTCCACTGCGTTTGCGTTTGCACAAGCCCTTGATGAAGACTTTGGTATTCTCCAAGAGTTTCAATGACTTCATCGCGTATCTTGGTGGGCTCAAGGGGGAGGGTTTGGCCCATGAGTGCCAGGATTTTCGCATCGACCTTATCGGTTTTTGCGAGTTGGCCGATGCTGTTGGCAAAGCATCGCGCTTGCCAAGGGTTGACCTTTGCGTAAGCGATTTGGGCTTGAGCAAGGCCACGTTCCAAGGCTCTGTGATAGAAGCCAGTTGCCTCAAAAACGACCAGGCAATCAGGAAGCTTGCTCAAGGTCTTGATGAGAGCCTTAATCCCGCAAGGGGTATTGGGCTTGCAGCTATGGTTTTGGCCATTTGACACAAAAATATCGAATTGGGCTTTTGAAACATCAATTCCGATGGTAACTTGTGACATCTTTCCGTTCCCTTTCTTGTCATACGGGACGCACAGCTGGCTCCCTAGTATCCATTCGGGCCACTTGTAGGAAAGACGGGGTGATCAAACTCACGAACGGTGCCTGCAACGCAGCACCTAGACACGAACGATCCAGCCCCGCCGCCGATTTGGGGGTGGCCACCCCCAAATCGGCGCGTCAAGCTTACCACAAATGATCTAGCATCGCGGCAAGAAAACGCTCATATTCCATTAGACAAGACAAAACTCCGCTAAAAATGTCAATTTTTAGCGGGGTTGGTATAAGAGGTCAGCCACTGTTTTCGTTGGTATCGGAGTCCCGATTGACCGTAACGATCCCGCTGCTGCCAAGCGCGGCGGAGGCGAAGGGGCCGCCTTGGCACATGTGGCCTGGATCTTGGGGGTCGTGGGGGGGCTCTTTGGCCAGTATTTCCTTGGCAAAGACCTCGGCGTTGTCTTGCGGGCAGTAACCCAGAAACTGCGCCGCACTGTTGTCAACGGGCGTGCGGTCGTTGTTGGACACCCCATAAGCAAGGCTAAAGCCAACCGTCGGGGCCTCAAGCGATCGCTGCACGAGCTGGATCAGGTCCCCGTAGGACAACCAAGACCCCAAGGCGCGGGCGTTGGTGACCGGGCCGCTGCACGAGAGGATCCGCAGATGCACCGACTCTAAGCCGCGCTTTTCCCAGTAGAGCCGCCCCAAGTCTTCGGCGAAGCACTTGGCCAGACCGTAGAAGGTATCGGGGCGATGGGGCACGTCGGTGCCGATGCGGGTTTGCTTGGGGTACAGGCCCACCGCGTGAATCGAGCTGGCGTAAACCACCCGCCGCGCACCGGCGGCGTAGGCGGCCTCCCAGACATTGTAGGCGCCGACAATGTTGGAATGGAGGATCTGGTCAAAGGGCGCTTCGTTGCCGATGGCGCCAAAATGGACCACCATTTGCGCGCCCGCGCACAGGGCCTGCATGGCACCCAAATCGCCCAGGTCTGCCCGCACATAGGTTTCGCCTTCGTTTAGGTCGCCAAGGCTTTCGACCTGGTCCGTTGAGACCAGCGTGTCGCAGAGCGCGGCCAAGGGTGCGCGCAGTTGGGTGCCCAGCGCGCCCGCCGCGCCCGTCAAGACCAGTTTTGTCAGTTTGCTCATAGCTTCGTCCTTATGGCTTGGGTCATGCGTTCGATCCCTTCGGCCAAGGCGGCTTCCGACGCCGCAAGGGATAGGCGGAAAAACGGCGACAGGCCGTAAACATGCCCAGGCACACCCGCAACGCCCGCCGTTTCTAAGAAGAAACTTGCCGCCGCACGGTCGGTATCAAAGGGCAGCCCTGCAACGTTGATGAGCGCGTAGAAGGCTCCCCCTGGCGGACGCAGGCTCAGCCCAGGAGCCGCCGCGATGCCCGCCACCACCAGATCGCGCCGCGCCTGGTAGGCCGCGCAGGCCTGGCGCACAAAGTCTTGCGGCCCCGTCAGCGCAGCCACCGCCGCCGCTTGCGCAATTGAACAGGCCCCCGAGCAAATTTGCGATTGCACCACGCCCATGGCCTTGATCAAGTCCGCAGGGCCGCCGCCATAACCGATGCGCCAGCCCGTCATGGCGTAGGCCTTGGACGCGCCGTTGACGGTCAGGGTTCGATCACGCAGCGACGGGCAGGCGGCGGCGAAGCTCATGTGTTGAACGCCATCAAAAACGATGTGCTCGTAAATCTCATCGCTCATGATTCCGACCCGTTCGTGCTTAGCCAGCACAGGTTCCAGCGCCGCATAGTCCCCCTCGCGATAGACAGCCCCCGTCGGGTTGCCGGGCGAATTGAGCAGCAGCCAGCGGGTTCGCGGCGTGATCGCTGCTGCGAGATCGTCCGGTTGCAACACGAACCCGTCGGTCTCGCGCACGGGCAGCGCCACGGGAACGCCGCCCAAGACCCGCACGATGGAAGCATAGGAATCGAAGTAGGGCGCGCAAAGTAGGACCTCGTCCCCCGCCTCCAGCGTTGCCATAAGGCCGTTGAACAGGATTTGCTTGGCACCGTTCGAGATCAAGATACGGTCGGGGTCATACTCCAAGCCGTTGTCGCGCTGGAACTTCTCCGCCACCGCCTGTCGCAAGGCCGCGGTGCCGCTGGTGGGGGGGTAGCGGGTTTGCCCGTCGAGGGCGGCGCGATGCGCGGCCTCAATGATGTGCGCGGGGGTATCAAAGTCGGGCTGACCGATGCCCAAGTCGATCAGGTCGCGCCCCGCCGCCCGCAAGGCGCGAACGCGCTGCGATATGTCGGCCGAGGCGGAGGCAGAAACGCCGTGCAGGCGCGAAGAGAGGGCGATCATATGACGGCATCCTCCACAAAGGGCACGCCCCGTTCGATGCGATCGTAGCCCAGGGGGCTCAAATCCAGGTTGCGATAAGCGCCGTAGGTGATCCATTCGGCCAGCCCCCGCCCGAGCGCGGGGGACTGCTGCAACCCATGGCCCGAAAACCCATTGATGAACAAGAAGTTGGAAACGCCGCTATGGGGGCCGACAATGGCGTTTTGATCGAGCCGGTTAAAAGCATAATGCCCGACCCAAGATCGGGTTAGCTTGATCGCCTCAAACGCTGGGACGCGGTGGGCCAATATGGGCCAGACCTTGTCTTGCCATATGTCGTTGTCCATACCAAAGTCATCCGGGGCCACAGGTCCATCATCGTCGGGGGCGCATCCAGCCAAATAGGCGCGCCCATCGCTGCGCACATGCACGCCCGAGGGGTCGATGGTCAGGGGCAAGTCTTGGTCGAGCGGGATCTGCGCGTCAAAAATGAAGGTAAAGCGCTTGCGCGGCTCGACGGGGATTTCGAGGCCCGCCATGGCGCTGGTCTCCGCCGCGCGCGGCCCCGAGGCGTTGACGACCGTCCCGCAGGCCAGCCGCACCCCCGTTTCTAGGGTCAGGCGTTCCACCTGCGTCCCTTGGGCATTGGTGTCCATGGCGACGACGCGGTTGCAGCAGTATTCGACCCCGCGTACTTGGGCCAGGCGTCGCCACCAGGTAAAGAGCGTCGGCCCGTCAAAATAGCCCTCATCGACGCGATTGTGGTTGCCCGCCACGATGTCGTCCAGATGGTAAAAGGGATAGGCCGCCGCGATCTGCGCGGGTGTCATGTGGCGGGTCGCTGCGCCGCAGGCGGCCTGAACGCTTTGCGCGGCCCGCAACCGCGCCGCAAACGCGGGTGTGTCCGCCAGGTACATGTAACCGTAGGAATTTAGGGTCACTGGCGGGACGCGCGCGTCCCCGCCCATGCGGGCCGGAAAGTCCTTGATATAGGCCGCCGCGAATTGCGAGATTTGCACATTGAGGCGCTGGCTGAACTGCTGACGCAGGCACGAGTTGGTGTGGCTGGTCGAGCAGAATTCGTAACTGGGGTCCATTTCGACGACCAAAATCGACCCGTCGAAATCGGGATTGTCCGCCAAGAACCAGGCCACCGCCGACCCGTAGATGGCCCCACCCACGATCACGACATCGTAGCGGGTCTTCAGGGGAGCGTGAAACGCTGTTTTATGTCTCACGGCAGAAACGCTTCGCGTTTCGCCGCCCCTTCGCTTATACCCCGAGGCGCTTTCGCGCTATTCTCGGGGCCGCTGCGGGGGCCGCAGTCGCGGCCCTTATGGCAGCGATCATTCGAGTCATTCCCATTCGCCGCTGGTATCACAAATCCTCCCCCGCCGCGACCCGCGCGCGAACCTGCGCCACGTCCGCGTCCGACAGGCCGTAGGCGCGTTGCGCCACCTCTGCGCTGATATAGCCCAGCCCCAAATCGCGCATCACCGCCGAGCGCGGGCGGTGCGCGGGGTTGCCGTACCCTGCCCCGCCGGGAAAGCCCATATCGACGATCGTGCCGGCAGGGACGGGTTGCCGCCCCTTCCCGCGCATGGCGGTGCCATCGTGGTGGCGAATGAAGGTCGGCGCGCCAGCGCCGCCGCCTTGACGGCCCGCCGCAGGATGATCGACCCGGTCGAACATGGCGCTGAAATCGAACGCATAGCCCGCCAAGGCCCCCACCGACATGTACTGGCCGAGGCCACCGCGATATTGACCCGTGCCGCCACTGTCGGGCCGCAGTTCTTTGCGGTGGATCAGCACGGGCCCTGCTTGCTCGGTCGCCTCGACCGGCATGGTCATAACGCCCGAGGGGAAGGCGGTCGTATTCATGCCGTCGCGCGCGGGCCGTGCGCCCGACCCGCCCGAGTTGAAGGTCAAGACCTCCGCCCGCTGCCCCGCACCCAAGGGCCGAAGCGACACCTGAAAATTGCACAAGGCCCCCGCGCCCTCAGCGGGGACGACCCCCGGGGTCAGTTGGTCGAGCGCACCGTAAACCACGTCGGGGATCATGTGGCCGATGACATGACGCAGCGCCACCGGGGCGGGATGAACGGCGTTTAGGATGCAGTGTTCGGGTGCCATGACCTGAAACGGCGCGAGCGAGGCCCAGTTGTTCGGAATGTCGGGCGCAAGGGCGCACTTGAGCGCGTAACACGCATAGGCCTCAGTATAGACCAGCGGCACATTGATGCCTTTGGGGTCGAAACCGCTCGTCCCCGTGAAGTCGCAGATCATACGCTCGCCCTGGGCCTCGAGCCTTACGGCCAGGGTCACGGGCGCGGCGTAGCCGTCGATTTGCGCCGCGTAGGTCGCTTCAGCCCTGGGAACGGCGGCGAGGGCCGCAACCGTTGCTTCGCGCGAGCGGTCGAAAATATAGGCCGCGATCGCCTCTAAGTCCTGCAAGGCAAACTCCGCCATCATGGCCTTGAGCCGCGCCTGGCCGATGTCGTTGCAAGTCGCCAGCGCATAGACATCGCCGACCAACTGGTCGGGTTCGCGCACGTTGGCGCGAATGATCTGGACCAAGGTTTGGTTCACCTGCCCGCGATCAAGAAACCGCATTTGGGGAATATAGAGCCCTTCCTCGTAGATCGAATTGGCGTCGGGGCCCCAGCCGCGCCCGCCGATATCGACGATGTGCGCTGTCGAGGCAAAAAATCCGATCAGACGCTCGCCCACAAAGGTTGGCGTCACAAGGGTGATGTCGTGCAAGTGCCCCGTCCCCTCCCACGGATCATTGGTGATAAAGACATCGCCGGGTGCCATGGTCTCCACGCCGATCCGCCGCATGAAGTGTGCCACCGCCGCAGCCATGGCGTTGACATGGCCCGGCGTCCCCGTCACTGCTTGCGCGATCATCCGGCCTTGGACGTCGTAAACCCCCGCTGACAGATCGCCGGCTTCGCGAACTGAGGTGGAAAAGGCGGTGCGGATCAGGGCTTGGGCCTGTTCCTCAACGAGGGAAATCAGGCGATTCCACATGATCTGATAGGAAACGGCGTGGTTCATGCCTCCGCCTCCCGTTCGGACAGGCGCAAGGTCCCGTCGCTTTGCCCCACCACATGCCACGAGGCGGGCACGATCAGGGTCGTTTCCGTTTCGGTGATGGCGGCGGGTCCCGCAACACCGACCCCTGGAGCCAGGGCCGAACGCCGGACCTCTTGACCGTCGACAAACTCCCCTAGGGCGGGATCAAAAATGGCGCGCGCGGCCTCAGCGGGCGCCGAGGATTGCAAGGCCAGCGGCGCAAGGGTCTCGGGCACCTTGGGCGGGGTGCTGGCCTTGGCCGACCAAAGGACAATCTCGACCGCCAAGCCCGCGACGGTGCGCGCAAACAAGGCGGTGTAGGCGGCCTCAAACGCTGCCAGAAATTGGGGTGCCGTCGGGTCTGCGGCCGTGGCGGCGTCAATGGCGACCGGAATTTCCCAGCCTTGCCCCTGGTAGCGCATGAAGGCGTGGTAGGCGGTTTCGATGGGCTGGTCCTGCGTGCAGGTTCGCACGAACCCTTCGGCTTCGCCCGCCATTTCGGCAAGCAAGGCCGTCACCGCTGCTGCGTCGAACTCGTGCAAGGGCATATAACGGGTGCGCGTCGCCTCAAAACTGAAGGGAGCATACAAAAACCCCAAGGCTGAACCAACCCCAGCGCCCGCGGGGACCAGGCAGGTTCCTATGCTCAGTTTCTCGCACAAGCGCCCCGCGTGCAGAGGGGCCGCGCCGCCGAACGCGATCATAGTATAGCCCGACAAGTCTTCGCCATTTTCGACGGCATGAACGCGGGCAGCGTTGGCCATATTCTCATCGACGACCTCGGCCATGCCGTGGGCCGCCTGCACGGGCGACATGTCCAGAGGCGTACCGATTTCCGCAACCAGCGCCGCCTCCGCCGCCGCCACATCCAGGGGGATTTTGCCGCCCGCAAACCCCTTGGCGGTCAATTTACCCAGCACCAAGTCAGCGTCGGTGACGCCAGGCTGGCGACCGCCGCGGCCATAGCAGGCAGGACCGGGCTCCGAGCCTGCCGATTTGGGGCCGACGCGAATTTGCGACAGGCGATCAACGTGTCCTAGGGACCCGCCGCCTGCACCAATTTCCACCATGTCAATGACGGGAATGGAAATGGGCATGCCGCTCCCCTTCTTGAATCCGCTCGACCGAGCAACCTCAAAGACCCGCGCCGTTTTCGGGGCTTGGTTTTGGATCAGGCAGATTTTGGCCGTGGTTCCCCCCATGTCGAAGGATAGGACCTTATCGAGCCCATACGCGCGCGCCAAATGCGCCGCAAACACAGCGCCACCTGCGGGTCCAGACTCGACCAACCGAACGGGGAATTCTGCCGCGTCGTCCAGGCTCATCAACCCGCCGCCCGAGTGCATGAGGACGATGTCCCCGCCCATACCTGCGGCCGCCAGCCGCGCGGCCAGGCGCGAGAGGTACGACTTCATCAGCGGCTTGATATAGGCGTTGGCCGCGGTCGTCGTGAACCGCTCGTACTCGCGCATTTGCGGGCTGACCTCGGCAGACAAGGACAGATGCACCCCAGGTAAGGCCTCGGCCAAGACCGCCGCCACTTGTCGTTCGTGCGCGGGGTTGGCGTAGGCGTGAAGGAACCCGATGGCGATGGACTCGTACGCCGCGGCTTTGAGCATCTGTACCAGCCCCGCAAGCTGATCAACGTTCAGCGGCCTTAAGACCTGCCCCGTCGTCGCCATGCGCTCCTCTATCGCGTATCGGTGGTTGCGCGCCAGCAAGGGGGCGGGCAGATCAAGGTTGAGATCGTACTGCTCAAACCGCGACTCCGTGCGCATCTCAATCACGTCGCGAAACCCTTGGGTCGTCACCAGGGCCGTCTTGGCCCCCTTGCGCTCGATCAGCGCGTTGGTCGCGAGGGTAGTGCCGTGAATCATCTGTCGGATCTGGCTCGGCGCAATACCTGCTTGGTCGCAAACTTGCGCCATTCCCGTCATAATCGCCGTTTCGGGCGCGCCGTGGGTCGTCAACACCTTGGTGCTGATCAGGGCACCCGCGCCCTCCAACACCACGTCGGTAAAGGTCCCACCTATATCAACGCCCAGACGATAGGTCATAGGGCTGGTCCAAGGGATAAGCGCAGGTCGGCGTCTTGCGCCGCGCCTGACCCTGCGGGCAACTTGAGGGATGCGCAATCGCGAACCATCCCCCCTCCTTACCCTGAGACGGCGGCTTGGCAACCACCAAACCATATGTCGCCCTTTGGGGCGATTGAGAACGACGCATATGTTTGCGAGCATAGGGGCCGCGAGATCAGCGGACACGCGCCTTGGGGTAAAACCAAGACCCCGTCGGAGGCGACACACGAAGCGTTTATGCAGTGAGGCACAAAACGGCTAAAAAAGTGTCAATTTTTTTGGCCGCAGGAATTACTTGCTTATTTAGTTTCATTAGAAACTTTTTTCTTGACTTAGTTTTGCATGAAACTAAACCAGTGCGCTTAGCCTATGTCAAAAAAGGAAGAAACTATGCGAAACTGGAATACTCTCATTAAAACCCGCATTGCATCAGGCGCATTCGCTATAGGTCTTGTTGCCAATTACGCTGCTGGCGAGGAACTTGTGCTCTCATCTTGGTTGCCGCCGCAACATCCCGTGACGGTGGGTCTTATTCAACCCTGGATGGAAAGTGTTGCAGAGGCTACCGACGGCCGCGTAACCGTCCGTATGCTTCCCAAGCCACTGGGCCCACCGCCCGCCCACTTTGATCTCGCTGCCGAAGGTGTTGCGGATATCACTTATGGGCTTCACTCCTTTACCAGAGATGATCGTTTCTTGCGCTCGCGTATCGGCCAATTCTCCTTTCTTGGGGAGACCGCAGAGGCCATTTCTCTGGCTTATTGGGATGTCTATGGTGGCGATTTGGATGCCCAGGATGAGCATCAAGGCACTAAGCTTCTCGGCCTGTTTGTCCATGGTCCTGGTATGCTGCATAATAACCAGCGCAAAATTGAAAGCCCCGACGATTTTGCTGGGCTCAAGATTCGTACCCCAGGCGGCTATATCGCGCAACTTGCTGAGGGACTGGGAATTACAACCCAATTCATGGGCCCTGGCGAAGTCTTTGAAAAGCTCTCCACTGGGGTTATTGATGGCGTGACCTTCCCACTAGAGGCTATTGCTGCTTTTAACCTGGGAGATCATTTAAGCCATACCCTGACCGTCCCTGGGGGCATGTACAATACCAGCTGGTTCTTGGTTATGAATGAAGATCGCTGGAATGACATCTCAGCTGAAGACCAGGCCGCAATTGAAGCAGTATCAGGAGAAGCCCTGGCCCAGCTCGCAGGTCAAGTTTGGGATGCTGCGGATGCAAGAGGTATGGGAGCAGTTGAGGCGGCCACTATTGAAATACATGGCGCGTCCGAAGCGGTTTTGTCCCGCATCACTGAAGTTGCGGAGGAGTTGGAGGGCCAGTGGGTTCTGGCTGTCGACGCCCAGGGCTTTGACGCCGCCGCCGCCCTAGAGAACATTCGCACCGCTGCTGCGCAATGAGGCTTCCTCCACCACGGGTCGCTGATCTGGGCACACGCCTCCGATCGGCGATCCTGGCCTTATTTGCCGTGATGGCCGCCTTTGTCTTGGTGGCCATGACGCTCCTTACATCTGTGGATGTGATCGCAAGGTATGTGTTTAATAGCCCCTTAAAGGGCGCTTTTGAATTGACCCAAATTAAGCTCGCGAGTCTTGTCTATATCTCCTTTGTCATTGCCGCTGGCAGTAATGAGCATGTGCGAGTTGAGCTATTGGACCTATCGAAATTTCGCTTGATTGACTGGCTTCGTCGTCTCGGCGTCATAGCCTTAAGTCTATTTATTCCGTTCATCTTGGGTTGGCAAATCTGGTCGCATGGCGACAAATTTTATCGGTTTGGCCAAGTCACAAATTCTCTTTCCATTTCGCTTGCCTGGGTTGCATACTTTGCAGCTGCGTGCTGCTTTCTCACTTTGATTGTTTTGGGTCTAAGGCTCAAACAAGCATGGCGTGAATGCTAGAATCTCTAATTGGATTTGCGGCCCTTTTTGGCCTAGTACTGCTGCGCGTTCCCATCGCCTTTGCAATGATGTTGGTGGGTGTGATCGGGTTTGGCCTGCTGCGGCGTATGGACGCCAGCCTCACCTTGCTGGGCAACGCTGCGTTCGATACGGTTTTTTCGTTTACTTTATCCGTCATCCCTCTCTTTATTCTTATGGGCGCCTTGTTAACCGTTTCAGGTGTCTCACGGGCGCTGTTTGTCACTGCCCATCGCTTGCTCTTTCGCTTGCACGGCGGTCTAGCCATGTCGACCGTTGTCGCCTGCGCTGGCTTTTCGGCTGTCTGCGGTTCCTCCTTAGCAACCGCCGCCACCATGTCCAAGGTTGCTATGCCTTCCATGCGCAAGGTTGGCTATGCCGATAGCTTAGCCACTGGCGCCATAGCTGCAGGGGGCACCCTCGGCATTCTCATTCCCCCCAGCGTCATCCTGATAATATACGGCCTGCTGGCCGAGGCTGACATAGGCAAGCTGTTCGTCTCAGGCATTGTGCCTGGCCTAATCGGCATGATTTTCTATGTTATGACCGTAGGTATAATCGTGCGCTTGCGCCCTGGTCTCGCCCCGGCTGAAAGAAAGCAGGCTGAGGTCTCAAGGCGCGATATTTGGGGAGTATTGAGTGTCTTGGGGCTTTTCGCCTTTATCATGATTGGCATTTTTGGTGGACTTTTCACGCCCTCCGAGGCCGCCGCTATGGGCACCTTGGCAGCCTTCCTCATTGCTTGTTTTTCTGGGGAATTGACGCCTGTTAAGTTCTTCCAAGCCTGCATAGATACGACCCGCACCACGGCCCTGATCTTCGCACTCCTTATTGGTGCGGAGATCTTTTCAAATTTCATTAGTTTTGCAGGTCTGCCCGATGCCTTACTTAAGTGGGTAACCAGTATGTCACTCAGTCCCGTGGTGGTTATTTTGGCCCTGGTTCTGATTTACCTTATTTTAGGCGCTGTCCTGGAAAGCCTGTCGATGATCTTGCTTACCGTTCCAGTTTTCTTACCCTTGATTACCTCGTTGGACTTCGGAACTGGCCTGCTCTCCAACCCCGAATACGTACTGATTTGGTTTGGGATTATCGTTGTTGTGGTCACGGAGATCAGTTTAATTTCCCCGCCCATCGGCCTCAATGTCTTTGTCTTGCGCAGCGTTGTGAAGGACGTCCCCATCACAACAGTATTTCGTGGTATACTCCCGTTTTGGGCGGCGGATGTCGTTAGGCTCGCGCTCCTCCTGGCCTTCCCGATCCTCACCCTGATCATGATAAGTTGAAAGCCTTAAATATGGAAATTGCCCCTTCCCTAGATGGCGCTTGGTCTGGCTACAACTCAGGCTTTGGCAACGATTTTGAAACCGAAGCTCTGCGCGACGCGCTTCCCCAAGGTCGCAATAGCCCGCAGCGCCCCGCGTATGGCCTCTATGCTGAGCAACTTTCAGGTACACCCTTTACCGCGCCGCGGGGACAAAATGAGCGGACTTGGTGCTACCGCATCCGCCCATCGGTACGCCACGTCGGGCGGTTCCAACAGATTTCTTTACCACACTGGAAAACTGCCCCTCACATTAGCGAGAATCTGACTTCTCTGGGCCAATACCGCTGGGATCCGATTCCCCATAGTGGGGAGGACCTGACCTTTATCACTGGAATGCGGACCATGACTACGGCTGGGGATGTGAATACACAAGTCGGGATGGCCGCCCATGTGTACTTGGCCACGACCTCCATGACTGATGACTATTTTTATTCTGCTGATAGTGAGCTGCTGGTCGTGCCCCAAGAGGGGCGCCTGCGTTTCCTAACCGAACTGGGTATTATTGATCTAGAACCCCAAGAAATTGCCCTGATCCCTCGGGGCTTGGTTTACCGGGTGGAGATCCTTGAAGGGCCAGCACGAGGCTTTGTCTGCGAAAATTACGGGCAGAAATTCGACTTGCCCAATCGGGGACCCATTGGCGCGAATTGCTTGGCCAATCCGCGGGATTTCAAAACCCCTGTCGCCGCCTTTGAAGATCGGGAGAGCCCCTCGACCATGACCGTCAAATGGTGTGGGCAATTTCACAGTACCCCTATTGACCACTCGCCCCTCGACGTTGTGGCCTGGCACGGCAACTACGCGCCGTGCAAGTACGACTTGCGAAATTTTAGCCCCGTTGGTGCGCTGCTGTTTGATCATCCCGACCCCTCCATTTTTACAGTCCTGACCGCGCCATCGGGCATTGAGGGAACGGCCAATATTGATTTTGTTTTGTTTCGCGATCGCTGGACGGTAGCTGAAGATACCTTTCGCCCCCCTTGGTATCACAAGAATATCATGTCCGAGTTGATGGGCAATATCTTCGGGATTTATGACGCCAAGCCCGAAGGCTTTGTGCCTGGTGGCATGTCGCTGCATAATATGATGCTTCCCCATGGACCTGATCGTACGGCCTTTGAGAAGGCAAGTACCGCACACTTGGCACCCGAATACCTTAGCCATACCATGTCGTTCATGTTCGAAACCCGCTTTCCACAGCATCTAACACGGTTCGCGGCGGCGGAAGCCCCTATGCAAACCACCTATTCGAGTTGTTGGGCAAACCTTGAGAAGCAGTTTCGTCGAGAATTGGTCGAGTGATGAAGTTGTATTCATATTGGCGGTCCACGACATCCTACCGCGTACGCATTGGCCTAGAGCTCAAAGGTTTGCGCTATATGATCGCACCAATCAATCTGCTTGTAGGCGAGCAGCGGTCGCCTGAATATTTGCAGGTGGCCAAATTCCCAGGTGTCCCAACCCTCGAAACAGATGATGGGCAGCTTCTGCTCGGTCAAAGCCTTGCCATCCTGGACTATTTGGATCACATCGCCCCACAGCCCTCACTTTATCCAAGCACAGCTGCACTGCGTGCCCAAGTTCAATCCGCGTCGTTGACGATTGCCTGCGATATCCACCCCTTAAGCAATCTGCGGGTGCTAACCTACTTAAATGAGATCGGCCAGGGCTCTCACTCGCAAGCCCAGTGGGTGCGCCACTGGTTCGCGGAGGGATTGCAGGCCTTTCAAAACCAGATTGCCTCTCGAGGTCTCTATAGCTTTGGGACCGAGATTACTTTGGCTGACCTCTGCCTGGTCCCGCAGCTCTATAGTGCGCGCCGCTGGCAGGTTGATTTGGAACGCTTCGATCGATTGATAGAAATTGAGCGTGCCTGCCTGGCGCTGCCCGCCTTCCAGGCCGCGCACCCCAACACCCAACCCGATGCAAAGACTGACGTATGACTCAGCGTCTCCCCTCCTGGATTGAAAGCGCCAATTCGCAGGACACTGACTTCCCACTGAATAATTTACCCTATGGCGTTTTTTCGACACCCGCCAACGCGCGGCCGCGCTGCGGTGTTGCCATCGGCGATCAGATTTTGGATGTTAGTCAGTTGGAGGCTGCTGGTCTCCTAGACCTGGGCATGCCATCCTTGCTACAGTCCCCCATCTGGAATGACTTTATGGCGGCGGGACCAGAGGTTTGGGAGCAGCTGCGCCAACGCTTGCTTGCGCTCTTGTCAGTGGAAAACACTGAGCGGGTGGCCCTCGCGCCTGCCCTGGCCCATGCTAAGGATGCCAGACTGTACCTGCCCTTTGAGGTCAGCGAGTATACCGATTTTTATGCAGGGCGTCATCATGCGACCAACGTAGGCACCATGTTTCGGGGGCCAGATAAGGCGCTGCCGCCCAACTGGCTCCATATCCCCATCGGATACAACGGGCGCGCCTCCTCAGTTTACGTTTCTGGCACGCCCGTCGTGCGTCCCCATGGTCAGTTAAAGCCCCCAGGCGTTGCCACGCCCATCTTCGGACCTTCGCAAAGATTTGATTTTGAGCTGGAGTTAGGCGCCATCGTCGGCACCCCCTCCACTGGGCCCTTATCGGTGGCGCAGGCCGACGCCCATATCTTCGGCTATGTTCTGCTGAACGATTGGTCCGCGCGGGACATCCAGGCCTGGGAATATCAGCCTCTGGGACCCTTTCAAGCCAAGGCAACAGCAACAACCCTGAGTCCTTGGATCATTACTGCTGCCGCTCTGCACCCTTTCCGCGTTGCGACCCCTGACCCAGAAGTCCCTATGCTGCCCTATCTTCATGAGCCGTGGCCAACGCTCTACGATATTGACTTGCGTGTCGACCTTCAACCCCAAAGCGAGGCCAGCGCCAGCATCATATGCCAGACAAACTATCGTGAAATGTACTATTCGTCTGCGCAGCAGTTGGCCCACCATAGCTCCAGCGGATGCCCCATGCGGGTGGGAGATTTGCTCGGTTCTGGCACCATTTCAGGTCCAGAGAAACATCAGCGAGGATCGATGCTAGAGTTAGCCTGGGGTGGTAAAGAACCGCTTACCCTAGGCGCGCAACAGCGCACGTTCCTAGAGGATGGCGATCGTCTCATCTTGCGCGGTGCCGCGCAAGGCGCCGATTTTAGGATTGGTTTTGGCGACTGTGCTGGAACCATCGCCCCCGCGAAGGCGCTAGATCATGGCTAAGCCCACGCCTCAATACACCTCATGTTCCAACTTTTCCCTTGAGGCTTTTTTTCCCTACCAGGCCCGTATTTTCTACACTCATGTGACCTCCTCAGTGTCCAAAGTATATGAGGATCTCTATGGTATGACACCTGCAGAATGGCGGGTGCTTGCCATTTTGGGGCCAGGGCAACAGCTTACCGCCAATGAGATTGCCGAGCGTTCTAGTATTGATAAGGTAGCGGTTAGTCGCGCCGTTCAGCGGCTGCTAGATCGCGCCTGGTTGGTCAGTACCTCCGATCTCTCAGATGGGCGGCGCAAGAACTTACGCCTGGCGACAACGGGCACGGAGGTCTACTTTGATTTGGTTGCACGAGTGCTGGAAGTCG
The DNA here is from genome assembly GCA_965228345.1 of Alphaproteobacteria bacterium. Lineage (GTDB taxonomy): Bacteria > Pseudomonadota > Alphaproteobacteria > UBA7985 > UBA7985 > CAXQZM01. Next base: position 425,898 of record CBDDHH010000003.1, on the reverse strand, counting down.
AACAATCTCTTTTGGCGCCTCTGACCCCCGAGGAGGTAAGGGAGTTAGATCGTTTGATGCGCAAGGTGCGAACTGGCGCTCTGGAACCCTAAGGACTGGAGCCCAATAGATACTGTTCGGTTATAACATTCATTTCGGCCATGCGTCACCCACCGAACAGTCATTTTCTAAGGCGTATGGCAAAAGGAGAAACTTATGAAAAGACGAGAGTTCATTGTTGGAACAGGGGCGATTAGCGTCTGCGCAAGCCTCTTGCCAGGAACCAGTAGCGCCGCAGGCTTGACCCAGGTCAGCGCTGTGCAGCGATTCCGAGTGGGTGAATTTACCATCACATCGGTCTCCGACGGCTATTTGGACCTGGTGGCCAGTCTATTCCCCACGATAAGTGATGAGGCCTTCGACGCTGCCCTAGGGCAAGCATTTCTAAATCCAGGTGTTTATCAGGCCGCGGTCAATGTTTTCGTTGTCGATGACGGCACTAATGTCACTCTTATCGACGCAGGCGGCGGCCCCATGGCGCCAACGGTCGGGCAGATTGAGACCAACCTTGCCGCTGCTGGCTATAGCCCCGATCAAGTTAGCACGCTGGTCATGACACACCTACACCCCGATCATGTGGGTGGCGCAGTTAAAGATGATGGAACGCCGCGCTTTCCCAACGCTGAAATGGTCGTGCATGCTGCCGATGCGGATTTTTGGACTAATCAGGATATTAAGGCGCAGGTACCCGACGACATCAAGATATTCTTCGATATGGCAACTGCTGCGGTCAATGTCTACGGTGACCAGATTCGTCACATTGATCAGGAGACGGAAGTTGCCCCTGGCCTGACCGCCATGCCCTTGCCTGGTCATACACCAGGACATACGGGTTATATCCTCAGCTCTGGTAAGGATACGCTGATGATTTGGGGGGATATGGTTCATGCGTCACCAGTGCAGTTGGCCAACCCTAGGGCTAGCATTGTTTTTGATATCGACGGGGATGCAGCCGTCGCGACGCGGGCCAAGGTCTTAGATATGGTTAGCGTCGATGGGCTGATGGTGGCAGGAATGCATCTGGCCTTCCCTGGGGTTGGTCATGTTGTCCAGTCTGGAAATGGGTACGAGTTTGAACCCACGTCTTGGCAATATCTATCTTAAGTTCAATTCGTGTTGGGGGCGTTGGCTTAAAGCCATTCGGCCACATCAAGGCAAACACGAATGGCTTTAGCCCCTTTGCCCATACAGGGGCATCGCTTTTGAAAAATTGTGCCGGATTGTGTGGTACACTCAGTGAACAATTCGCTGAATCCTCTCCAAATTCGACTCAATTTCCACCAGAGATCGGACAAGGCGCTCTCTAGTTGCACCAAATGAGGTAGAATCTCGCCCAAAAGCGATAACCCTGGCGCAAGACTGGGCGGGTCATTCGGGACGTTTGTCGCCATTCGTACCTTGTTCCCTTACCCACAGGCGGTGGCTTGGCAACCAGGAACAAGCCTGTTAGCCGCCGCCCATGCTGCGCCTAGCGGGAATTTCCAAAGCCTACGGACCCGTCCAAGCGAACGAAGCGGTCGACTTGCACGTGGAGGCGGGTCAAATTCATGCTTTGCTCGGCGAAAATGGTGCGGGCAAATCAACCCTTATGAAAATCCTGTTCGGCTTGGTTCAACCCGACCAGGGCCAGATCCAATGGCAGGGCGCGCCCGTCAAGATCACAAGCCCGCAGGACTCCCAGGCCCTGGGCATCGGCATGGTTCAGCAACACTTTGCCCTGTTTGATGGCATGACCGCGCTGGAGAATATTCGCCTGGGCCTTGCCAAGCCGCCGCCCGATCTGCGCGCGCGCATTCAGGATATGGGCCAGGTGTACGGGCTGGACATCGACCCCGATGCCCTGGTCCTGAGCCTATCGGCGGGCCAAAAGCAACGCATTGAAATCGTCCGTGCCTTGCTGGCCGAGCCCAAATTGCTGGTCCTGGATGAACCCACGTCAGTCCTAACCCCGCAGGAGACCGACCTGCTGTTCACCGCCCTAAAGGCCTTGCGCGATGAGGGGCGCGGCCTGATCTTTATCTCGCACAAGCTGCGCGAGGTCCGGGCGCTGTGCGACGCGGCGACCGTGCTGCGCGCGGGCAAAGTTGTGGGCACTTGCGACCCCCGCAGCACTCCGACCGAGGCGGTAGCAGAAATGATGATCGGCCAGCGATTGGCGCGCGACGAGAAAACGGTGCGCACCTTTGATCGCGCCCCTAAGGTCTTGGAAGCGCGCGGAATCCAGACCCGCGATGACCTTTCGATCCCCAATTTGACGCTTCACGCGGGCGAAATTCTGGGCGTGGCGGGCATCGCGGGCAATGGCCAAGACCGCTTGTTCGCTCTCCTATCGGGCGAAGCTGCGCGCGGCACCCTCACCGCCGGGTGTTTGCGGCTCCGTAATCAGGACATGACCAAGTTGCCGACCCGCAGACGCCGCGCGCTCGGCGCGCGCTTTGTCCCCGAGGAGCGGCTGGGGCACGCAGCGATCCCCGATTTTCGCTTGAGCGAGAATACCCTGCTCACCAAGCACGCGGCCCGCGGCCCGCACAAGGGCGTGAGTCGGCTGCTGCGCCGGCGTGCGTGGATCCGCGATCAGGCCGATAAGATCATCCAAGCCTTTGATGTCCGCGGCGGGGATGCTCAAACCCGCGCACGCAGCTTTTCGGGGGGAAACTTGCAGAAATTCGTGGTCGGGCGCGAGTTGGATGTCGGCCTCAATTTGCTGATTATCAACCAACCGACCTGGGGCGTGGACCTCTGGGCGGCCAGCCGCATCCACCAGGAAATCCAACTGCGCGCCGATCAGGGGGCCGCGGTCCTGCTCATCTCCCAAGACTTGGACGAATTGCTGTCCTTGAGCGACCGGCTGGCCGTAATCGCTGGCGGGGACCTGACCCTTGCGAAACCCACTGCGGCGTGGACCGTCGCCGATTTGGGCCTGGCCATGGCGGGGGAGCTGGCGGCATGATCCGTTGGGAACGGCGCAACCGCCTGGGATGGCACGCCAGCCTTCTGTCCGTGGGGCTGGCACTGGCGCTAACCCTGGTTCTGACCTTCCTTGCCCTCTGGCTCACGACTGGGCAACCTTTTGCGGCCTTTTGGCAAATGCTGACCTTTCCCTGGCAAGCCGAACGGGCGCTGACCCAGTGGGGCAAGGCGCTCAACCCCGCCTTTTACCTCTCCTTGATCGCCTTGGGCTTGTCGATTGCGTATCGCGCCAACGTCTGGAACATCGGGGCGGAAGGTCAGTTTGCCCTCGGCGCCATCGTCGGTTTTGGCGCGTGGTTGGGGATGGGCATGCCGCAATCGTCCTGGGCGCTGCCGATCATTTTGCTTGCGGGCGCGGCGGGCGGCATGGCCTGGGCCGCGATCCCAGCGGCTTTACGGACCTTGGCCAATACCAATGAACTGCTGGTCAGCCTCATGCTGGTCTACGTCGGCGCACAGTTCCTGTTTTACTTGTCCAACGGCCCCTGGGAGATGGCGGCGGCCCTGAAACCCGTCCCGACCCAAACCGAGAGCCTGCCCGCCGCGCTCCAGTTCAGCGCGATCTTCGCCCAAGGTCCGAAGTTGCACTGGGGCCTCCTGTGGGGATGGGCGGTCTATGCCCTGGTCGCGCTTGTCCTGGGCCTCACCTTGCTGGGCTATCGCCTCGCCGTTGCCAACCATAGTGCACGCGCAGAACGCTTTGCGGGATTTTCGCCTCAGGGCACGATTTGGATCGCCTTCCTGGGCTCGGGCGGACTAGCGGGCCTCGCGGGGGCAATTTTTTTAACCGGCGACACGGGCTATCTGGTCGATCAATCCAACTTCCTGCAAAATTATGGCTTCACCGCCATCATCGTGGCATTCCTCGGGCGGCTGCATCCCTTAGGCATTGTGCTGGCGGGGCTCACGCTGGGGTATTTGGAAGGGGGGGCAGGATGGTTGCAAGCCAGCGGCCTTGGCGATGACTCTATCTCCGGCCTGATCCAGGCGATCGCCCTGTTCTGCACCCTTGGCACCGCTATTTTGGGAACCCACCGACCGCGATGGGAAGCGCGCGCATGGACCTGAGCTTTTTCGTCTCCCTCACTCTCGACGTCTCGAACTTTGCTACGCCCCTACTGCTGGCCGCCGTCGGTATTTTGATCGTAGAGAAATCCGGACTCATCAACTTGGGCGTCGAGGGCATGATGATTGTCGGCGCGCTGGCGGCCTATATGGTTGGCGCCGCCCTCGCCACTTGCGGCGTCATGGGCTTTGACGGTAAAACCTGCCTCATGGACCCCTTGCTCGGTCGTTGGGCCTACTTGGCCGCTCTGCTGGTTGGGGGGCTCATGGGGGCGCTGCTGTCGCTCTTGTTCGGCCTATTGGTGCTGGCCCTTGGCGCTAATCAAGTCGCCACAGGTCTTGGCCTAACCATCCTGGGCCTCAGCCTTACCAACGCCATCGGCAATCAGGGCTTTGACATGACGGGAACGCCGCTGCAAGGTTTTGTGCCTCATGCCTGGCACCTTTCTGATGGGGTGGCGCGCCTTGCCACCATCAATATCATGACGGTCCTGGCCTTGACCGCCTTGCCCCTGGCGCTGTGGTTCTTGCAGCGAACACGTGCGGGTCTTGTTTTGCGCGCTGTCGGAGAAAACCACGACAGCGCCTACACCCTAGGCTACCCCGTCGCGCGCATTCGCTTGCTGGCCCTTACGTTCGGCGGTTTCATGTCAGGGATCGCGGGGGGCTACATGTCCCTCGCGCTGATCGGGCCCAGCTGGCGGGAGGGCCTGACCAATGGATACGGCTGGCTTGCGCTGGCGCTGATCCTATTCGGAACATGGCGGCCCTTGCGCGTCCTCATCGGCGGAATCTTGTTTGGCCTTACCATTTCCTTAGGTCCGCGTTTGCAAAATGTGGATGGCCTTCCAAACTGGTTTGTGCCCCTCTTCCTGCCAACTTTGCCCTATGTGATACCAATCCTGGTGTTGGCGCTGATTTCCTTCGACACCACTATGATCCGCCGCAACGCGCCCGGCTCCCTAGGCAAAGTCTTCGAGCGGGGGTGAGAGTTTTTGCTCCCCCCCAAAGAAACCTGAAGTCGGCACTAATACCAGTTCTCATTAAAAGAGACTCCTTATGAACTGGTATAGGGTCGCGACTGCGGCCCCCGCAGCGGCCCCGAGAATAGCTAAGAAAACGCCTCGGGGTATAAGCGGAGGCCCCGTCGGAGGCGAAACGCGAAGCGTTTCTGCCGTGAGACACGAAACGGTCATAAAGAGGTCACTTTTTATAACCGTTGGTATCAGAGAAAGGCATTTATCTTTACGCAACAATGCTGTCTCTTTGACAAAAAACTGAATCACTTATCTATTTTAACGCACCAATGGCAACCAAGGAAGCTTGACCTTTCGCAGTGAAAGTCCTAAGAACGCACTCCTTTCTCAGATTCACTCCAAAATCCAGTTCGTCGGACGGTAGCTCAGCCTGGTAGAGCACTACGCTGGGGGTGTAGGGGTCGCAGGTTCGAATCCTGTCCGTCCGACCAGTTCTACTTCAGAAGAACAAAACCATCGCCCTTGTGCTTATTCGGTTGAATGGCTTTGACGGTCGTTGTACCTCCACTCGTGGTATCCTCTTTTGATCTTGATGCTCTAATACCAGCGGCAATTATAAATGGCTCTTATGATCGCTGGTATAAGGGCCGCGACTGCGGCCCCCGAAGCGGGCTCCAAGCCTAAAGGGCGCAGGGAACGCCCGCGCCAAAAACAAACGGCCCCGAGATCGGCGGACACGCGCCTCGGGGTATAAGCGAAGGCCCCGTCGCGCGGTCGGGCTGAGCGAGCGGCGCGAGCGAGGTGAGACCGCATCAAACAGGCGAAACGCATCGCGTTTCTGCCGTGAGACACGAAACGGTCATGAAAAGGTCACTTTTTATGACCGTTGGTATAAGGCTTGTGTGTCTATCCCTCATGCTCTTGGGCGTTGGGGAACACGGCTCGCGATAGATTACTACGCAAGACGCGGAGTTTGTGGCGGATTTCCGCCACGTGACTTGATTTGGACTCGGCGTTTTTGGAGAGAGAGCTTGGGCTGTGTTGCTCAAGTTGTTCCATGCCGGTTGGCACAGTCGCATTGGAGGCGCGCGCCAACGCATCTACCCCCTCCATCAAGCGATCTTCTTCCAACAACTTTTGCACGCCTTTGGTTGTATAGCCCTCGACATAGAGCAGATCGCGAATGCGGGCGAGCATGGCGATATGGGCGGGATCGTAATACCGTCGATTGCCTGCCCTCTTCATAGGAGCCACTCGGGGGAACTTTGTTTCCCAGAACCTCAGGACGTGCTGGGGCACGTCCAATTGATCGGATACTTCTGAGATAGTTCGGTAAGCCTCTGGCGACTTATCGCTCATGCCTCCTACTCCTTATACCAAGAGGGCGCTTGAAAGAACCCTTCGTTGCGCTGAGACGCCATGCGGGCTGCGCACTCACGTGTCATTAGTGCCCCAACCATGTGAATTTTCAACTCATACCAACGGTCATAAAAAGTGACCTCTTTGTGACCGTTTCATGTCTCACGACAGAAACGCGTTGCGTTTCCCCTCCCACGGGGCCTTCGCTTATACCCCGAGGCACGTGTCCGCCGATATGGGGGCCGCTGGTTCTGAACGCGGGCGTTCCCTGCGCCCTTCGGGCTTGGAGCCCCCTACGGGGGTCGCAGTCGCAGCCCCTATACCAGCGAACATAAGGGTCACTCCTAATTGCCACTGGTATCACTCTATTCTGCGTCCAACAATAGAACAAACAATCAGACCTTTGTGTGGCCGGTATTATTCATTCGATTTTTCAGCATGGAGCTTGCCCTAAACGACAGGACGCGTCTTGGTTCAATTTTCACCTCCTCGCCAGTTTTGGGGTTGCGGCCCATTCTATCGCGCTTGGAACGAACACTGAAACTGCCAAAACCCGGAATTTTCACAGGCTCCCCCTGCTCAAGACTGCCGATGACTTCATTGAGCACCTGCTCCACCAACAAGGCAGATTCGGTCCGCGACAGTCCAACTTCCCGATATACTGCCTCCGTCAAGTCGTTCCGCGTCAAAGCTCCTGCCATGGTATCTCCAATCCTTGCGGAGCTGGAGCTTAGGTCGCCAACCTCACCTGCCCTGCCCGCACCTCTTATTTCCTTGAGAAACGACCATGGGAGCAGGCGGTAACCAAGGTCAATTTAATGCCAAGTCTAAGTGTCTTAGCCCAGGAACATGTGACAAAAATCACGCCGCGGTTGGCAACAAAGCAGAAACACGAGATGCATATCCCTCGTTCACCATGTCGATTGCGAGTTCCAAAGCGTTGGAGAAGGAGATAGAATCGGCTCCCCCGTGCGACTTGACGCAAACTCCATTTAGACCTGCCATGACCGCACCATTGTATCGCCGTGGGTCAGTTTGCCGCCGAAGCTTGGCAAATTGGCGCGCCGCTAAAGCAAAGCCTAGCCGGGAAAGCACGGTTTCCTGGAAACTAGTCCGCGTATAAGCTCCAATTAAACGCGCGGTCGCTTCTGTGGACTTGAGCATAATGTTGCCACCGTACCCATCACACACCAAAACATCACAGCGCCCCTCGACCAAATCGTTCGGTTCCATAAATCCAACAAAGGAACCGGGCCAGTCATGGGCCGCAATCAGATCGTAAGCGCGCTGGACTTGACTAAGTCCTTTGGTTCGCTCGGTGCCGATATTGAGAAGCCCGATTCGCGGATGGGGGATCGACACCATCGTCTGCGCCAACGCAGTGCCCAGAATCGCAAATTGGTATAGGTAGTCAGCCGTAACCGTTAAATTGGCCCCCAGGTCTAAGACGACCGTCTCGTTTTTGAGGGTGGGCATGTAGGAGGCAACAGCAGGTCGGGAGATGCCTGGAATGAGACCAAGATACTTTATTCCCAATGCCATAAGCGTTCCTGTATGCGCGGCTGAAACCACGGAACTGGCTGTGCCCAAAGCAAGGGCATCCATAGCCTGGACAAGGCTGGATTGTTCATAGCGTTTGCGTAAGCTGTTTGAGGGCCGTTCGTCCACGGGAATGCTGCCTTCAGTCGGGCGAACCTGCATGCGATCCGCTAATCGTGGATAGGCAGCGATCAGGGGTCCAATCTCGCGTACATCCCCAAACAGCAAAAACGTGGTCGAAACATGAAGCCGCGCTGCTTCGGCCACGCCCTCAACAATTACGCCCGGCGCATGATCGCCGCCCATGGCGTCAACCGCAACGGTCTGTGAGGGCGGTAAAATTTCACGTGTCACTGACATGTCAGGGCCTGAGCCCCAAAAAATTAGGCTTCCTTCACCGGAATCTCAATGACATTGTTACCCTTATGTCGATAAAAGCCGCAGTGACCACAGGCATGATGGGGGCGATGCATCTCACCACAGTTAGAACAGACGCTGTATGCATCAGCCGAAATGGCATCGTGAGCGCGGCGCATATTGCGGCGAGAACGGGAGATTTTCGACTTGGGAACAGCCATGGGATATCCTTTTGACGCCCAACAAGGGGGCCTTGTCTAAACTAAATGCGGGTGTTAGCCTGGAGGATTGGCGAAATCAACCGGTCAATTCTCCACCCGCAAATAGATTTCATCAATCCAAGCTGCCACATCCAGGCGTGTCCCGTCGTCAAACGAAACCTGCAGAGCAAGATACCCGTAGCTAGCTCGATAGACGGCAGGATCAACATTCTTGATGATCACATAAGCATGGGGCAGTTGCATGTGATAGACCGAATTTGTGCGGAGAGTCTTGCGGGTTTGAACTTTGACCCGTTCGCGTCCAAAGACCCGCCGAATCTCGATCCAGTCCCCTACCTGGCCTTGCGATGTTTCAAACCCCACCAAGCTGGTTGTTGCCGTTTGGTTTGCAATGCTCATGGTCACAAATAGGGTTGAGGTGTCCCCATCAAGCACATGGGCCTGGGCGTCAAAGATGTCGATCCGATCTTCGTCAGCCTCATGGGCCAAGGCACCCATCGGGATCCCCAAGGCGATCAACACCAGAACCGCGCGAATCATAAGTCCCTCAATAGTGCTGTTCGATCAGCTCCAAGACCTGCCGGCCCGCCTGCAAGACCGAAGATCCAGGGCCGAAGACGGCCCGAACCCCCCTTTGATGGAGGAAGGCATAGTCTTGTTCGGGGATGACGCCGCCGCACACCACCTCGATCTGGGTCGCCTTCGCGGCGTCGAGGGCCTGCATCAGGTTGGGGATTAAGGTTTTGTGGCCTGCGGCCTGAGTCGACACGCCGATGGCGTCGACGCCAAGGGCGAGTGCGGTTTCCGCCGCCTCCTGCGGGGTTTGAAACAAGTCTCCCATGGCGACATCGAACCCCAAATCGGCAAAGGCGCCCCCGATCATCTTGGCACCGCGATCGTGCCCGTCTTGGCCCATCTTCACAATCAGGATTTTGGGGGCTCGTCCGTGCTTGTCCTCAAACCTCGCAAGGCGCGCCTGCAAGGCCGTGAAGTCCGTATCGTCCGCAAATGCTTGCGCAAAGACCCCGCGCACCAGTTTGGTAACGGGTTGATAGCGCCCAAAAACGCGTTCGAGGGCAGTAGAAATTTCGCCGACGGTCGCGCGTGCGCGCGCCGCCTCGATCGCCGCGGCCAAGATATGGCCCTGACCCCGCGCCGCGGTTTCCACGGCCCTCAAGGTCGCCGCAACCTGCGCACTGTTGCGACGCGACTTGAGGGCGCGCAACTGTGTGACCTGCGCGGCCAACACCTCTTCATTGTCTATTTCACGAACCTCAACGGCTTCATTGGCGTCGGACTGAAACTTGTTGACCCCGACGATCACTTGCGCGCCCTGTTCAATTGCGGCCTGCCGACGTGCGGCAGATTCCTCAATGCGCTGCTTGGGCAACCCCTCGATCACCGCTTGGGTCATGCCCCCTGCGGCCTCAATTTCCTCCATCAAGGCCCAAGCCTTGGTCGCGAGTTGGCCGGTCAGGGATTCGAGGTAATAGGACCCGGCCATAGGGTCCACCACATCTCCGACACGGGTTTCGTGTTGAAGGATCAGTTGGGTATTTCGCGCGACCCGTGCCGCCTGGTTCGATGGCAACGCAATGGCTTCATCGAATGAGTTGGTATGCAAGGACTGCGTGCCGCCCAAAACAGCAGAGAGCGCCTCAAACGCCGTCCGGACCACATTGTTGAGCGGATCCTGTTCCTGCAAACTGACGCCCGAGGTTTGGCAGTGGGTCCGCAGCATGCGCGACTTGTCGGACTTGGGGTCGAATTCCGCCATTAGTTTGGCCCACAACAACCGCGCCGCTCGCAACTTGGCGATCTCGGCAAAAAAGTTCATGCCAATGGCAAAAAAGAACGACAGGCGCGGCGCGAAGGCATCGACATCTAGGCCCTTGGCCAGAGCAGCGCGCACGTACTCGCGCCCGTCGGCAAGGGTGAAGGCCAGCTCCTGCACCAGGTCGGCCCCTGCCTCCTGCATATGATAGCCCGAAATCGAAATGGAATTGAATTTCGGCATGCCCTTGGCGGTAAAGTCGATAACGTCGGCGACCAAGCGCATGGATGGTTCGGGGGGGTAAATGAAGGTGTTGCGAACCATGAACTCCTTCAAAATATCGTTTTGTATCGTACCGGAGAGCTGGTCTAAGGAGACACCTTGTTCCTGAGCCGCGACGATGAAACAGGCCAATGTTGGAATCACCGCGCCGTTCATAGTCATGGAAACACTCATTTGATCGAGCGGAATGCCGTCAAACAGCACCTTCATATCTTCAACGGAATCGATGGCAACACCTGCCTTGCCCACATCTCCGCAAACGCGCGGATGGTCCGAGTCATATCCTCGATGGGTCGCGAGATCGAAAGCAACGGAAAGACCGCGGACGCCTGCCGCCAAGCCCTCCTTGTAGAAGGCGTTGGAGGCTCGCGCGGTTGAAAACCCCGCGTACTGACGAACCGTCCAGGGCCGCCCGGCGTACATGGTCGCCTTGGGGCCGCGAGTAAACGGCGCGAAACCTGGCAAGCCGCCCATATGGTCAAGGCTCGCCGTATCGCTGGCGGTATAGAGAGGCTTGGTTTCCAATCCCTCCAGATTGGTTCGGTGCAGATCGCTAAGGGAGCGATCGCGCAACTCCCGCTGGGCCAGGGCTTGCCAATCGGAAAAACTGGTCACGCCGATCTACTCCAACTCCAAAATCAAGTCGTCCACGGCCAAGCTCTGCCCCGCTTCGACGGGCAGGGATTTGACCTTGCCCCCCGCCTCGGCCCGCAACACGTTTTCCATCTTCATGGCCTCAACAATGGCGACCATCTGGCCGGCTCCGACTTGTTGGCCCTGCTCAACGTGCAACGACTTCAGCACCCCTGGCATGGGGCACAGCAGTTTTTTGAGGTTCGGACCCAACTGCACAGCGGGCATGAGCGGCATGAGCGCATGGGCGCGGTGCGGGCGAATCAGGGCCGTGCCGACAAACTGTCGATAGGCGTAGTCAAACCGGTGCCCGTCCTGGGTCAAGCGCACGCCGCCGGGTACGCGCAGGCCGGGTTCCGCTTCAACCGCCGAATCCGCAAAGCTGACGGTGTAGTTGGCTGCGCTGTAGGTCGCCCCTGTGAGGCGACGGCGTTGGTCGGCGTAGAGATCGGCAATTTCCGAGGCGATGGCCTTGCGCACCTCATCGGGCATGGCGTCACCGCCGAAGCCCTCAGGGTAGTGCTCAGCAATAAAATGTGTGCTCATGTCCCCCGCGATGAACTTGGGTTGATCCATGAGGGCGGAAAGGAAAGGAATATTGTGCGCCAGTCCGTCGATGCGCGTGGCGTCCAGGGCCAAGCGCATGGCCGCGAGGGCCTGATCACGCGTCGGCGCCCAAGTGCAGAGCTTGGCGATCATGGGGTCGTAGTAGAGCGGAATTTGCGCGCCCGCATAGACGCCCGTGTCGTTGCGAACGATCGCGCCCGTCGCGGTTTTCCCCGTTGCCGGACTGTCGTAGCGCGACAAGCGCCCAATCGACGGCAAAAACCCCTTGAACGGATCCTCGGCGTAGATTCGACTTTCAAGCGCCCACCCCGTGAGCTTGACCTCGTCTTGGGTCATCGGCAGCGGGTCCCCTTGGGCAACGCGGATCATGAGCTCGACCAAATCGAGGCCTGTAATCAACTCTGTCACGGGATGTTCAACCTGCAATCGCGTATTCATCTCCAGGAAAAAGAAGTTCTGATCCCGATCAACAATGAACTCGACTGTTCCTGCGGACTTGTAGGCAACGGCGCGCGCCAGATCGCAGGCTTGTTCGCCCATGGCCTTGCGCGTCGCTGCGGTCAAGAACGGGCTCGGGGCTTCTTCGATCACCTTCTGATTGCGCCGCTGAATCGAACATTCGCGCTCGCCCAAGTAAACCACATTGCCATGACCGTCGGCCATGATTTGAATTTCGACGTGGCGGGGGCTTTCGACAAACCGCTCGATAAATATCCGATCATCGCCAAAGCTGGATGCGGCTTCCGATTTTGACCGTTCGAACCCCTCGCGCGCTTGTTCGTCGCTATAGGCAACGCGCATGCCCTTGCCGCCGCCGCCTGCGGAGGCCTTGATCATAACGGGGTAGCCGATCTTATTGGAGATCTGCACCGCCTCGTCGGCGTCGGCAATGAGGCCCATGTGACCGGGCACGGTCGAAACCCCTGCCTCCGCAGCTATCTTCTTTGACATAATTTTATCGCCCATGGCCTCGATGGCGCGCTGCCCCGGACCGATGAAGACCACACCCGCGGCCTCTAAGGTTTGGGCGAATTGGGGATTTTCCGACAAGAATCCATAGCCGGGATGGACCGCGTCGGCGCCTGTTTGCGCAACAGCGGCCATGATTTGGTCAATGTTGAGATAAGAGTCTGCAGCGGGTGCAGTTCCGATATGGACCGCCTCATCCGCCTCGTGTACATGCAGGGCACGCGTATCCGCGTCTGAATAGACCGCAACGGTCTTGATGCCCATGGCCCGCGCCGTTCTACATACGCGGCAGGCGATTTCGCCGCGGTTGGCGATCAAGATCTTTTTGATGCGCTGGATCATAGGGGGATGTTCCCATGCTTGCGGGTGGGACGGACCTCCTGCTTGCCTTTTAGGCGGTCAAAGCCACGGACCAGCCGCATGCGGGTGTTGTGGGGGAAAATGACTTCGTCGATGAACCCCCGTTCGGCGGCACGAAACGGGCTGGCGAAGCGTTCCTGATACGCCGCCTCGTGCGCCGCGAGCTTTTCTACGTCGCCCTTGTCCTGACGATAGAGAATTTCCACCGCGCCCTTGGCTCCCATGACGGCGATTTCCGCGGTTGGCCAGGCGTAGTTGATGTCGGCGCGAATGTGTTTGGAGGCCATGACGTCGTAGGCGCCGCCGTAGGCCTTGCGCGTCACAACGGTGATCAGGGGAACCGTAGCCTCGGCGTAGGCGTAGAGCAGCTTGGCGCCGTGTTTGATAATGCCACCGTACTCTTGGGCGGTGCCGGGCATGAACCCTGGCACATCGACGAAAGAGGCGATGGGAATATTGAAGGCGTCGCAAAACCGGATGAAGCGCGCGGCTTTGCGCGAGGAATCGTTGTCCAAGACCCCCGCCAAGACCAGGGGCTGGTTGGCGACGATCCCCACCGTTTGACCGTCGAGCCGAACGAAACCCACCAAAATATTCTTGGCAAAGTCGGGCTGAATCTCAAAGAAATCCCCCTCATCGGCAATCGACGTCACGACCTCGCGCATGTCGTAGGCCGCCTGCGAAGTGTCGGGCACTAGCGTATCCAGCGCGTCAATCACGCGGGTCGGACTATCGACGGTCGGGGTTTTGGGCGCCGCCTCCCGGTTTGACCCCGGCAAAAAGGTCATGAAACGGCGCAGTTCCAGCAACGCATCGACGTCGTTATCAAAAGCGCGATCAGCGACCGAAGACTTGTTAGTATGAACCGACGCGCCGCCCAACTCTTCCTGCGTTACAGTCTCCCCCGTGACAGTCTTAACAACGTCCGGGCCGGTGACGAACATGTAGGAGGTGTTTTTGACCATAAAGATGAAGTCGGTCAGCGCCGGCGAATAGACCGCGCCCCCGGCACTGGGGCCCATGATCAGAGAAATTTGCGGTATGACGCCCGAGGCTTGCACGTTACGCCAAAACACCTCCGCATAGCCGCCAAGTGAGGCGACCCCCTCCTGGATGCGCGCACCGCCGGAATCGCTTAAACCGACCAAGGGCGCGCCGTTCTTGACCGCCATATCCATGACCTTGCAAATTTTCTCCGCATGGGTTTCAGACAAGGAGCCCCCAAATACCGTAAAATCTTGGCTGAATAGGTATACCAACCTGCCCGCAATGGTGCCGGACCCTGTGACGACGCCGTCCCCTGGGATTTGGTTGTCCGCCATGGCGAAATCGTTGCAGCGATGCGTCTTGTAGAGATCGTACTCCTCAAAACTTCCTGGGTCGAGCAATACGTCTAGCCGTTCGCGGGCGGTCAGTTTGCCCGCTGCGTGCTGCTTATCGATGCGTGCTTGCCCGCCGCCCAGGTAGGCCTGCTGCCGGCGATCTGCCAGTTCCTGATTTATGTCTCTTGCCATGCTTAGGTTTCTTTGCGTGATCGCGATTTAGGTCTGCACCTCAACTTGCTTGGTGAAACAGCCCCGTGGGCGCCGCCAAGCCTTCAGAGCGCTTCCAGGACCGCTTCGGCGCTCGACACCCCAAAGCTCTGCCCCGTTTCAAGGCCAAGGTAAGTCACCTCTCGATTTTTTAGGATCAGGGCATAGCGCTGGCATCGAAGGCCCATGCCGGCGGCCGTCAAATCCAACTCCAACCCCAATTGCTTGGTCAGGTCGGCGGCGCCATCAGCTATCATTCTGATTGCCGGATCGCCTGCTACCTCGGTCCAGGCCGCCATGACAAAGGCATCGTTGACGCTATGGCATGCCACGGCTTCTACGCCCTTATCCTGGAGCGCCGGCAGATGCGCCACGAACCCGGGCAGGTGCTTGGCCGAGCAAGTCGGGGTAAAGGCCCCTGGCACCCCGAAAATGACACTGGTTTTGTTTTCAAGCCATGTTCCCAAATTCAGCGGGCTTGGCGCCCCCGTTTCGTCGGGTGACATGACGGTGACAGCGGGAAATAGGCCCCCCACAGCTAGGGTCATTGCGGCCTCCTATTGTTCAAGTGCGATTACGCCCCCTTGCACCTCTGCCAAAAGCGCACCGCAAAAAAATCGCGCCTGGATCGTGCGGCTTGAATGGCTTGGCCTCCTTACGTTCGCAGGGGCTGTCGCGCGCCGATTGTTCCAACCGACTTGGGCCAGGCTATAGCACCAACGCGTGCCGAATCAAAGGCTGCGCTCGACCGCTGCGTGCACAGCAGATTTGGTCAGAACCGAGGGGAGAATCTCACCTTCAGGAAATCGGGGAGTGAACAAGACATTGAGCGGCAGGGCGTGGCGCCCTTGGGTAGCCATGAAATCGCGCACATTGTCCGCCATCACATCGGCGTTGATGGTGAAAATGCGCGTTCCCGTCTCCTTCAAGTAGGTTTGCATGGGGGGGCGATTGAGCACTAAGGCCTTATTCGTGAGGCACGTGGCACACCAGTAGGCCGTGACATCGACCAACACTCGCTCCCCGCGCGCCACTGCTTGATCGATCTCGATTTGATAGTTTCGGGCGATTTCAAGCGGTTCCGGCGGCAAGGACGCCCGTGGCAAAGCCAAGACCACGAGCACCAGCAGGCCCACACCCCACCCTCGCCCCCCGCTGTAGCGGAACAGCGCCAGGGCGATCAGACTCGCGGCCAGGAGACCCACAACGGCCCAAGGCAGGAGTTGGCGCGTGGCAACGAACACGAGATAGGCGAGCGTCAGGACCAACCCCGCGCCCATGATCGGCTTGACCCATCGTAACCAAGGACCAGGCCGCGGAACAAGGCGTGCAGCACTGGGGAGCAGCGCCACCAGAATGTAGGGCAAGGCCAGCCCAACCCCCATGAGGCTGAGCAAAACCACCAGTGTCAAACCGCCGTGCTGGAACGCCACGGCGAGGGCCGCCGCCAACAACACCCCCGCGCAGGCCCCGCCCATGAGCGCCGCGACAAGGCCAGCCAAGACATCACCGACCCATCCTTGACGCCCCGCACCCAGGCCGGCGACCCGACCCGGGAGCGCGAAGTCAAACCATCCAAAGGCATTGGCGATGAACAGAACCATCAGAGTCGCCAATGCCACGGTCGTTTGAGGAAACTGCATCCACGCGCCCAAAGACAAGGTCGCCCCCGTAGTGGCCTGAACCAGGGCCATGATCGCGCCAACGATCAGGAACGTTGCGACAATTCCGACAGCGGTCCCAGCAAAGGATCGACCCATCCCGCGCTGCTGTGCCTGGGTCTCCAATCGCAAGACCGCGTTGAGTTTTAGAAACAGGATCGGCAAAACGCAGGGCATGATGTTGAGCGCCAGACCGCCCAAAAATAGCAGCGCCGCCGCCGCGAGGATCGACAGACCAGGCGGCGCGGGCGCAGTGAACCTCAAGTTTGAAGGCGCGCCGCCCTGGGCGGAGGGTTGCGTCGCGTCGACGGCTTCGACGCCCAGCATGCGCGCCAAACCTCGGTAGGCCATAGGCCGGCCTGGATGCGTTTGGGCGGGGTCACTGACCACGGGTCCATCGGGCAGCAAGACGTGAACAGGGAAATCGCGCGCTAGATCAACGCCTTGGGCCGCATCGTGGAGGTCCAAGGGCGCGTAGAGCTTCCCTTCGGGCGAAACACGGGAAGCGCCCAAGAAAAACCCCGCGCGCGCCGCGTTCTGATCCGCCTCAAATAGGAAATCGGTCGCACCTTCGATCAGGCCCTCCTCCCCTGCCAGGGCGTATTGGCGGTTCTGCGCGTCGAAAACCGGGGCGATGAGACCTTGGACAGGCTGCGAGACCTGCGCGAAGGCCTTGCGCAATTTGGCCTCGACCAACGCGTCAAGCCCTGCGTCGGGGTCGAGGTCAAACCGCGTGCGATGCGGGATACACTGGGTGGGCGAACAGATCGCCAGCCCAACGCTGAGGGAGAGGGTTTGCGCACCGGGGTGCAGGATACCTGGGAAGACCGTACGCCCCTCATACCCGTATGACGGATAGCCCTGCAGTGTCCCGCGTTTTGGCCAAGGAAAGAAGAAGTCCATCCCCTCCCCAACCAACAAAGTTGGCTGGCCCACGGGCCCCGCGTAGGCCCAATAGATCTTCCAACCCGGGTCAAGATCTACCTCAACCCCCACGGCCTGGCCACTGATCAACGTTCGGACTTGACCGTGGGGCACATCCCGCCACGGGCTAACTTCTCCCCAGGCTGAAACCGGGGTGACAAACCCCGCCAGCACCAACACCAGCATCGCCAAGGGCCGCAAAGATCTCAAGCTATTGAAACTCATCCTCGCGGCCCTACACTTAAGGTGGCGTGGTGAGCCAGTCACAACCGCGCCAGAACCCAGAAAGGGATGATCATTTTGACCAAAGCCCGTTCTCTAGATCTGATCGAGCTTACTTCGCTAAAGGGTCTGTTCCTAGCCGCCACCCCTGCCATGGAAGATCCGCGATTCGCCGAAACACTGATCCTTATGGTCCATCATGATGAACGGGGCGCGGCGGGGTTTATTGTCAATATGCCGGTTGTTAACCTCAGTTTTTACGAATTACTTGAACAACTCAAAGTGAAGAATCCTGAGGGTGTTGAGGATCATCTAACGTTTCAGGGCGGTCCCGTGCAGGTGAGCAATGGGTTTGTGATCTATGAAAGCTCCATGGACTTGCGTGATGAGGTTCATGTGACCGACGATATCTTCTATTCTCGATCCATCGAATGCCTCAAGCGCATCGCCGACGGTCGCGGCCCGAGCTTTTATTCAATTTGCCTAGGGCGCGCCGAATGGGGACCAGGCCAGCTAGAAGACGAACTGAAAGAAAACGTTTGGCTGCCATGTGCTGTAGAGAAAAAGTTGTTATTCGGTGAAGAACCCGAAACCGTTTGGGCCGCGGCCCTCAGCAGTCAGGGCATCAGTGTGGCCAATTTTACCAAGGTTGCGGGGCACGTGTAATTCCAGTTCTCCTTAAAACAGACTCTTTATGAACTGGTATAGGGCCGCGACTGCGGCCCCCGTAGCGGGCTCCAAACCCGAAGGGCGCAGGGAACGCCCGCGCCAAAAACAAGCGGCCCCGAGAACAGCTAAGAAAGCGCCTCGGGGTATAAGCGGAGGGGTGGCGAAACGCGAAGCGTTTCTGCCGTGAGACAAAACTCCGCTAAAAATGTCGATTTTTAGCGGAGTTGGTATTAGGACCAACTAGGGAATCGCATTCGCGATCCTCCTATGCTCGCGGACCTAAGGATCATCTTTAGCTGTCACAAATATCAGTTGGGCGCAGCGACACCGTAGCGAGCCGCAGCGCCCAGCTCTTCCTCGATGCGTAGCAGCTGGTTGTACTTGGCCGTCCTATCCGAACGCGACAGCGAGCCAGTTTTGATTTGGCCGCAGTTGGTAGCGACGGCCAAGTCGGCAATAGTGGCGTCTTCGGTCTCGCCGCTGCGGTGCGACATGACGACGCCAAATTTCGCGCTCTGGGCCATTTGGACCGCGTCTAGGGTTTCCGAGAGAGTGCCGATCTGATTGACCTTGATCAGGATGGCGTTGCCGCTGGCATCGGCGATGCCGCGGGCCAAGCGTACCGTATTGGTTACGAATAAGTCATCGCCCACCAATTGCACCCCTTTGGCCTCGGCAGTCAACGCTTGCCAGCCGTCCCAGTCATCCTCGTCCAACCCATCCTCGATGGAAACGATGGGATAGGCCTTGACCAGATTGAGCAAATAGGCCTGCAACTGCGCGGAAGAGCGCACGAGGCCCTCACCCTTCATATGGTAGTGGCCGTCGCGATAAAACTCAGAGGCCGCACAATCGAGCGCAATATTCACATCTCGGCCCGGCGCATAGCCCGCGACCTCAATGGCGCGTACAATCAGATCGAGCGCCGCTTTCGAGGAAGCCAGATTGGGGGCAAAGCCGCCCTCATCGCCAACGTTGGTACCGTGTCCCTTAGCCTTGAGTTCCGCCGCCAGCGCATGAAACACTTCTACACCCGCGCGCAAGCCTTCACGAAAGCTGGGCAACCCATGGGGGCGAATCATAAATTCTTGAAAGTCGATGGAATTATCTGCGTGGGCGCCGCCATTGATAATGTTCATCATGGGCACGGGCAGCACATGAGCGCTGATGCCGCCGACATGGCGGTAGAGCGGCACTTGGCTGTCCTGTGCTGCCGCCTTAGCAACCGCCAAGGACACGCCGAGCAGGGCGTTGGCGCCCAATCGCGACTTATTGTCGGTACCGTCCAAATCGATCATGGCCTGGTCCACCCGGCGCTGCTCTGTCGCCGGCAAGCCCCTCAGCGCCTCGAGGATCTCGCCCTGGACATGGGCAACCGCACGCTGCACGCCCTTACCGGCGTAGGGATCTCCACCGTCGCGGAGTTCTACCGCCTCATACTTGCCCGTCGATGCCCCCGACGGCACTATAGCCCGCCCCATGGTCCCAGTTTGCAGCCGGCAATCCACCTCGATCGTCGGATTGCCCCGACTATCAAGGACTTGGCGGGCAATGAGATCAACGATGTGCGACATGTTTGAACCTTTGGATTTGTGTGAGCGAGTAGGTGTTAAGGTCAAGGCGTTTTGGCCAAGCGATCAAAGGCCATCAGCTTACGAAGCAGACCCTCGGCTTGATCCAGGGGCATCTGATTGGGACCGTCGGAAAAAGCACGGTCCGGGTTGTCATGAATCTCCATAAACAGGGCCGCAACGCCGACTGAAACTGCGGCCCGCGCCAACGCGGGAATGAACTGACGCTGCCCACCGCTGGCCCCGCCCTGCCCGCCGGGTTGCTGCACCGAGTGCGTAGCGTCAAACACCACAGGATAGCCGAACTGGGCAAGCTTTGGCAAAGAACGGAAATCGGAGACGAGGGTGTTGTATCCAAATGATGTGCCCCGCTCGCAGGCCATTACCTGTGAGTTACCCGTGGAGGCGACTTTGGCAAGCACGTGTTCCATGTCCCAAGGCGCGAGAAATTGCCCCTTCTTAACATTGACAACTTTCCCGGTACGGCCCGCCGCTAGCAGCAAGTCAGTTTGGCGACACAAGAAGGCTGGGATCTGCAACACATCGACCACCTCCGCCACCACCGCGCATTGTCCCGGTTCATGCACGTCGGTCACAAGTGGCAAGCCCGTTTCAGCGCGCACATCGTCGAAGATCCTCAACGCCTCTTCTAGTCCCACACCACGCTTCCCCACGATCGACGTTCGGTTGGCTTTATCGAAAGAGGATTTGTAAATCAGCGGGATTCCGAGGTGCGCGCTCAGCCCCTGCAGGGCAGAGGACATGCGCAAGGCATGGTCGCGGGACTCAAGGGCACACGGCCCGGCCAACAAAACAAAGGGGCGGTCATTGCCAATCTCAAAATTCTGCAACTGGATGTTCATTAGACCAACCGAGAATGGTCAAGCGTCGCCGCGATGTAGGAAGCAAACAATGGATGCGGTTCCAGGGGGCGCGACTTGAGTTCGGGGTGATACTGCACACCGATAAACCAAGGGTGATTTTTGATTTCAAGGGTTTCGGGCAATGAACTATCTACGGCTTTTCCCGAAAAAGTCACCCCCGCCGCCGCCACCCGATCCTCGTAGGCGGGGTTGACTTCGTAGCGGTGGCGATGTCGCTCAACAATTTGGGTCGCGCCGTAGATGCCTGCAATTTGGCTTTCGGGCTGTAAGGTGGCGGCGTAGGCACCTCGTCGCATGGTTCCGCCCAAGTCGCTTTGCAAGTTTCGCACTTCACGCCGCCCCCCCTTGGCCATCCACTCTTCCAAGAACAGCACCACTGGGTCGGCGACCTCGCCAAATTCACACGACCCAGCGCCTTGCAATTTGGCTAAGTTACGCGCCGCCTCCACCACCGCCATTTGCATCCCAAGGCAAATTCCGAAGAAGGGAATCTTGCGCTCCCGCGCGAACTGGATCGCCCGAATCTTGCCCTCAGTCCCACGCGCACCGAAGCCCCCCGGAACCAAAACCCCGTGATAGCCGTTCAATATCTCGACAGGATCGTCATGCTCAAAGCATTCAGCGCTGATCCAGTCTTTTCTAACCCGCACACCGTTAGCGATCCCGCCGTGGGTCAGGGCTTCATCCAAGGACTTATAGGAGTCCTGCACCTGCATGTACTTACCAACGATGGCAATCCGCACCTCGCCTTCGGGGTTGCGGATTCGATCAACCACTCTGCGCCAGGTGTCGAGCTTGGGTTCGGATACTTGCAAGCCAAAGTGTTCGAGAACTTGGGCGTCGAGGCCCTGCTCGCGCAAGGTTAGTGGCAAGGCGTAAATGGTATCAACATCACCTGCCTCAATCACGCGGCCTGGTTTCAAACCGCAAAATTGCTCAATCTTCTGCTTCTGCGCGTCGTCGAGCCCAACCTCAGCCCGGCAAATGATCAGTTCGGGTTTGAGGCCATAGCCTTGCAGTTCTTTGACCGAGTGCTGGGTCGGTTTGGTTTTTAGCTCCCCCGCGGCGCGAATATAGGGCACCAGGGTCAGATGCATGAGCAAGCTCCGCGCCGGGCCCAGCTCGTTCATGAGTTGGCGAATCGCCTCCAAAAACGGCAAACCCTCAATGTCACCAACGGTGCCGCCGATTTCGCAAATCAGGAAATCTTCGTCGTCGAGATCGGCCTGAACAAAGTCTTTGATCGCATTGGTTACATGCGGGACGACTTGGATAGTTTTGCCGAGGTAGGTCCCCGCCCGCTCCCTATTCAGAATTTTCCAGTAAATTTGGCCCGTCGTCACGTTGTCAGTGCCACGGGCGCTCACCCCAGTAAATCGCTCATAGTGGCCAAGATCGAGGTCAGTTTCGGCACCGTCGTCGGTTACGAATACTTCGCCGTGTTCCGAAGGGCTCATGGTTCCAGGATCAATATTGAGGTAGGGGTCGAGTTTGCGAATACGCACCCGAAACCCTCGCGCCTGCAAAAGCGCCGCCAGCGCGGCCGCCGTTAAGCCTTTCCCAAGCGAGGAAACCACTCCCCCCGTCACGAAAATGATGCGTGTCATGGGCCAATCTTAAAGCCAGAGCCCTGCGTGAACCGCAAGGCCCAAAATCGCCTTATCTCTGTGGGGTTGCGCGTCGATTAGTCCAATCAATTTCCCCTACACCCAAGCTAGCGAGAGCCTCACAGGTCATTGAGCCAGCTTAGCGAGAAAAGTGCCCATTCAACAATGAATCGCCGTAAGCGTGACGCTACTCCTCAATCAAAATTTGCGGCAAGTCGGCAGTGTCTTGGGCTTGTTCGAAAGCGATGATCTGATCGAACGAATTCTCGGTGAAAGCGAAAGCCAGGGATGAAATGAAAAACAATGTCACCAAGATCGTTGTCAGACGCGTTAGCAAATTGGCCTCAGGACGTCCGGCGAAAAACTGCTGCTGATTATTGCCGCCCGCGAGCCCGCCGAGGCCAGCACTGGACTGCTGCGCCAAGATCACCAAGATCAGCAACACGACAATGATGGCTTGCAGCACAAAGAAAAAATCAAGGGACATGGAGGGGCCTCCTAATTAACTTGGTCCTGACCTAAGCTCGCGCGTCGTAAATTGCAAGCAGGTCCTGGGGCTCTAAGGATGCTCCGCCGATCAGACCGCCGTCGATGTCGGGCTGTCTGAGCAGGGCTTGGGCATTCGCGGGCTTCATCGAGCCCCCATAGAGGATGCGACGCGTTGGTTCGGCCAGATGGTCCCGGATCGCTGCGTGCATAGCTTGCGCTTGCTCCGGGCTCGCCACTTCGCCTGTTCCGATGGCCCATATGGGCTCATAGGCTAGGGCGAAACGCCCGGATGGGGGACAGCTCGCCGCCACTTGGGCTAGAACCACATCCTGCGCGTGCCCTAAGCGGCGTTGATCAAGAGTTTCGCCGACACAAATCAGAGGCAGAAGACCCGCGGCCTGGGCCGCCTCAGCCTGTGCGCGAACTTGCGCGTCGTCCTCCTTGTGGTTGTGCCGTCGCTCGCTGTGTCCGACCAGCACGAACGCGGCACCCAACTGCGCGGCCATGTGGGCCGATGTGTCACCCGTGTGTGCCCCCTCGCGATGGGTGCTGCAGGTTTGTATGCCGAGCGCCAGAGGTAGATCAGCCATCATACCATGGGCGGGGGCGAACAACAGGTCAGGCAACGCCAATCCCAACAGTGCTTCAGGCACCGGCGCGCCTAAGCCAAACCGCGTTCTCAGCAGGCGTTCATAGGCGCACAGACTCCCTAGATCCCCGTTCAGTTTCCAATTGCCAATCAGCCAAGGCCCCGTCGAATTCATGGCCTGGGCCCTTGTCTCATCGCGACTTTCGTTCTCAGTCCCCATCGGCATATCCTTTCTTGAACAAGCGGTTGTCAGCACCGCATGCTTTGGCTAACGCCCCTCTAAGCTGCGGCGCGAGAGTTGCGCAAGGACGCGGTAGGTTGTTCATTTCACGGGAAAGGCCATAAGAAACCCATGTTGATCCGCATTCGCCGCCTAGCCGGTTCTGTCGTTGGCGCGGCCTTTATTTTACTTCTGGCTATTTCCTTGCTCGGCACTGGCAATTCTGTGAACCCCATGGCATTTTTTCAAGGCAGTCCCATCGTCATTGAGGTTGGCGACCAAATCCAACGCTGGAACACCCTCGACGCCACCAACGCCGCCGCTAGCGCCCCAGGGGTCGTGGCGGCAGACTATACTGACCTGGGCTACGGGCCCCTTATCACCGCGATGGCCGTGCGCGATTCTTGGGACCAAGGGCACCTCAGTCTCAACACCAGCTGGACCAATGCTATCGGCATCGCCCTGCAGCGTCAACAAGCCTTTGTGACTCCGGACATACGCGATGAAGCGGTGCGTTTGGTGACGCCACTGATCGCCGCTACCAGTGCATTGCGGCTTGTCACCGACGTATCCTCGGCCTTGTTGCCCATAGCATTGCAAAACGTTCCTGCCGCACAAGTCACCCAGACCTACGATTTTGAAAGCGTTCGCATATTCAGCAACGATCTTGATGTTGCAGAGCCCGAAGATGATGACCTGCGCGCGACCATAGATGACAACCCTGATCTTTTCATTCGGCCCGACACTTGGGCTATCGATGCTCTAATTGTCGATATTCCAACCCTCGCCAACCGCACAGAAGTCACGGACGATCAGGTGCGACAGTTCTACTTAGACAACCTAAACCTATTCCGTACCGAAGAGGCCTGGGACTTGCAAACCCTGACGTTCCTTACGCAACTTGAGGCCACCCTATTCCAATCGCAAATCGATCAGGGCGCGGCAATCGACGACGCCATTACCAACAGCACCGCCACAGTCACCAATGCGGGCCTGCGGCCAGAAAACCGCATGTCGGAGGACGAACTAGAACTGACCCAAACCTTAAACGTCGGCGAGCTTTCCGCGCCAACGAGCGCCGAGGACGGCACTCAAACCTACAGCTATTTCAAGGCTTATCAATCCGTCACAACATCCACCTTGGATGACGTGTGGGCTGAGGCGGAGACAGCACTAAAGGACGAACAAGCCCAGGCACAGTTGACCGAAACGACTCAGGCGCTGCAGCGCCAAGCCCGGCAGGAAGATTTGACTTTAGAGGAGCTGGCAGACAAGAACGGCTATGTCCTTGAAAGTTTCACCGAACTGCAAACCGCTAACACGGCCCCTGCCCCGATCAACGTTGCAGCGCTGTTTGACAGATTGGAAGCCAATCGAGCGGAGCGCGCGATCCCCTCGCGGGTCAGTCTGATCCCTGGGGAAATCGAGATGCTGTTCACCATAACGGCCTTTGAGGAAAGTCGTCCCCAAACGTTCGAAGAAGCGCGCGATGAGGCGGAAGTCGTTTGGCGAGACCAGGAAGCCCTGGCCAACGCTGCCGCACGGACCCAGGACCTCGCCGTGCGCTGGCGTGAGGGTGAGAACTTAATGGCCTCGCTGGAAACGTTGGACGATCCCTATATTGACCTCGACCGCGTCGATTCCATCTCCCGCCTCAACGCCGACTTAGACGAGAGTGAGCTTGGCAGTTTTCTGAATAGGCTTGATCAGACCGCGCAAGCCAGGTTGATCGGTCGCCCCCGATCCGCCAGGCAGGTGACCTTGATTGAGGAAAATCCGCGCTTGCTATCGCCGTTTTCGCTACCCGATCAGGAGATTGTGATCGTCAACCTGCCTGATGGTTTCCACCTGTTGCGCGCGACTCACGCGCAAGCGCCGGAGGCGGGCGAAGACGCAGAGTCGGAAGATGCCCCGCGTGAAGCCCTGGTCGAATCTTTGATCGACGATTCTACCGCGACCCTCTTGGATCAGCTCTTGTTTACCGCCTACCTCGACGATGTCGCCGCCACGCGGCCTGCCACGGTCGATTCAGATGCAATTGTCGCGGAAAACCTGGCGCGTCAGCAAGCCTTAGCGCAGCACGGCGGCAGGTGATTCTGCGGCGCGATGGCCATGGATTTTTTCCCATCTCTGGAGGTGTTTCAGGCCGATTACACGGCGGGGCGACCCCAGGTCGTCTATCGGCAAATTCTCGCGGATACGCAAACAACGATCAGCGCGCTGATGAAAATTGGCGCCGAGGCCCCCTACACCTCCCTGTTCGAAAGTGTCGAGGGCGGCGCAACCCTCGGGCGCTATTCCTTCATCGCCCTCGCCCCCGACCTCATCTGGAAACGTGAGGCGGGAAAAACCTGGATCAATCGCCGAGCGATTGAGGATCAAGGGGCGTTTGAATTGGAGGCCGACCAAGACCAAAACCCATTGGACAGTCTCGCGACGCTACACACGGCTTCCTTTGTTCCCATGCCCGCGGATTTGCCGCCCATGTCGGCGGGGCTGGTCGGTTTCTTCGCTTACGACACGGTCCGTCACATCGAACGCCTGCCAAAGCAAAACCCCGACGTCCTAGGCACACCCGAGGCGGTCTTTATGCGCCCGACGATCACGGCGGTCTTTGATCGGGTCAAGGACCTCATCACCTTGGTTTGCCCCGTCTACCCGCGAGCAGGCGTATCAGCGGGCACTGCGTATCAGGGCGTGATCCAGCGCATCGGTGCCCTCATGGACCAGCTGGAGGCAGCCCTGCCCGCCACGCCCGCAACCCCCATGATCGCGGACCTGCCCGCCGCCAGTTCAAACCTCAGCCCGGATGCCTACGGCGATCTGGTCAGGCGCGCTAAGGACTATATCGCCGCTGGGGACATTTTTCAGGTTGTGCTGGCGCAGCGATTCTCGGTTCCCTACGATCTGCCTGCCTTCGCGCTTTACCGATCCCTGCGGCGGCTGAACCCCTCGCCTTTCTTGTTCTACCTGAACTTTGACGGCTTCGCCTTGGTGGGGTCGAGCCCGGAAATTTTGGTGCGCGCACGCAGGGGTCTAGTGACGGTGCGGCCGATTGCGGGGACCCGCCCGCGGGGCGCCACCCCAGCGCAAGATGAGGCCCTCGCGGCCGAGCTGCTCAACGATCCCAAGGAGTGCGCAGAACACCTCATGCTGCTCGACCTCGGGCGCAACGACGTGGGCCGGGTCGTCGAAATCGGCTCCGTCACCGTGACCGAACAGTTTTTTGTCGAACGCTACAGCCACGTCATGCACATTGTTTCCAACGTGGCAGGGCAGTTGAGGGAAGGTTTGACCGCCCTGGATGCCATGAAGGCAGGGTTTCCCGCCGGCACCGTTTCTGGCGCTCCCAAGGTACGCGCGATGGAAATCATCGATGAATTTGAGCCCGACCAGCGCGGCCCCTACGCCGGCGCCGTCGGCTACCTTGCCGCCAACGGCGATATGGATACCTGCATTACGCTGCGGACAGGGTTGGTGAAGGACGGCATGCTGCACGTGCAGGCGGGCGCGGGGATCGTCGCCGACTCGGTCCCCGAGCAAGAGCAAGCCGAATGCGAAAATAAGGCCAAGGCCCTGCTACGCGCGGCCCAGGATTCCTACCGCTACGCGGCGACGCGGGCCAATTGACCAGGTGCGCTCATGTTCTTGCTCATCGATAACTACGACAGCTTTACCTACAACCTGTATCACCTGCTGGGCGAACTGGGCGCCCATGTCGACGTGGTCCGCAACGATGAGATCGCCATCAACGAAGCCCTGGCACGCGGCACTAGCGGGCTTATTCTCTCCCCTGGCCCCTGCACCCCCAATGAGGCTGGCATTTGTCTGGACGTGGCGCGCGCCGCCCTGTGCAACCCGTTCCCCTTACTCGGGGTTTGTTTGGGGCACCAGGCCCTGGGCCAGGCGGCGGGTGCGAAGGTCGTGCGCGCACCCCAGCAAATGCACGGCAAGGTATCGACCCTTAGTCACACGGGAACAAAGTTGTTCCATGGGCTAACGACGCCCATCAAGGTGGCGCGCTACCACTCGCTGATTCTTGATCGGGTGCCCGGTGGGTTTGCCCCAACTGCGCAGGCTGACGGACAAGTCATGGCGATCAGCCACGAAACTTTGCCGCTGCACGGCCTCCAATTTCATCCTGAATCGATTGCAACCCCGCAGGGTACGCATTTGCTCCGCAATTTTTTGAACGAGGCTGAAGCATGGACTCCCTGACCGCCGCCTACGCGGGAACCCTCTTAACTCAGGCCCAAATGCGCGAGCTGGTAGGGTTCTTCATGTCGGGCGATGCCGACCCCATTGAAATTGCTGGGGCTCTGGTCGGGTTGGCAGCGCGCGGAGAAACCGCCGACGAAATCGCCGGCGCGGCACAAGCCATGCGCGCCGCCATGGTGCCGTTTACGGCCCAGACCCGAGGTGGGGTACCCATCCTCGATGTCTGCGGAACCGGGGGCGACGGCTCAGGGTCTTTGAATATATCGACCGCCGTCACCTTTGTCCTGGCGGGCGCAGGCGTCCCGGTTGCCAAGCATGGCAATCGGGCACAATCATCCAAGTCGGGGGCGGCCGATGTTCTTGCGGCCTTGGGCCTTGATCTGGAGGCCGACCAGGAAAAGATGGAGGCCGCGTTCACACGCACCAATACCGCCTTCTTGCTCGCCCCGCGTCACCATCCCGCCATGCGCTTTGTCGGGCCCGTTCGGCAAAAACTCGGGATCCGCACCTTGTTCAACGTCCTCGGCCCCCTGTGCAATCCCGCGGGGGTCAAGCGGCAGCTTCTGGGCGTGTTCGCGCCCGCGTGGCTCGAAAAAATGGCGTTGGCGGCCCGATCACTCGGGTCCGATGCCGCCTGGATGGTCCACGGCGATGGCATGGACGAGTTGACCGTTTCGGGCCCCAGCCAAGTTGTCGCGCTTAAAAACGGCGACTTGAGCGCCTTCGAGGTCTGCCCCGAGGATGCAGGGCTCGCGCGCCATCCCCTCAGCGCGCTGGCGGGGGGGCACGCAGGGCAAAATGCAGCGGCCATGCGTCGCCTGCTCGATGGCGCCCCAGGGGCCTACCGCGATGCAGTGCTGCTCAACGCCGCCGCAGGTTTGATCGTCGCGGACCTGGCCCCTGACCTGAAGGCCGCCGCGACCATGGCGGCGGAATCGATCGACCAAGGTAAAGCGGGTGCGGCCCTCTCTGCTTTGATTGCAGCGACCGCATGACCGACGTTCTGGCCCAGATCTGCACGCGCAAACGCACCTGGATCACCGCGCGTCAAACCGCACACCCGGTTGAGGAGTTGCAGGCGCGCGCGCAAGACTTGCCCTCCCCGCGCGGGTTCTGCCGCGCACTAAGCGCCAAGCATGCGGCGGGCGGCAAGGCCTTGATCGCTGAAATTAAGAAAGCCTCGCCGTCGAAAGGGCTCATCCGCGCAGACTTTCATCCTGCGGATCTGGCCGAAGCTTATGAGCGCGGCGGCGCAACCTGCCTGTCGGTCCTGACCGATGTGGACTATTTTCAGGGCGACGATTCCTACATCGGCGTGGCGCGCGGCGCCTCGAGCTTGCCGATTTTGCGCAAAGACTTCATTTTAGATCCATACCAAGTTTATGAGTCGCGGGCGCTCGGCGCCGATTGCATCTTGCTGATCATGGCATGCCTAGACGATACCGTCGCGAAGGCCTTGCGCGACTTGGCCACCGATTTGGGCATGGATACCTTGGTGGAAGTTCACGACGGCGAGGAGATGGCGCGCGCCAATGCCCTGGCGCCCGCCCTGCTCGGGGTCAACAATCGGGACTTGAAGTCCTTAGAAATCAATCTCAACACCTTTGAAACGCTCGCGCCCAGCGCCGCGCGGGGCACTTTGTTGGTGGCCGAATCTGGGCTTTACGCCCGGACCGATCTGGATCGTATGGCCGCGGCTGGGGCGCAGGCTTACTTGATCGGGGAAAGCCTGATGCGACAGGCCGACGTGACCATGGCAACGCGGGAAATCCTCGGTGGCTGACCTGACCCACATCAGCCCCGACGGCAACGCCCGCATGGTCGACGTCGCTCACAAGCCCGCAACCTTGCGTACCGCGACCGCGCGCGGTGCGCTGAAACTCTCCGCCAAGGCCTTAGCGGCGGTGCAGGACCATACTTATAAAAAGGGGGACCCAATCGCGGTTGCACAACTCGCGGGCATCATGGGCGCCAAACGCACCGCCGATCTGATTCCCCTGTGCCATCCTCTGCCTTTGTCCAAGGTCGATGTGATCGCGACCCTCATGGCCGATCGGGCGTGCATTGAAGTGACCGCCGACGTCAGAACCATAGGCCCAACAGGCGTGGAAATGGAAGCCCTAACAGCTGTGTCGATTGCCTGCCTGACCCTCTATGACATGCTGAAGGCAGTCGATAAGGGCCTGACGCTTGAGCAAATTTGCTTAGTTGAAAAAACAGGGGGTAAGAGCGGTGACTACGCTCGATCAGCAGCTTCAGCAGGCTGATCGCGGTATCGATTTCGCTCAAGCCCGGGCGCGGATCTTGGCAACCGCCCCCGCCGTCTTCCCGGAAACGCTACCGCTCGGCCAAGCGGCCGACCGCATTCTCGCCGCCCCCGTCATCGCAAGCCGCGATTCTCCCCCCGCCGCCGTCAGCGCCATGGACGGCTATGCCGTACGCCACGGCGACCTCGGCCTTGCGCCCTTGACAATCCAGGGGCAAACTGCGGCGGGCGACCCTCAAGGCGCGCCCTTGGCCCCTGGCACGGCGAGGCGCATTTTTACGGGCGCCCTGCTACCCCCCGGGGCCGATACGATTCTTGTCCAAGAAGATGTCCAGGTTGTCGGCGATCAGATCCTTCCCATGCAGACCCCTGATCCTGCCGCCTTCGTTCGGCCCCAGGGGTTG
Organism: Alphaproteobacteria bacterium; assembly: GCA_965228345.1. GTDB lineage: Bacteria > Pseudomonadota > Alphaproteobacteria > UBA7985 > UBA7985 > CAXQZM01. Next base: position 395,530 of record CBDDHH010000003.1, on the reverse strand, counting down.
GATTTTCGCACGGGCGCGGTTCTGATCGCAGCAGGTCAACGCCTGACACCCTCAGCCCTCGCCTTAAGTGCGGCAGCGAACCTCGCGCAGGTGTCGGTGGCACAGGCTCCCCGCGTTGCCTTGATCGCCACAGGCAACGAGCTGTGCGATCTGGGCGCTGCGCACCATCCCCAAGATGTGGTCGCGAGCAACTCCCTCGCTTTGGCCGCATTGCTCAAGGCAGCGGGCGCACACCCGCTCAACCTGGGCTTTGTCGGGGATCAGCTCGCCGACTTGCGCGCACGCCTAACCCAAGCGCAGGGTGCGGATCTGCTGATCACAACGGGCGGGGCGTCGGTCGGCGACTTTGACCTTGTGCAGGCGGCCCTGCACGACTTGGGCGCCCGCCCAAGGTTCTGGCAAGTCCTCGTGCGCCCTGGCAAGCCTGTGTTTTTGTGGGACTTAGACGGCATGCCCGTGCTGGGTCTGCCGGGCAATCCTGTTTCTGCCTACGTCTGCGCGCGGGTTTTCGCGCTGCCCTGGGTTCGACGCGCCTTGGGCGTCACACCAGAATTGGAAACGCCGGTGTCGCTGCCGCTCGCGGCGCCGCTCGCCGCCAATGGATCGCGCCATCAATTTGCCCGCGGCTTTCTGGAATACGGCCGCGTTAGCGCGGTCACAAGCCAGGATTCCAGCTTGCTCCAACCCCTGCACGCCGCCGGGGTTTTGATTGAGCGCGCGCCCTATGATCCCCCCCGTCGAATCGGGGGCCAAGTAACTTGTCATTTTATGTGAAATAGGAACTTGCAAAGAACAAAATGAAACAATAGAGAACATAGGGGGATTCTGGATGTTCTCATATGAGGTTTCGAATGCTGACCAAGAAACAACGCGATCTCTTACTTCTGATCCATGATCGCATATCAACAACCGGGATCGCCCCCTCCTTCGAAGAAATGAAGGAGGCCGTGGGTCTTAAGTCCAAATCGGGGATTCATCGTCTTATAGTTGCGCTGGAGGAGCGTGGGTTTTTGAAACGGTTTCCCCAACGCGCCCGCGCCTTGGAAGTTATCAAACTCCCCGAGGACTTGTCGGGCCGTCGCGTCCTCTCCGCTCGAACTCACCCAAGAGCGCCGCATCAAGACCCAGAAGCGGTCGAAATGGACCCTCCAGCTTCTTTGGCGGCGTTTAAGGCGCGTAGGGCAAGCGCGGCCTTACGAAGGAATGGCATGCGCGCCCTGATCCCGGAGGCGAGCGAAAACATCGCCCTTCCCCTTTACGGCCGCATCGCGGCGGGCATGGCCATCGACGCCATTGTTGACCCAAACAACCACTTAGATGTCCCCAGTCACATGCTCGGTTCGGGCAGTTACTACGCGCTCGAGGTTGCAGGAGATTCCATGATTGAGGAAGGCATCATGGACGGTGACATGGTGGTTATTCAAAGGACCGATCAGGCCCACAACGGCGAAATCGTGGTGGCACTGGTCGATGGGTTTGACGTAACCCTGAAACGATTCCGAAAAAACGGGGATTCAGTCGCCTTGGAACCTGCAAATCGTAACTACGAAACGCGCGTTTTCAACGCCACCCAAGTCGCAGTCCAGGGGCGCCTCGTGGGATTGCTGCGCAACTATTAGAAAATGTTGGTCAATTTCACGGCGCGTCCCGCTTTGACCCCGTTGCACAGCCTGTGCTTTAGGCGTGTTTTGATCTTATTCCTTCAGCCAAGACGCACGCGGATGGAGCCAGCGCGCCTCTAGGCGTCGATCCCCGTAGAACAAAATCGGCCCCGTTGCCTCGGACGCTTGATTGGTTATGGCTCGCTCTGCCTTGGGCAAGGTCTTGGTTCCGTCCAGGTCGGGCGAACCCGCGAACCATAGTTCGCGTGCTTGCGTAAAGTCATAGGCGCTTACTTCCGTGAGGCCTGCCTGCTTCAGCTGGCCGTCGTCTGATCGCACCAAAATCCATCCATCTGGGTGATGCAGCGATGTGGGCCGAGGCAAGACGCTCGGCAAGGCCGTCGTCACGAATATGAGGATAGCGCCCAAGCCCAAACGCCCCAAGCGCTTGGCCCCCAACACCAAGCCGTAGCCCAAGAGTAAGGGCCAGATCAGCGGCGCCGGCGCCGCACGGATTTGAACCAGCGACCCTGGTTGAACTTGAATCCAACGCGCCAAACTGAACAGAAGGTCAAGTCCCTGACCCACCAGCCAAAACGGACCGCCTTCCAGGCCAAAAGGCATGGCGAGCAAACCGACAAAGGCAAGCGGGATAAGGACAATTCCCGCGAGAGGCACCGCGAACATATTGGCCACCACCCCCAAGGTCGGGGCGCTCTGGAACACGAGCAGCAAAATCGGCAAGGTCAATAGATTAACCGCCAACGTCGTGACCGCCAGGCCGCCGCCCCAACGCGCCAAGGGATGCAGCCGCCTTCCCGACCTGTCCTGCGTTTCTTGCGTCCAGTCTTGGAAGAAGTGTGACGCGCGGATCAGCACCGCCACGGCCAGAAACGATAGGTGCGTGCTAATTGAAAACACTTGATGAGGACCCATGACCAGCACCAGGAACAGGGCAAAGGACCAAAATCGCCAACTCATCGCTTGACGCCCAAGCAACAGCGCGCAACCTGTCGCCAAGACCAAAATCAAAGCTCTTTGGGTGGGCACCGCGCCGCCAGAAAGGAAAAAATATCCCAGCGCTGCAGCCATGGCCAGCACCATGGCCACTTTGCGCTGGTCCACATATAGCGCCCATCGGGGCACCATCCAAAACACCCCCCGCACGCACGAGAAGACAAAGCCCGCCAGCAAGGACAGGTGCAGGCCAGAAATGGCCAATAGATGCGACAGACCTGCCCCCTGAAATAAGGCGCGAGTCTCGGGCTCGAGGCTCCCACGCAGACCCGTCAGCATGGCACTGACGACCGCGCCCTTAGGGCCTGGTAGCGCCGCCCGAATTCGATCATGAACGTGCAGGCGAATCCCATCCTTGGGCACCGCAGAGGACACAAGCGGTTGCACCCGCTGCAAACGGCCAACGCCCTGCACCCCGCTAAACAAAAGTCGAAAACGCGCATCGTAGCCGCCCGGATAGAGCGGCCCCGCCAGAGGCGTCGCCCAAAACGCCACTTGGTAGGTCGCCCCCACCGCGAGCCTTTGATCATGAACCAAGCGCACCGCCATGACTCCCTCAGGTTGGGCAACATGGAACAGCAGGCGATGGGCCTCGCCGTGGGGCTGTTGCGCCTTCAATTCCGCGGTTCCAGAGTAGGGCCCAGGGGCCGGCGGTGCCATGGTATCGATTTGCTGCACCCGCCAAGCCCCCGACCCTGCGACCAAGCACGCGCCAAGACAAACCCAAAAGGGCCAAGACCGCCTGAGTGCGGCAAACAGCAGGGCAGCCAGCGCAAAAGCCCACGCCGATGTCCAGGCAGACCCGGGAACAGAAAAAAAGACGAGCGCGCCCAGCCCGCCGCCAGCGGTCAAAGCGTAGAGCGCGTCGGTCGAACGCAGAGGCTGGCGCGCACGGCGGCCCGACGTATAGGGGAATTCGTTGGCGTCCCCTTCCGTCTGCGCGCGCATCGGCCTAAGGCGCCTGCAAGTTTATCGTTGCAACCACGGACCTCACATGGCTCAAGCACCTGCCCCTGTCACGCGTTTTGCCCCCTCCCCGACTGGGTTTCTCCACATCGGCGGCGTTCGAACCGCCATCTTCAATTGGCTCTACGCCCGTGCGCGCGGCGGCCGCTTTCTGCTGCGCATCGAAGATACAGATCGCGCGCGCTCGACGCCAGAGGCCGTGCAGGCGATCCTGGAGGGCCTGGCCTGGATGGGCCTCGAAAGCGACTCACCCCCTGTTTACCAAGCCAGCCGCGCCGACCGTCATCGCGAAGTCGTCCAGACCCTCCTCGCGCGCGGCCATGCGTACCCCTGCTACTGCACCCCAGAAGAACTCACCGCTATGCGTGAACGTGCGATACGAGAGGGCCTGCCCCGCGCCTACGATGGCACGTGGCGCGATCGCAACGCGCACGAAGCCCCGGCAGGTGTGGATCCTGTAATTCGGTTTCGGGCCGTCCAAGACGGAACCTCCACGCTGGAGGACGCGGTCCAAGGCACGGTCACCCGCCCGAATGCGACAGCCGACGACCTAATTCTACTGCGCGCGGACGGCACGCCAACCTATAATCTTTGTGTTGTTGTGGACGACAATGACATGGGTGTCACGCACGTGATTCGTGGCGATGATCATCTGAACAATGCCTTCCGACAGAAACAGATCTACAAAGCTCTGGGATGGGATCTTCCGACCTTCGCCCACATCCCGCTCATTCACGGGCTCGACGGCGCCAAACTCTCCAAGCGTCACGGTGCCCTCGGCATTGAGTCCTATCGGGATCAAGGTTACATGGCCGACGGCCTGTTTTCCTATTTACTCAAACTGGGCTGGTCCCATGGTGATGAAGACTATGTGAGCCGCGAACGCGCACTTGAACTCTTTGGTTTCAATGGCATTGGTAGAAGCCCGTCCCGGCTTGATCTGGAGAAACTTAGATCGACTCACAAAACCTATCAAGATTGTCTCGACCCCAAAATCTTGATGCGAGAGGCTTGTAAGTTCGACCGCGCTGAGTTGGACGCACCAACGATTGAGATGATCGACCGCGCGGCACTTGCCCTTCAAGAACGGAGCGCAACCTTGGCGGACGTTGCGGTGCAGTTTGCCTTCTTCACTGCCGAGTTGCCCTTGAGTATGGACGACAAGGCACAACGAGCCTTGTCAGACGATGGCCCAGCGATCTTGGGCAAGATCGCGCCTATACTCAAAGCCACAGAATCCTGGGACGAGTCGACTCTCGCAACCACAATCGAGACCTTTGCCGCGCAATGCGATGTGAAAGTCGGAAAGGTCTTCCAGCCCCTGCGCGCCGCGTTAACCGGCACCATGTCCTCTCCGGGCGTAACACAAATGATGGTAGCCTTCGGCCCCGAAAAAACCCTTGCACATATCCATTCTGCCATCGAATCTTCTTCCGCAATTTCGACCTGATCTGACAGCTGTTGATTTGCCCCCTGTTTCTTTCCAGCTTGTCCCAATCTTCATGAATGGTGACCCATCTAAGAAAATTCTCCGTCTAATACCAGCGGCGATTTAAAATGACTCTTTTATTCGCTGGTATAAGGGCCGCGACTGCGGCCCCCGTAGCGGCCCCGAGAATAGCGCGAAAGCGCCTCGGGGTATCAGCGAAGGCCCCGTCGGAGGCGAAACGCGAAGCGTTTCTGCCGTGAGACATAAAACGGCTGAAAAAGTGTCAACTTTTTTCGCCGTTGGTATAACGGCAAAAACGCCTTGTGTTTCAGCTTTCTAGGATTGCGGTCTCACCTCACTCGCCACGCTCACTCAGCCCGGCCGCACGACGGGAGCCGCGACTTTAGCTGCGGGCGCTTTCTTGGCTCATGTCGAGGCCGCTTCGAGGGCCGCAGTCGCGGCTCTATACCAGCGAATATATGAGTCGTTCATAGTCGCCGCTGGTATTGTGCCAGTTCATAAAGAGTCATTCCTAAGGCAATTCTAGCCTGACACGCGAAGCCGTGCAGGCTAAGCGGCCCCATGGCCTTCCCGCCCGGGTTCCTTGATGATGTGCGCAACCGCTTGACCTTGAGTGATATCGTTGGGCGCCGCGTTGCGATGAAACGAAAAGGGCGGGAATGGACGGCCTGCTGTCCCTTTCATCCTGAAAACACCCCATCGTTCTTCGTCAACGACGAGAAGGCGTTCTATCATTGCTTTGGTTGCGGCAAGCATGGCGATCATTTTGGTTTTCTGATGGAAGCAGACGGAATGACCTTCATGGAAGCGGTCAAGTCGCTCGCAGATGACGCTGGGCTCACTTTGCCTGAGACCAGACCCGAAGATGTCGAACGCGCCAAGGCGCGCAAGTCCTTGAGTGAAGTCATGGAACTGGTAACTAAGTTCTTTGAAGTCTGCTTGCGCGGCCCAAACGGCGAGACCGCGCGCGCTTATTTGTCCAAACGCGGCATTCGTAGCGAAACCATACAGAAATTCCGTCTCGGCTTTGCTCCGCAAGGGACTCTAGTGAACGCCATGGCACAAAGAGACGTAACGGAAGACGCCTTAATCCAACTCGGCCTGTTGCGCATCTATGAAAGCCGCCCACGACCAGTCGAAGTCTTTCGCGACCGCCTCATGTTTCCGATCACCGACCGCAATGGACATGTCTTGGCCTTCGGTGGACGGATTTTGGGCAAGGGCGAACCCAAGTACCTCAACAGCCCTGAAACAGACCTGTTTTCTAAAGGGCAACAGCTCTATGGTTTAGCGCAGGCCCGCCGCGCCGCCCTCGATAGCCGCGAACTCGTTGTGACCGAAGGCTATATGGACGTCCTTGCCCTCTCACAAGCGGGGTTAGCGCAGGTCGTTGCCCCGCTTGGCACCGCCATCACCCAGGATCAACTACGCATGCTTTGGAAGCTCGTTCCTGCGCCGGTCCTGGCGCTGGACGGGGATCGTGCGGGACGAACCGCAGCCACTCGTGCCGTCTCCCGGGCCTTGCCGCTGCTAAGACCTGGGCTATCGTTGAGATTTGCGTGGTTGCCCGAGGGGGAAGACCCAGATTCCTTGGTGACCACACGGGGGCTGGGAGCCTTGACGCCGCTCATGACCAGCGCCGCGCCCTTGTCAGACACCCTATGGCAAACCCACTTTGATCCCCTGCCACAGACGCCAGAAGATCGTGCAGGCGCTTGGCAGACGCTCCGCAAGGATTTGGACGACATTCTTGATGAAACCGTGCGAGCCACTTTCGCCGCCGACTACGAAGCGCGATTTGAAGCCACCTTTGGCGTCCGCCAAATCGCCCAGAAGACGACGGAGTTTGATCAAGGCAGGCGCACCTGGAAATCGCGCAAGCCCCTCAAACCGCTCGAAAAGCTCGGGCTCGACCGCACTTACGCCCTTGGTCAAGAACGTCTGCGTTATGCTCATGAGGGCACCCTCATAACCCTTTTGCTGGAACGACCCGAATGGGCTCTCAATACCATCGGAGATCCTGGGGACTATGAGTTTAAAGATCCTGACATGAATACCCTTTTTCAATCGATTTTTATCTCGGCCGTTCGGCTTCCAGCCCTTGACAAGAAATCGGTCCGAAACCATGTCGAAAAAGCGGGTTTCGGCGCATTCGTCGCGCAATTTGATACCCCTTCAATGCGCACCACCGCGGGTATAAATGACGTTGAGCTTAGCGAACAAGAATTTAGCGCCAAAGTAGGGACTGTTTGGGCAAAGTTGACGGCACCCGCCGCGCGAGCACGTCCCCGATTGCGGTAAGGCTTTGGTTTGACATCTCTGCCGCTGTGTGTGGCAAATTTAGGATGATGAAATATGGCGACTGAGTCCGCAAAGACTTCCAGCAAAACTGCTTCCGCACTCGATAAGGAAACCCGAGCGGCGGTGAATAAGTTGTTGCGCGCAGCGAAGAAGCGCGGGACCCTTGCTATCGACAAGCTCAACGAGATCTTGCCACCTAAGACATCAACCCCCGAGGCGATTGAAGAGGTAACAACTAAAATCGCCGACGCGGGCATCGTGATGGTGGAAAAAGAAGAGGAGGAAGAGGAAAAACCGGAGACGGGTGGCAACGTTGGCGAAAATGAGGGTGGTCGCAACGATGATCCCGTGCGCATGTATTTACGCGATATGGGCGCGGTGGATCTCCTTACCCGAGAAGGCGAGATTTCCATTGCCAAGCGCATTGAAATAGGCCGCGAGGACATGATCGGAGGAATTTGTGAGTCACCCCTTACCTTCCGCGCTCTGACTCTTTGGGCGGAGTCGCTTAACAAGGAAGAAATACTGCTGCGAGACGTCATCGACTTAGATGCCATGATGGGACGTGAACCCGATGACGCGGCCCTCGACGCCGAAGAAAGCGCCGAAGACGAGGATGGTGAAAATGAAGCTGATGAAGGCCAGGACCACCAAACAGGGCGCCCAGAGAAATCGGTAGCGAGCAACGAAAGTGGAGAAACAAACCCCAAATCTGATCCAGACGATCGTCCCGCCGGCGATACACAGGACGGCGCCAATGCTGTTTCGAACAACAGCCAAGAAGAAGAGGAAGAGGATCAAGGGGCGTTCATGTCACTTACCGCGATGGAACAAGCCCTGCGACCCCGGGTGCTGGAGCAGTTGGACCAGATCACCCAAACCCACGCTAAGCTGACCCGGGCCCAAAAACGCAGACTCGAACTTATCGTTGCAGGTAAGCCTGTGCCTAGCGCCACAGAAAAGGCCTACCAAAGCCTGAAAGCTGAGTTGATTGGCTATATGAACGCCGTCCGCCTCAACAATGGTCGCATTGAGCAGCTAATGGACCAACTCTACGGACTAAACCAAGCTATGATCAATGCGGAGGGCAAGTTGATGCGCCTTGCCGAACGTTGCGATATTCTTCGGATAGACTTTTTAAAATCATACTACGGCAGCGAAAATAACCCTAACTGGTTGCACCGAGTCGCTAACAAGTCCGCGAAGTGGAAGAAATTTGTGCTCATGGACAAGCACATTGCCCCTCTGCGTAATCAAGTTTCTAACGTTTCAGAAAAAACCGGCCTGCCCGTAGGCGAATTTCGCCGGATTGTGGGCATTGTGCAAAAAGGTGAGCGCGACAGCCGGCGGGCGAAGAAGGAAATGATTGAAGCCAACCTGCGCCTCGTGATCGCCATTGCCAAAAAGTATACCAATCGGGGACTGCAGTTTCTGGATTTGATCCAGGAAGGCAACATCGGTCTCATGAAAGCCGTCGAAAAATTCGAGTATCGCCGCGGTTATAAATTTTCGACCTACGCGACTTGGTGGATCCGCCAAGCCATTACACGATCCATTGCCGATCAAGCACGCACCATCCGCATACCTGTCCATATGATCGAAACGATCAATAAAATTACCCGCACCAGCCGCCAGATGCTCCACGAATTTGGCCGCGAAGCTACTCATGAGGAACTGTCGGCGCGCTTGCATATGCCGTTGGAAAAAGTACGAAAGGTCATGAAGATTGCCAAGGAACCAATTTCCTTGGAAACCCCGATCGGAGACGAAGAAGATTCACACTTGGGCGACTTCATTCCCGACGAAAATGCCATCATCCCTATCGACTCCGCGATAAACTCCAACTTACGCGAATCAACAACACGTGTTCTTTCTTCACTTACCGCACGGGAAGAACGTGTGCTCCGGATGCGTTTTGGCATCGGCATGAATACGGATCATACATTGGAGGAAGTTGGTCAACAATTCAGCGTAACGCGCGAACGCATTCGTCAGATTGAGGCCAAGGCGCTCCGCAAACTCAAACATCCTTCAAGATCGCGCAAGCTACGGTCCTTTCTAGATCATTGAGATTACATCTGATACTAAGGACTCCTATAAGTTGACATTTCTGGGGTCGTTTTATGTCATAAGGTTCAAACCTGTTGCTTTTCACCCCTTCCTGATCCTGGGGCGCTCTCTGAACTTTCTTCGGGGTATAGGCGAAGGCCCCGTCGAAGGCGGGGCGCAAGGCGTTTATGCCGTGAGACAAAACTCAGATGAGAATGTCAACTTTTTTCGCCGTTGGTATAAGTGGCAAAACTTGCGCAATAGCAAATCGCGGCAAAGGCTTTGCGATAGCTGAACATTGGACCAACCATACCAAATCCTCAGAAGCAGACCACGGAACAAAGTCACAAGCCGGCCGCACGCCCAGTTGCTCAATTTGGGGCGACGGCCTATAGGGCCGAAACTTTTAAAGTCAGGAGCCTATATGGCCAATCTTCGTCGTCGCCGCCGCCGCGCACGCGCCAAATCTGGAACCGCACCGGATAGCCACCCACAAAATCGCGAAAGTCTTCTGGTTTTTTTCCTTTGGGCTTTCGCAGTGATTTTTGTCGTCAAATCCTTCATCATAGACACCTTTTGGATCCCCAGTTCCTCTATGGAACCAACGCTGGACATCGGGGATTTCATTGTCGTGACAAAATGGAGCTACGGCTACAATCGCCACTCGCTCATGTTTGATCCTCCAATTTTTCGGGGGTCACGGCTATGGGCGCGGGACCCACAGCGCGGTGACGTTGTGGTGTTCGACGCCACAGCGCCAGAACCTGGTCGGCTTGGTGCAGATATGCGTGCCTACATCGACCTGGAAAATGGCGGACGTCACATTATCAAGCGCGTTGTGGGCTTGCCGGGGGATCGAGTCAACTTGACCGATGGTCTCATTCAAATCACGTCCGCCGATGGTTTCGTGCAGACATTCGATCGCGAGCGCGTAACCTTACCGGCCCAGGGGGCTCGCGCCCAGACTTTTGAGGAAACCAACCCTGAAGGACGTACCTACCTTGTGCGCGAACTGCGTGGCGAAACTGCAGGAGACAATTTTGACACCCAATCCGGCGGTTGGTTCAACCACTTTGTCGACGGAATTGTGCCCGAGGGGCATGTGTTCGTGATGGGTGACAATCGAGATCGATCCGCCGATAGTCGCGCATCGCTCCGTTCGATCCCCATGTACAAGATCGTCGGGCGGGCGCAACTCAAGGTATTTTCGATCAGTGAAAACTGGCTGCCACGTTTGAACAAGTTTTTCCGACCCATTCGCTAATGACCTCAGACCTCTTGGCTGTTGAAAAGTTGGTGGGCCATACATTTGCTGACAAAGGGTTGCTAACAGCTGCTCTAACGCATGCATCCTATGGTCACAAAGTGCGCACGTCTTACGAACGTCTCGAGTTTCTGGGCGACCGTGTCTTGGGTTTGGTGGTTGCGGACGCGCTGCTACGGCGATTTCCTCGAGAAACCGAGGGGGATTTGGCCAAGCGCCAGGCCGCGCTCGTTCAGCGCGATACGCTCGCAAACGTGGCACGCGACCTTTGCCTTGGCGCGCATTTGCGCGTTTCCAAAGGCGAGGAACATATGGGCGGGCGCGACAACCCCAATTTGCTGTCAGACGTGATGGAGGCGCTGATGGCCGCGCTCTACCTTGACGGCGGTTTGCCCGCAGCTCGCGCCTTCATTGGTCCCCTTTGGGACCCACTGATCACAGCTGACAAATCACCGCCGAAGGACGCTAAATCTGCTTTGCAGGAACGCTCCCAAGCCCTACGCTTGGGTTTGCCAACCTACGCTCTGGAGCGACAACTGGGGCCCGATCACAATCCGACTTTTGTCGTCAGCGTCGCCCTTGCGGGACGTGAGCCTGTTGAGGGCAAAGGTCAGACCAAGCGCGATGCGGAGCAGGCGGCGGCGGTGCATCTATTGACCTTGTTGTCATGACCATGGATACGCCCAAGGGCAAACCAACCCGCTGTGGTTTCGCCACCATGCTGGGCGCGCCCAATGCGGGCAAATCGACCTTGCTGAACCGATTGGTCGGTACCAAAGTTTCCATTGTTTCCGCTAAGGTGCAAACAACCCGATCTCAGATCCGCGGGATTTGGACAGACCGCCAGCATCAGGTCATTTTTGTCGATACGCCAGGCGTATTCCAAGGTGCCAAGCGTCCGCTTGAGCGGTCTATGGTCGAGGCCGCGTGGGAGCAAGTTGCAGGCACGGATGTCCGGCTGATCTTGGTCGATGCCGCCAATAAAGCCGCCGCTGACCAGGATGACTTGCTGCGGCGACTGCGTGAGAGCCCTGGGTCTGGCCCCACGGCTCTGGTTTTGAACAAAACAGACCTGATTGCCGCCCAGAGGCTGTTGCCCCTATCGCAAACCCTTAACGCCGCCTTCGACTTCGATGCCACCTTCATGATCTCAGCCCAGCACGGCCATGGCCTGAAAGAGATGCAGGCCTGGGTAGCGAGCGCTGTGCCCGCAGGGCCGTTTCTTTACCCTGCCGAACAGGTGTCCGATGCGCCGGAGCGACATCTGGCCGCCGAGGTCACACGCGAGCACTTGTTCAACTTCCTGCATCAAGAGTTGCCCTACCACCTGACGGTAGAAACCGAAGGTTGGAAAGAGACACCCCAAGGGGTGCGCATCGACCAAATCATCTACGTGGCACGGGACTCGCACAAGGCCATGGTGTTGGGCAAAGGCGGCGCGCTGATCCGCCGTCTGGGTCAGGCCGCCCGCCAAGACCTCGCCAGTGTTCTTGGTGTGACCGTGCACCTGTTTATCTTTGTGAAAGTTCGGAAGACTTGGTTACTTGACCCCGAACGCTACGCGGCCATGGGGCTGACCCTATACAAAGCCTAACCTCGCAGCGGGGCTCCTTAGCGTGATTGAGTGGCAAGACCGAGGGATCATTCTAAACGCGCGCGCCTTTGGCGATACGGACGCCCTTGTGTCGGTCTTAACCGCGTCCCAGGGGCGTGTGACGGGGTTGGTCAAAGGCGGGGCGTCGCGCAAGCGTCAGGCTGATTTTCAACCTGGTACCTTGGGCCACTTCAGCTGGCGCGCGCGCCTGGAAGATCAGTTGGGGAGCCTAAGATTCGAAGTGGCGCGGGCCTACCCCAACTTCCATCTTCACGATCCATCCCGCCTGACGGCCTTGGCTGCCTTCGCAACCCTCGTACATCAAACAATGGCCGAACGAGCGCCGGTTCCTGATCTATTTGAGGCCTACAAAACTTGGCTCGAGCATCTTGAGCGGGATTTTTGGGCGCTGGTTTATGTGCGCCTTGAGTTGGGATTGTTGACGGCCCAAGGGTTTTCCGCCGATTTGCAAACCTGCGCGCTGGGCGGCGATGCCCATCAGCTGAGCCATGTGTCCCCCAAAACGGGTCGTGCTGTCAGCCAAGCCCTGGCCGCCCCCTATGCGCACAAGCTCTTGCCGCTTCCTGCATTTTTGGGTGGCGTGCGGGATCTGGGGGCCGAGGAATTGACCGCGGGCCTCGAGCTGACCGGCACTTTGCTGGCCCGGCACGCGTTCGCGCCGCTCAATCGCGATCTGCCCCACGTACGGCGGCGCTTGGCCGATATGCTTTCCATTCCAAGTCCAACGTCCTAGGATAGCGATCATGACATCGGCAGATGCCCCTTCGTCCCCTGACCAAGGCCACACCACCGCCATTGGTTTTGGCCATGCCCTGTCAGAGCGGTACTTGGCATACGCTTTGGCCACGATTGCCTCGCGCGCTCTGCCCGATGTACGCGATGGTATGAAACCTGTGCAGCGTCGTTTACTCTACGCCATGCGCGAGCTGAAGTTGGACCCCAGCGGTAGCCCAAAAAAATGCGCGCGGATCGTCGGTGATGTCATCGGCAAGTACCATCCCCACGGCGACACGGCGACCTACGAGACTCTGGTGCGACTGGCGCAGGATTTTTCCATGCGCTACCCCCTGATTGACGGGCAGGGCAACTTTGGGAATATCGACGGCGATAACGCCGCGGCCTATCGCTACACCGAGGCGCGCCTGACTCTGCTTGCCCTTGCCCTTATGGACGGGCTAGACGAGGACGCCGTCGATTTTGAGGAAACATATGACGGCGAAGAACGCGAGCCGAAAGTCTTGCCTGCCGCCTTTCCCGCGCTGCTCGCCAACGGCGTCCAGGGGATTGCCGTTGGTATGGCAACGGCCATTCCCCCGCACAATCTGGGCGAGTTGATCGATGGTCTGCTGCTGCTGATCAAGAAAAAGACCACGACCAATGCGGAGTTGTTGACACTGATCAAAGGCCCCGACTTTCCAACGGGCGGCACTTTGGTCGATGATCCTGCCGTGTTCCAAGCGGCCTATGCAACGGGGCGGGGGTCGTTTCGGTTGCGAGCCAGGTGGGAAGTTGAACGTCTCGGCGCAGGCACGTACCAAATCGTTGTCACACAAATTCCCTACCAAGTGCAAAAGTCCAAATTGGTGGAGAGGTTGGCGGCCTTGATCGAAGAACGCAAAGTGCCGTGGTTCGCCAACGTCGCCGACCAATCTGACGAGCACGTTCGTCTGGTAATCGAACCTAAGAACCGCAACGTCGATCCCGACCAGCTCATGGCCGCGCTGTTCAAGTTTTCGGACTTGGAGGTGCGTGTTGGCCTGATCATGAATGTGCTCGACGCCGAAGGGCGCCCGCAGGTCATGGATTTGCGTTCAGTCCTGCAGGCTTACTTGGCTCATCGGCAAGCGGTGTTGGTCCGACGTAGCCAGCATCGCCTTGCGAAAATTGACCATCGCCTGGAATTGCTGGAGGGCTATTTGGTCGCCTTCCTGAACATCGATGAAGTTATTCGCATCATTCGGGAGGAGGACGAACCCCGCCAAGAGTTGATGGCGACTTTCGACCTGACCGAGGTGCAGGCGGAGGCCATATTGAACATGCGCTTGCGGGCCTTACGCAAGTTGGAGGAGGAGGGCATTCGCAAGGAGCACGGTGATCTGCTGAAGGAACGCGAAGGGCTCATGGACTTGCTCGCCGACGAGCGCGAACAATGGCGGGCGGTTGCCAGCCAACTCAAAGCCTTGCGCACCTCGCTGCAGAAATCCGATTTACACCTACGCAAGACCACATTCGCGCAGGCTCAAGACGTGGCCGATTTCAGCCTGGAAGCCATGGTAGAGCGCGAACCAATCAGCGTGATCCTCTCCGATAAGGGCTGGATCCGTGCACAAAAGGGGCACGGTGCGATTGCCGATGACCTCAAGTACAAGGACGGCGATCGAGGCCGCTACGCGTTCGACGCCTTCACCACCGACAAAATCCTAATTCTGAGTAGCAGCGGCCGGTTCTATACCTTAAATGCCGACAAGCTGCCTGGCGGACGTGGGTTCGGGGAACCGCTCTCGCTCCATATCGACTTGACCACTGGAAATGACATTGTCTTCGCAGCGGCCCATCGGCCCGAGGGCCAGCTCTTGCTTGCCACCTCGGACGGTTATGGGTTTGTCGCGGCGGAATCGGCCCTGATCGCCGCCACCAAAACAGGCAAACAAGTCGTTACACTCAAGGCCCCTGCGCGCGTGTGCGTTTGCTGGCCCGTGGCGGGGGACCAGGTGGCAGTTGTCGGGCAGAACCACAAGCTGCTGATCTTCCCCTTGTCCGACCTGCCAACCCTCGGCCGTGGCAAGGGGGTGCGCCTGCAGGCCTATCGCGAGGGCGGTCTCGCTGATGCCAAAACCTTCGCCCTGGCCGAGGGCCTCAGTTGGCGATGGGGCAAGGATCGCATCCGCACCGAAACCGACCTGCGCGCCTGGCTCGGTAAGCGCGCCTCCGCAGGCCGCCTTGCCCCGCAAGGCTTTCCCAAGGATCACAAATTTTGAGGCCGCGGTAACTTAATACCACATTTCTCCCCTTGCGCCTTGGTCCAGATCTTTTAAAACGCAGGTCGCCTTTGCCGCGAGCGGCGAGCCAGAACTTTTGTCTTAAGAGGAACGACCCCATGAAGACCTTTTCGGCCAAACCGGCAGAAATTGAAAAAAAGTGGATCCTGATCGACGCTGAAGATGTCATTTTGGGGCGGTTGGCCAGTAAGGTCGCCCTGATCCTGCGTGGCAAGGACAAGCCCATTTTTACGCCAAATCAAGATTGCGGTGATGCTGTCATCGTTATCAATGCCGCCAAGGTCAAATTGACGGGCAATAAGCGCGATAATAAGACCTACCATTGGCACACCGGTCATCCAGGGGGCATAAAGCAACGCACGGCAGCGCAGATCCTAGATGGACGGTTCCCCGAGCGCGTGGTGACCAAGGCGATCGAACGTATGCTGCCCGGGGGCCCCCTCAGCCGCCAGCAACTCAAATCCTTACGCGTCTATGCTGGGGCCGATCATGGCCATGAGGCGCAGAAGCCCCAAGCCTTGGACTTCAAAACTCTCAATGCGAAAAACGCCCGGTAAGGAATGGCCATGTCTGAAGAAACTCTCACAAGCTTGAGCGAACTGGGCGAGGTTGCAGCCCCTCAAGAAACCAAGGCGCCCGCCCAACCCAAAATTGATGACTTGGGCCGATCTTACGGCACCGGTCGCCGCAAGGACGCGGTCGCGCGGGTGTGGATGAGCCGGGGCAAGGGCGTTGTGGTCGTCAATGATAAGCCCCTGATGGACTACTTTGCCCGCCCCGTTCTGCAAATGATGCTCATGCAGCCTTTTGCCATCGCCGACCGCTTGAACCAGTACGATATCAGATGCACGGTCAAGGGCGGCGGCCTGTCCGGCCAGGCTGGCGCGGTACGCCACGGCCTTTCCCGGGCGTTGGTGGCCTTTGAGCCAGAGTTGCGGTCTGTGTTGAAGAAGCACGGGTTCCTGACCCGCGACGCGCGTATTGTCGAACGCAAGAAGTATGGCCGCCGCAAAGCGCGTCGCTCCTTCCAGTTCTCCAAGCGTTAGGCCCCGACCCAGCCCAATCGTTCCCGCGATGAGGGCGCGGTTGCGTGGGGCCCGATGCCCACAAGATCGTGGGTTGTTCTTTGGATTGCCGCAGTTGGAAGAAATGAGGTGGTCCCAAAAAAATCGGACAATGGTTTGGTGAGCGTCAATCGTTAAGAAGAGACGATGACACATGCCAAAACGCAGGACATTTAGCCCCGAGCTCAAGGTTATACCAGCGGCGATTTAAATTGACTCTTTTATTTGCTGGTATAAAGGCCGCGACCGCGGCCCCCGTAGCGGCCCCGAGAATAGCTAAGAAAGCGCCTCGGGGTATAAGCGAAGGCCCCGTCGGAGGCGAAACGCGAAGCGTTTCTGCCGTGAGACATAAAACGGCTGAAAAAGTGTCAACTTTTTTCGCCGTTGGTATAAGACATACCTACCAATGGCAGCATGACCAACCTAACCGCTCACAAAATTCGCTGCCAACCTGTCCAACTCACCAGGACCACCTCACATCACTGTTAAATAGGCGATTGGTTCGAGAGTCTAGCGGCACATGGACCACGGATGGCGAGAGTGACGGGACTCGAACCCGCGACCTTCGGCGTGACAGGCCGACGCTCTAACCAACTGAGCTACACCCCCCAATCAGGACCTATACTAGCGGCGCTCGTCCCGCAGGTCCAGCCCCTTTTTTTGTCAGGACGGCTTGGTTAGTCGCTCCAACTCGCGATGGGTTTGTCCGTCTTCCAAGGCTTCGATCATCTCACCGAGCCGCAAGTAAAGCGTCCAGCGTTGCGCCTCGTCCGTCCCGTTGTGACATCGGGCTAAACGCTCGCTGACCTCCGCGCGCAGCATCTCAAGCTGGACCATTTGGCCCGCAGCATCAAGGTCGTCAAAGCGATCGTCGAGAGTCTGCGGCTTTGGTCGGCAGTCGGGGCTGAGTTGCCAGCCGACATAGGCAGCGAAAAAAACCAGACCGCCCAGCAACACCACTGGCGACCACGGGCCTGCCTCGGGTAGTTGCCCTGCTGTACGCATCCCCTCAAGCAAGAGGACCAGCACAAGTAGCAGGACCGCCGCTTGAAAGGCCCAAATCATGCGTCCTGCCGCCGCCGAAACACCAATGCCCCGCCGCCGATCAGCACGAGGAAGGGCAGGAGGTAAAAAATCGCCGTCGTCGCGTTCAGCGGCGGGTCCAGCCAAATTTTGGGACCATAGCGAGCGATCAAGGTATCGCGCACCTGCGCATGATCCCACCCATCCCGCAGCCAAACACGCACCAGCTTGCGCATTTGCAATGCAAAGTCACCTCCCGATTCGCGCACCGTATTGGCTTCGCAGTCTAAGCAGTTGATGAGCCCGAACAAGGCTTGCGCCTGCGCCTCCAAAGCGGGATCGGAAAAGAGAACCTCAGGCGCGGCAATCAGGGCCATATGAGCCTGCACCCCGGGGTCGATCAGGGGGCCATAGATCGCTTGCACCACGCCATTCCCCGCGACCAAAAAACTTGTAGGCCAGACCTCAACCGCAAACCGTTCCGCTATCCGATCGGCGGGGTCGTGTATGTGTGCCGCGAACGGATCGCCCAGATCCTCAAGGAACGCCGATGCGTCCGCGGCTGAGACGTCGCGATTAATGCCGATCAAGTCCAATCCACCCGACCCCGCCATATCCATGAGCACAGGGTGTTCGGCGCGGCACGGCGCGCATGTAGAAAACCAGAAATTTATCAATAAGGGATGCCCTTGGCCGATCAGAGGATGGTCAAGCGGCGCGGGTCGCCCGATCAAGCTGGGACCATGGGCTTGGCGGGCGCTGTCTAGCCACAGGAGTGTCGCAAACCCAATCAGAGTGCAGAAAATCACCCCAGGAACCAAAATACGCTGCACTAGTTGCCCCTATGCCCTTGAGGCCACAAGGCGAACCCTCCCCCAAGGGCCATAAGGGCGGCTCCTACCCAGATCCAGGTCACACCGACTTTTTTTGCCACGGTCACGAGGGGCGCGCCACCGGCACGGTCTTGGACTTGAATGAAGGTATCGTGCCAAAGGCCGCGAAAGAGCGCGGCTTCCGTACTTGGCTGTCCATGGGCGGCGAGAAAGGCGCGATCATCGGGGTCTGCGCCAGGATTCAGCGCTGGTGCCTGCGGATGGTAGAGCCGCGTTTCCGCTAGCCGCAGGCCGTGCCCTTCCAGTTCAACGGCAGTTACATAGGCATGAAAGTTGTCTCCTGCCAGCCAAAATCGCGGGCGAAGAGTCAGGGTCTGCCCATAGATCTCACGCGTTTGCGCACCCGCGTACTCAAAAATTCGTTCCTGCGTTAGTAAGGTCGATCCCGCCATGCCCAGGCACGCCAAGGCGAGACCCAGGTGTGCCAAAGCCCAGCCATGGCGAGACGGAGCCAGTTGGAGCAAAGCCCGCCAAGTTGGCGCCTGCCGCGCCCAGGCGGCGGCGGTGGAGATGAGCAACCACCCACCCAATACCCCCATAAAAGCTGCTGAAAGGCTTAAGTCAGTAAACAAAAGAAGCCCTAGCGCAAGGATTAGCAAGCCCCCAAGACTTCCCCCTAGGATCACTTGCCCCCCCAGACCCGTCTCACGCCAGCGGGTCCAAACCCCCAAGGACATGAGTGTCAGCAATCCTAGGGCTGGATAAACGAAGGTTGGTACATAAAACCGCTCCCGCACCACATAGGTCTCCCCGCCCAGCAGCGTGATGAAGGTTGGGGCCAAGGTGCCCGCCAACACCGCCGAAAATAAGGTTAGGAGTAATAAGTTGTTCAATAGTAAGGCGCCCTGGCGATTTGCTCGCATTTGCACGCGCCAGGGCAACCGCTGGGCGGTGCCGTAAACATAGGCCGCGAGCCCTGCAGTAGTGGCGAGTGCCAGCACCGCTAGCAAATACAGGCCACGATCAGGATCGGCGGCGAAAGCATGGACAGAGGTCAGCAAGCCTGACCGCACGATGAAGGTCCCGAGTAGGACCATAAGAAAGGTCGTAATCGCCAACAACAAGGCCCAGCCAATCAACGCTTGGCGCGCGCGCACGACTTGCAATGAGTGGATCAAAGCTGTCCCCAAAATCCAAGGCAGCAGGGCCAAATTCTCCACAGGGTCCCAAAACCACCAGCCGCCCCAACCCAGTTCATAGTATGCCCAAAACGCCCCCAAGGCGATGCCCGCGGTCAAGAAGGACCAGGAGGTCAGCGCCCAGGGCCGCACCCAATCTGCCCAAGGAAGATCCAAGTCGCGGCGGCACAAAAGCGCAACGGCCACAGAGAAGGTTGCACCTGCAGCGGTATAACCGAAGTAGAGGAAAGGCGGATGGATCGCCTGCCCGGCGTCCTGCAACAGCACATTCAAATCACCCGTCCCTGGGGGCAAGGTCCCATTGCCGGTAAAGGGGTTGGCGAGCCAGGCCGAAAATCCATAGAAAAGTGCCAGTATGAGCCCAAAGATCCACAGAGCTAAGCGATGGGTGCGTGCAGGCATGGCCCGCGGCGCGCGCACCATGAGCGCGAGATATAGCGCCATGATAAGTTGCCAAAGAATCAGCGACCCCTCATGATTGCCCCAAACTCCAACGATTTTGTAGATCAGCGGTGTGGCGGCATTGGTATTTTGGGCCACAAACCTGAGGTCAAAATCGTTCTGCACCAGCGCGGTCATGAGGGCGAGCAGTACAAAGACGTATGCCCCCACGAACAAACGGCTGATCCGGGCCTGCAGGGCCGCGGCGGCCCCCCCAGGCCGCGATACGGCGGCCGCGCCCGCCGCGCAGTTGAGCGCGTGCAAGGCGCCGAGCAGCGCAAAGACGAAGGCGCCCAAATCAACGATCAGGCTATCCATAAGGCCCTAAGGTTATACATGCGACCCTCATGATCCAGGGGATGGGGCGTTCGCGCGCACCGCGTCCAGGGCGCGCTGCGCCGTCACGGGCACGTAAAACTGATCGTGCTTGGCCAGTACTTTGGTCGCGGACAGGGTCAGAGGGTCGAGTTGGATCAGTGGCCCTTGCACCTGGGTCAACTCTCCCTCAGCGAACAGGTCTGGCAACGAACCCTCGCGGACAACCTGAAGTTCCGCCAGTGCATCCGCCACGACAAATCGGCTGCCCAAAGGTGTCTCAATGGCCTGAAGGCTGCCAGGTACGACGAGGCCTCCCACCGACAGCACCTGTCCAACGATCAAGTCTTGAGCCAACACATCACTCGGTGTCTGATACCCGTTGAGATTCGTGCGCAAGACGATTGCCAGCAGGGCAAACCCGGCGACCATCAAGGCGGCCAGCACGCTCACGAACACTAGACGCTGACGCTTGCTGGTCAAGGATCTTGCGCCCGCAGACCCGCATCCACCTGCCCCGGATGTGCCACCTTGGCCGGGTGAGCGAGCTGAGGGTCCTGCGTTTTGGGGGTTTTGCGATTGTCATTTTCTGGATCAGCCACCTGACAGACGCTGGCGCGATGCGCCTCTAGTGCAGCCAATATGAGACGTTGCTGCCGCAACTTGCGACGCTGCCACCTCAGGCTCGCGGCGCCAAACCCCAGCAAGGCGAAGAACAAGCCGTAGCTGGTTGCTAAAAACGGCCAAGCTGCCCCAAAATTCAACCCTGTCCAATCGCTCATGGTTCCAGCGCCTTCGGGTCAGGCGCGCTGGCTTTCAGCATACGCGCACGCAGTTTCATCTCGGCCACCAGCAGGTGCATTCGCATCAAAGTGTGGCTGCCGGCTAGGCCCAAACAGCCGATCAGCATAGCGAGAAATGGCGCATAAAGCGGTCCTTGAATCGCTTGGCTAGTAACGCCTTTGTCCTGATGGATCGTGTTGAAGAGGTCTGGCGTGTAATGGATCAGAATCACCACGACCAAGCCGAGCATGGCCAAAAAACCCGCAAACCGCCGCCCAAGCAGAGGATCGTCAAACGAATGGATCAGGACAAAGTACGTGACATAGAGCAGCAACAAAATCTGTACTAGAATGATCATAGGATCGGCAAAGGGCAGTCCACCAAAGCCAGGAATCGACCAGATGTAGCCCGTCGCCAGAGCCAACAAAGTGAACAGAAGTCCTGGCAGCGCCAGAGCCTGGGTCGCAATGTCCGCTAGGGGATGGCGCAAAACAAACCCGATCGCCGCGCTCACCGCCATGGCTGCCCAGCACGCCAGCCCCAAAATTGCGCTTTGCGGATGAATATAAAGCATACGCACCATTTGCCCGTGGCGTTCGGCTGCGGGGGTGAAACCCAAACCTAAAATCAGCCCCGTAAGTACCCCCAAGGCGGCGAGGACGGCGAAACACCCCAAAAAATAGGGATAGACGCGGGCGAAGCGTCGCGGGTTTGCCAGAAAATACATGGCGCGCCTCTAAATCCCTTTCCCAAGCTAGGCAAGGCAGATCGTGCGTGGACTGCGACAATCGAGCCCTGATATTAGCGTCGTTCGCATTCATACCAGCTCCGCTAAAAATTGACATTTTCAGCGGAGTTTTGTCTCACGGCAGAAACGCTCCGCGTTTCGCGCCAAAGACTGGCCCGCGCGGCAGGATTCGAACCTGCAACCCCGAGATTAGAAGTCACGTGCTCTATCCAGTTGAGCTACGCGCGGAACAGACCCGGGCCTTAAGTGTCCAAGGCCGCTACCGCAACCACCTTCACAAACTCGCTTTCGACCAACGCGCAGGCCACATGTCTTGTCAACCAAGAGACTTGCTTGACGCCCTCCCGACTTGGCCCTAAAGCCGCTCCCTGGTCGGGCGGTTAGCTCAGTTGGTAGAGCAACTCGTTTACACCGAGTAGGTCGGGAGTTCGAGCCTCTCACCGCCCACCACGCACTGTCTATCTTTACACTCCTTTTAAGTGTATCGCCTAAACCCCCGCACAGTGCGGGCTTTACGGCCTTCCCCTATATTTTTGATGGACAGAGACTGGCCATTTTGCCGTCATTGGGCAGAAATCTGAGACAGTAAATAGCAAAGACTCCCCCTACGGGGAATCCCGAAATGAAAATTACCTCTATGCAGAGGTCTTTAAAAATAGCCGTTATTGCGGGTGCTCAGCTGGTTTCGATAGAGCGAGGCCCTGAAACATCATCCATCAGGGCAATATCCATTTGTCCTGTTTGAACAGTCACTCGTTCAATAAAGGAAAGCCAAGTTTGCGGTTGATCCATTTTGAGGCTGGGGATCATACCAGCGGCGGTTTAAAATGACTCTTTTATTCGCTGGTATAAGGGCCGCGACTGCGGCCCCCGTAGCGGCCCCGAGATCGGCGCGAAAGACTCACTGTTGTGCTTAAATATTTTCAGGGCACCTCATCGCCACCCCCTCAAATAATGGCGGGATTACCAGGGATTTTGGAGACATTTTTCAAGGGTTCACAATGTTATCGCATCGCCAATGACCCAGTGAGCCTTATGTCGATAACCAAAGGTGACTGGGCAACGGTCGTTTAACCTTTCCGTTGGTATTAGATGCTTACAATCCGAGTTGTTGTATCATTGCAATAGCTGACGCTTGAGAAGCCGCCAAAGCATAGGCATGCTTGACCCACAAGCCCTTTCTTAGCACAGACGTCCCGATCAAGTTTATTTCACGAGTCTATTTTATGCGACATTTATTTGGATTGGTCCTAGGCTGCATCTTGGTCTCGGCTTGTTCAGCCCGTAACAAGCCCGAGGACCGACTTGCGCGTTGGGGCGGGTCGAATCGTTACGACACCACAACAACCTTGAACATGCCGAACGATTCCTATGAGTTGCTTAGGCATCCTCTCGCTACTGGTGGGTTCAACTAATACCAGCGGCGAAAAAAGTTGACACTTTTTCAGCCGTTTTATGTCTCACGGCAGAAACGCTTCGCGTTTCGCCTCCCCTTCGCTGATACCCCGAGGCGCTTTCTTAGCTCATCTCGGGGCCGCTTGTTTTTGGCGCGGGCGTTCCCTGCGCCCTTCGGGCTTGGAGCCCGCTTGTTTTTGGCGCGGGCGTTCCCTGCGCCCTTCGGGCTTGGAGCCCGCTTGTTTTTGGCGCGGGCGTTCCCTGCGCCCTTCGGGCTTGGAGCCCGCTTGTTTTTGGCGCGGGCGTTCCCTGCGCCCTTCGGGCTTGGAGCCCGCTTGGGGGGGCCGCCGTCGCGGCCCTTATAACAGCGAATAAAAGAGTCATTTTAAATCGCCGCTGGTATCAGTCATTGTTTCCGTTGGTATAAGACCAACTTAGTTGCCGATTTAAGCGCTCCCCGTTTCGCTCAATCGTCGTATGTCGCCCCAGGAAAAAGCGTGAGAAAGGACAGGCCATGTCATATGAAAATCAACGGCTGCCTTAAGGCGCTTGGCGTTCCAGGCGCTCAAGAAAAAATATAGGCTCAAGGTAAATCCCCTTAGCTCAGGGCTCAGCCAAAGCGCGGCGAGCGTTAGCCCCGTCAAGGCTGTCAGGATGCGCAATTCGGGGCTGTGGCCCACAACCAGGGTCAATCCCTTGGGCCTACGGCGCAACCCTTGGTATACCCGAGCCAGATTCTTCTCATAGCTAGGCGGGACGCGCGCACGATCCCATTGGTTGGGCTGCTGGGGTGTCGTCAAATTAAGCGGCGTCCCGACAAATTGCAGGTGTAAGTCCGCCACGCGTCGCCAATCAAGCGTCTTGCGGGCAAAGGCCCAGGCGGGCGCATTGGCGACGAACATGTGCAAATCCGCCAAAATCAGCCCCATAAGCAACGCAGTCGCCGTTAGCCCCGCCTGAGAATCGGTCAAGGCGAGTGCGCGCGCAATGAAAAAGGCCAGACCCACAGCCAAGGGAATGCTGCTGGCCCGCCAGTACGCTGTATTGGCAATGCGTGGGCGTCGCCCGTGGGCGGCGTAGGTCGCCAACAATTTAAGTTCGCGGCGAATCAACCGAACCTGATAAAAATTCAGCTCAGGCCTCATAAAGTAGCCCGCGCTCTAACCGCACGCGACGATCCATGCGATCCCCCAGATCCAGATTATGCGTGGCGATGAGCGCAGCCATCCCTTCCTCCCGCGTCAAGGTCAAGAGCATTTGAAACACGGATTCTGCCGTATCGGGGTCCAGATTTCCAGTCGGCTCGTCGGCAAGCAGCAAGGCAGGTCTGTTAGCAAGTCCGCGGGCGAGAGCGACGCGTTGCTGTTCCCCGCCCGAGAGCATGGCGGGGCGGTGAGCCAGGCGGTCTTGCAACCCGACCCGCACCAGCAAGTCTATGGCCCGCTTGCGCGCCTGGGCCTGGGGCACGCCCGCAACCCGCTGCGGCATCATGACGTTTTCAAGGGCGTTGAACTCTTTTAATAGGTGATGGAACTGGTAAACGAACCCCACGGTGTCACGACGTAACAGTGTTCGGGCCCGATCGCGCAAACTCTCCGCCGCCGCACCCACGATGGTGACGGTCCCCGATGTTGGCACATCCAGAAGGCCGGCGATCTGCAGCAAGGTAGTCTTGCCTGAGCCTGAGGGACCGATCAAGCCCAGAATCTGCCCGGGCTCAATGGTCAGGTTGGCCCCCCTTAAGACATGAATCTGCCGATCGGCCTGACCGTACGTTTTGGTTATTTCGGTCAGCTCCAAAACCAAGTCATCGCCCAATGGGTGCCAAGGCACCTCAGAGTCAAACGACTGCGCGTCTTCCAGACGATCCTCAAACTCATCTCGCACGCGCGATTCCAAATCCCCGCCAGGCCCCTCTGCCCCGTCCAAGTCCACCTGAGCCTTTGGGGATCCCAGGCCGTCAGAGTCTTGAAATGCGCGGTTGCGGGAAGGTGCCCGCCAGATCATCGGGGCCATGTTGCTGTCCAGGTTGTCGGCATCGTCATCTACGTAAGACTCATCGGCCGATTGCTCACGCGCTTGGGCCGGGTAGCGGGGTTTACTAACCATAGGAAAACGCCTCGACAGGTGGCACCGAGGCCGCTGACCAAGCGGGCAACAAGGCTGCGACCAAGGTCATGCTCAGGGCAAGGAAACAGGCCAAGGCCACATCGGTGACAAAAATGATCGGTGGACTGTTGGCGAAAAAACTTAGGCCGGGCACCCCAATCTGGATTAGAAACGGAAAGTTCCAGGTTACCGACAGCCCTGTGAGCACGCCCAGGATGGTGCCCGTTAGGCCGATGAACAGACCCGCGAATAAGAAAATTCGCAAGATGCTGCCGCGGCCAAAGCCCGTCGCTCGCATCAGCGCGATCGCCCGGCGTTGCGCATCGGTGAGCATGAGCTGGCTGGCAAATATATTGAAGGCGGCCACGAGTAAAATCATTCCCAAAATCACGACCATGACCAATCGTAACACGCCCAAGAAAGCGGCAACGCTGCCGCGGCGTTCCTGCCAGTCCTGCACCAGAACGGGGCCATCTAAGGTATCGAGCGCGAAGCGCGCCGGTTCGAGCGCAAACGGATCCTGAACGTAGACCTCTAGCTCGCTAATTTTGCCTTTAGCGTTTAGCAACAACTGGCTGGTCGCTAAGGTGGTCAGCACGGGATCGCTGGCCGACCCGGGGTAAGTCGCGACGACCTCAAAATCCTGGGTTAGGGGCAAGCGACCGAGGGGCGTCGGTTCCATTTGTGTGGTAGTCAAAGTTACGCGCTGTCCCAAGAAAACGTCACCCGACCACAGAAGTTCATCGGGGACCACTAAGGCCCAATCCGTGGCCTGCGGCGCGCGCTCCAGCAAAACTCCCTTGTTTCGCAGCTCCTCGAACCTTACCCCGCGCAATGAGGTCAAACTATAGTGGTCGTGACGTTTCAAAAACACGTCGATACTTAGCGACGGTCGGGCCGATTTTAGACCCTCAATCTGGTCCAGCTGGATCAATAGATCCACGTCAAAGTCAAACCAAGGGCGCACCGGCGGGGCAGTTTGAATCGTACTCACGAGGCCCAAGACGGCCAAGTCCTCCGCCCCTAGCCCCAGAGTCTTGACATGCTGGCCAGAACCTCCGCTTTCCAAAGCCTCAAGATCCGGCAAAATCCAAAGGTGCGGCTCGTGCCCGACCAACGCATCGCGCGCCTGTATCTGGATACCTTGCGTGATGGCTTGACCCACGACCAACGCCCCAACGCCGATCAAAGTGCCCAGCAAGGCCAAAACGGTCATAAGCGAAAAAGTCCCCTGCCCGCGCGCACCTGCCAAATAGCGTAGCGCAAGACCCGCCTCGTAACCCAAGGCACCTAGGGGACTAGGCATAGCGTAGGGCCTCCGCCGGGCTTAGCCGCGAAGCTCTTAGCGCGGGATACAGCACCGCCAACTGCGTCAACACGAGAGCTACCACTACCGCGATGAACCCAGCCTCTATCGTGGGGCGTGACGGCAAAAAAGCAAGGCGAAACTGATCGGCGGGGAACAGGCTAAGCCCCAACCGTGCCTCCAAAGCTAGACGAATGCTCTCCAAATTGAAGGCCAGGGTGAGGCCAACCAACAGGCCGGCCAAGGCGCCCATGAGGCCGATCATCAGACCCAGCATCAGGAACACCCGCAAGATTAGCCCTGATCCGGCCCCAAAAGACCGCAAGACCGCAATTTCGCGCGATTTTTCCTTCACATTCATAACCTGGGCCGCGACGACGCCGAAGGCGGCAACAATGACGATCAGGCTCAGAATCACAACCATAGCCGCCTCTTGTTCTCGGGCGAGACGCAGATGTGCGGCGACTGAAAAACCAAGGTGGCCATCGCGCTCTGGGTTGTAGGCCAGGGTAGAGTGCGGCAGCAAGTCCTCCCCTGCCGTCGCTGCGGCAATCTGCCCAAGGGTTGGCAGCGCGTGCAGGGGGGCATCCAAATAGACCTGGGCACCATCAAAGATTGGACCGTCAGGCAGTGCTGTGAGGGACCGCGCTGCGAGATCGGAGGTAAGGACCAATCCCTGGTCTACCTCCTCAATACCCGTTTGAAAAATGCCTCTAACGGAAAAGGACTCGGTTCCGGGCAAGGCGGGGATTTGATTGTCTTGTTGGAATTGTCCACCTTTGTACGCACGCATTTCGTCGCCGACCTTCAGGCCCATGGACCGCGCCATAGCCGCGCCGATTAGGGCGGGTGACGGGCGCGTCATCTGAGCGTCCAACCGATCAAAGGCACTCTGACCTTCCTGCACGTAGGCGGCGAAAGGAATGTCGGAAAACTGTTCCAAGTTCAGGCCCCGAAACAGGGCCCCCTGCGTTTGCCCTGCGTGCATGACGATCGACGGAGCGTTGAGATAAGGCACCACCTTGCGCACGTCCGGCACGCTGCGTACCAGGTCTGTATAGTCCTGGCGCCAGTGCAAAGGCTCTCGGTCCAAGGCCTGGATGCGAATCGGTGCCTCGACGTCGTAGAGGCGTTCGCGCAGTTCCAAGCGAAAACCGGTAAAAACTGCCATGGTGACGATTAGGGCAGCGACACCCACGGCGATCCCACCCACTGAAAATCCCGAGACCAAGGACACCAGGCCCCGGCCCCGCCGCGCACGAAGATATCGCCAGGCCAGTGAAATCGCTAGGGACAAGGCCCCTACCCCGCGATCCTTGAGATAAGGTTCGCGAGGTCGACGTCTGCGCGATGCCCTGACTTGCGATTCTTGAGTTCTGCCACCCCAGTTTTCAAACCCCGCGGACCCAGAATGATTTGCCACGGCAACCCGATCAAGTCCATGTCGGCGAACTTGGCCCCGGGGCGCTCGTCTCGGTCATCAATCAACGCGGTCTTGCCCACGGCCGCCAAGTCCCGCTCCAGGGTGCCCGCTGCCGCCTGCGAAGCGGCATCGTCAGGCTTGAGGAGCAAAATACCCACATCGAAGGGCGCAACGTCTGCTGGCCAAACGATGCCCGCCGCATCATGGCTGGCCTCAATCAAGGCGGCGGCGATGCGCGAAACCCCAATTCCGTATGACCCCATATGGACTGGCACATTGCCACCGTCGGCCGTCTGCACCGTCGCGCCCATCGGGTCAGAATACTTGGTGCCGAAGGTGAAGATGTGGCCGACTTCAATCCCCTTAGAGGTGACTTGGCGCTCTGCTGGCACCCGCGCGAACACAGCGAGATCGTGGGTTTCTTGCGTGCGCGCGTAGAGTTCCGTCAAGGCTTCGTAAGTCGCCGCGGGGTCTTGATCGGCGGCGGTAAAGGCGTCCAAGTCAGCGATCTTAGCGTCGAAAAAGATGTCAGATTCGCCCGTTGCGGCCTGGATCAAGAATTCGTGGCTCAGGTCTCCCCCAATGGGCCCCGTGTCGGCGCGCATTGGAATGGCCGTAACCCCAAAACGGCGGAAAGTCCGCAAATACGACATCAAAACCCGCTGATACATGACCCGGGCGGCGGCGGCGTCGATGTCAAAGCTGTAGCCGTCTTTCATCAAGAATTCACGCCCTCGCATGAGGCCGAAGCGTGGGCGTACTTCGTCGCGAAACTTCCACTGAATATGATAAAAGTTGAGCGGCAAGTCCTTGTATGACTGCACTTCGCGACGGAATATGTCGGTTATGACCTCTTCATTGGTGGGACCGTAGATCAGGTCGGCGTCGTGACGGTCTTTGATGCGCAGCATCTCAGGACCGTAAGCGTCGTAGCGGCCACTTTCTTGCCAAAGATCCGCCGATTGGATGGTCGGCATCAAAACCTCGTGAAAGCCGGCGCGGTCCTGCTCTTCGCGAACGATTTGTTCAATTTTTTTAAGGACCCGCAACCCGAGCGGTAACCAAGTGTAGAGCCCAGCCGACATTTGCCGGATCATCCCTGCGCGCAGCATCAAATTATGGGAAACAACCTTGGCATCCTTAGGCTGATCCTTCATGGTTTTCAGGAAGTACTGCGACCAGCGCATGCAAGCGTCCTTCTCTTTGCGGGGTACGACTGCCATCTTGGCCTGATTTATGAGGCGAAATCAAGGTGAAAAGGAGCTGGCCCCTGGTCTCCAAATACCCCTTTTCCTTAAAAGAGACCTCAGCGTAAATCCGACGTTCTTTCAGATATAGGATTCCTTTGCGCTTCTGGCGGGTGTATTGGGGCTGGATGCAGAATTCCTTTTCCAGTCAGCCTGTTTTATTCGCGAGTTAGGGCCCTTAGCGTGGTGTAATACCAACGGTCATAAAAAGTGACCTTTTCATGACCGTTGGTATTAGTTGCCACTGGTATAATCCAAGTTCGCAGCGATTTTGCGTAGTTCAAACTTCTGAATTTTCCCCGTTGCAGTCTTGGGTAAGGTCTTGAATTCAAAGCGTTTAGGGGTTTTGAACCCTGCCATTCGCGCCCGACACCAGTCGCGCATCAGATCGGGGTCCGGCGCCGCCGCCCCCTCTTTCAACTCAATAAAAGCGCACGGCACTTCCCCCCACTTGGGATCGGGCATGGCAACGACCGCCGCCGCCGCAACGCACGCATGGGTGTAAAGAATCCCCTCGACCTCAACCGAGGAGATGTTCTCGCCTCCAGAGATGATCACGTCTTTGAGGCGGTCGCGGATCTCAACGTACCCGTCTGGGTGTTTCACAGCCACATCGCCTGAACGAAAGGCACCGTCGGCAAAGGCGGCCGAGGTGGCCTCGGGATTTTTGAAGTAACCCTTCATGACTGTATTGCCACGGATTAAGATCTCGCCCTCACTCGTCCCATCGGCGGGCACATCCTCGCGGCTCACCACATCAACGACGCGCACTTCCTCGGTCATGGGAAAAGCAACCCCTTGACGCGCCTTTAATGCGGCGAGCGGCTCTGCATCCAGGCCGGCCCAATGATCTTGAGGCTGGCACACAACGGTGTGCCCGTAGGTTTCGGTAAGACCATAGACCTGGACGACGTTCATGCCCAGTTCTGCGCACGCGGCCAAAATCGCTGCTGGCGGGGGCGCCCCGGCCGTCAAGACCTCTATGGTTCTGCCCAAGGGATAGACGTCCTGCGACGGCGCATTGACCAAATTGCCGAGAATGATCGGAGCGGCACCAAAGTGGCTGATCTGGTTGCGGTCGATCTGCTGCCAGATGTTGGCAGGTGACAAGTCGCGGATGCAGTATAGGGTGCCCGCCAAAATGGTCATGGCCCAAACGTGGTTCCAGCCATTGCAGTGAAACAAAGGCACACAATAGAGATAGCGCGGGCGCAGCGACACCCCCCAGCACGCAATGGTGCCCATGGCCATGAGATACGCGCCGCGATGATGATATAAGACACCCTTGGGCCGCCCGCTAGTGCCGGATGTATAGTTCAGCGCTAAGGTATCCCACTCATCAGCGGGCAGGGTAAAGGGCGCGGGCCTCGCCCCCTCAAGGAACGCCTCGTAGTCTTGTCCGCCCAGAGTCTCCCCCGCCGCTTCGGGATCGCAGATATCGACGACGATTAAACTCTTATTGCCTGCAAGATCCAAGGCCGCCTTTACAGAAGGCGCGAACGCCGTATCGGTGATCAGAACCTTGGTTTCTGCATGATCGAAGATATAAGCCAAGGTCTCGGGTTCCAAGCGCACGTTAATGGCATTGAGCGTCGCCCCCGCGAGCGGCACCCCATAGTGTGCCTCGATCATCTCAGGCGTATTCGTGGCAATCACCGACACCACGTCGCCCTTGCCAACCCCCAAGGCCTGGAGCGCGCCTGCCAGGCGAGCGGCCCGATCCTGAACCTGCGCCCACGAATAGCGACGCGCGCCATAGATCACCGCCGAGCGATCCGGGAACACTGCCGCCGTGCGCGCCAAAAACGATAGCGGGCTCAGCGGTACAAAATTGGCAGCCACCGGTGGAAAATCTGTCATGCTAGTCTCCCTAACCAAACCACAAACGCAGGTCTCCTACCCCTCGCGAATGCAACCGTCGTAAATCAAGCAATACCAGCGGCATTTATGAATAACTCCTATGTTCGCTGGTATGATGCCAGATCTCCTTAAAACAGACTCTTTATGAACTGGTATAGGGCCGCGACTGCGGCCTCCCAAGCGGGCTCCAAGCCCGAAGGGCGCAGGGAACGCCCGCGCACGAAAGGGTTGGGCTCCAAGCCCGAAGGGCGCAGGGAACGCCCGCGCACGAAAGGGTTGGGCTCCAAGCCCAAAGGGCGCAGGGAACGCCCGCGCACGAAAGGGTTGGGCTCCAAGCCCGAAGGGCGCAGGGAACGCCCGCGCACGAAAGGGTTGGGCTCCAAGCCCAAAGGGCGCAGGGAACGCCCGCGCACGAAAGGGTCGGGCTCCAAGCCCGAAGGGCGCAGGGAACGCCCGCGCACGAAAGGGTTGGGCTCCAAGCCCGAAGGGCGCAGGGAACGCCCGCGCCAAAAACAAGCGGCCCCGAGAACAGCTAAGAAAGCGCCTCGGGGTATAAGCGAATGCCCCGTCGCGCGGTCGGGCTGAGCGAGCGGTGCGAGCGAGGTGAGGCCGCATCAAACAGGCGAAACGCGAAGCGTTTCTGCGGTGAGACACGAAACGGTCATTAAAGGGTCACTTCTTATGACCGTTGGTATAAGACCAGCGATCATGAAAATGACGCTTATTTCCGCTGCAATCACTTGCGCAGCGGCATGGGGGCGACCCTGGCGCGTCGCGGCCCTTCGGGCGTTTGCACGACCACGCGGGTGCCGGCGTGCCAGTGCGATTTCTCTAAGGTTCCAACCCCGATGTGGGTGCCGCAATGGGGCGACGGCGATCCGCCGGTGAGGCGCCCGATCCAAGTGCCGCCCTCATCCTCTATGGCCCAGTCCTGGTAAACTTGAGGGGAAAAATCGGAGGTATCGAAGATGAGCGCCCTAATCATACGCTGGGGCCCTTCTTGAACTGCCTTGGCCAGGGCCTCGTGCGCCAGGCAAGTCTCAAGTCCATCGCAGTATTTGCCCAAACCGACCTCATAAGGAGTATGATTGGCGTCGATGGTGTTGCCGTAGCTGAGCAGCCCTGCCTCCATAAAGTCGATCCAGTTCGGGCATCCGGCCGCTACACTTAAATCCTGCCCCGCGTTGAATAAGGCGTCCCACAAATCGGTCGCCAAGCTAGGATAGGCCCCCTGCGCATGGCGAGGCCCTGGCACATAAATCTCAAAGCCGCCGAGCCCAGAAAACCCCGAGCGCGCCACAAGCAGGGAGACGCCTTGATAAGGCAACCAAGCGAACCCAAAAAACTTGACCGCCCTGACCTGATCGCCGAAAATACGCGCCATTAGGGACTCTGCCTTGGGTCCTTGAACGGCAAGGGGATTCATATCGGGTTCATCGATCTCCACCTTGAGACCGCGCCCTGCGGCGAGTCCTTTGGCGAACAAGCCCACATCGGAACTGGCGATCGATAGCCAATAGGTGTGCTTGTCTAAGCGCATCACCACGGGATCATTAATTAAGCGTCCTTCACCATCGACGAGAGGAACATAGAAACACTGCCGATCGCGCAACTTGGTCATGTCGCGCGGCGTCATGAGCTGGAGCAACGCAAACGCGTCGGGCCCGTGCAATTGTACCTGGCGCTCGCACGCCACATCCCAGACCTGCACATGCTGCGCCAAATGATCATAGTCCTCACGCACGCCCGCGAACTCGGTCGGCAACAACATGCTGTTGTAGACCGTATAGGCCTTAACCCCCGCCGCCTCGACCTGCCGAAACCAGGGTGTAACGCGAACACGGCGGGACGGCGTGATGCGCGCCGCGGTCATCCCCGAGCCCCCGCGATCAAATCGGGCTATCCTTGCCAGTTGATTTGACAGATCTCAGCACTGCGACCATCAAAGTCCCAAACTCGGCCAAAGGCACGCACCCGCCCCTTCGACGCGCTGGCGATGGTAATGTCAGGGCCCATCCAGTATTCCGTGTTGCTCACCACCACCTCCTGGTCGGAGGCTTTGCCGCCAATCGGCGCGACTTCACCTAGGATCTTTTTTCCCACGGTGAGACGGCGGTTGCCACCACTGGTAGCGTATGAAATCGGTTGGCGTTCGGCGCCTAAGAAGTTGCTCACCAGCAAGCGAAAGAGACCCGTCGTACCGCGGGCCTGCCCGGAAAAAATCTTCTCCAACGCTGTGTAAGCCTCTTCACTGGCGCGATCATCAATGAACAGACCCGCGGTCCAGTTGCCCCGTGCCATCTTGCCTGGAATGTCCATGATCATGGCAATGTTCAAACCGGCGAGGGTAAGGCCGTCAAACTCGCCTTCGTCGATTCGCACGCCGAGCCAGGCCTGACAGTACCCCTCCGTCGGCGGATGATCACCAAGGGAGACAACACAGGGGCAAAACACCGTACAATTACAGTTGAGGATCAGCTCGCCTTTAAGATTCCATGCCATAAAAACTCCGCCCAAGATGTGCCCAATCGTGCAAAAAAACCATAGCATAGGCCACAGCTAAGGCCAACAAGATAGTTCCGATCAGAGGACGAACAGGCGCACCGAGGGTTGGAAGTTTTTCAAGAATCATGAGGGCCGTTGCCAGCCCCATCCAAAGCAAGTTCATGACCCCCCCGACAAAACCCAGCGCCATGAGGGCCCAGCAACACCCAACACAAATCAGGCCATGGCTAAGGCCCATCCGCAAGGCGCCGAAAACCCCTGCCCGCCAATTCGAGACAAAGAAGAGGAGCGGTGCTTGGCAGGACCTAAGGCAGGCGTGCTTCAGGGCGCTGAACTGATACAGGCCAGCGAGCAGAAGCAGGAATACCGTGGCGCCAGGATAGAGCAAAACCCCACCTGCATCCAGCAAACCAAGTGTCGCAAGGACAAGCTGGCACCCACCAGCGATCAGAGAAAAGCCCATCCATACAAGAGCATAGCCCATCACAAAAGCAGCCGGATAAGGCCAAGGCTGGGACTCGCCTGCAACCAAATCATTGAGTGTCCTCACCATGGGCACCAAAGTGGGGAGCATCATGGCCAAGACCATGAGCATCCACATGCCCAGGACGTGGGTGGACGATAAGTCACCATGAAGTCCCGCCGCGAAGCCGGGATGAAAGGCCCCCAAACTAGCCCCTAGGCGACCTTGATTTTGGAAAAACAAAGCACCCCAAGCGAACAATACGAATGAGAAAAACCCCGACCAAAACACCCAAGCAAGCCAGATTCGTCGCGCAAAACGATCCCTTACCAAGACTGTTCCAACCACTTTTGGAGTTGCCAGCGCTTGTCACACCCCCAGAAATGCTCCGAGGTCTCGCCCGAATTGACAAAAAAGTGCGGGGAGCCCCAGCACCCCCGCGCCATAGCGTGCGCGGTCACCTCGCGTAGCTTAGTCTTAACGAGCGGATCCTCAATCGACGTGGCGAGGTCTGGCGCGTGCGCCAACTCCGCCAAGGCCGCAGGGTCTCGCA
Organism: Alphaproteobacteria bacterium; assembly: GCA_965228345.1. GTDB lineage: Bacteria > Pseudomonadota > Alphaproteobacteria > UBA7985 > UBA7985 > CAXQZM01. The sequence continues at coordinate 361,001 of CBDDHH010000003.1, read as the reverse complement.
AATCCACGCCGCCATCTTCACGCCAAGCCGCGACCATGGCCCTGGCGGCAAAGGCCTTCGCGGCGCCGTGCCCCTGGCTGTGTTCCAAGGCATAAAAAGCCCGACACACCGCTACCGAGCTAAACGGAAAATGGTCAGGAATCGAAAACGCCACTTCGTAGAGCCGCGCCGTGCGGCGAATGTCGAGCAGAGCATAATCCCGCTTATAAGGGGTCTCGATCAAGGCTGGCAGGCCCGTTTCCTTCATGGCCACGCCCATTAGGTAAGGCGTCCAACGCGTTTCCACCCCCAAATCATCGACAAACAAGCTAGCGAAATAAGCGTAAGGCGAGGAAAAGTCGAAGTAGAAGTCAATCGTTTGGGGCATAGTCCCTGCCTAACCCAAGATCGGCCCAAGTGTAAGGAGCTTGATGAAAAGCACTGAGCATAAGTGTCTTTGCAACGGTTTCCACTTAATAAGACCAACTCCGCTAAAAATTGACATTTTCAGCGGAGTTTTGTCTCACGGCAGAAACGCTTCGCGTTTCGCCTGTTTGATGCGGTCTCACCTCGCTCGCACCGCTCGCTCAGCCTGACCGCGCGACAGGGCCTTCGCTTATACCCCGAGGCGCTTTCTTAGCTGATCTTGGGGCCGCTTGTTTTTGGCGCGGGCGTTCCCTGCGCCCTTCGGGCTTGGAGCCCAAGTGTTTTGTGCGCGGGCGTTCCCTGCGCCCTCCGGGCTTGGAGCCCAAGTGTTTTGTGCGCGGGCGTTCCCTGCGCCCTCCGGGCTTGGAGCCCAAGTGTTTTGTGCGCGGGCGTTCCCTGCGCCCTCCGGGCTTGGAGCCCAAGTGTTTTGTGCGCGGGCGTTCCCTGCGCCCTCCGGGCTTGGAGCCCGCTATGGGGGCCGCAGTCGCGGCCCCTATACCAGTTCATTAGGAGTCTTTCTTAATGAGAACTGGTATGGGATACTCTCGCCGGTCGAAGGATGCCCAAAGCCATTCTGCCGATTCAGGACAAATGCGAATGGTTTTAAAGAAACATGAGGCCGGCCAACCCAAGGAAGGCAAAGAAACCGACCACGTCGGTGATTGTGGTCAAAAACACTGTGCTGGCATTGGCCGGGTCGATCCCTCGACGCTCTAAGGCTATGGGGATCAAGGTGCCCGACAGGGGCGCAACGATCAGGTTCAACACCATCGCGAGTGCGATTGTTAGGGCCAACGCGGGCTCAGCGTAGATGACCATCACTGCACCCGCTGTAAGGACGGCGAACGCCAGGCCATTCATGAGACCGACCAGCAGTTCTTTGCGCACAAACACGCCGGCGTTTTGTAGGGAAAGTTCCTTGGTTGCCAGGCCGCGAACCGCGACCGCTAGTGTTTGTGTGCCCGAATTTCCGCCCATGGACGCAACGATAGGCAATAGCACCGCCAAGGTGCCATAGGCCTCAATCAAGTCCGAAAACTGCGCGATGACGGCGGCGGCGATGACAACCGTGATCAAGTTGACGAACAACCAGACGAAGCGGGAGCGCGAGGTCCGCCACCAGTTTTCTTGAACGTCGAGTTCGCCGCCGCGAAGGCCAACCAGCTTTAAGAGATCATCCTCTGCCTCTTCTTCTATGACCTCAATCACATCATCAACGCGCACAACGCCAAGGATCTGGCCTGTCCGTTCCATGATCACAGGGGCCTCGACTAAACCGTACTGACGAAACTTAAAGGCCAAGTCTTCTTGATCGAACGTAGGCACGAAAGACCGCAGCTCCGTTTGGCCCAAATCCATCAGGGACACAGCACGCGGCTCGCGCATGATCCGGCTTAGCGTGACCGCCGCCACCGGGCGATGGCCAGGATCGACCAAATAGACCTGATAAAAATTCTTGGGCAGTTCCTCACTGTCCTCGGCGCGTAAAAAGTCGATGGTTTGACCCACGGTCCAACCCAAGGGGGCCACCACAAAATCTCGAGTCATGAGGCGACCGGCCGAGTATTCGGGGTAGGCCAAGGTCTGATCAAGGGCGGCGCGGTCGCCCGCTTCCATCCCTTCGAGGTATTTGCTGCGGTCCTCCGCGCTCAAGTCCTCGGTGATTTCAGCGGCTTCCCCTGCCTCCAGTGCTTGCAACGCCGACTGGACTAACTGGTCGGGTAGCCAGTCCACAACCGCCTCGCGCACGTCCTCGTGTAGCTCCGCCAAAACCTCAGGAACAAACATCTCGCCGAGCTGATCGACCAAAGCACGACGATCCTCACGGTCCAGGTATTCGATTAGGTCGGCAAAGTCAGCAGGGTGCAGGGCGGCGAGATTGGGGCTCAGGTCAGCCAACAACCCCTCTTGCACCGCCTGACGCACCAACCCGACCAGGCGTTGGGCCGGGGTTTTCTCCCGAATCAAGGCTTGGGCCGCTTCCACATCTGTGTCGAGTGCTGTGGCCGTCATGTATGCTGGATCCATGGTCTGTCTCTTGTAGGCTTAACCTAACCTTTTGGCCGTGCATCCGCAACCAGATAGGATGTCTTGCTATCCTTTTCGGCGAGGCTAGGTAGAGGCTCATGCAGCGCCACCTGCCTACTGACCATCCACCCATCCAAGCGCCCAAGACGGGCGTCGTGCTGCTTAATCTTGGTACTCCCGACGGCACAGGATTTGTAGCCATTTGGCGCTATCTTAGGGAGTTTTTGTCTGATCGGCGTGTGATCGACGTGCCGCGCGTCCTGTGGCTGCCTATCCTTTACGGCCCGATCTTGACCTTTCGTCCACTCAAGTCGGGCCGCGCCTACGCCGAGATTTGGGATCAGAAGCGAGGTGACAGCCCCTTGCGCCTGATCAGCTTAGACCAAGCTGAGGCTTTGCGTGCGCGCCTGCCTGAGATCGAAGTTGCCGTTGGGATGCGCTATGGCAATCCCTCGACCCGCAGCGCTGTGCGCCACTTGATCGAGGCAGGATGCCAGAGAATCTTGTGTGCCGCGCTCTATCCGCAATACGCCGCCTCCACGACCGCCACTGCCTACGATCAGGTTTTCCGCTGTCTCATGGACTTGCGTTGGCAGCCCGCCGTGCGCACCCTGCCCTCTTATCATGACGATCCTGCCTATATCGAGGCTCTGGCCTCGGACACGCTAAGGCAGCTTGAGGGATTGGACTTTGACCCAGAATGCCTCATTACCTCCTACCACGGCGTGCCCAAGTCCTACTTGAAGAAAGGCGACCCCTATCATTGCCTATGCCATAAGACGACCCGCTTGCTCGCCGAGCACTTGCCTAAAGACGCCCCACCGCTGGAGGTAACCTTCCAATCGCGCTTTGGCCCTGCCGAATGGCTGCAACCCTATACCGATAAAACTCTGGAAGCCCATGCCATATCCGGGATGAAACGGGTCGCCGTAACAATGCCCGGATTTTCGGTCGATTGTTTGGAAACCTTAGAGGAGGTTGGGATTGGCCTTGCCGAAGAATGGCGCGTCAACGGCGGCACACACTTTGCCGCCCTATCCTGCCTAAACGCAAGCGAAGCTGCCATGGACCTGATTGAGTCTTTGGTTCGCCGCAATCTTGCCGGATGGTGATCGGCACATCCATGCAATTTGAACATGATACCCTGGCCACCATTGGCGAAACGCCGCTCATCAAGCTAAATGGCCCAAGCGCTCAAACCGGGTGCGTCATTCTCGGCAAGGCCGAAATGATGAACCCTGCTGGCAGCGTGAAGGACCGCGCCGCCCTCGCGATCGTCAAGGGCGCGGAGGCACGCGGAGACCTAAAATCCGGTGCTACCATCATAGAAGGCACGGCGGGAAACACGGGAATCGCTCTGGCTATGGTGGCTCGTGCTTGCGGCTATGCGTGCAAAATTGTGATCCCCGAGACCCAAAGCGCCGAAAAAAAGAACGCGGTTCGCCTCTACGGCTCCGAATTGATCGAAGTTCCCGCCGTCCCGTTTAAGGACCCAGGTAACTACATCCATGCCAGTCAACGCTTGGCCGCGGACATGAATGCGACCGCCCCAGGGTCGGCATTTTGGGCCAATCAATTCAATAATCGAGACAATCGCGACGCGCATTATCAGACGACGGGCCCCGAAATTTGGACGGCAACAAAGGGGCGCATAGATGGGTTTATCTGTGCGGTCGGCTCCGGGGGAACCCTGGCAGGCACGGGCAGTTTTTTGCAGGAGCGCGGTGTCCGCGTCGGCCTTGTTGATCCCGACGGGGCTGCGCTCTATAGATACTATACCGAGGGCGTTCTCAAAACCAACGGCAAATCCTCGATTGCCGAAGGCATTGGCCAAGGGCGCATCACTGCGAATCTGGAGGGATTTCGCCCCGACCTAAGCTTCAATCTGCCCGACACGATCATGATGCAGGTCTTGATCGACTTGGTAGAAACCGAAGGGCTATGCTTGGGCGGGTCAGGCGCGCTCAACGTCGCGGGTGCAATCGCCATGGCACATGCCCTGGGGCCAGGTCATACGATTGTGACCATCCTGTGTGATCACGGCGCGCGCTATGCATCCAAACTCCTCAATAGGACGTTCCTCGAAAGCAAAGGGCTGCCGATCCCGTCGTGGTTGTAGAATTTCTAACCCCTCATGACCTCTCCGACCTCGATGACTGCTTGATTCTGGATGCATCCTACTATCTGAATGGTGGTACAGAAAAGGCATGCAGTCTGTACGCCCAAGGGGCTATTCTAGGTGCCAAATTTTGGGACATCAACGCCTGCGCCGACCCACATTCCACCCTGCCCCATATGTTCCCGTCGGATCCTGTCTTTGCACACTTTTGGGCTGGCACTGGCTGGAAACAGGGTCAACCGATTTGCATCTACGATCAACACGGCCTCTTTTCCGCACCGCGCCTAGCCTGGGAACTGAACAAACGCAGAGTCCAGGACGAGATCTTCTTATACCAACGGTCATAAAAAGTGACCTTTTCATGACCGTTTCGTGTCTCCCGGCATAAACGCGATGCGTTTCGCCTCCGACGGGGCCTTCGCTTATACCCCGAGGCGCTTTCGCGCCGATCTCGGGGCCGCTACGGGGGCCGCAGTCGCGGCCCTTATACCAGCGATCATAAGAGTCATTTATAATTGCCGCTGGTATTACTCGCAGGTGGCTTCCCCGCCTGGAAAGCGGCGGGGTTGCCGATGATACCTGGTGCCCAGGTTATCGCACCTACCGCCCCTAGCCAGGCAAGCCGGTCGGCTAAGCCCCTACCTCATGTTTGCTCAATCTCCTCAATCTTTGAGCATCTGTATCCCGACTCCCAGTCCCAAGTTCAAATCATCGACGCCAGACCGCCACGTCGATTTCAGGGCCTGGACCCAGAGCCACGGCCAGGGTTACGCGGCGGCCACATCCCTGGATCACTCAACCTTCCGTACAGTATGGTCGTGGAGGAGGATCGATTCAGCGAAACTTTCGACCTGGGTGGCATTGATTTACAGGCCTTTCTCATTACCACTTGTGGTTCAGGTATTACCGCCGCGGGATTGGCGCTCGCCCTTGAGCATCGTGGCGCAAAAAACGTGCCTGTGTTCGACGGTTCCTGGGCTCAATGGGGCGACCCAGCCGCCATGACGCCCATTGCAACAGGGCCCATTGCCAGCACTGGCGAACGCGAATGATACCAGTTCTCCTTAAAACAGACTCTTTTAAAAATGTCCATTTTTAGCGGAGTTGGTATTAAGGGAAACGAGCACAACCAGACTTTACATCGACCAGCTCATTAAGGCGTCAAACCCCGCTGCCCTAGGTCTAACCGTAATCGCGCATGAGACGCGATTTTTGGCGCGCCCAATCACGGGCCTTCTCGCTCTGGCGCTTGTCATGCTGTTTCTTGCCCTTGACCAGCGCAATCTCGCACTTGGCAAGGCCGCGGTCGTTAAAATAGAGCGCAAGCGGCACCAACGTGATTCCCTTGGCCTGAATCTGCCCTAACAGCTTCCTTAGTTGACGTTTTTTCAGCAACAGTTCACGCGCGCGTATCGGCGGATGGTTGAGGCGGTTGGCCTGCCTATACTCCGAAATGTGGGCGCCCGTCAGCCACAGCCGCCCTTCACGCTCATCCACGTAAGACTCCCCGATTGAGGCACGCCCAGCGCGCAAGGCCTTGACCTCCGAACCTTGTAAAATAAGGCCCGCCTCCAACGTCTCCTCAATAAAATAATCGTGACGGGCTTTCCTATTCTGGGCAATCATGGACTTGGGCATGAAACATCCCTACAGAATTCCCGCCTGCACCATCGCCGCGTCGATTTGGGCCTCGGTTGGGCTGGAGATAGGCACCAGCGGCAAGCGCATTTGGTTTTCCATTTTCCCCAGCCTATGCAGTGCATATTTGGCTGGACAGGGGCTCGGTTCAGCAAATAAGCCCGTGTGCAAGCCCATGAGTTCGTCGCACAAGCGGCTTGCGGTCGAGAAATCGCCCGCTTGCCAAGCCTCATGCATGTGCGCAGATTTGCCTGGGACAACATTAGAGGTCACAGAAATACAACCGTTGCCGCCCTGGGCTAAATAAGGTAAGATCGTCGCGTCCTCCCCCGACAATTGAATGAAGTCCCCGCCCAGGGTTTGGCGATAGGTCTGGACACGGGTCAGGTCCCGCGTTGCATCCTTGACCCCGACCAGGCGGGGCAAGTCGTTTAGGCGTTGGAGGGTATCGAGGGCCATATCTATGACGCTGCGCCCAGGGATATTGTAAACCAGGATGGGCAAGTCGCAGGCCTCATGAATGGCGCGGTAGTGCTGGTAAAGGCCCTCCTGGCTTGGCTTGTTATAATAGGGGGTTACCACCAAGGCCACGTCCGCCCCAGCAGCCTGGGCAGATTTGGCCAAACGCACGGCCTCGGCAGTTGAGTTGGACCCGCAGCCTGCAATCACGGGCACCGCGCCCGCCGCAACCTCAACACAGGCTGCGACAACCGCGTCGTGTTCGGTATGGGTCAACGTCGGGCTTTCGCCTGTGGTACCCACCGGCACGAGGCCATGGGTACCCTCGGCCAGCTGCCAGGCAACAAAGTCTTGAAACGCCTTTAAATCCACTGCATCATTTTTCATAGGCGTCACCAGAGCTGTTATGGAACCGCGCAAGGACTTTAAGGACATAGGTGGAACCCCATTTGCAAAAAAAAGCGAATCCAGTCGCCTCGGGCAGACGGCTCTGACTGGCAGCCATCCTTTAGGCGCAGTTGAAGACGCAAGCAAGCGCACATGAGCCTTCCCCCCGCCCACCCCCGCCCTTGGATGTCCGTGGCTGTGGCCGCGTTCCTAGGTCTGGGCCTTGCCCTTAGCCTCGCTTGGCCGCTCGCCTACGGGGATCGTGACCGCATCTCCTATGCGCCTGCGCGTCAAGCCGCCCATGTATGGGAGCTGTTTGACGATGTAGGTGCCACCGCGGCCTTTCGGGCCGCCCAATCCATCGAAGACCCTGTGATGCGCGCTTATTTTCGTTGGCGCAGTGTCCTAGACGGAACCGGCACCCCGGAGGAACGCCTTTCCTACGCCATTCGTCATCTTAGTTGGCCAGGCATGCGTGACCTGGCCAAGGAGATCCTGTTGGATGAGCGCATGGATTTAGAACCCCAACAGCAGCTGGACCTTTGGACCCAGGTCGATGACGGGTCGGTGGCAGCAACGCTAGCGCAGTTTGACGCCCTGAAAACGCTCAACTTTCAAAGGACCTTGCAGGCGCGCGTTTCGACATTTTGGCGTCGCGGTGAGATTTTGGATGGGCCTACTCGCGACGCCTTCTTGACGGCGTACGGCTCCCTGCTCGCGCCAAGCGATCACGAAGCCCGATTTCATGCTCTACTTGGGCAAACCGGCCAGCGACAGGGACTGCCGACGGCGCGTGTGGCGGGGGCGGCATCGGCGCTACGCACACTGATCCCTCCTCAACTGGATCGGGTGCGCCTGGCCTGGGCCCTTGGTACCCCTGACACGCGCAAGGCGGTTCCGGGACCGTGGGCACATCACGCCGCGCTGGTCGCTCAAGACGTCTGGGACTTGCAGCAGGCGCAGCCGCTAGCGGCCAGCGCCCTGTTTCGTACGCTCGATCCCGCGACCGCCAACTCTGAGGCGCTGTGGCGGCTGCGACGCATCTTGATCCGCAACTCGGTTCGCGAAGGCGCCTACGGTGAGGCCTACGAACTGGCGGCAACCCACGGTCTTGGCACGACAACCCAGGGCCTCACCAGTGAGCTGTTGGCAGGGTGGATCGCCCTCACCTACGCCAAATTACCGGGTCTGGCCCTCACCCACTACGATCTGGTGGCAAAGGCCGCCCCAGGCCCCTGGCTAAGGTCCAAAGCCATGCGGGGCCAAGCCAGGGCTTTGGGTAGACTAGGCCGTGCTGCGGAGGCGGAGGCGGCGTTGCGGGCCTGCGCGGATCACCAGACGACCCTGTTCGCGCTCTTGTGCTTGGAGGATCTTGGCGAGCCGCTCGCCTGGCATCCCAGTCGCCGCCGCTCTAACCCCTTTCTTTCTCGCCAAAGCCAAGCCCGTGAAGGCCCCCGGACCCATGCCGACACCTTCGCGCGCGTGACCGCCATGCTCGTGGCACAAAACCGTAGCGAACGCGAAGTCCTGCCGTTCGCTCGCCTTGCCTTTGATCTGGCCGAAACCCCCAAGCACATGAGCGCCCTCTCTGCGATCCTGGAGGACCGGCCTGACCTGGCTTTTACCCGCACGCTTGGGGTCATGGCCGCCCGCGGAACCTCCGCCTTTCATGCCCCCGCCCTACCGCACATCGCCCTCAATGCCAGCGCCGCATCTGGCCTTGACCCCGCCCTCACCCATGCAATCATCGCCCAAGAAAGTCAGTTTCGCGCCTCCGTTCGCTCACACGCTGGCGCGGTGGGCCTCATGCAAATCCTCCCCTCCACAGGGCAGGCCGTGGCGGGCGAACTCGGCCTCCCGTGGGACGCGCGCCGCCTTACTGATCCGGCGTTCAACCTTCAGATTGGACAAGCCTACTTGGCCAGCCTGCTCCAGGACTACGACCAGGCCTTACTGCTCGCCGCGGCGGCTTACAACGCGGGCCCTGGTAGGGTGGAGGCCTGGGTGCGCGACTTTGGTGACCCGCGCGAGGGTGATATTCTGCCCGAGGACTGGATCGAGGCCATGACTATTGGCGAAACGCGGCTCTATGTGCAGCGCGTCTTGACCAACCTCTATCTCTATCGTCTGGCGGCACATCGTAAGGACGTGGTCGTGGACCTGCAACAAACCATGGTGGGGCAATGATTGATCAGATTCGCGATGCGGCGGCGCGACTGCGCGGCCGAGCGGTCAAAACGCCACTGCTAACCTTTCCGGCCTTGAACGATCGCCTCGGCGGCACGCTGTACTTAAAGCCCGAAAACTTGCAGCACACGGGATCCTTTAAGTATCGTGGTGCGCTGAACCATCTAGTTGCCTTAAACGAACGGGATGAGCGGCGGCCGATTATCGCCTATTCTAGCGGCAATCACGCGCAAGGCGTGGCTAAGGCCGCCACCGACGCGGGCCTGCCCGCGACGTTGATCATGCCGGCGGACGCGCCGCAAACAAAAATTGCGCGCACCAAGGCCTTCGGCGGCGAGGTGGTGCTTTATGACCGCGAAACCGAGAGCCGCGAAGACCGGGCGGCGCGCCTGCCCCAAGCCAACGAGGCCTATCTAATCCCACCTTACGATCATGAACTGACCATAGCGGGTCAAGGCACCCTAGGACTTGAGGTTGTCGAACAGCTTGCGGGCGCACCTTTGGATCAAGCGCTCTTGTGCTGCGGGGGCGGCGGATTGGCGACTGGGGTTACGGCAGCACTGCGTTCGACCTATCCTGATCTTGACGCCTACGCGGTCGAGCCACGCGACTTTGACGACTTCGGTCGGTCCCTAAGGTTGCAGCGCCGCGTCGGCAACGCCCGAAAGTCAGGGTCCATTTGCGATTCCATCCTAACACCCCGACCGGGGCATATGACCTTTGCCTTGGCGCAAGACCAAGGAATGCGCGCCCTGACCGTGTCCGACCGCCAGGCCTTGCTCGCCGTCGCTTATGCCGCACAGGACCTGCGTCTGATCGTCGAGCCCGGCGGTGCCGTCGCGCTGGCCGCGGCCCTCGCAGGCAAAGTCACCCTACAAGGCAAAACAACTCTCGCGGTTTTGTCAGGGGGCAACCTTGACGCCGGGCTCCTGGCGACGGCCCTCGAAACACCTGTGCCGTCGGACTTGGGGGGGAGTGTCTAGCGAACCAAGCCTAACTCCTGCAGCTTCAGCATAACGTCGCGGGCGCAGGCGTCCGCGGTTCGGTCTTCGGTTTGTAGTCGGACTTCAGGGGTTTTGGGAACTTCGTAAGGATCGTCGATGCCGGTGAAGCCCTTGATCTTGCCCGCGCGAGCGGCTGCGTAAAGGCCCTTGCGGTCCCGCACCTCGCAAACCTCAAGTGAGGTGGCGACATGGACCTCAACAAACAAACCGTAAGTTTCGATCAAGTCGCGAACGCTTGCGCGCGTTGCCGCGTAGGGGGCAATGGGCGCGCAGATGGCGATGCCGCGATTTTTCGTGATCTCCGAGGCGACAAAACCGATCCGCTGAATATTCAAATCGCGATGGGCCTTGGAAAAGGTCAACTCCGACGAAAGATTCTTGCGCACCACATCACCGTCCAGCAAAGTGACGGGCCGCCCCCCCAATTCCATCAGCTTGATCATGAGGGCGTTGGCTATGGTTGATTTACCCGAGCCCGATAGGCCGGTGAAGAAAATCGTGAACCCGCGCTTCTCCAGGGGCGGGAACGCCTTTTTGAGTTCTGCGATTACCTCGGGGGGGGAAAACCAGTGGGGAATGTCCAGATCTTGTTTCAGGCGCCGGCGTACTTCGGTGCCCGAGATGTTGAGCTTGGTCTCGCCTGCGGCCACTTCGTCCACCGGTACATGTTGGGCCCGATCCTGCACATAGACCATCAGTTTGAAGGGGACGATTTCCAGGCCCACTTCGTCGGCGTGTTTGGCGACAAGGTCTTGGGCCGCGTAGGGATCGTAGAAATCTTCACCTGCGCTGTTCTTGCCCGGGCCCGCATGATCACGCCCAACGATCATATGCGTTGCGCCGTAGTTTTTGCGGATCAGGGCGTGCCACAGCGCCTCCCGCGGGCCGCCCATGCGCATGGCCAAATGCAAGAGCGACATGGTGGTCGTTTGTTCGGGATAGGAATTCAAAATCGCTTGATAGCAGCGCACGCGGGTGAAGTGATCCACGTCCCCTGGCTTGGTCATGCCTACGACAGGGTGGATCAGTAGGTTGGCCCGCACATCGCGTGCAGCGCGCAGCGTCAATTCCTGATGCGCGCGGTGCAGCGGATTGCGGGTTTGGAAGGCCACAACCCTTGTCCAGCCCCATTTGTCGAATAGGGTCCGCAGCTCATTGGGGCTGTGGCGCAACGCGCGAAAGTCATAGTGGGACGGCTGATCGACCCCGCGCACGGGACCGCCCAGGTAAATCGGCCCGGCCTGATTATGGAGATAGGCGACCGCGGGATGCGCGCGATCATCGGCGCCAAACACCTGGCGCGCTTCAACAGACTTGTCGGGGCGCCAGAGATCAGTAACGGTCATGAGCGCAATGATAAGGCCTTCGTCGTCGCGCAACGCTATGTCCTGACCTAGATTCAGATCCGCCGCAAAGGTCTCGGACACATCTAGAGTCACCGGGATCGGCCACAGCGCACCGTTTGCAAGGCGCATGTCTGCCAGCACTGCCCCATAGTCTGCCTGCCCCAAGAACCCGCTGAGAGGGGCGAAGGTGCCGTTGAGCAGCAATTCCAAATCACACGACTGACGCAGCGTCAAATCCCAGGACGGCATGGCGACCGCGTCCAGACGAGCTTGGACGGCCTGATCTCTAGACAGATAAAGGTCGGGAACAAAAGCGGTCATGGGGCAAGGTCCTATTGTAGGAGAGTGAGCAAGTCGCTTGGCCGGGCCTAGAGAAGAAACCCTAGAACCGCTAGACTCTTCCTGCGGCCAGTTTGTACTGACGAAGCTTGGAAACCTCGGCGAGCAATCCGGCCGGACCGCCCGCGCGATCTAACCCCAGTGGCGGTAGCTTTTGACTCGTAAAAATGCGTAGAGGACTGGAACTTTTTCGCCAATCACAACCAGTGTATCGCGTCAATCACACAAAGAAATTGGATACGCGTCAATTGATACCGCCGCTGGTATCACTCACACTTGCCGCTGGCATGACACAAAAAAGGGTTGCCCTTAGCACAAGGGCAACCCGTTAAGTTAAGTTTAGAAGATCTGCTGGGCAGGCCTAGAGTTCCTTCCAAGCACCCCAAGTTAGAGAGCCAGGTTCCTCGCCTTGCGTCCACCACTGAGCTTCCCAAGTCTTACCATCATAGATCACTTGATCACCCTTGGTGTAAACCGAACTTGCTGACCAGTTATCCCCAGAGGAAGAGCCGCTGGATTCACCCGTATCACCATCGCTGGAGGTACTGCTGCCAGTATCTTCGCCACCGGTGTCCGAACCAGAGTCCGTGCTGCCAGCAACTTCTTTCCAAGCGCCCCAAGTCAAGGAACCAGGTTCCTCACCCTGCGTCCACCACTGGGCTTCCCAAGTCTTGCCGTCATAGGAAACTTGATCACCTTGGGTATAGACAGTGCTTGCTGACCAGTCACCAGAAGAAGAGCTGCTAGAACCACCTGTATCACCGTCGCTGGAATCCGTGTCACTGCTGGTGTTACCGCTGGTCTCACCACCGGTGTCACCACCGTCAGCCTCTGGAGAATCGGCCTCGGAGACAAACTCCCAAGCCTGTTCCCACGCGGTTCCTGTCCCAGGAGCATAGGCCCAAGCTGGCCCTGAACACCAGGCACTGAGGGTACAACGATAGTTTGCACCTTCGTTGTAAACAATGTCACCGTCGGCATAGGAGGTCCCTTCTACATACTGAGAGGTGCCACCGCTAGAACCCGTGTCTTCATCGGTGTCGCCAGTATCGTTGGAAGTCGTGTCACCACCAGTGTCGCCGCCGGTATCGTCACCACTAGTATCGTTAGAACCAGTGTCGTTAGAACCAGTGTCGTTAGAACCAGTGTCGTTAGAACCAGTGTCGTTAGAACCGGTGCTACCCCCGGTGTCACCACCAGTATCGTTGCCGCCTGTATCACCGCCATCAGACTCATCGACACCGAAAGCTAGGAAGCTACTGATGGGCCCTAGATCTTGCCAATAGCTTTGTTCCCAAGACTCACCTTCACCAGGACACTTAGTTGCCCAACCAGTTGCTTTGTGAACGTTGCCCCCCGCTGAGAAAGTCATATCTGGCTTGATCGTAACATTGTCGATCATAGAGGCACAGGAAGGTGCGTAGGCAACCGGCTGACCAACTGGGGCTGATCCACGCTGCAGGCCTAGACCAAGAAGCGCACTTTCCAGCAATTCACCATTATCATCATCGACCTGCCAGGTGAAGACACCATGCAATCCGTTCGCCGCGACATACTCAGACACAGCCTCAACATCTTGTGGAGACATGAAGCTATGGAACTCGCCACTATTGGGGTTGTAAGCAACCGTCGCCGCAAACTCTGGGTAGTTATAGATTTTCCATCCATTGATCCCATCACCATTCGTTCCAATGACACGCGCCGCAAGATCGAAGTAAGACAAAATACCCTTTTCAACTGTTCCCAAAGACCCACCTTGACCTTGAGCCGAAGCGAACAGGATTTCAGAAGGATCGGTCAGACCTGTCGCGATCATGTTGGAACGCGAGTAAGAGGGGTATCCAACAGAGATTTTCGCCAACTGATCTTGGGTTACATTGTGTTTGGTCATGAGTGTATTGATCGCACCGTCGATGGACTGAACCTGCGGTGTATCGAAGGGCTCTGCCAAAGCAGAGTTAAGCCCTGCGTGAGGTGACCAAGCCCCCTCAAAGTCATAGGTCATGAGGCCAAGACGGTCAATGTACTGCAAAAAGTCCCCGATTTTGGAGCTTTGCGCCCAGTTCGCCAGCTGTTGCTCACCCAAACCGATGGCCGCCGTCAGCTCGTAATCGCGACCCTTTTCTTCGCCAAGCTCGTCCAGCGCTACGCGCATTTCCTTCATGAACTCAAGATAGGCAGCACCGTCAACCGAGGGATTTCCCTTGTCTGTATCCAAGCCCAAACCACCTGGGAATTCGAAGTCCATGTCGATCCCGTCGATCATGTCGTAGCCAGGCTGGCGAAGATTCTCGATCAAGCTCGCAATAACGGTCGCCCGACGATTAGCATCGGGCAATACATCATAGAATGGGCGGGAGTAAGACCAGCCCCCGATGGAAATTACGATCTTGAGGTTGGGGTTCCGCTCCTTCCACTGCATCATCGCGCCAGCCATAGAGTCTGGAACGGCATTAAAGTTACCGTTCACCGGCCGGTCAAACCAAGCCCACTCATCATCGACAAAAGTTACTTCATCATCAGTCATGGGGTCGGTTAGGTCTGGGACGTAGTAAGCCGCAGTTTCGCCAATTTGGGGGTCGTCGCAGATACGCTCTGCACCACGGCCACCTTCGTAGGCGCCAGGGTGGTCACCACAGATTACGCCAAAAGCAACATAGACGTGTGTCAAGCGCTCGACAGGGACGTTCTGGGGCGCATAGTCCCGGCCATAGACACCCCAAGTCGCAAAGTAAGCTCCGACTTCGGTACCTGCGGGAATATCGTAATAGTTGTTTGTGAAGTACACATCGCGATCAACAGATGCACCGTCTGCCGTATTGACGGACCCATGTGTCACCGAACCCGATGAGCTAGCGCCGATGGGCTCTATACCCTCTGACCATTGAAACTCTTGAGCTGAGGCAGACGTTGCCAAGCACAGAGAAATTGTTGTTGATGCAAGAAGAGCGAGCTTCCCGCGATGAATGTGTCTCGTTCGAAACATGTGATGCCTCCGTAAAAAGTAGTTGCGTGAACAAAACACCTCGCAGTTACTTTTATTCGATTTTTTTCTTTGCCGTTTGCAAAAAGTCGATCAGGCAACGCGGCCCGGGCCGATCCTAGGCCACGTGACCGAGTTTCCGCCTGGCCCCTCCGCTTATACCAACGGTCATGAAAAGTGACCTTTTCATGACCGTTTCGTGTCTCACGGCAGAAACGCTTCGCGTTTCGCCGCCCCTTCGCTTATACCCCGAGGCGCTTTCGCGCCGATCTCGGGGCCGCTACGGGGGCCGCAGTCGCGGCCCTTATACCAGCGAATAAAAGGGTCATTTTAATTCGCCGCTGGTATTATACCCCGAGGCGCTTTCTTAGCTGTTCTCGGGGCCGCTGCGGGGGCCGCAGTCGCGGCTCTATACCAGCGGCTATAGGAGTCACTCCTAACTGCCGCTAGTATTAGTCGTTCAATAGGTAGTAGCGGACGCCCTCAAGGGCGGCATCAAGGGGACCGAGAGCCTGCACTGTTTCACCCGCGAAAACAGGTTCCTCGAACGGTGCATCTTCATTTGACATGCCAAGTGAAAAATAAAATAAGCGACCCACTACCTGCCCTTCGACTACGGGGGCGTTTAGCGGGCTACTGTAAAGGATCAAGGTGCCTTGCATGTTATGAATCGCATCGACGCGCAGGGTTCGTCGAAGGCGACGTTTCACGATCAACGAAATACGATCCTCCACCCCAAGCCAAACCGGAGCATAGCCCACCACTTGGCCCGGGGAAAAAATTTCGTGGTTGGTAAACTCCCTGAGGCCAAATTCCACCAAGCGTTCGGTCTCGCGTTTGCGCACTGCAATGGTGCTCGCGCCGTTGATCACCACGACAATCCGACGTCCTGTTTCGGGATCAAAAGCCGAAGTCGCCTGGCCGTAGTCACCTTGAGCCGTATAACCTGTCTTGATGCCGTCAACGCGCAATCGCCCGCCTAGCAAAAGATTGCGGTTTTCTTGTCGGATGCCTGAAAAGGTGAATTCTGTTTCAGAAAAATAGGGGTAAAACTGCGGGAAGTCACGGATTAGAGCCCGGGATAGGACCGCCACATCGTTAGCGGTTGAGGTGTTGTGCGGGCCTCTACCTGCGTCAACGAGACCTGAGGGATTGACAAAGCGCGTGTTGCGCATGTTCAGCCGGGCTGCAACAGTATTCATGCGCGCGACAAAATTTGACACTGATCCCGAAAGACCTTCCGCCAACGCAACTGCCGCGTCATTCCCGGATTGAACAATCAACCCCCGTAACAGATCATCAACGGAAATACGGGTATCGAGACCCAACCACATGGTGGATCCCGGACGCCTGTATGCATTGCTGGAAATGCGAAATCGATCTTCTAACGCAATCTCACCTGCTGACAGTGCCTCGAATATAACATAGGCGGTCATGATTTTGGTCATGGAGCTCGGTGCCATGGTTTGGTCAGCATTTTTTGCATAGAGTTGCTGCCATGTCTCAAAATCATAGACTACAGCCTGGTCGGCGGACGTGGAAAATTGCGCTGACGCCAAACTCGCAGCGGCCAAGGCCAACACCACACTGGACAGGCGCCATGCGTGTCTGATACCAATTTTCATAGAGGGTGACCCATTCGTGAAAATTAAGGTCTCACGGCAGAAACGCGTTGCGTTTCGGCTTTTTGGGGTTGCGGTCTCACTTCGCTCGCGCGCGCGCTCGGCCCGACCGCAGGACGGGGCCTCCGCTTATGCCCCGAGGCGCTCTCATGGCTCACCTGGGGACTGCTGGTCTCGTGCGCGGGCGTTCCCTGCGCCCTTCGGGCTTGGAGCCCAACCCTTTCGTGCGCGGGCGTTCCCTGCGCCCTGCGGGCTTGGAGCCCAACCCTTTCGTGCGCGGGCGTTCCCTGCGCCCTGCGGGCTTGGAGCCCAACCCTTTCGTGCGCGGGCGTTCCCTGCGCCCTGCGGGCTTGGAGCCCGCTTGGGAGGCCGCAGTCGCGGCCCCCATACCAGCGAATATAAGAGTCACTCATAATTGCCCCTGGTATAAGAGCGGCCCCAAGCCCCCACGACAAAGCATGAAAGGACTTCCCTATCGTTCCACACGACGGGCGTTGATGGCCCCTTCGGCAAAAACACGACCAAGGATTGCCTGTTGTTCAAGTTCGGAAGCCAAGGGCCCGATCAGAACTTGGTAAAAATTCCCCTCACGCGCGACGGTTACACGGCCCAAACTCGCCATGCGATCACGAATCCCGTTGGCGTTGATGGTGTCGGTGTAACTGCCCACCAAAACGAACAATCCCTCACCAGGTGAATCTGACTGCGTTGGGATCGGCGTCGAACTCGGCGGTGCCGCGGCAGGCGGCGGCGGCAATGATGTTGACAAAGGCACCCCGACCGATGTTACCGTTGTGTCCAAAGGCGCACCGACCGTACTGGACCCACGCAAGAGCCGATTGTTAGCCAGCGCGCTTCGAAACAGCCGTGTTTCATCGGGCATAAGTCGAATTTGAACCTCTACAAAGCCGCCATTGGCGACACCCAGGGCGTCGGCCGCGGCCTTGCTCAAATCAATGATTCGGCCGAGCGCAAAGGGCCCACGATCGTTAATTCGCACGGCGACGCTATTGTTGCGATCAAGTCGAGTCACACGCACAATGGATTGAAATGGCAACGTTGGGTGCGCGGCCGTGTATTCCGATCCGCGATAAGTTTCTCCGCTAGCGGTCAAGGCCCCCTCGGTCCCCGCCGCATAGACGGATGCGACTCCGTTGGCTGCGTAGCTCCAATCCTCAATAGGTTCATAAGCAACTCCCGCTACGTCATAGGGTGCGCCCGTTTGATAAGGTGCTAGGGGTTCACTCGTCGCCAAGAATGCCTGGACCAGAGCCGCGCCCTCCTCAGGATGATCGGCCAGCCCAAAAGGCACCTGCTCGCAGGCCGAAACCAGCGCTACGGCCATGAGCAATCCAAGTGGTCGAAATTGCATACTGGTTCCAAAAATAAGAGGATTTAGATCTAGTGCCCTGGTTCTAGCCGGCTATCTTGGAAATTGCAATGCGCCGAAACCAACGTGAAGGGCGCGAACCCTTATACCAACTCCGCCAAAAATTGGCATTTTCAGCAGAGTTTTGTCTCACGGCAGAAACGCTTCGCGTTTCGGCACCGCTACGGGGCCGCAGTCGCGGCCCCATACCAGTTCACAAAGAGTCTGTTTTAAGGTGAACTGGTATTAGAATAATCGATCAATGTGAACATCCGCTCCAATTAAAGAATCCAAAGCTGTTCAGCTGATTTAACACAAGTGCGAATCGTATCAGGTTGCCAGAGGTTGGGCCTCAGCCATGTGACTTGCGCTGATCCCAGCGACGGTCAACGGTTTCTTCATGGCATCACGCCGGAAAGGCTCACCAAGTTCTTGATTCAATACAACTTCAATAAAGGTCGTAATGTGATCGTTCATTTGCTCATTGATTGCAGTATCAAGGGCCTTAGTCAGTTCCTCCATTGTGGTGGCCTGCACGCCTTTGAGGCCGCATCCTTCGGCGACCTTCGCGTATTCCACGCCCTCATTGAGTTCAGTGCCGACAAAGTTGTCTTCAAACCACAATGTTGAATTGCGCTTCTCCGCGCCCCATTGGTAGTTCCGGAAAATGATCATGGTGATGGCTGGCCAATCGCCGCGCCCGCAGGCGGTCATTTCGTTCATAGAAATGCCAAAAGCGCCATCTCCCGCGAAACCAACGACGGGTGTACTTGGCTGGCCGATTTTCGCGCCCAAAATCGCAGGCAACCCATAGCCGCATGGCCCAAAAAGGCCCGGCGCCAAGTATTTGCGACCTTGCTCAAAGGTTGGATAGGCATTGCCGATGGCACAATTGTTGCCAATGTCCGAAGAAATGATCGCGTCTTTCGGCAAGGCCAACATAATTGCGCGCCAAGCCATGCGTGGCGACATGTGGTGAGGCCGATCCTTGCGGGCACGCGCGTTCCAGGTTGTACCAGGATCGTCGTCTTCATGGTCCATGGATGTCAATTCTTGCGCCCATCGCGACTTAGTCTCGGCAATGAGGTTCCTTCGATCTTCGCGCCCCCTATCGCCCGCATCGGCTGCAAGCTGGATAAGGATGCGTTCGGCGACTTGCTTCGCGTCACCTTGGATGCCGACAGTAACTTTTTTGGTGAGCCCGATCCGATCAGCGTTGATATCGACCTGGATGATCTTGGCGTCCTTCGGCCAATAGTCGATACCGTAGCCGGGCAGAGTTGAAAATGGATTGAGGCGAGTGCCGAGCGCCAAAATGACGTCGGCCTTCGCAATGAGCTCCATGCCTGCCTTCGATCCGTTGTAGCCAAGGGGACCCGCAAACAACGGATGCGAGCCAGGGAAGGCGTCATTATGCTGATAATTGCAACAAACCGGTGCATCGAGCCGTTCGGCCAGCGCCTGCGCGGCACCAATCCCCCCGGATAAGATAACCCCCGCCCCATTTAACAAAACAGGGAACGCGGCCTTGGAAAGCAACTGCGCGGCGGCGCTCAGCGCGCTGTCTTCCCCAGCGTTGCGTCCAATTTTAACAATTTGCGGAAGATCAATATCGACCACTTGGGTCCACATATCGCGAGGGATGTTGATTTGCGCTGGCGCAGATAAGCGGAACGCCTGGGTAATAACCCTGTTAAGGACCTCGGGCACTCGGGCTGGATCGCGCACCTCCTCCTGATAGCAGACCATGTCCTTAAAGAGGGCCATCTGCTCAACCTCCTGAAAACCTCCTTGACCGATGGTCTTGTTGGCCGCTTGCGGCGTGACCAACAGCAAAGGTGTGTGATTCCAGTACGCTGTTTTGATCGGGGTCACGAAATTGGTGATACCTGGCCCGTTCTGCGCGATCGCCATAGACATATGGCCCGTGGCGCGGGTGTACCCATCGGCAGACATACCCGCATTACATTCATGGGCGCAGTCCCAAAACTTGATGCCTGCCACTGGAAAGAGATCAGATATGGGCATCATGGCTGAACCAATGATGCCGAATGCATGCTTTATGCCATGCATCTGCAAAACTTTGACGAAGGCTTCTTCGGTAGTCATTTTCATGGGGTTATTCCTTAGATTTAGAGAGAAAAAACAGACCGTGTAGTCATGTCCAGGTTGATTGAAACAATCAACGATTGGACCATCTGCGCCGACAAGAGATCCAGGCGTTGGTTCGAATAGACAGATGTCTATATCCTAAACTCGTGCTATTTCAGGCTTTGCGCTTCTCAGCGGCCGATCACGAAGATAAACTCTATAGCGAAGGCCTAGCAAGGGTTTCAAAGAAAGGCATCTATCTTGACGCAGCAAAGTCCAATTTCATGAATCTGCTACCTAGTGAATAATCTGGGACAAAAACTCCTTGGTTCGCTCATGCTGGGGTTTTGTGAAGAATGACTCCGGATCGTTACGCTCGACGATTTGGCCGTCGGCCATGAATATAACGCAATCAGCAACCCGGCGGGCAAAGCCCATCTCGTGAGTCACGCAGATCATGGTCATGCCAGTTTCGGCGAGTTCGACCATGGTGTCGAGCACCTCCTTGATCATTTCGGGGTCGAGGGCGGAGGTCGGTTCGTCGAACAGCATGATCTTGGGCTTCATGCACAGCGAGCGGGCGATGGCCACCCGCTGCTGCTGCCCGCCGGAAAGCTGCCCTGGGTATTTGCCCGCTTGTTCGGGGATCTTAACCCGCTCCAGATATTCCATGGCCGTATCCTCGGCCTGCTTGCGGGGAATGCCGCGGACCCACATGGGCGCAAGCGTGCAGTTTTCTAGCACGGTCAGGTGGGGAAACAGGTTGAAGTGCTGGAACACCATGCCAACCTCGCGCCGAATTGCCTCAATGTCGCCCAGGTTGTCGGTCAGCTTAATGCCGTCGACGACTATGTCGCCCTGCTGATGGTCCTCTAGGCGGTTGATGCACCGAATGAGGGTAGATTTTCCCGACCCCGAAGGGCCACAAACAACGATTCGCTCCCGCGCTGAAACCTCCAAATCAATATCGCGCAGCACATGAAACTTACCGTACCATTTGTTCATTTGATTGATTTGAATGATGGGCGAGGACATGGGTCTAATCCTTAAAGACAAGGGGTCAGTGGTGGCCTGTGGCCAAGCGTTTCTCCAGCCAGATCGAATAGCGCGATAGAGAGAACATAAGGGTGAAGAAAATCAGCGCCACGATGGTGAGCATTTCCAACTTGGTACCATTCCAGGCCTTGGCGCCTGCCAGTTGTTCATTGACTGTATAGAGTAGATCAAAAATCGACACCACGATCACCAGCGTGGTATCCTTAAACAAGCCGATGAAGGTGTTGACGATCGCGGGGATCACGGCCTTGAGCGCCTGCGGCAAGGTAATGAGGCGGGATTCCTGCCAAAAGGTCAAGCCCATGGCTCGCGCTGCCTCGTATTGCCCCTTAGGCAAGGATTGCAGGCCACCGCGAATTACCTCGGCCATATAGACTCCGCCGAAGACGCAGATTCCGATTAGGGCGAGCGACAGCTGCGGCACTTCAGTTCCCGGCGGCAAGAGTTTGGGCAGAATCACGACAACGACGAGCAGCAGTGCCACCAGCGGCACGCCACGAATGCCTTCGATAAATCCAGTTGAAAACCAACGTACAATGGGCAAGGTGGATTGGCGACCGAAAGCCAAGACGATGCCGATCGGCAGCGACATGATCATGCCGATGGTGCCTAAAATCATGGTGACTAGCAAGCCGCCCCATTGCAGGGTCGGCACATGCCCCAGGACGATGAAGGTGCCCCGCCCCTCCTGCACCGCGCGCTCAAATTCTGCGCGGTTGGAAGCAGCGGCGCCGCGGGCGGTGCGCAGGACTTGCGCTTGCGTCCGCAGCTCCTGCGCCACGGCGGGGTCGCTCGCCTCGACGGCCTGGCTACTCAGCGCCTCCATTTGCGCCTCGATCGCTTCGGGTGTGAATTCGTCGCGCTGGCCGAGCGGGTGATCGGCACTGATTAAACCCGTCGCGCCGTTATTGACCAAGATTGATTTGCTCGCCGTCTCGGGATTGAGGACGTTGCCCCAAACACACAGAATGAACAAAAAGCCCGCAAAAACCTTGGAAACTAAAATGGCCGGCCCCGCCGTAACCCCAAAGGCCGTGCGCGTGCGGACCACTTGCATGACACTTATGTAAATCAGCAAGGCGAGCGCCAACCAGAGCCGCCCACGCTGGCTGGTCAAAAAGGCCCAGACCCCGGGGTCCTCGGGTCCATGGAAGCCGTAGAACCGTATGGCGAGACCCGAGAGCATAAAGAGCAGATAGAGCGGATACAGGACCGAAAAGCTGATCAGAATGCGGTTACGCGCGGCGGGCACGAACAGCGGTAGGAGCGCGAGGACCAAGCCCAAAGTTGCCATCCAGATCCGCCATACTTCTGAATTCAGACCACCATCATCGGCAAAGAGATCCCAAACATAATTCTGTGAGTAGGAACCGATGAGCATCCGGTTCCAGTTCTCGGGGTTGGCAGAGACAACCGCCCAATTGGCGCCGTTGCGACGCGCGCCCCAGTCGATCAGTGGCTGAAAGCCTGCAAGCGCATCGCGCATGCCCTGGACATCCTGAGCCTCAAAAGCGGTCAGGAGGTCGCGGCTGGCATCGGCCCAGCGGCCTGTCAGGGCGTCCGAGCCCGTCAGCAAGGCCAAGGCGTTGCGAGCTTTCTCGTGGGTCAGTAGCACCACGTCCTGCCCCGCGTCCGCCGCAGCTTGCTGCGCGGGGCTAAGGGGCGGGTTAGCGATGAACTTGGCTGACCGCCAAAACTCAAGGTCCCCCAAAGCGGCGTGCAAACTCGCCGGTAAGGGATCAACGAACCCGCCAAAGTCTGTTACGGTTTCATTTAGAAAAATATCAGCGTCGGTCAGGTCGGCGCGAATCTGCTCCACCAAACGATTGAGCCGCGGGCCGCTGGCTTCGGGCTCTTGCACTTGCGCCAGGTCCGCTGCGAGCACGCCGCGATAGTCGATGGTCCGTTCAGCGCCGAAGATATCCTTGCGCATTTTGGTAATGCGGCTTTCGGGCACGGTGATGACCGGCATGGCAGCAACGTTGTCAACCAAGCCATTGAACTGGCGGGCCGCGCGCGAAGGCTTGAACAGCATGCGGCTGGCATCGCGGTCCAGGCCCACAAACATCTCCGCGATCTGCGCGCGCACCTCCGGCAGGGGCGTCAAGACGCGGCCCGCGTCGGTGCGTTGACGCTGGTTCACCGCCGTAACGACCGCGTCCCGCGCCGCCTTATAGGCCGCGGCCTGTTCGGCAGAAACCCGGTACCAGGGCTGCGAGGCCTCGAACAAATAGTCGCGCTCTGCGGCGTTGAGGATCAGCACGTCTGCCGCAGGTGTGTCGGTTTGCTCGGGGTCTTTGAGTTGCCGCTCGTAAATCTCTAACTCCACCACCCGCGACAAGGGCACAGCGTCCTTTAGGAACCGCAACCGGAAGGCGATGGCATGGGGTAGGAGGCGCGTCGTTGCGCCCAGCCGCGTTTCGGTCTCCAGACTGGTCAAGTCAGCGGAAGCCACCAGCGCGGCAAGAT
The DNA here is from genome assembly GCA_965228345.1 of Alphaproteobacteria bacterium. Classification (GTDB taxonomy): domain Bacteria; phylum Pseudomonadota; class Alphaproteobacteria; order UBA7985; family UBA7985; genus CAXQZM01. Next base: position 337,499 of record CBDDHH010000003.1, on the reverse strand, counting down.
CGGCCATGTCGCCCTCAATCCGGGCAATCAGTGCCTGGGCCTGTTCGCTGGCCTGCGCCTGCAACCGCTGGGCATCGACCAGGCGCGAGTCCAAGTCGGTCATCAAAGTAGCGAGCAGCCCCTCGCCCTGGGTCTTGCCCTCAAAGTTAGCCCGCAGCACCAAGCCCGAGAGCGCCGACCACCCGCCCATGAGGATCAGGACGCCCAATACGAGGGAGATGATCGTGTCGCTAAGCGACCCAAATAAATTGGCACGCACCCACCCCAGCGCCCCGGTGGCAGTGGCGGGAGGGTTCCGCTGCGCTAAGAGATCGCCCGTTCGAACGTACGCCGAGACGGCGGCTGATGGGGTTGTAGAACGATTCTGCATCTTATCGCTCCACCAGTTGCACGCGGGCGTTGACGTAATTCATCGCCACCGAAATGGTCAGCGATATGGCAAGATACGACAGCAAGATGATGAAAATAATCTCCAGCTCCCGCCCTGTATTGTTGCGCGCATTGGCCAACACGCCAAACACGTCGGGAAATTGCAGCAGGTAAGCGAGCGAGGAGTTCTTGGCCAGGTTCATGTACTGGGAACTGAGCGGCGGTACGATCACCTTCAGCGCTTGGGGAATGGTGATGAGGTTCAAAATGCGTCCAGGGCGCAACCCCAAGGACGCAGCAGCCTCGTGCTGGCCAAGATTGACCGACTGAATCCCCGCCCGCACAATTTCGGCGATAAAGGCCGCCGTATAAATCGCCAGCGCTGCGATCAAAGCGATGAGCGACACGGGCACGGAAAACCCGAAAACGGCGCGACCCTTGTCGTTAAAAACGAAGGTTTCGGTACTTACCGGTCCACCGACCAGGACGAAAAAGATCAAAATCACCGCAAAGAAGGCGACCCAGCCGAGCAGATCGACCTTAGGCCTACTGCCCGTCGCGTCCAGGCGATCATCGGCCCAGCTGGCAATGGCCGACTTCAGCGCGTTGGCCCACAAGATTCCAATCAAAAACACGGCGAACATGGACCAGCCAACCAGCGGGGGAAAAGTTGTTTCGACGCTAAAGAACAAGAGAATCAGTAGGGTCAAAACCCCCGCGACGATGAAGCCCATGAGGGACTTGCGGTGGCGATTCTGCACACGGCCATTGACTTTGTTGGCTTCGGACCAACGGCGCAAACGCGGAATAAGGCGAAAGAACGTCGCGGCGATGGACCCAAGGAATAGGAAGCTCAAGCCCGCAACGACCCACCAGTTGGTCGTTTCTGCCCCTTCGGCGCCAAACTGGGTGGGAAAAATCGTCCACTTGAACGGCACGAGGCCGAGCCAGGTGCCCGTACCGTCACCGTTACCGAACTTGAGCGAGGGCATATCAAAAGAGAAGTTGTGGAACAGAACCTCGCCGATCGTAATGGGCGATTCCACCCCAATTCCTGGTAGCAGCAACAACAACGCACTTAAGAACAGCAGGATAACGGTCAGGGGGATGTTGCGCAGCACCTCGATGTAAACTTGCGCAATTCGCGACAGGAGAAAATTGCTGGAAAGGCGCATGACGCCCATGATGAACCCTAAGATCGTCGCCAGAAAAATGCCGCAAATGGCCACGATAAGGGTGTTGAGCAAGCCAAAGCCGAACAGCGACAGGACCGAAGAACGCGCGCTAACCGGCAAAACGATGGGATCGGACGGATCAACGCCCGCAGGATTGGGCAGGAAGGCCCAGCTGATATCGTTTCCTTGGGAAAAGTAGTTCTGACTGAAAAACCAAATCAGCAAGCCGAGCCCCAACACCAGCGATACCTGGACGATGATATCACGAATCAGGCGGTCGGCAAAGATATTGCGCCGTGCTGGCGCGCGTCGCTCGACCTCGTCAGGGTCAGCCTCGACAAAGACAGGGGCGTTGGTTTTAGGCATAGCTCACCGGCCGCTTCCTAGAAGCCTCTTGTCGCCGAACATCTCAAGAGGGTGTGTAGCGACACGTTTGGAAGGTCAGTTCAACACGAAAGGAAGGGGAGGCCCGCAAGCCTCCCCCGTTTTAAGTTCTGAATACAGGGCGACCCCTGGGTCCGCCCTAGCGGAAGGGGGGCGCGTATTGAATGCCGCCGTCGGTCCAAAGCGCGTTGAGACCGCGCGACAGACCGATAGGTGTATCGGGGCCTACATTGCGCTCAAAGGACTCCGCATAGTTGCCGACCAGCGCGATGATGTTGAAGAAAGCATCGTTGGAAACGCCAACCATCTCACCGTAAGCGCCGTCAACGCCTAGCAAACGCTTGGCACCAGCTGAGGCGTCAGGATCTGCGGCGATGGCCGCAACGTTTTCAGACGAAATACCCATTTCTTCGGCAATGAGCATGGCGTTGAGGGACCAACGTACCAGATCGCCCCAGACTTCGTCGTCCTGACGCGTAACGGGACCCAAAGGTTCCTTGGAAATAATTTCCGGCAGGATCACGTGGGCGGACGGATCAGCGAAGGTCGTGCGGTTTGCCGCGAGCGCGGAGGAATCCGTTGTGGTCACGTCGCATTGGCCAGCCTCGTAGGCAGGGAGCAATTCTGCATCTTCCAAGAATACGACAGGAGTGTAGGACATCCCGTTGTCAGCAAAGTAGTCAGCGAGGTTCAAGGCCGTTGTGGTGCCCTCAAGAACGCAAACCTTAGCCCCATCAAGATCAAGCGCAGAGGAAACGCCGAGCGAGGCAGGAACCATGAAGCCCTGACCATCATAGTAATTCACGCCTTGGAAGGAGACCTTTAGATCAACGTCGCGCGAATAGGTCCATGTCGTTACCCGAGACAAGATATCGTACTCTCCGGCCGCGAGCTTGGAAAACCGCTCAGAGGCAGACACTGGGAAATACTCGACCTTATCGGCATCCCCAAAGACCGCGGCAGAAACAGCGCGGCAAACATCGGCATCTAGCCCAACGTAAGTATCGCCAACGGGCGCCGCGAAACCGGGGGTGTTGGCGTTTACGCCGCAAAGAACGGAGCCGCGCTCTATAGTTGCGGCTAGCGTTGAACTATGACCGTCGGCGATGGCAGACGCGCTTGCGAGAGCTGCACCTGCAGCCAACAAGACAAACTTTTTCATGGGAAGATTCCTCTTTGGTTTATTTTGATCACGCATAGACCGCCCCCTCCTGCTATTGTGACAGCACCGCATCATCGGCGCCCGTGGCTAAGTGCCTACAGACACACAATGCAACAGCTTTGCGCGAATGCAAGACATGCAACGCAGCTATGCCTGATCAGATAAGCCCCAATTCTCGCCTTTTTGCAAGTGCATATCTGTGCTCGAGACCTCAAAAATCAGCTTTATACCAGTTCATCTTAAAACAGACTCTTTATGAACTGGTATTAATTCAAAAGCCGTAGCCCTGTTGAGGTATGTCCCCTATTGTTGACGTCGGGTATTGACGTCGGGGACTATGTCCAAAACTCGTGCGAGGGCTGGACTATCAAGCCCCAATTTTCTATACTTTTCCCGTATTCGCTCCTAAACCCTGAAAACTGCGATGTAAGGGAATTCGTAACCTCAAGGCTGGTTCTGCCGGACTGCGCACACCCCCATTGGCCCCATACTCCAGGACCAGCGGTGCGCGAGCGACGTCCAAACCAGGCCGATGTGAGAAACCTCCATGCGCCTATCGACCTGTTACAACTTCCATGATTTTCGCGCCTTGGCCCGCCAGCGTCTTCCCGGGCCGATCTTCCACTACATCGACGGCGCCGCGGACGATGAGCGGACCTACGCCCGCAATACGACCGCCTTTGACGAAGTCGATTTGGTTCCAAATGTGTTGGCGAGCGTGGCGGAAGTTGACATGTCGGTCGAGGTCATGGGCCAGAAACTCGATATGCCGCTCTACTGCGCGCCGACCGCGCTACAGCGCTTGTTCCATCACGACGGCGAACGGGCAGTGGCCAGGGCCGCGCGCCAGTACGGCACCATGTTTGGCGTCTCCTCCCTCGCCACCGTAACAGTTGAGGAAATCGCGCAACTGACGCCCGGCCCCAAGATGTTCCAATTTTATTTCCATAAGGATCGCGGCTTGAATCATACCTTGCTGGAGCGCGCGCGCGCCGCAAACTTCAACGTCATGGCCCTGACCGTCGATACCATCACGGGCGGTAATCGCGAGCGCGATTTGCGCACGGGCTTCACCTCTCCGCCCAAGCTAACCCCTGCCTCACTCTGGTCCTTCGCCACGCATCCAGGATGGGCCTGGAACTTCCTAACGCGGGAAAAATTCGACATGCCGCACCTCTCCGGCCACGTGTCGGCGGGCACCAACTTGGCGGTCTCGGTCGGCGACTACTTCTCAACCATGCTTGACCAGTCGATGAGCTGGGACGATGCGGAAAAGCTCTGCGCCCAATGGAATGGCCAGTTTGCGCTCAAGGGCGTGATGAGCGCTGCGGACGCCAAACGTGCCGTCGATATAGGTTGCACGGGCATCATGGTGTCCAACCACGGCGGCCGGCAGTTGGACGGCGCGCGCGCATCCTTCGATCAACTCGCGGAAATCTGTGATGCCGTCGGCGATCAGATTGATGTGATTCTCGAAGGTGGCGTGCAGCGTGGCACCCATGTGCTTAAGGCCCTGTCCCTAGGTGCAAAGGCGGTGTCGGGCGGGCGACTTTACCTCTACGCGCTCGCAGGCGCGGGCCAGGCAGGCGTAGAACGCGCTCTGGGTATCTTTCGCAACGAAATCGAACGCGATATGAAGTTAATGGGCGTCACGCGCCTCGACCAATTAGGCCGCCATAACCTGCGCTGGCGGTAAAAATACCGAGAAATCATCACTGGTAATCCCCGCATTATTTGAGGGGGGGGGATTACCTATGCAGCGGCAAAACAGTCCCATGCGTAGCCGCTTGTGCTAAAGCGCCATGATCTTCTAATACCAGCGGCGATTTAAAATGACTCTTTTATTCGCTGGTATAAGGGCCGCGACTGCGGCCCCCGTAGCGGCCCTGAGAATAGCTAAGAAAGCGCCTCGGGGTATAAGCGAAGGGGCGGCGAAACGCGAAGCGTTTCTGCCGTGAGACATAAAACGGCTGAAAAAGTGTCAACTTTTTTCGCCGTTGGTATAAGCCTATGAATGTCATCAAAGGATGATTTATCGCACCAAGCCATTTCAATAATCTCGCTCATATTTGTTGGAGGCTCACTCATGGTAAAATCTCCTGTCCGTCCCATGCGAAACATTTTCCTGTTTGTTCTGGGCTTAAGCCTTCCAATACATCCAATAGCTTTTCAGCTGAATAATCCGGTGTAAAAAGCTTCCCATCGGCAACATTGCCTTGAAATGGCTTGGATAAGTCACTGTCTACCGTGCCGGGATGAAGCCCAACGACAATAGCGTGTTTATTGCGCCGACCCACTTCGATGGCGGCATTTTTAATAATCATGTTTAAGGCTGCTTTTGACGCGCGATACGCATACCACCCGCCAAGCTGATTATCGGATATGCTCCCCACACGCGCTGATAAGGCTGCAAAAGTTGATGACTGCTCTCTATTGAGCTTTGGCAGAAAATACTTAGCAAAGAGGGCTGGCGTAATGGTGTTGGCTTTAAAGATGTGATGAAAACTTTCGGCGGATATATCGCGCAACGATTTTTCTGGCACCACACCCTCATCATGCAGAGCGCCATTTGCCACAACAACCAAATCTACAGGCTTATTTTTTGCTGCAAGCTTCGCCGCTTCAGCAATAGAGTCCTCGCAGCTATAATCAATTCTATGCGGACCATTTCTAGAAAATGCAAACAAACTGGCGTTTGGATATTTTTCCGATAAGCGTGTTGTAAATGCACTTCCAATAGCGCCAGACGCCCCCAAAATGGCAATATTTTCTGGATTAAAACTCATAAGATCGTCTCTTTCATACCAACTTTCATGAAAAGGTCACTTTTTATGAAAGTTGGTATGATAGCATTCTTTGTCATGAGTTTATTGCCGAAATTATGAGTGAAACAATGACGCTGGCCGTCACGATAAGGCGTGTTTGGAAATAGTGACGGGTAATGATACCCATCTGAAAAAGCCGATGATCAACAATGATTAGAACAACAAAAGCGGTAGCAAACATGACCATTTGCATTTTAAAACCTAATCCAAGAAAGCCAAGCCAAAGCAGAACTGCTATAAGGTTACTGAAAATGGGTAAAAAACGACCCCATTGGCTTTTATTAAGGTGCAGGTGTTGACCCCAGTGCGCTCCTGCTAAAAATGATGAGATCACCAGTCCATAGATGCTCAATATTCTCTCAATTGAACCCAGCAGAGGAAGACTTTGGATATGGAAAGACAAACATAGAGCGCAGAGAACAAAGGGTACTGCGCCAGCATAGGTCAAATAAGGGAATATGATCTTCATTGCCTTACCATCTTTAACTTATTTTGTTTGCATACGCATCCAGCCAGCAGAATGTGTTAACCAGTTTCATCTGCTCCACAGTGCCGCAAGAGATTTCCAGAAGCTTGGGATTGGCAACCACCACGGCCAAACACTGTGCGCGTGAAACGGCAACGTTCAGACGGTTCTTGCTGTAAAGAAACTCAATGTTGCGCGGCAAATCTTCGGCGCTCGATGTCGCCATGGAAATCAGCACGATAGGCGCTTCTTGGCCTTGGAACTTATCAACGGTGCCGACCTTAGCCTTGTCCGGCAGGATGGAGCGCAGATAATTGACCTGCACATTGTAAGGTGTGACCACCAGAATATCATCTTCGGTGATCGGGCGTGTGGTGCCATCACGGTCTGTAAATTCTTGGCCGAGCAAGGCTTCATATTTGGCTTTGATGATCTCGCCTTCCTCGATGCTCTTTTGTGAGCAGCCTTCATGCTCTGCTGGGATCATGGAAATCCCTTCATTGGGCAGATCAACGCCTTGCAGGTTCAGACTGCGCTCTGCAGTGCTTTCATGGGCTGTCAGGCGGCCATCATAAAAGGCGTCAGAGATAAACTGGCAGATGCTGGGCCGCATGCGGCGCGTCTGGCCAAGGAAGATGCCGCGCTCAGCTGCAATGGTGGAATGATCACCCAGCAAGAATTCGAGCACTGACAAGCCAGCCTCACCTGGATGGATGCCTTGGATGGGCTGGCCCAATTGCATCTGATCACCGACCAGAACGATGTTCTTGGTCGCCGTGGCCATCGCCACCACGTTGGCCGTGGCGACTTGTCCGGCTTCATCAATGAACAGGTAATCCAGCTGCGGTTCATTGTCTTCATTGGCAAAATGCGGGCTGGCAAAGGTCCACGCCGTTCCAGCAAATAAATCAGCGCCAAGGTTCATATTGTCGGTCTTGGTTTCTGAGCGGATGAACTGCCCATCAAAGATGGTTTCATTATTGCCGCTACTGGCTTTTTTGATGCCGTGGAAGTTCACGCCTTTTTCAGCGGCAAGGCTCTCCACTTTTTCGAGCAAGTTATGAATGGCTTTATGCGAGTTTGATGTAACACCGATTTTTTTGCCGCGTTTGATAAGGTCCACAATGATATGGCTGCTGGTATAAGTCTTACCCGCGCCCGGTGGGCCTTGGATAAAGAGATAGCTGTTTTCTAAAGCCGCAATGGCCTCCAGCGCATCGCTTTGCAGATCATGAGAGGTGATAACCGCTTCACCTGCTTGTTTGCCCTGAATGCGCGGTACATTTCGCGCCAGTAGTTCGGTCGCGGCATGAGTGCCTTCCGGCGCTTCCAGCACATGATCAGCATAACGATAAATAGCGGAGCGGATGATTTTGCTGTCAATCGGTCCCGGTGGGCCAATCGAAAGGCTTTTCGGCAATGGCTCTTTGCTGGCTCCGCGCTTGATTTTGACGATGCAGGCATCTTCATCAATCTCAACAATGGTGCCTGCGTTTTCCATGACGGCAATATCAACGGCCTGAGCACCGACCTTTAGCTTGTACTCCTGTGATGGGAAGCGGTAGCTATATAGGAGGGAGCGCTTCTCAGGTTCTGGCCTGCCAACCTGCTGCAAGCCGCCGAGGCACTCCGTATCGTCAATCAGCTCGTCTTCAAATTTGTTCTGCCGTTCAAAGCTACTCCACCATTGTGGTTTAGCTTCCCGGTTATGAAACTCCAGCAGATGTGAAAGCCGCTCATTAATCGGCGGTGGATTGTCCTCAGTCACGCCAAGGCGGGTTTGATAATCCATATATTCGATCTCCCAATCTTTACGCTGCAGTTCCTCTTCCTCAGCATATTCAGGCAGGCCCTTAAACCACGGCGCATCTTCGGGCTTAAGCGTCAGCAGCCAATCACGCAGCAAGTGCGTAGAGACGCAATCCACCTCGTTATAATCAGAAATCTCCTGCAGCAACTCATCGGCACCCGTTTCGCGCCATTCATTGTAAACGACGATACTATCGGCTGCGGTCGCTACGGCATTGGCCCGCTTATCCATATAGAAGGCTTCCATGTTCTTGATGGAATAGCCAGGTTCGGAGGTGCGGACGCTTTCACGCACTACCAGATACAGATCAACGAATTTTTGATTGCGGAGCAGCTTATCCAGCTGCTCCTCACACACCGCGTAACGGCAGGCCAAGCGCTTCAGGGCTGTGGTTTCATAATGGTTGTAATGATACATATGGGCGTGCGGGTGTTCAGCCAGATGATCCGCCAGAAACGCCATGAAGCGTTTGAAGGTCTCTTTTTCTTCTTCATGGTCATGCGCCCAGAACGGTAAGAAGAACGCCTTGCCATCTTTGAAGTAATAGACCCCAAACAAATACTCCAATCCATTCGGGTAAAGCGGATCGCCTTCCATATCAAAGAACAGGTCACCATCATCCGGCACAGGCATACGCGTAAAGCCTTTGCCCGGCGGGAATGGGATTAGCTCGCACTTAGTCTCACCCGTGGTGGCTGTGTGATGTTGGAGGACGGCTTGTGAGCGCAGGCGCAAAAACACATCAGGGTTCAAATCAGGGATTTTGGTGTCGGGTTCTGTAGTGGCAAGCTCCGCAACGCTTCGGATGCCAGCCTTCCGCAGCTTGTCCATCTGTGAGCGTTGGATGTTGGCCACAAGGCTTAAATGGTCATCTTGCTCCCACTGCGCTTTGCAGGCTTCGCGCCAGGGGCAGAAATTACACTGCCCGCAAGGCTCAGGATATGAGTCCGCAGGCAGGTTTTGCAGATAGGTTTCAAAGCGGCCTTTGGTGCGGGTATAGTAATAGAAAAAGTCAGCCACGCGGAAGCTGTATTTTTCATGGTCGCCCAGAAACAAATGCATATCAGCCGGGCGCAATCCTTGCAGATCAGTCAGCAACTCGGAATAGACGCAAAGCTGCATCATATGCTTGGGCTCAGCTGTTCGTGCCAGTTTGGTATCCAGCACCTCATAGCTGAAATCACCCAAGCTGGAAGGCGTAGCGCACTTAATCAGAAAATCAGCATCACCCCGCAACCCTATCTTTTCTTGGGGCGGCGCAAAGAAAACCGCCTGATAAATCACATCTGCGCCGGACTGCAGGGCTTCCAGGCTTAGCTGTGCGCGGTCTTGCAACTTGCGGTCTTTGGGGATTTCAACGACAGACTTGCCTTCGTCTTTGAGCTGCTGGAGATAGGCCGCTTCGTGCTCCAAGCCCTTTTGCTGCAGCAGCTGGCCGGTGGCGCTGGCCTCCGCCTTGTCCATATCCTCGCTCAGCGCCTTCACATGAAGGAAGCTCGCATGGTGGCACCCTAAGAAGGTGACCAAGTCCGATGGTGAGGTGAGAATCTGATCCTTACCGTATTGCTGCATGACCCTGTCTTATAACTTGGTTTCCTTGACAGCTTACTTGACTATTCATCCATTTTCAACTATCTTCAATCTCTATATCCCAGGAAAGACATTAAGGCTATGCCCCATGATAACATTATGACGGTGAAGGAGCTCGCCGATTACTTAAAGATTGCTGAGAAGACGGCCTATAGATTCGCATCTGAGGGCAAAGTTCCGGGTTTCAAAGTGGGAAGCGCGTGGCGGTTTCGCAAAAGTGAGATAGATCGTTGGATCAGTGAACAAGAGCAGAAAAAAGACGAATGATAACAGGATATGACGCGAGATATTTCTCGCACGATTTGACTGATCGACACGCGTCCAACTCTGTCGATAGGATTTATATGTCATCATTTGATGCTTCTATTGACCTGAACCCTCATCAGATCGAATCAACATTTTTTGTAATGAAAATCCCCCCATCAAAAGGCGCATTTTAGCAAATGAAGTGGGACGAGGTAAACCAATCGAGGCCGCTCTTGTCTTATGTCAGCTTTGGGCTGAAAGAAAAAGGAACCTGCTGATAATCTGCCCTGCGTCGCTAAGAAAACAGTGGGCCACTAAATTGAAAGATAAATCTAATTTACCGCTGTCGAACACGAAATCATTAAGAAACGTGACGAACTGATCGAAGCACTGGAACAAAAACTACAACAAACAACCCATGTGGATAACCTTTTCGTTATTCGCTGGAACGTCGCTTAAAAAGGAAGAGGGAAACTATGGCACTTGATATGACGCGCACAGATAAGCAACGAAAACGCTTAATTGGCTTACTGGAAGAGCTGTTCCAGCTGGATCAGCCCGATTTAGACTTTGGCTTTTACAAAATCATGCACGCCAAAGCACAAACCGTGTCAAATTTTGTGCAAAAGGACTTGCTGGAGATCATCAAAAGCGCCTTTGGTGAAGCCGATGAAGCAAAGATCGAAGAAGCCCGCCTGAAATATGAGCAAGCTGTAGAGCAAGCCAAATCGTTTGACGCACCGGACCCAGAAGCGACAGAACCAGTGCAAAAAGCCAAAGCCGCCTATGACGCCGCTAAAGACAGCGGTGCGAATGAAGGCGAAATCTACGAACACCTGTACCGCTTTTTCGAGCGCTATTACGATAAGGGTGACTTTATGTCACGCCGCTATTTTGCCCGGGAAACGGGCGGTAAAGCTGCGCCTTATGCAGTTCCATATGATGGGCGTGAAGTCTATCTGCACTGGGCCAACCGTGACCAATATTACATCAAAACATCAGAATATCTGACGAATTTTACTTTTGATATAGCACGCCATTTCACAGCCGAGCAGCGTGTGACATACAATATGCCAGACAGCCTGAAACTACACTGCCGCATTGTCGAAGCCGCCGAGGGCGAGCATAACAACAATAAAACCACAGATAAAACCGAACGCTTTTTCTTGGGCTTTGCAGATCAGCCAACCGTGATGGAAAATGGCGAGCTGGTGCTTCAATTTGAATATCGGCCTGACAAAGAAAAATCCGGTACAGACGCCAAATGGCAAGAAAAGCGCATTGACGAGGCCGAAAGCGCGATCCTGCATGCCTTAACGGGTATCGGCGAAGCGGAAAGCTATAACATCGTCCTGCGGACAGAGATTGGCGAAGATAAAACCAAGCGCACCTTGCTGCGGAAATATCTCAACCAATATACCAAGCGCAACACGACCGATTATTTCATTCATAAGGATTTGGGCAGCTTCCTGAAGCGCGAGCTGGATTTCTACATCAAGAATGAAATTATGCGGCTGGATGATATAGAGTCTGCCGATGCGCCGCATGTGCAAGGGTACTTGGACAAAATCAAGGTACTGCGAAAAATCGCCGGGCAGCTGATCACTTTCCTAGCCCAGCTGGAGGAGTTTCAGAAAAAGCTGTGGCTGAAAAAGAAGTTTGTCACCGAAACACACTATTGCATCACGCTGGATCGCGTCCCCGAAGACCTGTATGCCGAGATTGCCGCCAATGAGGCCCAACGCGCGGAATGGGTGAGCCTGTTTGCGATTGATGAACTGGATGCCTATAGCGAACCACTCACCGTTGATTTCCTGAAAGCCAATCCATTCCTCGTGCTTGACACCGCCTGTTTTGCCAGCGATTTCAAAGATGCTCTCATAGCCGGAATACAAGACTTTGACGAAAATCTGGATGGCTTATTGATCCATAGTGAGAACTTTCAGGCGCTTGGATTGATGCAGAGAAAAAACCAAGAAAAGATTAAGTGTATCTATATTGATCCGCCATATAACACTGGTGATGATGGGTTTGTTTACAAAGACAACTATCAGCATTCTAGTTGGGCGTCTATGATTTATGATAGGCTTCAATTAGCTAAAACAATTATGGAAAAAGACTCTTGGCTATTTGTTAGTATTAGTGAAAAAGAGCACGCCAGACTACTTGCAGTTATTTCCGAAATATTTGGTGATAATGTTATTACTACAATAACAGTTAAAATGTCTCATCTTAGTGGAATGAAAATGACACACGCTGACAAAAAACCACCAAAAATTAAGGAATATTTGGTTATGGTCGCATATGACAAAAATGCATCTCAGTGGAATCCTCAATATCAAAAGGCAAAATGGTTTGAAATATTTGATAGGTACACAAGCTTTTTAGAAAGGGATTCCACTGACCCTAGTAATCATAACCTATGGGAGCGCAAAAATCTGAAGGCTAAAGCAAAAGAGTGTGGAATTGATATTGATAACGAAACTGCGTTTGAAAACTATTGTATTCAAAATTCGTCCAATATCTTTCGTACAGCAGTGAATGATAGCACCAATATTAAAAATTCTCCTAAAGATGGCAAGTTTTATAGAGTTTCCACAGCTACAGGATTAACAAAGTATGCATATAAGGGGGAAGAGGTATTATTTGCGGAAAAATACTTAATGAGCTTTGATGATGAGTTGTTACCTGCGAAAGTCGTAAGCGATATTTGGTTAGATATAGGTATTAACAATCTTCACAATGAAGGTGGCGTGCAGCTTGAAAACGGGAAAAAGCCATACAAGTTAGTAGATCGCGCTTTACAAATGGGAAGTATAAGCGCTGACCATGTAATGGATTTTTTTGCAGGCTCAGGCACCACTGCTCACGCCGCCCTTAGAGATAAAAGAAAATACACATGTGTTGAACAAGGCACTTATTTTGATAACAAATTAAAAGCTAGAACCTGTCGATCAATTTACTCCAATGGATGGAATCTTGATAAACCAACATCTCGTGATGGTATTTCCCATGCCTTTAAATATATCCGGCTTGAGTCCTATGAAGACACGCTGAACAATCTCAGCTTCAAGCATGATCTTACGCGTGATCAAACCCTGCAAAGCAATGATGATTTTCGCCGGGATTATATGCTGAAGTACTGGCTGGAATTTGAAACCAAGGACAGCCCTTCACTTTTGAACATCGAGCAATTTGATGACCCAACGGGCTATAAGCTGAAGATTAAAAAGCCCGGCAGTGACGAATATGAAGAAAAATCTGTTGATCTGGTGGAGAGCTTTAACTGGCTCATCGGCCTGCATGTCGATCATTTGGATATGTGGCGCAGCTACAGCGCTTCGTTCAAGCGCGAGCCTGACCCTGAATTGCCCGGCGATGAGGCTACGCGCCTGATCCTCGATGGCCGTATGGAAGACTCTCAAGATGGAAAATGGCTGTTCCGCAAGGTTGAGGGCCGCGTATGCCGTACCCCCGGCGATATGACCAACACGGACCGTGTGCTTGTCATCTGGCGCAAGCTGACGGGCAATCTGGAAGAAGATAATGTGATGCTGGACGAATGGTTCAAGCAATATCGCCTGTCCACGCAAGACAGCGAATTTGATGTGATCTACGTCAATGGCTCCAACAACCTGCCGAACCTGCGTCAGGATGATGAGCACTGGAAAGTCCGCCTGATCGAAGAAGCCTTCCACCAGCAAATGTGGGCCGAAGAAGTATGACGACTGAGGTGTAATCATGGCAAAAAAGAACAAAACGCCGATGCTACCTTTCGGTCATAGGCTGGTTTTAAACCAATGGCTGATCGAGCAATGCGGGCATGATCCACTTGCAGCCCATAAAGCTGGCAAGCGTAAATTGCGCCCCCTACAGGGTCTGGCGAGCATATTGCACGACTGTCCGGAAGGGATGGACGCAGATAATCTGCACCATTTTTACAAAAATCTGGATGTGGAATGGCAGGAAGAGGCCGAAGCCACACAAGATGATTTACTGCGCTATGAGCAGAATATTGTCAGTCACACGCTAAGCATCAATGAGAGGCGCTCCCGTCCTATCGTTTGGAAATACTATCAATGGCTTTCGCTGTTGTTTGTAGAGATTTATCTGGATCGCTATTTCGGCGGGCGGGATAAGCTACTTTCCAGCCTGAATGAGTATATTGAACACTTTAATGCCTATTGGGAAAACCATGATTTTGAAACGGGCGTTGCGCCCTATTCACTGGAAGAGCTGAACAAGATTTGCCTACAGAATGCCACCGGATCAGGAAAGACACTGCTGATGCATGTGAATTTTCTGCAATTCCGTCATTATGCTGATGCTTCGCGCTTTAAGGATGACCTGACCAGAACAGTGCTTATCACACCCAATGAAGGGCTTTCTGGACAGCATGCCCGCGAAATGGGCGCTAGCGGTCTTCGTGCCGAGCGGCTATCGACCGATAGCGGAGACTCATTCTCCTCCGCCAAGAACGGCCTGCGTCAGGTCGATTTTACCGAAATCACAAAATTATCGGATGAGGATGGCCCGAACCAAATTGCCGTTCGTAACCTTGGCGACCGGAATTTACTCCTTGTTGATGAAGCACATCGTGGCATGGGGAGTAAAGAGGAAACAGGCTGGTTTAAAAGCCGCGAACGATTGGTGGAAAAAGGGTTTGTTTTTGAATATTCAGCCACATTTAAAGAGGCCATCACGGCGGCAAAAAGGCCGGAAATTGATGCAGCCTATACTAAGAATATCCTGTTTGATTATTCGTACCGCTATTTCTATGAGGATGGATACGGCAAGGACTACCGCATATTTAACCTGCCAAAATCCTACGAGGAGCTAAGGTTTACCTACCTGACAGCTTGTTTGCTGTCCTTTTATCAGCAAATCAAGCTGTATGAAGATAAGAAGAGTGCCTTTAGCCCGTACAATCTGGAAAAGCCTTTGTGGGTTTTTGTTGGTAAGAGCGTCAGCAAAGCTACTGGGACGAAAGATGAAAAAGAGACGGTCTCTGATGTTGCTCTTATCCTCCAGTTCATCGCCAATCTTTTAAAGAATGAGGCCGCTTCAGCATCTGTTGTAGAGAAAATATTGGGCACAAATGCTCAGGATACGGGTCTTCTGGATGAAACAGGCAATGATATTTTCGCAGGATCATTTCTATACATCAGAGATTTGATACGCCGCGAGGACTGGAGCTATCGTGATTTATTGCGTGATATCTTTAGCAAGGTCTTTCTTAATTCAGGGGGTGGCCAGCTAAACTTAGCAAAAATCAAGGGGGATGAAAGCGAAGTCATGCTCCGTGTTGGCCAAGAAGAAGTACCTTTTGGGCTTATCAATGTGGGCGATGCAGCAGGATTGATTAAGCATATTGAACAGGAAAAGGAGGCCAAACCGGGAGATTTCAGCAACTTGAATGTGCTAGAGGCCGAATTCAGCGAGACCTTATTTGGTCAAGTCCATGAATCATCATCACCTGTCACGGTACTTCTTGGGTCCAAAAAGTTTGTTGAAGGCTGGGATTGCTGGCGTGTCAGCACACTTGGTCTGATGCATGTGGGTAAAAGCGAAGGCTCACAAATTATTCAGCTCTTTGGCCGTGGTGTGCGTCTCAAGGGGTATGATTGGACATTGAAGCGAAGCGGCTTTGCGACTCCGACACATCAGCCTGAGTATATTCAATACCTAGAGACTTTGAATGTTTTTGGAGTCCAGGCTGATTTTATGGACAGATTTAAAAAGTTTCTGGAAGAGGAAGAGCTGCCAAGCAACGACCAAAAAGCTGTCTATACAGTGCCACTAAACATCACTTATGACTTTGGCAAGGAGCTTAAAGTCTTACGTCCGCGCAAGAAGGATAGTAATGGCAACGAATATGATTTTAAGAATGACGCAAAAGTTCTTTCCTTTGGCCATATCCCAGATAAATTGAAAAATAAAATGGTAGTCATTGACTGGTATCCACGCATTCAGTCACTTGCATCAAAAAACAAAAGAGAAGACGGCAGTAAAAATGAAACAGTTTTCTCAAAAGAGCATCTGGCTTTCTTGGACTATGCCGATTTGTTCTTCAGGCTTGAAAAATTTAAGCGAGAGAGAACTTGGCATAATTTGAATATCTCTAAAACTCAAATTCAACCGCTCTTACTAGATACAACATGGTATGGAATGCTGGTTCCCGCCCAAAATATGGCTACAAGCGATGTTTCCAACGTGTTCCTGTGGCAAGAAATGGCTAGTGAGCTGGTTCAAAAATATTGTGATGAGCTTTATAATTACTCCAAGGCAGCCTTTATGGAGCCTCGCTTGGAATTACGTCCGCTAACACCAGAAGATGATAATATCCCAGACGAGCAGGAATATCAGTTGATTGTAGATAGCTCAGAACAGGCCCTCATAGATGATATTCTCGCACTCAAAAAAGATCTGAATCAGGGAAAGCAAGGGGTGCTAAAGTCAGGCGATCTCAAGGCTTGCCTTTTTGATGTTCATCTTTATCAGCCTCTTATGCATGTGGCTAAAAACAGCAAAGTCCAAATTGCTCCCGTGTCTTTAAACGAGAGTGAGTTCCAGTTTGTTGAAGACCTTCGACAGTTTTTGGAAATCAACACGGGAGAGGAATTTTACCTATTGAGAAATGAAAGTCGTGGAAAAGGTATAGGCTTCTTTGAAGCTGGCAATTTTTATCCCGATTTCCTGCTTTGGAAAATAAAGGGCGATACTCAATATATAGCCTTCATCGAGCCGCATGGACTTTTACATGAAGGCCCCGGACATAAGAAAATCGAGTTTCATAAAACGATCAAAAATATTCAGAATCGCCTGTCTTCAGAAAGTGTTTGCCTGAACAGCTTTATCGTAACGCCAACTAGATTTGGCAAATTGAACTGGGGTAAAGATATAAGAGAGCTGGAAGAAATGAATGTCCTATTTATGCAGGATGCACAAGATAACTATAACTATAACTATATCTCTAGACTAATCTCAAGAATGGAACAGTGATCCAATCATACCAGCGGCAATTAAGAATGACTCTTATATTCGCTGGTATAATACCAGTTCACCTTAAAACAGACTCTTTATGAACTGGTATAGGGCCGCGACTGCGGCCCCCCAAGCGGGCTCCAAGCTCGAAGGGCGCAGGGAACGCCCGCGCCAAAAACACGCGACCCCGGGACAAGCTAAGAGAGCGCCTCGGGGCATAAGCGAAGGCCCCGTCGCGCGGTCGGGCTGAGCGAGCGGTGCAAGCGAGGTGAGACCGCATCAAACGACCGAAACGCGGAGCGTTTCTGCCGTGAGACAAAACTCCGCTGAAAATGTCAATTTTTAGCGGAGTTGGTACTACGGCCACCAGGGCCACCCCCCTTTTGAGGTTAGGCTATTTCTAGCATATGGAAGTTCGTTTGCAGTCAATGGCGGAGGGACAGGGATTCGAACCCTGGAAGGGCGCTAACCCTTGCCGGTTTTCAAGACCGGTGCATTCAACCGCTCTGCCATCCCTCCGACACCACAGGCGACTAGCGCCATGACCATCGCCTGACAAGGGAAAATCGATCTCAAGCGGGGATGCAAGTCCTCATCGCCATGGCCCCTTATCGGCACAACCGCCGTTCAAGCCGGTCCGACTGGGGCCCCTTCTGAACGCAGGTTTGGGTCTAGCCCCGCATCCGCTCGCCCTTGTGGTCGAACAAAGCGATGGGCTGCGGCGTTGCGGCGTAGGTTTTGCCCAAAATTTCGACCGACCAACCTGTTTCTCGACCCGCCATCTCTTTGGGCACGTAGCCCATGGCGACCGAAACCGAAGAGGTGTGGGCATACCCGCCCGATGTGATCCAACCAACGCATACCTCGTCAAGCATGAGAGGTTCGTCGCCGATCACGTCGGCCTTGTCTGCCGCAACTGTGAAGGTTACGAGCCGATAGGCCGTACCACCGGCGGCCTTTTGCTCGATGGCGGCCTGTTTGCCGATAAAGTCCGCAGGTTTTTTCACTGCGACAAATCGGCCAAGGCCGCATTCGTAGGCGTCGTAAATCGGACGATACTCGCGCGCCCAACCTCCGAAGGACTTTTCAAGCCGCAGGGCATTGAGCGCCCGCAAGCCAAAGGGCTTCAGGCCTAGATCTTGACCTGCCGCCATCAGCGCCTCCCATATGTGCAATTGATCGTGTGGTTGCATCCACATCTCGTAGCCCAAATCGCCCGTGAAGGAGACACGACCGACCAGAGCCTGAGACAACCCAAGGGTCATGGGGCGCAAGTCCATGAACTTCATGGCGTTCGCGCTCACGTCCTCGTGCGTAATCCGTTGCAGCAACTCGCGCGACTTGGGGCCAGCAATCGACAAGCCAACTTTGCGCGGGCCGTAGGAGCCAATCTGCACATCAAAGCCCTCTGCTTGCTGATCGAACCAGCGTCGATGATAGTCTTCGGCCACGCCTGACCCGATCAACAAGTATTGGCCTTCAACAGGCTGGCCAAGGGAAAAATCCCCAATCACGCGCCCGTCGTGTTTTAGCATGGGAGCAAGCGTCATGCGGCCCACGCCAGGAAGACGGCAAGCCAACAAACGGTCAAGGTACGCTGCCGCGCCGGGCCCCTCGATCGCGTACTTGGCAAAGCCCGACGTTTCGATCAGCCCAACATTTTCACGCACATTTTGCGCCTCTGCAGCAACATGATCAAAGTCGGTCGAGCGATACCAAGAAAATTCATCTTGAACTCCCTCCGGAGCATACCAAAGCGGAACTTCTAGCCCATAGGACACACCCATTTGCGCGCCGAGCGCGCGTTGACGATCATAAACGGGGGTCGTGCGCAGGGGCCGAGCGGCAGGCAATTCCTCGTTCGGGAACCGAATGGAAAAGCGGCGAGAATAGTTCTCTCTTACCTTAGCATTCGTGTAGGCCAAGCTGGCAAAGTCGCCGAAGCGAGACACATCCATGGCGAATACGTCGAAGCCTGGATCGCCCTCAATCATCCAATTCGCGAGCGCAAGGCCCACACCGCCGCCTTGGCTAAACCCGGCCATGACCCCGCAGGCCATCCACAAACCACGCTTGCCCCGGATGGGACCGACCAGGGGATTGCCGTCGGGGGCAAAAGTGAAGGGGCCATTGATAATTTGTTTGATGCCCGTATTCTGAAACGCTGGAAAGTGTGTGAAGCCGACCTCTAACTCCCGCGTAATCCGATCTAGGTCGGGTTCGAGCAGCTCTTTTGAGAAGCCCCAACTGGTTTCATAGGGCATCCAAGGCCGGCAATCTTTCTCATAGGTTCCCATCAACATGCCGCCGCGCTCTTGGCGCAGATAGAGTTCACCGTCGAAGTCCACTGCGTGCAGCATTTCTTTGCCTGCCTTGGCGTTGAAATCTGCTACCTCGGGCATGTCTTCTGTTATGAGATACATGTGTTCCATCGCCAGGACCGGCAACTCTAGCCCCACCATGCGCCCGACCTCGCGAGCCCACAAACCGCCCGCGTTGACAACATGCTCGGCAATCAGATCACCCGCGCTTGTATGCACTTTCCAGGTTTGGTCAGGGAGTTGCTCTAAGGCTTCAACTTTGGTCTGTTGATAAATTTCCGCGCCATTTTTTCGCGCGGATCTGGCGTAGGCATGGGTGGTTCCGTAGGGGTCAAGGTGCCCCTCAACTTGATCGTAGAGCGCGCCGACAAACTGATCGGGGTCGAGCAGCGGCATGAGGTCATGGGCCTCGCTAGGTGTAATAATTTGCGCCTCAAGTCCCAAGTACTTGCCCTTGCCGGCGATCGACTTGAGCCAATCGAAGCGCGCCTCAGTCGCGGCCAGCATGACCCCGCCCGTCATGTGCAGGCCAACATCCTGGCCGCTTATACTTTCAATTTCCTTGTAAAGATCGACCGTATATTTTTGCAGCTTGGCAACATTGGGGTCACTGTTGATCGTGTGCATCCCGCCGGCCGCATGCCAGGTGGACCCCGCCGTCAAGTCTGCTCGTTCCAATAAAACGACGTCGGTCCAGCCAAACTTGCTCAAATGGTACAAGACCGAAGCGCCAACAACGCCGCCACCGATAACTGCTACTTTGACATGTGATTTCATTCTTCTTTTCCCCAGGATCTGAGCTGCTGATAATAGGCCGCGGCCTCGGGCATTCCTGCTTCAAGGGCGAAGACGTAGGCATGAGTTAGATAAAAGGCCGCGCGCACAGGGTCGCTGCTGTAGCTCTTGGCGGCGTGGTTGTAGAGTCTTGCGAGTTCCGGCCCCTGCCCGCGCGCGTGAGCGGCCAGCAACCGGGCCTCTAGGTCCTTCACACCATGCGTTCTGCCACCCATTGATGGAACAGATGGGTCGGACCATCCATAGCAGGCGAAAACTTGCCGCCGTCAAAGTGAACGCCGTGGCGACCCTTCTGCATGCCCTCAACCACAACAATATCTTCCTCAAACACTTGCTTCCACATAGCAGCATTCTTGGCCCGCATCGTGTCGTAGGCACAGCCGGCCATGTCGGGACTCGCGTAATAGAGCTCTATGTGTTCGCGCGTTTGGTCTTGCGCCACAGGTTCCAAGATGATGGCAAAAGCATGGTCGCGGTGGACGCCAAAGAGAACATTGGGCGCGAGCGTGATATATTCGGCCGCCTTATCCCAGTGACTACTCAGGCCCTTGAAGTCTTGGAATCGTTTGCCATCGTCGGATAACAAGGGGCTATAGACCAGAGTCCCTTGCCCTGAAAACTTTCCAGGCTGTTCGATATTGTAGTGATCTTCAAGGCGCGAGTAAGAGTTCAGCCCAGGATGCACCCAGGGCAAATGGTAGGACTCGCAGTAGTTCTCGACTGCTAACTTCCAATTGCACTCAAGGTTCAGTTTAAAAGAGCTTTCTGGGCCGCCGTGGTAGAGCGGTTGGTCAAATTCGGACCAGCGAGAAATAAGATCCCCATGAACCTCCTCAAAAGGGTCTGCCGCACCGCCCACATTGACAAAAATCACGTCACGCCAAACATGGGTTCGGATAGGCGTCAAACCGAGTTCGGAGCGTTTCATGTCCGGATGCGTATTTTGGCCAGGGCCGCCAACGTGGGGCGTGGTCTTGAGTTCACCCTTCATAGTATAACACCAGGAATGGTAGGGGCAGCGAATCACGCCCCGCACGTTTTTGGGCTCCTCAACCAAAATCATCCCCCGATGACGGCAGGTGTTCTGGAACACCCCAATTTCCCCGTCTTGATCGCGAACGGCGAGCAAGGGAACCCCTAGCAGCCATACAGGCTTCACGTCGCCCGGCGTTGGGATATCTTTGCCAAAGGCTAGCGCCGTCCACCCTTCAAAGAAAATTTTCTCACGCTCCGCCGCGAACACCAAAGGGTCGGTGTAGAACTGGTTAGGCAAACCCTTGGCTTGAGCCACGGGCCGTTGGACGAAAGACAAATCAAGCATCCATCTGGTTTACCGTCTCGTCACCGAGAAAACAGCCCTTTTGCGGCATGACTGCCGCATTAAAGCGACTTCCTTGCGAATGGCAGAATCTGCTCGGAAAGACCAGGGTGTTTGCACAAGCATGAGTATCACTGCCGCTTTCGTCGCCTCGGCGCGTCCGCACTCCAGAACTAGTTACCCTGGGTCTCTTGCCGCATAATACCAACTCCGCCAAAAATTGACATTTTTTTAGCGGAGTTTTGTCTCACGGCAGAAACGCGCTGCGTTTCGCCTCCGACGGGGCCTTCGCTTATACCCCGAGGCGCTTCCGCGCTGATCTCGGGGCCGCTACGGGGGCCGCAGTCGCGGCCCTATACCAGTTCATAAAGAGTCTGTTTTAAGGAGAACTGGTATAAATCAAATTCCAACTCAATTGAACCCATCCTCCCCAAGGGACATCCTTGCCAGCCAAGGGGCTAAAGCCACTCCATCAATCCATACAGATGCAAGCGGCTTTGGCGTGCGAGGAGTGCCCCTCGCACGACCTCATTGCCTAGTTACCCGCCACAAACTCAGCCCAAATGGCGTCAACAAACTCTTGGGTTTCGAAGCTATAGGGGGTCGTCGTGTAGAGTTTTGCTAGGGTCGCTTCATCGGGGTAAATGGCCGGGTCGCTTGTGACCTCGTCGTCGATTAACCCGCTGTCGAACGCCGCTTGATTAGCGTTGGCGTAGTAAACATAGTTGGTAGCAGCGGCGATCACCTCTGGACGTAAGATGTAGTTAAGAAACGTGTAGGCCTCGTCCACATTTGCCGCGTCAGCAGGAATCGCCATGAGGTCAAACCACATGAGCGCGCCCTCTTCCGGCACCACGTATTCAACTGTAACCTCCTCAGCCGCATCACGCGCTATGAAGATATCACCCGACCAACCGATGGCAGCGCAGATTTCCCCTGCCGCCAAAGCGTCGATATACTCAGAGCTGTCGAATTTGGTGATATAAGGCCGAATCGGTTTAAGGACCTCAAGAGCTCGCACCAAATCAGCAGGGTCATTGCTGTCCGGATTGAGACCCAAGTAATTGAGTGCCGCAGGGATGACTTCATCAGACGCATCAAGCATGTAAAGGCCGCACTCGGCCATCTTGGCGGCATTCTCGGGATCAAAGACGAGATCCCAACTGTTCAGCGGTGCGTCGGCCCCCAAGACGGCTTCGATGTTTTCTACCACATAACCAATACCAGTCGTGCCCCACATGTAAGGGATCGAGTAAGTTTGGTCTGGGTCAAAGGTTTCAACCCTGTCCAAAACGAAGGCGCTCAGGTTCTCAAGACCCATCAATCGCGACTTGTCGAGCGCTTGAAAAACACCCAGTTCTGACTGACGCTTCAAGAATGTTCCAGAAGGCACGACGATGTCGTAACCGGAATTTCCAGCGAGCAAGAGTGCCTCAAGTGTTTCGTTGGAATCAAAGGTGTCGTAAGTCGTATCGATACCCGATTCCTTAATAAACTCAGGGATCGACTCCTCGTTGATATAATCCGACCAGTTGAAGATATTGAGTTGCTGGGCGGAAGCTTGGGTCGCGGCGGTCAACGCCAGTGCAGAAACCAAAAAAACACGCATGGGGACTCCTAAATCGATGGATTGATACGGCACCTCTTCGTCGCGAGGTGGTGCGATCATAAGGGCAACTGCGGCACTTAAGTCAAGGTATTGATGAGGGATTCCACGTGCTGGCGCAGCCCGTCCCAGTCTTTGGCCTGCACCAAAGCTGAAGGCGTTGCCAAGGACCCGCCGACGCAGGCGACATTCCTGTTCGCCAAATAGACGCGTGCGTTGTCCGCGGAAATACCGCCTGTGGGGCAAAACCGCAGGCTCGGGAACACTGAGGCAAAATCGCCCAATGCTTCGGGTCCGCCCGCGCGCTCCGCAGGAAAGAACTTGAGGTTTGAATAACCCAAGGCCTGCGCGGCCATCACCTCGGAGGCCGTGGCACACCCAGGCAGCAAAGGCATGCTTAGCTCCACAGCAGCCGCATGCAAGTCGGGGGTCAAACCCGGGGAAACGCAAAACTCAGCGCCCGCGTCCCGCGCGGCAACCATTTGCTCACGCGTCAGCACTGTTCCTGCGCCCAAACGGGCAACACGTCCCTTTAGACGAGCGATGGCCGATAGCGCGCTGGGTGTGCGCAAGACGACTTCAAACACCTGGATCCCGCCGGCCACAAGGGCCTCGGCCAAAGGCGCCAAATCTAGACCGTCATGTAAAGCCAAGACGGGAATGACCGGACCCGCGTCCAGGATCGGGTCGGTTGCTGCAAACCTCATACGACAAAGCTCCCCCCCTCGGCCGCCGCGCTCATCAGGCTCCGTACGCCTGCAAACAACTCCCGCCCCATGAGTGACTCGTCACTAGGATCCATCTTCTTTGCAGGAGTGCGGGTGTGCAAGTCAGCCTCCACATTCAGTGTTCCCGCGCCAGCGTTGAGGTCAATCATGTCCCCATCCTCTAGCAGGGCGAGCGGCCCGCCTGCTGCAGCCTCCGGGCTCATATGAATTGCGGCGGGCACCTTACCACTGGCGCCGGACATGCGTCCATCCGTGACCAGTGCAACGGCATAACCCAAGCCCTGAAGAACCCCCAAAGCCGGCGTGAGCTTGTGCAGTTCAGGCATCCCGTTGGACCTCGGCCCTTGAAACCTCAACACCGCAATATGATCGCAGTGCAAAGTCCCTGCTTCAAACGCTTTCAAAAAAGCCGCCTGACTTTCAAATATCTTGGCAGGCGCGCGAACCTGATGGTGCCTGGAGTCAACGGAAGATACCTTGATGACGCCCTGACCGAGGTTGCCAGAGAGGACGTGAATGCCCCCCGTTGGGGCGAAGGGATCGGTTGCGGGGCGCAGTACCTCACTATTGCGAGATACATGTGAGGCCTCAACGGTCCTTAGACCGTAGGCGCGCGTGCTATCGGTTTTCCGCCGATCGTCGAATGCAGACTCGACGCCATAGGCGTCCAAGCCCTCCCCCATCAAGGTTTTCACCTGCTCGCACAAATACCCCTCTCCTCTCAGTGTTTTGATTAGAAACGGCAGGCCCCCTGCCGCGTCCATATGGTTCACATCTGCGGGTCCGTTGGGATAGACCCGCGCCAGCAAGGGCACCGCCGCCGATATGTCGGCCATATCGTCCAGCGTCAACAAAACACCTGCCGCAGCTGCCATGGGCATGAAATGCAAAATCAAGTTGGTCGAACCGCCCGTGGCCATGAGCCCCACTAGGGCGTTGAATACCGAGGCCTCGCTGACCACCTCGTACAAGGGCGTGTAGCCCCCCCCCAAATCCGTGCAACCCAACACCTGGCGCGTCGTTTCGGCGACCACGGCCGCGCGATGCTCCGTATAGGGGGGCACAAACGTTGTTCCTGGCAGCTGCAAGCCCATAAACTCTAGGACCATTTGATTGGTATTGGCGGTTCCATAGAACGTGCAAGTGCCAGGGGCGTGGTAGGACTCGGCCTCCGCCTGCATCAACGCTGCTTGGTTGACCTTGCCCGCAACATAGTCCTGGCGCACCTTAGCTTTTTCAGGATTGGGCAATCCCGACGGCATGGGCCCTGCGGGCAAAAAGGCCATCGGCAGATGCCCAAAGGTCAAGGCACCGATGAAGAGGCCAGGGACTATTTTGTCGCAAGTTCCAAGCAAAAGGGCCGCGTCGAACATATTGTGCGACAGAGCAATGGCGGTCGATAGGGCGATAACGTCGCGACTGGCAAGCGACAAGTCCATGCCCGGTTGCCCTTGGGTCACGCCATCGCACATGGCGGGCACCGCCCCTGCCACCTGCGCGGTGCCGCCCGCCTCGCGGGCTGCTGCTTTAATGAGGTCAGGAAAGTGTTGCAGCGGTTCATGTGCAGATAAGATGTCGTTGTAAGCAGTCACAATGGCAAGATTTGGTGTTTCTTGACCCATGAGCGCCGCCTTGTCTGCGGCCCCGCAGGCGGCGAAGCCGTGCGCTAAATTTCCGCACGATAGGGTCCCTCGATTCGGACCTCGGCGGCGTTGTGTGACCATACGGTCCAGATAGGCTGCGCGCGACTCAGCGCTGCGATGGCGGATGCGATCTAGGATCCGTTGCAAGTTAGGGCGCATAGTAAATATCCATAGGCTTGCTTGCATGGCGCAAGAAGTGGGCGATGGGATGCACCTCTGGGGCGCTCTCTTGCGCCTCGACAAACAGGGCCCACTTGTCATTGCCATGAAAATGTAGAACGAGAGAGTCAGAGGCCAAGATCGGCGAGGCCGTCAAGGTAAGGCGCGGTACCAAGGGCGCCATGGTCGGCGCAGAAACAATGAAGTCAGGCGCCTTGGGGTCTAAGCCCCTGGCGAGGTCAGCACTGCCAGGGAACAGCGAAGCCGTATGTCCGTCGGGCCCCAAACCCAAGACCGTAAAGCGGCGGGACACCAACACGCCCCCGCCTTCGTTAAGCGCTACCGCAGAGCCTTCAGGGCCGAGTTTACTGTCGTACAAAGGCCGTAAACCCCCATCCCCCAAGACAGCCCTAAACATGCCGAAGTTGGATCTCTTATCCTCGGCGGCGACACATCGGTCATCGACTGGCAAAATCTCCAAACCCGGCGGACGTGATGCCGCTGCCAGGGCTTCGAGCAGTTCCTTGGGCGTTGACCCCCCTGAAAGTAGAAGTTGGGCCCTCGTAGAATCCCCTGCCCAGATCATAAGACGTTGACTAAGGGCGTTCGCCAGCCCCAGACGACTTTCGAAGCGATGGATCTGCCCAATCATACGTCGGCACCGTGCCAGCTATGGCCTTTGAGGCCGAGCAGCAAATCGGCTTGCGCAGGGCCCATGGTGCCCGATGCGTAGGGACTGGGCCCCCCCACCGCGTTGGTCCAAGCCGCCAAAATCGGGTCGATCCAGGCCCAGGCTGCTTCGACTTCATCATCGCGCATGAACAAGGTTCGATTGCCGCGCACCACATCTAAGAGCAAGCGTTCGTAAGCATCAGGAAAGCGGCTTAAGTCAAATTGCTCGGCAAATGACAGATCCAAACCCGCCTGGCGGAGGCGCATCCCGCCAGGGCCCGGGTCCTTAGTCATAAGGTTGAGCCGTACCCCCTCATCGGGTTGCAAACGGATCACCAAGCGATTGCCGTCAAGACCCTGTTGATTGTCACCAAAAATGGAGTGCGGCACAGCGCGAAACTGAATGACAATCTCAGTATATCGCGCGCGCAGCCGCTTTCCAGTGCGCAAGTAAAACGGCACACCTGCCCAGCGCCAATTGTCGATTTCGGCGCAAAGGGCCACATAGGTTTCGGTGGCGGACTCGTGGCCCAGCTCGCTTGCGTAGGCGGGGACGACCTGCCCCGCAACCGCGCCGCCGCCGTACTGACCGCGCACCGTCTTTTCCCCGACGTTGGATTCAGTGATGGGGCGCAGAGCCCTAAGGACTTTGCGCTTTTCGTCGCGAATGGCGTCGGCCTCAAAGTCGTTCGGCGGCTCCATAGCGGTTAAGCACATGAGCTGGAGCAAATGGTTCTGCACCATGTCGCGGAGCGCCCCGGCGGTATCGTAGTAGGTGGCTCTACTACCTAAGCCCACCGTTTCGGCGGCGGTGATCTGAACATGCTCTATGTTGGCGGCGTTCCAGATGCGTTCGAACAGAACATTGCCAAACCGCAAAGCCAGTAAATTCTGCACCGACTCTTTGCCCAAGTAATGATCAATACGATAGATCTGCGCCTCCGTAAAAAAAGCGCCAACTTGACGGTTGATGGCTTCTGAGGACTCCAGATTGTGCCCCAGGGGTTTTTCCAGAACCAGCCGCATTTGGGGACGATTGAGGCCGACCTCTGCCAAGTTGCGGGCCACATCTCCGTAGGTTGCGGGCGGAAGCGCGAGATATATGACTTGGGGGCGAGCGGGATCGTCGGTCTCCAACGCGTCGACTAGTCCTCCATAGTCGGCGGGCTCAGTGACGTTGACACTGACGTAGGAAAGGCGCGCCAAAAACCGTTCAACAACCTCGTGGGTCAAGTGTTCGTCCTCGACAAACTCCTTAAGCGCCCCATGAATGAAGAGACGGAATGCTGCATCGTCTTGGGCGCGACGCCCACACCCAATCAAGCGGGCACCATCGGGAATTTGGCCATCAAGATCGCGGTAATAGAGTGCTGGAAACAGCTTCCGCCGCGCCAAGTCACCCGAAGCACCAAATACCACCTGATCAAAAGGGTCGACAGGGATGATTTGCGCCACAGGAATTCCTCACCAGCTTGGACAAGTTACTTATCTTGTTCATATCTGAACCTAAAACTGTTCGCAAGTGAACATGGCCGCCTTTGCCCACAGAAGCACACATTTCAAGGATTATAGCAACGGTCATAAAAAGTGACCTTTTCATGACCGTTTCGTGTCTTGTCTAATGGAATATGAGCGTTTTCTTGCCGCGATGCTAGATCATTTGTGGTAAGCTTGACGCGCCGATTTGGGGGTGGCCACCCCCAAATCGGCGGCGGGGCTGGATCGTTCGTGTCTAGGTGCTGCGTTGCAGGCACCGTTCGTGAGTTTGATCACCCCGTCTTTCCTACAAGTGGCCCGAATGGATACTAGGGAGCCAGCTGTGCGTCCCGTATGACAAGAAAGGGAACGGAAAGATGTCACAAGTTACCATCGGAATTGATGTTTCAAAAGCCCAATTCGATATTTTTGTGTCAAATGGCCAAAACCATAGCTGCAAGCCCAATACCCCTTGCGGGATTAAGGCTCTCATCAAGACCTTGAGCAAGCTTCCTGATTGCCTGGTCGTTTTTGAGGCAACTGGCTTCTATCACAGAGCCTTGGAACGTGGCCTTGCTCAAGCCCAAATCGCTTACGCAAAGGTCAACCCTTGGCAAGCGCGATGCTTTGCCAACAGCATCGGCCAACTCGCAAAAACCGATAAGGTCGATGCGAAAATCCTGGCACTCATGGGCCAAACCCTCCCCCTTGAGCCCACCAAGATACGCGATGAAGTCATTGAAACTCTTGGAGAATACCAAAGTCTTCATCAAGGGCTTGTGCAAACGCAAACGCAGTGGAGCAACAGGAAGAAAGTCGTTACCGATAAGGCCGCTGTGAGGCTTGCAACGAGAATGCTCAAGACCCTCGAAAAGGAGATCGAACAGCTAACCCTCAAGACCAAGAAGCTCATCGAAGCCCATCCTGATCTCTTGGAACGCTTTAACATCTTGATCACAATCCCAGGGATTGCGGCACGAACAGCCATATCCCTTCTGACCAACATGCCAGAGCTTGGCACACTCAGTCAGAAAAAGATCGGCGCTCTAGCTGGCTTGGCTCCTATGCAATCCCAATCAGGAACGCTTAAGGGTGTCGCCCGTATCAAGGGGGGAAGAGCTCCTGTACGCAATGCCCTCTACATGCCTTCCTTGGTTGCCATGCGATACAATGAAGACCTAAAGGATTTCTTAGAGCCGCCTTGTCGAAGCCGGAAAGCCGAAAAAAGTCGCCATCATCGCCGTGATGCGTAAGCTGATCACGCTGGCAAATGCCCTCTTGCGGGAAAACAGAAAATGGTCACAAATTGCCCCTTGATTTATCATGGATACTCACGGCAGAAACGCGTTGCGTTTCGCCTCCCCTTCGCTTATACTCCGAGGCGTTTTCTTAGCTCATCTCGGGGCCGCTACGGGGGCCGCAGTCGCGGCCCTTATACCAGCGATCATAAGAGTCATTTATAATTGCCGCTGGTAGAATACCGACGATCACAGGAAGGAGCGAATAGTTTGCAGCGCACCGTCCAGAGCCTCGCCCTTCTCATCCTTTAGCGCCGAGTCCCGCAGTTGCGCGACCCAAGGTGCGGCATCATCGCGCGCCCAAAGCAATTTGGCACCCTCCATAAGGCGATCAAACTTGGAATGACTGCGATGGTGGGTATCTGAATAGCCTTTGATTAGTCGGCGACAGCGCAAAAGCTCACACGCGAAATCATAGTCTTGGGCCACGGCAGCCTGGCAGGTTTTGATCCATCCGTTGAGGTGATCCATTTCGTGCTTGTGCCGCAACGTACGCCGACGATAGGATCGCAGTCCGCCCAAGAGGTAGAGAATCAGAAAACTGCTCAATCTATGGGTCCGCACCCGGCGCCCCCTATTGAACCACTGATCTAGACGGCGCATCCACGCTTGGTTGTTTTCCAATCGCGCGCCCCATGGCGCCGGCAACATGCCGACAATTTCTTCGGCGCGAGGGTGCATAAATTCCGTGAGTTTGAGGGTCCTGTCTCCGACCTGCATGTCGCGTTCAATGCGTTGAAATCTTGCCGCACGGGTTTTGAGGTCGGCAACACGAATGACATCGTCGTACGCCATGGCATTGGCAATATACTTGGCCGCCTCTCTGGACAGCACAAACTCCTGCTCGAGCGAATCCTGGCCCACGAAGTCCTCGAGCCGCCTTAGGTATTCATCGCCGTAGGCCACATCTTGAAAGTCGGTGACTTTTCGCAATCCGTGCCATGCCATCGACTGAACGGGTGTGGGCAAGGCCTGAAGACGCGCCACCAAGGCTTGCCACTTGCGCAGGACTTTGGCAGGTCCCTTGACCTGAAAAGACGCAGGAGGCGTTGCGCGGACTTTGCCGGCGTCTTTGGACCCACGCCTTGCCTTGTCAAACGCCACTGAAAAGGCCGCAAGAGAAGGCCCAACGCCTCGTCGCGAAGCGCGAATGGCCTCTTCAAAACTCTCGCGCGAAAAGGGGAGGACTCCAGAACCTGCCAAGGCACCAAACAAAGCGGCGGAGATGACCGAGCCTTGGTCCAGGGCCACTTGGTCCATATCGAACCGAATAAAGTGCTCTGCAGCAATTTCTGCCGCGGCCACAATCCGATCGGTCTCGGCAATGCCGTTCCCGGGGATAACTTTTTCCGATACCGCCAAGTTTCGATGGGTCGAGGCAATCAAGGTGGTCCGATCCGGGGTGACAAACCCCCGCATAATCGCGCGCCCAGCCTCAACCATTTCAGCGGCAATGACAATATCGACGTCTCCAGCCGTGGGCGCTAGGGAGAAAATCGGCGTCTGCGCGCCCATGGGCGCGAGTTCGATATAGTAGATGGTGGCACCCGTGCGCTGTGCGACGCCGGCAACGGAGGTCGCCTGGCACGCATAGCCTTGCGCACGGGCCGTGGCTTCGATCCAACTGGTTAAGACGCCACCACCCTGTCCGCCAACCGCTAAAACCGCGACTTTGATGATCTTTGCCAGCCGTTCGTCGACTAGGTCGGGGCTTAAGGCCGCCCGTGTTGTCATGCAGCCTCCTGAACAAAAGTTAAGCGCGCGGCCGCACGGCGGTGCTGCAGCCATGCAATCGCGCGTCGGCGTTGGCGGGCCCACCAGCGCGCGACTGCGGAGTCATTATGAACCACGTCTGCCCGATAAAAACTCGGGCAGAGGACCGCCGCATCGGCAACCTCCCCACAATTCCCGCAGCCCACGCAGCTTTGATCAATCGTCGCAATCGGATCATCGCGCAAGGGATCCTCAAGTTGCTTGAGGGAAAGCGAAGGACAGCCCGACAGGCGAATGCAGGCGTGATCGCCCGTGCATATGTCTTCGTCGACGCCAAACCGCGGAACCTCCACGCGCTTACCCGCCTCTATGGCCTTGGCCCGCAACGGTTTTTCCCGACGCTGACGATTGAGCATGCATTCAGAAGAGGCGACTATGACCTTAGGCCCTGTTTGCGTGGTGGTCAGGGCCTCCCGCAAGGTATCGCGCATCTTACCAACATCGTAGGTCCAGTCGATCTGGCGCACCCAATTGACCCCTATGCCTTTGAGTGCCTTGGAAATGGGATTGTTGGTGGCCTTGCTTGCGTTGCTGGCGCGAGACGACATGAGGTCTTGGCCACCCGTCGCCGCAGAATAGTAGTTATCAACGATAACGGCGACACTGTCGGACTTGTTGAACACC
This sequence comes from Alphaproteobacteria bacterium, assembly GCA_965228345.1. Lineage (GTDB taxonomy): Bacteria > Pseudomonadota > Alphaproteobacteria > UBA7985 > UBA7985 > CAXQZM01. The sequence continues at coordinate 306,075 of CBDDHH010000003.1, read as the reverse complement.
ATATTGCCGATGGAGGAGCTCAGACCATTGTGCCAAAACCCGCCATCACCTAGAAACGAAATGGCGCGCTTGTCACCGCCGCCGTCAAAGGCCGCGTTGGACGCCGGGCCCAGGCCATACCCCATGGTCGCGCCGCCAATTTCAAAAGGCGGGAGACAGGCAAATAAGTGGCACCCTATATCGCCCGTAATCTGATGGGTGCCAAGCTCTGCTTCCACCAGCTTCATAGCGGCGAAAATGGGGCGTTCAGGACAACCCGTGCAAAAGCTCGGGGGGCGAATGGGAACAAGGTTTGACAAATCAGGAATTTGAGGCGGCTCACTATTGGGCGCACGGGTTTGGGCCTGTAAGAGGTTGGGTGCATGCCGCCTTAAAAACGCGGTCACCCCATCGACTAGAACCTGCCCTGTATATTCACCCGCCATTGGCAGCATGTCCTTGCCATGCAGGCTGACCTTCCGGCCGCTCCGCAAAATGAGCGTCGAAAGACCTTGTTCGATGAATTCGGGCTGCCCCTCTTCGACGATCAAAACCGCCTCTTTGCCCTCAATAAAGTCCTCAAATTCTGTCTTAACCAAGGGATAGGTGACGTTGAGGCAATAGATAGGCACCTGGGTGTCCCCATAGATGTCTGCCAGGCCCAGACGCTGGAGCGCGCGGAGGAGGCCATTGTACATGCCGCCCTGACAGACGAGACCAATCTGGGACTCCCGCGGACCAAAATGTTCATTTAGCCCTTGATCGACAATGAATTTTTCTGCCGCAGGCCAGCGATTTTTGATCTTATCTTGCTCATGCTGATAGGACATGGGCGGCAGGACGACCCGATTGAAATCGCGTTGAGGATTGGCCAAGGCATCACGGACGCTCAGCGGCGGGCGTTGATTGTCTCGGCATGCAAACGATCCGGTCACGTGGCAGGAACGAATGCGCACCATGAGCATCACGGGCGTGTTCGAGGCCTCTGACAAGGCAAAGCCGTGGCCAACAGCATCGACAACGGACGGCAAATTGGGGCGCGGGTCCATCAGCCAAAATTGCGATTTCATGGCGAAGGGATGGGTGCGTTCCTGCATGATAGAGGATCCCTCCCCATAATCTTCACCCACGATGATGAGCGCGCCCCCATTGACCCCAGAAGACGCGAGGTTGGACAAAGCATCGGAGGCAACATTGACCCCCACCGATCCTTTGAATGTGACGGCCCCACGGATCGGATAATGCACCGATGCCGCCAACATAGCCGCTGCGGCGGCTTCTGAGGCGTTGGCTTCAAACCGAACGCCGAGTTCGCTCAGCAGGTCCTCTGCGTCGGCCAAAACGTCCATCAGGTGACTAATGGGCGCGCCCTGATAGCCGCCTACGTAGCCAACGCCATTTTCCAACAGCGCCTTGGTAATCGCAAGAATCCCCTCACCAGTGAACGTATCGCCTTCTCCTTTGCGTAAATGCTCGACTTCTCTTTTAAATGATCGCTCTGCCATTTTTGTCTTTGAACCCTTTGTTTAAGAAAACTTGTGGATACTATGATCCCCCACGCCATGGGCGGTTGGGGACATAAAGACCTTTCCCGACATTGCTTGGACGCGCATGTGCATCAAATCTCATGCCTTCGAATCGTGTGCAGAATTTTCTGCAGCACAGAAATGAACGTGGCGCGTTCTTTGTCGGAAATTTTCTGAAACATGCGTTCATAGTTGTTGGACATGGCGGGCCAAATTTGCTCAAATAGGGCGCGCCCTTTCTGGGTAATAAAAATGCGAGACGCGCGCAGGTCGTCTTGGTCGGTTTCGTGGCGCACCGCACCTTCATGGCTGAGCTTGTCCACGGTACGACTCATAGTTGATTTCTCAATGACCGCATAAACCGCGAGATCACGAATCAACAACCCATCCATGACGCAAAGCACCGCCAACGTGCGCATCTTGGGCGTGGACATGCCAAGCTTCGCCAAATCAACCCGCAAACTCTCATTGTAGTTCCCCATGATTCTATTCATCAGGTAAGGGGCAAAGCTCTGTAGTCCAATTTCCTCTAAGGTTCGTTGCTGTGCCATCCCATCAGACATCAGGACAATACCTTCGCCATATTGTAGCCAGATCCCCCGCCTAAGCCTGGGCCAGGGCAGAACCATCGGGGCGAAGCACCGTGGTGGGGTGATCACTGTGACTGAACTGCAAGCCGTGGCGCGCTAAATCATCGGCTAATTCGGCATAGGCCGGTGAGGTTAGGAACAGCACAAACGTGGTGGCCATCACGTCATGATGATATCCTGGCAAGGTGATTTCGGCGGTCATCATGCAGCCGCCAATGCGGTCTTCATGCTCCATGAGCAGGACCTTTTTGCCCTTTTTCGATAGCAAAACCCCCGCCACCAGGGCGTTTATGCCCGTGCCGATGAGGAGGCAATTGACTTGGCGCATGTCCTGCGATCCTAACCTCTGGGGATCAGAGCCAAGGCGCGGATTGGCGATCCGGTTCCGTTTTCAATTTTCAGCGGCGTGGCGATCAAGAGAGCGCCTTTGGCGGGCAGCTTATCGAGATTGGCCAAGGAGGCGAGGCCAAAACAGTTGTCACGATGCAGCAAGTTGTGCGCGGGGAATGGCGGTTCCATGCCGCCAGCTTGCCCCGCGTCGGTGCCAATGCACTGGGTCCCCCAGCCAACAATCTTCTTCGACAGCAAGTATTCGATGCAGTCGGGCGTTGGCCCAGGGGAGTGGGGACCCGTTTCATCGGCGTTTAGGAACGCCTCTTCATCTCCCACGCGTCGATCCCAATCGGTGCGCATGACCACCCACTCCCCAGCGCTGATTTCGCCATGTTCTGCCTCCCAGGCTTTGACCCCGTCGGCGGTTAAGAGGAAATCCGGGTCGGCCGCCGACTGCGCCGAGCAATCGATGACGTTGACGGGGGCGATCAAACGTTGCGCATTGAGGGTATCGGTATAGCCGTCTGGATGATCTTTTCCTGTGATCCAGTGATGGGGCGCATCAAAATGGGTGCCAGAATGTTCGCCCAGAATCATCCAGTTCCAGGCGAAAAAGGGGCCGTCGGCATCGTATTCACTAATTTTATGAATTTCGACCTTCGGTGTGTTTTTGGCAAAATCCTCGGGTAACTTCAATATGGGGGTTGAAGGGCCAAGTGTTCCCGAACAATCAACAACCTCAATCCCGCCAGTTAAAAGCATGGCCCCAAGATCGTTTAAAGTCTGCGCTGCTGTCATGGTTTCCTCCCGCAAAGTTGTTGGTGTGACGGACGACGCCAAGTGCGGCCTGAATTTATTGTATGACCTAAGTCGGGATCCCGCATAAATGCATATGCATCTAATTCAAGGTCTAAAGTATAAGATCGCCGTTTTTAAGGAATAGGAATTGCACCCCAAGAACCCAGATGCCCTAATCATACCAACGGTCATAAAAAGTGACCTTTTCATGACCGTTTCGTGTCTCAACGCTTCGCGTTTCGCCTGTTTGATGCGGTCTCACCTCGCTCGCGCCGCTCGCTCAGCCCGACCGCGCGACGGGGCCTTCGCTTATACCCCGAGGCGCGTGTCCGCCGATCTCGGGGCCGCTACGGGGACCGCGGGACGCAGGGAACGCCCGCGCTCCAAACAATTGGGCTCCAAGGCCGCAGGGGACGCCCGCGCTACACACCTGTTCTCACGATGGTGTTTTTCTAGTCAACACCCTCAATGAAGGTCTGGATGAAGGTCTGGATGAAGGTCTGGATGAAGGTCTGGATGAAGGTCTGGATGAAGGTCTGGATGAAGTTTTGGATTCGCCTCAGCACGCGATCCGCGATAGGCTTGCGCTCTCTCAAGCGTGGCCTTTCTTTGAGCGCCCCAATGATATCGTCACGGATTGGAGTCTGAACCGTCCCGGGTTTATCGGCGGGTCCAATTCTCTAAGGAAGACCCATGTCGAACAAAAGATACACCGCCCGTTATAATGCGGAGTTTCGTGAGCGTGCTGTGCGGATGCTTTCCGAGCAGCGTGGTTCCTAAGCCAGTGATAATGCGGCCTATATCGCCGTTGGCAGCAGCTTAGGCTGTTCTCCCGATAGCCTTCGCTCCTGGTGTCATCAGGCCCAGAAGGATGCAGGTGAGCGCCCTGGTTTGAACACGGAAGATAAGGCGCGGATCAAAGAACTGGAGCGTGAGGTCCGCCACCTTCGCCAAGCCAATGAGATCTTGAAGAAGGCCTCGGCTTATTTCGCACAGGCGGAGCTCGGCCGCCCGTTTCCCAAGTCGTGAGCTTTATGAGCGATCATATCCAAGAGTTCGGTGCCGAGCCGATGGCGAAGGTTTTGTCCATCGCGCCCTCAACCTATCGCCGTCATGCTTCTATGGCGCGCAACCCTGATCTGCGCAGTCGTAAGGCAAATCAGGATGAGGCTGATCTTGCTGAGATCAAGCGCGTCTATCATGATGAGAGCGATGGCATTTATGGCACCCGCAAGGTTTGGCATCAGCTCAAGTCTGAAGGCTATGCCATCGCCAAGTGCACGGTAGAGCGATTGATGCAAAGGGCTGGTTATCAAGGCCTGGTGCGGGGAAAGCCCGTCATCACCACCAATCCTGATAAGGCACTGCCCTGCCCAGAGGATCGGGTGAACAGGGCGTTCCATGCCTCTTACCCTAACCAGTTATGGGTCTGTGATTTCACTTACGTCAAAACCTGGCAGGGAGATGTCTATGTGGCCTTCGTCATCGACGTGTTTGCACGGCGCATGGTGGGGTGGAAGGTCAGCACCTCTATGACAACGGCCTTCGTGCTGGACGCCCTGGAGCAGGCCCTGCATCAACGCAGACCCATATCGGTAGATGGCATCAAGCCCATTCACCATAGTGATCGCGGCAGCCAATACATGTCCTTCAAATACAGCGAACGCCTAGAAGAGGCAGGCGTTGATATGTCGGTGGGCAGCGTGGGCGACAGCTACGACAACGCGCTCGCAGAAAGCACCATCGGCCTGTACAAAACAGAGGTCGTTGAGCGCATCGGCCCCTGGAAATCCAGAGCAGATGTCGAGTGGCAAACCGCCAGGTGGATCAAGTGGTACAACACCAAACGCATCCACTCATCCATCGGATACCTAACCCCTAGCCAAAAAGAGGAGACATACTTAAAAGAAAAACATGGCTATGATCTAGCCGCCTAACATTTGAACAAATCACCCGCCGATAAACCCGGGACGGTTCAGTTTTTGTTGCTCTGTCATTTTTGAAGCCTCGGCCAATAGTCGTTCCTAGACTCAGTCGTGCGACGGTCAGCAAAATGCAACCGAATTCTACTGACCTAGGGCCGCGCGCTTCAGACGCGGGCGTTCCCTGCGCCCGCGGGCTTGGAGCCCAATTGTTGGGAGCGCGGGCGTTCCCTGCGCCCTTCGGGCTTGGAGCCCAATTGTTGGGAGCGCGGGCGTTCCCTGCGCCCTTCGGGCTTGGAGCCCGCTGGGGGGCCGCAGTCGCGGCCCTATACCAGTTCATAAGGAGTCTTTTTTGATGAGAATTGGTATTACGACCCCAGGGGTTGCAGCAAGCTGAACGGACAGTTCCCGGGGTCTATCACCACAGCCATACGCCCAACGCCTGGCAAATCAAACGGTTCGGCGACCAAATGCCCGCCGAACTTGATCACTTTGGCAGCCATCGCGTCCAGATCTCTGACCGCAAAGTAGATTTGCCACGCAGGGCGCATGGCCTCAAACGCAGCATCAGGCAGTTCCAACAAACCGGCCATATTTTCACCTTGCTTGGTGAAAATACCATAGTCAAATTCATCGACTTGGTTGGACATGTGGGTCCAATTTACAACACTGCGATAGAACCCCTTAATGGTGTCGCCGCCAGGACAACTCAACTCATTCCAGACGACGGTATGCCAAGCAAAGTTGTGACCCAAAATGGTTTGCTGCGCCTCAATGAAGGCCAGCAAAGCCCCAGCAGGATCGCGTATCACCTGGTAAGAGCCTACGTCCGGCACGGGTTGAGGTTGCCCGATGACCAATCCGCCGTGGCGTTCCACCTGCCCCTGAGCAAAAGGCAGGCTATCAACTTGTAGATAACTCATCCAATAGGCTTGCCCGCGCTCGAAGTCACGCTTGGGCGTCAGGGGAATGAGGCCGCACACCAAATTTCCTGCTGTCGAAAACGACGTATAGGGGGTGCCATCGGGCATGGTATCGTTAAACGTGGTCCAGCCGAACAGCCCGACCATGAATTCACGGGTCGCTACTGCATCCTCGGACACCATGTCGTACCAAAAAAAGCTACTATAGCTCATTTAAGCCCCCTATAAACAAGGGCCGTCTGCAACGCCCCTCAAGCTAAGTCTAGTATAGCGGTTTCAAGTCGATTGAAACAATTGACTTGAGGGTACATCCAAGCCAAAAAAGGATTTATACCAACGGCGAAAAAAGTTGACACTTTTTTCGCCTTTTTATGTCTCACGGCAGAAACGCTTCGCGTTTCGCCGCCCCTTCGCTTATACCCCGAGGCGCGTATCCGCCGATCTCGGGGCCGCGTGTTTTTGGCGCGGGCGTTCCCTGCGCCCTTTGGGCTTGGAGCCCAAGTGTTTTGTGCGCGGGCGTTCCCTGCGCCCTTCGGGCTTGGAGCCCAAGTGTTTTGTGCGCGGGCGTTCCCTGCGCCCTTCGGGCTTGGAGCCCAAGTGTTTTGTGCGCGGGCGTTCCCTGCGCCCTTCGGGCTTGGAGCCCAAGTGTTTTGTGCGCGGGCGTTCCCTGCGCCCTTCGGGCTTGGAGCCCGCTACGGGGGCCGCAGTCGCGGCCCTATACCAGTTCATAAGGAGTCTGTTTTAAGGAGAACTGGTATAAGCCTTTGTGTCATAGATTTTAATCGGCAGGCTGGACTGGGACCCCACGGGACTGCAGCAACTCGGCCAATTCACCCGTTTCGAACATGTCTTTAACAATATCGCACCCACCAATAAATTCGCCCTTTAGATAGACTTGCGGAATGGTCGGCCAATTAGCGTAGGCCTTGATGCCTTCGCGCACGTCAGGGTCGGCCAATACATCAACCGCATGATAGTCCACGCCCATGTGGCTCAACACCCCCGCCGTGTTGGCGGAAAAGCCGCACTGCGGGAAAATGGGATTGCCCTTCATGAAGAGCACCACATCGGATTTAGCGATTTCGCCCTCAATTTTCTCTTGAACAGCTGCGTCCATGGGACTTCTTCCTTTGTCTTTAGTCTTTTACCAGGGTTTGCAAGGCCAAGGCATGCAGGTCCCCGCCCATGCGATCACCAAGAGCATCGTAGACTTTTTGATGCTGCTGAACACGCGATAGGCCCGCAAAACTGGTGGACGCCACGCGGGCGGCATAGTGATCGCCATCACCGCGCAAGTCATCAATTTCTACGTCAGCGTCGGGCAAGGCGGCCTTGATGAGCTGCTCAATTTCGTTGGCTGGCATGGGCATAGGATGTCCTTTCAATCGCTCATATAGGTGGGCATCCATCCGGCGTGAAGGTCCCGCAAGGTCGCAAGGGAAATTTCTTCGTCCTCGCTCAAGCACAAACTGTCCCCGCCGGTTGTTCCGATGAGATGGGCCTCAAGGCCCGCTGCCGCTGCCTGAGTCAAGAGCAAGGCTGGTTCGGCCAGGGCGAGGACGTAGGTTGCACAGGTCTCCCCAAAGTAGGCGGCAGCCGAGCCCGGGTAGCGGGTCAAGTTCGCCCCCATGCCGCTCGCCAACGCCATTTCGGTCACGGCCAATAGGGTGCCCCCTTCGCTGACATCGTGCACCGCCGCGACCCAACCCGCCGCGATAGCATGGCGCACGAGTTCGCCTGTTGCACGCTCCAAGGCTAAATCAAGACTCGGTATATCGTCCGACGCGTCGCCTAGGACGCAACGTTGCAGGGCCGATTGCCCCAGGTCGGCGGCAGTGGCGACGGGCCCCAAGCGCACGAGCAACAGACCCTCGTCAGCATAGGCCAAACCCACGAGTGGATCAATCTGCGCCTTCAGGCCGATGGCGCCAATAACGGGAGTTGGTAAAATCGCCCGACCATCTGTTTCGTTGTAGAGCGAGACATTGCCCGAAACGACAGGTGTCAGGAGGGCCTCGCACGCCGCTGCCATACCCCGAAGGCCCGAGACGATCTGGCCCATAATTTCGGGCTTTTCGGGGTTGCCGTAGTTCAAATTGTTCGTGATTGCTAAGGGCTGCGCACCCACCGCGCACAAGTTGCGGTAGGCCTCAGCGACCGCGAAGGCCGTCCCGCGTTCAGGGTTTGCGAGGCAAAAGTGCGGGTTGCAGTCGGTAGTGATCGCAAGGGCCTTGTCGGTCCCATGAACGCGCACCAGCGCCGCATCGCCGCCCGACCAAGCCAGAGTATCGTTCATGACGCGCTGATCATACTGTCCGTAGATCCACGCCTTGGACGCCATGTTGGGGTCGGCGATCAGTTTTTTAAGCCATGCGCTAGCGCTCGCCATCGAAGCGCGGTCGCCAAGGGAGCCTGCACCTGGGGCGAGGTCCAAGGACGGTCGTATTCGGGGGCCGCGAGGGCTAAGGGGTCGATGGGCAAGTCGGCCACCACTGCCCCGCCGTAGTCGATCACCATCCGGCCAGTGTCAGTGATGTGACCGATTAAGGCCGCGTCCAGCCCCCACTTTTCAAACACTCGCGCGGCCATCGGTTCCTTGCCGGGGTCGATGACCATCAACATGCGTTCCTGACTTTCGGACAGCATGATTTCGTAGGCACTCATGCCGGTTTCGCGCTGGGGCACGCGATCAAGATTGAGTTGAACCCCCGTCCCGCCCTTGGAAGCCATTTCGAACGAGGACGACGTCAGACCCGCCGCGCCCATATCCTGGATCGCCAGGATGCAGTCCTGCTCCATCAATTCCAGGCACGCCTCGATCAGCAATTTCTCGGTAAAGGGATCACCCACCTGCACCGTTGGGCGCTTAGTCTCGATCTGATCGTCAAATTCCGCCGAGGCCATGGTCGCGCCGTGAATGCCGTCGCGGCCGGTTTTGGCGCCAACGTAAAGGATCTGAGCCCCGACCTGGCTGGCGGCTGATTTGAAAATCTTGTCGGTCCGGGCCAGGCCGACCGCCATAGCGTTGACAAGGTTGTTGCCGTTGTAGGCGGCGTCGAACTGGGTTTCCCCCCCAACGGTGGGCACTCCCACGCAATTCCCATAGTGGGCGATGCCGCGCACGACGCCGTCGACCAAGGAACGGGTCTTGGGCGCGTCGACGGCCCCAAATCGCAGCGCGTTCATAAGGGCGATGGGACGGGCGCCCATGGTGAATACATCACGCAAAATGCCGCCCACGCCCGTGGCGGCGCCGTGGAAGGGCTCAATGAAACTCGGGTGATTGTGGCTCTCGATTTTGAATACGCAAGCAAGCCCGTCGCCTATATGAACAACGCCCGCATTCTCCCCTGGCCCTTCGATGACGTGATCGCCGCGCATTGGCAAAGTCTTGAGCCAGCGCTTGGTGGACTTGTAAGAACAGTGTTCGGACCACATGACCGAGAAAATTCCCAACTCGACCAAGTTCGGCGCCCGCCCACCCAAAATCTGCTTGGCCAGCGCAAACTCGTCCGCCGATAGTCCGTGGTCGAGGGCCATGGCCTCGGTCACAGGTGCGCTGATGGTCTCGGCCACGGGGTCGCGGATCACGCCAGGGCGTCCAACGCGCTCGCAAAAAACCGCCGACCATCGCCGGCCATATGGCGTTCGGGATGGGGCATGAGACCCAGAACGCGGTGGTTGGCGCTTAGAATTCCCGCGATGTCCCGCGCCGACCCGTTGGGGTTGACGTCGTAAGTGAGAGCCAAGCATCCTTCCCCCTCAAGGCGGTTCAGCGTTTCCTCGTCGGCCTGATAGGACCCGTCGTGATGCGCGACGGAAAAATGCACCCGCGCGCCGACGTCGTAGGCCTTGAAAAACGGCCCCTGATCGCTAGCGACTTGGAGTGGCACATCGTGATGAATGAACCGCCCGTCGCGATTGCCCATCAACATGCCAGGCAGGATCCCCGCCTCGCACAAAATTTGAAAACCGTTGCAGATACCGATCAGGGGCAGGCCTTGGGCGGTCTTGGCGCGCACATCGTCCAGGATCGGGCTGGTCGCGGCCAAGGCCCCGCATCGCAAATAGTCCCCGAACGAAAACCCCCCAGGGAATCCGACCAGATCGACCTTGGGCAAGGTCGTTTCCCCATGCCATACCCGCGTGCAGGGCTGACCCGTCACCGCCTCCAGCGCCTCGGCCAAATCGCGGTCACAGTTCGACCCTGGGAAGACAATGACCGCTGTTTTCATGCGGCCTGCGTTTGCGCGCGCATCTGCACGGTCACCTTGTAGGTTTCCATGACTTGGTTGACCAGCAGCCGCTGGCACATGGCCTCGACCTGTTCACGTGCCGTGTCGGGGTCGGTTTCGTCCAGGGTCAGGTCAATTTGCTTGGACAGGGTCAGATCCCGCACCCCCTCAAACCCCAAAGCGTGCAGGCTGCGCTCTACCGCTTGGGCCGCGGGGTCGAGGACGCCATCGCGAAATGACACGAGAATGCGAACAGGGGTCATGGCTTGTCCTTGCGCGGAAACGGCAGCACCTTGTCCCCGTCCGACTGCTTATCGTTGCGGAGCAGGCCTAAACGCCGCGCAACTTCTTGGTAGCTTTCCGAGACATGACCTTGATCGTGGCGGAACCGATCCTTATCGAACGAGTCCCCGCTGTCGAGGTCCCAAAGGCGGCAACTATCGGGGCTAATTTCATCGGCCAGGACCAGGGAAAGGGTCTCGCCCTGGTCGGTGTGGCGGTAAAGACGGCCAAACTCGAGCTTGAAGTCCACCAGACGAAAACCGATCCCCGCAAAAAGGCCCGAGAGGATGTCGTTGATGCGGATCGCGTTCGCCACCATCTCATCCACCTCTTGCGGGCTGGCCCAACCGAAGAGTTGGATATGATCATCGGCCACCAAAGGGTCGCCCAGCTTGTCAGACTTGTAGCAAAATTCCACCAAAGGTCGCGCCAGCTTGGCCCCAACCTCCAGCCCTAAGCGCGTGACCAGGGACCCTGCTGCCAGATTGCGAACGACGATCTCAACGGGAATGATCTCGCAGGAATGCACCAACTGCTCACGCATGTTTAGGCGACGAATGAAATGGGTCGCGATCCCCATATCAGCTAGGCGCAGCATCAACGCCTCAGAAATGCGATTGTTCAGGGCGCCCTTGCCGTCGATGGTGCCGCGCTTTTGCGCGTTAAAGGCGGTGGCTTCATCCTTGAAATACTGGACAAGGGTGCCAGGCTCGGGCCCCTCGTAGAGGATTTTGGCCTTGCCTTCGTAGAGTTTCTTGCGGTCCATAGGCGGTCCCTAAACAACGATTGTGTGGAAGGCTTGCCCTGCTTGCGCCTGGTCACGATGCCACCAAATCGGCGGCGTGTCATCGCTAAGGGCGATCAGCGCCGTGCAGCGGGTTTCAAAGCCAAAGTCGGTCTGGATCGTGAGGCCCGTCAGCGGATTGGCCGGGTCCTCCCCCGCTTGCGTGCCCATGAGGTCCACCCACGGTTGCCAATCGGGCAGGTTCGTAGGGTCCTGCGGCGCGGGTATGCGCGCAAAGGCATCGAGGAACCAGCGCACCCGTGGGTCGTCCGGGTCATCGAGGTTGGAATGCGAAATCATATGTAGGCCAGGTTCGATGCGCTGCACGCCCATGGCCGCCCCCTCATCATTCTGCACCAAAAACGCCCCGTCGGCATCGGCGAGGATCAGGTTGAAGGCCCGATAGGCTGCTGGGTCCAGCGTTTCCAGCGCCTCTGCCGCGTCGGCGGCGGCTTCAAAGTCCATGGCGTCGAGCGGTAACTCCCCGCGCGAGCGCTTGCCCACTTGCGGTCCCAAGGTCTGCTTGCCGTTCAGGACGGTTGCGAACACCCCAGCGGCGTTCAAGGCCATCCAAGTCCCGCCTGCCAGCACGTCCAGGCCCCCGACCACGCCTGGGCGGTCGGGCCAATGCCGGTCGGGCGGTCGGGCGGGTCGATCGCGCATTTCGTCGCGATTGCCGATCAGGACCAAGGGGTAAGTCGCCCTGGGGTCGTAGTGGAAAACGAGGGTACAGATCGGCCGCTACTCCCCCAAGACGCGCGCAAAAATCGTGTCGAGCCGCGCGCGATGGTAGGCCTCATCAAAGCAGGAAGAGAGGCCTGCGGGGCCGAGCGCCGCCACCACCGCCGCGTCGGCGCTGAGCAAATCGTAAAGCGGTTGTCCGGTTTCCCAGGCCGCCATGGCGTGGCGCTGCACTGTGGCGTAGGCCGCCTCGCGCGACTGCCCCGCCTGGGTCAAGGCCAGCAAAACCCGCTGCGAATTGTGCAATCCGCCCAGGCGATCGAGGTTCGCCTGCATGGCCTCGGGATAAACGCGCAACTGCGCCACAACCCCCGTCAAGCGCGCCAGGGCAAAGTCCAGCGTGATGGTGGCATCGGGGCCGATCATGCGTTCGACACTGGAATGAGATATGTCGCGCTCGTGCCACAGGGCCACGTTTTCTAGGGCGGGCATGGCATACGCACGGACCATGCGCGCCAGCCCGGTCAAGTTTTCGGTAAGGACAGGGTTGCGCTTATGGGGCATGGCGCTTGACCCCTTTTGCCCTTCGGCAAAAAACTCTTCAGCTTCGCGCACTTCGCTGCGTTGCAAATGGCGGATTTCCACGGCCAAATTTTCGATGGCCGAGGCGATGACGGCCAAGACCGAAAAGAACAGAGCATGTCGGTCGCGCGGGATCACCTGCGTCGAGTGCGGCTCAACCTGCAAGCCAAGGCCCCGCGCGACGTGGGCCTCGACCGCCGGATCGATATTGGCGAAGGTCCCGACCGCGCCCGATATGGCACAAGTCGCGATCTCGGCCCGCGCCGCCTGGAGGCGCCGCTTGCAGCGGGCAAAAATCGCGTGATGGCCCGCCAACTTGATCCCGAAGGTAGTCGGTTCGGCGTGAATGCCGTGACTGCGGCCGATGGTAAGCGTATGGCGGTGTTCCTGCGCCCGCCGCTTCAGCGCCGCCAACACCTCGTCTAAATCGGCAAGCAGCAGATCCGCCGCTTGGGTCAACTGCACCGCCAGGGTCGTGTCCAAAACATCCGAGCTGGTCATGCCCTGGTGCACGAAGCGCGAGTCTGGCCCGACATGTTGGGCCATGTAGGTCAAAAAAGCGATCACATCATGGCGCGTTTCGGCCTCAATGGCATCGATGGCCGCGACGTCGATCGTCCCGCTATGGAAATGATCTTTGACCGCCCAGATGCTGTCGGCTGCCGACTGCGGAATGGTGCCGAGTTGGGCCAAGGCTTCGGCGGCGAGCGCCTCAATGTCGTACCAGATGCGGAACTTGTTTTGCGGTTCCCAGATTTGAACCATGGGCGGGCGGGAATAGCGAGGGATCACAGCATGTCTCCTTCGGCGCGCATGGAATAGTGACCTGAGCGCGCAAAAATCAAATGGTCGTGGATGCGAATATCCATGGGTTCGGCCGCGCGCTGAATTTGCACGGTCATGGCCTTGTCGGTTTCGGACGGCGTTGGATCGCCCGAGGGATGATTGTGCACCAAGATCAGCGCGGTCGCGCCCAAGTCCAGCCCGCGCTTGATCACGTCGCGGACATAGACAGACACATGATCCACGGTTCCCACCGCGCGCAGTTCTTGCTTGATGAGCCGATTTTTCTTGTCGAGGTAGAGTATATGAAACTCCTCAACCGGTCGCCGCGCCATGCGCACTTGGCAAAAATCGAGCAGGGCCTGCCACGTATCGAGGATATGGCCGTCCTGCGCCTCCAAAAGGAGTAGGCGCGCAGCGGCGGCATTGACCACCTTGATCGCGCCGATCACCCCTTCACCCACACCCTCAACTTGGCTTAGGAGCGCTGGCTCGGCGACTAGGACGGCGTTGAAACTGCCGAAGTGTGCGATGAGGCGCTTGGCCAAAGGCTTGGTATCGCCACGCGGCAGCGCCGCGAACAAAATCGCCTCCAACAATTCATAGTCGGCGAGGGCTTGTTCCCCGCCCTCGAGCAAGCGCGTGCGCAACCGCTTGCGGTGGCCCAACCGGTCAGGATTTGACGCCATGGTCGATCGACATGGGGTCATTGTGCGGACGGACTGGGCGACGGCGGTCGATGCAAGCCCTGGGGGCTCAAGGTAAAGACTTCGTAGCCCGTGTTGGTCACGCCCACTGAGTGCTCAAATTGCGCCGAAGGCTTGCCGCTTTTGGTCGTAGCGCGCCAACCGTCGCGTCCCAGTTGGGAATCGGGGTTGTTGCCGACGTTCAACATGGGCTCAATGGTGAAAATCATCCCAGGGTGCAACACCACACCGTGCCCGGGCAGCCCCGTGTGGACGACGGTTGGCGGTTCGTGAAACCGTCGCCCGACGCCATGGCCTGCAAAGTCAGTTACCACCGAAAACCGTGCCTTGTTTGCCACGGCCTGTATCGCCGCACCAACGTCGCCGAGGGTCGCACCTGGCTTGACTTGCTTGATGCCTGCCCACATGGCATCAAAGGTCGTATCGACCAGGCGCTGCCGCTGGCCAAAGGTTTGCCCGCCGACGATATACATGCGGCTCGTATCGCCAAACCAACCGTCGAGGATGACCGTGACATCGACGTTGATAATATCCTTGTCCTGCAAGATCTCGCCTGCCGAGGGAATGCCGTGGCAAATGACCTCATTTACCGAGGTGCAGCAGGACTTGGGATATCCGCGATAGCCCAAGGTGGCGGGGACCGCGCCCCGATCCAGCACAAACTGGTGAACCAGCTCGTCGAGGCGCAAGGTGGAGACGCCCGCCTTTATTTCGGGCGTTAGCATGTCGAGGCACTCGGCGGCAAGCCTGCCCGCCGCCCGCATCTTTGCAAAGGCTTCCGCCCCGTGGACAGGGATGGCGCGGCCATATTCATCGACGGGCTGACCGCCCTTCACAAGAGGTCGGATCATAAGCAAGATCGAGTCATAAAATGGGGTCTAGACGGTTCGTAAGGATGACATTGACGGCGGACACATGGCAGGAATAAACCAAGATTTCCACCCCCGCCTGCACCGCCGCGCGCAAGCCCGCGCCATAGGCCGGATCGACGGCATCCGCCGGAGAAAACGCCTGGCAGTCGCTCCGTTGCACGATGTAGAGCATGACCGCGCGGTGCCCTGCCGCCACCTCTGCGGTCAATTCGCGCAGATGCTTTACTCCCCGTTCGGTGACCGCGTCGGGAAAGCTGGCAACCCCCGGCTCCTGCACCAGGTGCACGTTCTTGATTTCCACGTAGCACGGCGGGCGTTCGGGGCCGGTGAGCAGCAGATCTATCCGCGAGTTTTCCCGGCCATACTTTCGCTCTTTTTCAACGCGCGCATAGCCCCGTAACTCGGGGATCGCGTCGGCCTGCACTGCCTCAAACCCCAAGGTGTTGGGAACGGCGGTGTGGCACCCGACCCAGGTGCCGTCCGCCTCGACCGCGAACCAGTCCCAGGCTAATTTGCGCTTCGGATTGGTCGCAGGCTGGATCAGCGCGCGCGCACCCTGGTTCAGCAACCCTGTCATGCGCCCCGTATTGGCGCAAGCGGCGGTAACGACCTGCCCCTCGAGCTCAAAGTCGGCAAAAAACCGCTTGTAACGCCGCAAAAACACGGCCTCGGTCAGCGGTGGGCGAAACTCCATGGGACCGCGTGAAACCCCCTGAGCCACGAAAACGCAAGACCAAAGGGCAACCTTTTCGTAACCTTCGAGCGGGTACTTCGCACCTAAAGTGAGGGCGCAGGCGCGCTAAAATAGATAATCATTCCCTAATACCAACTCCGCTAAAAATGTCAAATTTTGGTGGCGGTGGTATCATTGGCCGAGAACCTGGCTCAGGAAAACCTTGGTCCGTTCATGTTGGGGGCGATCAAAGAAGTCGTCAGGGTTGTTCTCTTCAAGAATGCGGCCCTGATCCATGAAGATTACCCGATTGGCTACGCTACGGGCAAAGCCCATCTCGTGCGTGACGCAAATCATCGTCATTCCATCTTCGGCAATCTCGATCATAGTGTCGAGCACCTCTTTGATCATCTCTGGGTCCAGTGCAGACGTGGGTTCGTCAAACAACATGACGCGAGGGCTCATGCACAGGGCACGGGCAATTGCAACCCTTTGCTGTTGCCCGCCCGAAAGCTGGCCCGGATACTTGTGCGCCTGATCCGCAATATGCACCTTATCGAGTAGTTGCATGGCCACTTCGGTTGCGCTCTTCCTGCTCAGCTTGCGGCGGGACATGGGAGCAAGAATGCAGTTTTCCACAATGGACATATGTGGAAACAGGTTGAATTGCTGAAAGCACATCCCCACTTCCGCGCGGATTTTGTCAATGTTTCGCGTTGAGGCGTTCAGCTCAACGCCGTGGACACGAATTGTGCCTGACTGGTGCTCTTCCAGCCGGTTGATACAGCGGATCAGGGTAGATTTTCCGGAACCGGATGGACCTGCAATGACAATCCGGTCGCCCGTGGAAACCTCAAGGTTAATGTCCTTCAGAGCATGAAAAGCGCCATAATGTTTGTTCATGTTCCGGATCAGGATTTCGTACTGATCCGAGGCGGTGTCTCCATTTGAAAATGAAGTGCTGGTCATTTCTCCCCCCTTATGTAGCACTGGCAAGTTGAGACGGTGTTTCCGGAACAAGCGCGAGCACGCGTAGGGGCGAACCGGTTCCATTTTCGATTTTCAGGGGCGCGGCGATTAAGATGGCCCCCTTGGGAGTTAGTTGATCTAGGCTGGTCAGGCTTGCTAGTCCAAAGCAATTGTCCCGATGCAAGTAGTTGTGTGCAGGATAAGGTGGGCTCATCTTACCAGCCATGCCCGCATCGGTTCCGACGCACTGTGTGCCCCACCCAACAATGCCTTTGGAAAGAAGGTAGTCCATGCAATCAGTTGTTGGACCTGGGCTGTGCGAGCCATCTTCATGAGGATCCAGGTCTTCGTTCAGAAATAGCTCTTCGTCATGCGCGCGCTTGTCCCAATCGGTGCGCATCACGACCCACTCACCAGGTTGGATGTCGCCATGTTCAGCCTCCCATTGTTTGACGCGGTCAGAGGTAAGTAAGTAATCTGGGTTCTCGGCAGCTTCGGCTGAGCAGTCGATGACATTCACTGGGGCTATCAACCGCTGGACATCCAGCGTGTCGGTGTAGCCATCTGCGAAATCCTTACCGGTGATCCAATGGTGTGGCGCATCAAAATGAGTGCCCGAATGTTCACCCAGAACCATCCAGTTCCAGGCAAAAAACGGGCCATCGGCATCATATTCGCTAATCTTGTGGATCTCGATCTTGGGGGTGTTTTTGGCGAAATCTTTGGGAAGCCGCAAAACTGGCGTCTCCGGTCCCAAGACGGCTGTGCAGTCAACAATTTTAACCTTCCCAGACAAAAGCAAATTTCCAAGCGTACCCAGCAATTCCTTAGGGGATCTGGTGTTTCCCTTCTTTGGGTCCTTTTCAATCAGGACCTGCGGCCCCTTGCCTGCATAACGACGCTGTCGTCGCGACATGACCGTTTTGACATGGCAGAACAACTCGTCTATTCGCTCTTCTTCCGTAACAATTCCTGGTGACAGGCGCAGGATTGGTCCACGAAAGTCGACCATGTATCCCTCCACTCCCAAGGCACCTGCCACAGCCGAGGCCTCTGCTTTGTCCGGAAATCGCAGCATGACCGATCCACCACGCTTATTGACGTCGCGTGGTGAAAACAGTGGAAGGTCCAGCGAGTCGGCCTGATCGATAATCAAATTGCTCAATCGCTTGTTTTTGGAAGCTAGCGCCTGGTGATCCTGACTAGCGTGCCAAGTCAGTGCAGGCAGCGATGCCAGGGCACTAATGGCAGAAGGGGTGCCGCTGTCAAAGCGGCGAATATCCGGGGCATACTCGAACTTGTCCAGATCCCAAGAGAATGGATTGTTTTGCGAAAACCAACCCCGCGCCTCCGGCTCCAGCTCCAGAGCGAGGCTCTTGTCGACATAAAGGATACCCGCACCCGGCGTTCCGCACATCCATTTGAGACTGGTTGAGAGCACAAAATCCACCTTTGGCGCCATCGCATCAAAAGGCAGCAAACCTGCGGCTTGGGTGATATCTATGCCGATCAAGCTGCCCATCGTGCGCCCATGGGCAACAAGCGCATCCAAGTCACAGCGCGACGACGCAATCGAGGTCACCCAAGTGATCAGCGCGAGGCCCACATCGCGCCCCCAGTTCTCAATGAAATCCTGCGTTTCAACCCAAGACTGCCCTTTGCTCAGCGGCACGGTCGAAAGAGTAAATCCCATTTTGGGCGCCAACCCTGCCAAGAGGAAATGCACTGAGGGGAAACAGTCTTCGCTGACCAGAACACGTTTGCCTCGCAGCATTTCCTTGGGCAAGGAGCGCATAAAGATGTGCATGCCCTGCGTGACGCTCTCGCAGGTGGTCACTGACCCCTTGGGGACATTGATTATACGGCGCCAGCAATCGATAAAGTCCTGACGCTTCAACAGGACATATCCCCATTGCTTGTCATCTGGAGCTGACCAGATTTCCGCAAACGCGTCCATCGCCGCAGCAAGCTCACGTTCTTTGCCCGGATACATACCGATGGAGTGGTATAGAAAGTACCCAGAAGAATCTTTGTTGGTAAGCATTTTCGTTTCCAAATTGACCGAATTAGTATCCGTGGTTTGAAAGTCTTCAGCGTGTGTATGCGCGCTTGGATCTCTTCTCGAGCAGCCCAATCAACCGTACCATTGGGAATAGGATCACAACATAGATTATCGCCGCCCCTATCAGTGGCGTGGGGTTCGCAAACAGAGCCTGCGCGTCGGTAGCCTGTTTTAGCAGGTCCGTCATTGCAACTACCGACGCCAAGGCCGTGTCCTTGATGATCGAGACACAATTCGACGCATGTGGCGGAATGACAATGCGAATGGCTTGGGGCAGAATCACTTTATGCATCTTTGTCCAGAACCCAAGACCCAGCGCCGAGGCAGCTTCGAACTGCCCCTTTGGAATCGATTCAATGCCTGCCCGCATGGTCTCGGCGGTAAAAGCGCCAAGCACCAAGACCAGTGCCATGCTTGCGGCGGCAAAGGAGGATAGGGTCAGCCCCGCAAACGGGAGTGCATAGTAAATCAGGATAAGCAAGACAAGAACCGGGATGGCCCTGACCAGGTCAATGTAGGCAATCGCCAGCAACCTGATTGGTGAGGGCCCATAGAGGCGGGCAATACTAAGCACGACCCCTAGAGCGCTGCCCAAAACAATCGCGGTGACACCCAGAAAGAAGGTGTTTCTCAATCCCATCAGCAACATCGGAAAGGATTTGATCAGCACGTCAATGTTGAAGAAAATGTCGATGGCGTTCATCCGCCTGCTCCTTCGCGTTGTGGGCGTGCCATGTCTTCGCAAAGCACGCCCTGCGTTGCTGCGCTTACTCGGTAGCCGAAGTCGGGATCGGCAGTGGAGTTACGGTCAGACCCATTCGGCGGAGGCGCGACTCCAAGCCACTTTTCGTAGATTGCCGGTAGGGTGCCGTCAGACTTCATCGCACTGATTATATTGTTGACCTCTTCCGACATGGGCGAGTCTTTGGGCATCATGATGGCAAAGCGCTCGCCTGTTGTGATTTCATGCGAGACCTCTAGCCCCGTAGACTGCGTAAACGCGCAGCGCAGGCCAACAGAATCATTCAGAACGGCATCAACACGACCGATCCGCCTGCCCCTTCCCGTTGTGGGCGTGCCTTGTCTTTGCAAGGCACGCCCTGCGTTGCTGTGCTTACTCGGTAGCCGAAGTCGGGATCGGCAGCGGAGTTACGGTCAGACCATTCGGCGGAGGCGCGACTCCAAGCCACTTTTCGTAGATTGCCGGTAGGGTGCCGTCAGACTTCATCGCACTGATTACATTGTTGACCTCTTCCAACATGGGCGAGTCTTTGGGCATCATGATGGCAAAGCGCTCGCCTGTAATAATTTCATGCGAGACCTTCAGCCCCGTTGACTGCGTAAACGCGTAGCGTAGGCCAACAACATCATTCAGAACGGCATCAACACGACCGATCCGCAGGTCTGACAACATGTTCACAGTCGTGTCGTATGAATTAAGCGTAGAGTAGCCTATTTCATCGGCCCGCTCTTTGACCCACTGCTCCGGGAAGGATGTAGCGATCACGCCAATCCGCTGACCCCTCAGGTCTTCGAGACTGTCAATCTCTGAACCCTCAACCACGGCGACACCCAGGGCGCCCTCCACATAAGGCTGAGTGAAGGACTGCGACTCAAGCCGTTCGTCAGTGATAGTCAACGACGAGATCGCCATATCTGCCCTTCCCGAAGAGGTAGCAACAAACAGCGCACGGAAGTCATAGGGCGCAATCTCGGCTGTCCGGCCCATCCGAGCGGCAATTTCGTTGACGACATCAACTTCGAGCCCTTCGAAGGAACCGTCCTCCATTTTGTTTTGCCATGGCGGGTTCGCCGGGTAGGCACCAACTTTGATAGTTTCTTCTGCAACCACCGGGGCGGCCGCCAACGAAAAGGCCATGGTCAGCACAAACCGTCTTAATAGTTTCATGTTACTTTCCTTTCTTAAATGCCCTGGGCGAGTTGGGCGCAAGTTTCTATATAGCGCGCTCCTCTACCCATGGCCTCCTACAGCTCCCCGAACCTCTGTCTGGAACTGAAACGCCTTGAAGTATCGGATGCTAGCTTCGACCCG
Source organism: Alphaproteobacteria bacterium (assembly GCA_965228345.1). Taxonomy (GTDB): domain Bacteria; phylum Pseudomonadota; class Alphaproteobacteria; order UBA7985; family UBA7985; genus CAXQZM01. The sequence continues at coordinate 285,321 of CBDDHH010000003.1, read as the reverse complement.
ATCCCTACACACATATACAAAGTAGTCAACCGTGCCTTGCTTACAGGGCTATCGCTTTTGAGAATTTTTAGCCGCCCTGATCATATCGAGCATGAATTCGTCGTTCGATCCGGCGCGTTTTAGCTTGCCCCTCTTTGATCCCTTTGAGGGTTCGGTTTGGGCAAGGTTTAGTGCCATTCGCCGAAGTGTGGCAAAATTTTCAGGGCCGTTGCCTGTCCTATTTCGTGCGGCATCTTCGTTCATTGTCACATCCAGCACCCAATGCAAGCTGTTTTCAATCGCCCAATGAGCGCGTGTTATCTCAATTGTGCGCTTGGCTGACACAGGCGTACTCAAGAGGAAGTAGCGTTCGTGATGACTGATTTTGTCTCCAATCTCACGGCGTGCGCTAACCTTTGCAATTGCCTGAAGTCCAGGCCAGTCATGGCGTTCCATGAGCCATTCAACATCATGGCTGATCAAAGCAGTACGAGTTTCGATACGCCCATGACCTGCGCTAATCTCTTCTGCAGTATCACACACCTGAGTATTCGCACGATCATCTAAGTACAGCTTCACGTCCTCGTATAAGCTGCCCTGATTGCGTTTGAGGGCGAGCGCGTAATCGCCACCAGCGTCTGTCACAGATTGTGCGGTATTGCGTTGGGTATGCATGGCGTCTGCTGTAACGATACGCCCCTTGAGCGAGAGCATCTCCAGCAGAGCAGGCAAAGCCGTGATCTCGTTGGACTTTTCGTCAACGGCGACCTGACCAAGAACCAACTTTTCCTTGACTGAAAAGGCCTGCACCAGGTGCAGGGCGGAGCGAGCTTTGGCGCGATCAAACGAGCGGCGAAGCGTCTTTCCATCAACGGCAATCACGTCACCAAGTTGATCAGAAAAATCCTCAACAAAACCAAACAGTGCTTTGTGAAGGGACTTTGGATCAAGCGCGTTAAACAAGTCAGAGAACGCGTCGTGACTTGGAATACCGTGCTTTAGCGACATAAATGTCCGTAAAAACGGCTCCTTCGTCTTTGCAAACAGGGACATATCACAGCACCCCTCACCGCCGCTAAGCGTGCATAGAAGCCCGATCATCAGCATCTCGTGCAGATCGTGACGGGTCGCGTTGCTCCTGCGTGGGTCATCAACTCCTTCGAATATATGGGAAAACTCTTCCATGGCGCGTCTCCTACATGGGGTTACGCGCTCCTCATGAATCGATTGGCACCTCCTTCATAGATATTTTTTCAAAAGCGATTCCCCTGGCCTTGCTTATTTGTCAGAGCATTGGTGCTAGTAGATAGATATGCTATAATACCAGCGGCAAGATTGAGTGACTCTTATGTTTGCTGGTATAGGGCCGCGACTGCGGCCCCCGTAGCGGCCCCGCGAGATTAGCGGACACGCGCCTCGGGGTATAAGCGAAGGGGAGGCGAAATGCGGAGCGTTTCTGCCGTGAGACAAAACTCCGCTGAAAATGTCAATTTTTAGCGGAGTTGGTATAAGAAGTGATGACTTGTCCCAAATGTGGGAGCGCCATCCAGCCGCCCCTAGGTGGGGCACTTCACTGTTAAATGGGCGACTGTTGAATGGGCGCTCAATGAAAGAAGTGAGAAAATCTCAATCCGTATTGCGCATATCGACCTTGCCCGCGTGAAAGCGCAAGCGTTCCGCGAAGGCGTTCCTTACCAGACCCTGACTAAATCAATCATCCATCAAGCCCTTAGCAGGTGAGAGACGCTGGTTTTGAGGTCGAGCCGCGCCGCTTATACCAGCGGCGATTTAAAATGACTCTTTTATTCGCTGGTATAAGGGCCGCGACCGCGGCCCCCGTAGCGGCCCCGAGAATAGCGCGAAAGCGCCTCGGGGTATAAGCGAAGGGGCGGCGAAACGCGAAGCGTTTCTGCCGTGAGACATAAGACGGCTGAAAAAGTGTCAACTTTTTTCGCCGTTGGCATTAATTGCCGAGACCGTATCTGTCTCTTAGGCCAATGCTGAGATCGGGACGCAAACCGCACTCGTATATTTGGCAAAGGCGTGCTGGTTGACGCGCACGTCGGGGGGGCTATGTGCCCACTCAAGCCTACCGCGACCTCAACCTAGGGACCCGTGCCATGCCAGTTGCCCCCAAAACGCTCGTGAGTCTGCTTGCCCTCTGCCTGGCTGGATGCGAGGTCGCGCCTGCGCCGCAGGTGACCCCGAGCCTGGACGTCGATGTGCGGGACCAGTTTTCCACCGACGCGCCGCCGACACCGGCCGAGGATCATGTCGATTGGTGGCGCGAGTTCGATAGCGCCGAACTCAACGCTCTGATTGAGCAAATGTTCGACCAAAACCCGGACATAGCTGCAGCGTCTTTGAGAGTTTTGCAGTCTGAATTGACCTACGCCAACGCCCGAAATCGCGCGCCGCTGGTGTCAGCCGGGGTCAATGGCACGGCGAGTTCGTCGGTCACCAACAACAACCGCGACACGACGCTTAGCGGCGAGCTGAGCACCAGTGTCTCTTGGGAGGCCGATCTATGGGGGCGCATTCGCAACGAGGGCGATGCCGCCGCAGCGACGCTGTTAGCGACCAGCCACGATCGCGATGCGCTCGTCAGCAGCCTACTGGGCTCCGTCGTCAAGTCTTATATCAGCCTTAACTTTACTCGTCGCCATATCGCTGCGACGGAGCGGATTTTGGCGACCCGACAGAGCAATTTGGCCATCGCCCAAGAACGGTTTCGCCTCGGGGTCGAGAATACCGACGCCGGGACCGTCAAATCGGCGCAGGAGAACCTGACCGCGGCCCAAGCTGACCTGCCAGGCTTAGAGCTTGACGTCATCACCGCCATCAACGCCATCGACGCCTTGACCGGTAAGATCCCGAGCTCCCGACGTTCAATCCAAGGCGTCTTGCCTGGCGCCTTGCCGCGTTTGAGCGCGTCGGCTGGGACACCCGTCCAAGTCCTCGAACGACGCCCTGACATCCAAGCCGCCATCGCGCGATTGCGTTCTGCCAATGCCAATATAGCCGTGTCCGTGGCAGATCGGTTCCCAACGCTGAATCTTACAGGGTCACTTCGATCCAGCGGGGATGATTTGGGGCAAATCCTCGACATCGACTCGCTGGTGGCCTCGTTGGTCACTGACTTGACGCTAACAGTTTTCGACGGCGCGCGCGGCTCACGCCTCGTTGCGATCCGCGAGGCTGAGGCCGAGGAAATTGCCCAAACTTACGTCTCCACCGTCCTAACCGCGATACGGGAGGTCGAAGACGCCTTGACCAAGGAAGCCCTGTTAACGCGACAGTCGGCGTTGCTCAGTGCCCGCCTGGTCACAGCACGAGAGGCGACCACCCTATTTCGCAGCCGCTACCGCGACGGCACCGGGACCTATATCGCCCTGCTGGACGCTACCCGCAGTGAAGCGTCCGCAGAAACTGCCTACCTGGCCGCAGAACAAGCGCGTTGGCTCAATCGTGTCGATTTGATGCTCGCGCTTGGCTACTAAAACCCCAATCTAGTCAAGGATAGAAGCAGATGGCTCTTATATTTAGGTTTTGGATGCGTTTTGGAAAGATCTTTGTCGGGCTGGTCCAACTCATCGTCGTCGTCGTCGTGGTCTATGGCGCGTACCAAATTTCCACCTTTATGAAACGCAATCAGCCCGAGCGGACGCAAGTCGCGGTCGAGGCGGTGGTGCCTTTGATCCGCACCCACCTTGTTGAAACCTCAGACCGATTCATTCCGATTGAAAAGAACGGAACTTTGGAAGCAGCGGTTTACGCCAGCCTGACCCCCAATGTGTCGGGGACGGTGCAAAGCGTTGCGGGCGGTCTGGGCAACGGGTCAACGTTCGCCGCAGAAGAAAGCCTGTTTCGGATTGGCCGCGAAGACTTAGAGATCGAAATGCGCCGACGCCAGGCTGACTTGGCGAGCGCCCAGGCGGCCTTGGACATTGAGATCGCCCAAGGGGACAATGCGCGACGCGAGTGGGACAACTTTGGCCGCGGCCAAATTAGCGATCTGGCGGCGCGCGGTCCGCAAATTCGCCAAGCCGAAGCCCAAGTCTTGACCGCAGAAGCGAACCTGGACGCGGCCCGGTTGGACCTAGCGCGCACCGACTTCTCCCTGCCCTTTGCGGGCCGGGTGGTCGAGCTGTCGCTGGCGGTCGGGCAACGCGTGAGCGAAGGCCAATCCTATGGCCGTGCCTACAGCTACGACGACGTTGAGGTCAAAGTCGGCCTGTCCAACGAGGAACTGGCCTTACTGACCACGGCCATCGGCACCGCAGCCGAGGTCGAGGTCTCGGTCCAAGGCCGCCGCGAGGTCTTGGCTGGGCAGGTCGTTCGCTTGGTCGGGGAGGTTAGCAGGACAACCCGCTTGAGCGAACTGGTCGTAAGTTTGCCGCGGAACGACGTCGAACGTCTGCAACTGCAACCTGGGGCTCTGGCACGCGTGATTTTGCAAGGTCGGAACATTCCCGATGCGGCGCTGATCCCCAATGCCGCCCTGCAGAGCGGGGGCTATGTCTGGCTCGTCGAACGGGGAACATTAAGGCGCAGTCGCACCATCGTGCCCCTCCTTAGAACCCCCGCGGGAACCATCGTATCAGGGCTGCCCAATGGCGCCAGGATCGCGCTGGGGACGATCATTGGCGCCGATGAAGGCATCGAAGTAACCTACATCGACACGCCCGCCTTATCAGATGAAGGACAGACCAAGCCATGACCGAAGCGCAGCATTCCCCGGCCGACTCCTCTGGGGTTCTTGCTTGGTTTGCCGGCAATTCCGTCGCCGCCAACTTGCTCATGGTCTCCCTAATCATCGGCGGCGTTTTCGGCATCTTGGGGATGCGGACCGAGGTGTTCCCGCCCATCGATCCCCGCACGATCACCGTGAGTCTTAGCTACGCCGGCGCGAACCCCGAGGAGGTCGAGACCGCGATCAATGCCCGCCTAGAAAGCGCCTTGTCGGGTATTTCGGGCATCCAAAGCATCCAGTCCCAGGCCTCAGAAGGGTCAGGAACCTTGACCGCCAATCTGACCTCCTTCGCCAACGCCGATGATGTCTTAACGGAGATAGAGGACGCGGTCGTCGCCATTTCAGATTTCCCGCCGGAAGGCGCGGAAGACCCGCTGATCGAAAAATCCAAACTCGAACCGCAGATCCTCACACTCGCGCTCTATGGCCAGGGCGGGCGAGCACGTTTGCGCGAGGTTGCGAACGACCTGCGCTTAGGCCTCCTGGGCACCAATCAACTCGCCAATGTCACACTCGCCGGCACACTCGGCTACGAACTCACCATTGAGGTCAGCGAAGAAACCTTACAAACCTACGATCTGACCATCGAGACAATTAGTCAAAAAATTACTGCTGCATCGGTGGATTTGGCGGGGGGAACCCTCGCCACCTCGGGCGGAGACATCTTGCTGCGCACGCCCGCGCGCCGAACCTCTGCCCAGGAATTCGGCAACATTCCGATTTTGGTGGCGGCCGACGGATCGGTTGTGCGGTTGTCGGACGTGGCGCTGATCCGCGATGGGTTCGCCGACGGCGACCTCCAAAACCTCTATCAAGGCGAACCCGCGGTGTTTTTGACGGTCTATCGCAATGCCGAACAAGGCGTGATTGAGGCCGAGGCTGTGGTTCAGGCGTACCTGGAAACGGTTCGCCTGCCTGCGGGGCTTAACCTCGAAATTCGCGACAACGAAACCAACAGCTTGCGCGACCGGATCAACCTCATGCTGCGCAGTGCCATCGTTGGTTTTGGCCTGGTGTTCCTGGTCCTGGTTCTCTTCCTTGACTTGAAATTAGCGTTTTGGACCAGCCTGGCAATTCCCATTTCTTTCCTCGGCGGACTGGCAATTGCCAGTTTCCTTGGCGCGTCCTTAAACATGGTCTCGCTCTTTGCCCTGATCTTGGTGCTCGGGATCGTCGTCGACGACGCCGTGGTCATTGGCGAGAATATATTTGACGCCCAGTCGCGCGGCGGTGATCGCGCTGCGGCGGCCCTGCAAGGCCTGCGCGAGGTTGCTAAACCCGTGACCCTCGGCGTCACAACCACCATCATAGCCTTCGCGCCGCTGGCCTTTACCACCGGCACAATTGGCCAAATCGTCGCCGTTGTTCCCGTTGTTGTCATCGCCATTCTTGCCATATCACTCCTGGAGGGGTTGGTGATTCTTCCGGCGCACCTGAGCCACGGGGGCGCCTGGAGCGTTGGGGCCCTCAAGCAGGTCCAAAGGGTGTTCTCTAGCGCCCTCCTCGGCCTGGTGCGGTTCGTCGTGCGGCCCTTGGTTTGGGTGGCCGCGTCCTTCCGCTACGCCGCCCTCGGGGTGATTTTTTCCGCTACGGGGTTGACACTCTACGCCTTTGCGTCGGGCTTTTTAGACTTTGTCTTCTTACCCCCCACCGAATCAGACCGGGTCGAGGTGACCTTGACCATGGCCGAAGGCGCCCCCTATTGGGAAACCGAAGCCGCCGCTCAGACTCTCATCGCAGCAGCAGAGCGCGTTCGCACACGCCTTGTAAACGAAGAGGGCGCCGACCCGATCCTCACCACGTCGGCCACCATCGGCCAGTCCGCGGTCAGTGGCGGGCCAGGGTCCAGCAGTCTCACCACCCAGTCCAACAAGGCCCAGGTGCGCGTGGATTTGGTGCCGTCTGATCTTCGCTCCCTAAGCTCTTCTGAGTTTGAACAGGCGTGGCGGGCCGAAACCGGCAGCATAGCCGGTGCGGACGAGGTCAGCTTCAACAGCAACCTGTTTTCATTGGGCAGTGACATCAGCCTTGACTTGAGCCATCGGGACCCCGACCAACTGCTCAAGGCCTCGGACGCTTTGCGGGCCGTCCTTTCCGCGAGCGAAGGGGTGTATGACCTGCAGTCGAGTTTGCAGTTTGGTAAACGCCAACTTGAATTTGTCCTGAAGGACCAAGGCATGGCCCTTGGCATCAGCGAGGGCGACCTGGCGCGTCAAATTCGGCGCGCCTTCTTTGGGGAAACCGTCCAAACCCTCCAACGTGGCTTAGACGAGGTTCCTGTCGTGGTGCGATACCCCCGCGAGGCCCGTGCCAACCTGAGCGATGTTTATACCATGTCGGTCCAAATTCCTGGTGGGCAACGAGTGCCGATTACCGAGGTCGCCGATATCCTTGAATCGCGCAGCCTTTCAACCATCGATCGCTCCGACGGACGACGCGTCATTTCCCTGACCGGAAAAGTGGATAGCACGATCACCACCGCCGATGTGATCAATACCAGCTTGCTAGAGGACACTCTGCCTGCCCTAGAAGCCGAATTCGACGGCTTGATCTGGTCCCTCGGCGATGACGCTGCTGGCCAATCCCGCGACCTGCAAAACATATTCCTTGCGTTCATGGTCGCCATGTTGGGCATTTTCTTGCTACTCGCCAGCTTTACCCGCAGCTACCTCTTGCCGCTCATCATCTTGAGCACCGTGATCTACGGGGTTGTCGGCGCCATCCTCGGCCACATCGCCTTGGGATACCCCTTAACGTTCGTCTCTATTTTCGGGATTGTCGCGCTGGCAGGCGTCGTCATCAACGATACAATCTTGCTGCTCGACGACTACTTGCGCCGTCATCGCCCGCAACCCAAGCATGGCTAAGGTCGAGGCCTTGGTGGAAAGCGCAGCGCGGCGGTTCCGGCCAATTTTGATGACCACGCTCTCGACCTCCCTGGGCCTCTTGCCCATGATCTTCGAAACATCCCTGCAGGCCAAATTCTTGATCCCCATGGCCATTAGTCTCGGGTTCGGCATTCTGGTTGCAACCCCCATCTTATTGCTCGCCATTCCCGCAACCGTCCTCGTCCTCGACGACTTAGGCCGGCCCTTCCGCTGGGCCAAATTTAGGTTCCGAAGCCTCTCAACGGACACCGCCAACCCCCAAGGCGCGCCAACGGCCTAGAGGCCGCTAGACCAATCATACCAGTTCACCTTAAAACAGACTCTTTATGAACTGGTATAGGGCCGCGACTGCGGCCCCCGTAGCGACCCCGAGATTAGCGCGAAAGCGCCTCGGGGTATAAGCGAAGGCCCCGTCGGAGGCGAAACGCGAAGCGTTTCTGCCGTGAGACAAAACTCCGCTGAAAATGTCAATTTTTAGCGGAGTGGGTATCAGGTGGCCCCGTCCAGCTCAATGCCCAGCGACCACGGTCCCCCACTTGAGGGGCCAAGTTTGCTGGTCTTGCCCAGCTATCAAGTCTGCGCCTTGAAATTGCAGCCCGTTGAAGAGATCCACGCCGTCGCCCAAACAACCTTGAGCGCTCTGGCCCGTCAAATCATCACCACCGAAGGCCCAATCCACACCTGCGAAGTCGCGCGCCGCATTGCCAACGCCTACGGAAGGTCGGAAGTGGACGCGCCAACGCTCAACGCCATCCAAGGTGCCTTGGCGCTGCTCAAATCCGACCCGCACATTCTAAAAGAAGGCGCGTTCTGGACCCTGACGCGCCACTTCAAATCGCCCCCCATGCGGCGACGCGACACGGCCGACCCCGCTCTCCAACGCGCCGAAACCATCAGCCCCCGCGAAATTCGCGCCATCGCAGCCGCAATCCGCAAGCAAGCCGGCATCAGACCCCCAAGCGACCTCGTCGCAGAGGTCGTCCATGCCCTCGGCTTTAAGCGCCTGAGTCCTGACCTTCAAACCACCGTACACCGCGCCCTCTACGGGCCGTCCTAGGACTCGCCCATTCCAAACCTCGGGTTATACCAGCGGCAATTATGAATGACTCTTATGATCGCTGGTATAAGGGCCGCGACTGCGGCCCCCGTAGCGGCCCCGAGATCGGCGGACACGCGCCTCGGGGTATAAGCGAAGGCGCGGTCGGGCTGAGCGAGCGTAGCGAGCGAGTAGAGACCGCAACCCCAAAAAGCCGAAACGCAACGCGTTTCTGCCGTGAGTATCCATGATAAATCAAGGGGCAATTTGTGACCATTTTCTGTTTTCCCGCAAGAGGGCATTTGCCAGCGTGATCAGCTTAGGCATCACGGCGATGATGGCGACTTTTTTCGGCTTTCCGGCTTCGACAAGGCGGCTCTAAGAAATCCTTTAGGTCTTCATTGTATCGCATGGCGACCAAGGAAGGCATGTAGAGAGCATTGCGTACAGGGGCTCTTCCCCCCTTGATACGGGCGACACCCTTAAGCGTTCCTGATTGGGATTGCATAGGAGCCAAGCCAGCTAGAGCGCCGATCTTTTTCTGACTGAGCGTGCCAAGCTCTGGCATGTTGGTCACAAGGGATATGGCTGTTCGTGCCGCAATCCCTGGGATTGTGATCAAGATGTTAAAGCGTTCCAAGAGATCAGGATGGGCTTCGATGAGCTTCTTGGTCTTGAGGGTTAGCTGTTCGATCTCCTTTTCGAGGGTCTTGAGCATTCTCGTTGCAAGCCTCACAGCGGCCTTATGGGTAACGACTTTCTTCCTGTTGCTCCACTGCGTTTGCGTTTGCACAAGCCCTTGATGAAGACTTTGGTATTCTCCAAGAGTTTCAATGACTTCATCGCGTATCTTGGTGGGCTCAAGGGGGAGGGTTTGGCCCATGAGTGCCAGGATTTTCGCATCGACCTTATCGGTTTTTGCGAGTTGGCCGATGCTGTTGGCAAAGCATCGCGCTTGCCAAGGGTTGACCTTTGCGTAAGCGATTTGGGCTTGAGCAAGGCCCCGTTCCAAGGCTCTGTGATAGAAGCCAGTTGCCTCAAAAACGACCAGGCAATCAGGAAGCTTGCTCAAGGTCTTGATGAGAGCCTTAATCCCGCAAGGGGTATTGGGCTTGCAGCTATGGTTTTGGCCATTTGACACAAAAATATCGAATTGGGCTTTTGAAACATCAATTCCGATGGTAACTTGTGGCATCTTTGCGTTCCCTTTCTTGTCATACGGGACGCACAGCTGGCTCCCTAGTATCCATTCGGGCCACTTGTAGGAAAGACGGGGTGATCAAACTCACGAACGGTGCCTGCAACGCAGCACCTAGACACGAACGATCCAGCCCCGCCGCCGATTTGGGGGTGGCCACCCCCAAATCGGCGCGTCAAGCTTACCACAAATGATCTAGCATCGCGGCAAGAAAACGCTCATATTCCATTAGACAAGACACGAAACGGTCATGAAAAGGTCACTTTTTATGACCGTTGGTATCAGACATGACATCGAGAAGGATGGCATGACACCAACTGCGCAAAAAATTGACATTTTCAGCGGAGTTGGTATTAACTGATTGAGCCCAAGACTACCCGATCCTTCAAGGCCTGAACCATAAGAGCCAGGGAGAGGACTTTGGTCTTGTGGGGGCCCATAAAGGGGTCATCACCTGCATAGACGGCGAATTTCTGCCCGATGCCCAAGTCCTCGCACGCGAGATGAAATCCCTTGCGGAGCTTTGGGACATGGCCCGCCTTGATTTCAATGGCCCAAGCGTCGCCTGCCCCAAACTCGATCACTAAGTCGATTTCTGCCCCCGCTGCCGTGCGATAGAAACAGGCATGGGCATGCGGTGGCAGGGCATTCATCAAGGTTTCAATGACAAATCCCTCCCAACTCTTCCCAAAGATCGGATGCCCCAATAGGGCCTCGTAGGTGGGAATTTGCAGCAACTGGTGGAGCAGACCGCTGTCGCGCACGTAAGTGCGTGGGGACTTGACCAAGCGCTTTCGGGTATTGCCGACCCAGGGGGGCACGCGGCGCACCAACATGAGATCGACCATGAGATCCAAATAGCGGTCAAGGGTTACACTCGCCACGCCCAGCGCGCTCGCTAGTTTTGACGCATTGAGCAATTCGCCTTGCGTATGGGCCAACATGGTCCAGAACCGCAGCAGGGTGGTCGCGGGGATGCGGGGACCAAGCTGGGGGATATCCCGTTCCACATAGGTGCGAATAAAATCCTGCCGCCAGCCGTAGCTGGCCGCGTCGTCGGACGCCACGTAGCTCAAGGGAAACCCGCCGCGCAACCAAAGGCGTTGCAAAGGTTGGCCGCTCACCGCCTCAACTTCTTGGGGCGTTAAGCCTGTCAACTCCACATAGTGAACGCGCCCCGCCAAACTTTCCGCGCTTTGCCGCAGTAGAACGTTGCTCGCAGACCCCAAAATCAAAAACCGCCCATTGCCGCGCCCCTCACGGCGCCGCGCGTCAATGACACCCCGCAACGACGCGAAGAGATCGGGATACCGCTGGACTTCGTCAAGGATGACAAGTTTGTCGGCATGCAAGTCCACGTACGGCGCGGGATCGCGCAACTTTTGCATGTCGGCTGGGTTCTCAAGGTCCAAGTAGACCGAGGGCCTCTCTTTGGCCACCTCTAGCGCCAAAGTCGTTTTGCCAATTTGCCGAGGTCCAAGGATCGCCACGGCGGGGGTGTGGCGAAGACTCTCGATCAGGTTCTGGGTCACAGATCGCCTGTACATCCTTGCAAAATTAACATTTAGAGTTAGAATTGCAAGGATAAATTGGGTCGCTCGTGCCGTTCATGCCATATTGACTCGATCAAGAGCCTTTTACCAACGGCGGGATCATACCAACTCCGATAAAAATTGACATTTGTATCGTAGTTTTGTCTCACGGCAGAAACGCTTCGCGTTTCGCCTGTTTGATGCGGTCTCACCTCGCTCGCACCGCTCGCTCAGCCCGACCGCGGGACGGGGCCTTCGCTTATACCCCGAGGCGCTTTCGCGCGATTCTCGGGGTCGCTACGGGGGCCGCAGTCGCGGCCCTATACCAGCTCATAAAGAGTCTGTTTTAAGGTGAACTGGTATTATTGTTTGGTTAGCCACTCGCGGATGGCTGCGGTATAGCCTTCGGGGTCTTGGAACATGGCGAAATGGCTGGTATCTTCCAAAACCAGGTACTCGGCTCCTGGAATGTTGGCGGCGATGGCCTGCGAGTGCTCGGCCAAGATGGCCTCATCGTGTTCGCTTTGCACGACCAGGGTCGGGACACTTATGGCCTTGACCAGATCCAGGCCGTCAGGCTTATCTGAAAACCACATCTGGGCCACCGCGCCGAGGAAATCCTCAAATCCGTCTGGGGTTGGTGACATGAGGGCATACTCCGCGCCCATCATGCCGACATAGCCCCCAAACACCGCATTATCGTTCACCGCCGGGTCCACACCGGCCAGGGTCACGTTTCCAGCGTGCCCGAAATGGCTGGCCAGTCGGTTCGGCGCGGTTTTGGAGAGTTCGTATCCGATGTTTGCGCCGTCTGACCACCCCACCAGATGGACCTTGTCCACCTCAAGTGTATCGAGCAAGGCAACATAGTCCTGGGCTAAGAGCGCGATACTGTAGTCGCTGCCATCATTTGTCGATCTGCCGTGGCCCCGCGTATCCGCCACAATGACGCGAAAGTCCTCAGATAGGTCCGCCACCTGACTCGCCCAGATGTCTCCATGCGCCAAGCCGCCATGGATCATGAGAATGGGCGTGCCGTCCCCATCGCCGTAGCTGGCATAGTACATGGAAATGCCGTTTAAGTCCACCGCCCCGCTTTGCGTGGCATCCGGCATAGCGGGCGGATTGGGTATAAGCATCCATTGCTCTTCAGCGGCAACGCCGTTGGTCGCAAGAATCGCACATGCGGTGATAGCTGATTTCAGCATTTGGGACTCCCTAATTTATGGTACTGGATCACGCGGCTCGTCAACAAGCCGCCTTCATGTTCTATTGATCGGTCGAAATTCAAGTTATAAGGTATGCGCATGGATTTTGACGCTAGCCGTGGTTAGAAATGAGTGTCTTATCAAATGCTTGCATGCCAGACTATCTTTTGCGCGCACGCCCAGGCCTGATCACTGATTCCCAGTATTTTGATTTTGATGAGCAAGCCGAGCGCCTGATCGGCTTTGATCAGGCTTACATCCAGCTATCGCCCGGCCCGTTTCAAGGCCGATTTCTGACGGCTGAATTTGATCAAGACATTGCTGTGCACATCGAGCATTGCAATCGAGCCCTTGAACAGTCGGTGGCTGGGCACAAATCCGCCGTCACGCTCGGTATCGTTGTTAGTCAGGACATGCCATTCCAAATAAACGGCTGCGAATTGACATGCGATGACATCGTCATCTGTGCGCCGGGACAAGACCTGTTTTTTCGCAGCCCCGAACATGGGGCGATCCTGGCCCTTGTCATCGCTACGGATAGGCTCAGCACACAAACTGGCCTGTCCGAGCGGGCGCTCGAATGGCTCCAGGCGGATGGATTTCAAACCCGCATTCTACATGCGCCCCAACTCGCGCGTCGAGTACGCGAAGACACTGTGCAAGCGCTACAAAGCGCGTGCTTCGATGGGCAGTCAGGGGCCTGCGTCGCTGCCATCGGTGAGGCTTTGCTAACTGGAATAGCGTCGAAACTCTCAATAGAAATTGTCGGCATGCCAGGGCCGCAGGGAATTTCCCGCAACACGAGGTTCGACCAGTTTTCCAATTGCAGACGCATCCTGCACGAGAGATGGCCTCACATTCATTCCATGGACGACCTGCTGAACCATATCGACGGTGGAAGGCGCACCTTGCAATCGAGCTTTGCGACCCATTTGAATATGGGCCCGCTCACCTACCACCGCATTTTGCGCCTTCATTTGGCAAAGCAGGCGCTACAAGACCCTAAACGGTTTTCCGCATCGATCGGGGATATTGCGGCCTGTTTTGAGTTTTGGAACTGGAGCCTGTTTACGAGCCAGTACAAGACGCATTTTGGGGAGCTGCCTTCACAGACACGGTCAAAGGCTGGATGTGACGCTTATACCAACTCCGCTAAAAATTGACATTTTCAGCAGAGTTTTGTCTCACGGTAGAAACGCTTCGCGTTTCTGCCGTGAGACACGAAACGGTCATGAAAAGGTCACTTTTTATGACCGTTGGTATAAGGAAGGATCAGTTCGGGATCTCGGCGTCAATGCCATCGATGTACCAATCCATCGTCACCAACGTTGGGAAATCGACCAAGTGCGTCGCGCCTTCTTCGCATTCCTCGGGCTGTCTCCCGTCCGCCTTGACCAGTCCTTCGCAAGGGAAGGCGTGGCGGTCGCCTTGGGCCAAGGCGGTTTCGAGAGCCTTGGCTTCGACTAGGAGATCCTCGGGAATGTTGTCGTTATAAGACCCCAAGACGACCATGCCAACGTCAACGCCCCTGCCGTTCTTAGTTAGACCCCACCAAGTGTCAGCCTCGCTGCCGCCCTGCCAAGTTCCGTTGATAAGGGCGCCGACCGTATCGACGTAGTAGGAATCCCAGTCGTCGACGATCGACACCAGATGCGCCGTGGGGCCGAAGCGCGACATGTCGGAGGCCTGGCCGAAGGCCCGAACCCCGCGCGTTTCCGCAATTTGCATAGCGGCCGGCGAGTCCGTGTGTTGAACGATGATGTCTGCGCCGTTGTCGATTAGCGTATTGGCAGCCGCCGCCTCTTTAGCAGGGTCAAACCAGGAAAAATTCCAGATAATCTCAACTTCAATGTCTGGATTGTGCTTCTGCGCCTCTAGCATGAAGGCGTTGATGCCGCGAATGACCTCGGGAATGGGGAAGGAGGCGATGTAGCCGATTTTGTTGGTTTCGGTTAGGTGCGCGGCCAGCAAGCCCTGAACAACCCGGCCCTCATAAAACCGTGCCGAATAGGTCGCGACATTGTCTGACTCACGTTTAAAACCTGTTGCGTGCTCAAAAGCCACATCGGGATACTGTGCTGCAACTTCGTTGACGGCATCCATGAAGCCAAAGGAAGTGGCGAAGATCAGATCGTGGCCCGTTTCGGCTAGGTCGGTGAGAGCATCAACCGCGCCCGGGCCCTCGGGCACGTTTTCGATATAGGTGGTTTCCACGCCCTCGCCGTAGGCAGCCTCAATGGCCGCTCGGCCAACGTCATGTCGATAAGTCCAGCCCAAGTCTTCGACAGGGCCAACGTAGATAAAGCCGACCTTCAGCGGGTCATCGGCCAAAGCTGAGGCAGAAAGGGCTACGATGCCATAGGCTGCAGCAAGGGGAGAAGAGAGTCTCATAGGTGGGAATTCCTGTTCTTCTAAAGGGTAGGTTTGAAAGGTGCGCGGGGCACCCCACAACCCTAGCCACCCTGACCGTGGATTGTATGATTTTGTGGATCAAAAAAGGACGTCATTCAGCGCGAAGCCTAGCCTGGTCGCGGACTCCGTCACTCGCCGTTTCCAACCATTGATGGAGTCTAAGACCAGTTCTCCTTAAACTAGACTCTTTATGAACTGGTATAGGGCCGCGACTGCGGCCCCCGTAGCGGCCCCGAGAACAGCTAAGAAAGCGCCTCGGGGTATAAGCGAAGGGGAGGCGAAACGCGAAGCGTTTCTGCCGTGAGACAAAACTCCGCTAAAAACGTCAATTTTTAGCGGAGTTGGTATAAGACCTGACCAAGTCGCAAGGTGGGTAACGTCCGTTTCTGTGGCTGGCCTCCCGTGATGAATCCCGCGATTTCGCGCGGGATGACTGACGGTGGAGGCGGGCGGTGTCCTGCTTAGGGGACTTCTGTAGCGGCGGCGACGTCGAGTTTTAGACCAGGACCCATGGTGGAGCTGACGGAAATGCGTTGCACGTAGGCACCCTTGGCGCCTGTGGGCTTGGCTTTGACGATGGCATCGACGAAGGTTTTGATATTGGTTCGCATGGCTTCCTCAGTGAAGGATGCCTTGCCAACGCCCGCGTGGACAACGCCATTCTTTTCAGCGCGGAACTGCACTTGCCCGCCTTTGGCATCTTTGACCGCCTGGCCGGGGTTTGGCGTTACCGTGCCGACCTTGGGATTGGGCATGAGGCCCTTGGGACCAAGAATTTTACCGAGGCGTCCGACCAGGGGCATCATATCAGGCGTGGCGATCAGACGATCAAAATTGATATGACCGCCCTGAATAGTCTCCATCAAGTCCTCTGCACCGACAAGGTCAGCGCCGGCTGCCGTTGCTTCCTCGGCCTTGGCATCGCGGGCGAAGACCGCCACACGCAAGGACTTGCCGGTGCCAAAGGGCAAGTTGACGGCGCCGCGCACGTTCTGATCGGCGTGACGGGGATCGACGCCCAAATTCATGGCGACCTCAACCGTCTCGTCAAACTTGGCGGTGGCGTTGGCGCGGACCAGCGTCACAGCCTCTGCAATGGTATAGAATTTTTCCCGATCGACCGACGTGCGAGCGGTGCGTAAACGTTTTCCGTGACTTGCCATGGTTCTAATCCCTTACTTCGTAGCCCATGGAGCGCGCAGATCCGGCGATGATGGCCATGGCTGCGTCTAAATCATTGGCATTTAGGTCTGCCATCTTGGCCTCGGCGATTTCGCGCACCTGCGCCTTCGTCACCGTTCCAGCTACTTGGGTGCCCGCGTTGGACCCGCCCTTGGATTTGCCCGCCGCTTTCTTTAGGTAGTACGATGCGGGGGCCGTCTTCATTTCGAATGAAAACGACTTGTCGGAATAGACTGTAATGACGACCGGGGTCGGGACGCCCTGTTCCAGGTCCTGGGTCTTGGCGTTGAACGCCTTGCAGAATTCCATGATGTTGACGCCGCGCTGCCCCAAAGCGGGACCGACGGGCGGTGACGGGTTTGCTTGACCCGCAGGCACCTGCAATTTCAGGGTGCCGTCGATTTTTTTTGCCATGTGAACCTCTTAAACTTGGCGATCCGTCGGGGCCGTCCCCTGACTTAGCAGGGACTAGAGCCCCAGAAGGGGTTGAGGGTTGTGGTGCGGGGTGACGCCCCTCCCACAAGGAGACTGTTGTCGCGTTGAAGGAGCTTATAGGCGCACGCGTCGGGCCCGTCCAGCGGGTATTTTTGGGTCTGGGTTGCTAGACCTTTTCGACCTGAGCGTAGTCGAGTTCCACCGGGGTGGCACGGCCGAAGATTGACACGGAGATTTTGAGGCGGGCCTTTTCTTCATCGACCCCTTCAACCATGCCGTTGAAAGAGGCGAAGGCGCCGTCCTTAACTCGCACCTCTTCGCCGACGGAAAAAATGATCGACAGGCGTGGTTTTTCGACCCCTTCTTGGACCTGGTTGATGACGCGCATAGCCTCTGAGTCGGGGATGGCAATGGGTTTGGCCTTGGCACCGCCGCCCAAGAAATTAGTGACGCGCGGGGTGTTCTTGACGAGCGACCAAGCCTCGTCGGTCAGGCATATCTTCGCGAGAATATAGCCGGGGTAAAACTTGCGCTCGGCCTGGACTTTTTTGCCCTTACGCAACTCGGTCACTTGTTCGGAGGGGACGACCAAATCGACGAACTGGTCGCTCAGACCCTTGCGAGCCGCCTGCTCCCGCAGGGATTCGCAGATCTTGGCCTCGAAGCCCGAATAGACATTAATGATGTACCATTTCGCGGGGACCATGGCCTCAAACCCTTCCAACTAAGGACGCGACCGTTCGAATCAAGAAATCGCGCGTGGTGATGATCAGGGCATCAGCCCCGAAGAAGAGGAAGGCCATAAGGAGGGCAAAAACAACAACCATCACGGCCGTCACAAACACCTCCCGCCGTGTCGGGACGGTGACGCGCAAAATTTGCTCTCGGACTTCCCGATAAAACTTGATCATGGCAAACCTCAACTGCTGGGGGTCGCGCTGCCGACCCCGCCCGTATGTGCTGCCCCGATGGATCAATTTCAAGGCGGAATTGGCAGGGGTAGCAGGACTCGAACCCGCGACACTCGGTTTTGGAGACCGATGCTCTACCAACTGAGCTATACCCCTAAGCGGCCTCCGCCTATAAGGGGATGATCGGCAAATGGCAAAGCGGTTTTTTCCTTCTAGAGGAAGCGCACAGCCGCAATGACCTCCCCCACCCGCCCCTTGGAGCCCATCGACGTCGCCAGGCCCCGCATCTTGCTGACGGGCGCGGTGGGCTACATCGGATCCCACACCGCGATTGATACCAGCCGAAGAATGAGTTAACGTTCATTCCTCGGTTTTGTGTCTTGCGGTAGAAACCGGGCAGTGCGGCCCCCAAGGCAAGTGGTGGCCGCCTCGGAGCATGGTTTCGGCGCGTGCCATTTTGGCGTCGAACGTGAGATTGCGGCCTACGGACCCTTCTACCATGAGGCTGGCGAGGCCGTGGACGCTTGACCAGGCGAGCAGCTCTGCCGGGTCGAGGGTTTCCGGGTCATCATCGTTCAAGGTATCGGCGAAGCCACTGGCGAGCAATGCGCGCATGTCTTGGTAGGCGGCCTGAAACGCCGGATCGCGTTCGTTGATTAGGTCGCGCCGCCACATGAGCTGAAATTTGGCGGGGTTTTGCAAGGCGAAGGCGACGTAAGCAAGGCCGACCGCCAAGAAGGCCTCGGCGCCCGCGCCGCCAGCCTGTTCGCGGGCGGCGTGCATGGCCTGGGCCTTGTCTTGCAGGGACTTGGCGGCGAAAGCGGTTAGTAAGCTGCGCTTGTCCGCATAGTGTTTGAAGGCGGCCGCGGGTGAGACGCCGACAGCCTTGGCGCAGGCGCGCAGGCTCACCGCCTCCAGCCCAAACTTGGTCGCCAACTCCTCCAAAGCGCTGAGCAAGGCAGTCGCGAGATCCCCATGGTGATAGGCGTTGTGGCGTTTGCGTTGGAAGGGCATGGGCAGCGTGGCTTGTGAGGAACTCTAAGTGATCGACGTTAACTTTTTTTCTATTTTGCCCTTGAACGTGAAAATACAAGCCTTACATCCGAAAAAGTTAACGGCGTTAACTCAACAGGAGACCCCGTTAGCAGCACAATAAGGTGCATAGAGCAAAAAGGAGATACCCTATGACTTCAGTATCACGCGCCTATCGGCATGGTGACGACAAAGACCGCCAATCCCGCTGCGGCGACAAGGGCGTTTGGACGCCTGTCAACATCGCCCTTATGGTAGGCGGGTTCATTTTCTTCACCCCCCTCGGCTTTGTTATTCTGATCGGCCTAATTATGGGAATTAGCCCCTGGCAACTGCCCGCGCGCATCGCCGAATGGTTCCAAGGGATGCGGGACCAGTTTGAAACCACAGGCAAGTCCTACGCGCGCGGCAAGTCCGGCAATCAGGTGTTTGACGAGTATCAGCAGACCCAACTCGATCGCATTGAGGAGATCAAAACCGAAGTGCGCGACCGCGACCGTCAGTTCAAGACCTTCAAAACCGACGAGCAGCGCGCCAAGGACCGGCGCCAGTTCGACCGGTTCATGGACCGCGATGGTCAGGACGACTAATACCAGTTCACCTTAAAACAGACTCTTTATGAACTGGTATAGGGCCGCGACTGCGGCCCCCGTAGCGGGCTCCAAGCCCGAAGGGCGCAGGGGACGCCCGCGCCAAAAACAAGCGGCCCCGAGAACAGCTAAGAAAGCGCCTCGGGGTATAAGCGGAGGGGCGGCGAAACGCGAAGCGTTTCTGCCGTGAGACAAAACTCCGCTAAAAATGTCAATTTTTAGCGGAGTGGGTTTATCCGCGCATCTTGCCGCCGTTCGGGTCGTAGGCGGGAGCGCCCAAGACTCTGGCGGGGTAGCGGGTGCCGAGGATCTCGACCTCAAGGGCCGTGTCGGCCACCGCTAGGGCCGTGGGCACATAGCCTAGGGCCATGGACTGGCCCGTATGGTGAGCGAAACCGCCGGAGGAAACGTAGCCGATTGCCTCGTCGCCGTGCAAAATCGCTTCGTCGTTCGACACATCGGTGTTGGGGGAATCGATGGTAAGCGTCACCAAGCGTCGGGACGGGCCGCGCTCGCGTTCGGCCAGCGCGGCGGCCTTGCCGACAAAATCCTTGTCCCACTTAATGAACAGGTCGAGGCCGGACTCAGCGGCGGTAAAGTCTGGCCTAAAGTCGAGGCCCCAAGCGCCCCAGCTTTTCTCTAGGCGCAAAGACATGAGTGCCCGCGCTCCGTACCAGGCGAGGCCGTCGGCGCCGAATAGCTCAGCCGCCGCTGCTTCCAAGGCTTCGGCCAGGCGAAGTTGGAAATGCGGCGCACAATAAATCTCGTAACCCAACTCCCCGGAAAACGACACGCGGTTCAGGATGCAGGGAACCCCGCCGACAAAGGTCTGGCGTGTATCGCGGAATTTCAATCCCTCCGCAGAACAGTCATCGCGACACACCTGTTGCAGCAGGGCGCGCGATTGAGGGCCTGAGAGAGCGATGCCGTGGTAGGCGTCGGAAACGTTCTGGTAGGTCAGGCTCGACTCCGGCAGATACTTCAAGAACCAGCGCCGATGTGCCTCCTGCATCAGGCCCGATCCGAACAGCATGAAGTGATCGTCGGCCAGGCAGGCAACGGTCAAATCGCCGTAGAGTTTGCCCTTTTCGGTCAGCATGGGTGTCAGCGCCAAGCGGCCCGGACGGGGAATGCGGCCCGCCAGCAGGTGGTTTAGAAAGGCACGTGCGTCGGGGCCCTTAAATTCATGCTTGGCGAAGTTCGCGACCTCAATCGCGCCGACTTTGTTGCGCACCGCCGCGCACTCAGCAGCCACGTAAGCATGGGCGCGCGAGCGATGGAAGGTCGGCTCCTCATGGGCATCATCGGGGCCATGGGCGAACCATTGGGCGTTTTCGAGGCCAAAGCTCGCGTCCATGACCGCGCCCTTGGCCACCAAGCGGTCGTAGAGCGCCGTGGTCTTTTGCTTGCGGCCCTTGGGCAGCGTTTCGTTGGGGAAGGTCATGACGAAGCGCCGTTCGTAGTTCTCGGTCGATTTGATCGTGCCCCAATCGGGGGACGTCCAGTCGCCGAACCGGGCCGCGTCCATGGCCCAAACGTCGATGGAGGGTTCGCCGTCAATCATCCATTCGGCCAGGGTGAGGCCGACGCCGCCGCCCTGGCAGAACCCGGCCATGACGCCAACGGCGACCCAAGTGTTGCGCATCCCTGGCACGGGGCCGATCATGGGGTTCCCGTCGGGACCAAAGGTAAAGGGACCGTTGATCGTGGTGCGAATCCCCGCCTCGCCCAGGGCGGGGACGCGTTCAAAGGCCAGTTCCAGCCGGTCAGCGATAGCCTCTAGGTTGGGTTCCAACAGTTCGTGGCCGAAGTCCATGGGCGTCCCGTCCACCTTCCACGGTGTCGCTGCAGGTTCGTAGGTGCCGAGTAGCATGCCATCGCGTTCCTGGCGGAAATAGATATTGGCCTCGTAGTCGATGCCGCAGGGCAGGCGACGGTTCGCCTGCGCGATGGCGTCGATTTTTTCAGTTAGTAGATAGTGATGTTCCATAGGTTGCACGGGGATATGGAGGCCCTGCATGCGCCCGACCTCGCGTGCCCACAGGCCGCCGCAATTGACGATATGTTCGGCATGGACGCTGCCCTTGGGCGTCGTCACGTCCCAGGTGCCATCGGCGCGCTGTTTGAGGCCCGTGACCGGGGTGTGGGTGAAATACTGCGCGCCGTGGACGCGCGCGGACTTGGCGAAAGCGTAGGTAGCACCCGAAGGATCAAGGTCGCCGTCCTGATCGTCCCACAGGGCCGCCAGATAGTGCTCAGGGTTGATGAGGGGATGGCGGTCAGCAACTTCCTTGGGCGAAATGAACTCTTGCGAGAGGCCCATGTAGCGGGCTTTCGAGCGTTCGCGCTTCAAATAGTCGTACCAGGCCTGGGTCGAGGCGAGGTAGAACCCGCCGGTCATGTGCAGCCCGACCGAGTGACCCGAGGTTTCCTCGATTTCTTTGTAAAGGTCGATGGTATAGCCCTGCAGGCGCGAGATATTGGGGTCGGACGACAGGGTATGGATTTGGCCCGCCGCGTGCCAGGACGAGCCCGACGTTAGCTCATCGCGTTCCAACAAAATCACATCTTTCCAGCCAAACTTGGCGAGGTGAAACAGGATCGAGCAGCCGACGACGCCGCCGCCGATGACCACAACCTTAGCGTGGCTCGGCGGGGTTTTGCCTTTGGCGGTGTCGTCGGTTTGCTTGTTGAGGGTTGACTGGGCAAGGGATGCGGTCATGGGCTTGGGTCCTCCATCATTTTATCTATGTGATCGCCGCTGGCGTTGTCGAGCATGTCGGCGAAATCGCCGTCGGTCAGCATGCGCTGGCCCACGCGGAGCAAGGTAGCTTGCAGGCGGCGCAACAAGCCAGAACCTAAGGAAAGGCGGGCAACGCCCATGGCAGCAAAGTCGGCGCGCCGCTGGGTGGCAAAGGCCCCCAAGGCCAGGGCATTGAACGGGGTGTTGGTGCAACGAGCCAGACGCTGTAGGTCCGCCAGGGTTTCGGGCATGGGCGCGTAAACGCAATCGGCGCCCGCGGCGGCGAAAGCCTGCAATCGCCGCTCGGCCTCCTTGACGTCGTAGGTCGCGTTCATGAGCCCGTCGGCCCGGGCGACCAACACAAAGTCCTGCGGCAAAGCCCGTGCCGCGGCGCTGGCGGCGCGGATTCGCTCCACCGCTAAGTCAAAAGCATAGGGGTGCGGGTCGGGCAGATGGGTATCCTCAATACTGCACCCGGCCAAGCCAACCTCTGCGGCTAAGGTGACGGTGGTCGCCACCGCGTCTGGGGCATGGCCGTAGCCGTTTTCAAAGTCGCCGGAAACCGGGACTTTGACGGCGCTGACCAGGTCTTGGGCATGGGCCAGGGCCTCGTCTCGCGTGACCCTGCCCATATCGACCCGGCCCAAGGTAAAGGCATGGCCGCCCGATGTGGTGGCGATGGCTTGGGCGCCTAAGGTCGCCAAGAGTTTGGCCGACCCCCGATCCCAGGCGTTCATCAAGATGAAGGGGTCGCCCGGCGCGTGCAGGGCACGGAAGTCGAGCTTGGCGCTAGTACCAAGCATCGGGCAACTCGGACTTGCGCCGTGCAACGAAGGCGCGCAGTTCTTCATCGACGGCGGCGTCGATAGCAGGGGCCTCGTAGTCGTTCAGCAGTTGGTTCCAGCGTTCGAACGCGCGTTGGTAGGTATCTTTGGCGCCGCGCTCCTCCCAGCTTTCAACATTCTCAGAATCCGACAGCGCGGGTTCGTAAAAGGCAGTCGTATAGTTGGCCATGGTGTGGCCCGAGCCTAGGAAGTGGCCCGCAGGTTCGACATCGTCGTAGGCGGTCCTGCCCAACCCGTTGTCGGAAACGTCCAAACCACCGAGCAATTTTTGATAGCCGCCCAAGCGGTCGGCGTCGATCACGAGCTTTTCAAAGCCCGTGCAGAGCCCCCCCTCCAGCCATCCGGCCGAGTGCAGCACAAAGTTCGCGCCCGCCAGAGCCGTTGAGTGCATGGAATCAGCGCTCTCAGCCGCGGCCTGAGCGTCAGGAATTTTGGAGGCCGTCAGGGACCCGCCGCAACGCAGCGGCAGGTTCAAACGGCGCGCCAACTGGCCGATCACATAGTTCGACAAGGTGGGTTCGGGCATGCCAAAGGTCGGCGCCCCGGACTTGAGCGACATGGACGAGAGGAAATTGCCCATGATGAAGGGCGCGCCGGGGCGCACAAGTTGCGAATAGGCCCCGCACACCATGGCTTCCGCAACCGCCTGCGCGATGGAGGCGGCGGTGGTGACGGGCCCCATGGCGCCCGAAAGGATAAAAGGCACCACCACTATGCCCTGTCCATTGCCGCAGTAGGTCTGGATCGCCTGGGTGACCACGCGATCGACCAGCAAGGGCGAGTTAGTATTGACGTTGCCCATGATCACGCAGTTGTTTTCAAAGGTCTCTTTGCCGTGCAGGATCCGCGCCATATCGACACTATCCTGCGCGCGCGACTGTTCGGTAATGGCGCCCAGACCCGGCTTGTCGCTGTAGCGCATATGGAGGTAGAGCATGTCCAAATGCCGCTTAGAAACAGGAACATCGCAAGGTTCAACGATGACCAGGCCCGTGTGGTGCAAACTCTCGAGGGACTGGGCGATTTTGACCAGTTTCTCATGGTCCTCCATAGTGCCGTAGCGCCGGCCCTTCTCCAGGTCTCGGCAAAAGGGCGGGCCGTAGATAGGAGCGAAGACCTGATTGGTTCCGCCGATCGTCACTGACTTGGCAGGGTTGCGCGCCACCTGCTGAAACTGCGAGGGCGCGGTTTTCAGCAGCTCGCGAATATGGGCGGCGTCGGTAACAACCCGCGTCTCCTTGACTTGTGCCCCCGCCGCGCGCCAGTGGTCCAATGAGAGGGGATCATCGCGAAATTCTAGGCCGATGTTTTCGATCAGCCAGTCGGCCTGCTGCTCAATCTTGACCAAACTCTCTTCGTCCAGAACGTCGAAGTAGGGCAAGCGCCGCTGGATAAAGGCTGGCGCCGCTTGGGTAGCAGGGCGGGCGGCGGAAGCGCGGGAGCGTCGTGCCATGGCGGGTCCTTCAGAGATGTCTAAGCTGTGCCCCCTTAGTCGTTTGTCAAAGTGGGGGAAACCGTGAAAATTTCATGGTGCCTACATAAAACCAACGGTCATAATACCCGTTCACCTTAAAACAGACTCTTTATGAACTGGTATCATAAGGCCTCATCCTTAGAGAAAACTGGTTTTATTTGCCGCTGGTGGCTTTGTTTGTGCTGACCAGATCGCCTTCGCCTACGATGTAGAGGCGGTAGTAACTGCCGGAGGGGTTGTGTTGATACACGTCCCTACTGCGTCGATCGCGTCGGAAGTCCCAGCAAAACCAATCGTTAAAAATTTGACCCTCGTAGGCATAGCAGACCTGCCCGTTTTTGATGCGGTAGATGCCGATGTTGAGCTGGTCGCCTTCGCGCCAAATTGCCTCTCCCTCGGCGCTGTGGTATTCGTAGCTGTCGGCAACGCCCCAATCGTGCGCGCCGATGGTGTTGCCCGCGAGAAAGGCTGCGATTTCCTTGTCCCTCATGGGATCCTGGTTCAGCTGGGCCGTTGCTACACTGCCACACAAGACTAGGGCGAGACCCAGACGCACCACGACCATAGCGGCCCTATGCCGCAGTTTGTAAGAACGATCAAGATCGGACTCAGATCTCGACACAAGAAGCATCGGAAGATAAGATAGCGAATGCGCTTTAATTTGATTAAGGCGCATTCACTATATCCTTTACTGGCGCTCAGCTTATCGTCTTAAAATGTGATCATTTTAAGACGGCTTGGCTGTACCAGCGGCGATTGAAAACGACGCTTGTGATCGTTGGTATAAGGGCCGCGACCGCGGCCCCCCAAGCGGGCTCCAAGCCCGAAGGGCGCAGGGAACGCCCGCGCACGAAACCCTTGGGCTCCAAGCCCGAAGGGCGCAGGGAACGCCCGCGCACGAAACCCTTGGGCTCCAAGCCCGAAGGGCGCAGGGAACGCCCGCGCTAACAACAAGCGACCCCGAGACAAGCTAAGAAAGCGCCTCGGGGTATAAGCGAAGGCCTCGTCGCACGGTCGGGCTGAGCGAGCGAGGTGAGACCGCATCAAACGGGCGAAACGCAACGCGTTTCTGCCGCAAGATACGATTTTTTGGGGTTGGTGCGGGGATATGGGCGCGCTGGATCCAGTCGTGGTGGGTTTGTTTGGTTGGACGTCGGTCCCTTGGATTGGAGCCGTGTTTGGGCTTGGCAAACGCTCATGGGTTCCTATGAAGGGGCATGCGGTTTTTTGTTTTGATCTTTGCGCTTTTCGGTCCTCTTAGTCTCGGCGTGGGCGCGCAGGGGTCGCCCGCCATGCTTTGGTCTCCGTTTTCCGGCGGCAGTGCCGCGGCACAGTGTTTGGCAGCGGCGCTTGAGGGGTGGCATACGCTTGCCGATGGGCAAGTGGGGGAGCGGGCGCTGCCCCATCGGTTTTTGACCTTGCCCGAAGGGGTTTATGAGGACCAGATCGCGTCGGCCTTGGCAACCGGGGAGCAGCCGCACCTGCTGCTCTCGCGCGTCCAGCACTTACCCGCTCTCGCCGACTTTGGGCAAACCACGCCCTACGGTGCCGATCTCATGGGCCTTTGGGTTGACCATCGGGCCCTTGGCCAAGTGCCCGACGCCCAGCGGCGTCTCTTGGCCTTGCTATCGGGCGAGGTCGGGCCCGGCGTTGTCGAGACCACGGGGGCCATGCTCGCCGCCTTGGACGGCCAAGCCGCCCTGCCCTTCGGCCTCGATACGGGGCCGCAGGGTCAGGATTTGGGCCTAGGGCTCGTGGCGCTCATGCACGCCTGGACACCCATGTTGGTCGATCCAGCCATGCCCGATTGGCAGGACCCTGCCGTCCATGAGGTCTTGCTGGCTCTGCACCAGTGGCAGGCGCAGGGGTGGATGGAGGAGGTCAATGTGACGGTCCTGCTCGGCTCGGGCAGTTTTGCCCCCCTTGTCACCTTGGGGCCCTATTCCTCGGCCGCGCAATACGGCCCTGACTTCGCCTTTTATCCTCTCTACGGGGGAGACGCGCTGCAAGCTGCCGAATACTTGGCCGTGCCGCTAGACTGGCACCTCATGCGGCCCGAAGCCCTGGAGCAGATCGAGACGCTCTGGCAGGCGATCGAACGCGAGGAAGTTTTTGAACGTTGCCCCACGATCAGCGGCTTGCTGTCCCTCGAACAGCTGCGCACCTACGCGCGCGCGGGCACCGATCTGTTGTCGGCCCTCAACGAGGGGCGCACCGTCGCCCTCGACATGACCAGCCGATCGGTCGTTCGTGACTGGCCGCAGGTGTCGGGAACCTTAATGGAGGACTTGACCCATACCGTCCGCGACATGCGCGCGGGCCTCAGCCTCAGCAACGCTCTGAGAGCGCTTGAGCAGTAGCGAGCAAAACAAGGAGCGGAGGCAGAACGCAACGCGTTTCTGCCGCGAGATACCGAGATACGAAGAGGTCATAAAAAGGTCAGTTTTTATGACCGCTGGTCTTACAGCGCGCGCTCGAACTCTGGGACGGCGTCGAATAGATCAGCCACGAGGCCGTAGTCGGCGACTTGGAAAATTGGCGCCTCTTCGTCCTTGTTAATGGCGACGATGGTTTTGGAATCCTTCATGCCTGCTAGGTGTTGAATCGCGCCCGAGATGCCAACGGCGATGTAGAGTTCGGGCGCGACAACTTTGCCCGTTTGGCCCACCTGATAATCGTTGGGGACGTAACCCGCATCGACCGCCGCGCGCGACGCGCCGACGGCGGCGCCCAGCTTGTCGGCCACCCGCTCCAGCATCGCGAAATTTTCCCCATTTTGCATGCCGCGCCCGCCCGAAACAACGATTTTCGCACTCGTCAGCTCCGGACGCTCGGAAACCGTCAAGTCTTGGCTCAGCCAAGTTGACAGACTCGTCGCCGCCAAAGCGGCCGCGTCCTCAATTGGGGCGGCGCCCGTCTCGACCGCAGCATCGAAAGCCGTGGCGCGGATCGTCACGACCTTGACCGCATCGCGCGCCTTGACAACCATCATGGCGTTGCCCGCGTAAATGGGCCGTTCGAATTCATCGGCACCGAGGACGGCAGTGATTTCGGTGACCATTTGACTGTCGAGTAAAGCCGCGGCGCGCGGCAGGATGTTCTTACCCCAGGAAGTGGAGGCCGCAACAACGTGGCTGCATCCCTGGGCCAAGCCGACGATTAAGGGCGCCATTTCCTCAGCAAGCGCGTTGGCGTAGTGCGCGGCCTCGACCTTTAGTACCTTGGCGACGCCGGCGAGTTTTGCGGCCTGATCGGCCACGGTGCCGCAGTCTTGGCCCGCGACTAGAACGGTCACGTCCCCGCCCATGCGCCCAGCGGCGGTCACAGCGTTGGCGACGGCGGGGGAGAGGTCCTGATTGTCGTGTTCGGCGATCAAAAGAATAGACATGGAGGTTCCTTTATGAAGTTCAGGAGGCGTGGCGCGCTAAATCAGGCCCGCCTCGTTTTTCAGCTTGTCCACCAACTCGGCAACATCACCAACGCGCACGCCGGCCTTGCGCGCTTCGGGCTCGGTGACTTTGACGACCTCAAGGCGCGGGGACGTATCGACGCCCAGGTCGGCGGCGGCGATTTCCTCGACGGGCTTTTTCTTAGCCTTCATGATGTTAGGCAGGGAGGCGTAGCGTGGCTCGTTCAGGCGCAAGTCCGTGGTGATGACGGCGGGCCGCTGTAGGTGGATCGTTTCCAAGCCACCATCGACCTCGCGCGTCACCTTGAACTTATCGCCCTCAACCTCGACAGACGAAGCAAAGGTACCCTGCGCCCACCCGAGCAGAGCCGCGAGCATCTGGCCCGACTGGTTATTGTCGCCGTCAATGGCCTGCTTGCCCATAATAACAATGCCGGGATCTTCCTTATCAACGACTTTTTGCAGCAACTTGGCAAAGGCCAGTGGCTCAAGCGGTGCATCGCTGATCACATGGATGCCGCGATCTGCGCCCATGGCCAGGCCCGTGCGAATGGTATCGACCGCCTTGGCTTCGCCCATGGACACCACGACAATTTCGGACACAGTGCCCGCTTCCTTCATGCGAATAGCTTCCTCGACCCCAATTTCGTCAAACGGGTTCATAGCCATTTTTACATTGGCGAGTTCGACGCCGCTTTGGTCGGCTTTGACGCGAATCTTGACGTTGTAGTCGACAACGCGCTTGACGGTGACAAGGGCTTTCATGGCGGGACCTTTGCTGTGATGGTAGGCGCGGCTTTAGAGGGATTTTTTTGAGGTTCAAGACAGGTGGCGACGCCTAGTTGCACAAGAGGCCCCCAGCAAACGCATAAATTCGCCGTGCCATGGGGGCGTTTGTAACGGCCCCTAAGGGAAACGGGGCGGCAGAGGTCCTGCAGCTCACGCCGCCGCGGGTGGAAATGCGCGTGCAAATCGGCCCGCCGAAAATGACCCTCTTGACCATGAGTGCAGCGGGTGGCACGATCCACGCGAGATCAAGGATGGGAGCACCTGGGCGTCCGTTCAGAACATGGATATCCGTCCAAAACTATGAAGATCAGCAAGCGCGGCAAAGGCTTGGCCGGCATCAGTTCGGTCACCGAACATTTGGGCGCCGGCAGCTTCTGCCCCGTCGAAACCCAAGGCGGGGAACGCCTGATCGTGCGCGGCCGCCTGCGCGACGGGCCGCGCGAGGGCGATACGGTCAAGCTAACCCTCAACCCCCAGGACATCCATCTCTTCGACGACGCAGGACCGTACCTGACCTCCCTAGCCAAATGATGGATCTGAGGGCGCGCGCCCTAAACCTGTTCCAAGTCGGCATCGACGCCGCCGACCCCGCCGCCGCCGTTCGCCGCGCGCTTGAGGCCAAGCCGCTCGCCACCCAACCGCACCTGATCGCCGTCGGCAAAGCCGCTTGCGCCATGATGCGCGCGGCGCTCGAGTTTGTGACCCCAAGATCGGCGCTGGTCGTCACCTCCTACGAAAACGTCCAGCCCGTCGCGGGCGCGCAGATCCTCGGCGCTGGCCATCCCCGCCCCGACGCCGCGGGCCTAGCGGCGGCGCAGCAGGTCAAGGACCTGGCCCAGCGCGCGGGCGCGGACATGCAGATCGTGCTGCTGCTCTCGGGCGGGGGGTCGGCGCTCCTGCCCTGCCCGCTCCCTGGCCTGACCCTGGACGACAAGCAAGCCACCAACGATCTTATGCTGGCCGCAGGGATGCCGATTGCGGCGATCAATCTGGTGCGGCAAAATCTCTCGCAATTGAAGGGCGGCGGCCTAAGCGCCCTCGCCGCGCCCGCCCAAGTGCGCGCGCTGATCCTCTCCGACGTTATTGGCGACGATCTGCGCGCCGTCGCCAGCGGCCCCACCACGGCGCCCCTAGGCACGGCTCAAGACGCGGCGACCGCCTTGCACACGGCGCACGTCTGGCCGCGCCTGCCGCGCGCTGTCCGAGACGCCCTCACCGCCCTGACGCCGCGCCTACCCGAAACCCAAGCCGACCTCCCGCCCGCCGACAACACCTTGATCGGCTCCAACACCCAAAGCCTCCGCGCCATGGCCGCCGCAAGCGAGGCCAGGATCATGAAAGCCGCGCTTACGAGCGACGTCCAAGCCGCCGCCGCCCAAATCGCCCAAGACATCCGCAACACCCATGCCCCCACGCTGCTTTGGGGCGGCGAAACCACCGTCACCTTGCGCGGCACGGGCAAAGGCGGCCGCAATCAGGAGCTCGCGCTCCATGTCCTAAGCCACCTAGAGGACCTGCCAGGCCCCTGGGCCTTCCTGAGCGGCGGCACCGACGGCATCGACGGCCCCACCGACGCCGCGGGCGGCCTGGTCGATCACACCATGACCCTAACCGCCGATGCCCGCGCCCAACTCGCCAACAACGACGCCTACCGCACCCTGCAAGCCCTCGGCGGCCTCATGGTGCGCGGCGCAACGGGAACCAACGTCGCTGACTTGCAGATTTTCGTGCGGGGGTGAGGTTGGTGGCTCTGCGTTTTCGTATCCCTAACCCCAGAATACTGGACATGTTGACCGTGTTGGCGTGGGAAAATCGACGATTTTGGTTCAGATTTTCTGCAAAGGTTAAGCTGGACAAGGATTTCACCACTTCCACAGCCACTTTCTCCTCGTTTGAGATCGCGTTTGGGTCACCGTTTCGGGTTTGGTTCAGAAAAAAAGTACTTTCTTCAAGCCCAGAGCGGGGCTAGAAGAGGTGGGGTTAAAACATCGGCTACAGTGACAGCCGCCAACACCTTCTGTGATGACGTTCAAGTCCAATACATCCCGGTTAAAACATCGGCTACAGTGACAGCCGCCAACACCGACCATAGCCAGCGGCAACGCCGAAAGTTGCTGGTTAAAACATCGGCTACAGTGACAGCCGCCAACACCTTGATAGAATTACTACGTAAGCGGCAAAGTTTGTGAGGTTAAAACTATCGGCTACAGTGACAGCCGCCAACACCCCAGGCAAGCCAATCTTCGATTGACTCTCGAGGTTAAAACATCGGCTACAGTGACAGCCGCCAACACCCAAGACGTATGGCTGCCTGACTGGGCTCTGGGTCGTGGTTAAAACATCGGCTACTGTGACAGCCGCCAACACCCAGCGTCTTGAGCACAAAGGCCCAAAACTCTGCGGTTAAAACATCGGCTACTGTGACAGCCGCCAACACCGCAAATTGAGGGAGCATATTGAGAATTGGTCGAGGTTAAAACATTGAACCGTCCCGGGTTTATCGGCGGGTCCAATTCTCTAAGGAAGACCCATGTCGAACAAAAGATACACCCCCCGTTATAATGCGGAGTTTCGTGAGCGTGCTGTGCGGATGCTTTCCGAGCAGCGTGGTTCCTATGCCAGTGATAATGCGGCCTATATCGCCGTTGGCAGCAGCTTAGGCTGTTCTCCCGATAGCCTTCGCTCCTGGTGTCATCAGGCCCAGAAGGATGCAGGTGAGCGCCCTGGTTTGAACACGGAAGATAAGGCGCGGATCAAAGAACTGGAGCGTGAGGTCCGCCACCTTCGCCAAGCCAATGAGATCTTGAAGAAGGCCTCGGCTTATTTCGCACAGGCGGAGCTCGGCCGCCCGTTTCCCAAGTCGTAAGCTTTATGAGCGATC
The DNA here is from genome assembly GCA_965228345.1 of Alphaproteobacteria bacterium. Taxonomy (GTDB): domain Bacteria; phylum Pseudomonadota; class Alphaproteobacteria; order UBA7985; family UBA7985; genus CAXQZM01. The sequence continues at coordinate 254,024 of CBDDHH010000003.1, read as the reverse complement.
ATATCCAAGAGTTCGGTGCCGAGCCGATGGCGAAGGTTTTGTCCATCGCGCCCTCAACCTATGGCCGTCATGCTTCTATGGCGCGCAACCCTGATCTGCGCAGTCGTAAGGCAAATCAGGATGAGGCTGATCTTGCTGAGATCAAGCGCGTCTATCATGATGAGAGCGATGGCATTTATGGCACCCGCAAGGTTTGGCATCAGCTCAAGTCTGAAGGCTATGCCATCGCCAAGTGCACGGTAGAGCGAGTGATGCAAAGGGCTGGTTATCAAGGCCTGGTGCGGGGAAAGCCCGTCATCACCACCAATCCTGATAAGGCACTGCCCTGCCCAGAGGATCGGGTGAACAGGGCGTTCCATGCCTCTTACCCTAACCAGTTATGGGTCTGTGATTTCACTTACGTCAAAACCTGGCAGGGAGATGTCTATGTGGCCTTCGTCATCGACGTGTTTGCACGGCGCATGGTGGGGTGGAAGGTCAGCACCTCTATGACAACGGCCTTCGTGCTGGACGCCCTGGAGCAGGCCCTGCATCAACGCAGACCCATATCGGTAGATGGCATCAAGCCCATTCACCATAGTGATCGCGGCAGCCAATACATGTCCTTCAAATACAGCGAACGCCTAGAAGAGGCAGGCGTTGATATGTCGGTGGGCAGCGTGGGCGACAGCTACGACAACGCGCTCGCAGAAAGCACCTTCGGCCTGTACAAAACAGAGGTCGTTGAGCGCATCGGCCCCTGGAAATCCAGAGCAGATGTCGAGTGGCAAACCGCCAGGTGGATCAAGTGGTACAACACCAAACGCATCCACTCATCCATCGGATACCTAACCCCTAGCCAAAAAGAGGAGACATACTTAAAAGAAAAACATGGCTATGATCTAGCCGCCTAACATTTGAACAAATCACCCGCCGATAAACCCGGGACGGTTCACTGGATCGGCCACATCGTAGTCTGAGGTAAGGCTTAGGGCCGCGCGGGCTGCGGCGAGCCTTAGCTCGCTTTTCTGTCCCTTTGGATTCGTATCCTTAAGACGGGCGTAGCTATACCCGAATGTGCGGCGATCACGTTGGTAGACTGCATACTCGCCTAGCAAGAGTCGGGCCAAAATTTTGCCTAAACTTAGTCCACCGGCCTCAACCCACATTGGAACAAGATCTTGGCCCTCAGCATAGGCAAGGCTACTCTGTTCTGAGCCATACCCAAGCCACACAAGCTCACCCAAGCGCGACAAGCCATCTGCCAGTTCGCAAGCAAGATCGAACGGGTATGTAAGGCTCGCGTCGCCGTCGTCAGCGACGCTGATCTCAGGGACGGCAATAAGGCGGTCCTCGGCAAAGTGCCAAACGACGAGCCGATGGACTTGCAAGGGAACAACCGTGAACGGCGTCGGCAAACTTTCGTGATTTTGAACCCGCACTTCACTAAGTTGTTGGCGTTCTTGGACGATTTGCCAGTTCCTCTTGCTCAAGACTTGCCAACGTTTGGGCGAAGAGGCCTCGCCAAACAGTCTGTACTGAGCGGCCTTAGAGAGCTTTAAGCCTAAAGCATAGGTAACTCGATCATCCTCCGCCACCGTTGAATGGTAAATCTTAGCCCTGGTGAGCAAAGCACAAGCCTTGCTGCTGAGCTCATAGACTTTGCACGTCTCGGGCTTGTTTCCCCCCAAAATAGCCCTCATTTCCGGCAATATATCTCCCGCAACCGATTGAGGTGTTAAGCTGCCAAATAAGGGGCTGGCCGCGAGCTGGGGATCGGCAAGAATGGTTTTGTCCATTTGACCAGGCAGCCAGGGGGCGACTTTGCGAAAACTCGGTCGTTCATGGCGTCTTGGATCCGCTTCAGCACCGTCGCCGTAGGGCCAATCGGCGGCAGGCTTGCAAAGATCGGCGAACGTTAGCGCACCCAGATCATGCGCGGGCGGAATTGCGCCCATGGTCCAAAAGCCATACCATCTATGGTCTTGTCGGTTCATAGACTTTGAATAAGGAGTAACCAGAACAAGGTCCACAGTCTATTCGCGCCAAGGAATACCCCTGCGAAGTCCAGCTGGCGGCGGACCTTTGACCACTCGTTCGCAAAGGCAGTTGCGCGCAAGCAATACCAGAGATAAGTAAGAGTAACCCTTATACTGGCGGCCCCAGACCAGGCGTGTTCTCGGGCTAGAGGAGTTTGACCAAGGTTGCCACAACACCAATTCCTGTCACCATCATCGCGCCAAGTCGAATGATAAGACGGTGTTCGGTTTCCCGTATGTCTCGCTTGGTCGCAAGTGAGCTCTCGATCAGGCGGGTTTGTTCTTGGGCGAGAACCTCTGCTTGCTGTTCTGGCATTCCCGCCGTCACGAGCCGCTTAACAAAGTTATGGGTATCGAACGGAATTGCTTGCATTCGGTAGACTTAGAAAATTTTGAGGGTTTTGCAATAGATAGTCAGCCTTCTTGACCGACGGCAATCCTGTGTCGCCAACCGCTCGCGTAGAGGTGCTGGGTCCGTCGTGTGAGTGTGCCAAGGAATCCCTTCGTGGTTCATGCGCTGGCCCCCTTAATAACAACTCCGATAAAAATTGACATTTTTATTGGAGTTTTGTCTCACGGCAGAAACGCTTCGCGTTTCGCCTCCCCTCCGCTTATACCCCGAGGCGCTTTCGCGCTATTCTCGGGGCCGCTGCGGGGGCCGCAGTCGCGGCCCTATACCAGTTCATAAGAAGTCATTGTTAACGAGAACTGGTATAACTGCCGAACCGATGTTTTGCCGAGTTGTGCCAGGGTGTTGCTGATCTGTTCGCACAAGAAGTCCATGGTCTTGCGAACCGCCGCCGCCCCGCCTGCGGCGGCGGCGAATTGGGCGTAGCGGCCTAGGAAGACAAAGTCTGCGCCCGCGAGGTAAGCGCGGACCATGTCCTCCCCCGACTGCACGCCGCTGTCGTAGAACAGGGGAAAAGTTGCGCCCAGCGCTTGGCGAATCTCTTGCAGCGCCGTGAATGGCGGCACGGCGCCCTCGACCTGGCGGCTGCCGTGGCTGGAGACTTGGATGGCATCGACCCCCGCCTGCACCAGGGCGCGGGCATCGTCCGCGTGCGTGACGCCTTTGGCCACCAGCTTGCCAGTCCAAAGCTCACGCAGTTTTTGCACGAAGGTCCAGTCGGCCCCCGCGCGGCTTTCGGTTCGGTCCAGGTCATAGCCAGGCATGTCGAAATTGGCTAAGCGCGGCGGGCCGCTGACGAGTGTGCGCAGTGACCAGCGCGGATGGCACGCGAAGTCCAAGGCCTGGGAAAGGCCGATCCGAAACGGCATCTTAAAGCCATGGCGCACCTCGCGCGGGCGGTAGCCAACCTCGGGCACATCCAGGGTTAGGACCAAGGTGTCATAGCCAGCCGCCTGCGCGCGCGCGGCCAGAGCGAGAGAGGTGGCGCCGTCGCCGCTGAAATAGAGCTGAAACCAAGCCTTGCCCGCAGACAATTCGGCCATGGTTTCGAGATCGGTCGAACCGAACGTGGAAAGCCCGACAGGCGCGCCGGTGCGCACGGGCAAAGGCGGCGAAGGCCCGGTCGGCCTGCGGATGGGCAAGGTTGCACAGGCCCATGGGGCTGATGCCGAAGGGGACGCTGCAAGGTTGGCCCAAGACCTGGCAACTCAGGTCGCGTTGCCGCACATCCACCAGAACCCTTGGGCGCAACGGTATGGCGTTAAACGCGGCACGATTGGCGGCGACAGCGCCGCCCTGCCCCGCCGCGCCGTCGATTTAGTCGAACACCATCCAGGACAGGCGGGCCTTGACCCGCGCCCGCACGCTGGGATAGTCGTAGAGCATCTTGGCCGTGAGGTCAGGCCTTGACCGCCTCCATAAAGCGATGGCGAATGACGACGGGGTCGAGGGGGATGACGGGCACCTTCACATTGCCGCTGTCGCACTTGCTGACGATGATGGTCATTTCATCCCCCGCCAGGGCCGCGGCGACGGCGGCGGGCGTCTCGACATCCTGCACCTCGACCACATGGTCGCAGCCGCAGGCGCGCGCGACCGCAGTCAAGTTGGTCTTAGCCCCCGCGTAGGTCGGTTGGTCGCCCGTTGATCCGTAGGATCCATTGTCGATAATCAGCAGGATGAAGTTGTTGGTCGGATTGTTGGCGATGGTGGGCAGGGTGCCCAGGTTGGTCAAGACCGAGCCATCGCCGTCGATCACCAGCACCTTCTTGTCCGTGGCTTGGGCCAAACCGAAGCCAATGGACGAGGCCAGGCCCATGGTGCCAAGCATGTAAAAATTCGTCGGCTGGTCGTCGATCTGGTGCATTTCCTGGCTGGGCAAGCCGATATTGCAAACCACCAAATGATCACGGATCAGGGGTGCCAGTTCGGTCAAAATCTCGGATCTGATCATCGCTAATACCCCCCCCAAAAAGTCGCGTCGGTTAAGATGGCCACGGGTTTGTTGGCCATAAAGCAATACTTCAGAATGGCGTCGAATTCCTGCGCATCCTCCGGCCGATGGAAATGATAGGTGGGGATTTGGAGTTGGTCGAGCAAAGCCTTAGTATGGACCGCCATTTCCACCTGGCACGCCACGGGTTCGCCCAATTCGCCGCGATAGGAAATCAGCATAGGCAGCGGCAAGCGATAAAACTGCGTCAGCGTTACCAGCGTGTTGACGGTGACGCCGAGGGCGGTGTTCTGCATGATGATCGCCGCGCGCGTGCCGCCCATGAAGGCGCCCGCGCACAGGCCCATGCCTTCGTCTTCCTTATTGCAGGGCATGTGCTGCACGTCTTGGCGTTGCTCCAGCTCGGCAATGACCCCCGCCAACTGCTTGCAGGGGACAGTGGTGACAAAACCGACCTGGTTGGCGACCAGCGTATCGACCATGGTTTGCGAGAGGGTCATGGGCAAGGGTCCGATCGTTTAGAGTTGGAGGAAGATTTTGGGCGCGGCCCCCGCCCCGCCGTCAGATCGGCGAAGCCCTGGATTCCTTGATCCAAAGGGCGCGGTTCGGGCCATGTCAAGTCGCCCGGCGACCATGACCTCGGCCCTGGTGGCACGGTCATCTTGTGCATGGGCAACGCCGCAATGCACACCTGCACCTCCCCCATCGCGAGGGTTTCAGCGTCCTTGTAAACCAGCACCGTCATTCGACAGCGCTCAAGTCAAAATTCTCGCCGGGGAAATACTTGGCAAGACGCACGTCGGCGGCGCGGGCGTGCCCTTCCATCCCCTCGAGCCGCGATATGCGCGCTGTGGCGGTTCCCACCTCTTTTGACCCTGCCTGGGTCGCCTGCTGCCACGTGACGATTTTCATGCACTTATGGACCGAGAGGCCGCCTGTATATCTGGCCGCGCCCGAGGTCGGCAAGACGTGGTTGGGCCCCGAGGCCTTGTCGCCGTAGGACACGGTGGTTTCCTCGCCCAAAAACAAGGACCCATAGCAGCGCAGGCGCGTCCGCCACCAGTCCAAGTCCTCGGCCTGGACCGTCAAATGCTCGGGCGCAGTGCGATCAGAGGTTGCCGCCATGTCCTCGCGCGTGTCGCAAACGATGATCTCCGCATAGTCCGCCCAGGCCGCTCGGGCGTTCGCAGCATTGGCCGGGGGCAAGTCCTCGATCAACCCGGGCACCAGGCCTGCGACCTTGTGGGCTAAGTCGGGCGCGTTCGTAACCAACCAAACGGGCGAGTTGTCGCCATGCTCGGCCTGGCTGACCAGATCGGTCGCCACGATCAGAGGGTCGGCCGTTTCGTCGGCCAAGATCAGGCTGTCGGTCGGCCCGGCGAACATGTCGATGCCGACACGCCCAAACAGGAGCCGCTTGGCCTCGGCGACGAACTGGTTGCCAGGCCCGACGAGCATGTCGGCCTTGGGCAAGCCAAACAAGCCGAAGGTCATGGCCGCAATGCCCTGGACCCCGCCCATGGCGAGGATGTGATCGGCGCCGCACAGATCCGCCGCGTAGATAATCGCCGGCGCGATCCCGACCCCTGGACGCGGCGGCGAACAGGCGGTGATGCGGTCCACGCCCGCTACCTTGGCCGTTGTCACGGTCATGATGGCGCTGGCGATGTGCGAATAGCGCCCGCCTGGGATGTAGCAGCCCACCGCATCGACGGGGATGATCCGCTGCCCTGCGCGCAAGCCAGGTAGGATTTCGGTTTCCACGTCGCCTAAGGTTGATTTTTGCACCTCAGCAAAGCGGCGCACATTGTCGTGGGCAAAGGCAATGTCGGCCTTCAATTTCTGTGGAACCTGCGCCCGGGCTGCCTCGATCTCCTCGCGGGTCAGGACCAGATTGCCCTCGTACTTGTCGAACTTGGCCGCATACCCCAGCGCGACGGCATCGCCGCCCGCCTCGATCCGATCCAAAATGTCTTGCACGACGTCCCGCACGTCGCCCTGGTCTTGCGTCGCGGTTTTCGCCGCCCGTTTTAGATAAGTTATGGCCATGGATTTGGTCTCTGGGATTCGTCGGCGCCTGTACCGCTAGGGTTTAGAACACGCCTGAAAGCGTGCAAAGGCCTTCGCGTGGGAACCTTATACCAACGGTCATAAAAAGTGACTTTTTTATGACCGTTTCGTGTCTCGCCACAGAAACGCGGAGCGTTTCTGCCGTGAGACAAAACTCCGCTGAGAATGTCAATTTTTAGCGGAGTTGGTATGACTCCAGCAAGACCTGCGCCGTCATGACGTCGAGGTGCGCGCCGCCGCCATTCTTGCACAGCGTGATCTCCTCAATGCTTTGGCGGCCAATCTTGCCCGGGATCAGGTCGTAGTAGTCGCCGACGATATCCGCTTCACCAATGAGGCCGCGTTGGATCGGGTCATAGAATTCCCCTATATGATCCACCGTTGTGTCGCGGCAGTCGCAAAACAGGCGAGCCATTTGGATCAGGTCGTCGTCGCCCTCGCGCATGGACCGGTTGAAAGCGCCGATCAGGTCAAGATGCGTCCCAGGTTGCACCCAAGCCCCGTGAATGATGGGCCTTGGGGTCATGAGCGCGCTCGCCACCACGTGCGCGTCACGAACAGCCGCCGCCAGGTCCGTCGCCTGCTGAACCGCAAAACCCGCCGCGTTCAACTCTCGGACCAGCGCCGTCCCACGCTCTGCTGTCCGGTTCCAAAGCACCACGTCGGTCAAGTGGGGCATAAGCGCGGCGTAGGCCTGGACCAAATGCGCCGCAACCTTCCCCGCCCCAAGGATCAGCAGGCGCCGCGCCCCAGACCGCGCCAACAAGGAACTGCCCAGGACCGAGTCCGCCGCGGTTTTGAGGTTGGTGATGCGGTCGGAATCGAGGGTGCCACGCACGGTGCCATCGCGATCATCGAACACCACCATAGACCCATGGATTGTCGGCAGGTTGTGGTCCACGGGGTTTTCAGGATAAACCGAACAGGACTTGACCCCAATCCCCAGGCCAGGAACCCAAGCCGACCGCGACAGCAGCGTATTGGACCCCGAATGGAGGAACTGGTCGCCCAGGGTCGCCCGCGGCAACCCATGGCCCGCCACCATGGCGTCGCGCACCTGATACCAGAGTTGTGGGTCAAGGATGGGAGTCGCGGCCATGGGTCCCGACTAGGTGTTTGCCACGGCAAAGAAAAGCCCTATGCCCCTGCCCATGTCCTATATTCTTGCAATTGACCAAGGCACCACCTCCTCCCGCGCCTTGATTTTCGACTCTGCGCTAAAATTGGTGGCGAACGACCAGCAGGAATTTCCGCAGTACTTCCCGCAGCCTGGCTGGGTTGAACACGACGCTGAAGAAATCTGGCAGAGTGTCCTCGCCGTCATTCGCAGGGCCCTTGCCAAAGCCGACTTGGACCTGGGCCAAATCGCAGGGATCGGCCTCACGAACCAGCGCGAAACCTTGGTTGCCTTTGAGGCCAAGACCGGCACACCGGTGCATCGGGCGTTAGTCTGGCAAGACCGTCGCACCGCACCGCTGTGCCACGACCAAAAGAACAGGGGACATGAACCCACCGTGCAGCAAGCAACGGGCCTGCTGCTCGACCCCTACTTTAGCGCCAGCAAAGTGACCTGGATGCTGACCCACATTGAGGGCTTGAGAGCGCGCGTGGTGGCGGGGGACGTACTGCTCGGCACCATCGACACCTACCTCATGTACCGCTTGAGCGGCGGCACAGCCTTCGTCACCGATGCGACCAACGCCGCCCGCACCGCGCTCTACGACATCCACCAAAGCCGCTGGTCGCAAGACTTGTGCGACTTGTTCGAAGTGCCAAGGAACGCGCTGGCGGAGGTCCGAGATTGCAGCGGGACCTTCGCCGCCACCGACCCCGACGTCCTCGGCGCCGCCGTCCCCATTTGCGGCGTCGCGGGGGACCAGCAGGCCGCCACCGTCGGGCAAGCCTGCTTTCGCCCCGGTATGCTCAAATCCACCTACGGCACGGGCTGCTTTGCTTTGCTGAACACGGGCGCGAGCGCCATCCCCTCGCACAATAAGCTGCTCACGACCCTTGCCTACCAGCTGGCAGGTCAGCCGACCTACGCCCTCGAGGGGTCGATTTTCATCGCAGGCGCCGCCGTGCAATGGCTGCGCGACGGCCTGGGTCTGATTGAGCGCGCCGACCAAGCCGGGGACATGGCCGCCGCCGCGCAAGCCGAAGCCTCCGTCTATCTAGTGCCTGCCTTTACAGGCCTGGGCGCGCCGCATTGGGACGCACAGGCGCGCGGCGCGCTCTATGGGCTGACCCGCGATACAGGCCCCAGGGAGCTAGCGCGCGCGGCGCTGGAGGCGGTCTGCTACCAAACCCACGATCTTTGGGTCGCCATGCAGGCCGACTGGGCCGCCGCGGGCCGTGAACACGAACCCGCGACCTTGCGCGTCGATGGGGGCATGGTCGCCTCAGACTGGACCTTGCAATTTTTGGCCGATATTTTGGACGCGCCGGTGGAACGCCCCCAACTGCTAGAAACAACCGCCTTGGGGGCCGCCTATCTCGCGGGCCTGCACCTGGACCTGGTGCCGCCGCCCGAGGCCATGCCGTCACGCTGGGCACAGGATCGACGGTTCGCCCCCACCATGGACGCGTCAACGCGCGCGCACAAGTTGGCGGGCTGGCAAGACGCTGTGCGCCGAACCCGCAGCGCGTAAACCAAAGTTATGGTCGAGCCCTTTATCGCCGCCTTCGCGACTCTGTTCGTCACCCTCGACCCTATCGGCAATGTGCCGATCTTCATGGCGTTCATGGCCCCCTACCCCGCCGCCATTCAGCGTGCGATCGCCGTGCGCGCCAGCCTGATGGCCTTACGCATTCGATACCAACTCCGCTGAAAATGTCAGTTTTTAGCGGAGCCCGTATAAGAGTCATTCTTAGAGACCTCAGCATAAATCAGAAGATCGAAAGTTGATAGCAAGATAGGGTGCTAACTTTGCTTTTATGACACCACATATTGTGGTCCTTTGATCCGAAGTCGAATTATGCTGAGGTCTCCTTAAGGAAAACTGGTATGAATTTTTAATTCGCGCGACTTTGCGCCCACCACGGTCGAAAGGGCCAAATCTTCGCGGAGATGGTATGAGTTCGCCTTTGCATAGAGCCAGTTGCGCTTTTATGGGGTCGCTTGAACAGCTTTGAGGTAGGGGCCTTATGAACAGAACACTCTTCTTCGCCGTCGGGGTCGTCATTGTCGATGCCATGGGCATCGGCTTACTCATGCCCGTCTTGCCCGATATCTTGGCCGAGCTGCAAGGCCTCGACCCTGTCATCTTGCAAGAAACTAAGGAGGCCAACCCAATCGGGGAAATTGCGGGCATCGGCATGTGGCTCATGGCGGTCTATATGGGCATGCAGTTCCTAGTAGGGCCAACGGTCGGCAACTTATCGGATCGGTTTGGGCGGCGTCGGGTCTTGCTGGTATCCCTATTCGCTCTTGGTATCGACTATCTGATACTCGGCTTCGCTGGCGCCGTTTGGGTACTGTTTTTGGGGCGCATTTTGGCGGGCGTTGCAGGGGCAACCTACAGCACCGCCTACGCCGCCGTCGCCGATGTCTCAACACCATCCAACAAGGCGCGCAACTTTGGGTTCGTCGGCGCGGGTTTTGGCATCGGCTTTGTTTTGGGGCCCGCCATCGGCGCCGTCTTGGCAGGCTTGGACGCGCGCGCGCCGATCTTTGCCGCCGCGATCTTGGCCTTTGCAAACTTCGCCTTTGGCTACGTCTTTTTCACCGAAACCTTGGTCCCCGAAGACCGCCGCCCTTTTGCATGGTCGCGGGCCAATCCCCTCGGCGCACTCGGACAAATTCGTCGCCGTCCCGAAATTCAGGGCTGGCTGCTGGCGGCCTTTCTATTCAGCCTTGTCTTTACAGTTTATCCCGCAGTTTGGTCCTACTACGGCCGCGCCGTCGCGGGCTGGGACCGGCAAGATGTGGGCATCTCGTTGGCCGTGGTCGGCGGCGCCTTTGCCTTTGTCCAGGCCGTCCTGCTTGGCCCCCTGGTTCAGCGCTTGGGGTCCGAGAGAACCCTCACACTCGGCCTTGCCGCGGCTCTCATCTGTTTTGTGATGTTGGGTTTTGCCCAAAACGGCATCCATATCTACCTAACGGTTCCCTTCTCGGCCCTCTCGGTCATGGTCAACCCTATGATCACATCGCTCTTGTCCAACGCGGTCGGCAGAGACGTTCAGGGAGAACTGCAGGGCATTAACACCTCCCTCGCCGCCATGGCCTCGACCCTGTCCCCCTTCCTCATGGTCGGAACCTTCATTTGGGCGACACCCACCGACGCCGACGCCTTCCGCCTGCCGGGCGCTCCCTTCCTGGTTTGCGCAACCCTCATCGTGGTTCTGTTCTTCGTCGTACAGCGACAGAAGAAGGGGGGCTAATGCCAGCGGCAATTATAAATGACTCTTATGATCGCTGGGATAAGGGCCGCGACTGCGGCCCCCGAAGCGGGCTCCAAGCCCAAAGGGCGCAGGGAACGCCCGCGCCAAAAACAAACGGCCCAGAGATCGGCGGACACGCGCCTCGGGGTATAAGCGAAGGCCCCGTCGCGCGGTCGGGCTGAGCGAGCGAGGTGAGACCGCATCAAACAGGCGAAACGCGAAGCGTTTCTGCCGTGAGACACGAAACGGTCATAAAAAGGTCACTTTTTATGACCGTTGGTCTCAGTGGGCGCTGCGAACGAAATTGGAGGGAGAGGGGCGATTTTCTGGCTTGCTATCGCGCGCAGGTTGCTCAAAAAAACCTCATGGCTGAGACACCCACGGGCGCTGAGGTATTGACCGATCAGGCGGTTTTGAACCACTCCCCGCGCGCGACGTTTTTTGAGGCGACTTATGGGGGGGCCTTGTCGTTTTGTCGGCGGCCCTATAGCCGAGATCTTGCGGGGGTAGATGTGGCCGTGGTGGGGGTGCCGTTCGACGGTGCGGTGACCAATCGCCCGGGCGCGCGTTTGGGACCGAGGGCCATTCGAGCGGCGAGTACGCAGTTGGCTGAGCTGGACTCCTATGCGTTTGGCCTCAATCCTTTTCACCAACTCTCGACAATCGATTTTGGCGATCTGACCCTGAACCCGCACGACCCTGCCACCATAGTCGAGCAGATCGGCGCGGGCATCGCGCCGCTGGTGGAGGCGGGGGTGCGTCCCCTAGCCTTGGGCGGCGATCACTTCATCGCCTACGCCCTGCTCAAAGCGCAGGCCGCGCGGCACGGCCCCCTCGCCCTTGTGCAGTTTGACGCCCATGCTGATACCTGGGATGGCCTCGGCCCCCTCGACCACGGGACCATATTTGCCCGCGCGATCAACGAGGGGCTGATCCAAACCGGCCGGTCGATCCAGGTCGGCCTGCGCACCCATACGGACCAGGACTTTGGCATCGAGCAAATCGGCGCGCCCGAGTGCCATGCCCTAACCCCCGAGGGCCTGATCGCGCGGATCAAGGCGCGCGTCGGCGATGCGCCTGCTTATTTGAGTTTTGATATCGACTGCCTCGACCCCGCCTTTGCCCCGGGCACGGGCACGCCCGTGTGCGGGGGCCTGGCGACTTGGCAAGCGCTGGCGGTGATCCGGGGGCTGCGCGCCTTGCGCACCGTCGCCATGGACCTGGTGGAGGTCTCGCCGCCGTTCGACTGGGGCGAGATTACCGCCCTCGCCGCCGCCTCCATCGCCTACGACTGGCTCGCGGGCCAGGCGGCGAACCTGCGAGACGCGGCATGAACCCGATGACGACCCCGCTTTGGCGCCCGCCGCAGGAGGCAATTGCCGCCGCCAATATAAGCACGTTTCGTGCGTTCCTGGCCGAACGCGGCCATATGCTGGACAGTTACGCGGCGCTGCATCGATTTTCCGTCATAAACCAAGGCGCCTTCTATAGCGCCTTTTGGGACTGGGCGCAGATCAGGGGCGAGAAAGGCGCGCGAGCCTTCGTCCACGACGGCCCCCTCTGGACCGCTCAGTACTTTCCCGACAGCCGCCTTTCCTACGCAGAGAACATTCTATTCCCGGCCGCGCCAACATCTGGCCCCGCGCTGCTGATCGATCGGGAGAGGGGCGCGCCTGCGCGCATGAGCTGGGCCGAGTTGCGGGCCTTGACCGCGCGCTACCAGGCCCTGTTCCGCGAGGCGGGCGTCGTCAAAGGCGACCGGGTCGGGGCCATGGTGCCAAACGGCGCCGATGCCATCGCCATTTTGGCCGCCGCCAATGGCCTGGGCGCCATTACCGCCACCTGTTCGCCCGATTTTGGGCTCGAAGGAGCCTTGGATCGCTTCGGTCAAATTGCGCCTAAGGTCCTTATCTCCTGCCAGGCTTATATCTACGCGGGCCGACGTATCGACATCGGCGAAAAAGCCGTGGCGCTGGCGGCGCGCCTCCCGGGGCTGGCCCAACACTTTGAATTTGACTTTCTGGACGGCACGCCGCGCTCCCTGCCCGCTGCGGCGGACTTGCAGCTGGACCGTTTGCCGTTCGACCACCCCTTGTCGATCCTCTTTACTAGCGGCACCACGGGCAAGCCCAAGTGCCTGGTCCATCGCCAGGGCGGGGCCTTAGTGAAGCAGTTGCTGGAGCACAGTCTGCACTGCGACGGTAAACCTGGGGACCGGACCTTCTTCTTCACCACCTGCGGCTGGATGATGTGGAACTGGTTGGTGACGGGCCTGGCGAATGGGCAAACGCTGCAACTCTACGACGGTTCGCCCTTCCATCCCCGCCCCAAAGTGTTGTGGGAGCTGATCGAGCGCAACCGCCTGACCCTATTCGGTTGCGGGGCCAAGTATATCGACGCCATGGCCAAATCGAGCTACGTGCCGCGCGAACGTGCGGACTTGAGCAGCTTGCGCACCCTTGCGACCACCGGTTCACCCCTGATCCACGAAGCCTACGACTACGTTTATACCAAGGTGCGGCCAGAGGTCTGCCTCAGTTCCATTTCGGGTGGTACCGACCTGATCGGCTGCTTCGTCGCGGGCCAGCCGACTGCGCCCGTCTATCGCGGGCAAATCCAGGCGCCCGTCCTAGGTATGGACGTGCGCGTGTTCGACGGTGCGGGGCAGGAACGCGGTGTCGGCGAGCGCGGGGAACTGGTCTGCGCTGCCCCCTTCCCCTCCATGCCGTTGCAGTTTTGGAACGACCCGGACCAGAGCAAATATCGTGCCGCCTACTTCGAGCGGTTCGAGGGAGCGTGGCATCATGGCGACTTCATTGAGCAGACCGCCCAAGGTGGCTACATCATTTATGGACGTTCTGATGCGACGCTGAACCCCGGGGGCGTGCGCATCGGCACCGCCGAGATCTATCGACAAGTCGAAACACTGAGCGAGATCGCCGAAGCCGTGGTCATCGGTCAGCCTCAAGGAGGGGATGTTCGGGTCGTGCTGTTCGTCAAGATGGCAACGGGCAACGCTCTGACCCCCGCCCTCATCAAAACGATCCGCGCGCGGATCCACGACCAGGCTTCACCCCGGCACGTTCCCGCCGTCATCGCGGCGGTGGCCGACATCCCCAAGACTCGCAGTGGCAAAATCTCCGAACTCGCCGTGCGCGATGTTGTGTGCGGGATCGAGATCAAAAACGCGGGGGCCCTGGCCAACCCCGAAGCCCTAGACCTGTTCATTCCTGCCCTGAAAGCGGCGGAGACTTAAGGCTCGACCCCACGCCCTCTGACTCTGGATATCCCATGTCTCATTTTGCCAAACCCGCCCTCCTTTTCACCGCGCTCGCGCTGTTCCTCGCCGCTTGTTCAGACGCGCAAAAATCACCCCCTCGCCATCGCGGCCATGGCAAGCACCACGACCATGGCGGGCTAGGACCCATGGCCAGCGACGCATCGGGCCGCGGCGGAGGCGGGGGGAGCGGTGGCAGCTCCGGCGGCCCCGGGCGCACCTGGGACATAGAACAAGTCGGCAGCAACCGCCAGCGCACCAACACAGCGACGACCTACGCTGGTGCGCCGTCGGTGACCATGACGGTAAACGGCGATACCCGCCTGATCGAAAGCAACAACTTGCCCGACCACCGCGTCGGTAGCTTCCCCAACGGATCCGTCGAAGCCCAGTCTAACACCTACCGCATGGACGCCGCGCCAAGCCAGAACGCCGAACCGACTTACCTGCGCCTTGGCACATCCTTCGGGATCGCGCTCAACGGCGTGACCTTCGATCCCTTGGCCGCGGAGTTCTATGAAAAAGGCGGTGCGAGCTGGAACTATGTTGCTTTGGGCGGCGCCATTCCCCTCGGGCTCGACAGTCAGAACGGCCATATCCAACCAGGCGGCAAGTATCACTACCACGGTTTGGCGACCGACATGGGCGCGGGCGAGGGCTTTGACGCCGGCACCCATTCCAACCTGATCGGATACGCCGCCGATGGTTTTCCCATCTATGCGCTCTACGGTTACGCGGGCGGCCAACGCAGCCAAGGTGTCGCCGAAATGACCTCGAGCTGGCGCCTCAAGTCCGGCAATCGCCCAGGCGGGTCGGACGCCCCGGGGGGCACCTATGACGGCACCTTTCATGCCGACTATGCGTACGTCGCGGGTGCGGGCACCCTGGACGAGTGCAACGGCCTCGAAACCCAAACGCCCGACTTTCCCGACGGCACCTACGCCTACTTCCTAACCACCGCTTATCCCGTGGTGCCGCTGTGCCATCGGGGAACGCCCGATGCGAGCTTCAGGAGCGGAGGCCAGGGCAACCGGGGAGATCGGCGGCGCTAGCGCCTGCGGTGGCGCGCCATACCAGCAGTAAAGCCAAGTGCCCCTTTATTGAGAACGGCTTATACCAACGGCCAAAAAAGTTGACACTTTTTTAGCCGCTTTATGTCTCACGGCAGAAACGCGATGCGTTTCGCCGCCCCTTCGCTGATACCCCGAGGCGCTTTCGCGCGATTCTCGGGGCCGCTACGGGGGCCGCAGTCGCGGCCCTATACCAGTTCATAAAGAGCCTGTTTTAAGGAGAACTGGGACTAAAGTTCTTTGAACAAGCGGAAGCCTTGGTCGAAGGTTCGGTGATGAGCGGGGTCCCAGTTGCGCAGCGCCAAGCGCAGATAGAGCGGATAGTCAAACCAAGATCCACCGCGCACGACACGCCAGCGGCAGTCGCCCTCCAGATTGGCACTGCCGTCCGCCGCGTGGGTTGCCAAAGTATCGGTCCAGCAATCTTGTGTCCATTCCCAGACGTTGCCGTGCATGTCGTAGAGGCCCCAAGGGTTGGCATCGAAACTGCCAACGGGTACGGTCTGGCGGCGATCCACGCCAAGGGTTGAGCCGCCATAGGTGGCTTCACCGTCGAAGTTGGCCTGATCGGTTGTTATCTGTGCGCCCGTGTAAAACGGCGCTGTTGTGCCCGCGCGCGCAGCATATTCCCACTGCGCCTCGGAAGGAAGTCCATAACCACCATCAGTTTGGGCGTTAATCCAGCCGAGATAGGCCTGAATATCCTCCCACGAGACATTGACGACCGGACGCTCCCCACGCCCCCAGCCCATATCGCCTGGGCGATGCTGGCACCCGCCGTCGGCCACGCACGCATCCCACTGCGCGAACGTCACCTCGCGCGCAGATAGAGCAAAGGATCGATCAAAGATCATGCGGCGCTGCGGGCCTTCGTCATCGTATCGTTCAGCCTCCTCGGGCGGGCTGCCCATAAGGAAACTGCCCTCAGAGATCACGACCATGGTCGGCAAGCCTTCACCGTCGCGAAATGTTTCCCCGACTTGCCAGTCCATAGCGCGCGGGTCGCCCATGGCCCGCGCCGCTGCCTTGGCCATGGCAATCCGCGCCACTTGCTCGGGCGCCGTAATTCTTGTGGTGTCTTTGACGGCGGCACGCTGCGCCGCCTCCGCCGCCCGCCGCACGTTCGCCTGTGCGTAGCGTTGGTTCCTAAGGTCGGTCTCGACCGCCGCCACCTGCGCTTCACTTGCGCCCTGGGCGCGCGCCTGCGCCAGCAAAGCCGCCGCTCGGTCGAGATCGGACTGGTCGAGGGCATCGCGGACCTGCTCTAGCACAGACCCCACCGCGTCAAGCTGCGCGCCCTCCCCCTCGGCGTCCGAAGGGGCCGCCAAGAACGCTAGGGCGAGTGCGAAAGCCCCTAGGCTCCTGGCCGTTTTTTTGAAATAAGTTGCCATAGCTAGAACCATGGCCCTCCCGACTAGGCCGAAGGCTGCGTGCCGTCAAGACGACACGAGAGCTGTTTGGCTGGGTTCGCGTCGGGCAATCGCCTAAAAGATTTTCAGCCCAGCTCGTGGACGCAAACCGATCTTTTTGGGACGCCATTTGCTACTTATACCAGCGGCATTTATAGATGACTCTTATGTTCGCTGGTATAAGGGCCGCGACTGCGGCCCCCGTAGCGGGCTCCAAGCCCGAAGGGCGCAGGGAACGCCCGCGCCACAAACACGCGGCCCCGAGATCGGCGGACACGCGCCTCGGGGTATAAGCGAAGGGGAGGCGAAACTCATCGCGTTTCTGCTGTGAGACACGAAACGGTCATGAAAAGGTCACTTTTTATGACCGTTGGTATTATGCCAGTTCTCCTTAAAACAGACTCTTTATGAACTGGTATTAGTCCGATTGGGGCTTCACACCGCCGTCGCGTATAAATAGCCATTCGTGCGCGGGATCGTTGGTGAAACGCCAGTTGCGGCGTGGCCCCGCCATGACGTTAAGGTAATAAAGTTCATATCCATAAGGCGCCGCGCAGGGGTGGTAGCCCGAGGGCACCAAGACCAGATCGCGGTCCGCAAACGCGATGTTCTCATCCAAGCTTAAATCATCGTTGTAAATCCGCTGATAACCATAGCCCTGCGGCGGGTTCAAGCGGTGGTAGTAGGTTTCCTCCAGGTAGGTTTCTGCAGGAAATTGGTCGGTGTCGTGCTTGTGCGGAGGGTACGACGACCAATTGCCCTGGGGTGTCCAGACTTCGGTAACCAGCAAGCTCTCTGCTATGTCTGTCTGTTCCATCGCGATGGCATTGACATAGCGCGTGTTGGCGCCCTTGCCGCGCGCCTCCATGGTCGCATTCGTGGGCGCAAGGCGTTGGACGGGACGCCCCGGCTTGCCAGGGGCCATGCAGACGGCGACTTCCAGGGCTGTCGTCGCTTCAAGCCGCCACGCGGCCCGCGGGGGAATGTACGCGCCCTGGGCTGGCTGGCGCGCGAACAAATCCGTGCGCGCGCCCAAGGTGCCCAGATCTTCCGCATCCGCGCTAGTCTGGGCGTGCAGGCGCATCTTACCGGTTAGGATCACCAACAGATGCTCCTGATCGCCCGTTTCCTGACTAAGGGTTTCACCGGGGTCCAAACGATGCGCGGCGAAGCCCACATAAGACCAGTTTGGGCAACGATCCTTGATCGTGTGCGGCTGAACCTGGTGCAGGCACCCGTGGGAGCTGCCGCAGCGCAGATGCAGGGTGCTGGTCACGCTGCCTGCTCCTTGAACTCCTCCCCCAGTTCAGCCAACTCCGCGCCGCCCGCCATGAGCGCACGGATGTTGTCTAGATCAATGGTCTCCCGCGTGCCGTATTCCAAAATACGGCCGCGATTGAGGAAGGCGAAGCGATCCCCGATCAGCTTGGCGTGCAGATCATTGTGAGTAATAAAAACAATAGCCAGGTCGCCGCGGTCCTTCACCTGCTTGATGGTGCGCAACACCTCGAGCTGCTGTTTTTGCCCGAGGGCCGACGTGGGTTCATCCAAAATCAAAATTTTGGCACCAAAATAAATGGCGCGGGCGATGGCCAAGGTCTGGCGCTGGCCGCCCGACATGGTGCCGATTGGCTGGCTGGGGTCCGCCACATCGATGCCAATCTTCGCCATTTCGGCCCGGGTGATGGCATTCATGGTCTTGAAGTCCAGCAGCCCTCGCCGCGTCACTTCACGCCCCAAGAAGAAATTTCGGGTAACGGACATGAGCGGTTGCAAAGCCAGATCCTGATAGACCACGCCGATACCTGCATTGGCAGCATCGCGCGGAGATGCGAAATTGACCACGTCGCCGTCGATCAAAATTTCGCCCTCGCTGGGCTTATGGACCCCTGCAAGCGTCTTGATCAGGGTCGATTTGCCCGCGCCATTGTCGCCAAGTAGGGCCGTCACCTCGCCCTTGAACACCTCAAATGAAATGTCCTTGAGGGCAATGATGTTGCCAAAGAACTTGGAAATGCCGCGAATTTCGATGGTTGGTTGCGCGTCCATGGCCCTATCCCTTCAACACGCGGCCGCGAATATACTGATTGAGCAAGGCCGCGCCGAGCAACATGAGACCGACAATGACCCGGAACATGTTGTTGTCGATCAGCGGGACGAATCGGATGCCGATCTGCACAATTGAGAAAATAAGCGCGCCCAGGATGGCCCCTATGACCGTGCCGTAGCCGCCGGTAAGCGCCGTGCCGCCGATCACGGCGGCAGCAATAGCGTGCAACTCACGGAAATCGCCCGCCAAGGGGTCGGAAACGCCCGAAGCCAAGACGAAAATAATGCCCAAGAACCCAGCGAGAAAGGCCGACGTCATAAACAGCCCCACTTTTACCCGGGCCACGGGCACCCCAACGGCCCGCGCCGCGACGGGATCGCCACCCGAGGCAAAAATCCAGTTACCGATCTTAGAAAAATTCAGAATGTAAATGGCGACCAGGGCCACGATGATAAAGTAATAGACCTCGGCATTGAGCAAAAGCCAATCGATCTCCAAACCAAAAAATCCGTTCTTGAAGGCAAATACATCGTCGATCCAGGTGGGGTCGGGCAGTTCCACAACTTCGCCGTCCTGCAAGACCCGGGTTTCCTCTAGCTGGGGCTTAATGTCCAGGCGCGACGTATCGTGAACGCGGAAGGCCAAGTAGTTGGCAAACCCGCGATTGGCGAACCAAAAACCCAAGGTTACAATAAAGCTTGGCAGGCCTGTCGTCACGACCAACAAGCCTGTGACAAACCCCACCGCCAGCATGAGGCCCAGGGTTACAAGGATCGCCAGCGCCAGCGGCACGCCCGCCAGCACCATCATAGCCAAGGTATGGCCGCCCAAGGCGACGTTGGCCCCAATCGACAGGTCGAACTCACCGGAAATCATGAGCAGGGCCGCCGCAATCCCGATGATGCCGATATAGGCCGTCAACTCGACCCAGGCCTGAACGCCTAGCTGGTTCCGCCACATATCGAAGAACGTGTTCTTATGCCCTGCCAGTTCGTTGATCGGTCCCGTCAGCAGCATGTAGGCGGCGACGATGATGATCAGCCCGCAGATCGACCCCAACTCGGGCCGCCGCAGCATGCTCTCAATAAACCCGACTTTTCGAATGCGCTCGTCTACCTGCGCCATGATGATCCTCCCCAGAAACAAAAGGGGGCGGGACCAGCCCGCCCCCAAAGATAAGGCGTCTCTAAGACGTTATATACCAACGGTCATAAAAAGTGACCTTTTCATGACCGTTTCGTGTCTCACGTCAGAAACGCTTCGCGTTTCGCCTCCCCTTCGCTCATACCCCGAGGCGCTTTCGCGCTATTCTCGGGGCCGCTACAGGGGCCGCAGTCGCGGCCCTTATACCAGCAAGAGTCATTTTAAATCGCCGCTGGTATTAGAACAAAGACACGCAAGCGGCTAGCGTTCAACACCTGCCAAAGCCTGGACTTGCTCAACGTTTGCCAAAGTTACAAAGCCAGGGCCCGAATTGATTGAGTTCCCGGGCAAAGTGCCATTGCGGTGGTGCAAGTGCAAGACAACCACAGGCATATAACCCTGCAAGAACTGTTGTTGGTCTATGGCATAGGCGACGGTGCCGCTGATAATGCCCTGGACAATCGCTGGCGACAGGTCAAAACAGCCGACGACGACCTCGCCTGCCATACCCAGTTCCTCAACGGCTTCGATGATTGGATCACAGCCCGTTGGCCCCACACCCATGATGGCCCCAACGCCAGGGTTGGAGGTCATGTAGGCCGAAACCGTGTTCTTGATGTCGTTGAAATCCGTGGAAACCTCGACCATATTGAGATCTTCACCCAAGCCATCGGCAAAGCCCTGACAACGGTCCAGGAGGGCCGTGTTGAAGGGCTCGTGGTTGAAGCATACACCGGTCGAACCGCCCATAGAGGCAGACTTCTGACCCCCACCGAGGCCTGCCTCGTATTCAGGTTGGCCCACGTGCATGATCGCCCCCAAATCGGCCGACACATCGGCGCCTGAGTTAATCGAAATCACAGGGATCCCCGCCTCTGCAGCTGCCGAGATGGGGCCGCCGAGAATGCTGGCATCGGGGATCGACACGACCAGGCCGTCGGGCGCCTGCGCAGCTGAAGATTCGATCAGTGACGCCATTTCGTTCAAGTCTCCCGTTGAGGGGTTCCTATAGGTGACGCTCGCGCCCGTGTCTTCGGCCGCGGCCTCGACGCCGTTACGCACCACGCCCCAAAATCCATCGGCGTCAGAGCCATGGGTAACAACGATGATATTGGCCGCGTGGCCGTCGGCCATTGCAGACCCTGTGAGGGCCGTCGTTGCGACGGCAAGGCTCAATAGTTTTTTCATAAGTTCCTCCGAAAAAAGCCAAGTGCAAGAATCCCTGCTGCGTGCAGGGATGGCCTCCGCCACTGAGGCTTGGGCCCAGAATCGAATCAGCACCAATTAGCGCCCGAGTCAAGTAAAACGAACAAAAAATTCTGACTTGAGTAAAAAAAGAATATTTATTTCATCTCGCCCACCACTTAAGAGCTTGGTTTTAGTTTAGTGGCATGCAAGCGTGACCCGCCGCGGCGATTTCTGGGCGCTAACCTAGGCACAGAATCGAGTTGAAGTGAAAATTCGCTCAACTCAAGGAAGGATGGATACCCACGTGGGAGCGCAGCTCGCGTGGCATTTGGATGCAGCCCGAGGGTCCTTGAATGCGACCCTCGGCATATGAGGAAGGAGAGCCATGACCTACGAACGCCTCACCGTCGCTCAAGCCGTGATCGCATGGCTGAATGCGCAACAGGTTCAAACCGCTGAAGGCCTAAAGCCTTTGTTTCCGGCGGTGTTTGGCATTTTCGGCCACGGCAACGTGACTTGCTTGGCCGAAGCGCTGGAGCGGGTGCAGGACACCTTGCCGACCTATCGTGGTCAGAATGAACAGTCGATGGCGCTGGCAGGAATCGCTTACGCCAAGGCCAAGCGCGGCGAACAGATTTGTGTCGCCACCTCGTCCGTCGGGCCGGGAGCAACCAATATGGTGACGGCGGCGGGGGTCGCCATGGCCAACCGCCTGCCCTTGTTGATTCTGAGCGGGGATACGTTTCAAAATCGCCGACCCGATCCGGTCTTGCAGCAGGTCGAAAATTTCGGCGAGCCAAGCCTGACTGTCAACGACTGCTTCAAGCCCGTGGTGCGCTATTGGGACCGACTGACGCACCCTGAGCAGATCCTCGCCATGCTGCCGCAAGCAACACAAACCATGCTGGACCCCGCGACGCGCGGCCCCGCGTTCTTAGCGCTCCCACAAGACGTGCAGGCCAAAGCCCACGACTTCCCAGCGACGTTCTTCGCCCCGAAGGTCTGGTCCCTACCGCGCAACCGCGCCGACGCCGGGGCGGTGGCGGAAGCGGCGCAGGTCCTTAAACGCGCGACCAAACCCCTCATCATCGCCGGCGGCGGCGTGCTGTTCTCCCGTGCCGAAGCTTTGCTGAACGACTTTGCCAGCCGCCGCGGGATCCCCGTCGCAGAAACGACCGCGGGCAAGACCTCGGTGCTCGACACCCATGACCATGGCGTAGGTCTGACGGGGCCGACGGGCACCAGCGCCGCCAACGCCCTTGCTGCCGATGCGGACCTAGTCTTGGTCATCGGCTCGCGCTTGCAAGACTTCACTACCGGGTCTTGGTCCTGCTTTCAGGGCGATCAGGTGCGCTTTGTTTCCATCAATGCCGCCGCCTGGGACGCCCATAAGCACGGCGCTCTCGCGCTCGTCGGCGACGCGCGGGTAACGCTGGAAGAACTGGACATGCAACTGGGCGACTGGGCTGCCCCAGCGGCGCGGCTGGCACAGGCCAAGACCGAAATGGCGACCTGGCGCAGCTACCTTGCCGAACGCCGCGCGCCGACCAACAAAACGCCCCGCTATTCGGAGGTTGTCGGCGCGATCTGGGACGCCGCCACCCCCAACGACCGGGTCCTGACCGCAGCGGGGGGCTTGCCGGGGGAACTCAACAAGGGCTGGTTGGCCAAATCGCACGGGTCCTACGACTGCGAATACGGTTTCTCCTGCATGGGTTACGAAATCGCCGGCGGCTGGGGCGCGGCCATGGCGAAAGCGGAGGCCAAGGATGGCGGCGAGTTGATCGTCTTTGTCGGCGACGGCTCCTATCTTATGATGAACTCGGACATCTACTCCTCGGTTTTGAGCGGCCATAAGATGATCGTCATCGTCTGCGACAATGGCGGCTACGCCGTCATCAACCGCCTGCAGAACTTTAAGGGCGGGAAGAGTTTCAACAATCTGATCAAAGACTGCAGGTTGGGCGACGGGGTCGCGCCGTTCATGCCCAACTTTGCCGATCATGCCGCCGCCATGGGCGCGATCGCCACCCATGTCGATACGATCGACGAGCTCAAAGCGGCCTTCGCCAAGGCCCGCGAGGCCGACCGCACCGTCGTCATCTCCACCCGGGTTCAGTCCCACGACTGGACCGGCGGGGATAGCTGGTGGGATGTGGGCGTGCCCGAGGTCAGCCCACGCGCGCAGGTTGAGGCGGCCAAGGCCGAACACGAGGCCAACCGCGCCCAGCATCAGCGGATCGATCTGGTTTAACTTTCCCGTCACCCTGTCCCCTCACCCCAAGAGGTCCCCTCATGATCAAAATCGGTATCTCTCCCATCTGTTGGCAGAACGATGATTTGCCCGACCTGACCGCAGATTTCACCATGGGGCAAGCCCTGCAAGAGGCCCGCGAGATCGGCTATCGGGGCGTCGAGCGGGGACAACGCATGCCGAGCGACACGCAAAGCCTCGGCGCCTACTTGGAGGCCCATGAGTTGGTGCTGTGCGGGGGCTGGTGCTCAGGGGCTTTGCTCCAAAATGATCCCATCGCCGAACGCACCCATATTGGCGCGCAGGTCGATCAATTCGTCGCGCTCCAGGCCCCTTGTCTTGTTTACGCCGAGTGTTCCAACACCATTCAGAGCGAGGCGGGCGCGCCACTCTCGACCCGCCCGACCTTGGACCGGAATCAAATTCGTGACTACGCCAGTCGCCTCAGCGAAGTGGCGAAGTGGACCGCAGACCAGGGCCTGCCGCTGGCCTACCACCATCATATGGGAACCATCATCCAGTGCGAGGATGATATCAACTGGCTGATGAATTACGCCGCGCCCGAGGTGCATCTGTGCTTCGATACGGGGCATCTCCTCTTCGCCGGCGGCGACGTCAGCCAAACCCTCGACCGCTGGGGCGAGCGGGTGCACCATGTTCATTTTAAAGATATGCGCCCCGCCGTCGTCGCCGACCTCAGGGCGCGGGACGCGGCGTTTTTGGACGCGGTGGTCACGGGTGCCTTTACCGTTCCGGGGGACGGCTGCATAGATTTTTATGCCGTCGCCCGCCAACTCCGGGCCCTCGCCTACCAAGGCTGGATCGTGGTAGAGGCCGAACAAGACCCCAAGAAGGCCCCGCCCAAAGCCTATTCGGCGCAAGGCTACGCGCATACTTTGGCCGTGTGCGCCCAAGCAGGACTGGAGATCAGCCATGAAGCGTGACCTACGCATCGACAATCAGCCGATCAACAAAGTCGGCCTCAAAAAACTGCGCGTCGGCGTGCTCGGCATGGGCTTTATGGGCGGCACTCACACGGCGGCTTGGATGCGCGGCAAGTCGGTTTTCAACTGGCCCATCGACATCGAGCTGGCCGCCCTATTCGACATGAGTCAGGACTCTTGCGCCCTGAACGGCCCGCGCTTTGGCTTTGAACGTACCACCCAAAATTGGGAAGAGGTGTGTGGCGCCGACGACATCGACGTCGTCTCGATTTGCACGCCGAACTTTGCCCACAAAGACATGGCGCTTAGGGCTGCGCAGACGGGCAAGCACATTTGGTGCGAAAAGCCTATGGCCACCAACTTCGCGGACGCGCGCGTCATGGCCGACGCCGCGCAGGCCGCAGGCGTCAAGACCATGCTGGGGTACAATTATATGAAATCCCCCGCCTTGCTGGCGATCAAGCAAGCAATTGAGGACGGACTTATTGGCGACATCGTCCATTTCAACGGCATTTACCAGGAAGACTTCATGTGCGACATATCGGCCGCGCATTCTTGGCGCCTGACCAAAAAGGGCGGCGGTAAGGGCGCGCTGGGCGATATGGGCTCGCACCAAGTTTCCATGGCGATCTGGCTCTGCGGCCCCTTGCGCGATGTCGTGGCGCGACTGCAAACCGTCCATACACAGCGGCCCGATGCGCAGACGGGTGAGATGCGGCCCGTCGAAACCGACGATCAGTACTCGGCGCTGGGGACTTTTCAAAGCGGCGCGCTCTTCACCCTCCATACCTCCTGGCTCGGCCAAGGGCACAAGATGAACCTCGGCTTTGAGGTCACGGGGACCAAAGGGGCGATTAAGTTCGACCAGGCGCGCATGGGCGAATTCCAGTTGTTTGAGCAGACGGGCAACGCAGACATGCGCACCAACGGTTTCAAACAGGTATTCGTCGGCCCCTGGCACAGTCCCTTTGGGAACTTCTGCCCCGCCCCCGGCCACCACGTCGGCTTCAACGAGATGAAAGTGATTGAAGCGGGAGACTTCGTCCGTGCTATTTTGGAAGATGGCGATTGCTACCCCAATTTCCAGCACGGCCTGGAATTTGAAGCGGCGCTGCAAGCCATCCAAGACTCCTCACAAGCGAGGGCCTGGGTTGACCTCTGAACTCGACCAACTGCGCGCCCAAATCATCGACGCGCACGCGGATCTCCCCCCGCAGCTTAAGCGCATTGCCCAGTTTGTCCTAGACCATCCCCAACAAGCGGCGCTCATGCGCCTAAGTGATATGGGTGCCGAGTTGGAGGTCCAGCCCAGCGCCGTGATCCGATTTTCCAAAGCCATTGGATTTCCCGGGTTTTCTAGCATCCAGCGCATCCTAAAGGCCGACTTGGCCCAGGGCTTGCCTGCCTCCTACTTCGAACGCTTGCGAGGAGAGCCGCCGCCGCACGCCAGCAAGCCCCTCGCCCGCTTCGCCGACTTGGCGCAGCGAAGTCTGGCGAGTTTGCCCAACCCAGGGCTCATTGACCAAGCTGTCCAAATGCTCTGCGAGGCTGAGACCGTTCATGTCCTGGGCCTGCGGAGGAGTTTTGGCCCAGCCGCCTACTTTTCCTACCTGCTTGCCAGCTTCGACGCGCAGGTGAACCAAATCGAGTTCTTGGGCCATATGAACCAGGCCAGCCTCAGCACCCTTCGGCCCGGCCACCTCTTGTTCCTGATCTCATTCCCCACTTACTCTCCTGAGGTTTTGGAAGCCAAAGACCTGGCGAAAGAACGCGGCGCCAAAACCCTCGTCCTAACCGATTCCGCCGTCAGCCCCGTGGCCCAAAATGCCGACTTGGTGCTGGTAACCGACCAAGCGACCGACCGCGGGTTCCGCAGCGCAGTAGGGTCCATGGTCACCATCCAGGCCCTGGCCATGGCCTTTGGCGAACAAAGAGCGGATGAGGGTCGTGTGAGGACAAATTAGGGTTCTGTACTGCTGAATACCAGTTCTCCTTAAAACAGACTCTTTATAAACTGGTATAGAGCCGCGACTGCGGCCCCCGTAGCGGCCCCGAGACAAGCTAAGAAAGCGCCTCGGGGTATAAGCGAAGGCCCCGTCGCGCGGTAAGGCTGAGCGAGCGGCGCGAGCGAGGTGAGACCGCATCAAACAGGCGAAACGCGGAGCGTTTCTGCCGTGAGACAAAACTCCGCTGAAAATGTCAATTTTTAGCGGAGTTGGTATCAAAAGCTACCGCCGATGGTATGACTCGACTCTTCCGCGCGTCTCAACCGCCCAGAACCAAGCGAACACCGCGTTGTTCTAGTTGCAACCCGAAAAATGTGTTGCCGACGAGCGCATGGGTGATTTGGGCGGCGACAACAACGCTGAGCATGACGGCAACCGTCACCGCGTAGTCGCGGGTCAGTTCAAACACCATGAGAATCGTTGAGAGCGGCGCGCCGAGGACGGCCCCGACCATGGCGCCCATGCCAGCGTAACCGTAGGCGAAGCTGTCCGCAGGGAATTGCGGGGCCAGCTGGGTCGCGATTTGTCCAAACAAGACCCCAAGTAAGGCCCCGATCATGAGGGCGGGGGAAAAGATGCCCGACCCGAACCCCAAGGCCAGACACACGACCACCGCAAACAACTTGGCAATCAACAGGATGAGAAGGTAGGATTGATCATAAGCCCCGCTTAAGGACTGGAAGGTTGCGACGTAGCCGACGCCCAGCACTTCGGGAACTGCCATGGCAAGACAGCCCAGCGCCATGCCCGCGAACGCCGGATGCAACCAGAGCGGGACCACCTCCGCAAGCCGCCGCCGCAGGTGCCAAGCCCGCCGCATTAGGGTCAAAAACGCCGTCGAAACCAGCGCGCAGATCAAGCCCAGCAGCACGAAGGCGGGAAACTCCCAAGGTGAAATTTCCAAGGTTTTGACGATCAAGAACGCCTCCTCCGCCGGCAAGAGGGCGCGGCTGACCATGGTCCCCGCGATGGCGGCAAGGACGACAGGGCCCAGGGACGCAAGCGACAGGCTCGTAAGACCGCCCAAGGCGATTTCGATGGCAAAGAACAGCCCTGCCAGCGGCGCGTTGAAGGACGCCGCCACGCCCGCCGCCACACCGCAAGCCAGGTAAATCCGGCGATGGGTTTCATCGACCCGCAGCCAAACCCCGCCCAAGGACCCGAGAGTTGCGCCCAGATGGACCAAGGGCCCCTCGCGCCCGACCGACGCGCCCGTACCCAGGGCAAGCAAGTTGAGCGCCCCCGCCTTGGCGGCGTCGGCCCAGCCCATGAGGCCGCGATCGCGCGTTTGCGCCAGGACCACATCGGCCACCCCGGGGATGCCGCCACGCCCAAAAAACTGCCGGGTCAGGATACCGACGCTGAGCCCGCCGAGCGCGGGGACCAGAAACAGCATGACGGGGGCGGCCTGCGCCACCCCTTCCCCATCCGTATGCAGTAAAAAATCGCTTAGGAGGCCGAACAAGAGCCGGAACCCGACGGCGACGAAGCCCGTGGCAAGGCCGATCAGGCTGCCGATAGTCAGGCGGCGTCCAAAACCCCACTCGGGTTTGGCAAAAAACTGCTGGACCCTGCCTCTAACCACAGGAGGCGCGGAAGGCCGCGACGTTGCGGTTATGATCATCGAGGGTGACGCCGAAGCGGTGCCCGCCCTGGCAATCGGCGACAAAGAAGAAGTAGGGCGAGGTCGAAGGATTCAGCGCCGCTGCCAGAGCCGCCCGCCCTGGGTTGGCGATGGGCCCCGGGGGCAGGCCATCGTGGCGGTAGGTGTTGTAGGGGTTGCCCGCATCGTCCAATTCCGACCGCCGCAAGCCGCGCCCCAAGTCCATCCGTCCCTCGGTCAGTCCATAAATCAACGTCGGGTCGGCCTGCAAGCGCCAGCCCGGGGTGGTGAGCCGGTTGGAATAGACGCTCGCCACCAGGCCGCGTTCGGACCCAAGGCCCGTTTCCTTTTCGATAATCGAGGCCAAAATCACGGCCTCGACGGGGCTTTGGACGACGGCCTCAGCGCTACG
Source organism: Alphaproteobacteria bacterium (assembly GCA_965228345.1). Lineage (GTDB taxonomy): Bacteria > Pseudomonadota > Alphaproteobacteria > UBA7985 > UBA7985 > CAXQZM01. Next base: position 225,837 of record CBDDHH010000003.1, on the reverse strand, counting down.
CGTCGCCCATAAATCGGCCAAGGTTTGTTCCATAGCCACCGCGGCGCGATCGAGAATATCTTGGCGGGTATCGCCGGCGGTGAAGGCGTAGGTTTCGGGCAAGAGCGACCCCTCGGTAGGTATGACCTCTATCCGAGGGCCCCCCAAGTCCTCCTTGGCATTGAGCAGTTGGACGATTTGGTAGGAGGTCAGCCCCTCAGGCACGGTGACGGTGCGTTGGACCACGACCCCAGCGGTGATCAGATCGACAATCTCGTCCATACTCGCCGATCGGGGGATGGCGTATTCGCCCGCCTGTATATCCCCGCCGCGGCCCGACAAGCGCAAACTGAGCCGGAAGAAAAAGGCGCTGTCGATCAGCCCTGCCGCCTCCAAATTCTCGCCAACGGCCCGCGCCGACTGGCCCCGGCTAATCAGGAACATGACCGTTTCTGACCCTGACGCGTCGGCGTTTTGCGCCTTTGATACCCCGAACAGAGCCGCCGCGGCAAACAGGATCGCGCCAACCAAGAGCGCGCGTAGGAGTGTGAATGAAGCCCGCATCTTAAGTGCCCAAGTCCCCGACGCCCCCCCGAAATACCCGCCCAGGCTTAGGCAAGACGTTGGAAGACCAGGGAAGCGTTGGTGCCGCCAAATCCAAAGGAATTGGACAAGGCAACCTCGATGTTCCGCTCCTGCGCTTGGTGCGGCACCAAGTTGAGGCGGATCCCCTCCTCGGGGTCGTCTAGGTTCAGGGTTGGCGGGCAGACCTGATCGCGCAAAGCCAAAACGGAAAAGACCGCCTCGACCGCCCCAGCGGCGCCGAGCAAATGGCCGATCGCCGACTTGGTCGATGACATGGCGACCCGGTCGGTCGCTGCGCCCAGCAAGCGGGCAACCGCCTTGTACTCGACCATGTCCCCCGCGGGGGTTGAGGTGCCGTGGGCGTTGATATAGCCGACCCGATCGGGGGTGAGCTGCGCGCGCGCTAGCGCCGCCGCCATGGCGCGATAGCCGCCGTCGCCCTCGGGGTGCGGGGCAGTAATGTGGTGGGCATCGCCGCTAAGGCCATAGCCAACCAGTTCGGCGTAGATCGTGGCCCCGCGGGCCTTGGCGTGTTCGTATTCTTCGAGTACTAAGGCCCCAGCCCCGTCGCCCATGACGAACCCGTCTCGCCCCTTGTCCCAAGGGCGAGATGCGGCACTAGGCCGATCATTGAAGCCGGTTGAGAGCGCCCGTGCAGCCGCAAATCCGCCCATGCCCAAGGTATTGACGGTGTTTTCAGCGCCGCCCGCGACCATGACATCGGCGTCCCCGAAGGCGATCAAGCGGCCCGCGTCGCCGACTGCATGGGTGCCGGTGGCGCAGGCGGTCACCACGGCGTGGTTGGGGCCGCGCAACTGGTTATGGATGGAGATCAGGCCCGCGGTCAAATTGATGATTGAGGCCGGGATCATAAAGGGGCTCATCTTACGCGGCCCGCCGGCTTCAGACTTGAGCGTGGCTTCGCGAACCGTTGACAAGCCCCCCATGCCGGAGCCAAAAATGACGCCCGAGCGGACTTGCTTCTCCTCACTATCCGCAACCCACCCCGCCGTAGCAAGAGCCTCGTTCGCCGCCGCCACAGCAAAGTTAAGGAAGGCATCGAGCTTGCGGCGGTCCTTGGCAGGCAGACCGCGGTCGGGGTCAAAGTAGCACGGGTCCGAAGGGTCGTGCTTGACCATGGAGGCGATTTGACACGGATAAGCCGACACATCGAAATGTTCGATCTTTGTGATCCCTGATCGTCCCGCCAATATGTTGGCCCAGGTCGTGTTGGCATCGGGGCCTAGCGACGTGACGGCACCAAATCCCGTTACAACAACTCGTCTCAACATTGGCTCTGTTCCTTCCTATCCGCGCCCGATAAAAAAAGGGGCTTTGCAGCCCCTTCCCTATAGACTGGAAAACTGGGAAATTTAACCCAGGAACCTTAGCTCTTGTGCTCTTCGATCAACTTCACAGCATCGCCGATGACAGTGATCTTCTCCGCAGCTTCGTCGGGGATTTCCAGGTCAAAGGCTTCCTCAAAGGCCATAACCAGTTCAACATTGTCAAGGCTGTCTGCGCCCAAATCGTCGATGAAACTTGCCTCCATGGTGATCTTCGCCTTGTCAACACCCAGGTGTTCGACAACGATATCAGCTACTTTGTCGAAAACATCGCTCATAGTCTCTTAATCCTTGATTTAATTTCAAAAGAGCCACGGCATCACGCATCAGGCGGCCAAGGCTGCCCCCCTCTAGCGGGGCGAATCCGATTTGTCAGGCCTAAAGTGCAGGGATTTGTCACCAGATCCCCATACCTGAAGTGAACAAGTTGCAAGGGTCTTGAACGATGAACCCGTCGTCGCGCTTGAGCGCACCCACGATCTCGTTGCAAACGCCCCCTGGACTAGACCATCACCATGCCGCCGTTGACGTTGAGGGTTGTCCCGGTGAGGTACGAAGCCTCGTCTGAGGCGAGGAAGGCCACCGCGGCGGCAATTTCTTGCGGACGCCCCATGCGACCTGTCGGGATGGTCGAGAGCATGGCTTGCTTGGCTTTTTCGGGCAAATCTGCGGTCATGGCGGTTTCGATAAAGCCCGGGGCGACGCAATTGACCGTGACACCGCGGGGCGCAAGCTCGCTCGCCAAGGCCTTGGACATAGCGATCATCCCGCCCTTGGAGGCGGCGTAGTTGGCCTGGCCGGCGTTGCCCATGACCCCGACGACCGAGGCCATATTGATAATTCGGCCCGCGCGCCGCTTCATCATGCCTTTCATGGCGGCGCGGATCAGGCGAAAGGTCCCGGTTAAATTCACATCTAACACCATCGACCAATCGGCATCCTTCATGCGCATGGCCAGGCCGTCGCGGGTGAGTCCCGCATTGTTGACCAAAATGTCAATTTGCCCGAGCGCGGCTTCGGCCTCCGAAACCAGGTGGTTGCACCCCTCGGAGGTGCCCAAATCGGCGACCAAGACTTGCCCCCCGACCTCCGCCTGCAAAGCCTCCAGCGCGTCGCGCCGCCGGCCCGCGAGCGCGAGCTTGGCGCCCTGCTGGGCCAAAGCCTTGGCGATTTCGCCGCCAATGCCCCCCGACGCCCCGGTGATCAGCGCCGTCTTTCCTGCCAGTGAAAACATCGAATCTTCCCCTTCTATTATTGCGCGTCAAGCAAGGCCCTTAGTCCCGCGCTCGTGCCAGCTTGCACTGCTGCTAAGCGGCCATCAATCCGCTTGGCAAGGCCCGACAAGACCTTGCCCGCCCCTACTTCGACCAACTGCGTCACGCCCGCATCCGCCGCCTCGACCATGGACTCGGCCCAGCGCACACGGCCAGTGACTTGCTGCACCAGCAAGTCCGTGACGTTCGCAGGGTCTTGGTTGGGGCGTGCGGTGACATTGGCGATGAGCGGGACGGCAAAGGCGCGTCGGGGCGTTTGCGCCAGGGCCTCGGCCATGGCATGCGCGGCGGGCGCCATGAGGGCGCAGTGAAACGGCGCTGACACATTGAGCTTCAGCGCACGCTTTGCCCCTGCGGCAATGGCCTGTTCCATGGCGACCTCAACCGCCGCCGCAGCGCCGCTGATCACCCCTTGCCCAGGGGCGTTGTCGTTGGCGAGCGAACAGACCAGGCCCGTCTCCTGCGCCGCAGCCGCTGCGATCGCCTCAATTTCAGGCGCCGACAGCCCCATGACCGCCGCCATCGCGCCTACGCCAACGGGCACAGCCGCTTGCATCGATTGGCCCCGCAACTTCAGCAACTTGGCCGTATCTGCAAGGCTCAACACCCCTGCGGCGGCAAGGGCTGAGTACTCGCCTAGGGAGTGACCGGCGACGAAGGCACCGTGCGATGCTAAGGAATAGCCTTGGCTTTCCAGGGCACGAACCGCCGCGAGAGAGACCGCCATAAGCGCGGGTTGGGCGTTTTCGGTCAGGGTCAAAGCCGCCAGATCTTCCCCCCACATGAGGGCCGAGAGGTCTTGGCCGAGCGCCTCGTTAACTTCCTCAAAGACCTGTTTGGCGGCGGGGAACTCGCCCGCTAGGTCCTGCCCCATGCCCAGGGCTTGCGAGCCTTGGCCTGGAAACACAAAGGCGCGTTGGGAGGCGGGGACGGGGTCAAACATGGATCGTCCTTGCCGCCGCGAGATCTCAAGGTCAAGGTTGAACCACTTTATACCAGTTCACCTTAAAACAGACTCCTTATGAACTGGTGTAGGGCCGCGACTGCGGCCCCCGTAGCGGGCTCCAAGCCCGAAGGGCGCAGGGAACGCCCGCGCCAAAAACACGCGGCCCCGAGATGAGCTAAGAAAGCGCCTCGGGGTATAAGCGAAGGGGCGGCGAAACGCGAAGCGTTTCTGCCGTGAGACATAAAACGGCTGAAAAAGTGTCAACTTTTTTCGCCGTTGGTATCAGTCCTTTCTTGGCGGGGAAGTTCCCTCTAGTCCATGGGTCCAATCGACTTGGAGTTCGCTTTAACTGCCCAACCGGTAGCCCCCAGGATCGGTCATAAGGATGCGGCTTTCGCGCGGCGTTTCCTCGATTTTCTGACGCAGGCGGTAAACGTGCGTTTCCAAGGTGTGCGTGTTTACATTGGCGTTATAGCCCCAAACCTCGCCCAACAGGGCCTCTCGGCTGACGGATTTGCCCCCCGCACGGTACAGAAACTTCAGGATCGCCGTTTCTTTTTCGGTCAGCTTGATCTTGCGATCGGAATCCCTGAACTGCAACATTTTTAAACTGGGCCGAAAGTTGTAAGGGCCAACAGGAAAGGTCGCATCGTCCGAAAGCTCGTGGGTACGCAACTGGGCGCGAAGACGGGCCAATAAGACGTTAAGGCGGAAGGGCTTGGTGACATAATCGTTGGCGCCCGCATCTAGGCCCAAAATCACATCGGCGTCAGAATCTTGACCCGTCAGCATCAAAATCGGCATCTTGTAACCTTGACGGCGCAGGACTTTGCATAGGTCCCGCCCATCCATGTCGGGCATGTCCACATCCACAAGAGCGCAGTCAAAGTCCTGCGCCAGCGCCGTAGCCAGCCCCTCCTTGCCCGAGTAGCAAGCCGTCGATTGAAACTCTTGATGCAAGTCAAGCTGTTCGACCAGAGAGTCGGCCAGGACTTGATCGTCATCGACGATCAGCAGGCGTTTGCGCGATGGTGCTTCCATAAGATGTGTCCTCAGTCAGGTTTCGACCCCTTGTTAACATTTCGTGATCGCTGCGCGAAACACACTCAGTCACAGATCAGTGAGCGAAAATCCATAAGGACGCGATCCAGCCTTGACACTTGGGGCTGGGACACTTACGCATGTTTCTCCGCTCCCGCAGTCCAGGACGCACGCAATGAAAGTTGTCAATTCGATCAAAACGATGAAAAAACGCGATAAGAACTCCCGCGTTGTTCGCCGGCGCGGGCGGGTCTATGTCATTAATAAGCAAAACCCTCGGTTAAAGGCGCGCCAGGGCTAGACTAGGGTCTGGACGAGACGTTTCAGCAGGACCACTGGATCGCAACGCGCGGCGAATTCGGTGTGCTGTGGGTCTTGAAGCAGGTTGCAAGCTGATCGGAGCAATCGACCTCAGGCCCTATCCGCGCCAACAAAAAACTTAAGGCCCTTGAGCCTCGCAATACAAATACGAATGACTTTAGGTCGTGGACGTGCCCTGTCCCCTTTCCTTTCATTCAAAAATACCAAGCAGCGGTGTTGTGACCGCCCTTCACGCCTGAGGCGCTGTGGGGTTGTGCGGAAGTCTTGAACATGGATCATCCGCGCATCGGTTTTAGCACCATGGTTGGCTCCGCAGCTTTGGCGGATTTGCCTGAGCATCTTGACTTGATCCAGTCGCTTGAGGTGGAGGTGGCCGAGTTGTCAGCTCTGCACGATGATTTGATTGCCTGCCATCGCCTGATTCCCACGCGTCTTGCCTTGCTCAAGTCGATCCTGGCCAACCGTCCGCTCCAATACTCGCTCCACGCCGCCGTCGGCCTCAATTTCATGGTGTCACCTTGCGACGTCTCCACTCACGAGGATGTGGCCAAGGCCTATCTGGAATTGGCGGCCGAGGTAGGGGCCCAGCATGTGGTCGTCCATACGGGCATGTATCCCGGGCACCTGACCCAGGTCGAGCGGGATCGCCGCTACGCGCAGCAACGCGCGTGCCTGGCACGCTTGGGCCAGATTGCCGCAGCGCAGGGGGCTTATCTATGCGTCGAGAACGTCTTTTATTGGAACGACGAGCAGACCGCGACCCCCCAAGAACTCGCGCAGGAATTGGCAACCCTTGACCATCCCCATGTCTGCGCCACTTTCGATTTTGCCCATGGGGCCCTCAACCTCGAGGATCTGGGGGGGCTTTTTTTGCACGAGGCCGCCGCGCTCGCGCCCCATGCCCGGCACTTGCATCTGCACGACAACTTTGGCCGGCGCCATCGTGCGCGCGCCTATACGCCGAGTGAGGAACTGGCCTTTGGCGAAGGGGACCTGCACCTGCCCCTGCATTGGGGCGGGCTGCCCTGGGACCAACTGGCCAGGCTCAGCTATCCTCAAGACCCCGTGTTCATGATTGAACTCGCGCCCCGTTTTTGGCACGAGGCGGCGCAGATGGTAAGCGACACTCGGGCCTGGGCCCAACAGATCGGCCCCTGATGCTCTCGCTCGGGCAATCCCGGCCGGAACAGCTGCGGCGAGGCGACCGCATCGCAGCGGCCTTGTGGGCCTTTTGTTCGCACTTTTTTAGTCTCTTGGGTCCGCGCGTGACATTCTGGACCTTTCAGCGTCTTGGCCGCGCCCTACTTGGACGCTCCAGCAACGTCGGGCTGGTGCGAACCAACGTCGCGCTGGTCTTCCCCGATTGGACGGCGCGCGCGCGCGAGGAGTTGGTGCAGCAGATTGCGGGTGATCTGCCGCTGGCCATCGCAGAGCTCTGGCTGCAGCCTTATTGGCGGCGACGGTCGGAAGCCCTGACCCACCACAATTTGGATGCCGACTGGTTGCGGCCCTTCGCCCGCAACGATCGGCAGGCGGTGTTCTTGCTCGGTCACTTTTCGGGGTGGGAAGCCAATATTATGACCCTCAGCCGACACCTAAGGAATGTCACGGCGATCTATGCACCGCCGAAGAATGCCCTCTTGGAGCCCTACTTTCGCGAGCGACGGACCGACCTTTCGGGCAACTGGACGCTTTACCCACGCGACATGTCGATGCTGCAGCGCCGCCTGGCAAAGGAGTTTGCCCAGGGCAAATCCCTCATCTACGCCCTCGATGCGCCGCTACCTGGCCCTATGCTGCCCTTCCTGGGACTGACTTCGCCGACAACCCTGCGCCCCTACGAGCTCGCCGCCAAGGCAGGAGCGCCCATCATCCCCCTCCACTGCGGACGCAACCGCGCGGGGATCAGCTTTTGGATTGAGGCTTTGCCACCTCTCTACGCCAAGTCCGCCGCACCCGAGGACGTCCGTGACCTGGCGATCCTAATGAACGACCTCTACTCTGACTGGATCCGCACCCACCCCGATCAGTGGTACTGGACAGGACGATTCTTTAGGCCCAATCCCATATGGGAAGCGCGCAACCGGAAACGAGGCGGGAGTGCGTCCCCTGCCTAGTACCAGTTCTCCTTAAAACAGACTCTTTATGAACTGGTATTAGTCCTCTAACTCCCCATCCCAGTAGAGGTAGTCGGCCCAGCTTTGGTGCAGAAAGTTCGGGGGAAAGCGGCGTCCATAGTCTTGCAACTGATGGTACGACGGCCGCTCTGGCGCGCGCTGTAGATGCAGGCCCGAGTGCCCGAGCAACTTGGCGCCCTTTTTCAAATTGCACCTCTGGCACGCGGTCACGATGTTGTCCCAGCTAGTCCTACCCCCCTTGGCCTTAGGCACGACATGGTCAAAGGTTAGGTCGGCGGCTTGACCTTTGGTCCGGCAATACTGGCAACGAAAGTGGTCGCGCAAAAAAACGTTGAACCGCGTAAAGGCTGGGGTGCGGTTCATGGGCACATAGGCCTTGAGCGAAATCACCGACGGCAATGGAATGGTTTGCGAGGGCGAACGCACCGTGCGGTCGTACTCGGCAACGATATGAACCCGGTCTTGGTACTTAGCTTTCAGTGCTTCCTGCCACGACCAGATCGACAGCGGCAGGTACGACAAGGGACGAAAATCGGCGTTCAGGACCAAGGCGGGAAACTGGCTGAGATCAGTGAGATCCGACGCGTGGGAAGATAGGCTACCCATGGCGAACCCTTACAGGACTGTTGCCATGATGCAACAGCAGGTTTTGGAACCAACCGTGCGGTCGCGATCTTTGTGGGAAGTCATACCAGTTCTCCTTAAAAAAATTCCTTATGAACTGGTATAGGGTCGCGACTGCGGCCCCCGCAGCGGCCCCGAGAACAGCGGACACACGCCTCGGGGTATAAGCGGAGGCCCCGTCCAGCGGTCAGGCTGAGCAAGCGAGGTGAGACCGCAACCCCAAAAGCCGAAACGCGAAGCGTTTCTGCCGTGAGACAAAACTCCAATAAAAAGGTCAATTTTTATCGGAGTTGGTATTAAAGCGCTTTCGCTATATTACCTCGTTTGTTGGCGCGGATGTTCCCCGCGTCGATTGCTCCAATCGACCTGGAATCCGCCCTAGGGGTTGCCTTTGGTGGCGGCTCCCGCGCATAGCCCTATTCTAAAAAATAAAGGACGGCCTCATGTTACTCGACACCCCCATTTGTGAGTTCGGCTGGAAGGCCCCAGACTTTAGGCTCAAGGACCCGAGCGGCCAGGAGTTCGCAATGAAGGACCATCTGGGCCCCAAAGGTCTGCTAGTTATGTTTCTCTGCAATCACTGCCCCTACGTTCAGGCGATCGGCGACCGCCTGGCCGAAGACACGAACGACTTGATGGCGCGCGGCATTCAAGTTCTGGCTCTCATGTCCAATGACTATCAGGCTTTCCCCCAAGATGGGCCCGCGTACATGCCCGCGTTTGCGCAGAAGTTCGGCTGGAAATTTCCCTATCTAGTCGATGAAACCCAAGCGGTCGGCAAAGCCTACGGGGCCGTCTGCACCCCCGACTTCTTTGGGTTAAACAAAGACGGCGCACTGCAATATCGCGGACGCCTGGATGATCTGCGCATGGGTCCAGCGACGCAAAGCCGCACCCGCGAGCTGGTCCATGCCATGGTCCAAATCGCCGAAACCGGCCAAGGCCCCGAGCAGCAAACCCCGTCGATGGGATGTTCGATCAAGTGGCGATGAGGCCAGTCGATGGCGCAACCCTCCCGATAGGCTCCAAGCCCGAAGGGCGCAGGGAACGCCCGCGCCAAAAACAAGCGGCCCCGAGATCGGCAAAGAAAGCGCCTCGGGGTACGAACGAACGTCCCGTCGGAGGCGAAACGCAACGCGTTTCTGCCGTGAGACACGAAACGGTCATGAAAAGGTCACTTTTTATGACCGTCGGTATTATAACCCTTGGTATAAGGCAATTCACATTTGTATTGAATCGGGCTGAATGGCTTTCGGTGGGCCGCTTCGTGGTTGAATGGGGATCATGAACATGAAAAGGCTTCTTCTCTTTCTAGTAGCTGGTGGTCTTGCTGCAACCGCCAATATTGTATCTCGAATCCTATTTGGGATGTTTATGCCCTACGGATTTTCTATTTTCTTAGCGTACTGTGTTGGGCTCGCCTCTGGCTACACCTTAAACAGAGCAACGGCATTTAATGATATGGGCGGCGCCTCCTTTAGCGAGTTTGTCAAGTTTGTCATCGTCAATTTGGTTTCCCTACCGATCATTCTATATGCGAGCTATGCGCTAAGGCCTTTCTTGACTGGTTTCATGAACCAGTCAGAATATTTAGACACAGCATCCCACACAATGGCGGTGGGGCTTGGTACTTTGGTGAGTTTCTTCGGCCATCGATATTTCACCTTTCGATAAGGCTTAACCTCGAACATAAACAAGATCTGAAAAATTCAACAACGGAAAAAGAAAAGACTTGTCTTTGACGAAACCTAGGCTGGAAAGAGCGCCGCAAACTCGGTCCTTCGCGGAATCGTGATAGAGGTTGTACCGCGCCTGCTCAAACTGCACCGCCTTTATTTTTCCCGACGACAGTAATTTCTTTGCTCCTTCAATAACTTCAAACTCTGCGCCCTCAACATCAATTTTTAACAAGATATCCCCATAGCGAGACAGCTCGGTTTCCATCAAAGAATCAAGTGTCATGCACGGAACTTCTTTGGTTTCCGTAACCAATTTACCCCCTAGCAAAGCCGTCTTAATCGCACTCCATGCGCTATATGAATTTGGGGGTTTAGTCGAAGATGTGGAAGATAAACTATTGATATAAAGTGTAAGCGGGAGGTGTGAATTAGATACGGCACACGCGTAGTATTTCACGACTTGCATCTCTTGAGTCTTATCCTTCAAAATTGGCATCAAACCCTCTTGCGGCTCAAATGCAAAAATATCTACATTTGGGCCAATGACCCTTGTGATAAACTCACCTTTGTGCGAACCTACATCTAAAACTGCATCAAATTTCGTCTTATGATAGTAGGCCTTCAATCGACGTGTATGAAGGCCATCAACTAAATTATAAACCCTCTCAACTAGGGATGATATAAATGTCACTCTTTGCCTTTCTTACAAAAACTATACTATAGTCTGGGCCATTCGGCGGCCTAGGCGGATGCTCTCAGCCAGACCTCGGTCCTCGGGGTAATAGTAGCACGTATCTGCGATTTGTAGCCCCGAGATTGCCGGTTTTATCGGAGGGATTTTCTTAGCAAATCCAGGCTCGCACACCGGTTGACTATAGCGCAGACGGCTAATCTGCATGTCCAGAACATCTTCAACCGTTAGCAGGGGCTGAAGTATGCGTAAGTAGGCGGTAATTTCCTCCTCAAAGGCCGCATCACATTGTGAGAACTTTGGGTGGCTGACGGGCATGTAGTAAGGCACATAGACTACAGGATGATCCATGGGCCGCAGGTTTGAAAACTCGATGATGCCGGGCACATCAATGCGCGGGTCGTTGATATTGAGCCAGAAGTTGGGAGTGATCGACCTCGCCAGCTTTACCGCAACACACACAACACCAATATTCGCAATACCGCCGTAGGCGGCCTTCTCTGCTGCGCTCAAATCTGGCACCATAGCTGCGACTAAGGGGGTGGGGACGGTGGAGATAAGAGCATCGAAGGTCCGATCCGTGCCATCGGACAATTTCACGCCCGTGACCCGCCCCTGCCTGATGTTGATCCGCTTCACGGGTCTGGCAATATGGATCTGGCCACCCTTCGCCTCAATTGCCGCCGCTAAGGCAGAAATGAGCGTTTCAGAACCTCCATGAAGATAGCCCAGTTGTTCTTGCATGAGGGACTTTCGCGACTTGCCAATGCGTTTGATCCGCGTGGCGATCCACGCAGCTGAAATGGTGTCGGTATACTCAAAGAACTTCAACTCTAGCAGGCGTTTCCACAGCAGGGCGTAGGTTTTCTCACCAAAATCCTGCCTTATCCAATCAGTTGCAGATACATCCTCTAGATATCGGAAGTCCGCCTTACGCGTCAGCCTCAGAGCTGTGAGACCGTAGCGAAACTTTTGCCACATGTTGAGCAAAGGAAACTTCAGCAACGAAATGGGATCACCCCATGGATAGGTTGTGCCGTTGATATAATAGCCCATCTTGGTATCGACCCACCGCAGGGTATCTGCGATGCCCAGCTCATCAAGCAATTCAAACGTGGGCGTGTCCGACTTGCAGATGAAATGGTAGTATCGCTCCAAACTCAGGCCACCAAAATCAAAATGCGCAGCCATGCCGCCGATCTTATCGCCCGCCTCAAAAACCTGAACCTGATACCCCTGTTTACAAGCTTCATAGGCAGCAGCCAGTCCCATTGCACCCGCGCCCACAATTGCGATTCTCCTCATTCTAAAACTCCAACACAACCGATGCGTTGGTGGGATGGGCGAAGGTTTCCTCCAATGCTTGCGTCAAGGGAGTTGCGCGGACACCAAATATGCTGGGCCAGTCGATCACGGGAAACTCCTCCGGCACGACAAGTGCTGCCAGCTGACTGGTAGTAAAGGGGGGATCCCTGAAAATCAGACCATAGAGCTTCAATAAGGCCCAAAACAAGTGATAGGGAATTGGCAAAATTAAAGAACGCGCGCCGGACGCCTTCTTCAGCGCGCGAATCAAATCTCCGTAGCTGACCCGTTCCTGGCCTGAAATATCGTAAATCTGACCAAAGGTGGGGCGATCAATGCACGCCTCGATCACCGCGCAAAAATCGCCCGCGTAGAGGGGTTGGCGAATATAGCGGCCAAAGTTGGGTAAGGGAAAGACCGGGCTCCGCTGCATGAACCGTGATAGCCAACCCAGGTGCTTGCGGTCATACCACCCGAACATGAGTGTGGGCCGCAGTACCACAGCCTGGATCCCGCTTTGCAATACAATCTCCTCCTGCTGTCGTTTGCTGCGGGTATAAAAATCATCGGCCATGGAGCGCACAACAGAGGAAGAGATGTGGATCATCCGGTCCACCTTGTGTGCCTTGGCTTGGTCGATCACCCTTTGGGTGGCCTCAACATTATTGGCGATAAAGGGGCCTTCCTCCAAGGCCCCGATTTGGGCATGGTTCATGATGATCATATCGACCCCCTCCAAGGCATGGGCCCAGGTGTCGGGATCGCGCAAGTCTGCTTCGATGAGCTGCACCTCTTCATGCAGGATGCGGAAAATCTCGCAATTGGCAGGATGCTTATCTACGCACACGAGCCGAAGGTCGCGACGAGTCTTCAGGCGCGCTACGAGATTTTGGCCAACGAGGCCCGCGGCACCAGTTATGAGAATGCACTTGGTCATTGAACGCTTTGCCTAGGTTCCAGCCTTGTGGGCTAAAGCTTGGTTCGGTGAAAAATGAAGGTGGGAGTAAGCTTGATGGCCAGCATAATCATCCGCCAAAATGAGGGTGTATAGGCCACGTTGCGTCCGGCAAGTAGGGCCCGCTCGGCACACGCTGCTACCCGTTCAGACCCTGCCCAGAGGGCGCCTTTCGGCTCGATATGCGCCGTCATTGGCGTGTCAACAAGACCGGGTTTTAGCAGAGTAAAGACAATATGGCGCTGTTTGGAAAAGCGATGGGCCATGCCTGCCACGAACGTCGCCAGGCCCGCTTTGGCCGCGCCGTAGGCATAGTTTGACATGCGGCCTCGATCGCCCGCGACCGAGCCGATGACAAGCGCACGCCCATGGCCCTGGTCTTCAAATACCTTCGCAACCCCCTCCAGCCATACGATGATTGAGGTCAGGTTTAGGGTCATTTGCGCGGCGAGGTACGTGGCGCTCGCCTGGGCGGTAGCTTGGTCGGTGAGGGTACTGTAGGCAAAGACAGCCTCATCTATTGGCCCGTGCAGCAGCGCGGCATCGAACTGGTTTAGATCCCGCGTTGCAACCTGAACCTCAGCGCCGCGGGCGCGCAGATCGTCCGCCGTGGCTTCCAGTTTTTCCACGCTGCGACCTGCCAGGATAAGACGCACCTTCTCGCCCTCCGCGATCAGGCGTGCGACGCGGCGGCGGGCATAGGTCGCGGCAATCGCCGAAGACCCTCCCAGAATCAAAATTGTATAGGGCAGATTCATGGGGCATCTCCAGTTACGCGCATCCAAAATGCAGAGTTAAGTTGGGGATCACGGGCGGCCTCAAGCAGGGTCCAGTTTGGGTACATAGCCCTATAGGTTGCGCTCGTCATGGTGCTGTCTTTTGCCGCGTAAATTCGTCCGCCAAAGCTGCGTACAATGGCCTCCAGTTCGCCTAAGAGATTCAGCGTGGCAGCGCCTTTGTTTGCAAAATCCATAGCTAAACTCGTGCCCTCAAAGCAAAATGAATTCAGCCCCGGCGACGTCTCAACGCCGTGGTTTTTCAATACCGTGAGGAAGGAGCCCTGAGATCGGCTGGAAATTGTCTTGAGCAAGGCGGCGATCCCCTCTCGCGCCGCGGGCTTGGGAATCAGACACTGGTGTTGATAAAATCCGCGCGGACCATAGAGACGGTTCCAATTCGCGATGCTGTCGAGCGGGTAAAAATAGGGATCATAGTCAACCAAACCTACATAGGATGCCCCAGCCCTGCGCCGGTACAGCCCGTTGAAGGTGGCGATGCTATAGCGGTTCAGCAGCCAGCTCGGTGTTTCGACTGGCCAGGAGAGGCGAGGTCTGCCAGCACCGTATGCACCGATCACCGCGCGCGCTCTTGCCGCTAAATCAGGTTTGAGGCTGTGGCGGGCTCTGGTAAAAACCCCCTGGCCCAGCCGCGCCCCCCGCGCAAAACAGTCAACCCAGGCAACGCAATAGGGCCAAGTCTTAGAGGCGTTGCTAAGGTCAAAAAATGCGTCAAGACAGCTGAAGCGCGTGTTCTCCACCCACATATTGACGGAGCGTATCGGGATCAGCTGGACCTCGACCCATTCGATAAGTCCTGTTAAGCCCAACCCACTGATCGTAAGGGCGAATAGAGAGTCCCCAAAACGCAGCACCTGCACGCTGCCGTCGCTGCGGCGAAGAGACAGTGCACGCACGTGGGCGCCAAAGCTGCCGACTCGATGGTGGTTCTTGCCATGCACATCATTTGCAACCGCCCCGCCGAGGGACACGAACTTGGTTCCTGGCGTCACTGGCAAAAACCATCCTTCAGGCACCGCAACTTCTAGCACGTCCGCCAAAGTTGTTCCTGCCTCTGCACGCAACAGGCCTGTGCTTCGGTTAAAACTCAACAGGCGATTGAGTTTGTGGGTCCGCACAAGGCACCCACCTGCGTTCAAGGCAACATCTCCATAGGATCGGCCCTGGCCATAGGGCGTATTGATCAGACCCTCACTGAAAGCTGTCTGGTGCCTAAAAGCTGGGGCTTTCTGGCAATGCTGCAGACGATGCACACGACCCCAGGCAAGCATCAAGCCACCCCGATCTTTAGAACAAGCGTCTCCCCAAGTACCAACACGAAGATCAGGGCAAACGTCGATAGACTGACTCGATCCTTCAATGCGAATATGACAGGGTCATCATTCACCTGCCCGCGATGGACCAAGAGCCAAAAACGCATAATCCAAAAGGTGATAAAAGCGCCGACAGCAATGGATATGGCGGCGGTCTGGAGCAACAGGGATTGATCCAGCAAGGCGAAGATCAGCACAAATCCAACACTCATAAAGCTTGAAGTGACGCCCGCAATGGAGACGATCATCACATCCTCTCCCTCGTAACCCCTGCCGTGAATCTGCTCACCGTCAGCCCCCCTGGCCCGGAGTTCAACGGCACGCTTACCTAGCGCCAGGCCAAAGAAGAAAAATCCGAGAGAGATGAGAAACCAAGCATTTGTAGTGAGCCCGAACAACAGAGCGCCCGCGAACACTCGCCAGCAGTATAGGATGGTGAGGGTAAAGGCATCGACAAGAACCACTTGCTTTAAAACAAAGGAATAAATCGCCGAGGCGAGAGTATAAATCACGACCAGGCTAAAATAGACCCAGCCCAAGGCCATGGCGAGCGCCAAACCAGCTGCGCCAAGCGCGCCCATGAACGCAAGCCCTTGTTGAATAGGCAGTGCGCCCCTCGCGAAGGGACGGTTGCGCTTAATCTTGTGCTGGCGATCAACTTGAATATCCAGCAGATCATTGAGTAGATAAGTAGCACTGGCAACCAGAGAAAAGGCGAAAAACCCCGCCAAACCATACCACAGCCAGACCACTTCAAACGAGGTAAAATTCAGGAAGGGGATCAGCAACAATAGACTATTCTTTGTCCACTGGTGCATGCGCATAGCCTTCAACGCGGCGGGCAACCAAGGTTTGCGTTGGCTCAGAACCTCGGGCCTGATCCCGCGCGCCTCGGCCTTGCGGAGTGTTTCATTCGAGGCGTTAAAGGCATAAGCCCTTCGCGCGGCGCGCCATACTTCTATATCGTGCTTGCTATCGCCCACGTAGTCAAAACCGTCTGGATACGTAGCAACGAGGAAGGCCGCCTTGTGTGCGCCAATTAGATTTACGCTACCTTGGGTGCCTCTGACCAGGTCGAAACCGCCGATCTGCGCGGCAATTCGCACTACCAGGGAATGGGGTGATCCAGACACCAAAGCCCGGTGGGTAGCCTGCTTATATAGGTCGGTCTCCTGCAACGTGCTGATGGGCAAGGCAGCAACCACCATTTGATCTCGATAAAGCTGAGCCAGTTTGGCCTTCGCCGCCGCGCGCCCGCGCAAAAACCATGAAGCCAGTTGTAGCACGGCGACGATGCTCCAGCGGCGAATGTGTAGCAGGCAAAGTTCAAGCGTTAGATCCGCATGAACCAAGGTTCCATCCAAATCGACAACCAGAGGAACAGGACGCGCCATGGACGGGGTATAACACACTTCTAATCTTCAGGATAAGAACTTTAGGCAAGGACCCCGAAATTCACAAACTCTGTTTCCTTGAATTGGATCGGGGACCTCAGCATAAGGGAGTGCCCAGTCATACCAACTCCGCTAAAAATTGACATTTTTAGCGGAGTTTTGTCTCACGGCAGAAACGCGGCGCGTTTCGCCTCCCCTTCGCTTATACCCCGAGGCGCTTTCTTAGCTGTTCTCGGGGCCGCTGCGGGGGCCGCAGTCGCGGCCCTATACCAGTTCATAAAGAGTCTGTTTTAAGGTGAACTGGCATAATCGTGTTAACCGCTGATATGAGTCCGCTTGGAATTCATCTCAACGGGGATTGATAAGGTTAGCTCGCAACTTGCCGCCTCCTCCCAAAACTGCAAGGTGATCGGGCGTTCCGCTTGCCGCAAAGGACTGAGATAGACCCAAAATCTCTCTAGCTCGGGATGTGAGGCCGGTTCACTAGGGGCAGACTTCCAAGAACTGCTGAGCCCAAAGCCCAAGATGCGCCCATCCTGTCCTGCTACTAGCGTGGCAAAGCCATGGCGCACAGCGGGATCTTTCATCCAACCAGTCACCCGAACCCCCCCGTCCTTCAGCTCTAGAGTTGCCGCAATACCCCCTTCGCAAGCTTGGTCAGGTCTTTCGCCACTTAAAGGGCGAATTTGCTTCCCCACTAGATCACGCATTTGACTATAGGGCGGCGTGCCAAACACGCCAATGCCGAGTCGTAACGCATCGGCTACTCGCGCCTCATGCAAGTGATGAGGGTAGGCATGTTTCAAAAAGGCTTCCTCGTCGGGCGTTCCCTGAATAATTGACATGGTCGCCGCGCGTTTTAAGAACTCTTTGTGATGGGGTACAAAATCTCGTGTTGCCTGCTCGCCAAGGGCCGCAACCCCAACTAAGCCCATAAATATATGCAGCCAGCGCTGACGCCAAGTTCTGCGAAGATAAGCCAGGCCCACAGCTGCTGACAAGGCATAGAGCGAGGGTGTTGTATAGCGGCTCTTTAGAGCTGTCTCCACACCAAAACCTGCCCGCCCCAGGGCTGTGACGGCGGCAGTCACGATCACGAACATAAGGAGTAGCAAGAGGGCTTGGCTCATTTTCGCCGGTTCTGGCCGACGCATATGGCGCCAAAGCCAGAAAGTTGTGCCGCCAACGATGACTCCGCCAACAATCGGTGCCGCCTCGGCCCCAGCCCATGACCCAAGGAAGACCAGAATATACTCAAGAAAAACCACAGGCTGGGACAAGGTGCTTGACCAACTCGGATGATGCCCAGGGCTATGGTAATCCCAAAAATAGAGCAACAAGACCAGGGCCTGAACCACCACGAGAATGCCGATCCACCTTAGCCGGGTGCGCGCAAGCCCCTCATAAACAATGAGCGGGAGCAGCGCCAGCGCGCCGTTGGCCATGGTCAGCGCACTCATTATCCCCAGCGCCAAGGCCCCAAACGCCCAAGCCGCGCGCGTCGTGACGCGAAAACGCGCCCAGGCCACATACGTGGCAAAGGGCGCTAGGTAGGCCAGAAAAAACATGCTCTGAAACGCCCGTCCAAAGTTATAGGACTGAGAGAGAGAAAAAACCAAACTTATAGTGAATGACATCAAGATAAGCCGAGACCACCCTGAAATCTCGCGCCAAATCGCCGCTGCGAAAAGAACGCAGAAGGCGCAAGCAAATGCGAAGTGCCAAACATAAAGCGAGGTGTTGGTGCCGCCAAATAACCTTTCATCTAAGAAAAACAGAACACGTGCCAGGACAATACGATGTTCGTTGTGAGGCTTGAAAAAGGCCCCAAAGGTAAAGTCTTCAGTAACCTTTATTAAGAAGCCGAGACCTCCATCCCACATGTCGGTATAGGGCCAAGGACTTGCAACTTGGACGAGGAATAGCGCACATAGCGTTACTATGAGCCCTGCAATGCCCGCAAGGGCAAGAGGGAACAAAGGCATGTTCTTCATGAATCTGGGAAATCTGTACAAGTGGGAATTAGAAAGCCACAAAGCTCGGTCGTTCTGCCCCTACAACGTCATGACGCCCCTGCAAATAAAAAGTTCGCCGCAGGGCGATTTCATCAGGCTCGTAATAACGAGTTCTCTCATCAAAGACAATCACGACCAAACAAATACCGTTCCAACCCATAAAACCAACGCGGCGAAACCTTGACTCGTCGAGCCATGGGTGGACGCACGATCGACTTCATTAAAGGGTCACACTATCCGCGGAAGCTCAGCCAGGTAGGAACGCCGTCCTCGCAACGCCTTATACCAACTCCGCTAAGAATTGACATTTTCAGCAGAGTTTTGTCTCACGGCAGAAACGCTTCGCGTTTCGGCTGTTTGATGCGGTCTCACCTCGCTTGCACCGCTCGCTCAGCCCGACCGCGCGACGGGGCCTTCGCTTATACTCCGAGGCGCTTTCTTAGCTATTCTCGGGGCCGCTTGTTTTTGGCGCGGGCGTTCCCTGCGCCCTTCGGGCTTGGAGCCCAAGTGTTTTTGGCGCGGGCGTTCCCTGCGCCCTTCGGGCTTGGAGCCCGCTACGGGGGCCGCAGTCGCGGCCCTTATACCAGCGAATAAAAGAGTCATTTTAAATCGCCGCTGATATAAGCCCCAAGCCGCCGCTCCAGGTCCTGCTGAAACAACGTCGCCATGGCCCCGCGCTGCGCGTCGCTCAAATAGCCGTTGTCGGACAAGGCCCCGACTTGGGCCATGTCCCATTGCCCCCTCGGCTGCGATAGGATGTGCTGAAATGCGTTTGTAGCTTCCTTTCGCCCTGCTTCTTCGGCTTTCTTGGCCTTGCCCTCAAGGTGGCGCACCATCAGTGCTTGCCCGATGCTGGCGATGCCTTCGCCGACGTTGCGCGGCATTCCGTTTTGAAGCGGTGAAATCTGGCTGGCCTGTTGGCGCATCCGCTGCACGTCCTCGTAAGACTTGCCCGTGTTGCCGCCGAAGATGTAGCCCCCGCCTTGGCCGCCGCCAAAGGATTTTGTGCCCATCATGCCAAGGCCTCCCCATAATCGACAAACTTGAGGCCGCCGACCTCCCCGACCGCTTTGGGTTTCTTCTTCTCAACTTCCTGCGCCATGAGGCCCATCTGAATCGGGCCGCCGCCCTTGTATCGGAAGGAATAGATGTTCTGCCCGTCGTTGGTCTTGCCGACCTGCTTTATATCTTCCTTGACGCGCCGATCCGACATGAGGCCGATGCCCGCCGCGCCCAAGCCAAACAGCCCGCCCATAAGCTGGTTCTGCTGCGCCATCTGCTGGTTATAGACGTTCATGTTTTGGTTATGCGCGTTCATAGTCAGCCCCGCCACGTCCGTGTTCGCGATCTGCGCGGGCGCGGCCATTTGATAGCTTGGCTGGTTTACCTGGGCCCCGCCGCTCAAGGCTTGCATCTCGTTGAATTGCTGCCCGCGTTTAGCCATGGCATCGCGCGTCATGCGGCTTTGCTCTTGGCCGGCGTTCGCAATCGCCCCAAGGCGGGCATCGTTCTCGCCGCGGTTCAGGTCGTCCATGGCCTGGTTATAGGCTTGCGACCTGATCTGGATCCCTTGGCTGGCAAGGCGTGATTCCAGGTTTTCGCGCCGCCGATCAAGCCCTGGGTTCATGCGCTCCATAAGCGCATCCTCGACCCGTTGCCGATCTGCCGAATAGTCCTGGGCGTAAATGTCGCTGCCCTGCATATCGGCCAGATGCTGGCCCGCAAAGTCCGCCATGCCCCCTTGCAAGGCGACATTCTTGTCAAACAGGGCCTGCATCTCGGGGCTCAAAGTCTGCTCCGCCGTATAGGTCGGGATCTCATGAACCGTCCCGTCGGGGCCCTTCACGGTCTGCGTCCCCGTTTGGCTATAGGTCAGGCTGCCGTAGGGGTTAACCTGGTTCATGTTGTTCATCATCTGCTGGGCTTTGGCCGTCTCGATGTTCTGCGTCGTCTGCGCCCCTGCCGTTTGGATTGGGTCGGGGGCCTTTGGGGCCTTAGGCTTACTTTTTCCCATGCTTGCTGTGTCCTTTCATGAATTTAGTCCCCGCAAAGTCGGCGGTTTTCAGCACCGCAATGGCCGTTGCTTCGCCTGGGGCCCATAGCTCGGGGATCAGCGTCTCCTGCGCCCCCAAGGCTCGCCATATGCGCCGCACGGGCGCGTTGCGCTCACTGTGCCGCGCCACCACCAGCCGACAGCCAAGCGACCCAAAGGGATAGTCGTAGAGCAAGATCCCCAAGGCCTTCCGCGACATCCAATCGCGATAGGTCGCATAGGCCGATAGTTCGACCGTCCCTGCCTCTGGCTGCCAGTCCGTATAAATGAAGCCCGCGATCAGGCCCCGCGTCGCATCCGCAAAGCCAATCGCCGCATAAGAGTCGTCAAACTGCCGCGCCCCGCCCCAAAGGCCCCGCTCGACAAAGCGCTTGACCGTGGGCGCCTGGTCCATGACGGGCGCAACCCTAGCCATGGGGCACGGCCCCAACCGTGTAGGTCAGATCGAGGGAGATGAGCTCACAAGCAAGCTTCACATCCTGCGCTGAGATGACTTGCACTTGCGGGGCCAAGACTTCGCCGTGGCCCGAAATGCTTTCCCACTTTTCCGCTATATCCCAGTCCCCCGAGGCGCTCCAAAAGCCGCCGCGATCATCGTTCCAATAGGCTTCATCCCAAATCGCCTCATCCCAGTCGCTCGCCGTCGTCGGCTCGGGGATGGCCGCGGCGGGCAAAGTCGGGAAATTGGGCCGATAGTCGCTCGCGATGCTGTGCTTGCTGGCAAAGGTATGGCCGCGCCGCCATTTAGAGCGGATCAGGTGCGCGACTTTCAGCGCCCCAGGGGCCTCCAAATGGTCAAAGGCGAAGCAAGCCCGGCACTCAAAGGGGCTGCCCTGATCGCTGCCGCCAACGTCACACGCGACCAAGGCGCCGTCGCTGCCGCCGTAGTAAAGCCCGTCGCCCAGCACGGCCACGGTCGCCGCCGCCCAGCCTGAAAACTTGGTCCAGGCCCCCGTGGTCAGGTTCACGGCCCAGCAATAGACGTCGCCATCGATCGGCGGCAGAACAAGCGCCATGTTCTTGGCCGACCACTTGGCCAGCGCCCAAGTCTTGCCGCCATAGGTCCCAAGGGCCGCGTTGCGCCAGTTCCCTTCGATCTTGATGCTGAGCGCACTCAAAGTCAGTTGCGAGGGGTCCTTACTCGTCGCCGCCGATATGGGGATCAGACCATCGTGCGTCGCAACGATCAAGTCACCGCCGACAGTCATATGCGCCCGCTTGCCCAGCGGCTTGCCGATCGTATAGACCCCCGTCAAAGACCAGGTGCTGAGGTCCGAGGGGTCGCCCTCATAAACGGCAAACTCGCCCTGATCTGTTGCAAAAACGCAACGGTCGTCCATGCCCGCCCCACTGTCGGAGGACCAGGTCGCCCCAAACAGCAGCGACCCGCCACGGTTGAACACGCCCGCAAGGGGTAAGATCGTGGCAATGCCCGAAACCGAGTTCACGCCCAAATACCAGGCGTTCATGGTCCCCGATTGGATGAAGAACTGCCGATTGCGATAGGCCCAAGTGTAGGACAAGGTGGACGTATCAACGCCCGTAATGGCATGGGGGCTGCTACTATCGGTCACCTGCTGCCAACTGGCCCCGTCGTAAAGCTGCATGGGGTCCGCGCCATTCACAAGGCATAAGAACGAGCCGCCCTGGTTCTGAATATGCAAATCGCAGTAATCGCCCGAGGTCTGCCCCGTCACCACCGGCGACAACTCCGCCCCGCCCGAGGTGTCGCCGTCAAAGGCATAGATGTTGCCCGCATCGGCGGCAAAGAACACCTCAAGCGCACCCGCCTGATACTGGAACAGCGTTTCGACCGGCCCCTCGATGGTGGCGACCAAGGCGCTGCCCCCGCGCGGCTCAAGGCCCGTGCTGGTCGGCCAGAAGTTATCAAGCTCAATGGCCGAGGCGGGCATCCCCGCCGCCAGGGGGAGATTGGTCACAAGTCCAGCGGTTGGAGCGCCGTAGGACTTGGCCTTGGCGGCGGGGGTCTTGTCGGATTCTGTCGGGGTGCGATTGCTGGGCCGCGCCCGCGATGGCGCAATCCTAAGCACTCGCGCCTCGATCCGCGTTCAGTTCGGCCTCAAGGTCGGCTTCAAATTCGGCGAGCAAATCATCGTAGGTCATGCCCTTTTGCCGCTTCCACCGCCAAACCGTGCCCTTTTCGACCAGGCGTTCGGGGATCAGGATCTCGTCGCTATTCTGGCTAATCGCCCCCTTGCCCTCGACCCACCAGCTCGACAGGTACACCATGACCGCCCCATCTTCATCGAGCGCAGGCGAAAACAACAGCTGCCCTTGCGAAAGGTGATAGTGCGCTTGCGCCGAAGGCCGCGCCGACAAGAAAGCCCACTGCTCAGGTACCAGCACGGGCAAAACAGGGTAAAACCCCTCCTTATTCAGCCGCACCGCCCCATTCTGCGCCATCTGATAAAAATCCTCGGGCAAATCCACCGCCGACACTTCGCCTTCGATGGTGTGCGTCTTAAACAAGCCCGACCACTGCGCCCGCCGCGCGATGTCCGTTCCCGCTTCGTTCATAAAGGCTTTGATCTGGTCAATCTCAAAGTCCCCCGCCGTCAACTGCGCCCCAGGCCGATCCAGCCCAACGGCCAGCAAGACATGACTCAAAACATCCTCAGCACTCATGGCGTAAGCCCCGCCACATTCACCCGCGCCCCTGCATGGCGCTTGCGATAGTCGTCGCGGTTCAGCGCCTCGATCTGCCCCGTCAACAGCCCCGTCACCGCCTGCGCGCCCTCAAGGTTGGAATTGGCGATAAAGACCTGAAACAGCACCGCGCTCAAATAGACCTCAGGATCCTGCTCCAGCAGCCAGTTGGTGTCATGCGCTTCTAGGCCAGGCAAAGCGGCGTAATAGACCAATTCAAGGTCCGTTTCCTTCTCGTTCGTCACCAAAGCCTTGCCCGTCAGCGCATAGCCACAGACCGCCCCGTCCTGAACGGCTCGCAAGGTCCGTTGCGGCAAAGCCTGGTCCGCCGTGCGTAGCGACCGCACTTCTAAAAAGTCCGCCGGCAAGTCCGCGCGCCCGTCCTCGTCGGTGGTCAAGGTCGCTTCGGTCTCCATGTCGCCAACGCGCAGCCGCTTAGAAAGGGCGTTCTCGGCCATGCCAACATACAGGCCCGCGCGGGTCGCAACATCCGAAACGCCCGACCGAAGCGTCACCTCGGCGATTAGGGCCGCATAGTCCTGGATCACTAGATGGCGCCTTCCTTGGTGCGCAGCTTGGCAAAGTCGCTATCGTTCAACACGCCCGCAAGGGCCTTGGCGTCCTGGGCCTGCAAGGCCCCGTGTAGAAAGCTATCCCGCTCATGGGCCATGGCCATGGGAATGGCGGCAACGCGGTGCAGCCCGTCGCCTTTCCAGCCCGCCTCAGCCACATTGCGGGCAGCGGTGTTGTGATCGAGGATGGCGCCAATCTCTTGACGTTCTTCGATCAACATATCCTCGTCGCCATCGGGCTTGATCCAGGTGGACACTTGGCTTTGCGGGTTAAAGCCCACACACTGCCAGCCCGCGCTGTCGCGTTGCCCAATCATGCGGCGCGCTTAGCCAGGCCCTTTTCGAGCCACTCAAGGGCCGTATCGGTAGAAACCGCCACCACCGACCCCCGCCGCTGCCGAACCCCGCCTGCGTCCCAAACGTCGCGCAAAATCTCAACATCAACGCCAGGTTCAGCCGCACCAGGCTCAGCGGCCTCAGCCGCCTCCGCAGGCACCTCAACGCCCGCCGCAGCCAACTCCTCGCGCAACTTGGCAACCGACTTGCGCTTGTCCAATTCCAAGCCATGCTCACGGCCCAGAGCTTCTAGTTCATCCTTTGTCATGGGGATTCCTTTCGTTTTTTTTGGGGAAATCAAAAAAGTTACGGGCCTGTTTCCGAAAAGTTACGGGCCAAAAAACACGGCGATGCCTAACAGCGCCCGTATTCACTAAGCCAGGACAAGTCATGGCCGCCCAGCGAGACGCGAACCTGACCAACAAAAGCACGAATGTCTAAAAAGTAGTTTGGATAGGCCGCCGCTAGGTTCTTCGCGTCGCCCGATTCAACCAATACCGTGCTAGTCGCGCTCGCCTCTCTTTGGTTGTATGCGTCGCCGCCGTCCAGGATGCCGTAGAAGGATCTTATTTTGACAGTCTTTCGGCGCGTGTCCAGCATCAGCAAGAAATAGCGAGCATCAGGGCGCGCGTCCGCCGCATCCGCCGCTAGGCGGTAACTTTCTAGCACCCTAAGGGCGTCAATCTCGCGGTTCAGGTGCGCCAATTCCTCTCGGCGCTCCGATCTGTTTTCCGGCACACTGGCGGGAAGCGGTGCGCTTTCAACTTCGGCAATCTCGCCCGACATAAGTGCAAAAAACCGCCGCCAACTATCGTCGCCTTGGCCGCCCTTCAGGCTGGTCTCGCCGCTCATCATGTCGTGCGCTTCAACCGCCGTCGCCCATGCGTGTTGCAGCCGCGTCCTTACCTGCACCTCCACCTTCATGCCGCCCCAAGGCGCTCGCTCTCCGTGGCCCTCCATCTTCAAGACGCGGTGGACGCTCCTATAGCCGTCCGCTTTTGGGGCCGCCATATAGTCAACTGCGGGCTTTGACGGACCAAACCGCGCACTTTCCAGCAGCGCAGAAACGCGCTCGACATCGCTGATCGAGGGCAAGATTGCCCGCGCGCCTGCCAAGTCTTGCATGTCTGCCAGCCGCAATTTGAACCGCGCCAGCTTGGGCCGTATCGACGCCATGCGCTTAAGTCGTGCCGCGCAATAGCCTACGCCACCGCCACGACGAACAAGGCCCCGCAACTCGCTCAACATGGCGGACATAGGCAGGGCATGAGCGTCACGCCAGGCATAGGCGACAGAGAAAGCGTCGGTCAACTCGTCGCTGACTTGGTCATGAGCTTGCTTGAGAACGTCGCCAGCAAGGCGAACACGGGCCTTTGAGTGCTTCGGCTCAACGAAATCAACCACGTCAAGCGGCGTATGGGGATTCGCCAGCATGGGCGAGTCAATTTTCAACATCCCACCCCCCCAAGACTCAGCAATAAAAAAGGGGCCATTGGCCCCTCAAGTTTCGGTCTAGCTTGTCAGCGGATAGAATTCGAAAGTTCGCGCGACGGCCAAGCCTGGCCCTATTCGGCCGCGCGACCCTTGACCCAATTTTTGATTTTTCTCTTCGTGTAGGTCGAGTTTAGAAGCCCGTTCTTGATCCGCAAGAACACTTGCGCATTTAAGGTTTCGCAAGGCCGCGCGAGGCCTGCTGCAATTTGTTCCGACAAATGCCCTAAGCTTATAAAGTCGGCCTTGCTATACTCGACAAACGACGCATGGCGGAGCCGTGGGTATTCGTTTGGGCCTAGCTCCACCGTGGGGTCGTAGGCATGAGGCCGCTTGCTACATATGGGAACAAGAAGCGCGCGATCATCCTCAACAAAAACAACCACGGTATAGTGCGAGCGCGTATGACCTGGGCGACCTGAAAGCAGCGTCTCCAGGTAGTAAACCTGTTTGGGTTGGATCACACGTGGGTCGGGTGAATAAACTTAAGATAAGCCTCGGAAGCAAGATAAGTCGCGGACGCTCCTTCTGGGTCCTCACAGCCAACGCCTTCAAAAAATTTCTGCATTGGGATGGGTTGCGCGCCCCCACCTGGGCTCGTCCATTCAGGAACGTTGTTGCTGTTATGGGTCCAATCGCTAAGCTCCCACTGATCCATAGCGCCAAACTCTTGCCAAACCGCCTCCATGACCTCAACATCGTAGTCGGACAGCTCATCAAGATCATCTTCGCGGATGCCTGGCTGAACACCAATGTAATGATGGGCTCGATCCCTTAGCACTGATCGCCATCTTGGATCGTCATAGGCGCCATTCACGGCGTCCAAAACGCCACTGTTAACAGGTCCGTGCGGCATGGAGACTCGCGCGTCGTGTAAGAGGGGCGCACCAATCCGCTTCACGCTTTCCCGATCTGCAAGGTAAACCAGTTTGACGACCTTCATAAGGTTGATATTTCGACCCGCTTTGAGCGCAAAAAACGCGACCATGTGGGCAGCCTTGGCTAAGTCAAACACCCGTCATCACCTCAACTCAAAGAAAGTCCAAACCCCTCACGGACCTCTTTCACTAAGGATACGACCCTCATATTTCAAGCCCCAAGTGCAAATGTTACAAAAAAGGGGGCCGCTAAGCCCCCTTCCCAGTTGGTCAGCCTCTTAGGTCGTCGCCGTCAGCCCATAGATATCCGCGATCACCCCGACCGCCTTTTCGTTCTCAACGCACAGGCAGCCTTCGCCTTGCAGGACGAACTGCCGATAGTCCCCCGTCTTGGCCAGGTCCTTGTCCTCGTAGATGGCGCGCAGCCACTTCCACTTGACCCGCTTGGTATCCAGCACAAAGGCGTTGCGCGCTTGCGTGGCGCTGGCGCCCATGACGTGGTTGGGATGCACCGTGACTTGCCCGAGGGGGCCGAGGTAAATCTCTGCCGTGGCAACGATGGTATTCTTGCCGCCCTTGGCCGCGTAGCGGAACTGCGCAACGCCAGGGTCTTCCATCAGGCTGGCAAAGACCCGCTTGCCGTAGGGGCTAAAGAACATATGCGTCAGCTTGGCGCCCGACGAATAGCCCGCTTGCAGCAGATCGTCGATCAGGTCCTTGCTCAAGGCCCGCTGCGTTCCGTCGGTCGGCGCGGTCGTGACCTTGGTGGTCTCGCTGTAGCCACCATTGGCCCCGCCTGCCCCGCGTGAGACGTTGGTCTCGGCCCAGGTCGATAGAGACCCCGACACACGATCATCGCCGCCGAGGGAGGCGTTGTTCGTGACGATGGAAAATTCCACATCGGTGCGCAAGGCCAAACCCTTTTCGATCTTGTCGCGCGCCATCTGTTCGGACTTGGCGGCATTATCGACCGTTTCTTGGGTGTTGGTGAACTTGCCGTTCTTGGCGAAGATCTGCGTATGGTTGCCCATGCGCTTTGACGGATTGTCCGACTCAAAGGCATAGTCGCGCCCTTCTGACTGGATGTTCTGCGCGGGGGCATCGAAGTCCCGCACAGGCCATTCAGGAAAGACCGACTTGGCCGTGGAATTGGCGATCATGGAATAGATCGGCGTGTCCGACCGTTGGACGGCATCGACGACGTTGGCGAGTTCTTCGCGGTTCACTTTCGCTGAACCGGTCTTAAAGGCTCCTGTTGAAACAGCCATAGTTTTACCCTTTCGAGGTTAGAGAGTGGCTAGTTGAGCATCGCGGCAACCGCGTCCTCAATGTCGCCAGATTTAGTGAGGCGCTCCATGGCCTTGCTGCGCGCCTGGGGGGCTGCTGCCGTCCCGGGTGCCCGCTTGCCCTTGCTTGGCTTCTCGCCAGCACGACGCGCGGCCCTGGATCGGTTGTCCAAGGCTTGCTTGCCGTGGCGGGCAAAATGCACCAGCCGCAGGATGCGGTGGTCAAGGGTCGTGTCGATCTCTGCCTCGCTAAAGCCAAAGTCCAAGGCCGCTTGCCGCACATCCGCGTGGAATTTGCTGCGCCGCCCAGGGTCCTTGAGGCTTGGCATGGCTTGGATCAGCCGTGCTTCCTCGTCGGACTTGTAGCGGGCCAGCTCGGCCGCGTCGGCCTGCGTGGCTTGCGCCTGCGTCTGTTGACTGGCTTGGAGTACCCGTTGCAACTCGACCATGGCCTGTTGACGCATGGCTTGCTGGTATTGGTACTGCCCAGGGTTGGTCTGGGCCAGGGATAGATCGGGTTCGGGAGGAACAAGCCCCTGCATATAGTGCGCAAGTCCATTTTGCGCGGCTTGGAGGGCTTGAGTCTGCTGGTCGTAAGCCTTGCGGATCTCACCGATCTGCTCGCGCTCGCGCGCCAGTTCCTCAGTTTTGTGCGTATAGTCCTTTTGACGGAAATAGCCTGCCTTCAGTTCTTCCAGCTTGACTTGATCGCCGTCGCTCAAAGTGACCAGCACCTTGTCGCCTTCGCTCAAGTCCGCGTCGGGGTCGTCTTCATCGGCCTCTGGCTGATCGTCTTGATCCGCCGCCAAATCGGCGCCTTCGTCCTCTTCGGGTTGCTCTTCGTCGGGCGTGTCCGCTTCGTCGGGCAAGTCTGCAAAGTCCTCAAGACCTAAGTCTTGATCGTCCATAGCCTCGCCCGTTTCAGGGTCTAGGGTCATGTCTCAATCCTTTGTGAAAGGTTGGTAACGCGGGACGGCTATCCGTCGCGCGTATCTGAGGCGGGATTGGTCTTGCCCTCGGAAAGGGTCGTCAACTTCCGTCTCAAATCTCGAAACGCCTTGGCGCGCGTGCAGGCGACCAAACGGCGGGAATCTTCATCGGCACTGGCGTTCACGGCCAGGTTCAGCGCATCGGCCTCCATCTGGTCCAGGAGCGCCATGAGCGTGGTATTGTGCAGGAGGGCCAGCGCCTCCCCTTGGCTAAGTCTAGTCATCCATCAGCAGCAAAAATATGGCAGCCTCGTCCTCGGCGCGCTTGTGATCTTCAAAAGCGCTGATCCGCGCCCGTAACTCGACAAACCAAGCCCGCAAGCGCACCAAACTCACCCGCTGCGCGTCCAAATCGGGCAAAGGCGGCAGATCCCGCAGCAAGGCGCTTGCGGCACTCTCACGGGCCGCCTGCGCCGTCATGCGCGCTTGCTGGGCCGCTTGTTCGGCGGCGGCTTTCTCCGCCACCTTGCGCGCCGCTTCGATCTTGGCCTTGATCTTGGCCCGCGCCGCCTTGGTCAGCTTGGGCTTGCGGTTCAGATAGTCGAGCGCATCCTCGATGGTGGCCAGCGGGTCATCGTCCTCGTCCTCCCACTGCCCACCAACCCAAACGCGCCCGCTATGGGTCGGCTTGGTGGCGGTCTCGGGCTCGTCGATCGACCAGCCAAAGGCAGGCCCAAAAGCCGCGCCAAAGGCCCCGCCGAAGGCGTCAACAACCGCCGTCACGGCTTAAGCGCTTTCGCTAGGCGCCGGCCCCCAAGTATCGCCCTCAACGCCCGACCCACCGACGCCTATGTCATTGATATACTTGACATTGGCGGGCAAAGCCGCGTCGTCTTGGGTGCCCGTAACGGTGCGCGTCTCTTTGGTCCAAACAGCCTCAGCGGTGGCGTCAGCGTCGGGCAAGGCCTCAACCTTGGCATCCAACCCCTTCACAAGCCCTTCATCGCGCTCAACGGCCTCGACAATCGCATCGACCGACGCATCGGCCAGAGTGACGGGCTCGCCGCCGCCTTCAACGATAGCAGACCCGTCCCAGGTCAAGGTGTCATCAACCCTGAACACGTCGTCGGCGTAGTAAAGTATCTGGTACTCGCCCGCCGCTAGGTCGCTGGGCAGGTTGGCCCCATAGCGCCCCGCCGCCGACATAGCCGTGAAGCCCGTCACCTCAATCGCCGCTTCGTCAGCGTCGGCAAGCAAGAGCTGGGCCGTGACCGTCTTGCCGATCTCGGACTTGTCCAGCGTCAGGGTGACGTCATAAGTCGCCATGGCCTAGCTTAGGCGGCCTCTTTGGCCGCTTTGGCAATCCGCTCTAGGCGCTTGGTTTCTTCGTGCGCCTCGTACTGCTCCGCCGTCCAATTCGGCTCCAGGACCACCTTGCCGTCAACCAGCCGCGCAAAGTCCGCAGCAGGGTCATAGCCCGCAGGGGCCTCATAAGTCCCAGGAACGCGATCAATCCCGACGCCCGCCTGGTTGCCTTGCGCGTCAAACTCAATCCACCGCGTCGGCACTGTTGCTTTTTTGTCACTCATGGGGAGGCTCCTTATTCAGTAGGCTCGGGCAGGAACAAACTGCCCACCTTTTTGTAATTCTTGCCGAAGTTGGTCATGATCTGCTTGTCGCACTCAAGCCCATCGATGGTCTCAATCGCCGATATGTCGAGCCCGTGGACGTAGTTCATGGTGTAGTGATTGGTCACATCCGCATGATACTTGCCAGATGACCAGTAATGCAGGATGATCGACTTGCCCGCAGGGATGGTGATATTCTGATTTGAGGCGCGACGGGCTGTGTTGCTGGAGTATTGAAAGACGTTCTGAAACGTCACCGCCACATCGCCGCTATGGGTCGCTAATTCGGTGTTCGTAAGGTCGGGCGTCCACGTATTGAACCCCATATTCGAATAATTGCTGGAATAGCTGCTGGCCTCATAAACCACGTTTAGCACAATATCGGCATCGGTCGAATTGCGTAGCGGCACGAACGAGTGCGGGCGGCGCGGATAGGTGTAGGTGCTGCTGCTTTGGTCGTCCTCGTTGTAGC
This sequence comes from Alphaproteobacteria bacterium, assembly GCA_965228345.1. Taxonomy (GTDB): domain Bacteria; phylum Pseudomonadota; class Alphaproteobacteria; order UBA7985; family UBA7985; genus CAXQZM01. The sequence goes on along the minus strand of CBDDHH010000003.1, from coordinate 195,122 downwards.
CTTCGCCCAAATACCAGAAGGGCCGATCCACCGTGAACCAATTGGTTTCCATTTGCGTGTATTGGAAGTTGAGCTTGGACGATAAATCCTCATCGGCCCACGCCTCACCACAAGCCGCCATGGTTAGAAAGCGGTGGCTGGCCTGTTCGCTTTGGTTGGTGCCAACTTGCGACGTTGCGCCCGTACCTGAATAGCCGTGATAGGCTGAAAAGACACCCACGACCGCGCCATAAGTCTTAGTCCAGACCGCAGTTGAATCGATGGCATCATAGGCGGCTTGTGCGGCGGCAGCGGCCTCTTTTTCTTCCTCGGTGACGTGAAGGTCGATATAGTGGCTATGCGTCACCCTGAGGCGCTCGTAGGCGGCGGCTTGGTCGCTCGATAGCGGCCCGCTTGTCGCGCCCGTGATCGCGGTCATTTGCGCGTTGACCTGAATGATTGCTTCTTCGATTTGCGTCTTGCGCGATGTAAAGGCCATGACTTCTCCTCTTTTCTAAACTTGGATTTCTTCGACTTCGGTGATTTCAGTGATCTCGGCGGTTTCCGTGATCTCTAGGGTCGCTTGCAGATAGGCGGGCAGGTCTGAGTCCTCATCGCCAGGCTCTGCCACCTCGGGCTCTTCCTCGGTTGGCGTCGGGGCAGGCCCGGCACTCACAGAAAAATAAATCGGATAAACAAGGCTGTTGTCCTCGGTGATGTTCGTGACATTGTCGCCGTTGTATTGGATGATGTCGCCCGTCTTGACCGCAGGCGCGACCGTGTTCTTTGTTGCCATGGCTCTGCCTGCCCTCGTTCAGCCCCTAGTGGAGAACCCGCGACCCAACGGCGTTGCCGTGTTCATCGCGCTGCAATTCTTTGACGATGGTCGTCCCATCGGGCATCACCACTTGCGCCCCGATGATCTGACCCGCTTCGTCGCGCAGGATCTGCCTCGGCGCGGCCTTTTCGGTCTCGGCCCTGGTCAAGGCCTCCGTGATCGCCGCTAAACTGTCCTTAATCGCCGCTATATCGCTCAAAATCGGCCGAGCGTTCACGCTGGCATCCAACTGATCGGCAAAGCCCCCAAGCCCGCCTTGCATCTCGGGCGGTAGCTTGGCCGCTTCGATCCGCATCTTCACCGATTGGTTGAGCGCGTTCTGCCGCTCGTCGGCGGCGATCTGCTCGCGCCTTAGGGCCGTATCGGCCGCCATCTGTTCGCGTTTCAAGGCCAGGTCGCGTTCAGCAGTCGCGGCGTCCAGCTGCGCCTTAAATTCCTGCTCTTTGCTGTTCCACCGCGCCTGCGCTTCTTCTTTGGCCGCAGCGGCGGCAGCCTGCTGTTCGGCCTTGATCCGCTCCAGCTGAATCTGATGGTCCATCTCCATGCGCTTGAACCGCGCCTCAATCTCGGCCTTAGCCATGTCCGCCTGCGCCTTGGCTTGGGCCTTCATCTGCTCAAGCTGCACCTTCTCATCATGCTCGCTCGGCTTCTGCGCTTCGGCCTGGAGCCGCGCCTGCACTTCCTGCGGGTCAGGCCGCGTGAAGTAGGGCTTCACATCGGGAAAGCCCGCCGTCTCCGTGATCTTGTCCAAAACGTTAAAGACCTGCTCGGGCTTCACATAGGGGTTGTCAGGTCCGAAAGCCGCCAGCAGCTTCTCCTGCAACCCATGGACCATTTGCAAAACCGCCAGATCCCGCTCCTTCGATCCTGCGCCAAGTCCGACATTGACCACACAGTCCATATCGACATCCCAGTGCCTGGGGTCGTAGTCGATCCACTCGCCGCGCAGCCGAACCGCCCGCTCACGGTCAGAATGCGCAATAACCAGCCGCAATAAGCCCTTGAAAGCCTTGCGAATCCCACGGCTCAGCGAGCGCACGATCATCTCCGCCTGGGCAATGCCGCTCTCGGCCATCAACTGCACCGAGGTCGCGGTCATGTTCTGAAACGCTTCGGGATCCAGCCCGCCCGACTGGTCGGTGACGCCCGTGCGTTCGCGCAATTCTTCGTCCAGGTACTGCAACATGCCAAAGGACTTCTCACCGACAAAGGGCACGGTCAAAAACTGCACCGCATCCTTGGCCCGCCCCGCCTCGGCCTCAACGATCTTGCCAAACGACGGGTTCTGCATGGCCTCAATGCCCTGCGTCGTCAAAGCCCCGCCATCGACCACGGGCGTCGGATTGTTGGCCCAAACCAAATTATCCAGCGTTTGCCGCACCAACCCCGTCTTGATCTTCTGAATCGGCACCACGTCCTCGGCCAGCGAGCGCCCTTCAAACTGATGCGCCTCGCGTTCAGCGATCACCTTGGCATAGGGCGCCTCAGCAACAGGCTCGCGGTCCAGCACCACAGGTCCCGCGCCTTCTTCGCTCGACCCTTCGGCCAGGCACACCTTGTGCAACTCCGCTATGCCGTCGCCGTCCAAGTCAAGCCGCACATAGACCTCGTGGAGCAAGACCTCTTCCATGGCCGCCGCCGTCTGCATCCGCTCGTCGGACCAGTCCTCACCCTTGCGCGCCAGGTTGTCGCTCTCTTCATGGTCACGGCCCGCATAGGCCGCCAAACTCGCCACCAAATCGCGGTCGTAGCCACGGCTGACCAACTCGGAGCGCGTGACAACCTGCCGCTCCCCAACAATCGGGCTCTCCTCGATGCTATCGGCGGTGGGATGGATCAGGAACGACCCGCGCGGGAGGGCCTCAAGGCGCACGTCCACCTGATCGACCACCCGCCGCAAAGTGAAACTATGGCGCATGGCCGCAGGATTCTCGGCCAGGGCCACGGCGTCGGTCTCGGGCTCGCTCACGAGGTCGGCAATCTCAACGCCGTCCTCACCCCCCAGCCCCAGCAACTGCGCGTCGCTCTGGCTCGTGTACTGCTGGACCGTCGCTTCGCGCCGATTGTAAGCCCGCCACTTCAAAATGCCCGTCTTGACGACCAGCGCGTCAAAAATGGCGTCATAAAGCGCCCCCTCAACGCCCGCTTCGGGCACAACCACATGGTTCATATAGTCGGTCGCTTGCTGGGCTTGTAGTTCCTTGTCAGGCCCAGGCCCCGCCGGCTCAAACTCCACGATCTTATCGCCCGACAGCAAGGTGCGCATGATCGTCGGCATGATCTTCTTAATGGCCGCGCGCAAATCGTGCGACACAACCCCCGTCCGCCCCGCCTCAAAGGGCGTATCGGTCATGATACCGTCATAGTACTCCAGCGCCGGCTGGCGCGACTTCTCCTGATCGTCGGCATGCTTCTCACACCCGTCAATCAACTGCGCCACATGGCTGGCAAGCTGCACGTCGTCGCTTAGGTCGATGTCACTCATACGATTACAGGCACCTCCCTTTGCTTAATCCTGCGCCCACTCTTGGGCGGTTCGTGCGCCACGCACATGAGGCCAAAGGCATCGGCCCCATGGCTGGCCCAATCGTGGTTCGGCCCCAGGCCAATGTTGCGATTGTCGTCCCAGCGCTCATGGTACCAGGCCAAGGCGTCGATCAGCCCGCCCGCCTTGCCTTCATCGATCCAAATCGACGGCCACAGCCGCCGCGCGGTCTCAACCCGCTTCAAAGCCGCGCCCTTGCCCTGATTGGCCACGGTCTGCACCGCAAAGCCCGCCGCGCGCACATGGTCCTCAAACCGAATGGCCGTCACCTTGTCGCGCTGATCAGCGTCGTGGGGCAAGTAACACTTGGCCGCCCCATAGCCCGCTTGCCGCAACCAATTCAGATGCGCCGAAAGCGGCTGGCCAGTGGCCTCATAATAGTCCAGCACCTTGAGCGCCGAGCCCACAAACTGCGCCACCACGATGGCGGTCGCGTCGGACACGCCGATGTCCCAAAAGGCATAAATCGGCAGCAAAGGATCCAGCGTCACCACCCCAAGGCGCCCATCCTGCCGCGCCTTGACCACATCACGCTGATAGTAAGCCCCCGAGCGCACGGTCGCATAACCCCCTTCCCAGATATGCTCATACATCTCAGGCGCATCGCGCAAGCAATCTTGGCGCTCCTGGTCGAGCGTATCGGGGAACCAAGGGTTGTCGTCCCAATTGGCCCGCACCACCACCGCGCCGGTCGGCAAAGTCTCCCCGCGCAGCATGGCGTCCACGGGGTCAGCCTTGCGCCTCGGGTTCCAGCTAAACCACAACTCCGAGCCAGGCGCACGAATGGTCGGCCGCAACAACTCCAGCGAAGTCACCGAAAGCGTCTGCGCTTCCTCAACCCAGGCCCGATGAAACCCCTCAAGCGACTTGACGGACTCCGCCGTGTGATCCTGCATCCCTTGAAAGATGATCTGCCCACCCTTGGGCAACTCGATGCGGTCGTTCCAAACCCTAAACCCCTGCGGCTCACCGAGCCCAAAGGCGCGGATCTTCCCCTCAATCAACCGCTTGGCTGAATCCTTGAGGCTCTTTTGCACCTCCCGAACACAGACCAAGGCCAAGCCCTCACCGCACTCGCCAGGAAACCGCAAGGCCTCTTCAACCGCCAATTCGCCAAAGAAATGCGACTTACCCGACCCGCGCCCGCCGTAAGCGGCCTTGTAGCGAGCAGGCTCCAGCAAAGGCAAAAAAACCCGAGCCGTCTGAATGTCGAGCCCAGGCTCACTTGCGGGGGTCAACAATGGTCCGTGCAATCCGCTGAACAGTCACATCCGCCTCAACCTTAGCAGGCGCATCATAGCCGCACATCTTCGAGTACTGGGTCACGGCGCGGATCATGTCGCCCAGAGCCCCCTGCTCCTTGGCCACTTCCATGACCCACTCAAGATGGGCCAGCAAGTCGCGACGCTCGGCTTGGCTGGCATGGGCATTTTCCGCCCTCAGGGCCGCAAGCCGCGCCGCGACATATGGGTGTTTGCGAAGCTTAGCTGCACAAGTGTTGGCGCCCTTGGGGCTATAACCAGCCTTGATGTAAGCCTGGGTCGCGCTCATGCCGCTGACCAAGGCTTGGCAGAATTTCTCCTGCCGCTCACAGAGATTTTTCATAAAGCCATCCGTGTGTGTCTTGAGTTGGGAAAGCCAACGGGAGGTCAAAATGATTCGCCGGCACTTTGGCCTACCATATTTCTAACCCTTGAGGTGCCCGTCGCACCTTAAGCCATTCGCCTTTGTCTTGAATAGGTTGCATGGCTTTAGGCTTTTGTTGGCGCGGATGTTCCCAGCGTCGATTGTTCCAATCGACTTAAACTCCGCTCAAGTGGCAGGTTTCACCCCAGAACGCCACTCCGAAGAGGGGGCCACCGCACGCTCTAATTCCCCACCCGGAGGGGAGGCGGGCAAAGTTTGAGGGGATAGCCTTCACTCTCTCCATCGGCACCCGTCGCACTATCGAAAACCTATGTTCTGATTCTGGGACCAAGAAAGACCCTGCTTAGATTGAGCAATCCGCTCACAAACGACACCTCTGGACGCAATTCCTACCAATAGAAAAGTCCCTAGACCCAGGTTGCCCTCAGGTCAACACCTTTTATGAACATAAAAAGAATTTTTTTTGAACATTAAAAGAACATAGCGCGGGTTGGTGCCTTATACCAGCGGCAATTACAAGTGACTCTTATATTCGCTGGTGTAGGGCCGCGACGGCGGCCCCCACCCAAGCGGGCTCCAAGCCCGAAGGGCGCAGGGAACGCCCGCGCACAAAACACGCGGCCCCGAGATCAGCGCAAACGCGCCTAAGGGTATAAGCGAAGGCCCCGTCGCGCGGTCGGGCTGAGCGAGCGAGTAGAAACCGCAACCCCAAGTCGGGCTGAGCGAGCGTAGCGAGCGAGGTGAGACCGCAATCCCTAAAAGCCGAAACGCATCGCGTTTCTGCCGTGAGACGCGAAACGGTCATAAAAAAGTCACTTTTTATGACCGCAGATACTACAGGTTATGACCGCAGATACTACAGGGCCAGGGTCCAAAATCGAAACCCGTGCTGTGGACACGGACCCAGCTGCCACAAGAGAGATTTTTTTCGGCCTGGGGCGTGATTTTTACGAATTCTTGTGCCTAAGCTTTCCCATGCCCACGCCGATGCTGCTCGAGTCCACTCGCGACGCCCCGACACCTCCTGATCCCTACGCGCGCGCGCGCAAGTCAGGGGAGTTTGAGCGGTTGCGCCGTCGCATGACCCGGCAGGTTGAGGCGACGATGCACCAATTTTCCATGCTCGACCCTGGCGACCATATCATGATCTGCTGCTCAGGCGGCAAAGATTCCTATACCTTGCTGACGATATTGCAGGACCTAGCACGGCGCAAGCCCTTTGATTTTCGCATAACGGCCTTCAACCTCGACCAAGCCCAACCGGGATTTCCCCAAGAAACCCTGCCTGCCTACTTTGCCGAGGTTGGGGTGGCGCACCTTTGCCACCGTGAGGACACTTACGCCATAGTGAAGGCCAAAACCGCCCCGGGCAAAACGACCTGCGCCTTGTGTTCACGCCTGCGCCGGGGTATCATTTATACCAAGGCCGCCGAAATTGGCGCAACCAAAATTGCTTTGGGTCATCATCGCGACGATGTGATCGAGACCCTGCTGCTCAATATGTTTTTTGGCGCGCGGCTCAAGGCCATGCCGCCCAAGCTCGCGGCCTTGTCGGGCCAGCACACCTTGATCCGGCCGCTTTATGCATGCGCGGAAGCCGACATAGGGCGCTTTGCCCGCGCCATGGCTTATCCCATCATCCCGTGCAACTTGTGCGGGACGCAACCCAATTTGCAGCGCCAGGCCTTCAAGACGCTGCTAAGTGAGTTTGAGAGGACCTATCCCGGGCGTCGGCAAGCCATCTTTAAGGCCCTAAGCCACCTTTTCCCCAGTCATCTGGCCGATCAGGACCTCTTTGACTTTGCCGCCATGCAGCCGCGCCCCTCCACCCGGTCGGCGCCTCATATCAATCGACCCGACCCAGGCCAAGGGCTGGCGGCGGCCGCGGCGGCACCCAGGGGGTTCATGGCACTTCTTGAACCGACGGACACCGATCTGGACTCGCCGACCCTGGCTGTGTCTTCGCCCTGGACAAGGCCGAAAGAGGCGGTAGTCTAACCCTATGGACACCGCGCATTTCTGGCCACTTCGTACCGCCGCCGCAGGGCTGATCGCCCTGGGGCTTGCCATCGCGGGGGATCTACGCGCGCGCGCGCAGACAGACCCGACTGCTGGCAACTTGCTGCAATTCGAACCCGCGCAAATTAACGCCTACGAGTCCGACGAAACCCTGACGGTGAAAATTCGCGTCGCGCAGCAATTACTAAGCCCTCTCATCGTTGGGGTGGAGGTAGAGCCCCTGAACGGCGGCCGCCCTGATGACCTGTCACCCGCACAGTCCCAACTCCGCATCGACCCAGGACAGAACCTTGTCGAATTGTCGCTGTTGGTGAGCGACACCCGAGCAGATTCGGGGCCGAGGTCCTACGCCGTCCGCCTCTTTCCACTGGACACGGGGCAAAACAAGGGCCTTGTCGCCTCCGCCCCCGCGCTTATCCAGTTGCTCGACGACGAAGGCTTTGCGCAGGCCCGTTTGGCGGACCTGCGCGTCGCCGAGGATGCGCGCCGCGCCGAATTGGTGCTGCAACTTGATGAACCCGCTGAGCGGCGGACCCGTGCGCGGATCGCGCTCGTGTCAGGGACTGCTTTGGAGACTGCTGATTTTGAAGGCCTCGAAACTGAGGTTTCCTTGCGACCGGGGCAGCGCGAGGCTTCAGTGCCGATTCAAATTGTCCGGGACGACCTGTTCGAGACCGATGAATATTTCTTCGCCCATGTGATCGACAGCGACGGCTTGCGGTTTGTCGATGCCGAAGCGAGGATAACGCTGATCAACGACGATCGGCCGCCGCGCGTGCGTTTGCACGCGAAACCTGTGACCGAAGGCGCCTTGGAGGGGGTCGTGAGTTTCACCCTCGATCGCCCTGCAGGTGTCGAAACCCGCCTTGACTACGACTTGAGCGGCAATACGGCGGTGGCGGACAAGGACTTTATCGCCGCCACCGGCACTCTGATGTTTCCCGCAGGCGTCACCCAAAGGAACCTGACTTACGCATTGGTGGACGATGGGCGCGATGAGCTGGACGAGACCTTCTTCCTGCGCCTTGCGGATCCCGTGGGCCTGACCCTCGAAAGCACCAGCCTTACCATCGATCTGCTCGACGATGACCCCACACCCTTTGCCGTGCTGGGACAAACCGAGCTTCGTGAAGGGGAAGACACACAGCTTGTGTTCCGTCTCAGCCAGCCCTCCGACCTCCCGATCTCGTTCCGCCTGCGTCTGGTGCCGGGCACGGCGACGGTCCCCGAAGATGTGGAGCAGATCAATGGGCTCGTCACCTTCGCCCCCGGTCAAATCTATAACGAGACCCTAAGTCTCAGCCCAATCGTTGATGAGGTCTATGAGGCGAACGAGCAGGTTGGTCTCGACCTGTATGACGCCCGCAACGTCAGTTTGCCGAGCCAGAGCCCGACGCTCAACATCGCCGATAGTCAGCGCGAACCCAACTTGGCTTTGATCTCGATCACGTCCCTTGAGGGCGGCGACGACAATGCGCTCGTCTTTCAACTCTCACGCCCGTCCGCGGACGACGCGGCTTTCACTTTGCAAACCCAGTCAGGCCTGGCCCGCGCGGGCGAGGACTTCGCTGCCCTTAGTCAGGTCTATTCCTTCCCCCCGGGTGAGACCGAGCTAACCGTTCCCCTGACGCTCATCGACAATCAGCTCAACGAAGCTCCCGAGACGTTTCGGGCGCTTCTCTCAAAACCTGATGGCCTAACCTTGACCCAAGAGTTCTACGAAATTGGGATCGAAGATGACGATCCCATCCCCAGTTTGGACATGCGCAGCGAGGGGGAAGTTTCCGAGGACGATGACCAAGGTCTGGTAGTCGAATTGGTCCTGAGCGCGCCGTCCGGCCGCGAAATTCGCTTCGATACCCTCGTCACCTCCGCTAGCGCCAATGGCCACGTTCAAGACGACATGGAGGCATATAATCCGAGGGTCACGATCCCGCCGGGGGCTACGGGCACCCGTCTGCTGCTCCGCCCCAAGGCGGACTATCTGTTCGAAGACACAGAGCAATTTTCTCTATCCTTGACCAACGCCACCGGCGTGTCCTTGCCCACGCACCCCCTTAGGTTCGACGTGTTGGACGATGACCAGCCGCCCGTTGCTGACTTGATGGTCCAAGAGTTGCGCGAGGGCGACGTGGCCGGCACCGCGGCCGTGCTGCAACTGTCGAAACCCGCGGGTAAGGACACGCCGTTTCGTATCGGCGTGTTCGAAGGCAGCGCGCGTGAAAACCAAGACTATGAGGTCGGCGTCCGCGACCTTATGATCCCCGCAGGTTCGAGCTGGACCGCGCTACCCGTTCAGGTGATCGACGATACGACCTATGAGCGCGAGGAAACTTTCGAAATCGCCCTGATTGACATTCAGGGCGCGATTGTGCAAACGCCGCTTAAGCAAGTCCGGCTCGGCGACAATGACCCCAAACCCGCGGTGCGGCTGCGCCGCAGCGCCTTAAGCGAACAAGGCACAGATCGGGGGATGATCGAGTTTGAGCTGTCGAGCCCAGCGGGCCAGCCTGTCGTTCTGGATTTACTGACCCAGGCCGGGACGGCAACCTTGGGGCAAGACTATTTGATCTCTAGCGGTAGCGTTGAATTCGCCGCGGGACAAACGCGCCAAACCTTTGACCTGAAAGTCGTCAACGACGGGGTCTACGAAGGGTCCCAATCGCTGACTCTGCACCTTGAAGGCCTCAGCGGCGCGGACTTGGACGACCCCAGCGCTACCGAGGGCGCGGAGGGCGTACCCTTTTGGGCCTTAACTATCGCCGACGATGATCCGGCCCCACGATTGCTCGCCACCACGGCCGTCACCGTTGAAACCGCCCTTATGCCCGCCGGAGAACTCGTGTTTGACCTTGATCGACCTGCAGAGGTGCCGGTGCAGGTTGACTACGAGCTCACGGCGGACATAGGGGCCGCAAGCGACATAGACCTTCCCGCCGGAACCCTCCAGTTCGCCCCCGGCCAGGGCCGCCTGACGCTCCCCTTTCGCCTGATCGACGATGCGGTGAACGAACCCCAGGAAATCTTCGACCTGGCCTTCACCAACCCCGTGAACCTTCGCTTACCGGACGACCCGGTGCAAATTGTGGTCTTGGACGATGATCCCTTGCCGCTTGTGTCCCTTGCGGGCGGACGGGCCGCAGAAACGGCGGACGGCGGGGTTAGGGGTGCGGTGCCGTTTTTGGTGACTTTAGACACGCCGTCCGATCAGCCGATTAGCGTCACCGTCGCGACCCAAGCCCATGGGACAGGCGCCAACCCGGCGCAACTGGGTTTCGACTTACTGGACTTTGAGGCGGACCTGACGTTCGAACCTGGGCAAACCGAATACCCAGTTGCCGTTCCGGTGCTGGACGATGCCCTGCACGAACATCCAGAGACATTTATCCTGAGCCTCGTCGCGGCCGACTTGGCGCGGATCCAAACCGGCCAGGCCGTGGGCCTGATTGAGGATCAGGACCCCCTGCCGATTTGGCGCGCTGAGGCCTTGCAGGTGCAAGAATCGCAAACACAAGGGGCTTTCCTCACCCTGACCTTGAACCAACCTAGCGGCAAAGACGCCTACGTGGACTATAGCCTCACGGCGCAAACAGCGCTGAGCGACATCGACTTTGAGCCCCTCTACGGCACGGCCTTTATCGCTGCGGGGCAAACCCAAACCCAGGTCCACATTTTTTTGATTGATGACGATTTGGACGAGGCAGACGAGACCTTCCAACTTGACCTAAGCAATCCGACCCATTCGGCTTTGGGGGCGCCTACCGCCCTCATCACGCTCGTCGATGACGATGTGGGACCGCTGCTCTCGCACCAGGTTGACACCCTGGTGGAGGGCGGTGATCTGGGACAGAACCGGATTTTCTTCACCCTCTCAGAACCCTCGGCCCATCCTATTAGGCTGGAGTGGCGAACTGCGCCAGGCTCGGCCCTTGCCGATCAAGATTTTGTGTCGGAGACGGGACAGCTCACCTTCCAACCTGGGCAACTGCAGGCCAGCCTTGACCTTAGGGTGATCGACGATGACCGCGATGAACCGACACAGCATTTTTCCCTGGCCTTGACGTCGGATGATCTGCGTCTCAGCAGCCCGTCTATTCGTCTCGACATCGAGGACAACGACTCCGCGCCCGACCTGCGTATGGCGGAGACATGGGTGCAGGAAATGCGTCCGGAAGGCAGCGTCGGGCTGCGCTTGGCAACGACGTCGGAGCGGGACTTGACAGGCCAGTTTGTCGTCACGTCCTTGTCCGCACAGGCGGGCGATGATTTTGAATTCCCCGCGCAGACCTTCACCTTCCCGGCGGGGCAAACCAGCCTTGTGTTCCCGGTCAACGTTCTCGATGATCCTGCCAATGAAATTGACGAACGCTTCCACCTGCACGCCGCCCTGGACGTGAAAGACGCAGGCGCTGACGCCCTTGCGACCATCTATATTGAAGACGACGATCCAGCACCGGCCCTAGAGGTTGCTGACATCCGCGTCGGCGAGGACGCTGGGACGGCGCTGGTGCCTGTCAGGCTTTCTGCCGCCTCGGGCAAACCCATTTCCTTGACCTACACGCCCGTGGCGGGTAGCGCCCAGGGCGATCAGGACTATGTGGCCGGCACCTATAGCCATGTCTTGCCCGCAGGCACGACCCAAGGCGTTCTGGCCTTGCCTCTGATCAACGATATGGTCGACGAAGTCGATGAGAACTTCCAGCTTGTTGTCCAATCGACGACCCATAGCACCGTCGCCACCGCCACCGCACACATCACTATTGAGGACGAAGACCCGCCCGTGTTCGCGCACCTCACAAATGGCGCAACCTCGGAGTCTGGGCAGTTGCAATTGGTTGCTGAGCTTGCGGAACCTTCGGGCCAAACGGTTGAGCTGGTCTTGGAAACCGTCTCCGGGGCCGCGGTTGCGGGCCAAGACTATGTGTCCTTGACCAAGACCTTGATCATTGAGCCTGGCGAACAAGCTGCAGAGTTCTACATCGACCCGATTGACGATGGATTCGTAGAGCCGGACGAACACTTTGGCGTGCGCATTGCCAAGGCGCGCAACGCCCAATTCGACCCCGCGCCCGTGCTCGTCACAATTGAGGACAACGATACATCAAGCCGCCTTACCATCAAGGCCTTTAAAATGGCCGAGGGCGAAACAGGCGAGTTTGTCTTTACCTTGAGTGCGGTCAGTGACGAGATCGAGGTGGTGGAGTATCAAGCGATCGACGGGACCGCACAACGCGACATCGACTATGCCCTTGCCCCTGGGGCCTTGATTTTTCAGCCCGGCGAACTGCAGAAAACGCTGTTTGTTCCCGTGCGCCCCGACCGCACCGATGAAACGGAGGAAACCTTTAGCTTATCGGTCCTTGCCAGCACGATCCCTGTTGACACGCCAGAAATACTGGTTTCCATCGCCGATCAAGACCCGATCCCAGAGTTGCAAGTCACCATTCCCGATGTCCAGGAACGCAGCGGTGCCCTTCCCGTGCAACTCACCCTCTCATCTTTGAGTCAAAAAACCGTGCGCGCGACAGTGCGCGTTGACCTGCCTGATCCCGTATTTTCCCCCTCCTTTGCCGCCCAAGACTTGCCATTTGTCCTTGAGGCGGGAGAGCGAACCCAAACCCTGACCATCCCTATTGAAGACGACGTGTTCGATGAGTTCGACGAATCCCTCAGCTTCACCCTCGTTGACATCGAAAATGCCCGTGCCCCGCAAATCGCATTTCAGGCCACCATCTTCGACGATGATGCCGCCAGTACCTTGAGGTTCGTTGAGATCGACTTGACCGAGGCCGAACCGGGCGAAATCGAGTTGCCCTTGCAACTCGATAAACCTTCGGGCAAGCTGATCCAGTTTTCATACGCTTACGACAATGGCACCGCAGTAGTGGGGAACGATTGGCGGGCAACGGGCCAGCAAGTGCAACTCAACCCAGGGCAAAGCCAGATCGGCCTGCCCTTCACCCTGCTAGACGACTCCCTGTACGAGGGCGATGAGACCTTCAATGTCGGTCTGTCGGACTTTAGGCATGTCTTAGCGCCACGGACCAGCAGGACCTACACGATTCGGGAAAACGAACCCGAACCCAGCCTGATCATCGCGGAATTCAGCCTAACCGAAGGCGAGGAAATTCCCCTGCAAATGGAATTGAACACGCCCGCCGCGGTCCCGCTGGACCTGACCATACGTATAGACAGCGGCACCGGCAGCCGGGTTGATGACCTGGGCGACTTTACTTCGGACATTAGATTTGACCCTGGGTTGCTTAGTCAGCAAGTGACGTTCACAGCCATCGACGATGCCTTCGATGAACCAACCGAACAGCTATGGTTGAGATTGTTTAGCGACATCATACAAGTCCCAGACGCGCCCATTCGACTCACAATTTTCGACAACGACCCGCTGCCAACTTTGCAAGTCGCACCCTTGCAGGTGGTAGAAGGCGACGAGGCCGCTCTCACGCTCACCCTATCAGAACCGTCCAACAAACCGATCGCAATCTCCCTCGCGGCAGCGGCGGACAGCGCGCGCGAGTATGACGACTTCGAATTTACAGACCAAGTCATCGACTTTATCCCGGGCAAGGTTGAGGCGATTGTGCCCGTACGCATCCTAGAAGACGCCTTGAATGAGCATCGGGAGTCCTGGCGTGTCGAGCTACGAGATCCCCAAAACGTCGAAGTCCCCAACCCGGAGGTTCTGATCGAGATCCTTGATGACGACCCCCTGCCGACCCTGTCGTTTGACGACCTGATCGTGCCGGAGGGGGCCGATGCGGCAACACGTACCCTCGACATTCACCTCGACCGCCCATCGGGCCGCCCGGTAGAGGTCCAGCTCTCGACTCTCGATGCCACCGCCCAGGGCGGGGAGGACTTTGAACCACTCGCCCTCAATGTGAGATTTGAAGAGGGTCAAACGCATCGGCAGATTGTGCTGGGCCTAATCAACGACGCGCTCTACGAGACCACCGAAACCTTGATTTTGGCCTTGAATGGGGCGGACTATGCTCGGGTTGAAACGCCTGAGGCACTGGTGTCGATTTTTGACAACGACCCCAAGCCCGGGCTCGTTTACGACGACGTGACGGTGACGGAAACGAATGTGGATGCGGCGCTTCGTATACCCTTGCGCCTCGACGCGCCTGCGGGGCGCCCCGTCACGGTCGGGTTCGACGTCACAGGCACGGGGGCCCCCATGCCCGATGTCCGTTTTGACGATCTGCAGGTGACCTTCGCCCCCGGCCAGCAACTGGCCTATTTGGACGGCACGATCATCGCGGATTTGCGCGATGAGCCGGAACAGATCGTCCATCTGCAACCCCTGCCGAGCGATGATCTCATCACCCCCGCAGCTCCCCTTAGGCTCACCCTGCTGGACGACGACCCGCCGCCCCGGCTCCATATAGAGACCGATCCCGTCAGCGAGGACCAGGCAACGACGGGGCAAGCGCGCCTCGTACTGTCCCGGCCCAGTGAATATGACATCACGGCGCGGGTCCGCAGTGCGCCGGGGACGGCGGTGACATCCAGCGACTTCTTGCCCGTCGATCAAATCGTCAGCTTCGCCCCGGGGCAAATTGAGGCGGCGGTTCCCTTGGCCATCATTGCCGACACGACGTTTGAACTCACGGAATCCTTTGATCTGCACATCTCAGACCTGGAAAACGCGACCTCCAGCCTCGACCAGGCCCGCGTCCTCATCATAGATGATGAACCCCTGCCAAACATCGGGGTATCGGCAAACCCGATACGCGAGGGGGAACAGGGGGTTGTGACGTTTGATCTGGATCGCGTCTCGAGCCTGCCTATAACCTTAGCTTATGAACTGCAAAGCGCCTCCGCGCTCGTCGAGGAAGACTTTGACCCGCTCACCGGCACACTGACCTTCGCCCCGGGGGAACTGCGCAAGGCCATCCAAGTGCGGGCCCGTTCGGATCAAGTCTTGGAACCGACGGAGGAAATTTTGCTGATCTTGAGCGATCTGTCCCGCGCCGCTGCACCGCGTATGACCATCCCCCTTAACCTGTTGGACCAGAACGAGATTCCGCAGATTCTGATCGACTCGCAGGTGGAAGAGGCGTCGAGCGAGGCCGACGCCTTTGTGACTCTGAACTTCAACCTCTCCCATCCTACGGCCCTGGCCGTGGACATAGCGTATGAAACTTTCAACGCGAGCGCGGTGGCGGGGCAGGACTTTGTCGCGACCTCTGGGGTCCTGAGCCTGGCCCCGGGGCAGTCGCGTGGCCAGGTGCAGGTTCGCGTGCTGAATGATCGGATTTTTGAGGGGCCAGAAACCTTCGGCTTGGCCCTGACCCTCGTCAACGAACCCGCCAGCACCCAAAGGTTGAACGCCCGCATCGACGATGACGACCCCCCACCGTCGCTGCAGATTGATCCGCCGCTACTCACCGAAACCGCTGGGGTGGCGATGATTGATGTGCAATTGAGCCATGCGGCGGCCACCCCCCTGTCCGTCAAGGTCGGCAGCGTCGATGCCACCGCAACCGCGGGGCAAGACTTTGAAACCGTGGCCCAGACCCTGCTGTTCGCTCCGGGGCAAACCCGTCAGCAAGTCTCTCTCACGCTGCTGAACGATACCATCTTCGAGGCCGATGAGACGTTCCAATTAACCTTTGATAGCGCCGAGGTCCCCATCCCTGCGGTAGCCCTTGATGTTACCTTGCTCGACGACGACCCTGCGCCCATGGTCCGTTTTGACAATTTGGTCGTGCCCGAAAGCAGCCGTGAGCCGACGGCCTTCATCGTCAACGTCGATACGCCAACCGCGCTCCCGATCCGTCTGTCCTACAAGACGGTCTTCGACGGTCATGCGAGCGCAGACGATCTGCTGCCGATTGAGGGCACCCTGGTTATTCGCCCCGGCCAACAACGCGCAGTTCTGCCACTCGATATCATCCACGATAGCGTCTTGGAGGGGTCCGAAACGCTGTCACTGGTCTTCGATCGCATCGAAAACGCCCGCCTGGCCCGGCCCAAAGCCCTCATCCGCCTCGTCGAGGCCACGCCCCTGGCCGCCGGAGTCCAATAATTATAATACCAGCGGCGATTTAAAATGACTCTTTTATTCGCTGGTATAAGGGCCGCGACTGCGGCCCCCCGAGCGGGCTCCAAGCCCGAAGGGCGCAGGGAAGGCCCGTGCCAAAAACAAACGGCCCCGAGATGAGCTAAGAAAGCGCCTCGGGGTATCAGCGAAGGGGCGGCGAAACGCGAAGCGTTTCTGCCGTGAGACATAAAACGGCTGAAAAAGTGTCAACTTTTTTCGCTGTTGGTATTAGTTGCAACATTGGTGCCTCCCTACAACAGAGTCTCTTTCCCCAGCACGCGGCCCAAGCATGCTAGGTCGGTGTTGGAGGTGATGTCGATGGGGGGGTAGTTGGCGTTGGTGCTAATGAGGCGGCCGCGGTTGGGGCCTAGGGAGGCCCAGTCTTTGACGAGGATCTCGCCGCCGAATTTGAAGATGTAGGTCTTGCCCGTTGTCGGTTCTGTATCACCGAAATCGACGATGGCGTAGTCGTGGTCGGACAGCTTAGGCTCCATCGAATCGCCTCGAATCTCGACCGCGGCAATTTTGCCCTTGGCAATCTTGGCCATGCGCGCAGATATGGCGTGGCTGGCGTCGGCGATGCCCTCGATATCCGACTCTCCAAACCCTGCCGAAGCGCGCGGAACCGTAAAGGCGGGGACCAGCACGAGGTCATCGGGTGCCATGAGGCGGGCCTGGTCCTTAAAATCTGGCGGGTGTGACGAAGACGGTTCCTCAAAACCCGTCAGCAGGTAAAGGCTGCTCGTGCCCAGGGCCTTGGCATAAAGGTTTAGGTCCGGCTGTTTGATGCCGCCGTCGCGCTCAAACTGTTTTCGGATGCGGTTGTCGGGCACGCCGGCACGGCGCGCAAACTCCGCGACCGACAAGCCGTGTTCTCGCAACAACCTGCGCACGCGGGAAACAGAAGATTCCATAGTATGACTTTAGGTCAGAAAAAAACAGCCCGCATCTGAAAAAATGTCATGGACAACATATGACAAAATGTCATATCAAGGGGCCATGCCGTGCAGATTGCCGTTTCTTGACCTTGAGGGTCGCCCCGCCGCCTTGCGGACCTTTGCCACCAATTTGAGTCCTGCGATCTCGCGCAGCTTAGCGTTGAGGCAGGCCTGCCAACCTTTGCCGCCGGCCTTGAAATGGGCGATGACATCGGGGTCGAGCATGATGCTCACGCGTTTTTTGTGCTGCGATTCCAGGAGCGGCGGGCGGCCACGAAACGCGTTCTTGAAGAAGTATTGGTCCAGCTCTCGGACTTCTCCGTCCTCATCAATGTATGGCTTGAGACTGCTCATAGATTCCTATCTCCGGCTTGTTGGCCCCGCGAAGGCTGATGATACGCTTAGCGTCCCCACGGCGGCACCAGGCAACCACGCATACGCGGCCTTTGATTTTGACAAGCGAGACATACCACGTCTCAGCCTAAGGTTGATGTGGAACTTATCTCCTTTGCCGCTTGGGGCAGGGATTTGGCCGCCAAAAAGGGTACGATCATGAGCGTTGAGGTCATGAACCTGGTGTTTAAGAGTCCCGTTGATCTCAGCCCGGCCCAGCACTGGACCTTGCTGGTCTTGGCCGATTTTGCGGATTCGGGTGGTCGGAATTCTTGGCCTGCGACCGCCACGATCGCTGCTCGGGCGCGTCTGGGCCTGCGGACAGTCAAGCGCGCCCTCGCCGACTTGCGCAACAAGGGTCTGATCATCACGCAAGCGCCCGCCAATACGCAGCACAAGTCAACAACTTATGCCTTGAACCTCACACTCTTGCAGAGAGGCCAGAACGGCACGGGGGCCAGCGCAGCACCGGGGCCAGCCTTGCCCGGAACGGGTGCCACGGGGGCATGGAATCCATCCCAATCCCCCTCCCCTAGTCCTTGTGCAACTGCACCCAAGGATGAACGTGTGCAAGACAGGGCGCGGGCGCCCTTGGACCCAGACCAGATTCCTGCCGACTTGCTCACCAAAGCCTTGAGCGACGGCTGGACCGCGACCAAGGCCCGCCGCGAGTGGGAACGCTTTGCCTACCACCATCTTGAGCGTGGCACACAGCCCGTGCCGCACAAGGCCACCGGAACCGTCACCTGGGCCCGTCACTGGGCCACCTGGCGCACCAACACCCAACGATTTGAGGACCGCGACCATGATCGACCCACACCTGCCCACCCACCAACTCGCCGAGGCGCCAGCCCGTCTTGCGGCAAGCCCCGATCCGTGCACGGTGGCGCAGCGAGTGACGGCTTCCTTCGGTTCTTTACCCACGGTGCGTCGCGGCAGGGGCAGTCGGGCCCTTTGGGCGGACAGGCCAAGGTCGGACCCGCAGACGGTCGCCGAACTCTCGACCTTAGCGCCCGAGACCTTAGAGGCGGACATGGCCCGTCTTGACACCATGTTGAGCTACGCGGCCGCGACCCATGACCAGGAGTTCGCCCAGGATGTGGCCCTGACCCTGGCGAAGCCCGCGCAAGACAAGAGCGATTTGGGCGGGGAAGCCTATGCTGCGCTGCTGTGGGAGAGTTTTCGCGGTTTGCCCCGTTGGGTCGTGCAGACGGGGGTGCGAGAGGCCTGCAAGCATCTGATCTGGCGCCCGCAACCCAAGGAAATCGCCGACTTCTTCCCCATCGAGTATCGCCGATTGCAAGCCTGGAAGATAACGCTCTACTTGGCCCTGGTCAGGGCTCGGGCTGCAACGCAGCACGCGGCAGGACGCGGGGGCTTGGAAGCTGAGCGCCGGGACCGTCTCGCGCGCATGACCGCCAAAGACAGGGCGCGATTTTTGGCGCTGGAAACGGCGGGTGACTTCGCCGCCGCTGCGCGCATTTCCATGACCTACCGTGACTAGGCCAATGCGCCAGATAGTTCCCCCTCTCCAGCACAGAGCCGGCCCATGAAACCTGCCCGTAAGCGCAGCGGCCATCAGCGACGCCGCGCCAAAACCAAACTCCAGCAGGCCACATGCCTTGACCGCCACCGTGAGGCAGACGGGGCGCTGATGCGTCAGGCCAAGAGTGCCGTGCCACGCGAGCAGCGAGCCAGCATCGTCGTTGAGAATACAGGCCAAGGCCTGGCCGCCCGCAAGATGCCCAGGCCGCTGGATCGCTTGTTCGTTCGCGGCCACCTGGCCAAGACCGAGGACCAGAACGCGGAGCTCTACATGGCGGGCAAGTGGCTGGAGGGGCTGTGGCAATTCGTGCATATTCCCAGCATCCGCACCGTCCGCTGGGACGCCTTGGGAGGCGGCGGCGACCAGGAATTCGAGCTGATCGAACGCAAGCTCAATGCCTGCCAAGTCCTTGAGGACACCGTCGCCGCCTGCGACACGCACTGGCCGGTCTTAGAACGCGTCGTTTGCCGGGGCTTGCCCGTGGAAAGGATCGGCAAAGATTGCCATCGCTTGCGCGGCTTACAAACGGCGCTCACCTATCTGCGCGACCAGGGCCTGGTGCGACGGTATTGAACCGAGCGGCTGCGGATTTGTCTTATACCAATTTTTGGAGGGTTTAGTATGCCACGGGATGCTTCTGGCATTTTTCAGCGCCTTTACCGCTGGATCAACGACCGCGACGCGGGGGTGAAGATCCGCGCCGACCGCATGGACGAGGAATTCAATGGGATTGTCCAGGACATGAACGACGTGACTGCGGGCCATGTGCCATGGCGGGGGACATGGAAGGGCCTGAACGGGACCGCCGCCCTGCCCGCCTATACCTTTGACGAAGATCAGGACACGGGGATGTTCCGAAAGGCCGCCGACGAATTGGGGTTTGCCGTTGGCGGCGTCGAGGTCATGTCGGTGACACCATCGGGCATCACGCAGGACGAGCTGGCCTTTCAGCGGCAGATCTGGCCCCTTGGGGCAATCCAGGCGCTAAACACGTCCGCGCTCAAGGCAGGGTGGATTTTGGGACAAGGCCAGGCACTTGGCCGGGAGACCTACGCCGACTACTTCAGTCTTGTCGGCGAAACCTACGGGGCAGGCGACGGGTCAACGACGTTCAACGTGCCCGATTTGAGCGGGCGAACGATGATCGCCGCCTCTACGACCTACCCGCTTGGTTCGACTGGAGGCTCAAGTGAGATGCCCCAGCACAGGCACAGTTTTAGCGTAAGCGGCTCCGGCTCGCTTACCTACTATCAAAGCGTTGCAGACCAAGATCGACAGAGCGGCTTTGGGGATGGCACGGGGGCCAAAATTGGCGTGGTGGGCGTCTACAACAGTCAGTCGTCTAAGACCGCTTCTTTTTCGTTCTCAGATTCCGGCAATACAGGATACGCTGGATCGTCTGGGTCTACCGACAATATGCAGCCCTACTTCGCGGCAAATTTCGCCATTTTTGTGGGAGCCTGACCCATGGAATTCGACGCCACCATCACCTTAGGCCATGTCCTGCAAGGGTTCACGTTCCTTGCTGCGCTGGCCGTTCTTGCCCATCGGTTCGACAAGCGGCTTGCCTTAGTCGAGCATTGGATTTTGCAGTCCGAGGGGCTGGAATCAGAGATCAATGAACTGAAAACGCGCGTGTCCCTTTTGGAGGCGCAGCTTACGAACCAAGGCCGCGCGCATGGCGGCGCGGTGCATCGATAGGAGATCGGCATGAGTTTTTTGACACACCTTCTCGCGAGCGACGGGCTGGGCCAGGCTGCCAAGGCCGTCAGCACGGTTGCAGGCACCTTTGCCACCAACAAGGACGGCCAAGCCCAGCGGGACGCGGACTATAGCCAGGCGGTCCTGGGACAATATGCGGGGGAATTTTATGCGCGCGCAAACCGCACGTGGTTTGACAGCTTGGTCGATGGTATAAACAGGTTGATTCGGCCCGTCGTCACCTTGACACTGCTGGCAGCCATGCCCGCGGCGTTCCTTTGGCCGCAAAGTGTAGATCTGGCCTTTGCCGCGCTGGCGTCCCTGCCCGATGCTTATTGGGCGGTGCTGTCCTTGGTGTTAGCTTTTTATTTTGGCGGGCGGATGCAGCTTAAAGGGCAGGACTTTAGGCAGCGGGAAATGGCGACAAAGGCCGTAGCAGAGGCAAGACAGTCCTTGAGGCCTCAAGCCGAGACCCCGCCGCGCCACGATCAGGTTGGTTCGTTTGGCACGTACGAAGAGTTCTTTAACGCCGAGATCAAACCGATCGCCCCCAGCTTCGACGCGAGAGAATTGCTGTTCATGGGCGCTGGAAACAACAGCGGAAACTGCAAGGGCAAGAACGCCGCGCCGCCCAGAAGTCTATGGAAAAATTCTGTTCACCTTGCCCGCGTCTTACAAGCAATCCGTGACAGGGCAGGGGCGCCCGTGCAGATCATGAGCTGCTATCGGTCGCCCGAATACAACACCTGCGTCGGTGGAGCTAAAAACTCGATTCACAAGCAGTTCCAGGCGGCGGATATTGTGGTTCGCGACGGCAAGAAAGCGACGCATTGGCACAAGATCGCCAAGACCATCCGCGACGAAGGCTTGTTCAAAGGCGGGCTGGGGCTGTATGGGTGTCGTATCCTCTATCGGCCAGCAGATCGGTCAGAACTTCGTCCATGTTGATGTGCGCGGCGAAAATCGAAGCTGGCGGAAGGGGTGAAGCCCGCAGGCTCTAGTGATACCAGCGGCGAATTAAAATGACTCTTTTATTCGCTGGTATAAGGGCCGCGACAGCGGCCCCCGTAGCGGCCCCGAGATGAGCTAAGAAAGCGCCCCGGGGTATAAGCGAAGGCCCTGTCCTGCGGTCGGGCTGAGCGAGCGAGGTGAGACCTCACCCAAAAAGCCGAAACGCAACGCGTTTCTGCCGTGAGACATAAAACGGTTGAAAAAGTGTCAACTTTTTTCGCCGTTGGTATGCGGTCATATTCCCCCTGATTTGAGCCAGGGGTTGGAGCTGGTCTTGACTAGAATTTTCGATCGACGTTGCCGTCGAGACGGATTTCTTGTTTTTCGTCATTGCCCAGTTCGCCGAAGGTGACCTCAACTTGGGCGCTGGTGTCGGCGTTCGGGCGGGTGATCCACCCGAAGGTGACCGCACCAACGGCAGACTGGTTCGGGCTATAGACCTCGCCATCGCTCAAGGTCACATCATCGGCGCCGAACACTTGGCTGAGTTCCCCGCGCACCAGGAAGCGACCGCCATCGGCATCGGGCACGGTGGTGTATTCTAGACCGACCCCTACCCGCCCGATGTTCGTGGTGCTTTGCGCCGAAGTCGTGCCGTTGGAAAAGGTAAAGGCGTTGAGGGTCTCGGTCGCGTACATGAGGTCGATATAGCCGCGCAGATTGCCGTCGATCTCATCGCGCAGAGCTTCGCCGCTGACGCTGCCTTTCAAAATCAACCGACGCGACCCGGCGTCCCCGGTTGCGTTCAGGGTGTTGACAAACCTGTTGTGCGTGAAGGTGGCAACCGCCGAGCCGCTGTAGGTTAACCCGTCGCGCACTTGCGCGTTATAGTAACCGATCGAAAAGCCCGTGCGATCCACATCGGTTTCCTCGTCATAGTCCCAGCTCGAGGTTTCCGCGCCGTAGAGCAAGCCGCCAACGCTGGTTTCGGTCTTGCTCAGCTCTGCGCCCAACATGGCGTAGGCGAAGGTTCCCTTGCCCGATAATTCGGCATCGAGCGTTGTTTGCGACAGTCCCAGCGAGAACCAGTCAACCAAGGTGAAGCCCTCCTCCCCTTCGCGGGCGGAGAGAACATAGAGCCGATCGTATGCATCGGGGTCAACCTCGCCCGCACTCAGCCCAAACATGCTGCGGCGCAGGCGCGTCGGCGCGCTATTGCGCGATTGCGGCTGGCTGAGGCCACCGGCGATCGCGTCGCTCAGGACGCTGCCTAGCTGATTGGCCATGACCTCGCTGGTGGCAAGGGAGGAAACAATCGCACCTGAATCCTCGGGCGGCGGTGGCCTATCATCGTCGATGATGAGGACAGACAGATTCGCGCTCACCCCCTCATAATTCTCTGACCCGCTGGCAACAATATTGATGCTGCCTTCGGTGTCGCCGAGGATATGGTTGTTGGCGGCGGTTAGGGTGACGGTTTGGGGAATATCCCAGATCTCGGGCGCGAATGAGAGAGTCCCGGGTTCATTCACCGTCAGCATACTGGTGTTGTTGGAGCCGAAAACCAAATCAACGGTCGCGACGGGCTGGGTTTCCAAGGATACTGTAAAGGTCCCTGAACCGGCCTCCATAACCTGCGCCGGTGAGGGATTGATGACGAATGCCGCTTTGTTATTATCCGCTATGGCGATATCAATGGTTTGCGCGCTCAAGCCCGCATAGGCCGAATCATCACTGGTCGTCGATACGGTCAGGTAAGTCTGAGAATCGCCGAATTGAGTATTGTCAACGGCCGTGATCCAAAGATCTTGAGGCTCGCTCCAGTTCGCCACGTCGAAAATAAGTGTTTGGGTATCGAGGCTGATCAGGTCGCTCTGATCGGGTTCAAAGACAAGCGTCACATTGGCGCTTGGTTGGGTCGTCAAGACCAAACTTACGTTCTGGTCGGTCCCTTCGGTAAGAGTCAAGTCGAGGTCTGAAATTTCCACCCCGGCCTTGGGCGTTTCGAAGAGGACGATTAGGGGTGCAGAAGCTTCTGACAAGTTGCCTGCATCGTCTGTCGCCGCCGCTGCCAAAATTTCGATCGTGACGTCGCCATCCGCCGCAGGATCAACCGTGAACTCAAAGCTCCGATCACCTGTCTGATCGAAGGATGCCACGGCGCCGTTGTCGACACGAATGTCTGTTGAATCACCGAAAAATTCGTTGACGGCCTCCGAAAACTTAGCGGTGACGAGGAAACTGCCCGTCACGGGCTGCACCACATCGGTGCTGAGTTCCTCCACCGTCGGCGCACTTATGTCCGCGGGAACGCTTAGGGTATTGGTTGACCGTGCATTTTTGTTGCCCAAAGCGTCGGTGGCAACCCCGTCCTTTACATAGACCTCTACCTCGCCATCACCGGTAGGCCTTACGACAAATTCATATTGGGTCGCCGAAATTTCAACTGGTGGGGTATCGACCACGCCCAAGAACACATCAATATGATCGGTGCTGTCGAAACCCTCACTAAGGGCCTCGGCAAAGGTCGCTGTAACCGTAAATTCGTCCGTGACGGTCCCTATAACCGCAGGATCAAGGGCTAGGGTGACGTCAAACGTGCTGATCTTGGCCTCGACAACCAGGGTCTCATCTGACTCCTTATTGAGGTTGCCCGCCGCGTCGGCGAAGTTGTTTTCCTCCACCCAGACCCAAACCTCGCCCGTTGCGTCGGGCGTAACCTCAAAGCTATATTCGTTTGAGTTGCTGGAACTCTGGATCAGCGCGTCGGACAAGGTGCCGTTTTGGACCGACACATGGTCGATGTCAAACCCATCTACGGCCTCGGTCACGGTCGCGATGACCTTAAAACTGCTGTTCCCGATCGTCAGGCCTGTGTTTCCTGTCTTTCTGTCTCCTGTCTCGCTGTCCTCAGTTTCCAACTTGATCCCGGGCGCCGTCTTGTCGATCTCAACGCTCAGTGACTGAGCTGCGGTGTTGCTATTGCCCGCCCCGTCATTCGCGACACCGGCCCCTATGTCGAAGGTCAAGGTCGTGTCCCCCGTTGATGTCGGGTCCACGAGCAAGCTATAGCTGGCCTTGTCGCCTGTGATTGTTCCCAAGGTCGCTTGACCCGCAGAAAGCGTGACATCGCCGTCATCAAAACTAAAGACATCTTCGCTAAATTCGATAAGGAGTTTGAATTCACCCTTAAAAGGGCCGTCGCCGTCGGTTTTGAATTCCGTGATGGAGGGTGCGCTCAGGTCCGCTGTTCGTGTCAGCGGCCCGACGGCAGGACTGAGATTGCCCGCCTGATCCGCCGCAACCCCCGCCGCAATCGACACCTCGACCGCACTGGCGCTCGGGATGACGTCGAACGTATACAAAATCCCTCCCGTCTGTTCTGTAAAGGAGTTTGAATCGACCGCCCCCCCCGAGACCGTCACATCTTTATCAGGATCATCAAAACCGGTTACGAGTTCAGAAAATTCGACTGTCACGGTGAACCCCCCAGGGCCCACAGGGTTTAGAGCGTCCGTCGAAAAGTTCACAAAACTTGGCGCGGTCAGGTCCGCCTCGCGTTCTAAAGGTTGGACAGCGTCCTCATTCGGATTGCCAACACTATCCTCGGCGGCCCCTTCGAGAATATTGATCTTAACCGGGCCGTCCTTCAAAGGCGTTGCCGTAAAGGTATAGATGTTCTGGTTCGCAGCATCTTGGGCGAAGGTGCCGGTTTCAAGACGCAAATTATCGCCGAGGTCGATCCCCTCTTGGGTAAATCCTGTTACCACTTCTGAAAACTCAACCTTGACGTCGAAGCTGCCGGTGACGTAGATCGTTGATGCTGCAGCATCCGCCATCGTCAGGTCCACCATCGGCCTTTTCAAATCCGGGGTGCGTTTTAAGGCATCAGAAGCGAGGCTCGGATTTCCCGCCTGGTCAGTGGCGGCCCCTGCCGGCACCTCCACCGTCACCTCAACCCCATCGCTGTCTGGGAACACGGTAAACGTATAGACACCGTCCTCAGTGCCTGGCGCTATGGTGTCACCCAACGTGGCGTTCGTGACCCCCACGTCATTGATAAGATCGTCAAACCCCGTTACCGTCTCGCCGAAATCGATCTGAACCTGGAAGCTTTCGCCAACAGGGTCCCCTGCTTGTGCCTCGTCAACGACTGTCAGTTTGGGCTCTGGCTTGGTCAAATCGGCCACAAGTTCGAGCGTTTCGGCCGCAGTTGTGGCCTTTAAGGCGCTATCCGATGCGGCACCTGCCTCGATGTCAACGGTGATCGTTTGCCCATCTGATTCCGGTTTGGGGGTCACGTCAAATGTAAAAGCAGTCCCTGAACTCGCGAAGTTGGTTGCGTCTAGTTCCGCGTTGCTGGATAAGACTATGTCATCTGCATCAAAGCCCGTGACCGTATCAGAAAATTGTGCCGTAACCTCGAACGTGCCGATAACGTAGCCACTTTCCTGAGCGGGGGACGTCAAGGTAACCGTCGTTTCTGCCAGGTTCGCACCTACGGTCAGACTTGCGTCTTTGCTGCCGTTGCCCGCGCTGTCGTAGGCGGCCTTATCGGCCACGCTAATCGTCACATCGCCGCTCTTCACCGATGGCGTGACTTTAAACTCATAAGTTTTTCCTGCCTCGTCGGTGCTTGTAACCTCGCCAACAATGGTTCCATTTGTTGGGCTAATGTCGTCCCATTTGAAGTCGGTTACGGCTTCATCGAACGTTGCCGTCACATGGAAATCCCCGCCTACGGGATCTGCATAGTCGCTGCGCAGGGCCAGGGTTAGCCCCGGTGCCACCTTATCTACACCAAGGCTCAATTCCGCCGCGTCGTTGCCATTGTTGACGCTGTCGAACGCCACATTCGTCGCTACTTTGACCGTGACCGTGTTCACGCTATCGCTTGGATCGACGATGAAGGAATAGACCGAAGGGTCGCCTGGGTCGGAACTTAAGGTCACACTGTCCTCGTCCAAGGTGCCTCCCTCAACGCCTATATCTTCCTTAGGGTTTGACCAACTTACCTCATCATCAAACTCCGCAAGGACGGTAAAGGCGCTGTTCACTTTCTCCCACTCTGCCGTTTCGCGGCGCAGGGTGAGCCCTGGCCCTGACAAGTCAACCGTGCGTTGCAACTGCCCCGCCGCCGTGTTGAGATTGCCCGCCTCATCTTGGGCGACCCCTGCTGCTAGGTTCACTGTCACCCGGTCCCCGTCTGCGTCTGCGCTTGGTTTCACGGTGAAGGTGTAGGTCATGTTCGAATTCGACCAGCTGCCGTCTTCGACCGTGCCCTTGTCAACGCTTGCAACGGCGTCCTGCGCAACCAAGGTCACCGCCTCGGTAAAGTTTGCCGTCACCTCAAAGCTTTCCCCCACAAGGGTCGTGGCGTTGTCGTCCTCGTTCCCCGCGCTCAAGGTGACCCCTGGCCGCACCAAATCCGCGGTGATCTGAATAGCCACTTCGAGGCTGTCATTGCCCGCCAAATCCTTCGCCGCGCCTTCGTTGACCTTGACGTCCACGAAGTCATCGGTATTGGCATTGGGCGTCACCGAGATCTGGTACAAGCCGTCGGTGTTGGTTGGGCTCACCGCAATCGTCGCGTTGGTGGGCGTTACGAAGGTCTCATCAAAGTCGGTGACGGTCTCGTTGAAACTAAGGTCAAGAACGAAATCGCCGTTCACGGGCTGGCTGTAACCTGCAGCGAGGGCCAAACTGGGCTCTGGGTTCTGCGTGTCCACCGTGCGCTCCAAGGCTTGTGCCGTTGCCTCATTGAGGTTCCCCGCTGTGTCCGCCGCCACGTTTGCCGAAATGCTGATACTTATAAGTCCATCGCGCTCTGGCACTGCGGTGAAGGAATAGGTGGTGCCGTCGCTGGAAGACCCGAAGGTGCCTTCTTCCACGGAACCATAGGGCGCCTCCTCGCCATCGCCGCCGAAGGTGATGTCCGCCTTATCAAAGTCCTCGACCTGCTCTGAAAATCTTACAGTGACATCAAACGCTCCAGAAACCATCTGGGAAGAAGTGCTTGAAAGCTCGAGCACCGTTGGGGCGACCAAATCGGCCTCGACACTTAGCTGGGGGGCCGCAATATTGCCATTGCCCGCGGCGTCTTGCACCTCGTCCGCCTCTATGTCCACCGTCACGTCCGCGTCCGTCCCCGCAGGTGGCTCAACCCAGAATGTGTATTGGGTGTTTGTATCATCCTGCGAGACGGGGGCTGGATCGACCGAAATGTTGCTGCCCGCGCTCAAGGTGATATTGTCTGCGTTGAATTCGACCACGGGCTCGCTGAACTCAGCCACAACCTCAAACGCGGCGTTGACCGGGATCGAGGCGTTGGTGGTCAACTTGACCTCCGGGGCGGTCAAGTCTGCGGCGCGAACCAACTGCTCGGCTTTAGTATTGCCGGTGACATTGGCATCGGTCCCAACGGCCGCGCCAGCTGCGACATCCACCGTAAGGTCGCCCATGCCGTCGGGGGTCACCACGAAGGTATAGGTCTTCCCCGAACCGTCGAAGTTGGACAGGCTAGCATTGTCTAATTTGATGTCGTTGTCGTCAAATCCTGCTACGGACTCTGAGAACTCGGCGGTGACCGAGAAGGGAGCGTTTACCGTCGCCGGCGCTGTTGTTGCAAGCTCCACCGACGGCACCCGAATCGCTGTAGACGGATCACTCCAGCCGCCGGCGTTCTTGGCCGACACCGTAACCTCGTAGGCTTGCCCTGCGGCGATGCCGGTGATGGTGTGGGTAATGAACGTGCTGCCTGTTGTAACAACGCTCCCTCCGTTTAGACTGTATCCGTAAGTCTCTAGGGCCGCGCCGCCATCATAAGCGGGCGCTTCCCATTCTAGGTCCAGCGCATTGGCGCTTGGGTCCACCGACAGGCCCGTGGGCGCCCCCGGGGCCTCAATTGGGTTGAATGTCGCGCTGGCCTCACCCAGCGCCGTCCCGTCAGCATCGACCGAAACGGTGGTAGTGACGGCGGCGTCGCTGGTGAGCGTGGCCTCGTAGATCCCCCCGTTGCTCGTTTCGGTGAAGCTGCCAACTTCTACCCCGTTCGTGGCCGTGGCGCTTAGTTCCGAACCCCGACCTGGCAGTAGAGTATTGGCCGAATCGCGGAGTGTCACGCGCACCGTCGGCTCGTCCCCGACAAATAGAACATCGTCGGTTTCGACAACCTCATCGCTCAAATAGATCGAAACACTTGAATTGTCCGATGAAACACCCTCCTCAATGGTGAACTTCCAAGAATCGGGGTTCGAGAACCCCTGAAAGCCATTGCCGGTTGGAGATATGTCCTGAATTGCATTAGACGTAATCAGCACATAGTATTCCGTGCCAAATTCAAAATCAAAAACCGTCTTAAAAGATACGCGATTGCCCTCGAACGAAAAACCAGAGCTCGACATTAAGGCTCCTTCAAAAAAGCCGCCTGAGGAGTCAAATATGTTTAACTGCCCCGAGGGATCACTAACTTCTACATTCTCATTAAATTCCAGGATCAAAGACGCTTGACTGTCAACGTCGGTTTCATTGGTATCGGGGATTAGGGCAATGACAACGGGTGCGGTAGAATCCGTCCCCCAGATTGGAAGATCGACCCAGGCAGGATTTGCATCTGTATTGAAATTTGTTGGCGTCTCGGCAATGTTGCCCACAGCCCAACCAGTTAAGTCTTGGTTGAAAGCTGCGGCCGCCTGAAACATGGTCTCCATAGATGTTACGCCGCTCACGTTCCATCCGCCTATATCCGTATTGAACGCCGCCGCACCCTCAAACGTGCCGGTCATGTCGGTCACGCTGCTCGTGTCCCAGTCCCCTATGTTCCCGTTGAACAAGCTGGCGTCAGCGAAGGTATGGTTTAGGCTGGTCACCTTGCTCGTGTCCCAGCTGTTCAGGCCCCGGTTAAAGGCCGTCGCCCCATAGAAAAGCCCGGTCATGGTCTCTACAGAACTCACATCCCAACTGCCGATGTTCCCGTCAAAATTTGGCGTTTCTGCAAACGTATAAAACATACTGCTAACATTTGGCGTATTCCAACCGCTCAACCCGTCCCCTTCAAAGGCGGTCGCGTTGTGAAACATCCGTTCCATTGTCGTAAGAGCTTCTAGATTCCCGGCCCAGGCCGACATATTACCATTGAATGCCGTGGCGTCGGCAAACATAAAGGACATGTCGGTAACATTGCGCGGGGCCCAGCCTGTCAAGTCCGTGTTGAAGGCTTGCGCGTCATCAAACATATAGGCCATGGTGGTTACACTGCCTACATCCCAGGACCCAATGCCCTCATTGAAGGCCGTAGCATCCCGAAACATTTCTTCCATCGACGTAACGCTTGAGGTGTTCCAATCGCTTAGGCCCTCGCCTTGAAACGCGGGCGCGCCGTAGAACATTTGACCCATGTCTAAAACGTTTGAGGTGTCCTGCCCCCAGTTCAGGGATCCATTAAAAACCGTCGCTTCAAAAAACATGTAGGACATGTTCGTGACACTCGAAACATTCCACGTATCTAGATCTTGGTTGAAGTCTGGGGACTTGTAAAACATGGCGAACATGTCTGTGACATTGGACGTGTCCCACCCGCTGATGTCTGTGTTGCTCATTGAAATGGACGTGGTTTCTCGAGAGCTGGGCGAATAGAAATAGCCCCGCATGTTGGTAATATTGCCTGTGTACCACATGCTCGGCGTGTAGGTGACCCCGTTGAAATCGACCGCGTAGGTGTCGTCTCCATCCTGAACACTCATGCTCGCGTCGCTCGCGTTGCCGCGATACTTCGAGCCGACCGCGTCAAAAACCGCCTGGGAAATAACCAAAAGACCGTCGCACACCGTCCCCGACGCGCCGACAAAGAGGCTCTCCACCCCTGCGTCTTCGCTTATATCGCAGGCCTGAGCTGGCAGGCCCCAGACAAGTCCCCAGACAAGCGCAAGAGCCCGCCACAGCTTGGGCTTGGTCATGTGGAGGCTTTTGAACTCAATCATGGCCT
The DNA here is from genome assembly GCA_965228345.1 of Alphaproteobacteria bacterium. Taxonomy (GTDB): domain Bacteria; phylum Pseudomonadota; class Alphaproteobacteria; order UBA7985; family UBA7985; genus CAXQZM01. Next base: position 164,518 of record CBDDHH010000003.1, on the reverse strand, counting down.
TGGGACGCTTAAATTCCACGGGCCTCGCCTAGGCCAGCAGCGTCGGACTTTCAAGGCGATAGGCACCTTAAGCCGGCGCCGGGCGCAGAAACGACGCCGTCGCCACGGCCAGCAGCGCGTGCGCTCGACCACAGCCTCGGTGCCGCCGCGCCTTTCCCTTGTTCCTAGATTCGCATATGGCAATCGTCTGTTCCTTGCATGGGCGTCTGGCCCTAAAATCACTCATGTTAAATTCTTTAAAAAACAGAGGTTTATCGATCAAAGATCAGATCGGCAATTAACAAACACAAAGGTAAGAGGCCTAAGCAGGAGGCCATGGCCGATTTGCCACAGCTGCCGATTCCATCCGGTTGGAAGGGGAGTCGGCGGCATAATATAGCTGACTTCCTTAATTTGATTAAAGAAAGCCAGCTATATGCTTTATTGGCGCTCGGCTTTTCCCCTTAAAATGTGATCATTTTAAGGGGGCCTGGCTATACCAGCAGCAATTATAAATGATTCTTATGTTCGCTGGTATAAGGGCCGCCACTTCGGCCCCCCGAGCGGGCTCCAAGCCCGAAGGGCGCAGGGAACGCCCGCGCACAAAACACTTGGGCTCCAAGCCCGAAGGGCGCAGGGAACGCCCGCGCACGAAACACTTGGGCTCCAAGCCCGAAGGGCGCAGGGAACGCCCGCGCACAAAACACTTGGGCTCCAAGCCCGAAGGGCGCAGGGAACGCCCGCGCCAAAAACACGCGGCCCCGAGACAAGCTAAGAAAGCGCCTCGGGGTATAAGCGAAGGCGCGGTCGGGCTGAGCGAGCGGTGCGAGCGAGGTAAGACCGCATCAAACAGCAGAAACGCGACGCGTTTCTGCCGTGAGACAAAACTCCGCTAAAAATGTCAATTTTTAGCGGAGTTGGTATTAGAACGTTCGGTCAATCGTGCCGTCGAGGCGGATTTCTTCGCGTTCGCTGTTGCCCAGTTCGCCGAAGGTCAGTTCGATCCGAGCGCTGGTGTCGGCGCCGGGTTGGGTAAGCCAGCCAAAGGTGACCGCGCCAACTGGGTCTTCGTTGGGGCTATAGACCTCCCCATCGCTGAGCGTGATGGCATCAGTGCCAAACACCTGGCTCAGTTCCCCGCGCACTAGAAAGCGATTGCCCGATTCAGTGGGATTGGTCGAGTATTCGATCCCGAGCCCAAGTCGGCCAAGTTGAGTGGTGCTGGCATCCGAGGTTGTGCCGTCGGAAAAGCTGAAGGCCTCAAGACTTTCGCTGGCGTACATGAGATTGACGTAGGGTTTAAACGTGCCTTGGACGCGGTCCAACGCGCGTTCACCGCTAAGACTTCCTTTAAAGATTACCCGCTGGGAAGTGGCATCGCCAGTCGCGCCGCTGGCGCTGGCAAAGTCGTTCAGCGTTAGGGTGTAAATAGCCGAGCCGCTAAACGTCAGCCCGCTGCGTTGCTGTGCGTGATAGTAACCAAGGGAGAAGCCTGTGCGATCGACGTCGGTTTCCTCTTCATAGTCCCAACTCGAGATTTCTACGCCGTAGAGCAAACCGCCGACGCCGTTTTCGGTCTTCGTCACCTCCCGTCCCGCTATGGCGTAGGCCAAAGTGCCGTCGCCCGATAAGCTGGCGTCGAGCGATGCCTGTGATAGGCCAACCGAGAACCAATCGACCAAAGTAAAGCCATCGTCCCCTTCACGCGCGGACAGCACCTGTAGGCGATTGTAGGCTTCGTGGTTGACGTCCGCCGCCACATCCCCTTGCGCGCTCTGGGTCTGCGTGGAGGTTTCGTTCGCGGTGTTCGGCGCGCTGATGCCGCCCGACACCGCATCGCTAATCAGATTGCCCAGCTGGGCGCCCATGACATCGCTGGTCGCGAGGGAAGAGACAAGCGCGCCCGTGTCCTCCGGCGGGGCTTGCGCGTCTTTCTCAACAATCCGCACCTGTACCTTAGAACTTGTCTGGTCAAACTCGGCGCCCAAGGCGACGAGGCTCACCTCTGCCGATATATCCCCCGCATTCGTATCTTCGGCGGCGGTGAGTGTCACGGTCTGCGGCGCAGACCAGCTGGTGGCATCAAAGGTCAAGCTGGTGGCCGCGAGTGTCAAGACATTCGAACTGCTGCCCAAGGTGACACTTACTTCGCTCGACGGCGTGCCGCCCAAGGCGAGAGTAAAGCTTGCCGTGCCGCCCGCGTCCATGGTCAGGGTCGAGACACTGGTGACCAATGCGGCTGCTTCATCGTCGATGATGGTGACGTTCAGCGTTTGATCGACCAAGGCGCCATAGTCACTATCGGCGCTGCTGGTCGTGGACAAAGTCAAGGTCGCCGCGCCTCCCTCCTCTGAGGAAATGGTTAAATTGTCTGTTGCGGTGAGCGTCACTGTTTGTGGGGTGTTCCAATCTGCGGTGGTAAAGGTAAGCTCGACCGCGTCGCTTGACGTCTCCGCACCCTCCTTTGCAAGGCTCGCTGGGTCGCCATCGCCTAAGGCAACCCTGACCGTGACGTCGCCGCTGGGCGCAGCACCCAGAACGAGCGTAAAGGTGTCGCTGCTCCCTTCGCTCACCTCTAGGCTCTCCTTCGAAATCGTCAGGGCCTTAACATTGGTATCGGTGACCGAGGCGCTTACTGAGGCTACCGCGATCCCGTCATAATCCGCGCCGGCAACAAGGAAGCTGATCGTTGGGGTCTCATCGTTCGTGTCGTCATCCCCGACGCCCGTCACCGTCACCGCCTGCTCCAGCTCCCAATTGGTGGTCGCGAAGGTCAGAGCAACAGACTGTGACTGGGTTGCCCCGCCATCGCTCGAAACGCTCGCCGCGTCCACATCGTCGGTGGAAACGGTTACGGTCACCTCCCCGCTCGGCTCACTATTCAACTTAATCGTAAAGCTGTCGTTCCCGCCCTCGTCCATGGCAAGGGTCGATTTGGAAACTGTAAGGCCGACCTCACCGTCGCTGGCAGGCGCGGTAGCCATGGCACTGAAAGACACCCCGTTCGCGCCGTCAGAGCCACCTCCAGAGGCCGTGACGTCCGTCGTGTTCGTGCGATCTGGCACGGCATTCGTGAACACAGTCGCGCCCGCGCTGGTGCCAAGAGAAACCACCGCAGAGGCGCTGAGATTGCCCTCCTGCGGGTCAAATTCGCCGGCCGGGCGCGACATGCGAGACATGTGGATAGGGCCGGACCGATTGGCGGGTGCAACCACGTCAAAACTCACTTGGGCGATACCCAATTTATCTATGCAAGCGTCGGTCGTTCCCACAAAACTCACGGGGGCACCCGCGTCAACTTGGCAATCCACAGGCGCATCAGCCTGGGCCGGTAGGCCGTACCCAAGCGCGAGCAGTAGCGCCACGATTTTAATGGCTGCTGGTTTTACCTGTACCCGTTTTTCCGCGTAGGCCGTTGCAAAGGCCGCCTCGAGCCTTGGACCAACGGATCGCCAGAACGGCAGGTGAAAGGCGCCGCGCGGCACCGCACCTACCAAAGGGTCGCTTATACCCCGAGGCACTTTCGCACCGATCTCGGGGCCGCTACGGGGGCCGCAGTCGTGGCCCTTATACCGGCGATCAAAGGAGTCGTTTTCAATCGCCGCTGGTATTAGTTGGGTGGTTGTTGTGCTGCAATTGTATAACACTTGTCAAATCCTCGTGCCTTGATGCGCGCCGCACCGTTTCAAAATTCACTGAAAAGTTCTTAAAAAATAAGAACTTAAGGACGAAATATGTGATCGGCAATGAACAAACGCGCGTCACGGCGAACTAAGTCCGGACCCATGGCTAATTTACCACAGGGCCCGTCACAAGACGGGAGTTGCTGGTGTTGGGGGATGACATCGTGCTGGGCCCCCGGCGGCCTCATACCCCGAGGCGCTTTCTTTGCTTGTCTCGGGGCCGCGCGTTTCAGGCGCGGGCGTTCCCTGCGCCCTTCGGGCTTGGAGCCCGCTTGGGGGGCCGCAGTCGCGGCCCTATACCAGTTCATAAAGAGTCTGTTTTAAGGAGAACTGGTATTAGAACTGTCGGTCGATGGTCCCGTCGAGGCGGATTTCTTCACGTTCGCTGTTGCCCAGTTCGCCGAAGGTGAGTTCGATCCGGGCGCTGGTGTCGGTGCCAGGCTGGGTAAGCCAGCCGAAGGTAACCGAGCCGATGAGGTCTTCGTTGGGGCTATAGACCTCCCCGTCGCTGAGCGTGATGGCCTCGGTGCCGAACACCTGGCCCAGTTCCCCACGCACCAGGAAACCATTGCCCGATGCATTGGGCAAAGTGGCGTATTCCATACCCAGCCCTAGGCGACCAAGTTGGGCGGTGCTGGCGTCCGAAGTTGTGCCGTCGGAAAAGCTGAAAGCTGCCAAGTCTTCGGTGGCGAACATGAGGTTGACATAGGGCCTCAACAGGCCGCGCCGGTCCCCCAGCACGTGTTCGCCGCTAATCGTGCCCCGAAAGATCCAGCGCTGGGAGGTCGCGTCGCCCGTCGCGCCGCTGGCGCTGACAAAGTCGTTTTGCGATAGGGTGAAGATGGCCGAACCGCTGAATGTCAGTCCGTCGCGTTTCTGAGCTTCGTAGTAGCCAAGGGAAAAACCCGTGCGATCAACATCGGTCTCTTCCTCATAGTCCCAAGTCGAGGTTTCGACGCCATAGAGCAAACCGCTGACGCGGCCCTGGCCCTTCGTCAACTCACGCCCAGCCAAGGCATAGGCGTAGGCGCCGTCGCCCGACAAGCTGGCGTCAAGGGAGGCCTGCGACAGGCCGACCGAAAACCAATCGACCAAGGTAAAGCCCCCCGGCCCCTCGCGCGCTGACATGACATGCAGGCGATTGTAGGCCTTGACGTCGCTGTCCGCCGACGAGAGCCCGAAGATCGAGCGCGGCGCCTGCAAGGGGGCCTCGTTCTTCGTGGTGCCAGCCGCCGCGGCGCTGGTTGCCGCGGTACCAGCGCGAACCGCGTCGCTAATCAGATCGCCCAGTTGGCTGCCCATGACTTCGCTGGTCGCGATGGACGAAACGAGCGCGCCCGTATCCTGGGCAGGGACTTGACGATCATTGTCGATAATCAGCACTTGGACCTTGGCACTGCTCCCTGCAAACTCAGCGCCAGAGGCAACCAAGCTCACCTCAGCCGTCAGGTCCTCGACGCGCGTGTTCTCAAGAGCGCTCAGAGCCACCGCCTGCCCTACATCCCAGTTGGTCGCATCGAAGATCAGGCTAGACTCCGCGACCGTCAAGACGCTCGCGTCGCTGGTACCGAGGGTGATCGTCACTTGATCCGACGGTGCCCCGCCTAGGGCCACGGTGAAGGTCGCGGCGGCCCCCTCATCTATACTTAGGGTCGATAGACTCGGTACTGGCGCTGCCGTTTCATCATCCTCGATGCTCACCGCGATGTTCGGAACATCTAGGGCACCATAGACCGGATCGACGCTGTCGCTTGTGGTCAGGGTCAGGGTCGCCGCGCCGTCGCCGATCGTTGCGTTGTCCGTTGCGGCAACCCTTACTGTTTGTGGAGCGTTCCAATCTGCGGTAGTGAAGATAAGCTCAACCGCCGCGGCGGCTTGCGTCTCCTCACCCTCCTTCGCAAGGCTCGCTGGGTCGCCATCGCCTAAGGCAATCCTGACCGTGACGTCGCCGCTAGGCAAGGAATCCAAGACAAGTGTGAAGGTGTCGCTGCCCCCTTCGGTGATCGCTAGGCTCTCCTTCGAAATCGTCAGGGCCTCGAGACTCGTATCGGTGACCGAGGCACCTACTGACGCTACCTCGATCCCCTCATAGTCCGCGCCGGTAATAAGGAAGCTGATCGTTGGGGTCTCATCGTTCGTGTCGTCATCCCCGACGCCCGTTACCGTCACCGTCTGCTCCAGCTCCCAGTTGGTGGTCGTGAAGGTTAGAGCAACAGACTGTGACTGGGTTGCCCCGCCGTCGCTCGAAACGCTCGCCGCGTCAACATCGTCAGTGGAAACGGTTACGGTCACTTCCCCGCTCGGCTCACTATTCAACTTAACCGTAAAGCTGTCGTTCCCGCCCTCGTCCATGGCAAGGCTGCCTTCGGAAACCGTGACGCCTGCCGTATCCGGGTCGATAACCGAAGCGATCAGGGCCTCAAGGGTCACCCCCGCATAGGCCTCATCGGCGCTGGTAACTCCAAAGCTGATCTCCGCAGTCTCACTGATCGCATCTGCGTCGCTAACGCCTGTCACCGTCACCGTCTGCGCCGACATCCAATTGCTCTGGTCGAAGATCAGATTAAGGGAGGCAACCTGCGTCGTCCCGCCATCGCTCGATAGGCTCGCCAAGCCCACATCGTCGGTAGAAACCGTCACCGTCACGTCTCCGGACGGCTCACTCGTCAACTCTACCGTAAAGCTGTCGCTCGCGCCCTCGTCCATCGCAAGGCTGTCCTTGGAAACCGTGATACCTGCCGTGTCCGTGTCGGTAACTGCGGCGATCAGGGCCTCAGAGGTCACCCCGGCATAGTCCACATCGGCGCTGGTAACTCCAAAGCTGATCTCCGTGGTGTCACTGATCGCATCCGCGTCGCCAACGCCTGTCACCGTCACTGTCTGCGCCGACATCCAATCGCTTTGGTCGAACGTCAGATTAAGGGAGGCAACCTGCGTCGTCCCGCCATCGCTCGATAGGCTTGCCAAGCCCACATCGTCGGTAGAAACCGTCACCGTCACGTCCTCGAACGGCTCACTTGTCAACTCAACCGTAAAGCTGTCGCTCGCGCCCTCGTCCATCGCAAGGCTGTCCTTGGAAACCATGAGGCCGGCCTCGTGTGTGTCGGTAACTGACACGATCACAGGTGTGACGGCCACCCCAGCATAGTCAGAGTCTGCGCCCGAAACTACGAAATCGATCGTTGGTCTCTCATCGCGCGCATCCGCATCGTCAACGCCCGTCACCGTCACCGCCCGCTCCGACATCCAATTGCTTTGGTCGAACGTCACATCGACGGTCCCTGCCTGGGTTGCCCCGTCATCGATCGACACGCTGGCCGCAGCCAGATCGTCGGTGAAAACGCTTACCGTCACGTCCCCGAGCGGCTCAGTATTCAACTTGAGGGTAAAGCTGTTGCTCGCGCCTTCGTCCATCGCAAGGGTGGGACTGGAAACCGTCACGCCCGGCCCATCGTCGTCAACGACCGAAACCTCAATCGGGGAAAGGACCAGCCCATCGTATTCGGCGCCGGCAACTACGAAACTAATCTCTTGGTCCTCATGGCGCGCGTCATCATCCTCAACGCCCGTGACTCTTATTGTCTGCTCCAATGCCCAGGTGCTTTGGTTGAACGTCACATCGACCGACGCCGCTTGGCTTGCCCCCCCATCGCTCGATACGCTCGCCGCATCGACATCGTCGGTGGACACTGTCACCAGCACAAGGCCGGTCGGCTGAGCATTGAGCACGACCTTAAAGTCCTGGCTGTCTCCTTCCCCAACCGTCAGCTCTTTGACGGAGACCTCAAGGCTCGGGGCCGTCGTGTTGGCGGCGTTCACGGTGAAGCTGGACGCCTCTAAGACCTGATAGCCCGTATCGGTGCTGTTGGCGAAGCTGAGGCTGACCTCGGTGGAGATAGGGTCGAGCGCGGTTGTGCGATCAACGGCCTCAATCCAAAGGCTCTGGGGCGTGTCCCAACTGGCAAGCTCAAAGATCAGTTCGGTCGTCTGGGCCGTCGTGGTTGCACCATCTTGACTAACCAAAATCTGCGCCGCATCTGGGTCGTCAACCTCGACCAAAAGGGTGACCCGATCGGTAGGCTGCTCCAGCAAGGTCAGGACCACCTCCCCCGACTGGCCCTCGTCTAAGTTCAAGGCGCTGGTCTCTAGCAAGAGATCTAGGCCAGCCGCCTCGACCGCAAGAGCCGCCGCCTCAACCACGTTCGCGACCGTGACAGTCACCGCTTGTGCGGTGGCGTTCCCGGTCCCATCGGTCGCCGTGACCTCAAGTTGATAGTCATTGTCCTGATCATCGTCAGCGGGGCTTTCAAAATCAGCCGCAGCCCCGTCGATGTCAAAGCTTAGCTCGCCTGTTGACGCGTCGATCACGAAGTCCCCTGCATCGACCCCGCCGGTGATCGCGTAGTCAACGCCTCCGCTGCCGTCCGTGGCGGTCAAAGTTCCAACCGACGAGCTGTTCTCCGAGACGGTAAAGCTATTGCCGCTCGTGAAAACCGGGCCTTTGGTATCGACCGCAACCGTCAGCGTCAAGGCTTGCGTATTGCCCGTGACACCGTCGCTTGCAAGCGTCGCCGCGCCGGCGGCCATATTGACCGTCACTTGACCCTCCAGCGCGTCATCTGGCTGCACCTCGAAGCTATAGACCTTCGCAACGTCGGTTTCGGACCAGCTCAGGCTCCCGCTAAGCATGCCGTTCTCAAGGCCTAAGTCGTCGGCGCCAAGGCCCGTCACATCTGCGGAAAAGGTCGCGGTCACCGCAAAGGCGGCGCTGACAGGTTCGTCACCCCCCGCCGCGAGCGTCACCGACGGCACCGTTACAGCAGGGGCGGAAGGATCGCCGGGCCCAACTCTATTCTCCGCCTTGAGGCTGACGCTCAAGGCCGCGCCGTTGATCGGAACGGCGTCAGAACCCGTGATCGCGTAGGTGTGCATATCGCCGCTTGTGGTCACATCATTTGCGATCATAGCAGTGTAGGAAGTGCCCCCATCGAGACTATAGGAATAGCCCGTAAGGACCGACCCGCCGTCATCGTCTGGTGCTGTCCAGGCCAGCGTCAGGCTCTGATCGCCTGGGGTCGCCGTCACCCCTGTTGGCGCGCCAGGCGGTTGCGCGGCAGTTATGGTTACGGTAATATCATCTGGGACCGTGACCGACATAAGGGCGGGGTCGGCCTCTTCGTAGCTCTGTGTCGTCTCAGACCAGGTCTTGAGACCAAAGCTGATGCCAACATCCTCATTTTCGGCGTTGTTCACAAGACCGGTCACGCTTACAGTTTGGGGGGCCCAATCGCTTGGCTCAAAAATCAGGATTGCGGTCTCGCCGACTGTGACGCCCCCGTCCACCGACAGACTCATGGCGGCAGTATTGCTCGAGGTCGCCCTCACCTCTACCGCCACGCTCGGCTGCGAGGCGAGGCTGAGGGTGAAAGCCCCAGTTGACCCTTCGACAATTTCCAAGGACGCGGTGGACGCCGACAGGACAATCGGCTCAACAAAGGTTACCGAAACGGTTGGTGAAAGCGTCGCACCGGCGACGGTAACCGTGACGTCCGTGGTCCCGGCTTGCGTTGAGGTCAGCGTCGCCTCATACACCCCCGACGCCGTCTCGGCGAAGTCGCCGAGTTGCGCGCCGTTTGACACGGCTGCGCTCAACTCACCTTCCTGCCCCGAAATGAGGTTATCGTTGGGATCGACCAAGGTGACCCGGACAATCGCCGAGCTTGTTAAATCAACAGCCGCATTGGCGGGATCAACGGCGACCGTAGATTTGCTGGCGTCAACCTCGGCATAGATGGAAAACCGCCAGGTCTGATCATCGTCGATGCCGGCAAAGCTATTATCTTGTTGAGAATTATCGACGATCGCCCCCTCCGAAATTTTGACATAGTAAGTCTCCCCGGGGGTAAAAGCGTTCGGTGGCGTTACAAACAGTCTCGCCCCCTCAAAATCAGCCGCACTATCTGATACGTTGATCGTCTCAAACAGTGAACCATTTCGATCAAAAATCTCTATAGTTCCACTTCCCCCTGTGATGCCTTCATCAAAAGTCAGGAGCAGCACGACGTTCGGATCCACCCCTCCCTCACCACTCTTTGGATAGAGAGTCTCTAGGACTGGATTTGTCGTATCTGTGCCCGCCCAGTTGGGTTGCATGCTGCTATCATTGCGCCACGCCTCATTAGCATTTGTGTTAAAATCGTGTGGCGCTGCAGTAAAATAACCTACGGGCCAGTTTGACAAGTCTTGATTGAAGCTCGACGCACCTTCAAACATACTATACATGGTTCTAACACTGGACACATTCCAACCACCAATATCACCGTCGAATTTAGACGCATTCCGAAACATGTTATACATCCCAGCTACGTTTCTTACATCCCATCCGCCGATATCGTGATCAAATAAGCTGGCCCCATCGAACATATCTCTCATATTATCAACATTGCTCACATCCCAGTTGCCCAAGTCTTCGATGAAATTCGATGCGCCCGCAAACATTGCTTCCATACGGGTAACACGCGATGTGTCCCAATCAGTAAGACCCCTTCCTTGGAATTCCGAGGCCTCCTCAAACATAAATGCCATGCTCTCAACATTTCTTGTCTTGTCACCCCAATCGAGTGCACCATTGAAGCCTTTAGCACCATGAAACATGTAAGTCATAACTGTAACTTGAGACACATCCCAGCTGCTTAAGTCTTGAGTAAATGCGGAAGCATCTCTAAACATGCCATACATATCTGTGACCTGAGATACATTCCAATTACTGATATCCTTATTAAAGACTCCGGTGTGTTTAAACATCTCAAACATTGTTGTAACTTGGGAAACGTCCCAGCCATTCAAATCTTGATTGAAAGCTAGAGCTTGAACGAACATATATTTCATATTGGTAACCTGCGAGACATTCCAGGTACTGATATTGCCATTAAATTCACTAGTTCTTGAAAACATGCTCTCCATGTTTGTCACTCGAGAGACGTCCCAATTATTCAAATCCTGATTGAAATCATGGTTAGCATGAAACATGGTAGACATGTCCGTAACCTGGGAGACGTCCCAATCATTTAGATATTGATTAAAGTAAAGACCTTCCCGAAACATACTGGACATGTCCACAACGCTAGACGTATCCCAGCCCGAAATATTCCCTATGGGATCGGTATCCGTTCCATCCCCTATTTCAGTTGTATAAAAATACCCCGCCATGTTGGTAATGTTGCCCGTGTACCAATCATCAACAACATAGGTCTTACCATTAAACTCAACCGAGAAGCTTCCATCGCCATTGGGCTCGCTTGTTACTGCAGACCGAGCCGTCGACCCAACGGCGTCAAAAACTGTTTGTGAAATCACCAAGAGGTCCGCGCAGTCCGACCCCGCTGGACCAACATAGAGGTCCGCAACCTCCGAAGTGGCGATAATTTGACACTCAGCGGAAATATCGGCCTGGGCGAGCACGCTCGACCCAAGACCCAGCAACAGTAGCCCAAGCGCAAGCCCCCTGCGTGAGGGCGTAAGCCGCAACTTGGCCGATCGGGTGACTGGGTGCGTGAACATAGAGCCCAATTTAACAGCGCTCATGCTAGCGAGCCTCGCCCCATTTTGCAACGAGGTGAAAAGCGATTCTTCCCGCGAACGTGCGTTGCCTCGCCGCCTGTTGGCAAGAACAGGAGGGGGTGCACCCATAAAGGTGCAACGTTTTTGGGACGCGATACGAGCGCCGAATGGGGTAAAGAAACATCAAAGTAAAGTATAAAAAACAAGGGCTTGCTGGCGATTTGCCGGATCGTCAATCAGCAAGCGTCTTCGCGGGGACCATTCCGGCCGGCGCCATGGCTGATTTGCCACAGTGGCCGATGCCGTCCGCTCCTGTGGTCCGCGTTCCGTGATGGATCCTGCGACTGCGCTCGGGATAAGTTCACCAGCCCTTAGGGATTCGCCTGCGCCTCCATCCCGAAAGAGGGGAAATCGACGGGGCCTAGACCGAGGGCCCCTGCGCCTCTAATACCAACTCCGCTAAAAATTGACATCTTTAGCGAAGTTTTGTCTCACGGCAGAAACGCTTCGCGTTTCGCCGCCCCTTCGCTTATACCCCGAGGCGCTTTAGCGCTGTTCTCGGGGCCGCGCGTTTCAGGCGCGGGCGTTCCCTGCGCCCTTCGGGCTTGGAGCCCGCTTCGGGGGCCGCAGTCGCGGCCCTATACCAGTTCATAAAGAGTCAGTTTTAAAGAGAACTGGTATAATCCTAAAACCGTCGATCGACCGTGCCGTCAAGGCGGATCTCTTCGCGTTCACTATTGCCTAACTCGCCAAAGGTCAGCTCAATCTGGGCGCTCGTGTCAGTGCCTGGTTGGGTAATCCAGCCAAAGGTGACCGAGCCGACGGGATCTTCATTGGGGCTATAGACGTCACCGTTGCTAAGCGTGACGGAATCCGTGCCGAACACCTGGCTCAGTTCCCCGCGCACCAGAAAGCGATCGCCCGACGCGGTGGGCAAAGTGGTGTACTCCATCCCCAGTCCAAGCTCACCAATTTCAGCGGTGCTACCGTCAGAGGTGAGGCCGTCGGAAAAGGTAAAGCTTTCGAGGTTTTCGGTGGCGTACATGAGGCTGACATAAGGTTTCAAAATCCCTCGGCGGCGTTCCAAGGTGTGCTCACCGCTAATACCACCCTTAAAGATCCAGCGCTGAGAGGCCGCATCGCCCGTCGCGCCACTCTCGCTGACAAAGTCGTTTTGCGACAGCGTGAAAATAGCCGAGCCACTGAAGGTAAGCCCATTGCGCTTTTGGGCGCTGTAGTAACCAAGGGACACGCCAGTGCGATCAACATCGGTTTCCCCCTCATAATCCCAAGTCGAGGTTTCAACACCGTAGAGCAAACCGCCGACACGGCCTGCGGTTTTGGTTAACTCACGCCCCACCAAGGCGTAAGCAAAGGCGCCGTCCCCCAGCAAGTTAGCGTCGAGCGAGGCCTGCGACAGTCCGACCGAGAACCAATCGACTAAAGTGAAGCCGCCGGCCCCCTCGCGCGCCGAAAGCACGTGCAGGCGATTGTAGGCCTCAGGATCATAATCCGCCGCCGTATAACCATAGAGCGTTCGCCCTGGTTGCGTGGGCACATCCTGCAGATCAAGGCGCACGTCGCTCCCGGGGCCAGTCGCCGAGACCCCAGCGCGAACTGCGTCGCTAATCAGATCGCCCAGCTGGCTACCCATGACTTCACTGGCAGAGATGGAGGAGACGATTGCGCCTGTGTCCTCATAAGGAGTTTGGTCATCATTGTCGACAATCAGCACCTGCACCTTGGCGCTGCCCCCACCAAATTCAGCGCCTGCGGCAACGAGGCTGACTTCAGCCGTCGTGTTCCCAAAACTCGTGTTCTCCGGCGCTGCCAGGGTCACCGACTGTACCGCGTCCCAGTTGGTCGCATCGAAGGTCAAGCTGGACTCCGCGACCGTCAAAACGCCTGTGTCGCTGCTGCCTGGGATTACCGTCACCTGATCCGACGGCAACGCGCCTAAGGCCACAGTGAAGGTCGCGGTGCCGCCTTCGTCCAGGGTTAGGCTCGACGCACTAATGACCAGCGTTGCTGACTCATCGTCGTCGATGGCCACCGGAATGCTCGGAACATCCAAGGCTTCATAAGCTGGATCGACGCTGGAGGTGACAAAGCTCAAAGTCGCCGAGCCTGCCCCAAGGGTTGAATTATCAACTGCAGTGACCGTCACCGTTTGCGGTGCATCCCAGTTTTCCGCTGTAAACGTCAGGTCGACTGACGCCGCTTGCGTTGTTCCCTCATCCTCAGAAATGCTCGCTACCTCACCATCGCTTGACCTCACCGTCACCGTCACATCACCACTTGGAATCGTATCCAAAACAACCGTGAAGGTCGCGCTGTTCTCATCACCACTTTCGGTGATTGAGATACTCTCCTTGGAAATCAAGAGCCCTTTGACGCTCGTATCCGTCACCTTAACAGCAACCGACCCTGCCGTAACTTCGCTATAGTCACCGCCCGAGGGGCTTAGGCTAATCGACAGGTCCTCATCATCCGTATCATCATCCTCAACGCCCGTAACGGTAAGCGTTTGCGGCAAGTTCCAATCCGTAGCTGTGAACGTTAGCTCAATCGTCTCAGCTTCGTTGACACCCCCATCGCTCGATAGGCTCGCCGCGCCAGAATCATCCGACTGCACAGTAACCTTCACATCGCCGCTGGGGATCGTATTCAAGGCAACCGTGAAGGTCGCGCTATTACCTACGCCACTTTCGTTGACCGAGATGCTGTCCTGAGAGACCAAGAGCCCTTTGACGCTCGTATCCGTCACCTTGACAGCAACCGACCCTGCCGTAACTTCGCTATAGTCACCGCCCGAGGGGCTTAGGCCGATCGACAGGTCCTCATCATCCGTATCATCATCCTCAACGCCCGTAACGGCAAGCGTTTGCGGCAAGTTCCAATCCGTAGCTGTGAACGTTAGCTCAATCGTCTCAGATTCGTTGACACCCCCATCGCTCGACAAGCTGGCCGCGCCAAAATCGTTCGACTGCACAGTAACCTTCACATCACCGCTGGGGATCGTATTCAAGGCAACCGTGAAGGTCGCGCTATTACCTACGCCACTTTCGTTGACCGAGATGCTGTCCTGAGAGATCAAGAGCCCTTTGACGCTCGTATCCGTCACCTTAACAGCAACCGACCCTGCCATAAGGTCGCTATAGTCTCCGCCCGAGGGGCTTAGGCTAATCGACAGGTCCTCATCATCCGTATCATCATCCTCAACGCCCGTAACGGTAAGCGTTTGCGGCAAGTTCCAATCCGTAGCTGTGAACGTCAGCTCAATCGTTTCAGCTTCGTTCACACCCCCATCGCTCGATAGGCTGGCAGCGCCAAAATCATCCGACCACACAGTAACCTTCACATCACCGCTAGGGATCGCTTTCAAAGCAACCGTGAAGGTCGCGCTATTACCTACGCCACTTTCGTTGACCGAGATGCTGTCCTGAGAGATCAAGAGCCCTTTGACGCTCGTATCCGTCACCTTAACAGCAACCGACCCTGCCGTAACTTCGCTATAGTCACCGCCCGAGGGGCTTAGGCTAATCGACAGGTCCTCATCATCCGTATCATCATCCTCAACGCCCGTAACGGTAAGTGTTTGCGGCAAGTTCCAATCCGTAGCTGTGAACGTTAGCTCGATAGTCTCAGATTCGTTGACACCCCCATCGCTCGACAAGCTGGCCGCGCCAAAATCGTTCGACTGCACAGTAACCTTCACATCACCTCTGGGGATCGTATTCAAGGCAACCGTGAAGGTCGCGCTATTACCTACGCCACTTTCGTTGACCGAGATGCTGTCCTGAGAGATCAAGAGCCCTTTGACGCTCGTATCCGTCACCTTAACAGCAACCGACCCAGCCGTGACGTCGCTATAGTCACCGCCCGAGGGGCTTAGGCCGATCGACAGGTCCTCATCATCCGTATCATCATCCTCAACGCCCGTAACGGTAAGCGTTTGCGGCAAGTTCCAATCCGTAGCTGTGAACGTTAGCTCAATCGTCTCAGCTTCGTTGACACCCCCATCGCTCGATAGGCTGGCAGCGCCAGAATCATCCGACTGCACAGTAACCTTCACATCACCGCTGGGGATCGTATTCAAGGCAACCGTGAAGGTCGCGCTATTACCTACGCCACTTTCGTTGACCGAGATGCTGTCCTGAGAGATCAAGAGCCCTTTGGCGCTCGTATCCGTCACCTTAACAGCAACCGACCCTGCCGTAACTTCGCTATAGTCACCGCCCGAGGGGCTTAGGCTAATCGACAGGTCCTCATCATCCGTATCATCGTCCTCAACGCCCGTAACAGTAAGCGTTTGCGGCAAGTTCCAATCCGTAGCTGTGAACGTCAGTTCAATCGTCTCAGCTTCGTTCACACCCCCATCGCTCGATAGGCTGACAGCGCCAAAATCATCCGAAGCCAAGGTGACTTTTACGTCATCGGTGGGGATGGTATTTAAAACAACTTCGAAGGTGCCACTGTTGCCATCCCCACTTTCCTGGATTGATATAAGGCTCGTGGAGACTGCGACGCCAGCCTTGTCCGTATCCGCTACCGTCACGCTAACGGCCCCTGTCAAATCGGTATCGTATCCGCCGCCTATGGGCGTTAAACTGATCGATGGGCTCTCATCGTTCGTATCATCATCCTCAACAGCCGTGACCGTAAGGGTTTGCGGTACGTTCCAACTTGTTTGCGTGAACCTTAGCTCAACCGACGCCGCCTGGGTCATTCCCTCATCCTCAGAAACACTCGCAGCCCCGTCATCGCTCGACGCCACCGTCACCATCACATCGCCGCTTGGAATCGTATCCAAAACAACCGAGAAGGTTTCGCTGTTCCCATCTCCCCTTTCATTGATCGCCAAACTGTCCCTGGAGATCGTAAGCCCTTTGACACTCGTATCCGTCACTGTCACGCCAACGGAAGCAGTCGCATCACTGTCGTAGCCCCCACCCGAGGGGGTCATCGTGATCAACGGGGTCTCATCGTCCGTATCGTCGTCCTCAACGCCCGTGACTCTTATCGTCTGCTCCAATGCCCAGGTGCTTTGGTTGAACGTCAGATCGACCGACGCCGCTTGGCTTGCCCCCCCATCGCTCGATACGCTCGCCGCATCGACATCGTCGGTGGACACTGTCACCAGCACAAGGCCGGTCGGCTGAGCATTGAGCACGACCTTAAAGTCCTGGCTGTCTCCTTCCCCAACCGTCAGCTCTGTGACAGAGACATCAAGGCTCGGGGCCGTCGTGTTGGCGGCGTTCACGGTGAAGCTGGACGCCTCTAAGGCCTGATAGCCCGTATCGGTGCTGTTGGCGAAGCTGAGGCTGACCTCGGTGGAGATAGGGTCGAGCGCGGTTGTGCGATCGACGGCCTCAATCCAAAGGCTCTGGGGCGTGTCCCAACTGGCAAGCTCAAAGATCAGTTCGGTCGTTTGGGCCGTCGTGGTTGCACCATCTTGACTAACCAAAATCTGCGCCGCATCTGGGTCGTCAACCTCGACCAAAAGGGTGACCTGATCGGTAGGCTGCTCCAGCAAGGTCAGGACCACCTCCCCCGACTGGCCCTCGTCTAAGTTCAAGGCGCTGGTCTCTAGCAAGAGATCTAGGCCAGACGCCTCGACCGCAAGAGCCGCCGCCTCAACCACGTTCGCGACCGTGACGGTCACCGCTTGCGTGGTGGCGTTCCCGGTCCCATCGGTCGCCGTGACCTCAAGTTGATAGTCATTGTCCTGATCATCGTCAGCGGGGCTTTCAAAATCAGCCGCAGCCCCGTCGATGTCAAAGCTTAGCTCGCCTGTTGACGCGTCGATCGCGAAGTTCGCGGCATCGACCCCGCCGGTGATCGCATAGTCAACGCCGCCGCTGCCGTCCTCGCCGTCCTTGGCGGTCAAAGTTCCAACCGACGAGCTGTTCTCCGAGACGGTAAAGCTATCACCGCTCGTGAAAACCGGGCCTTTGGTATCGACCGCAACCGTCAGCGTCAGGGCTTGCGTATTGCCCGTGACACCGTCGCTTGCGAGCGTCGCCGCGCCGGCGGCCATATTGACCGTCACTTGACCCTCCAGCGCGTCATCGGGCTGCACCTCGAAGGTATAGACCTTCGCAACGTCCGTTTCGGACCAGCTCAGGCTCCCGCTAAGCGTGCCGTTCTCAAGGCCTAAGTCGTCAGCGCCAAGGCCCGTGACATCTGCGGAAAAGGTCGCGGTCACCGCGAAAGCGGCGCTGACAGGTTCGTCACCCCCCGCCGCGAGCGTCACCGACGGCACCACAATCGCACCAGAGGGGTCGCCGAGCCCAATTCTATTCTCTGCCCTAAGGCTCACACTAAAGGCCGCGCCGTTGATCGGAACGGCGTCAGAACCCGTGATCGTGTACTCATAGTCGCCGCCGTCCAAGGTGAGACTCATGTCGCTATAGGTGTCGCCCCCATCTAGACTATAGGCATACCCGACAATGTCCGCCCCGCCGTTGTCAGTGGGCGCTTTCCAAGCCAGCGTCAGGCTCTGGTCATCAGGGGTGACCCTGACCTGCGCTGGCGCGCCAGGCGTTTTGACAAGACTTACGGAAACATCGTCTGGAACAGTTACGGACGTGAGACTAGGATCAGAGTCCTCATAGCTCTGCGTCGCGTCAGACCAGATTTTGAGACCGAAGCTGATTCGAACGTCGTCGTCACTCGTCTCGTTCACAAGATCCGTTACCAATGCGGTTTGGGGAGTGTTCCAATTGTTCGGCTCAAAAATAAAAGTCGCAGTCTCGCCCGGCAGGTCACCCTCATCTGCTGACACGCCTACGGCGACTGAATTGCTTGAGGTGGCTGTCACCTCCAACGCGACACTGGGTTGGGAGGCGAGACTGAGGGTGAAGGCGCTTGTTGACCCCTCATCAATTTCCAAGGTTGAGGTGGACGCCGACACGATAATAGATTCCAAAAAGGTGACCGAAACGGCCTGCGAAAGCGTCACACCGTCCATCGTAACGATGACGTCTGCTGTCCCAGCATACGTCGAGGTCAACTCGGCCTCATAGACGCCCGCCCCCGTCTCGACAAAATCGCCAAGCTGCGCACCGTTTGACACAGTCGCGCTGAGATCATCGACCTGCCCCGAAACAGGATTACCACTTATATCAATCGCAGTCACTTGAACGGTCGCGGAACTGGTCAGATCAATGGGGGTGTCAGAGGGCAGAACCGAAACCATCGACGCGTCGGCATCAACCTCAGTCTTAATAGAAAATCGCCACGTCTGTTCGTCGGCAATGCCCGCAAAAGGGTTCTCCTGCTGAGAATTGTCTATGACGGCGCCCTCGGAAATCGTCACATAGTAGGTTTCTCCCGGCGTGAAAGCAGTCTGCGGAGTCAAGACCAGACTTGCACCGACGAATTCAACCTCGGAATCCGATACGCCGATTGTCGCAAATGGCGCATGATCCTGATCAAAAATCTCAATCGAACCACTTCCTTCATCAATGCCCTCGGAAAATGTTACGCGCAGAACCACACCCGCATCCACTCCCACCTCACCACTTTCAGGATAGAGGGTGTCTATTGTTGGATTCGTCGCATCTATGCCGCCCCAGTTGGGTTGCATCCCGCTGTTACTTCGCCAAGACTCATTGGCGTCGGTATTGAAATTGCTGGGTTCTTCACTAAAGTAGCCCACCGGCCAATTTGACAGATCTTGATAGAAGTTCGACGCCCCTTCGAACATATTGGTCATATTTGTAACACTCGATACATTCCAATTGGAAATATCACCATTGAACTGAACCGCATCACGAAACATGCCATGCATAACTGCAATGTTTCTTACATCCCAGTCACCAATGTCTTGGTTGAAACTCGCCGCGTCCTGAAACATGCGTATCATCGAGCCGAAATTTCTTACATCCCAATCGCCGATATCTTGGTTAAAAGAAGTTGCGCCATTGAACATATCATAGTTGCGCGTGACATTGCTCACATCCCACTCACCTATATCTTCATTAAAGCTCTGCGCACCAAAAAACATTTCAGCCACTTGTGTAAGACTCGAAGTGTTCCAGTCAGCAAGCCCCCCCCCCTGAAAGTTAAGGGCGTATTTAAACATCTGATCCATTCTTTCGACGTTCCGGGTCTTGTCTCCCCAATACAGCGGCGTATTGAAGGCCGAGGCGCTCTCAAACATGTACGCCATGTTTGTAACCTGAGACACGTCCCAATCGCTTAAGTCTTGATTAAAAGCGCTGGCCTCTCTAAACAAAGCGAACATATCTGTAACCTGAGATACATTCCAACTACTCAGATCTTTATCGAAACTCATCGCGCCGCTAAACATACTTTTCATTTCTGTAACTTCAGAAATATCCCAGCTGTTCAGTTCTTGATTGAATGCTTCAGCATTGTAAAACATACTGCTCATATCTTCAACTTGAGACACATTCCAGGCGCTGATATTACCGTTGAATTCATAAGCATTATAAAACATGCGAGACATGTTAGTAACCTGGGAAACATCCCACTCACTCAAGTCTTGATTAAAGGTATGAGCATTGAAAAACACGTAAGACATGTCTGTAACTTGGGAGACATCCCAGTTGCTAATATCGCCAATGGGGTCAGAACTTGACCCATCTCCGATGTTCGTCCCTCTAAAATAGTTACTCATGTCGGTAATATTGCCCGTGTACCAATCACTGACACCAAAAGCATCATCGTAACCATCAATGGTCACTTCGAAGCTCTCGTTGCTATTGCTGTTCCTATCCAAAGACCCAACGGCGTCAAAAACCGTCTGTGAAATCACCAAGAGGCCCTCGCAGTCGGACCCCTGTTGACCAACATAGAGACTTGTTGTCTCTGCGGTTGCGTCGATCTTGCACTCATCAGGCACGTCTGCCCGAGCAGGCAAACTCGACCAAAGCGCGAGCAATAGCGCCGCAATAGCACGCACGAGTTGCCTTAACCCACTTGAGGGGGAACGCCTCTTCTCGGCAGATGGGGTGCCTAAGTGCGTAAGCATGGGATCTGACCTAAACTAATCCCATCTAACTTAAGTCTTTTTACCCCATATTGCAATGGGGCAAAAGAAGATTGACACCTTTGCACTGCGGCCTGATATCCCTCCACGGGCAGGCCCGAAACGCCAGCCATACCAGGCCATCTGCATGGGTCTTGGATTGATTGGATAGTTTTGAACCCGTATCATGGCACAGTTGTTCCTTTCCACCCTAAGGCAAAAACCTCAAAACCGTCGATCAACCGTGCCGTCGAGGCGGATTTCTTCGCGTTCGCTATTGCCCAATTCGCCAAAAGTCAGCTCGATTTGGGCGCTTGTGTCGACGCCGGGTTGGGTGAGCCAGCCAAAGGTGACCGACCCGACCGGGTCTTCATTGGGGCTATAGACATCGCCGTCGCTAAGGACGACGGAATCCGCGCCGAATACCTGGCTCAGCTCCCCACGCACAAGAAAGCGATCGCCCGAGGCCGTGGGCAAGGTGGCATATTCCATCCCGAGCCCAAGCCGCCCAATGTGGGTGGTGCTGGCGTCCGAGGTTGTGCCGTCGGAAAAGGTAAAGGCCGCAAGACTTTCGCTGGCGTACATGAGACTGACATAGGGCTTCATGGTTCCTCGGCGGTCGTCCATGGTGCGCGCGCCGCTAATACTTCCCTTGAAAATCAAACGCTGGGAGGTCGCATCGCCTGTCGCGCCGCTAGCACTGACAAAATCGTTCAGCGATAGAGTAAAGATGGCCGAGCCGCTGAAGGTCAGCCCATCGCTTTGCTGAGCGCTGTAGTATCCGAGGGAGAAGCCTGTGCGGTCGACGTCCGTTTCCGCCTCATAGTCCCAAGTCGAGGTTTCGACACCATACAGCAATCCAGTCACGCTGTCGCTGGTCTTGGTCAACTCGCGCCCTGCCATGGCGTAGGCAAAGGCCCCATCCCCCGACAGGCTGGCGTCGAGCGAAGCTTGCGACAAGCCGACCGAAAACCAATCGACCAAGGTAAAGCCCTCTTCCCCTTCGCGTGCCGAAAGCACCTGTAGGCGATTGTAGGCCTCAGGGTCATAGTCCGCTGCAGAAAGCCCAAAGAGGCTGCGCCGCATCCGTGTCGGTGCCACGTTCGTGCGAACTGGGGGGCCGATGCCGCCCGAAACAGCATCGCTTATCAGATTGCCCAGCTGATTCCCCATGACATCACTGGTCGCGATGGAGGAAACAAGCGCACCCGTATCTTCAGGCGGGGGGGCGCGATCATCGTCGACGATCTTCACTTCCACACCGTGGCTGGCCCCTTCAAATTCAGCGCCGGCGGCGCGAAGATTTACCTCAGCCGTGGCGTTGCCGCCGATGTCCTCATTGTCAGGCGCGGTGAGGGCGACGGTCTGCGGCACGGACCAGTTAGTCGCATCGAAGGTCAAACTAGAGTCCGCGACCGTCAAAACACCCGCGTTGTTGCTACCAAGCAGGACCGTCACTTGATCTGACGGCGACCCGCCCAAGGCCACGGTGAAGGTTGAGGTGTCGCCCTCGCCCATGGTTAGGGCCGAGGTGCTAGTGACCAACGCTGCAGCCTCATCGTCCTCGATCGTCACCGCGAAGTCGGGAACATTCATGGCGTCATAGGCCGGATCGGCGCTGGAAATCACAAAGCTCAGCGTGGCCGCGCCGTTGCCCAGAGTTGAATTGTCTGCTGCAGTGACCGTCACCCCTTGCTCGCTATTCCAATCCTCGGTGGTGAAGGTCAGCTCGACCGCGTCGCTTTGCATCGTCACCTCATCCATAGAGAGGCTCGCAACATCGACATCATCTGTCGAGACCGTCACAATGACTTCTGCGCTGGGTTCCAAATCCAACACCACCGTAAAGGTATCGCTCCCACCTTCGGTTATCACTAGGCTCTCCGTGGAGATTGTAAGGCCCTCAACGGTCGTGTCCGTCACTGTCACACCGACCGAACCTGGCGCAACCTCATCATAGCCGCCCTGCGACGGTGTCACACTGATCGATAGCGTCTCATCGTCTGTATCGTCGTCCTTAACACCCGTCACCGTTACCGTTTGCGCCGTCTCCCAGTCCGAAGATGTGAACGTCAGATTGACGGAGTCTGCCTGCGTGATCCCATCGGCCGAGACAAGCGCCGCGGCCCCCTCGCTGGAGGCGACCGCCACCGTCACATCACTGCTCGGCTGAGTGTTCAAAGCAACCGTGAACGTCGCGCTGTTGCCGTCGCCACTTTCGGTGATCTCTAGATCAGTCTCAGAGATCGTAAGGCCTTTCACGCTCGTATCCATCACCGATACGCCAACGGTAGCACCCGCAGCGCCATCGTAGCCCCCCCCTGAGGGCGTCATGTTGATCGACAGGGCCGTCTCATCGTTCCCATCATCGTCCTCAACTCCTATGACCGTCACCGTTTGAGCCACGCTCCAATCCTCGGTCGTGAACGTCAGTTCAAGGGTCTGCCCTTGCGTCGTCCCCCCGTCACTAGAAACGCGCGCCTTATCGCCGTCGCTGGAGGTTACCTCAACCTTCACATCCCCAGTTGGAATCACATTTAGAACGACCGTGAAGGTGTCGCTGTTGCCGTCACCGCTTTCGTTGATCTTGACACTGCTCTTGGAGGTCGAAACACCAAGCTTGTTTGTGTCCCACACCGTTACAGCAACAGACCCTGGCGTCACATCATCATACCCTCCCCCGGACGGAGTCAGGCTAATCGACAGGCTTGTCTCATCATCCGTGTCATCGTCCACAACCCCCGTCACCGTCACGGTCTGCTCTATGCTCCAATTCTCGGTTGTGAATGTTAAATCAACAGTCTGCTCTTGCGTCGTCCCATCATCGGCAGAAACGCGCGCTTTATCACCGTCGCTCGAGGCGACCCTTACCGTGACATCCCCGCTGGGGATGGTGCTCAGCTTCACGGTGAAAGTTCCACTGTTGCCATCACCGCTTTCATTGATCGAAAGACTAGTCTTCGAAACTTCAATCCCCGGATCACCCTCATCGGTGGGCTCAACCACCGTAGCCGTCACTGAGGCCTCATCGACGTCGTCATAGCCTCCCCCAGCCGCGCTTATGTTGATGGTGTTCGCGTCGTCGTCCGCATCGTCGTCAACAAGCCCTTCCACCTTTACCGTCTGCGGCGTGTCCCAATCCTCGGTCGTGAAGGTCAGATCCAAACTGCCGTCCTGCTGCAGCTGACCTGTCTCCGCCGCAAGGCTCAACGCGGCAATCTCGTTGCTATCCACCCTGAGGGTCACCGTTACCGCCGCGGTCGGGACATCGATCAAGGCCACGGTGAACTCGTTCGTGCCCCCTTCATCGATGCTTAACTCGCCCGGCGACAGCTCAAAACCTGGATTGTCCAAGGCGTTGGCCACCGTCACGGTTACCGCTTGCGCGGTGGCACTCCCGGTCCCATCCGTCGCCGTGACCTCAAGTTGGTATTCATTGTCCTGGTCATCGTCAGCGGGGCTTTCAAAATCAGCCGCAGCCCCGTCGATGTCAAAGCTTAGCTCGCCTGTTGACGCGTCGATCGCGAAGTTCGCGGCATCGACCCCGCCGGTGATCGCGAAGTCAACGCCGCCGCTGCCGTCCGTGGCGGTCAAAGTTCCAACCGACGAGCTGTTCTCCGAGACGGTAAAGCTATTGCCGCTCGTGAAAACCGGGCCGTTGGTATCGACCGCAACCGTGAGTGGCAGGACTTGCGTATTGCCCGTGACACCGTCGCTTGCATGCGGCGCCGCGCTGGCGGCCATATTGACCGTCACTTGACCCTCCAGCGCGTCATCTGGCTGCCCCTCGAAGGTATAGACCTTCGCAACGTCGGTTTCGGACCAGCTTGGGCTCCCGCTAAGCGTGCCGTTCTCAAGGCCTAAGTCGTCAGCGCCAAGGCCCGTCACATCTGCGAAAAAGGTCGCGGTCACCGCGAAGGCGGCGCTGACAGGTTCGTCACCCCCCGCCGCGAGCGTCACCGACGGCACCTCGGCCCGGGCGGGCAAGCTGCACCAGAGACCGAGCAGCAGGGCCGCAACCACACGTTCCCCGATCCGGTTCGCGGGCCTCCACTTGGCCGATGCGGCAATGAGGGGCCTAATACCAGTTCTCATTAAAACAGACTCTTTATGAACTGGTATAGGGCCGCGACTGCGGCCCCCGTAACGGCCCCAAGAACAGCTAAGAAAGCGCCTCGGGGCATAAGCAGAGGCCCCGTCGCGCGGTCGGGCTGAGCGAGCGGTGCGAGCGAGGTGAGACCGCATCAAACAGGCGAAACGCGGAGCGTTTCTGCCGTGAGACAAAACTCCGATAAAAATGTCAATTTTTAGCGGAGTTGGGATAGTCATGGGTCCTAGGCTTAAGAGTCGCATGAAATCCGAATTTCCCTAGCGCGCCCGAGCCATTCTCGCAACAAGCCAGCATCTGGGTGTTGCCGCCGGCCTTGGGCATGAATGCCACCCAGCCGGTCGGTGGACGCGCGGGTGATCTCCTTTACCCCCAAAGGTGAGCGTACGAAGGCCTATGTTTCGTTGCAAATACATTTATCAAACCCTTGTCTCTAGGCTCTCGCGCCGCACCCTCTCAAAATTTACCTACCAAAACCTGACATAGGCTCACAAAAGCAGATCACAAACCTTGGGACAGCCTCAGCTCAATCCTGACCTAGCCCTGTGACCCCAAGGCTGCGAAGGTGTCCCTCGTCGCGCCCTCCACTCGTCGCGCGGTTCAAAAGCGTCGATCGACGGTGCCATCAAGGCGCACCTCCTCGCGGTCATTGTTGCCCAGTTCACTCAACGTCAGCTCGATGCGAGCGGTAAGATTGGACCGCGACGTGTTCATCCAGCCAAAGGTAACCGTACCGACCGGTTCCTCTTGCGGGGTATAGACACTGCCGTCGCTCAAGGTAATATCTTCCGCGCCAAAGGCTTGGCTCACCTCCCCGCGGATCAAGACGCGGCTGCCCTGGGCGTTGGGGGCAGTCATGTACTCCAGACCCAGGCCCACCCGGCCCAGGTCTGTGGCGTGGGCATCGGAGGTTGTGCCATCAGAAAAGGTAAATTCATTAAGGTTTTCCGTAGCATAAAGCAGATCAAGATAAGGCCGGAGCGAGGCACCACCCGGGCCCACCCTAAATTGCTGACTAACCTCACCTTTGAACATCAGCCGCTGCGCGCCCGCCCATCCCGTCGCCCCGCTCGCGCTGACGAAATCATTTCGCGAGACGGTTCCTAGAACCGACCCAGACAGGACCAATCTACCCAAGCGTTGCGCGCCATAATACCCTACCGACAGACCCAGACGGTCAACATCGGTTTCTCCCTCATAGTCCCACTTGGACCCTTCGACACCGTAAAGCAGACCATGGACGCGGTTGCTGGTCTTGCCAAATTCTTTACCGAACATGAGGTAGGAAAATTCTCCGTCGCCTTTGAGCTCCGCGTCCACGGACGCTTGAGAGCCGCCCAAGGTGAACCAGTCGACAAGGGAAAATCCGCCCGCCCCATCGCGGGCCGAGACAACTCTCAGGCGATCCAAATCTCTATCATCGTAGGCACGTTGCCGCCCTGGCAGCCCACCCTGCACCGCATCGGTGACAGCATCGCCTAAGAGCGTACCCACAGTGCCACTGGTGGTAAGCGACTCGACCAGACCACCAGGATCGTCGGGGGTCATCTGAGTCGTGACGGCGCTTGGTGCGACCTGCGCGGGTTCGTCGTTCCTTGACGCCGCCGCCGTCATGACCACCGCGTCCGGCGTCACATCATCGGCAGTCAAATCGTTAGGGCTCCTGCTGAGGCGCGTCGGGCCCGTGCGCTTAGGCGTTTCCATCGCCGATGTGTGCGCGGCGTCCATGGACGCGATGGCTTGCGGCATCGGCGCTTCGAAACTTCGGTGCGCGCGAACGGCGCCCCTAGGGGCAGAACTGGCAAAGCGGGTGAGGCGCTTCTTCGGCACCCACGGCGGCATCCAGGGTTCAGGGCGCACCACAGTCCCCTCCCCCATCCTGCGACCAGCGGGCGCGGCGGGCCGTGGCGATGCAAAGCTCAACATTCTAGAAGGCGGCGCCGTTTTCTGCCGCCACGCGGGCACCGCCTCCGCCCAACGAACGTGGCCCCGATCGCCCAAAGGCATGTCCTCGACAGGCGCATCCTCCAGTAACACCCCCTGCCCCCAAGCCATGAGGCTACAGCTGGTTAAAAGAGCCAGGACTCGCAAGGCCCGCGCAAGCGGGCGGGCCAACCCCAACACAGACCAGGGTGCCAACTTTGACCTGCCCCCCATCCGGTCTAAGGGGGGACTGCACGAAGAGCGCAGGAGGTCACGGGGGTTAATACCAGTTCTCACTAAAAAAGACTCTTTATGAACTGGTATAGGGCCGCGACTGCGGCCCCCACAGCGGCCCCGAGAATAGCGGACACGCGCCTCGGGGTATAAGCGAAGGCCCCGTCGCACGGTCGGGCTGAGCGACCGAGTAGAGACCGTACCAAACAGGCGAAACGCGAAGCGTTTCTGCCGTGAGACAAAACTTCGATAAAAATGTTAATTTTTATCGGGGTTGGTATAAAATCGTGCATGGCGATTGCCACGACGCTCTCTCTCACCTTAAGATGCCTTGTCTGGTGGCGGGCCCTATAGGCTCACCACGCTTGAGAGATCAGCGTCCGATCCTCGGCTCAGGCGGCACCTGATACAATACCTCGGTCCACTGGCAGTACATCCCGTTGGGACCTGCCGAAGCTTTAGAGTCTTACCGCCTGTTTCAAGCCCTCAGGAACGACGCGAGTCCAGAACGCCTGCAATGCAAGCACCTGGTGAAAGTGAAGCTGAAAAGGTGGGCATATCTAAAGTCCTTGAAATACAAAAATACTATGAATTCGAGGAGTTAAGAGCCTGAGTTAAGACTCGCAATCACGGCGGCGTTCAAGGCGTCAAAAAAACTCCCAGCCATGGCGATTGAGCAACAGGACCCAAATCCCCGCCCTTGGATCACCAAAGCCACTCATACCAGTTCACCTTAAAACAGACTCTTTATTAACTGGTATAGGGCCGCGACTGCGGCCCCCCAAGCGGGCTCCAAGCCCGAAGGGCGCAGGGAACGCCCGCGCACAAAACACTTGGGCTCCAAGCCCGAAGGGCGCAGGGAACGCCCGCGCCAAAAACAAGCGGTCCCGAGATCGACGAACACGCGCCTCGGGGTATAAGCGGAGGCCCCGTCCTGCGGTCGGGCTGAGCGAGCGGTGCGAGCGAGGTGAGACCGCATCAAACAGGCGAAACGCGGGGCGTTTCTGCCGTGAGACAAAACTCCGATAAAAATGTCAATTTTTAGCGGAGTTGGTATGACTCTTATATTCGCTGGTATAAGGTCGGTTTCTAGAACTTCCGGTCCACAGTTCCGTCAAGACGGATTTCCTCGGCCTCGTCGTTGCCTAACTCCCCGAAGGTCAGTTCGATTTGCGCGGTCGTGTCGGTACCCGGGCGCGTGATCCAGCCAAAGGTGACTGAACCCACCGCATCTTCATTGGGGCTATAGACCGTCCCGTCGCTCAACGTGATGTCCTCAGAACCGAACACTTGGCTCAATTCCCCACGCACCAGCATGCGGCTACCCGAGGCGCTCGGCGCCGTGGCGTACTCTAAACCCAAACCCAAGCGCCCAAGGTTGGCGGTACTTTCCTGCGAGGATGTGCCATCGGAAAAGTCGAAGGCGCCCAAGGTTTCCGTGGCGTACATGAGGTCCATATAGGGCTTGAGCTTTGCCCCACGCCGGCCAATCGCGCGCTCACCACTGACACCACCCTTCAAAATCCAGCGGTTCGAATTGGCATCCCCTGTCGCCCCTTCGTTACTGACAAAGTCATTGAGCGATAGGGTCAAGATCGCCGAACCGCTGAAGGTCAGCCCGCCACTGCGCCGTGCCGCATAGTAGCCAACCGAAAAGCCCGTGCGGTCAACATCGGTCTCGTTTTCATAGTCCCAGCTTGAGGTCTCCGCGCCGTAGAGCAACCCGCTCACGCCGCTGGCCGTCTTGCTTAACTCCTTACCGATCAGAGCATAGGCAAAGGCACCCTCGCCCGTTAGTTCGGCGTCGAGCGAAGCCTGCGATAGACCGAGCGAATACCAATCAACCAAGGTAAAGCCCCTATGGCTCTGCCGCGCTGATAGCACATGCAGACGATTGTAAGCCTCTGGGTCGTAACTGCCCTGCGAACCGTCCCGAGACCCGCCCGCTACAGCGCCTAGCGAACCCGCACCGCCGCCAACACCGCCCGCAACCGCTTCGCTTATGGCATTGCCCATCTGGGTGCCCATGACCCCGCTGGTCGCCATGGAGGAAACGAGCGCGCCCGTATCTTCGGCGTGCGTTCGCGCGCCCTCAACCCAGACCTGGACGGTGGCGCTCGCACCATCGAACTCCGCCCCCGCTGCCACAAGGTTCACGGCAACTTCCTCCAAACCCCTCATGCCAAGGTCCGTCTTGCGCAAGGCTGTCAGGCTGACTGTCTGCGCTTGATCCCAATCCGCGGCGGCAAAGAAGAGTTGTGAAGGTTCGACCGCCAAGAGCGCGGTATCGACAGATACAAGGGCGACACTTACGTCTCCGCTGGGGCGGGCTCCCAACGCGAAGTCAAACGTCGCCTGCTCCCCCTCCACGACCGTCAAGCTCGAAACACTTGTTACCAGCACCGCGGCCTCATCATCGACAATCGATAGACTCACCATCCGATCTGCTAGCGCGGAATAGGCGCTATCAGTGCTCGCGGCGCTGGAAAGGATGAGGCTGACCTCAGCCGACCCAAAATCCAAATTGTCAGCAACACTCACTCTTACCTCACGGATCGCGGACCAATTGCTGCTGGTAAAGGTTAGTTGTGCCGGCTCCACGCTCGCAAGGCTGGTGTCGCTGATCGCCAAATCCACGGTTACGGGTTCGGTTGGTTCATACAGCAAAGACACAGAAAAACCCCCGGTCGCGCCCTCGCCAAGGCTCAAATCGGTTTCAGAAATAGACAAACCTGCCGCCGCGTCGACCGTAGTGCCCACGCCATCCCCCTCGAACACTGTGGCGAGAACTTGGACGGCGCTGACATTGTTGAACCCCACACCTGAAGCGTCCAGCCCAATACTCGTCTCACCAGGGCTCACGCCCGTAACCGTCACCGTCTGGGGCTCAAACCAGTTGGCGCTGTTGAAACTGAGCACAGGCTCCTCGACCGTTGCAATGGCTGTGTCACCCGAACTCACCTCAACACTGACCCCTTCAGAAGGCTCGGCGCTCAAGGACACGCCGAAGCTCCCGGTCCCGCCTTCGGTGAGGTTCAATCCCGAGGCATCAACGAGGATCGCCGCCACCGTCGTATCGGTCACCGTCACCGTAACACTTGCGTCGAGGCCCTCGTAGTCCGCGTCGTCAGTGCTGCTCACCGCAACCTCTATGGTCGTTCGGTTCCGCTCCAGATCGTCGTCAACCCCCGCCTGTACCCCCACGGTTCTCTCCTGCGACCAATCATCGGGGGTGAAGGTAAGTTCCTCTACATCAGGGGTTGCCACACTCGCAGCTTGGGACGTGAGTGTCACCACAACATCGTGGCGCGGCTTCGATGTCAGCGCCACGGCGAACGCCCCTTCCTCGCCCTCGTCCATAAATAGGCTCGTCTCCGATAAGTAAAGCCCAACCTGATCATTGTCGATGACCTGAAGCGGAAGAGTTCCTGACAGATCCGCATATTCCGCGCCTGAAGCCAGAAACTGAAGCCCTAAGCCCGTCTCGGAATCGACGTCGTCATCCTCAACCCCCGTAACCTGAACACTTTGTCCCACTGACCAGTCCGCACTGCTAAAGCTCAGTTCCAAACTACCGTCGTCCTGCATCGCCCCCGTCTCTGCCGCAAGGCTCGCCACACCCAGATCATCCGAGGTCACCCTCACCGTCACTAGGCCACTCGGCGGGGTTGCCAGCGCAAGAGTAAAAGTCGATTGCGCCCCCTCGTTCACCGTCAACTCCGTTTCAGAAATGACAAAGCCACGCTCACTACTATCGGCAATCAACACCTCAAGGGCCCCAACGCTGAGACCTTCGTACTCATAACCCTTGGCGCTGATCTCAATCAACACGCTCTCATCTTGAGTGTCTTCGTCGGCGGCGCCCCTTACCCTTACCTCTTGACCCACGTTCCAGGTCTCGCGCGCGAAGGTCAGCACCAACGCCCCTTCCTCCTGCGCCGAACCTGTCGTGCTAGACAGACTAACCGCCCCCACATCGTCGGGCGCCAAGGTGACCGTCACATCGCCACTGGGCTCGGTTAGCAAAACCACCTCAAAACTGCCTTCAGAGCCCTCGCTGATACTCAGTTCAGATTCCGAAATCGACAGCCCTGCCTGATCATCATCCAAAACCGACACGCTGACAGGGTCGATACTTAGATCCTGGTACTCATGCCCCTTGGCAATGATTTGAATGTGAACATCGTCCTCATCGCGGGTATCCGGGTCCTCTTCTCCCGTCACCGTCACAGTCTGCGCAAGGTTCCAATTAAGCGCGGTGAATGTCAGGTTTAAACTGCCATCAGCCTCCAACGCGCCCGTCTCCGACGACAGGCTGACCGCCTCAACATCGTCAGAAGTCAAGGTCACACTCACATCGCCGCTTGGTTCTGTCTCCAGTTGCACATTGAACACGCCTGTCTTAGCTTCACTAATTGTCAAACTGGAAAGCGACACCAGCAGCTCTGGGGCATCATTGTCCACCACGTCGACCAGAACCTCTGCCTCATCAAGGCCCGAACTATAGCCCCCGCCTGAGGGATCAAGGGTTACAACAAGCCCCACCTCACTGATCGAGTTAAAGTCCTCAACCCCCGTCACCGTCACCGTCTGAGGCTGGTCCCAATCCCCTGGCTCGAACACCAAAGTGTCCCCCTTGTCAGCCGTCGCAGCCGTGACGGCATCCGTATCGCCAGAGCTGAGCTTCACCTCAACTGTGTCGGTCGGTTCGCTTGCCAGCGCAAATTCAAATGTGGTGCTCGCCCCCTCCTCAACGCTCAAGTTCTCCCCCTCTTCGGACCCAGGATAGGTCACATCTAAGCTTGGGACCGTGGTATTGGTAACCTGGACCGTCTTGTACACCTCTACGCCTGCAAAGCCCGCGCCGTCATCAGGGGCCGTAACTCGTATGTCGGTTGCTTGATCGCTCAGGGCAGAATGCTCAACCCCCGTCACCGTCACCGTCTGCGCCCGATCCCAATTCTCCGCATCAAAAATCAGGGTTGCAGGGCTCGCGGTCGCAACAAAATCGTTGTCAGAACCAACACTTAGCGTCAATTCTTGCGAAGGAATCGCCGTAAGCCAAAGGTCAAAGGTTCCAATCTCGCCCTCATCAAGTTGCATGACCTCGTCAGCACCGGAGACCTCAATGCCAGGTTCGCTCGTATTGATCGAGACCACTGCAAAGTCTAGCGCCTCAACGCTGGCGTAGTCAGCATCACTGCTGTTCGAGAAATCAAGTTCAATCGTCGTCTCTTGATCCTCAAGGTCGTCGCGGTACACCCCAACAACCGTCACGACTTGGGGACTTTCCCAGTCCTCAGGTTCAAACCTAAGGGTCGTTGCATCAGCGTCGAAACTCTGCCCCTCATCTTCAATACGAATCAGCGCGACCGCCGCGTCGGCCGATGTGACATCCACCTGGACCCATGCCGTGGGTTGTTCTACCAGGGTCAAAACCACCTCCGCCGTCTCGCCCTCGCGGATTTCTAGACCTTGTGCTGAAACATCGACGCTTGCACCCGTATCCTCATCTTCTTGTTCGATGATGATGACAGACCCCTCCTCAAACACGTTGGTTACCCTCACCTTGACGCCCTGCACCGTGGTATTGGCTGGGTTCGCGGCATCTAGGGCCATGACCTCAAAAGTATAAACATTATCGCCATCGGCATCGACGGGGTTCTCAAAATCAGCGCCCCCAGTGAGATCGACCCTCAACTCACCCGTCTGGGTAATGGCAAAGTGCGCCGCATCGTCCCCGCCGTTCATCGCATAAGTCACAGGGCCATGTGCATCGTCGGCGGTCAAAGTCGCAAAGCTCGCCGTAGTGTTTTCAGGGACGCTGAGGCTCAGATCCCCCTGCGAATCCAAGGCCCCTTCGTCAAACACCGGCCCTGTGAGATCGTAGTGACGGGAAAAAAGGTCAGCAGCTGTATTGCCCCATCCATCGCCGTTGACCACTGCGTTCGCCACAAGGCCAACACTTACCTCACCTTCCGCCCCGGGCCGCACCTCAAAGGAATAGAGCGAATCCCCGTCAGACCCCGTGATCGCCCCAACAATGGCATTGCCCAAACGCAGGTCACTACTGTCAAATCCCGACACACTTTCAGAAAAGGCCACCTCAACGGTAAAGGAGCTTTCAACCGGTGAGGCAGCGTCACTGCGCACGATCACCGAGGGCACCGAAACCACCGCAGAATCGGCGCCCACGCCCTCGGCATTGACCGCCCGCACCGTCACTGCATAGGGTACGCCATTCTCAACGCTGACGCTGGCACCCGTTGCGGCACTGCCGATCGACACATAGGCATCCCCCTCGTTCAACCTATACTCATAGTCTTCTATATCTGCGCCGCCGTCGAACGGCGCAGTCCATGACAAATCCAAAGTCCCATCGCCAGCGATGACCACAAAATCACTCGGGGCCTCGGGCACAGTCACAAAGCCAACCGTCACTGTCGCGTCCAAGGTCGTATCGCCCACGGTAAGGGTTACCTCGACTTCCCCTCCCAACCTTGAGATCAGAGCGGCGCTATAGACCCCCTCTTTGTCGGCCTGTTCGGTAAAGGCCCCAACGCTGGCCTCGCCGTGACTGGTCGTCCCAGAAATGAGGTTTGCGAATCCGCTGACAAGGCCGCCATCAGAATCTCTTAAGGTGACCCAAATCGTTGAGGCGTCGCTGACGGGCACATTCTCGCTCGGGTCCGCTTCGACAGTAGAATTGGCGGCCGAAACAGGCGCATCTTCCGTCGTAAAGCGCCAGGATGTTGCGGTCGACTCACCCGAGAGCCCCGCATAGGCATTGCGGTTGTCCGACCTATCCACGATCACACCATCGGCAATCACAACGGAATAGAGGGTTTCGTATTTCAGCGGGCTTGGCGTCTCAAGGGTGACATTCGTCCCAAAAAAGACTACGTTTGCGCTGTCGATTGCAAGGGTCTGCACCAGGGTAGAGGTCGCTGCATCGTAAAGATCAATAGTCCCTGTGCCCGCTTGCACGTCTTCATCGAAGGT
Source organism: Alphaproteobacteria bacterium (assembly GCA_965228345.1). GTDB lineage: Bacteria > Pseudomonadota > Alphaproteobacteria > UBA7985 > UBA7985 > CAXQZM01. The sequence continues at coordinate 131,031 of CBDDHH010000003.1, read as the reverse complement.
CAGTGTCAACTGTGTCCCGACATCAACGCCCGTCGCCCCGTTAGCGGGCGAGGTACTGATCAAAGTGGGCCCATCAAAATCTTCAACCGTGGTGAAAGCCCAGGCCTCCGGATCACTAATCCCCGCAAAGGCGTTGCGATCAACATCTTCGATCGCAGTTGCGTCAATCAACACATAGTAATCGGTATCGTAGGCCAAAGGGCTCGAAGGCGTAATTGCCGCCATTGCACCATCAAACTCCACAGCGCTACTGGGCAGGAAAATCGTCTCAACCTGGTCCCCCGAGGCCTTGTATAGCCTAATCGTGCCTTGCCCTGCCGCCACGTCTTCATCAAACTCAAGCACAAGACTCGTGTCGATCTCAACGTCCTTAGCGCCGTCGCTCGGGCTCAGAAACACAAGCTCTGGCGGCACCCTATCCCCCGACGTGCCCCATCTCGGTTTTTCTTCGTCGGTCCAATCTTCGCTCGTATTCCTATCAAACCTGTTGGGTTCGTTGGAAATCCGTGACACATCCCAAGTTGAGATGTCCTGATCGAATACAGATGCATCCCGGAACATGCTGTTCATGTCTGTAACGTTCCCAACATCCCATCCCCCAATTTCGGCGTTGAACTTGCTGGCTCCTCGGAACATGGCATTCATATCCTCGACATTTGCCATGTCCCATGCGCTCAAATCTTGGTTGAAACCGCTGGCGTCGCGGAACATGTCACTGGCATTCGTGACTTCGCCCATATCCCAGCGGCTGAGGTCTTGGTTAAAGCGCGTCGCCCCGTAAAACATCTGAGATGTGTCGGTAACACCCGACATGTCCCAGCGCGCGATTTCATCGTTGAAGTCCTGAACCCCGTAAAACATCTTGCTCGTATTTGTGAGGCTTGATGTGTCCCAATAACTATCGCCTATCCAAGGGTGGGCAAGCTCGGCAAGACTGGTCCAAGTGCTGCCATAAAACATCCCCTCCATAGTGGTGACGTTCGAAACATCCCAATCATAGAGATCGCCAGCAAAATCGGCAACATCTGCAAACATCCAAGACATGTCTGTGACATTGGAGGTGTCCCAATCTTTGGTGAAAGAAATATTTGTATTTCCTTCCTTATATCCCCGAAAATACTCAGACATGTCCGTGATGTTACCCGTATACCAATTATTGATACCCCGACTACTCATTGTGCCGTCGAGATCAATCGTATCGCTGAAAACATAGGATTCGTCACCTCCAACATATCTAGAGCCAACTGCGTAGAAATCCTCTGGCGTTATAACGAGCTTGTTGTAGCAAGGCTCGACGGCACCAACATAGGACACAGGATTGTTGGGGTCGATGGCACATTGCGCCGCAGCGACGCTGTCAATCTCTTGGGCAACCGAAAATCTCCAATCCCTATCTGTCAAAAACCCCTGAAAGTCATTGTTAAATTTGGTCGTGTCTTGAAAAGCCCCCGCGTCAATCAAAACATAGTAAACTTGTCCTTCCTCAAGGGAAACTGACAAGGTGATTTCCACGTCCTCGTCGTCAACATCGACTTGATCACCCGCCACGCTTATCGCTTCAATCAAGGTTCCAGAGTTGTTGTAAAGGCGGATATAGCCCACATTCGCCGCGACATCTTTATCAAAGGTAATCCTTAATTCTTGATCGTCCACATCAAAGCCATGACCATTTTCAGGACTAAGCTCTCGGACCTCTGGGAACAGGTCTTCCTCAGTATAAGTCTCCCATTGGGGCTTGAAATGTGATGGCCAACTCTCTGCAGTATTACTGTCAAAATTATACGGTTCCTTGTCAATCTTTATGACATTCCAGCCAGATATATCTTTCTTAAAATTCCTCGCGCCGTCAAACATCCGATGCATGTTGGTGACTTCTGACACATCCCATTTATCAAGAGGTTCATTGAAAGTGGGGGCATCCATGAACATATATTTCATGTTCTTAACACTCGATACGTCCCAATCTTCAATTCCATACTCCTTTGTTCCAAAGTTCTCCCAGAACATGCCTTCCATATCTGTTACATTGGAAACATCCCAGTTACTTATTTCGGGTGCCTGGTAATGTATCTTGGCAAAGGTGTAGCGCATGCTTGTTACATTTGACGTGTCCCAAGAGCTGATGTCAGGAGACTCTATATCTCCAAATTGGGCTTCTCTAAAAAAGTGATCCATATTTGTAATGTTGGCCGTATACCACTGGCTGAGCGTGTACCGCTCCTTAACATTGGACCCTTCGACCTCCCTCTCAAAAACATAGTAGTCTGTAGGCCAAGGCCACACCGGGATATCTCCATGGGTTACGCCCTCAAAGTCCTTCTGACTAATGACCAACAAACCCTTGCACTCACCCGACGTACCTTCGTAACTTTCGCCTCTTGGAGATACATAACACTCCGTAGGCACCGCGTCCGCACGGGCGAGGTCACCCGGGACTAGAAGGAAGACCAGAAATAGCAGCGTGCACGCACAAAGACTGCCTGACCGCTTACCTATGAAAAACGGCGACCGTTGGCCGAACAACCAAGAAACAGAACAAACCACAGCCCAACAGTCGGCGCGACGAAGGAATCCCTGGACGATCATCGCGGAGTAGTCGGCACCAAAGCTCAAGCCTGAAAAGAACCTAAGCGCACACGAAGCCCAAAATTCCGACGGGATGTTGCAACGACACAGGCTCATGGCAGCGCAAAAATCAAATGGTGCCAACGGCAATTATACATGACTCTTATATTCGCTGGTATAAGGTCGGTTTCTAGAACTTCCGGTCCACAGTTCCGTCAAGACGGATTTCCTCGGCCTCGTCGTTGCCTAACTCCCCGAAGGTCAGTTCGATTTGCGCGGTCGTGTCGGTACCCGGGCGCGTGATCCAGCCAAAGGTGACTGAACCCACCGCATCTTCATTGGGGCTATAGACCGTCCCGTCGCTCAACGTGATGTCCTCAGAACCGAACACTTGGCTCAATTCCCCACGCACCAGCATGCGGCTACCCGAGGCGCTCGGCGCCGTGGCGTACTCTAAACCCAAACCCAAGCGCCCAAGGTTGGCGGTACTTTCCTGCGAGGATGTGCCATCGGAAAAGTCGAAGGCGCCCAAGGTTTCCGTGGCGTACATGAGGTCCATATAGGGCTTGAGCTTTGCCCCACGCCGGCCAATCGCGCGCTCACCACTGACACCACCCTTCAAAATCCAGCGGTTCGAATTGGCATCCCCTGTCGCCCCTTCGTTACTGACAAAGTCATTGAGCGATAGGGTCAAGATCGCCGAACCGCTGAAGGTCAGCCCGCCACTGCGCCGTGCCGCATAGTAGCCAACCGAAAAGCCCGTGCGGTCAACATCGGTCTCGTTTTCATAGTCCCAGCTTGAGGTCTCCGCGCCGTAGAGCAACCCGCTCACGCCGCTGGCCGTCTTGCTTAACTCCTTACCGATCAGAGCATAGGCAAAGGCACCCTCGCCCGTTAGTTCGGCGTCGAGCGAAGCCTGCGATAGACCGAGCGAATACCAATCAACCAAGGTAAAGCCCCTATGGCTCTGCCGCGCTGATAGCACATGCAGACGATTGTAAGCCTCTGGGTCGTAACTGCCCTGCGAACCGTCCCGAGACCCGCCCGCTACAGCGCCTAGCGAACCCGCACCGCCGCCAACACCGCCCGCAACCGCATCATTGATGGCATTGCCCATCTGGGTGCCCATGACCCCGCTGGTCGCCATGGAGGAGACGAGCGCGCCCGTATCCTCGGCTTCAGGGCTTTGATTGCTTACCGTTGCCTCAACACTGTGACCCACACCCGCAAACTCCGCACTCATGGCGACAAGATTGACCCAAACTTGCGTATCTTCGCTAATCGCATCTGCCATCGCTGTCACTTCTACCCGCTGCGCCTGGTCCCAATCCGCCGGTGCGATGGTCAACTCCGTCGGGCTGACCCTCAACACGCTGGTGTCGTCGGTTCCAAGTATAATCTCAACCGCACTGGTCGGGCGCGCACTCAGTTGAAGATTAAAGGATCCCACCTGTCCCTCCGCGACACTTAGCGCCGACACATCGGTAACCAAGGCAACCGTCTCATCGTCGCTAATCGACACCGCAACTTCCTGATCTTCTAAACCTGCGTAGTCAGCGTCCACACTGCTTGCCGACGACAAGGTCAGGGTTAGGGTCACCGGCCCATCGACGATGTCATCGTTATCGACCGCGCTCACCACAACCTCCCTCTGATCCTCCCAATCCGCAGTCGTGAAGATCAGTTCGCTCGCACTCAAAGTCACCAGGCTGGCGTCCGCGCCGCTGAGGCTAAGGACCACATCTGCGGCAGGTTCCCGCCCTAAAGTCACGAACAGGCTGGCCGTCTCCCCCTCAATCAGTTCCAGCGAGGTTGCCGACACACGCACTTCGGTCTCGGAATTGTCCATGACGGTAAGGGGAACCTCGACAGGCTCAACATTGTTAAAACCCGTTCCAGAGGCACTGAGCGTGATGACAACCTCATCGTTGCTAAGATTGCCATCGCTCGGGGCATTCAACGTCACCGTCTGGGGCTCAAACCAGTTGGCGCTGTTGAAACTGAGCACAGGCTCCTCGACCGTTGCAATGGCTGTGTCACCCGAACTCACCTCAACACTGACCCCTTCAGAAGGCTCGGCGCTCAAGGACACGCCGAAGCTCCCGGTCCCGCCTTCGGTGAGGTTCAATCCCGAGGCATCGACGAGGATCGCCGCCACCGTCGTATCGGTCACCGTCACCGTAACACTTGCGTCGAGGCCCTCGTAGTCCGCGTCGTCAGTGCTGCTCACCGCAACCTCTATGGTCGTTCGGTTCCGCTCCAGATCGTCGTCAACCCCCGCCTGTACCCCCACGGTTCTCTCCTGCGACCAATCATCGGGGGTGAAGGTAAGTTCCTCTACATCAGGGGTTGCCACACTCGCAGCTTGGGACGTGAGTGTCACCACAACATCGTGGCGCGGCTTCGATGTCAGCGCCACGGCGAACGCCCCTTCCTCGCCCTCGTCCATAAATAGGCTCGTCTCCGATAAGTAAAGCCCAACCTGATCATTGTCGATGACCTGAAGCGGAAGAGTTCCTGACAGATCCGCATATTCCGCGCCTGAAGCCAGAAACTGAAGCCCTAAGCCCGTCTCGGAATCGGCGTCGTCATCCTCAACCCCCGTAACCTGCACACTTTGTCCCACTGACCAGTCCGCACTGCTAAAGCTCAGTTCCAAACTACCGTCGTCCTGCATCGCCCCCGTCTCTGCCGCAAGGCTCGCCACACCCAGATCATCCGAGGTCACCCTCACCGTCACTAGGCCACTCGGCTGGGTTGCCAGCGCAAGAGTAAAAGTCGATTGCGCCCCCTCGTTCACCGTCAACTCCGTTTCAGAAATGACAAAGCCACGCTCACTACTATCGGCAATCAACACCTCAAGGGCCCCAACGCTGAGACCTTCGTACTCATAACCCTTGGCGCTGATCTCAATCAACACGCTCTCATCTTGAGTGTCTTCGTCGGCGGCTCCCCTTACCCTTACCTCTTGACCCACGTTCCAGGTCTCGCGTGCGAAGGTCAGCACCAACGCCCCTTCCTCCTGCGCCGAACCTGTCGTGCTAGACAGACTAACCGCCCCCACATCGTCGGGCGCCAAGGTGACCGTCACATCGCCACTGGGCTCGGTTAGCAAAACCACCTCAAAACTGCCTTCAGAGCCCTCGCTGATACTCAGTTCAGATTCCGAAATCGACAGCCCTGCCTGATCATCATCCAAAACCGACACGCTGACAGGGTCGATACTTAGATCCTGGTACTCATGCCCCTTGGCAATGATTTGAATGTGAACATCGTCCTCATCGCGGGTATCCGGGTCCTCTTCTCCCGTCACCGTCACAGTCTGCGCAAGGTTCCAATTAAGCGAGGTGAATGTCAGGTTTAAACTGCCATCAGCCTCCAACGCGCCCGTCTCCGACGACAGGCTGACCGCCTCAACATCGTCAGAAGTCAAGGTCACACTCACATCGCCGCTTGGTTCTGTCTCCAGTTGCACATTGAACACGCCTGTCTTAGCTTCACTAATTGTCAAACTGGAAAGCGACACCAGCAGCTCTGGGGCATCATTGTCCACCACGTCGACCAGAACCTCTGCCTCATCAAGGCCCGAACTATAGCCCCCGCCTGAGGGATCAAGGGTTACAACAAGCCCCACCTCACTGATCGAGTTAAAGTCCTCAACCCCCGTCACCGTCACCGTCTGAGGCTGGTCCCAATCCCCTGGCTCGAACACTAAAGTGTCCCCCTGGTCAGCCGTCGCGACAACCGCGATGGACTGCGTATTGCTCGCGCTAAGCTTCACCTCAACTGTGTCGGTCGGTTCGGCTGCCAGCGCAAATTCAAATGTGGTGCTCGCCCCCTCCTCAACGCTCAAGTTCTCCCCCTCTTCGGACCCAGGATAGGTCACATCTAAGCTTGGGACCGTGGTATTGGTAACCTGGACCGTCTTGTACGCCTCTACGCCTGCAAAGCCCGCGCCGTCATCAGGGGCCGTAACTCGTATGTCGGTTGCTTGATCGCTCAGGGCAGAATGCTCAACCCCCGTCACCGTCACCGTCTGCGCCCGATCCCAATTCTCCGCATCAAAAATCAGGGTTGCAGGGCTCGCGGTCGCAACAAAATCGTTGTCAGAACCAACACTTAGCGTCAATTCTTGCGAAGGAATCGCCGTAAGCCAAAGGTCAAAGGTTCCAATCTCGCCCTCATCAAGTTGCATGACCTCGTCAGCACCGGAGACCTCAATGCCAGGTTCGCTCGTATTGATCGAGACCACTGCAAAGTCTAGCGCCCCAACGCTGGCGTAGTCAGCATCACTGCTGCTCGAGAAATCAAGTTCAATCGTCGTCTCTTGATCCTCAAGGTCGTCGCGGTACACCCCAACAACCGTCACGACTTGGGGACTTTCCCAGTCCTCAGGTTCAAACCTAAGGGTCGTCGCATCAGCGTCGAAACTCTGCCCCTCATCCTCAATACGAATCAGCGCGACCGCCACGTCGGCCGATGTGACATCCACCTGGACCCATGCCGTGGGTTGTTCTACCAGGGTCAAAACCACCTCCGCCGTCTCGCCCTCGCGGATTTCTAGACCTTGTGCTGAAACATCGACGCTTGCACCCGTATCCTCATCTTCTTGTTCGATGATGATGAAAGGCCCCTCCTCAAACACGTTGGTTACCGTCACCTTGACGCCCTGCACCGTGGTATTGGCTGGGTTCGCGGCATCTAGGGCCATGATCTCAAAAGTATAAACATTATCGCCATCGGCATCGACGGGGTTCTCAAAATCAGCGCCCCCAGTGAGATCGACCCTCAACTCACCCGTCTGGGTAATGGCAAAGTGCGCCGCATCGTCCCCGCCGTTCATCGCATAAGTCACAGGGCCATGTGCATCGTCGGCGGTCAAAGTCGCAAAGCTCGCCGTAGTGTTTTCAGGGACGCTGAGGCTCAGATCCCCCTGCGAATCCAAGGCCCCTTCGTCAAACACCGGCCCTGTGAGATCGTAGTGACGGGAAAAAAGGTCAGCAGCTGTATTGCCCCATCCATCGCCGTTGACCACTGCGTTCGCCACAAGGCCAACACTTACCTCACCTTCCGCCCCGGGCCGCACCTCAAAGGAATAGAGCGAATCCCCGTCAGACCCCGTGATCGCCCCAACAATGGCATTGCCCAAACGCAGGTCACTACTGTCAAATCCCGACACACCTTCAGAAAAGGCCACCTCAACGATAAAGGAGCTTTCAACCGGTGAGGCAGCGTCACTGCGCACGATCACCGAGGGCACCGAAACCACCGCAGAATCGGCGCCCACGCCCTCGGCATTGACCGCCCGCACCGTCACTGCATAAGGTACGCCGTTCTCAACGCTGACGCTGGCACCCGTTGCGGCACTGCCGATCGACACATAGGCATCCCCCTCGTTCAACCTATACTCATAGTCTTCTATATCTGCGCCGCCGTCGAACGGCGCAGTCCATGACAAATCCAAAGTCCCATCGCCAGCAATGACCACAAAATCACTCGGTGCCTCGGGCACAGTCACAAAGCCAACCGCCACTGTCGCGTCCAAGGTCGTATCGCCCACGGTAAGGGTTACCTCGACTTCCCCTCCCAACCTTGAGGTCAGAGCGGCGCTATAGACCCCCTCTTGGTCGGCCTGTTCGGTAAAGGCCCCAACGCTGGCCTCGCCGTGACTGGTCGTCCCAGAAATGAGGTTTTCAAGACGGCCGATCGGATCGCCATCAGAATCTCTTAAGGTGACCCAAATCGTTGAGGCGTCGCTGACGGGCACATTCTCGCTCGGGTCCGCTTCGACAGTAGAATTGGCGGCCGAAACAGGCGCATCTTCCGTCGTAAAGCGCCAGGATGTTGCGGTCGACTCACCCGAGAGCCCCGCATAGGCATTGCGGCTGTCCGACCTATCCAAGATCACACCATCGGCAATCACAACGGAATAGGCTGTTAGATAGGTCAAGAGGTTTGACGGCATAAGGGTCACGCCTGTCCCCTCAAAAGCCACGTCTGCGCTGTCGATCGCAAGGGACTGCATCAGGGTAGAGGTCGTTGAATCGTAAAGATCAATAGTCCCTGTGCCCGCTTGCACGTCTTCATCGAAGGTCAGTGTCAACTGTGTCTCGACATCAACGCCCGTCGCCCCGTTAGCGGGCGAGGTACTGATCAGAGTGGGCCCATCAAAATCTTCAACCGTGGTGAAAGCCCAGGCCTCCGGATCACTAATCCCCGCAAAGGCGTTGCGATCAACATCTTCGATCGCAGTTGCGTCAATCAACACATAGTGATCGGTGTCGTAGGCCAAAGGGCTCGAAGGCGTGAAAACAAGGGTTGCGCCATAGATCTCAACTGCGTCGCTGGAAGGGTCTATTACCGCCACCTGGTCGCCCGAGGCCTCGTAGATCCGGATCGCCCCCGGCCCGGCCACCACATCTTCAGTGAAATAGAGCGCAAATTCGGTGGCAACATCTACATCCTGGGCACCGGCAGCTGGCGAGCGCGACCAAAGCTCCGGCGGCACTTTATCGCCTGAGGTGCCCCATCTCGGTTTTTCTTCGTCGGTCCAATCTTCGCTCGTATTCTTATCAAAACTGCTGGGTTCGTCGGGAATCTGCCCTACATTCCAGATCGATATGTCTTGATCAAATACCGTCGCGTCCTGGAACATACTGTCCATGTCCGTAACCTCGCGCACGTACCAGTCCCCAATGTCTGAATTGAAACTGCTCGCCCCACGGAACATACCAGACATGTCTTTCACCCGATCCACGTCCCACTCGCTCAAATCCTGGTCGAAGGCGCTGGCGCCACGAAACATCTCACTGGCATCCGTGACGTTGGACATATCCCAAAGACCAAGGTCTTGGTTATAACTCGTGGCCCCGTAAAACATCTGAGATGTGTCGGTAACACCCGACATGTCCCAGCGGGCGATTTCATCGTTGAAGTCTATCGCCTCGTAAAACATCTTGCTTGTGTTTGTGAGGCTGGATGTGTCCCAATAACTATCGCCTAGCCAAGGGTGGGCAAGTTCGGCAAGACTGATCCAAGTGGTCTTGTAAAACATCCCCTCCATATTGGTGACTCTCGAAACATCCCATTTGTAAAAATCGGCTGTAAGCTGGGTATTCTCCGCGAACATATAGGACATGTCGGTAACATTTGATACGTCCCACCGATCGATACTATGGGAGGGACTGGTGTTTCCGCGAAAATAGCTCGACATGTCGGTAATGTTAGCCACGTACCAAGAACTGGGGCCGTATGATGTTGGCGTCCCGTCTACGGCAATTAGTTGGTGACTATAAGACTCATCGCCGCCGACGTATCTAGAACCCACTGCATAAAAGTCCCTCGGCGATATGACGAACTTCCCATCGCACGGTTCGACCTGACCGACGAATGACTCTTGGGTCTCCAAGTCCACCGCGCACCCATCAGCCAGAGTCTCGAAACTCCAGTCCGCCTCCGTATCGGGCCAATCAGCTTGCGTAAAGGCTGCGACGTCATTTCCTGCGTCGTCGTCAAAGGTTCCCTCATCAAACAGCACCATGTAGGTCCTACCAGGTGAAAAAGCCTTAGGAGGCATAATCGTGACCTCCTTGTCGTCGATGACAACCGCATCGCCTTTCACATCAAGGGCCGCAAAGACTTCACCGGAGAGCCCATCAACGATTGAGATGGTTCCCTTATCAGCCTCAACCTCCTCGTCAAAACGCATGACCAGCTCGCTCGTCCCTGCGGCAACCGCTGTCGCCTTGTGTGAAGGAAATAGCGACACAACACTCGGCGCCATCTCATCTAGGGGATGCCACTTATCCCAATCGGGTTTTTCTGAACTCGTCCAACTATCCGGTGCGCCCTCATCAAAAAACAACGGCTCATCATCAATCATTCGTACCTTCCAGCTTGATATATCTTGGTCAAATGACGAGGCATTGTAGAACATGTAGTCCATCTTCTCGACTTGTTGAACATCCCACTTATACAAAGGTTGATTGAATGATTCCGCGTACGCAAACATATCTTCCATGTTCGTAACATTCCGCACATCCCAATCAATAAGCCAGGTATTGAATGATTTTGCCCTGTTAAACATTGAATCCATATTTGTTACATTCGACACATCCCATATTGTTAAGAACTCATTATAATTCTCGGTGGAGGCGAACATGAATCTCATGTTTTCGACATTCGACACGTCCCAGTCCCCTATATCCGCGTCTGAAATTTCCGAGCGATAAAACATCCGGTCCATGTTCTTGACATTCTGCGTGTCCCAGTCAGCAATACTGTTATCGAGATACCGTAAAGTATTGTCCAGTGATGGTTCAAACATATCAGCTGGCGCGCGATAAAAATAGTATGACATATCAGTAATGTTGCCCGTGTACCAATCGCCCATGCCATAGTAAATTCCGTTAACCTTAACGACATAAGACTCGTCACCGGCCCCATCGGCACCAAGATGAGTCCAGTAATTGAGCATTTCTGAGCCAACTGATCGAAAAGTCTCAAAGTCTAAAACCACCTTCCCCTGACACGGACCTACTTGGCCGATATAAGGATCTTCCCCTTCGCTAATCCGGCAACCACTTGGCACATCGATGAGGGTTGACGAGTCCGCAAAAGCAGCCTTGTCGGCGCCGAAAACGCAGGCATAGATCAGCAAGGCCGCCCCAAGGGCATGGGGAGCCCAAAACGGCGTGCAACACGCACTTATCCGCCCAAAAACTCGGGCGAATCTAGCGTGTCCAAAGTCGATGGCCCGACAACTTCGCAAGCCGCGGACATAGCTTACCAGAATCATAACATGACTTCCATGCCACCTAACCATCTGCAGCGCAATAACCCAACTGCCACACGGGCAATAAATTATACCAACGGTCATAAAAAGTGACCTTTTCATGACCGTTTCGTGTTTCACGGCAGAAACGCTTCGCGTTTCGCCGCCCCTTCGCTTATACCCCGAGGCGCGTGTCCGCCGATCTCGGGGTATAAGCGGAGGCCCCGTCCTGCGGTCGGGCTGAGCGAGCGGTGCGAGCGAGGTGAGACCGCATCAAACAGGCGAAACGCGGGGCGTTTCTGCCGTGAGACAAAACTCCGATAAAAATGTCAATTTTTAGCGGAGTTGGTATGACTCTTATATTCGCTGGTATAAGGTCGGTTTCTAGAACTTCCGGTCCACAGTTCCGTCAAGACGGATTTCCTCGGCCTCGTCGTTGCCTAACTCCCCGAAGGTCAGTTCGATTTGCGCGGTCGTGTCGGTACCCGGGCGCGTGATCCAGCCAAAGGTGACTGAACCCACCGCATCTTCATTGGGGCTATAGACCGTCCCGTCGCTCAACGTGATGTCCTCAGAACCGAACACTTGGCTCAATTCCCCACGCACCAGCATGCGGCTACCCGAGGCGCTCGGCGCCGTGGCGTACTCTAAACCCAAACCCAAGCGCCCAAGGTTGGCGGTACTTTCCTGCGAGGATGTGCCATCGGAAAAGTCGAAGGCGCCCAAGGTTTCCGTGGCGTACATGAGGTCCATATAGGGCTTGAGCTTTGCCCCACGCCGGCCAATCGCGCGCTCACCACTGACACCACCCTTCAAAATCCAGCGGTTCGAATTGGCATCCCCTGTCGCCCCTTCGTTACTGACAAAGTCATTGAGCGATAGGGTCAAGATCGCCGAACCGCTGAAGGTCAGCCCGCCACTGCGCCGTGCCGCATAGTAGCCAACCGAAAAGCCCGTGCGGTCAACATCGGTCTCGTTTTCATAGTCCCAGCTTGAGGTCTCCGCGCCGTAGAGCAACCCGCTCACGCCGCTGGCCGTCTTGCTTAACTCCTTACCGATCAGAGCATAGGCAAAGGCACCCTCGCCCGTTAGTTCGGCGTCGAGCGAGGCCTGCGATAGACCGAGCGAATACCAATCAACCAAGGTAAAGCCCCTATGGCTCTGCCGCGCTGATAGCACATGCAGACGATTGTAAGCCTCTGGGTCGTAACTGCCCTGCGAACCGTCCCGAGACCCGCCCGCTACAGCGCCTAGCGAACCCGCACCGCCGCCAACACCGCCCGCAACCGCATCATTGATGGCATTGCCCATCTGGGTGCCCATGACCCCGCTGGTCGCCATGGAGGAGACGAGCGCGCCCGTATCCTCGGCTTCAGGGCTTTGATTGCTTACCGTTGCCTCAACACTGTGACCCACACCCGCAAACTCCGCACTCATGGCGACAAGATTGACCCAAACTTGCGTATCTTCGCTAATCGCATCTGCCATCGCTGTCACTTCTACCCGCTGCGCCTGGTCCCAATCCGCCGGTGCGATGGTCAACTCCGTCGGGCTGACCCTCAACACGCTGGTGTCGTCGGTTCCAAGTATAATCTCAACCGCACTGGTCGGGCGCGCACTCAGTTGAAGATTAAAGGATCCCACCTGTCCCTCCGCGACACTTAGCGCCGACACATCGGTAACCAAGGCAACCGTCTCATCGTCGCTAATCGACACCGCAACTTCCTGATCTTCTAAACCTGCGTAGTCAGCGTCCACACTGCTTGCCGACGACAAGGTCAGGGTTAGGGTCACCGGCCCATCGACGATGTCATCGTTATCGACCGCGCTCACCACAACCTCCCTCTGATCCTCCCAATCCGCAGTCGTGAAGATCAGTTCGCTCGCACTCAAAGTCACCAGGCTGGCGTCCGCGCCGCTGAGGCTAAGGACCACATCTGCGGCAGGTTCCCGCCCTAAAGTCACGAACAGGCTGGCCGTCTCCCCCTCAATCAGTTCCAGCGAGGTTGCCGACACACGCACTTCGGTCTCGGAATTGTCCATGACGGTAAGGGGAACCTCGACAGGCTCAACATTGTTAAAACCCGTTCCAGAGGCACTGAGCGTGATGACAACCTCATCGTTGCTAAGATTGCCATCGCTCGGGGCATTCAACGTCACCGTCTGGGGCTCAAACCAGTTGGCGCTGTTGAAACTGAGCACAGGCTCCTCGACCGTTGCAATGGCTGTGTCACCCGAACTCACCTCAACACTGACCCCTTCAGAAGGCTCGGCGCTCAAGGACACGCCGAAGCTCCCGGTCCCGCCTTCGGTGAGGTTCAATCCCGAGGCATCGACGAGGATCGCCGCCACCGTCGTATCGGTCACCGTCACCGTAACACTTGCGTCGAGGCCCTCGTAGTCCGCGTCGTCAGTGCTGCTCACCGCAACCTCTATGGTCGTTCGGTTCCGCTCCAGATCGTCGTCAACCCCCGCCTGTACCCCCACGGTTCTCTCCTGCGACCAATCATCGGGGGTGAAGGTAAGTTCCTCTACATCAGGGGTTGCCACACTCGCAGCTTGGGACGTGAGTGTCACCACAACATCGTGGCGCGGCTTCGATGTCAGCGCCACGGCGAACGCCCCTTCCTCGCCCTCGTCCATAAATAGGCTCGTCTCCGATAAGTAAAGCCCAACCTGATCATTGTCGATGACCTGAAGCGGAAGAGTTCCTGACAGATCCGCATATTCCGCGCCTGAAGCCAGAAACTGAAGCCCTAAGCCCGTCTCGGAATCGACGTCGTCATCCTCAACCCCCGTAACCTGAACACTTTGTCCCACTGACCAGTCCGCACTGCTAAAGCTCAGTTCCAAACTACCGTCGTCCTGCATCGCCCCCGTCTCTGCCGCAAGGCTCGCCACACCCAGATCATCCGAGGTCACCCTCACCGTCACTAGGCCACTCGGCTGGGTTGCCAGCGCAAGAGTAAAAGTCGTTTGCGCCCCCTCGTTCACCGTCAACTCCGTTTCAGAAATGACAAAGCCACGCTCACTACTATCGGCAATCAACACCTCAAGGGCCCCAACGCTGAGACCTTCGTACTCATAACCCTTGGCGCTGATCTCAATCAACACGCTCTCATCTTGAGTGTCTTCGTCGGCGGCGCCCCTTACCCTTACCTCTTGACCCACGTTCCAGGTCTCGCGCGCGAAGGTCAGCACCAACGCCCCTTCCTCCTGCGCCGAACCTGTCGTGCTAGACAGACTAACCGCCCCCACATCGTCGGGCGCCAAGGTGACCGTCACATCGCCACTGGGCTCGGTTAGCAAAACCACCTCAAAACTGCCTTCAGAGCCCTCGCTGATACTCAGTTCAGATTCCGAAATCGACAGCCCTGCCTGATCATCATCCAAAACCGACACGCTGACAGGGTCGATACTTAGATCCTGGTACTCATGCCCCTTGGCAATGATTTGAATGTGAACATCGTCCTCATCGCGGGTATCCGGGTCCTCTTCTCCCGTCACCGTCACAGTCTGCGCAAGGTTCCAATTAAGCGAGGTGAATGTCAGGTTTAAACTGCCATCAGCCTCCAACGCGCCCGTCTCCGACGACAGGCTGACCGCCTCAACATCGTCAGAAGTCAAGGTCACACTCACATCGCCGCTTGGCAAGGTTGCCAAGTTAAGATCGAATGCCCCCGATGCCCCTTCACTGACTTTGAGAAGGGACGAGGAAGTATCCACCTCCGCGACGTCATCATCCGCCACATTGACCAAGATCGTCATTTGATGTGCGTCAGCCTCATACCCACCGCCTGAGGGAACCAAGGCCAGGGCAATGCGAGACTCATCGATTGTATCGTCATCTTCAACCCCCGTGACCGTCACCGTCTGAGGCTGGTCCCAATCCCCTGGCTCGAACACCAAAGTGTCCCCCTTGTCAGCCGTCGCAGCCGTGACGGCATCCGTATCGCCAGAGCTGAGCTTCACCTCAACTGTGTCGGTCGGTTCGCTTGCCAGCGCAAATTCAAATGTGGTGCTCGCCCCCTCCTCAACGCTCAAGTTCTCCCCCTCTTCGGACCCAGGATAGGTCACGTCTAAGCTTGGGACCGTGGTATTGGTAACCTGGACCGTCTTGTACACCTCTACGCCTGCAAAGCCCGCGCCGTCATCAGGGGCCGTAACTCGTATGTCGGTTGCTTGATCGCTCAGGGCAGAATGCTCAACCCCCGTCACCGTCACCGTCTGCGCCCGATCCCAATTCTCCGCATCAAAAATCAGGGTTGCAGGGCTCGCGGTCGCAACAAAATCGTTGTCAGAACCAACACTTAGCGTCAATTCTTGCGAAGGAATCGCCGTAAGCCAAAGGTCAAAGGTTCCAATCTCGCCCTCATCAAGTTGCATGACCTCGTCAGCACCGGAGACCTCAATGCCAGGTTCGCTCGTATTGATCGAGACCACTGCAAAGTCTAGCGCCTCAACGCTGGCGTAGTCAGCATCACTGCTGTTCGAGAAATCAAGTTCAATCGTCGTCTCTTGATCCTCAAGGTCGTCGCGATAGACCGCGATTATCCTCAGGGTTTGCGGCGTGTCCCAGGTGCTGGGCGCGAAGGTCAGGGTTGTCGTCTCACCCGCCTCATTCTCATCGCCTTGACCGATCAGGGCAACGGCCGCGTCTTGCGTTTTCGCAACGATCTGCACCGTCGCGGTTGGTTGCTCAATCAAAGTTAGGACAATGTCTTCGCCCTCGCCTTCGATCAAAGTCAGTCCATCTTGGCTCAAATCGACGCTTACACCCGTGTCCTCGTCTTCCTTTTCTACGATGACAACAGGCCCGTCCTCGTTTTCGAACACATTGGTCACAGTTACCTTGATGTCCTGGACCGTGGTGTTGGCAGAACTTACCGCATCAGTAGCGGTCACCTCAAACCTATAGACATTGTCGGCATCGGCATCGACGGGGTTCTCAAAATCCGCTCCGCCATCTAAATCAAAGCTCAGTTCGCCCGTTGAGGTCAGCGTAAAGTTCCCGCCGTCGTCCCCGCCGCTAATCACGTAGGTTGCAGGGCCATGCACGTCATCAGCGCTCAGTGTGGCAAAAACCCCTGGGGTGTTTTCAGGAACGCTCCAGGCCAGATACCCCTCAGGGTCGATCTCATCCTCGTCGAACACCGGCCCGGTTGCGTCGTAGCTGCGCGCAAGCTGATCAGCGGCCGTCGCGCCCCACCCCGCCGCATTGATCCCCGCCGCTGCCGACACGTCCACCGTCACCAAGCCTTCCGTGTTTGGAACGACCTCAAATTCGTAGATCGCATCCCCATCGGCCCCCGTAATCGCACCAAGGTCCGCCTTGTCCAACTGGATGTGATCACCGCCAAACCCCGTCACCCCCTCGGAAAAGGTCGCCGTGACCCTAAAGGCGCCGTCAACGGGCGATACGGCTTGGCTGCTCAGGGTCACCGCCGGCACGGTCACAGACGCCGCTGCATCACCCGCCCCAATGGCGTTCACGGCCCGTACCGTCAGCTCATGAGGTGTCCCGTTGGCTAGGGTGATACGTTGGTTGGTCGCGGTGCTACCGGTAGAAACGAAGTCCCCGTCGTTGACACGGGTTTCGTAGTCCAAAATCGCCCACCCCTCATCGGCCATAGGCGCCGTCCAGGCCAGGTCGACCCAGCCGTCGCCTGGCGTCGCCGCCAGGTCCGTAGGCACTGCGGGCAGAGCAACAAACTCAACCGACGCCGTTTGATCGATCTCAACGTCGCCAACGAAAATCGTGACGTCAACCGTGCCCGTAGCATTGGACGAGAGGTCGGCCCGATAAACACCGCTATCGTCAATCTCGGCAAAACTTCCGACACTGATGTCACTAGGCTGGGTCTGCGCACGTATGTGCGCCGCCATCCCGGTAAGGCTGCTTTCAACCGAATTCAGCAGTGTGACCGTGATGACCGATACCTCCCCAACAAGAACACGATCGCTCGGGTCTGCCTCGACTTGCGAATGCGATGCGGAGACATCAATGAACGTCACACTGGCCGTATCACTAATCTCCACCCCGTCGATCGTAACCGTGACCTCGGTGGTGCCAACTGTGGTGGAGGTCAGCGTCGTCTCGTAAACTCCCGGATCTGTCTCGGTAAACTCGCCAAGTTCGCCGCCGTTTGATGCGGATGCGGCTACATAGGCCCCCCATCCCGCAACGAGACCGCCGCTGTCATCGCGTGCAGTAACAGTAAGGGTTGTTGATGTGCCAACGCGAGGATACTCAGAACCCGCGACAACACGGGATCTTGACGCTGAGATCGGCGACGGTGAAGTTGTAAACCTCCATTCATCGCCGGACAGGCCCGTGAAATTGACGCCAGAAGAATCATCTTCCACGGCGCCGTCAGGGACGCTTATGTAGTATGATTTCTCAGAACTAAAGGGCCGCGAAAGCATGAGCGTCATGTCATTTCCGCTAAAATCAATCTGGTCACCCTTAACATCAAACACCTCAAAAACGGTGTCCGTCCCTGCCTCATAGATCGTGACGTCGCCCTCCACCGCACGCACGTTGCGATCAAAAGCCAGTATCGGATTGTAGGCGTGATCGACGCCGATAGAACCGTCTGGGGGATACAAGTCCAACACCTTAGGCGGGCGTGTCTGATATTGTCGCCATCGGGGATGATACTCGACCTTTGCCAGCCACTCGGGATTTGAATTCATATCAAAAAACGCGTTCTGGTCAGCTTGCCGAAGCTTGTTAACCACCCTCGAAAGATGTTTGACGTCCCAGGTGGACAAATCTTGGTAGAACGACGTGGTGCCCTGCATCATGGCTTCCATGTCCCCTACACGGCTGACATTCCAAAGGCCTATGTCCTGATTGAATGACGACGCGCCGCTGAACGTGAGCCGCATGTCAGTGACATCGCCAACGTCCCAGTCGCCTATATCTTGATTGAAATCGTAAGCATGGCCGAACGTATAGTAAAGAGTCTTAACGTGACGGACATTCCAATCACCGATGTCCTGATTGAAATTTCCTGCGCGGTAAAACATATAGGACATATCTTCAACCATACTGACATCCCAATCACCGATGTCCTGATTGAAACTTCCTGCGTGGTAAAACATATGAGCCATGTTGGTGACGTTGGAAGTGTCCCAGCCCGTAATGTCGCCGACAATAGCTCCCGTTGCTATGTCGGACTTTCGAAAATACCCCGTCATGTCTGTAATGTTGCCAGTATACCAAAGATCAACTGGAAAGGTGGAGTCTCTGCCATTGTGCTCGATCGTTACTTCATAAGACCCGTTGCCGTCGGAGTAGCCTCGCAAATAGCCGCGATCAGCGGACCCAGCGCGATTGAAATCACCCTTGGTGATTACGAGCAAGCCGTCGCAAGGCCCCGATGTCCCAACATAAGACTTGCTCTGGGCCTTGCACTCAGCGGGGACATCGGCTCGCGCCAAGGCACTGGTGAGATTGACAAGCGCCAGCAATAGGCACGCGGCCGCGCCGGGCCTAACGCGGCGCACGACCCAACACCCGACCAAGCCCAACCCAAAGGCCGACCGTGACCCAAAATCACTCAAAGTTGCACCCCAACCTAAACCCACTTACCTAAAACCCCAATTCCACTTATCCCTCATTGCTCTTCCCCAGGCCTGAGCGAATTTTGAACACGCTCGAAACTGGAAAACACCTTATCTTGAATTGGTTGCAACTGCGCTTCGTGCGCACGGCCTGACGCAGGCAACGCTAGCTACACTCAATCCGCAACCCGTTCGGACCAAACTTCAGCGAAGTCAAGAAACTTGATAGATTCCAAAATCGCAACGCCTTATATCTGTGTTCCTTAAGACTGACTCTACTATGAACTGGTATAAAGGCCGCGACTGCGGCCCCCCAAACGGGCTGCAAGCCCGAAGGGCGCAGGGAACGCCTGCGCACGAAACGGTCATAAAAAGGTCACTTTATTATGCTCGTATTATGCCCGTTGGTATTCGAGTGGCTTCCAGGTCAATTGGAACAGTCGGCCTAAGGAAACAAGCGTCACCTAAAGGTTCGCCTATTCAATACGAATGCGAACACCGCTAAGAACACCAGCCCATGACCCAGAATCAAGCCCGCATTGACGATCTTGCGGCCCGCTTAGGGACAAGCGGCTTGCGTATCTTGCACAGCGGTGGGCCGACCTCGACCTGGCCCGTCGATCGCCGCATCCGCTCCCTGTTGCTTATCGGCCACAGGGGCAGCGACTTTTGGCGCCACTTTCGGGCCAGCGACGAGTACCAGGACGGCGCGCCGCACCCCCTTGACCGCTGGTCCGCGCGGGTGATCCAGGCGGCAGCGCCGGACATGACCTTCGTCTCCCCCGGCGATGGCCCGCCCTTCCCACCGCTCCACGCCCTCGCATGCGGCGGCGCCTTGCACCCCAGTCCCCTCGGGATGCTGGCCCACACGGAATTTGGACTGTGGGTAGCCATTCGTGGGCTGCTGCTGTCGGTCGAGCCGCTGCCCGCCAGCGCGCCGCAGCCTGCGCCAGAACCAGCCCATTTCGCCGCGTGCTTCGACTCTTGCCCAGTTAAGGCGTTCAACAACACGGGGTACGACGCTGAGGCCTGCGCGCGATACTTACTGAGAGATCGCACACGTGCTTGTTGGTCGGGGTGTCTGGCGCGCAAGGCCTGCACAATCGGCAGCGCCCAAGCCTACGGGGCCAGCCATGCAAAATTTCACATGGACGCCTTCACCCGCGCCATGCGAGAACGCGGGCTATGAAACGTGCCCTGCTGATCACCCACGGCCCGAATCCCCCTTGCGACCATGTTAGCCACGTTTTGGGGCGCCGGCAGATTGCCCGCGACTGGCGCTGCCTGCCCAAGGGGCACTGCCTGCCGCACCCGGACCCAGAGGCCTACGACCTGGTCGTCGTCTACGGCGGCGCACAGCTGCTGTCCGACGTCCAGCCCGAGGAGAAGTTTTTGTGGGACGAAATTGCTTGGGTTCGCACTTACGTTGAGGCGGGCGGCACCTACTTGGGCCTCTGTTTGGGCGCGCAGATTCTCGCCAAAGCCTTTGGCGCCGCCGTCTGGCGCCACCCGGAGGCAGCGCGCGAAGTCGGGTACTATCCCATTCGCGCCACGCCCGAAGGCCAGGCTCTTGGCCTATCCTCCTGCCAGCACGTTTATCACTGGCATCGCGATGGTTTCGACCTGCCGGCTGGGGCGCGCTTGCTCGCCACTGGTGACTTGTTCCCCACGCAAGCCTTTAGCCTCGGGCCACGCGTGTTGGCCGTGCAGTTCCACCCCGAAATTACCGATCGAATGATCACCAACTGGGCGGGCCGTGCGCCCACCGACGCTGACGTGGCCCCAGGCGCGCACCCGCGCAGCGCACACCGCGCGGGCTACAACGCGTATCAGCGGCCCGTCCACGACTGGATCGAAGCTCAGCTCGATCGCTTGCTCGCTGCCTCCATCTGCGCATAAAGTTTCGCCGCGCGCGGCAAATCGGCGGGGCGGTTAACGTTGAAAAATGGGTCCCCCGATGCCGGGGCTGGGGTCCAGTCCACCAGATCATAGCCGCCGAGACGACCCGCCGCTCGGTCGATTTTTCGCTCCCCATCGGCGATCAGGGCGCCCAATGCAGGTGCCAAAGCGCTGGGCCAGGCCCCGAAGATCGGGTGACGCTGATCGTCGCTTGCGGCAAACCGCACGGGGCGGGTCAGCCTCGCATCAGTCAGCCGGGCAACCAAATCCTTGGGCGCAAAAGGGCTGTCCGCCGGCGCGGTAACCAGCCAGTCGAACCCGTGCGCCGCCCCGTAGGCAAGTCCGGCGGCGATCCCCAGCAAGGGGCCCTGATCCTCTGCGCCATCGGCGAGGCGGTCCCAGGCCTCAAAGCCAGGCACAGGGGAGTTGGCGGAAATCATCAGGTGCGTCGCTTGATCGGCGAGCCGGCCAATCGCATGATTGATGAGGGGGCGCCCGCTCAGCGGGGCCAAGCGCTTGTCCGCGCCGAACCGCCGCGCCCGACCGCCGGCCAGAAGGAGGCCGAGAGTCCTAACGCCCGGGGTCAAAGGTGAGCCCCTTGGGGTCCATGTCGTGGACCAGCCGGTCACGTCCTGCGAGCAGGTGAAAGCGGCGCCCGCGCGCACGCCCGATCAGGGTGAGCCCCACCTCGCGCGCCAAATCGACCCCCCAGCGGGTAAAGCCCGACCGGCTAATTAGGATGGGGACATTCATCTGCACAGTCTTAATGATCATTTCGGAGGTAAGGCGACCGGTCGTGAAGAGCACCTTGTCGGCGGTTTCCAGTCCCCGGTCCCAGACGTAGCCGCGGATCTTATCGACGGCATTGTGGCGGCCCACATCCTCCATGTAAATCAGCGGCTGTGCCCCCGCCGCCAGCACGCAGCCGTGAATAGCCCCTGCATGCAAATAGAGCGAAGGGGTCTGGGTGATGGTCTTCAACAAGAGATACAGATCAGAGAGCTTGAGGCGAGCGTCTGGCGGCAGGCGCCTCTCCTCCAACCCCTCCATCAGGGAACCGAATACGGTCCCTTGGGCGCAACCGCTGGTCACAGTTCGGCGCTTCAGCTTAGCGTCCAAATCTAGGTCCAACGGTGTGCGAATCACGATGACGCCCAGGTCCTCATCCACCTCCACCGCCTCGATGTCGGCAGGGGCGGTGAAAAACCCCTGCCCGACGGCCCAGCCCAGGGCCAGCCAGCGCAAGTGATCGCCAATGGTCATGAGCGTCACAACCTCGCGCGCGTTGATGAACAAGGAGAAGGGACGCTCGGCAATCAGGGCGGTGGAGACCGGCTGACCCGTCTCGTCCCAAGCGGTCATGTGGCTAATGAGTCGCGCGGGATCGGACGGCGGCACCAAATACTTAGAGTGCGCGTTTTTTGCTTGGGCAGGCATGGGCAGGGCGTATAGAGCGCGCCCATGTCCTGGTTAAGCACCATCAGCGACTTCGCGCCGATTTTTTGGGACCCGCAGGTTTGGACGGTGACCGGGCGCACTTTATTGGTTTCATTTGTCGCGACCCTGATCGCCATGAACCTTGGGCTGATCCTTGCGCGGGGCCTGCTGCGCGCGCGCCGGCCCTGGATCAAGTTTCTAGACGCACTCTTGAGTGCCTTCGTAGCGATACCGGCCGTTGTCTTTGGGTTGCTGGCCCTGATGCTCTTTTCGAGTGCGCTATTTGAGGGCACTCAAATCACCCTAACCATCGTGCCCATGATGGTTGCGCAGGCAACGCTTCTGACGCCCTTGGCGGCGACCTTGTCCCTGTCCGTCTTGAGGGGGCGCTATCAAGGGATTGGGGAGGAACTGACCTCCCTTGGCGCCTCGGGCGGCCAAGTATTTGGCGCGCTCATGCACGATTGCTGGCCTCCCTTGATCGCCACTGCGGTGCTGGTGTTTTCGCGCGGCGTGGCGGAGGTGGGAACGGTCCTAATTGTCGGCGGCAACATCGAGGGGCGCACGCAAGTCCTTACCACCTTGATCGCCGAACGCGCCCGCAACGGCGCCTACGAACCCGCGGTCGCGCTCGCCCTGATCTTGATCGGCTTGGCGTTGGTTCTCTCACTAATCGTTCGGGGCCTTCAAGGCACGCGGGGGCTATGAGATCTGCGAGCGTCCAATTTTCGAATTTGCGGGTCGAACTTGGCGGCCAAACCCGCTTGCACGGCCTGACCCATACCTTGTCGGGCCATGGCATCACCGCCTTAGTCGGTGCCAACGGGGCGGGCAAGTCGCTATTGCTCAAGACCCTCCACGGCCTGATCCCCCTTGACTCTGGAAAACTGCGATGGGCGCCCGAGCTGGAACAGGATCGGCGCGCGTTGATGCGCCAACACCCCGAGTTCCTGCGCCGCAGCGCGCGCGAGAATCTCATCTTTGCCCTGCGGGTTCAGGGTTGGTCGCACCGCGCCGCCCGCACGCGCGCCGATGAGGCCCTGGAATGGCTCAAGCTCGACCATGTCGCCACCGAGTTGGCGCCCCACTTGTCCCCAGGGCTACGCGCGCAACTTGCCATGGCGCGGGCGCTTGCTATTGAGCCGGGAGTGCTGCTGCTCGACGAACCGACCGCGAGTTTGGACCCCGAAGCTGCCCTTGCGCTTGAAGAAGTGATTGTGTTTGTCAAAGACCAAGGAACCAAGGTCATCCTTGTGTCCCACTCCCTAGGTCAGGTGGGCCGCATCGCCGAAAACGTCCTCATGCTCGACCACGGCAGGTCCGTGTTCCATGGCCAGACCGAGAGCTTCTTTACGAATCCGGGCAATCCCCAAGCGAGCGCCTTTCTTTACGCCTCGGGATTTGCCGCTGGAACCCCAAGTTAGTGCTGCTTCGCTTGACATTTTTTAGCGCCGCTCTGGTCGCGATCCTCATGGTCTGGCTGCTGAGGCCGCCGCCCGAGTCTGCCCAGCCCCTGTTGCGGCTCGGGTCGACCACCTCAACCCAAGATTCGGGCTTACTGGACCATCTGCTTTCGATCTACGAGGCTGAGACGGGCGTGCAGGTTTTGGTCATGGCCAAGGGCACAGGGGCTGTGATCCGCGACGGCCGCGCTGGCCAAGTCGATGCCCTTCTGGTCCATAACGAACGCGAGGAGACCGCGTTGGTCGCGGGAGGCCTGGCTACGGAGCGCCTGCCCATTATGAGCAATCGGTTCTTGATCGTGGGATCTACACAGGACCGACCCTACGCAGACCTGCCGAACCTGTTGCGAGTTATAGCGAGCGGACGACGTGGCCTGTTTTTGTCGCGCGGGGACGCGAGCGGCACCCATGCCGCCGAGCTGGCCATGTGGGCCGCCCACGGGTACGACCCCGAAGCCTTCGGCGATTGGTATAGTCAAACCGGAACGGGCATGGGCCAAACCCTGATCTCCGCCAATGCCAATCGAGCCGCGACCTTGGTCGATAGCGCCACCTGGGCTCGACACGGGGACCGCGACCAGCTCCATATCTGGTATGAGGGATCGAATTTGACCAACTCCTACGGTTATTTGACACTGGACGCGGCGCGCGTCCCGGGCGTGCAGACCGCCCTCGCGCAAGACTTTGGCGCCTGGCTGGCTGGCCCTGACGGCCAGGCCGCCATCGGGGCCTATCGCATTGGGGCGGTTCAGGCCTTCCAACCGCACACTATGCCATGAAACAATTCTACAAAAACGATCCATGACGTCTCATCCAACCGTTGCATTTCTCGCAATCGGCAACGAAGTGCTTTCCGGGCGCACGCGTGAAGGCAACTTGCAAATCCTGGCACAAAAGCTTGCGCCCCAGGGCCTTGAGGTGCGCGAGGCGCGGGTGGTATCCGACCAAAGATCAGCAATTGTTGCAGCGGTGCGCGACCTAGGGACCCAACACAGTTTCGTCTTTACCTCCGGCGGCATCGGCCCGACCCACGATGATATAAGTGCCGCCGCCATCGCTGCAGCCTTCAACACGCCGCTGCAAGAACACCCGGCGGCGCGTGCCCTTTTACGGGCCCATTATGGAACGGCGAACCTGACCCCTGCGCGTCTCAAAATGGCACAAGTCCCCGCGGGCGCGCGATTGATCGAAAACCCCGTGTCCAAAGCCCCTGGATTTTGGGTCGAAAATGTTCTGGCGCTCGCCGGGGTGCCAAAAATTTTTGCGGCCCAGGTCGAAAGCGTCTTGCCATTTTTGCCTGGCGGGACCCCCGTGGTGTCAGGAACACTGGTAACCCAGGTTGGCGAAAGCCTGATCGCCGATCTCATGGCCGATGTCGAGGGCGCGCAGCCCGGGCTCTCGATCGGGTCCTACCCTTACTTTCGCCCGGGCGCCCACGGCACATCGATTGTCGTGCGCAGCCGCGATCTGGCAAGCGTCACAGCTGCTATGGCGACCTTGCGGGAACGCTTGACGGCCCTGGGACACCCGGTCGAGGACCAAGGCATTCAGCGCCCGGAAGATCTGGCACACCGATAAGACACAAGAGTCATTTTTAAGGGCCGCTGGGATAGGGCCTCAACATGACCTCCTTAATAGACTAAAGGCTTTGCCATGCCGTCCGTCCGCCTCACGTTTCGCGCGTCGCCGAGCCCGCTGGCCCAGGAAGCCCTGGCGACCTTGCGCGCGCTCTCCCCCGACGCGGGGGCCGCAGCGGAGGTGCTGGTATGCATCGGCGGGGACGGGTTCTTGCTGGAAACCCTCGCCGGCGGGCCGACCCTCCCCGTCTATGGCGTCAATGTGGGCACCATCGGCTTTCTGCTCAATCCCTTCCTTGCCGAAGACTTGGGCACGCGCCTTGCCAGAGCCCGCAGTGTTGCCATTCACCCCTTAGAAATGCACGCGCTCGATCGGCATGGGCAAGCCCATGACCTCAAGGCCCTGAATGAAGTCGCCCTATTTCGGCAAACGCGCCAAGCCGCACAGATCCAAATCAGCATCGATGCGACCCAACGCCTGGAGCGGTTGGTCTGCGACGGGGTTTTGGTCTGCACCCCCGCAGGGTCGACGGCCTACAACCTGTCGGCGCACGGGCCGATCTTGCCATTGCGGTCCCGCTTGCTCGGCCTCACACCCATTTCGGCGTTTCGCCCTCGGCGCTGGCGCGGGGCCCTGCTGCCCGACGACTCTCAGGTTCATCTGCGCATCCTCGACGCCAAAAAGCGCCCAGTGTCCGCCACCGCAGATTCGGTTGAAGTACGCGACGTGGCGGAGGTGCAGGTGCGCCTCCGAAAAGATCAGGCCCATACCCTGCTGTTCGACCCCGACCATCATTTAGAAGAACGCATGGTTCAGGAACAATTTTTGGCATGAAGGACGACGCCCTCGCCCCCGCGCGCGACTTGGCCGAACAATCAGGCCCGGCGACCAGGGCGCGTTTTCTGCTATCCAACGTCTTGGGGCGCGACCCCGTGGCTGCCCAACATTCTCGCCTGGGCTCGAGTCATAGCGGGCGCGCTCAGCCCCGGGGGACGGCTCGCTTTTATCGACGGGGCCCCGTTACAGCCAGCCTAGAGGAGCGGGACGGGACCCTGGTGCCGACCAACGACTATTGGACCCCGCGCTATCGGCCCATGGAAAACAGCTGCGCCCCCCTACAACGAGACCCTGACCACACTCCGCCGTCGCGCATCGATGGAATGGAATCATCCGCTGTCCAGCTTTCTTTGTGGCCTTGCGCAGGCGAGGCTGAGGCTCGAAGCCTTGGAAGAACACGAGGCCGTGCCCTGGCGCGCCTTTACCCCTATGGTACTAAGGTGCCCAGGACCGCCATCACAGCCTGTTCGTGAGTCATCCACGGTTACCGCTGGCGTTCAGTTTTTGGGCCCGTAAGCATGACGAAGCGCTCGACGCGCGACCCTGAAATCCGCATTCCCGCCTCGCGACGTCGCCTGCTGGGTTTAGCGGTCAGCGGGCTGATCTGCGCCGCGGCGAGCCTCTATTGCACCCTCCAGTTGCTCCCCTCGGCTCTAGGTGCTGCGCTGGTCTTTGGCCTGTTCGGCGGTCTCTTTTCCCTTTGGGCTGGCCTGGCCCTATGGGTTGCCTGGCAACAGCCGACGACCGCCTACAGTCTGGACGCCACGGGGCTTTATTTGGGCGAGGCGCGCGTGCCCGCCTTTACCTGGCGCCAAGTGGCGGGCGTGACCGTGAGCCGGGGCAAGCGCCGCAGCCATCTAACGGTGGTGTTGAGAATCGACGCGAACCTGCACCGCCAGGACCTCCCGCCCGACTGGATCGCCACCTTCCTCGGCCGGCCCGTGGCGCGGGACCTTGCCCTCACGCCCATGGACACGGCGATCGACTTCGCGGCATTTTTGGACTTGATTGGCCCCTATTTCCGCACATATGCCAGGCACGACATTCAACCTGGAGAGCCACGACATGCCGAAAATTCATCTTGAAGACCGCAAAGGTCAAAGCCATGAGTTGGACGGCAAAACTGGCTGGTCGCTCATGGAGGTGATCCGCGACCAGGGCCTGCCGATCGAGGCCGCGTGCGGCGGCTGCGCGTCTTGTGCCACCTGCCATGTCTATGTGAACCGCGCTTGGTTCGACCAAATCCCGGCCATGGAGGAGGAGGAGGAGGATATGCTCGACCTCGCGCTCGATGTCCAAGAAACCTCCCGCCTGTCCTGCCAAATTCGCCTCACGGATCAGATGGACGGGCTCAAAGTCACCCTGGCCCCTGACTGATCCCACGCCGCCGTCGAAAAAGACGCCCCCGTGGACCCCACGACCCTTGCCTTTCAACTGATCGCCTTGCTGATCGGGTTTTGCTTGCACGAGGCTGGACACGCCTATTGCGCCAACTATTTGGGCGACCCCACCGCCAAACATCGGGGACGATTGACCCTGAACCCGATCAAACACTTGGACCCCTTCGGGTCGGTCATCCTACCCCTCATGCTTATCCTCGCGCAGGCGCCATTCCTGTTTGCCGCCGCTAAGCCCGTGCCTGTCAATCCAGGCAATTTTCGCCGCCCCCAAACGGACTTTGCGATCGTTGCCCTGGCGGGCCCCATGGTCAATATCCTGCTCGCCCTGCTCGCCGCCGTGGCGTACGGTCTTGTTGACCCGGCGACGGCGCTCGGGACGTTTCTCAACGTCTTTATCATTGTGAACGCGGTGCTGGCGATCTTCAATTTATTGCCGATTCCACCCTTGGATGGCTCAAAAATTGTGGCAGGTTTTCTCCCGCGCAAGCTGGCCAAACGACTTCTAGCGCTTGATCGGGCCGGGTTTCTGATCCTCATCGCCCTGCTGGTCCTGGGCTCGTTCACAGGTTTTGATGTCATCCGAATTTGGATTGGCTTCATGATACAGGCCTTCGAACCCCTCCTCCAGCAAGCGGCAGGCCTTTAGTACCAGCGGCGATTTAAAATGACTCTTATGATCGCTGGTATAAGGGCCGCGACTGCGGCCCCTTAGCGGGCTCCAAGCCCGAAGGGCGCAGGGAGCGCCTGCGCCAAAAACAAGCGGCCCCGAGATGAGCTAAGAAAGCGCCTCGGGGTATAAGCGAAGGGGCGGCGAAACGCGGAGCGTTTCTGCCGTGAGACAAAACTCAGCTAAAAATGTCAATTTTTAGCGGAGTTGGTATGAGCCGGCGCACTATCGCAGGTCCCGGCTCCCAAACCCCTCAACGGCGAGGTCGATGCCACCTCGGGTTTGAGAAATGGTCGCTTCCCCTTGCGCCTATGCCGCGAATGGGGGGACCTTGAGGCCGCTTTACGGGTGTGCATTTAGACTTAGATCGAGTCTAACACTGGAAGGATGAGACCATGTCCGACGCTGAAGACGATATCATACTCGCAGAATTGCCCGACGATGAACTTGTGCAACAGATGCACGATGACCTTTATGACGGTCTGAAAGAAGAAATCGAAGAAGGAACCCAAATCTTGTTAGATCGGGGGTGGGAACCCTACCGGGTCTTACAAGAGGCATTGGTCGGCGGCATGACCATTGTCGGAATCGACTTCCGCGATGGTATTCTGTTCGTGCCCGAGGTTCTCATGTCTGCAAACGCCATGAAGGCCGGAATGGCGATTTTGAAGCCCTTGCTCGCCGAAACCGGCGCCGAATCCGTCGGTACGATGGTGATCGGCACCGTCAAGGGCGATATCCACGACATCGGCAAGAACCTGGTTGCGATGATGATGGAGGGCGCGGGCTTCACCGTCATCGATATCGGCATCAACAACCCTGTCGAGTCCTACTTCGAGGCCTTGGAGGAACATCGGCCCGAAATCCTAGGCATGTCCGCCTTGCTGACCACGACCATGCCCTACATGAAGGTTGTGATCGACGCCCTGGTCGAGAAGGGCGACCGCGACAAGTACGTCGTCCTCGTCGGCGGCGCGCCTCTAAACGAAGCCTTTGCTGAGTCAATCGGCGCCGACGCTTACTGCCGAGACGCCGCTGTGGCCGTCGAGACTGCCAAGGAAATGATGGCGCGTAAGCACAACGAACTCAGAGCCGCCCGCGCTGCTTAAGTTCAGCGGCCAAAAAATTAACACTTTTGGGCCGCTTCATGTCTCACAGCAGAAACGCTTCGCGTTTCGTTTTTTTGGTTACGGTCTCTACTCGCTCACTACGCTCGCTCAGCCCGACCGCAGGACGGGGGCCGCAGTCGCGGCCCTTATACCAGCGATCATAAGAGTCATTTATAATTGCCGCTGGTCTTAGCTCCCAAATCCAGCCGCATTTTTCGGTTAGAGGGTCGCGACTTGTCGCGGCCCTTTTACTTTGTCGGCTAGGCGCGGGCGAGCCTTGTTCAAAACCCCAAAAACCAGAAAGGTCGCCCCCATGGTTCAGACGATTGTCACCTCCGCAACCAAAGAACATCGGATCGGCTTTGACCAGCCGTTCACCATTATTGGCGAGCGCCTAAACCCGACCAATCGCACCAAGTTCCTCGAGGAACTGGCGGCCAAAGACTATAGCCGTGTGGAAAAAGACGCGCTGGCGCAGGTGGCCGCAGGCGCTCACATGCTCGACGTCAATGCAGGCATTCCCCCACACATGGGTTCAGAACCTGAAATTCTGGTTGACATGATCAAGCTGGTGCAGTCCCTGACCGACCTGCCGCTCGCCATCGACAGCTCGGTCATCGATGCGCTGGAGGTTGGTTTGGCCGCCTACCAGGGGCGCCCCCTGGTCAACTCAGTTACCGGTGAGGAAGAATCGCTCGAACGTGTCCTGCCGCTCGTCAAAAAGTACGACGCCGCCGTCGTCGCCATCTCCAACGACGAAACCGGCATCTCCAAAGACCCCGAGGTGCGTTACGCCGTTGCCAAAAAGATCGTGGAGCGGGCCGAGGACCACGGCATTCCCCGCGCCCAAGTCGTCGTCGATCCCCTGGTCATGCCGCTGGGGGCGCACGAGGAAGGCATGACCCAAACCTACACTGTCCAGGCCTTTGAAATCGTCAAGAAAATGCGCGACGATTTGAAGGTCAATACGACCTGCGGCCTGTCCAACGTCTCCTTCGGTTTGCCCAACCGTCACGCCATGAATGGCTTTTTCATGGGCGCGGCCCAGGCAGTCGGCATGACATCGGCCATTATGAACCCGCTCATGCCGCTAGGGGAGCGCAAAATCCTCGCCCATTTGCAAGCAACCGCGCCCGAGCTGGTGCCGCACTTCCCCAAATACAACTTGGAGGTGACCGCCGCCCTCGCGACCGACGCCATGCTCGGCCTCGATCCCATGTGCCAAACCTGGATGGCGCGCTTCCGCACCCCAGCGGCCGGCGGGGAAGGCCGAAGCGGCCGCGGTCGTCGCCGGCGGGGCTAGATGTTGGATTCCGCGCAGAGCGAATCTTTGTCGCCGAATCCATCATCTAATACCATTTCACCTTAAAACAGACTCTTTATGAACTGGTATAGGGCCGCGACTGAGGCCCCCGTAGCGGGCTCGAAGCCCGAAGGGCGCAGGGAACGCCCGCGCCAAAAAAATCGACCCCGAGACAAGCTAAGAAAGCGCCTCGGGGTATAAGCGAAGGGGCGGCGAAACGCGAAGCGTTTCTGCCGTGAGACAGGAAACGGTCATGAAGCTGCAATTATGTATGACTCTTATATTCGCTGGTATTACAGTGATTTCAACAGCTTATAGGAAAATGGAGCGGGCGACCGGAATCGAACCGGCATATACAGCTTGGAAGGCTGTCGTTCTACCGTTGAACTACGCCCGCGACCGTTGCCGATCTCTAGGCCCTGATCGGTCGTTGGTCAAGCTTTGCAAGCGCGCGGGTGACGTAGGGGCGGGCCCTCATTTCTTGGAGGCGTGAGACGACACGGCGATTTTCCGCGTCGTCGTCGTAGAGCTCCTCAAGCGGGACGGCGGAGCGAAGCAGGAGCAGAGTTCCCGCCTCGTAGAGCGTATCGATCAGGACTCGAAAGCGGGTCGCTTCGTTGCGCGTCTCAAAAGTAAAGCGCGGAACTTCGTCGACCGCGAGGGCATGGAACGCGTCGGCGAGGGCGCCGTAGTCAGCGGCGCCCAGGGGTTGGGCGCACAGGTCGTCAAAGGTAGCCATGGCAACCCCGGTTCCGGCCCAGGCTAACTGGATCGGGCGGCCTGCGGGGGTGAGGGTCTGAGGCCCGCCCAGAGGTTGGCGCGACAGGCGCTTGTACGCATCTTCAAAGGCCACGCGGTTGGGCAAAGTCAGCGGCGCGAAAAACACGTCGGCAGGGGCGCCCTGGAGGGTGCGGTGGTCTTGTTCGCCCGCGACAGCGACCACCTGCATTTGTGCGAGGATCTGGTCGATAAAGGGCAAAAAACGGCTGCGGTGCAAGCCATTAGGGTACAGCCCCTCGGGCGCGAAATTCGAGGTTGTGATCAGGATCAGGCCCTGATCCCATAGTGCTGCGAACAGACGCCCCAAGATCATTGCATCGGCGATATTGTTGACGACGAACTCGTCGAAGCACAGCACCTGCGATTGCTCGGCCATGTCCTGGGCGACGGTCAGCAGCGGGTCGGTCTGCGTGCCCGCCTGCTGGAGCCGATGGACGCGCTGATGCACGTCCAGCATGAAGGTATGGAAGTGGACACGCCGGACGCGCGCCCTTTGCGTGCCCTGGGTGCCGCGCGACTGCCCTGACCCCAGCGTCTCAAGGGCCAGGACGAACAAGTCCATGACCATCGACTTTCCGCGCCCGACGGGTCCGAACAAGTAGAGCGAGACGAGCGGCGCAGCCTTGCCCCAGCCCCACCAGCGCCGCCTCGGTGAAACGCTAAGATGGTCGTAAAGCCCTTGCAGGGCATAGAGAGCAGCGCCCTGGCCCGGATCGTCCCTGATCTCGCCCGCCTGCAGTTTCTGGCGATAGAGGTCTAGAGGCCCAGCCATGGGGACCGGTCTTGGCACATCCTTGGCGATTTAAAACGGCAAGGGCAAGCCGTTGACGGTGGTCGCGCCCGAGGCATCCAGCTTCACATCCAGGGCAAGGGTACCTTTGCTATCGATCTCGCCAAACTGGCCGAGCAGCTCTAGCGCTGTGACGGCACCGAACGCAGAGCCAGCGATGTTGGGGTCGGGGCTGTTGGTGAGGCTTGAGGCCAGGGCCTTGACCTCACTAAAGTTGCTGATCGATACATCTGCGCCGCCCGTCAAGCCGAAAGCGGCGTCGCTGTCAAACGGGAAGGTACCTGCCAGGGTAATGCGGGTCGCCTGGCTATCGAGTTGAGCTTCGGGGCTGAATACGGCGCCTGTCGCCTGCCACCAGGCGGCGATCATTTCCAGAACCTGCGTCGTAACATCTAGGCTAGGGTCCAAGTCGCTGTCGGCAAGGCCCGCAAAGCGATCAACCAAGTCGGCCAAATCGACCCTGGACACGTCAAAGTCAAAGTGCATGTTCGTCGGCAAGACCTCCGCCAAAGTCGCATCAATTACTTGAAGGATTGGAATATCAAGATCTGCGTAGCGAAGGGTCATCCCGGTAGAGGCCTGGTCTGTTGTGGTTGTATCAAAACGAACCTCTGTGACGAATTCACCCAAGTTCATCGGAAACATGACAAGATTGAGCGAGGCATCCCGCAAGCCGTAAGAAATGTCTTGCTTTCCAAAGCCCTTGAACAGATTTTCGACCGTTGTCGATAGATCGGGGCGGAGAAGAAAGTCACGCCACGCACGATTGACGCGCAAGGTTGGAACCAAGGCGGCGTCATCCATGAGGCTCGCGAGAGTGGCAAAGGTGGGGCTGTTGAAAGCCGAAATAAGGCGAACACTATCGGTTTGTTCAGCAGATCCTTCGAGGAAAATCTGGTCGATTGAGGCGCTGATCCCATCAGATGTGGAAAACGTCACATCGTCGATTGTCCATGAAAGGAAACCGGTCGTTTGTCTAGGGTTTTGCATGTCATTGTTCCCCATGCGGGCCATAGTCGGGCCAGCAGTGATGGTAAAACCATCTCTTGGCAAATTGAACTCAAAGCCAGAAACCTGCAGTTCAATGTTGGACGCGTTGGGGAGTTCTAAGTCCTCAATTGTTGTGATCAGATTCGAAAGCGATTGAGTGGGATCTTCATGGCTTTGAAACTGGGCGCTCTGGATGCCAAGTTGCGCGCGAAGACCGGCAAAGGGATGAGTGCCTTCGGAGTATTCTGTCTCAGACCAGCTTAAGCTGAGACTGGGAAGCGTGAAACGAAAGTCGTCATAGTCGTCTTGCACGGCAAACTGCCCCGACCCAGTTTGCACATCCAACGCCATGGTGCCTGCGTCCTTATCCGCCGACATGGACAAAGATAGCCCATCCAAAGCGAAGTCGAGGCCATTGCTGGGCTCCAGGATGGCTAGGGGGGCTAAATCGAATTCGATTTGATCGGGCGCCTCGTCCTTCATGTTATAGACGATGCTTAGGGACGGCGCTTCCCACACCAGTTCATCCTCCTCATCCATGTCCGCGCGCAAATCATCAGCAGCCGGAAAGTTGAAGTTGTCCAAAAGAACTTGAGCTCCACCGACGGCGCGGAGGTCGAAGGCCACTTCATCTAGCGCAAATCCGCCGAAATCGACGCCGCGCAAGGTCAAGCGACTGTCAACCTGATCCACGGAGTCATAGCTTAGGGGCACCAGCAGGGGGCTGTGGTCGGTTTCGAGCAAGGCTAGGAACGCCTCGAGATCAAAAACCTGAGCCTGAGCAGGGATTGTCGTAAGGAGGAGGGACGTGAGGCCAGCGAGGTAATTCATGGAGAGTCCTTTAAGGTTGAGCAGTCGATTGAGCGGCCACCGTATAAGGACCCACTCGCATTCCGGACTTATGGCGCAGGAGGTCAGGAAAAGAAAGGGGCGTAGAGGTTGCGCCCGCGTATAGCATGAGCTTGTATGCTTCGCCTCTGAGGAGGCCACCGACTTACGCCGCGGGCCTTATACCAACGGTCATAAAATGTGACCTTTTTCTGATCGTTTCGTGTCTTGTCTAATGGAATATGAGCGTTTTCTTGCCGCGATGCTAGATCATTTGTGGTAAGCTTGACGCGCCGATTTGGGGGTGGCCACCCCCAAATCGGCGGCGGGGCTGGATCGTTCGTGTCTAGGTGCTGCGTTGCAGGCACCGTTCGTGAGTTTGATCACCCCGTCTTTCCTACAAGTGGCCCGAATGGATACTAGGGAGCCAGCTGTGCGTCCCGTATGACAAGAAAGGGAACGCAAAGATGTCACAAGTTACCATCGGAATTGATGTTTCAAAAGCCCAATTCGATATTTTTGTGTCAAATGGCCAAAACCATAGCTGCAAGCCCAATACCCCTTGCGGGATTAAGGCTCTCATCAAGACCTTGAGCAAGCTTCCTGATTGCCGGGTCGTTTTTGAGGCAACTGGCTTCTATCACAGAGCCTTGGAACGGGGCCTTGCTCAAGCCCAAATCGCTTACGCAAAGGTCAACCCTTGGCAAGCGCGATGCTTTGCCAACAGCATCGGCCAACTCGCAAAAACCGATAAGGTCGATGCGAAAATCCTGGCACTCATGGGCCAAACCCTCCCCCTTGAGCCCACCAAGATACGCGATGAAGTCATTGAAACTCTTGGAGAATACCAAAGTCTTCATCAAGGGCTTGTGCAAACGCAAACGCAGTGGAGCAACAGGAAGAAAGTCGTTACCCATAAGGCCGCTGTGAGGCTTGCAACGAGAATGCTCAAGACCCTCGAAAAGGAGATCGAACAGCTAACCCTCAAGACCAAGAAGCTCATCGAAGCCCATCCTGATCTCTTGGAACGCTTTAACATCTTGATCACAATCCCAGGGATTGCGGCACGAACAGCCATATCCCTTCTGACCAACATGCCAGAGCTTGGCACGCTCAGTCAGAAAAAGATCGGCGCTCTAGCTGGCTTGGCTCCTATGCAATCCCAATCAGGAACGCTTAAGGGTGTCGCCCGTATCAAGGGGGGAAGAGCCCCTGTACGCAATGCTCTCTACATGCCTTCCTTGGTCGCCATGCGATACAATGAAGACCTAAAGGGTTTCTTAGAACCGCCTTGTCGAAGCCGGAAAGCCGAAAAAAGTCGCCATCATCGCCGTGATGCGTAAGCTGATCACGCTGGCAAATGCCCTCTTGCGGGAAAACAGAAAATGGTCACAAATTGCCCCTTGATTTATCATGGATACTCACGGCAGAAACGCGATGCGTTTCGCCTGTTTGATGCGGTCTCACCTCGCTCGCGCCGCTCGCTCAGCCCGACCGCGCGACGGGGCCTTCGCTTATACCCCGAGGCGCGTGTCCGCCGATCTCGGGGCCGCGTGTTTTTGGCGCGGGCGTTCCCTGCGTCCTTCGGGCTTGGAGCCCGCTACGGGGGCCGCAGTCGCGGGCCTCATACCAGCGATCATAAGAGTCATTTATAATTGCCGCTGGTTTTATTCTTAAGGAAAACCGGCGCAAGCATCGACGAGTAATTTCAACCTTTTGCTTGGATCAATCCCCTTCTAGTCCAAAGGCCGTGTGGAGGGCACGGACCGCAAGCTCCAGATAGTCTTCGGCGATCAGAACCGAGACCTTGATCTCCGAGGTCGTGATGGCCTGGATATTGATACCCTTTTCCGCTAGGGCGCGGAACATGGTTTGCGCTACGCCCGAGTTGGTCCGCATGCCCACCCCCACAATCGACACCTTAGCAACCTTCTTATCGGCGATCAGATTGGTGTAGCCGATGTCCGCCTCGCGTTCACCCATCAGGGCGACGGCCCGGTCCATATCGGTATCGGTAACGGTAAAGGTCATTTCCGTTGCCTGATCGTCGCTGGGGCGGGACTGGATGATCATATCGACATTAATACCTGCATCGCCCAACGCGCCGAAAATAAGCGCGGATGTGCCGGGGCGGTCAGGCACACCATGCAGTGTGATGCGCGCCTCGGCCCGCGAAAAGGGGATGCCTTTGACAAGGGCTGTTTCCATAATTTCCTCCTCAGGCACGATATAGGTGCCAGGCTTGTCTTCAAATGAACTTAAGACCTGCAAAGGTACCTGATGGCGCATGGCCAAGGCGACCGAACGAGTTTGCAAGACCTTGGCACCTAAGGACGCCATTTCCAGCATTTCCTCATGGCTGACCTTGTCGATCTTGCGTGCCGAGGGCACGAGGCGCGGGTCGGTCGTATAGACGCCGTCAACGTCAGTATAGATATGGCAGCGGTCGGCCTTGAGCGCCGCGGCGATGGCCACAGCCGAGGTGTCGGACCCGCCTCGGCCCAGGGTCGTCACGCGGTCGAGCGGCGATACGCCCTGAAAACCCGGGATGACGGCCACTTGCCGGTCAGGGGATTGAAAGCGGGAGATCACTTGCGCACTCTCAATGCCCTCAATGTTGGCATTGCCATGAGCATTGGAGGTTTTCAGCGGCAATTGCCAGGCCAGCCAAGATCGCGCCTCGACCCCCAAGGACTGCAGAATGATCGCGAGCAAGCCCACCGTCACCTGCTCCCCCGTTGTAACCACCGTATCGTATTCGCGCAAATCGTGCATGGGGTGGGCCTCGCGGCACAGGTCAACCAAGCGGTTGGTCTCGCCCGCCATGGCCGACACCACGACCGCGATTTCGTGCCCTGCCTGCCACTCGGCCCGGATCCGCTGCGCAACAGCGCGGATTCTGTCCAGGTCGCCGACCGAAGTGCCGCCAAATTTCATGACGATCCGCGCCATGTCCTGTCCAATCTTTGCTACGTCGTTTGGGGTTACCAGCGACGAAAGCGCACTGGTCTTGCAATTGAAGGATCTTTAGCAAGATAGAGGTCAGGGGCAAGACCGCCCCCCAAGAAACTGAGATCAAATTTACCATGGACACCCGAAAGACCCCGCATCCCACAGCAGATGCAGCTCCCGCGGCAGAAGCCAAGCCCGCCCCCAAAGCGGTCGGCGCAGCGACGGGTGACAGCATCGACCTGCGCGAAGTGGAAAAATTCACCGCCATGGCCGAGGCCTGGTGGGATCCGCGCGACAAATTTCGCCCCCTCCATCGCATCAACCCCGTGCGTTTGGACTATGTGGTGAGTGAGGCTTGCGCGCACTTCGGCCGCGACCGTCGTGATCCCCGGCCGCTCAAAGGTCTTAGGGTTCTCGACGTCGGTTGCGGCGGGGGCTTGGTGTGCGAACCCTTGGCGCGGCTCGGCGCCGTCGTCACCGGCGTCGATGCCGCCGCCGCCAATATCCCCGTAGCGCAGATCCACGCCCAGCAGTCAGGGCTTGAGATCAGATATCTGAACGCGACGGTGGAAGACCTAGCCGAGCAAGACTTTGACCTCGTGCTGGCCTTGGAAGTCATTGAGCATGTGCAGGACCCTGCAGCCTTTGTCGCGGCGCTGGGTCAGGTCATGCGCCCCGATGGCCTGATAATTTTGTCAACCTTCAACAAGACTGCCAAGTCCTTCGCCCTCGGCATCGTGGCGGCGGAGTATGTCTTGGGTTGGTTGCCTAGGGGGACGCACGACTGGCGACGTTTCGTGAGCCCGGCGCAAATGGAACAGTGGGTCGAGGAACAAGCGGGCCTGTTCATGACCAAAAATCGCGGCATGACCTACAATCCCCTCGCCGACCGCTGGCGGCTCACGCGGGATCTCTCGTGCAACTACCTTGCGACCTTTAAGGGACAGGCGCAAGCCAAGCGTAGCGCCTAAGTCGGTAGGCCTTGCGCAGAAGCAATTCCTACCTAAGGCCTTGGGGCCATGGGCAAACCCTATATTCATCTGTTCGACACCACATTGCGCGACGGGGCGCAAACCCAAGGGGTCGATTTTTCGCTTCGCGATAAGCAACAAATTACCACCTGGCTCGACTTGCTGGGGATCGACTATATCGAGGGAGGATGGCCCGGAGCCAACCCAACCGACGAGGTATTTTTTGCTGAAAAACCCGCCTTGCAAACCTCGCAGTTTGTCGCCTTTGGCATGACGCGCCGCCCGGGGCGGTCAGTGGCAAACGACCCGGCCCTGGCGCCGATTCTGAACGCCGCCGCCGACGCTGGGTGCCTGGTCGGCAAGGCCTGGGACTATCAGGTCGATGTGGCCTTGGGGATTGATCAGTCCGAAAATCTTGCCATGATCGGGGACAGCATCGCGGCGGTCAAGAGCGCCTTGGGCCAAGCCTTTTACGACGCCGAACATTTTTTTGACGGCTACAAGGCCAATCCCTCTTACGCGCTGGCGTGCCTGGGCGCAGCTTACGAGGGCGGTGCCCGCTGGCTAGTGCTGTGCGATACCAACGGCGGCACCTTGCCTGCCGAGGTCGCTCAAATTGTCGGAGAGGTCGCGCAGCGATTTCCCAAGACCCAGATCGGTGTCCATTTGCACGACGACACGGGCCAGGCCGTCGCGGGCTCCATCGCGGCGCTAGGCGCGGGCGCCCATCACCTTCAAGGCACCTTGGGCGGCGTTGGGGAGCGTTGCGGCAATACCAACTTGATCACGCTGATCGCGAACCTGAAGTTAAAACCCGCCCTTGCCCAAGCCTTCGAGGTAGGGGTTCCAGAGCCGCAGGTGGCAAAGCTGACCAAGATCAGTCACGATCTGGACGAAATTTTGGGCCGCATGCCCGCGCGCCAAACGCCTTACGTTGGTAAAGCAGCCTTTGCGCACAAGGGCGGCCTGCATGCTTCCGCCGTCGCCAAGGACCCGCGCACCTATGAACACGTGGACCCTGAGCAAGTTGGCAATGTGCGACAAATCGTAGTGTCCGATCAATCGGGCCGTGCCAACATAGTTGCCCATCTGCGGCACATGGGCCTCGACCTCAATCCCAGCGACCAACGCATCCCGGGCCTCCTGGCCGAGGTCAAACGCCAAGAGGCAGAAACCGGCCTGACCTTTGACGGTGCCGACGCCTCATTCGAAATCTTTGTGCGGCGTCACTTCGGCGAAAAGCTCCTATTCTATACGCTTGATCGGTTTCGCGTGATTGACGAGCGGCGCTGGAACGCCAAAAACCAAGTCGTGACCGAATCGGTCGCCATGGTCCAGCTCAGCGTGCGCAACCAGGAATACTTGCAAGCCGCCAAAGGCAACGGTCCCGTCGATGCCCTGTCAGCGGCCATGCGCCAGTCGCTCGGCGATGCCTATCCCGCCATTCTCGATCTGCGCCTGGTCGACTACCGCGTCCGCATCCTTGACGGCGGTGCAGGCACGGCGGCAGTTACGCGGGTGCTGATCGAAAGCGAGGACGGAACCGGGCGCCGCTGGTCGACCGTCGGGGTTTCGGAGAACATCATCGACGCCTCTTACACGGCGCTGGACGACGCCATTACCTGGCTGCTCAGCCGCTAATGCCAACTCCGCTAAAAATTGACATTTTTAGCGGAGTTGGCATTAGGTACGACGGGCACGTTGAGACGAATTTTTATAAATTGGAATAAACGCCGCGACCGCGGCCCCCGTAGCAGCCCCGAGATCGGCGGACACGCGC
Organism: Alphaproteobacteria bacterium; assembly: GCA_965228345.1. Classification (GTDB taxonomy): domain Bacteria; phylum Pseudomonadota; class Alphaproteobacteria; order UBA7985; family UBA7985; genus CAXQZM01. Next base: position 91,340 of record CBDDHH010000003.1, on the reverse strand, counting down.
CTCGGGGTATAAGCGAAGGCCCCGTCCTGCGGTCGGGCTGAGCGGGCGAGGTGGGATCGCAATCCCAAAATAGCCGAAACGCAACACGTTTCTGCCGTAAGGCAAAAAAAATTTCATGAACGAGTCATCATGCATGAGGATTGGTATCAGGTTCGATCAACTGGGTCATATGACCCATTTTGCGACCCGCCCTGGGGTTGGCTTTGCCATAGTCGTGCCAAAAGCACTTATCCCCTCCCCTTGGGTGACAAATGTCATCGCCAAACAGATTGGTCATGACGGCAGGACTAAGCTGGATCGGTGGGCGAAGTGGTTGCCCTGCCAGGGCCGAAATCGCCAAGTCGAACTGGCTTTGATCGCATGCCTCCAGCGTCCAGTGGCCCGAATTGTGAGGGCGAGGGGCCATTTCGTTGAACACAAGGCTATGGTCGTCCAAAACGAAAAACTCTAGGGCTAGCAGGCCAACGAGGTTGAGGCTTTCGGCCAGATTACGGCTCCACTGCTGGGCTTTGGCTTCAATCTCGGGCGTAACTTGGCCGGGCACGTGCGACTGGTTCAAGATCCCATTGTGATGACGGTTTTCGCCGCAGGGAAAGGTCACCATCTGACCGGAAGCATTGCGAACCACCAAAGCACTGGTTTCAAAGGCAAAGTCGATCAAGCCTTCCCACAAGAGGTCATTCTTCGGGGTTTGGGACCAGAGCGTTGCCAGGTCTGTTGTGGGTTCAACCCGCCACTGGCCCTTGCCATCGTATCCAAAACGCCGCGTCTTCAACACGCCCTGGCCTTTGGTGTGTTCTGAGGCATGGGCCATGTCCCTAAAGGAGTCGATGGCAAAATGCGGTGCCGTTCGGAGTCCTGCCGCCGCCGCAGCTTGCTTTTCTTGCAGGCGATCTTGTGCGAGGGCAAAGATCGACGCTGCAGGTTGGCATCGGGTGATTTCGAGGGCATTCACGGGAACGTTTTCAAATTCCGCGGTCACCTGGTCGCAGTTGGCGGCAAAGCTCTCCAAAGCGCATCGATCTTCGAAAGGAGCGCAGGTAAACTGAGGAGTCACTTGCGCCAAAGGGGATTGACGGTCCTGACCGAACCCGTGGACGCGAAACCCGCGTCGCTGCGCTGCTTGCGCCAACATGCGACCGAGCTGACCGTCACCTAAGATTCCCAGGGTGGCCCGCCGCGCGAGAGTCATCGCGGTCGCAGGGCCACGGCCGCAGTTTGGTCGGCCCGAAAAGCCGCCAAGCGCTCTGCCAATCCAGAATCGTGCAAGGCCAAGATCGCAGCGGCGAGCAGGCCCGCATTCTTGGCGCCAGCAGCGCCAATAGCCAAGGTGCCTACAGGGACGCCGCCCGGCATCTGCGCGATGGACAGGAGGGAATCTAGACCCTGCAAAGCCCAAGACTGCACAGGAACGCCTAAGACAGGCAAGTCGGTTTGTGCCGCTATCATCCCCGGCAAATGCGCGGCCCCGCCCGCCCCGGCAATGATCACTTGCGCGCCCTTGGCGCGCGCTGTTCTGGCAATCGCGTTCATGCGCTCGGGCGTTCGATGGGCCGAGGCAATGAGCGCCTCGTGGTCAATTTCCAGGGCTGTGCACACCTCTGCGGCCGCTTGCAGGGTGGACCAATCCGACTGACTGCCCATCAAAATCAAGACGGGTGCGAACCGATCGGGCAATGCCACGGCGCAAACCTAGGTCGACTCCTCTTTTCGCGACTGCGAGGCAAGCTTGAACAAAGCATCGGGGATCGCGTAGGGTGCAGGGTCTTCCTTGGCTTTGGCCTTGTTGGCAAAGGCCAGGGCGTCGGCAGCCAATCGATCGGCGCTGTGGTTGGCACGGTTCGCGATCTCCACTTCTGCCTTCATTTCGCTGGCGGTCTTGCCGTCGGAAACTTTGGCGACTTCCCGGTCTAAATCCTGCTGCTTGCACAGGCCCAGCAGGACTGGATCGCGGGGTGTTATGTTGGCCATGTTCCAATGGGTCCGTTCACGGATGTTGCCGATGGTGTTTTTGGTCGTGCCGATCAGCTTGATAATTTGCGAGTCCTTGAGGTCAGGGAAGGTTTTGACGAGAAAGGCAATGGCGTCGGGTTTTTCCTGGCGACGGGCTATAGGCGTATAGCGCGGGCCCTTTGACCGTTTGGCGGGAAGGGGAACCGTAGACACCTTCAGTTGCAACCGCGCGTCAGGGTCGTTTTCGCAGCGCGCGATTTCTTCGCGATCCAGTTGGTTATTTTGCAGCGGACTAAGGCCGACGATGCCCGTTGCCACGTCACCGTCGGCAATACCTTTGACCTCCAAAACGTGTAGATCGCAAAACACGGCAATTTGCTCAAAACTCAAGGCAGTTTCATTCACTAACCAAACAGCAGTGGCTCTTGGCATCAGGGGCTTGTTCATGCCATTACTCTCAATTGAAATTTCTGGGAACTGACCCGCTTATAGGTCCCGCACTGCGCCCCTGCAAGCGGAACTGCACCGCGCGGATAGCGTGGGAAAGAATAGACACAACTAGCGCTGCGACGCCTAATACCAACGGGCATAAAAAGTGACCTTATCATGACCGTTGGTATTAGACAGGACTATAGGCGATTTAGCAGGGTACAACCCGACGCGAGTTGACGCTCTAGATTGTACCGCAGGCCCTGATAATCGGCTTCGGTAACGGAATGAAACCCACAGATGCCCAACCCGCAATCCTGCAAGTCTCCGGTGGCGAGTGCCGCGCTGGCGGCCCTTAACCCCTCGCGCCAGGCGGTTTCTTGTGCGGGATCGATCCCAGCAGGCAAGCACAGGGGTGGGGCGGGCAAAGGCGGCGTTTGCGCGATGACTTGACAATGGATCAAGAGATCCTCGTAGGCCTCAACCAACAGGCGGAAACCTTGGGAGTCCAAAGCCACCAAATCCACCCGCCCATCGAGCAAGGCACGCACGCTGGCCTCGTGTCCCCCCGTCACAAGCACTCCTGCGGGGTCGGGGTGCCCCGCCGCGTTCCACCAGCGCGCCAAGGCTAATTGACCCGAAACCGAGGCTTCCGCATTCACCCCAACCTGCAGGTGCGCAAACGGGCGGTCCCCGACGGCTCGGCGCCGAAGGATGAAGCTGCAGTAATGCCCCGGCGCCACGGGGGACGCGGTAAATTGGGGAACCGTGATCGGACAAAACCGCCCAGGATTGAGCGCGACATCCCCGCCGCAGGCCCAGGTTAGATCGTAGTCCCCCGATTGCCATAAGGGCTCAAGGTCCTGCGCCCAGAAGTTGATCGGCGCGCAGGCGGGCACAAAGGCACCAAGCTGCTGCCAAAACTGGCGCCACCGCGTCGCTTGGCCCGCGTATTCGTACCATTGCACGGCAAAAAGGCTCATGACGGGCATTTGTCTGAGTTTTTCTCTTTACGAAAGCCCTGATGTATGATTTATCGAGGTTGAGTTGGGACAGCGTTGACCGTCCACCGCCCCAAAGTTTTTGGGTTTGCGCGACGTGGCAGGATCGCGGCAGCGAACCGAACTCGAACAACATGACATATGTCCTGGGACCTAGGGACTTGATCGGTGGAATGCGATGCAGATGACACGCGCTTGGCCGACCCTGCTTGTGGGTTTGGCCGTCTATGGATTATTTTTTGGGACCACACTGACCTGGCAGCAAATCCCGCTGCCTCTGTTGGTCCTGCTTGGGGCTATTACGGTGGCCTGGCACGCCTCCCTAGAACATGAGATTATTCACGGCCACCCAACGCGCTGGCCCTGGCTCAATCGCCTCGTGGTGTTCGCGCCTATGCTGGTCTGGTTGCCGTTCGAAACCTACGCCCAAACCCACCGGGCGCACCATCGCGACCAGGGGCTGACGGACCCGTTCGATGACCCTGAATCCTACTACGTCGCCCAGGGGCGCTGGGACCGTTTGGTGCCTTGGCAGCAGCGCCTGTTTCGCGCGTGTAACAGTTTGCTGGGCCGCCTGACCCTGGGGGTCGGGCTCATGATCCTCTTCACCTGGAGAGATGAGGCACAAAAAATTTGGCACGGCCAGGACCAACGCCGCCGCATCTGGGCGGGACATCTCGCCTTGGTCGCGGGTCTGTTGGCCTATCTGCACTGGGTCTGCGCCATGCCGATTTGGCTCTACGTGCTCTGCTTTAGCCTGCCGGGCACGTCCCTAACCATGCTGCGTGCGTTTTTGGAACACCAGTATGCACCCGACCCCAAGCACCGTACGGTGATCGTCGAGGCGTCCTGGTTCTGGCGGCTCTTGTATTTGAACAATTGTTTGCACTTGGTCCATCATCAGCATCCGGCCCTGCCGTGGTACGACTTGCCGCGCGAGTATGCGCGCCATCGCGACGCCTATAGGCGTCTCAATGGCGGCTATGTCTGGCCAGGTTACAGCGCCATTGCACGGGCTTACGCAATCAGAAGCAAGGAACCTGCCCGGCACCCGGCGCGATAGCGCGGTTGTGAAGGTAAGGCCTTTACCCCCCGCCCCATCTGACCTATGTTAGGGTCGTAAACGGCTCAAAGGTGACACTCATGGCTAAAACTGCCCGCCGCCCGCTGCGCATCGATCGACGTTTTGTATTGAAGGGCGGTTCTGCTCTCGCAGGCGCGGCCCTGACACCGACCTACGCCCTTGCCAAGCGCGGCGATGAACCGACGGGCCAAACCGCCGTCGTGGACTTGGACGAAACCCAAAGCGTCGATGTCGCGGTCTTGGAACCCGGCGAACTGGTCGTGGTAGCAACCGCGGGCACCTACTACGGGATTTTGCGCCGCACGCCCGCGCAAATTGAAATCGCCCAAACCACCAAACCCGAGCGTGACCCTGTCGCCGACGTCGACCGCCGCCAAGATGAATCTCACTTAGTGATCGATATGACCTGTTCGCACCGTGGTTGCCAAGTTGGCTACCGCGACGACGCCGAAGCCCCGTTCCTATGCCCCTGCCACCGCGCCAGCTACGATGCCGCAGGGCGCGTTCTCGGCGGCCCCGCGCGCAGCAATTTAAGCGTGCCCGACTACGCCATCGACGGGACGGTCATTACCTTCATCTAAAACCACATGCGCCGCAGCGTGCCGTCGCGGTCGATTAGGCTGTGTTTCAACGCCCCCGCAACGTGCAAGACGAGCAGGCCGAGCAAGGCCCATTTGAGCGCAAAGTGCAGGCGGGTCCATAGATCGTAGGTCTCAAAAGGCGCAAGCCAGGTCGGCAGCGCGCCCGTTTCGGCATAGTCCCCGGCGCTGACCATGGCCCAGCCCGACACAGGAAAGGCGAACAGCACGACATAGAGCGCCCAGTGGACCGCCCGCGACAAGCCGACCTCCCAACGCCTATGGCATGGCAAGGGACGGGGCGTGGGGGCCACCAGTCGTAAAGCCAGACGAACTAAAGCGAGGGCCAGCGCGAGCTTACCGCCGATCTCATGGCTGAACTGGTTCACCTCAGGCCAGCCGAGCCGTGTGTAAATGAGGCCGCTGGCGATCATCATCAGCAATAAGACAACCAAGACCCAGTGCAAGGCCTTGGACAGGACGCCGTACGTGTCGGGAGTGTTGAGAACCGCCATAAAATCGCTTAGCTTCCCTCACGCACCCAGCACAAGCCCCAAAGGGCCAAACCGAGGGCAAGCCCCCAGAACGCCCCGCCCAAGCCCCAGAAGGCGACGCTGGACTGGGCGACCAGGAAGGTGACGAGGGCGGGCAGGCGCAACGCCGCGTCCACCATGGCCGCGCTGAGTGCCCGGGCCAAAGCCCCGCTGAGGCCGACCGCGGCCACGGTGATGATAAAGGCAGGGGGTAAATTGGCGAACGCCAGCACCAGCCAGCCACACGACAAGGCAAAAACGGCGTAGCATAGGGCCAAGGACGGCCCGACCATCCAACGCAAGGCGGGGTCGGGATGGGTATCGGGGCCTGTACACAAGGGGGCGGTTACCGCCGCCAAGTTTTGACCGCTGGACCCAAACAGGGCCGAGACGCACGAGGTCAGCCCCGTCAGCCCCAGGATCGAGCGGGTCCCGGTCGCGTAGCCATCGGCGCGCAAGACCGCGAACCCAGGCAAGTTTTGCCCCGCCATGGTCACCAAGTAGAGCGGAACGCCGAGAGACACCAAGACTTTCCAATCGAACTCGGGCGACACCCATTGCAACTGCGGCGGGGCAAAGGCGGGAATTGGCCCCGCAAGGCCCAGAACAAAACACAAGACCAAGCCAAACCCCAGCGCGGCCAGGGTCGCCCAGGGCGGCGACCATAGCTGCACCAGGAAGAACAGGGCGATCATGGGCAGCGTGAGCGCTGGCGCCTGCGGCACGGCAGGGAACACCCTAACGATGAATCCAAATAGAATACCCGCCAAGAGAGCATTGGACAGAGGCAAAGGAATCGCCGCCACCAGCCGCCGCAACCCGCCAACAAAGCCCGTCACTATGACCAAGGCGCCGCTCACGAGGAAAGCTGCCACCGCCTGACCCAAGGAAACGCCCGTCGTCACCGACAGCAGCGCTAAGGCGGGCGCCGACCACGCCGCCGTGATCGGTACGCGTTGCACCCAGGCCAGCACGGCGGCGTTGACCGCGATCGCCAGGCACATGGCGGCGAGCCAAGAGATGGTCTGCGCCTGCGTTGCCCCCAGGGCCTCGGCGGCGGCCAAGACCAGGGCCACGGTGCCGCCAAATCCCACGAGGGCCGCCAGCAAAGCGGAGACGAATACCGAGGAACGATAGCCCCTAAACATGGTCCCTGCGGCACCGCTCTAGGGGACGGATCTGTCGCCCGTCCGCATCGAAGTTGTCAGGGTGCAGCCAGGCCTTGAACCCCGCTTCGATGCGCGGCCACTCGCTGTCCAGAAACGAAAACCAAGCCGTATCGCGATTGCGCCCCTTGAAGACATGGGCCTGGCGAAACACCCCCTCAAAGGTAAAGCCCAAGCGCTCTGCGCTGCGCCGTGAGGCCGTGTTGAGGGCATTGCACTTCCATTCAAAGCGTCGGTAGCCCAGGTCGGTCATGGCATGGCGCATGAGCAAATAGAGCCCCTCGGTCGCGGCGGCGGTGCGCTGCACCAAGGGCGATAGGTGGATGTGTCCGACCTCGATGACGCCATGGTCGGGCGCCATCCGCATGAGCGCAGCGAGGCCCTGGGCCTGGCCCGTCGCCGCCGATACAAAGGCGTAAAATTGCGGGTCACGGCCAAAGACCGTTTCCGCCATCCAGGTTTCAAAGGCCTCCTGAGTTTCAAAAGGCCCGTAGGGCAGGTAAGCCCAGTTCACCCCAGCGCTGTCGAGGGCGAAGGCCGCAAACAGGTCTTGGCTATGGCGCGGGGCCACGGGTTCCATGCGGACCGTTCGCCCAGCAAAACAACGACGCGCAGGCCAGGGGCGCGCGGTCCAGCCTGGGACGGGCGTTCCCAGCCGTGCCTCGTCACCCGAGCCGCTTAAGCCCCTCATGCCAGCGCTTGCAGAAAATCTGTGACGGCCTGGGCATAGCCCGTGGTCAAGGCATGCGCGGTCAGACCATGGCCAATCGACACTTCGGCCAAATGGGGAATGGCGTCCTTTAGCGCGGGCAAGTTGGCGGCCGTTAAGTCGTGCCCGGCATTGACGCCCAGGGGCGGGCGGGCATCGACTTGGTTGAGGCCAACGCTCGCGGCGACTTGTGCGGCTTCGCCGAGTTTGTCCAATTCTGCCGCCGCCACGGCAGGGGTCGCACTCGCGGCGCCGTAGGGACCTGTATAGAGCTCGACCCGATCGGCCCCGACTTCCCACGCGGCCACGGGCACTCTGGGGTCCGCCTCGATAAACAGGGCGCTGCGCATCCCCGCCGCCCGAATTTGCTGCAACGCTGCGGCCAATAGGGCCGCGTTGGCCTCCACATCCCAGCCATGGTCGGACGTCGCCTGCGCAGGATCGTCGGGGACCAACGTCACTTGATCGGGCCTCACCTCCAGCACCAAATCCAGGAACGCTGCGTCGGGGTAGCCCTCGATATTAAGCTCAGCGCCGTCGAATTCAGCTACCAGGGCCTTGAGCGGTGCTAAGTCAGAACGGCGAATATGGCGCTCATCGGGCCGCGGATGCACAGTCAGGCCCGCCGCACCCGCCCCGAGCGCAAGGCGGCCCATGGCGGTCACCGACGGCCAGCCCATGCTGCGGCGGTTGCGCAAAAATGCGACGGCGTTCAAATTCACGGACAGGGCAGTCATGACCTGATATTAGGGGTAAATTTTAATCCTGATAAGCCCCCCAGGCGAGGAAAGCACCGTTGCGGTAATCAGGTTTGCCGTAGGCAAAAGGCGCGCCGTCGGGTGTTTCGACCCGCCCCCCTGCTGCGCGCAAGACTGCGTCACCCGCCGCCGTATCCCATTCCATGGTCGGGCCGAAGCGCGGATACACATCCGCCTCCCCCGCCGCCACCAGGCAGAACTTTAGGGACGAGCCGATGGCGCGGGTCTGGTCGATGCCGCGCGCCTTGAGCCACGCGTCGGTCTCTGCGTCACGGTGCGAGGCTGAGGCGACCGCCACCGCGCCGGTCGTGGGCACGTCCCGAACCTTAAGGGCGCGCTGGCCCGCCTGATCGACCGTATGGGCGACGCCATCGTGCCCGACGAACAGGCGCGCGAGCGCTGGGGCATAGACCAGGCCTAAGATGGGCACGCCCTCCACGATCAAGGCTATGTTGACGGTAAATGCGCCCTGACCATCAACCTTCAAGAACTCCTTGGTGCCGTCCAGCGGGTCCACCAACCAAAACCGTGCGGGCGCTTGCAGGCTATGGCTCGCGGCGTTTTCCTCCGAAACAATAGGCACCTTGGGGGTGAGCCGCTGCAGCGCTGGCAAGATTAAGGCCTCCGCCGCTTGATCGGCTTGCGTCACGGGGCTGCCGTCGCCCTTGAGTTCGGCACGCACACCGCTAGCCTGCACTGCCAAGATTTCCGCCCCTGCCGCGCGCGCGACCTGGGTCAAGTCGGGGATCAGGCGCTGGAGGGTCATGGGGTCAAGTCCTGGACATCAGCCCAATCCATCAAGCAGACTACCCAAGCCTTTGCGCGTTGGTGCCGCCTCGATGGTCTTGAAAATCCGCCAGTAAAGCGCGGTGTCGGAGGCGATCAGGGGCTTGCCCAGGTCGCGTTCGATTTGCGCCGCAAGGGAAACCGGGCGGTGGGTGAGCCCCGTCGCGTCGCGCCAGTTGGGCATGCCGTTGATCAGGTAGGCCTCAGAATCCGGCGCACGCTCGGCTAGGCGATGCATGGACTCGCGCGCCGTGTCGAAAGGAAAAATCCAGGAACGGGCGTTGACCTCTTCCTGGGTCGCGTAGAGACCAAGATCGACGAAGTTGCCGACATAAACCAAGTCCAAACCCGCAGCGCGCAGAAAGCGCGCAAGCCCGTCGCGCCAATCGGGCCAGTAATAGACCGAGTTGAGCGCCACACGCTCCACGCCCAAGTGACGGCAGGCCTCGACCAAGCAATAGCCCGCCATGTGCAGGGGCGTATCGTACCTCTGGGCCATGCGATCGCAAAACTCGGCGATGTCCTGGGGCGTTTTGCCGCCAGCATGGACCCAGTTGGACCCGACCTGGCCGCAAACGTCAACGCCGTTGTTTGCCATGCACTCGACGTATTCCTCTAGCAGGTCAAAGTTCTTAGCCCGCTGGTCGAGCGCATGGGCGTACCCTTTAAGGTGGAGCATACGCCCATGGGCGCCGACGTCGGCGGGCGCGAGGCGGATAAAGTCCGACGGCGCGGCGTCAAAATCGTGGGGCGGCGCGGTAAAGGCGACTTGCTTGGCAAAGAGTTTCAGCGCAGGGTCGGCCCAGCGGGCAGGTTTCTCATAGGCTTGGGTCATGCCTTTAGATAGAGGCCTCAGGGCCGCCTGGGAAACCAAGGGAAAAAGGCCGAAACCTCACGTTGGTAGGCGGCATAGTCGCTGCGCGCGACCAGGTTTTGCCGCTCGTTGGGCGGGATGCCCGTAAAATAATTCATGGCCACGTACATGATCAAGGCGGGCAGGAGACCAGCCAGGCCCCAAATGGGGGTGGTCAGGGCCATGATCGCCCAGCCGACCCAGACCAACCATTCAAAGAAGTAGTTGGGGTGACGGCTGACGGCCCACAGCCCGCCACGACAAGACTTGCCTCGATTATCGGGATTGAAACGCCAGGCCTGGAGTTGCTGGTCGGCCAAGGTCTCGCCGATCACCCCTGCGACCACGGTCAGCGACCCCAAGATCGCCAGCGGGCCGAGCGGCGCGGGGTTGGCGGCGATGATGAGGAACACCAGCGACAAGCCAAAAACGCTGATGCCCTGGTATTGATAGAACCGAAAGATCAGCCAAGGAAACCAGTCGCCCCAATCCTGACGCATTTGGGTGTAGCGCCGATCCTCATGCCCGCCCAATATGCGATCGGTGAGAATGTGGGTGCCAAGGCGTCCCCCCCAGAGCAGCGCCAGCACCGCCAACAAGGCCCGCCGCCCCTCATCGCCCGTCCCTGCCCAGGCCAGCATCGCCCCCGAAACGCCGACCACATAGGGCCAAAACACATCGACAATCGCCGCATCGCCCGTGCGGCGCTGGATGAGCCAAGCAACGCAAAAACAGCCGAAAGAAAAGGGAATTAGGGCAAACCACAGGGTCCAATTCATGGCAAGGAACTTAAGGCGCTGGTGCGCGGCGACAAGCGGGCCACCACGATCATAGTTGATCCACCTTGGCCTTAAGGTGCGCGGGCTTGGCTACTACCAGCGGCGATTGAAAAGACTCTTTTATTCGCTGGTATAAGGGCCGCGACTGCGGCCCCCGTAGCGGGCTCCAAGCCCAAAGGGCGCAGGGAACGCCCGCGCCAAAAAACAAACGGCCCCGAGACAAGCTAAGAAAGCGCCTCGGGGTATCAGCGAAGGGGAGGCGAAACGCGAAGCGTTTCTGCCGTGAGACATAAAACGGCTGAAAAAGTGTCAACTTTTTTCGCCGTTGGTATAAGACGGGTGCATATGAAATTGGGCAACAGTCAGTGACGTCTTTCCGCCTATCTATTCTGGGTTTGAGGGGACCGTCAAACTGGCTTGTCCCGATCGTAGAACAGGCCGACCACATGCTCCGCTTCGGCGAAAAACAGCCAACGGGAGATCAGGGTCGCCAGGAGTAGTGAGATGGCCCATGCCCATTGAGGGATGGTCTCGCCGAACATCGTGCCCGCGAGGGTGAGTGTGAGGCTAAAGATCACGAAGCAACGCAAGCGCTGCGCGTGCTTGCGCCCAACCAGATGGACCATCTCCGTTGTTAGGTAAGACTTGCCCGTATGCGGGCGCTCCAGTAAGCGGACGCTTCCTGGCACCCCGCCCAGTCCCGTGGCGCTTTCGCGGGTGTCCGTGCCCTTTGCCCAGGCGCGGTCGCCGAGCCACCAGTGGGCGATTTGTACCCCGATCAGCACCCCAAGCAATCCCGAGGCCAGCGAATTGTGTAGGGTGAGCAACGCGCCGCCAGTTGCAGCGTAAGTTAAGAAGAGAATGGGTGTTAGAGGTTGATGCCAGCGCGGAACGGTCTTCAACTGCCCGTAAATCATAGCGGTGCAATAGACGGTCGCAAGGCACAGACCCGCCGCTACGTACCCCAAGGCTCCTAAGTCTTGCCCACCCCAAATTTGCGTCACCGCCAAGGGGGCAAGGAACAGAAGTGTTGCAATGGCGAAGATTCCCTCACGGCTGAGCCAGGAAGAACGCCATTGCGATAGGGCTTTGACGGCGTTGACCTTGTTGCCCAAATGCAACAGCGACGCCAAGAGGCCAGCGACGGTCAGGGCGTAGCCGAAAAAGTAGGCCCAGAACGCGGTCTGACCGCCCAGAGGAGGCTGGCCTAGGGCAAGGAATGCAAGACCACCGAACCCAAATCCAGAAGCGACAGTAAAGATGATCAGCGAACCAGCAGGATGCACAAAATTAGCCTCTAAAAACTAGAAAGCGCACGATCAACCCAGGCGAAGAATCCCTTGGCGTCCTCGGCCACTCTCTCGACCGGAGCATCACTGGCCTCCACCTTTTGACGTGGTGGCAAGTACTTGTTGACGGGCCGCGTACTCTGATCGGGCATAAGGTCAAAGCCTTCGCGTTCTACTACCAAGCGGGAGACGACCGAAGTGGGATCGCCCAAATCGCCAAAATGCCGCGCGCCCGCGGGGCAGGTACGCACGCACGAGGGGACACGGTCCTCTTCAGGAATATGATCGTTATAGATGCGGTCGATGCACAAGGTGCACTTTTTCATTACGCCAGCTTTAAGGTCCATTTCCCGCGCGCCGTAAGGGCAGGACCAGGCGCAAAGGCCGCATCCCATGCAGTCGTCCTCATTGACCAGAACAATGCCGTCTTCTTGGCGCTTGTAGGACGCACCTGTCGGGCAGACCGTCACGCACGGCGCGTCCTCGCAATGCAGACAAGACTTGGGGAAGTGCGTCACCTCTGCAGGTTTACCGGGGCGCATGACCTCGAAGGTGTGAACGCGGTTCAAAAACGTGCCCGCAGGGTCCTCGCCATAGGCGTCCCTGTCGGACAAGGGGACGCCGTAGTTTGAGGTGTTCCATTCCTTGCACGAAATCACGCAGGCATGGCAACCGACGCAGGTGTCAAGGTCGATAACGAGGCCCAGTTTTTTCTCGGTCGTTGTGGGAAGGCAGGTCATGAAAATTGGGCCCCATAGGCGAGGTCCATGGCAGCCGCCGGCACGGGAGAGGTCTGAGGGTTGAACTGGGGTTGCGTCGTCAAATCCGCTGGTGCCGCAACTTTTCTAATGGAGACGCGGAGGTCATACCAAGCGGCTTGACCCGTAACGGGGTCCGAATTTGCCCAGCGCAGCCCATCGCCCTTGGGCGGCAAGAGCTCGTGGATTAGATGATTGAGCAGGAAGCCCTTGGTGACTTCGGGAGCCTTGCGGTCCAGCGACCAGGCCCCACTTCGCTTGCCGATGGCATTCCAAGTCCATACGGTTCGTTCGTTTAGGGCCGCGTTTAAGGCAACGGGCACGGTAAGGGTCCCGTGGGCCGAGCGAACTTCGGCCCAGTCGCCGTCCTTGAAGCCCTCGGCCTCCCAAACTTTGATCGGTACATAGAGCGGGTTGCGCCCATGGATTTGCCGGAGCCAGGCGTTCTGCGACCCCCAGGAATGATACATGGCGGCGGGTCGCTGGGTGATGGCATGGAGCGGGAATTGATCTGAATCCACCAATTCCTGTTCATAAGGTTGCCACCAGGTCGCCAGGGGCGCCATAGCTTGCTTGAGGCGATCGCGCAAATGTTTGGGCGGTTGATGAGGCCCATGGCCTTCGGCGGCGTACTGGAACTTGCGCAAGGGCTCGGAATAGAGTTCGAACAGGTAGGGCGCGGGCGCATCCAAGATCCCCATCTCAACAGCCCAGTCTTGATAGGCTCGATTCCAAGGTTTGTAGTAGAGCGCGGCCTCGGGGATTGGGCCGAGCCAAAAACCGCCGTTGGCCTTGTAGGTGTCCAATTGGTTGGGATTGACCTCGCCGCGGCCCGCCTTGCTGCCGTCGGCCCCTCGAAAACCCGCGAGCGGGCCGATGCCCGGCTTGCGCTCGTGGTGGACTATATAGTGAGCGTAGTCGGCGTACTTGGCGCTGCCGTCGTCCTTGACGAAGGGTGGCAGGCCCAGGCGCGCGCCCAGATCAATGAGGACAGACTGGAAACCGCGCACATCGCGGTCAGGCGCGACTACGGGCCAGCGAATGGAATCAGCGGCAGCATCAGCCTCACAAATGGGTCGGTCGAGCAAGCTGATGCAATCATACCGTTCCAGGTAGGTCGTATCAGGCAAAACCAGATCGGCGTAGGCCACAGTCTCGGAGGAGTAGGAATCAGCATAGATAAAACGCGGAATGACATAGTCCCCTGTTTCAGGGTCTTGATCGGTCAGCATGTCGATGACCGCGCGGGTGTTCATGGTCGAATTCCAAGCCATGTTAGCCATGTACATAAGCAGCGTGTCAATTTTGTAGGGATCGCCCGCGTGCGCGTTAGAAATGACCATGTGCATGAGGCCGTGGGCTGAGAGGGGATGTTCCCAGGTAAAGGCTTTGTCGATGCGTTGCGGTGTTCCGTCCTCTTTCAAACACAGGTCTTCCGGGCCGCGAGGGTAGCCTAGGTGCGGGCCCGCCAGGGGCTTGCCTGGCGTGGCGCTCGCATGGGGTTTGGGATGGATGTTGTAGGGCTTGGGGTATGGCGGCTTAAAGCGGAAACCGCCGGGAACCTCGATCGACCCCAGCAAGATCTGCAAAGTGTGCAGAGCGCGGCAGGTTTGAAACCCATTGGAGTGTGCTGAGATCCCGCGCATAGCGTGGAAACTGACGGGACGGCCTACCATGGTCTTGTGATGAACGCCGCGAAAGTCGGTCCATTCTTGGTTGATTTCTATGGCCTCGTCGAAGGCGATCCGGGCCAGTTCGGCTGCCAGGGCGCGGATGCGGCGGGCGGGAATGCCACAGCGGTCCGCGACTTGCTCGGGCGCATAGGCATCTACTAAATAGGTCTTCACCATTTTTTGGAACACGGTGCTGCAGTTTTTGCCGCCAATCTGCACTGTGCCCGTGAGGTCGATGTCAGTGTCGCTCCGATCATAAGCGACGGCCTCGCCAATTTTGCGGTCGCGCACTAAGAACTTGCCGTCGGCGTCCTTAAGCAAGAGGCCAGTTTCTGGGTCGAGCAAGCAGGGTGCGTTGGTGCGATCGCGCAAATAAGCCAAGTCAATTTTGCCCGCCGAGATCAATTCGCGGATCAGCGATAAAATGAACAGTCCATCGGTGCCCGGGGTAATGCCAACCCATTCGTCAGCGATAGCATTGTAGCCAGTGCGAACAGGATTGACGCCGATGACTTTGGCGCCGCGTTCCTTTAAACGACCCAGGCCCATCTTTATCGGGTTGGAATCATGATCTTCGGCGACGCCGAAAATCATCAACAACTTGGTGCGTTCCCAATCGGTTTGCCCGAACTCCCAAAAGGCCCCGCCCACGGTGTAAATCCCACCAGCGGCCATGTTGACGGAACAGAATCCGCCATGGGCGGCGTAATTAGGCGTGCCGAAGGCTTGAGCCCATAGCCCCGTGAAAGATTGCGATTGATCGCGCCCGGTGAAGAATGCGAGTTTTTCCGGCGCGGTTTCGCGCAGGGGTTGTAACCAGGCAACGGCGGTTTTGAGGGCGTCCTCCCAGCTGATCTCTTCAAATTGCCCCGATCCGCGCGGGCCAACCCGCTTCAGCGGCGCGCGCAACCTGGCAGGAGACAGATGCTGCATAATGCCCGCCGAACCTTTGGCACACAGGACTCCTCGATTAACCGGATGGTCGCGGTTGCCCTCGATGTACTTCACTTGCCCATCTTCAATATGAACATTGATCCCGCAACGGCAGGCACACATATAGCAAGTAGTGCGCTCAATACGGTCGCAGACCTTGGGGCTTGTGTCGAGGATTGGCTGCTTCATGGGGCCAGGTAGGTCTTACTTTTATGTGCTTGAGGCTGGCAAGCTTATCACAGCCTTTGAAGCCATTCAAACGAATCAATATGAACGCCATGGGCCCTAGTCAAATTGCCCCAAGTCGAGTTTCTGTGGTTCTTACCTTTCCAAACTCGCACAGTCAGGCCATAGGCATCCCATGCCCTCTCGCCGCAAATCTCCTCCCACTGCTCTAACAAAATCCTACGGGCCTTTGACTAATCCTTTTGCGCCCTACGAACCCTTCAGTGCCGATTATATCGCCCATATGCACGCTAGCGCGCTGGCCCTGCTACAAGAGACGGGGATCCGCGTGCTGTCTGCGCCCGCACGAACCTTGCTGCAGGGCGCGGGTGCGCGTCTTGTGGATGATATGGTGTTTATCGGCGAGGATCTGGTCGCACAGGCCCTCACTAACGCGCCAAAAGCCTTTACCCTGAAAGGGGCGACACCTGCCCAAGACCTTCCGATTCATGCGAGCAGCCTGTTTTTTTCTGCTGGGGCTGCGGCACCAAATGCCGAGGACGCGGTTCGAGGTCGCCGACCCGGCAGCATCCGGGACTTTCGCGAACTCATCCAGCTGGTTGAGGCCTTTGACGTCTTGCACGTGGCACCTCTGCTGGTGGAACCCCAAGATGTTCCCACGGCTTTACGGCATCTGCAGATGACCGAAATTAAGCTGACATATAGCCGCAAACCGCCTTCTGTTTATGCCCGCGGCGCGGCGCAAGTGCGCGATTGTTTTGATATGATCGCGTTGGCCAGGGGCTTGGATCGGGCGGAATTCGAGGCAGAGCCCTACACTTTCACAGTGATTAACACCAACTCCCCTCGGCAGATCGATGTATCTATGGCTCAAGGCCTGATAGACTTTGCTAGGGCCGGGCAAATGATCATCGTCACCCCGTTTACCCTCATGGGCGCTATGGCCCCTATCACAGTGGCAGGGGCTTTGACCTTGTCCCATGCTGAAGCCTTGGCTGCCATATGTATCGCCCAGCTTGCACGCCCTGGCGCACCGATTCTCTATGGTACTTTTACCTCCAACGTCTCCATGCGTTCAGGCGCGCCTGCATTTGGCACTCCAGAGCATTTTCGCGCTAGTGCAGGGGCCGGTCAGTTGGCGCGCCACATCGGCCTTCCCTGGCGTAGCGCCACAGGAACGGCCGCTAACTTGAACGATGCCCAGGGCGCTCATGAAACCCAGCTCGCGCTGTGGGGCTGTCTCATGGGCGGCGCTAACGTCATTTTGCACGCGGCGGGTTGGCTCGAGGGTGGATTGTGCTTGGGCTATGAGAAACTGATCACCGATACCGAAGTTCTGACCATGGTCGCCGAGTTGTGCCAATCCGTCGAAGCCGAGCCCGCGACTCTTGGCGTTGACGCGATCCAAGATGTGAACCCAGGAGGGCACTTTTTTGGCACTGCCCATACGCTCGCCCGTTATCGCGATGCATTCTACGATCCCCTGGTGTTTGAGACGGCCAATTTTGAGCAATGGACCGAGCGTGGCAGTCCGGATACCAGCGCGCGGGCAACCCGCATTTGGCAAGGTATTTTGGCCAAGTCAGAGCTGCCTCAACAGAACCAAATCCAAATCGAAAAAATGCAAGACTTTGCCGCGCGGCGAACGGCAGAAGGGGGGGCAGAACCAACCTAATACCAGCGATCATAAGAGTCATTTATAATCGCCGCTGGTATTATGCCCCAGAACTTAACCCAATGGAGAATGTTTGGGCATATCTGCGCGCAAATAAACTCGCCGTAACTGTCTTCGACACTGTTGAGCAGATCGTCGAAAAGTGCGGGGAGGCTTGGAACTTTTTCGCCAATGACAAACCGCCTCTTATGTCAATCACACAAAGAAATTGGATACGCGTCAATTGATCCCGCCGTTGGTATTAGCCCGACTCATGTCAGAAGCGCCCGCACCTTTCAACGCCAAACTGGTGAAACGTTCCGTGCGGCTCGCGGGTCATGCGACGTCTCTGTCTTTGGAGGAGGAGTTTTGGGAGGTGCTGGAAGCGGCGGCTAAGGCGGACGCCAAGCCCCTGTCCCACTTGCTCAACGCCATCGACCGAGACCGCACAGGTCCCCTCGCCAGCGCCGCGCGGGTCTATGCGCTGCAGCGCTTATTGGAGGAGATTGAGCATTTGCGCGGCTGAGCGCAGATCGCCGTCGCGCCGCGCCAGCAGCTGTTCGGCCTCCGCGTCGCGACCCCAGGTTTCAACGCCGAACCGTTCCTCAAGGCTGCAGGCCGCGATCAACTCATCGATCTTGAGAGTACCCTGGGCATGGAGGTAGGTTAGGAAAAACGACCCACTAGTTTCCACCAAACTCGCAAGGGCGGTCAAGGTCAGGGTCTCTTGCGCCTCAAGCCAGGCCGCGGCGCGCGCCCTGGTGCCAGGTTCCTGGTCTCGGGGCATGAGGCCGCTTGATTGCCGCACCGTCCAACCCATGCGCCTCAGATGGTCGAGCACGGGCAGCCACAGGGCATCCTGGCGCGCGCGCAACTCTGGCGGGTCGGGGGCGGGATAGGCCAGCAGGTCGGTGTCGGCGTAGGCAGCGGTTTGGCCGATGACTTGGCCCCGGGCCGGTGCAACGCGGTCTAGGGCGCTGCAGGCATATTGGGTCAGCGGCATGGTCTCGGGTTGCACCGTTTCCCCCTGCGCCGCCCATTCCTCGGCCAGGGCCTGCGCCAGAGCCTGCGTCGGAACGGCGAGCCAGCGCTTGCCCGGCGTCCTGACGGGACGAGCGTCGAGCACAACCTGCCAGTGATCTGACCGCCGCTCAATGCTCGTCGTTTGGTAGAGCTTTTTCATGCTCGGTTCTCGTCCTTGTCAGATGTTTGAGGATTCCTCAGGTTAAGGCGGTCCAGAGCCGCAACAAAGCGCGGCGGCGGCGGCGCCTCCAGATTCAAGACCTGGCTGTCCTGGGGATGGGGCAGGCACACCTGCCAAGCATGCAGCAGCAGGGTGTCGGCGCCTGCGCCGGCCTCGCCGTATTTGCGGTCCCCAAAAATACCGCCGCAAAGATGCGCGCAATGGACGCGCAGCTGGTGCGTGCGCCCCGTGCGGGGATTGAGCTGGAGCAGCACGCCGTCGGCGCAGCGGTCGAGCACCCTGAAGTCGGTTTCGGCGGTCAAGGCGCGCGGCTGATCTGGCGCGGCGATTTGCATACGCCCTTCGCCACCTTGCATCCATTTGACCAAGGGCACGGTGAGCCTGCCCTGGTCGGGGTCGCAGGAAGGCACCACGGCCAGGTAGGTCTTCGTTACCTCGTGCGCGGCAAAGGCGCGGGTCAGGTCGCGCGCGACCAGGGCGCCGTGGGCGAGCAGGAGCAGCCCGCTGGTATCGCGATCAAGCCGGTGGACGAGCCGCAGATCAGTGCCCGCGAGCATTAGGGCAACATGGGCCTTGACGGTGCTGCCCCCCTGCACCGCCAGGCCAGCGGGCTTGTTGATGGCTAGGAGGTGATCGTCATCGAAGATCGTCAGGGCCGCCAAGGCTGTCCCGGCTGGGGGCCGGTCGGTCGCCCCCACGCCCTGAAACGGCAGCGTTACCAGGGCCCCGCGCGCGATGCGATCGGCGGCTTTGGCGCGCTTGCCATTGACCCGCACGCGTCCTTTACGAATGAGTCTTTGTGTATCGCCGAAGCTCAAGTTTGGAAACCGCTGCCGCAACAACTTGTCTAAACGTTGATCGGCTTCCCGCTGGCGGACCTCAATGCGCTCAGGCATGCCCCAAGCCCCTGAGCCCAACCCAGCACGCCAAAATCCCTGCACCGACGGACGCCAGGATGTAGGCGCTTGCCAGACCCAGGTCTCGATTTTGCAGCAGTTGCAAGGTTTCGAGCGACAAGGTGGAAAAGGTCGTAAAGCCGCCCAGCAACCCAACGAGGACAAGGGCGCGCCAGGCCTCGCTGTCGGGCAGGGTGCGGACCAGCAACCCAATGAGCAAGGCACCACTGAGGTTCGCGGCCAAGGTCGCCCAGGGAAATCCGTTCGCAGCCGGCGGCAAGAGCGTGGAGAGGGCGTAGCGCGTCAGCGCCCCAACGCCCCCGCCTAGGAACACCAGGGCCGCGATCACGATAACTGCGCCTCGCGCAGGGATTGCCAGTAGGCCAATCGCTTCTTCACTTCGCGTTCGAACCCCCGTTCCAAGGGTCGATAGAATTCCTGGCGCCCTACGGCCTCGGGGAAGTAGTTTTGCCCCGAAAATCCCTCCGCCGTATCGTGATCGTAAATATAGCCTGCGCCGTAACCTTCCTGCTTCATCAAAGTGGTCGGGGCATTCAGGATCACCTTGGGCGGGGGCGGTGACCCCGTGTCGCGAGCGACGCGCATCGCCTGCTTGATCGCCACGTAAGCAGCATTGGATTTGGGCGCGCTACCAAGGTAGAGGACTACCTGCGCGAGCGCGAGCTCGCCCTCTGGACTGCCCAGACGTTCGTAGGCCTGCCAACCAGCCAGCGCTTGCGGCAAGGCCTGAGGGTCCGCTAGACCAACATCCTCCGACGCGAACCGCACGAGCCGGCGCGCTACGTAGGCGGGATCCTCCCCCGCCACCATCATGCGCGCAAAATAGTAGAGCCCGGCCTGCGGGTCCGACCCCCGTAAAGACTTGTGGAGCGCCGACATGAGGTTGAAGTGGCCATCTTGCGCCTTGTCAAAGATGGCTGGGCGTTGCTGAACGACGTTGGTAAGGGCCTGCGGGTCCAGGGTTTTGTCGGCATCCAAGGTGAACAGATGCGCGGCCAGAGTGATCAAATAGCGGCCATCTCCGTCGGCCAGGGCGACCAAGGCCTGCCGCGCCTCGGGCGTCAAGGGCAGGGCCTGGCCTTGATGGTGTTCCGCGCGGTCCAAGAGCTGCATCAGCGCCGCCGAATCGAGCGATTTCAGGACCAAAACCTGAGCCCGCGACAGCAGCGCTGCGTTGAGGGCAAAGGACGGGTTTTCTGTCGTTGCTCCCACCAGGACCAGGGTGCCCTGTTCCATAACGGGCAAAAAACTGTCCTGTTGAGCGCGGTTGAACCGATGGATCTCATCGACGAACAGCAGGGTCTGCCGGCCCAAGGCCGCGGCCTGTTCCGCCGCCTCAAACACTTTCTTCAGCTCGGCGACGCCCGAGAAAATCGCCGACAGCGATTGGAACTCATAGCCAACAACCTCGGCGAGCAAGCGGGCAATGGTGGTCTTCCCACAACCCGGTGGCCCCCAAAAAATCAGGGAAGATAGGCGACCGACCGCCAACATGCGCGCCAGGGCCCCCTCGCCCTTTAGGATCGGGTCTTGCCCCACCACCTGGTCGAGCGTCGCGGGGCGCAGGGCTTCGGCTAAGGGAAACTGTCGAAGATTGGAGAAAAGCGTTTCCATAGGTGGTCTTTCCTATAGACGACCGCGCGTTGCGGGGGACCACCAAAAAGAAAAAGGCCGCCCAAGGTAGCCCTTTTCATAAAGCACAAACGGGCGTCAGGACCCTGCGCGAGGCTAGTCCTGACTTGCGTCGTCCTCATACCCGAGCATGGTCGGCCCTGAATCTTGACCTCGGGCCTCTGGATCGCGGTCCACGAGTTCAATGAACGCCATGGGCGCCATATCACCATAGCGGAAGCCGGCCTTGAGTACCCGCGTATAGCCGCCGTTGCGGTCGGCGTAGCGGGGCACCAGGGTGTCGATCATCTTGGCAACAAGGCTGCGATCGTTGCCCAGCCGCGCGAGCAATGTGCGTCGCGCCGACAGATCATCCTTCTTTGCCACCGTGATCAAACGGTCCACAACACGGCGCAAATCCTTGGCCTTGGGCAAGGTGGTCTTGATCTGCTCGTGTTTTATGAGAGCGCTGGCCAGGTTCATGAACAAGGCTTTGCGGTGTTCGGACGTGCGATTGAATTTACGTCCCGCCATACGATGCCGCATGGATATCTCCTTTTCTTGCAGCGCTTGGGCGCCGGTTTACGGGCAACTTTGCGCCCTTTTTGTTTAGTGCTGAACGAACCCAGTTCAGGTGGGGAACGCCGCCCCTAGGAAGAATCTGGAGCTAAAACAAGGGCTAATACCAGCGGTCATAAAAAGTGACCTTTTCATGGCCGTTGGTATCAGTGATTGTCGTCCCACGGGCCGCCGTACTTGGACTGCTTGGCAAACTCCTGGCGGGCAATCTCTCGGTAGAAGAAATAGAGCAACAGGGACAAGATTCCCAGGATCAAGACCACCCAAAGTCCCGTTTCTTTGCGGGCGTTCAAATTCATGTCCGATGAAAAGGCGAGCCAAGCCACCACATCTTCGGATAAAGCCTCCTTCGTTTCCGGGTGGAGGAGGTCGATTAAGTCCTGCAACACATCACGCGCGTTCGCGGCCGCACGGTCCTGGGCGGGCAGGAGACCTGCGGGCACTGCTTCGTAGGCCGCGCGCGCTGCCTCAACCGCGTCCAAGATGCGCGGCTGCAGATCTTGATTGGCAACCAGCCAGTAGGTGGCGTTCTCCAGATCAGCGGCATCGGCGATCAATTCTTCCGCGGAAAAATCGGTGCGATGAAAGTTCTCCAAATCCACCAGGGGCGAGGCCATGGACAGCACGCCGCCAGATTTAAAAGGGTTGTAAAACTGGCCCGCCGCCCATGTAGCAAGGGTATGGGTATGGGCGTCGCTGCGATGAACCCAGGCGCTTTCCGCATCCTCCAACGGCCTATACTCCGCATGGGCCCGGGCATAAGCGCGTTCGAGCAGGGGGTCAGTTTCGTCCAGTCGATGCTCAAAACTTTGGGCGAGGGGTAAGGTCGAACCGTCAGCATCAAATTCTTGGAAGTCGGTCCGAATATCGACAAAATTGCGCAGTACCCAATCTTGGTTAGACCCATAGAGATAAAAGTTGTTCTTCTCAAACTTGCGAGTGATCGACTTGATGTTGCCGCTATCAAAGCGGGCAATCACGGGCGTACCGACCGCAACATAGGCGGCGGCGTCTTCATTGAGGTCAACCCGCGATGCCGCACCAAGAACCGCGTCGTTCATCCGGTCGTAGCCGAGCAGCAGCGAGTAGATATAGTCGGCTCCCTGTTCCATGGTCTTGCCTTTGGCCAGGACGGCGTGGCTCAAATCCGGCGCGCCCAACACGCGGCTTTCGGGCATATTCTGGATCGAATAGGTCGAGGTATCGAAGGCCTGACCGCGCCCCGCCAAGTACTCGGAGATCATGGATTTGACTTCGCTTTCGGTGTAGCCAATTTTCTCCAAGTGCCAAAACCGGCGGAATTCCATGCCGTGACAGGCGGCGCACTTGGCCCAATAGACCTGAAAGCCGCGCTGAACTTGAGATATGTCGTGCTGGCCTGTGAGACCAGAGAAGTGCCAGGGGTGCGAGGGGGATTTGGGTTTGGCCTTTTCGCCCTCGGCCCATCCCCAGGAGGAAACGGCAATCAGGGTCGCGGCAACGGCAGTGACAACCTTCGACATGACTTCTAGACTCCGCGATTAGGATGAGGCTTGGCGCAAGACGGGACGGGCGATGGAGGCGGGCAGTTGCCGGGGTTTTTCCACGACCGAGAGAACGGGCAAAACGATCAAGAAATGCGCGAAGAAATAAGCCGTCAGCAAGAGGCCCGCATTTACGGTCGAGATGGGCACCCGCAACGTCCACCAATCAACGAGAGAGAAGGCGGGAATATAGACCTCCGTATAGGTTGTGGCCGTTTGCATACCAACCTGACCAAGCAAGAGGCAAACCACGACAAACAACCAGAAGAACCAGCGGTAGATCGGGCGAAACTTGGTTGAGCGCGCCGGGTTGCGGTCCAGGATCGGCAAGAAGAAGGGAACAACCAGCGCCAAGGCCATGAAAATAACGCCCAGTTCTTTGGAGGTCAGCAGCACTTGACCAAAGACCACCAAGTCCTGGGTGAAGGACCGCAAAATGGCAAACAGGTGCAGGAAGTACCATTCGGGGACAATATGCGAGGGTTCCCCGCCCGTTTCGTACCCCTCGGGTTCGCCCAGTAAAAACGGCAAGAAAAACACCACGAACATGAAGATGGTTAGGAACACCGCCAGACCAAACAGGTCCTTGACCGTGTAGTAGGGGTGGAACGAAATCGTATCCTCAGGCCCCTTCATATCAATGCCGAGCGGATTGTTGGATCCGACCTGGAACAGGGCCAGGAGGTGGAAAATAACCATCCCCACAATGACGAACGGCAGCAGGAAGTGGATCACAAAGAACCGCTTGATCGCCACATCGGTGACCCCGTTGGACCCGAGCAACCAAGCGCGCACATCCTCCCCGATGAAGGGTATGACCGTGAAAAAATCCGTGATCACTTTGGCACCGCCGACCGACAAGGTGGAATTGACGATGGTATAGCCCATGAACGCCGTTCCCATCATCAGAACGTAAATGATGAGGCCAATCCACCAGACAAACTCGCGCGGCCCCTTGTACGACCCATAGTAGAGCCCGCGAAAAATGTGGAAATAGACCACAATAAAGAAGAACGAGGCCCCTACCATATGGACTTTCTGCATAATATGGTAGCCGGGGATGCCATCGACCGATTCCCGAATGGACCTATAGGTATCGCCCGTATCTAGGGGCATGGCAAGGAAAATACCGGTGACGATCATGAGCATGAGCATGACCCCTGAGAGGGAACCAAAGTTCCACCAATAGGACAGATTTTTTGGGTAGGGGTGTTCCTTGCCTAGCCAGCGCAAGGCGCTGAAAATGGGGATCCGGGAATCGAGATACGCCAGGGTCGGGTTTTGAAATTTGGGAGCTTTTGCCATAACCTTAACCTTTGAATCGTTGCCTTGCTTTAGGCCTTGCCAATTTCGATGCTGATGGCCTTGCCGCCATCGTCGCGTTTAATGTTGTAGGCGGGGACCACGAGGTTAAGCACGGCGGGGCCGACGCGAACGCGGCCCGAAACATCGTAAACCGACCCGTGGCAGGGGCAGAAATAGCCTGCTTCCACGCCCTGTTGTTCAATATCGCGCGCCACCTTCAACTCAACATTCTGCTCAACGGGCGCGCAGCCCAAGTGCGTGCAACGGGCCTCGACCACCAAAAACTGCCGATCAATGACCCGATCTGAATCCAGTTCAATGTCCTTGAAGCCTTTGGCGCCGGTGCCCGCAGCCTGCATTTTTTCCACAGTCCAGCTTTCGGCCAGGGCGATCTCGTCCTCAGTGCGGCGGCGAATGTAGTAGAGCTGGCCTTGCAGATTGCGTACCTCGACCTGTTGACCGGGCAGCAGCCCGTCGAGAGTCCGCTCTACTACTTCGCCTTTCTGGGTTTCTTCGGAGGGTTTAAATGTCCTGATCAGGCCAAGGCCCGCCATGCCGAGGATCCCTGCGCCCAAGACAGCGGAGGAAAGGCCCAAAAAATCCCGTCGCGTCGTGTCAAATTCTTGTTCTACCTGTGCCATGAACGACCTTCACTTAAGAATGAACCTGAGGCGCGAAACCCCAATCATGCGCGGCCTATAGGCGCAGGAACCCTACGCGTCAAAGCCCATCCTTCCCGTTGCCTCGAAAACGCCGATGCGCCAGTGCCCTGGTCATGGATCTTGTACTATACCAACCCGAAATTCCAGAAAACACAGCCACCCTCTTGCGTTTGGGAGCGTGCTTGGGCCTAGAATTGCACCTGATCGAACCCCTGGGCTTTGCGTTCAATACAAAAAAGATGCGCCGCATCGCCATGGACTATGGGGATCAAGTCTCTGTCGCGCGCTACAGCTGCTTAGCGGATTTTGTGACCGCCCATCCAGCCGCGCGTCTTGTCTTGGCCACGACCAAAGCCTCAAGGCCGCACTGGACACACCGATGGCAGTCCGGCGATTTTTTGGTTATGGGCCAAGAAAGCGCGGGTGTTCCCGCGCACGTTCGCGATCTATGCCCTGTTCATGTGACGATTCCCATGGCAGCGCGCGTCCGATCGCTCAACATGGCGGCGGCCGCGACCCTGATCTGCGGTGAATGGCAACGACAAATTTCGACGGGGTAGCTATCGTGACCGATTGGACGCAACGAAAAACCTTGGCCGCGCGCTGGTTCACGACCTTGCGCAATCTCATATGCGCGGAATTTGAGCGCTTGGAGGCTGCCCTACTGACCCCGCAAACGCCCGTTGCGAACATCCCAGCTGGGACCTTCACCTTCACCCCATGGCAGCGCGGCGACGATGGCACCGGGGGGGGGGGAACCATGGGCAAGATGCGCGGGCGGGTTTTTGAAAAGGTCGGCGTCAACGTCTCAGAAGTGCAGGGCGAATTTTCTGAGGAATTTGCGGCGCAGATCCCGGGCACCAGCGCGACCGACCGACGATTTTGGGCCTCGGGCATTTCCCTCGTCGCCCATATGCGCAGTCCCCGGGTCCCCGCCGTTCATATGAATACCCGCATGATCGTGACGTCCAAGGGATGGTTTGGGGGCGGTGCGGACTTGACTCCCATGCTGCCCAACGCGACCAATCGGGCCGATTTTCATGCCGCGCTCGAGGCGTGCTGCGATCGTCATGCGGTTGCGGACTATGCGAGCCTAAAACAAAAGTGCGACGCCTACTTTTTTTTGCCTCACCGCAACGAAGCACGCGGCGACGGCGGCATTTTCTACGATAACTTAGCCTCGGGCGACTGGGCCGCCGATTTCGCCTTTACCCAAGACGTGGGACGGACCTTTTTGGCGATCTATCCCCGCCTGGTACGCCGCACTTTTCATGAACCGTGGTGCGCGGAGGAACGGGACATTCAGCTAAAAAAGCGCGGTCGCTACGTCGAATTCAATCTGCTACACGATCGGGGCACCCTCTTTGGCCTGAAGACGGGGGGCCATATCGACGCCATCCTCATGTCCCTGCCCCCCGAAGTGAAGTGGGACTAGAGCGAGTGTGATGAGACTGTGATTTGCCTTGGGTGCGCGAAGTTGCTAATTGCGGCCCATGGTCGCTCTTATCCCTTCCCGCCCATACAACCTTCCTGAACGCCGCATCACCCCGCGCGCGACCTTCCTAAACCGGAGGGCGGTCCTGCGCGCCGCCGTTTTGGGCGGGGCCAGTTCCCTCATTGCCGGCGGCATTCCCGCCCGCGCTTTGGCCCAGTCTGCGGTCGATGATCCCACGGCCGATCTCTACCCGACCGCCAAGAATTCCGCCTACGATGGCGTGCAGGGTGACCGCGCTTTGACCCGGCAAATCGACGCACTGACCTACAACAACTTCTACGAATTCGGCACGCATAAGAACATCTGGCAAAATGCGCAGCGGCTCGAGCGGCGGCCCTGGACGCTCGAGGTTGATGGATTGGTCGCCAAGCCGCAGACGTTTGACATCGACGCCCTCATTCGCGCTATGCCCTTGGAGGAGCGGATTTACCGCCATCGCTGCGTTGAAACCTGGTCCATGGTCGTGCCATGGAACGGCTTTGCCTTGCGCCATCTCCTCGATCGCGTCGAACCGCTAGGTGATGCCCGCTACATCGCGTTCGAAACGGCGGAGCTTTGGAACAAGGGCGATTTGCTGAGCGCCCAGTTCCCCTGGCCCTACCGCGAGGGCTTGCGGCTCGACGAAGCCATGAACGACCTGACGCTGCTCGCGACGGGCATCTACGGCGAACCCATGCCGAGCCAGAACGGCGCGCCCTTGCGCCTCGTCGTGCCATGGAAATACGGCTTTAAGGGTATCAAGTCCCTGGTCCGCATTACCTTGACGGACACGCCGCCCCCGACCTTCTGGTCGCTTGCTAACGGCCGCGAGTACGGGTTTTGGGCCAACGTTAATCCGGAGGTTCCCCACAGCCGCTGGTCGCAGGCGCGCGAATGGGATATTAGCCAGGGGCGGAACACAACTTTTGCGACCCTGCCCTGGAACGGCTATGGCGAGTGGGTTGCGGATCTCTACGCGGACCTCGACCCCGTTGCGGATCGGATTTTTACTTGAAGCTGATCCACGCGAGGCAGAGAGCGAAGCCTGCGACGGTCCCCAGTAGGGCGAACGCCGCGCGTGTGCGCCAGACGGGTGCCGTGGCGGTCTTGGGGCTGGCGTAGCTCGGCGCTTCCTCTACCGTGTCGATTTGCTTCCGAACGTAAGCAACGACGCGCGGCAAATCCTCCCATAACTTTGCGCCCTCCCGCCGCAGCTCCCGGAGTTGGCGCGCGGGGCCGAGGTTTTTCTGCGCCCATCTCGAAATCAGCGGTTCTGCCAGAGTCCATATGTTCAGTTCGGGCGCCAACTGCCGGCTGATCCCTTCGGCCATCAGCATATTTTTTTGTAAGAGGAATAGCTCTGGCTGCATTT
Organism: Alphaproteobacteria bacterium; assembly: GCA_965228345.1. Lineage (GTDB taxonomy): Bacteria > Pseudomonadota > Alphaproteobacteria > UBA7985 > UBA7985 > CAXQZM01. The sequence goes on along the minus strand of CBDDHH010000003.1, from coordinate 63,571 downwards.
CCAGCCGATACTGTTGCGACATGGCGAGCAACTGCCCCAGCAACTTCCCAAAGCTGACTTGGTGCAAGGGCTTGCCCATAATCGGTTCGGCGACGGCGCGAATAGACAGGGAGAAGGCTTCGGCGTCCTGGTCTCGGCCCAAGTACCCCGCCGCCTGATAGCGCTTGGCTAAGGCCTCGTAGTCTTGCGCCAGCATGAGGGTCATCAAGTCGGCCAAAAAATACCTTACCCGCCATGGCAGGGTTCCCATAATGCCGAAATCAACAAAGACGACGCGCCCTTCGTCATCGATCATCATGTTGCCGCCGTGTTGATCGCCGTGAAAGTAACCGTGGGTCAGGACCGAGGCGAAGAAGACTTCGGCGGCGCGCTTGAGCACCAGCTGCAGATCATGACCTTGGGCGATCAGGGCAGCACGATGGTCGATTGGAATGCCTGCAACGCGCGTCATTACCAAAATGTGCTCTCCGCACAGATCCCACAGCGGCTCGGGCAAGACCACGGGGTCTTCCGCTCCGAATTGATGGCGGAAGCGCGATAGCGCCGCAGCCTCGACCCGCAAATCAAGCTCTGCCGCCGCGTTGCGGGCGAACTCTGCGATCAAATCTTTGGGCCGTAGATGGCGCAGGTCGGGGCGCGCGCGCTCAAAATTTCCCGCCAGCCAAGTCAAAAAGGTGATGTCGCGGTAAAAAGCGCGAGCAACCCCCGGGCGGATTAGCTTGACGGCCACGTCGCGGCCATCTCTTAGCGTGGCAAAATGCACCTGGGCAACCGATGCCGCGGAAATGGCCCGTTCTTCAAAATGTGCGAACACCTCCTCCACAGCGGCGTTCAGCGACCCTGTCAGCCGGGGTTTGATCTGTGCATAGTCAAGGGGTGGCAACTGATCCTGCAATTGGGTTAAGTCCTGCGCCGCTTCGGCCCCGATCAAGTCGGGCCGCGTCGACAGGGCCTGACCCGCCTTGACGAATGCAGGGCCCTGAGCGCAAAGCACCCGTGCCAGCCGTTCGCCAGGGCGCCCCTCAAGGCCCCTGCGTTCGAGGCGCGCGGCGAAGGCAAAGGCCCAGCGAGCGGGGCCCTGGACGGGAACCAAGGACGCAAAAGGCTGCAAGGCTCCCGCCCGTGCGAGCCGCCACTTGAAGACCAGGAGACGCAGGAGATGGCGTATGCTGGCCACCCTAAAGCTTCAGGCCTTGGTGAATTGCGGCAATACCCCCGCTCAAGTTCTGGTATGTGAGGCGATCAAAACCGCCTGCGCGGATCTGATCGGCCAGCGTTTCTTGATCGGGAAACTGTCGAATCGACTCGACCAAATAGACATAAGCATCCCGATCCCCCGCCACGAACTGACCCAAACGAGGAATGACGTGAAATGAGAACAGATCGTAGGCGCGGTCTAGGAGGGGCAGGACGACTTTGGAAAACTCCAAACAAAAGAACCGCCCTCCAGGACGCAACACCCGATAGACTTCGGCGATGGCTTTGGCAGGCTCCGCGACATTTCTGAGGCCAAAGGCCAGGGTCACGACATCGAACCGGCTGGCGGCAAAGGGCAAGTCTATGGCGTCCCCGGCCACCCAGGATAGGGGCCCCAAGCCTGACAGCGTGTCGGCGCGCTCTTGTCCCTTTACCAACATGGCCGGGGTCAGGTCGCAAACGGTCATCGTACCTTGTTGGCCCTTCACTGCCTGGGCGATGCGAAAGGCCAGGTCGCCGGTGCCACCGGCAAGATCCAGGAACGCCTGATTAGGGCGTGGGCGCACCCACGTCACGAGCGCCTCTTTCCACAGGCGATGCACGCCCGCGGACATAAGATCGTTCATCATATCGTAGGAGTCCGCAACCCCCGAGAACAGGTCTTGAACCAAGCCAGGTTTGGCCGCCAATGGTACCTTGGTGTAGCCAAAATGTGTGGTCTCGGGCGCGCCCATAGCCTTCACTTAAAACGCGCGCGACCGAAAGCCCAGCCCAATTCAGTTTTGCGTCCGCAAGGGTGGCTAAGCCCTGATCAAGATCCTAGAAAGGCGTTTATGGTTGAATTTCGACTTCCCGCCAATTCGCGCATCAAAAAAGGCCTGAATTGGAAAGCCCCTAAGGGAGCGTCCGCGAATATTAGAACTTTTTCGGTGTATCGCTGGAACCCCGATGGCGGGGAGAACCCGCGGTTGGACACTTACGAAGTGGATCAAGACGACTGCGGCCCCATGGTGCTCGACGCCTTGCTCTGGATCAAAAACAAGGTGGACTCGACCCTTACCTTGCGCCGGTCCTGCCGGGAGGGGGTTTGCGGGTCCTGCGCCATGAATATCGACGGCACCAACACCCTGGCCTGCACCAAATTTTTGGGCGACATTCGGGGGACGGCCAAGGTCTATCCCCTGCCCCACATGCCCGTTGTCAAAGACTTGGTGCCAGACCTAAGTCAGCCCTATGCCCAGTATGCCAGCATTGAGCCTTGGCTGAAGTCCGACAGCGCTGCTCCGACGCGCGAACGCCTGCAGAGCCCGCAGGAACGCGACAAACTCGATGGCATGTGGGAATGTATTTTGTGCTTTTCCTGCTCCACATCGTGCCCCTCCTACTGGTGGAACGGCGACCGCTACCTCGGTCCTGCGATTTTGCTGCAGGCCTATCGCTGGATCGCAGACAGCCGCGACGAAGCCACAGGCGAACGCTTAGACGCTCTCGAAGACCCTTTCCGGCTATACCGTTGCCACACGATCATGAATTGCACCAAAACCTGCCCCAAGGGCCTCAACCCCGCCAAGGCCATCGCGGAAATCAAAAAACTCATGGTTAAGCGTCGCGTTTAGCCCCCGCGGCCACAAACTGACGGGAAAACACCCGCCCCAACGCCATTCGCAGTTTTTGGCGCGGCTTCTCCCCGCGTCGCTTAATCCAGTCGACTTGGAATCCGCTTGGTATATCCTTGAGGGCCAGCTTATAAGGCTCCCATGTCTCGCCGCGCCCACCACGCCCTGGCCCAGGGCCGCGCTGACCAGCGCATGGATCGGCAGGGACCTAACTCCTTCGCCCGCGTTCGGCAAATTTTCACCTTAATTCTAAAAGCCATTTGGCAAGAGCAGACCTGGGCCTATCGCGCCGCTTTGGTCGGCGCCTTCATGTTGTTGACTCTCGGGCGGTTGTTTGGGTTCTTCCTAGCCATTTCTCTTGGCTGGTTGGTCGATTACTACGGATCGGCGAATCCGACGCTGGTAATCGCCCTCGGTTTGCTGGCGGTCTACGCCAGCGCGCAGTTTTTTTCGACCCTGATCGAAGTGATCGGCAACTTGCTGTTTGCGCTACCTCAGGGGCAGAGCCAAGTCAACTTGGCCAGCGGCGTGTTCGCCAATTTGATCCGCTTGCCGCTGTCCTTTCATACTGATCAACGCACCGGCGGCTTGGCCAACGCTTTTGATCGCGGAACTGAGGCCATTGGCCGCCTGTCCTCCATCTTCCTATTCGGGGTGCTGCCGATCCTCTTGCAGCTGATCATCGCGCAAGTTCTGGTGGTGCGGCTCTACGGCTGGGCCTTCTTGCCCTTAGTAGCGGGAATCTGCGTGACGGCGGCCTGGGTCACCTTCGCCCTTTCCCGCTGGTACCGTCGCCTCGTAGCCAAAGCTTTGGAAACCGACGACAAGATTTCCGAACAAGCTGTTGATAGCCTCATGAATATCGAAGCCGTGAAAGTTTTTAATCGGACCGACTACGAATTGGCGCGCCTCACTCCTTTATGGGAGGTTGAGCGGGTACGGGTCCTGCGACTCGGCCGCGCTGCCGAGGCAATGCGTGCTGCCAATACAGGCATTCAGGCGGTATCGGTTTTGATGCTGGGCGCCTACATGGCCACCCAGGTTGTCGGGGGGCCTCTGACGGCGGGCGATTTTGTCGCCTTCATCGGCATTATCAACCAGCTGTTTTTGCCGATTCGTCAACTGTCAGCGGCCTACCGCAACGCCAGCCGCGCAGAACAGGACGCCAGTCGGTTCTTTGGATTCCTGAACGAACCACCCGAGGAAAGGGTCGAACCCCCGCAGGCGCCACTTGCGCTCCATCGCCCCGCTTTGGTGTTCGAAAGCGTGGATTTTGCGTTCCCTGATCGCCCACCCCTGATCCAAGGCCTCGATTTGACTGTACCTGCGGGCCAGCAAAGCGCCTTGGTGGGGGCGACGGGGTCGGGCAAATCGACCCTCACCAAGCTGGCCTTGGGTTTGGAAACCCCGCACGCGGGCCGTATCTATCTGCATGGGCAAAACTTGCGCCAGCTACCCTTGTCGCAAATTCGCGCCGCCCTCGCACTTACCCCGCAATCAACGGGCATCTTTGCCGAAACAATTGCCTTTAATCTGCGCTTTGGCCGCCCCGACGCCGATCAGGCAGCCCTAGAACAGGCGGCGCGGGACGCCTGTTTCCACGATTTTGTCGCGAGCCTGCCCGACGGGTACGACACGCGCGTCGGCGAAGGAGGTCAAAAACTCTCGGGCGGCGAACGCCAACGTCTGGCCATCGCCCGGACCCTGTTGCGGGATGCAGAAGTGTATCTATTTGACGAAGCAACGTCGGCCCTGGACTTAGCAACCGAGGCGCGGATTTTGGTCCAAATCCGCCAACGGCTCGCGGGGAAAACGGTGATTTTTATTGCCCATCGCCTGACCACCGTCCAGCACGTCGATACGATCTTCGTCCTCGATCAGGGTAATTTGGTGGAGCAGGGATCCCATGCGCAGTTGCGCGCCCAGGGCGGAATTTATGCGCAGCTATGGACGACCCAACATGTCACCTGACCCCCTTATCCTTGCCTCTGCTTCTGCGACGCGGGCGCGCCTTTTGGCGGCGGCAGGTGTGGCTTTTGAGGCCCTAGCCCCCGCAGTCGACGAAGCGGCGATCAAAGCAACGTTGCGGGCCGAGGGGGCCTTGCCCGCCAACGCCGCCGAAACCTTAGCAGAGGCCAAAGCGTTACAACTTTCTCTACGCGCACCTGACGCGCTGGTATTGGGCGCCGATCAACTGTTGGTGTGCGGCGACGCTTGGTTCGACAAGCCGCGCGACCGCGACAACCTACACGCGCAAATTGCGGCTTTGCAAGGGCGCTGGCACGCGCTCTGGACAGCGGCCGTGCTCATGCGAGGCGGGCAGCGGATTTGGCACATGCGGCAGGAGGCACGCCTGCTCATGCGTCCCCTAAGTGGGCCCAATATCGAGGCTTACGTCGCGGCGGCAGGGTCACGCGCGCTGACCTGCGTTGGCGGGTACGAGATCGAAGGGCTTGGTGCCAACCTCTTTGCTAAGATCGAAGGGGATTTTTTCGTCATTCAAGGCCTGCCCTTGCTGGAGGTCTTGCAAGCCCTGCGTGATCAGGGCAGGGCGCGCCTATGACACTCCATGCGCGCGTGATCGGCTGGCCCGTTCATCATTCCAAATCGCCGCTGATCCACGGCTATTGGCTCGCGCACTACGGCCTCGACGGGGTCTATAAGACCGCGGCTGTAGCTCCCGAGGCTCTAGCGAAATTCGTTCGAGACGCCTGGAATTGCGGCATGGCAGGGTTCAACGCCACCCTTCCGCACAAGGAAGCGCTGATGGACCTGGTTGCCCCCGATGCTACGGCCCAAGCCATCGGCGCGATCAATACGGTCTATCGGGGTCGCCATGGTTTTATCGGCACCAACACCGACGGCGTCGGGTGGTGGCGGTCGCTCAACCTGACCGCGCTCCCCCGAACGGCCCTGGTCATCGGGGCAGGAGGCGCGGCCAGGGCGGTGGTCCACACTTTGGCCCAGCATGGGGTCGAAGTCTGCCTCACCAACCGAACCCGGGCCAAGGCCGAGAGGTTCGGATACAAGGTCCTGGACTGGTCCGGGCCAGATATTGACGGACGCGGCTACGAGTTGATCGTCAACACGAGCGTTTGTGGCATGCACGGACACAACCCCGTGCGCTTAACCGCCTTGGACCCTCGCACCTTAGTTTCGGATCTGGTCTATACACCCTTGGAAACCGAATTGCTGACCTCTGCCAGAGCCCTTGGCGGGGTAACGATCGACGGTCTTGGGATGCTACTGCACCAGGCCGCGGGAGGGTTTAACAAGTGGTTTGGTCGCTGTCCTGACGTGACCGAGGCCTTGCGCGCAGCGGTGTTAAGCCCGTGAAGGTCATTGGCCTGACGGGCGGTATTGCCATGGGCAAGTCCACCGCCGCCGCCATGTTGAGATATTTGCAAATTCCCGTTCACGACGCTGATGCCGTGGTTCATGCCCTCTATGCGCGGGGAGGGGCAGGCGTCAAAGCGGTGCGCGAGCACTTCCCCGAAACGCTTGTGGACGGCGCCGTTGATCGAACACGCCTGCGGGAACGGGTGGTGGGCCAGCCCAAGGCCCTCGCACGCCTTGAATCGCTGATCCATCCGCTAGTGCGTCAGCACACGGCGAGCTGGTTGCGGGAACACGCCCTGCGGCGCGCACGCTTAGTGGTCCTGGACATTCCGCTCTTGTTTGAAACCGAGCGTCATCGCGAGGTGCAGGAAATCTGGATCGTGACCTGCCCCGCCTTCGTGCAACGCCAACGCGCCTTAGCGCGGCCAGGCATGGACGCTAGGAGGTTGGACGCAATTTTGGCGCGCCAGACACCCCAAGCCCAGCGCCTGCGCGCCGCCGATCGCATTTTTCCAACGGGCAACGGCAAGCCTGCCTTGTTTCAGGCCTTGCGCCGCGCGCTCAAACGATTCTGACTCGCAGACCGCTTGGGTCTTGCACACAGGCTCGCAAGGGCCTAAGGCCCTCGCTTCGCTGGCGCGCCCAGGCCTCGAACAAGTAGGCATTGCCTGGCCGCCAAAACCTATCCCTCCCGAGGAAACTCGGCCAACAAAGGACTGAAAAATGCCGAAGATGAAGACCAAGTCAGGAGCCAAGAAGCGCTTTCGTGTCACGGGCTCGGGCAAAATCCGCATGAACGCGGCCTTTCGCCGCCATATGATGAGCAACAAGTCCCGCAAGATGAAGCGGCAGTCCAAGGGCACCACAATCATGGCCGATCAAGATGCCAAGCTGGTGCGCACTTATCTGCCCTATCACCGCTAAGCCAAGAAGGACCTGACGCATGGCACGTGTAAAACGCGGTGTTACCCAACACGCTCGACACAAGAAAATCATCAAACGCGCGCGCGGCGCCCGTGGACGCAGTTCCAACGTTTGGCGCGCCGCGACCCAGCGCGTCGATAAGGACTTGCAATACGCTTACCGCGACCGCCGCGCCCGTAAGCGAGACATGCGCGCCCTGTGGATCCAACGGATCAACGCAGCGGCCCGACTGCACGACATGACCTATTCCACCTTCATCGGCGGATTGGCCAAGGCTCAGATCGCCGTGGACCGGAAGGTCTTGGCCGACTTGGCAGTGCGCGACCAAGCAGGATTTCAAGTTTTTGTCGCCAAGGCCAAGGCAGCACTCGTTTGAAGCATTTGACCTAAAACCAACTCCGCTAAAAATTGACATTGTCAGCGGAGTTTTGTCTCACGGCAGAAACGCTCCGCGTTTCTGCCGTGAGTATCCATGATAAATCAAGGGGCAATTTGTGACCATTTTCTGTTTTCCCGCAAGAGGGCATTTGCCAGCGTGATCAGCTTAGGCATCACGGCGATGAGGGCGACTTTTTTCGGCTTTCCGGCTTCGACAAGGAGGCTCTAAGAAACCCTTTAGGTCTTCATTGTATCGCATGGCAACCAAGGAAGGCATGTAGAGGGCATTGCGTACAGGGGCTCTTCCCCCCTTGATACGGGCGACACCCTTAAGCGTTCCTGATTGGGATTGCATAGGAGCCAAGCCAGCTAGAGCGCCGATCTTTTTCTGACTGAGTGTGCCAAGCTCTGGCATGTTGGTCAGAAGGGATATGGCTGTTCGTGCCGCAATCCCTGGGATTGTGATCAAGATGTTAAAGCGTTCCAAGAGATCAGGATGGGCTTCGATGAGCTTCTTGGTCTTGAGGGTTAGCTGTTCGATCTCCTTTTCGAGGGTCTTGAGCATTCTCGTTGCAAGCCTCACAGCGGCCTTATGGGTAACGACTTTCTTCCTGTTGCTCCACTGTGTTTGCGTTTGCACAAGCCCTTGATGAAGACTTTGGTATTCTCCAAGAGTTTCAATGACTTCATCGCGTATCTTGGTGGGCTCAAGGGGGAGAGTTTGGCCCATGAGTGCCAGGATTTTCGCATCGACCTTATCGGTTTTTGCGAGTTGGCCGATGCTGTTGGCAAAGCATCGCGCTTGCCAAGGGTTGACCTTTGCGTAAGCGATTTGGGCTTGAGCAAGGCCCCGTTCCAAGGCTCTGTGATAGAAGCCAGTTGCCTCAAAAACGACCAGGCAATCAGGAAGCTTGCTCAAGGTCTTGATGAGAGCCTTAATCCCGCAAGGGGTATTGGGCTTGCAGCTATGGTTTTGGCCATTTGACACAAAAATATCAGACCTGATTCGCAATAGGGAGAAAGAGCACAGACGGACTTGTCCCTTAGTGCTTATCTCAGCAAATTTTTAAATTGATGTTTGCCAGAGCCGCGACATTCTTAGCAATCATGTTCTCATGTCGGTTTCCTCTGGAGATGTCAGAGAAAATGTTGAACTTTTTCATGCGTCCAATGCCATGCTCGACCTTCACGCGCATAGAGTTGAACCACTTATTGTAGTCTTTTTGTTCTTGGCTTAGATTTTGGTTCTTGGTTTTCTTTATCGGGACTTCGCAGTTGGTTCCTACATAAGCTAAGTCGCCCAAGAGCAGGGTATCTGGTGGCTTGTCCAGATGGCTTTGATCATAAAGGGTTTTGTCGTGCTTGCGCCCAGGGTGAACGGGGCCACAAGCACGAATGCGCTTCTTATCATCGACGACAATTTGATGCTTATGAGTAAAGCGCTTCTTTTTCCCCGAGTAGATCTTCTTTCGGCCCTTCGATTTCTTGGGGCGCTGACAGGGGCGCTCGGTCCCATCGACAATCAGATATATGAGCTGCTCCTTATCATCCTCACTTAAAGCAAGCCTGCGCTCGGGCATCTGAAAATGGCCTGCCAATAGCTTGGTCATTGTATTGGCGGTTCGGATGCTCGTGCTATCTGAAACCGAAAATATCAAACCCAGAAACTCATGATTGATGTAAGTCCGATAATAGATCAGGCATAAAAGCAGCATCTCCTCAAAGCTTAGCTTATGGCTTGGCCCGCCCCCAATCGCGCGTTGGCGATGGGGGCGAGATAGACGCTGATGGTTGTGAGCCTCCCAAAGCGGCAAAATCTTCTCTGAAATGTCGTCAAAATCGCTGACCCTTATCCCACTTAAGCGGAAAAACAGGCGCGGTTGCTTCTTAAGGATTTTGAAGGTTCTCATAAAAGGCTAGAATCAGCCAAACCTGACTTCGACAAGACCTTGTTTGCATGCAAAAGCCCTTTTTCAGTTTATCGTGAAGCGGGTCTACAGAAGTCTTAACGGTATGGGTGGGTGTGAGCGTCATAAAGAGCCTCATTTGTTGGTCAGTGACATGGCGGTCCGGCATGAATAATCTCCTGCAAAGAAAATCACTCAATACCCGGGCCGGTCACGACCGTCAGATCTGCCCTATTCGAGCAAAACGCGGGGGTGGCATCTCTCCGGTCAGGCTACGCCCTCCCTAGAGATACCACCCCGCATTCTCATCCTGATTCTCGCGCTACTCTCACCTTGCTTGTCGCGCAGCAGGGTCAGGCAAGCCTGACCGTCTTTTTTACACAAGATTGGATCAGATATCTACTTTGACGCACCACTTCTGAAATCACGCCCGAATTAGGCCTTGCGAAGTCGAGCGACGCGTGCTTTAGGGCCGGTCCGCCATAGTTGTAGCCCAGGGGGCTTCGGCGCGCAGGAAAGCTAGGCCGCGTGGAAACTGTTTGATTTTGATTGGACAAGTCCCGGGGAACTCTTTTTTTGTGCTTTTGTATGAACAGATCATTGGTTTTGAGAGGCCCGCGTCATGATCCAGATGCAGTCAAACTTAGACGTCGCTGATAATTCAGGGGCCAAGCGCGTGCAGTGTATTAAGGTCTTGGGCGGTTCACACAGGAAGACCGCGTCCATAGGAGACATTATTGTCGTTTCCATTAAGGAAGCAATCCCCAGGGGTCGGGTCAAAAAAGGTGACGTACAACGGGCGGTGATCGTCCGTACCGCTAAAGATATCCAGCGCGAAGATGGCACTGCGATCCGGTTTGACGCCAACGCAGCGGTTTTGATCAACAAAAACAACGAACCGATTGGCACACGCATATTTGGCCCCGTCACGCGAGAGTTGCGGTCAAAGAACTTCATGAAAATTGTGTCTTTGGCGCCGGAGGTTTTGTAAGATGGCTGCGAAAATTAAAAAAGGCGACCGTGTTCAAGTCGTGGCGGGAAAAGATAAGGGGCGCCAAGGCGAAGTGACGCAGGTGCTGCCCAAAGAGGGGCGATTGGTCGTTACAGGTCTAAACTTGGTCAAGCGCCATACAAAGCCCAATCAGGGCAGTCGCGGCGGAATTTTGGAACAGGAAGCCCCTATTGCGATTTCAAATGTCATGATTTTGGATGGCGATGAAAAACCGACCCGGGTGGGGTTTCGAATCAATGCAGATGGCGTCAAGGAACGCTTTGCCAAGTCCACAGGCGACACGCTTTAGGGTAGAAGGGTAGATAGACAATGGCACGTCAGGCACGCTTGAAGGACTTGTACGAGAGCGAGATCAGAGCTTCGTTGATGCAGCAATTTGCATTCTCTAACCCCATGCAGGTGCCCAAGCTTGAGAAAATTGTTCTCAATATGGGGGTCGGGGATGCAGTTGCCGATCGCAAACGATTGTCGAGCGCGGTGGAGGACTTGACCCTGATCTCAGGTCAAAAGCCCACGGAAACTCTGTCGCGAAAGTCCATAGCTGGGTTCAAATTGCGCGACGGGATGAAGATCGGCGCCAAAGTGACCTTGCGCAAATACCGCATGTACGAATTTTTGGACCGATTGATCACCATTGCCCTACCGCGAACTCGTGATTTTCGAGGCCTGAACCCCAAGTCTTTCGATGGACGTGGAAACTATGCACTCGGCGTCAGAGAACAAATTATCTTTCCTGAAATTGAATACGACCGAGTCGATACCATTCGCGGTCTAGACATCGTTCTTGTCACCACCGCTGCAACCAATGAGCACGCTAAGGCGCTGCTCACCGGGTTCGGAATGCCGTTCCCGAAAGACGCTGCGTAAAAGGAGTTTTGAGGACTAATGGCTAAGAAGTCTATGATTGCACGCGAAGTCAAGCGTGCAAAACTAATTGAAAAATATGCAGAAAAGCGCGCGGAGCTGCGCCGAATTTCACGCGATGCTAAAGCCAGCCCCGAAGCACGCTTTATGGCACAGTTAAAACTCGCCGAACTGCCGCGCAACAGTGCTAAAATTCGCCTACACAACCGTTGCGGTGTTACGGGGCGGCCCCACGGCTACTACCGTAAGTTCAACATTTCACGGATCGCCCTGCGCGAGCTGGGGTCGGCGGGCAAGCTGCCAGGTGTGACCAAGTCTAGCTGGTAAGAAAGGATATCTCATGTCTCTATCTGACCCAATCGGCGACTTGTTAGCCCGTATCCGTAACGGCCAGATGGCTCGTCACGGGGCCGTTCGATCACCCAATTCAAAGAAACGCAGGGCTGTTCTGGACGTACTGAAAAAAGAAGGATTCATTCGCGGATACAGCGAAAACGAACTTCGCAAAGGCGTTTCCGAATTGCGCGTTGAACTGAAGTACTACGATGGAGAACCCGTCATTCGTGAGTTGCGAAGGGTTTCACGTCCGGGTTTGCGTAATTATTCTTCAGTCAGAGACATGCCGCGTGTGCGCAACGGTTTGGGGGTATTGATCGTTTCGACCTCTCAAGGTCTTATGAGCGATGCCGATGCGCGGGAACGTAACATCGGTGGCGAAGTCGTGGCGCAAGTTTTTTAAGGATTATCCCATGTCTCGAATTGGTAAAAACCCAGTTACGATCCCCGCAGGCGTTGAAATCGCTGTCGCCAATGGCGTTTTGACCGCCAAAGGTAAATTGGGGGAGTTGAGCCTGAAAACACGCCCCGAAGTTGAGGTGACGGTGGCCGAAGGTCAGGTGCGAATCAGCCCAAGGGGCGAAGATCAGTTCGCTCGTGCTATGTGGGGAACCACCCGCGCCAATGTTGCCAACATGTGCCAAGGAGTCAGCGAGGGATTCTCCAAAGAGCTGGAGTTAGTCGGGGTCGGCTACCGTGCGGCGGTTCAAGGGAACAAGTTGCAGTTGCAGCTCGCCTATTCTCATGACATTTACTACCCAATCCCTGAAGGCATCGAAGTCAAGTGCGATAAGCCTACTTCCGTCGTGGTGAAAGGTGCTGACAAGCAGGTTGTTGGTCAGGTTTGCGCGGAAATCAGGGCCTATCGCCCCCCGGAGCCTTACAAGGGCAAGGGCATAAAGTTTGTCGGCGAACAGCTGGTTCGCAAAGAAGGGAAGAAGAAGTAATGACAGCAACGACGCCCAGAGAAAATCGCATCAAACGGGGCTTGCGTGCCCGCGCCCATTTGAAGGAGCATCTTGATGGTCGCGCGCGGTTGTCGGTTTTTCGTAGTTCCAAAAATATCTATGCGCAGGTCATTGACGATGAGCGTGGGCTGACTCTCGCCGCCGCGTCATCCATGGACAAGGACTTGCGCGCTAAGCTGAAAACCGGCGCCAACGTTGAAGCCGCGTGCGCCGTTGGTACTTTAGTCGCCGAACGTGCTAAAACCCAAGGGATTGACAGGGTAACCTTCGACCGAGGCGGCTTCTTGTTCCACGGTCGCGTTAAGACCTTGGCCGATGCAGCGCGTGCCGCAGGACTGAAATTTTAACGAAGGGCTGAAACGACTATGGCAAGAGCAAACGAAGGTAGCCGTCGCGACCGCAGAGAAGATCGCGAGTCCGCACCCGAATTAATTGAAAAGCTGGTCCATATTAATCGCGTTGCGAAGGTCGTCAAAGGTGGACGGCGCTTTGGCTTTGCCGCTTTGGTGGTCGTCGGAGATGGCAAGGGTCGCGTTGGCCACGGTCACGGCAAGGCTAAGGAAGTTCCTGAGGCGATTCGCAAAGCGACCGAAGCTGCCAAGAAATCAATGGTGCGTGTAGCCTTGCGGGAGGGACGTACTTTGCATCATGACGTTAAAGGTCGCTTTGGGGCCGGCCATGTGGTTATGCGTGCGGCCCCTCCGGGCACGGGAATTATCGCAGGGGGTCCTAGCCGCGCTATTTTTGAGGCCTTGGGTGTCGGCGATATCGTTGCCAAGTCCGTTGGAACCTCCAATCCCTACAACTTGGTTCGGGCGACCTTTGAAGGTTTGCAGGCGTGCCAGTCCCCCCGTCAAGTGGCGGCGCGGCGCGGCCTGAAGGTCGCTGACATTATCCGCGGACGCGCGGGCAGAGCTGATGGCGACGCGGGTCAAGCCAAGCTTGCGGAGTAGGAAGGAGATTTCACCTATGGCTGACAAAAAACTTCATATCACCCTAAAAGGCAGCCCCATTGGGTGCACGCAGAAAATCCGTGACACAATTTTGGGTTTGGGACTAAAAAAGCCGCATCAAACTCGCGTGTTGGAAGATACGCTCGCTGTACGAGGTATGATCCGAAAAGTTGCGCACATGGTGGAGGTCGCGCAGGCTTAACCCCCAGACACAGGTCTGGTTCGGAGACCACCAAGACAGCTTCCGGGCCGGCCAGCGACCGATTAGATAGAAAGAGACGGCGAGATGAAACTGAACCAAATTTGCGATAAGAACGGTGCGCGCAAGGCCAAGAAACGGGTGGGTCGAGGCGTAGGTTCGGGGATAGGAAAGACCTCGGGAAAGGGACATAAGGGCGCTAAGGCGCGTTCAGGCGTTGCTATGAATGGCTTTGAAGGCGGGCAAATGCCCCTGCACCGTCGCTTGCCCAAGCGGGGCTTTAACAACGTATTTCGCAAATCCTACGCCGAAATCTCCTTAGGTCGGCTACAAGCCGCCATTGATGAAAAGAAGTTATCTATAGATGCCCCCATTACGGCAGAGATGATCCAGGCTGCTGGTCTCATTCGTCGTGTCAAGGACGGGGTTCGGATTCTAGGAACGGGAGACCTGAACGCCAAAATCGACGTGTCCGTGGCCGGGGCTAGCAAGTCTGCAACCGCTGCGATTGAAAAAGCGGGCGGAAGTGTCACGCTTTTGAGCCATAAAAAAGGCCCACGGACGGGCAAAACAGCCGTTTCCTAGGGGTTTTTGCGTTTGGTCTATTGAAAAACAGACCCCGGAGGTCTTTTATTGATTGAATGGCGATCGGCAATTCCGCTTAAAGTGACAGCAGTCTTTAGGGGGGCAAGCTAGGGCGCTTACGGTATAGAAACCTGTTTGGGCCTCGGAACGAGGCATCTTGAGGAACGAATTGAGGAGATTGCCCTATGGCTTCAGCTGCTGAGCAGTTAGCCGCAAACTTGAGTGTGTCAAACCTTGGCCAAGCCAAGGAACTGCGCCAACGCATAGTTTTTACTCTGCTTGCTTTGCTGGTTTTTCGCCTGGGGATCGCCATACCTGTGCCAGGTATCGACATCGCAGCGTTCGCAAATCTTTTTAACAATGTGACGATTGAGGGGGGGCTGGGCTTCTTAAGTCAAATTAACCGTTTTACGGGAGGGGCCCTTGGCTCCGGATCGATCTTTACTCTCTCGATCATCCCTTACATTTCGGCCTCGATCATCGTGACTCTGTTACGGGCCATGATTCCTTCCTGGGACGCGATGTACAAAGAGGGAGAGAGCGGCCGTCGGCAGCTGAACCAATATACACGCTATCTCACCTTGGTCCTGGCTATGGTTCAGTCGTTCGGCATAGCGGTTGGCTTGGAAGCGGGCGCGCTATTGGGGAACGTTCTGGTCCAGGACGCAGGCGGTTGGGCATTTCGCCTATCGGCGATGCTGTCCATGACCGGCGGCACCATGTTCCTACTCTGGCTGGGGGAGCAGATTTCCGCGCGCGGCGTCGGCAATGGCATTTCCTTGATAATCTACATTGGGATCATCTCTGGCCTGCCTACGGCCTTGTTTGATGCGCTCGCCAATACCAACGACGTGACACAGCTTGCCCGATCCCTTTTGACCTTGTTTGTCATCATTTCGCTCGTCCTTTTGGTTGTATTTGTGGAGCGGTGCGTTCGTAAAGTGCCCGTTCAGTATCCGTCACGGGTCCAGGGCAACAAGCAAGTGGCCGCTAACAACCAGTTCCTACCACTCAAGATCAATACAGCAGGAGTAATTCCCGCCATATTTGCCTCGTCCTTGCTGTTTTTGCCCACGACGGTTCTTGCCTTCAATCAAGGGGTTACCAACACTTGGGTGACGGCGACACTAGCCTATTTGCAGCCAGGCACATGGCTGTTCACTGCCCTGTTTGGATTCTTGATCATCTTCTTTGCTTTTTTCTACACCTCAATCGTTTTTAATCCCGAGGACACGGCAGAAAATCTCAAGAAAGCGGGTGGATCGATTCCTGGTATTCGGCCAGGGGGTCAAACCGCTGCCTATCTTGATTTTATCTTGTCGCGCCTAACCGTCGTTGGGGCGCTGTATCTTGCGTTTGTTGCCTTGGCACCCATGGTCGCCGCGGACCCAGCGGCGGCGGGCCAGGCGTTCTTTGGGGGTACCGCCATCTTGATCGTTGTGACCGTGACCATCGATTTGATTAGCCAGGTTCAGTCTTACTTAGTGGCCAATCAGTACGAGGCGATTTTGCAGAAACAGAATTTGCGAGGCGGGCCCATGGCGGCCGCTTTGAGCGGGGGCGGCCAAGATGCGGCACCCAGGCGCCAGACCCCGCAGCGAAAGCGCAAGCCTCGTAAGTCCAACAGTCGTTGACAAGCGCAATTAAGGCAATGGCGCATATTTTCATCCTCTTCGGTCCGCCGGGCGCGGGAAAGGGCACGCAGGCAGAGCGTTTGGTATCGCAGCGGCGGTACGTTCAACTCTCAACGGGTAACATTTTGCGTGCGGAAAAAGAATCAGGATCAGACCTTGGACGAGAACTTGCGGAGATTATGGATCGTGGGGATCTAGTGCCCGATGGTCATGTCAATGACGCTGTTGCCAAGGCCTTGGCGGCGGGGACTGAAGGACCAGGGTTTTTGCTAGATGGCTATCCCCGAACACCCGGTCAGGCAGAGGCGCTGGATGCAAATTTGCTTGGGCTTGGCCTGCGAGTTAACGCCCTTATCAACCTTGAAGTGGACGACTCGGCGTTGACGCAGCGTATTTCGGGGCGATTTACCTGCGGCAATTGCGGCGCGGGCTATCACGATACGTTCAAGGCGCCAAAAAAGAGGGATGTTTGCGACACTTGCGGCGCTAGAAGTGCCTTTCAGCGCCGCGTGGACGACACGCCCGAGAAAGTACAGGTCCGCTTGAAGGCCTATTACCAAGAAACCCAACCCTTGCTGGATTTTTATCGAAGCAAAGGTTTGGTCGAAGGTGTGGATGGGATGGCGCCCATGGACAAGGTGTCACGAAATGTTGAGGCCGCCATGAAGCGGCGTGTGTGAACGCCCTCAGATTCAGGCGTTGACACAGAAAGCTCCGCGGCCTAGAGCGCGTGCTCAATGACTAGACGTGCGCTCTGGTTTATAGCGCACCGCTGGTGTGCTTGTTAGATTTTGAAGAAAACGAATGAGGTTTGAATGGCCCGTATCGCAGGCGTGAATATCCCCTCGAGCAAGCGTGTCCACGTTGCGCTGACTTACATTACTGGGATTGGTCGTACGACGGCTAAGCAAGTAACAGGTGCCTTGGGCATTGATGAAGGTCGTCGTGTCAACGACCTGTCCGATGATGAGGTGTTAAAAATTCGCGAAATGATCGATGACAAGTACACCGTAGAGGGCGAATTACGCACGCAAGTGCGCATGAATATCAAGCGTCTCACCGATCTCGGCTGTTATCGTGGAAAACGCCATCGCATGAAATTGCCCGTCCGCGGGCAACGCACGCGCTGCAACGCCCGTACCCGTAAGGGAAAAGCAGTCGCGATTGCGGGTAAGAAAAAGTAGTAATTCGTCGGCGCCTCATCTGCTGAGGCGTCTCATCGCTCGCTGATATTGGGGTCCTTCCGGCCCTGGTGGAGAGTAACCATCTGCGAACAAATGGCAGATCGTCCAGGAAGGCATCCCAATGGCTACAGCCCCGCGTGGCGGCGTAAAACGTCGCGATCGAAAGAACATTCACACGGGCGTTGCCCATGTGAACTCCACATTTAACAACACAATTGTTACGATTTCCGATGTTCAGGGAAATGCGGTCGCTTGGTCGTCCGCTGGCTCCCAGGGGTTTAAGGGATCACGCAAATCCACACCCTACGCGGCACAGGTCGCAGCTGAAGATGCTGGTCGCAAGGCTATGGAACACGGTATGAAAACCCTTGCCGTAAACGTTAAGGGCGCGGGGTCGGGTCGCGAGTCGGCCTTGCGCGCGCTCCAGTCAGTCGGCTTTACCCTTACTTCTATTAAGGACACAACACCGATCCCACATAATGGCTGCCGCCCCCGCAAAGCGCGGCGGGCTTAGAGCACACCAGCCTTTCTCATCAGCCCTAGCCTATCTTTAGGGCCAGACGACCTATTTAACATCGCCCTATCTCGCGGTTTTGGGATGGGCCCTAACATTTAAGGGGACGTACCTTGGATTCACTGCTCCAAAAAAACTGGAAAGACCTAATTAAACCACATGGCATTGATTTCGGCGGCGATGAGCAAGCGGCAAAGGCAAAAGTTGTTGCAGAACCCTTTGAACGCGGTTTTGGTCTCACTTTAGGAAACGCTCTGCGCCGGGTGTTGCTTTCCTCACTGCAAGGTGCCGCTGTCACGGCAATTCAAATTGACGGGGTGTTACACGAGTTCATTTCGATCCCTGGGATTCGTGAGGATGTCACAGATATCGTTTTGAACGTGAAGGAAATTGCGCTTCGTCTACATTCTGATGGGTCGCGTCGTGTACGCCTGCGCGCCCAGGGTCCCTGCGTTGTTACTGCAAGCATGATTGAGGGGGGCGCGGACGTGGAGGTCATAAACGGCGATCAAGTCATCTGCACGCTTGATGATGGTGCAAATTTGTCGATGGAACTGACGGTAGATCGTGGTAAAGGCTATGTTGCTGCTGCTGCCAACCGGCCCGAAGACGCTCCGATTGGGCTTATACCGGTTGATTCGGTTTTCTCACCTGTTCGACGCGTTTCTTACAAGGTTGACAATGCACGCGTCGGCAATGTTACGGACTATGATCGACTGACCATGCAAATCGATACTGATGGGACTGTCACGGTTGAGGATGCTGTTGCGCTGGCAGCGCGCATTTTACAAGACCAGCTTTCGGGGTTCGTTAATTTTGAGGAACCCCAAGCAGCAACGGCGACCGATGAACCCAAAGATGACCTTCCGTTCAGTCGTCATTTACTTCGAAAGGTCGACGAGCTGGAGCTGTCGGTGCGATCGGCCAACTGCTTGAAGAATGACAATATAGTCTATATCGGGGATCTGGTCCAAAAGACCGAGGGCGAAATGCTGCGCACGCCGAATTTTGGGCGCAAGTCTTTGAACGAAATCAAGGAAGTTTTAACTCAGATGGGTCTGCATTTGGGCATGGATGTGGACAACTGGCCGCCAGAGAATGTCGAGGAATTAGCAAGAAAGGTCGAAGACCCATTCTAAAGCCTCCTTAGTCTGACCTAGGTCGCTAGCGTCGTCTTATGCTGGCGCATTTGTGCCCTTGATTGGGGGAGATGTCTCTGATTCATGTTCAAACTCTGGTCCGATTTGGTCCCTTGCGCAGGGACCTCGCTTGTGACCTATGCAACGCTTGCCCCAGGGGCCCGGCAATCGGGCACTTTAGCAGGATTGAACGGGACTTTTTGTCATGGCCATATCCTGGGGACCTTCTTTGCCGGAGGTCGCGGAACGACAGATGGCTATCCTGGCGTTCGCCTGCACAGTGACGGGTCGGCGATTCCTGCTTGGTTGTTTCGCTCTTCGGCTTTGCCGCAAGTTTGGCCCTACCTCGATGTTTACGAGGGCGATGAATATAGCCGACTACCTTGTGCGTTTGTTCATGAGGGCGGGCAATGGGAGTGGTCGGAGGTCTATGCCTTAGCGCGCGAGCATCCTGGCACGACCCCTTGCCCGTTTGACCTGCCTGGCCTTCCTGAACCCCCAATCGGAGAGGACGGTCAGCATGATTTAGTCCAGGGCTTGCTTCCAACGGGCTCTTAAAGCCATTCGCATTTGTGGTGAATCGGTGGAACGGCTGAGGTGGTCCTGATGAGTTGGACAGGTTGGCAGCGAATTTAGTGAGCGATTAGCTTGGTCATGCTGCCATTGGTAGGTGTGTGTTAGCATCTGGTCCCAGCCTGGTCACCTCTCCACCCACGAGCCCGTTAGGGCAAGTGGGGGGATGGGGTGACCAGGCCTTATACCAATTCCGCTAAAAATTGACATTTTCAGCGGAGTTTTGTCTCACGGCAGAAACGCTTCGCGTTTCGGCTTTTTGGGGTTGCGGTCTCACCTCGCTCGCTGCGCTCGCTCAGCCCGATCGCAGGACGGGGCCTTCGCTTATACCCCGAGGCGCTTTCTTAGCTTGTCTCGGGGTCGCTTGTTTTTGGCGCGGGCGTTCCCTGCGCCCCTCGGGCTTGGAGCCCGCTACGGGGGCCGCAGTTGCGGTCCTATACCAGTCCATAAAGAGTCTGTTTTAAGGAGAACTGGTATAAATGTTCTGCGTTTTGGCATGTGTCGTCGTCTCTTCTTAACGATTAGTGCTCACTAAACCATCGCCCAATTTTGCAGGACCACCTCAGACCCTTGATCTTCCGATCTTAAGGGAGGAAAGACGCGCCATGGTGGATTTGTCCCATATCTTGGTCGTCGATGACGATTCACGGTTGCGGACATTGTTGGCGCGGTTCTTAGGTGTGCGCAATTTTCGGGTCACGGTCGCCGAAGATGCGGCCATGGCACGGGCGCGGCTGCGCGGCTTGTCTTTTGATGCAATCGTCCTAGACATTATGATGCCTGGGGAAGATGGGCTAAGTCTGCTCAAGTGGTGGCGGGCGCAGCCTGCTGACCCTTTGCTGCCCCTTACCCCTGTGCTTCTGCTTTCGGCCAAAGGGGAGGTTGATGATCGCGTACGAGGCCTAGAACTTGGCGCCGAAGATTTTTTAACCAAGCCCTTTGAGCCACGCGAGTTGGAAGCACGGTTGCGAACCCTGGTTCGGCGTTACGCCCCCCCGACCCTATCCGACGACCCCGAAACGGCGACCTTGCGCCTGACCGCCTGCGAAATCGATTTACGCACCGGCCAGCTGCGTCGCGACGGCAACCTGTCGGCCCTACCGCCAGCGGAGTTGAAAATTCTGCGCTCCCTTTATGAGGCGGGGGGGCAACCTGTGCGGCGCTGGGACTTAGCCGAGTTGACCAAGTCTGGCGACTCTGAACGGGCCGTCGATGTCCATATTGTGCGCCTGCGTCGCAAAATCGAGGTCGATGCTAAAGCACCGGCGCATCTGTTGACCGAGCGCGGCGTCGGCTATCGACTGCTACAATAGGCCTCGTGACCCCACTGCGCTATCGTCTCCTGCCCCGGGGATTACTGGCCCGCGCCAGTCTACTGGTGCTCATTCCCTTCATGGGATTGCAACTAGCGCTGATCTTGGCCTTTTGGTTTGGCCATTGGCAACCCTTGACCGAACGCCTCAGCCGCGCCGTTATTAACGAACTGGCCTTGTTGATCGATGGGTATGAAACCCAAAGTTTGCAGAATGAGACGCGAACCACGGTGGAACCAACGGAGCTGTTCGTCGATTTCAACGCCTTGTCTGACCTCGGAATCCGCGCGGCTTCGATCCCTGGAGAGGTGGATGAAGCGTTGGACCAGCAGCGCGCGATTTCTACTCTGGACCGGCAATTACGCCGCCGCTTGCGAGATCTATATCCCACGCGTGCCTTTACGGTGGACAGCCGATACCGCGATCAGAACGTTTTGATCACCATATCCCAAAACACCGCGGAACCGTTGCCGCGCCACTATCGGTTTTTGATTGATCGTGGTCGCTTATTTTCGGAGGCAGGACTGAACTTTTTGCTGTTTATCCTAATCGCGGGCGTGGTGTTCTTGTTGCCGTCCCATCTGTTTCTGCGCGGCCAAGTGCGACCGATTCGCAATCTGGCCCGCGAAGCGGCCGCCTACGGGCGCGGCGCACCGGTGACGAGCCAGGATCCGCGAGGCGCGATAGAGGTACGTCAGGCTATCCAGGCCTTTCGCGACATGCGTGCGCGTATCACCCGTGCCCTCGATCATCGCACCAACATGCTATCGGGGGTGTCTCACGATTTGCGCACGCCGCTAACGCGCCTTAAGTTGCAGCTGGCCCTTATAGACCAAAACCAGGAGCGCGATGAGATGGAAAAAGACGTGCTGGAAATGGAGGCCATGCTAAACGGCTACCTAGATTACGCCAAAGGCGCGGTAGCAGAACAGGAACGGCTGATCATCCTGGCGGACCTGGTGAAGCAGGCCGCCGAGACCAGCAAATGGCCCAACATCGACATCACCTTCGAGGCCTTGAGTCCCATTGCGTTGAAGGGACGCGAGACCGCTCTCATTCGCTTGATTTCCAACCTGATCGCCAACGCCGAGCGCCACGCCAACCGCCTTTGGATCGAGGTTCGCGGCACCGCGCGCAACGCGACGCTAATCCTCTCCGACAATGGTCCCGGCATCGATCCCTTGGACTATGATCGAGTCCTGCAGCCCTTTCAGCGATTAAACGAAGGACGCAACTTGGACGACGCGAGTGTCGGGCTCGGCCTCAGCATATGTGTCGATATAGCCCGCACTCACGGCGGTACCTTGATCCTGGGTCAAGCGCCCCAAGGAGGATTGCAGGTTCGGGTAACGTTGCCGGCCTAGAGTACTCCTTTGGTACTCGGCAGCTGATCGGCTGCACGCGGGTCGATTTCAACGGCGATGCGCAAGGCTCGTGCCAAGGCCTTGAACAGACTTTCAGCCATGTGGTGGGCATTGGACCCTGAAAGCGCGGTTGCATGCAGAGTTATGCCGCCCGCCGAGGCCAAGGCCTGGAAGAATTCACGGACCAATTCGGTGTCAAAGTTGCCGATCTTGGGGCTCGCGAAGGTCGCATCCCAAACCAGGAATGGACGATTGGAAAGGTCGAGTGCGACCCTGCTCAGGGCCTCGTCCATGGCCACATAAGCATGGCCATAGCGCGTGATTCCCGTCTTATCGCCCAAGGCTTGTTTGAGGCACGCGCCAAGCGTCAAGCCCACATCTTCGACTGTATGGTGATCATCAATATGGACATCGCCCTTAGCCTGCACCTTGAGATCTATTAAGCTATGCTTGGCGAGCAGATCGAGCATATGGTCAAAGAACCCAACCCCCGTGCTGTGGGTGCCTTGCCCTGTGCCGTCGAGATTAAGTGCGAGACTGATATGTGTTTCTTGGGTGTTGCGCTCAAGCGAGGCGGTTCGAGTCATGGGGCCTAAAATACGGAAACAGGCGCGTTTTCCAAGAACGACCCGATCCCAGGATCATTTTGGAACTGGCCCGGAACATGCCCGCCACAGTTTGGATCCCCATCTGTGTTGGTTCCTCTCCTAAGTCGCATCATGCTCATGAACGCGCTATGGAGCCCATGTGGACAGGATCAGTGCGACATCGCCAAAACGATTTTTGAACCGAGAGCTGTCTTGGCTGGCCTTCAACGCGCGCGTTTTGGCTGAGGCCCAGCGCGCCGACAATCCGGTTTTGGAGCGGGTGCGATTCCTTGCCATTGCCGCCGCCAACCTCGCAGAGTTTATCTCTGTTCGCGTTGCGGGGCTGAAGGCCCAAGTTCGGGAGAACTATGGCAAGATCTCTCCCGATGGCTTGACCCCTGGCGAACAGCTGAAAGCCATTGATCGTGCCTTGGCCATTCTGACTCAAGATCAAATCGACGCCTGGACCGCCCTGCAAAGTAATCTGCCTGAAGTTGGATTAGAAATTGTTAAGGGCCAGAACTTGCGCCGGGAAGAACGGACTTGGACAGCAGCCTATTTGGAGACCGAACTACTGCCCGTTTTGACTCCGATCGCTGTAGACCCCACGCACCCCTTTCCCTTTATTCGCAATCAATCCTACGCCATGGCGCTCGACCTGCGGCGGATTGCTGACGGTCGCAGGCTGGTAGGTCTATTGCTGATCCCCGACGCACTCGCCAAGTTTATCGCCTTGCCCAAAGATCAAGAACCTGGGCCTAAGCGATTTATCCATATCTACGCGCTAGTCTCACATGAAATCGCGCAGGTTTTTCCGGGATTTGAAGTGATCGATGCGGGCGCGTTTCAGGTCGTTCGAGACGGCGACTTGGAAATAGAGGAAGAAGCCGATGATCTTGTTCGATCTTTCGAATCCGCGCTCAAGCGACGCCAGCGCGGGCGGGTAATCCAACTTACCGTCGATGGGGCCATGAGCGCAAAGCTCAAATCGTTTTTGACCGAACAGTTTCAGTTGGACGAAGGCGGTGTCCGCGTGGTTGGCAGCTTTGTCGATTTTACTCAGTTGTTCGAAATCGCCAACGTCGATGCTGCGGCGGCCCACTTTGCCCCGTTCCACCCACGGTTCCCTGAGCGCGTGCGTGACTTTGAGGGTGACTGCTTCGCCGCCATCGAGGCCAAGGATTTTGTCGTTCATCACCCGTTTGAAAGCTTCGATGTTGTCGTGCAATTTTTGGCCCAGGCCAGCCAAGACCCCCATGTGCTATCGATCAAGCAAACGCTTTATCGCACTTCCAACCAGTCCCCCGTCGTTCGCGCCCTTTGCGACGCCGCCGAGCGGGGAAAATCGGTCACCGCCCTTATTGAACTCAAGGCTCGCTTCGATGAAGCGGCTAACC
Source organism: Alphaproteobacteria bacterium (assembly GCA_965228345.1). Classification (GTDB taxonomy): domain Bacteria; phylum Pseudomonadota; class Alphaproteobacteria; order UBA7985; family UBA7985; genus CAXQZM01. Next base: position 39,588 of record CBDDHH010000003.1, on the reverse strand, counting down.
TACGTTGGGCGCGCGATCTGGAGCGCGCAGGCGTTCAGGTCGTTTTCGGTTTCGCCGATCTAAAAACACACGCCAAAATCTCCCTCGTCGCCCGTCGCAGTCCAGGGGGCGCGGTTAAGACCTTCGCCCACTTCGGAACTGGGAACTATCATCCCATGACCGCTAAGGTTTATACGGACCTGTCGTTCTTCACCAGCGACGAGACCCTGTGCCGCGACGCAGGGCGACTGTTTAACTACATGACCTCCTATGCTGTGCCGACACAGTTGCAGGCCTTGGCCGCCGCGCCGCTCAATCTAAGGGAGACCTTAAGCCAGCTCGTTGATCAGGAAATCGCTTTCGCCAAGGCGGGCAAACCCGCTAACATTTGGCTTAAGATGAACGCCCTGGTTGATCCGCGCATGGTCGACCATCTCTACCGCGCCTCGCAAGCAGGGGTGCGGGTACGCGCCGTGGTCCGAGGCATCTGCTGCTTGCGTCCGGGGGTTCCTGGAATATCGGAACGGATCGTTGTACAATCGCTGGTCGGGCGGTTCTTGGAACATAGTCGCATTTTCTGCTTTGGGAACGGCGCCAAGTTGCCTTCACGACAGGCAAAGGTCTTCATTTCCTCCGCAGACTGGATGCCGCGCAACCTCAATGGCCGGGTTGAAACGTTGGTGCCGATCCTCAACGAGACGGTCCATGAGCAAATTTTGGACCAAGTCATGACCGCAAGCGTCCGCGACACCACCCACTCTTGGATCTTGCAAGGCGACGGTACTTACACCCGAATTGCAGCTAGAAAAGCCAAATCCTTCAGTGCCCACGAGTACTTTATGAAGAACCCGAGCCTCTCAGGTCGCGGGTCCGCGATCAAAAAGAAACGACCCAAAACGCTCTCATACCAGCGGCAATTATAAATGACTCTTATGATCGCTGGTATAAGGGCCGCGACTGCGGCCCCCGCAGCGGCCCCGAGACAAGCTAAGAAAGCACCTCGGGGTATAAGCGAAGGCCCCGTCGCGCGGTCGGGCTGAGCGAGCGGTGCGAGCGAGGTGAGACCGCATCAAACGACCGAAACGCGGAGCGTTTCTGCCGTGAGACAGAACTCCGCTAAAATGTCAATTTTTAGCGGAGTTGGTATTAGCGATACGATAGGTCTGGTTCCCCGCGGCGTTGATGGACGCAGAACCAGTCAACGGCCAAATGGACGCGCTTGTCTTGTGCTTGAACGCATTTCAGGTTTGTTTCAGGCGACCCTTGGCTTAACGAGACTGTGAAACACGGTGATTGTGCAATCGACCTGCAGGTGCCTATGACGCTCGAAACCGTAACCAAGAGAGGTTCCACCATGTTCCAACGCCTGAATTTGTGCTTCACCCTTCTGTTTCTCGTCCCTTTGGGGGCGAGCGCGCAGAACTTCGATGACTTTAGCGAGGCGAGTTTTGACACTGCCCTAGAAACAGGCCAGCCCGTTGTGATCAATTTCTACGAAAGCTGGTGTTCGCGTTGCACAACGCAGCGCCGCAACTTACAGGCCTTGCTGGACGATCCCGCCTATGAAGACGTTATTGTCTTAGAGGCGGTTTATGGTGCCAATCGCGACTTCGCCGCGAGCCTCGGGATCCATGCCCGAACCTCCCTCGCGCTGATCAAAGACCGAACGCTTGTCGCCATCGAGGTAGGCGGGACGTCAGCGACCGCGGTGGAGGCCTTGTTGATGGCCGAGCTTGCGGACCCCGACGCGACCAACTCCTAGTCGTTCGAGACCTAATCCCATGGGCGATCTGCTAGTCCACTACGGCTACGGCCTGTTCGTGACGCTAAACCCGTGCGTCTTGCCTGTGCTGCCCTTCGTCATTCTCTCCGCCCTCAACGTCAGTCGCTGGGGGCCGGTAGCCCTCTCGCTCGGGGTCCTGGGCGCCTATGCCGTCATCGGCGGCACGCTCGCTCTGATTTTTCAGGAAAGCGTTGGGGCGGTCTCTGAGGGTTTTGTCGTCACGATTTCCGCGAGTTTGCTGATCGCCATGGGGTTCTTATTCTTAGTGCCGCGTGCCTACGCGTCGTTCACAGGGGCGCTGGGCCGCTTCACGAGCGGTGCCCAGCAAGCTGCCGCCGAGGCCAAGGGCACTAGTATCCGTGAGCAGTTCATCATTGGCCTCTTGCTTGCCCTCGCCTGGGTCCCGTGCGCGAGCCCTGCCCTAATTGCAGCCTCGTCGGCCAGTCTTGGCGGCGATGTGCCGTTTTGGTTTACCTATTTGCGCTATGGGTTTTTTGGCTTGGGCGCTGTAACTTTCATTCTGGTCCTGGGGCTTGGCGCACGTTCAGCTCTCATGACACGGCGCAACACTCTAGCGAGTTGGGTCACGCGTCTCAAGCCGCTGATGGGCGGCGCGCTGGTTCTCATGGGCGTTCTGATCCTAACTGGCGGTATTTTTTGGTTGGAAGCGCGGTTAGAAGGGACGTGGACCCATGCTGTGAGCGGGTTGGACCTATGGTTGCAGGACCGTCAAGCTGACGTCATGGGCAACGAAGCGCCGCCCGTACCGGTAGTGACGTTCTGATACCAACGGTCATAAAAAGTGACTCTTTTATGACTTTTTTGTGACCGTTTCGTGTCTCACCTCGTTCGCACCGCTCGCTCAGCCCGATCGCAGGACGAGGCCTTCGCTTATACCCCGAGGCGCTTTCTTAGCTATTCTCGGGGCCGCGGGTTTCGTGCGCGGGCGTTCGCTGCGTCCTTCGGGCTTGGACCCTGCTTTGGGGGGCCGCAGTCGCGGCCCTTATACCGGCGACAATAAGAGTCACTCCTAGTTGCCGCTGGTATAACTCCCTCATTGACCTGGGTAGGCTTGGTGGCCGCAAAGCCTCAGGCTTGACCTTTTCACACACAGACGGGGCGGTTAAGGGTCTTCAAACCACGCAAGGACCCGACATGACCCAGCCTCCGAAGTTTCAGCGTTTGCTCGTCAAGTTGTCGGGCGAGGCTTTAATGGGCGATCGGCAGTACGGCATCGATCCGCAGTTCCTGGCCCGCGTCGCCCAAGAGATCGGCCACGTTAAGGCGCTGGGGTGTCAGATTTGCCTAGTTGTTGGCGGGGGCAATATCTTTCGCGGTGTCTCGGGCGCGGCCCAGGGTCTCGACCGGGTGACGGGAGATCACATGGGGATGCTGGCCACCGCGATCAACGCTTTGGCGGTCAAGTCGGCCCTGTTAGCCGAGGGTGTCGATGCCCGCGTGCAGTCGGCCATTCCAATGGAGGCTATTTGCGAAACCTTTGTCCGTGCGCGCGCCCAACGCCACTTGGACAAGGGGCGCGTGGTTATTTTCGCTGCAGGAACGGGCAATCCTTACTTCACCACCGACACCGCCGCCGCCTTGCGGGCTGCGGAAATGGGATGCGATGCCATGGTCAAGGCTACCAAGGTGGACGGTGTCTATGACAAAGACCCCCAAGTCGATCCGGAGGCCAAGCGATTTGAAACCTTGACCTATGATCAGGTCCTAGAGCGCGAGTTGAAGGTTATGGACTTGACAGCGATCACCCTTGCCAAGGACAACGGCTTTCCCCTGATTGTCTTCAACCTCAACGACGTCGGTGCTATGGCCGGGGCCGTGCGAGGAACGGGCACGTGCACGGTTGTCACCCGCTAAGCATTTGGGCTAAGCTTGCGCATGCGAATTGCTGTTAAACCTTAAGGGGAAAGCCATGGGTCAGGAGCTGTTGGACGATTTGGAACTGCGCATGAATGGGGCGTTAGAAAACTATCGGCGCGAGTTGAGCGGTTTACGCACGGGCCGGGCCAATCCTGCCCTGCTCGACGGGATTCGTGTCGACGCCTACGGGGTCATGACCCCGGTTGGCCAGGTTGGCAACGTTTCGGTGCCCGAGGCGCGCATGTTGACCATTCAGGTTTGGGACGCCAATTTGGCGCCAGCGGTGGAACGGGCCATTCGCGACTCAGACTTGGGCCTCAATCCCGCGGGCGAGGGTCAGTTGATTCGAATCCCCCTGCCCGACTTGACGGAGGAACGCCGTCGAGATCTGGTCAAGGTGGCGGGTCGGTTTGCCGAAGAATCACGCGTGGCGGTGCGTAACGTCCGTCGCGACGGGATGGACAAAGCCAAGAAGATGGAAAAAGACTCGGAAATCTCCCAGGACGAGCTCAAAGCCTTGTCCGACAAAATCCAGCGATTGACCGACGAACATGTCAAGCAAATCGACGAGGGACTGTCGGCCAAGGAAGCCGATATTATGCAGGTTTAGCCTTCGAAAGCTCCGACCTCAGCATGGTTCCGGAGGATCCGTCGATCAAGGCACTGTTGGCCAGGGCCGCGCAGACCGACCCCAAGCATATTGGCTTGATTATGGACGGCAATGGTCGGTGGGCTCAGGCCCGCGGCCTGAGCCGGGCGCAGGGCCATGCCGCAGGTATGGAAGCCCTTCGGGGCATTTTGAAGGCCTCAGCTGAGTTCGGTGTTCCGATTTTAACCGCCTACGGCTTTTCATCGGAAAACTGGACAAGGCCCCAGGATGAGGTGACAGCGCTCATGACACTTTTTGCAGACTATTTGCGGCGCTACCATGAAGAGTTCTTCGATCAAGACTGTCGCTTCATCCTGTCGGGACGGCGGCATAAGTTGCCTCGTCCGATTCAAGGTCTGATTAGGCGCGTAGAACAAGAAACCGCCGCATGCCAGACCCGCCTGTTCAATTTGGCGGTGTCGTACGGGGGGCGGGATGAACTGGTCGACGCCGTGCAGTGCCTGGCCCGTCGGGTTAAGTCAGGCGATCTTGAGCCTGAACAGATTGATACTGAGACGATTTCTGAGAATCTCTACGGCGGCCAGCTACCTGACCCCGACCTTATCATTCGCACGTCGGGGGAGCATCGCCTCTCCGGGTTTTTGCTGTGGCAAAGCGCCTATGCAGAGTTGATCTTTCATGATGCCCTATGGCCAGATTTCACGCCTGAGCTGTTCGCTGAGTGTATTAATCAATACCGCCTACGTGAGCGGCGCTTTGGCGGTATAGTAGAACTTGCATGAGCCCAAGCCCCAAGCCCGGTGCGTCGCGCACGTTTGAACATCGCCAACGGGTTACATCTGGCCTCGTCTATGCAGCCTTGATGATTTTGGCAGCCGGGCTCGGCGCATTTGCCTTTGGGCTAGCCATGCTGGTGGTCTACGGGCTTTGCGCACGAGAACTTACTGGCATGATGCGGCCCCAGCCCTGGTACAGGGAGCTCGCATTGCTGTCTATCTGCGCCGTACCTTTTCTATCGGCCCTAATGACCTATGTGGCGGGGGCATCGGATCTTGTGATTCTTTGTTTGCTAGGGGCTGCCTTGTTCGACACGGCGAGCTATTATGGGGGTAAATTGATGCGCGGGCCAAAGCTTTGGCCTGCCTTAAGTCCCAACAAAACCTGGAGCGGAGTTCTAATTGGTTGGGGGGGGATGGTCTTGGCGAGCTCTATCGCCATGAACTTCCCATCACTTGTTTCCTTACGTTGGCCGCCGGTGTTTTCGATTGAGACTAGCAGTCAAGCGGGGGATCTTGTTGCTGCGGTCACCCTTTTGTCTGGGCTCTTCCTGGCGGGGGACTTGGGGGTTTCAGCACTCAAGCGCCGTCACGGGCGCAAAGATACGGGCCAGTTCATGCCGGGGCACGGTGGTATGTTGGATCGGGTCGATAGCTTGCTACTCGCATTCCCGCTTATGTGCGGCGGTGATTGGTTGTTGCGGGCGTGACGCCCAAGTCTCTGGCTATTTTTGGCGCCACAGGGTCGGTCGGCACCTCGACCCTTGACATAGTGCGCCGTCAGCCTGACGCCTATCGCGCCGCGATCTTGACGGCCCGGTCCAATGGGGACGCCATGCTAGCCTTAGTTAGGGAGTTTTGTCCCGACCTTGTCGTGATGGCGGATCCCGCTGCTGCCCTTTCTTTGCAGGCTGCGCTCAAGGGCTGCCAACCTCGCTTGCCGGTTCTGGCAGGGCCAGAGGGCCTGCGTCATGCTGCCGAGCAACCCTATGATTTAATGGTCGCCGCCATCGTGGGTTTTGCAGGCCTTGCGCCGACTCTCGCCGCTGTGTCGGCGGGTCGTGACGTGGCGCTTGCGAATAAGGAAGCGTTGGTTTGTGCTGGGCATCTGATCATGGCCACAGCTGCTGCGCAGGGCGCACGTATTTTGCCTCTAGACTCTGAGCACAATGCCATCTTTCAATGCTGGGAGGATCGCAATCGGGATCGCATTCTAAACGTGCAGCTAACGGCCTCTGGCGGTCCGTTTCGTGGCTGGCAAGCCCATGAAGTGGCACAGGCGAGCCTAGAACAGGCGCTCAGGCACCCCAATTGGTCTATGGGTGCCAAGATCACAATCGACAGTGCGACCCTGATGAACAAGGCCCTCGAGATGATCGAGGCGCACTGGCTGTTTAACTTGACCTCCGATCAGTTGGAGGTTGTAATTCACCCCCAGTCTATCGTTCATTCTTGCGTCACCTACGCAGACGGGACAACCTTAGCGCAAATGGGGCACCCGGACATGCGCACGCCCATCGCCTACTGCCTGGCCTATCCCGACCGAGCGCGCATCGGCAGCCCTCCTATCAGCTTGACCCAAGTTGCCTGCCTCACATTCGAGTCTCCCGATGAAGCCGTGTTTCCGACTCTGGCCTTGGCGCGCGCGGCTATGTTGGGCGAGGCGGCGCGGGGGACGGGCCTTGGACTGGCCCTAAATGCCGTCAATGAAGTCTTAAACGCTGCGGTTCGCGCGCAGCGCTTGCCTTTTGGTCGACTCATGCCCACCTTGTGCGCCATGATGGACTCACTCGAAGTTCCCAGGGGTGAGACCCTTGAAGATTTGATCGCCCTAGACACTTGGGTAAGGGCCGAAACTATCGCGCGGATGGGCCAATGGCGGGTTTAGAGACATTCCTTGTCTATTGGGTACTAGGCCCTTTGGGCGTTGTCGGCGTTTTCTTTGTCCTGGTCCTTATTCATGAGTTGGGCCATTTTGCCGTGGGTCGCTATTTTGGGCTGAGGGTCGAGGAATTTGCCATCGGGTTTGGTCCTATTGTGTTTTCACGATACGATCGCCAAGACACGCGCTGGTCTTGGCGGGCCGTCCCGTTCGGCGGTTTTGTGAAATTTGCCGGGGATAGCGATGCCGGTTCGATGGCGGACCCAGCAAAGAGCGCCATGGATGCGCGCGCTGACGCCTTGGCAACCTTAGCCCTTTGGAAGCGGGCCTTGGTGGTCGCCGCGGGTCCGGCCGCTAACCTGATCTTGGCCTTGGGGCTATTTTGGGCGCAAGTTTTGTCGATTGGGCAGGCGCATCTTGACCCTGTGATCGGCGCAGTGGTGCCGGGTAGCGCGGCAGCGCAGGCAGGTTTGCAGCCTGGTGACAAGGTTTTGGCGGCGGGCGCGCGTTCGATTGACAGTTTTGCGGGCCTGGATTTGGTCTTCGAGTCCAGCCTAGGCCAAGAGGTGGACCTGCGGATTGAGCGAGACGGCACCCCTCAAGACCTATCGATTGAGGCGCTGTCGGGGCCGGGCCATGGGGCGGCATCCAGTGGGATCTTGGCGCATACGCGTCTTGAGATCACAGAGGTGGAATTTGGGTCCCCCGCCGCGGACATGGACTTGCGTGTGGGTGATTTGGTCGTGGGTTTTGATGGGCAGTTGCTAACCACAGCCCAATCCTTTTTCGAGGCGCGTCGGGCAAAAATTGGTCAGCCTATGACCCTGTTTATTGAACGCGATGGCCTGCTTCGCGAGACAACTGGTACGCCCGAGGCGCGGATGCAAGTATGGGAGGGGGGCCAAATAACCGCAGGGGTTTTCGGGTTTGCCGTCAGGCCCTATATCGATTGGGTCCGGCCAGGTCCACTCGCGGCGCTGGCTTTAGCGGGTCAGCAAATGCGCCAGTTTGCGACGTTGATTTTCAAACTTCCTGGTCAGTTCATCAATAAGCAGCGTGATTTGGACGATTTAGGGGGCCCTGTGCGGATCGCAGAGGAGGTAGGGCGGGTTGTGGTGTTCGCGCCGACGATACTCCTGTTTTTAACCGGGCTCTTGTCTTTGCAATTGGGCCTTATAAATTTGTTCCCGGTCCCTATTCTCGACGGCGGACACCTGATGCTCTACGGTGCCGAAGCGGTAGCACGACGTCCGCTGCCCCCGCGGGTAGTGGCTTGGCTGCACCGTTTTGGATTGGTGTTGATTTTGTCGTTCTTTTTCTTGGTGACGACGAACGATTTAGCGCGGCTCTTGTGGTTCTCGCCCACGCCTTAAGTCGGCGAAATAACTTGCGATTTCTTATCGACAACCTTAAGCTCGGTTAGCCCTGTGATCGACAGTGCCGACGTGTTCGGCGCTAAAGGATTTGAGTTCATGCCGATGCGCTGTCTTATTGTATTTCTGGCTTTGGTTCTGCCGTCTTTGGGGTGGAACGCAGGCGCGCAGCTGAGTTTTGGCGGCACGATTTCCGATATTACAATGCAGGGAAACCAACGTTATGCTGACGAGGTGTTGATTGATCAAATGGGGATTAATATCGGCGATCCGTTCGAACCGGCGATCCTCAACGACGCACTCAAGGCCTTGGTTGGAAGTGGTCTGGTGATAGATGTAGAATTCGCACGGTTGGAAGACAGCTTGCTGGTTCGCGTGACCGAGCCGCTGTTTGTCAATCGCATTTTTTTTCGGGGGAATAGCACCTTTAATGATGGGCGCTTGTTTAGTTTTATCAACACTCAACCCTCGGATCCTTTGTCCGACGCTACGTTACAAGAGGATGTTCGGACCATTCTGGAGGCCTACGCTAGTCGTGGCCGCTATAATGCTGAGGTCCGTCCCTTTGTCAGTGATATGGGCCAAGGTCGGGCGGATGTAATCTTCGAAATCATTGAAGGGGAGGTCTCGCGGGTGAGCTCCGTAACCTTCATCGGCAATGAGGCCTTTGACGAAAGAACACTGCGACGGATTGTTTCAACCAAGGAATACAACCGACTTCGCCGCCTAACCCAGGCTGATCGGTTCACCGAAACCGCCATCGCGCGCGACGTAGAGGCTTTGACGGAGTTTTATTTTGATCGTGGTTACGCGGACTTTGAAGTTACAGCTGCTCAAGGTGCCTTGGCCCCTGACCAGTCGGGATTTGTTGTCACCTTCGGCTTGTCGGAGGGGAAGGTTTATACTTTTGGCCGGGCGTCGATTGTCTCGGAGGTTTCTGGTCTCAGCGCCGAGGACTTGACCGGTGCGCCCCTAGTTCGGACGGGCAGGCTCTATCGGCCAAACCAGGTTGACGATGCCCAGGATCGCTTGCAGGCTCGTGCTGAGGCACGGGGATTCGGTGCCGCGGAGGTTCGGGTCGATTTGATCAGGCAGCTCGAAACCAATGTCATTGACCTCGTGTTTTCGGTCGTCGAGGGCCCCGCCGCGCAGGTAGAGCGCATCGAAATAGAGGGAAATTTGCGCACCCGTGACTATGTCATCCGTCGGGAGATGCGACTGGCCGAAGGCGATGCCTTTTCTCGAAATCGCTTGCAGCGTTCTATGCAACGTATTCGTGGTTTGGGGTATTTTACTGACGCTAATGTGGTGACGACTCCTGGCAGCGGACCTGGCCAAGCCATTTTAATTGTCGATGTTGAGGAAACTTCGACAGGAAATTTGGACTTTGGCGGCGGCGTATCCTCCAGCGGTGGCACGTCCTTGAACCTCAGTTACAATGAACGGAACTTCCTAGGTCGCGGGCAAAGAGTTCGCGTGAGCGTCGATTTGGGTGAAGACTCGCCCACCTATCGCTTGTCTTTCAACGAACCATGGCTGTTTGGGCGCGAAGTTTCGGGGGGAGTAAGTCTGTTTGACACCTCAGCGGGCGATGAAGATTCGGGCTATGTCTTGCAGGAAACAGGGCTCACTCTCTCCGGCAGTTATAAGTTGACGGAACGTTGGCGTCAGAGTTGGTCGCTAACGTCTAATTCCTCCACAGTATCAGACGTCACAAGCACTTCACCTGTCATTATTGATCAGAAGGGTGAGACGGAGCGCGTGATCATTGGCAGCAGGTTTGCCTATAACGATTTGGATTCGTTTTTTAACCCAACGGCAGGGGTTTTGTTTGACATTAGTAGCGACCTTGCGGGGGGAGGCTTGGGCGGGGATGTCAACTGGCATTCAATTGATTATGATGTAACTTACTTTCGATCCCTCAATGATAGTTTGGTTCTAAGGCTCTCAAGCTCAGGGGGGCAAATTCGCTCAAGCGACGACGATTTAGTTCCACTTGCGGACCGCTTTGGCACTCGATCCGACCTGGTACGTGGATTTGCCCCAGGGGGAATTGGCCCGCGCGATACAGAAACTGGGGATGCGATTGGTGCTACAACTTACTATGCCGCTTCCGCCCAATTAAAGTTTCCGATGCCCGGCACGGCTGGGCTTGGCGTCGATGGTCGCCTGTTCTATGATCTTGGGGCCGCTTTTGATGAAGGGAGCAACTACACACTTGATTACGGCAGCGGTCCAACAGCTATCAGCGATTCTGACTCTGTGCGCTCATCCGTTGGTTACGGCCTGACTTGGAATTCGCCCCTTGGTCCAATACAGCTTGATTGGGGCTATGCTCAAGTCAGTGAAAGCTATGATGAGTTGGAAGAGTTTTCCTTCAGCTTTGGCGTCGGTCTATAATTGGGTGAGTTCGCGCGCAATGGGCTGGGGTCTTCGCGTTGGGATCTTCATCCTTAGTCTTCTGATTCCGCAAGGGACGTGGTCGCAAGTAGTAGATTCTGGAGCAAGCCGCCAATCAACAGCAAGCGCGTCGCTTGAGACGGTTTTCCCGATCTTGATCGTTGACGTCGCTGAGGTCCGAGCCAGCGCTTCGGCTTACATTTCGATTCAACGGGAGACGGAACGGGCGCGCGATGTGATCAATGCTGCCTACGAAATGCGGCTAGCGCGGCTGCAGGCCGCGCGCGATGATCTGGTGGGCCGGGAAGGGAGTTTGTTGCCCGAGGAGTTTCAGGCCCAGACCAGCGCTTTGGAACGTCAAGCGATTGATCTAGAAAATAGTCGCCGGCGCAACTTTGCTTTAATTGAGAGCCGTCGGCAACAGGCATCTGGCATCGTGGATTCCCAATTAGAGGGAGTCCTGAACGACTTATTATTGGAGACTGGGGCGATCTACATGTTAAACCGACAGTCGGTGTTGATTTGGCCTGATGCAGTCAATGTCACCGCGACCGCCGTCGCCCAACTCAACCAACGCGTCCCCGCCATTAGCTTTGAGATCGACATTAGTGACGTTGCCGAGCCCGATGTCGTCCAATAGTTCGCAATCGAACACACCACCTACCCTAGCGGCAGATGGCGCGCCCACGCCGATTTTTTTTGCATTCCGAGAGTCGGTCTCGCTGGACGAGATTCTAGGGCTCTTAGATACAGCTGGTATCGCAGTGCAGGTGGGGCAAACCCTCACGGGTGTGCCCTCGCAATTCGTTGGCCTCCGGCCCTTGTCCGAGGCAGGCCCGAATCAGATCAGCTTTTTTCACAATGTCCGCTACCTTGAGGATTTAGCGTTCTGCCAGGCTGGGCTCATTCTGGTCCCAGATACCTTGGCCGCGTCCAAGACCTATCACAAGCCAGTCTTGCGCGTTTCCGACGTTCATCGTGCCATGGCCTTGGTCGGGCAAGCTTTCATGATCGACCCGGCGCCTAGTGGTCAGCATCATCCCACCGCGGTAGTGGCTCAAGACGCCGAGATTGGCGCTGATGTGTCTTTGGGCCCGCAGGCGGTGGTTGCCGAGGGTGCGCGCGTTGGTGCGCGTAGTTCGCTCGGTGCCTGTAGTTACGTAGGCCCCAACGTTTTGATCGGCAGCGACTGTTCTATCGCCGCCAACGTGACTTTGACGCACACGATTATGGGCCATGGCGTTTCGGTCAAACCGGGCGCGCGTCTGGGCCAGCGAGGGTTTGGGTGGGCGCTTGGCCCCAGCGGACATATTCCTAAACCCCAGATCGGACGGGTTGTGATTGGCGACGGTGTGGAAATTGGTGCCAATACGGTGATCGATCGCGGGTCCTTGCAAGATACGGTGATCGGTTCGGGTACGGTGATCGATAACCTTTGTCATATAGCGCACAATTGCCGGATCGGGCGCTTCTGCGCCGTCGCCGGAGCGAGTGCTTTTGCGGGAACAACAATATTGGGAGATTTTGTTCAGATCGGTGGCTTCGTCGCCTCCAAGGGCCATGTGTCCGTGGGAGACGGCGCAATCGTGCGCATCGACAGCTTCATAGGGTCCAACATTAGTGCGGGCCAAGATGTAGCCGGGCGTCCGGCGCGGCCAGTTGGGGCCTATCGGCGCCTACTTCGTCACTGGTCACGGACGGGACGAGGCGCTAAGGAGAGACCGAGCTAGGTGGCGGGTTTCACCGTCGAATTGTCTAGTCGTCTTTGGTGGGGTTTAGGGAAACTCGGCCATGGGCTTTTAAGGATGGGAATTGGGTTTGGAAACGCATATGTCTGGTGAAGAATCGGCGACAGACTGGTCTTTGGACGTCGAGGGGATTTTGGGGCTCCTGCCACATCGCTACCCCTTTCTGCTTGTGGATCGCTTGGTGGCGCTGGACCGTGAGCAACGAACTGCCCATGCTGTTAAGATGGTGACGGTCAATGAACCCTATTTTCAGGGACATTTTCCTGCCCAACGTGTAATGCCGGGGGTGTTGCAGATGGAGGCGTTGGCTCAGCTTGGCGCCCTTTACGTGCTTCGCGCCTATCCTGAGATCAAGACCAAGGCGATTTACCTCATGTCTATGGACAACTGCCGCTTTCGTAAGACGGTCATTCCTGGATCGGCCCTCAATCTCGAGGTCAAGATGGTGCATGAACGGCGGGCACGGCTGATCTTCAAGTTTTCAGGGGTCGCGAGTGTCGACGGCGAGACTATGTCGCAAGCCGATTTTACAGCCATGGGAGTTGCGGCGGACTAAACCGAAGATGAGTTTGTCGATTCACCCTAGTGCTTTTGTTGATCCATCAGCAACTCTTGCGGCAAATGTCGAGGTGGGGCCTTGCGCCTTCGTAGGCCCTAAAGTTCATTTGGCCGAAAGTGTAAGAGTTGGGCATGGCGCGACTTTGTCGCAGAATACCAAAGTTGGCAAGGCGACGCGCATCTGGCCGCAAGCGGTGGTCGGGGTTGATGCCCAAGACCTTAAGTATGCCGGCGAAGATACCTATCTGGAAATAGGAGCCCGATGTATGATTCGTGAATTTGCCAGCTTGCATCGAGGCACGGCTGGGGGCGGCGGTCTAACCAGGATCGGCGACGACGTATTGGTGATGAACGGGGGCCACGTCGGGCACGATGCTACGATTGGCAACGGCTGTGTCATTGCAGCCCACGCCGCTATCGGTGGACATGTGATTATTGAGGATCAGGCCATTATTGGTGGGGTCACAGGCGTACACCAGTGGGTTCGGATCGGTGCCCACGCTATGGTGGGGTTCGGGACCATGGTTAACCAGGATGTGCCTCCGTTTTCCGTGGTCAAGGGACAAGAGGCGAGACTAGACGGCGTCAACTTGGTGGGTCTGAAGCGGCGCGGGTTTAGCCGCGATGAAGTACGTGATATCGTCGGCGCAATGAAAACTCTGTTCCTCAATCGCGGCGACGCGGCTTTCGCAGACGCCATAGCGCGAACTCATCAGACTTATGGCGACTGCGCGCATGTTGGAGCTTTGCTAGCGTTCCTAGAAGACGAGGAGGGGCTTGCCCGTAAGCGTGGCTTTGTCGGCGTCTAGTTTCCCGATTCTTATTATCGCGGGGGGGGGGGGCCTCCCACTGAAGCTTGCCGATATCTTAGGTGCGCGGGCGCAGGTGTGCGCCTTGCGGGGCTTTGCGAGTCCCGACACGCTCGCAGCGGCGGCGATACAAGTTCCCTTCGGACGGTTCGGCGCCATGATTGATTTTGGCAGGCGCGCACGCGCACGCCATGTGATCTTTGTGGGGGGGTTGGCGCGCCCCGCAGCGTATGACCTCGACCTAGATGTCTATAGTAAAACCAACTTGGCACCTGACGTTTTTTATAAAGGGGACGATGCAGCCTTGCGCGCCATCTCAGACTTATTTGCCAAAGCGGGGCTCACTACCTTGGGGGTCCTGGACGTGGCCCCCACATTGGCCATGCCCGCTGGGGCGCTAACCCAACACGCCATGGACGAACGGGCCCGTGCTGATTGGGAACGTGGCTTCACCGTCGCAAAAGCCCTTGGGGCCGTTGACGTGGGCCAAGCGGTGGTTGTGCAACAAGGATTGGTCTTGGCCTTGGAAGGGGTCGAAGGCACGGATGCGCTCATTGCTCGTTCGGCACGGCTCAAGCGCCCAGGCCCAGCGCCGATTCTTGTAAAGGCAGCGAAACCAAACCAGGATATGCGCCTCGACGTGCCCACCTTTGGCCCACAAACGATCGCGAGTTTGGAGACCGCTGGGTTTGCGGGCGCGACTTTGCAGGCGGGCAAAACTATGTTGGTGGATCGTGAAACCTGTGTCGATGCTGCTGAACAAGCAGGTCTGTTCCTGCAGGGATTTGTTGCATGAGGGTCTTTTTGGTTGCGGGTGAGGCGTCGGGTGATTTGCTGGGCGGACAGGTGCTGGCGGGGTTGCGGGCGCGCTACGGCGCCGATCTCAAGGTGGCAGGTTTAGGCGGGCAACATATGGCCACTCAAGGTCTTGAATCGCTGTTTCCCATAGGCGACGTTGCGGTCATGGGATTGGTGGAAGTCTTGCGTCGCTACGCGGTGTTGCAAGCGCGGATCCGCACGCTCAAGATAGCTATAAAGGCATTTCAACCCGACGTGCTGGTTCTGATCGATGCTCAAGGTTTGTCTTATCGCTTGGGCACGCAATTTGCCCAGGCGCCGTTTCGGCAGATTCAACTGGTGGCCCCAAGCGTTTGGGCGTGGAAGCAAGAACGCGCGGCTAAGGTGGCAAAATTTCTTGATCACATGGTCTGCTTGTTTCCATTTGAGCCGCCCTACTTTCGATCCCACGGCTTACCTGCGACCTTTGTCGGGCATCCGGCTGTGGGCGGCGCGGCGGTCAAGTCCTATGCACAAGCAAGAGCCGCCCTGTCTCTTGCACCTGGTTCGGTTTGGGCCGCGGTTCTTCCTGGAAGCCGCAAGATGGAAACAGTTAGGCTGTGTCCGGTGTTTGGTCGTCTTGTTCGCAGGGCCTACGCAGCTGGGTATATCGGCGGCGTCCTTGTCCCCACCATAGAACCCGTGGCGGGGCCAGTGGGCCAGTGGGCACGGGCATTGAACGTGCCGTGCCGGGTGTTGCATACACCAGAGGAGCGCGCGAATTTGCCCGCTGCCGATTTGGCTCTGGCCGCCAGTGGCACGGTTTCGTTGGAGCTTTCGGCTCAAGGCATTCCCGCCATCCTAGCTTACCGATTTCATTCTTTAACTTACGCCTATATGCGCCCTAGGTTAGATGTGGCTTATATGGGCTTGACTAACTTGTTGGCGGGCGCTGAAGTTCAACCCGAATTTAGGCTCAATGAAACTTCGGTCGCCGACCTGGCCGCCTGCTTCGCGGCTTTGGCGACCTCTCCGGAACGTCGGGAGCGCCAGCGCACACGCCAACATGAGGCCTTGGCGGCGCTGCGCCTCGACGATGGTCTAGACTTCGGTAGCCGGGTCGCGGCTCTAATTTAGCAGCGGGTTTTGCAGCGGGACAGCGACATGGTTTGCTGCAACAAAGTCACTGAGGCCTAGGCCCATGAGGCGGAATGGGCCCTTGGCAAGTTCCTTGCGCAGCAGGGCGAGGCCTACGTTCCTTAGCTGGTCTTGCGCGTCGGTTGGGGCCGGCAGTTTTTGGCGACGGGTGAAGGTTTGAAAGGCATGGGTTTTCAGCTTTAAGGTTAGGGTCCAACCGTTTATGCGCGCACGGGTAACACGGCTGGCAACCCGGCTCGCCAGGCGGGTTAAGATCGGTTCAAGATCGTCGAGAGCGCCGAGATCGCGGTCAAAGGTGGTCTCGCTGGAAATGGATTTTGAGGTGCGATCGTAGCGCACAGGGCGGGGGTCGTGCCCGCGGGCAAAAGCGGCCAAGCGGGTCCCCAAACTCCCATAGACTTGACTGAGCTCTGCCTCGGAAAATCGCCTTAGGTCCCCAACAGTCAAGATTCCACGTCGGGCCAGGGATCTGGCCAGGGCGGGCCCCACCCCCCATAGGATGCGTATAGGCTGATTGGTGAGAAACTCTGCCCCATCCTTGGGGCCTAGGACTGAGAAGCCGTTGGGTTTTTCGAGGTCGGAGGCAATTTTTGCCAGCAACTTGTTGTGGGCTAGGCCTACCGAAAGGGTTAGGCCCATTTGGGTTGCGATCTGGTTTTGAAACGTCAGCAAGACTTCGTAAGGGGCTTGGCCATGAAGTCGCTGACTGGAGGATAGATCTACATAGGCTTCATCGATGCTCAACGGCTGAACTTGCGGGCTGAGACGACGTATGGCATCGCGAATTTCCAGGCCGACGTCACGGTAGAGTCTCATGCGCGGCTTTACAACGATGGCGTGCGGGCATTTGGCAAGGGCCGTATGCATAGGCATGGCCGATTTAACACCATAGAGACGCGCCACATAGCATGCTGTGGTGACGACGCCACGCGAACGCCCGCCGACAATAAGAGGTCGATCGGTCCAGTCGGGCCGATCGCGCTTCTCCACCGCTGCGTAGAAGGCATCGCAGTCCACATGGGCGATGTGCAGATGTGATAAATTGGGGTGCGACAGCCAGCGCCGTCCACCGCAGTTTGGACACGGTAGCTTTGGGCCTTGGGCGAATATGCCTAATCGGCAGCTGCGGCAAATGGCATGCATGTAGGACGCTATCTAATCCCAATCTCTGCAAAAGCTGACTCTTGGATGAGCTCTCGCGACGCTCTAATACCAACGGCCATAGTACACGACTGAACCGTCCCGGGTTTATCGGCGGGTGATTTGTTCAAATGTTAGGCGGCTAGATCATAGCCATGTTTTTCTTTTAAGTATGTCTCCTCTTTTTGGCTAGGGGTTAGGTATCCGATGGATGAGTGGATGCGTTTGGTGTTGTACCACTTGATCCACCTGGCGGTTTGCCACTCGACATCTGCTCTGGATTTCCAGGGGCCGATGCGCTCAACGACCTCTGTTTTGTACAGGCCGATGGTGCTTTCTGCGAGCGCGTTGTCGTAGCTGTCGCCCACGCTGCCCACCGACATATCAACGCCTGCCTCTTCTAGGCGTTCGCTGTATTTGAAGGACATGTATTGGCTGCCGCGATCACTATGGTGAATGGGCTTGATGCCATCTACCGATATGGGTCTGCGTTGATGCAGGGCCTGCTCCAGGGCGTCCAGCACGAAGGCCGTTGTCATAGAGGTGCTGACCTTCCACCCCACCATGCGCCGTGCAAACACGTCGATGACGAAGGCCACATAGACATCTCCCTGCCAGGTTTTGACGTAAGTGAAATCACAGACCCATAACTGGTTAGGGTAAGAGGCATGGAACGCCCTGTTCACCCGATCCTCTGGGCAGGGCAGTGCCTTATCAGGATTGGTGGTGATGACGGGCTTTCCCCGCACCAGGCCTTGATAACCAGCCCTTTGCATCAATCGCTCTACCGTGCACTTGGCGATGGCATAGCCTTCAGACTTGAGCTGATGCCAAACCTTGCGGGTGCCATAAATGCCATCGCTCTCATCATGATAGACGCGCTTGATCTCAGCAAGATCAGCCTCATCCTGATTTGCCTTACGACTGCGCAGATCAGGGTTGCGCGCCATAGAAGCATGACGGCGATAGGTTGAGGGCGCGATGGACAAAACCTTCGCCATCGGCTCGGCACCGAACTCTTGGATATGATCGCTCATAAAGCTCACGACTTGGGAAACGGGCGGCCGAGCTCCGCCTGTGCGAAATAAGCCGAGGCCTTCTTCAAGATCTCATTGGCTTGGCGAAGGTGGCGGACCTCACGCTCCAGTTCTTTGATCCGCGCCTTATCTTCCGTGTTCAAACCAGGGCGCTCACCTGCATCCTTCTGGGCCTGATGACACCAGGAGCGAAGGCTATCGGGAGAACAGCCTAAGCTGCTGCCAACGGCGATATAGGCCGCTTTATCACTGGCTTAGGAACCACGCTGCTCGGAAAGCATCCGCACAGCACGCTCACGAAACTCCGCATTATAACGGGCGGTGTATCTTTTGTTCGACATGGGTCTTCCTTAGAGAATTGGACCCGCCGATAAACCCGGGACGGTTCAGCCCAAGCCTCACTCACGGGTGTCTTGAGACCTTACTGTCGTGTACTATGAACGCTGGTATAAGACATCCGATCACCGACTTTCCATTGCATCACCATCCCCGTACCTTACCTTAGATCCATGGTCCAATCGCCCCTCGACCACCTTACAGCCCAGATCGGAGAGTGTGCGCTGATAACCGATCCTGACCTGTGCCGGGCGGCGGGCCAAGACTGGCGCGGCCTTTACGCAGGCCCAGTGCTCGCCATGGCCCAGCCCGAATGTCCCGAACAAGCCGCCGTGATTGTTCGATGGGCCAACGACACGGGCACCGTTCTGGTGCCCCAGGGCGGCAATTCCTCCCTTGTGGGCGGGGCCACTCCGCTGGGGAACGGCCCGCCCGCACTGGTGCTGTCCAGCCGCCGCCTGCGGGCCATCCGCACCCTTGATAAGACCGCGCGTACTGTGACGGTAGAGGCGGGCGTTGTGCTCGAAACCTTGCAGGCCCGGGTCGCACCTTTGGAGGTGCCTTTGGACTTGGGCGGGCGCGGAACTGCGCAAATTGGCGGATTGCTAGCCTGCCATGCGGGCGGCCTCAATGTGATTCGCTACGGCAGTTTGCGTACGCAGGTCCACGGGCTGGAGGCGGTGTTGCCCACGGGCGCGATCTGGAATGGCCTGTCCCAAGTAAGAAAAGACAATTCGGGCTATGATCTCAAATCCCTGCTGATCGGTTCAGAAGGCACCTTAGGGTTTATCACGGCTGCAACCCTGCAGCTGTTCACCCCGCCCTCAAGCCGCCTGACCGCCTTGGTCGGGCTGCCCGACCCGCACGCGGCTGTCGACCTCTTGAAGCGATTGGAACAGGACTTCGCGGGCCAGATCTACGCGTGCGAGCTCATGCCCGCGCTGGGGATGCAGCGGGCCTTGGAACAGGCTCAGGCCACCAGCAATCCCTTTGGCCCGCGCTTGCCCGCCTACAGCGTGCTGATCGAGATCGGCCTGCGGGAAAGACTGGCCAAAGCCGAAACCGCCTTGGCTCTTGATCACTTGAGCAGGGCAAGCCCCGAAACTTTGCTTGCCCAAAGCGCCATCCAGGCGACAAACTTTTGGGCCCTGCGTGAGGGTTTGGTCAACGCTCAAAAGGCCTATGGTCCGTCGATCAAGCACGATATCTGCGTTCCGCTGGCGGCGGTCCCTACACTCTTGACCCAAGGGGTCGACTTGGCGAGGGCCACCTTGCCGGGATGCACGCCTGTCCCTTTTGGCCATTTGGGCGACGGCAGTTTTCACTTCAACGTCAGCTGCCCAGCGGGCTGGAACGAGGCGGATCTGCGCGCCAAATCCGGCCCCCTGACACGCGCTTTGCACGATCTGGTTCATGGACTCGGCGGCAGTATCAGCGCCGAACACGGCGTCGGGCAAGCTCGACGCGCCGAAATCATCCGGCTTCGCGACCCCGCCGGCCTTGCTGCCATGCGAGCCATCAAGGCCGCCCTCGACCCCAACGGCCTCTTTAACCCTGGCAAAGTTGTTTAAGCGCGAACCCTCGCTGCTTATACTAACGGTCATAAAAAGTGACCTTTTTTTGACCGTTTCGTGTCTCACCGCAGAAACGCGTTGCGTTTCGGCTTTTTAGGGTTGCGGTCTCACCTCGCTCGCTCAGCCCGGCCGCAGGACAGGGCCTTCGCTTAGGCCCCGAGGCGCCTTCTTAGCTGATCTCGGGACCGCATTTTGGCGCGGGCGCTCCCTGCGCCTTGCGGGCTTGGAGCCCAACCCTTTCGTGCGCGGGCGTTCCCTGCGCCCTTCGGGCTTGGAGCACGCTTCGGGGACCACAGTCGCGGCCCTTAATACCAATTCATAAAGAGCCATTCTTAAGGAAAACTGGGATTAGTTTAGAACAGTCCTCTGTGCGCGAGCGCGATGGGATCAACGCAGTTAGTGGTTTTGCGCGCATCGGGACTGGCATTGGCGCCCGTTAGATGAATGCCGTAGTGCAGATGGGTTCGATCACCCCAAGGAGCAAGCGTTGCAATGGTCTGGCCTCGGCGCACCCACTGACCTACGCGCAACCCACGCTGGGGCACAGCGTGCCAATAGGTATATTGACGGCCATTACTGTAAATCACAACGCCACCGTCGGCGCCTGCCGATCGGTCGAGGGTCACCCAGCCGCCGACAACGGCCAGAACCGGGGTGTGGACGGGCGCGACAACATCGACACCGCAGTGAAAGTCGGCGCGCCCGCCCACGGTACGCCAACCAAAACTGCTGGTAACGTAGGTGCCCGCGTCGCGGGGAAAAAATGCTATGGCATTTTTGAAGTCATAGTCTTCATGCTCTGGAATGCGACTGGGTTGGCGATAGGGGTTGGTTTGGTTGGAACGGCCCGTCACTTGCGACTGCACCTGGCGATAGGCGGACACCCCCCCCGCTGCTACACTCGCCAATGCGCCCGAGCTAGAACTGGCAGTTCCAATCAAAACGTCGCACCCTGATAGGAAGAGTACCAGCACGGTCAGTCCAGCTTGGCGAAGCGCAAAGCGCATAAGCAGTCCCTCTGAAAATCTCGCAAAGTATTTGAAATCGCTTACAATTTTGCCTCACAAAGGTAAAGCCCCCGTTCCAAATCACCGCATCCACCACGAGCCACCAACTTCGAAACCCAAATCGCCAACGCGCTCAACCCAATTCCCGACCCTCGAAAGACTCACAGAACAGCCTGACGACGATTTCTGCATGCTAGGCTCCTATTCATTTTTTGGTCCCCTCTTGGGCACACTTCATCTCCCGCGCCCCTAATTGAAGACGGGGTTGTTGATTTGTTTTGTTTTATGCGATTGCGGTGGTTTGGCAGTTGAGGGAGATTTTGTTGGCGGCTTTGAGAAGATTTTGTCCGTTGGCCGCCATGGCGATTTGGGCGTGAGTTTTAGCTGTGCCGAAGTATCGAGCTCTGGCCAGTCCAAACAGGCGTTTTGAGGTGCCAAAGCATTGTTTGATGCGGAATCGGCTCTTTGAGATCAGTTTGTTGAGCCGCTTTTCCGATGCCCTTATACCAGCCCCCTTGAGCGTGTGAACAAAGAAATCAAGCGAGGCACAAAGACCGTTAAGATCTTTGCAAACGATGAGGCCATCATACGATTGGTTGGAGCCGTCCTGGCCGAACAGAGCGAGGAATGGGCGGCAGCTAGAAATGTTTACATCAAATGGAACGACGACAAAATCAACGAAATTAAGGACGTGACAAACACAATCACAATCGACTAAATACGAAAACAACCGAGCGAAGATAATCTCTTCCTACACCACTCCCTGGGACACTATCGTCATAAAAACAGAGAGGAAGCCCCCATGTCCGCCCACCACGAAGCTCTCGTTCACGCCATGGTGTTGATTTCCGCCTCCGACGGATTGATGGAAGATGCCGAAATTGCCAGCATTGGGCGAATTATCCGCGATGCTCCCATCTTTGAAGGATTTGATCGCGAACAGTTACGCCCCATTACCGAGGCGTGCGCTGCCGCTCTGACGCAGGAAGACGGTTTGGACCTGATTGTCGCCTCCGTCGTCGATAAGTTGCAGGGTCCTCTCGCCGAAACCGCCTATGCTTTTGCGCTCGATATCGCGGCAAGTGATGGGAGAGTTGCGCCAGAGGAGATGTCGATTTTAGAGATGCTACGCCATGCCCTCAACATAGACCGGTTGATCGCAGCAGGCATTGAGCGGGGGGCGCGCGCCCGGTTTCATCGACTTTAGGTTTAGGTTTCTTGGAGGACTTGGCGCAAGGCACATCCCGGCAGGAAGGAAAAGTTTGGGCAGGCCTGAGCTTGGCGACACCGCGTCTCATGGGCGTCCTCAACCTCACGCCAGATAGCTTTTCCGATGGCGGGCAATTCCTGGACTCCCGCGCCGCGCTTGCCCAGGCGCATCAGCTTATTGCCGAAGGTTCTGACATTCTAGATATCGGCGGGGAAAGCACCCGCCCTGGTGCCAGCCCCATTTCGCCCACCCAGGAACAAGACCGCGTCCTGCCGTTGATTGAGGCGCTGGCGAAGCAGCCCGTGCGTTTGTCGATCGACACGCGCCACGCTAGCACCGCGCGCGCTGCCGTGGCAGCCGGCGCGCGCATATGGAACGACGTTACGGCCTTGAAAGGGGATCGGGATTCCGTGGCAACGGCGCTCGACCTGCGCGTGCCCCTCTGTCTTATGCACATGCAAGGCCAACCGCGCACCATGCAGGTCAATCCTCAATATGGAGATGTCGTGGCTGAGGTGCGCGAGGCGCTGTTGGCGCGCGCGCAGTCCCTGGTCGCCCAAGGCCTGGACCCGAGCCTGATTTGCCTCGACGTTGGTATCGGCTTTGGCAAAACCCTCGACCACAATCTACGTCTATTGGCCAATTTGCAGCAGTTTTGCGATTTGCCCTTCGCGCATCTGCTCGGGGTTAGCCGCAAGTCCTATATCGAAAAAGCCCAAAGCGGCTTAAAGGCTCTCCCCCCCAATCAGCGCCTGCCGGGGTCTTTGGCCACCGCTGTCTTGGCCTTGTCTCAAGGCTGCCGACTGTTTCGTGTTCACGACGTCGCGGCAACTCGGCAGGCCCTAACAATTGCTGAACAAATATTAACGACGCCTTGACCGTTCGGGGTCGGCGCTTCAAAGCGCGCTCATGCGCTTGTTCGGAACCGACGGCATTCGCGGCACCGCCAATGCTTTTCCCATGACCACCGCCATCGTCACCAAAGTGGCCAAGGCGGCGGGTTATATTTTGCGGCCCGACGGGCTGAGAAATCCGCTTGTGATCATTGGCAAAGACACGCGCCTTTCGGGCTATACCTTTGAACCCGCTCTGGTGGCGGGGTTCGCATCGGTCGGCTGGAATGTGCAGCTGCTCGGCCCGCTGCCGACGCCCGCGATCGCAGCGCTCACCAAGTCCATGCGCGCACACATGGGACTCATGATTTCGGCCAGTCATAATCCCTATGCCGACAATGGCCTAAAAATCTTTGGCGCCGACGGGTTCAAAATTTCCGAGCGCCAGGAGACCGAAATCGAAGACATGGTCGCCAAGCAAGACCGCGAGGGCGAAGACTTTTTGCTGGCAGCGGCAACCGACGTCGGGCGCGTCAGCCGCGTGGACGGCTCCGACGGGGCGGGCGGACGCTATATTGAGCTGGCTAAGTCCTCGTTTCCAAGCGATTTGAATTTGTACGGTATGAAAATCGTTTTGGATTGCGCACACGGCGCAGGCTACCGTGTTGCCCCACGCGTCCTGCACGAATTGGGGGCGGAAGTGATCGCCATAGGCGTTGACCCCAACGGCACCAACATCAACGCCCAAGTGGGCGCGACCGCGCCTGCGGCGCTGCAGGCGCGGGTCCGCGTCGAACAGGCCCATATGGGCATCGCTTTGGACGGCGATGCCGACCGGCTGATCATCATTGATGAACAAGGCGCCATGGTCGATGGCGATCAAATCCTGGCAACCCTTGCGACCTTCTTGCAGGAAACCGACCGGCTGCGCGGCAGTGCGGTGGTCGCTACCCTCATGTCCAACCTAGGTCTGGAGACCTACCTCAAGACCCGGGGCCTTAGCTTGGTTCGCACACCCGTGGGCGATAAGCATGTGGTGAACAAGATGCGCGAACTCGGTGCCTGCTTGGGCGGAGAGCAGGCGGGCCACATGATCCTGAGCGACTACTCCACCACGGGCGACGGCTTGGTGTCTGCTCTGCAAGTTTTGGGCCTCATGCGGCGCAAGGGCCTTGAAGCGTCGGCAGCGACGCGCTGTTTTCAGCCCGTCCCGCAAGGCCATCGCCATATTGCTTTTCGCGGCACGAACCCCTTGGAGGATGTGCGCGTGCGTCAGTCGCTTGCAGCGACGGAGGCGGCGCTGGGCGGCAAGGGCCGGATCGTGGTCCGCAAATCGGGCACTGAAGCCCTGCTCCGCCTCATGGTCGAAGCAGAGACGACCGCGACGGTGACGCAAACCCTCGACGCGCTTGAAGCGGCGGTGACGATCTAGGGTTCGGTTCTTATGCACGGCAAGGTTCTGATCATTGCAGGGTCGGACTCGGGCGGCGGTGCGGGTATTCAGGCCGACATCAAGTCGGTCACGGCCCTTGGTGGCTTCGCCATGACTGCCCTTACCGCCCTTACGGCGCAAAATTCGAGGGGGGTTCATGCGATCCACGAAGTGCCGCTTGAGTTTATTGAACAGCAGATTCGAGCATGCCTTGATGATTTTGGCGCCGATGCGATCAAGACAGGCATGTTGCATTCGGCGGACGTCATCGCCTGCGTGCATCGGGTCTTGGCGGACTATCCGCAAATCCCGCTGATCTGCGATCCGGTAATGCGCGCCAAGGGCGGGGCGGCCTTGTTGCAAGACAGCGCGCAGACGGCACTTCGTGAGCTGCTGCTGCCGCGTTCCTTTATCATTACGCCCAACGTTCCTGAGGCGCAGGTGCTTACGGGTCGCACGATTCCCGATGTGGACGCGATGGCGGCGGCGGGTGCGGCCTTGTGCGCCTTCGGATGCCAGCTGGCGCTCATGAAGGGGGGGCATTTGCCGGGCCAGGCTATGACCGACCTGCTGGTCAGCGTCCAAACCTGCCAGGAACTGGCGCCAGGACGCGCGCGCGCAGACAGCCGCCATACCCACGGCACGGGCTGTACTCTGGCGGCGGCGCTCGCCGCCGGCATAGCGCAGGGTCTCGATCCTTTTGCCGCCGCTGATCGCGCGGTGTGCTTTGTGGCAGGAGCCTTGGCCCAAGCCCCCGGGTACGGCCACGGCCATGGGCCTTTGAACCATGCTTGGCAGACTCATCCCTAAAACTTTGAGCTGAGCGCATTCATGACCAACCAAGCCTTGCCGTTTTTGATCCATGGAACAGACATGTCGGGCCGGTTTGTCCAGTTAAATCAGGTGGCGCAGGATGTAGCCACCCGTCGAGCCTTTCCCATGCCCGTCCAGGGCTTGATCGCGGAAGCCACTGCCCTTGCAGGTGGTTTGCACGCCTTGCTTAAATTTCAGGGCAAGTTGATTATTCAGGTTCGGGGTAAGGGCCCAGTATCGATGGTAGTGACGCACGCTGAGGTCAATGGCGGCCTGCGGGCTACGGCAACGGTGGATACGAACCGACTGCAGGCCTACGGCAAGCATCCATCGTTCTGCGCACTCTTGGGCGAGGGTCATGTGGCGTTCACTCTCGATCGCGGCGCTGATTTTGAGCGGACGCAAGGGATCGTAACCTTGCAACGGGCCGGGCTCGCCGCGTCACTGCAGCATTATTTCGATCAGTCTGATCAGGTCGATTTGAAGGTCTTCTCGGCGGCACGATTCCGGGAGACGGGCTGGGTTGCGGGCGCGCTTTTGCTGCAGCGCTTACCGCTGTTGGGCGGTGACGGTGCTGCCGATTCTACGGCGTCAGGGTCGCGCTACGGTGTGCGGGAGGGTGTCCACTTGGACCAAGAAGACACGGCGCGTCGCATGTGGGAAACGGCCTTGGCGCTCTTTGGCACAGTGACCGAGGAGGAACTGACCGACCCCAACCTTTCAGGCCAACGACTGTTGTACCGTCTGTTCCATGAACAAGGGGTGCGGGTGGGCGAACCCCAGGCCCTCCATCGCACCTGTGCTTGCGACAAGAAGCGCTTTCTGGTCGCGTTGAGGTCGCTTCCACAAACCGATCTCGACGAAGTTTTTGCGGAAGGTGACGCGTCCTCCACGTGCGAATTTTGTGGGACGACCTTTACCGCAACGCCGTCGGACCTTAGCGAGCCTGTTTCATGATCGAACCCTTTGTCGCTATGCTGGCGAGGCGCTACTCCAAGTCCCTGGGGCGAACGCAGGGGGGTGGTGGCCCAAGTTCTGGACGCGCCCGAGCGAATCCAGAGACTGCGCCATGCCTACGAGAACGTCGACCCTGTGGTGCGGTTGCGGGTTTCCAACGTTCCGAAGCGAGCCGAGCAGCGAAATCGTGCGCTGTTGGTTTTGACTGGGGGCCTTTTGCAACAATCCTTATACCAGCGATCACAAGAGTCATTTATATTGCCGCTGGTATCAATCAACTTGGAATCGGATTTAGCACCGCCGCGTCATGCGTGCGTGCATCTCTTTGATCAAGCGGCTAGCAGTTTGTTCGAAAAGGCACGGTATCAGCGCATGGACGACGGCAGCCCCGCCCGCCAGCAGCAAGCGGGAGGCAAACCAGCCTGCAAAGCGCATGTGCTCAAAATAAGTTTCATCAACCGACTGCGGATGATCAATAAAAAGGCGTTGCCAAAGGCGTGTCATTGAGGAACCTCCCATTTAATTTCGGAACACTCTAAACCCTCAACCGACAAATTGGATCTCAAAATGGGTTCCAAATCGGCTGAAATTATGGAACTTATCCCTTATATGCGTTCAAATTTGGACCAAATAGACCGCCGACTTCTTCAGATCTTGCAGTGCGACGCCTCGCTCAGCGTCGATGCCGTGGCCGAGCAGGTACATCTGTCACGCAACGCCTGCTGGCGCCGCATTAAAGGTTTGGAAGCCCGTGGTGTCCTTCGGGCACGGGTTGCCCTTGTGGACCCTGGGGCGGTCGGTCTCGGACTTCAGGTCTTTGTTTTGATTCGCACCAATGACCACAGCGCCGCTTGGCTCAAGGCTTTCCGCGCGGCTGTCGCAAACATGCCTGAAATCATGGCGGCGCACCGCATGACGGGCGATCTCGACTATGTCTTGCGCGTCCGTGTAGCCGACGTGTCAGCCTACGACCAGTTCTATCAACGTTTGATCGAACGGATTCAAATTGCCGATGTTTCCGCCAGCTTTGTCATGGAAGATATCAAGGAAACTTTGGCGTTGCCGATCTGATGCCAGTTTTCCTTAGGAATGACTCTTCATGAGCTGGTATCAACCGACCTCGAATTCGCTTGCTCTGTGAAGAAGAGGCGGTGGCGGAGACTTCTTCAGGCTTTCTTCTGGTTCCAACGCCCCGCAGGGTCTTGATGCCAATAGCTTAGGCCCGCAGGCGTTTCGCGCAGGAGTTTCCACTTGCGGCGTGTGGCGTCGAGGACGGCTTTGTCAGTACCGTCAAACAAAATCACAACCCTATCGAAGGGCTCAAGGTCGGTACGGTCTGCCCCCTCAATCAAGAACAGATACTCGGCCCGGCCTGGATTTTCGTCTAAGTGGGTCAAAAAAATCGGTTGTTCTTCAGGTTCTGGATCTTCGATAGACCCATGAGGCAGGAAGGACTCCGGTTCATAAGCCCAAAGGTGCTCGTTCCATTTTTCTACTGAATCCGCATCGACCAGCTTAACTAAGGCGCGCTGACCGCGCGCCAAAGTTTTGAACAGCAACACAGGTAGCGCCGCCTGCACCGAGGTTCTTGTTAGATGATAAAACCCAACTTCAGTCATAGGAGTTTAGAGCCGGGTGGGTTAGCAAAGGCTTCAGTCGCGGGCCTTTATGTCCGAGCCTTCGAAGTTGTCTCGTAAAAACCGATCAAGCAAGCGCACCCCGAAACCTGTGGCGCCAAGACCTGAAAGCGGTTGGTCAGTTTCGCCCCAAGCCGTGCCTGCGATATCGAGATGCGCCCAGGGGAGCTTGTTCACAAACCGTTCCAGAAAACAGGCCGCCGTGATCGATCCGCCCCAGCGCCCGCCACCGATATTGGCGACGTCGGCTTCCTTGCTATCGAGCTTCTTGTTGTATTCGGGGCCGATGGGCATGTGCCACACTCGGTCGCCTGTTGCTTCGCCTGCAGCGAAGAGTTGCTTGGGCAGCTCGGCGTCGTTGGAGAAGACCCCTGCCCGCTCCACACCGAGAGCCACCATCATGGCCCCCGTTAGGGTTGCCAAGTCGATCATGAACTCAGGCTTAAACCGATCTTGGGTGTACCAGAGCGCATCGGCGAGAACGAGCCGCCCTTCGGCGTCGGTGTTCAAGACCTGAATGGTTTGGCCCGACAAGGATGTCACGATATCACCTGGCCTTTGCGCCTTGCCGTCAGGCATATTTTCGACCAAGCCGACAACGCCCAGGACATTCAGATTCGCCTTACGCAAGGCAAGGGCCTTCATCAGACCTACCACCGCGGCCGACCCGCCCATGTCGAACTTCATGTCCCACATCCCCGCCGCTGGCTTGATGGAAATGCCGCCTGTATCAAATGTCACGCCCTTACCGACAAAGGCCAAGGGCGCGGCGCCGGCCTTCCCTCCGTTCCAGCGCATTAGAACCAAGCGGGACTCCCTGACTGACCCTTGGCCTACCCCGAGTAAGGCGCCCATGCCCAACTTCTCCATGGCTGGTTCATCCAGAATTTCGATCTCAATCCCCAAGGGCGTCAACTCCTGCTCAATCAGGGTCGCGTAGGCCTCTGGAAAGAGCACATTCGGTGCTTCGGCGACCAGATTTCGCGCCAGGTGCACCCCTTGGGTCACCGCAGATTCGATCTTAAAGGCCGCCTCGGACGCCTGCGGCTGGGATCCGTAGAGGTGAACCTGGGCGAGCGAGGCGCGTTTGTCCTCTGGTTGACGAGTCAGGTACTTATCGAACGCATAGGCTCGCAAGCGCAGCCCGTTGGCCAAAGCCGCGACCAGCGCCGCCGTTGGCAGGGGGGCCATGTCGGCACAAAGCGAGGTGAGCCCGCTCCTACCCCATTTTTTCCATACAGCTGCCCCCAATTTTTCCGCCTCTAGGCAGGTCAAGGTCTCGGGATCACCCAGACCGAGCAGCAGAACCGGGCCCTGGTCACTGCCCAAGACTTCGCAGAGTTGATCCCGCGCGCCGGTGAAGCGCGCGGTCGCTGCGGCCCGGGCTTGTACGCCGCTTAAGTTCTGGCCTTCGGGGACCAGAAACAGGGTCGCGTCCGCCGCCGTGGCGGTAGAGGAAAAGGTGACATTGAGATCGATCATTGTGGGTCTTTCATCAGTTTGGGTTCTTCCTTATCGACAGCGTATTGTGGTTCGCCTTGGGCTATGGCGTAATATGAAGGTTTGTCTTTAACATAAATGTGTTTGCCAAGCGCCAAAACCTCTTCATTATCGACGACACCCGCGGCGATGGACAGGCGCGGGCTCGCCGCATGGTCCCAAAATAGCGTACTGCCGCAAACTTGGCAGAACCCGCGCTGCGCCTGTGACGAACTTTGAAACCATCGCACCTTGTCTTGGCCGTAAATCTGAATTTTCTCTCGCAAAACGGCGGTTGCCGCCCACGTGTAGCCGCTGAACCTGCGACACTGTTTGCAGTGGCAAACCGCAACGGGGCGTGGTGCCGGATCGGTCGAGGTAAAGGTCACGGCGCGGCAAAAACATGCCCCATGAATGGCGGTCATGCCGTACTTGTTACCGGAGCGCGCGCAGTCCCTCAATCTCAAAGTTCAGGTCCTTTTTGAATTCGGGATCGGCACTCGCTTGGTGTTTTGTGATCATTGTCTCAATCAGGCCCTCAACGAGTGTCCTAAACGCTGTGGCGTGCTGGGCGGGCAGCTCTAGTTGGATTTGGCAATTCAGCATCATGTCAGAATAGGCCAAAAAATCAGAATGGGCTAACTCGTTTAGGCGCTGATCGACCTCGGCCCACTCCTGCGACCAAATCTGAAACAGCGCAGCACCTGTCAACGAGGGAGCACTTTCTTCAAGTGCCACCATAATCCGAACAAAAGCCCAGGTATCAAGATAAAGAGTCATAAACACAAGTTGAACCGACGCGCGCCGCCAATCGACATGCCAAATTCCCATAGCGGACGCCAAGTCAATTGGAACAATTGACCCCAGAAACATCCGCGCCAACAAACCCCATCTCCCCGTCCCAAACGAGGGGCAAAAACGCGCCGCGTTTCTGCCGTAAGACACGAAACGGCCATAAAAAGGTCACTTTTTATGGCCGTTGGTATAAGAGGATCTTGCGATTCTATGATGTTGAGTTCGCCACAGATTCCCTTTGATTTTCCCCAAGCCGAAGCTCGACTTTATACCAACTCCGATAAAAATTGACATTTTTAGCGGAGTTTTGTCTCGCGGCAGAAACGCCTCGCGTTTCGCCGCCCCTCCGCTTATACCCCGAGGCGCTTTTGCGCTGATCTCGGAGCCGCTTGTTTTTGGCGCGGGCGTTCCCTGCGCCCTTCGAGCTTGGAGCCCGCTTGGGGGGGCCGCAGTCGCGGCCCTATACCAGTTCATAAAGAGTCTCTGATAAGGTGAACTGGTATTATCCGTTCTGGAACGGGTCCAAACACAAAGCCAATCCTATAGGTCATGCACGTTCAGAGAACGCCTAGGACTTTTCTGATTTTTCATGCGCCTCTTGCGCCTCAATACATAAGGTGGCGCTCGGGCGCGCCATGAGACGGCCCAAGCCGATCGGCTCCCCTGTGGCTTCGCAATAGCCATAGTCCCCTTGGTCTATGCGCTGGATTGCCTGGTCGATTTTCTTGATCAGTTTTCGCGACCGGTCACGCGTTCTCAGTTCAAAGGCCTTGTTCGTTTCATGCGATGCACGGTCGGTGGATTCGGCTGATTGCATGGTTTCTGAAGCAAGAGTGCGCAGGGTATGGTCTCCCTGGTCGATGAGAGACTGCTTCCATCGCTCTAAAGCGCGCCGAAAATAGGCCAAATGCAAGGGGCACATGTAGGGTTCGGAGTCAGAAGGCTGGTAGCCGGGCGGAACAGTCGGGAGGTCCATGGGCGTCTCCTACGTGGCTCGCCCGCCTTATGTCCCCGCGTCGACGTGTTCAATAGAAAGTTCCTTTCCTCTTGGTCACGCGAAGCGCCGGTCAAACATCAAACCTTGGGAAATCGGAGCCGTTCGGCCTGCACGGTCCAGTCGGTGTGATTGCGCACGTACTGCTGGCTTGCGTCGCTCGGGGGTTGGTAGTCCCAGTGTTCACCGCCGCCCTTGGCCTTTGCGGCTTCCATAGCGGCATGCAAGGCCCGTCGAGACTTTTGCGTGGCGATCACGTCGTGCTTGAGGGCGCTTAAGTCCCAACGCTCGCGCACTTCGGCGGCGAAGTCAGCGGCCACGTCGGCGAAGGTGGGATCTGCAGCCAAATTGACGCGCTCTGCGGGATCGTCGTTCAGATCATAAAGTTGTGCAGGATCACCCTCGCAGTGGATGTACTTAAAGGCATCGCGACGAATCATGACGACGGGCGCACCTGCACATTCGGCACAGTATTCGCCGATCGCTTCGGATTTGGAATCACCCTGGCCTTGAGCGGCGGGCCATAGGGACCTGCCATCGACGTATTGGCCAAAGTCAGGTCGCGCTGCGCCGCCCGTCGCCGCGACATCGACCAAAGTCGGCAACATATCGACGAGGGAGCAGGCTTCGGGGCTCACTCCAGGGGCCACGCCCGGTCCCGCCATGATTAGGGGCACTCGCGCCGAGTGTTCAAAGAAGTTCATTTTATACCAAAGACCACGTTCGCCCAGCATGTCACCGTGATCGGCGGTGATGATAAACAGAGTTTGGTCGAGCTGCTCCATCTCAGCGATGGTTTGCACGAGTTGGCCAACCTTAGAATCAAAGTAGGAAACATTAGCGTAGTAAGCGCGTCGCGCACGGATCACTTCTGATTCTGTCAAGGGAGTGTATGCGGCCTCAATGCCCTTTAGCAATCGCTGAGAAAAAGGATCCTGGTCTTCGATGGCTATGTCGGCCCTAGGCAGGTCTATGTCCGAATCGGTGTACAAATTCCACCATTCGGGCCGAGTCACGTAGGGGTCATGGGGATGGATGAAGGAGGCGACGAGACAAAACGGCCTTTGATCATCGCGCGCATAGTCAAACAACTTTCGGCGTGCGGCAAAGGCAACTTCGTCGTCGTAGTCGATCTGGAACGTCGCCATAGCCATGCCCGATTCCTTGACCGTTTGCATATTATGGTACCACTTATCGATGCGCTCATCGTTGGCTTCCCACTCTGGCGTCCAGGCGTAATCAGAGGGATAGATATCGGTGGTCACCCGATCTTGAAAGCCGTGCATTTGATCGGGGCCAACAAAGTGCATCTTGCCCGACAAGCAGGTCGTGTACCCCATGAGTTGCAGGTAGTGGGCAAAAGTCGGGATCTGACTGCAGAACTCTGACGCATTGTCGTAGGCGGCAATGCGCGAAATCAGTTGACCCGACATAAATGAGAAGCGCGAAGGCGCGCACAAGGGCGAGTTGCAATAGGCCGCGTCAAAACGCCTACCCCGGGCCGCCAGCGCGTTCATATGCGGTGTCTGAACGACCTGGTGACCGTAGGCCCCGACAAAGTGTGGGGCCAACTGGTCAGCCATAATCAAAACGATGTTAGGGGGCAGCGTGGACGTCATGCCCCCAAAAAGGCGCGAGACCGCGACTAGGCTCTCCGATCCGCGCCTTCTTTGCCGCGCAAATCGACCCAAAGCTGCTCCAAAATCGGGCCAAATTGCATAATACCAACTCCCGCCCGCTAAAAATTGACATTTTCAGCGGAGTTTTGTCTCACGGCAGAAACGCTTCGCGTTTCGCCGCCCCTCCGCTTATACCCCGTGGCGCATGAGCAACCCTTGGCATCAGCCCATGGGATTCAAATACCAGCGTGCTTCGGTTGGTGTTCGTTCTTTGAGGTACCAGTTGAGCTCTTCGCGTTTGACTTTGTAATATCGGTCCCAAATCTCGGCACCCAAGAGGGGGCGGAGAATTTGCGAATCCTTGTGGGCGTCCAGCGCATCCAAGAAATTTCGCGGCATGCCGTCTTGCCAATCGAGGCTAACGTTGCCCTCGGCCGGGGGACCGGGGTCAACTTGGTGTTTGAGGCCGTGGTGCATTCCCGCTAGCACCGCCGCCATGACAAAGTAGGGATTGGCATCCGCGCCCGCAACGCGGTGTTCGATCCGTCGGTTGCGATCGGTCAGTTGGGGGACGCGCGCCAAGACCGAGCGATTTTCCACGGCCCAGAACTTGCCCATGGGCACAAACATATGAGGTTCCAGGCGCCGCCAGGCGTGGGGGGAGGCGGCGAAGATCAACATGCCCTCGTAAAGGGTATCTAAGATGCCGCCGATGGCGTGGCGAAGGGGCGCGTTGAGGTCTCCAGAGCCCGCGAAGATGTTGTGCCCGTCCCGATCCACCAAGCTCGCGTGCAGATGCATGCCGTTGCCGGCATCGCCATCGAAAGGTTTGGACATGAAGGTCGCGCGGTAGCCCTTGCGGGAGGCCACCCTCTTGACCGTGCGCATTAGGGCCATGGCCTCATGAACCACCTGCGTCGCGCCGACGCTGTGGCGCAAGTTGACTTCAAATTGGCCGCCGCCGTACTCGCATACCGACCCTTCTACGTCCAGGCCTTGGGCCGTGCAGCACCGTTCAATCTCCCGCAACACGGGATCAAAACCGTCGTAGATGCCTATATGGTAAACTTGGGGGTCGCATTCGGGCTGACCCGTTGCGGGGTTGAGGGCGCGGCGCGGTTGCCCCTTGCGGTCGTTTTTCTTGTCGACCAAGTAAAACTCTAGTTCCACTGCGACGTCTGCGCGCAGACCAAGATCGGCGAGCAGCGCCGCCTCGACCCGCTCCAACAATGCGACGGGTGAGTTTTCGTGCGGGCTGCCGTTGTGATGATGCATGGTCAGCATGACCTGACCCGTGCGTCCTGTTTCGTCCCAAGGTTGGGGAGCCAACGTTCCGCTCACCCCGAAGCAGAACTTATCAGGGTCGCCGTCGTACCAACCATAGCCATCGACGTCGGGAATATCCCCAAAGGGCAAGGAGATGAGGTTGGAGCCCGTGATTCGAACTTCTCCCTGCACCAACTTTGTCCATTCCTGACGCGGCAAACGTTTCCCACGCGGATGTCCTTGGAAGTCGATAAAGGCCGCATCGATCCAAGTCATATGGGGATGGTTTGCCGCAAACTGGTCCAGCTCTGCCTGCGTAAGGTAGGCCACGGTTTAGGCGATCTCTATGAGAGCGTCGATTTCAACCGCCGCCCCGCGCGGCAGCGACGGGGTAGAAACGGCAACGCGGCAGTGCTGTCCTGCGGCCCCCAACACCGTCGCCAGCAAATTTGAGGCGCCATTGATTACCTCGGGTTGATCGGTGAAATCTGCCGTCGAGTTCACAAAGCCCGTAAGTTTGATGAGTCTTTGGATACGTTCCAAATCTCCCAACGCGGTCTTGGCTTGGGCCAAAATTGCCAAGGCGCAGCGTTCGGCTGCCTTGGCAGCAGCGTCGACACCGAGATCCGCCCCCACGGTCCCCGTCAAGACGACTCCGTTCGCGTCCTGGCTGATTTGACCTGAGACATAGAGGTAGGTCCCCGAAATTACATAAGGCAGGTAGTTTGCGGCGGGGGCGGGCGGTGCGGGCAGGCTGTAGTTGTAGTGGGCAGCAAGGTTGGCTTCGACGGTCATTTTGGGATCCTTTGTTGAAACAAAGCTCCCATAGCTTTGCAGAATTGCGAGTCTAGCCTTGCAGGCCGTGGAATTGTTCCAGCGACCTTCTCCGTCTAGGGCACGGCACACTCAGTTTTCACAGCTCATAGAGGGGGAGACACCATGTCCCGCAACAAGATTTCGCTGGTTGGTGCCGGCAACATTGGGGGCACGCTCGCGCTGCTGGCAGGTATGAAGGAACTGGGCGATGTCGTTTTGCTCGACCTGGCCGATGGTGTGGCCAAGGGCAAGGCCCTAGACATCGCCGAGGCCGCCCCCGTCGAGGGATTCGATGCACAGCTCTTGGGCACCGCAGACTATGCGGACATCGCAGGCTCCGACGTGATCATCGTGACGGCGGGAGTGGCGCGTAAGCCGGGTATGAGCCGGGACGATCTGCTCGGGATCAATGTCAAAGTCATGCAAGCCGTTGGCGCCGGAATCCGTGCGCACGCACCCGATGCTTTCGTGATCTGTATCACCAACCCCCTTGATGCCATGGTCAAGGTCCTGCAGGAGGCGTGCGGACTGCCCGAACGCAAAGTTGTTGGGATGGCGGGGGTCCTGGATTCGGCGCGGTTTCGGCATTTTTTGGCCGCTGAGATGGATGTGTCGGTCGAGGATGTCAGCGCCTTCGTCCTTGGCGGTCACGGGGATACCATGGTGCCCGTGGTCGACTACACAACCGTCGCGGGGATCAATCTGCCCACGCTGGTTCAAATGGGCTGGATCACGCAGGCGCGTATCGACGCTATCGTCGAACGAACGCGCAAGGGCGGGGGAGAAATCGTTCAGTTGCTCGGCACGGGGTCGGCCTTCTACGCGCCGGCGGCCTCCGCCATCGCCATGGCCGACGCCTATTTGAAGGATAAGAAGCGCCTCTTATCCTGCGCCGCCCATCTACGGGGTCAGTACGGGGTTGAGGATCTTTACGTTGGCGTGCCCGTAATCATTGGTGCCAAGGGGGTGGAACGGATCGTTGAGTTACCGCTCAATGAACAAGAACAAGCCATGTTCGATACGTCGGTGGCGGCGGTACGTGGACTAATGGGGGACGTTCGGAACCTTTCTGGCCAAGGCCAGCAAGGTTAGTTGGTGGCTTGTCCAACCACATCTGCGCGGAAATATCTTTCTGCGGTCTAGACGAACCAAAGACAGTTTTGTAAGTCATTGAAATATCCTAATAGTTTGATGATTTTATGCGAAAATTTATGCGCTATGTCGGGGTGGCTGCGGCTTGTGGTGCCCTTGCCGCTTGCGAATTTTTGGGCGGCATATCCTTTGAAGATGCGGGACAGTTGCATTTGCGCCCGGTCTCCTTTGCTGCGTTGGCGAACTGGCGCAACGATGACCATGCTGCGGCCTTACAGACCTTTTTGGTCTCTTGCACGTCGATCAACCGCCGGAACGCGCGCGAGGATTTTGGACCTGCGCCGGGTTTCGGCCGGGTTCGACTTTGGCAAGGGGCCTGTCGGGCAGCGAGCCGCATCCCAAGCGAGTCCAAGGCCATGGCCAAGGCTTTTTTTGAACGGACATTCCAGCCCTACGCCGTCAAAGGGACGGGGACCTTTACTGGGTACTATGAAACGGCGGTGCGCGGCTCGCGTCAACGCGGCGGCGCCTATCAGTTTCCTGTCTATGCCAAACCCTCAGACTTAACCAACCCTTACCACACAAGGGCGCGGATCGACCAGGGCGCTTTAAAGGGTCGCGGGCTGGAAATCCTCTACCTCACGTCCGCCGCCGATGCCTTCTTGCTGCATGTTCAGGGTTCGGGTGCCATTTCTTTGCCGGACGGCAGCATGACGCGCCTATCCTTCGCCGCGCACAATGGCCACGGGTTCCGATCCATCAGCGGCGCCTTACGTTCGGCGGGGTACGATACAGCCCAGGAGGGCGCGACCATGGTCGACTATCGGCGTTGGCTGAACCAAAATCCCAAAAAAGCTGTGCAAGTGATCCAGGCCAATCCGCGCTATATCTTCTTTTCAGAGCACAGGGCCAACGGCCCGCTCGGCGCGCAGGGTGTGCCCCTCACCCCTGGGCGATCCTTGGCCATCGACCGGGACCATATTGGCCTGGGCACGCCGATCTACCTCAACACCCAATACGCAGACCCGAGGGCGGGTAACGCACGGCGCGCCCTGCGGCGACTCGTCATCGCCCAGGATACGGGCGCGGCGATCACCGGTACGGTGCGTGGTGACTTTTACTGGGGCACGGGGGAGGTTGCCCTGCAGTACGCTGGACGGATGAAGGAAAGCGGCAGCTATACCTTGCTGTTGCCCAAGTGAAGACATATAGCGGAGGCCAAGTCGATTGAACCCATCGACCTTAAGGAACATCTGCGCCACCAAAGGATTTAAAGCCATTCAACCGACTCAATACAAAAGCGAATGGCCTTAGATTGGCGGTCATGAAGCCCCCCCCGAAGTTGCAATTGTTGAAGCAGGAGGCAGCGCGGCAGAACTTTTCCATGTCTTGCGACGATACGACGGGTGCTTTTTTGCGAACGCTGGCGGCGACACGGCCGTTGGGAACAGTTTTGGAACTTGGCACGGGCGTCGGGATTTCGACTGCCTGGTTGCTGGACGGTTTGGCCAGCGGCACGCGGCTAGTTTCGGTGGAAAAGGACGCGACTTGGAATGCCCTTGCCAAGTCATATTTGGGCGGGGATTTGCGCGTTGCCTTTCATATGCAGGACGCCTCAGCTTTTTTGCAAGATATGGTCGAGGTAGGGGTTCAGAAATTCGATCTGATTTTTGCCGACTCGCCCGCAGGCAAGTACCGCGATTTGGATAAGACCATCGAACTACTCGGCGATGGCGGCATGTTGGTGTTCGACGATATGCGCATCTGCGCCGATTGGCGTGCGGGTCGGGTGGAGCGGGTGCAAAGGCTGCGCGCCAATCTTCTGACTTACCCCGCTTTGCGGATCGCCGAATTGGACGTCGGCTCGGGTCTGGTTTTGGCAGTTAAGGGCGATGTGCCCCCAACGCGCCGGGGCCGTGCCGCGCGCCGTGCCCAGCCCGCGCCCGCCATGAACGATGGGTAAGCGCCGACTGTCAGCTTTGGCGCCAGAGGACCAAGCGCTTTGGGAATTGTTGAAGCAAGACATCCGCCCCCTTCACGACGCCCCTGTTGTCGGCGGTTTGACCTTGCCCGACCTCTCAGCCAACCCCAGAACGTTACAGGCTAGGCATCCTCCGCGACCCAAGATCGCGCCCCTTGTGTGGCATACCCCTGGAACCTTCGCCGTGGATGCCGTGTCACGGCAAACCCAGAGATCCTCTACGAAGCTGCCAAGCGATCTTCGTCACGGCGGAACACACGGCCTAGATCGTGCAGGCGCACAGCGGTTGCGGCGTGGCAAAGTGCCGATTGACGAGACTCTCGACTTGCATGGGCTGACGCAAGTCCAAGCGCAAGGCCAGCTTGAGGACTTTGTGATCAAAGCGGCCAGAGAGGGCAGGCGTCGTCTGCTGGTGATCACAGGAAAGGGACGTAGGTCGGGCGGCGAAGGTGTCTTGCGGGCACGGGTGCCGGAGTGGCTTGGCCAAGATCCCCTGGGGCGCTTGGTTTTGGCCTTCGCCTATGCCAAACGGCACGACGGGGGCCAGGGCGCGCTCTATTTGCTGCTCCGCCGCGGGGGTGTATGATACCACTTTTCATAAAGGGTGACCCCTTCATGAAAATTTCAGTCTCACGGCAAAAACGCTTCGCGTTTTGGCTTTTTGGAGCCGCAGTCGCGGCTCTATACCAGTTCATAAAGAGAGTGGACTCGTAACGGTTTTGTTCCGCGCGGTTGAGCAGTTTTTATGCCGCCAAGCGTTCGAATGCTAGGGGGCTTTTCCCACCGTTTGCGCTGTGGCGTCGGCGTGGATTGTAGAAGCCGTTGATATAGTCAAAGATGGCGCGGTGCGCAGACCTCCTGGTTGGCCAGATGTACCGCCATATTAGCTCGGCTTTGATGGTTTTGAAGAAGGCTTCGACAACGGCATTGTCGTAGCAGTTGCCCTTGCCACTCATGGAGGCCTTGAAGCCGTGTTTGGTGAGCAGATCGCGATAGTCATGGCTACAATATTGAGAACCACGGTCGCTATGATGGATGCAGCCCTCTGGTGGTTTTCGATGGGCGATGGCCATTTCCAAGGCACGGATCGCCAAGCCCTTTTTCAACCGATCACTGACCGCCCAACCGATGACGCGGCGGGCGTAGAGGTCCATGACGACGGCGAGATACAGCCAACCTTCCTGTGTCCAGATGTAGGAGATATCTGAGGCCCACTTTTGATTTGGCCCTGAGCAGCTGAAGTCCCCATCCAGCAGATTGGGAGCTACGCCCAGAGAATGTGCACTGTCTGTAGTAACTTTGTATTTGTGCTTACGGGCCACACGTATGCCGTTGGCGGCCATGAGCCTACCAACGCGACGTTCACCTACACGCAAGCCCTCTTCTTTAAGCTCTTCGGTCATGCGGGCCCGCCCGTATGTGCCCATACAGAGGCGATGCTGCTCTCTGATATGCGCCAGAACAACAAGGTCTGCGCGCTGATGCTGGCTCATGCCCCGCGCCCTCCAGGCACGCAGCCCCCGTGATGTGACGCCGAAGAAGGTGCATAGATGCTCCTGGCTAAGGCAACCCTGATACTGGCTGATGTAGGCGAACTTCATTTGCTTATCTCCGCAAAGAACTGGGTGGCCTTTTTTAAGATCTCCCTCTCCTCCTTGAGATGGCGGTTCTCGATGCGAAGGCGTTCGTTTTCCTTGGCCAGTTCAGCAGCATCCGCAACTGCGCCATTATGCAGGGGCAAGGGGCTACCTTCTACCTCAGCACGGTATTTGCGAACCCAGGCATTGAGCGTCGAAAATCCAACACCCAAATCAGAGGCCAACTGCTTGCGCGTCAGCC
>CBDDHH010000002.1:0-31236 GCA_965228345.1 Alphaproteobacteria bacterium | reverse complement strand
CACCGTGGTGTTGCAGAAAGCCCCCGATGCGGAAGTTACCGTGACGCTGTCACCTGGCGACGCCTTAGTCGAGATTTCGTCTGACACAGACTTGACCTTCTCAACAACGAACTGGGAGACCCCGCAGCTGGTGACCGTCAAGGCGGTTGATAACGAGGTCGTAGGCAAGGCGGAGTCATCTGTGACGTTTGAAGCCGCATCTACTGATAGCGGTTACAACAACCTTACGGCGTCGCTGCCAGTCACCATTGAGGATGATGACGCTGGGTTTGCCCTCTCAACGACGTCGGTGACGGTGAACGAAGGGAGTGCTGCGACCTTCACCGTGGCGCTGGAGGCGGCCCCCTCCTCGACCGACGTAGTTGTGAGCCTCAGCTCTTCTGATCCTGGCGCGGCGACGCTAGACCCAGAGACTCTGACCTTTACCGCAGAGGACTGGGCCGATCCTCAGTCGGTCCTCATCAGAACCACCGATAATGACAACCAGGGCGATCGAACGCTTTCGATCAGTCTTACCGCAACGGGGGGCAGCTATGATGATGCAAGCGGCAGTCTGAGCCTGAAGATTAGCGATGATGACGGGGATCCCGACGCTGTATCCGATCCTGATGAGGAAGATGCCACAACCCCCGTCGCGGACGCGTCCCGCTCAACCCTGTCCAGCAGTGTCTCCAGCCTCGATGCCGATGGCGAAGATACGGCGACGCTGACGGTCCGTGTTCGCGACGCCGACGGCAATAATTTGACGCAAGGCGGTGATCGGGTCGTCTTTGCCACCAGCGCAGGTCAGGTCAGCGCCACTGTGGACCAGGGCAACGGCACCTACACCGCCACCCTGACGTCGGG
Source organism: Alphaproteobacteria bacterium (assembly GCA_965228345.1). Lineage (GTDB taxonomy): Bacteria > Pseudomonadota > Alphaproteobacteria > UBA7985 > UBA7985 > CAXQZM01. The sequence continues at coordinate 30,390 of CBDDHH010000002.1, read as the reverse complement.
CACACAACCCACGGTCGCCACCTTGAGCGCCACGGTGAACGGTGGCGCGGTCGGCAATAGTGTCCAGGTGGAGTTCGTCCAGATGGCTCCGGATGAGGATGGCGGTGCTGTGATCTCGTCCATTGCCAATAGCCAGGTCATGAGCGCCCAGCTCGGGAGCTTGGTCAGCGATGCGGCCATCGGCGGGCTTTCGAGCGGCGTGGCTGTACCTGGGTTGGTTCCCTCATCAGCGACGGACGGGAGCGCTGGCGGTGGCCTTGACGACGCTGGGGATGTCGATGCCGCCCTCGCGTCCGTGGATACCAGCGCCTATCGCCGCCTCAATGTGGTGTCCGCGCGCGACGGTGAGGACGGCAGTGCGCCGCTGGTTGACTGGTTCTCCACAGGGATCTCTCGGGCCTCCGTCGATGCCGAGCTGAACGGGGACGGGGTCTTTGGCTACGCCGTTGTCGGTAGCGAACTGTCCAAGGATGCAACCTCGGTAAGCGGTCTGCTCTACGGCGCAGAAGCCTCAAGCTGGAACTACGACGGCGAAACCGATGTGGACCGGGCAGGGGCATCTATCGGGTACTATAGCGCCCGCCGTGCGGGAGACCTGATCTATACCGGGTCGTCCATTGTCACACTCTCACGCAACGAGTTTGAGAGCGAGACGGACGCGACGGGCAATGCTAACTCCTTGCGTCTGATTTTGAAGGGCGAACTCAGCGGCCAACAGGCCTTGCCCGATGGCGGCACGCTGACACCCTTTACCGAGGTGCTCTACTCTACCGAGACTTTGGATAGCTTTACTTTCTCCGACGGTATCACCTCGGATGAAGCCCAGGTCAGCATCGGCCGACTTGGCTCAGGCGTTGAATACATCACCCCGGAATTGCCCGAGATTGGGCGGCTCACCCTGCGCGGGGAGTTGAGCCAGGTGTTCGGGGCCGAAGATGTGACGCTGAGCGACGGGACCATCTATTCGCCCAACGAAGCCCCCGTCGGCGCGATCAGCGTCGGTTGGATCGGCAACAACGACGACGGGTCAACGACCCGGATCGATCTGACCTTCGGTGAATTGGGCAACGATGAGAACGAGGAAATCCGCCTCGACGGAACCTGGGACCGCAGTTTCTAGGGCTGGCGAAGGGCCAGGGCCGCCCGTCCCTGGGCGGCCTGTGATACCAGTGGCAATTAGGGGTGACTCTTATGTTCGCTGGTATAAGGGCCGCGACTGCGGCCCCCGTAGCGGCCCCGAGAATAGCGCGAAAGCGCCTCGGGGTATCAGCGAAGGCCCCGTCGGAGGCGAAACGCGAAGCGTTTCTGCCGTGAGACAGAAATCGGCGAAAAAAGTGTCAACTTTTTTCGCCGTTGGTATCAGGGGGTTGGAGCGTCCAGAGACCTCCCTGGGGGGAGGAGCCGCTCCAGCCGCCGATGGCTTTGATTTCCAGGAAGTCTTCGATCCCGATCAGGCCCCCTTCGCGGCCGTTGCCCGATTGCTTATAGCCGCCAAAGGGGGCTGCGGGGCCGGGCCAGGTGCCGTTTAGGGTGATATAGCCCGCGCGCAGGCGCGCGGCGATGCGGCGGGCGCGCTCCAGGTCCGCCGATTGCACATTGCCTGCCAGGCCATACTCCGTATCGTTAGCGAGGGCGATGGCCTCGTCTTCCGCGTCGAAAGGGGTCAGGGTCAGGACCGGGCCGAAAATTTCTGCGCGCCATATGTCCATATGGGGGCGCACATCCGCCAAGACTGTCGCGCGAACAAAGTAGCCTTGCTCAAGGCCGGGCGGTTTTCCAAGGCCGCCGGCGATGAGGCGCGCGCCCTGGTCCAGCGCCTTCGCGACCAGGGCTTGCACCTTCTTGTATTGGAGGTGCGAGACGAGGGGGCCGAGGTGAGTGCCCGGCAGGGCCGGGTCGCCCGACGGGCGCGCCTCGGCCGCCACCTTGGCCGCCGCGACGGCGGCGGGGTAAGCGGCGCGCTCGACCAGCATCTTGGTCGGGGAATCGCACGATTGCCCGCTGTTGTCGAACACCTGGTTGGCGCCGCGCGTCACCGCCGCGTCGATATCAACATCGGCGAAGACGAGATTGGGCGACTTTCCGCCCAGCTCTAGGGCGACGCGCTTGATCGATTGGGCGCCCGCCGCGCCGATCAAGCGGCCCGCACGGGTCGAGCCTGTAAAGGAGATCATGTCAACCAGGTCGTGCTGGCACAAGGCAGTGCCAAGGCCCGGGCCGTCGCCCTGAACCAAATTGAACACGCCCGCAGGCAGGCCGATCTCGTCGATCATTTCGGCGAGCAATAGGGCTGAAAGTGGCGACAGTTCAGAAGGTTTGAGGACCAGGGTGCAGCCCGCCGCGATGGCAGCGCCGACCTTCAGGGCCACCTGCAAAATCGGCCAGTTCCACGGGGTAATGAGCGCGCAGACGCCAATGGGCTCGCGCACCACAAAAGACTCGGGCTGGTCCGGCAGCACGGGCCCCGCCCAGGCGACAGCGTCCATGGCCTCGGCCATGCCCGCAAAGGTCTTGAGGGCGCTATCGGCCTGCGGGCTCAAGGCAAAGTCGCGCGGCGCGCCCATCTCCAGGCGGATGGCTTCGGCCATCGCATCAAGACGGCGTTCGTAAACTTGGCATAGGCTTCGCAAGTAGGCTTGGCGCGTCTCGGGCAGGCTTTGGCCCCAGGTCTCAAAGGCCTTGGCGGCGGCTCGCACCGCACGATCCGCGTCCGCCGCGTTGCCGAGGGTCAGTTGGCCCAAGGACCGCTCGGTCGCGGGATTGATGATCTCGATCGTCGTTTGACCGGCGGGGGTGACCCAAGCGCCGTCGATATAAAACTGGTTCAGGCGTTTCATCTTTTTAACTCCCCTACCAAGGGTCGTTTGCCACGACCCGTGTCCTTGTGTTCAAGCCCCCCACGGGCCGCGCGCCCACCTGGTCGCGCGTCCTTGAATCGCGTGAATTTGCAACTCGCTCGATTCTACGTCCACCATCGCAGCATTGGTATATCCGCGCCCATCTGATAAGATCGTCCTTATGAAGACGCCGATCCGTCCTGAAGGCGACCAACCGCTCACCTGGCTAGAACGCACGATCTTGCCCTTGACGAGCGCGCCTGAGGGCACGCGCCCGCCGCGCGGTCTGGCCGCGTTCTTCTGGTATTTTGCCCGGCAAGTCTTGCGCCCGCTGATCTTCGCGTCGGTCTTTGGCCTGATCGAGGTGATCGCCGACCTGCTGATACCCATCTCGCTGGGGGTCTTGGTCGGCTTGTTAGCAAACCCCGACTTGATCGAGGGCGGCCGGCTCGCGGCGCTGCAGCAAAATCAAGGCGCTTTACTATTCTTGCTGCTCATGGTGCTGATCGTCGGGCCCGCTGCCTTTGTCGCCAAAATTTGCTTTCGCGACCTGGCGATCATGCCCGGGTTCGCGCACATGTTGCGCTGGCAGGCCCACAACCTCTTGATGCGTCAGGACTTGAGCTTTTTTGCCAATGACTTTGCGGGCCGTCTCGCAACCCGGGTCATGCAACTGGGCTATGCGCTGCGCGATGTGGTTTTAGAAACCAGTGGCCAACTGCTCTACGGGGTTCTCTACCTGATCGGGGCTATGGCGGTGCTGGCCTGGTACAGCCTCTGGCTGGCCCTGCCGCTCTTGGCTTATGTTGTCGCCTTCGCAGTGCTCGTGCGGCGTCTCATTCCCGAAATTGAGGCCCGCAGCCAAGCGCATTCTAAGCTCCGGTCCGACCTCACAGGGCGCATCGTGGATTCCTATACCAACATCCAAACCCTGAAGCTGTTTGCCAATCAGGGCCAAGACCAGGCCTATATAGCCGAGGCCATCGACAAGGCCAATTTCGGCTGGATTCGGACAATGCGGACCAATACCCGCCTGCTGATCGGTCTTGCCGTCATCAACGCGCTGCTGATTACGGTCACGACCCTGATCGCCGTCTGGCTGTGGGTCGAGGGCGCCGACAATGGCGCAGCGCTCGGCACCGCTTTGCCCTTAACGCTCACCCTTATGTTGAATTCGGGGCATCTGGCCTGGATTTTGAGCGGCGTTGTCGAACAAATTGGCACCGTCGCCGAAAGCGCCGAGTCCCTGACCCAAGAGCCGAAGTTGGTCGATGCCCCCCAGGCGGGCACCTTGCAGGTCCACGAAGGGCGCATCGAGTTCGACCGCGTTAATTTCACCTACAAGGCCCATAGCGCCGTCATCCACGACCTGAACCTCACGATCGCCCCCGGCGAACGCGTTGGCCTGATCGGCCCCTCCGGCGCCGGCAAATCCACCTTGGTCAACCTGCTCATGCGGTTTTTCGATCCGCAAAGCGGGCAGATCCGGATTGACGGTCAAAACATCGCCCAAGTCACCCAAGCCAGCCTGCGCCACCATTTGGCCATGGTCACCCAGGATACCAGCCTGCTGCACCGTTCGATCCGCGACAATATCGCCCTTGGCCGCCCGGGCGCGCGCGACGCCGACATCCTCGACGCTGCGGGCAAGGCCAAGGTGCGCGAGTTTTTAGCGGACTTAGAGGATCATCAGGGCCGCCGCGGCCTGGACGCCCATGTGGGCGAGCGCGGCGTCAAGCTATCTGGCGGCCAACGCCAGCGCATCGCCCTGGCGCGACTGATCCTGAAAAACGCCCCGATTTTGGTGCTGGACGAGGCGACATCGGCCCTCGATTCCGAAGTCGAGGCGGAGATCCAGGCCGAGCTGAAGGACCTGATGCGCGACAAGACTGTCATCGCCATCGCCCACCGCCTGTCCACCATCGCCCAGATGGACCGCCTGGTCGTCATGACCGAGGGGCGCCTGGTCGAGATGGGAACCCATCAGGAATTGCTGGCCCAAGGCGGCACCTACGCGCGCCTCTGGTCCCTGCAATCAGGCGGGTTCCTAGACATATGAACGCGCAGAGGACCCAAGGCCCATGAGCCCCACCCTAAAGCCCCTGCGCGACCTCTATGCCTGGATGTTGGCCCTGGGGGACAAGCCCTATGCTCTGGGCGCGCTGGCGGTCCTGGCCTTCGCCGAATCGATTCTGTTTCCCTTGCCCTTGGAAGTCTTGCTGGTTCCCCTTATCTTGGGCGCGCGCGCCAAATGGTTGCTATTTGTCGGCGTTGCAGCGGTGTTTTCTGCGCTCGGCGCGCTCGTCGGTGGTATGCTCGCAAGCCTTCTGGTCCCCTACATCGGGTTGATCCCTGGAATAGATTTGTCGGATTTGAAGACCGTCCAAGGCGAATTCGACCGCTACGGTGTTTGGGCCATCGCCATCGGTGCCCTGACCATTTTACCGTTTAAGGTCACCGTCATCGCCGCGGGGCTGGCGCAGTTTAGTCTGGTTGCCCTGTTCCTTTTCTCCTTCCTATTTCGGGGATTGCGCTACGCTCTTGTCGGGGTCATCTTGTTTGCGTTCGGCGAGCAGGCCAAGGTCTTTATCGACCGCTGGTTTGGCTGGCTCTGCCTGCTGGGCGTCGGGCTCGTCGCCGTCGTGCTAGGGTTTCTTGCGAGCCACTGATGAGGCTGGTATAGACCCCCGCCATGAACCCTTTTCACCTCGACGCGCGGCTGCCGTGGCTGTTACCCACCTTGCTGGCGGTCGCGTCACTTGTGATTCTGGGCATCGCCTGGATCTCGGAACTCTATGGCGAAAACCTACGGCTGTTTGGCAATCAAAACTTAGCCCCTTGCCAACTCTGTATCGTCCAGCGATACCCCTACGCGCTCCTTGTCGTCCTGGGGTTGGCCGCGATCCTACTCTCGCGCCAAGCTTTGGAGCGTACCTTGCTGCTGTGCGTCATCGCCATCGTGCTTGTGTTTGGTTCCTACGTCGCTGGGTTTCATCTCGGCGTCGAATATGGATGGTGGACCGCAGGGTCGGCGTGCTCAGCGCCCGCCGCCCCCCTTGATCCAAGGCAGGAGGTTTTTGTCCTCTCACAAGCCGGACCGCCGCCGCCAAACTGCAGCGACGCGGCTTGGCGGTTCCCAGGGGAGCGCGGGCTGTCTATGGCGGGCTACAACTTCATCCTATCGACGGGCCTGGCCGTCGGCGTCGGCGTGCTCGCCCTCGCCAGCCTCCAACGCGTGCCCGAAGACTAATACCAGTTCATAAGGAGTCTGTTTTAAGGTGAACTGGTATGAAACGCCGGATCATCCACGAGGGCCTCTAGGGCGTCTTCCTTGTCCCGCAGTTCCAGGTGTCGCCCGGCCAGGACGGCGTCAACATGGCAGATGAAGAGAGACCAGCGTAGGTCTTCGAGTTGCTGATCGCCCAGCCGATCAACCCCCAATTTCGCCAACCGCGCAATGTGCTTCTGGCTTGCGCGCAGGGCGGCTTTGCGGATAGAAGATTTAAGAGAAACCTGGTCCCGCAGCTCGCTCTTGATCAGACTTGGAAAAAGTTGAACCTTTACTTCCTGACCGCCTGCCAACCTAAAACTGCGCGCCCAGGTCGGCTCGCCCTCCTCTGGGGCGGGGAAACGAGGGTCGGGGGCGGTCAATGGCCCAGGCCCCGCTTTTCAAAGTACCGCTGGTGATAGGCCTCGGCAGGGTAAAACCGATCGAGCGGCTCAATCAGGGTGACGATGGGGTGCGATTGGGTGCCCGAGGCCTCCAAGGCGGCCTTCGAGCGCTGCGCCGTCTCGGTTTCCGCCGCGTTCAAGGTGAAAATAGCGCTGCGGTACTGGGTGCCCAGGTCGGGGCCCTGGCGGTTCCACTGCGTCGGGTCGTGCAGCCGCCAAAACACCTCTATCAGAGCCTCATAAGAAACCCTTGTCGGATCGTAGCTGACCTCGACCGTTTCGGCATGGTCGGTTGTTCCTGTGCAGACTTGTTCGTATGTCGGGTTGGGCACCTTGCCGTTGGCGTAACCCGAAACGGCGTCGGCAACGCCGGGAACCTTGCGATAGGCGTCCTCAATGCCCCAAAAACATCCGCCCGCAAAATAAGCCTGAGCCATACGCCCCTCCTTACTCCATATCATACCCCTAATACCAGCGGCGAATTAAAATGACTCTTATATTCGCTGGTATAAGGGCCGCGACCGCGGCCCCCCCAAGCGGGCTCCAAGCTCGAAGGGCGCAGGGAACGCCCGCGCCAAAAACAAGCGGCCCCGAGATGAGCTAAGAAAGCGCCTCGGGGTATAAGCGAAGGGGAGGCGAAACGCGAAGCGTTTCTGCCGTGAGACATAAAACGGCTGAAAAAGTGTCAACTTTTTTCGCCGTTGGTATAAGTCCCGCTAAGGTGCTGGGAGTTTTCGGGGTTCGGCCTTGCCAATCTTCTTTTGCGGAAAGCGAAAGGCAAATTCACCCTCGGCAAAATCGACCACAACCTCGCCCCCGCCCGTCAACTTGCCGAACAACAACTCTTCAGCCAGGGGTTTTTTGATCTTATCCTGGATCACGCGCCCCAGGGGCCGCGCGCCCATGGCCGGATCGAATCCCAAAACCGCCAGTTCTTGGCGCGCCGCCTCACTAACCGTGATGGAGACCTGCCGGTCCGCCAACTGGTTTTCTAAATCCAGGACGAATTTATCGACCACGCGCGCGATCACGCCTTCGTCCAATCCGGCAAAGGGCACAATGGCATCGAGGCGGTTGCGAAACTCAGGGCTGAACAAGCGTGTGATGGCTTCCTCATCGGCGTCAGACTTCAGCACGGGATTGAACCCAATGCTGGGCTTGGACATTTCGGCCGCGCCCGCGTTGGTCGTCATAATCAAAATGACGTTGCGGAAGTCCACTTGCTTGCCGTTCTGGTCGGTTAGGGTGCCGTGGTCCATCACCTGCAGCAAAATGTTGTAGATGTCGTTGTGGGCCTTTTCGATCTCGTCGAGCAACACCACGCAGTGCGGGGTCTTGTCAACCGCATCGGTCAGCAAGCCGCCCTGATCGAACCCCACATAACCGGGAGGCGCGCCAATCAAGCGAGATACTGTATGCCGCTCACTATACTCGGACATGTCAAAACGGTGCAGTTCGAGGCCAAGGGTGAAAGCGAGTTGACGCGTCACCTCGGTCTTGCCCACGCCCGTCGGCCCCGAAAATAGGAACGATCCAATCGGTTTTTCCCCCTCGCGCAGGCCTGCGCGCGACAGCTTCATAGCGTCGGCCAAGATGTCGATGGCCCGATCCTGACCGTAGATCAGAGTCTTGAGATTAGCGTCGAGGGTCTTGAGTGCCAACTTGTCGTCCTTGGAAACCGATTTGGGCGGGATGCGCGCAATCTTGGCCACGACCGCTTCCATTTCCTTAACACCCAACATTTTCTTGCGTCGCGAAGGGGCCAGCAGCATTTGGCTCGCGCCCGCTTCATCCAAAACGTCGATGGCCTTGTCGGGCAGTTTACGATCCGTAATGTGCCGCGCCGACAGCTCTACCGCGCTACGGATCGCCTCGTTGGAAAATTTGAGGCCATGATGCTCCTCGTAAGTGGACTTGAGGCCGCGGAGAATCTTGACCGCATCCTCCACACTCGGTTCCGGAACGTCGATTTTTTGAAATCGTCGCGCCAGGGCTCGATCCTTCTCAAAATGGGTGCGAAACTCCTTGTACGTTGTCGAACCCATGGTTTTGAGGTCGCCGGAGGCCAAGGCGGGCTTCAACAAGTTGGACGCGTCCATAGACCCCCCCGAAGTTGCGCCCGCACCGACGATCGTATGAATTTCGTCAATGAACAGAATCGCCTGATCCCTGTCTTGAACTTCCTTCAAAACACCGCTCAATCGTTCCTCAAAATCGCCGCGGTAGCGCGTTCCTGCAAGCAAAAGGCCCATATCAAGGGTGAAAATTTCAGCGTCTGCCAGCACCTCGGGCACATCGCCCTCGACAATTTTGCGCGCCAAGCCTTCGGCAATGGCGGTTTTGCCGACCCCAGGGTCGCCAACGTAGAGCGGGTTGTTCTTGGTGCGGCGACACAGCACCTGAATGGTGCGGTCCAATTCCATGCCGCGTCCGATCAGCGGATCAATCTTGCCATCGCGGGCGCGCTGATTGAGATCATGGCAGTAAGATTCCAGCGCCGTTTTGCCCTGAGGGCCGCCAGAACCTCCCTGGCCGGCCTCGTCGTCCAAATTCGCTGTTTCTGAGACATCTGAACGGCCCGACGTCTTTGATATGCCGTGCGAGACGAAGTTGACGGCGTTAATACGGTTCATGCCCCGACGTTGCAACACATAGACCGCATGGCTCTCCTTTTCCTGATAGAGCGCGATTAGCACGTTGGCACCGGTGGCCTCGCCCCGGCCCGCCGATTGCATATGCAGGACGGCGCGGCGAAACACCCGGTGAAAGCTGGCGGTCGGTTGAGGTTCCTCAATCTCGCCCGCCACCTGAATCGACCGCAGCTCAGTTTCAATAAAGGACCGCAACTCATCGGCCACATCCTGCGGATCGACATCGCAGGCCCGCATGACCGGGACGGCGTCGCTGTCTTCGGTCAAGGCGAGCAAGAGATGCTCAAGGGTCGCAAATTCATGGCCGTGCCGGCCCGCTAGAACAAGTGCGCGGCGTAGGGTTTCTTGGAGAGTTTCTGAAAGCATAGGTCAAATGTCTGTCCGCCGGCAGCACATTTCAAGTCATACCAGCAGCAATTATGAATGACCGTTGGTTTTATAACCACCCTCAAATCGGTTCGACTTGGATTTGACTATAGGCACTCACGCCCTTGGCGGCTAAGGCGCGCCCATGAACTTGGATTTGCTTATTTTTGATTTTGATGGTGTCATTTCAAATTCCGAACACCTTTCCACCCTGTCGCTCATGGAAACCTTGAGCGAACTGGGTCTCAACATGACCCTGGACGAAGTCGATGAACGCTTTACGGGCATGGGCAGCCAGCAAATGGTCGCCAGCCTACAAAAACACGAGGGCCTTGTCGTGCCCGACGATTTTCAGGCGCGTAACTGGGCCATCGTCCAACGCCTCATGCGCGAACAGTTACAGCCCGTGCCGGGGGCCCCCGAAATGCTGGCCGCCTTGCCCGTGGGCCTTGCCACCTGCATCGCCTCCAACTCTTTTAAGGAATGGGTCGATCTTGCCCTTGAGGTCATGGAACTCGACCGCTTTTTCGATGCGCGCGTGCGGTTCAACGCCGATATGGTTCCACGCGGCAAGCCCGCGCCCGACTTACATCGCTATGTCTTGGAGCAGATGGGGGGCATCGACCCCAAGCGTGCGCTGATCATCGAAGACACGACGACGGGCGCGGGCGGGGGCCTTGCCGCGGGGATCGAGGTATGGGGCTGCACCACCGCGAGTCCGCATCCCAAGGCCACCGCCCAAAAACTTCGAGACCTGGGGTGCACGCTGATCCTCGATCAGATCAGCGAGCTGCCGACTTTGCTCAAGGCGCGATTCAGCTGACGCGCTGGTAGGGCAGGCTCTGGCAAATCACGCGACGCGCGGTAGCGCGACGTTCCCTGATCTCAAGGCCATGGGGGCACAAAAAATAGCCGTCACCGCGCGCGCAAAAACGCATCTGCGTGCCTCAGCGCCGCATCCCTACGTTGCTGCCAACTGCCCGAAAGCACCTTAAACGATAAATTGCGGGCCTTGAGTTCGTCCAAACAAGCCTTCCGAAAGGCCCTTCGGCGCGCGACATCGGGCCAGTAGCGAATACCGTCATCCACCCAGGGCACATCTATATGGGTCAAAAAATACAGATCGGCGGTTTCTCGATAGTCTTGAAACCAAGGGTCGCGCGGCACGCCTAGCTGGTCCGACCAAATCGCCGTTGCCACCGGGTCCGTATCTTCAATGATGAGCCGGGGGTGCCCCCGCTCTGCCTCGTGCCGCAAGGCCATATGACCCCAGGCAATCTTCAGAAAATCGGCATTCTGCCAGGTCTCGGGCGCGTATTTTTCGGTGTAGGTGCGTCCGTATTCGGGAATCACGGGGCAGCCATAGTGGTCACCCAGAGCCATGCTAAGGGTGGTCTTGCCTGTGCTTTCAGGGCCAAAGAAACAAATGCGCGGGATCGGCATCCTCAAGTTATTAGGAGCGTCCTTCACTCAAATCTAGCACGAGGCGGAGAAAACCTGGCCTTGTGCGCACATGACGCCTTTTTTCGCCGTTGGTATAAGGCCAGATACTAGGACATTCGCGGGCCGCCGTGAAGAGGACATGAAGGGGCAAAAAGGCAAATAAGCCCCTTGCATAGACCAATTTGCGCTGTATAGGCGCGGGCTTGCGCCAGGGTACCCCGATTCTGGCGGGGGTGGGTTTTTGATAAAGTGGTAGGCAACTGCGCTTTAAATAACGACGTTTTGGCGCTCGAGCAATGCGGCTTGTGCGCTCGTAAGACATGAATGAGGATGCGATCCAGATGGAAAACCAAAATATACGCATACGGCTCAAGGCGTTTGACCATCGCATTCTCGACGCATCGACGAAGGAGATCGTCTCCACTGCCAAGCGAACAGGCGCGGATGTGCGCGGCCCTGTGCCTTTGCCTACTCGTATCGAGAAATTCACCGTCTTGCGCGGTCCCCATGTCAACAAGAAATCCCGCGATCAGTTTGAAGTTCGTACCCATAAGCGGCTGCTTGATATCGTCGACCCGACCCCGCAAACGGTCGATGCGCTGATGAGGTTGGATTTGGCCTCCGGTGTGGACGTCGAGATCGAGCTCCAAGGCTAAGACCCCGCGAGTGCTAAGCCCCTCAGCAAATTCTGAGGGCCTAAGGGCGACCCTGCTGCCGACAAACGCAGGGAGGACCTGGACTCGCCAGGGCAAGGGCTTCATCCTCTGGGTGTGGCCTATTAGTTTAAGGACCAGACTATGCGAACCGGCCTAATCGCGCAGAAACTTGGCATGTCCCGCCTGTTTTCTGAAACTGGAGCCCATATTCCCGTGACCGTAATGCAATTGGACCAGTGCCAAGTCGTCTCGGTCCGCACGCCTGAGCGCGACGGCTATGCCGCCGTGCAACTTGGCGTCGGCAAGGTTCGGGCGAAAAACGTTTCCAAGCCCATGCGGGGCCATTTTGCTAAGGCCAAAGTTCTGCCCAAGCGCAAGTTAGTGGAGTTTCGCGTCAGTTCCGATAATATGTTGCAACCTGGCACGACCTTGGCCGCGTCCCACTTTCTTGTAGGCCAAAAGGTCGACATAAGCGGCACATCGATCGGCAAGGGGTTTGCAGGCGCGATGAAACGGCACAACTTCTCCGGCTTGCGGGCCTCCCACGGTGTGTCCATATCCCACCGCGCCCACGGTTCTACTGGCCAGTGCCAGGACCCCGGGAAGGTCTTCAAGGGCAAGAAAATGGCGGGCCATTTGGGCGCTCGCCGTACCACCGTCCAGTCGCTTGAGGTCGTCAAGATCGACGAGGATCGTGACCTGATCTATGTCAAGGGCGCGGTCCCTGGCCCCAAGACGGGCTTGGTCTTGATCCGTGACGGCGAGAAAGTCGCCTTGCCCGAGGGCGCGCCTACGCCCGCAGGAGTAAAAGCGATAAATATCGTCAACGAAGCCCCGCCCGCGGAGATCGACGCCGAGGCCCCTGCAGACCCACCTCAGGATGAGGCTGCGGAGGTTGATGCGGCACCCGATGCCAACCCCAACGGAGGCACCACATGAAAACCCCTATCTTCACCCTCGACAAACAAGAGTCGGGCGAGATTGATTTGAATGATGCCATCTACGCGATTGAGGTGCGTGGCGATATCCTCGCCCGTGTTGTAACTTATCAGCTGGCCAAGGCCCGTAGTGGCACCCATAAGGTGAAGGGAAGGTCAGAAGTTGCCCGCACGACCAAGAAATTTACGCGCCAAAAGGGGTCGGGCGGCGCACGGCATGGCTCACGCAGGGCCAACGTCTTCCGCGGCGGTGGGATCACCCACGGGCCAACCCCACGCGACCACAGCCACAAATTACCCAAAAAGATTCGCGCCTTGGGCCTAAAGACTGCCTTGGCGGCCAAGGTCGCTGAAGGCACCCTGACCGTCATTGATACTACACATTTAGCAACCCCCAAAACGCGAGACCTGAAAGCCAAAATGGCCGCCTTTGGCACCGGATCGGCCCTGGTGATCGACGGTGGCGACGTTGATCAGAACTTTCGTTTGGCGGCGGGCAATATCGTAGGGCTCGATGTTTTGCCGACGGCAGGGGCCAACGTCTATGACATTTTGCGCCATGATCGGGTCTTTCTCACCACCGGCGCTGTCGCGGCCATAGAGGAGCGTCTATCATGAGCCGTGGATTTATGCTGTCCAAGCGCGCGGCGGCCAAGCCTAAGCGTGCGGTCTCCCAAGAACGCAAATTTGAAATTTTGCGGCGCCCTCGCGTCACTGAAAAAGCGACCAATGTGGGCGAGTTTGGGGCCTATGTCTTCGATGTTGCCGTCGATGCGACCAAGCCGGAAATTAAAGCTGCCGTTGAGCAGATTTTCGGCGTCAAGGTTAAGGCCGTTAACACCCTGAACCAAGACGGCAAGCGCAAGCGGTTTCGCGGCCGGCCTGGCCGCCGCAACCACTGCAAGAAAGCCTATATAACCCTAATGCCTGGGCAATCGCTTGAGGCCTTGCAGGCGTAGAATCGGAGGCGACATGGCACTCAAGTCTTACAATCCTGTCACGCCCTCGCAGCGCGAGTTGATTCTCGTCGACCGGTCGGATTTGTGGAAAGGCAAGCCCGTCAAGGATTTGACCCTTGGCTTGACCAAGTCGGGCGGGCGCAACAACCAGGGCCGCATCACCATGTGGCAACGCGGCGGCGGACATAAGCGCCGCTATCGGAAGGTTGATTTTAAGCGACGGCGGTTTGAAGCCGCGGTTGTCGAACGCCTGGAGTACGATCCCAATCGCACCGCCTTTATTGCGTTGATCAAGTACGCCAACGGCGACCTTGCCTACATCTTAGCCCCGCAACGTTTAGCCGTGGGTGATAAGATTGAGGCAGGCGAGAAGGCCGATATCAAGCCGGGCAACGCCCTACCGCTCGCGGCCATTCCCGTTGGGACAATTGTTCACAACGTAGAGTTGCAGGCTGGTCAGGGCGGGCGCATCGCTCGTTCGGCAGGCACGTACGTGCAGGTTGTCGGGCGCGACAGCGGCTATGCCTTGTTGCGGCTCAATTCGGGCGAGCAACGCCGGGTACGTCAGGAATGCATGGCAACCATCGGTGCAGTATCTAACGCCGACCATTCCAACCAGAACTTTGGTAAGGCGGGCCGCAATCGCTGGAAAGGCAAGCGTCCCCATGTGCGTGGTGTTGTCATGAACCCGATCGACCACCCCCACGGCGGCGGGGAGGGGCGCACTTCGGGTGGACGTCACCCCGTGACCCCTTGGGGCAAGCCAACCAAAGGGGCCAAGACCCGCAAAAATAAAAAGACCGATCGCTTGATTATGCGCACCCGTCATCAGGCGAAGAAGAAGTAGAGGAAGAAGACCCATGGCACGTTCTGTTTGGAAAGGCCCGTTCGTCGACGCCTATCTGCTAAAAAAGGCGGAGAAAGTTCGGGAGTCGGGTCGCAACGATGTGATTAAGACGTGGTCCCGCCGCTCGACGATTTTGCCGCAGTTTGTCGGGCTCAACTTCGGGGTCTACGATGGCCGCAAGCACGTGCCCGTATTGGTGAGCGAAGATATGGTCGGTCATAAATTTGGCGAATTTTCCCCGACCCGCACCTACTACGGGCACGGGGTCGATAAGAAAGCGAAACGGAAGTAGTTATGAGCAAGCCAAATCCTCGACGCTTAGCCGACAACGAGGCGCAAGCCATCAATAAGCAGATCAAGACCAGTCCGCAAAAACTCAACCTGGTCGCTGCCATGATTCGTGGGCGCACGGTGGAGGAAGCCCAGACCATGCTGTCGTTTTCTAAGCGACGCGTGGCAGGAGAGGTGAAAAAGACCCTGCAGTCGGCCGTGGCCAACGCCGAACACAATCACGAGCTGGACCCTGATCGCCTAATCGTGGCGGAGGCTTACGTCGGAAAGTCGCTGGTTTTGCGGCGGTTTCGCGCCCGCGCCCGGGGGCGTACAGGTCGGATCCTAAAGAAATTTAGCCGCATCACCATCGTGGTTCGCGAATCAGAGGAGCTCGTCTAAGATGGGACAGAAGGTCAACCCAGTCTCGATCCGCCTTGGTGTCAACCGCACTTGGGACAGTCGTTGGTACGCAGAGGGCAAGGAATACGCTGACCTGCTACACGAAGATTTTAGGATCCGCGACTTCATCACCACGCGCCTTAAGCAGGCCGGGATCGCCAAGGTTGTTATCGAACGCCCCGCTAAACGCCCGCGCGTCACGGTCCATGCCGCGCGTCCAGGTGTGATCATTGGCAAAAAGGGCGCGGATATCGAACGCCTGCGCAAAGACTTGAACGCTCTTTCCGGCGTTGAGGTGGCGCTGAACATCGTGGAGGTGCGCAAACCCGAGGTCGATGCCCAACTGGTCGCCGAATCGGTGGCGCAGCAGCTTGAACGGCGCGCTTCCTTCCGCCGTGCCATGAAGCGAGCGGTCCAGACCGCCATCCGCTTAGGCGCTGGCGGCATTCGCATCAACTGCGCCGGGCGCCTGGGTGGCGCCGAGATCGCGCGGACCGAATGGTACCGCGAAGGACGCGTGCCCCTGCATACCCTGCGCGCCGATGTCGACTATGGCTTGGCCGAAGGTTTGACGACCTACGGCATCATCGGCGTCAAGGTATGGATCTATCGTGGCGACATCTTGGAACACGACCCGCAAGCCCATGAGCGCCGCGCCCAAGACTTTCATGCGGGAGGCCCCGTTGGCTCCCGCGCCGCTTAGAGGAGGTGTTTTGCTATGATGCTCCCAAAACGCACTAAATTTCGCAAGGCCTTCAAGGGCCGCCTGCGTGGCCAGGCCAAGGGCGGTTTCGAGCTCAACTTCGGCACCTACGGCCTCAAGGCCGTAACGGGGGAGCGGGTGACCGCCCGTCAGATAGAAGCAAGCCGGCGCGCCATGTCGCGAGCTATGAAGCGGGCTGGCAAGCTCTGGATCCGCATCTTCCCGGATCTGCCAGTTTCCTCCAAACCCGCCGAGGTGCGCCAGGGCAAGGGTAAGGGCTCGATTGATCACTGGGCTGTCCGGGTCAATCCTGGACGCATCTTGTTCGAAATCGATGGCGTGTCCGAAGAGGTGGCGCGCGAAGCCTTCGACTTGGCCGCGGCCAAATTGCCGATTAAGACCAAAATCGTCGCCCGCCTGGCGGCGGGCGCTTAAGAAGGGGTTCGAGCCATGAAAGCCTCAGAGATTCGCAGCAAGACCCGCGAACAACTCAAGGAAGACCTGATTAAAAAGCGCGAAGAGTTGATGAACCTGCGCTTCAAGCAAGCCAACTTGGCCCTTGAAGGGTCGGCGGACTTTCGCAAAATCAAAAAAGACATAGCGCGCATCAAAACAATCCTTCACGAGCAGGTCATGGCCGCGAAAGCGGCGGCTGCGACGAATTAAGGAAATTCCCATGCCCAAACGCATCCTCAAAGGCGTCGTTACCAGCGACAAGCAAGACAAGACCGCCACCGTCCTGGTCGAGCGGCGGGTCATGCATCCCCTCTACAAAAAATTCGTCAAGAAATCGAAAAAGTTCGCCGCGCATGACCCCGAAAACCGTTGCAAAGAAGGCGACGTCGTTTCGATTCAGGAGTGTCCGCCCGTGTCTAAGAACAAGCGCTTTGCGGTCATTTACGGCGAAGCGGCATGAGGTCTCTCTGCTAAATCCCGTCGCACCTAGGCTTGGGCCTAAGGCGGGAGATCCTTAGGTTTGGGGGGCCTGCAGTCCCATAGGAGTCTCCCATGGCCCAAATCACATCCACGGCCCGCGTTGTCATCGTCGGTGGCGGCGTTGTTGGCGTTTCGGCGCTGTATCACTTGGCCAAGCGCGGATGGGGCGCTGAGGCGGTCTTGCTCGAGCGTACCGAGCTGACGGCGGGGTCGACCTGGCATGCGGCGGGCCTCTTGCCCCTGTTCAATGTTTCCTACGCCGTCGGCCAGTTGCACCAGTACTCGGTAGAACTCTATAAGAAACTCGAGGCCGAAACGGGTCAAGACGTGTCCTTCCACAACACGGGCAACTTGCGCCTTGCCATGAATAAGGAGCGTATGGACGAGTATCACTGGTACCGATCCACCGCCGAGACCATCGGCGTGGAAAGCCACATGCTGTCGGTTGCCGAGATCAAAGACCTGTGGCCGCTGATCGACCCCGACGGTTTGGTCGGGGCCTTGTTCCACCCGTCCGATGGTCATATTGCGCCCGTGGATTTGACCATGGCCTTGGCCAAGGGCGCGCGCGATCAGGGCGGCAGCATCCACCAGCACACGCGGGTGACCCAGATCGAACGCGACGCGAACGAGTGGGTCGTTTTCTGGCAGCAGTCTCAAGACCCTGATACCAAGGGCCATATTCGGTGCGAGCATCTTATCACTGCCTCGGGCAACTATGCACGCGAAACCGCGCGCAAGGTGGGTCTGCAGATCCCGGCGATTCCAGTCGAGCACCAGTACATCGTCACCGACGAAGACCCGGCCCTCGTAGCTTATCGGGCGGGCGGCGCATCGGAACTGCCCGTGCTGCGGGAATCCGACAATTCCTGGTACTTGCGCGAGGAACGCGGCGGGTGGATTTTGGGACCCTACGAGTACAAGGGCGCGCCCGCGTGCTTTGTTGACGGCGTTCCCAGCACGTTTGAAAAAGATCTCTTCCCCGGGGATTTGGAACGGCTCATGCCCCACGTTGAGGCCTGTATGCGCCGCGTTCCTTCGTTTGAGACGGCGGGGATTAAGGACATCGTCAACGGCCCTATTTCTTACGCGCCCGATGGCAACCCCATGGTCGGTCCCGCCTTTGGCTTGCCCAACTACTGGATTTCTGAAGCCCACTCCTTTGGGGTAACGGCGGCGGGCGGCGCGGGCTGGCAGCTTGCGAACTGGATCATCGACGGCGAACCGTCGGTCGATATGCTCGGCGTCGATCCGCGGCGCTTTGGCGTCACGTCCAAGCATTTCGCCAAGATCAAGAACGAAGAGGCCTATGCCCACGTGTTCGTCAACCATTTCCCCATGGAGGAGCGCGCGGCGGGCCGCCCCGCCAAGACCGTGCCGTGCCACGACCGGCTGGACGCGGCAGGCGCCGTCTGGGGCGCGCGGGTTGGGTGGGAGCGGCCGAACTGGTTTGCCAAGGCGGGAGAGGCGCGCGAGGATGTCTATTCCTACCGCCGGTCCAACTGGTTCGACGCCGTGGGGCGCGAGGTCGGACATATGCGCCAGGGCGTGGGCCTAATGGAACTGTCCTCCTTCGCCAAGTATGAGATCGAGGGCACCGGCGCGCGGGCGTTTCTGGATCGACTCGTGGCCAATGCCATTCCCAAGAAGATCGGCTCGGTGCGGCTCTGCCATTCGCTCAACCCCTCTGGGTCGATTCGCTCAGAATACACGATCATGAAGCTGACCGATGGCTACGTAGGGGAGCGGTTCTACCTGGTTGGCCCTGGGGCTGCGCGCGCCATCGATGTGTCGTACTTGACGCACATGATGCCCAAGGACGGCAGCGTCCACTTCCGCGACGTCACCTCCCAGTACGGCGTGTTCGTCCTGGCGGGACCCGACGCGCGCCATGTCTTGGCCCAAGTCGCCGACGCCGATGTTTCCAACGCCGCCTTTCCCTGGCTGACCATGCAGGACATTCCCGTGGGCTATGCGGACTCGGTCCGGGCGTTGCGGGTCAATTTTGTCGGGTCGCTGGGCTGGGAATTGCATCACCCCATTGAGTACCAGAACCACTTGTTTGACCTTCTCGTCGCGGCGGGCAAGACCTACGATCTCGGCATGGTCGGGATGCGCGCCATGGACTCGATGCGGCTAGAGAAATCCTATCGGCTTTGGGGTACGGACATCAACGCCGAAAATTCCCTGCTGGAGGCAGGTTTCGCGCGCTTCGTTTCTCAACATAAGGACGCTTTTATCGGTAAAGCGGCGTTGGATGCCCAGCGGGCTGCTGGCGTGCCGACCCAGTATTGCACCCTGGAAATCGACGTTGATCCCGCCGACCCTGCCGACGCCTTCGGCAACGAACCGATCATCCTAGACGGGGAGGTGATTGGGCGCGGCACCGCCGGAGGCTACGGCCACCATGTCGGCAAGTCGCTCCTGCTCGGTTACGTCAAGACAGCCCAGGCGCGAGTCGGGCTTGAGTGTCAGGTGCGCGTCCTCGACAGCCTACGCCCTGCACGCCTCATCACCGAAAGCCCCTACGACCCTGAGAACTCGGTTTTACGCGCCTGACGCGCCCAGCGGTTCGGGGCTCTGCGCGGCGTTGAAATTTGCTTTATACCAGTTCACAAAGAGTCGTTCTTAAGGAAACTGGTATTATACCAGCGGCAAGTATGAATGACTCTTATGTTCGCTGGTATAAGGGCCGCGACTGCGGCCCCCGTAGCGGCCCCGAGATCGGCGCGAAAGCGCCTCGGGGTATAAGCGAAGGCCCCGTCGGAGGCGAAACGCAACGCGTTTCTGCCGTGAGACATAAAACGGCTGAAAAAGTGTCAACTTTTTTCGCCGTTGGTATTACATGTCCATTTCGATGATTTCAGCGATCTCAATGCTGCCGCCTTCGTCCATGATCGGGGAGTTTTTGGCGAGGGCTTCGGCCGCTTTTTGGTTGTCCACCGTCACCACGGTGTAGCCGCTAATGGGGTTGGCGCCTCCGTGCGGCTCGACGCCTTGGGCGGACACGGTGGAGGATTTGCCGACGGGGTTGCCTGGGTCCTTCACCCGGGCGCCCATCTCTTCAAACCAAGCGCCCCAAGCGGCCATGGAGGCTTGCTGGGCTTCCTCGGTCTCGGGCATGGTGCCGCCATGGTAAACAAAAATAAAATCGGGCATGGTTCAGGTTCCTTCCATTTTTGAGAGTCCCTGTTTGGGACACCGCCAAAGTCATAGCGACCGCTTGGTAAAAAGGCAAAGGGTGTGCCAACGAAGCGGGTAATCGCAAAGGGCGGCTTTGTTTGTCGGCACCTTGGATAAAGCAGCTATGATACCAGCGGCGATTTAAAATGACTCTTTTATTCACTGGTATAAGGGCCGCGACTGCGGCCCCCGTAGCGGCCCCGAGATGAGCTAAGAAAGCGCCTCGGGGTATAAGCGAAGGCCCTGTCGGAGGCGAAACGCGAAGCGTTTCTGCCGTGAGTATCCATGATAAATCAAGGGGCAATTTGTGACCATTTTCTGTTTTCCCGCAAGAGGGCATTTGCCAGCGTGATCAGCTTACGCATCACGGCGATGATGGCGACTTTTTTCGGCTTTCCGGCTTCGACAAGGCGGTTGTAGAAATCCTTTAGGTCTTCATTGTATCGCATGGCAACCAAGGAAGGCATGTAGAGGGCATTGCGTACAGGAGCTCTTCCCCCCTTGATACGGGCGACACCCTTAAGCGTTCCTGATTGGGATTGCATAGGAGCCAAGCCAGCTAGAGCGCCGATCTTTTTCTGACTGAGTGTGCCAAGCTCTGGCATGTTGGTCAGAAGGGATATGGCTGTTCGTGCCGCAATCCCTGGGATTGTGATCAAGATGTTAAAGCGTTCCAAGAGATCAGGATGGGCTTCGATGAGCTTCTTGGTCTTGAGGGTTAGCTGTTCGATCTCCTTTTCGAGGGTCTTGAGCATTCTCGTTGCAAGCCTCACAGCGGCCTTATGGGTAACGACTTTCTTCCTGTTGCTCCACTGCGTTTGCGTTTGCACAAGCCCTTGATGAAGACTTTGGTATTCTCCAAGAGTTTCAATGACTTCATCGCGTATCTTGGTGGGCTCAAGGGGGAGGGTTTGGCCCATGAGTGCCAGGATTTTCGCATCGACCTTATCGGTTTTTGCGAGTTGGCCGATGCTGTTGGCAAAGCATCGCGCTTGCCAAGGGTTGACCTTTGCGTAAGCGATTTGGGCTTGAGCAAGGCCACGTTCCAAGGCTCTGTGATAGAAGCCAGTTGCCTCAAAAACGACCAGGCAATCAGGAAGCTTGCTCAAGGTCTTGATGAGAGCCTTAATCCCGCAAGGGGTATTGGGCTTGCAGCTATGGTTTTGGCCATTTGACACAAAAATATCGAATTGGGCTTTTGAAACATCAATTCCGATGGTAACTTGTGACATCTTTCCGTTCCCTTTCTTGTCATACGGGACGCACAGCTGGCTCCCTAGTATCCATTCGGGCCACTTGTAGGAAAGACGGGGTGATCAAACTCACGAACGGTGCCTGCAACGCAGCACCTAGACACGAACGATCCAGCCCCGCCGCCGATTTGGGGGTGGCCACCCCCAAATCGGCGCGTCAAGCTTACCACAAATGATCTAGCATCGCGGCAAGAAAACGCTCATATTCCATTAGACAAGACATAAAACGGCTAAAAAAGTGTCAACTTTTTTCGCCGTTGGTATTAGTCTATATTTGAGATCATAAATGGGATAAGATCCACAATTAGGGCGCTTGTTGGAGCCTAGTTTAGGACCCTATTTGAACACGGGTCGTGTAAGTCCTTGACGAAGAACATGCGAGGGTCAACCATGACACGCCTTTGGCGGCACCATTTTAACAATCATCTACAGTGCGTCGATGAAACCTGTGCTCAGCCCATGCGCTTCGCGAGGCGACCTTTTCACCGCCCGCTTGGGACGGGTGGGGTTGCCCTGGTCCATGCGGGGATTCCATGCTTGTTTGAGCAAACTGCCAGTCGCCTGATCAGTGAGCCGCATTTACACTTGTCGAGGCGTCCCTGATGTGCCGGCTCGCGGCCTATTTGGGCCCGCCCCGCCCGTTGGCCGAGATCGTTATTGAGCCGAGCCATTCCTTGATTGCCCAGAGTCGGGACGCTTTGGAAGCCAAGCTATCGGTCAACGGAGATGGTTTTGGTATCGCTTGGTACGCCGACAGACCGGACCCAGGTCTTTACAAGGACATTCTGCCCGCGTGGTCCGACCGCAACTTACTGAGCTTGTGTCAACATATCAGCTCGCCCTTGTTCTTGGCCCATGTGCGCGCTTCGACCGAAGGCGAGACGGCGCGCGCGAACTGCCATCCCTTTACCCATGGCAATTGGAGTTTCATGCACAACGGTCAAACAGGGCTCTTTACCGCCCTGCGCCGCCCGCTGGAGGCCGCCTTGTCGGATGATCTCTATGCGCTGCGCCGTGGCAGCACGGATTCTGAGCTCTTGTTCCTCCTTATGCTCAATGCTGGCCTTGCCGAAGACCCCGAACGTGCGTGCCGGGCGGTGATCGCCCAGTTGACCGAGACGGCGCAGCGCCTTGGCATCACCCCTCTCTTCCGTCAAACGTGCCTATTTTCAGACGGCAAGAGCCTCTATGGCTTTCGGTACGCGAGCGATCATCGAAGCCCAACCTTGTACGTGTCGCGCGCCATGGGTGGGGGCGGGTTGATCCTTGCCTCAGAACCCCTGGATGGGAAAGCCGAACAGTGGATCGAAATTCGGCCAAACCAATTGATTCGGTTTGACGCGGCGACGGAAACCGCGTCCGATCTGCTTGTGGCGTAGAGTGTCGTTTCAGAACGCCCACCATCGGGGCAAGGTTCGACTCTTCGAGTCTTTGGAGGGCTTGGAATCGAGGGAATGAAAAATTCACTCGATTCAAGCGTGAGCGACCAAGTGGGAGCGCAGGGCGCTTGAACCCGACCAAAGGGCTATTGTAAACGGTCCAGAGATCAGGAGTACAGGCTATGGTCCCCTATGCAGCAACATGTTTGGCCGAATGGACAGACTACAACGGCCATATGAACGACGCCTTCTATGGCCGGGTCTTTTCCGACGCCATCGATGAAATGATGTTGGTCGTCGGCTTGGGCCCCGACTATCGTGCGGCGACGCAAAGCACGACCAAGGGAACGGTCTATACGCTGGAGGACCATCGCTGGTACGAGCGTGAGGTCCATGAAGGCGCGACCTTAGAGGTCGAAACCCATGTCTTGGACGTGGACGCCAAGCGGATTCATCTGTGGCAGTCGCTGAACGTTGCGGGCCAGCGTTGTGCCGTCGCTGAAACCATGCTGCTCCATATTTCCCAAGCGGGGCCAACGCCGCGATCGGCGCCCATGCCCGATCAAGCGCAGGCGGCGCTTCGCCAGCACCTCCTGACTAAGGCAGTCAACCCGCGCGCGGAGGCTATGGGGATTCGGCGCCCCCAGCCTTATACCAACTCCGCTAAAAATTGACATTTTCGGCGGAGTTTTGTCTCACGGCAGAAACGCTTCGCGTTTCGCCTCCGACGGGGCCTCCGCTTATACCCCGAGGCGCTTTCTTAGCTGATCTCGGGGCCGCTACGGGGGCCGCAGTCGCGGCCCTCATACCAGCGAACACAAGAGTCTTTATTCATGGCCGCTGGTATTAGAACATCTCCCCAACCAAGTCCTATCCTTGCGCGCGCCATCGGGCGGTGTAGGTGGTCGTTTCGGGATTATACCAGTTTTGCGAGTATTCGGCGGGACGGCTTTCGGTGTCGAAGGACCAACGCTCGACCACGGCCCAAGGGGTTTGGTAGGGTCCAAATCCCTTGGGTTGCCAGGCGGGGGGCAGGGCGATGCCGATGCGGTCTTCGACCTGGGCAATGGTGAAGCCGAGTTTGGTTTTGTAAAGATTGTACAGCGCTTCCGACAGGTGACCCGCGCGCAGATCCTTGGCCCGATCGCTGTCGAGCCAGATTTCCTCTACGGTCGCGGGCTGGCCGTTCAGCCGTCGCAGGCGACGAATGTGGAAGGCCTGGGGGCTGGGGCCCAGGCGGCTTAGGTGCGCGGGCTTTTCGCGCTTGCCGGCCTCCACTACTTCGGCCGTGGGCAACCCGCCGCCGCCTTCGCGCAGCTCGAGCCGGAACAAGCTATAAAGGTTCTGCACGTCAGTCTCATGGCCCGAATAAGCGATATAATTGCCCGAGCCCTGGATGCGCCGCAGCAACCCCAGTTCGTCGAGATGGGATAGGGCTTTGCGCAGGGTGCCGATAGAAACGCCCCAGTCCTTCGCCATTTCGCGTTCGGGTTTCAGGCAGGTGCCGTCGGTTAAAAGGCCTGCACGAATGTCGCGAACCAAAGCCTCAGAGACTTGGCGGTGCAGCGGCAGCGCACCAGCGCTGGTGGGATGGGTATGGGTCATAGAAATTGATATAGAATTGATTTAATGCTCTGGAGAGTTTAGGATCTCACTCGCAGTAAATAAAGAGAAACCGAGATCATGCGCCCCGCCGTTCCTTTCACCAGTCCCGATCTGCGCGCCGCCGAGGTTTCATGGTTCGCGCCCTTGTGCAACGATGACTATCGGCTCTTGGGCGTGCCCGATGGTGCGCTCAGATCCTCCTTTGCTCATACCTCGTCGATTGTGCAGGAGGCCGAAGCGCAAGGGTTCCGTAACATTCTTTGTCCTTCCTCCTACCAAGTAGGTCAAGACACCCTAACCTTCGTCGCCGCCAATGCCCCGCTGACGTCAAAGATCATGATGCTGGCCGCGGTTCGGTGCGGGGAACTACAGCCGCTCATGCTGGCTAGGACATTGGCGACGCTCGACCACATGTTGGCGGGGCGGTTGACCATCAACATCATTTCTTCGGACTTTCCAGGTGAACAGGCCGACAGCCAGACCCGCTACGACCGTTCGCGCGAAGTGGTGGAAATTTTGAAGCAGGCTTGGACCCAGGACCAGATTCGCCATCAAGGGCAGATTTATCGGCTCGATGAAGTGACGGCAGCCCCGGCCAAACCTTACCAGCAGGGCGGGGGGCCGTTGCTTTACTTTGGCGGCTATAGTCCTGCCGCACTGGAGTTGTGCGGCGAGCATTGCGACGTCTATCTCATGTGGCCCGAACCCAAGGAGGCGCTGGCGGAACGGATGCGCGCGGTCCATAGCGTGGCTGAACGTTACGGACGGACGCTCGACTATGGGTTACGGGTCCATGTGATTGTGCGGGACACCGAGGCGGAGGCGCGGGCTTATGCCAACTACTTGGTCTCAAAATTGGACGCCGATGAAGGTGCCAAGATCCGGGCCCGCGCCCTCGATGCCAACTCTCTGGGCGTGGCGCATCAGGCTAGCCATCGCGAGGCTGCCGACGCCCAAGGCTATGTGGAACCCCATCTATGGACGGGCATCGGTCGCGCGCGTTCGGGTTGCGGCGCGGCGCTGGTTGGGTCGGCCGATCAGGTTTTGAGCCAGATTGAAGCTTACCAGAATATGGGCATCAGAGCCTTCATTTTTTCGGGGTATCCAAACCGTCAGGAATGTCGGTATTTTGGCCGCCTCGTCATGCCGCACCTTAAGACCTGTGCCCTCCCCCAAGTCTATGGACGCGTGCCAAGCTCCCCGCCACAAACCCCGCTCGCCCGGGGAGAAAGAGTCTAAATGCAGCGCGTTCAAGTTACTGAAACCACCAGCTTTTCGCGCCTGATTTACGGCATGTGGCGGCTGCGCGAAGCCGCCGATACGAGCCCTGCGCACGTCGGTGCCAAGATTGGGGCTTGCCTCGACCAAGGTGTGACCACCTTCGACCAGGCCGATATCTACGGCGACTATGGCTGCGAGGCGCTCCTGGGCGCGGCTTTGAAGGCCGACCCGGGGTTGCGCAGCCAGATGGAGCTGATTACCAAGTGCGATATCTGCTTCCCGTCGGCTGAGCGACCTAGGGTGCGGGTGAAACACTACGATACGAGTGCCGCTCACATCGGCGCTAGTGTCGACCGAAGCCTCCAAAACATGCATACCGACCTGATCGATTGTCTCTTGCTGCATCGACCCGACCCGCTGATGAACGCTGCCGAAACCGGCGCGGCCTTGGACGCTTTGGTTAAGGCGGGCAAAGTAAAAACCATCGGCGTTTCCAACTTTCGCCCCTGGGATTGGCGCCTCTTGCAAGCGCATATGGACACGCGCTTGGTCACCAATCAAATTGAGATCAATCCTCTAGTCCTCGACGCCTTCGTGGCGGGCGACTTGGCGGAGATGCAGCGCGATCACTTGATCCCTCAAGCCTGGTCGCCTCTTGCCGGTGGACGGCTTTTTGCTGAGGAACGTCCCCCAGCGGCGGCGCGCCTTAGAAATCTAGCGGCGCGCCACGGGGTGGCACTAGACGCCTTGGTCTTCGCTTGGCTCTTGTACCATCCCGCGGGCATCCTGCCCGTCGTGGGCACAAATAGTCTCAAACGGATCGGCGCCGTGTCGACAGCCTTTGAGGTAGGGATGAACCGCCAGCTCTGGTTTGAAATTTACGAGGCGGGCCTCGGCGTCGAAGTGCCCTAAATCTTTTCTGACAAAGGTCTTGCCGTTGCCGTCCTTTGGCGGCTAAGTCCTGGGCTGTAGGGCTGCGATCCCCGTGGCTTCATTTTGGGAGAGGAGTTTTGAAACTATGAAACGCCAACTTATGTTTTTGGCCGCGGGCGCGCTTGTCGCAGCCCCCGCCTTCGCTGATGAGATCGACTTTTTGTGCTATCAAGACGGCAACGAATGCGATGTGATCGCCGAGATGTCGGCGGACTTTACCGCTGCAACGGGCCATAGTGTTAGCGTCAATACAGTCGGGTACGATATCATTCGCGATCAGTTGGAAAACCAACTGGCGGCAGGCGACGCCCCCGATGTGGCGCGCGTGACCAACCTTGGGGGGCTCAATCCCTACTATCTAGACCTCTCGCCCTACCTTGACGCCGCCTATTGGGAGGAAAACTATGGTGCCACCTTGCCCTGGTTCCGCGCTGCCGACGGGTCGGATGCGGACGCCATCTACGGCTGGATGACGGGCCTGACCGTGACGGGACCCTATGTAAACCTGACGTATTTTGAAGATGCAGGCGTTGATCTGCCGGGCGACGGGGCGACGTGGGACGATTGGGCTGCTGCCCTCATAGAGGTTAAGGATGCCCTTGGCCTCGATGCGGGGTTGGCTATGGATCGCACGGCGCACCGCTGGGCTGGACCTGCCTTTTCCTACGGCGCGCAGTTTTTTGACGACGCCGGTGAGCCGATCTTGGTCGATGACGGGTTTCGGACCTACGCCGAAGTGTTCCTGGGCTGGCACGAGTCTGGCCTGATGCCCGCTGAGGGCTGGCCCGCGGGTGCGGACACGGAATACCGCAACGCCGCGCCACTCTTCACCTCCGGCGCGGTTGCCATGCACATGTCAGGGTCTTGGATGCTGAACAACTACGACACCAACATCAGCGATTTTGAATGGGCCGCGGTGCCCATTCCTTGCGGCCCTGGCGGCTGCGGGGCCATGCCAGGGGGCGCCGCTATGGTAGCCTTTGAGGCGACGGACGTGCCCGAGGCAGCGGCCCTATTCCTCGATTGGCTCGCGTCTGCGGAGGTTGCCGAGGCCTTTGCGGTCGCCACCAACCAGATCAGCGCGCACCAGGGCCTGCAGGCCACGGGTATCGCTTATGTCAATGCTTCGCCAGCAGTGGCCAACGGTTTGTCAGTCTTTGCCGCCAACGCAGGTACGGCCGCGCAGACAACCCCGCAAGCCTTCACCTTCCAGGGTTACCCCAAGAACTTCGCCATTTATGGCGTCGTGCCCGACTATATCACCCAGGCAATCAAGGGTGAGATCAGCCTTGATGAAGCCCTGGCAGGAATCGACGCCGACGTCGCGGCCAAAATTGCCGAGTAAGGCTCAGGGGTCGCGTGCAAGCTGCGCGCTTGCCATAAGATCAAAAGGGCCGTCTTCGGACTGCCCTTTTTGTTTCGTGACCTGTCTCGCATAGGTTTGAATAAGGTCTATGTCAGATTTCACGATCACGCCCACGACCGCCGATCATATCCCAGCCCTGGAGGAGGTGGTGGCGCAAACCGATCTGTTTCCCAGTCATATGCTGGGGGCCATGCTAGGGCCGTCGCTCGAGAATGAGCAGGCCGGGTTCGCGCTGACTTGCCATGTCGAGGGCCAGCCCGCCGGGTTTTGTTTCGCGATTCTTGAGGAGTTCACCGAAGGAACTTGGAACATGCGCGCCCTGGCAGTGCATCCCGACGTGCAAGGCAAGGGCTTGGGCGCGGCGCTGGTGCTCGCTGCAGAGCAGGCCTTGATCGACAGGCACCAGCGGATCCTGCTTGTTGATACCTCGAGTTCGCAGGCCTTCGCCAAAGCGCGCGCATTTTACCGCAAGAGCGGCTACGAACAGGAAGCACGCATCCGCGATTTTTGGGCCGAAGGGGACGACAAGATCACCTATCGGAAAGCGCTGTGACCCAAAGACAGCCGCGCCGGCGCAAACCTTGCTCGGCGTTGCAAAGGTTCCTATGACATCTTCCATGTCCGCTCTTGTGCCCATCGACTACCGCGCGCCGACCGCCTGCCGAGATTTTGTCACCTCGTTGCGGCAGACGGGCTTTGGGGTCCTGACCAATCATCCCCTTACCCATGACGAGGTGCAGGGAATGTACGACGCCTGGGCGGCGTTTTTTGCGTCCGACACGAAGATGGACTACGAATGGGATCGCGAGACGTTTGCGGGCCTGTTTCCCTTTGATAAGTCCGAGAAGGCTAAGGGCCAGGAGATAAGGGACCTTAAGGAGTTCTTTCATTTTTACCCCGGCGAGACCTGCCCACCTGACTTGCGGGCGCAAACGGCTGCTTACCATGCCAAGGCAGCGGCGTTGGCGATTGAGTTGGTCGGTTGGATTGAGGAGGAAAGCCCCGAGGCGGTCAAGGCGCGCTACAGCGAGCCGCTGGACCAGATGATGCGCGGGGCCACGCGCAATCTGCTGCGGATCTTGCACTATCCGCCCCAACCTGAAGGCACACCCGTCGCGGGCGTGCGGGCCGCGGCCCATGAAGACATCGATTTCCTAACAATCCTGCCCGCGGCCAATGAGCCGGGCTTGCAAGTCTTGACCCAGGACAGGGCCTGGCTGGACGTGCCGTCGGACTTCGGCAACCTGATCGTCAATACGGGCGACATGTTGCAGGAGGCGAGCGGCGGTTACTTTCCCTCCACCACCCACCGCGTGGTCAATCCGGCAGGTAAGGACCGCAGCAAATCCCGGTTCTCCATCCCTTTGTTCTGCCACCCCCGTCCCGAGGTCGTCCTTAGTGAGCGGCACACGGCCCAGTCTTACCTAGACGAACGCCTGCGAGAGTTGGGTCATAAGGTCTAGCCCCAAATACCTGGTAAAATCCAGCGCCTGACGACAATCAAGTGCTAGCCCCAGGGCTATCGCTTTTGAGAATTTTTAGCCGCCCTGATCATATCGAGCATGAATTCGTCGTTCCATCCGGCGCGTTTTAGCTTGCCCCTCTTTGATCCCTTTGAGGGTTCGGTTTGGGCAAGGTTTAGTGCCATTCGCCGAAGTGTGGCAAAATTTTCAGGGCCGTTGCCTGTCCTATTTCGTGCGGCATCTTCGTTCATTGTCACATCCAGCACCCAATGCAAGCTGTTTTCAATCGCCCAATGAGCGCGTGTTATCTCAATTGTGCGCTTGGCTGACACAGGCGTACTCAAGAGGAAGTAGCGTTCGTGATGACTGATTTTGTCTCCAATCTCACGGCGTGCGCTAACCTTTGCAATTGCCTGAAGTCCAGGCCAGTCATGGCGTTCCATGAGCCATTCAACATCATGGCTGATCAAAGCAGTACGAGTTTCGATACGCCCATGACCTGCGCTAATCTCTTCTGCAGTATCACACACCTGAGTATTCGCACGATCATCTAAGTACAGCTTCACGTCCTCGTATAAGCTGCCCTGATTGCGTTTGAGGGCGAGCGCGTAATCGCCACCAGCGTCTGTCACAGATTGTGCGGTATTGCGTTGGGTATGCATGGCGTCTGCTGTAACGATACGCCCCTTGAGCGAGAGCATCTCCAGCAGAGCAGGCAAAGCCGTGATCTCGTTGGACTTTTCGTCAACGGCGACCTGACCAAGAACCAACTTTTCCTTGACTGAAAAGGCCTGCACCAGGTGCAGGGCGGAGCGAGCTTTGGCGCGATCAAACGAGCGGCGAAGCGTCTTTCCATCAACGGCAATCACGTCACCAAGTTGATCAGAAAAATCCTCAACAAAACCAAACAGTGCTTTGTGAAGGGACTTTGGATCAAGCGCGTTAAACAAGTCAGAGAACGCGTCGTGACTTGGAATACCGTGCTTTAGCGACATAAATGTCCGTAAAAACGGCTCCTTCGTCTTTGCAAACAGGGACATATCACAGCACCCCTCACCGCCGCTAAGCGTGCATAGAAGCCCGATCATCAGCATCTCGTGCAGATCGTGACGGGTCGCGTTGCTCCTGCGTGGGTCATCAACTCCTTCGAATATATGGGAAAACTCTTCCATGGCGCGTCTCCTACATGGGGTTACGCGCTCCTCATGAATCGATTGGCACCTCCTTCATAGATATTTTTTCAAAAGCGATTCCCCTGGTGCTAGCCCTCAATTTAATTGGGCTCCAAGCCCGAAAGGCACAAGGAA
>CBDDHH010000001.1:0-17237 GCA_965228345.1 Alphaproteobacteria bacterium | reverse complement strand
GATGAAGGCCCTTATCCTGAGTGACTAGAAAATCCACCGCGCCCTTCTCAAGTGTGTGTAGAAGCGTCGCATCTACGACATCGTTGGGTTTTTTGAGCGGACCAAACGCGGCATTGAGATCGACCTGCGCCAATCCGCGCTGTTTTTTCAGCATGCGATATTTTTCGATCTTGCTGAGAGAAATTTGTCGGCGTTCGACTTGCTTGTCAAGCGCTATATCATCCTTGGCAGCCTCGTGCACAAAGATGTCGACTTTGTGAGTCAGCGCGAGCGAATAAAACCTCGAATAAGCCGCTTCTACTGTGTGGTTATCTTCGAGCCCGATCAGGATGTTCGTATCAATGAGATACGATTGCTGGCTCATCTTGAAGTGCCTTTCTCAGATCATGTTTGGCATATAGGAAGGATTGCGGAGGTTCAAAACCGAACTTCTCGCGAAGTTCGCTGAGTGGGAGGGGTCGGGAAAATGCCCTCACGTCATCAAAGACCAAAGCGAAACCTTGGTCGAGCCCATCAAAGTACTTGTCGAAATTCGACCGTTCAATGAAGGCCGCGCCTTCGAACTCAGTCCAGATTTGCTCTACTGGAAGCTTCAAAACATCACGAATTGATGCCGTGCCGACCATGGCTTTTACCGGTGATGTTGAGTAGATATAAGCCAATGCGCCGTTTGGGGCGGAAACTGGGAATCGACGCCTTAGTTCAACCGTCTTGTCACCTGTCAGAATTTTCTCGGAATATACGGGCTTGATCGAAAGAACGACATCTCGCTGCGGTTTGAAGGGTTCATTCCCAAGTAATGGCAGCACCAGTTGATGGTCATGTCCTTTTTCAATGTCAAACGCGCCATCTAGACGCGCTGAGAATGGCGCATCGGCAGGAAAATGGGCGTTCAAACGCAATGAGGCACCGAGAGCCTCAACATAGCGTTGCACGGTACTGAGAAAAATCTCGCCACCTTTTTCAATCTTTGAGATAGACGCTTGCTGAACGTCTATACGCTCTGCGATTTGCTCTTGGGTCAAGCCAGCGAGTAAGCGTAACCAGCGCAATTCGGGACCAACCAGCGCTGCACCCCGTGCGCCTGGAACTTCCTTGGCTTCGACGATTTTCCCTGTGAGCTTACCCATTTCCTGTTCCTCGTTTTTTTCTCTTCTAGGCTTTGAGGACATTCCATGCAAGGAATATTTGGTGGCATCCCACAACATGTGGTGTTATGTAGCACATCCACGTCCAACTTTGCTGACAAAGGGATAATCCGTTCAAGCCATGCATTTTTTACCGTGATGACGCGGCGCAATCCGTGCCTCGAAAACATATCCTCCCTGACTCGCTTGACAACACTGAGCACGTGCTTCCTGCAGGTGTGATCGGTGCAACAACTATTTCGCACGAAATATCTAAGAACCCCTGTTTCAGACTGAACATTTTCGACATGTTCGTGCGACGATTCAGGTTGAAAACAAACGCAAACGTGTTCTTCCCCAGTTTGGATTGATCCCGCAACTGAGGATTTCTGCTGACGTTTGGTTAAACGGGCAATCAATTGCATTGCAACCGCACGACAGATCGCGTGAGGGAGAGTCTGAACGTTTTCTTTTAAAAAATTAGAATGGGTCACTA
Organism: Alphaproteobacteria bacterium; assembly: GCA_965228345.1. GTDB lineage: Bacteria > Pseudomonadota > Alphaproteobacteria > UBA7985 > UBA7985 > CAXQZM01. The sequence continues at coordinate 15,614 of CBDDHH010000001.1, read as the reverse complement.
TCTTGCTGTTCAGCATATGGAGAGTTCTGGCTGTGATTGTTAGGCAATCCGTGATGGGTAAATCCTAATTTATAAGAATGGCAAGTGTTGCTGCGAATAGATAGATAGTAAACGTCCGTATGGGAGTCCCTGATTTTTCAGACGTTTCTACCCAGGACCTTGAACTTCCATGGCAAGAGTTCATGGACACGGGTGATCATATGATCCGGGATGCGAGCGAGGACCCAAGTGAGCCCAGTTTGGGAATCGACTTGGTTGAGCTTGGCAGTTTCGATGAGAGTATAGGCGATAGCCATAGCCTTGCCGCCGCCTTCTGATCCTACGAACGTCCAGTTCTTACGCCCCAAAGCGATGGGTTTGACGGCGTTTCCTGCGGTGTTCTTGTCGATTTCCAGGAAGCCCTTGTCGAGATAGGGCCGCGCTTTGTCCATGCGACCAAGGGCATAGCGGATGACTCCAGCAAGCGTTGACTTACCCAAGAGTTTAGAGAGCCGATCGTGGAGCCAGAGTTCGAGGGCGTCGGAGACGGGCTTGGCCTCTGCCTGGTGCGGGGCGACCCTGTCGGCTGGGGGTCGCGCCGTCGGGCTAGATCGGTTGCCAACACCCTTGCGCCTTGTGGGATTTCAGCGACGCATCGATGAAACTGACACCCGCGACACCGTCCAGAACCGTTGGGTGCCTTGCCCAGTCCTTAGGCGCTGTGCGGCCATCGTGTCGTGCGGCAATCGCCATGGCGAACTCCAAGTACAAATTCGCCCAGGCTTCCAGAATGCCCTCGGGAAAGCCGCGGGCGGCGCGGATCAGGCGCTCGACCTTGGGGGAAACGCCGTGACCATGGCCTCTGCTCATGATCTGATCGGGGTGGCCGAATTTGGAAACCTTGAGGAAATCGGCTTGTTCTAGGTCCCATTCCAAGCCGCCCTTACTGCCGTAAACACGCACCCTTAGGCCGCCACGGTTGCCCGAGGCGTAGCGCGTCGCCAGCAGCGTTCCAGGGATTGTGTCGGCGTGCCGCGTGCCCATGAACACCGTGTCCTCCAAGGTCTTGGGCTCACCCAGGACGTGCATCTCTGCCCGGACGTGCGTCAGGGGCAAGCCCGAGACGAAACTGCCCAAGTGCGCCGCGTGGGTGGCTATATCGCCCGCACAACTGGTCGGGCCCGACTGGTCGGGGTCGAGCCGCCATTTGACATGATCGGCGTTCAGGGCCGAGGTCTCCATCATCCAATCCTGCATAAACTCGGTATGGATTTGATTGACTTCGCCGATCTCGCCCGCGGCGACCAGTTCGCGCGCCTGGCGAACCATGGGAAAGCACGACATGGCATAGCCAACGGCGAAGACGGCATTTGTCTGATCCACAATCTGGGCCAGGGTCTGGGCTTCTGCAACCTCGTTGGTAAGCGGCTTGTCGCACAAAACCGCGATCCCCTGATCCAGGAAGGCCTTGGCGGCGGGGAAATGCAGGTGGTTGGGCGTTGTCACCATAACCGCATCGACGCCGTCGGGACGCGATGCCTCAGCCTGCGCCATACGCTCAAACGACGCATAACACCGCTGGGGGTCCAAGTACCACTGCGCGCCGCGGTCTTTGGCGCGCGCAGGATCCGACGATAGGGCCCCTGCCACTACATCCCAACAATTGGTCATGCGCGCCGCCGCGCTTTGTGTGACGGCGATGCGCCCGCCGCCGACGATGCCCAGGCGCAGGCGGCGGGCAAGCCGAGGGTAGGGACCCTCATAGCTGAACTTTTTTGGCAAGAGTTGGGAAGACATAAGCCGATCTCAGGTTGGCGCGGGCGCGTCTGCTGGCAGCAGTTCGACCGCCAAAAAGACGCTGGGGGTAAGGGTTTCGAATTGGTGCCAAGGGTAGACCCCCGCCGCATCGTACATGGGGCGATGCGTGACCCCTGGGGCCATTATTTCCTCTAGGTACAGTGTGCCTATGTCGTGTTCTCGGCATTGTTGCATTTTCCCAAGGCCGATGACTTGGGTATGGACCTCCCGAAAACCTGGCACGGGGCAAAAGGGATGATCCCGATGAAGCCCGACATTGAGCGGGACCGACGCAGCGTGATAGAAGGTGAGGCCGATGCGCCCAACCCATACCTTGGGCGACATATAGTGTTCGATCCCGCGCAATCGTTCCTCCTGCCGAACTTCGTAAGCGCTTGGCCAGGCGCGGCGGATCCGCGCCAGAAAGGCGTATTCATCGACAAAGCCGTCAAACCCATGGACGATAATCACCTTGTCGATATTGGCGAGACCGACGTCGATCAAAATGCTCGACTGGAGCGACGGCAAGGTCTGCCCTTCCACGGCGATGGCCGTGTCACCAACATTGAGGACGATGGCCCTGCCGTGCAGGTGATAGTCGGTTTCGTCGGTAACGAAGCGGACATCAAAGAATGGTTGCGCGAAGGTGAGAGTTTGCGCGGGCATCTTTCGAACGTTCTCCTTTGTCTTGGGTCGCCTGTGCGGCTTTAAGCCCTTTTTCGGCGCGGCGGGGCGCTGCGCAGGTCCGAATTCAAATCCTGCGCGGGAAACGTTTCAGGCAAGGCCGCAGGACGGGCGCAGCTTGAGTCTATGTCCTGAAAGGTGCCCAAGCGAGGCGCTGTTTCGATTGCGTCCATAACCTCAAAAACATGGTAGGCTAGGTCGCCGCTGGCGCGCGCGGGGCGCCCCTCGCGAATGGCGTAGGCCATGTCGAGCAGCCCCAGGCCTCGGCTATCTTGGTTGTAGCCGTGGCGGTTGTGGACCACCTCCCAATCTTGACGATCTGTCGGGCGTGGCTGGTGCGACCAGCGGGCGCTTGCGCGGGTCCTTAGCCAGACCTCGCCGCCGAAAATATTGGCGCCGTGGACAGGGTCGGGGTCGGGGATGCAAATCGTTCCCTCCTCCCCATAAATCTCAAAGCGCGGCGTTTCGCTGTCCCAGATGTCAAAGCTCATGGTCATATGCCCGATTGGGCCTGACGCGAACTCGAGCAGGCTTAGGGAGTGGGTATCGACCGACACCTCCATCATCTGGCCATAGCGCGGGCCGTTTTCGATCATGCGCTGGTCAAAGGTTCGCCGCGCCATTCCCGCGACACGCTTGATCGGCCCGAGTAAGGCGACCATGGCACTCAGATAGTAGGGGCCAAGATCCATGAGCGGTCCCCCGCCAGGCTGATAGTAAAAGTCTGGATTGGGGTTGTGTCGTTCGGTGCCGTGGGTGCCCGCAAAGGCGAAGACGCCCGTGGGCGCGCCGATCCGCCCCGCGTCCAAAAGCCGCCGAACCGTCTGCCAACGCCCGCCGAGAAAGGTGTCGGGCGCGCTGCCAAGATAGAGGCCCTGTTGCGCGGCGAGGGAGCGCAGGGCCTGACCGTCGGCGCGCGTCGTGACCAGCGGCTTTTCTCCGTACACATGCTTTCCCGCGGCCAACGCTTGGCGGCTCACCTCAAAATGCGCTGCTGGGACCGTGAGGTTCAGCACGCATTCGATCTCTGGGTCGGCAAAAATCTCCTGCGGCGTGCAGGCTTTGACAAGGCCGTAGCGGGCGGCGCTGGCCTGCGCCTCGGCCAAGTCCAAACTGGCGCATGCACGCACATCTAGGGCCTGAAAGCGCTGGCAGTTCTGAAAGTAGATATGAGAAATGCGCCCGCAGCCAATGACGCCGACCCTTAGGGGAGTCACGACGCGCGCGCTGCCAACAGGCGTTTTTGCGCGGCCAATCGGTACGGGGCGTTCGGCGCTCCGTACCCCGCGTAGGCCCCGACCCGCTGCACGATTTCAAAGAAAAACCCCTGATCGGAAGGCTGATCGTAGAGCTGATAAAACTGCCCGTTCGCATCTTCGTCGTAGAGCAGGCAAAGCGATTGCAGACGATCGACTGTCTGCGGGTCCAGGCCAAAGCGCGCCGCCACATCGGCGTAGTAATTTTGGGAAACCCGCAAGGGCTGGAACCCGTTGCTCAGTAATTGGGCCGCCGTCTTAAAAATATCATGGCTGGCGAAGGCCAGGTGCTGGATTCGCGACCCGCGCGCGGCCTCGACAAATTGCCCCGCGAGGGTCTGCGATGTCTCTGCGCCGTTGAGGGTCAGGCGCAGTTTTTGGTCGGTCGTTTCCAGGGCCTGGCTACGAACAAGGCCCCCTGGATCAACTATATGGATCAGCGGGCGGCGGTGAATGGGGAAAAGGGCGGCATAGAACAGGGCCGTGCTGAGCATTTCCTCGTAAGCCATGCTTTGGCCGACATGATCCACCGCGTGCAAGCCCGCGCCCGTTGGTTCTGTGCCGAGGAACTCGAATTCATCTTGCCACAGGGTTTGGTACGCTAAACTGTCGTCGATAAATCTAAAGAGGCCGCCGTCTTGGGTCTCAATGGTCGGCAGCCCCGAGTCGGGGGACGACGCGCGGACCCGCGCCACCTTGGTTCCCAAGGCCGCCGCGCGCGCCACCGCGCCCTGGGCGGACTCGACACGCAGGCCCAGCTCGCGCACGGGGCTATGGTTCCTTGTTGGTTTTGTCGTGTGGTTGAGAACCAGGCGAATTTGCCCCTGTTGCCAGAGGTCAAGGTCCTGCGCCTTATGGTTGGCAACCTTCTCAAACCCTAAGGTGGCCAACTGATCCGCGAGCCCCCTGGCTTGACCCGCCGAGAACTCGAGGTACTCAAGACTCGTAATACCAACGGCAAAAAAAGTTGACCCTTTTTTTGCCGTTTTGTGTCTCACGGCAGAAACGCTTCGCGTTTCGCCTCCGACGGGGCCTTCGCTTATACCCCGAGGCGCTTTCGCGCTATTCTCGGGGCCGCTACGGGGGCCGCAGTCGCGGCCCTTATACCAGCGGACATAAGGGTCATTCTTAATGATCGCTGGTATAACGCGCGCGCGCGACGGCAGACGAGGTAAAGAAAGGGATGCTCCCGCGTCCACGCGCTGCACATCGTCGATCAAGGCGGTAAGGGCAGCGTAGCCGTCTTTGGCGATCAAGGCGCTGTTCGCGCGGCGAAACTGATCATTAAAGATTTCGAGGGAAATGGGCCCCTCGTAGCCTGTAGCGAGCACATGGCCCAAAAACCCCGCAACGTCCAAGTCCCCTTCCCCGGGCATATTGCGGAAGTGGCGGGACCAATAGAGCAAGTCCATGGCAATGCGCGGTGCGTCGGCCAGTTGGACGAAAAAGATCTTATCGCCAGGAACGGCGCGCAAGGTTTCGGTGGGCAAATCGCGGCCTAGGGAATGAAAACTATCGACAATGAGGCCGAGGTTTGGATGATCGCAGCGGCGGACAACCTCCCACGCATCGCGATGGTCATTGATATGGGTGCCCCAAGCCAGGGCCTCGTAGCCCACGCGCACGCCGTGGGCTGCCGCTAAATCGGCGAGCAGCCGAAAGTCGTCTGCCGCCCGATCAATCCCCCCCAAAGCCTCGGGATGGACGCAGGAGCAGACGAGCATCAGGTCGGTGCCCAGTTGGTTCATGAGGTCAAATTTGTGTCGTGCCCGTTCCATGGCACGGGCCCGCAGGTCCTCGGGCAAGCACTCAAAGTCCCGAAACGGCTGAAACAAAAAAATCTCCAGCCCCAGGTCCCGAACCCGTGCGCCGACCTCTTTGGGGCTGCCGTCATGGGAAATGAAGTCTTGTTCAAAAATCTCCAACCCATCAAAGCCCGCCGCGGCAATGGCCTCGAGCTTTTGATTGAAGTCTCCTGACAGGCAGACCGTCGCAATCGACGTCCGCATGGGCCTAACCCTGATACCCCAGCAAACGGGGCAGCCAAAGCACCAGATCGGGATTGAGGATCAGGAACACAAGCGCCAGCAAGAGAACCCCCAAGAACGCCCAGATCTCGCGAATTATGTCCTTCAGCGGAATCCCCGTTACTGCGTTGGTCACAAACAAGAGGATCCCGTAAGGGGGCGTGATCAGACCAATCATGGCGTTAATGACGACCAGAACCCCGAAATGAACGGGATCAATTCCAAGGGTGCGCAGCGTCGGGATAAAGAGGGGGACCAAAACCAAAATGATCACGGTCGCGTCCAAAATGCACCCCAGGATGAGAACCAGCACGTTGATCAGCAGCAAGAACATGAGCGGGCTGAGGTCGAGCCCGCGCAGCACGTCGGAAATGAGCTGGGGAATATTCTCCGCCACCACCACGTAGGTCAGAATCATCGACGCGCCGATCACAAGCCCTACGGAGGCCGAAGATCGGGCGCTATCGACAAATATGTGATAGAGCGAGCCCGCCTTTAGGGCGCGATAAAACACCCCCGCAAGCAAGAGCGAATAGAGCGCAGCGATCGCTGCGGCCTCGGTGGGGGTTGTGACGCCGCCGTAAATACATACCAACAAGATGATCGGCATGAGCAAGGCGGGGAAAGCCTTGCGGGTGATGCCAGGCAAGGCGCGAAGCGGGGTGGGTTCCTCCCGCCCAAAATCGCGACGATAGGACAGCCAGGCGTTCATCCCCATCAGCACCGCGCCCATGACCAAGCCAGGCAAAATGCCCGCCAAGAAGAGCGCCCCTATGGAGGTGTTGGAGACCAGGGCGTAAAGAACCATGGGGATCGACGGGGGAATGATCGGGCCAATCGTGGCGGTGGCCGCCGTAAGCGCCGCAGCGTAGCCGCGCGAATAGCCGCCGCTCTTGACCATCATCTCGATAATAATTTTGCCGATGCCTGCGGCATCCGCCACGGCGGACCCTGACATGCCCGAGAAGATGAGCGAGGCCATGACATTGACATGGCCCAATCCGCCACGGAAGCGCCCGACAACCGCAACGCAGAAATCCAGCAGGCGGTTGGAAATGGTCCCCGCGTTCATGATGTTGGCCGAGGTGATGAACAGCGGCACCGCCAACAGCAAGAACCCGTCAAACAGACGCTGGACCATGGTTTCGCCCGCAATCGCCAGATCCTGCCCGCCAACGCCCAGATAGACCAGAACGCCCGCAATCAGCGCCATGGCCACGGGGCGCCCCATGGCCGCGATCAGGAGGACGGTGAGCAACCCCGCAGCCAGCGGCGCGCTCATGGTGTTTCCGCGCGTTTGGGCGGGCCTTGTTCACCAGGGTCCTGATCTTCCGGCGGCAGGCCCCGCATGGCAACATGGACTAGATGCCAACTGTACCGCACAAACAGCACGACAAGGAACAAGATATAGGTAAAGAATAGCCATTTGACGGCGATTTTGTCGCCGGTGATGGGGATGCGCAGCGTCTGAATCGTCTTCAACTCCTTCAGGCGATTTGCCATGATCGCGTCCCATGTTGCTGGGAACGACCAAATCAAAATGGCCAAGACTGCCCCGACACTGACGAAGGTCAACAGCTTCTTCCATCGTTGCGGCAGGGAGAGGTAAAGAATGTCAAAAGTCACATGGTGGTGCTCGCGCACGAGAAAGCTACAGCCAAAGAACACGGCCCAAACCCAGAGCAAGGAAATCAGGTTCACGGTCCAGCCCAAGGGATCGACCGATTCCATCCAGGCCGCGACGAACGGGATCGGCATGAGCCACGCGAGCTCGGAGACGTAGCGCGCAAAAATCTGCGCCAAGAATGTCAAAAAAATTGCGGCCAACAAGAGGGCCGCAATTCCTTCTGTTAGGCGGAGGAACCAGGTCTTAACAAATTGCACCTTCGCTCCCCCACTTAACTGAAATAGGTCTAGGTCTAATTCCCCAGCGCGTTGATCCGATCCAGCACACCGTCTGGCCAGGAGGCGGCAAATTCGCTGCCCACGTACTGCGCCTGCACATGCTCACGGAACGCGGCCAAGTCAGGGGTATAGATTTCAACGCCTTGGCTACGGATGAAGTCGGCCAAGCTATTTTCCTTGTCCAACTGCTTGAGGCGACCATAGGCAGCGGCGGCGTCGGCGGCACGCTGAACCGTGAGCTGCTGATCGGGCGTCAGGCTGTTCCAGGTTTCTGCAGAAAAGGCGACGTAGTTCAGGTCCACGAGGTGCGAGGTTAGGGCAATCTGCTTCGTGACTTCGTAGAACTTGGCATCGACAACGGTGGGCAGGGGGTTATCCTGACCGTCAACAGCGCCCGTCGAAAGGGCTGTATAGACCTCACTGAAGGCGAGCGGCGTGGGGGACGCGCCCAAGGCCGCGCCGAGGAACTGCCAAGCATCCGTCCCTGGCATGCGAATATTGACGCCCGCGAGGTCGGCGGGGGTTTGCACGTCAACTTCCGACCTGGGCTGACGCAGGTTCACATGCCGACGACCTAGGTACATAACGGACAGCAACTTGACGCCCAGTTCCTCCTCAACTGTGGCCTTGAACGGGTCCATCAGCGGGTCGTTGAAGACACGAACTTGGTGCGCAGCGTCCTGATGCACATAGCCCGTCGCAAAAATCGAGAACTCGGGGAAAAACTGCGCAAGTTCTTGGGCGGAAGCGATGGACATGGTGAGGTTGCCGCTTGCGATGGCTTCCAATTCGGTGCCTTGCGCGAACAAGGTTCCGTTATAGCCAGGCTGATAGTCGGCAAAGTCCGCGACCATGGGGGCAAAGACTTCCGCCATGGCAACCGAGCGCTGATCGGTTTCGGAACCAGCGGTCGCGAGGGTGAAGGTCAGCTTGTCTTGTGCAAGCGCAGGCACGCCCGCGCTGGCGGCGAATCCAGTGGCGGCGAGAGTGCCGAATAGGGCACGACGAGTAATCGTAAACATGGATCTTTCTCCCAAGGATGATGAGGTGTTTTTTTAAGTGGGTTGCCACTACCACTTGTCGCCGCGTTTTCGCAAGATATTTTTGAAAATATATGATATTTATGGGGAAGGGTCGCGCGGCAAAACTTGCCTTGTGCCCGTTTCGGCGGCTTTGGCGATGGCCTCAATAACTTGCAGGCTCTTAAGACCTTCGCGCCCTGAAACCCGCGGGGCGCATTGACCCCGTATAACGTCACGGAAATGCGCAAGCTGTTCGACCAGGGGGTCGGCGGGTCGAAACTCCAACACGTCTCGGCGCATGGGTCGCCACCAATCGGGCTGATCCGCGTGCTGCCAAAGGGTCAAATCGGGAATCGAGAGGGCGCCCTGGCTGCCCCCTAACGTGTAGCAGCTCTGCCCTGTCATGGGATAGATGGGATACTCCTTCGACGTCATCTCCCAGCTCCAGGGGGAGACAATCGAGTCCGAAACGCTCACCGTTCCCAGCGCGCCGTTTTCAAAGGTGAGCAGGGCCGTGGCCAGTTCCTCATTGTCGAACCCGCGGCGACTGGGAACGCGATCGGCCACCACGCTGCAAATCTGCCCGCACAGATAGCGCAGCAGGTCGATGTCATGGATTAAATTTACCGAGATCGGCCCTGCCCCTGGGGCCTTACGCCAGGGCGCGGCCTCAAAGTAGTCGTCGGGCTTGTAAAACCAGCAAACGGCCTGGACCGATCGGATGTCGCCGATTCGCCCGGCGTCTAGGGCGGATTTTGCCGCCTGGATCAGGGGATTGTGGCGGCGATGATGGCCGATCAAAACGGGAACCCCGCGCGCGTCTGCGTATTGAACAAATTTGGCGGCTTCTTGTGCGCTTGTTGCGATGGGTTTTTCGATGAGCACGGGGCAGCCCCGATCTACGGCGGCCCTGGCCTGCGCAACGTGCAAAGGGGTCGGCGTCGCGATGATGAGACCGTCGAGGCGGTGCGCAGCGAACAGATCCTCCAACCCATCGAAGGCAGGAATCGCCATTCGGGCCGCCGCTTCCTTCGCGAGGTCGCTGGGATCAACCGCCGCCACGAGGTCCACATCCGCGAGAGCGCCCGCAGCGGCCACATGACGCGCGCCGACCAGGCCGAGCCCCGACACGGCGAGCTGTACTTTGTCTGCCACCTTTGGACCCTACCTACTGCTTCTCAACGCTTTGAGGTTTTTATAGGATAAAAATAGCTTTATCCGATATTATTTCTTCCATACTCTGTGTTAGGAATCAAGACTTTCTGCTACGGACACCAAAACAAGAGGACAGGCGGCGTGGAACAGGCCCTGGGGACCGTCGGGTCCAGCACCTATAAGGCGATCAAGCACGATATCATCTTTGGCGCGCTCGAGCCGGGTATGAAACTCAAACTCGGTGCCCTGAGGGATCGTTATGCCGCCAGCATGTCAACTTTGCGCGAGACGCTGAGCCGACTCTCGAGCGAAGGATTTGTTGCTGCGGAGCAACAGCGTGGCTTTTTTGTCACAGGTGTGTCCAAGGACGACCTGCGAGAAATCGCGCAGTTGCGTGTCCTGCTGGAATGCCATGCGCTTGAGCTGTCCGTGCAACGGGGGGACGCCGATTGGGAAGGCAATCTGGTCGCGGCCCATCACAAGCTGAACCGCGTCGAAGACCGCCTGCTCGCAGGGGACTTTTCAGACAAGGAGCTTTGGAAACGCTACGATTGGGAGTTTCATCTCGCGCTCATCCAGGCGTGCAATTCAAAAAATCTGCTGTCGCTGCACGCCGTCCTGTTCGACAAGTACTTGCGCTATCAAATGCGGATCCTCACCTATCGTGGTCGCGAAGCCGTCGATGAACATCGATTGATTTTTGAGGCGGCGTTGGCACGGCAGACGCATGAGGCCAGAGCCCATTTGGAGCGCCACATCATGGAAGGGCTGAACCATACGCTCGCGGCGATTTAGGGTCGCTTCTGCTTGCATTGATAGGATCGCTTCTGTTTGCATTGAAGGGTGGGAAAGCTCTAAGAAGGGCGGGAAAGCTCTAAGAGGACGCGATGCGCTTTGACTTGATTGCCAACTTCAGCCCTGGGGAGACGATTCCCTGGACGCGCGCGCTCGACATGATCCTTGAACAATGCACGCTGGCCGAACAAGCGGGGTTCACCACTGCTTGGTTCACCGAGCATCACTTCGCCCACAACGGCTATATGAACGCGCCGCCCAATCCGATCCAAATGGGGACCCATGTCGCGGCCCATTGCAAAAGGTTGCGCGTGGGCACGGCGCCCATCGTTCTGCCCGACTGGCACCCCCTGCGCGTGGCGGAGGATGGGGCCATGCTCGACAACATGTCGGGCGGGCGGTTTGATTTCGGCGTGGCCAAGGGCATCAACGAACGGGCCACGCTGCAATTTAACCTCGAAGCCGACCGTCGCGACAATAGCAAAGTCATGCGGCTTTATCAGGAGAGCCTGGAGGTGATTTTGAAAGCCTGGACCGAAGAGGCCTTTACCCACGAGGGCGAGTTTTGGCAGTTTCCCGTCCCAGGGTGGAAAGAGACCAACCGGTTCTTTCAGCCGCTAGATCCCCGCTATCACGGCGACGATGGCACGTACAAGGCCATGTACGTGCATCCACGACCCTTTACGCGGCCCCATCCGCCCCTCTGGCTCATGTCCAATGCGCCGCCGACGTTCAAACTCGCGGGGGAGCGCGGATGGGGGGTCATTTCCATGTCGGCGGGGCCCAAGGCGACGCTCGCGTGCTGGGAACCGTACCGCGATGCCCTCGCCAAGTTTCGGGGGCGGCCCGTGGCGCTTGGCGAGGGGGTTGGCGTCTGCACCCCCTTCTACGTCGGGAAGACGAGGGCCGAGGCCATTGAAACGATCCGGCCGAGCATCAATGCTTACTACGAATTTTTGGGCGGGTCGCGCCCAGCGGGGGAATGGACCAAGCACGGGTACCTGGACTTGGGCGAGGTCATGACCGCAGATGACGAAGACGGCGACTGGTTTGATTTTCTGCATCGGCGCGGGATCATCGTCGTCGGGGACGCGGCGTACGTGGCCGACCGGTTCGCTGAAAAGCAGGAGACGACGGGCCTAAAGCATCTCATGTTGATGCAACAGTACACGGGCGTGCCGTATGAGAAGATTCTGGCCAGTTGGCACCGCTTGTTCGATCAGGTTGTGCCCAAATTTTTGGACGCACCTATCCCACCTGCAACAGGACGAAATGATGCTTGAAATCTGGGGGCGTCCCTATTCTTCCAATGTTATCCCAGTGATCTGGACCGCCAATGAACTGGGTCTCGACTATGACCTGCACCTGGCGGGAGGGCGTTTCGGCAAGCTCGACAGCGACGCCTATGCGCAGATCAACCCCAACCGCCTGATTCCCGCGATTCGGGACGGGGATTTTGCCCTCTGGGAAAGCCTTGCCATCGTGCGCTACCTATGCGCCCGCTACGGCGCGGGGTCGCTGTGCCCGTCCGACCTGCAAACGAGGGCCCACGCCGATCAGTGGATGGAATGGTGCGCCAGTTGCGCCTTCCCGCCCGTCATTTCCCTCTTCTTCGCCACGGTACGGACCGCGCCCGACAAGCGCGACCCAGCGCAAATTTCGGAATTTCGCGATGCCGCGCACAAGGCCCTGACCTTGCTCGACCGGCACTTGGCCGCGCGTTCGTTCGTGTGCGGGGCGGCCTTCACCATGGGCGACATTCCTTTGGGGTGCGTCGCCTACCGCTATTTTCACCTAGACGTGGCGCGCCCAGCGCTGCCCCATGTCGAGGCCTGGTATCGGCGCCTGTGCGAACGCCCCGCCTACGCCGCGCACGTCATGCGCCCGTTCGGCGCCAACCCCGATGAGTGGGCAGCGCTGGAAGAAGCCAGCGCCCACGAGGGGATTGTGTAATTTTCATGCTCAACCAAAGGGATTGCTATGACCGATGACCTGACCTTTCACACCCGCTTCAGCCCGCAGGAGCTCGACGCCCAGTATAACTTGCGCCTAGGGCGGCCTGACTATGAGGAGACGGTGATTCCCAAGTGGGCGGCGGCGAGCAAAGCCGCGCGGCTCCACGGAACGGGCGAAGCGTTCTTCAATATGCGCTACGGCGATGGAACGAAACAAATGCTCGATATGTTCCTTTGCGAGGAAGCCGAGGCGCCGACGCTGGTCTATTTTCACGGCGGTTACTGGCAACGCGGCGACAAATCGATCTACAGCTTCATCGCGCCGCCCTTCTTAGCGGCCCAGGCCCATGTCGCGATCGTCGGCTACGATCTTTGTCCTGCGGTCACCATCACCCAAATTTGCGCCCAGGCCCGCGAGGCCCTGGCTTACCTCTGGCGCAATGCCGACGGGCTCGAAATCAATGCCGACCGCCTTGTGGTCATGGGGCATTCGGCAGGCGGGCACATTACGCAAATGATGATGGCGACCAACTGGAAACGCGTTGGCATCGATTTGCCCACCGACTTGGTCAAGGCGGGCATCCCCATTTCGCCACTGTCCTATCTGGAACCCGTACGCCTGACCCAAGCCCTGAACGCGGGCATCCGAATGGACGCGACAGAGGCGCATACGCAAAGCCCCATGACCAAACACCCGCCCGCGACCAACGCGCCACAGTTGCTCGTCGTCGGCGGCGCCGAAACCGCAGAGTTCCATCGCCAAGCGCGCATCTATGCGGAAAAGTACCGAACGGCCAAGCGCTCGATGGACCTATACCTGGTGCCAGGGGTGGACCACTTTGATGAGTTGGATGTGCTTGTCGATCCAGACAGTCCCTTGTTCGGCCATGTCTGCGCCATGCTCTTTGGGCGCGCGCTTGATTTATGAGAACGTACGGATTTACATCAAGAGTTCAGATCAAGGGCCAAACCGCCTGCCTCTTGAAGTCGCTGGAACTAAGCGAATAGCACCAGCGACGTCGCGAGGAGGGCCATGCCGATGACCATGCCGTAAACCGTCTCATGACCTTTGGCGTACCGCTTGGCCGTCGGCAGCAGTTCGTCCAGGCTCAAAAATACCATGACGCCCGCGATCAGGCCGAACACGATGCCGTAGGTCACGGCGTTGGGGCTGCCGCCCAACACGGCGTAGCCGAGCAGCGCGCCCAAGGGCTCTGCCAAAGCCGACACCAAGGTCCAAAGCAGCGCCTGGGCCTTGGAGCCGGTGGCGTAGAAAATCGGCAGGGCGATGGTCACGCCCTCTGGAATGTTGTGGATAGCGATGGCGATGGCAAGGGAGGAGCCGACACCAGGGTCGTTGAGGGTGGAGAAGAACGTCGCCAACCCCTCGGGAACATTGTGGGCCGTGATGGCCGCGGCGGCCAGCAAGCCCGCACGCGCCAGCAGCGGGTCGGGCCCTTGGGCTGTGCCCACCTCCTCCAAACGGCCATGGGGGTTGGGCACCAGGCGGTCGAGGGCGATAACGAGGCCCATGCCCAAAAACAGCATGAGCGTTGCCATGGCGTAAGGTAATTGATCGTCCCCCGAAAACCAATTGGAGGCCAAGAAACTGTCCTGGGATTTGACAAAAATTTCTACCAGCGACACATAGACCATGGCCCCAGCGGCGAAGGCCAAGCCAAAGGCCAGCAAGCGGGGATTGGCTTCGTTGCCGCGGATCACCACCAGCCAGCCGATCAGGGTTGCCAAGCCTGCGAGCAAGGTGACGGCAAAGGCGGTGACGACAGCGGACTCCATAGCGGCGGGGATGGGCAAAGCGGCGACCTCCGTCAACCTGCCAATTAGACTGGCGACGATTGACAAGGGTTCTTATGTTCGCTGGTGTAAGGGCCATGCCTGCGGCCTTCCAAGCGGGCTGCAAGCCCAGAGGGCGCAGGGAACGCCCGCGCTCCAAACAACTTGGCTCCAAGCCTGGAAGGCACAGGGAAGGCTGGCGCTCGAAACAGTTGGGCTGCAAGCCTGAAGGGCGCAGGGAAGGCCCACGCCCAAAACACGCGGCCCCGAGACAAGTTAAGAAAGCGTCTTGGGGTATAGGCGCAGGCCTCGTCCTGCGGTCGGGCTGAGCGAGCCTAACGAGCCAGGTGAGACCGCAACCCAAAAAGGCCGAAACGCGAAGCGTTCCGCCGCGAGACACAAAACGACCCTAAAAATGTCAATTTCTTGGGCCGTTGGCATGAAGGCCAAAAAAATTGACATTCAATATGAAATCAATATAATCTAAGCATGTTGGACATGGTGATAGGATGGAGCCAAGAAAAGAATGAAGAGCTAAAGGCGCGTCGTGGTCTGTGTTTCGAGGACGCCGAAGTTCTGATCCTGGCGGAGGACATATGTGCTGACCTTCCTCACCCCAACCAGAGCAAATACCCAGGACAGAGAGTCCTGTATCTTTTGATCGACAACTATGTTTGCGTGGTGCCATATGTACAAGATGGCAACAAGATGTTCCTGAACACCATGTTCCGAAGCCGAGCGGCCCGTAAGTACCTCCTAAAGAAGGACCGAGATGATGAAATACGATCCAAAACTAGACGACCAAAACCTGTCCCCTGAAGAACAAGAGCTTGAAGAAGCCCTTGAAGGTGCCTTTGCAGCGGGAGCCATCCAGGCACCGACGGAAGAGGGCCTCCAGGCCAGCAAGACCAAATGGAGGCTCGCCATGGAAAATACCCTGCGACGCCGAGCCATCACGCTTCGTCTCCAGGAACGAGATATAGGTCGCTTAAAGGTACAAGCACAAGAACTTGGCCTGCCCTATCAAACCTACCTTTCCTCTATCCTGCATCAGGTAGCGAGTGGAAAACGCTTGGTGACTTAGCTCAGCGAGGGTCTCCGAGGAAACTTCTCTGCGACGGGACGCCTCACAATCGAATGGACCGCGGGTTCAATACAGGCGCGAATAGCTTTAGCGCTTGACAAGTCCTTGGCGTCACAAGTAACCAGATGGTGCGTTCGATGGACGGGAGCCACTGACCCGTT